>OZ271842.1:0-3250000 GCA_965601835.1 Rhodospirillales bacterium
CGGCTGATGCGGATGCACCGACGTTGGATTTGGGCACGGGTGCGGCGTCTGGTGACGAGGATACGGCGATTGCGCTGGATATCTCGTCTGCGCTGACGGACACGGACGGTTCTGAGAGCTTGTCTGTGACGATTGGTGATATTCCGGACGGAGCGGTATTGACGCTTGCGAACGGGGACTTCGTGACGGTGACGAACGGGTCTGCGGACTTGGCGCCTGAGCAGTTGACGGGTCTGACGATCACGCCGCCGGACGATTATTCGGGGACGTTTGATCTTTCGGTCGTTGCGACGTCGACGGAAGCGAACGGCGGGGATACGGCGGAGACGTCTGGCACCATCAGTGTCACGGTGGACGGTGTCGCGGATGGCGCCGTTGTGACCTTGAACGACGCATCGGGTTTCGAAGACACCGTTATACCTTTGGATATCGACGTTTCTGCAGTGGATGCGTCGGAGTCGGTTTCGGTGACGATCTCCGATATTCCGGATGGGGCCAGCTTGACGTACGTGGATGGCCAAGGCGCAACGCAAACTCTTGATGTCACGGGCGGTTCCGCATCATTAACTGAAGAACAGTTAAATGGACTCAGCATAACGCCGCCAGAGAACGCGGATGCCGATTTTGCGCTGACCGTCGAAACGACTACGACCGACGGCGCGAATACAAACACGTCGACGGATACCTTGAATGTCGCAGTGGAAGCGGTCGCGGATGATCCCTCGCTCAACGTCACCGATGCTTCTGGTACTGAAGATACAGCGATTGGTCTCGACATTCAGGCGGCGTTAACCGACACGGATGGCTCTGAAACGATTTCCGTGACGTTGTCGAATATTCCTAATGGATCGGTGCTGACAAACGCCGATGGCTGGCAACTGACGATCGACGAGGGTGTTGCCCAGGTCGATGTTGCAGATCTCCCGGGTCTGACGATCACACCGCCGGCGGATTTCACGGGTAGTTTTGATCTCAATGTGACCGCAACGTCGACAGAAGCGGAAAACAACGATACCGCCGGCGTAACCGATGTTGCCGTCATAACTGTGAATGTCGACAACACGAACGACGGCCCTGTTGCGTCTGATGACGTTGCGACGGCGACGGAGGACGGCGGTGCTGTTCAGATTGACGTTTTGTCTAACGACACGGACCTGGACGGCGACAGCCTGACGGTGACGGGTGCGACGCTGGAGCAGGGAGCGGAGGGGACGGTTGTCGTGAACGACGACGGGTCGATCTCGTTTGATCCTGGTTCTGGGTATCAGGATCTTGGCGTTGGCGAGAGCACGACGGTCGATATCACGTACACGATCTCTGACGGTCAGGGCGGTACGGACACGGCTGTTGTTACGGTGACGGTCGAGGGGTCGAACGACGGTCCTGTTGCCAATGCGGACACGTTGTCTGGGACGGAGGATCAGTCGATCACGTTCACGGCGCAGGATCTGTTGGGGAACGACAGTGACGTTGACGGTGATGCGTTGACGATTGCGTCGTTCGATCAGCCTGCTGGCGGGACGATTGTCGAGAACCCGGATGGTTCTTACACGTTCACGCCGGACGAGAACTTCAACGGGGACACGACGTTCACGTACACGGTTGAGGACCCGAGCGGTGCGCAGAGCACGGCGACGGTGACGATCGATGTTGACGGTGTGAACGACGGCCCTGTTGCGTCTGATGACGTTGCGACGGCGACGGAGGACGGCGGTGCTGTTCAGATTGACGTTTTGTCTAACGACACGGACCTGGACGGCGACAGCCTGACGGTGACGGGTGCGACGCTGGAGCAGGGCGCGGAGGGGACGGTTGTCGTGAACGACGACGGGTCGATCTCGTTTGATCCTGGTTCTGGGTATCAGGATCTTGGTGTTGGCGAGAGCACGACGGTTGATATCACGTACACGATCTCTGACGGTCAGGGCGGAACGGACACGGCTGTTGTTACGGTGACGGTCGAGGGGTCGAACGACGGTCCTGTTGCCAATGCGGACACGTTGTCTGGGACGGAGGATCAGTCGATCACGTTCACGGCGCAGGATCTGTTGGGGAACGACAGTGACGTTGACGGTGATGCGTTGACGATTGCGTCGTTCGATCAGCCTGCTGGCGGGACGATTGTCGAGAACCCGGATGGGTCTTACACGTTCACGCCGGACGAGAACTTCAACGGTGACACGACGTTCACGTACACGGTTGAGGATCCGAGCGGTGCGCAGAGCACGGCGACGGTGACGATCGATGTTGACGGTGTGAACGACGGTCCTGTTGCGTCTGATGACGTTGCGACGGCGACGGAGGACGGCGGTGCTGTTCAGATTGACGTTTTGTCGAACGACACGGACCTGGACGGCGACAGCCTGACGGTGACGGGTGCGACGCTGGAGCAGGGAGCGGAGGGGACGGTTGTCGTGAACGACGACGGGTCGATCTCGTTTGATCCTGGTTCTGGGTATCAGGATCTTGGTGTTGGCGAGAGCACGACGGTCGATATCACGTACACGATCTCTGACGGTCAGGGCGGTACGGACACGGCTGTTGTTACGGTGACGGTCGAGGGGTCGAACGACGGTCCTGTTGCCAATGCGGACACGTTGTCTGGGACGGAGGATCAGTCGATCACGTTCACGGCGCAGGATCTGTTGGGGAACGACAGTGACGTTGACGGTGATGCGTTGACGATTGCGTCGTTCGATCAGCCTGCTGGCGGGACGATTGTCGAGAACCCGGATGGGTCTTACACGTTCACGCCGGACGAGAACTTCAACGGTGACACGACGTTCACGTACACGGTTGAGGACCCGAGCGGTGCGCAGAGCACGGCGACGGTGACGATCGATGTTGACGGTGTGAACGACGGCCCTGTTGCGTCTGATGACGTTGCGACGGCGACGGAGGACGGCGGTGCTGTTCAGATTGACGTTTTGTCTAACGACACGGACCTGGACGGCGACAGCCTGACGGTGACGGGTGCGACGCTGGAGCAGGGAGCGGAGGGGACGGTTGTCGTGAACGACGACGGGTCGATCTCGTTTGATCCTGGTTCTGGGTATCAGGATCTTGGCGTTGGCGAGAGCACGACGGTCGATATCACGTACACGATCTCTGACGGTCAGGGCGGTACGGACACGGCTGTTGTTACGGTGACGGTCGAGGGGTCGAACGACGGTCCTGTTGCCAATGCGGACACGTTGTCTGGGACGGAGGATCAGTCGATCACGTTCACGGCGCAGGATCTGTTGGGGAACGACAGTGACGTTGACGGTGATGCGTTGACGATTGCGTCGTTCGATCAGCCTGCTGGCGGGACGATTGTCGAGAACCCGGATGGTTCTTACACGTTCACGCCGGACGAGAACTTCAACGGGGACACGACGTTCACGTACACGGTTGAGGACCCGAGCGGTGCGCAGAGCACGGCGACGGTGACGATCGATGTTGACGGTGTGAACGACGGTCCTGTTGCGTCTGATGACGTTGCGACGGCGACGGAGGACGGCGGTGCTGTTCAGATTGACGTTTTGTCGAACGACACGGACCTGGACGGCGACAGCCTGACGGTGACGGGTGCGACGCTGGAGCAGGGAGCGGAGGGGACGGTTGTCGTGAACGACGACGGGTCGATCTCGTTTGATCCTGGTTCTGGGTATCAGGATCTTGGTGTTGGCGAGAGCACGACGGTCGATATCACGTACACGATCTCTGACGGTCAGGGCGGTACGGACACGGCTGTTGTTACGGTGACGGTCGAGGGGTCGAACGACGGTCCTGTTGCCAATGCGGACACGTTGTCTGGGACGGAGGATCAGTCGATCACGTTCACGGCGCAGGATCTGTTGGGGAACGACAGTGACGTTGACGGTGATGCGTTGACGATTGCGTCGTTCGATCAGCCTGCTGGCGGGACGATTGTCGAGAACCCGGATGGGTCTTACACGTTCACGCCGGACGAGAACTTCAACGGTGACACGACGTTCACGTACACGGTTGAGGACCCGAGCGGTGCGCAGAGCACGGCGACGGTGACGATCGATGTTGACGGTGTGAACGACGGCCCTGTTGCGTCTGATGACGTTGCGACGGCGACGGAGGACGGCGGTGCTGTTCAGATTGACGTTTTGTCTAACGACACGGACCTGGACGGCGACAGCCTGACGGTGACGGGTGCGACGCTGGAGCAGGGAGCGGAGGGGACGGTTGTCGTGAACGACGACGGGTCGATCTCGTTTGATCCTGGTTCTGGGTATCAGGATCTTGGCGTTGGCGAGAGCACGACGGTCGATATCACGTACACGATCTCTGACGGTCAGGGCGGTACGGACACGGCTGTTGTTACGGTGACGGTCGAGGGGTCGAACGACGGTCCTGTTGCCAATGCGGACACGTTGTCTGGGACGGAGGATCAGTCGATCACGTTCACGGCGCAGGATCTGTTGGGGAACGACAGTGACGTTGACGGTGATGCGTTGACGATTGCGTCGTTCGATCAGCCTGATGGCGGGACGATTGTCGAGAACCCGGATGGTTCTTACACGTTCACGCCGGACGAGAACTTCAACGGGGACACGACGTTCACGTACACGGTTGAGGACCCGAGCGGTGCGCAGAGCACGGCGACGGTGACGATCGATGTTGACGGTGTGAACGACGGTCCTGTTGCGTCTGATGACGTTGCGACGGCGACGGAGGACGGCGGTGCTGTTCAGATTGACGTTTTGTCGAACGACACGGACCTGGACGGCGACAGCCTGACGGTGACGGGTGCGACGCTGGAGCAGGGAGCGGAGGGGACGGTTGTCGTGAACGACGACGGGTCGATCTCGTTTGATCCTGGTTCTGGGTATCAGGATCTTGGCGTTGGCGAGAGCACGACGGTCGATATCACGTACACGATCTCTGACGGTCAGGGCGGTACGGACACGGCTGTTGTTACGGTGACGGTCGAGGGGTCGAACGACGGTCCTGTTGCCAATGCGGACACGTTGTCTGGGACGGAGGATCAGTCGATCACGTTCACGGCGCAGGATCTGTTGGGGAACGACAGTGACGTTGACGGTGATGCGTTGACGATTGCGTCGTTCGATCAGCCTGATGGCGGGACGATTGTCGAGAACCCGGATGGTTCTTACACGTTCACGCCGGACGAGAACTTCAACGGGGACACGACGTTCACGTACACGGTTGAGGACCCGAGCGGTGCGCAGAGCACGGCGACGGTGACGATCGATGTTGACGGTGTGAACGACGGCCCTGTTGCGTCTGATGACGTTGCGACGGCGACGGAGGACGGCGGTGCTGTTCAGATTGACGTTTTGTCGAACGACACGGACCTGGACGGCGACAGCCTGACGGTGACGGGTGCGACGCTGGAGCAGGGAGCGGAGGGGACGGTTGTCGTGAACGACGACGGGTCGATCTCGTTTGATCCTGGTTCTGGGTATCAGGATCTTGGCGTTGGCGAGAGCACGACGGTCGATATCACGTACACGATCTCTGACGGTCAGGGCGGTACGGACACGGCTGTTGTTACGGTGACGGTCGAGGGGTCGAACGACGGTCCTGTTGCCAATGCGGACACGTTGTCTGGGACGGAGGATCAGTCGATCACGTTCACGGCGCAGGATCTGTTGGGGAACGACAGTGACGTTGACGGTGATGCGTTGACGATTGCGTCGTTCGATCAGCCTGCTGGCGGGACGATTGTCGAGAACCCGGATGGTTCTTACACGTTCACGCCGGACGAGAACTTCAACGGGGACACGACGTTCACGTACACGGTTGAGGACCCGAGCGGTGCGCAGAGCACGGCGACGGTGACGATCGATGTTGACGGTGTGAACGACGGTCCTGTTGCGTCTGATGACGTTGCGACGGCGACGGAGGACGGCGGTGCTGTTCAGATTGACGTTTTGTCGAACGACACGGACCTGGACGGCGACAGCCTGACGGTGACGGGTGCGACGCTGGAGCAGGGAGCGGAGGGGACGGTTGTCGTGAACGACGACGGGTCGATCTCGTTTGATCCTGGTTCTGGGTATCAGGATCTTGGCGTTGGCGAGAGCACGACGGTCGATATCACGTACACGATCTCTGACGGTCAGGGCGGTACGGACACGGCTGTTGTTACGGTGACGGTCGAGGGGTCGAACGACGGTCCTGTTGCCAATGCGGACACGTTGTCTGGGACGGAGGATCAGTCGATCACGTTCACGGCGCAGGATCTGTTGGGGAACGACAGTGACGTTGACGGTGATGCGTTGACGATTGCGTCGTTCGATCAGCCTGATGGCGGGACGATTGTCGAGAACCCGGATGGTTCTTACACGTTCACGCCGGACGAGAACTTCAACGGGGACACGACGTTCACGTACACGGTTGAGGACCCGAGCGGTGCGCAGAGCACGGCGACGGTGACGATCGATGTTGACGGTGTGAACGACGGTCCTGTTGCGTCTGATGACGTTGCGACGGCGACGGAGGACGGCGGTGCTGTTCAGATTGACGTTTTGTCGAACGACACGGACCTGGACGGCGACAGCCTGACGGTGACGGGTGCGACGCTGGAGCAGGGAGCGGAGGGGACGGTTGTCGTGAACGACGACGGGTCGATCTCGTTTGATCCTGGTTCTGGGTATCAGGATCTTGGCGTTGGCGAGAGCACGACGGTCGATATCACGTACACGATCTCTGACGGTCAGGGCGGTACGGACACGGCTGTTGTTACGGTGACGGTCGAGGGGTCGAACGACGGTCCTGTTGCCAATGCGGACACGTTGTCTGGGACGGAGGATCAGTCGATCACGTTCACGGCGCAGGATCTGTTGGGGAACGACAGTGACGTTGACGGTGATGCGTTGACGATTGCGTCGTTCGATCAGCCTGCTGGCGGGACGATTGTCGAGAACCCGGATGGTTCTTACACGTTCACGCCGGACGAGAACTTCAACGGGGACACGACGTTCACGTACACGGTTGAGGACCCGAGCGGTGCGCAGAGCACGGCGACGGTGACGATCGATGTTGACGGTGTGAACGACGGCCCTGTTGCGTCTGATGACGTTGCGACGGCGACGGAGGACGGCGGTGCTGTTCAGATTGACGTTTTGTCTAACGACACGGACCTGGACGGCGACAGCCTGACGGTGACGGGTGCGACGCTGGAGCAGGGAGCGGAGGGGACGGTTGTCGTGAACGACGACGGGTCGATCTCGTTTGATCCTGGTTCTGGGTATCAGGATCTTGGCGTTGGCGAGAGCACGACGGTCGATATCACGTACACGATCTCTGACGGTCAGGGCGGTACGGACACGGCTGTTGTTACGGTGACGGTCGAGGGGTCGAACGACGGTCCTGTTGCCAATGCGGACACGTTGTCTGGGACGGAGGATCAGTCGATCACGTTCACGGCGCAGGATCTGTTGGGGAACGACAGTGACGTTGACGGTGATGCGTTGACGATTGCGTCGTTCGATCAGCCTGCTGGCGGGACGATTGTCGAGAACCCGGATGGTTCTTACACGTTCACGCCGGACGAGAACTTCAACGGGGACACGACGTTCACGTACACGGTTGAGGACCCGAGCGGTGCGCAGAGCACGGCGACGGTGACGATCGATGTTGCGGCGGATGCGGACGGCGCGGTGATCACGACGGAGACGTCGACCGGGAACGAGGATACGGCGATTGCCTTGGATATCGACGTATCGAGTGTTGACGATATCTCGTCGATTACGATCACCGACATTCCGGACGGTGCCATTCTTTACGATGCAGGTGGCAACGAGATCACGGTCACCAATGGTTCGGCCAATGTGACTGAGGCGCAGTTGGACGGCATCTCAATCGAACCGCCCGACAATTCGGACGTAAACTTCGACTTAGGGATCACGGTAACGACGGCCGATGGCGACGATACGGCAACTGTTGACGGCTCCATCACCGTCGATGTCGTCGGCGTCGCAGACGCACCGACATTGAGCGCAGAATTGGGTGCACCTACGGTTACGTATACTGGTGGCACGGAGACAGATGTCTCGATTACGGCAGACAACTACGATTCAACGGATAGCGGGTTCTCGGTCACGGCGAGAAATATTGATAGCGATGGAAATCTAACGGATGCATCTGTCGATAATGTATCGAGTGGCAGCGGTGGCTTTGGTGTGTCGGGTGATGCGTCCGGCCCAAGCAGTCAGCTTGGGTTTGATAACGATAGCAATCAATCAGAACAATTGATCGTCGATTTCGATGATGGCGTTTCGACTGCGAGCTTCGATTTCGCTAAGCTTTATGCCAACGAGAACGAAACCGGCGGCCATGAACAAGGCCATTACGAAATCTATCGTGATGGGGTCAAAGTGGGCGAAGGCACGTTCAACGCTGGCGAGACCGGCGGGAACACGGGCACCGTTACCGTTACGGCTGATGATGGCGGCTCATTTGACCAGATAGTCTTCACGGCGGATGACACATTTGCAGACGGTTCAACCAACTCGGATGGCAGTGATTTCCTTATCACGTCTGTTGACTTCACCGTAACCGAAGGTGGAGACGCGACGGTTGAGTATCCGCTCGATATCTCGGCGGGCCTCACGGATGTCGATGGATCCGAGACCTTGTCGATAACGGTTGATGATCTTCCGAGCGGCGCTGTTCTTTCCGCTGGGTCACAGAATGATGATGGAAGTTGGACACTGTCGGCCGGCGATCTGGATGGACTAACCGTAACCCTGACAGGGGACGGTGCGGGAGATCCGTTCGACTTTTCGGTGACGGCAACTTCAGCCGAGGACAGTGGTGATACAGCCGCCGTCTCCGTTGATCTCTCGGCCCAAGGCGCCGAGACGGATACGACGGTTGAAGGCGCCGATCTGAGTGTGACCAATGCCACGGGCAATGAAGATACGGCAATCGAACTGGATATCGATGTTACGCAACTCGATACCGATGGATCTGAAAGTGTCTCTATTACGATTTCCGATATCCCGGACGGTGCTGTTCTTACGGATGGAGACGGAAATGTTATCGATATCTCGTCTGGTTCCGCGGAGATAGCGACATCTCAGCTTGAGGGTCTGACGATTACACCGCCGGCCGATTCCGACGAAACGATTACGTTGGATGTCCAAGTGACGACAACGGAATCCTCGACTGGCGAAACATCGACGGTCAGTTCGTCACTCGTGGTCGACGTCACCGGTGTTGCGGATGATCCGTCGCTAACGGCGAACGATGTCTCGGGTGACGAAGATACAGCGATTTCGCTCGACCTTTCGTCGGCGCTGACTGATACGGATGGGTCGGAGACTCTTTCGGTAACGATATCGGATATTCCGGGCGGCGCGGTGTTGAGAGATGCCGATGGCAATGAGATCACGGTGACGAATGGCTCTGCCGACGTGAGTGCTGATCAGCTCTCAGGCCTTACCATTACGCCGGACGAGAACTTCAATGGCTCGTTCGACTTGTCAGTTACATCTACGTCTTCGGAGAACGACGGTGATACGGCGACGACGACACAGTCATTTACGGTCACAGTCGACAATGTGAACGACGGTCCTGTTGCGTCTGATGACGTTGCGACGGCGACGGAGGACGGCGGTGCTGTTCAGATTGACGTTTTGTCGAACGACACGGACCTGGACGGCGACAGCCTGACGGTGACGGGTGCGACGCTGGAGCAGGGAGCGGAGGGGACGGTTGTCGTGAACGACGACGGGTCGATCTCGTTTGATCCTGGTTCTGGGTATCAGGATCTTGGCGTTGGCGAGAGCACGACGGTCGATATCACGTACACGATCTCTGACGGTCAGGGCGGTACGGACACGGCTGTTGTTACGGTGACGGTCGAGGGGTCGAACGACGGTCCTGTTGCCAATGCGGACACGTTGTCTGGGACGGAGGATCAGTCGATCACGTTCACGGCGCAGGATCTGTTGGGGAACGACAGTGACGTTGACGGTGATGCGTTGACGATTGCGTCGTTCGATCAGCCTGCTGGCGGGACGATTGTCGAGAACCCGGATGGTTCTTACACGTTCACGCCGGACGAGAACTTCAACGGGGACACGACGTTCACGTACACGGTTGAGGACCCGAGCGGTGCGCAGAGCACGGCGACGGTGACGATCGATGTTGCGGCGGATGCGGACGGCGCGGTGATCACGACGGAGACGTCGACCGGGAACGAGGATACGGCGATTGCCTTGGATATCGACGTATCGAGTGTTGACGATATCTCGTCGATTACGATCACCGACATTCCGGACGGTGCCATTCTTTACGATGCAGGTGGCAACGAGATCACGGTCACCAATGGTTCGGCCAATGTGACTGAGGCGCAGTTGGACGGCATCTCAATCGAACCGCCCGACAATTCGGACGTAAACTTCGACTTAGGGATCACGGTAACGACGGCCGATGGCGACGATACGGCAACTGTTGACGGCTCCATCACCGTCGATGTCGTCGGCGTCGCAGACGCACCCACATTGAGTGCGACGATTGGCGAAGGTATCATTAGCGAAGGCGGCGAAAGCCAGCAGGTCTCGGTCGATTCGTCGAACGTAACTGAGACTGGAAACGGGTTTACCGTCACTGCGCGAAATATCAACCAAGACGGTTCGCTGTCGGAGCCCTCAGCCGACAACATCAGTTTTAATAATTCGCCGCAAGGTTTCGGCGTATCCGGCGAGGCATCCGGCGCGGACTCGGAAATCGGATATGATGGGAGCACGGGTCAATCCGAAGAGCTGATCGTTGATTTCGATAACGATGTTTCTTCGGTGAGTGTTTCATTCGCATGGATGGGAGGATCCGAAGACGCCATTATCGAGTTTTATCAAGATGGCGTGAAGGTTGGTGAAACTTCGGTCAATGGCGGTAGTGACGGCGTTGATGGGTCCGTTGATTTCGCCCCAGCAAGCGGCAGTTCCTTTGATCAAGTCGTCTTCAAAGCCGACGATACTGGCGACGACGATTTCTTGATCAACTCGTTTTCCTTTGAAACCGTCGAAACGGAAGTATCCGTGGAGTATCCACTGGACATAACATCCTCGCTTCAAGACACAGATGGATCTGAATCACTCTCCATAACGGTTGACGATCTACCGCCAGGCGCCACGCTTTCGGCTGGAACCGAGAACGATGACGGCAGTTGGACGTTGGAATCTGGTGATCTTGACGGGTTGACGATTACGGTTTCCGGCGATGGTGCGGGTGATGGGTTTGACCTCTCTATCAGCGCGACGTCGACGGAGTCCGATGGCGATGCGTCCACGGTTTCCGTAACCACGTCGACGGATGGGACAGCAATCGACTCTTCGGTCGAAGGCGTAACGATCGACGCCAGCGATGTCGCCGGCAATGAAGATACGGCAATCGATCTGGATATCGGGATTACCCAATTGGATACCGATGGATCGGAAAGCGTCACTGCGGTCACGATCACGGATATTCCGGATGGGGCCACCCTATACGACGGCGATGGTAACGAGATTTCGGTGACCAATGGCTCTGCCGATGTCGATCCGGGCGATGTTGCCGGGTTATCGATCAAGCCGCCGACAGATTCGAACACGGATTTCACACTTAGTGTATCCGTAACGACAACCGAGTCGTCGACGGGCGAATCGACGACGAATACGTCCTCACTGGAGGTCGATGTCGCCGGTGTTGCCGATGCCCCAACTTTGAGCGCGAGCGTGACGCATACAGGATCGGAAAGCTCGGAAACCAATGTTTCGGTGCCGTCCTCGATCACAAGTGCGGCAACGAGCGGGACGACGGTTGTTGTCGCCGGGGTGCCAAGTGGTGCGACGTTATCTGCTGGAACCGACAATGGTGACGGCACGTGGACGTTGGACGATAGCGAGTTGAGCGATCTCACCATTACGCCCGCTGATGGGTCGAGTGAGAGCATTGACCTCTCCTTTAGTGTTGAAAGCGACGGCGCAGGCACGTCCCTGTTCACCGATAACTTCAATGACGGCATATCAGGTTGGAGCGGCAGCGGCATTGACGAGTATTACGATCAGATGGAAGTGGGCTACAACGCCTATGACGAGACGGCCACGCGCAGCTTCGACTTTGGCGCCGATCACGCCGGTCAAACCGTTGTCGTTTCGTTCGAGTCTGACGCCTTTGGCGGCTGGGAAGAATCAGGTGAACACCAGGATTATCTGCGTGTTTCCGTTGATGGAAATGAGGTCTATACGTCCTCTGAGGGAGACGATGGTACGGTTCACACCTTTGAAGTCACCCTGGACGAAAATGGCCAGTTCACCATCGGGATAAGCACGGATACGACGGACACTGGCGAAGGCATGGACATCGACAACTTCTCGATTGTCGGTGGCGATGACTACACCACTGAGCTTGCTTCGGCCGATGTAACTGTGACGCCCGATATTGGTGGCGAGACATATGATCTCGATATCACCTCTGCGTTGACGGATACGGACGGCTCCGAGACGCTCAGCATCACCGTCGACAATCTCCCTGATGGTGCCGTTTTGTCTGCCGGTACCGAGAATGATGACGGATCCTGGACGCTCTCAAGCAATGACTTGAGCGATTTGACGGTAACGGTGCCGTCGGGGTCGGAGACTTTCGATCTTTCTGTCGAGGCGACGGCAACAGAGAACGATGGCGATACCAATTCGATTTCGACCAATGTTACCGTCGAGGTGCCGGAAGTAGACGTCGCGGATCCACCGACGTTGACTGTCGATGTCGGAAATCCGACGACGGAAGTCGTTGATGCGCCGGAGCCGGTTGCCTACTGGAACATGGATGAAACGAGTGGTCGCACGTTGAACGATCAAATGGGCGATAACGACGGCCATGCCCGCGGAATGACAGGCGGATCAAGCAGCGGTGGTGGAATTGGGTCCAGTAACCTGAAAGATATGGACCCTGACACGAACGTCCATGGTTCTGGATCGGGCGCCGGACAGCACCAAGACGTGACCGCAGATTTCAATACCGGTGTCGAGTTAGATGACGGTAAATCAGATTTCATCGAGGTTGATCATAGTGCTGAATTGAAACCCGATAGCGGGTCGTTAACGCTCTGGTTCAATTCGGATGAGGACAATGACGGCACGCTCGCGTCGTCGGACTCGTCCAATTATGACGACGGTGGTCACTTCAATCTGCGGATCACCAGTGACGGCAAACTTGAGCTGCGTATGCAGGACGAGAATAGTACGCACACCATTTCTGGGGGTGACGTCGATAAGAACGAATGGAACCAGGTGACCGTGACGTGGGGCGAAGGCGGGATGAAGATTTACCAGAATGGTGAATTGGTTGCGTCCGATGAATCGTATACCGGCGGTCTACAAGGGAACGAAAACCCTTGGACCTTCGGTGCGGGTCAAACGGGAAGTGGTAACAATTCCTCAAGTGGCGCAAATGATTTCTTTGACGGGCACTTGGACGATATCGCGATCTTCAATGAACCGCTGAGCGAGGACCAAATTCAGGAACTGTACGAGTTGGGTGTCGAAGATTTCATGGATGAAGGCACCGGCTCAGGTGGCGACACAGTTTATCCGCTGACCATTTCGGCGGGGCTGTCTGACACGGATGGGTCAGAAACTCTGTCGATCACAGTGGCCGATCTACCGGATGGCGTCACGTTGAGTGCGGGTACGGAGAACGGAGATGGGTCGTGGACGCTATCGACCAACGATCTCGCAGATCTGACGATGACCGTGCCGGAGGGGGCGTCTACGAACTTTGATCTGGATGTAACCGCGACCGCGACCGAAGCCGATGGCACCACCAATTCCGTGACCGTTTCGACGGACGTTGGCGCTGTTGACGGCATCTCGATAGAAGATCCTGGTTCATACGATCACGAAGGAACGAGCGGGATCAATACCATCGATGGGGGCACCGGCGACGATGTCATGTCGGGCGGCGATGGCGATGACAAGCTCTATGGCGATGACAGCTGGTATCAGAGTGCCGATGGCGACGATACGGTCTTCGGAGGCGCCGGTGACGACACCATTTATGGCGGTGGCGGCGACGATGTCATCGATGGCGGTGCGGACGACGACAAGATCTACGGCGATCTGCACTGGAACGAGAGCGGTGGCGGCGATGACACCATCGATGGCGGTTCCGGTGACGACACCATTTATGGCGGCGCCGGGTCGGACGTCATCGACGGCGGGTCGGGTGACGACGTCATGTACGGAGATCTGTCTTACGATCAGGCCCTCGATGGTGACGACACAATGTACGGCGGTGCCGGCGACGATACGATGTACGCCGGCGACGGTAACGACACGTTGGATGGCGGCACTGGCGATGACGAGGCCTACGGCGGCGATGGAAATGACTTGTTCATCTTCGGCGCGGGTGACGGCTCCGACTACTTCGACGGCGGCAACGGCTGGTCCGATACCGTGCAGCTTGAAGGGGTCGACGGTGGTCCGGGCGGCGATAGCGGCTGGACGTTGCAGCTTGACGACGGCGCGACCTACACCGCTGGTGATGGCGAAATCGACTTTGGCGGTGAAGTCTCCGGCAAAATTGAACTCGCAGACGGTAGTGAACTTACCTTCGAGGGCGTCGAAAAGCTCGAGTGGTGATTTTCGCCACGTTTTCTCAAAGAAGGGCCGCAGGATTCTGCGGCCCTTTTCGTTGCCGGTAACAGTAGCAACTGGCAGGCTCGACACATGGATAAGATTGGCCCTTACCGCGTCGAGCAACAGCTTCTCACGACCAGCTTCTCGGACATCTATGTCGTCTTCCGTGAATCCAGCGATTCTCCGTTGGCGTTGAAAGTCTTTCACCCGAAAGGGAAGAACGTTGGGAGCGAGGCCAAGTATGGCCCGGATTTTTGGCGTGCGCGCTTCCTCGAAGAAGGACGTATTCTATCGCAAATCGACCATCCGCAAATCGTTCCGGTGATTGATCAGGGCTTTCTCGACTCTGGTGAGCCGTATTTTGTCATGCCGTTCATGGAGGCGAACCTTCTCTACGAAATCGGCCACGACCCCAAAGACTGGGAAGAAGATGTCGCGGAAAAATGGCGTCCACGCCCCATATCGCCGCGTCGCGCCAGCGTTATCTGGGAACAAGTTCTGTCTGGGCTCGCAGAAGTACATCGTCGCGGGCTCGTGCATCGCGATGTGAAGCCCCACAATGTTTTGCTCGACAGTAAACAAGAGGGGCGGGTCCGAATATGCGATTTCGGCATGGTCAAAGTGCCGGGTGCTCAAGGCTCGCGCAGCGGTATATGGGTGGGAACGCGGGACTACATGAGCCCAGAGCAGAGGAAAAGTGCAAAAGAAGTCGATGCGCGATCCGACGTCTATTCCGCGGGTGTGCTCATGTATAGGATGCTAACGGGCCGATTACCGGAAAAACGACGCGCGCCGCTTCGCGCCGGGCGGGTAAAACTGCCGCAGCCAATGGTCGACTTGATCGAAGCGTGCCTTCGACGGGACAGCAGCTCTCGACCGGCTACAGCGGGCGACGTTCTGAGTGCGATGAGAACCGTTTTGCCCGACTTTTCAACGCTTTCCGATACATCGAACGTGAGCCGACGGGGCAGCATGGAGAAGATAAAAACACACAAAAAAACAGTATAAGAAGTTAAAACACAAAAAATTATTGACTTATTACGAATTCTTGCACATTTTGTGCGTCAATTAAGGCGTGCCTTGTCGCGAGAAGGAATTTTCACATGAACGAACGGATTTTGACGGCGAACCGGTTGAAAGACGGTCTCGTCATTTTTCTTGGCTATGACGGTGAATGGAGTGTCGATATCAATGAAGCTCGCGTTGCCGAGCTTGAAGAAGATGCTGATGACATGCTCTCGGAAGCGAAAGCGTCCGGCATTTGTATCGATGCTTATCTGATTGATGTGACGGTGGAGTGTCAGGAAGTGCAGGGGCGCAGGATTGTGCCGACCAAATACCGTGAGCGCATTCGTTCCTTCGGGCCCTCAATTCACCCGGCCTTCGCGAAACAGGACGTTGCCGAGCATTTTGACCCACGCGCCGATGTATCCGGCGTTTTCACCAACGGATTATGAACCATGTACAAGTATGACGAATTCGACGCGGCATTTGTGAGCGAGCGTGTCGCACAGTTTCGGGACCAAGTTAGTCGCCGACTGTCCGGCGAATTGACCGAGGATGAGTTCAAGCCGTTGCGGTTGATGAACGGCCTTTATCTCCAACTCCACGCTTACATGCTCAGGGTAGCAATCCCTTACGGCTTGCTATCGTCAAAACAGTTGAGAAAGCTCGCGGAGATAGGCCGAACATACGATCGGGGTTACGGTCACTTCACGACACGTCAGAACATCCAGTTTAACTGGCCGAAGCTCGAGGATACGCCAGATATTTTGCAAGAGCTGGCGTCGGTTGAAATGCATGCCATTCAGACGTCGGGTAACTGCATTCGCAACGTTACGGCGGATCAGTATGCCGGCGTCGACCCGTACGAAGTTGATGATTCTCGGGTCTGGGCGGAGCTCATCCGCCAATGGTCATCCTTGCATCCCGAGTTTTCGTTTCTTCCGCGCAAGTTCAAGATTGCCGTCACAGGGTCGGCCCAGGATCGCACGGCCGTGAAGTTTCACGACATCGGACTGATCGTGAAGAAGAACGATGTTGGAGAAATCGGTTTTGAAGTCTTGGTCGGCGGCGGCCTCGGCCGAACGCCGATGGTCGGCCGCACGGTGCGGGATTTCTTGCCACAGGAATACCTGCTGTCCTACCTCGAGGCCATTCTCCGTGTCTATAATCAATTGGGCCGGCGGGACAATAAGTATAAGGCGCGAATAAAAATACTGGTTCACGAAACCGGTCTCGACGATCTGAGAAATATGATTGAAACGGAATGGGACGAGGTCAAGAAGACCGCCGTGGACTTGCCGGCCGAAGAAATTGCGCGTGTCCGCTCACACTTTACAGACCCCAGTTACCAAGAGTTGTTCGACCAAGACCGTGGGTTCGAGGTCAAGCGGTTCGAAAATGCTCGCTTCCGCCAATGGACACAGTCAAATATCGCACCCCACAAAATCCCTGGGTATGTCATCATTAACGTGTCCTTGAAGCCGATAGGAGGGGCACCGGGTGACGCGACATCAGCGCAAATGGAGGCGCTGGCAGACTTGGCGGATGAGTTCTCGTTCGGTGAAATTCGTGTGACGCACGAGCAAAACCTCGTCCTGGCCGACGTGCGCAAAGCGGATGTGTTTGCCCTTTGGGAAAGGCTCGAGGAGCTACAGCTAGCGACCCCAAACGCGAGCTTAATCAGCGACATTATCGCGTGCCCGGGTCTGGATTACTGCTCGTTGGCGAATGCGCGCTCAATCCCAGTGGCCCAACGTATCCAACGTCGGTTCTCCGATCTACAGCGTCAATTCGATATCGGCGAACTCAAACTGAAGATATCCGGGTGCATCAACGCTTGCGGCCATCATCACGCGGGTCACATCGGGATCCTCGGGGTCGATCGGAAGGGCGAGGAGTATTATCAAATCACCCTCGGTGGAAGCGCGGATGAGAGCGCGTCCATCGGCAAGATCGTTGGGCCGGCTTTTTCAAGTGCAGACATTGTTGACGCGGTCGAGACCGCCGTCGAGACGTACATGGCTATCCGGGCAGATGGAGAGCGGTTCCTCGATACGTATCGTCGTGTTGGTGAGCAACCCTTCAAAGACGCCCTATACGGAGGACATGCTCATGCCGCTGCTTAAGAATGATCGCATCATTGAAGACGACTGGACTTTTGCGGCGGACGACGTTTCTTTGCCCTCCAATGGAAAGATCGTTGTTTCGCTTCAGCGTTGGTTGGACGACTATGGCTCAATATTGGACGCGCCTTTTCAAGCTGTCGGCGTCAGATTGAAGTCGGACCAATCGCCTGCTCAGGTCGTTGAATACCTCGATCACATTGATCTGATCGAGCTCGATTTTCCCGCCTTCACGGATGGCAGGTCGTATTCGTCCGCGCGGCTGCTGCGTGACCGGTACGGTTATCGGGGCGAAGTGCGCGCCGTCGGTCACGCCTTGCGTGACCAGTACGCATTCATGTTGAGGTGCGGTATCGACACAGTCCAAATCCGCGAGGGAGAAGACGTGAGCGGATGGCTCGAAGCTGCAGGCTCGATGTCTGAGCATTACCAACCGTCTGCGGACGGGGTGCGAACCGTTTGGCAGAAGCGGCACGTCGCGGCTTAACGCGCGTTAGACAATCGTCGAGATGTAATGATGATTTTCCGTTTTGCACCGGCTCAATCGAAGTTCAATCGGTCGGCCGTCAACTGTCTCGGCTATGCGTTCAATCAGGAGGAGGGGAGATCCTTCTGGAACGCCGAGATGCTCGGCGTCAAAGTCTCGCGCACCGACGGCTTTTAGCCGTTCGTTTGCGCGTTGTACTGTAATCCCGTATCGCTCTTCATACATCTGATAGAGTTCGTTAGGTACTTCGGACAGAGTACGCTTATCTAGGTCGGGGAAATGCTCGGCGGCGACGATGACCGCTTCGGTGATCGCTGGCTGCCCGTCCATATCGCGAACCCTTTGTATTTCGATGACGCGCTCGCCTCTGGAAATGGCGAGAAGGTCCGCCTCAATCACGTCGGCCCGCCGCCGTCGGCAGCTCAGCACGCGGCTCCGTGTTGGCATCTCGCGTTTGCCAGCGTCTGAAACAAGATGAAAAAAGTTGAATAATGCCCGCTCCGGCGTATGCGCGGCGACGAATGTTCCTTTGCCTTGTCGCCGTACCACGAGGTTGCGTTGCGACAGATCATCCAATGCCTTGCGCACTGTCCCTTGGCTGACGCCGAACTCTTGCCCCATGGCGTTCTCGCTTGGAAGCATATCGCCGGGCGCCCAAAACCCTTCGCTAATGCGGAGCACAATCTCGTCACGCACTTCAGCATAGAGTGGGCCCTTCGACAGGGTGTTGAGACGATCGTTCAAGAGGCTCTCCTAACTCTTATATAAGAGTTATAAGAATATCTTGACTCTGACAAGCCTTTGGTTAGGTTACCCACGTTTTGTAATTCACCCCCAATGGAGGAAGCAGTGCCAAAAGCACCGGATTTTCTAGTGCACGACAAGACCGACACGGTCGGCGTCGTGGTTGTAGAGGACGCCAACGCCAACAAGATGTTGGAGGGTTGGCTGATGGAAGACGACAGCACGGTGAAAGTGAAGAGTAAGGATTACATCCCTCTCGGTCATAAGGTCGCGATGAACAATATCAAAGCCGGCGACACAATCATCAAGTATGGCCACGATATCGGCAAAGCCATTGCAGATATTCCGAAAGGCGGCCATGTGCATGTCCAAAACGTTAAGACCAAGAGGTGGTAATCATGGCTGCGAAGAAAGCGAAAAAAGCTGTTGCGAAGAAAACCGTAGCGAAGAAAAAAACGACCAAATCGCCGTCCGTTCCTAAGTTGGTCGAAGACGCGCCGCTCTACATTCCTGAGCCGGCTTACTTGCCGACCCGTAAGCGCGGCAAGCCGACCTTCACGGGCTACCGTCGTGAGAACGGCCGTGTCGGTGTCCGCAACCATGTCGTCATTTTGCCGCTCGACGATCTGTCCAACGCCGCGTGCGAAGCGGTTGCGAACAACGTCAAAGGCGTGATGGCTATCCCTCACCCGTATGGTCGCTTGCAGTTTGGTGAAGACCTGGAACTGCACTTCCGGACCCTGATTGGGACCGGCTGCAATCCCAACGTCGCTGCGGTGATCGTGATCGGGATCGAAAGTGGCTGGACCCAGAGGGTCGTCGACGGCATTGCCAAATCTGGTAAACCTGTTGCCGGTTACGCGATCGAACAGAATGGCGACCACAAAGTGATCTGGGCTGCTTCGCGGCAGGCCAAAGAGTTCCTGCATTGGGCCTCGGAGAAACAACGTGAGGTATGCTCGGTCGACGAACTTTGGATCAGCACCAAGTGCGGTGAGTCCGATACCACGTCCGGTTTGGCATCGAACCCAACGGTGGGCAACTTCATCGACAAGATGGATGCCTGGGGCGCGACGACTTGCTTCGGTGAAACGTCCGAAATCACCGGCGCTGAAATGGTTTGCCAAACCCGAGGCAAGACCAAGGCCGCTGGCGAGAAGTTCTTCAACACTTGGCAAGCCTACATGGACGAAGTGATCGAGCCGCACAAGACGTCGGATCTGTCCGATAGCCAACCGACCAAGGGCAACATCGAAGGTGGTCTGACGACCATCGAAGAGAAAGCCTTCGGTAACATGGAGAAGATCGGCAAGAAGGCGAAGTACGTTGATGTTCTTCAGCCAGCTGAGGCGCCGAGCGCCGGCAAAGGCCTGTACTTCATGGATACGTCTTCGGCAGCGGCGGAATGCGTAACCTTGCAAGCGGCAGCCGGTTTTGTCGTTCACCTGTTCCCGACGGGTCAAGGCAACGTGGTCGGCAACCCGATCGAGCCGGTCATTAAGTTGACCGCCAACCCGCGGACGGTTCGCACGATGCGTGAACACATCGATTACGATTGCTCCGGCATCCTGCGCCGCGAAATGAACTTCAACGAAGCCGGTGACGGTCTGATCGATCTCACCATGCGGGTCTGCAACGGCCGCCAGACGGCAGCGGAAGCCTTGGGTCAGCGACAATTCGTGCTGACCAAGCTGTATCGCAGCGCCTGATACTCCGGAAATCAGCCCTCGGCCCTTGGCCGGGGGCTGTTTCTTTTTGTTCTTTCTGAAAATTGGATTAAGCGATGACCGACATTGTCATCAGCGAATACATTGACCCCGCAGCGTTGGAGACCCTGAATGCGTCTTTCAACGTGCATTACGATCAAGACCTATGGCGAAAGCTTGACGAGCTTGCGCAATTGATGCCCGGCTTGCCAGGCTTGATCGTACGCAATCAAACCCAGATCCGTGGTGCGGTGCTGGATGCCGCGGACGGCCTCAAATGCGTGGGGAGACTTGGTGTCGGCCTCGATAACATCGATACCGAGGCATGCGCCGAAAAAGGGATCGAGGTCTTTCCTGCGATCGGAGCAAACTCCGACTCAGTTGCGGAACTGGCGATCGGTGGATTGTTCGTCCTGTTCCGGAATGCGTATCACGCGACAGATGCTGTGATTGCGGGCGATTGGCCGCGGATGCAGATGATGGGCCGTGAAGTTGCGGGCAAGACTTTGGCAATCGCCGGTTTCGGGTCCATTGGTCGCGCTTTGACGTGGCGGGCGAAAGGGCTTGGTATGCGGGTCACGGCCTGGGACCCGTACATCGATCAAGCTGCGTCTTTATGGTCGGAACAAGGCGTCGAGCGTCGCGAGTCATTAGATGATTTGGTACAGGATGCGGATGCACTCACGGTGCATGTGCCACTTACGGATGACACCCGGAATCTGATCGACACAAATCTGATTTCAAAAATGAAGTCGGACGCAGTTGTATTGAACCTCGCCCGTGGTGGTATCGCGAATGAGCAGGATATTGTCGATGCCCTGCGCGCTGAAAACTTGGGAGGCGCGTTCTTGGACACTTTCGACGTTGAGCCCCTTTCTGTTGATAACATCTTTAAGGATGTTCCGAATCTACTTTTGACCCCGCATGTTGGTGCCCGCACGGTCGAAGCGGATGACCGTGTGTGTACGATGATCGCTGATGCGGTCGCGACGTGCCTGAAATCGCAGGACTAAAATGACCAAACTGACGCTACAGGATTTACATCAACTGGCGGTCGACGTCTTGGTGGCGTCCAAGACGTCTGAGGAAAACGCGCACGCCGTCGCGCGCGCGCTCGTCAAAGCGGATGCCGACGGAATTCCATCCCATGGTGTTTCCAGATTGCCTGCCTATGCCGACCAAGCGAAAGCTGGAAAAGTCGATGGTTATGCTTCCCCTGCCTTAAGCCAGCCTGCCGTTGCGAGCATTCGCGTGGATGCGCGGTCTGGATTTGCATATCCGGCAATTGAATTGGCGATCAGCAGCGCGCTCGAACGCATTGAGGAAACGGGCATCGTTGGCGTCGCCGTTGGGAATTCGCACCACGCGGGGGTCGCGGGTCATCACGTTGAAGCGTTTGCGGAAAAAGGCTATCTCGCCCTTGGATTTACGAATTCGCCTGCGGGCATTGCGCCTTGGGGTGGGAGCAAGGCGTTGTTCGGTACCAACCCTGTTGCGTTTGCGTGTCCGCGCCGCAATGCCCCGCCGATCGTCGCGGATTTCTCAACCTCGAAAGTGGCCCGTGGAAAGATCAAATTGGCGGCCGACAAGGGTGAGACCATTCCAGAGGGCTGGGCTGTGGACGCCACTGGTCAACCGACGACGGATGCAACGGCCGCAATAGGTGGGTCGCTGTTGCCGATGGGGGATGCCAAAGGTTCTGCGCTGGTTCTGATGGTGGAGATACTATCCGCAACCCTCACCGGATCTAATCATGGCTTTGAAGCGTCGTCCTTTTTCGATGATAAAGGCGGCCCGCCGCATATCGGTCAGTCCTTCATTGTTATCGATCCGGCCGGTTTTTCCGACGGAGCTTTCGAGGATCGTCTGGAGATTTTGGTCGATGCGATCTTGACCCAAGAAGGTACTCGACTGCCTGGCGCCAGAAGAGTTGGAATCCGCGCGGATTCTCAGGAGAACGGGGTCAATGTGCCGGGTACCTTGGTCGAGCAACTTCGCCAGCGGGCGTCGTAAGTTACCAATACGTCATCGCATCCGAAAAGAGTTCCGATACGACTTTGCGGTCGACCGCCATCGGAGCCATATCCAGTAATCGCCGTTGCGGAAGTGCGCCCTCGGTCAAACGATCAAGATCATCGGTACTGTATCCGACACCTGCGATCCCGTTTGGCATATCTGTTCGCTTCATCATTTGAATGATGAGTTCGGCGAGCGCATCACCGGCCTCTGACGGCACAACCCGTTCCGACCCACCGAGGCATCGATAAGCGTCGATATGTCTCTCCGGTGCGTGAGGTCCCGTCTTACGATAGACGGCGGGCGCATTGAGAATAACCGACATCCCATGCGGAACGATGGGACCGGCAACCGTGTAGTCCTTCGGTCGGAAATCGCGGACCATACCGGATACCGCATAGGAAAGGCCGTGTGGGAGGTGGCAGCCCGCTTGACCAAACGCGACCCCTGCGAGCGAGGACGCCCACATAAGCCTCTCCCGCGCCTTCAGTGCCGACGGATCATTGACGGCCGTTACCAAATGTTCGCCCGCGACTTTAAGCGCTTCTCGCGCGATAATATCACTCCAAGGATTTGCACCCTGAGAATATGGTCGTGACGCAGGCGCCTCAGGCGAGGTGCGGGCGCTGAAGGGGCGAGCTGTAAGGCTCTCGAGCGCATGTGAAAGTACATCGAACGCTGTCGCGGCGATTACCGTGGGGGGCAGGGTATGGGTGACAGTTGGATCTACAAGACCCAGTGTAGGCTTAAGATGGTGCGAGGCGATGCCGGTTTTCGCCTGCATTTCCAGAAAATCGAAAATCGCGATACCTGTTGCTTCAGAGCCCGTGCCGCACGTCGTTGGACACGCAATATGCGGTTTTAATGGTCCTGGCGGCTGCTGGCCGTCCCCAATGGGCGCATTCACAAATGTGGAAAACTCAGCGGGATGGCTGGCGTACAGGTTCGCCGCCTTGCACGTATCGATAACTGATCCCCCACCAACGGATACATACCCATCAAACTTGCCGTTCGATGCAAATTCGATCGCGCTCTTAAGGCTCCTATCCGTTGGCTCAACGAAGACATCACAATAAACTGTGACGTTTATGGTAGAACGCTCGAGAGCGCGCCGAACCCTCGTTACATGGTCCGACGCGACAAGTGACCCATCCGTGAAGAGAACGATGCGCCGCATCCCAAGTGCTTCCGCATGAGTGCCAATTTCGTCGAGGCAACCAGGCCCGAATATCAAGCTTTGAGGATCTACTCGAAAAGCGGACTCGTTGCCGTCGATTAGATCGTAGTGCTCGCAGCATGGCATATGCCTAGCTCCCTCCTGTGAATGCCGTCAAAGTACAGGATATCCAACTTGCCCGAGGAGTTCACGGCTGCTCAGCGGTCAAAAAGGGTTCCGCTACCGAGTGCTTAGAGATACTATGGTGCCGGACGGAGGCTGAAATTTGATACGGCGGAACATCCCCATAACTTTGGGTGCACTGTTTATTGCCCTGTTGCTCGTGCCTGGAGCGTCTGCAGAGACGTCGTCGTCGCGCGCGCAAGCGTTTGTTGAGAATTTGGCGCAAACAGCAATCGCTGAACTAACGAACAAGAACCTCAGCTTATCAGAGCAACAGACGCGATTTCGACGGATTGTCGAGCAGAATGTCGCGGTAAAGAGTATTGCTCGCTGGGTTATTGGTGGTCGCCATTGGCGTCGAACGACCGAGGAACAGCGCGAACGCTACCTTTCCCTTTTCACGGATTTAATGGTGGCGACTTATGCGCATCGGTTCCAGGATTATCAGGGTGAGACCATACGCATTCAAAGTGTCCAGCCCATCGACGAGTCCCAGACGATTGTCAGATCCAGGATTCAAAGACCTGGTGCCGACCGGGAATTGCAGATCGACTGGCGAGTTCGTGAAACAAGCGGCCAATTCCGTGTCATAGACGTCATGGTTGAAGGTTTGAGCATGGCGCAAACACAGCGGTCCGAGTTCGCGTCTTTTATGCGGGCCAATGGCAATCGTATGGATTTGCTGCTCACTGAGTTGGAGCGCCGACTAGCGAATGCGCAAAACGGGGCGTTAACTGAGGCAGCTCAAAAACCGTGAAACGGCACATTGGATCGGAATTACATCCGGTCGAGAGTCCATCCGGCAAGAATGCTTCGTACGAGAATTTTCCCGTCGGCTCATTGCTTTTACCACGCTCCGCAAGGCCGCATGTCGGCACTTTCTATTCATTTGCGCGCACCATCGACGACATTGCAGATAGCCCGAGATTGTCGGCGACGGAAAAAACTCATCGTCTCGATGGGTTTGCTGAGGCTGTGACCGGAGAAGCGGAGGTTGCGCCCGGATATGAAACGGGCCTGGTGATGCGGAAAAGCCTGGAGGCAACCGGGGTGTCACCTGTTCATTGCTTGGATCTCATAAAGGCCTTCAAACAAGATGCCGTTCAATCGCGTTATGAAACGTGGGATGATCTCGTTTCGTACTGTTTGCTCTCCGCCGCGCCAGTTGGCAGGTACCTTATTGATTTGATCGAAGGCTCCAAGCAGGCATACGAAGCGTCCGACAACCTCTGTATCGCGCTGCAGGTGATCAATCATATACAAGATTGTGGAGACGACTATCGTGAATTGAATAGGGTTTATTTGCCGCAAAGCTGGATGCGGGAATATGGTGTTGACGATGCAGCGCTTGGTACGCAGTCAACGGTGCGTTCGCTACAGGAAGTCTTATTACGTTGCCTTCATCAAACCGCTGCTCTTCTAGATGAAGCCATTGTACTCCCGAGGCGTTTGCACAACCGCCGACTGGCCATGGAAGCGAGTGGGATCCTCTGTATTGCAAGCGCGTTGGTCGAAGAACTCTCAAACCGCGATGTCCTTGAGTCGCGGGTCACGTTGTCAAAAGGCCGCTTTGCATGGTGCATTCTAAGAGGACTTTTGTCTCAATCATGGCGCTGAGCTTCCGCCATATTGTCCTGGGAATAGATGACGATACAGCTTCGGTGTTGTAACCATTCATAATGACTCAACTTGCTCATATGTATCTGGACCCATCGCTGCCGCTCGAGCCGCCTGAGCGTTACGTTGAGGCTGTCGTTCGCCAGGCTCGGACATCGTTCTATTGGGCAATGCGAAAACTCGACCCGGACCGCCGTCGTGCCTTATTTGCCGTCTATGCTTTTTGCCGAGTTGTCGATGACATTGCGGACTCTTTCGAAGACGCGGAGGTGAAACTCGCTTCACTTGCGGCATGGCGTGGCGAGGTAAGCGCTCTTTATGCGGGCAAGCCTCAGCACCCAATAGCAAAAGAGCTCGCTCATCATCAGCCTGTTTACAATCTAAAGCATGGTGATTTTCTGGCCGTTATCTCCGGCATGGAACTGGATGCACAGGTGACCGTCCGCCTTCAATCGATGCACGATCTCGAGGTTTACTGTGATCAGGTCGCCTGTGCTGTTGGTCGGTTGTGTGTTCGGATTTTTGGACTTGATGAGAATTTGGGGATGTCGCTTGCCAAGGAATTAGGGTTGGCGCTGCAGCTTACAAATATCCTGCGTGATATTGCAGAGGACGCCGCTCGTGATCGCATCTACCTACCGGCGCAAATGCTCAGGGACGCGGGCGCTGAGGGGGAAACGGTTCAGGACGCGCTGACAGCGCCACATTTCGCGGATGTCTGTGAGACGATTGCGGAAAAAGCGGAATACCACTTTAAGAGCGCGCAGGCGATCATGAGTGATGCGCCCAAACAGCGGACGGCGCCAGCCAGAATGATGATGGGCGCCTATAAGGTCATATTGTCACGACTACGGCGACGAGGTTGGCAAGATTTGAACGTGACTGTTGGACTCGGGCGTTTCGAGAAATTGGTCATAGCCGTGCGCTATGGATTTCTGAATTGAGCAAACCGACTGCGCACGTCATTGGCGGCGGAATGGCGGGCCTCGCCGCCGCGACGAAACTCACCGAAGCGGGAATAAGGGCGAAGGTGTACGAGGCTGCACCACTCGCGGGCGGGCGTTGTCGAAGCTATTTCGATCCCACGTTCAATTGTGTTCTGGACAATGGCAATCACCTCGTTTTCTCCGGCAATCGAGAAATAGCTACATATCTGAGAAGAACGGGCGGTCAGCAAGAGCTGACGCAGCTACCTAGTACTGTTCGGTTTTTGGACGCGGGAACACAGGAGACGTGGGAAGCGTCATTGGAAACACTCTTTAGGCCGTGGACACTTATAAGGTCCAAGAACCGTGTTCCGAAATCTCACGTATTCGATTACCTGCGGAGTCTTCGAATTCTGTCGGCACCGCAAGAAAGTACTGTGGAAGGAATTCTCTCTCAGACCGGAGAACTGTACCGCCGATTTTGGGAGCCTTTGTCCGTTGCGGTTCTGAACACAGAGCCATCAACGGCGTCGGCACACCTCCTTAATCTCACGTTGAAGGACATTGTGCACCGAGGCAGGGGAGGGTGTGTTCCGCTAGTCGCAACGACAAGCCTGGCGGCCACATTTGTCGACCCTGCTTGCATCTATATTCAGGAAAACGACGGCGAAGTCTTGTTAGAAAAGAGATGCATTGGCGTGCGGGTCAATGGCGGCAATGTCGTCGCGCTGCAGTTTCGCGACCATGACGTGGTCATAGAACCATCGGATCCGGTTATCATTGCGGTCCAACAATCCGGCCATGACGAATTGTTGGGTCTTAAGTCCCCGTCACTAAACTACCGACCGATCGTCAACGTTCATTTCCGCGCACTGGAGATCGAAGGAAAGCCGGCCATGACCGGTATCATCGACGGAACCGCTGAGTGGGTATTTGTTCGTGGTGACCTCGCCTCGGTCACGATTAGTTCGGCAACGAATACGGTCGACATGAGCCAACAAGAGATCGTGGACTTAGTATGGAAAGATGTGAGAGCCGCCCTGCAGGTCGATTTGGCGGCGCCGGAAATGAGCCGCGTAATCAAGGAAAAGAGGGCCACGCCCGAACAGTCCGCCAGCTTCGCCGAGGGTCGCCAGGGGGTCCGAACCGGTCTCAAGAACTGCTGGCGCGCCGGCGATTGGACAGCCACGGGGCTGCCAGCGACGATTGAAGGGGCAATTAAGTCGGGCCACATTGCGGCGAATGCGGCGCTCGAGAACTCCTGAGGGGTAATTTATCCGCTCGCTTTGTTTATCTCGGCGAGGGAAGTATGAAGTTGGATGGTGAATGACGGGCGCAATGCAGCGCCATGCCGAGCCTTAGCGTGCGGCATCGGTTTCGCCATCTGTCAGTTCTCTAGGAAGCTTGAATACGACGTTCTCAGTGACACCGTCCAGGTTCGATATCCGCGTATCGAAAATCTCGGAGATGCAGTCGATCACGCCTTGTACCAGCGTCTCCGGTGCTGAGGCGCCGGCTGTAATGCCGATCTTGGATGCATTGGCGAACCAGTCAAAGTCGATCATGCTCGCATCATCAATCAGATAGGATGCGGTTCCATACTCAGGGCCAATCTCGGCCAAGCGATTTGAGTTCGAACTGTTTTTAGCGCCGACAACCAAAATTACGTCCGTTACACGGGCGAGATCGCGCACTGCTTGTTGGCGGTTTTGTGTCGCATAGCAGATGTCTTTAACGTCCGGTCCGACGATGCTTGGGAATTTACTCTTAAGCGCTTCGATTGTTGCGCGTGTCTCGTCGACCGAGAGAGTTGTCTGTGTGACGTATGCCAATTTTTCGGGATCTTCGACGGCTAAGCTGGCGACGTCGGATGGTTCGCTCACCAATAGGACGCCCCCATCGATCCGTCCTTGAGTCCCCTCGACTTCCGGATGCCCACGGTGACCGATCAATATGACTTGTCGGCCTTTCGCGTAGTGCCCTTGACCTTCCTTGTGAACTTTCGACACCAAAGGGCAAGTTGCATCGATCACTGGAAGGTCCCTTGATCGGGCTTCGTTCTCGACACTCTCGCTGACACCGTGCGCGCTGAATATCGTGACAGCGCCATCGGGAATCTCTGAAACCTCGTCAACGAATATGACACCCTTGCCCTTGAGGGTCTCGACGACATGTTTGTTGTGAACGATTTCGTGACGGACATAGATCGGCGGGCCATACTTCTCGACGGCTCTTTCGACAATTTCAATGGCACGATCAACACCAGCGCAAAAGCCGCGCGGATTGGCCAAGACAATTTCAATCGATTTGGTCATGATTCCAGATATCTCAGCATAATCAGAGAAGTACGTGTCTCAGAAGATGGACGTTTTCGGTGGTCCATTCAACCGCCTCATCGCTGAGATGCCATTCCGCTGACGGAGGGCGGGGTAAGCGCAGCCCCCGAGACGTCGACGATATTGGAAAATGTTGAGATAACATTCTGGCAGCCCATCTGTACGGGCCTCGGTATCGATGTGCGAATTCTCGGCATATTCGTATTTCGCAGCGAATCAAGATTGGCGCTGCATACAGCCGTCCGAGTAAGTATGCGGGCGACCGTGAGAAAGGGGTGATCAATCGGCCCATGCGGCGCTGATCATTCTGGTGGGAAAACCGCTGGGAACTGAGACGGCGCTCCCTTTATAGGAGCGCGAGGATTTTGCTTAAACCTTTGTTCACGCGGGCCGTTTAGATGTTTTTCGGAAAGCTTCACGTAAGCAAAGGGCGTTACGATCCTAGGACGCGAAACACTGCGTTGGCAAAAATGCAACAGTTGCATGAAAATGCTACATACCTGTTGCCCAACGCCGTTTCGAACGAGTAAAACGTTTAGGTGTCGCAGTGATCTTTGGTTATCGGGCGCGCGTACACTAGACAAAGAGAGCGACCGTCACCGTATGCAATTTTCTCCGAAATATGCGCTTGTTTTAGTGGCTTTGTTTCTGTTCCCCGTGATCGGGGCGCCGGCCGCTTACTCAGACACGAGAATATCATCGGTTCCGCTGGCTGTTTCGCCCAGTATTGAAGGCGTTGTCGAGCATGCGCCGAGGGTAGGAGCCAGTGGCGACGCCGTTTCGTCCACGCCAATCGAGATTGCCATGCCAGTCGACGACATGGATCGATGGCAATTCGGTACGGATACCCTTGGATCTTCTCAGAATTCTTCCGGTCGCCATTCAATCTTGCTTGCGCAAGCGGAGCAGGACGAGGACGTCAATGATCCGTTGGAGCCGCTGAATCGGGCCATCTTCCAGTTCAATGAAATCGTCTATGCGGCTCTGTTGGACCCGCTTGCACGGTCGTACAACGCCTACGTCCCCGATACGCTGCGGCTAGCCATTGGGAATTTACTGTCCCACTTGGCGTCCCCGGTGACATTCATCAACGATCTCCTTCAACTCGAATTTGAGCGGGCAATGACCACGCTTGGGCGATTTGTTGTGAATACCACAGCAGGCATGGGTGGTGTGGCGGATGTGGCGGAGACGATTGGTTTGAGTCGCCATGAAGAAGACTTCGGGCAGACCTTAGGTGCCTATGGCATGGGCGAGGGGTTCTACCTCGTGCTTCCGCTGTTTGGTCCTTCCAATCCCCGTGATGCGGTCGGTCGCTTTATCGTTGATCCCTACTTTGATCCGCTCGGGTTGTGGTTTGAGAACACAGACCGTGATGCCGAGCGGTACTCCCGGATCGGCATCACGGTGCTGAGCGAATACGCGGGGGTTATCGAAGAACTCGATCAAGTGCGGAAGACATCAGTAGACTACTATGCTGCGATGCGGAGTTTGTACCGTCAACGGCGTGCCTCACTCATTTCAAATGGTGAAGACACAGGAATTCCCGATATTCCGAATTACGACTTGAACCAGGCGCCCGCTGACGACGGGTCCGTTGCGACCTTCAAGTAGACTTTTTCCATTAGCCGTGCCCGTTGCGTTCTTTGAGGGGCATCAGCTTCCCCGTGCGTGCGTTGAGCAATTGCGCCAATGTGCACGACGAAAGCGTGGGCTAGATGCTCTATTAGCGAATGTGACGAAATTGTAATGGGCTATTTCGGCCTTTTCTTGACAAACGGTCACAAAAAAGGCTACAAAAAGCCATAAAGAGTTGCCGTAATTGGGGCTCACGAAGTCGGTCGAACCCTTTGGTTGGCCAGTTTTATAGAGGCGAAGTTGCTCAAAAAGAGGATGGCGCCGTGATTGTTGAGTGCAGCAAATAGCGTTTTTTTTGATCCGAAAACCTGTTCTCGTAACTGGTTGCGGGTGTCTGCATATCGATTTCACGTTGTGCCTCCGTCATGTAGGAGGACAGAGATAATGACAACGACAAGTATGAGATTACCGGCACTTTCTGATGAAGGCGGCCTGTCACAATACATGCGAGAAGTTTGGTCTTTTCCAATTCTGGAGAAGGAAGAAGAGATCATGCTCGCGGTTCGGCTTCGTGACGAGGGTGACGTTGATGCCGCCCACAAACTTGTAACCTCACACCTGAGACTCGTTGCAAAAATTGCGATGGGTTATCGCGGGTATGGTTTGCCCGTTGCCGATTTGATTTCTGAAGGCAACATCGGCCTCATGAAGGCGGTGAAGAAGTTTGATCCGGACAGAGGATTCAGACTGTCGACGTATGCAATATGGTGGATTAAGGCGTCGATCACGGAATACGTCCTGAAGTCGTGGTCGATGGTCAAAATGGGAACGGTTTCCTCGCAAAAGAAATTGTTCTTCTCTCTTCGTAGGATGAAAAACAAACTAGGTATCGTCGACAACGGAGAGCTCGAGAGCGATCAGGCGAGAGACATTTCGGCCGCATTGGGCGCGACGGAGCAAGAAGTGCGGCATATGAACCGTCGCCTGCACGCGCGCGACTTTTCCCTCAACACGCCTTTATCGCAGATGGAGGACGGATCTGAGTTCCAAGACACGCTCATTGATGAGCGGCCGAACCCGGAACGATCTTATGGTGAGCGGGAAGAACTCGCCGTGCGCTCGGAAATGCTGTCGCGTGCGATGGAAACTCTCTCTGATCGAGAGCAACGGATTTTCAGTGAGCGGCGGCTTAATGATGATCCAATGACTTTGGAAGCATTGGGTGAGGAGTTCGGCATCAGTCGCGAACGCATCCGTCAGCTTGAGGTTCGCGCCTTTGAAAAAGTTAAGGCAGCCATGCTCGCCGAGTCGCAATCTGCGGAGGCCCTCGCCGAGGGATTAGTTGACGGTTAGATTGACCTCCGCCGTCTGGAAATTGCCCGGCGAGATGAGATCCAAGGAGCCAACTCGAACAGAATGCAGTTGGCCCTCGATCTTACGCTCCCAATAGTCAAGAAAACGCCGCAATCTCGGGAAATCGGGGGCGATGTCCAGGTGCTGCCAGATGAATTCTTGAAGTAACCTGGGATGATCCGGCAAGTGATACAGAATATGCGCCGTCGTGAGGCGGTGCCCATTCAATTGCCGGGACAAATTGCTGTCGATCAAAAAAGTCGCCTTCTTGTCCATAAAGCCTCCATCCAAATGATCGTCTTTTCATTGTCAGGAGGTTGGAATTTCAGATCAACAAAAAATATTGTTTTTCAATGATTTAGCACTTATCCGGGGTGAGTGCTGCCAACGCAACGGTCTACTTGTTTATTCCGAGGGCGATCAGTGCGGCAGTCACACACGGACCTGAAGAGGACGCAAGTTGAAGAAGTCAGGTTTCCGTCAGCATGCTGTGCGATGACTATCTCAACTCTTGTAATACGTTGGCAATGAAAGCACTTTACCGGTAGTGTTTTTGCAAGAGATAAGGTGTACCGGAGAGTGAGACCGTCTGACCGGCTCGGGATCTGAGCGGAGGCTATGGGAATACGCGTTAAATTCTGGGGTGTTCGCGGTAGCATAGCGTGCGCAACGCCTGACCATATGAAGTATGGCGGAAACACCAGTTGTATCGAAATACAAGCGGGTGATTACCGGTTCGTACTGGATGCGGGCACGGGGATTCGCAATTTCGGCAACGCATTTCTCAAAGATGACATCAAAGAATCTCACTTGCTTCTCACGCATACGCATTGGGACCATATCAACGGCTTTCCGTTTTTTGTGCCGGCATATGATTCCGGACGATCCATTCACATCATGGCGGGTCACTTGAAGAACCAAGGGGGCGTGCAGGATGTGCTCTCGACACAGATGCATAACCCGATGTTTCCGGTCCCACTTGAGGCAATGCAAGCCAGCTTGAGGTTCGAAGATTTCGAGGCCGGCGAGAGCTTTGATCTCGTGCCGGGCGTGGAAATTCAAACGGCGCCGCTAAACCACCCGAACGGGGCGACGGCCTATCGCATCAATCATGGCGGCAAGTCGGTTGTCTATGTGACAGATACAGAACACATACCAGGCGAGCCCGATCAGAACATCCTCGGCCTGATCGAGGGCGCCGATATGGTCATATACGACTGTACATATACCGAAGAAGAATTCCCTGCAAAGGTTGGCTGGGGACACTCGACATGGGAGGAGGGGATGCGGCTCTGCCGCGCGGCGAACGTCAAACGCCTCGCCATCTTCCATCACGACCCCGATCACAATGATGACTTCATGGACGCCTTGGCCGAGGAGGCCGCAAAGGCATGGGAAGGAAACTTCGTCAGCCGTGAAGGTATGGAAGTCGTTCTCGACTAACCAACTCGTTCGCAGTGTTCAATCAATTGGTGGTTGCGGCAGGTAGCTGGGATTGTGCGGCTCGCTCCGCTTGAATGAACGTTTCTATTGCATCGAAAAACGGCGCGATATCGGCATCGCGTGCAATTGACAGATCTGTCAATTGGCCTTGAGCCGCGTCAAGTTCGTCGGCTGAGAGGGCACCGTCTTCTGCCGCCTGATAGAGACTGCGAATTACGTTGTCCAACGCGAGCTTAATTTGGCGCTGTTGCTCCGAAAGATCTTCCGGCGTTGGCAGCAGCGGCAATCTCTCTTGAATGGGCTTCGGCTGCGCCTCGGCTTTTCGGCGAGCAGCTTCTTCCTGTTCCATACGGATGCGTTGAGCGGTCAAATATGCTTCGCGCTCGTCCAAGCTCATCGGGTGGAGCCGAAGAACCACGCGGCGGTTCGTCGCCCTGTTCTCGGGGATGGGGTTCCCTTCAAGATCCCGATTTGGAACCTTGGGGATCGTATCGGCATATCCGCTCGCCGTGAGGCGATTGCGGTCGACATTGTTTCCTTCGAAAAACCGCACCACCGTTGATGCTCGCGCGGTCGACAATTCCCAGTTCGAGGGAAATCGTTCGGTTCGAATGGCCCCATCATCCGTGTGCCCTTCGACAATGACCTTGTAGAGGTCGTAGCGCGGCGAGGCGAGTGTTTCCGCCATTTCCTTAAGGACGGGGATTGCCTCCGGCTTGATGTCTGCTGACGCAGGTTGAAAAAATGCGCCGGATTGCAATTCGATAACGACGCCGCGGTCATCGGTGCTGACATCGACCACTTGATCGGCTTGAGCGTCGAAAACCATGTCTTGTACTTCGATCTTGAGGCTCTGCGTCGTCGATTGCTCTTCGCGCTTGCCGATATTGCTTGCGAGGGCAGAGGTGAGTTCCTCGTATGCCGGAATATCGAATTCAGCAAACGTCAAAAGCATAACGAAGAAGGCCATTAAAAGGGTGATGGCATCGGCATAGGTTATGAGCCAATCGTTCTCATCGTAGTCGTCATCACTCTGCGATGGAGCTCTTCGCGAGGCCAATTCCGGTCTCCGGCATCAGATAGTAGGTACGGGCGTTGTTAACGCTTCATTTTATCGATGTTAAAGTGAATCGACGGATCGAGGTAACTGTTCATCTTATCCTGTATGTATCGAGGACTTTTCTTATCGGCCAGAAGCGCCAAACCTTCGGCGACCAAGTAGTTGCGGAACTTAACGATTTGCTCACGCTGCAGGACCTTTGTCGCTGTCGGCAAGAAAATGATGCGCGAGAACATCACACCGTAAAGCGTCGTTAGAAGCGCGACGGCAAGACCTTTCCCCAGGTTTGACGGGTCGCCGCCCATATTGTCGAGCATGATAATCAGACCGACCAGTGTGCCAATCATCCCGAACGCAGGTGCCGCCGACGCCATGCTTTTCAGGATGTTCACCTGGACTGTATTCCGGCCGTAAGTGGTTTCGATCGTGTTCGTCATGATTTCACGGACTTCTTCACCCGTATATCCTGACACCACCATTTCGACGCCGAACCGCAAGAACTTGTCGCCTCGCGTTGCCCGCATCGCTTCCGCCTCAAGCGCGGGAATGCCACTTTTTTGAACGGTATACGCCCATTTGATAATACGGCCGACTTCACTCTTCAAAAGATTGCGGCCGACTTTCGGTGAGAAAACGATCCGCCAAATGAGCTTCAAGGACAAAAAGACGTAGCGCGGCTCGTATGAGATAAACATCGATGCCAGAGTGCCGCCGACGACCATGAAGAAGCTCGAGGCACTGAGGAACAAGAGATAATTGTCGGTATTGGCAATGATCGCCCCAAAGAAAAGGCCGAGCGCGACAAAAACACCGAATATTGTTCCAATGGACATTTAGACGCGCCTACGACTTTCTGAAGGCTTTGGGACGACACCCGACAGCCGCGAATCCTGACACTATAAAGAATCCGGTATGTTTAAGAAATAATTAGCGTCGGAAAGGCGGCGCGTCCGCGACCGCGTCAGCGCTCCCGGAACGCTTCATGCCGCAATTTGAGAACAGGCTTGATAAGGTAGTCCATGACTGACTTCTCGCCTGTGTGAATATCGACAGTCGCCTGCATGCCCGGGGTGATCGGCAAGTCACCCTCGCCAATACCTAAGAAGTTTCGTTCCGTCTGCACCACGACACGAAAATAGGGAGCACCGTTTTCATCGGCGCTGCTATCAGGTGCGACCCGAATAACCGCGCCATCGAGCCCGCCGTATCGCGTGAAATCATAGGTCGAAATCTTGACGGTCGCGGCTTGACCTTCCGCGACGTAACCGCGATCGACCGGATTCAGCTTTGCCTCAACGACCAATTGATCGCCGGTCGGAACAATCTCCATGATCGGTTCACCTGGCTTCACGACGTTACCGACGGAGTTGTAGCGCATATTCTTCACGACGCCGTCGACGGGACTCTTGATTTCTGCGCGGATGCCTTGCGCGGTGGCTTCGCTGACCAGTTCGGAAATCCGGGCAATGTTCTCTTCGATCTTGCCAAGCTGGTCCTGCGCCTCACGGCGAAAACGGCTTTCGGCTTCTTGAAGGCGCTGCCGTGCCTCTTCGACGGCGGCTTGCGTCTTGGGCATGGCGGGACGCAAAGAGGCCATTTCGCCTTGTAGGTTTTCTACTTCGGCCTCGAGTTCAAGGTGCTCCATACGAGCCGTCAGACCCTCGGACAGCAGGGATTTCGACATTTTCAGACGTTCGGATGCCAAGTTGAAATTGCTCTCGACGGCGCGCGCTCTAGCCGTCAGTTCCTCGACCTCCAATTCACGTTGTTTCACCTGTTCACGCATGACTTGAAGCGTCGAGGCCAGTTCCCGGCGCCGGGCTTCGAAAGCTTGGCGTTGCGCCGCCACAATTGCGGGCCGCCGCGCGGCAACGTCCTCTGGGAATACCAACTCTATGCCGTCGGCTTCGGCCTCGAGCCGTGACTTGACCAATCGCTCACTATCGAGCCGGACCAGAAGCTCTTCTTGGTTCGTTCCGCCGGATGCAAGGTCGAGCTGAAGCAGCGTCTCACCTTCGCGGACAGTATCGCCCTCGGTGACATAGATCTCCTGAATGATCCCGCCTTCGAGGTGTTGCACGACGGAGATCCGACCGGCCGGTACAACCTCTCCAGTGGCGATCGCGACCTCGTCCAAGGTAGCAAAGTTGGCCCATATAACTGCTGCGAACAATAGAACCATGACCGGCCAAGCCACCAATCGCCAACTGGGCAGTGGGTTCTGATTGAGGAGCATATCCAGCTTCTCGGACGTGCTAGGGCCCGCGCCCCCCGCGTCTTGCGTGGGCTGGGTTTTGTTGGATTGAAGTCCTGATGCGTCAGGGCTCATCTCGGTCTCCTAGTCAGCCGGTGCTTTGGGCTTGATCGGTTGAGCGCCATCATTCCCCTTAATTAAATCCGCATATGGATCATCGAGCAACCGTTTCGCGTCGCCGTCGAGTTTGAACATGTTGCCTGCGGGGACGCTCGGGTCGGCAGGGGATGCGGGTGCTGGGGGTGGGCTTTTCGCAGCGATGGCGTCCGTTGCCCCACCGGGTGCCGTTGCCTCCCGTGTAGCAGTAGGCAAAGGGGGAGGCGCCCCTGCGGATGCTGGTTTCGAACTTGATGATGGGGGTGGCGCTGGGGCTTTCATCTTTGGAGGAGGTGCCGCATTGGCAGCACCCTGGGATGGCGGTGGCGCAGTCCCCGGTTTGAGGCGGGGCTTGGCGGGGGGCTGCGGAGTTGTCTTGCCGGCACTTGGTGCGGGCTCCGCCGCTTGTTCCTTCGGCTGTTGACCGAACAACTTTGGCAATATCTCACGCGACGGGCCTGCGAGGGCGACTTTGCCCTTATCCAACGCGACCAAGTCATCACATGCGGCCAATAGGATTGGACTGTGAGTTACGATAATGACGGTTCTGCTCTTTCCAATTTCTCCAAGTGTGTTTCGAAGGGCCTGCTCGGCCTGTCGGTCCAAGCTCGCGGAGGGTTCATCAAGTAATAGGACGGCGGGATTGCCAAGTAGCGCTCTTGCGATCGCGATCCTCTGCCGTTGACCACCCGACAGGCGGCGACCTGCCTCACCGATGTCCGTTGCGTACCCATCCGGCAGATCGATGATGAAATGGTGAACACCGGCAGCGGTCGCAGCCGCAACAATATCATCGTCGGATGCGTCCGGTGCCCGGTGCGCGATGTTGTCGCGCACCGTTCCCGCGAAAAGAACCGTTTCCTGAGGCACGTATCCCATCCAAGTCGCAAGCTCTACGCGGGAGAACTGCGCGATATCCGCGCCATCTAACAGGACCCGCCCGCTGGTCGGTGCGTACAAGCCCTGGATCATTTTCAAAAGTGTCGTCTTGCCCGAACCATTTCGTCCGACAAGGGCGTGGACGCCTCCGGCACTGACCTTGACCGACACATCATCAACCACCGGCTTCTGACCTTCGCTGTACGCGAAAGAGAGTTTCTCGACGACAATTTCGCCTCGCGGACGGTCCAGCTGTACTTCGCTTTCCTGTCGGTCCGACGTGGCCGAAAATACTTCGCCAAGGCGGTCGACGGATTGCTTGAAGCCGTTATATGCGCGCCATTGCCCGACAAGCTGGTTAAGTGGACCCAAAAGTCGACCGGAGAGCATATTGGTCGCGATCAGCGCACCCATGGTCAGGTTCTGGTTGACGATCTGATACGCGCCGACCGCCGTCAAAAAGATGGTCGTCGCCATGGTCAGGCTTTGGGAGCAGTTGGTGTAGAAATCTGTACGATTACCCCGGTACATCGACTGGACGATGTTGTCCGCATGCGTTTCTTCCCAGACCGGCCGCATGGACCGGTCAAGGGCAAGCGCTTTGATCGTGGTGCGTCCGTTAATCAGTTCGCCGATTAATGCGTCACGAGTCTGCGTGCTCTCGCGTTCCGCGGCGTTGGCTTCGGACATCACGCTGCCTGAGCGCCAAGTGACGATCATGAACAGCGGCAATATGATGAGGAGAACCCAGGCGATCGGCGCGGCGATCACCCAGATTAATACGAAAAAGAAGATGACGAAGGGTAAATCGCAAATCAAAACCGCGGATGCGCCGGAAACCGTGTTCCGAACCACATCGACATCGCGGAACAGTGACTGCCAATAACTGGCCGGCTTACCTTCGAGGTGGTCTAGCGGCAAACTCACGAGTTTGTCGAACAATCTACGTCCGACGATAACGTCGACCCGCAACGCAACTGTTTGCATGATTCTCGACCGGGCCTGCTTCAGAAGTAAGTCGAACACGACCACCAATGCCATCCCAATGACGAGCCCCCACAGGGTCGTAAGGCCACCCGTCCCGACGACGCGGTCATACACCTGTAGCGTGAATATCGGTACGGCGAGTGCCAACAAGTTCACGAATGCCGACATAATGACGACTTCGCGAAAAATCGGTCTCAACTGCTTCAGAATGGGTTTTAGCCATTCGCGGTTTGAGGTTTCGCTCATACGATTCCTTGGCGGTCATTCCAACGTCGTTCAGCGTACGACAAGTTGACGATTCTTTTAGCACATTGAGCGGGACTGTGTCGAAAGACCCTTGACCGTCAGACAGCGAAAAAGTGTACACTCTCCCAGTCGTTCGAGGACGCAAAGGGGGCGAGGCGTGCGGATACTCAAGTCGATCTTTAGCGTCGAACGATCGCTAGGCATGCTTTTGCTCTGTGGTTTGCTTGGCACGTACTACGCCGATGTTTCGTTCAACATTGGCTTCTTGGATTTCTGGCGAAACAAGGTCTTTGACTTCTATCAGGAGATCAAGCCGCGCGAGATTCCGGACCCTGCGAATAAACCCGTGACCATTATCGATCTCGACGAGCAAAGCCTCGAAACCGTAGGACAGTGGCCGTGGCCGCGAACGACCATTGCCCAAATGGTTGAAAATCTGATGAAGATGGGAGCGGTGTTGATCGCATTCGACGTTGTTTTCGCCGAACCCGACAGGATGAATCCGTCTAGCGTTGCGACAACCTTGGTTGGTTTGGACAACGACACGAAAGAGCGATTGGAAAAACTGCAGAGCAACGACGAAGTCCTCGCCGATATTATCCAGCGCTCGCGCGTGGTGTTGGGGCAAGCCGGGCGTCCGAGCGAGACGGAAGGTGAGAAGGGCCCGCCGGTCAAGAAATCCGTCGCCATTCGAAAATTGGCAAAAGAAGCACCGGAGCCATACACCTTCATTCCGAAATTCCCTTCGCTGGTTCGAAATGTACCGGTCATCGAGCAGTCCGCCACGGGCCGGTTTGGCGGTCACGGCATCTTTTCGGTTGTTCCCGGACGGGATGGGATCGTCCGTAACGTCCCGGCGCTGTTCGGCCATGAGGGCGAGTACTTTCCGTCTTTGGCGATCGAAATGTTGCGGGTTGCGACCGGTCGGCCGACCGTCTTGGCGCGGGTCAACCAGGCCGGCATGGTCGGGGTTGGAATCGCCAAAGGGCTGACCGTGACGACGGACCGCGTCGGACAGATTTGGCCGTATTTTTCGAGACGCGATTGGGACAAATATGTCTCGGCTGCCGATGTATTGGACGGGACGGCCGATCCCGCAAAAATCCGAGGCAAGTTGACGATCCTCGGGACATCCGCAGTTGGGTTGCGAGATATTCGTTCAATCCCGACGGAGCGCGATATTCCAGGGGTCGAAGTACACGCGCAGGTGATTGAAGCCATCGTCGGTAAGCAGTACCTCGTGCGACCGAACTACGCGGATGTGGCGGAACTGTCGATCCTGCTGGTCGGCGGGATAATTATGATCATTTTGGTACCGTGGATTGGCGCAAAGTGGACGGCACTGTTGTTCTTAACGGTGGCCGCGGGATCCATGGGCACATCTTGGTACCTCTTCTCGGAACAGCGTGTGCTTCTCGACGCAACATACGCTGTTGCCGGGGTCCTCATCATGTATACGTCGATGACGTATGTTGGTTATGCCCGTGAGGAGGCGAATCGTCGGCAAACCCGAGATGCGTTCTCCAAGTACCTGTCACCGGATATGGTCGAGCGTGTCGCCCAAAACCCCGATGAGTTGAAACTCGGCGGTGAACAGCGCGAAATGACGCTTTTGTTCTGTGATGTTCGGGGCTTCACCACGATTTCCGAACAGTTCGACGCGGTGGGCCTCACCCAGCTGATCAACAAACTCCTGACGCCCCTAACCAATGCGATTCTTGAGCGCAACGGTACCATCGACAAGTACATGGGCGATTGCATCATGGCGTTTTGGAATGCGCCCCTGGATGATGACGATCAGGAATACAATGGATGTACGTCCGCATTGGCGATGTTGGCCGAGATGGAGCCGCTCAACGCGCGCTTGAAGGAAGAGGCCGAGGCCGAAGGTCGAAAACACATCCCGCTCAAGGTCGGTCTCGGGCTTAACACGGGGCCGTGCGTCGTCGGCAACATGGGATCGGATATGCGCTTCGATTATTCCGTCTTGGGTGATGCCGTCAACCTGGCGGCCCGACTGGAAGGACAAAGCAAGAGTTATGGCATGAACGTTGTCCTAGGGCCGAACACGCATAACGCCATCAAGGACCGATTGGCGACCATTGATCTCGACTTCATCATGGTCAAAGGCAAGACCGAGGGCACATACATCTTCGGTCTCTTGGGCGATGAGGAAATCCTGGCCGACAATCAGTTCAAGGTCGTCCAAAAGTTGGTTTCCGATGCGCAGGAAGCTTATCGAGCGCAAAAATGGGATGCCGCCGAGGAGATGTTCAAGAAGGTCAAGGACCTTGGCAGCGACGACAAGAAACCTTGGAAGTTGGAAGCAAATCTGGACGTCTTGTGCGACGTCTATTTCGAACGGATCGCCGAGTACCGTGAGAACCCGCCACCGCCGGATTGGGATGGCGTGTTTGTCGCAACGACCAAGTAGAAGCATATTCGTTTCAGAGGTCGAGCACCACTTCGAGCGCCGATTCGCCCGGAATCGCTTTTGACTGGAATCCGAGCTGTCGTGCCAGGCCCAGCATGGCTTTGTTATCCGCCAAAATCTGACCGATCATTTGCCTAGTACCGCGATCTCGGCAGTAATCGATCATCTTCTGCAGCAGTATATTACCGAGCCCACGCCCCTTGATGTCGGAGCGAATAACAATGGCAAACTCGGCGCGGTCATTGCTTGGATCGGTGACGGTGCGCACGACACCAAGCGTTTCGACAGGGGATCCGTCTGTGCCTTGCGTCTGCGCGATGAAAGCCATTTCCCGGTCGTAATCGATTTGTGTTAGCCGCGCGAGTTGGCTATGCGGCAACTCGCCGACTTGCCCAAAGAACCGAAAACGAATGTCCTCCGGCGTGAGTTTCGACAGGAACTCAATGTGCGCTGGCTCATCTTCGGGCCGGATCGGCCGGATGTGCAGTCGTTCACCGCTGTCGATGGAGACATCGGTCTCCAGATGCTTCGGGTACGGACGGATAGCCAAGCCTGGCCCTGAACTACCCCGTGCAACACGAATTCGCGCATCCAGGGCCAGGACACCATTCTCATCAACCAAGAGCGGGTTAATATCCAGTTCCGCGATCTCCGGAATGTCGACGATCAGCTGTGATATCTGGACCAGCGTCTGGCACAGGACATCGAGGTTGACCGCCGCCTGGTCCCTGTATCCCTTCAAGAGTTTCGAGATGCGGGTTCGGGCGATCAACTCGCGCGCAAGCGTCATGTTGAGCGGCGGCAACGCGACGGCACGATCGCCAATGACCTCCACGGCGGTGCCGCCGTGACCGAACAGGATTATCGGCCCGAAGACGGGGTCGGGCGCGACGCCAACGATCACTTCATGGGCGCCGGGCCTGGTCGCCATGCGCTGAACGGTGAACCCTTGAACAGCTGCGTCTGGCATCAGTTTACGGACGTTCTTCAACATGTTTTCCGCTGCGTTTCGAACCGCGTCAGCGTTACTCAAGAATAAGTCGACACCGCCCACGTCTGATTTGTGGGTGATATCATCCGAGAGGATCTTCAAAGCGACGGGGAAACCCATCTCGCTTGCTTTGTCCGCGGCCTCTTGGCTGTCTTGCACAATATGGGTCTCGACCGTTGGAATGCCGTACGCATCCAAGACCGCCTTGGCTTCGGGTTCCGTCATCATGTCGCGTCCGTTGGCCAACCGGTTCTCGACGACCAGCCGCGCAGCAGCAGTAGCGAAATTAATGTTGTTGGGTACGGATGGTGGGGTCTCCATCAGCAGTTCTTGGTTCCGCTGGTACTCGATCATGTGCATGAAGCCGCGCACAGCATCGTTTGGCGTGTCATATGAAGGAATCCCAGCATCCCGTAACAGCTTCCGTGCAGGTGCGACAGCCTTGCCGCCCGACCAACTGGCAAGCACGTTCTTACGGCTTTCCTTCGCGACATTAATGACAGCTTCCGCGGCGGCGACACTGGAGGCGATCGCCGTAGGCGCATGCATGACCAGCAATGCGTCGGTTGACGGATCTTGCAACAATGCCTCGGCCGTTGCGGTGTAGCGCTCGCCGGGAGCGTCGCCAATGATGTCGGCCGGGTTTGCCCGCGACCAAGTCGCCGGCAGTTTGGTGTCCAAGATGGAAATCGTCTCAGGCGCGAGCTCCGGGATTTCGGCATTGTGTTCGGCGAGGGCATCCGCCGCCATAACGCCGAGTCCGCCACCGTTCGTCATTAGCATCAAACGCTCGCCTCTCTGCGGACGAACACGAGTCAGCGTTTCGACGGCGGCGAACAACTCGCCGATCTCGTTCACCCGCAGCATGCCGGCCCGACGAAATGCGGCGTCGTAAACGTCGTCTGCGCCCGCCAAGGCGCCGGTATGAGAAGCAGCGGCTTTGGCACCCGCACCAAAACGGCCTGACTTGATGACAATCACCGGCTTGTTTCGCGCAGCTGCCCGGCAGGCCGACATGAACTTCCGGCCATGTGTGATGGATTCGATATAAAGCAGAATCGCACGGGTGTGGATATCACTGGCGAGATAGTCGATCACATCGCCGAAATCCACGTCGGCGCCGTCGCCCATCGAAATGAAATGCGAGAATCCGGCACCGTTCTCGTGCGCCCAGTCGATCACCACGGTGCAAAGCGCCCCCGATTGCGACACAAACGCGATGCGTCCTTCGCTTGCGGGCAAATGCGAAAAACTGGCGTTCAACTTGATTCCGGGCACCAGCAGTCCCAGACAATTTGGACCAAGTATTCGGAATACAGATGGTTTTGCAGCGTCCAGCATTGCTTGATTGACGGTGCGCCCGTCTTCCATTTTTACGGACTTCAGACCTGCCGTCAGGACGATTGCGGCGCGGGTCCCGTGGTTTGCGAGTTCCTCGATAATCTGCGGGATGGGTTCGGGCGGCGTACAGATAACCGCCAAGTCCGGTGGGCGGGGCAGACTAGCGATATCCGGGTAGGCAAGAACACCTGCAACCGCTTCATACTTTGGGTTCACGGGAAGAACCGGTCCCTCGAAGCCGCCTTCCAGCAAATTGTGCATGACAACCGAGCCAACCGCTTTCTCTCGATTGGTCGCGCCGATCACGGCGACGGACTTCGGTTTGAACAGTTTGTCCAGATTTCTTGTCGTCATCCGTGTTGATCCTTCGGCGGTCCGCGGGATGTACCGATAACGTATTCTCGACGGGAAATTTTTGCGCTGCAACAAGAATGTTGCTTTGCAACAATTCTTTCGTCTCTACCAGTTGTTGCAGCGTCGGCGCTCTTGTTCATAGCGCGCGCGGGTATCAAGGCGCGCGTTGCGGCGGTCAAGGGCTCTGTTCATCTCACGATACAGGGGATCGATGGTGCCCCGGAGTCTGGACTGCATCGTTGTTGCCGCCCTATTTGGGCTTGATGAAACAAATGGTGTTTGCGCGTTTGCGATACGCTCCAGGCGATGAAGCATTCTGGGGTAGAACTCGTCCAGAGCCTCGCGAAACACCGAAACGTGGGTTAACTCATGCTCGACGATCACTTTGTAAGGACATGTTCCAGGACGATAACGCCGAGCAACGAAAACGTCGAAACCATCATACCCCAAGTCAGCCTGGACAGCCCGCAATCGGGCGCAGTAACGGCCGTTTCTCATCTGGTAGGCTTCGATTTCGACGCGAAGTTGGTACTTGAGCTCGGTTCGAGTCAAACCTACCGACGCCCATGTGATCATGGCCGGGCCTCTTTGTGCACCCGATTGCAATCGCGTCAAAGCGTCTCGGCTCTGGGTATTGTTAAAACTCACGGCACCTTCCCGTCGTCCAAGAGATACGGGAACGAGCTGCTTACCCTCAAAAACGCATGTGCCCTCTTGCCCATAAGCGGGCCCGCTCAGCCCGATGAGAAAAAGTAACGCCGCGAATGCGCCGGACAATTTTGTCAGTCCCGGATGATGCATGGCCAGACTATAGGTCGCTTTACCGTTGCCGCGAAACCATCTCGTGCGGTTCTAATCGGTCGCCATCATACGTGACGGCCCGTTATCCAATCGTTGCATGGCCATGTGGTATGGCGCGGTCGCGAAGTGTCAGAGTGGATACAGCGGGCCTAAAACGCGAGCGGTACGAATTTTTGGGAGTCGTATGGGGCGCGTTCCACCGATTTATGAGAGGGCCTTTTCTTTAGTTTTATGTTTTTCGGGACGACATCTTCGTGAGGGAACTGGCTGAGAAGATGAGAAATGCAGTTTAATCTTGCGCGCCGCTTATCGTCTGACGGAACGACCCACCAAGGTGTGTGCGACGTGTCCGTGTGTTTGAACATGATGTCTTTTGCTTTCGAGTAGTCATCCCAGCGCATTCGAGCTTCGAGGTCGATCGGGCTGAGTTTCCAGAGTTTGGTTGGGTCGCTGAGCCGTGCCTTGAAGCGGCGTTCTTGTTCTTCGGGTGATACCGAGAACCAATACTTTACGAGATCGACCCCGGAGCGCTGAAGCATGTGTTCGAATTGCGGCGCTTCTCTGAGGAACTCCCAATACTCCTCGTCAGAGCAGAATCCCATCACACGCTCGACACCTGCCCGGTTATACCATGATCGATCGAACAAAACGATTTCTCCGGCGGCGGGCAATTTGGATACGTACCTTTGAAAATACCATTCCGAGCGTTCGCGTTCGGTCGGTTTTCCGAGGGCTTCAATCCGCACAACTCGTGGATTTGTCCGCGCCGTAATCCTCTTGATGACGCCGCCTTTACCGGCACCGTCGCGGCCTTCGAATAGAACCGCAACTCTTCGACCCGTTAAGCGGACCCACTCTTGAAGTTGGACCAGGTCAATTTGCAAGGCACGAAGCGCCTCGCGGTACGTTTTGCTGTCCAATGCCTCCGGTAATTCTGAATCTTCGATCAAGATCGATCCCCCCCCTCCGGGACTTCGCGCAGCACGATCGCGTGCTTGGTTGACGGACTATATGACACTCGACATCGTGTCGCGCGATCACCACATGACATCGAACAATCAAGAATACTATGTGAACGCAGGAGAGGACGCCATGCCAGAGGAACTCGCCACAAATCCAACCGAAACGGTACCGGTAAAGGTCTACTGGCAGCCGGGGTGTTCCAGTTGCTTGAAAACGAAGGAATTCCTGCTGGACAACGGAATACCTTTCCAGTCCATCAATGTGCTGGAGGACGAGCAAGGCTTCAAAGATCTCGAAGCTCTTGGTGTGCGATTGGTACCGATCGTTGCCAAAGGGGATCAGTGGGCGAATGGCGCGGTCTTTCGCGATGTTGCCCGCGTTGCTGGTTTCGAGTACGGCGGGCATACCATGCTCTCGCCCGATGATCTGACTGCAAAAGTCCTGATGATCTTGGATGCGGCGCAACGATACTTAGAACAGATACCGGAAGGTAAACTGGACGATGTGCTGCCCGGCCGTCCGCGTTCTTATCGGCAACTGGTGTATCATGTCTTCGATATCCCAAAGGTGTTCCTAGACCGGGTTGAGCTCGATGCGCCCTATACCTACGAGGCGCTCAAATCGATCCTGCCGGATGATATGAAGACGAAACAAGATCTTGCGGATTACGGCAGTTCGGTGCGCAACCGCTTCGCAGCCTGGTGGGAGACGGCGGGGAAAGACACGGACTTTAGGCAGCCGGGCAAGGTCTATTACGGAGAAGTCAGCCTTCACGAAGTACTCGAACGGACGGGGTGGCACTCTGGGCAGCATACCCGTCAGATCATTTTGATGTTGCGCGAGAAGCTGGGCATTGAACCTAACGGGGCTCTCGAAGACCCGGATTTCGCTGGCTTGCCGATGCCCAAGAACATTTGGGACAACGAACGTTCTTTCGACGAAGGCGCGTATGCCGACGTAGCGGAAACTTGGGAAACGGCCAAAACGGCTTAACCCAAAGCCGAGACTGCCAACTAGGACTTGCGCGTCAGCCGATCGCGCAAATCACGAAGATACCTTTCATGTTCATCCAGCATGAGGTCGTCCTCCGACATCTTCGGGGGAACCGCGGTGGAGTCCGAGGTGTCCGTTGGAACGTCTTGCAGCGATTTTATGGTTTGGTTGGACGCTTCATTCACTTTAATCAAGCCTTCACGAATGCTCGCTAGTACGATCAAAGCCTCAGACAAGCCTTCGTCAGAGACGTGAAGGAGCTTTTCAAGTTCGGCAATGCGGTCTTGCAATGTAGCCAGTTCCGTCTGTTGATCCGTCTGGATCATACTCGCCGTCTCTAAGGCGGATTTGTACATTTCGATCTCGGCATTCTGTGCGCCGATCAAATCCATCGCCTTTGCCAGAGTTGCTTTGATGTCGTCTTCGTTCTGACTCATCGAATTATCTACCACGAACGGCCCAGTCGAAATCACGAGGCTAAATGCTGCAGGGCTATCGACCTTGGATCAAGCCGTAGTTTGTGGAAAACCGGCAGTTTGTATCCATACTGTCCATGAACGTGGCAAAATGACGATACGAAAAAAGCCGCCGGGGATTTCCCGACGGCTTTTTCTAAATGGCTCCGGCGGCAGGACTCGAACCTGCGACAAGTCGGTTAACAGCCGACTGCTCTACCAACTGAGCTACGCCGGATCAGTAGTTGGAGGCGCGGACCGGAATCGAACCGGTGTACACGGCTTTGCAGGCCGCTGCGTAGCCACTCCGCCACCGCGCCGATCCGCGTGACCGCACGTCACGCTGGCGGGCATAGCTCCACCGACGCGACGAGGCGGGAAATTAGACGCAAGACCGACGGGGGTCAAGCAATCACTCTACGGTCGCCAAGGATAATTTCGATAGAGCCAAAGACGCTGAAAAAGTTTCCAAACTCACCAAGAGATACTAAAACGTTAGGACGGAAAAGCGCCGCCGGGGCGGCTCAATCTCCACTTCAAGAGTACTTAGGAATCCCTGGAATGACCGACATTCAATTCGCCGATGCACGTCGAAATATGGTCGATAGTCAGATATTACCGAACAAGGTCACCGATGAACGATTGATTGCGGCGATTGCGGATTTGCCGAGAGAGATTTTTGTTCCCACGTCTCGTCGCGCCTTGTCCTACATCGACGAGAGCATTGAGGTCGAGGGCGGTCGCTTTTTGATGCAGCCAATGGTGCTCGCCCGATTGGTGCAAATCGCGGAACCCAAGCAGTCGGACGTCGCCCTCGTGATAGGCGCGACGTCGGGATATGCCCCGGCAGTGTTATCGTATCTCGTCGAGACGGTCGTGGCGATCGAGAGCGATGGCTCACTTCTTCAAAAGGCGGAGCGGAACATACGCGAGCTGGAGCTCGACAATGTTGCCGTTGTTGAGGGAGATCTGGCAGCAGGCCATCCCGACGAAGCTCCTTACGACATCATTTTGATTGATGGTGGGGTACCTGAAGTACCGCCGACGATCGCCGATCAATTGTCCGATGGCGGCCGGCTCGTTGCGGTCGAAATTGCGCCCGATGCGGTGGTTGGTCGGGGCGTTCTCGTAACCAAGCACGGCGGCTCGATATCGAAGCGAGCGGTTTTTGATGCCAACGAACCGATTCTTCCAGGCTACGAGCGGGCGTCAGATTTCATATTTTGAGGAAAATCTTTCCTCAACTTATCGACAAGTATCTGAATTATAACGGGAATGTAGACCTTCGCGATTCGCGAGGTTTCTCCGCAGCTGGATTTGCGAGGTTGAATCAAGTACCTGATTTCATTGCGGTAATCAGTGGGCTTGACCCGAGGTCGAGCATCTGAATCCATTACCAATCAATATCTTACGGGCCATCCTATGAATTTTGGGGTAGAAACGAAAGATATTACCGGTATGGTGTCGGAAATAGGGCGCGCTTTGGAGTGCAATTTACCATGAGCAGAACGTTTTCCTGGGGTTCGTGCGCCGCACTTGCGGTCGCCATAGGGTTTGTGATTCCATCTGCCGAGGCGCAGACCATCGAAGATGCTTTGGCGAAAGCGTATTTGAACAATCCGACGCTCTTGGCCGCGCGTGCGGGGTTGAGAAGTACGGACGAAAGCGTTCCTCAGGCATTATCTGACTGGCGTCCTACCGTAGAGGTGACGTCGTCGGTGGGTAAATCCGATGTGTCGAGCAACACCTCGACGCCGAGAGATCAGACCCGGACACCGGCAGATGTTGGTATCAGCTTGACCCAGCCATTGTTCCGGGGTGGGCGGACGTTGGCCGCAACGAGTGGTGCAGAGAACGACGTGCGCGCGGCGCGGGCGCGGCTGTTAGAGACGGAACAGACTATTCTGCTGCAGGCGTCGACCTCCTTCTTGAATGTCTTTCGTGACCAAGCCGTGTTGGGGCTGAACCGAAACAACGAAGAAGTGCTTCAGCGTCAGTTGCAGGCGACGCGGGACCGCTTCGAAGTCGGCGAGATCACCAGAACAGACGTATTCCAGGCCGAGGCCCGTCTCGCGCGTGCGACTGCGGATCGAATTCAGTCGGAGGGGGATCTGGAAGTATCGCGTGCCAATTTCCTCAATGTGGTGGGTGAGCCTGCTCCGGAAAGCCTGACGCTTCCCGATTTGCTTTCAACGATGCCTGAGACAGCCGAGGATGCTGTGCAGGTGGCGGTCGTCAATAATCCCGGCGTCATCGCTGCAGAGTTTGATCGGCGGTCCGCCATGGATAACGTTGATGAGGTCTGGGGAGAGTTGCTTCCTGAACTGAGCCTCAATGCCAGCAGCACCCGGGAACTTGAAGGCTCGTCCGAGAGCAGTGCGCGGACAACTCACGAAATCACCTTGGATTTGACGGTGCCGATTTATCAGCAAGGTGAGGTCTACTCACGTCTGCGCGAAGCACGACAGGACGCCGCGGAGAATGTTCTGAACATTGATGTCGAGCGGCGGGATGCCGCTGAAGCGGCCACGCAGGGCTTTGAGAGCTTTCAGACAGCGCAGGCGCAAGTCGCGGCATTTAACTCGCAGATCGAAGCGAACGTGGTCGCACTTGAGGGGGTTCAGCGAGAAGCCGCTGTTGGTTCACGGACGGTTCTGGATATCCTCGACGCCGAGCAAGAACTATTGGATGCACGAGTGTCCTACGTAAGGGCGCAACGGGACGAGCGGGTTGCGGCATACGAATTATTGTCGGCCCTCGGCCGTTTGACAGCCAAAGATATGGGACTTGCGGTCGATCTTTATGATCCGCGCGAACACTACAACGAAGTTCGTGACCGGTGGTTCGGTGGGACGAGCACAGGTGGGGTGAAATAGGCTCTTTGAGGGACGGTGTACACCGCACTCCGTTAGTAGAGGGGCCGAAAACGTTTTCTTAACTGTCGGTGTCGCAAAGTGTCATCGATTGTTAACCTTAACGGGGGTAAGACCCGCGCATGAGCGACGAAACTAACGCTGCGCAAGACGACGGCGCCGAACCCTCAATGGAGGATATCCTCGCTTCGATCCGGCGAATTCTGTCGGAAGAGGAAGAGGAAGAACAAGAAGCCCTAGAGGCCGCGCCAGAGCCGGAGCCCGAAACAGAGCCTGAACCCGAACCGGAGCCTGAGCCCGAACCGGAGCCTGAGCCTGAGCCCGAGCCGGAACCAGAGCCCGAGCCGGAACCCGAGCCCGAACCGGAGCCAATCCCAGAGCCGGAGCCGGAACCCGCTCCCCCTGTGGCACCGCCTCCGCCGCCGCCACCACCTCCGCCACCTCCGATGCCGGTGGAGATGGAAGAAATACTGGAACTGACACCGGATATGGTTGCGGCGCCAGAGTTGGTCTCTGTTCCGACTTTCCAGTCGGGCGCCGATATGCTGTCTGAGTTGGCCAAGGCCATCTTGGATCAGCGCGATATGGCAGTCGGAAGTACACGCGATATCACGCTAGAGACGATGGTCCGCGAGATGTTGAAGCCGATTCTCAGCGAATGGTTGGACCGAAATCTCCCGTATCTCATTGAGCGTCTTGTGAAGAAGGAAATCGACAAGATGATCAATCGGGCAGAGCGCCTCGACGACTAACGTCCGCATATCGCTCTCAGAACGTTGATCCCCCAGAAAAGCGGGGGTACAACGTCATTCCTTTTCAAACATGCCTTTCGGAGTGAGCCAGCAATGCTGGAGAAGACCTATCAGCCTGCGGAAATCGAACGTAAGCGTTACGACGAATGGGAGAGCAACGGCGAGTTCGCAATCGGTGGCGAACGCGACAATGCGACCCCGTATACGATAGTCATACCGCCGCCCAATGTGACGGGCAGTCTTCATATGGGACACGCGCTCAATAATACGCTCCAGGATATTTTGATTCGCTACCGTCGAATGCAGGGCCAAGACGCGCTGTGGCAACCGGGTACCGACCATGCAGGTATTGCTACACAGATGGTTGTCGAACGGCAAATGGCCGAAGAGGGGATGACACGTCATGACCTTGGGCGTGACGCATTCGTTGACCGGGTCTGGAAGTGGAAGGCGGAGTCTGGTGGGACGATCACGCGCCAACTTCGACGACTTGGCGCTTCGTGTGACTGGTCAAGGGAGCGGTTTACCATGGATGACGGCTTATCGTCGGCCGTCACCAAGGTCTTTGTGCAATTGTATAAAGAAGGCTTGATTTACAGGGACAAGCGCCTCGTCAACTGGGATCCCAAGCTTCACACGGCGATTTCGGATCTCGAAGTCGAGCAACGGGAGACCGTCGGCAAAATGTGGTACTTCAAGTACCCGGTTGAAGGCCACGAGGATCTATTCGTGACCGTCGGCACGACCCGACCCGAGACGATGCTTGGTGACACCGGTGTTGCCGTACATCCTGATGATGATCGATACCGCGACCTCGTCGGTAAGAATTGTGTTCTGCCGATTGTCGGACGACTCATTCCAATCGTTGCGGACGAGTATGCGGACCCGGAGAAGGGCTCCGGTGCGGTCAAGATGACCCCAGCTCACGATTTCAACGATTTCGACGTGGGCAAGCGGCACAACCTCAAAATGGTCAATGTCTTCGATCGTGATGCCCAGTTGAACGAAAATGTTCCAGACGCCTATCAGGGTATGGATCGCTTTGAGGCGCGCGACAAAGTCGTGGCGGAAATGGAGAGCCTGGGGCTCTTGGAGAAGATCGAAGAAAATCCCATGACCATTCCGTACGGGGACCGGTCCGGTGTTGTGATCGAACCTTGGCTCATGGATCAGTGGTTCGTCGACGCTAAGACCCTCGCGGGCCCGGCGATCAGCGCCGTCGAGCAGGGTAAGACCACCTTCGTGCCCAAAAACTGGGAGAACACCTACTTCGAGTGGATGCGCAACATCCAGCCTTGGTGCATTTCGCGGCAGATTTGGTGGGGACATCAAATACCCGCGTGGTTTGGCCCTGATGGCGAGATTTTCGTCGAAGAGACCGAAGAGTTGGCGCGCGCCGCGGCACGTGACGCATTGGGAACGGATATCGAATTGACCCGAGACCCTGACGTTCTCGACACATGGTTTTCCTCCGCGCTTTGGCCGTTCTCGACGCTGGGGTGGCCGGAACAAACTCCTGAGTTGGAGAGATACTATCCGACGGACGTTCTGATCACCGGGTTTGACATCATTTTCTTCTGGGTCGCCCGGATGATGATGATGGGCATTCATTTCATGGATGAGGTTCCATTTCATACGGTCTACATCCACGCGCTTGTCCGCGACGAGCACGGACAGAAGATGTCTAAATCGAAAGGTAACGTGATCGATCCATTGGAGTTGATCGATACCTATGGTGCTGACGCTCTTCGGTTTACGTTGACGGCATTCGCTGCGCAGGGTCGGGACGTAAAGTTGTCGGAGAGCCGGGTCGAGGGCTATAGAAATTTCTGCACCAAGCTCTGGAACGCCGCACGGTTTTGCGAAATGAACGAATGCAAGCCGACAGATGGGTTTGATCCGACATCGGTGCAGAGCGTCTTGGCGAAGTGGATTGTCGGTAAGACCGTAGAAGCGGAACAACGTATGCGAGATGCCCTCGAGGCTTATCGTTTCAATGACGCGGCGACCGCAGTTTATCAATTCGTTTGGGGAACTTATTGCGATTGGTTCTTGGAGTTATCGAAGCCAGTCCTGCAGGGCGCCGATGGAGAAGCCAAGACCGAGATGCGTGCGACGGCGGCATGGGTCCTCGACCAGATCCTGAAGCTCTGCCACCCGATCATTCCGTATATTACGGAAGAACTGTGGCAGACCATTGATCAGGGCCGGGAGCGCCGGCTCATTGGTACGGCTTGGCCGTCACTTGACGCGGATCTTGTGGATGCGGGCGTAAACGCTGAAATCGACTGGGTCATCCGATTGATCACGCAAATTCGGGTAGTGCGCGCAGAGATGAATGTGCCACCGTCCGTCAAGATACCGATGATGTTGAAAGGTGCTTCCGAGGCGTCGCGATCGTACTTGTCGGCACACCGTGACATCGTCGAACGCTTGGCAAGATTGGAGTCGTCAATGGTTCTTGATGGCGACATTCCCGCGGGTGCGGTTCAAGATGTGATCGACGAGGCTGTGATCATTCTACCGATTGCCGATGTGATTGATTTGAGCGCTGAGCGCGCGCGCCTGGAGCGCGAGATTTCAAAACAAGAGCAGGAGATTTCTCGTTTTGAGAAAAAGCTCGGCAATGAGAAATTCATCGCGAATGCACCGACAGCTGTGGTTGAGACGGAACGTGAACGCTTGACCGAGGCCCAACAAACGCGGGACAAACTGATGGAAGCGCATAAACGGCTCGTTGCCATTGGCTAATCGAGCGCGGAGTGTGACTAGGTTTGCGGAATTAGGGGATAAGTGACGATGGAAAATGACGCGCAGCGGATAGCCACTGAAATCATCGATACAGTCACGATATATGGCTTGGATATCGTCGGTGCGCTCGCGATCCTCATCGTTGGTTGGATGATCGCTGGTTGGGTCAGATCGGCGGTCAATCGTGCGCTGGGTCGCGTTCCAAACATGGATGAGACGCTGCGACCCTTCTTGTCCAACCTTGTCCGATGGGTCGTCCTAGCTTTTGTCATTGTCGCCGTACTGGGACAGTTCGGGGTTGAGACCACCAGCATTATCGCAGTTCTGGGTGCCGCCGGCCTTGCCATTGGCTTGGCGTTGCAGGGGACGCTGTCAAATGTTGCGGCCGGGGTGATGCTTTTGGTCCTGCGCCCCTTCAAGGCGGGTGACTTTATCGATGCCGGTGGCTTGGCCGGAACGGTCGTCGAAATCGGTTTGTTTACGAGCGAGTTACGTACGGGGGACGGTGTCTACATCATGGCGCCGAATTCGCAGATTTGGAATTCGACGATTACCAATTTCTCCAGGAATCCAACGCGGCGCGTTGATATCCTTATCGGCATCGGATACGGCGATAACATCGATAAGGGTCAGCAGGTGCTGCAAGGGCTCATGGATGCCGACGAGCGCGTCCTGAGCGATCCTGCGCCGGCGACGATGGTTATGTCGTTGGGAGATAGTTCCGTGAATATCAATATGCGTTGTTGGGTCAAGAATGCCGACTATTGGGGCGTCTTGTTCGATTTGACGAAATCGGCGAAGGTTGCGGTTGAAGAGGCCGGTCTTTCTATCCCATTCCCGCAACAAGACGTGCATATGCATACCGCGGCGGAATAACAAACCGGGAACGCCGCCCGATGCAGATCGCCACGATAACCATTCGGTAACAAAAGATCGGCATCCTGCTATAATGCAGAAGATGCGATCCAATCCGAAACAGACAGCGCGAAAAGCGCCGGTCATGCCTGAGCACGCGACGTCCGAAGACCGAGCGGATTACATTGTCGCTCGGCTCGAGAAGTTCATCCGCGAAGGTAGCAAGGACGAGCAGGGCATGTCGTTCGAGCGCTGGAAGCAGATGGCCCGCTCGGAGATTGCAATCGCGCTCGCTGAGGCGGAAATGACCCAAAAGTATGACGAGTTGTCTTCCAAGCGTGTGCTCTTCGTAGTTGCCGCTGCGATGGTCACTATTGGTTTTTGGGGCACCGTGACAAGCATGGACAAGATCGATGTCTTGGCTGGCGCTCTGGTTTGCGGCCTCGCCGGCTTGGTTATGATCATGTCCGTCGGCAATTGGCGCTACCGGTCTTGGGCGGAGACGAAAGAAGCACGAAAACGACGCGAAATCTTGGGACGTGTCGAGAGCTTGACGAAGCGCATCAAGCGCCTTGAGAAGGAGCTCGAAACGGAAGCGGAAGAACTCGAAAAACTGAAGCGGAAGGCCGGTCGAACCCGTCTTGTACTTACCGGCGGTTCCGATTAACGCCTACGTTAACGCGCGATCCAGGGCCTCGACCAATCTTTCGACCTCGTTGACGGTATTGTAATGCGCCATGGAACATCTGATGACACCGTCGTCAGGATCTTCAACGCCGATAGCCTCGACCAACCGGCGCGCGTAGAAATCACCGTGTCGAATGGCTACGCGATCAGACTCCACTGCACGCGCAATCATTTCCGAGTTCTTGCCGTCGACAAGTATTGAAAACGTTGGCGCCCGGTCCGCCGCCGCTGCGGTCGTTCTACCAATAATGCGAACGGTATTCTTGGCGTTGGCCCAATCAAGAAATACTTCGGCCAATCTCTCTTCATGTTGCGCAAAAAGATCAAACACGGTTTTGATCCGTTCCGTCGGCGTGTCGAACGGTTCGTCGAAATGATGATGTGCGACTGCGTCCAAATAATCTGCCACACCCACCAGCGATGCGATGATCTCGTGTTGGGGGCCGGCTGGGTTCATCTTGTAAGAGGTCTCTGACTCCGGGATGAAATAGTGATGACGGCTCTTGGCGGCCAAGAAGTGCTCTTTCTTGCCGTACATCAATCCGATATGCGGTCCGAACGTCTTGTAAAGGCTGAAGCAATAGAAATCGACATTCCACGCTTTCACATCGACATATCGATGCGGGGCAAAGGCGACTCCGTCGACACAGACCATGGCACCCGCGGCGTGTATCTTACGGGTGATGCCTGCGACGTCATTGATGCTGCCGGTAATGTTCGACACGTGTGGGAATGCAACCAATCTGGTGCGATCACTAAGTAATTGATCTAGAAGGTCTATGTCGAGTTCGGCCGTTTCCGGGTTGATTGGCCATTCGACGATGCGGACACCAGTCTCCGCAAGCCGATGCCATGGGCCCGCGTTCGCTTCATGGTTCAGGTTCGTGACGATTACTTCGTCCCCTTCGCTCCATAGCGGACGAAGTGAACGGGACAATACATCGATGTTTGCGGATGTTGACGGACCGATGACCACCTCGTCCATTGATGCGCCGATCAATTCCGACATCTTCCTGTGGCCGCCTGCCATTCGCTCGGCTGCCAGGGCGGATGCGGGGAATGGAGCGCCCGGCTGAACTTGGCATTCATTCATGTATTCCGTCATCCGCGCGATCACGGATTTTGGGACGAAACTGCCGCCCGCATTTTCGAAGAAGGCCCAGTCCCAGCAGTGGGGCGGGAAAAGATCACGGCAGTATGCAACATCAAGCTTGGGCTGCTGCTTTTGGCGTCCAAACACAGAAAACTCCATTCGAAAATCAACAGTTCGAGACGATTATGCGGGGTGCGTATGGTTGCGAAAAGACCATAAAAGAGATCAAGCGCTGAACGGAAGAAAGCCTCTTAGGCCATGTATTGTTGACCAAAGCCATAAGTGAACGAGTGCCGACACCCGCTTCATGGCGGTTAGCCAACAGGCGAGGAGATCAGAACAAATGCGTGAGAATTAGTGGGTAATCTCTGCTCGTTTTGACGAGAGCCAATCGAACCGACGCTCAAGATCACCAATTTCTTGATCAAGCCACTGCGTCATCAAGCCGCCATCGTCCGCATGATGGGCCCTAAGGTCGTCCAGACGCGCAAGCTCGTTTTCCACAGCATCGGCGAGCAGGTCGATCTGTTGGGCTTGTTCTTCGGAAGGAAGTAAGTCCATGAACCGGAATTTGAGTGCGATGACCAATTTGTTCAGGTCATTTTCCGCGGATTTGATATTTGCCGTCAGGAGCGTTCGGAACTCTCGCTCACCCTCGTCGGTGATGGAGAGCACCGCCGTGTCGCCGTCGCCCTCGATCGGCTTCACCAAACCCTCATGTTTAAGGAGTTCTACCGACGTCCCGAGGACGTCAAGTGACGGCCCCATAACGTGCGTGACGAAATGGCGTACCTCAACCGCGAGCGCAGCATACGTTTGGGCCCCCCTCGAGAGGACGCCCAATGCGCATAAACGTGTCGCCTCTTTCGGCGTTAAGGTGTTATCCGCGTACATACTGGTCTCCTAAGAGATACATAGTCCATTAGGCGCGAAATGTCCATGATTCACGCCGCAAATCGGTATCTCTAAGCGCAGATGCCTATCCGCGCTGGCCGCTTTCAGTGACCCAGGTTTCTGCCTCATTGAGGGACTTTTCGGCGATATCGAAAATCTCATCAATATCCGCCTCACTGCATATCAGCGGTGGGCAAAATGCCAGATTGTCACCGATCGCACGGACAATCAGACCGTTTTCCAAGCATTTGCCCTCGGCCGCCGGCCCAACTTTTTGCGCGGGATCGAACGGGGTCTTGGAAGGCTTGTCCTTCATCAGTTCCAGCGCACCCATGAGCCCGCACGATCGTGCATTGCCAACCAGCGGATGCTCCGCCAACTGCGAAATCCGACCGGCAAACCGGCCCATTACAGACCGAACATGCCCAACGATGTCCCTCTCTTCATAGATTTTGAGAGTTTCCAGTGCGACTGCTGCTGAGACAGGGTGTCCACCGTACGTCGAACCGTGGCCAAATACGCCGAGTTTTTCGCTCTCCGCCACCATGGCCTCGTATACCCGGTCGGATATGAGCAACGCGGAAATCGGCAGATAAGCCGACGAAAGCTGCTTGGCTGTCGAAATGAAGTCCGGGTCCAGATCGAAGGTCTCGGACCCCCACATGTTGCCGGTTCTGCCATAACCGTTGATGACCTCGTCGGCGACCAACAGGACGTCGTACTTTTTCAGCACGTTTTGGATTTTCTCGTAGTACGTGGGCGGGGGCACGATCACGCCGCCCGCGCCCATTACCGGTTCGCAAAACATGGCGGCAACCGTGTCCGGCCCTTCGTCGAGGATCAGCTTTTCTAGGTCCTCGGCGCACCGTGTAGCGAAATCCTCGGGACTCTCGCCTTCGGCTCCTTCGCGGTAATGGTGCGGACAGGTCGTATGGAGGATGCGGTCGATGGGGAGATCAAAATCGCCATGCAAATGCGGCAAGCCTGTGAGGCTTGCCGATGCGACGGTCACACCGTGATATCCGCGGACCCGGGCAATGATTTTCTTCTTCTCCGGTTTGCCGATGGCATTGTGGTAATACCAAATCAGTTTCACGGCGAGGTCGGTAGCTTCAGACCCCGAATTTGCGAATAACACTTTTGACAATCGCCCTGGCGCGATGGAGATGAGTTTTTCCGCAAGATCAATTACCGGCGAAGAGGAGCGGTGATTGAAGCCATGATAGTATGCAAGTTTCCCCATGGCCTCTGTCGCTGCGTCGATTAGCCGCTGCTCGCCGAACCCGAGGCTCACGCACCAGAGCCCTGAAAGCCCCTCGATATAGCTGTTCCCAGAGTCGTCGAATACGCGAATGCCCGACCCACGATCGATTACCAACGGACCCCGGTCTTGATGGACTTTTAGGTTGGTGTATCCATGCACGTGATATGCGATGTCACGTGCTTGTGGTGAATTTACCGGAACGGACATGTCTGCCTCCCAACTGCTGTGCCGCCTTGGCCAAGCGAACTCGATTGACTTAGGTCATCGTGCGCGCGCCGTCTCTGGTTTTCAATACACATAGCTACTGGCGAAAATCATTGGGAGGATGGGATAATGAAAATCAAGGACATCCTGGTTCACTTGAACGACGAAGAGAGCGTCGCAACCGTTGTCGATGCCGCAATTAACATGGCTAGCGCACATGATGCTCGGCTAATCGGTCTCTATGCGGGGGTGCCGTATGACATTCCGTCATACGTCGTGGCGCAACTCCCCGCCGAGGTGATTGAAAACCATCAAAAGACCTTACAAGAGACGGCTAGAAGTTCCGCGGAATCGTTCGCCGACCAATGCCAGAAGGCTGGAGTTTCCCATGACATCCGGGCAGGCGATTGGCGCGACCCGGTTGAGACCATCATCAGTGTGCATGCCAGATACGCCGATTTGGTTATGATGGCCCAGCCCGAAAACGAGCTGTTGAGCGGTCGGGCGCGGGAAGTGGCGGACAATGTGGTGCTGCGCGCGGGATCGCCGGTTATGATTGTACCGCGAGAGCCAGCCCGTCTCGGTTCCGGTGCGCGCGTCCTAGTCGCTTGGGACGGAGGGCGCTACGCCGCACGCGCCGTAAAGGACGCACTGCCAATTCTTGAGGCGGCTGATACCGTCAAAATTCTGGCTGTGGATCCGAAACCCGGTATGGCAGGGCTTGGCGATCTGCCGGGTGCCGATTTGGCCCATTTCCTCGCCACGCATGGTGTTAAGGCCGAGGCGGACCACAAGTCGTCAGGGTCGTTGAGTGTGGGCGACGTCATTTTGAATGAGGCGGCTGAAATGGGAGCGGATTTAATCGTTTCCGGCGGTTACGGTCATGCTCGTTTCGGTGAACTCATATTGGGCGGTGTTACAGATACGCTCATGTCCGACATGACCGTACCGGTATTGATTTCACACTGATTCCGCTTCAATGCCGGGCATCACGAGCTCGTGGATCAAGAGCATCTTGAAGGCCATCGCCCAGGAAATTGAACGCGATGACCGTCACGAAGATCAACATGCCTGGATAAACCGCCAGGGTTGGGCTTTCCCAGATGGTCTCCTGAGCGCCTGTCAGGAGATTGCCCCAGCTAGGTATCGGCGGCTGAATGCCGAGACCTAGAAAACTCAAGACCGACTCCAGCAAAATGACGTTACCGACGGACAGCGTCGTCGCAACGATAATGGGTGACGCGAGGTTCGGCAGGATGTGGCGGATCATGATCCTGACATCGCCGGCACCCTGAGCATGCGCTGCGAGCACAAATGGCTGGGCTTTTAAGCTTAAGGTCGTCGCACGCACCAGACGGGCGACGGTTGTCCAGCCGACGAGAGCGACGATCGCGATAATTCGGTAGAGGCTGGTGCTCTCGGACGAAGCGATTTGTTCCGGAAATCCCAGTTTCTGCAGGTCCACGGCTGCGAGTACGATCAACAAAGGTAGGGCGGGTAACGCGATGACACCGTCCGTCGCGCGCATGACAAAGGCATCAAACCGGCCGCCAATGTATCCTGACACCAGACCGACCGTTGTCCCGATCAAGGCGGCCACGATAGTTGCGGTGAGCCCAACCGCTAACGATACGCGACCGCCGTACAGCAAACGCGCCAAGACATCTCGACCCAGCTCATCTGTGCCCAGAGGGTGATCCGCCGTTGGCGGCCCATAGCGACCGAACAAATCGACGGCGTTTGGATCGACGGCAATGAATTGAACGATAAGCGGTGCAAGAAGGGCAAGGAATGCCAAGAACGCGAGTACGATGGCGCTGGCAACTGCCAGACGATGCCGCATGAAACGCGCAATAACGCCGGTCTGTGCGATCACCGAGCGCTCTGTGACGAGGTCGCTCATCGATCTATCTCCGAATAGGTGATTCTTGGGTCCAAAGCGACATAGGCGACGTCTGCAAGGAAGTTCCCTAAAAGGGTCAGTGCCGTCGCCATGAGGAGGCCGACCAATGCGAGATTGTAGTCGTTGCCCATGATCGCATCGAAAATCAGTTTTCCCATGCCGGGATAAGCGAAAACGGTCTCCGTAATCAATGCGCCGGAGAATAGGACACCTAAGTCCAGAGCGATCACAGTCACGACGGGTACCATAGCGTTGCGAAGGGCGTGCCCGAACACGACGCGATTCTCCGTTAGGCCCTTCGCACGGGCCGTCCGGATGTATTCCTTTCGAAGGGTCTCCATCATCGAAGCGCGCATGAATCGCGTGTGTCCACCGATGCCGGCTATAGTCAGGCTGGCGACCGGTAGAATCAGAAACTGCAACGCGGCCCATGTGCCGTCATTCCCTGTAACATCCGGGGTGCCGCCGGCCGGAAGCCATCCGAGGGTGACTGCGAAGAACATAATCAAGAGGATGCCGAGCCAGAATGGCGGCACCGAGATGCCGGCGAAGGCCGCTAAGTTTATTCCATAGTCTGCGAACGAGTAGGGACGGGTGGCAGCAAAAATCCCTGCCGGAAGGGCGATGGCAAGGGCGAGAGCGAGGCTCGCTGACAAAAGGAGGAGCGTGTTCTTCAGCGCCGGTAAAATGGCGTCGAGGACCGGTTGCGCATAGAGCCGGGAGTACCCGAAATCGCCCGTAACGGCGGCGCCGAGCCAATTCAGATAGCGCGACCAAACTGGCTGATCCAAGCCGTACAGCGCTCGCAGTCTGGCTGCGTCTTCGGCTGTTACGTTCGGGTCCGCGCTGATCATCAAGTCGACCGGATCGCCCGGCATCAGACCGATCAGCGCATAAATGACGAATGACATGACCAGCAGAACAACTAGTGACTGGATCGCCCGCTGGATCAGGAACGTTATCATGTCTTCAATGTATCACGAGGAGGCCAAGTGTCGTCGATGGCGTTCAGGAGTCTACGCCCCAATCTTCGACCCACAGTGTTGTTGGGAACTGATGCCCGGTCGGGCGAACGCCGATCAACCATCTTGGCAGGATGAAAGAATTGGCACGGAAATAGAGCGGTAACGCTGGGAGGTCTGTGGCGTAGAATCGCTGGAGTTCTCTCCAAAGTCCCCGCCGTTTTTCACGGTCCAGTTCAAGTTCGATTTTCTCCAACAGGGCATCCATTTCAGGGTTCTTGTAGCCGGTATAATTCTGACCTGCCCAATTGTTGGCCTCGCTTGGTATAGAGTCCGAGTGCAGCGTTGTACGTGGCACACTCTCCGGTGATGAAATCCATGCAAACATTGCCATGGCCTCGAACCGTCGTTTGCGAACCGTCTCGCCGAAGAAAACCCGCGCCGGCTCGTTGTTGATCCGGACGTCAATGCCGGCTGCTTTCCATTGGCTCTGCAGGACTTGCTGGACGAGTTCGCGGGTGCGGTTTCCGGCCGTTGTCATGATGTCAAACCGCAAGGGATCACCTTCGGCGTTGACCCGAACGCCGCGAACCAACTTGTCCCATCCCGCGGCGTCAAGGAGTTCACCCGCTTTCTCCAGATCGAATTCGTACGTGGGAACGTCATCCGCGTGAACCCAGTCGAGCGGGTTGACGCTGGTGTGGGCGACGGGCTGTTTCCCGCCGAACAGCCGATCAGAAATGGCTTGTCGGTCAATGGCGTACAGCAACGCTTGCCGGACACGCCGGTCTGTCAGAACCGGGTTATCGAGCATTAGATCGATGTGCTCGTAAATCAGGCCGGGCCGGTACAAGACCTGAAAATTTTCGCCGTGGCGTTTCTCGAAAGCGACGGCCTGGTCGACATTGAGGCCCAATTCACCGGAAATCATGTCGACGCCGCCGGAGAGAATGTTGGCCTCCAACGTTGCGGTGTTCTCAATCACCCGAACGGTAATCTTGTCGAAGGCGGGAGCCCGGCCCCACCACTTCGGATTGCGCTCGAAAATCATGTGCGAGCCGGCTTGGGCAGCGGTCATCACGTATGGCCCCATAAACAGACCCGGGTTTGTCGGATCCGTATCGAACGCCGTGCGTGTTCTGTACGCATCAGGCTTTGCAAAATTGACTTGATCGATGTGCGCCGGGATCAGATTCAAGGTCGATATGTTGTTGTAGTCGAATGTCCGGCGGTCGACGTGCATCGTGAAGGTCTTATCGTTGACCCGCGTGATCGAGAGAATTCGTCGGTAACCTTCTTGAGCCGCGACGCCCGATCTCGGATGCCGACCGACTTCCCAGGTGAAAATCACGTCGTCGGACGTGACTGGCGTTCCGTCGCCCCAAACTGCTTCATCTTTGATCGTATACGTCACCGCGATACCGTCCGTTCCGTCCGGTGTCTTTTCGAGAACGGCACCGCCGTTCTCGAGCGTGGGTAGCTCGGTGCACAACAGGCAGACTTTATTCCAATCAGGATCGATTGTGGTTATCGGGCGGCGAGACAGTCCGTGGACATAAGACTTCGCCATCATTGAATCGATGTTTGGATGGAAAGTCGAAGGATACTGCGTGATCCCGATAACCAGTTCTTTCTTCGCTAAAGCGGTGTTCGCACCGAAAGTGGCCATGAACACAGCGAGTATGACCGTAGGGAAAAGTCTTGAGATCGTCATGCGGTATCCTTGTCACGTGAGGGGGCGCGGACTATCACGGCATATGGTGAATCCTTTCGCAACCGTCGAGAAGATACGGTGTCGGTAACCAACACGGATCAGCTCATACTTTTTGCGCCGTCTGCGTTGCTGTCGGACGGGTGGCGCAATGACGTCGCGATTTCGGTCGACGGCAACGGCAACATCTCGACCGTCACGCCAGACATTCAGTTCGAGCCGGCGACCATGACAGAAGTAAGTGGGCCGCTGATCGCCGGGGTTCCCAATCTTCATTCTCATGCGCATCAGCGCGCGATGGCGGGACTGAGCGAGTACCGAGCGTCATCGGATGGCGATCAAGATAGCTTTTGGACGTGGCGCGAAGTCATGCACGCATTCGCGCCGATGCTCACGCCGGACACGCTCGAGGTTATCGCAACCCACCTCTACATCGAGATGCTCCAGGCAGGCTACACGTCCGTTTGCGAGTTCCATTACCTGCACCATGACACCGATGGATCGCCGTATGCTAATCCAGCCGAGATGTCGGAAGCGATCGCGCGTGCGGCGCGAACGGCCGGTATAGGGCTAACGATGTTACCGGTTCTGTACTCGCGCGGCGGATACGCAGGCAAGGAGCCGAACGATGGACAACGTCGGTTTGTCTGCACGGCCGACGATTTTTGCACCATATTCGACTCGCTGAAGCACTCCTTGGCAGACGATCCGAACATGGCGGTCGGGATTGCGCCGCATAGCCCACGGCAGGTGTCGCGCGATGCGATGACGGCGGTTGTCGCGCATGCGAAGTCATGCCAGCACGATGTACCGGTACACATCCATGTTGCCGAGCAGACGGCAGACGTTGATGAGTCGCTCGCGCACGATGGATTGCGTCCTACCGAGTGGGTGCTTGAGCATTTTGATGTCGATGCGTCTTGGTGTCTCGTTCACGCGACCCATTTGGTTAGCTCGGAGATCCGCGATATTGCGAACAGCGGTGCCGTGGTAGGTGTGTGTCCGACAACGGAAGCAAATCTCGGCGATGGCATCTTCGCCTTGATCCCGTTTCTTGAGGCCGGTGGCCGATTTGGCGTCGGGAGCGATAGCAATGTATCGGTCAGTCCTATCGAAGAGCTGCGATGGCTTGAGTACGCGCAGCGGCTGACCAAGAAGCGCAGAAACCTCGTTGCTGATGGGCCAGGCGGAAGCACGGGAAGTAAATTGCTTCGAGAAGCATGTTTGGGCGGCGCTCAGGTCAGTGGCCGCGACACCGGGACGATAGCAGCCGGTTACCGCGCGGATTTCATCATCTTGGACGATGAAACGCCGTCACTTGTCGGTCGACACAATGAGCGGCTTATCGACAGCTTCATTTTCTCCGGGAACGATAACCCGGTTCGCGACGTTTGGGTCGGTGGTAAGCAGGTCGTTTCCGGCGGCTTTCACGCAGCGGCCGAACGCTCGAAACGCCGTTACATTGATCTGATGAGAACGATTGAGATTTAGGTGCGCTAGGATATGCGCCTTTCACTCAGGCTTTAAGGGGCCTACAAACCAGCTCATGACATCACCAGAAACCCGTTCATCCAGATTGGCGCTCGGCTTCTCAAGTATCGGGCATACGTACAGTCATTTGTTCCAGCCGCTGTATTACGTCGCAGTCTTGACGCTAGAAGACGAACTCGGACTAACCCACGGAGAAGCCATTCAACTCGCAGTCCTCGGCGGGATGTTGTTTGGGTTTGCGGCACCGATTGCCGGCTGGCTCGGTGACAGATGGGGCGCATTGCCGTTGATGGGGGTCTATTTCCTGGGAACGGGCGGCGCGATGATCCTGACGGGATTGGCGCATTCGCCTTGGCAAATCATGATGGCGCTCGCGCTGACCGGATTGTTTGCCTCGATTTACCATCCGGTCGGCATCGCTTGGCTTATCAAGAACGCCGTCAATCGGGGAACGGCTCTTGGGGTAAATGGGATATTCGGTGGGCTGGGTCCGGCGATCGCGGCCCTGACGGCTGGGTCGATCATTGCGCTCGCGGGATGGCGTTCTGTGTTTGTCATTCCTGGCATCATCATCGTCACAACCGGACTGGCTTTCCTGTTCTGCGTCGCCAAGGGATGGATTATCGATCGGTCAGAAGACCGCGCGCCCACGCCACCTGCGGAACAAGGCGACGCTTATCGTGTCTTCGCCGTCCTCGCGATAACCATGCTCTGCACCGGAATCATCTATCAGGCGTCGCAAGCCGCTTTGCCGAAATCACTCCAGATCAACTTGGCCGACACGTTCGGAGACGGCATCTTTGGCATATCGACGATCGTCGCCGTCGTGTTCTTCGTGGCTGGCTTGATGCAAGTTGCAGGTGGTTGGCTGGCGGACCGCATCTCGCCCAAGGTTGTCTACATCGGCGCCTTTAGTATTCAACTACCTTTTTTGATCCTGCTCGCGAACATCTCCGGGCCGATGGCAGTCGTCGCAGCGATCATAATGATCTCGGCGAACAACGGTGCCTTGCCGGCAGAAAACGTCATTCTGGCCCGTTATGTTCCTCGGACACGCCGCGCGCTGGCTTTCGGCTTTAAATTCGTTTTGGCGATCGGCTTCGCGACACTGGGGGTCCAGTTGGAGGCGACGCTGTTCGATGCGACGGGTGGCTTCTACTGGCTTTTTACGGTTCTCGGCGCTATCGCGGTTGCGGGTGCCATAGCGGCTTTGGTTTTACCATCCGACCGACGAACGGCTCCTTTACAGGCGGCCGAATAATCAAACCGCGGCCAGCGCCTTATCCAGGTCACGGATCAAATCGTCCGCATCCTCAAGGCCAATCGACAATCGAATGGTATCGTTCGATGCACCGGCGGCTGCACGCTGCTCATCTGTCAGTTGCCGGTGCGTCGTCGATGCAGGATGCAGGATCAACGATTTGGTGTCGCCAATATTGGCGAGATGCGAGAATAAGTTCACGGATTCGACGACCGTTTTTCCGGCCTCGTATCCTCCTTTGACACCGAACGTAAAAACGGCACCGGCTCCCTTCGGCAGGTATTTTCTTGCGAGATCGTGATACGGGCTGGAGTTAAGTCCAGCGTAGCTCACCCAGGCGACCTGGGGGTGGGTTTCCAAGAAGGTTGCAACTTTTAACGCATTTTCGACATGACGATCCATGCGTACATGAAGGGTTTCGATGCCGGTGATCGTGTTGAAAGCGTTCGCCGGTGAGAGCGCCGGACCGAAATCCCGAAGCGCCACCGCCCGGACTTTCATCGAGAATCCGAAATCGCCAAAGGTCTCGAAAAAGGTGAGGCCATGGTATGCCGGGTCCGGTTCCGTCATGGTTGGAAACCCGGGGCCGCCGCTCCAATCGAAATTCCCGCTTTCGATCACGGCGCCGCCAACGGAGGTGCCATGCCCTTGGAGGAATTTGGTTGTTGAGTGTAGCACGATATCCGCGCCCCAGGAGAGTGGTTGGCAGAGGTAGGGTGTCGCCAGCGTGTTATCGACGATCAACGGGATTCCGGCGTCTTTCGCGATCTCGGCGATGGCAGCGAGGTCGAGTACGACGCCCCCCGGGTTGGCCAGGGCCTCGATGAAGATCGCTTTCGTTTTCGACGTGATCGCGTCCTTAATCAGGGCCGGTTCTGTACAATCGACGAAAGTGCAATGCCATCCAAGCCGCTTGAAGCTCACACCGAATTGCGTGATCGACCCACCGTAAAGGTTCTTCGACGCGATGAACTCGTCGCCTGGTTCCAGCAGAGAGAAAAAAGTCAGGAACTGTGCGGCGTGCCCAGACGCAGCGCACACGGCGGCACGGCCACCTTCGAGGTTGGCGATCCGCTCTTCCAGGACGGAGACCGTTGGATTGGTCAGTCGGGAGTAGATAAACCCGAAGGTCTGGAGATTGAACAGGTCGGATGCATGATCCGCGTCGTCGAACACGTATGAGGTGGTTTGATAAATCGGGGTTGCCCGGGCGCCGGTCACCGGATCTGGCTGGGCGCCGGCATGAATGGTCCGGGTGCCGAAGCCGTACTCGATCGGACCATCGGTTTTCTTGCTCATGAAGAGATTTTCCGTCTTTTGGCGGTGATGATGCCCGAGTTAACGCCAGACCAACTCAGTTCGCCGAACAAACGCCCGTATTCGATCTTTGGGCACCGATCCATGATCACCGTGAGTCCAGCGTCTTTGGCGCGTTTCGCCGCATCGTGATTGATAACGGTCAACTGCATCCAAATGGTTTTGATCTGCTTTAATTCCTTCAGGGCGATGGCCTCGTCGACGATCGCGGCTGCGGCTTCCGAATTCCGAAAGATATCGACCATGTCGATGGGGGACGGAACGTCGGCGAGCGAGGCGTAGGTCATTCGGCCACACATTTCTTTTCCGGCATGCCCTGGGTTGATCGGATGCACTTGGTACCCTTTGCCCAAAAGGTATTTCAGGACAAAGTTTGAGGGGCGCACCCAATTTGCGCTGGCACCGGCCATCGCGATCGTCCGCGTGCCACGCAAGATGTTGCGAATAAGATCGTCATCGTAGTGAAGATCACTCATGCGCGGCTCCAAAGGCGTTCGCCAACTCTCAAGACTGCTGCGGAGGATGTGATGGCTCTAAACGTCGAGAGCGCACTCATGTCTCTCGGTCCGGCCAGGGCGGCAGATCGGCCTTAGCCAAGAAATGCCCGATGGCGTCTTGGGTTTCCGGGAACTGCATGTTGCCGGTGATGGCGTCGCCGGCGCGTCGGTATGCGGCGCCCATGCCTTCTTCCAACTGCGTGTAAAAGAGCTCTTTGCCCAGGGCCGTCGCCTTCGGGCTCTTGGATGCAATTTTCCGGGCCATCTCGTCGACCGCGGCGTCTAACTGCTCCGGCGGGACCGCCGCGTTGATCAACCCCCAATTCGATGCGACCTCCGCTGTTATCAGATCGCCCGTCATCAAGAGCTCCATCGCGTGCTTGCGGCCAATATTCCGCGTTACGGGTACGGAAGGTGTCGAGCAATACAGGCCGATATTGATGCCGGATGTGCCGAACTTAGCCGTTTCAGCGGCGATCGCGAGATCGCACTGAGCGACCAGTTGGCATCCCGCTGCGGCAGCCACGCCGTTGACCTTCGCGATGACGGGTTGGGGGAGGGCGGTAATGGCCTGCATATTGTCCGAGCAGAGATCGAACATCGCCTGCATGGCCGGTCTTGACGGATCGGCCTTCATTTCATTCAGATCATGGCCAGCGCAAAAGGCTTTTCCCGCGCCTGTGATGATGACCACGCGGATACTGGTATCGGAAGCGAGGTTTTGCAGATGCCGTTGCAATTCGATCATCAGTGGCGTCGACATCGTGTTGAAGGCGCTCGGTCGGTTTAGCGTCAGGGTCGCGACGGGGCCTTCATCGGCCCGCAAAACCGTTGCTTCGTTGGAATCATTGGTCACTGTTTTTTCTCCCGCACCTACATTTGCGGAACTCAGCCTTTCATTCAAGCCACAGCGGACAAGTCAAAAATGCGGTATTATAATACCGCATATGTAAGTTTCGGTTTTTTCGCGCTTTTTTCGTTGACTTCGGTAATTTCGGTGGCATATTCCGCCGACTTCGGCGCCTTTGTGCGCTCAATCGAATTCGAACGAACGGACTGTAGAGATGAAAACCATTTCCGCCAAGGAATCCGACATCCAACGTGCGTGGCACGTGATCGATGCCGAAGGCGTGGTGCTCGGCCGTCTCGCCGCCGTCATCGCGACGCGGCTTCGGGGCAAGCACAAAGCGCTATATACGCCGCATGTCGATTGCGGCGACAACATCATCGTCGTCAACGCTGACAAAGTGCGCCTGACTGGCCGCAAAATGCAGGACAAGCGGTACTACCGGCACACCGGTCATCCGGGCGGGATCAAAGAGACCTCGCCGGAGAAGATATTTGCCGGCAAGCATCCCGAGCGGGTTGTCCTGAAAGCCGTCGAACGCATGATCCCGCGCTCGCCGTTGGGCCGCCGTCAAATGACGAAACTGCACGTGTATGCCGGTCCGGAACATCCGCACGCGGCGCAACAGCCGGTGGCGCTCGATGTTGCCGGCATGAACCCAAAGAACAAGAGGTAACGATCCATGGCTGAAGAAAAACAGACGCTTGAGGATCTGAAGGATATCGTCGACCCCGCGCTCGCAGCGCAAGCGGCGGAAACCGTCACCCCGCGCGAGCCGCAAATCGATGAGCATGGTCGGGCGTATGCCACCGGCCGCCGGAAAGACGCTGTTGCCCGTGTATGGATCAAACCCGGCCGTGGCGAAATCAAGGTCAACGGTCGTGAGTTCGAGAAGTACTTCGCGCGCCCGGTGCTGCGGATGGTCATCAACCAGCCGTTCGAAGTCGCCTCGCGTGAAGGTCAGTACGACGTCTACGTGACGGTCAAAGGCGGTGGCCTTTCGGGCCAAGCCGGCGCGGTGCGCCATGGGATTTCCCGGGCCTTGTCGCTCTACGAGCCGGACCTGCGTGGCGCCCTGAAGAAAGAAGGCTTCCTGACGCGGGATTCCAGGACGGTTGAACGGAAGAAATACGGCAAGCGTAAAGCCCGTCGGAGCTTCCAGTTCTCGAAGCGTTAAGCAAAGAAATCAGTTTCGATTTCAAAAACGGCGTCTCCATCGCGGAGACGCCGTTTTTTTGCTTCAATACGTTATCGTCGTTTGGGAGGTGCGCATGTTTGAGTCGTGCGAATGCGGGAGCGGTAAGGGCTATGTCGGCTGTTGTGGGCTTCTACATTCGGGCGCCCCGGCGCGCACCGCCGAGGAACTTATGCGGTCTCGATATAGCGCGTTCAGCCGGGGAGATGCGACCTACCTGCTCAAGAGCTGGGCTGAAGAGACGAGACCCGTCGACGTCACATTCGATAAGGCTCAGAAATGGACAGGGCTTGAGATCGAACAGCACGAGATGACCGGCCCCGATACCGCAATTGTCCGATTTACCGCGACGTTTCGGAAGGGACGGAAGGAAGGCCAATTGACCGAGATCAGCCGTTTCCGGCGCGACGGGCTGGGATGGGTTTACATCGATGGGGCATTCGACTGACCCAGGGTATTTCGGGGTTGGTCGATGTCTATGCGTCGCTAGCCCATGGTCTGCACGAGGTCCTGCACACCCAACCAAAGCAGCCGTGTCCCTAGCACCAGCAGAATAATGTTCAAGACCGGTCGAAAGTACACTTGACCAGACGACAGCAGGAGCTGCTTCCCCAGCCACGTACCGAAGAAGCCGACAAATATGATCGCGCCGACAAATGGGAGGTAAGGGGCGAACCCGAAGCCGAGGATGCCGAAGGCGACGATCTTCAAACCGTGCTGCAACGCCATCATCACGGCGTGGGTCGCGACGTGTTCCGCAGGCTGCAGGTTCATTGCCCGGACGATGGCGGCAATGAAGTGCGCGGTGGACCCGAAGAACATGGTCAGAAAGCTGGCAATGATGCCGACACCGAAAACGTACCGGCCGCTGATGGCCGGCATCTTCCCGATGACGGACCACAAAATGAAACTGCCGACGCATATTTGGATCAGCCATGGCGGGATCTGGACATAGAGATAGGCACCCAAGCTTGCGCCTATGATGTTGCCGACGACAAACGGGACATATCCCGTCCAAACGATGTGTTTCCACAAGATCGCGACCCGGCCGGAGTTTGCGCCGAGCTGAACGAGTCCGTGCACGGGGATGAGGGCTGCGGGCGGCAGAACTTGGGCGAGGGCCGCGATCATGAGTTGACCACCGCCCATACTAAACGCCGCGGCGATGAAAGCGCCGACAAAACCGAGGGCAATCAGCAGAATCATCGAAGTGACGCCCATCCCAGGGGGCACGAAATCGATGAGTTCCACGGTTATGCGATGGCGAAGTTAAGGCGGGGCGGCCGAATAGGCATGCTCGTATTCTGCTATTGGCGCCGCGCGAACTGCAAGAATCAACTTGTTGTCGGTGTGGCGATTAACCGCCGAATAAACCTTGAACCCGGCAATCGATCTCTTATATGCAATTAAGAATTAGTATCATTATAAAGAAAGGATTTAAGATGAGAGCGATTGCGAAAACCTCAACCTATGGCGTCATGCATTTCATCGTCGCTGTCGGCGTGGCCTATGCCCTGACGCGGGATTGGCGGATTGCCATCGGTATCGGGTTGATCGAACCCTTGGTCCAGACGGTTGCGTATGCCGTTCACGAACGTGTATGGGAACGCATCCCGCTCCGTAAAGCGCGCCGTCATGAATACACCCCCGGTCGACTTCGCTCCGCGTGACTTTTTAGGCCGTTTTCAGATGCTTGGTGAATTGTACTTCGATTTCTATCTGACTTTTTGGTGACAGCGCGGACCCGCCCGTTTATGACAGCGCCTGGAGAAAGATCATGACCACGAGCGTTTTCATTGATGGTGCTGAGGGCACTACAGGCTTGCAAATACGGACTCGGCTGGACGGGCGGGACGATGTCTCGCTATTGGCCTTGCCGGAAGCGGAGCGAAAGGATGCGGCACGCCGAGCGGCGATGCTGAACGCCTGCGATGTTGCCGTCCTGTGCCTGCCGGACGCCGCAGCGCGGGAAGCTGTGTCACTGATCGAAAATCCGGACGTGCGGGTCATTGACGCCTCGACAGCGCACCGGATCGCCGATGGATGGGATTATGGCTTTCCGGAAATGGACCCGGGCCACGCCGCCGCAATTGCTGCTTCGAAACGGGTTGCGAATACCGGATGCTATGCGGTCGCATCCGTGGCCATACTCCATCCGTTGGTCGCAGATGGAGCGTTGCCGGCCGATTGGCCGATAACGATCAATGCGATTTCCGGGTATTCGGGCGGCGGCAGAAAGATGATTGCTCAGTTCGAGGACCCATCTGACGCCAATCCTATCGATGAGCCGTTCCGGGTCTATGGGTTGGGGCTCGGACACAAGCACCTGCCGGAAATCGAGAAATGGTCGGGCTTAACGCGAAAACCCATATTTGTGCCCAGCGTCGGCCGCTATCGCGAGGGCATGATCGTGCAGGTGCCGTTGCAACTTAGCGCGCTCCCGGGCCACCCAAGCGCAAAGGACGTGCACGATGTGCTGGCGAGTCATTATGAAGGCCGCCGCTTCGTGACCGTCGCCGATTTGCACGAAGGCGATTCGACGCGGACGCTTCAGCCGGAGCAATTGAACGGCACGAATGAGCTCAGGCTGCACGTGTTTGCTTCCGAAGACGGGGAACAAGCCGTTGCTATCGGCATCCTCGATAACCTCGGTAAAGGCGCCTCCGGTCAGGCGGTCCAGTGTCTGAACCTGATGATCGGCGCACCGGAAGAAGCGGGGCTGGCCGAACCTGTCCTGCTTTAACGATCGGCAAGGAAGGCCGTCAGGCGGCGAATGGCCTCGCGGATATTCTCCGTGGAATTTGCGTAAGAGAACCGGACGTAACCTTCGCCCATCGCGCCGAAACTCGTACCCGCGATCACAGCGACGCCCGTCTCGTTCAGCAGATCGTCTTGCAGCTGTCGTGCGTTGAGTCCGGTGCCTTCGATGTTCGGGAAGGCGTAAAACGCGCCGCCGGGCTCGGTGCATCGGAACCCGGGGACTTGGTTGAGTTCGGATACGATGACACGGCGGCGCTCCTCGAATGCGGCCATCATTGCGTCGACGTCATCCTGCGGTCCTTCCAGTGCTGCTTTCCCGGCCCATTGGGTCGGAGCATTGACGCAGGAATGGCAATTGATGGCGAGCCGGGTCGCATGATCGACGAGTTGATCCGGCCAAATCGCGTAGCCCAACCGCCAACCGGTCATTGCGTAGGTCTTTGACCACCCGTCGAGCATAATCACGCGATCCCGCAAGTGATCGTATTCCAGCATGCTGACATGCTGACGGCCATCGTAGAGCATTCGGCTGTAAATCTCGTCAGACAAGATCGCCACGTTTGGGTGGGCTTCGAGACCGTTTGCGAGCTTATCCATTTCTTCGCGCGGCACGAAACCGCCCGTCGGATTTGCCGGTGAATTGATGATAATCAGACGTGTCGCCGGAGTGATCAGTGATAGCACTTCCTCGGCCGAAAATGAGAAACCGTTCTCTTCATGCAACGGCATAGGCACCGGTTTCGCGCCGGTAAATTTGATCACCGATTCGTAGATGGGGAAGCCAGGATTGGGATAGATGATTTCCGTACCCGGCGCCCCGAACATAAGGACCGCGAAGAACATAGTGGGCTTGCCGCCGGGCATGAGTACGACGTTGTCCGGGTTCACCTCGCAACCGCGGTACTTGAGAATATCCGCGGCAACGGCGGCGCGAACCTCCGGGATGCCGTTTGCTGGCGTATAACCGTGGTGTCCGTCGTGCATCGCTTTCACCGCCGCCTCGACAATATGGTCCGGCGTTTTGAAGTCCGGCTGACCGATGCCAAGGTTGATGACGTCCATGCCGTCTTGGGCAAGTTTGTTTGCGCGTGCGAGCACTTCGAATGCGGACTCGGTGCCAAGTCGATCCATCGCATCAACGAGTTGCGGCATGGGTTTCCTCCTGTATGTTTCTTTGCGCGATTTGTAACGCCGCAGCCCTGCCTTGCCAACGACGGGAAACATCATGAACGGTGCCGAAGCCCTTGTAAGAACGCTCACCGATTGCGGGATCGATATCTGCTTCACCAATCCGGGAACGTCGGAGATGCATTTCGTCGCCGCCTTGGATCGGCTCGATACCGTCTATTGCGTGTTGGCCCTGCAAGAGAATGTCGCCACCGGCGCGGCGGACGGATACGCCCGAATGACTGGAACGCCCGCGGCAACATTGCTTCATTTGGGTCCAGGCTTTGGCAATGGATTGGCCAATATTCACAATGCCAAGAAGGCCCGGACGCCCATGGTCAACATCGTCGGAGATCACGCGACGTATCACGTTAAGTACGATGCGCCTTTGACCGCCGATGTCGAAGGTATCTGCCGACCGGTTTCTCATTGGGTCAAGACGACGCGAAGCGCGGATGACGTGGGAACAGATGCGGCGCGGGCGATTGCCGAGGCAAAGACATGGCCGGGTCGGATCGCGACCCTCATTTTGCCGGCGGATGCGGCATGGAACGAAACAGATCTCGTCGGGGATCCAATCCTACCAAGCCCCCCAGAAAAGGTTTCCATGGATCAGATCGAGCGTGTCGCCAAAGCGCTTCGGTCCGGCGGAAAATCGATGATGTTCATGAGTGGCGCTGCTTTGACGGAGCCTGGCCTCACGTTGGCCGGCAATGTGCGCGCAGCGACGGGCGTGGATTTGATCTCGCAAACATCGAACAGACGGGTCGACCGTGGCGCTGGCCGGGTGCCGGTAACCAAGCTGCCGTACGTCGTCGATCTGGCGATCGACATGTTGCAGGACTACGAGAATATCGTGTTGCTCGGCGCCAAGGAGCCGGTCGGTTTTTTTGCCTATCCCGGCAAGCCGAGCCGCTTATCGCCCGACAGCGCCACGATCATGACGCTCGCGGCGCCAGAGCAAGATACGCTGCTCGCTTTGGAGATGCTCATAGAGGCGCTTGATGCGAAGGATCTGGTGCCTGAGGTCGTCGCCTCTGCGCCCCAACCGGACGCTTCCGCTCTATCAGGCGAGATTACGCCCGAGCATATCTCGACCGCATTGGCGGCGACCATGCCGGAGAACGCGATCATCTGCGACGAGAGCATTACGACAGGTCGGGCCTTCTTTGCCGATACGCTAGCGGCACCGCAGCATACCTGGTTGCAGATCACCGGCGGCGCAATCGGTGACGGTCTGCCGATGGCGCTTGGTGCGGCCATGGCGTGTCCAGACCAGCGGGTTATCGTTCTACAGTCGGATGGTTCGGCGATGTACACGAACCAAGCCCTCTGGAGCATGGCTCGAGAGGGATGTGATATAACAGTGCTGCTGTTCTCGAACCGCGCTTATCGGATACTAGAGGGCGAAATGCGGGCTGTCGGCGTCGAGAAGCCGGGGCACGTTGCCGATGCCTTGTTTAGCTTGACCCAGCCCGCTATCGACTGGGTGGGAATGGCTGCGAGTATGGGTGTTCCGGGCGAGAAAGTGACGGATGCCGCAGAGTTGGCTCCAGCGATGCAAAAGTCCTTCGAAACCGAAGGCCCGAGGCTGATCGAGATTGAGTTTTGACGATCTCTTGACGCCTCTTGGGCTAAGGTCTATTGAGACGCCTCCCGCGAGGGCGTGAGAGCTTGTGGTGGCTGTAGCTCAGTTGGTTAGAGCACCGGTTTGTGGTACCGGGGGTCGTGGGTTCAAATCCCATCAGCCACCCCACTTCCTCAAGTGTTATCCGATATCGATACGGCGTTCCGGGAACGGCGAACGACCGACATTGACGGGCTGAGGATACTTAAATGGATCCGTTGACTCAGGGTGCACTCGGCGCCGCGCTACCGAAGTCGGCACGGGGTAACTCCGATATCGTCATCGCCGGTGTATTCGGTTTTGTCGGCGGCCTAGCGGCCGATTTGGATGTTCTCATTCGCTCCTCCAGTGATCCGTTGATGTTCCTCGAATATCACCGGCAATTCTCTCATTCTTTGATCTTTATCCCAATCGGCGGCTTCATATGCGCGCTATTGATGCATGCCGTCTGGGGGCGAAGACAAAAGTTACCGTTCTATCGAAGCTGGTTGTTCTGTGTGCTTGGGTACGCGACACACACTTTCCTCGATGCCAGCACGTCCTATGGGACCATGCTTTTTTGGCCATTTAGCGACGTTCGTTTTTCTTGGAGCATCGTCTCTATTGTCGATCCTCTGTTGACCCTGCCATTGGTTTTTCTGGTTCTCTTGTCCGCTTTCCGGCGGCGCGCCTTGTACGCGCGTGCAGGCCTCGCCTGGGTGCTCTGCTATCTGGGTGTGGGTGCGTTACAGCACCAAGCAGCGCTTTCCGTCGCGAGCGACCTTGCGGCAGCCCGAGGACATGTCCCGGACCGGCTCGAGGTTAAACCGAGCTTCGCGAATATTGTGCTTTGGAAATCGGTATATGAGGCCGGTGGACGTTTCTATGTCGATGCCATGCGCGTTGGCCTGTCGCCAAAACTCTTCGAGGGGGCATCCGTTGCGAAACTCGACGTTGCGCGGGATGTGCCTTGGCTTGATCCGCGCTCTCAACAAGCTGCCGATATCGAGCGGTTTAGGTGGTTCAGTGATGGATACATCGCAAAAGACCCGATCGCCTCCGATCGAGTGATCGATGTCAGATATTCCTTCATACCAAATGAAGTGGCGGCGCTTTGGTCGATCGAGTTGTCGCCGGATCGTGATGCAGCGGAGCATGCTTCATTTGCGACGCATCGGGAAAACGCGCGCGAGGACATGGGCCGACTATTCGACATGATCCTGTCGCCATAAGAAATCGGAGCTAAGGATTTATTCGGATTCGCTCGTCCGCCGGGAAATATCTCGATCAATGGCGTCATGCATCTGAGCAATCTTCCGATGGTCAGCCTTCTCGAAGGTCGAGACAGTTAGGATTTTCGTGACCGTCTCCGGTTCGTCCATGATCGGAAGCCTTAGGTTTTGTTTTATCTGAACGATACCAAGTGGCGGCGCGATGATCTCGACCTCGAATGAGAGTGGGGTTTGTGCTGCTATGACGGCCTTCAATTGTTGCTTTGTCGCACCGATGAATGCCGGCCCCGTCGTTTCCGACAATTTTGAGCGTGTCTCATCGACGCCGTAGTTGGTTGTGTAGCCGCTCCCCCAAAAACGATAAACGAAGTCCGCTCCATCATCGATAACATCAACCACAAGAGTATTCGGGAGGAGAGTTGGCGGAAGCGCTGGTAGATCAACGTCTTTCCACTGGGGCGCCTTTTGGCCCCCGCACCAATCCCGCCAGATTGACATCGTTTCACCAAAGGCCGTCCCCTTCGGAAACTGACAATCAATTTGGGTGACCTTTAACTCGATGTTTTGTTGGTCAGAAAGCGGCATCGGCGGTCCCTAAGACGGGTTCTTGAAGTAATCGACGTACCATTCAAGCTCGTCGTCGGTCATGGCATACTTCCCACCCGCGCCTTCTTTGATGATCGACTTTGACGGCACTTTACCCACCCGACGTTGCAAGGAGACGGAGGTGTCGGCGCCGAGTCCTGCTTTCCAGGCCAATGCGCAGACGCCCTTGCTGCTACCGCTGTGCAGCATACGGTCGACATGCTCGTCCGACAGTGACGCCATCAGGACCAGTGCACGCCGAATAAAGGCCGTATCGGCCTCATCGATGGCATCCAGTATCGCATAATCGTCCAATTCACCTTTCTTGTGCAGCGTATCAGCATGCCTTGCACCGGACGGTTTTTCTGCTGCGTTCTCTTTACCAGTCTCGATCCGGTTTCTCACGGCCATGCGAAGTTCTTTCGCCGTATCGTCGTCGATTACATTTACGTTGATCAGGCGTTCCATGAGCGCTGCGCTTACGAACGTCGCGATACGCCGCAACGTCATCGGCGATAAACTGCCTCTGTCGACCAATGGCAGGTGAAGATCGGGTTTGTCCTCTACATGAACAGCGATTTCGTCCATGAGTTTGTCACTGATTTCGGCGAACTGGTTTTGAAGAAGTGCGGCCAAAGACGAGTCCTGATCCTGTTCAAAAACGGCTCTCGAAATCTCATCCGAAATGCCGTGTCGACGCGCAATCGCGTCCAATGCACCGCCACGCAAGCCACTGGTTACGATCTGCAGGATCTGCTCATCCGACAGCAAAGGTGAATACTCAAGAATCGGACCGGCGACCGTCTCCTCCGCGTCGTGGGCCAACTGTTTGATGACACGCTTGGGAACGTGATCGAGATGCTTGATTTCATCCGCCACAATTTCTCGAATTTTTGGGAGTTGATCTTTGGCCAGTATTTCAAGCACTTCGAATGTCATCTCAACCAAGCGCTCATTCTCGTCCGGCGTTAGATTGGGGATCAGGCGGCCAATCTTATATGCGAGTTCTTCGCGGACTTGTGGGTCGACATCTCGGGCAAGGATAACGTCTGCCTGCAATGGTGAGCCGTCGTTACGGGCGACCTCGCGGCGGACAGATGCTTCATCGTCGGACGCGAAGAAATACAGAAACTCCGGTTCGAGGTCTTCGTGCGCGGCAAGTTCCGCCCGCGCGGCAACATCCTTGCCCGCAGCAATTTTCTTGGACGTCTCGTAATCCGGTTTCGGTTTGCGACGACCGCGCTTCTTCGGCTTCTTCTTGCGGCCCAACACCCAATCGAGCATTGTTTCCCCCCGATGTTTCTAAAAATGCTATCGCTGTGATGTCCATCCTACAATACCTGTGCGGGGACTACTGTGACCGTTGATTCACCTAAAATGCGGCTGGCCGCGACGTCCGAGGGGACGTCGGCATACGCCAAAAGGCATCCCGATGCGGCATTTCGCGCGGTGAATGGATTGCATTGGTCGACAATTGGCATTGGAACGTATCTTGGCGGTGTCGACGAAGAAACGGACAAGCTGGTCGAGGGTGCGGTTCGGACCAGCCTCAATTCTGGCATCAATGTCGTTGATTGCGCAGCGAACTATCGCCGGGGTCGGGCCGAGACATCTGTGGGCGCGGCATTGGCGCAAAGCATCGCAGCGGGGGATGTGACCAGGGAAGAAGTAATCGTATGCACCAAGGCTGGTTATCTCCCGACGTCGGGCGAGGAGTTTCTAGAGACCTATGAAGGATACGAGGGCATCACCGCGAACGATATGGTGGCGTCAAACCATTGCCTCCATCCGTCGTATCTAACGGATCGCGTGAACAAGAGCCTTGAGGCACTCGGCGTTGAACACATCGATGCGTTTTACGTTCATAACCCTGAGGCGCATCTGGCGCATGTCGAGCGCTCCGAATTTGACTCGCGGCTTCAGGCGGCCTTCGAGGCGATGGAACAGGCGGTCACCGATGGGAAGATCGGATGCTACGGCATTGCCACATGGCCGGCCCTTAGATCATCTCCCACGGATCGGGCATATATCTCAATTGCTGGAGCGAAAGCTCTCGCGAAGCGAGCGGCGGGTGGGCGAGACGATCATTTCAAGATCGTGCAACTCCCTTTGTCATTGTCGATGCCTGAAGCAATCAACCGACCGACGCAATGGATCGGCGACGTCACCGTTCCGGCTGTCGCAGCGGCACGATTGCTGGGACTGACCGTTGTGTCCAGCGGTAGTATCGGGCAGGCAAAAATCCCGGAAATGAACGAGGCGCTGAATAAATGGCTTGGCGAAGATCTTGGCACGGACTTTCAGCGTGCCTTGCAGTTCACCCGATCGGCGACCGGGCTGACGACAGCGCTTGTTGGGATGAAGAAGGACGACCACGTGCGCGACAACTTAGAAGTGGTCAAACGCAAGCCAATGCCGCGTGCGGCGTTTGAGCTCATGTTCCGGCGTAATTCCGTCTAGATTTTGACGGTTGGGTCGTTCTTGGCTCCCCCCCGGCAATCGGGGGATTGCAACGTTTGCCCATTACGCTCGCTCCATTCGAGAGGCGTCATGGTTTCCATCGAAAGCGCATGCACGGGGCCTGCCAGTTCATCCCGCAAAGCACCGTTGATAAGCTGGTGGCGTTGTATGAGACGGAGGCCGTCAAAAGCATCGGCGACGATGACGAGCTTAAAGTGAGACTCCGAGCCCGGCGGCACGTTGTGCATGTGGCTCTCGTTCAGCACGTCCAAATGCTGCGGCGAAACCGCTTCGCGCACTTTGGCTTCGATGGCGCTGGCAACTGTCATGGTCTAATCTCCCGGTCACCGGTCCGTTGGTTTAACAACAGATAGGACCGCGGTCCGATGCATGCAATCCTAGGCGCCGCCGGCGCGCTTATTGTCTTCGCGCGCCGCGGGCTGCCGACGATACTGCTTTGGAATAGAATCCGTCAGCGACTGCAACTCGTGCTCCAGCACGTTCATCCGTTGCTGAAGTGTGTTGATCTTCTCAGCTTGGTCGCGGGACATTTTGTCGATCGCTTTCAAATCACGCTCGATTGAGGCGACTTGCTTCTCGACCTTTTGGGTTTGCGCCGCGAAATCGTTTTGCGCATCCCGAACAAGCTTCGCCATCTTCTTGGTGAAGTCGTCGAACGAGCCGCCAACCTGTTTGAACGCCTGACTTGCCAGGAAAAGAGCACCGAGCGCCACAAAGATTGCGATGATGGATGCAATTTCCGCCACGATTAGGGCCCCCATAAACAAACAACGCCCCTAAACTTGTTCAGAGCAAGGCATGCGTCAACAGGGCATATGTCCACATTCTCTCTTATCTAATCCCGCGATCTATCCCTGCTTCGAGAGAGTGTGTCTAAATTTGCCCTATGAGCAGTTTCGCACCGTTCAATTTTCATATTTATAAACAATTGCGTAAGCGCCATTTCCTCTCTCATCGACCTGCCAAAGACGCTGGCACAAGGTGGACTTCTTCATTTATCTGTGCCGGGCCGAAGACATCATGCCGACATAGAATTTTCATAAACCCAGCCGAAAAGCTGCACGAATCGGAGATGATCGCGCTGCCGCCATATGCTGACGCGACGAAGAGATATCGTTGGCGGCGCGACAGGGGGAGAATTAACGGAAATCCGCCGTTTTTTTCCGCATCCTGGCTTGCCGATGACCGGGCGAAAGGCTATTCATCTCGCGTTCACCGACTCTTGAAAGGTGCTCCGACGCCTTTTCCTGGGAAAGAGAAGGTCAGAGTCATCGCAACCCATCCCGCGTGGTTGCGAAAGAGCAGTTTCGTCGAGGCAGGAGTCGCAGATATGAGTGCACGGTCGATCGAAAACCGAATGGCGTCGGCAATCCGTGTGTTGTCCGCAGATGCCGTTCAGGCGGCAAACTCCGGGCACCCTGGTATGCCGCTCGGCATGGCGGACGTCGCGACGGTCCTGTTTGCGAAGTTCATGAAGTTTGACTCTGCGGACCCATCGTGGCCGGACCGCGACCGCTTCGTCTTGTCGGCCGGCCATGGCTCAATGCTTCTCTACTCGCTCCTTCATTTGACCGGTTACAAAGACATGACGATGGATCAACTGCGGAACTTCCGTCAGTTGGGCTCGCGCACCGCGGGTCATCCTGAGTATGGACATGCAGCAGGGATTGAAACGACAACGGGGCCATTAGGGCAGGGATTGGCAAACGCCGTTGGAATGGCGCTGGCCGAGCGCCTGATGAATGCCCGCTACGGCGACGATCTCGTGGACCACCACACCTATGTCATCGCCGGCGACGGTTGTCTTATGGAGGGTATCAGCCACGAGGCCATTTCCATGGCCGGGCACTTGAAACTCGCCAAGCTCATCGTTCTTTTCGACGACAACGGTATCTCGATTGACGGCGGAACCGAGCTTGCCGTCTCTGATGACCAGGTCGCGCGCTTCGAGGCGTCAGGCTGGCACGTACAGAGCATCGATGGTCACGATTACGAAGCGATTGAAGCGGCGCTTGAGGCAGCAAAAGCCTCAGATCGACCGTCGATGATTGCGTGTAAGACAACGATTGGGTTCGGGGCGCCGACGAAGGCCGGTACGGCGTCAACCCATGGGGCGCCGCTGGGTGACGACGAAATAAGCGGGCTTCGAGAAGGGCTCGACTGGACTGAACCACCGTTCGAACTGCCGGCTGATGTCGTCAATGCGTGGGCAGACGCGGGTCGCCGGGGCGCCGGGGATCGCGAAGCTTGGCAGGGACGGTTGCAATCATCTGACAATGCTCAGGAATTCAATAGAGTCCTCGCAAAAGAACTTCCCGAGGTGCTCGCCCAGACCGTCGTTGAACACAAGAAGAATGTCTCGGATGAAGCGCCAAAATGGGCGACGCGCGCGGCGTCCGGCGAGGCATTGAAAGCCATTGTGCCTGTCGTGCCAGAATTGGTATCGGGCTCGGCGGACCTTACTGGATCCAACAATACCAAAACCCCCGACACCTTACCGATTTCGCCAACCGACTTTACGGGCAGGTACATTCACTACGGTGTTCGGGAACACGGTATGGCAGCCGCAATGAACGGCATTGCCTTGCACGGTGGATTGATCCCGACGAGCGGCACGTTCTTGGTGTTTACCGATTACATGCGCGCGTCGATGCGACTATCGGCCCTCATGGAAATCCCGGTGATTTACGTCTTAACGCACGATAGCATTGGACTTGGAGAAGACGGTCCGACGCACCAGCCCGTGGAAACGCTGGCGATGCTCCGGGCGACCCCTAATTTCAAGGTCTTTAGACCTTGCGACGGTGTTGAGGCTGCCGAATGTTGGCAACTCGCCCTGGAAAACAAAGACGGCCCGTCGGGCATGGCGCTCTCGAGACAAGGCGTGCCGACGCTGCGCACAACGCATACGGATGAGAACCTATCGAAACGTGGTGCGTATGTACTTCAAGAAGCCGAAGCCTCTGAACGACAGGTGACCATCTTAGCGACAGGATCGGAGGTTCAGATCGCGGTCGCTGCGCGTGATGAACTCGAAGGGCAGGGCATCGGCGCGGCTGTGGTGTCGATGCCGTGCTGGGAACTCTTCGATCAACAGGATGCAGCCTATCGTGCCTCGGTAATCCCGAGCGGAACCGCGACCGTTGCCGTAGAAGCTGCGGTGCGTTTTGGCTGGGATAAGTACATCGGACCGGACGGAGGTTTCGTCGGTATGGAAGGGTTCGGCGGATCGGCGCCTGCAGGGGAGCTGTTTGACAAGTTCGGCATTACGACGGACGCGGTGGTATCCGCGGCGAGGGAGAAATTGGCTTGATGCAATGGCATCGGCTGGATTGGACGGAGGATTCATTAACATGAACAAGCAGGAACTGAATGATACGGCGGTTGCTATGGTGGCCGACAACAAAGGACTGCTGGCAGCCGACGAAAGTACCGGCACAATGGGAAAACGGCTCGACTCCATCAATGTCGAAAATGTTGAAGACAACCGCCGCGACTATCGCGAGTTGATGTTCAGAGCGCCCGGAATTGGCGAGTATATTTCCGGCGTAATTTTATTCGACGAGACTTTGCGGCAGTCGGCGGCGGACGGAACCCCGTTGGTCAACATCCTGCAGGGCGCAAATGTCATTCCGGGCATCAAAGTAGATCAGGGCGCTAAATCTCTGCCCGGTCGCGACATGGAAAAAATAACTGAAGGGTTGGATGGGCTTCCGGCGAGGGTCGCCGAGTACTATGACCTTGGTGCGAGGTTCGCAAAATGGCGTGCGGTCATCGACATTGCCGACGGTGTGCCCAGCCGTTACGCCGTTCACGTGAATGCTCATGCGTTGGCTCGTTATGCGAAGATTTGCCAAGAGGGCGGACTGTGCCCCATCGTCGAACCGGAAGTCCTGATGGACGGCGATCACGATATTGACCGTTGCCAAGAGGTGACGGAAGAAGTCCTCAACGAAGTTTATCAGGAACTGTATCTGCAAGAGGTGTTCCTGGAAGGCACGATCCTGAAGCCGAACATGGTCATTTCCGGCAAAAAGTGTGGCACTCAAGCGTCTGCGCAAGAGGTTGCCGACAAGACCGTCGAGACACTCAAACGATGCGTGCCGTCCGCGGTTCCCGGGGTAATGTTCTTATCGGGTGGGCAATCCGAAGAAGAAGCCACGGTTCATTTGGACCTCATGAACGCCGGTGCGGCATTGCCTTGGAAGCTTAGTTTCTCGTATGGCCGGGCGTTGCAGCAAAGCGCCCTCCAGGCATGGCGTGGGGACAGCGCGAATGTCGAGGGTGCCCAGGCAGCATTCATCGAGCGTGCGAAGGCCAATAGTCTTGCATGCGCCGGAACTTACGCGGCCGCGGCGTAGGGGATTGGGAGTACCAAGATGGTGAAGATCGCCCCATCCATTCTCTCCGCCGATTTCGCGCGGCTGGGTGAAGAGTTGCGGGCGATTGACGAGGCCGGCTGCGATTACATTCATGTCGATGTCATGGATGGGCACTTTGTGCCCAACTTGACGTTCGGGCCGCCGGTGATCGAAAAACTCAGACCGCATACGGCGAAGCCCTTCGATGTCCATTTGATGATCGATCCGGCGCAGCCTTACCTTGAAGATTATGCGAAGGCGGGCGCTGATATCATCACGGTTCACGCCGAAGCGGATAAGCACTTGGACCGTTCTCTGCAAGTAATCCGCTCTTTGGGCAAGAAGGCGGGCGTATCATTGAACCCTGCGACGCCCGAGTCAGCGATCGAATACGTTATCGATAAGTTGGACTTGATCCTAGTGATGAGTGTTAACCCGGGGTTCGGTGGCCAATCATTCTTGCCTTCGCAACTTGAGAAGATCCGACGCCTCCGCCAGATGATTGGTGATCGACCGATCGAATTGGAGGTCGACGGCGGTGTGAACACGGATACCATTGGTGATGTCGTGGCTGCCGGTGCCGACGTATTGGTCGCGGGAAGCGCTGTCTTCAAAGGGGATGATTACGTCGCGACGATCGGCGCGCTCAGGAACGCGGTGACTTAATCTTCTGCGACGGAGCCGGATTGAACCGGAAGTCGCAGTTGGTGTTGTGTCTATGCGGGGCAATATCGATTGTCCGCGCCTGTATCCCACAGCGCATAATCTATGCCATGATCCTTAGGCCGTGGGGATCGGAATGGGTTATCCGTACAATGTATGGCCGACTCTTTACTATTTCTCCATGACTTGAGTGCTGAATGCTCTGATAGCGGACACAAGTTGGCCGGCGTCGCAATTGCCTGCCGTTCAGTTTGATGTCTTCTTCGGCGCTTTGCTGTGGGCAAGGATATGAACACGCCTTTGAACCAACTCTTCAGTGGTTTGAATGAGAACGACAGCGGTTCGGAAAGCGCGGAATCGCGGCTTCGTCTCCTGTTGGAGGTTATTCGAAACATCTCCATGGGCGTCGTGATCATGGATGCGGACTTTCGTGTGACGTCCGTCAACGAAGCGTATTGCCGAATGTCGGGAAAAACCGAGGAGGAAATGCTTGGGCTTCGTCCGGCCTTCGAGGAACTCATTAAAAGCGTGCCCGAAACGTACGCGGATGCGTGGCGCACGCTCTATAACCGCGGCGCGTGGGAGGGAGAGTTCTGGGGGCAAGATGGTGCCGGCGAAAGGATAGCGCTTCATCTATCCATAACGAGCATACACGATGAACGAGGATCGCTCTCGCAATACGCGGCAATCGTGAACGATGTAACCCAGCGAAAGCTCGATGAGGAGAGGATCCGCTATCAGGCGAATTTCGATGCGCTTACCGGGCTACCCAACCGATCCTTATTCATTGACCGCCTAAATCAATCCTTGCTCGCGATGTCGCGAGCTAACAACAAGCTTGGTTTGATGTTCATTGATCTGGATGGCTTCAAACTGGTCAACGACACGCTCGGTCACGATGCGGGTGATGAGCTTCTGCGTGAGGCTGCCGAGCGGATAGCCTCCTGCACGCGGACTGGCGACACCGTCGCGCGACTTGGCGGTGACGAATTTACGGTGATCATGCCAAACCTCCACCGCAACCATGACGCGCCGGTGGTCGCCCAGCGTATTTTGGATGCCCTTAGCAGTCCTTTTGTTGTCAGTGGTACGGAGTCCTTCGTCTCGGGAAGCATTGGGATCACGCTTTATCCGGACGATGCGGACGACGCCAGCGGCTTGTTAAAAAACGCCGATGCCGCGATGTATCGGGCGAAGGATACGGGAAAGGCGAACTATCAGTTTTATACCGTCGATATGAACTCTGAAGTGACCGAGCGTCTCCGGGTCAAGAACGGTCTGGTAAAGGCTCTGGAGAGAGACGAGTTCGAGCTGTTCTATCAGCCCAAGATGACGTTATCCAACGATCGCATCGAGGGGGTCGAGGCCCTCATGCGATGGAACAACAAAGACCTGGGGATGGTGCCGCCAAGTCGGTTTATCCCGGTCATGGAAGAGACCGGTCAAGTTGTCGAGGTCGGGGAATGGGTATTGCGCAGCGCCTGTTTGCAGCATCGAAAATGGATCGACTCTGGTCTGCCAAGCATCCGAGTTGCCGTCAATCTGTCGGCTCGCCAACTTCGCGAAATATCTTTCGTTTCGTTATTGGAGCGGGTCTTGAAGGACACCGGTGTGAGCGCGGATGCATTGGAGGTGGAGATCACCGAGAGTATGCTGATGTCGGATACCGAAAATGCTGTTGCGGCGCTCTCCGAATTGCATGACATGGGTATTCATCTTGCAATGGATGACTTTGGTACCGGGTATTCCTCTTTAAGTTACCTGCGTCGTTTTCCGATCGATACCATCAAGATAGATCGCTCGTTTGTGTCCGATATTGTAACCAGTCCGGATGATGCAGAGATCATTCGGACGATTATTAACATGGGAAAAACGCTGGGCCGGAAGATCGTTGCAGAAGGAGTTGAGACCGAGCAGCAGTTGCGCATGCTTCAGGAATACGAATGCGATCAAATTCAGGGCTACTTCTTGAGCCCACCACTGCCGGCAGACAGAATCACAGGGTTCCTTCGTGACAAAGTCGACTGAACTCGTCGATGACGATTTCAATAAGGACCATGATGACAATATCGTCACCGTGTTGCCTCACACGCCGACATCTAAGTTCCCGATCATTGCAAGAGTCGGCGTTGGGCTGGCTGCCGCTGTTGTTTTTGTAGTTCTGTGTCTTTTCGTGGGGCCGCTCATTGCGCCCCAATCCTATGTAAAGGCATTGTCGGAGCATATCGTCCGAGAGATCACGGGGATGGATACGGTCATTGCGGGTGAGAGTGACCTGACCATTATGCCGTCGGTCCGATTGCGCGCAACGGATGTGATGCTGAGACCGGCAGACTCCAACGTGTCGAGGATGGACGTGGCCACCGTGGACATCGAAGTCTCTACGTTTGGCATAGTCTCTGGCAGTTTGGACGTTCATTCGGTCTTTCTTGACCGCCCTGTGATTACCTACCGTTCGGAACCAGCGAACAATGCCCCCGGTGCGCTGGATGCGACCTGGGGTTGGTGGCGGAATTTGGCCGTACGAGAACTAAATGTCGAAAATGGTGCGGTCCTCATGGAGTCGCCGTCGGCGGAAGGTCTAGCCGTCTTGAGCGCGATCAACCTCTCAAGCGCCCCAATAAAAGATGATGGCGAGGAAGGCCTGCGTATCAATGGGTCTGCCACCGCCGGATCGCAATCTTTGAGTCTGAACGTCCACACTTCGGAATTACGACTTTTGGCTGCCGGCAATAGGTGGCCCGTGCGCGTTGAGGTGCAATCAGGAGCTATTGCCGCCGTCATTGAAGGTGGGCTGGCGCTTCGGGAACGTTTGATGGGGGACGGTAGCATCCGTGTCCGCGATACGTCGATACAACAACTTGCAGGCCTCATCGGGATCGAACCAAGCTCTCTAACCGATGCCAATGTCGATCTGACGGCAGACCTGAAGAGCGCTGGTGCGTCGTTCATTGTCGAAAAAGTGCGCGCAACCGTCGGCAACGCGATTTATGAAGGGGCGTTTTCGCGCACGGCGACGGGCGAGGGGGCGTCCACCGTCGCCGGCAGACTAAATGCAACGGAGCTCGATCTGGATGCCGTTGGCCTCAGCGTAATTTCATCTGTCCTGGGGATGCTTCCTGTCGGCGAGATTGAGTTTCAATGGCAACAAGCCGCGCGGCGGGGCCAAGTGTTTGGACCGGGTGCTGCGACCTTGAGCAGGACCGTTCACGGAGGCGGTGCCGAGATTACCGTCGAAGAGGCATCTGCATTTGGCGGGGTATTGCGCGGAAGCATACGGACTAGTCGATCGGAAGGTGCGAAAGCAATTTCCGCGAGATTTCGTCTGGTTGGCGCGGCTGTCGGCTCAATGCTCGGGCTCGGTGTTGGCGATCTTGAACCTCCGATTTCAGGGGGCGCTACCCTTACCACCGATATCTTCACAGTTGGGCGCAATCACAACGAGCTATGGCAGGCGTTGACGGGTACTGCCGATTTAACTCTGAGCGATGGATATCTGAACGTCCCCGCTTTGGCGGAAGCTGTATCTCCGGTCCAGTCGGCGCGTCGCTTCAAGTTTGATTCAGTGAATGGCCGATTTGATATCGCTCAAGGCGTTGCCCGCAGTGATGACCTAATTTTGCAAGGAGAGGGTCTCAGCTTGGTAGGGCAGGGAATGATCGATTTGGTGGATGGAACAATCGATTTGAGCGTTGGCCGGCTCGAGTCCGCCGATGGAAACCGGTCGCTGGTGCGCTACCGCCTCCATGGAGCGAGCCATGACATCCAGGTCGAGACATCAAATTAGCAACGGGTTGTTGAATGACCGAGATACTTAGTCTGCTTGCGGCAGCTGTGATCGCAGTGCTCGTCTTTACACGTTTGGGCTTGGGCTCGGTCCTGGGCTATCTGGCCGCAGGCGCGATTATCGGCCCGCACGGGCTTGCGCTAATCACAGATGCAGAAAATCTCCGCCACATCGGCGAATTTGGTGTTGTTTTTCTGTTGTTCATGATCGGCCTCGAACTAAAGCCCCAGCGTCTCTGGATTATGCGGCGCTTGGTGTTTGGCCTCGGTGGGGCGCAGGTTCTCGTAACGGGGGCGCTCTTTGCCGGGGTGCTGAGTGTTTTCGCGGGCTTTGATATCGAAACTGCACTTATCATCGGCTTCGGCCTGGCGCTCTCTTCGACGGCCTTCGGTGTGCAGATTTTGTCAGAACGCAATGAACTGACCAGCCATTACGGCCGAAATAGTTTTTCCATCCTACTGTTTCAGGATCTTGCCGTCGTACCCCTCATGATGCTGTTGCCGCTTCTGGCGGTTGACGCTGGCCCCGTGGCGGGCTCGCTGGGTCTCGCGGTGGCCAAGGGGGCCGCGATCCTGATCGGAGTGCTGGTCGTCGGCAGATACGCCATGGGCCCATTGATGCATGCGATCGCCAGAATCGGGAACAGCGATGTGTTTGTCGCCTTAACCTTGTTGCTGGTTCTGGGCTTTGCCTGGGTGATGGGCGAAGTAGGTCTGTCGTTGGCGATGGGTGCCTTTATTGCCGGTGTCCTATTGGCGGATTCGGAATACAAGCATCAGATCGAAGCCGACATTCTTCCGTTTAGGGGCTTGTTGCTCGGATTGTTTTTCATGAGCGTCGGTATGACACTCGATCCTTCGACGGTCGTTGCGCAATTCGAAGTTATCATCTTTGCCACGCTTCTGCTTTTGGTCCTTAAGTGTCTGATTATCATCGGTATATCCCGAATGGCGAAGGCGCCGATGGACGTATCCGTGCGTTCCGGCTTGTTGCTGTCGCAGTCCGGTGAGTTCGGTTTTGTGATTTTCTCGCTTGCCCTCGGGTTGGGCTTACTCGACAGCGCGATGGTTGATACTCTGATTGCAATCATCGTCCTCAGTATGGCGTCTACGCCGCTCTTGGTGATCCTCGGCGTTCGGTTGGGCGCGCGATTAAAGCCCGCCGTACAGGGTGCTTATCACGCAGATGCAGCAGAAGAGGCACGTCCTGTGATTGTGGCCGGCTTTGGGCGTGTCGGTGAAACAATCGCGAACATGCTTGATGCGGCGGAGGTGCCTTACGTCGGGGTCGACTCGAACGCGGATTGCGTCGCCCATGCACGGCGCCGCGGTTATCATGTCGTCTACGGCAGCGCCGCCCATCCGGAGGTGCTTCGTTCCGTCGGGGCGTCGCATGCGCGACTGCTTGTGGTAACGCTCGATGACGCGCACGCGGCTGAGGGTCTTGTCCGCGCGGCTCGGCGGCTCTATCCGGACATGCCTATTCACGTGCGGGCACGTGATTGGGATATTGCCGATCACTTCAAGACGCTTGGCGTTGACCACGCAATACCGGAGACCGTGGAAGCCAGTCTTCGCTTAGGTGCAGCCGCCTTGGAGGCCGCAGGTGTTGAACAGGAGCGTCGGCACGAGTTGTTTGAAGAAATGACGGCGGAAAACTTCAGTAAGATGCGTCAATCCCGGAAGTAGTCTGCTCTTCGTTCACCTTGCGTTAACCAAACCGTCTTAGCCTCTCCTGTATCATCTGACTAGTGATGGATAAATCCAGGAGATGGCGATGACAGCCATTCGATTGACCGTTGCCGCATTCGTCTTGATTGGCGCGGCAAACGCAAACGCCCAAAATGCGAACCCGAATGGGATTGGCAATGGGCTGTTTGACGGACCCGTGAGCAGCCAACCCGGTGTCGCGGCGGTTGATCCTGGTACTCAGGTGCCGGGCCAACCAAAGGCGGCCCCGATGGTGTACCGGCATGCCGACCGTGGGTTCCTCGTGGCGGCACCGCCAAGTACACGGCTTGACGAACGCCAAAACGGCGACCAACTCGCATTGCAGTCGCGCAAAGGCTACGCGGTCAACATTCAATCCGGCGACGCCGCGCCAGGCATGACGAACGAACAAATGTTCGGAAAACTGGAGGCAAGATACCTCGGACAAGGAAAGCCTTGGAGCCGTAAAGTCTCGATGCGCGAACTGGTGGTTTCCGGGCTTCCCGCTTCGGAAGCTGTCTACGAAGCGGGGTCGACACGGACCAGTGTGGTGATCGCCCGCGGGCAACGGACAGATTTTGTCTTCATGTTCTTTGCGCCGATCTCCCAATTCGAGAGATTGAGCTCTGATTTCGATTGGATTCTGGCGGCCTTTCGACCGGCCGACGGCGAACGCCCAGATAGTGCGCCCAAAGTCGCTAAAACGCTGGCCGACTCAAATACACCACCAAAGATCCGAGCCGAGGAACAGCCGATCGCGCCGCCGGCAGGTAGGCGCGCTGAACCGATGCCCCTTGCTGAAGTTCACGAGCCGAAAATGAATGTATTTGCCGAGCCGGGCTATGGGTATCAACTTGAGTTTCCATTGCCGTGGATCCTGGAGAAAGCGACCGCCTTTACGAACGTTTTCAGCGGAGCGCTGGGTACACCGGCACATGACGCAATCGTCGCGGTTCAAAATGTCCGCCCGCCTCAAAATGAGGGCATCGACACGCCGATCGCGTGGGTGATTTCCGATCTTAAGACCGGGTTGCGCCGAGACGCCGCAGACGTCCGGTTCTATGGTGAGAAGCAAATCGTTTACGACAAGTACGATGCGCGGCTGGAAGGCGCGCAATTCGTCGCCGACTACAAACACGGCGGTCGCGACTTCCGTAAATGGGTCTTGGTTTTGCCTCGCGCCGTCGGAGGTGTCGTCCACGTGTGGTCTTATACAGCTCCGGCGGGTACATTTGACGCCCACCGGCCCGTGGCCGAGGGTATCCTCAACTCGCTGAGGATCGTAGGCGAGCAGGGATAGACGCCAAGGCAACTTTTGATGCCATTCGCCAGAACTCAAAGATCGCTGAACAGGTAACGTCAATGTTCATCCGGGTCCGCGACTATTGGTTGCTGCTGATTGCCATAATTTTGGCGACAACAAGTCCTGTTCGAGCTGATCAACTGGAGCTCGATGATTTGGTTGCTCATTTCGAAGAGGTGGTTTTCGGAAGCGAGATAGCTGGTATTGAAGGCGCATCCCAGATCCAGAAATGGGTTAGTCCGGTCCGCGTATCCATAAGCAGCCTGCGCGGCACGATGCGCGAGACTGCGGACGGAAAAAGAAACTTGAAGCTGGATCGTGTCCGGCCCCAAGAAGCCCACATCGACATGGTCCGGCGACATCTTACAACGTTGGTTCGTCTCACCGGTGTCGCGAACGAGAAAAGCGATCCGGAGAGCGGCAAGGCCGCGAACTTCTTCATAAAATTCGTGCCTAGGCTTGCCATGGGGCAACCATTTATTGAACCTGACGTTGATCCGGCACTCCTCGCGCGGCTCGCTCGTCCGGGGGTTTGTTACTTTGTCATCAGGCCCATACGTACGGGTGCTCTATTCCGTGCGCTGATCGTCGTGAACAACGAACTGCCTGCTGACCAGATGGACGCTTGCATATTGGAGGAAATGACGCAGGCCATGGGATTGCCCAATGACAGCGACGTTGTTCAGCCTTCGGTTTTCAATCAGAAGTCTATCCAACGAACATTATCCCAGTCGGATGAACTCATATTGAAGTCGTTGTATGACCATCGTCTTCCCGCGGGTACACCCAAGAATGATGCCCTGCGCATCGTCCGCGATCTTCTGCGCGAGCACCTAGACGGTTGATGCCCGCGCTGCACGCCCTTGCCATTGGGGTCGCGATGATCTGGCTGGCGACAGTACCGGCCGGCGTACAGGCGAAGGACCCTGAACTTCCATCTCCCGAAACGGTTGTTCAACATTTCCTTGATGTGACGCTCGGCGCCTCGTCGCGGGCCCGAATTGTGAAATGGGATCGTACTCCAACCATTCGACTTGAGGTTTTCGACGCAGTTTATGATGCCGATAACCCTATACCCCGTCGCATCGCCGTTGAGACGCCAGTGATCTTTCGGGATACTGTCGAGAGCGTAGCGGATCAGCTATCGGCCCTTATCGGCCACAATGTGCGCGTATTGCCCAGTGATTTGCGCGAGGGCGGCGATATCGTCGTGAGTGTGCTCCCCCTTCGGTTGATTGGCCAATTGACGTTCCCGGGGGTCAGCGCATCGCTCCTGCGCAAGCTGCGTGGCCCGGGGCGTTGCTTTTTCCTGATTTGGCCGGAACGGTCCGGTCTCATTAAGAAAGCCCACGTCGTTATAAACAAGCAGTTATCGATAAATGGCATAAGCCATTGTTTCTACGAAGAAATAATTCAGTCTTTCGGCTTGCCGCATGATAGCGAAAAGATCGGCGTGTCCTTGTTCAACGACGCCCATCGGCTGCAAACCATACCCAGCCTTGATCGATTGCTGATCGAGCTGCTGTACGATCCGTCCGTACGGGCGGGAATGAACGCCGAGCAGGCCCAGCCCATCATCGCCGAGATAGCAAAGCGACGGTTGTCGCGTGGGCATGGCGCCACGGCGCCTTAAGGAACCTGTCAGGACGAAACGCTATGTTCGTCAGATAGTTACACCTTTCTCACGATGTTTCGATAATGGTTTGTTAACGGCGAAGCCTTAGACCGGTAAATGGACCAAAGTCCGCGAAGCATCGCGGGCTCGGTGCGTGTGGAATTGTATTGGCGCGATCAGCGTAAGGAACAGCATGAGCCTCGCCGAGAGACTGAAAACGGCCAAGCCGAACAAGTCGGAGTTGGGAAAGGTCGCCTATACCCCTGGCGGCATTTTCGATCTCGTGCTGGCGTCGTTTTTCATCAACATTCTGGCGCTGGCGATGCCACTCACGTTGCTTCAGGTATATGACCGCATCATTCCGAACTCGGCCCAGGGGACGCTAATCATGCTCATTGTCGGGGTTGGCTCAGCGCTGATCCTCGAAGCAATGTTGCGGCAAGGTCGATCCTATGTCAGTGGCTGGATGGGCGCGCGCTTTGAGCACCTTGCCGGCGTCGCTGCCGTTGAGCGCTTGCTGAATGTCTCGATCGTTGACTATGAGCGGCAGGGATCTGGCGTCCATCTGGAGCGCTTCAATGCACTGGGACCTCTCAAAGAGTTTTACGCAGGCCAAGCCATCCTGTCGCTCTGTGACCTTCCCTTCGCCGTCCTTTTCCTCGGTGCGATGTACTACCTCGCGGGGCATTTGGTCTTGGTGCCGATTGCACTCATCATCATTTTCGCGATTACCGCTGTTCTGGTGGGCAATAAACTCCGTGCTGCGTTGGAAGACCGCATGCTTGCCGATGACCGCCGCTACAGTTTCATCATTGAGGTGTTGGGCGGTATTCACACGGTCAAAGGCCTCGCCATGGAGGAACAGATGATCCGCCGCTACGAGCGGCTGCAAGAGACCTGCGCGGGCGCGGACTACAACGTTGCACTCCATTCCGCATCGGCAAGTTCTACGGGCGCGTTGTTTTCGCAGCTCGTTTTGTTTTGCGTGGTCGGGTATGGCGCGACGTTTGTCATTGACGGTGCGTTAACGGTTGGTGGATTGGCAGCATGCACGATGTTGGCCGGGCGGTCGATGCAACCGTTGCAGAAAGCGGTCGGCATCTGGACCAGGTTCCAATCGATCCAACTCGCGCTCGACCGGGTACATCAGCTTTTCCAAATGGAGATCGAGAAAGAGCCTGGACTGCCGGTCCTTCCGCCGGTCCGTGGCGAAGTTGTCGTTGAAGGCCTCACGTTTTCCTATGGAAAGAACAAAGACGGTGAGGACCTCGCGCCCCTGTTCGATGACGTAAATCTGTCGATCGAGGCGGGCGAGACGATTGGCATCTCAGGCGCGGGCTCAAGCGGAAAGACCACACTGTTGTACCTGCTCATGGGTGTGTTCACGCCCTCCTCGGGGCGGGTATTGGTGGACGGAATGGATCTGCATGAGTTCGATCCATCCAGCATTCGGCATCAGATCGCGTATCTACCGCAGGATGGCGTGCTGTTTAACGGCACCATCTTGCAGAACGTTACCATGTTCCGAGATGACAAAATCGATGACGGGCTGGATATCTCTCGACTTCTTGGGCTGGATGGCGTCGTCGCCCATATGCCGCAGGGTTATGACACGGTCGTGGGCGATGGTGCCGGGGACAAGCTTCCGAAAGGCATCAAACAACGTATCGCGATTGCGCGGGCGCTTGTCGACAAACCTCGGATCTTGCTGTTTGACGAGGCAAATGCCGCGATGGACAGCGCAGGCGACAATACGTTGCGGACGTTGTTGGAGCGTTTGAAAGGGCGGGTCACGCTGGTTCTGGTCACGCCCCGTCCTTCAATGCTCAATCTCTCCGATCGGATTTTTGATATTGCCGACGGAAAACTTGTCGAGCGACAACCGGCTTTGGAAACGGCCGGTAGCCCATTCAGTAAAGGATAAGGCGATGATTGGAACTCTGAAGAAGCTCGAAGCGACGGATGTGGATGCGGCGGTGCGCGATCCGATTGCAAATTGGTCACGTCCCCGAGTTGCTCAAGAAACGCCGGGCAAAGAAGAGGGGCGGGTCATTTCCGTTCCCACAGACGGGTGGCTGAGCGGCGCCGGGCGTAAGTTCGCGCGTATCTGAAGTACTTGAAGGTGGCGTAGTTAGGTGAGCGGCATACTGTCAAAAATCGAGGCGGTTGATGAACCGGTCGGTGACGATCCGGAGACAGTCGATGTTGCCGTTTCCAGGGTCTTTGGGGATCCACCTGCGCAGATGCCTTCGACGAAGAATGCCGATGTTGCCGTCGAGGGCACTCAGCCGTCAGAATTGGGAAAGCCTATGCCGCCCGTGCCTCCGGCGGCCAAGAAAGGTCGACCCAAAGCGGAGCCGCTTAGACCGCAACGTGGTCCAAGGCCGAACATCAAAATGGACACCGCTGTTGGCACAGAACCCGCACAAGAATCTGGTGCGCCCGCGCCCACAATGCCGCGTTCAGCGACTACGCCGGTACGGGCTGCAGGACCAGACAAAAGCAAACAACCAATAACGGCAGCGGCCGGGTCCGAGGCTAAATCAAAAAGTGAGCGGTTACCGCCACGACTGCGGAAAAAACGCGAACAACAACAAGCGCGAGAGCGCGAGTCGGCAGAGTCGACGCCGCCGAAAGTTGCTGCCACTCCGTCGAAGCCCTCTGCCCAGCCAAAAGCGCCGACTCAAGGGCGGCGCAAAGTATCAACGCCCGATTCATTGCGCCAAAAGAACGAGCCAGTTCAAAAACGCGGTGCGGCCCAGGCGTTGCCGCAGCGACCCGCGGCAGGGGGTCAAACGCCGCCGGTTCCTCAACCGACGAAGGCGAACACAGGACTCTCGGCAATGCCGGGGCTGGCAGCACCGCCACCACTTCCCGCCCGACCTGGGGCCACGACGCAGGCAGAAGCTTTGCCACCGATAGCGGCGGCGCCATCTCCGACGACGGCCGAGCGATCGGCGCCACCACCACCGATTCCCCCGGCGCCACCGACAGACTCCTCGGGCGGCGGTGGTGATGGTGGCGGTGACCGACCGCTTCCACCGTCCGCGATTGAGGACCCAACGCATGACCATGCCGCTCTGGCGGCCTTGAAGGACGCAACGGATCTTTCGAATTGCTTGATACCGTTGCTTCGTGCGCTGAATTGGCGTGGCGATCCGCGGCACGTTGCCGAGGCCTTGCCGCACTTCACAAATGCGTTGGACATCACGTCGATGCGGAATGTGATGGCGACGTTGCATTTTCAGAGCCGCCCCTTACAGACGAAGCTCCTTGCCGTCGACAGACGGCTGTTTCCGTGCCTTTTCCTGCCAGAGAAAGGGGATGCGATCGTTCTGCTTGATTTCGAGCCTTCAGGTATTCGGGTGTTTGACGGGGGGCAAAATGAAGAACGTGTTGTCCCGCGCGAAAACATCAGAGGAACTGTCTACTTCTTCAGTCCCGTCGACGAGGAAGACTTGCAGTCGGCGCAGAGCAAAGTCGGGTGGTTCAGTGCTGTATCGGAGCGGTTCCGGTCGCTGATATATCAAACGCTCGGAATTACGTTTATTCTCAATGTGCTGGCCCTCGTTACGCCGCTGTTCGTGATGGCGGTGTACGACAAGGTCGTGGCAACCGGGTCCTTGCCGACGCTGGCGTTCTTTGCATTCGGTGTTGGGATCGCCATGATTTGCGATGTCATCTTGCGATCAATCCGCTCGAAAATCATGGCGTACATCGGCGCACGCCTCGACAACATCGTCGGTATTGCAATCTTTCACAAAATTCTGTTTTTGCCGCCGACCTACACCGAACGTGCGACGATCGGCGCACAGGTGGCGCGGATCAAGGACTTCGAGACAATACGTGATTTCTTCACGGGACCGATGGCCCTGGTGCTTTTCGAACTCCCATTCGTTGTGATTTTCATCGCAACGATTGCGTTCTTGGGCGGTCCGGTGGCCTTTATCTCCGTCATTATGATTGCCTGTTTCTTGATCCTTGGATTGGTCATCATGCCGTTGCTAAGGAATTCCGTTAGCAAAGCGGCGAGGGCGTCTTCGAAGAAACAGGAATTGATCGTTGAGACGCTGAGCGGTATGCGTGCGGTCAAGTACTGCGGCGCGGAAAGCAAATGGATGGAGCGTTTTCGGGAACATTCCGCGACAGCCGCTTTGAACAGCTTCTATACAGCGCAGTTGTCTGCGCTCATGCAAACGATCTCCCACGTCTTGATGATTTCAGCCGGCCTCGGGACGATCATCTTCGGTGTGTTCCGGGTGATGAATGGCGATATGACCATCGGTGGTCTGGTGGCTGCGATGATCCTCGTTTGGCGCGTCTTGGCGCCTTTGCAAACTGGTTTCGTGTCGTTGACGAGATTGACACAAGTGAAGTCGTCGATTTCACAAATCAACAATCTCATGAATATCCGTGGAGAGCGCGAACAAAACACTTTGGTGAACCCGATCAAGCAAATGGAAGGATACGTGACGTTTGCCAGGGTCTCCATTCGGTACAGTGCCGACGCGGACCCAGCGTTGGTCGGTGTAAGTTTTGATCTGGAACCTGGCGATGTTCTATGTGTCGTTGGCGGTAACGGTTCGGGTAAATCCACGGTCTTGAAGCTTCTGGCCGGCATGTATCTTCCACAGGCTGGATCTATTCGCGTTGACAACATGGATATTCGGCAGATGGATACCGTCGAATTGCGCCACGCGGTATCCTATGTCCCGCAGACGATCCAGTTCTTTTATGGGACCATTGCGCAGAACCTGCGGCTGGCAAACCCGACGGCGACGGATGAGGACTTGTATCGAGCCTGCGAGAAAGCAGCCGTTCTAGAAGATGTCCTGGAATTGAGCCAAGGTTCGGGAAAATGGAAGCGGGACGGTTTTGAGGTGCGCATAGGCGACTCCAATTCCGGTCAAATGCCGACGAGCCTATTGCAACGACTCAATCTTGCCCGTGGGTACTTGAAGGATTCGTCGGTCATGCTTTTTGACGAACCAGGCAACGGCCTTGATTTTGCCGGGGACCAGGCGTTTATGAAGGCGGTGGATGAAATGCGTGGAAATCGTACAATTTTGATGGTCACGCACCGGCCAAGCCATATGAAGATTGCGGATAAGATACTCTGGCTTGAGCACGGAAATGTGCGTGCATTCGGCCCGGCCAACGAAGTGCTGCAACAAATGCCGAAGGACTTTGTCTAATGCCCGATGGAGCAGTAAACGTCCCCGAAAACCAGAAGGACCGGCGCAAAGTCCGCCGCGGCGACCGGCAGACGCGGTTTCTGGCGCAATCCGTCATCTTGGAGGAGGGCGGCAGTTCGGGTCTTATTCGCGGCGCGATGGTCACGATCTGCGTCGTCATCGTATTGTTCATCGGGTGGTCGATGGTGACAAATGTCGATGAGGTCGCACTGTCATCCGGCGAGGTGATCCCCTCCGGACAACTACAAGCGATTCAGCATTTGGAAGGCGGCATCGTTAAAGAGATCCTCATTGAGGACGGGCAACTCGTCGAGCAATCCCAAGTGTTACTGCGACTTGATGAAACAGCTGCGATTACGGAACTGCAAAAGCTTGAAGCGCGACGCGCCGGCCTCGAAATTCGGTCCGAACGGTTGCGTGCGCTGGGCACCGGCGGGGTCCCGGATTGGTCAAAGGTCGGGAACCGGTACCCGAATATGATCCGCGATCAACAGCGCATCTATGAGGGCTCGTTGGAAGCGTTTTTCAATCGACAGGAAACGATCCGAAAGCAGATCGAACAGCGGCGCGCGGACCTCGATTTGCTGCAGGAACGTGAACAAACATTGATCCGGTCTGCGGAGATTTTTGCTGAGGAGTTGCAGCTCCGCGAGCGTCTGTATGAGGAAGGGCTTGCCTCGAAAATCGTATACTTGGACGCGAAACGGCAGCTGAACACGGCGCGCGGCGAGTTGGCCGACTTGGTGTCGGAAAAGGAACGTGCCCTGGAGGCCATTAAGGAATCGGAGAGCCGCCTTGCGGAGATCGAGACCGAACTGCGCGAGCAATCCTTGGCTGAACTGAGTGAAAGTGCCAACGAACTCATTCAGGTAGAGGAGGCCTTGGTCGAGGCCCGCGACCGCGTTCGTCGGCTAGAAATCTCGGCACCTGTCCGAGGGATCGTCAAAGGTCTTCGCGTGCATACCGTCGGCGGTATTGTCCCACCGGGCGAAGTCATCACAGAGGTTGTTCCGCTGGACGAGGAACTTGTCGTCGAAGCAAAGATTCAGCCGCGCGACGTCGGTCATGTTCGGATCGGTCAACCCGTGACCGTCAAGGTCACGACTTATGATTTCGCGCGTTTCGGCGGCATCTCTGGCGAACTCGAAGATGTTTCAGCGTCGACGTTCTTGGACGAGCAGGGCGACCCTTACTACAAGGGCATTATTTCGCTGGACCGCAATTACGTCGGTAAGGACGCCGCGCAGAACCGAGTTATGCCCGGGATGACGGTGCAGGCTGACATCAAAACCGGCAAAAAGACACTTTTCGAGTATCTGCTGAAACCGGTCTACAGTTCGGTGTCGACGTCGTTCCGCGAACGTTGATTTGTGACCTGCCACATTTCGTGCGCTTTGCCGATGACACGTATGGTCTCCGACCATAACTCATAGGTCGGCAGATCTTCTATTGGGACCCAGGCCGCATCGGCAGCATCGCCACCGGCAACGGGAACGGCATCCGGTGGGGCGACAGCGACCACATCAACGAGGGTATAATGGTATTCGACGCGCCCTTGAGCATTGCGTGAGATGCTGTCCACCACGTCGACGATGCCAAGGACATCCGCGGTCAGCCCGGTCTCTTCTTCGACCTCGCGGATCGCGGCTTCATTGACTGTTTCGCCAACCTCTTGAGCGCCGCCGGGTAAACTCCAGTTTCCGATATTCGGCGCCTTGCCTCGGCGGATAAGAACCACGCCGCGTTCACTGAGGACAACAGCACCGACCCCGACGATGGGCCGTGAGGGAAATGCGCGGTCATCTGTTGGCACAGCGACTCCGTTCAACAATCAATGACTTTTGCGAAAGATAACGGCTAGACTAGACTACGAACAGTATCAACTACGCGACACACGGAGTTGCCGTGAGCGAGATTCTAGAGCGCCGCGTACTACAAGATGGGGACGTCATTTTTCGAGAGGGCGAGCCCGGCAGTAGCGCGTACATTCTGCAAGAGGGTGCTGTCGCCATTTCGAAAGTGATTGATGGCGTCGAAGAGGAGCTTGCCGTTATTGGCAAAGGGGGCATTTTCGGTGAGATGGCACTCATCGACGATCAAAAGCGGATGGCGACCGCACGAGTGCGGGGAAACGCGACGATCGTCACCGTCAGCAAGCAGATGTATATGGAAAAGCTCAAGAAAACGGACCCATTCGTGCGCGCTCTCCTGAGAATTCTGGTCGAAACGGTGCGATCTTCGTCGAAGTAGTTCATTGATGTTTGACGGGTTCGAAGTACATCGTGTCAGCGGTCACGACGACGTACAGATCAATTTGAGGGTCGGCGGATCCGGTCCGCCACTCCTCTTGTTGCACGGGTATCCGCAGACCCATGTGATTTGGCACAGGGTCGCGCCGCTCCTAAGTAAACACTTCACGGTTGTGGTTGCCGACCTTCGTGGCTACGGCGATAGCGATAAACCAGCGGGCGATACCGGGCACGAAGCGTATTCGAAACGGTCGATGGCGGCAGATATGGCGATCGTGATGGATACGCTTGGCTTCCCGAGCTTCGCTGTCGCTGGCCATGACCGTGGCGGTCGGGTCGCCTACCGACTGGCGCTCGATCATCCGTTAAAGGTGCGTCGACTCGCGGTCTTGGATATTGTTCCGACATATACGCTCTTTGCACGAACCGATAAGGCGTTTGCCATCGGTTACTATCACTGGTTCTTTCTGGCCCAACCCGCACCGTTGCCGGAGCGCATGATAGGCGCCGACCCGGTTCGGTTTCTGCGCAACAAGATGGGTCATTGGAGTGCGCCCGAAGCCGTGTTCGAGCCCTGGGCGATGGCCGAATACGAGCGGTGCTTTTCCGACCCCGCGACGGTTCACGCTTCTTGCGAGGACTATCGTGCCGCTGCGACCATCGACTTGGTGCACGATGAAATTGACCTGCCACGGAAGCTTGATTGTCCCGTGCTGGCGCTCTGGGGAGAGAATGGCCTGATGCACAGGACCTTCGATGTCTTAGAGACATGGCGTGAACGCGCATCGGATGTCGTTGGCCAGGCGCTGCCATGCGGCCATTTTCTGCCCGAGGAAACGCCGGAGCTAACCGCACAGGAACTTCTTGTCTTCATGTCGCAAGACACGGACCATGGTGGGGCATAGGAAAGAACTGATTTATGAGTCGCAGAGACGGACGCGATAGCATCGAAGATACCGTAACAGGTGCACGGCCGCGAATGACGGTTTCGCAGCGCCTGCGCGCCTATCTCTTCGCGGGTATCTTGGTGACGGCGCCGATCTTCATCACGTTTTATCTGGCGTGGCTATTCGTCACATTTGTCGACAGCAAGATCACGCCGCTCATTCCGCCGGTTTATAACCCCGAAACATACCTGCCGTTTGCACTTCCGGGATTGGGTCTGCTGATCTTGGTTCTCGGCCTTATGATCGTCGGTGCGCTTACCGCAGGTTTCATCGGGCGTCTCTGGATACGTTTCTCCGAACAGATACTCGGTCAGATGCCAGTCATTCGGAATGTGTATTCGGCGGTGAAGCAAATCCTTGAAACGGTTCTCGCGCAGCAGTCGAATGCCTTTCGCGAGGCCATTTTGATCGAGTACCCGCGCCGGGGCATATGGGCCGTCGGCTTCATTACCGGGCATACAAAAGGTGAAGTGCAGAACCTGACCGAGGAGGAGTGCATCAATGTGTTCCTGCCGACGACGCCGAACCCGACCTCCGGTTTTCTCTTGTTCGTTCCTAAAAAGGACATCGTGCCGTTGAGCATGAGTGTCGAAGAAGCCATCAAAATGGTGATTTCCGGAGGCATTGTGACACCGCCAGACCGAAGGACCGAGCAAGAACAAAATACACCGGTGGTATCTGCGCAGACCTATGAGGACTTGGACCAAGTCCGTGAAGGGCGGGGGGCTGGAATCTTAGTCGAGAAAGGAAGCCGCCCCTTCGACCGGCTGGAAGAGGCGAAGTCTGAAAAAGCCGATCCGGATTAGGCCGTCGCCATTGCTACCTCAGAAAGTACCGACTTTAACGGCCTCCTTGAAGTTCTGACGATCACTGTCGAATTCGAATGAGAACAAGACCTCAAGCTTACTGAAGATACTGTCGGTCTCGACAATGCCCTCCAAGCTGTAGGCATATTTTCCCTCACAGTTTTCTATCAGCCACTCTTCAACATCGTCGATTGATGCACTGAACTTGATACGAAGCTGGTAGGGCAGCGTAGCTTTTTGTTTCGCCATGTTCTTTAGATGTGTCCTGATCTTTCCGTCTTTAAATGATGCTAACCTTGTCCGATCTTCAGCCGGACCTAAGATTTATGATCGCGGAATCACGCTCGAACAAGTACATAAGCACCCTCAGGGCCTGTCCCCGTTCGTCGCGCAATTCCGGGTCTCGGCTCAAAATCAGCTCAACATCGTCGCGGGCCATTTGCAGAAGTGGGGTGTGATGCGCAAGATCTGCGAGCCGGAATTCCGGAAGACCGCTTTGCCGTGTCCCGAGTAGCTCACCGGCGCCACGTAGTTCCAGGTCTTTTTCTGCGATAACGAATCCGTCGTCGGTCGAGCGCATTGTCTTCAGACGTTCTTTTGCCGTTTCGCCGAGTTTTCCCGTATGTACCAGCAAGCAGCTTGATCGTTCCGCCCCCCGCCCGATGCGTCCGCGCAATTGATGTAACTGGGCCAACCCGAAACGTTCGGCATGTTCAATGACCATGACGGTTGCTTCGGGGACGTCGACGCCCACCTCGACCACAGTCGTTGCGACCAACACGCTTTTGTCACCCTGGCGGAACGCATCCATGACCGCATCTTTTTCAGCGCTCCGCATTCGGCCATGGACGAGGCCAACGCGCTCACCGAATACTTGAGACAAGTGATCGAACCGCGCTTCGGCGGCGGCCATGTCTGTTTTCTCGCTTTCTTCGACCAACGGGCAAATCCAATAGATGCGCGCGCCACCTGTAAGCGCACGGCCCACGCCTTCGATCACCTCATCCATGCGGTCATTTGAGATCAACGCGGTTTGAACGGGTTGTCGGCCGGCCGGCTTCTCCATCAAACGCGAGACATCCATGTCGCCATAGGCGGTAAGCATCAGCGTTCGTGGAATCGGGGTCGCCGTCATCACCAACACGTCGACATCTTTTCCTTTTTCCGCAAGTGTCAGGCGTTGATGAACGCCAAAGCGGTGCTGCTCATCAATAACTGCCAAACGCAAGTCATTGTACGTAACGTCATCTTGGAACAAAGCATGGGTTCCGATAACGATTTGCGCCGCACCGGACGAGAGCATTTTCAATGTCGCCTCGCGGGATTTGCCACGGTCCCGTCCGGTTAACAGGGCAAGCTCTACGTTCACGGGGTCGAGCAAGGCGGAGAGCGTTTCGAAATGCTGTCGGGCCAGGACATCCGTCGGCGCCATGAAAACGGCTTGCCCGCCGGCCTCGACGGCGGATAGCAAGGTCATCAGCGCAACAATCGTTTTGCCGGCGCCAACGTCGCCTTGAAGCAAACGAAGCATCCGGTGTTCGGACCGTAAATCACGATCAATCTCGTCGATCGCGTCGCGTTGCGATGCTGTCAATTGAAACGGCAAGTGTTCCGAGACTGATTCGCGAAGGCGTCCGTTGCCGATCAGGGGGCGGCCCCGAAGGCGCTTCATGCGGGCGCGTACCATCCCGAGTGCCAATTGGTTGGCCAAGAGTTCGTCATAGGCCAGTCTTTGGCGCGCAGGATTGTCGGGCGACAGGTCGTTTGGTCCGTAGGGTGCATGGGCGCGCAATACGGCGTCGCGCCACGTGGGCCATGACTCGCGTTTGACCAGGGCGTTGTCCAGCCATTCCGGAACCTCGGGCAGGATCGCGAGCGCTGCATCGATCGCCTTACCCAGAACCTTCAACGACAGGCCCGCCGTGAGCGGATATACGGGTTCAACAAGCTTCAGCGTATCTCTCTCAGAGGCGCTCAGAACATAGTCCGGATGCGTCATTTGCAGATCACCGCCATAGCTCTCGATCCGCCCTGAAATGATCCGTGTTTCGCCCGGCGGCAAAGTCCGTTTGAGGAAATCTGGGCGTGCATGGAAAAAAACGAGAGACAATTCACCGGTCTCGTCAAACGCATGAACGCGGTATGGCATTCTCTTGTTGCGTGCCGGCGCATGATCTCCGACGGTGATCGCAATGGTGGCGATCCGACCGGACTCGGCCTCTGCGAGTTTCGGTTCATACCGACGGTCGATCAGGTCACTCGGCAGGTGCCACAGCAAGTCCACCACATGCTCGCCTGCGATCTTCGAAATGGCGTCGGCCGTTCTTGCGCCGACACCCTTTATGGACGTGACGGGCTTAAAAAGAGGAAAAAGGATCTCCGGGCGCATATGGACCGTATGAATCGCTGACAAGCCGATGGGGACCATCTATATCCTAGGCACCTTAGCAGGATGCGGAAAGGAAAGACGCTTTGGACGACCGCAGAAAGAGACTGATTTATCGCGCAAACCATTGCGGTATGAAGGAAAACGACGTGATGATCGGCCGGTTTGCGCATGCGCGGCTGGAAGAACTAAGCGATGCGCAAATGGATACCTTTGAAAATCTGATGAACCATACGGACAACGATCTGTACAATTGGATCACTGGCCGCGAACCGACACCGGAAATCGTCGATAGCGACGTGCTTCGCATGATCAAAGAATTTAACGGCACCCTGTGATCGATCTTCCCGCCGAGTTCCTCGGGCAAGGGCGCCGACAGTTGGGCGGCGCGCCTGAAGGCGTAGATGTGCTCGCGGCCGCGTCGATCGTCCGCTCCGGCAAGGACGTACTTTTGGTCGTGCGCGACGATGCGGGTTTGGCTCGCCGAATGGCCTGTGCCGGTTTCTTTACGCCGGATATTGAGACCATCGAGTTACCTGCCTGGGACTGTCTACCTTACGATCGCGTGTCCCCGCGAAGATCCATCGTCGGTCGTCGGCTTGCGGCTTTGGGTCGGCTTGCAGACCAAGGGCACGCTGGCCGATTGGTGGTAACGACCGTCTCAGCGTTGCTTCAGCGTGTCCCGCCACGAGGCTATCTGAAAGGCGCGGGAATAGAGGTTCGAAAAGGGACCGTTCGATCGCCTGACGACATTGTTTCTGATCTACAACGCTTCGGCTTTATCCGTCTCGAAACCGTTACGGAGCCGGGCGAATTCGCCGTTCGTGGCGGTATTATTGATGTTTTTCCAGCTGGCGCTGCCATGCCGGTTCGGCTCGACTTCTTCGGTGATGAAGTCGATACCATCAGGACATTCGATCCCGCGACGCAACGTAGTATCGGCGATGCCGACAACGCCGTTTTGACCCCGGTGAGCGAGGCGCCGCTCGACGATGCGGCCATCAGGCTATTCCGCACGCAGTATCGGGAGACATTTCAGGCGGCCGGAACCGATGATCCGTTGTATGAGGCGGTCTCGGAGGGGCGCCGCCATCAGGGCCTGGAGCATTGGCTCCCGCTGTTTCACCAAGAACTGGACACGGTCTTTGGTTACATGCCGGATGCGGCCGTCATGTTGGATGCCGGTGCAGAGGATGCATTTCAGGCTCGGCAAGAGCTGATCTCTGAATACTATACGGCCCGGCTGACGATTTCCGATGCCGAGAGCGGTGTACCATATCGGCCTATCAATCCACGCGCTCTGTTCTTGGATGCGGAGGAATTGGCAGGTGCCTTGGATGGCCGTACCGTCCTCGATCTTTCGCCGTATGAAAGCCCTGCGCATAACGCCGGCGGCGCGTATAGCCGCGACTATGCCGACGTTCGTGTTGATCCTCAGGCGAATGTCTACGATGCAGTTGCGTCGGACATCCGTTCGCTGTCGGCGAGCGGTAAAAACGTTTTGATTTGCGCTCTGAGTGACGGCGCGGCGGAGCGCTTGAAAGGCCTCTTGATCGAGCACGATGCACCCCCGTTAGAGGTCGTTTCGTCATCGAATGAGGCCACGGCGTCTTCGGCGTCTGTCGCCGTGTTGGCGATAGAACGGGGTTTTGCCGTCGGGGATCTGTATGTCGTGACGGAGAGCGACATGCTGGGCGAGCGTTTGGCACGCCCAGGGCGGCGAAAAATCCGCCCGGAGAACTTCATCGCAGAAGTCTCGTCTTTGTCCCCGGGCGATCTCGTTGTTCACGTCGAACACGGTATCGGTCGTTTCGACAACTTGGAAACGATTGAAGTGGGCGGTGCGCCTCATGACTGCCTCCGGCTCGTTTATGCCGGTGATTCCAAACTCTTCTTGCCGGTCGAGAATGTCGATTTGCTGACCCGCTATGGCTCCGAAGACGCAGGCGTGCAATTGGATCGTCTGGGTGGGGCGGCATGGCAGGCGCGGCGCGCCAAGATGAAAGAGCGCGTCAAACAGATGGCCGAGCAGTTGATCAAAATCGCGGCGGCGCGCGAACTCAAGCCGGCTCCCCGTGTCGCGGCCCCGGATGGCGCGTACGAGGAATTTTGCGCCCGGTTTCCGTTCTCCGAGACGGAAGACCAGCTCGAAGCGATATCCGCTGTATTTGAAGACCTGCAAAAAGGGCGGCCGACGGATCGCTTGGTTTGCGGCGATGTCGGGTTCGGTAAGACAGAGGTTGCGCTGCGAGCTGCGTTCGCCGTCGCACTTGCAGGCAAACAAGTGGCCGTGGTTGTGCCGACGACATTGCTGTGCCGGCAGCATTTTATGACGTTTCAGGAGCGGTTCCGCGGTTTCCCCGTGAACGTCGCGCAAATGTCGCGCCTCGTAACCACAAAGGAGTTAAGCACTGTCAAAGAGGGGCTGAAGCGCGGCGATATCGACGTCGTTATCGGTACCCACGCGCTGTTGGCCAAGGATGTGGGCTTTCGTGATCTTGGGTTGTTAGTGGTCGATGAAGAACAGCATTTCGGTGTCGCGCACAAAGAGCGGTTGAAGAGTATGAAAGCGGACGTCCATGTGCTGACGCTCACGGCAACGCCGATACCGCGAACGCTTCAGATGGCGCTGACGGGTATCCGCGAGATGAGCATCATCGCGACACCGCCTGTAGATCGATTGGCCGTAAGAACGTTCGTGTTGCCGTTCGATCCGGTGATCGTGCGCGAAGCAATCCTCCGCGAACAGTATCGAGGCGGACAAACGTTCTATGTTTGCCCGCGCATTAACGATCTGGAGAAACTGTCTGATCGTCTAGCGGATTTGGTGCCTGAGGTGAAAGTCGCGATTGCGCATGGCCAGATGCCGGTCAAGCAGTTGGAGCAAACAATCGCGCAGTTCTACGACGGCGCGTTTGATGTGCTGTTATCGACCAATATCGTGGAGAGCGGGCTCGACCTTCCGTCCGTCAATACCATCTTGATTCACCGTGCCGACATGTTCGGTTTGGCGCAGTTGTATCAGTTACGCGGTCGTGTCGGTCGCTCGAAGACCCGCGCCTATGCGTATTTGACATTGCCGCCGGGACAGAAAATGACCAAGGCGGCGGAGAAGCGGCTTGATGTCATGCAAACGTTGGACAGTCTCGGGGCCGGCTTCACACTGGCCAGCCACGATCTGGACATTCGGGGTGCGGGGAACCTGCTTGGTGATGAGCAATCCGGCCACATCAAGGAAGTCGGGATCGAACTTTACCAACAGATGTTGGAGGAAGCGGTCGCGGATGCCAAAGGGCTTGGCACAGGGGAGGCGGATGCCGAATGGTCGCCGCAGGTAACCGTCGGTATGCCGGTCCTGATCCCCGACTGGTATGTCGCGGATTTGACAGTTCGTATGGGGCTATATCGTCGGATTGCTTGGATCAGCGACGACGACGAAATCGAACAAATCGCCGCAGAAATGATCGACCGCTTCGGACCGATCCCGGCCGAAGCCGATAACCTATTGGAAGTGGTGAAATTGAAAGCGCGCTGCAAGCACGCGGGGATCTCCAAGCTGGATGCCGGCCCCAAAGGGGCGGTTGTTCAGTTCCATAATGATCGTGTTCAAGATCCCGAAGCGATGATCGGGTGGATCACATCGCAGCAGGGTAGCGCCAAATTGCGTCCGGACCATAAGTTGGTTTTTTCGCGGGCATGGGCGACGCCTAGAGAACGTATGCAAGGGCTTTCATACTTGACCCGCGAACTCGCCGAAGTAAACGCGGCTGCTTAATGCACTAGGGCGTCCTTTTTCTCTGGCACAACCACGTTTCCGTCACCGATCGACAAATCCAATGACCATTCGGCACGGGTCGTGGTGGTGATGAGCAAGTGACAAAAAGCGTGCATCAACTGCTCATTTAGATTGAACCGAACGTCTTTGCCGTCTGCTGTCGAGAAAGACAGGCCCGTGGCTTTCTCTCCGGGGTGTACTTTGCCGCCGGTCACCAATAGTGGTCCGGTATTCGACGTTGCATCCGTGTTGTCCTCGGATGGCGGTGTCTCGAAGTCTGTGTTTTGGACCGCTTCTTGGTGTTTCATGCCGAGGACGGCGTCTTTGACGTCTTGGTCAACGAATTGGGCCAGTTCCGTATTCCGCACAAAGGTCTGATGGAGTGCGCCCCACAATACGCCGACAAAGCGGCGCGTCAGCCACATGCGGTATTCCTTCTTGTCCGTTGTCGAGAGACGAAACAGGATACGGTCCTGTTCGGGGACGTAACTCATCGAAAGTTGATGCAGGCCGCCCATGCGCTCAAGCGGAGAGCCGGTCTCGGAGCCGCGCTTCGGCGCTGGCGGCGTCGATCATACGCACCAGGACTTCCGGTTCTTGTGCGCCCGAAATGATCATATGCCCCTCGAACGAAAAAGCCGGGACGCCATTGATGCCGAGCCGATGCGCCCGCGCGTTTTCTTCGTAAACGGTTTCAGCCTCTTCGTCGCTGCGAAGAAAGCTGGCAACGGACTTCGCGGACATGCCGTGTTGCGCAGCAAGATCAGCCAGAAACTCTGTGTCGCCAATATCAGCGCCACGCATGAAATACGCCTGAAACAGTTCTTCGACGATGGGCGAGGGGTCCATGTGGCGCGCCGCATATCTGATAAGGCGGTGCGAAGGAACGGAATTCGGCGTTCGCCGGATGCGGTCAAACGCAAAGTCGATCTCCACGGATTGTCCCGCTTCGCCGATAGCGCCGTAGACGCGCCTGACGCGCGTTTCACTGCCGAACTTCTTGATCAGATAAGCCGTACGGTCGATGCCGGTGCTCGGCATGTCGGGGTTCAGGAGAAATGGACGCCAGCGTATCTCCGGCGTTGCAGTCGGTCGCCGCTTTAATGCGCGTTCCAGGCGGCGCTTACCAATAAAGCACCATGGGCAGACTGTGTCGAAAACGATATCGAGTTTCATATGCACCGATCCGATTTCGTCCAACCCTAACCCGGTCGTACGGTTCGGCGCAATCTACAGGCGTGATTGCACCGATTATCCTGTAAAAGCCTGCAGGCCGGTCTGCGCCCGACCCAGGATCAACGCATGGATGTCATGTGTGCCTTCGTAGGTAATGACCGTCTCGAGGTTCAGCATGTGCCGCATGACGTGATACTCGTCTGCAATGCCGTTTCCACCATGCATATCCCGGGCCATCCGCGCGATGTCCAATGCTTTGCCGGTCGAATTGCGCTTCACCAGCGAGATGTTCTCCGGTGGGCAGAGACCTTCATCCAATAGGTGGCCGACCCGAAGCACCGATTGTAAGCCGAGCGTGATCTCCGTCTGCATATCCGCAAGTTTCTTCTGGATCAGCTGATTGTTCGCGAGCGGGCGGCCGAATTGCTTGCGTTCCAATGTGTAGTCGCGTGCGGCATGCCAGCAGAACTCTGCGGCGCCCAGAACACCCCAGGCGATACCGAACCGTGCTTTGTTGAGGCACCCGAACGGTCCGCCGAGCCCTGATACATTGGGAAGCAGTGCGTCTTCACCCACCTCGACCCCATCGAGGGATACATCGCCGGTGATCGATGCGCGAAGCGACAGCTTGCCCTCGATTTTCGAGGAGGACAGGCCCGGTGTTCCTTTCTCGACGATGAAGCCGCGCACTTTGTCGTCTAACTTGGCCCAAATAATGAAGACGTCCGCGATGGGGGCGTTCGAAATCCACATCTTCGAGCCGGTCAGCTTGTAGCCGCCGTCGATTTTGTCGGCGCGGGTCCGCATTCCCCCTGGGTCAGACCCAAAATCGGGCTCGGTCAGCCCAAAGCACCCGATGAGTTCAGCGGTCGCGAGTTTGGGCAGGTACTTTTGCTTCTGCTCCTCCGAGCCATACGCATGGATCGGGTGCATCACCAAGGAAGACTGCACACTGAGTGCCGAGCGGTATCCGCTGTCGACGCGCTCAACCTCGCGTGCGATCAGGCCATAGCTGACGTGATTGACACCGGCACCACCGAATTCTTCTGGAATGGTCGGGCCGAGGAGGCCGAGTTCACCCATTTCGCGCATAATGTCGACATCGAATGTCTCGTTGCGATACGCCTCCAGAACCCGCGGCATCAGTTTTTCCTGGGCGTAATCGCGCGCCGTGTCACGGATCATCCGTTCTTCGTCGGAGAGCTGGTTTTCTAAAAGAAAGGGGTCTTCCCAATTGAATTGCGGTGTTTGCAACATGTCGTCCTCTCGTGCGCCGCGGTTGCCGCGGTCAAGCGCTAGTCTGGGTTTCGTGCAAGGCTGACGCCGACCATGCTGTCGCGCGTCACGAGTTGCGCCAATTTTTCCTCCGGCCAACCGTCCGTGCCAGATGGGCGCTGCGGGATCACCATGTAGCGTAAATCAGCCGTCGAGTCATGTACGCGAACTTCTTTTTCTTGGGGAATTTCGGTCCCGAAATCGGACAGGACGGCGCGGGGCTCACGCACCGTACGGCTTCGGTAGGCACGGGACTTATACCAATCCGGAGGCAATCCGATGAGCAGCCGCGGATAGCATGAGCAAAGCGTGCAAACGATGACGTTGTGAACGTCTTCCGTGTTCTCCATCGCACGGATGGGAATAGTGCCGGCGTCGATACCCAGTTCGTTCGCTGCATCATTGACGTTGGTCAGCAAGCGTTCCTTGTACCCCTCATCGACCCATGCCCGGGCAACCAGTTTTGCACCTAAAGCCGGTTCCCGGCTGTCCATAAGTTCGACCTGTGCGCGCATTTCGTCCGCGGTGAAAACACCTTTTTCAATCATCAATTCTTCGATGGCCTGCGCCATCACCATTCGGTCCGTGAAGGGGGAATCCTCAATGTCCGGTTGGTGCGGGTGCGGTTCGTGGTGATCATGATCATGATCGTCGTGGGGGCTCATGCTTTGCGCTCCAACCAGTGTTCATAGATATCGACAACCAATGTGTCCGAAGGATTGCCGTCGTACGGATTCCAGATTTCGGTTTGCTTGAAGCGCACGCGATACAGGGTCTGCTTTGGCAAGCCATCCCGACCGTAGGCCAGTTCTTCAGGGTTCCGAAAATCGCCGACGGCGTGTTCGATGGTGCCCTCACATCCTCTGACGAAAAACGGCGTTCGAACGTGACCCGGTGGATAATCTGCGCGCACTCGAACAAAATCACCCGGTTGAAAGGTTGGGTCGCTCATACAGCTGGCGTCTCGCGATCTTCCGTCCAACGCCTTTCGACATCGGACATTTTCGCGCCTAACTCGTCGATGGTAATCAGGCCTTTTTCAAGCAATAGATTTGTCGCGCCCGTGATCCAACGTTCGTAGTAGCTTAGTTCATCGTAAACACCTGGCCCGAGATCCTCCATTGCGCGTCGTAGCTCATCGGTCGAGAGAATCCGACGTTTCGAGTCAGAGAGGAGTTTCACGATTGCATCGACCCGCTTTTCCCAGATATCGAAATCGTGCTCACTCGGAACGACGGTGTCGGCTGTGAGGCCGCCCATATCGTGATGTCTTCTAATGCTCATGATGTTTTCTCCGTACCCTTAGGCTCGCATGAAGAGAGCATGCGTTCAAGCGACCGCCAGCTAAATAAGCGCTTGTCTGTTTATCGGTTTGCTTGAATTGGAGGGCGATACCATTACGCTGGACGGCCAACTGGAGAGCTTTTTCTTTATGCAGCCTGAGGACTCAGATGACCGCGAGACCTCTGCGTCAATGGGCCCTTTCGATACGTTTGCCGAGAGGTTCTTGGACGCAATGCAGGTTCCAGCGGCATTGCTGGGTGGCGCCGGTGAATTGATATCGGCAAACAGGGCATTCATGGATTGGCTTGGTCATCCCCAGAACAATCATGACCGAAACTTGTCGCTTGCGTTGGCGGATGACAGCGAAGCACTCACCGACGCACTAGATGGTCGTGTGGCGGTAACCATTGCGATCCAACCAAGAAATGCAACAGATGGCGGTTCATCATCTGCCAGAGTCTATCCGTTAGAGACCGACCCGAATGCGGAGCGAAGATGGCTGCTAACGATTGAGGCTAGCGATACCCTGCCAGGTACCTCACGGTCTAGTCTCGACCCACTGACCAACCTCCCGGACGTGGCGTTCATTCAAGAACGGCTGAAACGCGCTTTGTCACCAACACACGGTCACGCGGGGCCTGTCATCTTGTTCTGCGTGGACCTCGACCGGTTCGCCGATGTGAATAACGAATGCGGGCGCGCCATCGGAGATCTCGTATTGATCGAAGCGGCGCGGCGGCTGGGTCGCAGTATTCGTGCGACCAGCGTGCTTGGCCGTCTTTCCGAGGACATGTTCATCGTGGTTGTTCAGGGGCCGCTGTCGACTGAGCAAATGACGGCGGTCGCCAGTAGATTGATCGGCAGTATTGCGGACCCATTTCTGATTTCGGGGTGGCAGGTGCCCATTCATATATCGGCGAGTGTGGGGATTGCTGAAGCGGGCCCTGAAACAAACGACGAAAGTACCTTGATCGATCAAGCGGTGGCGGCTGTCGAACTGGCGAAACGTACGGGCCAAGGGACCTATCAGTTCTACACCGCGGGCACGCGCGCGGCGTCTCGAGAGCGTCGATCCCAAGTCAACCGTCTGCGCCGGGCCATCGAAGACGGTCAATTGCGCTTGAGTTATCAGCCCAAGGTTTCTCTGACGACGGGCAACGTGGTCGGTGCCGAGGCGTTGGTTCGTTGGCAGGAGGAGGACGGTCGGACCGTCATGCCCGGTGATTTCATTCAATTGGCTGAAGATGCGGGGCTTATTCACGAACTCGGACGAACCGTATTGCGAGAGGCGGTGACCTCCCTCGCACGCTGGCAAGACCTCGGCTTACATCATCTTCGGCTCGCCATAAACGCATCGGCTCGGGAGATCGCACGGCCGGAGTTTTTCGGTGCGTTGTACCAGCGTTTGACGGCGGCCAGCATCAACCCGGGCTCTCTTGAAATCGAGATCACTGAGAGCGCGATTATGGAGCGGGCGGAAGAAGTTATTCGGTCTTTGCGGTCGATCCGCGATATCGGTGTGCATTTGAGCGCTGACGACTTTGGAACGGGCTATGCGTCGCTCAGCTATCTGCGGAATTTCCCACTTGACGGAATCAAGATTGATACTGAGTTCGTCGCTGATATCGATGCTGTGCCGGAGGACGGTGGCGGTTTGGCGGCGGGTGTGATCGCCGTGGGGCATAGTCTCGGCATGAACGTGGTTGCCGAAGGCGTCGAGACGGAGAGACAGCTAAAATTCCTGCGACAGTACGGATGCGACGAGGTGCAGGGTTATCTCATCAGTAAACCAATGCCTTGGGATGAATTTGTGGAATTTGCCCAAAAGGGCCCGGTCATTCGGCCTGCTACGCTGGTGTGAGTGTTATTCTGGACCGGACCAACGTCGAATTTTCTCGTGTTCGACCCCCAACAAATCTACCGCTCGCCCAACGCTTTGGCGGATCAGATCCTCGATAGAGTCTGGCCGAGTGTAGAGTGACGGCATCGGTGGAAAAATGATGGCGCCGGCCGTTGTCGCGCGTTGCATCAGGTCGATATGGCCGGCATGCAATGGTGTCTCCCGCACCATCAAAACGAGAGGTCGCCGTTCCTTTAAGGTTACATCCGCCGCCCGGATGACGAGGTTGTCAGCGAAACTATTTGCGATGCCTGATAAGGTTTTGATGGAACACGGTGCGACGATCATGCCTTTGATCCGATAGGACCCACTCGAGACGCATGCGGCTTGGTCTTTGTTGGAGTGAATTTCGTCCGCCAGCGACTTGACGTGATCGATGCCGATATCCGTCTCGATTTCGATCGTGCGGCGGCCGACCTCGCTCAAAATCAAATGCGCCGGCTGGCCGATTTCTCTAAGCAAACGGAGCGTTTCAATGCCGTAAAGGGCGCCTGACGCCCCCGTAATAGCCACGATGACCGGATCGGACACTGTACCAACCTTACCTAATCCAACTGGTGCAGTTACGATCATCGGCGGGTCTTGGATTGCCTAAAGGACCCAATTGTACGAATTGTAACCGCCTTCGGAGATGGTTATAAAAACGCATGAAAGTCAACATGTTCGCGCTCTCTTGCCTGGCCCTGGCCGGGGTCGTCGTCCTTTCCGGGTGTGCCGGGGATGGTGCATTTGTTCATCGACCTTATGAGATCAACCGCGACGCGGAGAACTTCCCGGATGGGCCGATTCTGGAGGACGGTACGCAAATCACCGTCTGTTATCGCAGCCGAGCCGCAACACCGTCAGAGGTGCGCGCATTGGCGGCGGGTGAGTGTGCCCGGTTTGGACTTTCAGAAGTGTTCGTCGAACAGCATTACAATTCTTGCCCAGCGGTCGCACCTCGCGCGGCAGTATTCGAATGCTCCGACGGAATTGCCGACAACGATGAGCGGCGCGGGATTGGGCATGTCGGCACGCGAAGCAGAGCTAATGCACCGTCGGCGGGAAGTGTGCTCGCTCCTCAAGGCGGGCTCGGTGCCGCCGATGTCTCGACGACGGCGAAGTCAGACCCGTTCCCTAGGTTCCTATTGAACCCGGCCCCCGGAAACTAGTTCGGACGCGGCGAGAGTACGATCGGTAGTGCGCAGTATGTTGACGGTTTTCCTTTGGGTCGTTGCCGGCTACATGGCGTTCGTCTTGATGCTGTACGTGCTGCAACGAAGCATGATGTACCACCCGGGCCATCACCTTCCTGCGATTGCCGAAACGTACGTTCCGGAAATGGCGCCGGTCACGGTCGAGACGGACGATGGCCTCGAGCTACAGTCCTGGTATGTGTCGCCGAAGGAAGATTTTCCCGTCGTACTTTATTTTCAGGGGAATGCGGGAACCCTAGCCGATCGGGATTTCAAGGCAGCGCCGTGGATCGAGGCTGGTTACGGTGTGTGGCTCAACGGTTACCGAGGGTACGGTGGTAATCCAGGACAGCCGTCGGAGCAGGGACTTTATTCCGACGCCCGCGCAGCGGTCGCGTACCTGGGGCAGCAGGGTGTTAAGCCCGAGCGGATCATCCTGTACGGCGAGTCGCTTGGGAGTGGTATCGCAACGGAAACCGCAGCGCATCTCGCGCGCAATGGTTCGCCGGCGCGAGGTCTCGTTCTCGAAGCGCCTTTCACCTCCATGGGTGCGGCTGCCCAAAGCCATTACCCCTTTGTACCTGCGAAATGGCTCGTGCGGGACAAATACGACAACCTTGGCAAAATCGCTGAGATTCAGACGCCTGTGCTAATCATGCATGGTGACCGCGACCGCGTCGTTCCAGAAAAGCACGGACGGAGGCTGTTCGAGGCCGCACGCGAGCCTAAGCAAGGGTATTGGGTGCCGGGCGGCGCACATAGCAATCTCTACAACTACGATGCCGACCAAGAGGTCCTTCGGTTCTTTGACGGGCTGCGTGTCACGAATTGACTAGAGTGCGTCGCGCCCGCCGTGCGCTTTGGACCAGGCAATAGGATCGTCAAGGAACGCACGCACCGCATCCAGGCTCTCCTCTGGGAAGTCATTCCCTTCGGTAGCAGCGGCGAGTACATCCGCCCAGGTTGCGAGATAATGGAGCCGTACGCCCATATTCGACATGGCGTCCTCGGCACCGGGAAATGCGCCATAGAAGAACACGACGAATATATCGCTTACATTCGCTCCGGCGTCCCGCAAAGCCTCGACGAAGTTCACTTTCGAACCGCCATCCGTTGCCAGGTCTTCTACCAAGATAACGTTGGCGCCCTCCGCCATCGATCCTTCGATCTGCGCATTGCGGCCAAAACCCTTCGGTTTCTTGCGAACATACAGCATCGGCTTAGCGAGCGCTTCGGACAGCCAAGCGCCATAAGGAATGCCCGCTGTCTCCCCGCCGGCCATCATATCGACGGTGTCCATGTTTATGTTCTCCGAGAGCATCTCGGCGCCCAGCTCAATAATCCGCCGCCTTGCGTCGAGAAACGAAATCACCCACCGGCAATCAATGTAGACAGGGCTGGCCCACCCGGACGTCAGGACATAGGGCTCCTCAGGCCGGAAATTGACGGCTTTGATATCCAGTAACAGGCGCGCCGTTTCCAGTCCGCGGGGGGTCGTCGGGAGATCAGAAATATCGGGCATGTCGAAGCGGCCTCTTTAAATTCGGATGTAACGTCTTAGATGGACGTGTTTTAGGGGCTTGTACTTGGTATGACAATCCGGCGTTATGCGACGCCGCGGCATTGAAGTAACCCAGAGCCGAAATCGGAGACGTAATAATATGAACCGGAGGGAGCGCCGTCGTCAGGAGCGGCTCGGCGGAGAGGCAGAGATAACGTCGGATAAAGCCAAAAACACCGCCCGCGCGCGCGTCCGTGCGGCTGAAATCAAGCTCAAGGAGGGTGATGACGCAGGCGCACGCGATGCCTTGCGTGAGGCGCAGACCCTCGACCCGGAAAACAGCCGCGCCTGGTACGTGCAGGCGATGCTGGATTTCAATGCTGGCCGGCTCGACGAAGCCGCCGACGCCATCGTCAACGCGGCGACCAACGAAGAAACAGACCCCGCCGTTCACGCCAACTGTGCGGCCATTATGAACGTCTGCGATCGCCCTATGGAGGCCGAAGCGGCGGCCAGATTCGCGCTGGAATTGGATCCCGAGATGCCGGAGGCATTCTGCAATCTCGGCGTCGCCCTTGAGGCGCAAGGCAAAGTCCCCGAGGCGCGAGAAAGTCTGGTGGCGGCGATTGCCCGAAAGCCCGACTACTTCGAGGCGATGATCAGTCTTGGAAACTTGTCGTTTCGTAGTGGCGACTATATGGCCGCCGTCGAAATGTTCGCTGATGCCGTCCGAAGTGCTCCGCATCATGCGATGGCCCGGACCAACCTCGGTATTGCGCTTCGGTATCTGGGAGAGCTTTCAACCGCCGAGCAACAGTGCCTTGAGGCGATCGCCCTAGACCCTAACTACGCGGAAGCGCATAACGCGCTTGGCAATGTGCGCTTGCAACGCGGCGACCTTCCCGGCGCGGTAAAATCCTTCGAAGAGGCGGTGTCACGGCGACAAAACTATGCCGAGGCGATGTCGAATCTAGCTGCCGCGCACTTCAAATCCGGCGACTATGCCGCCGCCGAACGCGCTTTCGTGGATGTTATCGACGTGCACCCAACGTTTGCGGAAGCAGCGCATGGATTAGGCGTCGTGCTCTTGGCGCAGGGGCGGACCGATGACGCGCTGCGCCGATTCCGCAAGGCGGTTGAGCTTCGGCCCGGGTATGGCGAAGCCTGGATGAACATCATCGATGCCGATCCAGCCAGCCTGTCTGAAGAGGACGTCGAGACCCTTCGCGAGAAGTTCGACGACGCCAGATTGCCGGAAGAGGACCGCATGGCGTTCTGCTTTGCACTAGGCGCAGCCGAAGAAGCGCAAGGCAATTTTTCGGCCGCCGCGGCCGCATTCCAGTCCGGTAACGCCCGTCGCCGCGACCGTGCAGCGCGCGAAGAATTGTTATTCGATGCGGATGCGTTCGACGCCGAAGTGGCAAGCGTTAAAGACCTCTTCAGCAAACAAGCAATGGAGGGCTTGCGCGGACTTGGCGACCCGGAGGCAAAGCTCGTGTTCGTCTGCGGTATGCCACGGTCAGGGACAACGTTGGTCGCCCAGACGTTAGCGGCGCACTCTGACGTACATGGCGTAGGAGAGGTCGATGTGTTGAGCGGGCTTATGGATAGTTTTCCCGCGTCGCTTGGCGAACTCACTTCAGACGATGTCCGCGATATGGCGGACACCTACATTCGCCGGTTGCCCAGGCAGCCGCGCGACGGCACCCTGATCGTCGATAAGACGCCGCAGAACGTCTTTTTTCTAGGTCTCGCCCAGGTCCTGTTTCCGGCCTCTGTGGTGGTACATTGCCGCCGGGAAATGCGTGATGTGGCGCTATCTTGTTACCTGCAGGCTTTCAAAGCGGGTGGGTTGGATTGGGCCTCCGACATCGAGAGCATCCGGCGTTACGCCCTTGCGGAGCAAGGGATGATGGATCATTGGCGGGATCATATGTCATTGCCGATTTTGGATGTGGCATACGAAGACATGGTTACCGACCATGAGAAGATGTCGCGGGACCTCGCGAAATTTTTGGGAATCACATGGCAACCTGAGATGGCGACGCCGCACAAAAGCTCGGGGGCGGTACTCACGGCTTCGAACTGGCAAGTCCGGAAACCGGTCTACAACTCTTCGGTCGGGCGGTGGCGCAAGTACGCCGACTACCTGGATTTCTCGGCCTTCGCGTGAGAATGGCGCTATAAAGTCGCGGCAACGTGAGTTGATCCCAGCCCGCACCGCGATAACATCACGTCGCTACCATAAAGATCGTCGATTCCTGAGGTCGAACAATGCTCCGTGTGGGTTCTTCCATCCTCGTCCTCGCATTCATGATGACCGCCCATGCCTGGGCCCAGTCCCCGCAGTTAAGCGATTTTGCGCGCCCCGCAGGGCCCGCACCCACTTTTGCGTTCAATCCAAGCACGCCAGAGAAGGCGGCTCTTGGTAGGACCCTGTTCTTCGATCCGCGATTGTCACAAAGCGACCGATTGGCCTGTGCGACATGCCATTTGGAAAGCGAGGATTGGGCCGATACACGGCGCTTTAGTCTGAACGACAACGGGGATCCGTTAAGCCGGCGAACGCCGCCACTCGTCGGCGTTGGATGGGCCGCGCAGCTTGGATGGACGGTCGGTGTCGACAGCTTGGAAGGGTTTTCCTTATTGCCGATCGCGAAACGCCAAGAAATGGGCCAGGACCTCGACAGCATGGTGCAGCAGCTCGGCGAAGTACCGCAGTACCAAGATCTTATGCGCCAGGCGTTCGGGACCTCTGAGATAAAGATATCTCGAATCAGCCAGAGCCTTGCGGCGTTCATGCGCACGTTAGTGCCGCGTCGGACAGCGTTCGATGATTGGGTTGACGGCGATGCAGCGGCGGTCTCTGAGTCGGCGAAAAAGGGGTTTGCGCTATTCGTCGGGAAGGCGGGGTGCGTCGCCTGCCACGTCGGATGGCGGTTCACTGACGACGCCTTCCACGACATCGGATTGCCCGCAGGCGAGGATATGGGCCGCGCCGAGCACGACCTCGAAGACCCAAAGGCTTTGTTTGCTTTCAAGACGCCAACTCTTCGTGGAACCGCGAAACGCAGTTTTTTCATGCATGATGGGTCGCTTGAGTCACTCGCCGACGTGTTGGACCATTACACGAGCGGCATTGCCGAGCGCGATTCTTTGTCGTCGTCATTGCCAAGCGTTAGTCTTACTCCTCAGGAAAAGTTGAACGTGCTTGATTTCCTTAGCACGCTGTAGTCGCCTAAGTGACATCATACGAAGTCTTATTGTGTGATAGAGGTTAATGATGAGAGCCACGATCTTATTTCTCGCCGCTGCACTATTTTTTGCTGTAACCCCGCCTACGTCCGCACTGATGGCGCCGGACGGATCCATGGTTCAAATGGATTCTTACGATGCTGCCGCGAAGCTTGTTAAAGCCGAGCAATACGATCAGGCGATCCAAAAACTGAAAGCTTTGCTACGTGAACACCCTGGGCATGCGAACGCTTGGAATGCACTAGGGTTTTCGCAACGTATGGTTGGTGATTTGGACGCGGCCGCGACCGCCTATTCCAACGCCTTGACCATTACGCCGAATCACAATGGTGCGCTGAATTACATGGGCCAGATGTTCGTTCAAACTGGTCGCATCGAGGAGGCGAGGGAGCTCCTCGTGAAGCTGGAGACCGCATGTGGCCCCGAGTGTGAAGACTACAAGCAGCTGCGCCGTGCGGTTGAAGACGGAAAAGCGGGAAAGTACTAGAGGAAACCGCATCTCAAAGCCGACTCCGAGTGTCCTACGATGGCGTTGAATCGGCGAACCCTCCACCTTTCAGCCGGTTTGACGCTGTTTGTATTCGTACTTGGCCACCTCCTGAACCACGGCTTCGGGGTCGTCTCGCTTGACGCCATGAACAAGGCGCGCGGGTTCTTAATCGCGCCGTGGACCACAGCCGTAGGTATTTGGGTCCTGGCCGTCGCCGCGCTGTTCCATCTGCTGTCCGCGTTATGGGTCGTTTACGGCCGCCGTACGTTACGGATGCCGGTCTGGCAGGCGAGCCAGCTTACCCTCGGCCTCAGTATTCCATTGTTGGTGGCTGAACACGCTGTCGGGACAGGATACGCTCGGCTCGCATACGACTTGGAGCCGAACTACGAGTACGTTCTGGCAACCATGTGGCATTTCGACCCCTTGAAAGGGTGGCTTCAGATGGCATTGCTTTGCGCCGCCTGGGGGCACGCCTGTGTCGGGCTGCACCACTGGCTGAAGGTCAAACGTTGGTATCAATCCTGGTCGATCCATTTTTACGCGGCATCGCTTATCATTCCGAGCTTGGCTGTCATGGGGTTTGTTGCTGCCGGGTTGCGGGTGCAGGAATTGGCGCAGGATCCTGCATGGCTGTTTCAGATGATCCAAGACATCAACTTTCCCGGCAACGAGGCAGCGGCCCGCCTTTTTGACGTTCGCGACGGCTGGATCGTGGCCTATATCGCAGCGGTGTCTCTGGTGTTTGTGGCGCGGGCAATTCGCTTGCGGGCCCAGCGACCGGATGAGGTCGTGGAGATTCTTCACAAACCGACCGGTCAAAAAGTGCCCGTGCTGCCCGGTGCGACCCTGCTTGAAACACTGAAGGCGGCTGGCATTCAGCATGCGTCTGTTTGTGGTGGTCGGGCACGATGTTCAACATGCCGCGTTCGGATCAAAAACTTGAAGAAGGAAGATTGCAATAGCCCGACGGAGGAGGAGAGCGCGATCCTCTTCCGGCTTGGGTTGCCGCCGGACGTTCGGCTGGCATGTCAGACCCGGCCGCAGCGCTCCATCGAATGCGAGCCGTTGTTACCGCCGGACGTGACCATTTCCGAGGCGCTTCACAGCCGAGAGTTTACCGCTGGGCACGAAGTCGACGTCACGGTCATGTTCGCCGACCTACGTGGTTTTACCGCGCTATCCGAAAACAAACTTCCTTTCGATGTCGTGTATCTGCTGAACCAGTATTTCGAGTCCATGGGAAGCGCAATTGAGGAGTGCGGCGGCACGATCGACAAGTTTATCGGTGACGGAATCATGGCAACGTTCGGTGATGAAACGTCAGACGATATGGGCGCCCATCAAGCTCTGCGCGCCGCGCAGGAGATGTCGCGGCAACTTATCGATATGAATACGCGCTTGCAGGACGAGTTGGACGAGCCGCTTCGGCTTGGAATCGGATTGCACGCCGGCCCTGTAATCCGTGGGACAATGGGTTTCGGCTCCGCGACGCAGGTCACGGTCATTGGCGATACTGTCAATACGGCGGCGCGCCTCGAAGCGGCAACGAAGGAGCACGGTGTCCAATTGATCTTCAGTGACCCGGTTCGTTTGCTGGCGGGTTTGGCGGTGGACGATCTACCGACGTCGGTTCTGACCGTTCGCGGGCGTCAAGAGCCCCTCATCATCTTCCGGGCCGAGAGCGTTGCGGATGCATTGCAGCTTTCGGAATAACATGGAGTCGGCACGCGGCGTGCGCTAAGACCGAGGCCGGAGGGAAAGTGTAATGTCGACTGAGGCACCGGATCAGGAAATCTGGGTTCTTTGCGATGATCGCGCCGGCAACCGCAGCCAGGCGATTGGGGTCGCAGAGAAATCGGGTGCATCTTTCCGCTGTGTCGAGGTCGAGTATGGGGCTTTGGCGGCACTGCCGAACTTGATTCTGGGCGCGACCAACATTGGATTGCGACCGGCGGCGCGAACACCTCTGGCCCCACCTTTTCCGCGTATTGTCGTGGCCGCCGGCCGGCGAACGGCGCCGGTGGCCCGTTGGATCAAGCGGCAAAGCCACGGACAGACCCGTCTCGTCCAAATCATGGATCCCGGCGCGGGTCATGCAGATTTCGATCTCATTTGCCGCCCGGCGCACGATGCGGGTGCACAGGCTGGCAATGTCTTGACGATCGTCGCGGCGCCACATGCGTTTAACCGATCAAGTCTTGACGTCGCTGCGGCGGACTTGCCGACTGCGGCACACGCGCTTCCACGCCCACGTATCGCGGTCTTGGTCGGTGGGGCAACGCGGCGAAGGTCTTTCTCCGATACCATGGCGCAGGATCTCGTGGCCCTCGTCGATGAAGCCGTCCGCGTTACGGGCGGGGGCGTCATGGCGTCGACCTCGCGTCGGACCGGTGGTGCCGCGGACGTCATCGTTTCAGGCCTTGGCGAGACGCATTTCGTCTATGATTGGCGAAGTGGCGACAGCAATCCGTACCGGGCGCTTCTGGGCGCCGCCGATGCGTTGATCGTCACCGGCGAGTCCGTATCCATGTGTTCCGAAGCATGTGTGACGGGCAAACCGGTGTATATCTTCGCGCCACCGGCGCTGATCTCAGAGAAGCACGCGCGGCTGCACAAACGGCTTTTCGAGGATGGCTATGCGCAGCCCTTCTCAGGCGAAATCGACCTCACATGGTCGCCGAATACGCTCGACACAGCGCAGGAAATCGTCGCGGAAATCCGTAAGCGGGGTCTGCTGTAACGCCAGCTAAACAGCGCTCGAGTGGCGCGCTTCGCTCTGCGCCAAGTAGGCATCGAAGGCAGCGGCGACAACGCGGACCAACGGGCGGCCAAGTTCAGTGACTTTGAGATGCCTGCCGGCAATCTCTAGTAACCCGTCACGCTCCATATCTCGAAGCCTTGCTATGCCCTCGTCGAGCACGGTTGGAGATTGCCCATGCGCTGCGCAGGTCTCGCCGACTTCGATTTCAAGATCGCACATCAGCCGCTCGATGACGGTACGCCGTAGTTTGTCGTCCGCCGACAGCGCTAGTCCGCGGGCAATCGGCAAGCGATCCGACGTCACGGCCTCGGCATACTGTCGTAGGCTCGGGATGTTCTGCACATACCCTTGAGGGAGCGTTCCGATCGCCGAAGCCCCCAGACCGATCAAGATGTCTTCCTTATCGGTGGTGTACCCTTGGAAGTTCCGGGCTAGATGACCGGAACCCGCAGCGCTCGCAAGAGAGTCCTTCGGGTGCGCGAAATGATCGAAGCCGATCCGAACATATCCTGCGCGCCCCAGCATCTCCGCAGCGGTTTCCGATTGATCCCAGCGCAACGCCGTATCAGGCAGCGCCGCTTCGTCGATCAGACGTTGATGGGCACGCATCCACGGAACATGGGCGTAGCCGAATAGGGCTATTCGAGACGGTTCCAGCAGGAGCGCCTTTTCCGTCATCGATTTAACGTCGTCCAAGGATTGATGGGGAAGGCCGTACATCAGGTCGAAGTTGATGGTATCGATTCCGGCTTCCCGCAACCAATAGACGACGCGCTCGGTGACCTCATACGGCTGTAGTCTATTAATCGCCTGTTGCACATGCTGGGCAAAATCCTGCACACCGATGCTGACACGGTTGACACCGCACTCTGCAAGCACCGCGACGTATTCCTGCGTGGTCGTCCGAGGATCGAGTTCCACCGCGATTTCTGCGTCGTCGGAAATGGCGAAGTTACGGTGCAATCGGTCGAAAGTCCGCCGCCAGTCGTCGGCCGAGAGGATCGTCGGACTGCCGCCACCCCAATGGATGAAACGAGCATTCAACGGATGCCCAACCGCCTGAGCGACGAGGTCCGTCTCGTGCAAGACAACGTCGACATAATCGCGGACGGGTTCGTACCTTTTCACGATCTTGGTGAAGCAACCGCAGTACCAGCACATCTCCTGACAATACGGGATGTGCAAATACAAAGAGGTGTCGGCGCTGCGAGGCAAATCGGACAGCCAATCACCATAGCGGGCGCTGTCGAAATCGTTTTCGAAGTGGGGTGCGGTCGGATAACTGGTGTACCGAGGCACTGGTGAACTATATCTTGCGGCAAGGTGCTGAGTCATAGCACTGTTTTAGGCACTGCAGTTGGACGGGCATTGATTTGCATCAACCGGCCTGACGACCGCCAAACACAAGGTCCGGAGATTTCATGCCTCGCCTCGCAGCCAGTCTCGTCTTTATGTTTCAGGAATTCATGCCCCGCGATCGGCTTGCTGCCGCCCGTGGCGCCGGTTTCCGCTATATCGAGCACCAGAACCCTTACGACATGTCCCCTGAAGAGATGCGAGACGGCTTGATCGCGAACGACTTGAAGGTCGCGCTCATCAATGCACCCGCTGGCGATCCGGAAAAAGGCGAGCGGGGAATCGCTGCCACACCCGGTCGTGAGATGGATTTTCGCGATAGCTTCGTCGAAGCCATGGCCTATGCCCGGGCCGTCGACGCGCCGATCATTCATGTCATGTCGGGAATCGTGCCTGAAGGCGAGATGGATATCGCGACCGCTGTCTACGCAGAAAACATGCGTGCCGCGGCACGGGCGGCCGCGGCCATCGACCTGATGGTCTCGATCGAGCCCATTAACGGTATCGATATCCCCGGGTACTTGGTGCAACGCTCGGCGCAGGCGCGCGCCTTGATTTCCATGATCGGGGAGCCGAACGTCGGGCTTCAGTACGATGCCTATCACGCCTTGATGAATGGCGAAGACCCGCACGAAGGGCTTCGGGCCAATCTCGATGCCATCTGCCATGTGCAGATTGCCGGGTTCCCCGGTCGTAACGAGCCGGATACCGGGGAATTCGACGTGCCGGCGTTTATCGAACTTTGCGATACCTTAGGCTATGCAGGCCAGATCGGATGTGAATACCACCCGGCCGCCTCGACCGTTGATGGTCTGGCCTGGGCCCAGGTCTACGGGATCGGCACCGATACAGCTTAGCCGGCCTTCACCGTATGGCGTTGTTCGCCCAAGGCTTCGATTCCGCAGCGAAAATCGTCTCCGTCTTTCAGGAACACGGGCGGTTTCTTGCCGCCGCCGACACCGGGCGGCGTCCCCGTCGCGATGACATCGCCGGGCCTCAACGCCATGCGATGGGAGACGAACGAGACTAAGTGTCCGACATCGAAGATCATGGTCTTGGTGTTGCCGTCCTGCATGCGGGTTCCAGAGACGTCGGTCCAAATACCCAAATTGTGCACGTCGCTGAGTTCATCGGGGGTCACCAACCACGGACCGAGGGGCGCGAAGCCTGGATAGCTCTTGCCCTTCGTCCACTGGCCAGTGCCCTCCAGCTGCCACGCACGTTCGGAAACATCGTTAAAGACACTGTAGCCGGCGACATGGCGGAGCGCGTCGGCTCGATCGACATTCAACGCCGGATTGCCGATAACGATCGCCAGTTCGACTTCCCAGTCGGTCTTTTGCGAGCCTTGCGGCAGGACGAGATCGTCGAACGGGCCGCTGATCGCATACGGCGATTTCAGGAAGATCACCGGCTCTTCGGGGATTGGCATGTCCAACTCCGCCGCGTGGTCGGAGTAGTTCAAGCCGATGCAGACCAGCTGTCCGATATTGCCGATCGGCGCGCCAATGCGGACATCGTTTTCAACGATCGGCAATGCCGAGGCATCAAGGGCCGCGAGACGGGCCAGCCGCTCCGGGGCCAACGCCTCGCCGGCGATGTCACCGACGTTGTCACTGAGGTCGCGCAGCCGCCCCTCCGCGTCGATCATCCCCGGTTTTTCGGCGCCGGGCGCTCCATGTCGTACGAATTTCATCGTGGTCTCCGTCTTTGCTGCCGCCATTCATAAGACGCGGATCGCCATCCGTAAACGTCGTGCGGCAATCATGTGACCGTTGTCATAGTGACGGCGGGGCGGCCTTGGTACGTCAAAGGATCACATTTTCGGAGAACTCTGTTGAACAAAGCCTATCGGGACATGACGCACTTGGTCGAAAGATTGCACCGTCGCTTGCTGGACGTGGTGCGCGCCGAGCTGACACGCGCCAACATCCACGACTTGAACGGCGTGCAGGCCTTGCTCCTGGCCAATGTGGGCGAGGGGGAGATTGCCGTTCGGGATCTGGTGGAGCGTGGGTACTATCTGGGCTCCAACGTGTCCTATAACCTCAAGAAGCTGACCGAACTTGGCTATTTGAAACAGAAGCCGACCAAGCACGATCGCCGATCGGTGACGGTGATCCCGACCGAAAAGGCCAAGAAAGCGGTCGCCGCCGTGCGTGCAGGCGAGGTGAGCCATGCCGAGGCTTTCGAGGCAGCGATCGCCGGTTTGAGCGATACGGAGACCGTGGGCGAGTCGCTGCGCCGGTTGGAGTTCGTGTGGACCGAGAGCCTGTCGCGGACCGGCGGCCTGTAGCCCTACACGTCGATGTCGTCGACGAACTCCGCGTTTTCTTGAATGTACTGAAACCGTAACTCGGGTTTTTTGCCCATCAACTGTTCGACAAGCCGTGCCGTTTGCTTGGCTTCGATTTTGTCGTCGTCGGTATGATCGCCGGGCACTGTGACGCGGATCAGCGTGCGGTTTTCCGGGTTCATGGTGGTTTCTTTGAGTTGCGACGGGGGCATTTCGCCGAGACCCTTGAAGCGGCTGATCTCGACCTTGCCGCGGCCCTTGAACTCGGTCTCCATTAGCTCGACCCGATGCGCGTCGTCGCGGGCGTAGATGGTCTTGCCCCCTTGGCTCAGGCGATACAGTGGCGGCATCGCAAGATAAAGATGCCCGGCCTCGATCAAACCCGGCATCTGCCTGTAGAAAAACGTCATCAGCAGCGACGCGATATGCGCGCCGTCGACGTCGGCATCGGTCATGATGATGACCTTCTCGTAGCGCAGATCGTCGAGCATGAACGCATCGCCCATGCCGCAGCCGATCGCCTCGATCAGATCCGTCAATTCCTGGTTGGCGCGCATCTTGTCGACGGTCGCCGACGCCACGTTGAGAATTTTACCGCGCAGCGGCAGGATCGCCTGATATTCGCGCGCGCGCCCTTGTTTTGCGGAGCCGCCGGCGCTGTCCCCCTCGACGATGAACAGTTCCGTGCCGTCCCGCGTTGATTTGGTGCAATCCGCGAGTTTGCCGGGCAGTCGGAGCTTCTTGGTTGCCGACTGACGCTTTGTCTGTTTGTCGTCGCGCTTGCGCATCCGCAGTTCGGCGCGCTCCACCGCGTGGGTCAACAGCGCTTTGGCAATTTCGGGCGCCGCCGATAACCAGTGATCGAAATGATCGCGGACCGATGCTTCGACCAGCTTTTGCGCGTCCGCAGTCGCCAGCTTTTCCTTGGTTTGTCCTTGAAACTGCGGATCGCGGATGAACACCGACAGCATGATGTCGGCGCCGCCGATCACATCCTCGGCCATGATCTTCGATGCGCGCTTTTCATTGATCAGCTCGCCGTAGGCGCGCAATCCCTTGGTCAGCGCACCGCGCATGCCGAGCTCGTGCGTGCCGCCGAGCGGGGTCGGCACCGTGTTGCAGTAGGAATTGAAAAACGCATCCTCGTCGACGGGCCAGGCAACCGCCCACTCGACGCGCCCGGCGTCGCTTGGGAAGCTGGCGTCACCGGCAAACGGCGCCGGCGTCAGCGTTTTGCGGCTGGACAAAACGGATGAAAGGTAGTCGCCGAGGCCACCCGGGAAATGCAGGGTCGCTTTTTCCGGCGTGTCATCGTCGGCCTTGAGGATTTTCGGATCCACCGACCAGCGAATTTCCACACCCCGGAACAGATACGCCTTGGAGCGGGCCATGCGGTACAGCGTCGCCGGTTTGAACCGCGCCCCCGCGCCGAAGATTTGCGGATCGGGCAGGAAGGTGATCGTCGTGCCGCGCCGGTTCGACACCGCGCCGCCGTCCTTAAGCTTCGTGACCGGGTGGCCGCGCTCGTACGATTGCGTCCAGAGTTTTTTGTCGCGCGCCACCTCGACCGCCAGTTCCGCCGCGAGCGCATTGACCACCGACAGGCCGACGCCGTGCAGGCCGCCCGAGGTGGCGTAGGCATCGCCGCCGAACTTGCCGCCGGAATGCAGCGTCGTCAGGATCACCTCCAGCGCCGACTTGTCCTTGAATTTCGGATGCGGGTCCGTGGGGATGCCGCGGCCGTTGTCGCGGATCGTCAATTTGAACTCGGCGTCGAGCTCGATCTCGATCCGGCTGGCATGGCCGGCAACGGCCTCGTCCATGGAGTTGTCGAGGATTTCAGCCGCCAAATGGTGCAGGGCGCGTTCGTCCGTGCCGCCGATATACATCCCCGGACGGCGGCGCACCGGCTCCAGCCCCTCCAGCACCTCGATGTCGCTGGCGTTATAGCTTTCTTTGGTCGCCTTCGGCTGCGAGGCTTTCGACGGCTTCTTCTTGGCCGTCGATTTCGCCGCGCGCGGGGCGGTTTTCGTGTCCTCGGCCTCGGTCGATCCGAACAAATCGGACATCGTGTCGCTACGCTCCATCACTGCGCTCCGCCCAATAAACTGCGTGATTGCCCCGCATTTGATTGGCGACGACAATACCCGTCTGGCGAAAACGCTTCAAGCACGATAGGGTATGTTTGCGCCGCAAAAAACGGCATATCTTGTGGATTTTTGAAGGTCAGGGGATCGACATGGCGAACGGCGACAGCGCGGAGACCGACCAACCGCGGGGCGAATTGGCGCTCCGGACCATGGCGATGCCCGCCGATACCAATCCGTCCGGGGATATCTTCGGTGGCTGGGTCATGTCGCAGATGGACATCGCCGGCGGCATCACCGCTTGGAACCGGGCCAAGGGGCGGGTCGCCACCGTCGCCGTCGACGGGTTTACGTTTCACAAGCCGGTCAATGTCGGCGATGTGGTGTGCTGCTACACCGAGGTCGTCGGCGTCGGCACCACCTCGATCAAAATCCGCATCGAGACCTGGGCGCTGCGCGGCCGCAGCCCCGATCATCGGGCTAAAGTGACCGAAGGCACCTTTATCTTCGTCGCGTTGGACGAGAACGGCGAGAAGCGGGCCGTCGCGCCGGATTGAACACCCGCCGATCAGACTAAGATCATGCTGATGTAGGCGGAGACGAACAGCATCCCCAAAGCCAAAAACTCGGTCAGAAAACGGCCCATCGATTGCCATGCCTGCATGGTGAACTCCTCCTTGGTCACAACCCTGTACTGAAGTCGGTTATAGGCGAACAAAAAGAACAAAACAAGAACAAAAAGCAAAAATACCTTGAACATCATACGATTCCCATCCGTTGCTCGGCACAGGATGGGACCCTATCTTGATCCTGTGTCCTGTTCTGGGCGAAGCTTGGGTATCTTGAAGGCAGGAGGTGCCAGATGCGGTCACATTTGTGGCGCGGGGTTGTCGCAGGGGTCGTGTGTATCGGTTTGAGCAGTCCGGCGGTGTGGGCCGGCGAGGCGGCGGTGTTGGATGCGACGGCGCAGGCCAATGCCGACGGCACCTATGCCATTTCCGCGAGGATCGCGCACAAGGACGAGGGCTGGGCGCATTACGCGGACAAATTCGAGGTCTTGGCCCCGGACGGCACGATCCTCGGCACCCGGACCCTGTTCCATCCGCATGTGGAAGAACAGCCGTTCACCCGCAGCCTGGCGCGGGTCGAAGTGCCCATCGGCGTAACGCAGGTCGTGGTCCGCGCCTACGATACCGTGCACGGCGCGGGCTCCCGCACGTTTACCCTCGATCTGCCGCCGCGACGGTAAAATCGAGCAGGCAGGTCATTCCGGCGCAGGCCGGAATCCATGTTGGGCCCCGTTGGACCCCGGCCTTCGCCGGGGTGACGCCTTTCAAGAGAGATTAAATGCGGTTGTAACGGCGCAACAAAGCTTCGAACCGGTCGCGATCCTGGCGCAGCCGGCGCCACTCCACCATCAGCATGCACATGATGATCGGCGATAGGGCGGCGACGATCAGCGCCAACCAGATGATCAACGAAAACAAGCCCATAAAGAAGGTTTGCGGACCGTCATGGGCGCCCATCACCATCAGGCCGACCGCAGTGCCCAGGATAAACACCGCGAGCATCATCGCGCCGGTCTTGAGGTCTTCGGTCCGCTCGTCCAGCGCCCGGCGCATGGGCTCCGCATGCAACAACATCATCGTGTCGTCGCGAAGTGCCGTCATCGGGGCGGGGTGGGTTCTGAACATGATCTGAATGTTAACCATACCGCCGATACCCGGCAGTGACGGACGGCACAGGTTGCTCGGGGACAGGTACCGAACTCGTTCGGTACCTGTCCCCGGCTAGAGGGGCCGTTTCGGCCGTAAGCGCAATCCTGAACGTGTTTCCAGGTCGCGAACGAACGCCGCGCTGCCCAAAGGCCAGTTGGTACCGTCGTGGCGGTTTAACGCTTGCATCGCGTCACGGTCGACGGGTTCGGACAGATAGGTCGACCAATCCTCGATCCGTTCCAACATGGGTGCCACGGTGCAGACACCGTCGTCGCGGCCCGAAAGGTGCGCCCGAGCACTGCTCCACGGCCAATCGGTGGGCTGTGCGCAAAGGTTGGCGCGCACGGGGTTCAACTCGACGTACCGGACGCAATTCCGCGTATATGCGTCATCCATGACGAACGACGCATAGCGCGATTGCCAGAGATGCCCTGTCCAGCCCATGCGAAAATTGATGTGTCGTGTATAGCGCCGGTGCACTTCGGCCATCAGGGACGAAAGCCCGCGTTCGGTGCCCGGTACCGCGACGACATGGGTGTGATTCGGCATCAGGCAATAGGCCCAAATCTTGACATCGAGCGGGGCGCTGTACGTCGCGAGCAGGTTCAGGTAGACCTGATAATCACGCGCTTCGAAGAACGTTTGTTGGCGCCGGTTGCCGCGTTGCGTGATGTGGTGGGGCAATCCCGGCACTGTTAGGCGCGGCTGTCTCGGCATGGTGTGCTCTCTATCCGGTGAATCTGACGGATGCTATGAGAGGCTTCACCGCGTTTTACGAAGGCGCGATCAGGGGCGGGTACCACGCGAACTGCGCGAACTGGCGCGAACTGGTGGCGCGAACTGCGCGAACTGGGACAGGTACCTAGAGCAACGGATAGCTGAGAGTTGGCTGGCTCGCGCTACTTAGGGTGGTGTTTGGTGGCTGTCCCCGGAAGTCAAACGGGTGGGGCAATCCCGGCACTGTTAGGCGCGGCTGTCTCGGCATGGTGTGCTCTCTGTCCGGTGCATCCGACTGATGCTATGAGAGGCTTCACCGCGTTTTGCGAAGGCGCGAACGGGGACAGTTACCTAGAGCAAGGGATAGCTGAGAGATGGCTGTTGCGCGCTACTCAGGGTCGTGTTCGGTGGCTGTCCCCGGAAGTCCGTCCCCGGAAGTCCGTCCCCGGAAGTCCGTCCCGGAAGTCCGGAAGTCTACAGAGACATTACCGCGCTTCCATTATCTATTGGTCGGTATCAGTACACGTTTGACTAGCGCGTCGGCGAATTCCTGCCTTCTGGGACACCAGTAACGCGATTCCGCAAGTGTTGGAGAACCATAGGCCGATGGCCCGTAGTAGGCGTACCATCGAGCCTCGGCTATAGTCTTCCAATTGGACAGGTCAGTAATCCACTGTCGAACCAAGAAAATACCGGGTTCACGAGCGCCTGTTTTTCCAGAGAATGTGTCCATTGTCCTCTTTTCAAACACAGCGTATCTCGCACTGGGGCGCTCAATCTCCTCGAGACCAATGCATTTTGCTCGCCCATTAAATCGACGAGCAATCTCCGTCCCCGCTGGAAAAACTCTCTCTTTCGGATCGGCGCGCATTCGGTAATCGCCGGTTGCCTCTTGATAAGCGAGACATTTGCCGTCTCCAGCATCCTCCAGTGTGTATCTGAAGAACTTTTGCTGAAGAAATGACGCGGGTGTCGGTTTGTAAAAGCTCGGTTTTTCATGTTCGAAAATTCCGAATTCTACGAACTGAAAACCAAGTTTCGTGATGATTTGAGTGCATCCATAACCGCTACAACCCTCCGGCGTAAATTTATGAGGTCCAGAGGACGGACTTACTCCCCACCTGCCTCCCCAGAAGATGCCCTCGACGTTTGAGGCGGTGTCATAGATTGATACGCCCCCATCGCGCTCACAGCTTGCTCTCAGTTCGGGGTGTTTGATGTAACCGCAGGAAGCTATAAAGAAGCATACAAGAAGGCCCGCGAAGACCTTGAGCTCACGCGCAAAGTTCACTGGCCCACCGCCGCCATGCGGTTGCCAAGCATGGTTGGCGTACCCGATTGCTGGAGATTTAGGGGATTGCCGTCAAAGGGCATGAAATCCTCCGCGTCGCATCTTTCGCCAATGGTAGCGCGGATCATCGCGGCTGCAACCCAAACGTGCGGGGCGTGCCGGGGCGTGCTGGCGTGCTGGGGTGGCGTGCTGGGGGCGTGCCGGGGACAGGTACCGAGCACGCTCGGTACCTGTCCCCCAAAAGAAAACCCCCGCCCAAAAGGGCGGGGGTCCCCACGGTTGGGCCGAAGCCCGATTTCCCGCGTTAGGAAGAGTAGTACATCATGAACTCGACCGGGTGCGGCGTGTGTTCGAAGTTGTAGATTTCTTCCCACTTCAGATCCATGTAGCCATCGATCTGATCGTCGGTGAACACGTCGCCCTTGGTGAGGAACTCGCGGTCGGCGTCGAGCGCTTCGACGGCGTCGCGGAGCGAGCCGCAGACCGTCGGGACGTCGGCGAGTTCTTCCGGCGGCAGGTCATACAAGTCCTTGTCCATGGCGTCGCCCGGATGGATCTTGTTCTGGATGCCGTCGAGGCCGGCCATCATCATCGCCGAGAAGGCGAGGTACGGGTTGGCCGTGGCGTCCGGGAAGCGGATTTCGACCCGCTTGCCGTTCGGCGAGCTGGCGAACGGAATCCGGCACGACGCGGAACGGTTACGGGCCGAGTAGGCCAGCAACACCGGCGCTTCGAAGCCCGGGATCAGACGCTTGTAGGAGTTGGTCGACGGGTTCGTGAAGGCGTTGATCGCCTGCGCGTGCTTGATGATCCCGCCGATGTAGTAAAGCGCCGTGTCGGACAGATCGGCATACCCCGAACCCGCGAAGGCCGGCTTGCCGTCTTTCCAGATCGACTGGTGTGTGTGCATCCCCGAGCCGTTGTCGCCGGCGACCGGCTTCGGCATGAACGTGGCCGATTTGCCGTACGTGGCGGCAATCATCTGCGTGCAGTACTTGTAGATCTGCACGTTGTCGGCGGAGCGCACCAGGGTCGAGAACGCCATGCCTAGCTCGTGCTGCGACGGCGCCACTTCGTGGTGGTGCTTGTCCATGACCAGGCCCATTTCCTGCATCACTGCGACCATTTCGGCACGGATGTCGTGCGCTTGGTCGACCGGCGGCACCGGGAAGTAGCCGCCCTTGACGCCCGGGCGGTGACCCAGGTTGCCTTCGTCGAACACGGTGCCCGAGACGTACGGGCCTTCGTCCGAATTGAACGCATACAGGCACTCGTTCATTTCGACCTTGAAGCGGACGTCGTCGAAGACGAAGAACTCCGGCTCCGGGCCGAAGTAGGCGGTGTCGCCGATGCCCGTGCTGCCGAGGTACGCTTCGGCTTTCTTGGCGACCGAGCGCGGATCGCGTTCGTACGGCTGACCGTTGGTCGGCTCGACGATGTCGCAATACAGGATCATCATCGGCTGCGCTGCGAACGGATCCATGACGGCCGTGGCGGCGTCCGGGATCAATGCCATGTCGGATTCGTTGATGGCTTTCCAGCCGGCGATCGACGAGCCGTCGAACATGATGCCGTCGTCGAACGTGTCTTCCTCGATAAAGGCGGACACCATCGTCAGGTGTTGCCATTTACCGCGCGGATCGGTGAAGCGAAGGTCGACATACCCGATGTCGTTGTCCTTCAGATACTTCAGTACGTCCGTCGGCGTTTTAAGGTCCAATCCCATAGTTTTGTCCTTCCTTCCTAACTCGGGTGGTGGATCTGCCCCGGGGAACCCGGGGGTGATGAGCACTCGTTAAATGGCGTCGTTGCCGCGTTCTCCGGTGCGGACCCGGATCGCTTCTTCGACCGGTGTGATGAAGATTTTACCGTCTCCAATGCGGCCGGTTTGCGCCGCGTTTTGGATCGACTCGACCGCGCGCTCCAGCAGGGCGTCGTCGACGACGATTTCAATTTTAACTTTGGGGAGAAAATCCACGACGTATTCCGCGCCGCGGTACAACTCAGTATGTCCTTTTTGGCGTCCGAACCCCTTGGCCTCCAACACGGTAATACCTTGCAGGCCGATTTCGTGCAGGGCTTCTTTCACCTCATCCAATTTGAAAGGCTTAATGATCGCCTCAATCTTTTTCATCAACGATGTTCCTCAAGTGTTCAACGTGCCGCGACCCGGCATATCGTCGCCGGGCCGGTCGCACGCTCGCGGTTCGCAGGGATCGTGCCAAGTCTCGACGGTATCCTGTTTGTCTTGGGATTCAAGGTGTTGCTGTTCGGGCCTCGTGCCTTTGACGCATTTCGGTGCGAGCAGTGGTGCATAATAATTAGTCATATGGTCGATATTTAGGCGGTTTTCCTTTGGCGACTTGCACGGAATTGTGATTATCCGCAGCGCTGCATAGTGGACATATTTAACGATTTGTGAAAGGATAGGGTTACATTTTGAATTGGTCGCCCTATGTCTTGTGATACCGCCGGTGTCGCAAGAGGGCACTTGGTGTCTCATATAGCCGCTTCAATTATGTTGCGGTGCAGCAAAGATGTTGCAATTTGATGACTAACAGAGTAGGTTATGGGTCAACATGATGAGACCCGTACAAGGAGGATTTTGACGATGCAACGCATGGACTTGGTGAGATTTCTCGCCGAAAGCGCTGCGGAACTCCTCGACGATCGTTCGACGGAAGGGACGCAGCAACAGCGGCTGGACGAAGCCGCTGAACTCTTGAACCTCGGGTCGCGCATCTTGAGTCGCGAGTCGTTGTTAACCGTAGAAACGATGCAGGAGGCCGCTTAGGACAATGGCTTCGAGAAGTTCCGACAATAAGAAACCAAGCTCTGATCGCCCTGAACAGCACAAAGTTCGTAGCTGCCTGATGTGCGGGGTGAAGTTCAAGTCGCATCACTATGGTGAGCGGGTCTGCCCGTCGTGCAAAGGCACGGCGGCGTGGCGGGAAGGCGCGGCTGCCTGACGGCAAACCGCAATATGTGTTTCCGAAAAGGCCCCGGTATGACCGGGGCCTTCGTCGTTTCAGGGAGCAGCGTTTAGGAGCGGCTGCCGCCCAGCGCAGCCGTTGCGCGGTCGGCGACGATCTCCGCCATGCGGGGGTCCTGACCGACGAAACCGGCATCGATGACATCGATGACGCCCGGCGCATTAACGATTTCATCGATATCGTCGAGGGCATGACCACCGGGCGCGGCGAACAGACCAACGACAACCGCCGGTCGCGGCATGGCCGCAAGCACCTCTTGGGCGTATGGCGGTTCCTCCAAAAGACCCAAATGTACGGAGGCGAACCGGCCTGCCGCCAAAATCAGGCTGATTTGCGATTCCGCCGCTTGGCGGGACGCGGGATGGCTGCGCGAGCCGTGCGCGACGATGAGGACATGGCCCTCGGCGGGGCTGATGCCGGATCGGGACAAGGCCTCGGCGGCGAGGTCCTGCGCCGCGTCGGCGATCCACGGGTGAGTGCCGACGGCACTGGCGACCGAGACCACGGCTTCCGGCGTTTCGGCACGGATTGCCGTGGCGGCGGCGTTGGTCAGCGATGCCGCGAGGAAACCGTCGGTCATCATGTAAGGCACGACCACCACGCCACCATCGGCGGAGAGACCCTGTAAACTGGCGGCGTCCGGGCCGCCCATTTGAAAGACCGATCGCACGGCGCTGAATTGACACCGGGCGCGCACCGCATCGCCGACCCGCGCGACATGGTCGGCGGCCCCCGAATGGCGCTGCGATCCGTGTGCTGCGAGCACGAGGACGGGCGCCGGCGTCGGGGCCAAGCATGGATCAGGATTTCCTTGCGTCGCGGCGTGATCTGTCATGTTCTCTGACATAAGGTCGTTGCACCTATACGACAACGCTACGCGGAGCAATCGGCAACGGATCATGCGAGCGAACAAGCTCTTTGCCATCTGGTTATGTATCAGCGCGGTCCTTGCCGCCGGTGCGCCTACCGGAGCTACCGCCGATCAAACCAAGGTCCTTCTGGCGGCGGTGGCCCAGCTTGGGTATCGCGTACCGCCATTGAACGACGTTCGATCGAAGTGCGGCGACGATGTTCTCTGCGCCGCGCGGGAGATTGATGCAGTTCTGGGCGCCGACGCCACCTTGGCCTTCGATGATACGCATCAGGCGCGCTCCAATTGGCAGAACCGGAACCAGAGCTTGCGATGGGACAGAGTTGGACCGGGTCGGGAGAGGCTGACGCCGCGGTCGTTCGACGCTTCGGCGTTACGCCGCTGGCTGATGAAGCCGCCGGACGATGCAGAGACATTGGTGCTGGACCTGAGAATCGTGCCGCAACGCGGTACGCTTGAAGAGATGCGAGAATTCGCGGCCGTACTCGTCGGCGACGTGCCGCGGGCGTTCACGATGTCGACGCCGAGTGGTCGCGTGTTCGATTGGAGCCTGCCGGCGTCGCCCCGGACGGTGGGTCGCATCGGTCTGGAGGTTTGGATCGGATCCGAGACCACGGCTTTGGCCGCGGTATTGGCACAGCTTCTCCGCGATCATGCCGATGCCCGGCTTTTTGGCGCGCCGACAGCGGGAGATCGCCGCGTTCGAAAGCACGTGGACGTCTCGGACGGATGGTCACTGCAGTTGACGCGGGGCACGGTAAGCATCCCCTCACTGGTCGACGGGCAACCGGTCATCCCTGATGGCCCGTGGCCGGCCGGTGCGCCTGCGCCCGACCCGGTACATGTATCCAAGTAAGTCCGGCGGTTAGGTACGATGAATATCTCGCATCGACATAAGTATCTGTACTTCGTCATACCAAAATGCGGATCGGCGAGCGTTCGCCACGCCTTGCAGGCGTTCACCGACGAGGGGTACCCGGTGACCCAGTCAATCGGTCAACACGTGCCCTATGATCGTTTCTGGTCGCAGTATGCGGACGCCGAGCGGTGCCGCGACTATCGAACGTTCACGTTTGTCCGCAATCCGTATGACCGGGTGTATTCGGCGTTCCTGCAGGATTTCTCGGTGTCGCAGCGCTACGAGTCCTGGTCACGGCTCAAAACGCCGATCTTCGACCAGACCGGCAACGATTTCGGCGCCTACATGCGCGACCATGTCGCCCACGCAAATCTATCGTCGGGCGCGTGGATGAATTTCTGTCCGATGGTGGCGTTCACCCATCACGACGATCGGATGGTGCTCGATTGGGTCGGACGCGCAGAGACTTTAGCGGACGACGTCGAGCGCCTTGGCGTCTTTCTCGGAGTCACGCCGGAGCCGGTCGCCCGGTACAATGATCTTGGGCAAAGGGTCGGCGCCGCGCCTGTCGAAGGGAAGTACCGCAGGTACTTCGCCCGCGACGCCGTTGAGCAGATCAACGAACTCTATCGCGCGGATTTCGAGGCGTTCGACTACGCCATGTGGGACCCGCAGGAATTTCCGACGGAACCGGAGGAGCGGGTCGACCTGGAAAAGCTGGTCCCGAAGTAATCAGGCCGTCTCTGTCGGGTCGAGCGAATACAACGTGACCGCCTTCAGTTTGCCGCGGATCCGGAGATCTCCGACGCGCTTCGCTTCTGCGGCCATATCCGCATGCAGGACAGTTTGCTCGGAGGCCAGGATCGTCGTGCCGTAGTCCTTGTTCAACCCTTCCAAGCGGGCCGCCGTGTTCACTGCGTCGCCGTGAACGGTGTAGTTCAGGCGACCTTTGGCGCCAACCGATCCGCCGACCATCATGCCGGTGTTCAGGCCGACCCGAACACTCAATGACTGGCCGGCAAAAGTCCGCTGCTCTACCAATGCGGCGATTTCCCGTGCCGCTCGTATCGCGGCCGCTGCGTGATCCGTGCGCGGCACCGGCAGGTTAAAGGTTGCCAACACGGCATCGCCTTGGAACTGGGTAATCACGCCGTCATGGCGCGCGATCGTCTCGGCCACCGCATCGAAGTAGGCGTTCAGCATCTCGACGACCTCGTCGGCGGGGATGGCCTCGCAAATGGTCGTAAATCCAGCGATATCGACGAAGAGGACCGTCCCCTCCCGCTCAACCGGTTTGCTGTCGCCGTCCGCATCCAACAATTCACGCGCCACGGGGGCAGGGACATAGGATTCGAACAAAGACATCCCGGCCGCCGTGCGTTCGAATGCTGCCGCCGCTGCGTTTACCTCGTAAATTGGCCCGCGTTCCAGTTTCCGAACGTCCTCGAAGTTATGTGCGGCAATGTTATCCGCAGCATTCGCAAGGCCCAAGATGGGGCGCGCCAATCGTTTGCCGATCATGCTCGACGCGAACAATGCGATAAGCAGGAATAGTCCTCCACCGATCGCAATGCCGGTCACGATCCAACGGGACCGCCGGCTTTCCTCGCCAGGCACATGAATGCCGACGGTCCAAGCCTCCGGCCCGAAGCGGTCCAGCGTCGTATAGATGAACACTTGTCCGACCCCGTTTACCCAAGTCCAGTGCCCCTCCGCGATGCGCAGCGGTGCGATAGCGGTCAGTTTGAACCTGTCGTCGGTGCGAATGTAGGGAAGGATCGGGTCGCCGACCTCTTCGAGGCGGGGCAGGGGATCTTCGATATCGACATTGATGCGTTCAAACAACATTCCGGGATGGGCGAGCACCCGGTCTTCGCCAATCAAAATGTAGGCCTTGTGCGCACCGAGTTCGTTCGACAGGTCGCGAAGATATGTCGAAAGGTCGCGCGTCGTTACCGCAGCGATCAGGATTCCCCGGTATTGCCCGTCAGGTGGTGTAATTGGGATCATGAGCCGCAGGATCGGCTGGCTTAGAAAACGGCTCCAAATAACGTCGACCCAGATCGGCTCGGTTGCGGAGCGGCCCATTTGCACCGCCTCTTCGGCGCGGAGGATTTGGCTGGTGTCCACGTCAAAGGCGTCCCCGCGTTCACGGTTGTAAAGACGAACCGTGAGATCATCGCGAACGATACCGAAACCACTGACCTGCGGGGTCGCCGCCAGGGTGCCAAGCAAGAACGTGTCGAAAGCGTCGGCTGAATCCGGCGACACCCGGCCTGAAGAAATCTCCCGCTGAATATGCGCCAGTTGCGCTTCCACCGGGCCGAGCACCGCTTCGATCCGGTCGACGACACTGGTGAGGATCTGTTCGTTGTGATCCCGAAGCAACCGGGACGTATTGTCCTTCGCGCCGACGAACCCAAGCGCGATCACCGGGAGAACGGCAAAGAACACCAATGTGCCGATGACCGCCGTGAGGACTCTCGAGAATTCCTGACCGGGCTCGCGACGTCTGTTTTTGCCGGCGGCAATATCCGGCCGCTCTGGCGCTTCCGGGCCCGTTGAAGGAGGGATATCGTTCATGAATTGACCTACGAAAGGTTGCAGGCTTCGGATTATATGGCCTGAAGGTCGTGATGGCCCGAAATCAATTCGCCAAGCAAGGGATTGGGAAACCGGCGCTCGAGAGTCACGGCGTAAAACGTCTCGTTAATTTCCGGCAATGCCTGCGCTTCGATCAGGCGGCCGCTGGCAATCTCGTCGCGCACCACAATGGGCGGCACCAACGTGAGCCCGACGTCTTCGCGCGCCATCAAGCGCATCATCGCCATGTCGTCGACTTCGGCGGCAATCTTTGGGCGGATCGCCATACGTTCCATCAGAGCGTCGAAATCACTTCGAATTGAACTTGCCATGGTCGGGAGGACCAGCGGCTCGCTCGCCAGAAGATCTTCAATTTTCCCGCCATCGCCGATTCGCTCCGGCGTGCCAACCAAACTTACTGGCTGCTCGGCAATCCGGTGGGATATCCATGGCGTTGCCGCATCCCGTGACGGCACGGTATTGGTCAAGGCGACGTCCAACCGATGTGCTTCGAGGCCCTGCAAGAGATCGCCAAGGCTGCCGGACCGTAACACGACCTCTACATCGTCGCGATGAAGCAGGGGGCGGACAAACGCCAATTGAAAGTTCCGCGACAAGGTCGCCAGCCCCCCCACGCGCAACACCTGCCGTTGCCCGCCGGCTTCGTCGCTGAGAATGCCGATCAAGTCTTCGCCGGTCGCGAAGATCGTATTGGCGTGATCGAGAGCGATCCGGCCGGCCTCGGTCAAGAGAAGCTGTTTCCCACGCCGCTCAAACAGGGCGTGCCCAAGCTGATCTTCCAGTTTGCGGATCTGAATAGACAGCGCTGATTGCGAAACGTTGAGGCGCTCAGCCGTCCTCGTGAGGTTTCCCTCGTTTGCAACGGCCCAGAAATACCGGAGGTGGTTGTAGTTCAAGTTCGCCATACATCGTTCTATTTAATATAACGATCTGTTTCAAACAATGAATTTTTTATATGCAAATTGGCTCGCTATGTGTCTTGCAACGAAATTCACACGCCGGAGCCCGTCATGCCCACAGTCATCAGCATCTTACCGTATCTTGCGCCAATCGCCCTGATCACCGTCGCTTTGCTTGCGCTCAAGACCCCCGGCCGTCAACCGCGCCGCGTTCTCCAGGCGGCGAGCGCTGCGACGTTCATCGCGCTGTTTGCTGCCGCCGTGACGGCGTACGGCGTTTATACGTTCGGCGCGACCACATCGGCGCTGATCGGTGTCGATGGGATTGGTTTGTCTCTGCGCCTCGATGCGCTCAGCGCGACGATGTTCCTGCTGGTCAGCTTCATCGGCGTGATCGTCGTGCGCTACAGCCGGCGGTATCTCGATGGCGATGCGCGGCACGGGGCGTTTGTCGGCGGCCTGTGTCTGACCATCGCAGCGGTCACGGTCCTTGTGCTTTCCGGGAACTTGGTGCAGCTGGTATTGGCGTGGATCGCCACCAGCTTGGCGCTGCACCGCCTGCTGGTGTTCTACCCGGAACGGCGGGGTGCCGTAATGGGTGCGCGAAAGAAGTACATTACCGCGCGGCTTGGGGACGCCGCGCTGATCGGTGCGGCCGCCCTATTGTTCGCCGCCTTCGGTACCACGGATATCGCAGCCATCCTAACGGCCGCTGGGGCCGAAGGGGCTCCGGCCGGCGCGACGGCGGCGGCATTTCTGATCGTACTCGCCGCGGTCTTGAAATGCGCGCAGTTCCCGACCCAGGGTTGGCTGCTTGAAGTGATGGAAACGCCGACGCCGGTCTCTGCCCTGCTGCATGCGGGCATCATTAACGCCGGCGGTTTCCTCGTGATCCGGTTCGCCGATGTGATGCTGACGGCACCGTGGGCGATGCATGTACTCGCCCTGGTCGGTGGAGGCACGGCGCTGATCGGCGCGGTTGCCATGCTGACCCAAACCAGCGTCAAAGTCTCGCTGGCCTGGTCGACGGTCGCGCAGATGGGCTTCATGCTGTTTCAGTGCGGCCTCGGTGTGTTCTCGCTCGCGGTCCTGCACATCGTCGCGCATTCGCTCTACAAGGCCCACGCCTTCCTGTCTTCGGGCAGCGTCGTTGAAATGTCCAAGACCGGGCGCCTCCCGACCTTGGCGTCGGTTTCGCCCAGCGCCGGTGCGCTGGCCATGATGACCGCTTTGATCATGTTCGTCGGCATCGGTTGGCTGCTTGGCTACACCGAACGCGAAGACACGGCGGTCCTCGCCCTGGGCGTTATTGTGGTCCTCGGCCTGTCGCATCTCATGGCTCAGTCCTTCAGCGGTCAATCGGCACGCCTCGTGATTGGCAAGGCCGCAGGCCTTGCTGCGGTCACCGCCACCGCGTACTTCGCGCTGCAGACCGGTGCGGCCCATCTGATGGCCGGCACCTTGCCGCCGCCGCCGGTTCACGATGCCGCCGCGCTGGCCATCATGGCCCTGACGCTGGCGTCCTTCGCTCTGGTGACAGTGCTGCAAATGGCGGGCCCTGCCCTCAACGCATCGCCGACATGGCGGTCGCTTCGCGTGCATGTCGCCAACGGTTTCTATGCCAATGCCGCGTTCAACCGGTTCGTTGGCGCATTCTCAATCGCTTCCGTCAACAACGTCTCGGCTCAAAAAGGGGTACAGCAATGACGTCGCAATTCAACGAAACCAACGACAATCCAATGTCCGAGACGGTTCACACAATCAGCGCTGAAGCGGTTGCCACGGCAACTGAGACCGCAGCAGGCAAAATCGCGCCGCTGTGGCCGCTGAAGACCTTCGTTGCCGTGAACCCGTTTCTGGGGCTCTCGGATCGATCGTTCGCCGACGCGGCAAATACCATGAACCAAGTTGCCGGTGCGCGGATGACGCTGCCCCGGTCGCACTATGCGGCGGCGATTGCCGACGGGCGGATATCGCCTGCCGATCTGGATGCTGCGATTGCTGCCGCGCCAGCAGCCCCCGGTGTTCCGGAGAACGCTGCGGTCCTCGCGGCAGCTGCCGCCGAAGAGCCCGTGCGGCCGGCGCCGTTTCCGACCGTCGCCGACATCGCAACGGCGGAGACCGGCACCGACTGGCAGGCGATCGTCGTTGATCGGATCTCTGCCTGGGCGGCCGCCTACTTCGACGAAGGCCAGGCGGCCTGGACGCTGGCGGCCGAAGGGGAGGCTCCCTATGCCGCCTGGCGGCGGGACGCCTGCGTCGATCGGACAATGGCCGTCCACGGACTGAACGCCTTTCGCCGGGCCATCGCCGCGTACCCCGAGGATGCGACGGACGCCGCGTTGCTCGCGGTCCAGCGTTTGGGTCTGCCGGCGGGCGCGCTTCCGGCATATTTCCACCGCTTGCTGATGACGGTCGCAGGATGGTCGGGCTACGCACGGTATCTGGTTTGGAACAAGGAACTCTACGGCGAGAGCGACGATACGCTGAAGGAATTCCTGGCCATTCGATTGGTATTCGATGCCGCCTTGCTCGAAGCGTTCTCGGCGGATACCGGGATCGCGGCGGCCTGGACCGCATCACAGTCCGCCTATGCGCCCGACCAGCAACAGAATCCAGCCTTTGCGGTCGATGCCCTCCTGCAGGACGCCTACGAACGGGCGTGGCAGCGTGACCTGATCGCCAAATTCGACGCCCATCAAGCGCCGACGGCGGTGGCGCGGCCCGCGGCACAGGCGGCGTTTTGCATCGATGTACGCTCGGAGGTTTTCCGGCGGGCGCTTGAGACCGTGGCGCCATCGGTCGACACCATCGGGTTTGCGGGCTTTTTCGGCTTCGCCATCGAATACGCGCCGGTCGGCCACGATCACGGTGGTGCGCAGTGCCCGGTTTTGCTGACACCTGGCGCTAAAGTGCGCGAGGGGGTCGGCGGTGTCGACACGGCGCTGGCTGAGGACATCGGTGCGTTGCGGTCGTTGCGGAAGCGCGCGGCACAGGCGACGGCATCGTTCAAGTACGCAGCGATCTCGTCTTTCGCCTACGTCGAGGCCCTGGGTCTTGGCTATGCCGCAAAGCTGATCGGCGACGGTTGGCGGCTCAGCCGGCCGACCGCGCACCCCGCCAAGGACGGTATCGATGGCAAGTATCACCATCGGACCCTGCCGGTGATCGATGCCGAGGGCGAGGGCGATGCGCGCACCGGCTTCAGCGATCAAGAACAGCTCGACATGGCCGAAGGGGTCCTGCGGGCGATGTCGCTGACCGAGAACTTCGGCCGTGTTGTGCTGTTGGCTGGACACGGATCGACCACGGTGAACAATCCGCACGCGAGCGGGCTCGACTGTGGCGCTTGCGGCGGCCACACCGGGGAGGCCAATGCCCGGGTCGCGGCGGCGATCCTCAACAAACCTCATGTTCGGGATGGTCTTGCGCTCAGGGGCATCGAGATTCCGGCCGATACGATCTTCATCGGCGGCCTGCACGACACCACGACCGACGACGTCGCTTTGTTCGAGGACATTCCGACGCCGGAATCCCACGCCGACGATCTGGAACAACTCAGAGCGTGGCTGCGGGACGCAGGCCAACTGGCGCGGGTCGAACGGTCCGCCCTGCTTGGTCTCGATGCCGACGCACCGGTCGACGCGCAGATTGTCGCGCGTAGCCGCGATTGGAGCGAAGTTCGGCCGGAATGGGGTCTCGCCGGCTGCGCCGCGTTCGTTGCCGCCCCGCGGGAGCGCTCCACGGGGATGGACCTGGGCGGGCGGTCGTTCCTGCACGACTACGACTGGCGTGCCGACGACGGGTTCGGGGTGCTGGAACTGATCATGACCGCGCCAATGGTGGTCGCCAGTTGGATCAGCCTTCAGTACTACGGCTCGGCTGTCGACAACCGGGCCTTCGGTAGCGGCAACAAAACCCTGCACAACGTCGTCGGCACGATCGGCGTGTTGGAAGGCAACGGCGGTGATCTCCGGTCCGGCCTGCCGCTGCAATCGGTGCATGACGGCGAAAACCTGGTGCATGACCCGGTGCGCCTCTCGGTGGTCATCGAGGCGCCGACCGAGGCGATGACGGAGATCATCGAGAAGCATCAAGGCGTAAGGGATCTCTTGGATAACGGGTGGCTACACCTGTTCGCCATGGACGACCAGGGACGAATCGCGTCGCGCTATGACGGCGATCTGAATTGGGAGGCGGTCGCACCGGAAGTGGTGGCCCAGGCGGCGGAGTAAGGGGCTGCAGGAGGCCGGGCGTTAGACACCCGCCATTGCTTCAGTCTGTCGATGAAATGGCGGGCAGCGCATGGTCGCGCATGGCACCCTCTCCAATGAGATGGAGAAGAAGATGATCGAGCGCCTCGACTACGTGTCCATTAACGGCCCTGCCATCACCAGCATGGCGAAAGCCAAGGACGACTTACTGTCCATAAACGACAAACTCCGAGCCCTGATCGAACTGCGGGTGTCCCAGATCAATGGCTGCGCGTACTGCGTGGATCTCCACACCATGGAAGCGCGGAAAGCAGGTGAAACAACACAGCGGCTTGATTGTCTCACCGTTTGGCGTGAGGTGTATTTCTTTGACGAAGCAGAAAAGGCCGCACTTGGATGGGCAGAAGCCATCACCGGAATTGCAACCAATGGGGCTCCTGAGCATCTATATGTAGCGCTGTTTGAGCATTTTTCGGAAACTGAGATTGTTGATCTGACACTTGTCATCGCACAGATGAATGCATGGAACCGATTGGCAATCAGCTTTGCTCATCTTCCGGATGCCAGACACGAATAGCTTCGGTTTTGTCAGGAGCCGACATTCTTTCGGCCATAGAGAATGGCAGCTTCGTCCGCGGAGCGGCAAACGAAATTCCCTAGTAGAGAGCAGCACAATCGGCGGCGAATGGCGGTGGGGGTGGGATTCGAACCCACGAGACGCTATCAACGCCTAACGGTTTTCAAGACCGCCGCATTCGACCACTCTGCCACCCCACCGGGACGAGCGCGGCCGGAGGGGCCGTGCCGAAATCGGGCCGGACTGTACCCGCGACATCGACGCCCGGCAAGCGCTGACGGTCGCCGGGATCGGCTTCGCGACCGTGTCTGTTTTTGATGCAGCGAATCGGGATGTGTGTTAACGTGTCGCTAACTATATAAATCGTTAGGGCACGCATTCTCGGGGACAATCAGGGCGATGAGACGCATTTTTTCGCGAAAACAGCGCAGTGGCGCTGGTTTTTCCAACTTGGTCGGGCTGGCAATGGTCGGCGTTCTGGTGGCGCCGAACGCGCTTGCGGATGAGCCGTTGCCCTCGGATACGGATGATCCGGCCGCGGTCAGCGATCCGCTAGAGCCCGTGAACCGTTTCACCTCGAACGTGAACCGGGTGCTGCGAGGCGCCGTGATCGACCCGTTGGTCGATGGGTACCAATACGTGACACCTGATCCGGTCGAGCGGGGGGTTTCGAATTTCTTCTCTAACTTGTCCGAGCCGGTCACCGCTGTCAGTTCCTTGCTGCAGGGCGATACGGACAACGCTGCGACGGCGTCAGGGCGTTTCTTGATTAATTCGACCATTGGTTTCTTGGGCACGCAGGATCAGGCGACGGAGTTGGGGTTGGAGCAGCGCCGCGAAGATCTCGGACAGGCCTTTGGATCGCATGGGGTCGATACTGGACCGCATATTGTTCTCCCGATCCTCGGGCCGAGTAACTTACGGGACGCTACCGGCGATATTTTGACGGGGCTTGCGACGCCGTTACCGCTTGCCGCACAAGCCGCGGGCGGCGCCGTCAGCTACAGCGAAAACCAAGACGAGATCGATATGATCGGAAAAGGGGCGATCGACCCCTACGTCGCCGAACGCGAAGCCTATGAGCAGAACCGCGAATTCCAGGTGACAAACGGCCAAGTCGACGATGGGTCCTTCCCAACTTTTGCCGACACCGCAGCCGATCCCGGCCTGGCAACCACGCCAAAGTAACTGAGGGTTATTCGAATCGGCCCTCAGAACGTGTGAGGGCGGTCGACGGCGTCGATCGCAACGCAACTAATGCGCGCGTTATTACGGCTCTTTGGGGCTAGATTAATATATTAAAATCAAAGATCTAAAGGCATCTTCTGATCTGACGCCGTAGAGTGATCTGAAGCTCGCTCGTCCCTCGATTTGCCGCCTGAGATGAGGCGCGCTAAGCAGAGCCAGAGGCGGCGCATGTTTTTCTTCTTGTCCAAGACCCTGTGGTTTTTCGTCGATCCGGGCAACTTGCTTCTAATGGGCTTGCTGCTCGGGCTCTTGCTGATGGGGTGGAAGAGGCTGCGTTCCGTGGGTCAGGGCTTGATCGCGTTTTGCGCCTTCACGGCTGTTCTTGTTGCATTTGTGCCCATCGGAAATTGGATGATTGGGGCGTTGGAAAACAGGTTCAATAAACCGGCGTTGGATCGGCAGGTGGACGGTATTGTCGTACTCGGCGGTGTCGTCAGTCCGGTCTTGAGCGACGCCCACGGCACACCGAGTTTCGGTGGTGCGGTGGAACGGATTACGGCATCGGCTGCCTTGGCGCGGGCCTTTCCGGAGGCACGTGTCTTGTATACCGGTGGATCGGGGTCGGTCATGCAGACGGAACTGCGGGAGGCGGACTATGTCGCGGAGCTTTATGCGGACCTCGGTATCGACAAACGGCGATTGACGCTCGACCGGGATGCCCGTAACACGGCTGAAAATGCCAGTATCGGGTATCGCTTGATGCAGCCGAGCCAAGACGAGACGTGGGTGTTGGTAACGTCGGCATTTCACATGCCCCGCGCCGTCGGTGTTTTCCGGCGCGTCGGTTGGAGTGTCATTCCGTATCCGGTGGATTTCAGCACGGTGCCAAACGCTGGATTTAGTTCACCCATGAGCCTCACAGGGGGGCTTGGTAAGCTCTCGCAAGGCCTTCGGGAATGGATCGGTCTGACGGCATATTGGTTGACGGGGCGGACGACGACACTCTTTCCGCGCCCCTTACCCTTGGAGACAACATGAAGAGACGGATTATGGGTGCCATTGGTGCTGCGAGCCTATTGGCAATGACGGCCGGACCCGCAAATGCCGCGGACATACCGTTCGAGACGTGGCTGGAGACATTGCGGGCCGATGCCCTCAAGGCAGGCGTTTCGCAGCAAACGTTGGACACCGTCACGGCGAATATGGCGCCCGTTCCGCGGGTTTTGGAACTTGACCGCCGGCAACCCGAATTCATGCTGACGCTTTGGCGCTACATGGAATTGTTCGTGCCGGATTCGCGGGTAGAGAAGGGCAAGGCGTTACTCAAGCAGCATGCCGCCCTGCTCGCGGAGGTCGAGAAGAAGTACGGCGTGCCGCCACGATTCCTGGTCGCATTCTGGGGGGTGGAGACGAACTTCGGCTCGAATTTCGGGGCCTTCGACATGTTGAACTCCGTGGCCACGCTGGCCTACGACGCGCGGCGCGCCGACTTCTTCCGCAAACAACTCCTGTCGGCGATGCGCCTTGTGCAATTGGGCGATGTGCCTGTGGGCGTTAAGTCCTCATGGGCGGGGGCCATGGGAAACATGCAGTTCATTCCCACGACTTTTGAGGCGTATGCAGTCGATTACGACGGTGATGGCCGCCGCGATCTTTGGAACAATCTGGGCGATGCCTTTGCGTCGGCATCCAATTACCTCTCCAAAGTCGGTTGGGACCCGGACTATACATGGGGCCGGGAAGTCGTTCTTCCCGATGGGTTTGATTTTGCCGTCGCCGGTTTGCATGAACGCAAGAAACTCGCGGCGTGGCAGGCCTTGGGCGTTCGGAAGGTCGGTGGCGGAGACCTGCCGGGAGCAGACATCGATGGATCGATCTTATTGCCGGCGGGCGCATCCGGACCGGCGTTTTTGGTCTACAACAATTTCCGCACGATCATGCGATGGAATGCATCGCAACTCTATGCGATTGCCGTGGGCCACTTGGCGGACCGTCTCGTCGGGTTACCGCGGTTGAGCATCGGCAAGCCGGCCAACGCGCAGATGTTGCGATTCCAGGATATCGAGACCATGCAACGGCTGTTGACGCAGCTGAACTTCGATACCGGTGGGATCGACGGACGCGCCGGTCCAATGACCCGGCGTGCCATTCGCGCTTTTCAGCGCGCGAATAACCTGCCGGCGGATGGGCATCCGTCGTTTGGGCTCCTCGAACGACTGCAAAACGCCGCTCGAGGATGAGCCAGGAAGACGGATGAGGCGGACAATGGAACAGGGACCGACAAAGGCATGAGCTTAAAAGGATTGCGAGGCGGATGCCTGGCGATAGTCGCCGTCATGTTTCTCGCGGGGTGCGCGCAGACGCAGTTCCTGCTGCATAGCGCGAAGCGCATCCAGCAAAGCAATGAAACGCCCCCGAGCGAGGGGTATTACAAGGTCGGCGATCCCTATCAGATCAACGGCATTTGGTACTACCCGGCCGAGGACTACGAATACGACGAAACCGGTATCGCGTCCTGGTACGGGGCGAAGTTTCACGGACGCCAGACGGCAAACGGCGAAATTTACGATATGAATGCGCTGACGGCGGCGCACCGCACGTTGCCGATGCCCAGTTACGTGCGTGTCACGAACCTTGAAAACGGACGGTCGCTGGTATTGAAGCTCAACGATCGCGGCCCCTTCGCCAAGGGGCGGATTATCGACATTTCGCGGCGCGGCGCGCAGCTGCTCGGTTTCCAGCAACAAGGCACGGCCCGTGTGCGGGTGCAGATTCTCGCCGACAGGTCACGCGCGGTGGCGGCGCGCATGCAAAACCGCGATGAATTGGCCCGGGTCGGTTCGCCGATCACGGTCGATAAAGTCCCCAAAGCGAGCGTCAGCGCCGAGGCATTGCCGGCCCCCGGTGGCGCCGAAGCCGCCCCGTCCACCGTTGCCGAGACGCCGGCCCCGCCGACCGAACCGGTTGTGATTGCAAGCGATGCGGTGCAGACCGGCACCATTCCGAACACCACGGCGCCCAGCGAAACTGCTGCGTTGACGGTCGATCCTGAGGCCGCAGTTGAACAGCGCCCGGTCCAACCGACATCCATTTTCGTGCAGGCCGGCGCGTTCGGCGTATTCGAGAACGCAAACAAGGTTCAGGCGCGGTTAAGTCCGGTCGGAAACGTGTTCTTGGACCGTATCTTGGTGAACGGGCGCGACCTGTTCCGGGTCCGTGTGGGTCCGTTCGTGGACGTCTCGCAAGCGGATGAAATCCTCAACACGGTCGTTGCAAGCGGGTTTCCCGATGCCCGGATCATTGTCGATTGAGGACGCCATAATTTATGCAAATTCGGCTCTTAGGATGCGCCCCATGAAGGTATTCAAGAAGATCGTAAGACCGTCGTTATTCGCAGCACTCGCACTAAGCGTGCTGCCAACGACAGCCATGGCCGTCGATATCGAAACACCGGCACGCGAAGCTTATCTGATGGACGCGCAGACCGGCTCTGTGATGCTCGACAAGAACGGGAACGAGCGGATGCCACCGGCGTCCATGAGCAAGATCATGACGATCTATATGCTCTTCGAGCGTCTCAAGGACGGCTCTATCTCTCTCGATGACACATTTCGCGTGTCCGAAAATGCATGGCGAAAAGGCGGCGCCGCCAGCGGCAGTTCGACTATGTTTCTGCCGCCGAACAGTGATGTGAAAGTCGAAGACCTGATTCGGGGCATCATTGTGCAGTCTGGGAACGACGCCTGCATCGTCGTCGCGGAGAATCTTGCCGGCAGCGAAGAGGCTTTCGCGCGGCAAATGACCGAACGGGCCCGAGAACTCGGCATGACGGACAGCACATTCGCCAACGCCACGGGGTGGCCGCATCCCGATCATCGCACCACGGCGGCGGACCTTGCGGTTCTGGCAAACAGGTTGATCACCGATTTTCCGGAGTATTTTCATTACTATTCCGAACGTGAGTTTACCTATAACGGCATTCGTCAATCGAACAGGAATCCGTTGCTTTACGGCTTCTCCGGCGCCGACGGTCTCAAGACAGGACACACGCGGGAAGCGGGCTATGGTCTCACAGCGACGGCAAAACGCGAGGACCGCAGGCTTATTCTCGTGGTAAATGGCCTGGATAGCCGCAAATCCCGCTCAACTGAAAGCCAAAGGTTACTCAACTGGGCGTTTCGCGAGTTCGATAATTACCGGTTGTTTTCGGCGGGCGATACGGTCGAAGTTGCGCCGGTCTGGCTGGGTGTCGCGCCGACGATTGAAATGAAGATCGAGCGGGACGTGTTTGTGACGATGACCCGCAAGGCCCGACGGGACATGAAGGTCTCGGTCACCTATCAATCCCCCGTGCCGGCGCCAATCGCAGCGGGACAGCAGATCGGTACGCTGACCGTGAGTGCCCCTGACTTCGAAACACTCTCGATACCGCTCACGGCCTCCGCCGATGTCGGGCAACTCGGCGTTTTCGGCCGCCTTGGTGCTGCCCTGGAATTCCTGTTGTGGGGTGAGTCCGGATGAGGATGTCCAACGCCCGTGCGCACTAGGTTCATTACCTTCGAAGGCGGCGAGGGCGCCGGCAAGTCGACCCAGATCCAGTTGCTGGCAGAGGCACTACGCACGGTCGGCGAAGATGTCATCACCACGCGGGAGCCGGGCGGCACGCCGGCGGCGGAACAGGTACGTGCGCTCTTGGTGTCGGGGGATGTCGATCGCTGGTCACCGTTGACCGAGGTTCTACTCAATTATGCGGCGCGCGCCGAGCATGTGGAGGCGTTGATCAAACCGGCATTGGATCGGGGTGCGTGGGTCCTGTGCGATCGCTTTTCCGACTCGACATTGGCCTATCAAGGGCATGCGGGGGGCGTGGCCGTGTCGCGGATCGATGCCATCCATAAAGCGATCCTTGGCGATTTCATGCCGTCACTGACGTTTGTGTTCGATCTGCCGGTCGATGTCGGCCTGGCCCGAGCCCAGCAGCGCGAAACGGAGGCTGCAACGGCCGAGGACCGATTTGAGCGCAAGGGGGAGGGGTTTCATGGACGGCTGCGCGAGGGGTTCTTGCGGATCGCCGAGGAAAACCCCGCGAGATGCCACGTCGTGGACGCGGCGCAGGACATCGCCACCGTCGCACGGGATATCCTTTCAAAGTTCGAGCAGGCATATGGTATCAACGTGGTATGAGTGAGACGCAGGCAGACGGCGCGACCGACATCCCGACACCGCGGGAAACGTCTGTCTTGCTGGGACACGAGACGGCAGAGGCGACCTTGCTGGATGCCACCGCTGGCGGCCGCCTGCCGCACGCCTGGCTGGTTACCGGGCCGAGCGGGATCGGCAAGGCGACCTTGGCCTATCGGTTTGCGCGGTATCTATTCGCCAATCCACCAGCCGGCGGGCCTTCGTTGTTCGGCGATTTGCCGACCACAATGCCGACGGACGGTCTGTTCGTGGACCCTGACGATCCGGTGTTTCACCGGGTCGCGGCGGGAGGACACGGCGATCTGTTCACCTTGGAGCGCCGCGAAAACGACAGCGGCAAGATGAGCGCGCAAATCCGCGTCGACGATGTCCGCGCGGCAATCGATTTTGCCCGCCTGACGTCCAGTGAAGGCGGTTACAAAGTGATCGTCGTCGACGGTGCCGAGTTCCTCAACCGGTCGTCGGAAAATGCGTTTTTGAAGATTCTCGAAGAGCCACCACCGCAGACGGTGATTTTGCTGGTGTGTCATAACCCAGGCCGGCTTCTGCCGACGACCCGGTCCAGATGTCGCACATTGGCACTAAAGCCCCTGGAACTCGATGTCATTACCCACGTGCTGCAGGGGTATGTGCCCTCGTTGGGACCTGAAGATGCGCGGGAACTCGCCCGACTGTCCGATGGCAGTATCGGCCGCGCGCTGACCATGGCGACCGCCGGCGGCTTGGACATCTACCGCGAGATCGTCGGCATCATAGGCGATTTACCGAAATTGGACGGCCGCGCCGTGCAGGGGTTTGCGGCCTCAATGACCAAGTCCGGGGCCGATGACGCTTACCGCATTGCGCTCGATCTCTTTCGGTGGTGGTTGTCGCGTATTGTTCTGGCGTCGTCGCGTGGTGCGGAAGGCGACCTTACCCTTACCGAAGAAGAACGCATGATCGCGTCGCGCGCTGCCGGCACGGCGATCTTGCCGGTTTGGTTAGGGCGGCTCGATGAGGCCGAAAGCCTGATCCGCAGCGCCGAACCACTGAACCTCGATAAAAAGCAGGTTATGCAATCGCTGTTCTGGTCGCTCGCTTAGGCGACCGCGGACCTTGACCCCTGGCCGGGCCCGCCGTACCTAAGGGGCTCCTCAGCGCAAGGAAGACTGACCATGGCGGACCGGCCGACCTACTACGTGACCACGCCCATCTATTACGTGAACGATGCGCCGCATATCGGCCATGCGTACACAACGCTGGCGTGCGATGTGCTGGCCCGCTTCAAGCGCCTGGACGGGTTCGATGTGAAGTTCCTGACGGGTACGGACGAGCACGGCCAGAAGGTCGAAAAATCTGCCGCGGCCGCTGGAAAGGACCCGCAGACATTCACCGACGAGGTCTCGCAGAACTTCCGCGATCTCGCGGCGTTTATGAATTTCAGCAACGACGATTTCATCCGTACGACGGAAGACCGCCACATCGCCGCGTGCCAGGAGTTGTGGAAGAAGTTGCTGGATGCGGGCGATATTTATCTCGGCTCCTATGCCGGCTGGTACGCAGTGCGGGACGAAGCGTTCTATGGCGAGGATGAACTCACCAAGCAACCGGACGGAACCCGTGTCGCACCGTCCGGCGCCGAGGTCGAGTGGGTCGAAGAGCCGAGCTATTTCTTCAAGCTGTCGGCATGGGGCGATCGATTGTTGGCGCACTATGATGCGCACCCGGATTTCATCTTGCCGGAAAGCCGCCGCAACGAGGTAATCAGCTTCGTCAAAGGCGGGCTAAACGATCTTTCGGTGTCGCGCACGACGTTCAAGTGGGGCGTGCCGGTACCTGGCGACGACGATCACATCATGTATGTCTGGTTGGATGCGCTGACCAACTACATTACGTCGGTGGGGTATCCAGATACCGAGGCCGCGGATTACACGACCTATTGGCCCGCCGACGTGCACATGGTCGGCAAGGACATCCTGCGTTTCCATGCCGTCTATTGGCCGGCTTTCCTGATGGCGGCGGGTATCGACCTGCCAAAGCGGGTGTTCGCGCACGGCTGGTGGACCAATGAGGGTCAGAAGATTTCCAAGTCCCTTGGCAACGTGATCGATCCCATCGAACTGGCGAACCGGTATGGCTTGGACCAGGTCCGTTACTTCTTGCTGCGCGAGGTGCCGTTCGGCAACGACGGCGATTTCTCGCACACCGCCATGGTCAACCGCATGAACGGCGAGTTGGCTAACGATCTCGGCAACTTGGCGCAGCGGGTGCTGTCGATGATCGCGAAGAACTGCGGCGGTGCCGTGCCGACGCGGGGCGATCTGACGGACGACGATCTGGCCCTGCTGACCGATGCGCGCGGGATGTTGGAGACCGTGCGCAGCGAAGTGGACCGCCAAGCGTTCCACGTCGCGCTGGAGAGCATCTGGGTCGTTATCCGCGCCGCCAACGCCTATGTCGATCGCCAAGCGCCTTGGAAGCTGCGCAAGGAGGACCCGGCCCGCATGGAGACCGTTCTCTATGTGCTTGCCGAGACCATCCGCCATCTGGCGCTGATCAATCAGCCGGTAATGCCGGCGGCGATGGCGAAAATGCTCGATCAGCTGGGCGTCTCAGCCGATGCCCGCACGTTCGTGGCATTCGGGGAGGCCGGTTCTTTGGTGGCGGGAACCCCGTTGCCGAAACCGGAAGGGGTGTTTCCGCGCTTCATTGAGGACAACGATTAACCCGTTCGGTGTTGACCCACCGCACGCCGATGCCTTTTGATGCGCGCTCATGAGTAAAGCGCCCGCCACAGATTGGGAAAAAGTGTTCGAGGATCCCAAGATCGGGCTGATCGCGCGGGTCCAAAACGCCCGGCAATCGCCGGACCTCGGCGATATCTGTTGCACCTTGGTCGAAAAGCTGTACCAGCGGCGCAACGACGCACGTCGTCGCGAACTCTACCGGCATCGCGTCGTCACCATTTTCGACGGAGATTTGCCAACCGATGCCAAAATCGACGAGACCATCGTTATTCTCCGGGAGATCAAGCAGGACAGGATCGTGCGTGCGGGCAAGAAGCGGAAGCCCCGATCCTGGGCGCAGACCCTGCGCGAACATCACGATGCCGCGTCTGAGTTATTTGAAGCCCGCGTGCTGGACGAGTTGCAAACCGTGTTTGATCAGCTGTGCGACGGCGTAAAGCCGACCAAGGATTATCCGCTTCCGTTTTTCGTATCCAAGGCGTTTGCCGGGCGGTTTCGGGATATCGTTCGTGAGGATCTGATGGCCGATCTGCTGATCTACAACAAAGGTGTGATCACGCGGATCGAGAGCGTCCAGCCGGAAAAGCGCGAAGCGGCGCTGAAACAAACCTTCGATGAAATGTTGTTTCGGGAACGCTTTTTCGATTCCTGGCGAGCGGTCTGGCGGAACCGCACCGAACAACAGGAACCGCCGCCAAAACCGGTGCGCAAGAAACGCGATTTGGTGAAATCGTTGGTGTCACAATTTATGGAAGAGCCCGAGTTCGATGACGAGATGACCCTCGAAGATTGGGAGGAGGCGGCCGCTCTGACGGAAAAGCGCAACACGCAGGCGCGCCTGACCTGGGCCCGGCTTGTCGAATCTGGGGACGGATATGAGCCGCCCACAGAGGCCGATAAAGAGTTCCTGGGCCGGCTGATCGTGCATCCGCACGAGGACACACAGAAAATGATCGCTAAACTGACCCAGATGGCCTCACAAAAGGCATCGGCCAAGGCATTCAATGCGTTTCAGGAGGGCAAGGACATCGATCTCGCGCTTCTGCTGGCGTCGCTTCGGTATCCGAAGTTGTTCCTGACCGGCGAAGACCCGTTTCTGAAAAACATGATGCGTGGATATAATGCCCGGGACCGGCGGTTCATGTTTCCGCGGGTCGACCGGTATCTCCTTCAAGACGCGGCGGAGTAGGGCGGCGTTGACTCTTCGCTGGCTGTGCACAACATGGCCCCTATGAGCGATAAAACACCCCCAACTTTCGGCACGCCGCTGATCGATTGCCACTGTCACCTCGATTTTCCGGACTTTGGCGACGAGTTGGATGACGTCGTTGCCCGCGCCGGCCGCGCCGGGGTCAGCCACATGGTGACGATCTCCACCCATATCACCAAGTTTCCGCAGGTCCTGGGCGTGGCGGAGCGGTTTGACAATGTGTTTTGCTCAGTCGGCATTCATCCGCATGAGGCCGGCTCCGAGCCGGAAATCAGCGTCGAAGAATTGGTTGGCCTGTCACATCATCCCAAGGTGGTCGGGATCGGTGAAACGGGTCTGGACTTCTATTACGAGCACAGCCCCCGGGACGTACAGGAACGCCAATTCCGCACCCATATTGCTGCTGCGCGCGAAACCGGGTTGCCGTTGATCGTGCATACCCGCGATGCTGATACGGATACCATCCGTATCATGGAAGAAGAGTACGGGAAGGGCGCTTACCCGGGGCTAATCCACTGCTTTAGTGCCGGCGCGGAACTGGCCGAGCGCGTATTGCGCATGGGTTTCTACATCTCGTTTTCCGGTATCGTGACGTTCAAGAAAGCCGAAGAGCTGCGGGATGTCGCGAAATCCGTCCCCGCCGACCGGATCTTGGTGGAAACCGATAGCCCCTACCTGGCGCCTGTCCCACGACGCGGAAAACGCAATGAACCGGCGTATACAGCGTTTACAGCAGCAAAGGTCGCCGACGTCAGACAAGTCTCCCATGCGGAGATCGCGCAGACGACGACGGCAAATTTCAAACGATTGTTCGCCAAGGCGGGGGCCGCCATCGACGCGGCGGCTGCGTGAGCACACAAGATCGCATGAAAATTACGTTCCTTGGATGCGGTCCGTCCAGTGGTGTCCCCGGTGTCGGTATCGGTTGGGGCGCCTGCGATCCCAAAAACTGGCGGAACGAGCGCAGCCGGCAATCATTGCTGGTCGAAACCCACGAAAAAGCCTTCCTAATCGATACCACCCCGGATCTTCGTACCCAGTTGCTCCGCGCCGATGTGAACCAATTGGACGCGGTGCTCTACACGCATGCCCATGCGGATCATCTGAACGGACTGGACGATCTTAGGGGCATCAACAAGGCGATTAAGCGACCCTTGCCGGTGTATGCCGATGAAACCACGCATGAGCATATACGGACACGTTTTGCATACGCCCTCGAGCCGCTTCCGCCAGAGAAATCGGATCACTTTTATCGCCCCGTCCTGCAAATGCACGAATTTGTGCCTGGGGACGATATCGCGCCCGTTGGGGTAACCATCGGGACGTTTTTACAGGACCATGGATTTTCGACGACGGTCGGATTTTCATTCGATCGCGTTGTGTACTCCACAGATGTGAAATCACTGAGTGAAGACGTCCTGACGCAGCTCGAAAACGCGAACCTCGATCTGTGGATCATCGGCGTTTTTCAGTGGAAAGAACATTGGACCCATTGCGACGTCGAGACGGCATTGAAATGGATCGAAAGGGTGAAGCCCCGACGCGCGATTCTGACGCATCTCGGTATCGCTATTGACTACGACGAATTGAACGCCGGGACACCGGATCATGTCGTGCCGGCTTTCGATCAAATGATCGTCGATATCGATCGGCCGGGTGGGGCGATATCTATTTCCGACTGACGCCGATGTTGGCCGCTAAGCTCTCGGATTTGAATATACAAATGCTTGTTTGTAATGAACCTAAACCATTGTTTTCAAATAATATCGAATAATTTTACATAATATAAATTATGCGATAATTATGGACGGGGCGATGGCCGCACAAACCCCTATAATAGGCGCATCACCCTCTCTGTCGAAACTCAGAGTTACGTGGACTGGTGGTTGATCCCAGGTCGATGACCCATAGTTCTCCGGACTCGGGTGTTCGAGTCCAGTCAACTGTGGGTTTTCTTTTCTACGAGTGAAGCGCTGATGGGCCGGACCGTACTAATAGCCCGTTGCCGGCATGGAGACGCTGAAATGACGCGTGACGGTGCGCAGTTTTGGTTGGTCTAAGAGCTGGAAAGATGGTTATCCCAGTGAATGAAACTGTGCCGTTTTCCCATGTTTCGGTGAATCAATTCACCCTCTCCGCTTGTGGCGGTGATCGCACCGTGCCTGAAGGTTATGCCGCATCCATCTTTCAGTGCAGTGGCTTTATGGAAGTCGTGAGAGCTATCCCATTCTAGAATGAGGCCGCCACGTGGTGCAGATGCGGCCAGGCGGCCGGAGTTCCGATCCGCTGCAACGGATCCGATATAGCCTTTGAGTCGGCTCTGAATATCCTTTGAGACTTGGAGCGGATTCAGTTCAAGTTCAGTGGCAATGAAAACGATGGGGCGATCAGCCCCGTTTCTCCCCTCGTCTTGCGCGCCAACGATCACCCGGCCATCTGGCGTCGCCGCTATATGGCGAAGGCTTAGTTTCCGCAATCTGTCATGGCGCAACTCGTAAGTCGTGCCCAGACGGCCAGACGCTGCATCGATCATCTGCAAGGTGGACCGCATGGTATCGATATTCAACTTTTCTCGGGGCTTATCGGGATGGGTCCGAATACCGCCATTTGCGACGCAAAGCATGCGTTTATCTGGCATCAGAATGACTTCGTGGGGACCGATGCCATCTGTCGAGACCTCATTGACCCGGCGGAACCCATCGGAGGCGTCGTAAACGCCCAGGACGCCCTTTCCGGCTTCATAATCGTTCTCGGTGAGGAAGAGATACCGCCCGTCCCCGTTGAAGGTTCCGTGGCCATAAAAATGCCGCGACTTGAGGGCGCTGATGGTCGTTATGGCGTGTCCGGTGCGCAGGTCCAAAACGACGGCGAATGTTCCGGGCCGCCGAGCGACGACGATGCACACCCCGCGAGCAAGATCGATGATCGGGCCGTGGCCCCGATCTGGAAGTGGCGTTTCCCAAATGATGTCCAAGTCTTCTTTCAAGCCGACAGCGATGAACTGGCCCGTAAGCCGGTCTCTTGCTGTGGTGACGAAGGTAGGCAATACCCCTGCCCGCACTCGGCCCGCCGGCAACCCGGCGACCGCCGCCGACGCGGCGAGCCCGGCGATCAATTGGCGCCGATCAATCGCCATCGAGGCTGTTGAATCCGAGATTGAGCTGCAGGCGTTCGGTGATGTTGGCGGCAACATGCTGGCGGATGGCGACCAGTGCCTCGGAAATCTTTATCAGTTGGGCACGGCGCACGTCAGAGCGGACCGCATCGGCCAGGGATGGCCTCAAATCGTCGATGTCGGCGCGGATCGATTGGAGCGTCCTGGCGACCGTATCGCTGGTCGCGTCGTTGCCCATCAAGGCGACATAGAGGTTTTCGAGCGCCATCAGGTTTATTGAGATGTTCGTGAGGCTGCGAGAAGACCGCCAGTTTTCCGACATTCGAGGGCGGGCGCGTTTCTTGCCGATCGGCGCGTCGAGTTTCAGGCGTGAGATAGCTTCCAGACCGGTGACAAGATCGGTCATGTAGGCGCGCACGGTCTCGTCCGCAGGACCGGTCCGCGGCGGCGCGGTCGCAAGCCCGTTACCGATCCCAGCGATGTTGGCCACAATTGCACGGGCGACGGCGCAGGTGCTGAGGCCATCCTCCGGCGGGACCTCGGTCGACAGCCCAGAGTCGCTGAGAATCAGCCGCTCAAGCGCCGGAAAACCCTGTATCGCAACGCTGCGCTTGCCCAGGTCGACCAACGAGTTGGCGTCCCCTCTCTGGATCAGTTGGCGCAGTTGTTTACCCACCTTGCCGCGCTTGTCCGGCCAAAACTGAAGCCGGGCGTGACGGTTAAAGGCTGTCACGGCGCCATTTCGGATGTGCTGGACCGCCTGCCAGGCATCCATCGCCTCGTTGAACGCGGTAATTACGGCCGTATCATCGGTTTGTGCGCCGCCGCAGTGTGCATCGACGGCCGTTTTGAGGGCAGCAGTCTTTTCCCGCAGTGTCATGTAACCGGGCGTGGTGACGTCGGCGTAGATCCGCTGGACGACGGCGCCCGGATCAGGCGCGGCAAAGACCGGTAAGGCCAGAATGGCGCAGACGGCTGATACAAGCGCGAACCAGAACGCCTTCCCCATTAGAGCGAGCCCAAGAACCGGAGCAAGGCGTCGCGGTCCTCCTTCGGCATCGTGCGAAACGCTTCCTTCGCCGCTTCGGCCTCGCCGCCGTGCCACAGGATGGCTTCGCTCAGATTTCGCGCCCGACCGTCATGGAGAAAGAACGTATGACCGTTCACGGTTTCGGTCAGGCCTATCCCCCAGAGCGGCGCGGTTCGCCATTCTTGGCCAGAGGCAACGCCGTCAGGCCGGTTGTCGGCAAGGCCCGGTCCCATGTCGTGCAGCAACAGGTCGGTATACGGCCAAATCAGTTGCCGCGAATGCTCGGGACGGTCCGGGTCGGTTTTGGTGACGAACTTCGGCACGTGGCACGAGATACAACCGCTTTCGTAGAACATATGCTTGCCGCGCAATACCGTCGCGTCGCCGACATCGCGGCGGGCGGGAACGGCCAAGTTGCGGGCGTAGTCGACCAGCAATTTGAAGGCTTGATCGCCCGCCTCCAAATCCTGCTGTTTGGCGGTGTTGCCGTGCGGCGCGTTGCGGCAATCGCCCTGCGCGTCTGTGCAATCGCCCCAATGCACCGGCGCGATTGGGTTCGATATCCCAATGTCGCCGTTGAAGGCTTCACCGGATTGCTGGCGCACGCTCGGCGTGCCGCCTTTCCAGCCAAACCGCCCGATGGCCACGGCATCGAGTTCACGGCTCCAGACCTTGCTCGGCCGCCCTGAAATACCGTCGCCGTCCGCATCGTTGGGGTCGGCATGCACCAGTAGATCCTCATCCGCGATCATCTCCAAAAGGCCGAGACCGATCATCGGCGATGCGACGCGAGGCGAGATCATGGTCTCGGGATGCAGGGGGCCGTAGTTCAGGTTCGCAATCGAATAGGTGGGTTTGCGTAGAGAAATGACCGTGCCATCGCCCATTTCGACCGGCACTTCCTCGTAGGTGACGAACATTTTGCCTTCGGGATCGAGGCCCTGGATGGCGAAATCTTGCAACTGACCGCCGTAGGTCGGCTCGGGAATCGACGCGGCGTGGCCGCTTACCAACAATGCCCGCTGATCTTCGTTCTGCGGCGGAATCGACAAACGGAACAGCATCGATGCCAGATCGTAGTCCGCGGTGCCTGCTGCGGGCGGCTGACCGCGCCCGTCTTTGAGGTGACAGCGCTGGCACGAGCGCGCATTGAATAGCGGTCCGAGGCCGTCCGACGAAACGGTCGACGCGGGTGCCGAGACCCAGAGCTTCCGGAACATCGCGTTGCCGAGCTTGAAGTCCATTTCCTGCTCGAACGTCAGGTTTGCCGAGCTTTGCGAGAAGGCATGGACGTTGACCTTCTTGCGCGATGTCGCGGCGCCGCCGGACATGGCCTCGTACCGTTCGGGCTTGCTGAAATCGTTCGTCGGCTTGATGACCGCTTTTACGCGGTCGTCGGCGACGCTCCCACTTGCAACGGCTGTGGCAATCGCCATCGCGATCGCTGCATTCAGATATCGGATCATTCGGGTCGGCCCCTTTGCGCGGTCGGTCGGGGGACGAAACCATCGCCTCGTCCCCCGCCGCATTGAGCTACATCAGATCACTGAAAAACGGCGTTCGGATCGTCGAGACTGTCCGACCCTTCGAACGCCATGGCGGAGATCCCGAGTGGCGTCATCGCCGCCTCGAAAGCCTTTGCCTGTGCCACCAACGCATCGACCGTGCTTTGCATCAGCGCGTTGCCGGTGGCGTTGCCCTCGGCGAGCATTTGGTCGTAGGCCATGATCCGCTCGTCGGCAGTGCGTTTCATCGTTGAAAGACGCTCATAGGCACCGGCCATGGCAGTGGCGATTTGATCGGCGACAGCAGCATCCTTGGCGGTGAGGTGCCCTGCAAGGCTCGCGCCGCTGACCACAGTCCCGTCAACCCGCACATACCGGCCGTTGTAGATCGCCATCATGCCGACCTGATTGTAGTAGTGCGAATTGTGCGTGTTGTCGGCGAAGCAATCATGCTCCTCCTCCGGATCGTGCAGCATCAGGCCGAGTTTCATGCGCTCACCTGCCAATTCGCCGTAAGATAGGCTGCCGAGCCCTTGCAGCATTGCGGCGATGCCTGCCGTCGGATCGCCGGTCACCGTAGTCCGCGCCTCGCCGTTTGGCCCCCACTCGGCGACGATGTCCTGAAGGTCTTTAACAAGCAGTTCCGAGGCTGCCATCAAATAAGCCGCGCGCCGGTCGCAGTTGCCGTTGGTGCAGTTCGACGTGCTGAAATCGGTGTATGGCCGGTCGCCGGCGCCAGGGCCGGCGCCGTTAAGATCCTGGCCCCAAAGAAGGAACTCGATGGCGTGGTAACCGGTCGCGACATTGGCTTCGACGCCGTCCAATTCATGCAGCGTCCCCTCGATCAACGCCACATCGATCGTCGAGGCGTCGATCATGTTGCCGCCGATCTTGACGGACGGATTGGCGATGATGTTCGCCGTGTAATACGGGTTGGCATCGGACTCGGTGCCGTAGGTCCGATCCACATAGTCGATCAGGCCTTCGTCCAACGGCCAGGCGTTCACCTTCCCTTCCCAGTCGTCGACGATGGCGTTGCCAAACCGGTACCCCTCGGTCTGTTGATACGGCACCCGCGCTGCCAGCCACGCAGCGCGCGCCGCCAGCATGGTCGTTTCCGACGGGTCGGCGACCAGGCGCTCCAATGCGCTGTGCAAAGTCTTGGCTGTCGCTAAGCTGTCCGAATACATGGCGTGTGCGATGTCGGCATAAGTCTCGACGACGTCTTGCGACGCCATCGCCTGTGCCGGTAACGCGATCCCCACTATCGCTGCCAGAATGGTCCTTTTCATTGGTCTATACCTCCTTGTGAGCATTCGTTCATCGTTTCATTCCGGCCACCGCGTGTGCGGCAGCCGGTCGTGTTTGTTTTGGGTGATTCTGCAAGTGGTCGCCCCCTTCCCTGCACTCAGTGCACGATTCTCGGTTGCATCAACTGGTTGAGGGACGTCTGGGCGCCCGCCTCTTGCATTACACGGGGGCGCAGCAACATTCCTGAGTCCGTGAGCGCACGCGCCAACTCTTCAACATGCGTCCCGGCGAAGCGCAGACCGCTTGGCGTCAGGATATCCGACAACAGAGCCGACGGATCATTGTCCTCGTCCGCGCCCTGAGCGTCAGCCAGGACCGCCAGCATCCGCTGTTCGTCGGGGCTGACGAACGCACAATTTGGGCAACGAATGTCGATGGTTGAGGCCGCGCCCGCGGCCAACACCCACATCAGGCGATCAAAGGCATTCAGCCCGTAGGCCACGTTCGCTTTGACGAAACCCTCAGCCAACAGCAGGAGATGATCTTGGTCGCTCTTGAGGCTGTCGACCCACATGCGCATGGCCCAAACCATGAACTGCTCGGCGAAAGGTAAGGTATCGAACCGTTCGCCGGTCTCGAACTCTTGCAGTTGACCGTCCACGACGCCTTACTCCGCTGCCATCGGGAGATCGTCGTTAAGAGACTGGCCAAGGCCTGCCATCAAGGAACCGACGCCGCAGGTGCGGAGTGGCACGTACGTCTTGTGCTGTTGATTGCAGAGTCTCTTGACCTTGTTGGCGGCCTCGTGGCTCACACAATCGGTCGGAAAAAGCACCGTATCGGCGCGGACAATGGCCGCGGCCAGTTCATCGATCGATTTCTCCAGGCCGCCGTCATGATGTGCGAACGTGCCGTTGCAGTCTTCGATCACGGCGCGGAGATGATTGATACTCGATTTGCGGCCACCGACGTACAAGACGCGCTGCCCCTCCAGGTCCATGCGGGCCATGTCGGGCACATTGTCCTCGGTAGCCGCGACATGCTGCTCTAACGCCGCATTCTCGGCTTCCAATTCTGCGACTTTCGCCTTCAATTCTACGATTTCGCTGCCTTGGTCGGAGCATGCCTTTTCCGCATCGTCGGCGCGTCGTTTGACGTCGGCCATGGCGCTCAGAACAAGGTCCCGTTCCTGACGTGCAAAACGTTCGGCTTCGGACATTTTCTGTGCAAAGAGTTTTGCCGGCGGACACGTCCCGGCCGCATCGCGCGCGGCCTTCGCCGAAGTCAGCTCCTCGCGAAGACTCCGCAGTCGCTGGCGATGCCGCACACAAATCCGGCGCAGGCGATCCTGAAGTGTGTCGATGTTCTCTTCGAGCACCTGTATCTGCCGAATATCCGCCCGGTTCGAGGCGCCAACCAAGTGTGACAGCATGTGCACATCGGCGAACATGCGCTCGCAAAGTTTCTCGGAGGCAAATGGATGACTAAGGATAGCCCAATACGGTCCTGGTATGTCGCCCGTCTCCAGTGCAATGTGCCAACGTTGCTCCAACGCCGCGACATCGCGCAAGGGCCGTACCTTTCGGACTGCGGCCGCGTGGCGTTTGTCCAACAACTTGCCGAGCATCTTCGCGGCTTTGCTGTCGGATTTCTCCGCTTCGCCGACGAAATAGCCGTGCAGTTGGTAATCCTCAGGAAATGTTTGATCAGTGGTCAGATTGAGTTTTCGACCGAGGCTCCTCAGATCGGCCAACGTCAGACACGTACCAATGACCGAGCAATGCCAGCCATTGGTCATTTCCCACAGTTTCCTGCGTCTCGCCGACACTCTGGGTAGTTTCAAGTCTTCGCTGCATGCTTCGCACATCTGCCCCTGTCCCCCTTATCGAATAGATGCAAATGCGAACTATTCGCAGTTAGACATAGGAGATTGATAAATGCAAATGATTATTAATTGCGAATAATGATCTATGTCAGAGTTTGTTGGATTTTTGTGTTCAGCGAGGACTTCTGAGTTTCATGTTGCGCATTGGAGGGCCAAAATCGCTAGGCTGCCAACACGCCAGGTTTCGTGTGTTTTGGTTCCCGTCTTCCAGCTAAGGGCGCACGCAGCATTTTACTAAGCCTCGCGCGGCGCCGAAGTAACAGCTTCTTTCGACCAGGATCGAGGCATGCGTAGAGTAGTTCAAGGTTCACTTGCCAGTCCGAAAACAGCCATCCCAATAGATGCGCTAAAGGTTCGCTGGCAAGTGTCCCATACCCTATTAGGTCGCCCGGGGCGCCGGCTAGCAATCGTCCCATTTTGTTTAGTTCATCGTCGTCCTGCAGGTAACACCAAGCCCAACGTTCATAGTCTGTTCGAGCGAACACACTCGGCAAGCAAACTTCTTGAACGATGCAGACCGCAGCTACGAAGTCATCTACTAGTAGAATGCCCGATCGCGTCTCTACAGTTCTGCCATTGGCGCTCTGAAGGATGTTGGACCACTCTAAAAGTGGAAGCGACGCGACGTCAGACTCCTCGGTTGATGGCTCGATAAGGGAATGCCCGCACTGACCGCAGTTTGTGACTTCTGTATGGGTCGATAGGCCCATAATCTTCTTTGGCGAGCTGTTGCATGACGGGCATCGATTGGCGAGCCGTGTCCCATGCTTTGGGCAAGCAATGAAAGTCGTGGACGACCACCAAAGGCGCCAATATCCATCTTCGGCAAGGCAATCTGGGCAGTAAGCATGGTTTTGGCCCGAAAAGAGATTGCAGGTGTCCGGTCTGTTCAACGGAAGATTCAGTGACTTGTCACGGCCGTCTAAGGTCGTTGCAGCCAGAACTTCTGCAGAGACCCCTGTTCTTCGCGATAGTGCCTCTACAATCTCGATCGACGGCTGGTCCGCCCATGAAGCGAAATCTGGCTTCGGTTTTGCTACACCCGACTCTCGAAGCGCGTCACCGACCATACCAGACGGCGTCTCCCCATAAGACTCTGCAAGTCGCATAAGCCATGAAGAAAAACTCTCCCCAACTTGGGGGTGTGTTGCATATGGAAGTTGGGTCACCCTGCTCTCCGCCATGAACCAGCCGCTGCCTCATCAATGAGTTCTGGAGTGATCATTTCGTCAGCACCGACAGCCATAACCGCCGCTTCCGACATCAAACGAAATATGTTGCCGGTTATGCCGCCTGACAGGCTTAACACCTTCCTAGCTAATGTTTTATCGGAGGTGTTGGTTGGCTTTCTCAGTGGCGTAGATACCGAAATTGCGTGCAACAGATCGAGGAAATCGTTGTCCTCACGCCATAGTTTCATTGGGTAAGTCATGAACCGACTCGCCACCTGTGGGTCCGTTTTGATGACCTGAAGCGCCTCATCAGTTCCCATTGCGACGATTGGCATCCGAAACTCGTTCGCCATGTATTTCAGCATGTTCAAAATGCGCTGAATGTCGCGATTGCTTGCGGCACCAATATGTTGAATTTCATCGATGAAGAGTGCGGCAGGTTCCAAGTGCTCGAGTATCTTAAGCACTTTGTTCTCCAGTGAATTGATGGTCTCACGATGACGCATCGGCCCATTCGTCGCTTTGAGGACATGGCAGAAGAACCGCTTCTCATCCGGTGCTGCCGGCATCTGCAGCGAGACGATTGGTCTCAATGTGCCGTCATTCTCAAACCCTTCGCGATACGTCCGCAGGAACTTCTCAATGATAAGCGTTTTCCCCATACCCGACGAACCATGAACCAAGAGACTGGTCATGCGTGTCACTCTCGGCCTCGACAGCAGCCATTCGAGCTGTTTCACAGCGTCGGCCGCGAGCGGATAGTTGATCCACCGATCGCTGAGTATGAGGCGCCGGCGCTCCGCATCATCCATTCGTGCAGCGTCGCGCGCGGACGGATGCAAGTGTTCTAGATTGGGTTCAGTCATCACCAAAACTCCACGTCAAACGACTTTCTCTCACCTCGATAATTCGGCGCGACGTTGTCGTTGTTGGGTTCAGATTCTTGATCAGTAGTAGTCGCTTTTAGACGTTCATTCGTTGACGCTCGCCTCTGCGATTTACGTCGTGCAGCTTTTGAGGCCTGCTTTGCTTCTTCAACAATTTGCCGGGATTCTTGGACAGCCGAAAAAACGGCTTCCTCGTTCACGCTCCGACGACCGTTCTCTCGAGTGACTGCCGCGGCGGCTCTTTGCTCCCACAGCGTAATCGGTGGACGGCTCGGGTCCTTGTACCTTAACTCCGCATATTGTCCGTCCGGCAGGCGAAGCCATACTTTGGAGAGATCCCGAGGATCATACTTTACCGGAAGCCGACCCACATCCTGAGCGGCCCAGGTCGGCAATAAGTCATGCCAGTACGAGATACTAAATAGGCTGAGCCCATCCCGTCGGGGTTTTCGCAATTCGAAGGGCAGGAAGTCGAGCAGCAGTCGTTTCTGATCTAGCGCTTTCCGCGGTTCCCAACCCTTCTCGATTTCGGATTTCCACACTGAGATCGGTGACGCATTTAGTGATGAATGAAGCCTGTTGTGATAAACGCCAAGAATTCGGTGAGAGAGCCAGAGTTCCAGCTCTTTGAAGGTCATCGCGGACTGCTTTTCGCTGTCGTAAATCCCCTTCTCTTGGACGTTCGAAAACGTCGTACCTGGAAGCAAGTGAGCTTCCTTCATCAAAGTACCGAGCAAGCGTTCGACGTGACCGCCGTACCAAGGGGTTGCCACAGGCCGGAACTCTAGGATGATCCCGTGTTCCTCGCAGCCGCGTTGAAGGGCTTCTGCGCGGAAGTCCTTCCCGTTGTCGACGTGAATTCGTGTAGGTATTCCTTCACACGGCCAATCAGTCTTTAGGTCCAGATTGCCCAAGACCGCGGCTTTTTCCCAGATCGCTTGTGAGACGGTCAGCGCCACCGAGAGGCTTGATGGCGGGTCCAGAGATAGCAGATAGCCGACCACCATCCGGGTCCGGATATCGATCGCGACCGTCAGCCATGGGCGGCCGATCGGCTGTCTCATTTCATCATCAACGATGATTACATCGACAAGCGTGTGATCGATTTGGATGACTTCCAACGGATACTGGGCTTCAAACTTGCCTTTTGCGGCCCCGTATTTGGATTGGGCCTTGGCCCTGCCGTCTCTCTTCTTCGAAATCAGGTATTGATCTGCGCTAGCCAATCGCCGGCGCACCGTCTCTTTGCCGGGTGATTTGAGAACTCGTTCCCGGCATCGGTCCGATATCTCTTCCCAAAGCTCATTCAGCAACGGTTTTTGTGAGGTTGCATAGTATTTCTCAATCGATGCCTTAATGACCTCGTCGACGGCTGGATCGATATTCGACTTACCACGTTTGGGTCCCGGCTTACCTGGTAGAAGGCTAGAGGTCCTCGGGTTCTTTCGCCATCTTTCCAAGAGCTCGTAAGTCCAGGAAATCGAAACCCCCATCCGGTCAGCGGCGCATGCCACCTCAAGCCTCGTAACATCATCGCGGGCAAGTTCGCGGATTACAGGCTCTTTCCGTCTAGCTTCTTCCCAGTCTTCGAGTGGCACCTGCGAAAGATCGGACATCTATGCGGCCCCACGTTTGGAATTGCCACGGATCAGGTTTTCATCGGCCAAAACGGCCGGAACGCCCTTCTCCTCAGTAACGGCGCGCAGTCGGCGTTCAATGTTCTCTGTGTCTGCCTGGTAGTCGGCAGCGTACTTGACTTCGATCACTGTTGTTTCAGCAAAGCCAGCCAAGGCGAGTTCGGACGGCACCGATTTGAACAAGACTTCAAAGTCTGGCGTGTATCTGCGTTTCTTTCCACCATCGAACCAAGTCAATGTGAAAGGTTGTGCAGAGACGCGCACAAGTCCGGGCATGCGGGCGATGAACGTAAGAAAGTCTCTCTCAAGAGCGCTTTCGAACGGCACCATGCCGTGACCGGGGAATAACGGGTGAAAGCCGGTAATGTGAGAGCGTTTGGAGAATGGAATACGTCTTTTCATGGCTCAAGGATGAGCCATAAATAATAAAAAATAGTAAAAACAACAATAAATTCAAATAATTAGCAAAATTAGACGTTTAAAAGCAGTTTTTTGTGAAATATTACTAATTGAATTTTATATATAGATTTTTGTTTTATGCGATTTTTATATTTTCATTTATATTATTATTTGTTCATTGTCTTTTTGCGTCCTCCATATAACTGACGAATTGCAGCCGAAACCTTATCAATTGCCAAGAAAGATTAACACTCAAGTCGGAGCGGTCAGCTTCAGAACAGCACACAAGTCCTCAAAAACTATTGCCGAAAAATGTTTCAGACCGACTCATTGTGTTAAACTTAAAGGAGTAAATACGATTCGATAAAATCATTAGCGAGTCTAATTTGAACTGGAATATACATGGCAGACAAACCCAACAAGCCGCCCTCTAAACCGGCTAAACCAACACAACCGTCACGACCCATTCGCGAGGGTGCTGTTCAGCCCAACAAGAAGTCATCTGACACGGTCAGCACTAAGCCTAGACCTGGTGCTTCTAATCAGAAGAAATGACTGAAGAGATAGACTCTAACGGTTTCTTTAAGGAGCTGCCCAAGGAACGGCGCAAAGAGATTTATGACTGGCTAGAGCATGAGTCAGATCGCGCTGAAGCAACAGCGAAAGACTGGTTAGAGAAAGGCCAAAAAGTTGTCTTTCTTCTGAACACAGGGGGCTTACTTTCGCTTCTCACGGCAGCCGGATCTCTGATTGGGGACGATAAGCCACTAGCACCTTTAATTTGTGGTGCTTGGTGGTTCCTGGCGGGCGTGATCCTGAGCGCCTTGTCCGTAGTTTATGCGACCTTTTACTTTAGCCAGGCTGCTACTGAGACCAATAACCTCTACCGACAGACTGTAAGTAACGAGCTTACGTCGGAACGAAATAAGTCAGAAGATCAGAAGATCTCAGACAAACACGATAGATTCCAGAGATGCAGCCTCTTTCTTATCGCAATCTGTTTTGTATCGTTTGTGGTCGGCGCGGTTTTGTCGATGAACGCTATTCAGAATCTATAGGCCTAGGAAAAACTTACCTTGGACTTCTTAGGGCCGGTTAGTTCGTGTTGTTCACGTGTACGAGGACCAGCGCATGTACGTAAATAGTTGAGTGCGAGAGCAAGAGACATCCATGAGAAAGATGAAATACCGTCGCAAACGCCCAAGCGCCCCAGAGGCACATAGGTGGATAAAAGAAGGCGGTCTACGGAGCGTCAGTTGGAAAACTGCTGCTGAGCGAGAAGTTGAAATTCAAGGAGCGATCGAAGAACTCGAGGGTCTTCCCAAACATTTTCCTAGAACCCAAAATTTGGAATACGCCGTTCTCAAAAGTCACCTAATCATAGAGCGGGCGATCTCGGTATACATCGGCTGTCACGCGTCAGCCGACGTAGACGTTGAGGCCATGCGATTATCTTTCAAGCAGAAACTAGACGTCGCATATCTGATGGGGCTTGGGGCAAACGATGCGTTTTTGCTCCCGGTATTCGAGTTGATGAACAAAGCTCGTAACCAGGTGGCGCATAAATTCACGATGGAAGAGGCATTGATCGACGAAATCATTTATCTGGCGTCTGGAGGTGACGAGGAGATAAAGGCTGACAACAATAGGCAGCGCGTCTCCCGACTTCGAAGCATCTGCGTTTGGTATTGCGGCGTGATTGCAGGGCTGATTCAGGGTGAATTCTATATCCTGTTTGGCGATGAACTATTCAACGATGAAGATGCATAACATATTTACCGAAACTACTGCACGGAGAAGGGAATACGCTCTCTGGCTGTATTTCGTGATCTGAACCTAGTTGCACCGAATCGCTAGAAACGCTATATTTTGTGTTCATGAATAATGGATATACAGGATAGAGTGCATGGCAATTCCACCACCCGTGGTTGCTGGCGTTGCGGCCGGCTTACTGTATTCAGCATTGACCGGCGAGAAGAAAAGATCGAGGGCCGACTGGGAAGCACAGTTCGATATTTGGACCAAGCCATCGTCTACAACTGAAGAAAAGCGTATTGAGGCGACGGAGAATGCCGTTCGGCAGCTCATTTCGTCTGTACCTGAACTAGATGTCTATGGCATCAGGATCATTCCGCAAGGAAGTTCGGTCAATAACACAAACACGCGAAACCAGAGTGACCTCGATTTGGTGTTGGTTGCCGAAAATGAGTTTTGGACACGGCCAGCGCCAGGACAGTCACTACCGCAATCATTCCCTGGGACCGGCGTAAAGCTCGCTGATGCTTATCCAAGGTTTCGGAATCTTGTGTTTGACGTCCTCAAGTCTTCCGAAGACCACCTTCTGACAACGGTAGAAACAGGTAATAAGGCGCTAAAACTCAATCCGCTATCGGACGCCAGAGTTGAATGTGATGTCGTGCCAGCCTTTAGGCTGCAGCAATTAAAACCGCCAGGACGCGCAACGCTGCTTGGGGGTGATGCTGACCATGGGATAATCTTCATCGCAAAAAATGGTGACAAGATCACAAGCTTTCCCGAGCAACATTTAAGTAACGGACGTTTGAAGAACGTTAGAACAGGCAACCGGTATAAGTATGTTGTTAGGGTTCTCAAGAAGATGCGAATCCTGGTTGAAACGGACCCGATTTACGAGCACCCGTCATCGTATCAAATCGAGTGCCTCGTTTATAACGTGCCTGACAGCATTCTGACGCAAGGTAGTCTGTATGAAGCAACTGCCTTAGCCGTTGATTATCTTCGAGATAAACTGAGATATGGCCCAGCCTGCAATTACCTAGTCCAGGTACATGGGGTTTACTCGCTGTTCGAACATTGGTCTGCCAGCCTCTTGGATTTGTTTACACCCAATGAAGTACTCCAGTGCCGCAGATTTCTTGACGAGATCGCCAGTGAGATTGCAACCGATTAGATGTGGGCTCTTGTTAACATTAGGTGGCGTATCGGCATAATTGTGTCGGTTGCCGGTGCTTATGCCGCCGTGCTTGCATTTATGGGATTGATCCCTTTGCAAGAAACCGGTTTCGCAGGCAAGGCACTTTTCTTCTTAAGTCCTATAGGCTTGACCGTAATCACCGGTTACTTGATCGGTATATGGAAACAGGCATGGATAGCGCCCGCAAGTTGGGGCCTAGGGAAGATGTTCTTTCCCGACTTGAATGGTCATTGGCAGGGCCGAGTAGATTCCTCTCACGCCCGGAAAGATCCTGATGCCAGTTATGAACTAGAGCTTCGAATCGATCAAAGTTGGGGGCGCATTGAAGTTGCAAACGACGGAAAACGGGGAGTTTCCGACTCTACCCAGATACTCTGCAAACCGGATAGGCACAACGGGCGACCATGTCTATATGTGATGTTCGAGGGTCGCGCCACGGTCGTCTCTGATACGGATAGCGAGCGATTTCTTGGAGCAGAGCGGATCACATATAACTCGGATACCGGTGAACTGACTGGAGAGTACATGACGGACCGGGCTTGGATGCGTGGTGATAATACTGCAGGCAAGTTTCGTTTGAAGCGTCTAGAGGGAGATCAGGCAGGATAAACCTTAAGTAGTCTGATACTCCGCTTCTTAGAATGAACGGTGGACCAAATCGATGGGCGCGCAAATCCATAAAATCATCGATCTACCTCGAAATTGTAACTGAAAGTTCGGCTGCTGCACTCTGGGTATTCATCCCCATATTCCGGTGAATTATGGGTCTTCGAAGAAATCGTGACCGTGTAAGGTATTGATATTAAGCGTTTCTGAGTCCGCTTAATTGTGGGTTCCGACACTCTCGCTGTGGACTGTTGCAGTTGGTCCGGTGGATGTTTGGAACGTACCTCGGTATTGTTACGCCCCATGAGTTCGAACCCGACCGATTCCGATGATGTGGTTGACCTGCTGGCGGATGCGCCGAAGACGCTAGCGGACGAAGAGTTCACGGAATTGCTCTATCGCCCGGGCGTTCGGATCGAGAGGATCGTCTCGACGGGACATGTGACGCCGGATGGCGAATGGTTCGATCAGGTCGATGATGAATGGGTTTTGGTGCTGTCCGGCGCAGCGCGTCTTGAGCTGCTGTCTCCTGCTGCTGTTATCGATTTGCGGCCGGGTCAGGCGGTGTTGATTGCTGCGCATCGGAAGCACCGCGTTGTGTGGACGTCGCCATCGGAGCCGACTGTGTGGGTGGCCGTTCATGTTTCTGGTTGAGCCGGATTGCATGCCCCTCCCCATCCTGCCTCCTACCTGCATTATCTACTAGTAGATAATTGAAGGGAGCGGACGGCGGTCTGCCATGCCTCGGGTTGGGATGCCCATATTTTCGGGACGGCATTGAGGCGCGTGAGGTGATCGGCCTGTTTCGGTTGGTGAAGAAAACGGGCAAGGACGTTCATCAGCCGCGCCGTGAGGGTGTCGAGTTGGGGCCGGATCTCGGCCTTGAGATCAGGGACATTGTCGAATGATGGTCGATTGTTAGAACGCCATTCCGCGATCAACGAGTTCTGAATGAGCTTGGCCGCTTCGATTTGATCTTTGAAGAAACGCTCCGCCAGAGTTGGCGGCACGCCTGCGGCTTGTGCCCTCTTGGCGAGACTTTGCAAAATGACCTGCTCCCTCGCCACGTCTTCGACCGCGATATTATGGTTCCACTTGTACTTCGCGACGCTGGGCATCACGGACAGCCGTTCTGAGATGGCGGCGCGTAGTTCATCTGCGGTGTCTGACGAGGATGGCGAAGTCTCCCCGGACGAGGCCGGTAGCGCACAAAAGGCTGTTATGAAGAAGAGAACCGCGCCTAATCGTCTCATGGGTGTCACCGGGGATGCTCGCTCTTCGCTTATGCGTCTACTAGTAGAGATATGCTGCATTGATGATGGTCTCGGGCACGGCCCCTGATCACAGTTCATCCACACACCTTGGAAATACGGCCTGAAACCCTTCCGCGTATTTGGCGGCGCGGCCGCCGGCTTGGCCGCCGGAGTTCCGCCGGAAGTGGTTGGCGCGGTTTTCGGCGACATTGGTGTAGTAATCCCAGAGATGATGCTGCCCCTCCATGCATTCGATGGCGGCGCGCTTCTTGTCCCAAACATCGGTGATGTCCAGGAACACATTGGGCACCCAGCCCATCTGCTCGGTCTGGTGCGGCTCGAACAGATAAAGCTGCGGCGCACCCAGGACCTTTTCACCCGGATTGTGGCCCCAGGCCTGGGCGATCATGCGCGTTTCGAGCGCGATCTCGGTCGCGTACATGTGGTCGGTGTTGTAAGGGTCGTATTTGGAATGCGACATCATGAAATTCGGCTGCACGCGGCGAATGATGTCGACCACGGCAAACTTGTCGTCCTGGTCCAGCTGCATCGGATAATCGCCGAGATCCATGAACACGATGTCATGCGCATCCAGGGCCTTGGCGGCGTTCTCGGCCTCCAACTGGCGGGCGGCTTTCACCCGCTCCAGCGTCATGCCCTCCTCTTTCCAGAGCTTGGCGCTCTCGCCCCGTTCGCCGAACGACAGGCAGACGATGGTCACTTGATAGCCGAGCTGCTGATGCAGGGCGATGGCGCCGCCGCAGCGCCAGACGAAATCCGCGGCATGGGCGCTGATGATAAGCGCAGTTTTTGGGTCTGACATGGTGCTGTATGCCCTCCGGGTTAGGTTATTGGTTGTTGAGGTTTTGGTGATCTCGGGTGCGCCCATATCTTGGCCTTCGAAGCGGCTGAGTTCCAGCCCGTTTCGCCAAGAATGATATCTACTAGTAGATTTTGATGCCCGCGGCCCCCTTGCCGCAGCGCGCAGCCGCCCCTTATAACACATAACGGGGGCTCGCTCTGACGCCGCCATACAACGATACTCAAGAGGTTCTTGCTCATGTCCACGGATGCCGCGATGGCGGACACGCCCACCGAAGCGACCGGCGATCTGCCGCTTCTGTTCACGCCATTTACGCTGCGCGGCGTGACCGCACGCAATCGGATCGTGGTGTCGCCCATGTGCCAGTATCACTCGGTGGATGGTGGGCCGACCGATTGGCAAATGATGCATATCGGCCGTTTGGCGACGGGTGGTCCCGGGATCGTGTTCGGTGAGGAAACGGCGGTGGAGCCACGTGGCCGCAAGACCTACGATTGCGCCGGGCTCTACAAGGAAGAACACGTCGCCCAGTACCGGCGGTTGACGGATTTCATCCGCCTCCAAGGGGCCGTCCCGGCGATCCAACTAGGCCATTCCGGGCGCAAGGCCTCGTGTCATGGCGCCGTGCAGGACTGGCGGCCGCTCGAAGACAGCGATGCCGCCGACGGTTTGCCACCTTGGCAGGGTCTCGCGCCCAGCCCCTTGCCCGAGCCGAAACGACGGTTTTTGCCCAAGGAAATGGACACCGACGATATCAAGGAAGCGTTGGAAGCGTTTCGGATCGCGACGCTGCGCAGCGCCGAGGCGGGCTACGATATCCTGGAGGTGCACGGCGCGCACGGGTACCTCATCCATCAGTTTCTATCGCCCTGCTCCAATCACCGCACAGATGCGTATGGCGGCGATATCGAGGGGCGCATGCGGTTCGCGTTGGAGGTTGCCGAAGTCGTGCGCGCCGCCTGGCCCGCGGACAAGCCGTTGTTCTATCGAATTTCCGCGGTCGACGGGGCCGGCGGGATTTGGAATCTGGAAGACTCGGTGGTGTTGTCGAGAGCACTGAAAGAGCGCGACATCGACATGATCGACGTGTCGTCGGGTGGGATCACCGGCAAGACGAAAATGCCATTGGTGCCGCGGTTCGCCATGTACCAGACCGCATTTTCCGAGCGAATTAAGGAGGACGCCGGGATCATGACCATCGCGGTCGGCGGGATCACCGAAGCACACCAAGCGGAGGAGATCTTGCAGTCCGGCAAGGCCGATTTGGTGGCGCTGGCGCGCGAGTTGCTGTGGAATGCGGACTGGCCGGCCCACGCGGCGGAAGCATTGGGTTTGCAGGACCCGTTCGGCGTGATGCCCAACGAATATGCGCATCGTCTGCGTCAACGCCGCAAGCAGACCGAGATGGAGATCAATCAAGGCGGCGACAAGACCAAAGAAGCGCTCGACTATTTCATGTCGGACACGCGGTAAGCGGCGCCGAGGATGGACGACACGCCGAGCAAAAGCCCCTACTCGACCGCCGATCTGTTGCGGATTATGGCCGACCTCCGACATCCCGAGACGGGTTGCCCGTGGGATGTTGAGCAGAATTTCGCGACCATCGCCCCCTATACCATCGAAGAAGCCTATGAAGTCGCGGACGCCATCGAGCGCGGCGATATGTCGGAGCTCAAGGCCGAGTTGGGCGATCTCCTGTTGCAGGTCGTGTTTCACGCGCAAATGGCCGCGGAAGCCGGCCATTTCGCCTATGCCGACGTGGTCCACGGCATTTCCGAGAAAATGATCAAGCGGCATCCGCACGTTTTCGCCGGGATGTCCGTCGAGGACGCCGACGCGCAAACCAAAGCCTGGGAAGATCAGAAGGCCGTCGAACGCGCCGCCAAAGCCGAGGCCGACGGGCGCGTGCCGTCCGTTCTTGATGATGTGTCGCATGGCTTCCCGGCGCTTATGCGCGCCGAAAAGATCCAAAAACGAGTCGCCCGTGTTGGCTTCGATTGGCGCACAACGGGGCCCGCGATCGACAAGGTGCGCGAGGAATTGGACGAGGTCGTCCACGAGATCGAGACCGGTGGCGATCCGGACCGGTTGGAAGACGAGCTGGGCGACGTGCTGTTCGCCTGCGTCAATGTGGCGCGTAAGCTCAAGATCGATCCGGAAACCGCACTGCGGCGCACCAACGCAAAGTTCGAGCGCCGGTTCCAGGCCATCGAGGCCATGGTCGCCGCCGACGGCAAGACCGTCGCAGATTACGATCTTGAGGCACTCGAGGCACTTTGGGTTCAGGCGAAGGCGGCGGAATCGCCTGACTGAGTCGGTTCCGCTTTCCCCCGTGTCGGAACGGCAGTTCTACTCTTAGATAATTGATACGCCGCGAATGCGCCGTCGGCCGAAGCGCTTCGCCAGACCGACGCGATGACCGTTATTCCGCAGCGTCCTTCGCATCGTCCGATTTCAGCAAGAAGTCCGGCACCCGGCAGCCGACCGTGCAGCATCGGCCTGGCTGGCGGTCCGGCCCTTTGCCGTCCGTGCGTTCCATGAGGTCGTGATCCATCAGTTTCTGCACGATCTCGGCCTTCTCGGCGACTGGATACTGGCGCCAGATTTCCCGCTTCATGGCTTCCGGCGAGCCGCCGCCGTGCAAGGAGATGACGGAGTACCAGCCGCCCTGATGCGATGCTGTCAGGTCCTCGATCAACCGCGCCGTCTGCAGCCGTTGCGCCGCAGGGATGGACGGATTGGCTTGCAGGACGTCCGTCAAGGCACCCGCCGTCGCCGGATTGTGGTCCTCGTCGGGGCCCGGCAAGGCGACGATCAACCCACCCGACACGGTATGCGCAAGCCGATGCATGTCGTAGATCTGGGTCGCCAGCAACAGCTTGCCGATGTTGGAGAAAACGGGCTCGGGCATGACGTTGCCCGCGGGATCGCTTTGACCGTATGTCGAGGCGGCGACGCCGGTGGCGTAGAACCCTTCGACGATTTTAATCAATTCCACCATTTCCTCGCGGAGGTGTGCGTTTTCGTCGGCATCGAGGCCGTTGGCCTCGATCATCAGAGCCCCCGCCCCGATCAACAGGTCCCCGAACCCGGCGCGCGCCGCAATACACGAATGCCGGTGATGTGTCGCGTAGGCGTACGTAATGTGCTCCGACTGCGCCGTTTCGCCGTTCAGAAACACCCGCTCAAACGGCACGAAGACGTTGTCGAAGATCACCGCGCCCGTGGTCTGCGCGTAGCGCTTGGAGAATACGGCTGCCTCCTCCCCCGGTCGACCGGCGGCCCGGCAGGCGATAGTCACGCCCGGCGCATCGACCGGCACCGCACAGCAGACCGCAAAGGCTTTGTCTTCCGGCGTCATGGCCCGGCCCGGCATGACGATGAAACCGTGCACGCTGGGGGCCGCCGTGACGATCGCTTTGGTGCCGGAAATCACGATGCCGTCCGGCCGCTCCTCGACCACGTGCACGTAGCTGTCGGCGACGGGTTGTTGATGCGGTTTCTTGGAGCGGTCACCCTTGGCGTCGGTCATGGCGATGGCGTAGGTCAGATCGTTGTCCTGAACCTCGGCCATGAAATTCAGGAACCGCTCGAAATAGGCGGTTCCCTCCTCCGCGTCGCAGCGTTTGGTCGCCTGATACAGGCCATTCAGGGCGTCGTGCACCAGGTAACGCTGTGCGCAACCCACTTCACGGCAAACGATACGGATCGCCTCTAGTTTTCGCAGTAAGTCGTCCGTGCTGCGGTCGATATGCGTCATTCGGTTGACGGTTCGTCCCGTCTCGGCTTCGACCGCCGTCATCAAGGGCTTGAGGGCGGGGTCCGCGGCGAGGTCATAGGTCACACCGATGGCGTTGATGCTGGGGGTGAGGCGCGGCTCGTCGGCCACCGCGTCAATCCGTTCGCCGTCCAAATAGACGGTCGGCGAGAATGCCCGCAGGCTATCGCGGTATGCCTCGGTCGACGGGATCATCGGCATTGGCCCCTCCTATAGTTTTCCCAGGCGCCGCAGGACGTTGGCCAGGTCCACCGTCCGCTGCGCTTTTTCGACAATCGGGTAGTCGACGAAGTAACCATCCACCTGGATTGATGCGACGCCGGCCTTTTCGGCCTCCTTGAACGCGGCAACGATCTTTTCCGACCACGCGATTTGCTCGGCATCCGGCGTGAACACGGCGTTGGCGGCTGGGACCTGATCCGGATGAATGCAGAGTTTTCCTTGAAACCCCAGAGACTTAACCGCCTCGCAGGACGCCTGGAAGGCCTCGTGCTCCTTGATGTGGATAAACACCGTGTCGATGGGCGGCTCTAGCCCGCCGAGACGGGACGCCAGCACCATTTCGGAGCGGATCGGCAGCAACTCGGTTTCCGTCATCGACCAATCCATGCCGAGGTCGCGCGTATAGTCCCCAGCGCCGAAGGCAAACCGCCGGGCCCGGCTGCCGGCCTGAACCATGTCGCGAAGGTAAGCGGCCCCCTTGGCTGTTTCGATGATCGGGATCAAGTCGATATCGCCCGGTGGCAAATCGCGCTCGCGCTCCAAATTCTCCAATAGCCAATCGACGGATTTGAGATCGGCGACGCTCTCCAACTTCGGCAGCATGATGCCGTCCAATCCCGGTTTGACGGCGGCTTGGAGATCGCCATAGCAGAACGCGGTATCGTAGGCGTTGACGCGAACGTACGCTGCGCATGATCGTGGCCGATCCAGGGCGTCGCGGATACTGTCGCGGGCGGCGACTTTCTCCGCCACGGCGACCGCGTCCTCGAGATCGAGGATCACTGCGTCCGCGTCCAAAGACAGCGCCTTCTCCACCCGCCGCGCATGATTGCCGGGGGTAAACAAGTATGTTCTGTGCGCGTGATCGGTCATATCACACCTTCGTCTTTCAGCGCTGCGCGCTCATCCGCCGAGAGGCCGAGCCATTCGCCGTAGACGGCATCGTTGGCGTTACCGAGAGTCGGTCCTAGGGTCTTCACCTCGCCTGGGGTTTCCGACAGGCGCGGCAAAGCCGCTGGTACCGTGACCGGGCCGACCCCCGGTACGTCGACCGTCGTCAACGTGCCGCGCGCCTCGATGTGCGGATCGGCGAAAATGTCGGCGATGGAATTGATCGCGCCGGCCGGCACGCCATTTTCCGTGCAGACCGCGATCACCTCGTCGCGCGGCATGGACGATGTCCAGGCCTCGACCTCGGCCAGCACGCGGTCCCGTGCGGCCAAGCGATCGGCCTGATTGCCATAGGCCTCCAACAGGTCCGGCCGCGCCATCGCCGAGCAAAGGCGTTCGAACATCTTGTCGGTGGTGCAGGCGATGGCCAGGAACTTGCCGTCGCCGGTCGGAAAATGACCGTGCGGGCATGCGTTAACGGTGCCCGTGCCTTCCGGCTCGCGGACAAATTCATCGCGGGCGTAGCGCGGTGCAATTTCGTCGAGGGCGCGGAAGATACTCTCGTACAGCGCGCAATCGACGACCTGCCCCTGTCCCGTCGCATCGCGGTGCCGGAGCGCCATCAGAACCCCGATGCAGCCGTACATACCGGTCATATAGTCGCCGAGGGAGGTAGAGCCCGGTGTCACCGGCGTGTCGCCCGGTGTGCCGGACAGATACGTTAGGCCGCCGTACGCATGCGCAATCCGGGCGAACCCAGGGCGATCCCGATACGGACCGGTTTGTCCGTACCCTGACACTCTCAGCAGCACGAGGCCCGGATTGATATCGGCGAGGACATCCCACCCCAGGCCCCATTTTTCCAAGGTTCCCGGGCGGAAGTTCTCGCACACCACGTCGGCTTCTTTGACCATGCGCTTAAATAGCGCCGCTCCTTTCTCCGTGCTGAGATTGAGGGTGATCGAGTGTTTGTTGCGCGCCTCGGTGAGCCAGGCGAGCGTCCCGTTTTCCGGGGTGGTCGGTGTCCCGTAGCGGCGCCATGGATCACCCCCTTTGGGATGTTCGATCTTGATCACATCGGCGCCGAATTCCCCCATGATCGATGCGGCGAACGGTGCCGCAATGAAGCTTGCGACATCAAGGACGCGAATGTTCGCCATCGGTTGCGGCGCGGTCATGTTCCCTCCATACCTTTGATTTTTGCGCTATTTTAGGCGTCGTGAGATGCTGTTCAATGCACTGTTGATTCGCGGCGCGAACCCATCCGAGATTATGGTGACGACGACATATGAAATACCTGATCGTTCACGCGCATCCAGAAACGGCGTCCTTCACGGCCGCAATGCGCGACCGGATCGTTTCGGCTCTCAAGGCCGACGCGCATGAGGTTGAAGTCTCCGATCTCTACGCGATGAACTTCAACCCGGTTTTGTCGGCAGAGGATTTTCGCGAGCGACAAGACCCCGATCATCTCACCTATGCGCTCGAGCAGCGCCACAACTGGAAAAACAAGACCTTGTCGGCGGACATCGCTGCCGAAATCGACAAAGTGCTGGCGGCGGATGTGATCGGTTTCACCTTCCCCGTTCAGTGGTTTGGACCGCCCGCGATCCTAAAGGGCTGGATCGAACGGGTGTTCGTCTCCGGTCCTTTCTACGGTGGGCGACGCATTTATGCTGAGGGTGGATTGTCCGGTAAACGTGCGTTTGCGGCGATCGGCCTGGGTGGGCGGGCGCACATGTTTGGGGATCGTGCCCTGCACGGGCCGTTGGTGGACGGCATGCTGCGGCATTTCTTTCAAGGTACGCTGGGTTATGTCGGGCTCACCGTGCATTCGCCGTTCGTTGCCTGGCATGTGCCCTACGTCGACGAGGCCACCCGCGGCGCTATGCTGGACGACCTGGACACCTACGTTCGAACCTTGGACCGGCAACCGATCTTGCCCATGCCGGATCTCGGCGCGTTTGACGAGACCTTTGCCCCGAAGCCCTAGGATCAGGGCCGCTTGACGTTCCAGTGGCCATACCTCCTGTGCTGCTGTTGGAATTGAGTTTTGGTAGAGAGGTTCTGATGCAGCGACTTGAGCGTTGGCGGTTGCGCCGATGCGCCCGCGAATAGCCGTTCACCGCAGTAGACTCTGACCATGGAAAATGCCCTGATGCAGCCGGGCGACCGTGTGTCCATTGCGTTCATCGCGGACAATCCCGGAAAATGGCTGTTTCACTGTCATATGCTGGAGCATCACAAGGCCGGGATGGGGACATGGATCGAGGTGCTCTAGTCTTCTCCGTCTTTGCTTGGCCGTTATGCCGTATCCGGCTATCATGACGTCGATTCGGCCCCGGTAGGTTTGAGGCAGAGCATTGAAATTGCTTAGAAATTTCCTGACGGTCGCGCTCGTTTTTGTGCTTGCGGGTTGCTATCTGCCGGTGCGCTACGACGCCGAAATCGATTTGTCGCGGACCGGCTATTACGAGTTCTTCTTCGACGGATACATCGCCAAATTCCAGCTCTATCGCGACATCGTCGACGGCAATATCGACCGGCGCGAGGAACAAGCGCAGGTTGCGATTATCAAAGAGGATTTCGAACGGGATCCGGGGACCCAGGCGTTCGAGTATTTCACCAAGGGCCATTTCCGGGTGAATTACCAGCGCTCGGGCGATCTGCTGCGATCCCGGACGATGACGTTCTTCCGCAGGAACGAGTTGTTCTTCACGATGGGCTACAACAACGAAACCGGCCAGATCACGATGATGGGCAAGTCGCTCAAACGCGATAACAGAGAGCGGATTCGTGCCGAGGGATTGGACTCTTCGGGCGAGCTACGCCTTTTTACGGACGGTCGCGTGGTCAGCCATAACGCGACCACAGTCCGACCGTTCCCCAACAAAGGTCCCGGGTACCAACTGTATACGTGGAAGATACCGAATATCCTGGCGCCGACGCCGGTGCTCAAGATTCAGGTGCATGCCCCGACAACCGGCGGATAAGGCTGGACGTATCCCAACGTTTCCCGCCCATTTGCACGATCTCCGCATAGAACTGATCGACCAGCGCCGTGACCGGCAGCAGCGCGCCGTTATTGTTGGCTTCGTCCAAGGCGATCCCTAAGTCCTTGCGCATCCATTCGACGGCAAACCCGAAATCGAACTCGTCGTCCGCCATGGTCTTACCGCGGTTTTCCATCTGCCACGATCCGGCGGCACCCTTGGAGATGCAATCGACGACGAGTTTGGCGTCTAGGCCCGCCTTTTGCGCGAACGCGATCCCCTCCGAGAGGCCTTGCACCAATCCCGCGATGCAGATCTGGTTGACCATTTTGGTGATCTGTCCGGAGCCGACGTCCCCCATCAGTGTCACCGCCAGTGCATAGCTGTCGATAATGGGCTGGGCGGCATCGAAGGTCGCCTGATCGCCGCCGACCATGACCGTCAACTTGCCGTTTTCGGCCCCTGCCTGGCCGCCTGACACCGGCCCGTCCAGAAATCCAATCCCCTTCGCTGCTGCTTTCTCGGCGATCTCGCGCGCGACCGTGGCCGACGCGGTGGTGTGATCGCAATAGATGCCGCCGCTCATGCCAGCGAGGATCCCGTCGTCGCCGTACACAACCGAGCGCAGATCGTCGTCATTGCCGACGCAGGAAAAAACGAAGTCGGCACCCGCCGCGGCTTCGGCCGGGGTTGCGGCGAAGGCGCCCCCGTATTCGGCGGCCCACTTTTCGGCTTTGGCGGTGGTGCGGTTGTAAACCGTAACGTCATGGCCGTTGTTCTTGAGATGCCCGGCCATGGGATAGCCCATGACACCGAGGCCAATGAATGCAGTCTTTGCCACTGAAATTTCCTCCTTATAAAGTATTGAAATTAAAAGTTATTTCTTCTTCAAGGTCGAATAATCGTGATGAAATTAGCACTCCAGATCGGTGGTGGGTCGGTCAACAGCCGATCGAGCGCGCCTTCGACGATCTGTGTGGTGAACCGGCGGACGGCGCTGCCTCGGGTATAGGGAAAGCAGCCTTCAACATCCAGTCCGGCGGCCAAAGCGATGTGACGGATATTACCCGGCGAGTACATCGCCTTGTGCGTGAGATCTCCCAACTGGTACTGCAGGCCCCACGGTGAGGCGCAATTCGGCATCCGCAAGATCAGTTTGCCGGCGCTACCGAGAAGCGGTTTCAGCCGCTCTAGCAGTGCGACACCCTCAGCATGCGAGAAATGTTCGAATACGTCGAGCATGACAATGGCGTCGTACGTGTCACCACTTTGTGTGCTGATGAAGTCTTCGATGGTGGCGGCTTCGACGCGGGCGGCAATCTGCTCTGGCATATAGTCCCGAACGTTGGGATCCATCTCGACGCCCGTGAATTCTCGGACGCCCATCTCTTGCAAATAGGCAAGAAACAACCCCACTCCGCATCCAAGTTCTAGAACCCGGGTCTCCGCCGACAGCTTCGCAGGTGCCCAGATATTACGGGTGAACTCCGCGACGTGTTTTTTCCGTACTTCAGCCCGAACGTACGTCCGATGCGTCGCATACACGGCGTAGAAATCTTCGGGGCGTTCATAGGGCATGTGACGGGCGCAAACCGGGCTATTGCGAGGGACGTAGCAAAGCGTAGAAGTTTCCTTCCCAGATTTCCGGCGGTGTCGCAACGAGTTTGTTGAGCACTCGTTGCACGAGACGGTCCGTCCATTGCCGCCGGGGGCTGCCGAGCAAGTGCGGGTAACATGCGATGCAATGCAATCCGACCGAAACGCCCATTTGTCGGATGCTCTCCGGCGTATACGGCGTGAGATGCGTGAGATCGCCGTGCTGGAATTGCAGACCCCAGGGGGATCCTGCGTTCGGCATCTTGAGGACAATCATGCCATTGTCGGCGAGACGGTCTTTGATCGATAGCAAGAGACGGCGCCCGTCTTCGACGGAAAAGTGCTCCAAGACGTCGAACAGGAATACACGATCATACGGTGCGTCCGCTGAAGATTGCGCCAGGTGCTCAAAGGCATCGGCGACATGGAACTGCGCACGAACGGCCTCCGGCATGACCGCTGTGAGCGCCGGGTCTTGGTCGATTCCGGTGAAATCATGAACGCCTTTATGCGCCAAGAACGAGAGAAAATGCCCCGTGCCGCAACCGATCTCCAGGCACCTGTGATCGCTGGAGACTTCAGCCGGTTGCCAGACTTCGCGGTCGAACTTTCGGATGTGCTTCGCGTTCAAACTCGGTGTCGAGTATTGCTTGGTCGCGCCATAGCTTTCGTAAAGGACCGAGGGCATCCGTTCAGATCTTTGCGTCCGCACGCTGCACAAGGTCGCGTAATTGCGGCCACAGGGACGTTGTCGCGGCAATCCCGACGCTGTGCTGCGGCAGAGAGTCCGTCACCGTGTACGGACTGTCGGCGTCGACCCAGTTTGCGATCCCCCCTGCTTCTCTAACGATCAGGCATCCTGCTGCGTGATCCCAGGGTTTGAGCCTGCCGCCGTATCGGGCAAGATGCAGTTTTCCGAGCGCAATATCCATGTATTCTCGGCCGACGCATCGATACCGGTCGCGAAACCGGGGCGTCTCCGCCACAGCAGCTTGGACCAAGCGATTACGAAGCTTTGTTCCCGCCGTCATGAACGCCTGTTGAAACGGGACATTCGGGACGGTCAGTTTCTCCGTCTTGTGATTTGGCGAGTCCAGATGCGCCCCCTTTCCCTCAATCGCCCAGATCAGCTCGTCGGTGATGGGATCGAGGATCCACCCGGCGACCGTACGCCCGTGCTGCACCAAGGCGACAATCATTGTGAACGGGGTTTCTCCGTGTGCGAAGTTGTGCGTCCCGTCGACGGGATCAACGATCCAGACAGGCCGATCCGAGCCGACAACGGACAATACGCCGTGATCGGCCTCGTATCCCTCCTCGCCAAGGACCACACTGTTCGCAATCAGGCCGGGTAACATCGCTTCGAAGGCCAATTCCGACGCATGATCGGCGGCTGTGACCAGATCGCCGGGTCGCTTCTCGATAATTTCATGTGCAGCGAGGGACTGAAACCGTGGCAGTACTTCGGTGTTGCCGATGTTGCGCATAATGTCGCGTACCGTCGCTGAAACGGTGTCGGCCAGATTGATGAGCGCGTCAGTTTTGGTAGAGGTCGCGGTCACGGTGGTACGCTTGCTCCGCATCTTCGAGGATGGCCTTGGCTTCGTCTGAATATGCGGCGCGCTGGACAAGGGCGTGCATGACGAACACGCTGAATGTGACGGCCTCGCCTTTGCCGCGCAAGCGGAAACGCTGGGCGAATTCGCCCAGGAGCCGATGCGTGGTCTCGCGCGCCATGACGTTGAGCTGCCGTTTCACGAAACGGTGCGTCAGGCGCCATTTTTGCTGGGCCGATGTGCTCGCCATGCCTTCTACTAGTAGATAATCTTCAGCGACGCAAGCAGTGCCTAGTGGGACAGCGCGTCGAGCGGCACATTGTACTGCGTGACGAACCTGTCGGCGTCGTCTGGCGCGATCCGCACCGTCAAGACCAAGCCATCATCGGTATCTTCTTGCTCAAGCACATCGCCATGCCTGTGCAGCCATGCAATCGCCGCTCCATCTGCGTAGGCGAGATGTGTGCGCATGACGACGTGCGTCGCGGTCAAGACATCGTCGACAGCGTGCAACAAGGCCTCGCATCCCTCCCCCGTAACCGCCGAGATCGGTACCGCTCGGTCATTGCCCTGTGCCGCCCGGTTGGTGATGAAAATGCGATCGTCGTCCGACAGTTTGTCGATCTTGTTGAGAGCCTCGATCATCGGCTTGGCATGCCCGTTCACGCCATTGACCTCGCCGCTGGCGGCGACGCCCAAGGTCCGCATAACCGACAAAACATCGTCCCGCTGAGCATCTGTATCGGCATGAGCGACATCGCGGACATGCACGATGATGTCGGCCTCGACGACTTCCTCAAGCGTGGCGTGGAACGCATTGACCAATTCGTGCGGTAGGTTCGAGACGAACCCAACCGTATCGGACAGGATAGCCGTGCGGCCGCTGGGCAGATCGATGGCCCGCATTGTCGGATCCAGTGTCGCGAACAATTGATCCTTGGCCATGACCGAGGCCTCGGTCACGCGATTGAACAAGGTCGATTTACCGGCGTTGGTATAACCGACCAATGCCACCACGGGATGCGGGACACGTTTGCGCGCGGCACGATGTAACTCGCGGGTCCGTGATACGTCTGCCAGATCCCGCTTCAGGCGGTCGATGCGTTGACGGATCAGCCGCCGGTCTGTCTCGATTTGGGTCTCACCCGGACCGCCCATGAACCCGACGCCGCCCCGCTGCCTTTCCAAGTGTGTCCAAGACCGCACCAACCGTCCCAGTTGATAGGTCAGCTGTGCGAGCTCCACTTGCATGCGGCCTTCCCGGGTCCGCGCACGTGCGCCGAAGATCTCCAAGATCAGACCGGTTCGATCCAGGACTTTGGTGTGCCATGCTTTTTCGAGGTTCCGTTGCTGCACCGGCGTTAGCTGTGCATCAACGATGACGATCGGAGCGCTTTCGGAGGCATCCTTTTTCGATTTCAGCGCCGTGCCGATACGCTCGACCGCGCCGGTGCCCATGAGCGTCGCGGGACGCGGCTTCTTGGCGCTCACGGATTCCGCGTGAATGATCTCTAGATCGATGGCAGCGGCGAGGCCAACGGCCTCTTCCAGCCGTGCGTCGCGTTCACGCGGGTCGGAATCGTAAGTGCCGAGATCCGGGTGGATGACGACGCATCGCTCCCGGGATGGTGTGCGATCAATTCCGCTGCGGCGGTTCTTACTCACGCATCCTCGGCGGTGTCGTCCTTCTCAGGCTCAAACAACTGAACCGATGTGGAGGGCATGATCGTCGAGATCGCGTGTTTGTATACGAGCTGTGTATGCCCGTCGCGCCGAAGCAGGACCGAAAAGTTGTCGAACCACGTGACAATGCCCTGCAGTTTCACGCCGTTCACCAAGAACACGGTCACGGGTGTCTTGTTCTTGCGAATATAGTTGAGAAAAACGTCCTGAACGTTCTGGGGTTTATCCGAGGACATAGTTCTTTTTCCCCCTAGGCTGGGCGGCTCGAGTGTATCGAGCTCGGTTGTTGTTTGGTACCTCCCCGCGCAAGCGTAAACGTACCCATCTACACGGCTTATCGCCGAGAAACCTTACATGCTCCTGAAAAAATTGCAAAGACGCCTGCAATCCTGGAAGTGGAGCCTCGGCGGCGCCTCGGGAAACTCGTCGACCTCCGGCGGGTCGGGGCGAACCAGGACCGGCAGGCATCCGGTGTTGTGCCCGCACAGAAGATCGATGTCGGCATCCCCAACAAACCAAACATCCGGCCCGGGCGCGATACCGCCTGGCTCCAACGCCATGTGGACCGGCGCTGGATCGGGCTTGTCCCGCGCGGCATCGGTGGCGCCGACAAGGCGTGCGAAGTTCGATGTCCAGTCGAGGTTATCGGCCTCGGCGCGGAGAAAATCGCCTTTCTTGTTTGAGACCACGGCCAGATATACGCCGCGTTCGGAAAGCCAGTTGATCGTCTCCGCCGCCCCGTCCGCGGCGGTAACGAGTTCGGCATGTATTTCCTCGTAGCGGGCGTAGAACACCTCCCCCGCCTTCTCCCATTCGTCGCCGAAAATCGCCGGAAAGCTGTCGCGCATCGATTTGCGGACCTTTTGCCGGGTCTCGTCCATACTCCATTCGGGAAGGTCGTATGCGCGGAAAGTGGTGTTCAACGCATCCTGGATGACCGGCCAGGAGTCGACGAGCGTATTGTCCCAGTCAAAGATGACGGCGCGAGGCATGCTAAGGTCAGACATTTTCGCGCGGACGCCCGTCAGAAGTATTCGAGCTGGACCGAGAACATTTTCTCGACTTGTCGCACAACATCGGCGGCGGCAAAAAGCACGACACGATCACCGGCTTCGATGACGGTATCGCCGCTGGGATAAACCGTCGCGCCATCGCGAACGATGGCGCCGATCAAGACACCTTGCGGCAATTTCGTTTCTCGGAGCGGCCGGCCAACCAGCTCGGAGGTCTGTAATGCCTCGGCCTCGATCAGTTCACCAAAATCCTCGCGCAGGGTGTGCACGGAGTGGATCCGCCCGCGCCGGACGTATTGCAGAATCTTGGAGACGGTGATGTTGCGGGGGCTGACCATCACGTCGATACCAATGGAGCCCACCAAATCCTCGTAGCTCGAATTATTGACCAGGGTGACCGCGCGCTGGCAGCCGAATTTCTTGGCGAGCAAGCTCGAAAGGATATTGGTTTCATCGTCGTTGGTCACGGCGATGACGGCTTCGGCCTGACGGACGTTGGCTTCTTCGAGGATTTCCTGGTCAATGACACTGCCGTTGATAACGATTGTGCGGTCGAGTTGCCCGGCGATCTGCTCCGCACGCTCCTTGTCGAATTCGATGATCTTGGCCCGGACCCATTCGTGGTTTTCTTCGAACTCGGTCGCCAAGAACATCCCGATATTGCCGCCACCGAAGATAAGCAGCCGGCGGGCTTCCCGCTCCTCATGGCCGAAAGCCGCCATTGCGCGGTCGACTTGATCGCTGTCGACCACAAAATACACCTCATCGCCGGCGAGCATCTGATCTTCGCCCTTGGGCACGATCGGCTGGCCGTTGCGGACGATCCCGACGATGACGATGTTCATATCCGGGAACAATTTCGAAAGTTGGCGCAGCGGCGTATTGACCAGTGGGCAGTCGTCTTTGCATCGGACGCCAAGGAGCTTCACTTTGCTGTCGACCAGCGGGATCATTTCAAATGCGCCGGGCACCTCAAGACGTCGGACGACGGCGCGGGCAACCTCCATCTCCGGCGAGATCACGACATCGATCGGCATATGATCGCGGGAAAACATGTTTGCCCACATGGGCTCCAAGTAACTCTGCGAGCGAATTCGGGCGATTTTGGTCGGCACACCGAACAATGAATGCGCGACCTGACACGCCACCATGTTGGTCTCGTCGGCCAACGTGACAGCGATCAAAAGGTCGGCATCGGCGACACCGGCACGCTCCAGAACATCTGGCTGCGACCCATGCCCCACAACACCATTCACGTCATGGGTGTCGGAAATTTGCTGCACCAGGGTCTCGGATTGATCGACAACGGTGACATCGTGGTTTTCCAACGCCAGATGCCTGGCGATATTCGATCCCACTTGCCCCGCACCGCAGACGATGATCTTCATGGTCCTGTTCCCTGCCGCTTACTGTTTGTCCTGGCCGCGCACGCCCAGAGATTTCAGTTTGCGGTGCAAGGCCGACCGCTCCATACCGACGAACTGCGCGGTTTGCGAAATATTGCCGCCGAAACGCTCGACCTGCGCCAGAAGGTATTCCCGCTCGAACATCTCGCGCGCATCGCGCAGTGAAAGCGACATAATTTCAGCGCTGCGCTCCACATCGACGCTCGGCGCATTGCCCATGATTTCGGGTGGCAGCATGGTGCCATTGATATCCTGATCCGCCGGACCGGGGGCCATGATCAACAGCCGCTCAATGACGTTCTTGAGTTCGCGAACGTTGCCAGGCCAACCGTACGTCTGCAGTGCCGCCAACGCATCTTCGGAGAAACCGCGCGTGGACTGCCCCGACGCGGCCGCGGCATTGGCCATGAAATGCGCCGCAAGTAACGGAATGTCCTCGCGTCGATCGATCAAGGGCGGCACAGTAATCGGCACGACATTCAAGCGGTAGTACAAATCCTCCCGGAATGCACCGTCGTTGATTTGCGCGGTCAAGTCTTTGGTCGTCGACGCGATGATGCGGACATCGACCTGCACTTCACGACCGCCGCCGACCCGCTCGAAGATCTGTTCTTGCAAGACGCGAACGATTTTCCCCTGCGTTTCCAATGGCATATCGCCGATTTCATCAAGCAGCAATGTGCCTTTGTGGGCCCTCTCCAACGTGCCGATCTTGCGGTCCGCGTCGGAGTCTCCCTCGATGCCGAACAACTCGGTTTCGGTCCGCTCCGGCAGCATCGTCGCGCAGTTGACGACCGCGAACGCGCCGTCACGGCGGCTGGATTGGGCATGCAGCATGCGCGCAACGACTTCTTTGCCTGCACCCGGTGGACCGGAAATGATGATCCGCGAATTCGTCGGCGCGGCCCGCTCGATGGCGACACGGATGTCCCGGATCGGCGTAGACTCGCCCACCAAATCCAGCGACGGACCGGCCCGCATCCTTAGTTCCGCATTCTCACGCCGCAGCCGGGCGGCTTCCGTCGCACGGGCAACCAATAGCAAAAGGCGTTCCGCGGTGAACGGTTTCTCGATGAAATCGTATGCCCCATCCTTGATGGCCTGGACCGCGGTCTCGACGGTGCCGTGGCCGCTCATCATGAGTACGGGCACTTCAGGATGCCGCTTCTTGATCTCTGTCAGGATTTCGAGGCCGTCCAGTTCGCTGCCTTGTAGCCATATGTCCAACAGTACGAGACTGGGCAGCCGTTCCTCGACGGATGCCAAGGCTTCGTCGGAATTCTTGGCGACGCGGGTCTCAAACCCTTCGTCCGCCAACAGTTCCGAGACCATTTCGCGTATATCGTGCTCGTCATCGACGATCAGAATGTCGCTCATATGTGCTCGGTCCTCGGCATCAAAAAAAACATCATCTCGACGGCAGGCCGGTGGCGACCTTCATGGCGGCCTCACTGTCTCCGGCCGTGTCTTGCACAACGCCACCTGCCTGTTGACGCGGCAACGTCAAGGTCACGCGGGCGCCTCTTGGACTTCGATCCTCGAGCGTTACGCTTCCGCCATGCTCTTCCATAATCTTTTTCACGATGGCAAGCCCAAGTCCAGTGCCGCGAGGGCGTGTCGTAACATAGGGTTCCGTCAGCCGTGCCCGCTCCTCCACAGGGAGTCCGCGCCCGTTGTCGTCGATCATGATTTTCGCAACATCGTCATCCGGTTCGATGGTCAAGGTCAGAGCGATCGTGCCGTCGATGCCCTCCGCCGACTCTTCGCGTACGCCGTCGATCGATTCGGCGGCGTTCTTCAGGACGTTGGTGAGCACGCGCGCGATTTGCCGTGCATCGCAGTCGATGGTCATATCTTCATCGGGCAGGCTCAGCGTCCAGTTCACCTCGCCGCCTCTATTGCGTTCCAGGAATACCGCTTCACGGCAGAGCTCTGATAAATTCTCGCGGCGAATTTCCGGCTGCGGCATGCGCGCGAACGATGAGAACTCGTCGACCATGCGGCCGATATCGGCGACCTGGCGTACGATTGTCTCCGTGCATTTGACGAAAGTGTCTGGATCGTCCGCAATCTGTTTTAAGTACTTCCGGTTCAGGCGCTCTGCGGAGAGCTGGATCGGTGTTAACGGGTTCTTGATTTCATGGGCAATGCGCCGGGCAACGTCGGCCCAGGCAGCTTTGCGCTGCGCCGACAGCAGTTCGGTGACATCGTCGAACGTGACAACGTATCCGGTGATTTCTTGTTCGAGCGTCTCGACCGCGATGCGGACCAAAAGGGTCCGTGATGCGCCCCGCACATCGACGGCGATTTCGCCTTGATGTAAGCGGCTTGGCCGCTCGGCAGCTTGCGACATAAATGGCGTTAAATCCGGCAACACTTCCGTGATCGGCCGGTCCAGATTCTGTTGAAGATCGAGACCTAGAAGCTCCGAGGCGCTGCGGTTCGGCAGGTTGATCCGGCCATCGGCATCGAGACCGATCACGCCCGCGGAGACGCCCGCAAGGACGGCCTCGGTGAAGCGGCGGCGCTCGTCAAGCTCCTGGTTGGCGGCCATGAGGCCCTCTTGCTGGTTCGCGATCCGGGTCGTCATGTTGTTGAAGGCGCGGCTTAAGAGCCCAATTTCGTCTTTTGCGTCGTCGGATTCGACGCGCGCCGTGAGGTCCCCTTTCGAGACCCGGTCGGCCGCACCGATTAAGCCGGTGATTGGTTCTGCGAGCTGCGCGGACACCGCCATACCAATCCAAATTGCGGCCATCAGCAGCACCATGACCGCCAGCAAATAGATCAGCACGAAACTGACTTGAATGCCGCTTCGGGTGGTTTCGAGTTGGTTGTACTCTTCGAACGCTTGGCGAATGCCGGTGATATGCTGCAGAACGCGCGGGTCCACGAACCGCTCTACCAATAGGTAAGCGCCGACGAACCGGCCCAGCCGGACCATGGCGCGGACCTTGTCTTCCCGTTCAGATCCAAGTATCGCGACACTGCCCTCATCGGCTTGTTCGAAAGCCTCTTCGGGTATTTCTTCAAGGACCGTCGACAAGGCGAAATCGGATCGCGCCAGGATATTGCCCAATCGGTCGACAACCACGGCCTCGGGCAGACCGCGCTGCGATGCGCTGACGGACAGAACGCGGTTGAATTCCCAAGGGCTGCGGACCAGGTTCGCTGCGTTGGTATTGAGGACATATGCGATGCTGTATGCCTGGTTGGCGATGTTCTCACGGTGTTCTGCGACATAGGCTTCTGTCACCTGCACCGATTCCCCGAACGCGCGGGACACCCGATCATTGAACCAGGCTTCGAGACCAAACGTGAGGGACAGATACGAGAAAACAGCGACAAGTACGGCTGGGGTGATGGCGATAAGGCTGAACAGCATCACAAGTCGCGCCTGCAGCCCGGCGCCGGCCTGCCCCCGTTTTCGCGCGATCCAAAGCGCAACCAGCCTGCGCACAACGATGACGCTGAGTGCGGCAAACAACAGCGCATCCAAGATCAGAAGCCATCGCAGAGGCTCGATCCGGTTCTGGATCGAAGAATTGTCAGCCATCAACGCGACGGTCGCGACCCCCGCGGCGATTGCCAATGCAGCCAGGATGAACGCCAGTTTGCGTTGCAGGCTGCTGTTGTTGAGCCAGCGGCCGAGCGTCGACGCGGTGGCGCCGGTCATCCTGAACCCTTGATGATCGGAATGCCGAGTTCTTTGATCTTCTTGCGCAGCGTATTGCGGTTCAGCCCAAGAACTTCCGAGGCTTTGACTTGGTTGCCGCGGGTGGCCTGCAGGGTCTGAATGATCAGCGGCCGCTCAATTTCGCGCAAGATACGGCCATGGAGGCCGGCGGCTGGAAGGCTCTGATCGTGGGCCGCGAAGTAGGTACGTAAATGCGCATCGACGGCTTCGGACAAGCCACTCGCGTTGCTCGGCTCGGGATCTGTGTCGAACGGACGCCCGTCGTTCAATTCCGTGCGCATGATCTCGGGGCCGATCACCTCTTCGGAATACAACGCCGCAAGGCGCTGAACCATGTTCTCCAGCTCCCGAACATTGCCCGGCCAGGCATACTGTTGCAGTTGCTCCACCGCCTCCGGATCGATGATCTTCCACGGCAATCCCTCGTTCGCGGCGCAGGCCAGAAAATGACGGACCAACTCGGGGATATCCTCGGTCCGATCGCGCAGTGGCGGCAACCGGATCGGCACCACATTGAGCCGGAAGTACAAGTCTTCGCGGAAAAGTCCCCGCCGGATCAATCGTTTCAGGTCGTGGTGCGTGGCAGCAATGACGCGGACATCGGTCTGGATGGCTGTGCGTCCTCCGACGGTCGTGTACTCCCCTTCTTGCAAAACCCGGAGCAATCGTGTCTGCGCCTCCATCGGCATGTCGCCGATTTCATCCAAGAATAGCGAGCCGCCTTCGGCTTGCTCGAACCGTCCGGTTGAACGTGTCACGGCACCGGTGAATGCTCCCTTCTCATGACCGAACAGCTCACTCTCGATCAGTTCGCGCGGGATCGCCGCCATGTTGACGGCGACGAAGGGCTTGTCCTTGCGTTTTCCGTAATCGTGCAACGCGCGAGCGACGAGTTCCTTTCCGGTCCCTGATTCGCCGGTGATCAGTACCGTTAGATCCGTTGGCATCAGACGCGCCAAGGTTCGATATATCTCCTGCATCGCCGCCGAGCGGCCGATCAGCGGCAACGTCTCCTCGACGTCCTCGGGGCGGCTATCCGGTGTCACACCGGCGTCGATGGCGCGCGCCTCAAGTCCGCGCCGAACCACGGCGACCAGTTCGGAAATGTCGAACGGCTTGGGAAGATATTCGAATGCACCCCGCTCCGTTGCCTTGACCGCCGTCAAAAGGGTGTTCTGTGCGCTCATCACCACAACCCGAAGATTGGGGCGAATACGACGAATGCGCGGGACCAAATCAAGACCGTTTTCGTCGGGCATCACGACGTCGGTAACAACCAGATCGCCGTCGCCGTTCTCGACCCACTGCCAGAGAGTCGAAGCGTTTCCAGTTGTCCGCACGTCATAGCCGGCGCGGGAAAGCGCATGCGTCACGACGGTGCGGATACCATCGTCGTCGTCTGCTACCAGGACCGTCGCGCCCGTCGTCATTGGTCTTCCCCCTCCTCCATCGCGCGGATCTGTTCCGGCTGCGCCATCGGCAACATTACCCGAAAAACGGTTCGACCGGGGATACTATCGAATTCGATCACCCCGCCGTGGTCGCCGATGATCTTCGCAACCAAGGCAAGCCCCAGACCGCTCCCTTTCGGTTTCGACGTGACGAATGCGTCGAACAAATAGCGTCTGAGATCCTCCGGGATCCCGGGGCCATTGTCTCGCACCCACACCATCAGCGGCAGATGAACCCTGTTCTTCAGGCCCGGTAAGGCAAACCGCACCCCTTGATTGTACGCGGTCCCAAGCACGATTTCGCCGCCGACGCTGCCAACGGCCTCAGCGGCGTTTTTGACCAAGTTCAAAAAGACTTGGACCAGTTGATCGTGATTGCCCCAAACCGGCGGCAACGAAGGATCGAAATTGTTGGAAAAGCGCGCATGTTTGCCGAACCCCGTCTGCGCCAGTTGTTGTACGCGGTCCATGACCTTGTGAATGTTGACGGGCTCGCGTTCCAACGGCAGTCGATCGGAAAAGACCTCCATACGGTCGACCAAGGTGACGATACGGTCCGCCTCGTCGCAGATCAGCTGCGTCAGTTTCCGCTCTTCGTTGGACAGATCTGACTCCAATAGCTGCGCAGCGCCGCGGATGCCGGAAAGCGGGTTCTTCACTTCATGCGCCAGCATCGCAGCCATCGCGGTTACCGAGCGCGCGGCTCCCATGTGATTTAGCTGGCTGTTGATCTTTTCGGCGATGGATCGCAGTTGAACAACCAGCGCGACGGCGCCGGGGTCCTCTGGAATACAGGATGCTTGAACATCGACCGCATGTGACCCGATACGCGGCGTTTCCAGCGCCACATCGTATTCGGCCACAACGCTGCGAAACCGGCGCGCTTGGTCGATGAGGCCCAAAACCGGACTGTCCTGCGGCACGATGGCGTCGATCGCTTGGCCCGACAAGAACGACGCGCTGCCCCGAAACAATTGTTCGGCGGCTTGATTGACGCGGAGAATGCGGTTTTCGCTATCAACGACGATCACAGCATTGGCAAGCGCGTTCAACACTGCCGACGGGTCGATGTCGCCGTCGATTTTAGGAGCGTTTTGCTGGTCCGCGGCCGGTTTTCCGGGCATACGCTAGGCCGCCGCGTAGTCCGTGTTCATCGTGTAGAAATCCTCGATCGCTGCGATCACCAACTTCGGATCGGTCAGATTATTCACTTTAGATCGAAACTCAGCGGAATCTCTTAAACCCTTGGAATACCACCCAATATGCTTTCGCGCGATGCGAAGGCCGGCGTCGGTCCCGTAGTGCGAGAGCATATCCTCGTAATGGCTGAGGACGGTCTCACGTTGATCGTCTAAGGACGGGTCCGGCACCCGGCCGCCCGTATCCAGATAATGCTGAACCTGAGCCGGAAACCACGGCCGTCCGTAGGTGCCGCGCCCGATCAGCACGCCGTCGGCACCGGACTGGGCCAGTGCGTTCTCCGCATCCTCCAATGTCACGACATCGCCGTTACAAAATACAGGGATGCTGACAGAGTCTTTGACCTTGCGAATGAATGCCCAATCCGCGTGCCCTTTATAAAACTGGCAGCGGGTGCGGCCGTGCACGGCGATAGCTTTGATGCCGGATTCTTCGGCAATCCGCGCCAGTTCCGGGGCGTTGCGGCTGGCGTCGTCCCAACCGGTACGCATTTTCAAAGTCACCGGCAGGTCCACGGCATTGACGGTGGCCTCCAGCAACTTACCGGCGTGGACGAGATCACGCATCAACGCCGAACCGGCGTCGCCGTTGGTCACCTTCTTGACAGGGCACCCCATGTTGATATCGATCAGCGAGGCACCCCGGCCTTCGTTCAATTTGGCCGCTTCCGCCATGACATCCGGCTCGCACCCGGCGAGTTGCACCGACATCGGATGTTCTTCTGCGCAGTTCGAGGCCATTTTCATGGTCTTCTTGGCGGCGTGGACCATGGCCTTGGACGCGATCATCTCCGACACCACCAAGCCGACGCCCCATCGCTTGACCAGCCGTCGGAACGGCATATCGGTGACGCCGGACATGGGCGCCAGGACGACCTGACCATCCAGGGTCAACGGCCCGATTTGAATGGGTTTCAACGACGGCATAGGCATCCTCCAGAAACTGCCCACAAATTAGGCATTCCGGCTGGTTATGCAACGATTATTAGGAGCCTTGCCTCAGGTGATCAGCACGTCGGTGACGAACTTGACGCCCGGGTAGCCCAGGGTCAGCAGGAGATAGGCGACCAACACGATGCGCGCGGCGCGGCGCCCGCGCAGGCCTTGGGTTGCATGAAAGTACAAAAGTGCGCCGATGACCACGAATGCGGCAAAGGTGAAAAGGGTTTTGTGCTCCAGCGTGATCGGCGGCAGACCGCTGGTCATATTCAAGATGACCCCACTCGCCAGCCCAAGGCCCAAGACCACCTCGGCGGCGCCGAGAAACCGAACGACCATAGAGTCGCAGTCGATGACGGCCGGCAATATCCCCTCCAACGGAGGCTTTCTCTTGTTCTTGAGCGCACGTTCTTGAAGAAACGCCGCCAAGGCGGCAACCGCTGCCAGTGTCGCCAGCGCATAGGTGTTGACCGCAAAAGCGATGTGAACCGTTAGCCAGGCACCGCTGTCCACTTCCACCGGGTGCGGCGGCACGTGCTGCCATGCGAATGCCAGGACGCCAAGGATCAGCATATAAGCGCTGAGCAACGGTGCGAGACGCCATACGGTCGCGAAAAACACCGAGAACAACGCGAACAACAGAAGTGTCGCGGTCACGGTCACCCAAATCGTGGTGGCAAAATCCACCTGCCAGACCTTCTCGGTCCGGTCGAGAACAACGGCGAGCGGCACCGCGCAAGCGGCAACGAAAACGCCCCAGAAGACGGGCCCGCGTTTGAATCCATCTCGCCAGCTATAGACGACGGCGGTCAGCAAGGTGGCAATCGCCGCCAGACCGAATGCAACACCGATATGCATGCGCGCACCTTGGCGGCAGCGAGGATTGTTGGCAAGCGTTAACGCCCGCTTTCCCTTGGCAATGACGGGTTCGCCTTGTACTGAACTGTGCGAAGTCGAACTAGGACGAGACACAACGGGCTATGGCACGAGTGGCCGCCATCATCGTTGCCGCTGGACGCGGCGAACGGTTTGGGACCGAAGGTCCGAAGCAATACGAAACCCTCGGCGGAATTGCCATCATTCGCCATGCGTTGGGGGCATTCATCAATCACGCGGCGATCGATGCCGTTGTGCCGGTCATTCATCCTGACGATACGCAGCGCTTCGCGGATGCCGCTGCGGGCACGGACTGCCTTCCGCCTGTTCATGGTGGCGCCACCCGCCAACAATCGGTGTTGAACGGGTTGCGGGCACTGGAAAACGACCCTCCCGACTATGTCCTCATCCATGATGCCGCCCGGCCTCTGGTACCTTCGCACGTCATCGACAGGATTGTCGCCGGCCTCGACGATTGGGATGCCGTTGTGCCCGGGGTACCTGTCGCGGATACGTTGAAACGTATCGACGCCGACGGTGCGGTTAGCGAGACCGTTCCGCGCGATGGAATGTGGCGCGCGCAGACACCGCAAGGATTTCGGTTTAACGCCCTTTTGGCTGCGCATGTCGAGGCCGTGGATGCCGTGCATACGGACGATGCCGCTGTGATGGAGGCCGCTGGGCATCGGGTCGCACTGGTTCCGGGTGATGAGAAAAGCATGAAGGTCACGACGCAAGATGACCTTTCGGCGCTGGAGAAGCATATGCAGACAGATCCGGATTTTCGAACGGGCCAAGGGTTCGACGTGCACCGCTTGGGGCCCGGTGATGGTGTCACCTTGTGCGGTGTGACCATCCCATGTGCGCACCGGCTCATCGGTCATTCCGATGCCGATGTCGCCCTGCACGCCGTGACCGATGCCATCTTGGGGGCGCTCGGTGCCGGAGACATCGGCGACCATTTTCCGCCCAGCGACCCGCAATGGCGCGGGGCCGCCTCCAGCGTATTCCTGGCGCATGCCTGCGAATTGGCGGCAGAGCGCGGATATGCGGTCGGCAACGTGGACCTTACGGTCGTATGCGAGGTGCCGAAAATCGCTCCGTTTCGGGACCGAATGCGCCGATCCCTTGCCGACATCATGGCGATTGAAGCGGATCGGATCTCGGTAAAAGCAACAACGACCGAAGCCCTGGGTTTCACGGGACGCGGCGAAGGGATCGCCGCCCAGGCGTCGGTTCTTTTGCGGACGCCATAAGATTCCGCCTCCCTCGTTGATTCGTTTCGGCTATCGGGTACATTTTTCATCATCCAGGCGGATTGGCGCTTTGCTGCGTCAAGGGGGCCAGTTGCATGTCGACGAAATACACGTACGACAAGGTCAGTATTTTGTTGGTCGATACCGACCTCGGCGCGCGGCAAGGCGTGCGCATGATTTTGTCCAACAACGGGTTCAGCGACGTGACGCTGGGCTCGGATATCGCGCGCCTGATGGATATCATGACCAAGAGCATGCCGGATCTCTTGATCTGCGGCACGGCGTTTAAGGACGGCGACATCACCGAAGTGATCCGCAATATTCGTGCCCAGCGTCTGGGCAACAACCCGTTTATCCCAATCATTGTGATCTTGGACGAGCCAACACCGGAACTCGTCAACGCCGTTATGAACGCCGGGCCCGACGACGTCATTATGAAACCGATTTCGACGAAATCGATGTTGGAGCGCCTGCACACGCAGATCCACAACCGCCGACCGTACATTGTGACCGACGAGTACGTCGGACCTGCGCGTAAGGGCGATGACACGGCGCGCGCTTTCGCGCCGCCCAATACCTTGGAGCAGAAAGCGACCGGCGAACGGCCGAGCTATCACGAGATCGAACGCGGTATCAACATGGCGATGGCCGAGGTCAATAACCGCAAGCTTGAGAACCGCGGACCGGAGATTGCGGCGCTGGTCGGGCGGCTCGGTCCGATGCTCGATAAACCGAAAGTCACCGAGACCGCGCTTGGTGGCCTCAAGATGCTGATCGATCTCAATCAAGAGATGATGCTGCAGCTGAGCAACAGTAAATACGATCACGTATCCGAATTGTGCGGTGCCTTGATCACGGTGTCGAAAAAACTAACGGAGTGCGCCGGTCAGGAGCCGGACAAAACCCAAGTGCGGCTCTTGAAACCCTTGTCGCAGGCCATTCAGGCTGCGTTCGCCGGCGGCATCAACTCACGCGATGCAGCCCGGCAGATCGTCGAACGGATCGGCGTTCGCCCCGATTGACCGGTGCGTACTGTCATTTGGCGCTGCCATCGGCCTCATCGCCGATCCACTGCAGGAACGGTGGATGGCCATCACTGATCGGAAGCGCCACAACGCAGGGACAGTCGTAAGGATGCGTATCGACAACCATTGCCGTGGCCGCAGAGACGCCATTTGCCGGCAATTTCGCGATGAGTAACGCTTCCGTTTCTTCCTGAACTTGTCCGTCCCAATGAAAGATCGAGGTCGCACCGTCGTAGACATTGGCGCATGCGGCGAGACGTGCAGCGACCAGCTTTTTGCCGATCCGAACGCCCTCCACTCGGTTTGGGACCGTGATGTAGAGCAGAACGGCCTCGGGCTCGGGCATCTCGCAGACTCTCCGGCTTTGACTGACGACCAAACTACCGTACCATGCCGCGGTGCATTGGCGCCATCACGGGGCGTCCCGCGCATCGGCCAGCAAGTTTAGGAGTCCAGGACACCATGGAGCAGACCGACGCAGAGGATGCCATCGAGGCTGTCACGGCTGAACCAGCGGTTCGACGGCACGCGCCAACGGCAGCGCAATTGAAGTGGTTGCAGCGTGGGCTGGACCAGCCGGGCGGTAAGCTTCCGCTGTTTGATCGGATCGGCCAAAAGGTGAGCGAACAGACCGTCAGGAGTTGCATTCGCAACGGATGGGCGGAACCGTGGTTCAATAATCCGATCAAGCCCGATTGGCTGGTGTGTCGGCTCACGGACGCCGGCCGTGGCGTCGCAGAATCCGGCCCGCGTGTCCAAGATGATGCTGTCTTCGACTAACTGCACACGCAGTTGATTTTGTTGTCAAACCGAAACGAAGACGTGGACCGTTGCTGATGCGGGACGAAAAAAAAGATCCCGTCGCGCCCACCGAGGTTCTGGTGTGCATCAACCGCCGGTATCGCGGCGACCAGCCGTCATGCGCAGCACGCGGTTCCGAAGCGTTGGCCGATGCGCTGGAGGCGGCTCTGATCGAGCGTGGCGTCAACGTCAAATTGGAGCGCAGCATCTGCATGGGCCGTTGCACCCGTGGACCGACGGTACGTTTCGCGCCAGGGGGACGTTTCAATCTGCACACAGCGCCCGAGGATGTGCCGGCTCTTGTGTCCGAACTTGAGGCACTATGCGGTATCAAGAGCGATGACGACGAGCCGCCCGTGCATCTTCTCGGTTCCTAGCGATTTATGACAATTTTCGAAAAACTGGTCCGGTGTGATGGCAGTCACTTCGGACGCCGGCGATATGTCGGACACTCTGCAGTGTAAGGATGGATTTCTTCACAGAATCCTCCCTTCCCTCAAGAGCACAAACTCCGGCCGGGCTATATGCCCGGCCCTTTCTCTTGTTCCGGGTCCTCCGTCATAAACTGGTGAACAAGTCTCAGGTCGTTGTGCTCGAAAAGGACCGCGCTCAGCACTTGCCGGACCTGGCCCTCCGATCCGAACGGTAGCCGCAGCATGTGATACTGTGACGGCTGGCCACCGAAGTCGTAACCGCTTGTGGTGACGTAAATCGCCTCGCGCCGGCGCACCGTCTCCGTAAGTTCCCGCGTCGACTTTGCGGCCACGGCCGGCGGTTTCATCTCGGAGACCAACTTGCCGGTGTATTCCGTATTGAAAAGGTCCCGTCGCGCCGTGCCCCAAAATCGATGCCGGAAATCCGCCGCATCGTCGATCACGTCCACCACCGCGCACCATGGGATTAGATCGGTCGGCAGCTGCAGCCAATCCCAGTGCCGCCATTCCGGCAATTCGGCGTCGGCGCGCAACGCCACCCATTGGTGATGGATCGGCACAAGGCGGTCGATCAGGTCGCCGCCTTCCGGCGATTTGAGATCAGACTGATAAGGCATCTATGTGTTTCCGAGACGCGGAAAGAACCGATGATTGATTGTGGGCAGAGTATTCACGTGATCTCCAACCAAGTGCAATACCAAGTCGCCATGCTCCGGCTTAAAAGTGCCACCCGATCCGACAAAGAAAAGGTGTCGACATCAAGCGAGGTCATCTCCTAGTCACCACGGGCGGATACGTCCTTCGCGCGCGCTGCGGCGAGTGTGTTGTCGACCATTTCAGCGGACGCGCCCACGTAGTTCTCCGGCGCCCCAAGACTTGCGATCTCCTCGGACGACAAATGCGCAGTGACGGACGGCATTCCACTGAGGATGTCTGCGATTGGCCGACCTGTTGCGAAGACCTGTTTCACCGCTTCGTCGATCAGTTTGCGTGCCTCGAGTTTACTCATACGTTGCGACAACGCCATCGTATACCGTTCCGTCATAATGAGCCCATTGGTCTTGTCGACGTTGGCGCGCATCACATCGACATGCACCTCCAAGCGATCAAGTAAATCGATCGCCCATGATAGAGCAGCCGAGCAAAGCATGAGTGCTTCCGGCAACATCATCCATTCGCAGATATAAGTCCCGCCGCAACGGTCGTGCTCTTCGCCGACGACCTCCACGAGACCGCTTGCCCTTTGCCGACCGAGCCTTGCCGTTGCTTCCGCAAACTCAGCCGCACGCGGATTTCGTTTGTGGGGCATGGTCGTGCTTCGTCCGCGCCCTTGCTGTCCGGACTCCGATAGTTCCCCAATATCCGTGCCGCTTAAGGCATTGATAACTTGGGCATTTCTTGCAAGCGACGCGCACACGCCGGCGATGAAGCCACCGAGTTCGGCAATTCCATCTCGCGCATTGTGCCAATTCGACTCGGCATAGCCGAGGTCAAGTAACTCAGCGACTTTCCTGCGGAACGTGATGCCGTGTGGGTGCAAAGCGGCCAATGTGCCGACGGCGCCGCCGAACTGGACCAACAGGACCCTCTTGCGGAGTTGTTGAAGGCGCTCTTCATGCCGTAAGAGCTCCTCGATCCATTGAGATACCTTGACGCCGAAAGTCTGCGGTTGCGCATGCAAGTTGTTCGTGCGAGCGATCATAATCGTCAGCCGGTGCTTTTCGGATAACGTCATAAGCCCCTGCCTGTAAGACACCATCATCTCTCCTAGGCAGTCGAGACCATCGCGGATTTGCAGCGACCTTGCTGTGTCCATGGTATCGTAGGTGGTTACCCCATAATGAACATACGCCGCATGCGGTTCCGGAACCTGGGCAACGAGTTGTTTGACGAGGCCCGCGATTGGGCGTCCAACGTCCAACGTATCCCGGTTCAGAAGATCGAGATCGACTTTCCCGGCGTCGAGGGCCGCCACGATCGTATCGGCGGATTCCCGTGGGATCAGACCGATTTCTCCCTGGGCTTGGGTGACCGATCTCTCAACATCAACTAAGCGCTTGAGACCATTGTGCTCGCTGAATATCTCCGCCATCGCGGGCGCAGTGAACATGTGGCGGTAGATTGTGCTGTCGAACAGAGAAATGGTGGACAAGACTGCCTCCTTGTTGGGGGCGCAATCCGGAAAATCGAGAGCCCCAAATGACCTACGGCGACTCTAAATGATCGCCCATCGTGGGCGCCCAAAAAAGCCTTCGTTCATCCCAAGTAACGTACCTTTTAGGTCGGCCTCAGAGGGCCGAGCGCGTGAGCTCGTCTCACACCGCCACAACTGTGCGCGCAGCTTGGCCTGTATCCGTCGTTTTGTAGGCTGTTTTTAGAGGTGGTCGGGGAGACAGGATTCGAACCTGCGACCCCTGCGCCCCCAGCACAGTGCTCTACCAGGCTGAGCTACTCCCCGACCGTGTGCGTTGGCGTATGGAAATTGGGGGGCCAACGTGCGGCGGACTATAGTCGCAGGGCACCAGGGGCACAATAGAAAGGCGCGGCAACGCCCACTTGAATGGAGCTCAGCGCGAGGCGCTTGATAAGTCGTCGCGCAACCGCCGCAGATCTTCCAAGACGGCGGCCAACTCGCTTTGTCCGGAGACGGACGTCAGCTTGGTGCCCGGTGGCGTGACGGCCGGGGTCATATCGCGGTCATCGTCCGACGACGCCGCGGTCTCGGCGGCGAACTGACGCATGCCGCCGCTCTGCCGCATGAGTTTCTGTACACCTTTGATGGTGTAGCCATCGATATAAAGAAGGTCTCTGATCCGGCGCAACAGCTGAATGTCTTCGGGACGATAATACCGCCGACCGCCGCCGCGCTTCAGAGGCTTGATTTGCTGAAACTTGGTTTCCCAGAACCGAAGCACATGTTGTGGAAGGTCAAGCTCGGTGGCGACTTCGCTGATAGTGCGAAAAGCCCCCGCCGATTTACGAGAGGCCTCGCCCCGGCTCGCGGCATCGTCGGACGTGGGCATCGGTTAGGAAACCGGCGGTTCCGTCGCCGCCGTGGGGTCGTCGCGTTCGTTGATACGGTTTTTCAGTACTTGCGACGGACGGAAAACGAGCACCCGGCGCGGCAAGATCGGAACTTCTTCACCGGTCTTCGGGTTGCGGCCGATCCGCTGACCTTTTTGCCGAACGGAAAAACTACCAAAAGACGAAACTTTGACCGTTTCCCCTTTTATGAGGGCATCGGCCATGTATTCCAAAACACTCTCGAGAAGGTCCGCGGACTCGTTTCGGGACAATCCAACTTCTTGGTAAACGGCTTCGCCGAGATCGGCACGTGTGACGGTTTTGCCCGACATATTCCCCGCGATCTCCCCCTGAATTAATTTTCGTTCATCACCCTATCCGCAGCCGGGAAAGCCGTCAATATCAAAGGGATATAAGATGTTGCCGTTTGCCGCACGGTGCCGCGTACTACCAGCGCACGAGGCCGGCACCCCACGTCAGGCCACCGCCCATGGCTTCCAAAAGCACAAGGTCGCCACGCTGAATTCGTCCGTCCTTAACTGCTTCGTCCAAAGCCAACGGGATCGAGGCCGCCGAGGTATTGGCGTGTTTCTCGACCGTCAGGACAACTTGTTCGGTGTTCATGCCAAGCTTCTTCGCGGTTGAATCGATGATCCGCTTGTTCGCTTGGTGTGGGACCAGCCAGTCCAGGTCGGCCCGGGTTAAGTCATTGGCATCCAACGCTTCATCGACCACGGCGGCAAGATTGGTCACGGCGTGGCGAAACACTTCGCGCCCGTTCATGCGCAAATGGCCGACCTGTTGCGTGGTCGATGGCCCGCCGTCGACATAAAGCAAGTCGTAGTGTTCGCCGTCGGAATGCAGGTGCGTGGACAAGACGCCGCGGCCCGAGTTGTGGCCGCGTCCATTGCCTCCGTCCGCGGGCATTTCGCTTTCGTCCATGGCGCGCAGAACTACAGCGCCGGCGCCGTCGCCAAACAGAACGCACGTACCACGATCGTTCCAGTCCAATATGCGAGAGAAGGTCTCAGCGCCGATCAACACGACGGTCTCGGCTTGCCCACATTTGATGAAATTGTCCGCCACCGCGAGGCCGTAAACGAAACCCGAGCAGACCGCCTGGATATCGAAAGCCGCACCATTGCTCATCCCCAGTCGGTGCTGAACCTTGGTGCCCGTGGATGGAAAAGTGTTGTCCGGGGTCGCCGTCGCGCAGATGACCAGGTCGACGCCTTTTGGATCGATGTCAGCGTGCTCCAACGCGCGAACCGCCGCTTCGACCGCGAGATCGGACGTAAGCTCGCCGTCGGCGGCAATATGCCTTTGCTCAATACCCGTCCGGGCACGGATCCATTCGTCCGTCGTGTCGACGGTTTTTGATAGTTCCTCGTTGGTAAGGACTCGCTCTGGAAGATATGAGCCACACCCGACGATTTCGGATCTTTTCATCATGTTCAATTTGCCGCCGTTTCCGATCCGTTGCCGGTCGTGGCCTCAAGGGTAAGGATCTGCGAGCAGTCCTCCTTGATGCCTTCGTTGAAGTTGTTTCGTACGAGTTCCAAAGCGACGCCGATCGCATTGTCGAAGCCGACGCCGTCGGTCCCGCCGTGGCTCTTCACGCAGATGCCGTTCAAGCCGACAAACATTGCACCGTTATAGCGGCGCGGGTCGAATTTTTCCTTAAAGGACGACAGCGCCGGCCGTGCGATGAGGGCCCCCAAACGCCCGAAGATCGAGGACGTCAACGCATCGCGGAGGAAGAATCCAAATAACGCGGTCATGCCCTCGGCCGTTTTCAACGCAACATTGCCGGTGAACCCGTCGGTGACGATCACGTCCACCGTCCCCTTGGCGATGTCGTCACCCTCGACAAACCCGTGGAACTTGATCGGTAAATCGGATTTTTGCAGTAACTCAGCCGCTTGGCGAACGGCCCGATTGCCTTTTAGATTTTCCGCACCGACGTTCAGAATGCCGACCGAAGGGTGTTCCCGGCCGAGCACATTTCGCGCGAACACTTCACCCATGACCGCAAACTGCACCAGATTGTCGGCATCGCATTCTATATTGGCGCCGAGGTCCAACATCACCGACGAGCCGCGTACCGTCGGATAATACGTTGCGATGGCCGGCCGGTCGATGCCCGGCAGAGTCTTTAGGACAAACTTGGCCATCGCCATCAGCGCGCCGGTATTGCCCGCCGAGATAACCGCGTCAGCCTGACCATCCGATACGGCGTTGATCGCGAGGCGCATGCTGGATTGCCGACCGTTGCGGAGCGCCACGGCCGGTTGGTCGCCACTGCCGACAACCTCTTCTGTGTGACGTACTTCGGTAACTTTTTGCGCGTTGGGGTATTGCTCGAGCAACGGGATCAACTGAGCAGCGTTGCCAAATAGCAAGAATCGCAATCCCGGGTTCGCCCGGGCGGCCAAATCGATTCCCTCGACAACCATCTCCGGCGCCCTATCGCCCCCCATGCCGTCGATGGATAAAGTCAAGCTATTGGTCAAGGCCCCTTCCCGTGCGCAAGCGCCCGTTGTTTATTCAAAGTCGTGAATAATAGGGGCGAAGCGCCCCGTGCGAAAGGCAGTTAGACCAATTCTTCGACGGCGGAGACTTCGCGTCCGTTATAATAGCCGCACGATGCGCAAACGTGATGCGGACGGGTCAACTCACCGCAATTCGAGCATTCGATGACGTTGGCGCCCTTAAGCGCATCGTGGGCGCGACGCATGTTGCGCTGCGACTTCGATACTTTTTTCTTCGGAACGGCCATTGTCTTTACCTCATCATCGTCTTTTGGCTCGCGAGCGCGATGTCATAGAGGATTTGTCCGATGACTGCAAGCCGCCATGACGAATTTTTTGATGTGCATGAAATCGCAAAGTGCATCTTCTAATTCTTTGTTTTTGTTTTATTTTTTAACTCCGAAAGCAGGGCGAACGGGTTTCCGGTTCGCTCGCTTTCTGGTGCGCCTTCGTTAATGTCCTGAAAAACCGCGCCATCGGCCCTTGGATACGCTGGAATCTGCAGGGCGAGTTCCTCAACCGTTGCCTCGCCGACGTCGATCATGCCGTCATCAAGCGGGTCCGGATCGTCGTCATCGATGGATGAGGGAATATCGTCGTCATCCGTTGCGAGGCCGCTCAACGGGTCGGCGTCCTCCTCGTAAACGCGGCGAAGCTGAAATGTCAGCGATGACGTCACCGGTTCGCCGGAAACAACGCACGTTTGGCGGATCTCTGCGCGAATCGTCCCTTCCAGGATGAACTGCCGGCCGATCGCGGACTGAACCAGGAGATCGCCCTCGAACAGCTCAAGCGCCTCCAGGCCGAGTCGATTCGCAACGGCATCCCGCTCGGCCGCGGATGCCTGCAGGTCCAAGCGCACCCCGGACGGTCCGATCTCGTCCGCTTTCACCGGGCGTGATAACTCGGGCAGCAGCGACGTCATGGATGCGCACCGTCATCGAGGACGGAACAGAATTCGATCGCGCCGTCGCGCAGTTTGTCATCCGGTTGCGCTCCTAGGTGCGCGTCCTGTCGGCGGATGTAACCGCCCATGGCCGCCAGGGTCGTGTGCGCCGGATCTTGATCGCGGTAAACATAGCGCGCCAAGGCCTCGATCAGCAGCGTATCGTCTTCGGCATTTAAGCCGTTCTCATACGCACGAATGCGACCATAAAATCCCTCGGCGAGCTTTTTGATCTTCTTGCCAACGGTCATTTCACCGACCCCGAGTTCCCGGAGATTGGCGTCTAGGTCGCCGAACATCACATCGTAGTACGCCTGGGCTACCTCCGAGTTTACCGGATCGGATTTCAATCTCTTAAGAACCAAGAACGCGCTCAGCGCCAGCATCTCGAACCGTCCTTCCGGTGTGTCGGGCACGTGCCAGGCGACGAAGAAATGCGGGTCGCGGGCCGCAGTGATCGTCGCAGCATACAAATCCTCGGCGCTGATCACCTCGCGCGGCGCCTTGAACGGATTACGCAGGTTGAACATAGCTGGGAACCGGGCTCCTCGTTGACAATTCCGGTGTCAGACGGCACTTTCGACGGTGCGAAAACCGGGGCGTGTTGGCGCCAGATCACCGATGGAGTGGATGTAGATGCCGGGCCGCATCATCGCAAGGCAATTTGTATTGGGCACCGCTGCGATCGCTTTGGCGGTCTCGCTGTCGGCGTGCACTCCGCAAGTGGCGCAGCGCGGCGTGATGCCGGACGTGGACGACGTCGCCCGCATCCTGCCGACGGAATCGACCAAGGCCGATGTCGAGCGCGCGCTCGGCTCTCCGTCCAGCGTGACGATGTTCGGCGGCGAAACTTGGCTGTATGTCGGCGAGACGACGGAACGCCTCGCCTTCTTCGACAAACAGGTCAACGAACGCAGCGTCGTCATGATCAGTTTCGATGAACAAGGCCGGGTCGTCGACGTCCAGTCGCATGGTCTCGAGGAGGCCCGCGATATCCAGCCCGAAGAACGCACGACGCCGACGGTCGGTAAGAAAATGACCTTCGTCGATCAACTCATCGGCAACATAAACCGCCTCGGCAATCTCGGCGCCGAATAAGTCTCGCGGCAACGTCTCGACGTAGTTTCGATCTCCAAGAAAAAGAAACGGCCCCGGACGGTATCGCCCGAGGCCGTTGACGTGCCGTGGTCGCGGTTGCCTTAGGCGAAGATTGCCAGTAGCAGGATCGCGACGATGTTGATGATCTTGATCATCGGGTTAACGGCGGGACCGGACGTATCTTTGTACGGATCGCCGACCGTGTCCCCGGTCACCGCGGCATGGTGGGCATCCGAGCCCTTGCCGCCGTGGTTCCCGTCTTCGATGTACTTCTTGGCGTTATCCCAGGCGCCGCCGCCGGCCGTCATCGACAGAGCGACGAAGATGCCGGTGACAATGGTGCCGAGCAGCATGGCGCCGAGCGCAGCGAACGCCGCTTCCTGGTCGGCGACCATCACGATGACGCCGTAAATGACGAACGGCGCCAGCAGCGGTAGCATCGACGGCAGGATCATCTCCTTGATCGCCGCCTTGGTCAGAAGGTCGACGCACTTGCCGTATTCCGGCTTGGTGGTGCCTTCCATGATCCCAGGCAGTTCCTTGAACTGACGCCGGACTTCGACCACAACCGCAGCGCCGGCGCGGCCGACGGCCATCATGCCCATGGCGCCGAACAGGTAGGGCAGCATGCCGCCGATGAACAGGCCGACCACGACATACGGGTTCTGCAGTTCGAAGGTGACGTCGACGTTCGGGAAGTAATACTCCAGGTCGTAAATAAACGCCGCGAACAGCACCAGGGCGGCCAGGCCGGCGGAGCCGATCGCATAGCCTTTGGTGACGGCCTTGGTGGTGTTGCCCACCGCATCCAAGGCGTCGGTGGTGTTCCGCACGTCGTCCGGCAGTTCCGCCATTTCGGCGATCCCGCCGGCGTTATCCGTGACAGGACCGAAGGCATCGAGTGCCACGACCATGCCTGCGAGGGCCAGCATCGTTGTTGCCGCAATGGCGATCCCAAACAGGCCAGCGAACGCATAGGACACCAAAATACCGGCGGAGATCACGATCACTGGCAACGCGGTGGCTTCCATGGAAACCGCGATCCCTTGGATGATGTTGGTGGCGTGGCCGGTTTCCGAAGCTGCGGCTACCGATTTCACCGGGCGGTAGTCGACCCCGGTGTAATATTCGGTGATCCACACGATCAATCCGGTCACGCCCAAGCCGACGAGGGCGCAGAAGAACATGTCCGCACCGCTCACCGCGCGGCCGTCCATGGTGTATTCGGTGCCCCAACCCAGCATCGTCGACACGGCGCCGCCGATGAGGATGGCGGAAATCACCGCCGACGCGATGAAGCCCTTGTAGAGTGCGCCCATGATGGACTTGCTCGGGCCGAGTTTGACGAACCACGTCGCCGCCACCGAGCCGATGATGCACACCGCGCCGATCACCAGCGGGAACAGCATCATGGTTTCTTGAGCGGCACCCGTGAAGAAGATCGCGCCCAGCAGCATCGTCGCAACCACGGTCACCGCATAGGTCTCGAACAGGTCGGCGGCCATCCCGGCGCAATCGCCGACGTTGTCGCCGACGTTGTCCGCGATCACACCGGCGTTGCGGGGATCATCTTCGGGGATGCCGGCTTCGATCTTGCCAACCAAGTCCGCGCCGACGTCCGCACCCTTGGTGAAGATGCCACCGCCGAGACGGGCAAAGATGGAAATCAGCGACGCGCCGAAGCCGAGAGCGATCAGCGCTTCAAGGATATGACGCATGCCTGCGGTGTCGTTCGGGTCGAACATGCCGCGCAGAACCACGTAGTAGCCGGCGACGCCCAAGAGCGCCAACCCGACCACCAACATGCCGGTGATTGCGCCCGACTTGAAGGCGATCGCCAAACCGCCTTCGAGGCCTTGGGAACGGGCCGCCTCGGTCGTGCGCACGTTGGCGCGGACCGACACGTTCATGCCGATGTAGCCGGCGACACCTGAGAGAATGGCGCCGATGAAATACCCGATCGCGACGGCCATGCCGAGAGACAGACCCAAAATGACGCCGACGACAACGCCGACGCCGGCGATGGTCATGTATTGGCGGTTGAGGTAGGCGGCGGCACCTTCTTGAATGGCGCCGGCGATTTCCTGCATACGCTCGTTACCGGCCGGTGCCGACAACACGGCACGCGCAGCGTATGCACCGTACAACAGCGCAACCGCGCCGCATACGAGAACCAACATGTAAATGGAGGACATTCCCTCTCTCCCCTGTAAGCAATAGACGCCCGCAGCATGGCCCCTTGCCTGCCCGCGGTTTCTGATCTGCGTGACGCCCGAATATACCCTCCATATCCGGCGCGAAAGTGTCGGGAAAATGACAGAACGTCCGAGATAAAGCAACACGCGCTTTGCCGTGCGACAGCCCCCGTTCGCGCCATGACATCAACGGCTTAGGGGGCAATAACGATGTACTTATTGTTGCAGCGGCGTGTCGATGATCGATTGGATCAAGACACCGTTCACAATACCCTGCTGACCGGCGATTCGATCGGATATCAACTGTAGGCGTTGCTTGATGGTCGGAAGGTCTAGACGCTCGATTTCGCGGAACATGCGGGGCACGAACGAGTGCAAATCGCGCATGAACGCATCCTTATAGTGAGGCAGATTTCTCTTTATATCTATGATGTTATCGCGCCCAGCCGTTTCCAGCTTGATCTCCATCTGAATGGTCGCCAGCACGTCGCCGCCTTGCATGACGTTGATCATGATCGGCTCCATGTCGACGAACAGGGCCTCCGGCTCGGCGCTGCGCGGTGCTGGCGCCTCGGCTTCGCCCGGCGGCGGTGCGAACGGTCCAAGGCCCAAGAACTTCATGGCGCCGATGGTGCCGCCGGCAATCAAAAGGACCGCCACAAAAATCAGGATCAATTTCTTCATTCGACGACCATAAGCCCAGATTCATGCATGATGATCACGTTTATAGACCGAACGCTCTGGAAATCGAACAGATTCGCTAGTCAAAATGCCGGTAGCCCGCGCCGGGCACGGTGATCTCCGTCCCAGTATCGTCGAGCAGCACCGCAGCTGCCGGGGCCTCGCCCCGCTCGATGACACGCCCAATCCGCGTCACCGGCACGTCATTGCCGACTTTAAGGCCTTCCGAAGCGGTAAAGAGCAGCTCGTAATCGTCGCCGCCGGTCAGCGCCTTCAGAGTCAACTCCGGCTTGGCGTCGATCAGGGTTTTCGCCGCGTGGGACAATGGTACGAGTTGGCTGTCGATCGCCAAGCGCACGTTTGACGTCCGGGCGATATGACCGGCGTCTTGAAGCAACCCGTCCGAGACGTCAATGCAGGCACTTGCATGACCGCGCAGAGCGACGCCAAGGCCGATCCGCGGCTGCGGCATGCGATAGCGATCCTGCAGAAAAGCTAAAGCGGCGGCATCAGCGCCCTCGAACGTTCCTTGCGCAGCAAAGAGACCGAGTGCGCCGTCGCCGATCGTGCCGCTGACGTAAATGCCGTCGCCGGGCAGTGCCCCGTCGCGGGTGAGTTCCGCCCCCGCCGGCGTCATTCCGATGGCGGTAATCGTTAACACCGTGGGACCGCCGGTGCGGACTGTGTCGCCGCCAAGGAGTGGGCACGCGAAACCGCTGCACCAGTCCGACAAAGCCGCCGCAAATTGGGCGATGTATGTTTCGTCAGTGCTCTTTCCCCAAGCGCAGGACAGCGTGATGCCGACCGGTTCGGCACCCATGGCGGCAAGATCGGAGAGGTTGGAGCCCATGGCTTTTGCGGCGGCGTCTTCGGCCGGTGCGCCGGAGAGATAGTGCACGCCTTCGACCACGGTGTCGGTCGTCACGACATGAACCGACCCATCTGGCGGCGCGATGACCGCCGCGTCGTCCATGAGGTTGCGGGCGCCCGGTGCAGACTGGCTCAGCGGCGCAAAGTACTTGGCGATAATCTCGAATTCGTCACTCAACCGGCGCTCTCTCGGCGGCGGTGCCGCTGAACTCGGCTGGTCGCAAGGCGCGGGCGATGCCGTTCAAAACGCCAGCCAACAACCGGAGTTGAGGTGCGTCATCCTCGAAAAACGCATCGGCGAGGCCCGTGTAGGCGGAAATAGCGGCGCGTGCCGGGACATTCGGTCGGTCCAAGAGCTCAAACGTTGCAACCCGAAAGATCGCCATCAGCAACCGCTCCACGTCGTCACCTGGCCGGCCTTTCGACAACGCCACGTCAACGGCTGCGTCTATATCCGAGCGCCGCGCGGCGACGCCGCGCACCAAGGTCTCGAACAGCCCAGGCCGCAATTTTGCCAGTTCGTCCGCGACCTCGTCGTCGGCCGACGACCAACGGCCGGCGGCGAAGGCGCTCAGCACTCCCTCGATATCGGTATCGACCATGTCTTGCTCGTAGACCGCTTGCACCGCCGCAAGGCGCGTCGCCGCGAGGCGGCGGTCATCGGTAGCGCGCTCAGTCATGGCCGGGGCCGAGAAGCTGCTCGTGGATGGTGCGCATTCGAATCACGGCCCTGGCGGCCTCGGCGCCTTTGTTCTTCTGCGCCGGGTCGGCGCGAACGATGGCTTGCTCCATGTTCTCGCACGTCAGGATCGCGAAACCGATGGGGTAGCGATGGCGAATGGTCAGGTCCATGATCGCCCGGCTGGCTTCGCGGCAAATGTGATCATAGTGATCGGTCTCTCCGCGGATCACGCATCCCAGCGCCATGATGCCCGCATACTGCAGATGCGGATCCCGTAGGCCCGCCTGGATCGCCATTTCGCACGCCGCGGGCACTTCGAATACGCCGGTCACATCCAAGCGCTCGATCCCAAGACCGACATCGGCGAAAACAGGCGTCGCCCCCGCCACCATATCGTCGGCGATTTTGTCGTAATACCGTGCTTCGACGATAAGGACTTTCGATGCGTTGGAGGCCTGTGTCACGGTGCTGCGTCCCCGTCGGAGGGGATTTCCTGCTGCCCGGCAACGCGGAGTTCATACCCGTCGAGCCCGACAATGGTTCGGGTCGTATTCGACAGGAGCGTCATGGTGTGAATGCCAAGGTCGAGCAGGATCTGCGCGCCCACGCCGTAGTCGCGCAATTCGCTGCGTTCTGCCGGTGGCTCGCCCAAACGGCGCTTTACCCGATCTGACAATGCGGCGGCATAGGGCTCGCGGATCAGCACCACCGCCCCTCGCCCAGCGTCGCCGATCGCTGTCATGGCGCGCTGCAACTCGCCGTCCTTTCCGCTTTCGGTGTCCCCAAGCACATCGTCGAACACGTTGAGCGCGTGCATGCGAACCAAGACCGGATCGTCGCCCGACACATCCCCTTTGACCAGTGCGATATGTTCCGCATAGGCAACGTTGTTGACGTACACGCACATCTTCCAGTCGCCACCGAAGCGACTGTTGAAGCTCATTTCAGCGACCCGCTCGACGACCCGATCGTTGCGAAGCCGATAGGCAATCAGATCGGCGATGGTGCCGATTTTGAGATCGTGGTGTTGTGCGAAGGCGATCAAATCCGGCAACCGCGACATGGTGCCGTCCTCGTTCATGATTTCGCAGATGACACCGGAGGCATTGAGACCGGCCAGGCGAGCGACGTCGACTGCGGCTTCGGTGTGGCCGGCACGGACCAAGACACCACCCTCACGCGCTTCCAACGGAAAGACATGACCCGGCGATGCGATGTCATTCGGCCCTTTCATGGGATCGATGGCCACGGCGATGGTCCTTGCCCGATCCGAGGCCGAAATCCCGGTCGTCACGCCCTCTAGGGCTTCGATGGAGACGGTGAACGCCGTTTGATGCCGCGAGCCGTTGCGCCGTGACATGGCCGGCAGCTCCAGTGTTTGGACCCGATCGCTGGTGAGCGCGAGACATATAAGACCGCGCCCGTACTTGGCCATGAAGTTGATTGCGTCCGGCGTCGCCATTTGCGCCGGGATGATCAAATCGCCCTCGTTCTCCCGCTCTTCGTCGTCCACCAGGATGAACATGCGGCCATTGCGAGCATCATCGATGATCTCCTCGATGGGCGCCAAAAAGGCCTCCGCACTGCTTGGCGAGGCGTTGGAATTCGACTGAGACGACAAGGGTTTATCCATCCATTTCGTTGAGGCGCGCAACATACCGCGCGAGAACGTCGATTTCCAGATTAACCGGCGATCCAGGCGCGAGGCGACCCAGCGTGGTTTCCTGTTGCGTGTGCGGGATGATATTGACGCTAAACTGCGTTCCCTCGACCTCGTTCACGGTCAAAGACACGCCGTCAATGGTGACAGACCCTTTGGTGGCGATGAACTTCGCAATCTCGCGCGGTGCGTCGAAATCGATCTTAAGGGAGTCCATGACGGGTTCCGTGGCAATGACGGTGCCGACCCCATCGACATGGCCGGTCACAATATGGCCGCCAAGCTCGTCTCCGATTTTCAGCGCCCGCTCCAAATTCAACGGTGTGCCCTCGTTCCACGTTCCCGCCGTCGTTTTTGCGAGCGTCTCGCCAGATGCCTGCACCGCGAACCAGTCAGGGCCCTTTTCGATCACCGTCAGACACGCGCCGCTGCAGCAGATCGACGCGCCAATGGCAACATCGTCCATGTCATAGGTGGTCGAAATGTCGAACCGCCGATCGCCCTCGCCTGATACGGCGTCGACTTGGCCGATATCCGTCACAATTCCAGTAAACACCGATCTTCACTCCTTTGCGTCCGCGCGGAGGTAGCGCTCAAGCACGTCCGCATCAAGGGGCAACGTGTCGATACGCGAAAATCGTACGGCCCGATCCGGACTCTCGAGGCCGATTCCGGCCATGGCTGGCACACCGTCGCCGCCAAGAGTGATAGGCGCGCGAAACCACGCGATTTCGTCGACAAGATCTTGCTTCAGAAATGCGCCGGAAACGGCCGCACCGGCCTCGACCATAACCCGCGTTATCCCGCGTCCGCTCAGGGCGCCCAGGAGTGCCTCGGGATCGATGTGTCCGTCCGCGGCCGTGCCGATGGCAATCGTTTCGATCCCTCCGGTTTCAGGTGCGCCCACTGCGGTCACCTGGAGGGTCGCCGCCGTGTCCTGGTCTTGAACGATCCGACGCGATGGGACGAGCCGACCCTGCGTATCGAGGACGACGCGCAATGGCGACGCCCCCTCCAGTCCCGGAAGCCGGCAAGTCATTTGCGGATCGTCGGCCAGCACCGTTCCGATTCCGGTAACGATAGCGTCGTTTTGCGCCCGCAGCAGATGCCCCCGGCGACGTGCCGCCGTGCCCGTGATCCATTGGCTGCGTCCCGTCTTGGCGGCGATCATCCCATCCAGTGTGGTGGCGGTCTTGAGCGTAACCCACGGCCGCGCCCGCTCCGCCACCGACAAGAACCCGGCCGCCGCATGACGGGCAGCACCCTCCATGAGCCCAAGGCGGACCACTATTCCTGCGGCCTCAAGACGTCGAACACCGGCACCTGACACCCGTGGGTCTGGATCCCTCGCCGCAATGGTAACAGCGCTAACGCCGGCGTCGATCAACGCCTGGGAGCAAGGCCCGGTTTGCCCTTGGTGGTCGCACGGTTCCAAGGTGACATAGGCGTGCGCTCCCCGCGCCATATCGCCGGCACGCCCGAGCGCCACGGTTTCGGCATGCGGCCTTCCGCCCGGTTGTGTCCAGCCGCGACCGACGACGCCATGCAATGGGTGAAAGATGATGCAACCGACGTTTGGATTGGGGGCTGTGTTGCCACGCCCGCGCCGCGCCAGGCCGAGCGCTGCGCGCATGTGCGCTCGGTCCGCAGTGGAGTACACGTGCTTAGTCGGCAGCGCCGTCACCTATCTGCTCGACAAATTCTTCGAAGTCCTTGGCTTCGCGGAAGTTCCGGTACACTGAAGCAAATCGAACGTAGGCGACTTGATCGAGTTCGCGGAGGTTTTCCATCACCATCTCGCCGATGACTTTGGTGGGGATCTCGCTCTCGCCCAAGGTCTCAAGACGCCGCTGAATTGAGTTGACGATGCGGTCGATCCGGTCTTCCGGCACTGGACGCTTGCGAAGCGCGATATTCAATGAGCGGGCGAGTTTGTCGCGATCGAACGGCGACTTCTCGCCATCTTTCTTGACCACCGTCAATTCCCGCAGTTGCACACGTTCGAATGTGGTCCAGCGCGCTCCGCACGCCGGACAGAAACGGCGGCGGCGGATCGCCGCATTGTCCTCGGTAGGACGGGAGTCCTTTACCTGAGAGTCTTCGTTTCCGCAAAATGGGCACCGCATCCTGTGTCCTCCCCCGCCTTAAATCTGATCGATCACACCGCGCCGTAAATTGGGAACCGGTCGCACAAAGCCTTAACCTGAGCACGCGCTGCGGCCTCGGCGGCACTGTTGTCCCCGTTCGATTTGGCAAACGCCTCCAGCACATCGCTGATGAGGTTGCCGACCTGGCGAAACTCTTCGGGACCGAACCCGCGGGTCGTGCCGGCCGGGGTGCCCAGGCGAATGCCCGATGTCACCATCGGCTTTTCCGGGTCGAACGGAATGCCGTTCTTGTTGCAGGTCATTCCAGCATGCTCGAGCGTTTGCTCGGCCTCGTTGCCTTTGACATTCTTGGGCCGCAAATCGACCAAGACGACGTGCGTGTCCGTGCCGCCGGAAACGATGTCGAAGCCACGCTCGACCAAAGTCGCTGCCAGAACCTTGGCATTCTCGGCGACCGACTGTGAATAGCTGCGGAATTCCGGGGTTAACGCTTCGCCAAATGCCACCGCTTTCGCGGCGATCACATGCATCAACGGCCCGCCCTGCAGACCCGGGAAAACGGCCGAGTTGAACTTCTTTCCAAGGTCTTCATTGTTGGACAGGATCATGCCACCGCGCGGCCCGCGCAGTGTCTTGTGCGTCGTTGTCGTCACGACATCGGCGAACGGCAGCGGCGATGGATGCACCCCGGCCGCCACCAGGCCGGCGAAGTGCGCCATATCGCACAGCAGCAGGGCGCCGACACTGTCCGCAATTTCGCGGAAGCGGGCGAAATCGATGACGCGCGGATACGCGGACCCGCCACAGATGATCAGTTTCGGCTGATGTTCTTTGGCCAAGCTTTCGACCTCGTCGAAATCGACGAGATGGTCGTCCCGGTTGACGCCGTATTGCACCGCGTTGAACCATTTGCCCGATTGCGCCGGCGGTGCACCGTGGGTCAGGTGTCCGCCGGCGGCGAGCGACATGCCCATAATGGTGTCGCCCGGCTGCAGAAGCGCTTGGAAGACCGCGCCATTGGCCTGCGCACCCGAGTGTGGCTGAACGTTGATATAGGCGCAGTCGAACAGTTTCTTCGCACGGTCGATCGCCAGTTGTTCCGCAACGTCGACGAACTCGCAACCGCCGTAGTATCGGCGGCCGGGATAGCCCTCGGCGTATTTGTTGGTCATCACCCCGCCTTGCGCTTCCATTACGGCGCGCGAGACGATGTTCTCAGACGCGATCAGTTCGATCTGGGTCTGTTGGCGGGTCAGTTCGTCCTGTATGGACTTGTCCAAGTCCGGGTCCCGTTCGGCCAAGGTCTCGCTAAAGAACCGGTGGTGAAAATCGGACGGGTAGTCCGGTGCGTGAGCGTCAGACATAAAGTTGCATTTCCTTCCTGGACGGGACCTCTAGGAGGCCTCGCGCTCTGTCAATTTGCCGACACGGCGAGCGTGACGTCCGCCTTCGAATTCCGTTTCCAAGAACGCTTTCAGGGCGTCCCGAGCGATCTCCTCGCCGACCAACCGCTCGCCAAAGCACACCACATTGGCGTCGTTGTGCTGACGGGATAGTTTCGCGGTTAGGCTATCGGTTACGACGGCGGCACGCACCGCAGGGTTGCGGTTCGCCGCGATGGAAATACCGATGCCGGAGCCACATACGAGGACGCCCTTTTCGGCCTTTCCGCCGGCAATCGCATCGCCCACGGCGTAACCGAAGTCCGGATAGTCGACGCTGTCACCGTTATTGGTGCCGAGGTCGAGGACGCTGTACCCCGCCTCTTTGAGATCCGATTTCAACTTTGCTTTCAGCGCAAAGCCCGCGTGATCGCTGGCGATTGCGATGGTTTTTGTGGCCATGCCGGCACTCTTCCGCCCGTGATACTGGAACCGTTGTCCGGGCGCGCCCGGTCCGAACTAGGTACCATATGTAGGCGGTCGATGCCAAGTGCGGCGCAATCAATCGTGTGGGAAAAGTGACGATATTACGCCAGCGCGTCGGCTTCGCGAGGGTATGCGGTCAATGCTTCGAGGATTCGTCTTGCTTGGCGCACCTCGGGCGCGTCCGCCGGCCAGTATCGTTTCGCGAAGATCAGCCGTTCTTGCCAAAATCGAATGAAGTTTCGCGGCCTGTCCGGCGCCGGGGCCTCTCCGGTCAAGGCGCCGATGGTCCGGGTAAACGACGGATGCAGATCGGGTTGAAATGCCATCGCTTCATAATCCTCGAAGCCGACGATCCCCGCTGCATAGAGCAACTCGCTGTAGGACTGCATCTCGCGTGGCGTCATTCGCCGCACATCGGACATTCGGCCGTCCGGTAATCGCGTTTGTGTCTGATCCGGCGGCGGCAGCCGCTTGCGCGCTCGCGGAGACTCGTTCGCGCGGTTGTCGTCATCACGCCGAGCGGGTACCGGCGGCACGACCACCAGCGAACGGGCGCCATCGCGCTCCGGGCCAGCGTCCAGCGGCGGACCGATATCCAGATGCGAGATGTCCAAGGCGCCCGGTTCTTGCTGGCGGGGAATATTGCTCACGATCTGCTCCCTTCGGATTGTTTTTGTGCTGAAGAGACAGACGCAAACGCCGTGCCATCGGACGAGCCTTGGCAACTCAATGGTTTACGAGAGGTTAACCGGTTTCCCGGGCGTGTCTTGCCCGGCAATTTCTGCCGGGTGCGGCAACTTATCCGTGAGGTTTGAGGATTTGACGGATCGCCGAGCCGTCGGCCAGTCGGTCGAACCCGGCGTTGATCTCGGCCAAGGGCAAATCGCCCGTGCGCAGTCTGTCCACGGGCAGTTTGCCGTCTCGATAATAATCAACGAAGCGCGGCATGTCGTCGGGGGCCGAGCAACTACCCATGTAGCACCCCTGTATTTTGAATTCCTTCGCCGCCATCATGTAGGGCGCCACCTCAAAGCTGGCGTCCGCCGGGGTCAGTCCCGCCACCGTCACCGTACCGCCGGGCCGCAGGCTGGCATAGGCCGCCTGCAATCCGGCGACCGTGCCCGACAATTCGATGGCGTGCAGCACGCCGCCGTCGGTGGCGTCTTTGATCGCCGCCGCCGTGGGGTCGGTTCCTGCTGATGCATCGACTGATAAATGTGCGCCAAGCTGTTGTGCCAGGTGCATTTTCTCTGATCTGAGGTCGACGGCGATGATCGGTTCTGCGCCGGCCAAGGCGGCCCCCATAACGGCGCTTAAGCCAACGCCGCCGAGGCCGAACACCGCGACGGAGTCGCCCGGCTTGACGGCGGCGGTGTTCAGCACCGCGCCGACCCCGGTGATCACCGCACATCCAAACAGCGCCGCATCGTCGAAGGAGATGTCCTTCGGCAGCGGCACCATGGAGCCCCTGTCGAGTACCGCATATTCGGCGAAGCACGATACGCCGCCGGCGTGATTGATCGGTTTTCCGTTTAAGCTCAACCGTTTACCGCCACCGATCAATTCCCCTTTCATCTTGCTCGCGAAACTCGCCCCGCACAGATGCGGCCGACCGGTCGTGCATTCGATGCAGGCGCCGCAGCTCATGACGAACACCAAGACGACGTGGTCCCCTTCTTCGAGGTCCGTGACGCCTGGGCCGATTTCGCGAACGATTCCAGCGGCTTCGTGACCGAGAACCGTGGGCAGCGGGCGCTCGCGGATCCCTTCGATGGTCGACAGATCGGAGTGGCACAATCCGGCGGCGCGGATTTCCACCAACACCTCGTTCTCGCGCGGCCCTTCCAAATCCAGGGTCTCGATAACCAGCGGCGTCGTCTCCGAATACGGCCGGTCCCGTCCGCTCTCGTACAGCACTGCACCCTGCATTTTCATGTTTTGGACGTTCCTTTTTTCCGGGCGATTTTTAGGGTTTGCATTTATGCAATGATTGATCCATCATCAGGCGTTTTTGGTTGTTTTTTTGCAAGTACGTACTTGAGCTTCTGCAGCGCAGCCCGTTTCAACTGCTCCCTGCCGACCTGCGGATCGCCCACCATGGTGACTTCGGTATTGGTACGTCCGTCGATCGCGGACACGCGGACATAGTGCCCGATCAGCACCAACTCGAAGTAAACGGGGCCGAGAATGACGTCTTCCGGATCCATCGCCCGAGTATACGGCGAACGGAAAAATTGGAAACGCCTGTCCATCGCGCTACAACCCAAGGCATGTTCGAGACAACGGAGTCCGCGACCGCCTTTGCCCGCTATGAAGCCGTGCGTCGACGGCTGCCCTCTGCGCTGGGGTTTCCGGCCACGCCGCAGCCGGTTGCGGACCTAGGTGCACTTGCCGATACATTCGATGCATTCGTTTTCGACAGCTTTGGGGTGCTGAACGTCGGCCAAGAGCCGATAGACGGTGCGGCGGCGCGGATCGCGGCGCTTCGGGCGGCCGGCAAACGGCTGCTCGTGTTGACCAATGCGGCAAATGTGCCGTTGCGCGAAAATCCGGCCAAGTACCGCAGCTTGGGGTTCGACTTTGCGGCGCCGGAGATCATTTCGAGCCGCGCCGCCTTGGCCGAGGCGTTGACGCATGCCTCGCCGGACCTGACGTGGGCGGTGGCGGCACCGTCGGCATCCGATATCGCCGAACTGCCGGCGCGTACGGTGCCGCTCGGGCCGGAAACGGCGGAGAGCGCCGACGCCATCATCCTGCTCAGCCGGTTCGGCTGGACCCATGCCGATACCGACGCGCTTTCGGATGCCCTCGCTCGCCGCCCGCGTCCGGTGTGGTGCGGCAACCCCGACCTGGTCGCGCCGTTCGATGGCGACTTCACCCTGCAACCCGGATGGGATGCGCATGCGTTGGCCGACGCGCTCGATATCGAGCCGGTATTTTTCGGCAAACCTTACGGCAATGCTTTCGATCTGGTGCGCCGGCGTCTGCCACCGGGGATGGATCCGGCGAAGGTGCTGATGCTGGGCGACACATTGCACACCGACATCCTGGGTGGTGCGGCGGCGGGCTTCAAAACCGCATTGGTGACCGCGCACGGCGTGCTCAAGAACATGGATGTCGAGGCCTGCATGGCGGAGAGCGGCATCGTGCCGGACTACATTTTGCCCGCGATTTGATGTTGAAGACATCTTCGGTGTGACGGCCGGGGCGCGCGGTGCTACATAGCCGCCGGGGACCAATCGCAGATGAAACCATCGATTTTCAAGGAGTTCTCCGGACAGGCGTTTTCCGCGGGCACCATCGCCGCCGTGGTCGGTTTCGGCAGTTCGTTCGCCGTCGTGGTCGCAGGATTGATCGCGGTGGGTGCCAGCCCGGACCAGGCCGCGAGTGGCCTGATGGCCGCCGCCATCGCGTTCGGCGTCGCCGGCGCGCTGATGGGCTGGATGACGCGGATGCCGGTGGCTGCCGCCTGGTCGACGCCCGGCGCGGCCTTGATGGTCACGACGGGTGCGGTCCCCGGCGGGTTCGAGGCGGCGGTCGGCGCGTTTCTGGTGACCGGCGCGCTGATCGTGCTGGCCGGTTTTTGGAAAACGCTGGGCGCGTTGGTGGCGAGAATCCCGACGGCGATTGCCAGCGCCATGCTGGGCGGCGTGCTGCTGGGCCTCTGTCTGGCGCCGGTAAAGGCCGTCGCGGCGGTCCCCGAAGCCGCACTTCCGGTCATCATCGTTTGGGCGTTGGTGGCACGGTTCAAGCGGCTTTGGGCGGTGCCCGCTGCAGCTGTTGCCGCGGTGATCGTCGTCGTCGTATTGGGCGATCCCCTGCCCGATCAATCGTTCTGGCCGAACCCCGTTTGGGTAAGCCCGACGTTTTCCGTCGGCGCCGTTGTTGGTATCGCGTTGCCGCTGTTCATCGTGACCATGGCGTCGCAGAACATCCCGGGGATCGCCGTGCTTCGGGTCAACGGGTACGCGCCGCCGTCGCGCATGCCCATCGCCATGACCGGCGGTCTCTCGATCCTGGCGGCCCCGTTCGGTGGGCACACCATCAATTTGTCGGCCATCGTCGCGGCGCTGTGTGCCGGACCGGACGCGCATCCCGATCCGGCCAAGCGCTATTGGGCAGCCATCGCCATGGGCGTGGTCTCCATCGGCCTCGGCCTCATGGCCAGCTTGGTGGTGGCGCTGGTTCAGGCGGCGCCGCCGCTGTTGATCGAGACCGTGGCGGGGCTCGCCCTGCTCGGCCCGCTCGCAGCCTCGGTGAAGGGTGCGCTGGAAGACGAGGACACCCGCGAAGCGGCCATCGTGACCTTCGTGGTGGCCGCGTCGGGTCTCAGCATCGCCGGGATCGGCGGCGCGTTCTGGGGGCTGATCGCGGGCGGCGCGATCCTGGGCCTAAAGCGGTTGGGGGCGTCAAATTCATAGTGGAACGTCACCCCGGACTTGATCCGGGGTCCAGTGTTCATTGTTGCGGTATTTCCGGCGCAGTGAATGCTGGATCCCGGCTTGCGCCGGGATGACGGGGTGCCCGGTCGCGCCATTAACCGCATGCAAGATGATTCCCAGTTGCGGCGATAGGCGGTCTCCATGACACTGCTGGAATGAAGAGACGGGATTTCTTGCTGGTAGGTGGCGCGATGGCGATGGCGGGCACGATGACGGGACCGGGGCCTTGGGCGTTGCCGCCCTTTTGGGTCCCGCCGGAGGAAGACCCGCACGAACTCACGTTCATGCAATGGCCGGTCAGCCGCGCTGTGTACCCGGATGCGGATTTTCTCGACGCCGTTCAAGAAACCATCGCCGATATCGCCAATGTCATCGCCGAATTCGAGCCGGTGGTGATGCTGGCCGACCGCCGCCATCATGCCCAAGCGAAACGGTTGCTGTCCGCCCAGGTCGACCTTTGGGACATCCCGACCGAGGACCTGTGGTGCCGGGACTCCGGCCCGCTGGTGGCGGTGTCGGACCCGGGACAGCGCGCCGTCGTCGGCATCCGTTTCAACGGCTGGGGCGACAAACAGGTGCACAGGTATGACGGCCAGATACAGGCGCGGACCGCCGCCGAACTGGGGCTGGAGATCGTCGACGCCGGACTGACCGGGGAGCCCGGCGGGGTCGAACAGGACGGGCACGGGTTGTTGATGGCGCACGAAAGCTCGTGGGTGATCGATAACCGCAACCCCGGTCTCGCGCGCGACGAGATCTCGGCGCGATTGCTGCAGGCCTACGGTGCGAGCCGGATCATCTGGGCCCCCGGCGTCTGGGACCAAGACATCACCGACTATCACATCGACAGCTTGGCGCGGTTTACCGGGCCCGGCCGGGTGCTGATGAACCTGCCGGACGAGCCGGAAACCGGCGACCCGTTTCACGCCGCGGCGTTGGTGACGCACGACCGCCTCAAGGCCGCGGGATTGGATGTGAGCGTGATCCCGGAGCCCTACGAACGCCGGGTCGACAGCGTCGATTTCGTCGCGTCCTACGTGAATTACTACGTCTGCAACGGCGCCGTGATTGCCGCCCAGTTTGGCGACCGGGACACGGACGGGATCGCGCGCCGCGCCCTCGCCCAGCACTATCCGGGCCGGGAGGTCGTGATGCTGAACGCCGACGCGCTGGGCGAAATCGGTGGCGGCATCCACTGCGCGACGCAGCAATTGCCGGCGGCGCGCTGACGCATTCGGCGTATCTACAGCGCAGTACTTCTCATATGTCATTCCCGCGAAAGCGGGAACCCAAGAGGCGCAGATGTTCGATTTGGGCCCCCGCCTAGACCTTCGGCCCGCTTCGCGCACGCGGGGGTGACGTTGGAGAATATAGAGCTATAGACCAGATAAAACGCCATAAAGCACTTGAGACAGTTCAAGTGACCCCATGGCATTACAAAAACTATCTTCCGAGATAACGCTTCAGATATTCTTCTATTGGGTAGAAGTGCGAAACAAACTCCTTTTTGAATTCATCGCTGTCGTCATCCACCAACGTGGCCCAAATGACATCATCGATATCTCGCTTTTTCGATCCCTTTCGACTTAATGAGTTTCTTCGTGAGTCCGTTGTTTTTGGATTCTGTATTTCCAGATGACGTTGCAAAGCCATAAGGAGTTCGTGCTCAAGGCTTAAAATCGGATCAAGCATTTTTCGGAACTCGGCGCCCCAAACGGCTTCAGTTTCGATCATTAGGGAGTACATCTCTCTCCTTTGGTCTTTGACCTTGTCCCAACGTTTTTCGTAAGCATGAACCAGTCCCGCGTGCCGTTTCTCGTCAAAATCCATCTGGCCGTCATCTTTTTCGCGCGGCAATTCTATCTCATGGCCCCACATTGCCGGATGTCGAACGCCGTCGATGGCATCTCTGTATTTGAACAGAACCGTTAGCAGCCTACGCGCAAGCTCGTGATCAGCTTCCCCCTTAAGCTTGTGTTTCCAAGTGCTTAGGCCTTTCCAAGCTATGTAGGCAGCGACCCCAGCAGAAATCGCGACTACAATGTCGGAAGATATTCCAACCACATACTCGATGTTTAGGAGAGTTGGAGAGGAAGGCAAAGCTGTTCCCTACATATTCCGCCGGTATTGGCCGCCGGCGGTAAACAGCGCGTCGGTGATCTGACCGAGTGAACAGACACGGACCGCATCCATCAGCACGTCGAAGACGTTCTCATCATTGACCGCCGCGTCCTGCAGCCGTTGCAGCATCGCGGGTGCGCTTTCGGCGTGGAGCGCCTGAAAATCGCGGACACGCGCGATTTGGCTGCGTTTCTCGTCGTCGGTGGAGCGTCTGAGCTCCGGCACCGTGTCGTCCGTCCCCTCATCCGGGTTGCGGAACGTGTTGACCCCGATGATCGGGTACGCGCCCGTGTGTTTGAGGGTTTCGTAGTGCAGGCTTTCCTCTTGGATCTTGCCGCGCTGGTAGCCGGTTTCCATAGCGCCGAGTACCCCGCCGCGCTCGGTGATGCGGTCGAACTCGGCCAACACGGCGGCTTCCACCATATCCGTCAGCGCGTCGATGATGAACGCGCCCTGGTTGGGGTTTTCGTTCTTGGCCAGTCCCCATTCGGTATTGATGATCATCTGGATCGCCAGCGCCCGGCGCAGGCTGTCTTCGGTCGGGGTCGTGATCGCCTCGTCGTAGGCATTGGTGTGCAACGAGTTGCAGTTGTCGTAAACCGCGATCAAGGCCTGCAACGTGGTGCGGATGTCGTTGAACGCCATCTCCTGCGCGTGCAGCGACCGGCCCGACGTTTGGACATGGTATTTGAGCTTCTGCGAGCGTTCGTTGGCGCCGTATTTGTCGCGCATGGCGACGGACCAAATACGCCGCGCGACACGGCCCAGGACGGTGTATTCCGGATCCATGCCGTTCGAGAAAAAGAACGATAAACTAGGGGCAAAGTCATCGATCTTCATCCCCCGTGCGAGGTAGGCTTCGACGAAGGTAAAGCCGTTCGACAGGGTAAAGGCGAGTTGGCTGATCGGGTCGGCACCCGCTTCGGCGATGTGATAGCCGGAGATCGAGACGGAATAGAAATTCCGCACCTCGTGATCGATGAAATAGGCCTGAATATCGGCCATCATTTTGAGCGCGAATTCGGTCGAGAAGATACAGGTGTTTTGGCCCTGGTCCTCTTTCAGGATGTCCGCCTGCACGGTGCCGCGCACGGTGCGCAGAGTCTCGGCCTTGATATCGCCGGTCTCGGCATCGCTGGGCGCGCGCCCTTCGCGTTCCGCGAACGCCGCCAATTGCTGATCGATGGCGGTGTTCAGGTACATCGCCAGGATCGTCGGCGCGGGGCCATTGATGGTCATGGAGACCGACGTCATCGGATCGCAGAGATCGAACCCGTCGTAGAGGGCCTTCATGTTGTCCAAGGTCGCGACGGAAACGCCGGAATTCCCAACTTTGCCATAGATGTCCGGGCGCTCGGCGGGGTCGAAACCGTACAGCGTCACGCTGTCGAACGCGGTTGAGAGGCGCTTGGCGTCCGAATCCTTGGACAGGAACTTGAACCGGGCGTTGGTGCGGGCGGGATCCCCCTCGCCCGCGAACATGCGGGTCGGGTCCTCGCCGTCGCGCTTGAACGGAAACACCCCGGCCGTGAACGGGAAGCGGCCCGGCAGGTTGTCGCGGCGCAGGAACTTCAGCAATTCGCCGTCGTCGCCGTATTTCGGCAGCGCCACCCGCGGCACCGGATTGCCGCTCAAGGACTCTCGGCTGAGCTTGGGGCCGTCCGGTGATTCTTCGGTGTACGTCCGGACCGTTTCCGGCCAATCGGCGAGCAACGCCATGGTTTCCGGCGAGAGCGCCTGCTCTCGGGTATTCAGCAGGTCATTCACGTCGTCGGACGGCTTGCCCGCGGCGTTGAGCATCTCCGCCGTTTCACGCAGGTGTTGCACCGCGCGCACGGCAGCTGCCTGGTCCTCGGTTTCGCTGTGATAGGCGCGTACGGTGTCGGCGATTTCCGACAGATAGCGGACCCGGTCCGGCGGCACGATGGCCTGATCCGGCGCCGAGACGGTGATATCCGATTGCGGTGCGGTGTTCCCAAGCGCGTCGAAGCCCTTTTCGGCGAAAATGCCGAGAATGCCGCGATAGAGCGCGGTTACGCCCGGATCGGCGAATTTCGACGCCATGCAGCCATACACCGGCATATCGTCGGGCGAAGTGCCGAAGGCCTCGCGGTTGCGCTGCACCTGTTTGCGAACATCGCGGATCGCGTCCAGCGCGCCTTTGCGGTCCATCTTGTTGATCGCCACCAGATCGGCGAAATCCAGCATATCGATCTTCTCAAGCTGGCTTTGGGCGCCGAATTCGGGGGTCATCACATAGAGCGACGCATCCGCGACGCTGACAATCGCGCCGTCGCCCTGGCCGATCCCCGGCGTCTCGACGATCACCAGATCGTAGCGCGCGGCTTTCAGCGCCGCGATCATATCGGCGACGTAGGGCGGGATTTCCTGGGCCGCGCCGCGCGTCGCAACCGACCGGAAGAATACGTTCGGCGCGTCGATGGCGTTCATGCGGATGCGGTCGCCCAACAAGGCGCCTCGGGTCTTGCGCCGGGTCGGGTCGATGGCCAGCACGGCGATCCGGGGCTCTGCCGAATACAGCCGGAACCGGCGCACCAATTCGTCGGTCAAAGACGATTTCCCCGCGCCGCCTGTCCCCGTGATGCCAAGCACCGGCGTCTTCGTATCCGCGCACTGTCCCCATAACGACAAAATGTCGGATTTCGGCAGTTTTCCGGACTCGATGGCGGTGAGCAGGCGCGCGAGGACGGATGGAGAGGTATTCAGCCCCACATGCCGGTCGGTCGGCAAATCGGTGCTGAGATCCCGCTCAACGGCCGTCATCATCATCTCGATCATGCCCGGCAGGCCCAAGGACTGGCCATCCTCCGGCGAAAAGATGCGGGCGACGCCATAGGCGTGCAGTTCGGCGATCTCCGGCGCGACAATGACCCCGCCGCCGCCGCCGAACACCTTGATATCGGGGCGATCCGCCGCTTGCAGGCGGTCAATCATGTATTTGAAGTACTCGACATGTCCGCCCTGATAGGAGCTGACGGCGATGCCATGTACGTCTTCCTGCACGGCGGCGTCGACGATCTCCTGCACCGAGCGGTTGTGGCCGAGGTGAATGACCTCGGCGCCCTGCCCCTGCAGGATCCGCCGCATGATGTTGATCGAGGCGTCGTGGCCGTCGAACAGGCTGGCCGCCGTGACGAACCGCACCGGGCCGCCGCTGCGGGCGGCCGCCGTTGGCGGCGATTTGGCGCTATCGTCCGGCATCTCGGATGTCCTGTTAACTCCCCAGCCATAAGTGTACCGCGCGTTGGGGAGCCGGGCCAAGGCATTACAGGGGTATCACCGAAGCCAGATGGATTGACAAAAGCCCGCTGTTCTCGGACCTTGCGCGCAACGGAGAACCATAATCTCGACGGGAGGAGACACCATGGATCAGAGCAAGCTGAAGCCGGAAACCCTGGTATTGCACGCAGGCTACCGCAAGGACGACACCAACGCGGTCGCGGTGCCGATCCACCAGAGCACGGCATTCCAATTCGACAGCACCGAACACGCGGAAAACCTGTTCGCGCTCAAAGAGTTGGGCAACATCTATTCGCGCATCATGAACCCGACCTGCGATGTGCTGGAACAGCGCATCACGGCGTTGGAGGGCGGCGTTGCGGCGCTCGCGCTGTCGTCGGGCCAGGCGGCCTCGACCTATGCGATCCTCAACCTGTGCCGTGCCGGCGACAACTTCGTCTGCTCCACCGACATCTACGGCGGTACCTGGAACCTGTTCGCCAACACGATGAAGGACATGGGCATCGAGTGCCGCTTCGTCGATCCGACGGACCCGGAAGCGTTCCGTGCCGCCACCGACGACAAGACCCGGTGCTATTACGCGGAAACCCTGCCCAACCCGAAGCTGAACGTGTTTCCGATCAAGGAAGTCGCCGACATCGGTCGCGAATTGGGCGTACCGCTGATCATGGACAACACGGCGGCGCCGCTGCTGTGCCGGCCGCTCGATCACGGCGCGGCGGTGGTGCTGTATTCCACCACCAAGTACATCGGCGGCCATGGCACGTCGGTCGGTGGCATGCTGGTCGACGGCGGCAACTTCGATTGGGAAGCGGGCGGCAGCCGGTTCCCGACCTTGAACGAGCCGGACCCGAGTTATCACGGCGCGGTCTGGACCGAAGCGGTCAAGCCGCTCGGCCCCATCGCCTACATCATTCGTGCGCGGGTCATCCTGCTGCGCGATGTCGGCGCGACGATGAGCGCCATGAACGCCTTCAACTTTATTCAGGGCTGCGAGACCTTGCCGCTGCGCATGGAACGGCATTGCGAGAACGCCGACAAGGTCGCTGCCTTCCTGGACGGTCACGACAAGGTCGAAAGCGTCATTCACCCCTCATCGCAGACCGGTGAGCTGGCGCGCCGCCGCGATACCTACATGCCGGGCGGCAACGGCGCGCTGTGCGGGTTCGAGCTCAAAGGCGGGCGCGAAGCCGGCAAGAAGTTCATCGACAGCCTGGAACTACTGTACCACGTCGCAAACATCGGCGACGCGCGGTCCTTGGCCATTCATCCGGCGACGACGACGCACTCGCAGCTGTCGGCGGAGGACCAATTGGCCTCCGGCGTCACGCCGGGTTATGTGCGGCTGTCGATCGGGATCGAGCACATCGACGACATCCTCGCCGATCTGGCCCAAGCGCTGGATAAGGCTTAAGCGTTCCCCAAAGACGAGTGTCACCCTGAGTTTGTTTCAGGGTCCAGGGTTCGCTGCGCCAACGCTTGTCCAGTGAATGCTGGGCACCGGCCTACGCCGGGGTGACGATCTTAACTATGCGTTGAAGTCGAGGCCCCAGTCGCGGTAGCGCTCGGGGTCGTCGCCCCAGCCGTCGCGCACTTTGACGAACAGGAACAGGTGCACGCGGGTCTCGAACAGGGTTTCCAGCTCTTTTCGGGATGCCGCACCGATCTCCTTGATGCGGCTGCCTTTTTTGCCAAGCACGATGGCCTTTTGGCTGTCGCGGCGGACGAAGATGACCTGCTCGATCTTGATCGAGCCATCGTCGCCCTGCTCCCAGGTTTCGGTCTCGACCGTCGCGGCGTAGGGCAATTCCTGGTGCAGTTGCAGGTACAGTTTTTCCCGGGTGATCTCGGCGGCCAACAGACGTGACGGCATGTCGCTGAGTTGGTCTTCCGGGAAAAGCCAAGGGCCCGGCAGCATGCGATCCGCCAGAAACGCCACCACGTCGCCGACCCCGTCGCCGGTCAGCGCCGAGATCATGAACACGTCGTCGAACAGCTCACGCGCCGTCAAATCCTGGGTCAGCGCCAGCAACTTCGCTTTCTCGGCAATGTCGACCTTGTTCAATACCAGGATCGGCGCCGGTGCTTTGGGTTTGTCGGCCTTGCGCTTTTCCAGACCGTCGAGAATGCGTTTGGTGTCGCTGTCCAGGCCGCGCGCCGCATCGACCATGAGCATAATCAAATCCGCGTCCTGGGCGCTGCCCCAGGCGCTGGCAACCATGGCCCGGTCCAAACGCCGCCGCGGCGCGAAGATGCCGGGCGTGTCCATAAAGATGATCTGTGCATCGCTTTCGATGGCGATGCCGAGGACCCGGGTCCGGGTCGTCTGCACCTTAGGCGAAACGATGGAAACTTTGCTGCCGACCGCCTGGTTGACGAACGTCGACTTGCCGGCGTTGGGCGCACCCAAAACGGCAACGAACCCCGCCTTCGTATCCATGTTATCGCTCATGCGCCGCCGTCCTTGATCCGCGCCAACAGGGCCTCGGCCGCGTCCTGTTCCGCGGCGCGTTTGTTGGCGCCCGCACCCGAGACCGGATCGAACCCTTTGACGCCTACCTCGACCGTAAAGGTCGGCTGATGGTCCGGGCCGGCGCGCCCCGTGATGCGATAGCTCGGCAGCGGAAGCCCCCTGCCCTGGGCCCATTCCTGCAACATGGTCTTGGGGTCCTTCGGCGGGCGGCGGTATTCCCGCATCATGTCGGTCCAGTGCGCCGTCACGAAGGCACGCGCCGCCTCCAAGCCGCCGTCCCTGTAGAGCGCGGCGATCACCGCCTCGACCGCATCGGCCAACAGGCCCGGGTTTTCACGGCCGCCGGTCAGGTGTTCGCCGTTGGACAAGGTCAGATGATCCGCAAGGCCGATGGCGTCGGCAACGCGGGCCAAGGCGTCTCGTTGTGCCAAGGCGGTGAAGCGGTACGCGATTTCGCCCTCTTCCTCGTCCGGATAAGCCGCCAGCAGCATGTCGGCCAGCACCAGGCCGAGCACCCGGTCACCGAGGAATTCCATGCGTTCGTTGGATTTGAGGCGTTTCGCGGTGGCGCTGGAATGGACCAGTGCCTGTCTCAGCAGGCCGATGTCAGAGAAACCGTAGCCCAGCGCCTCCTGCAACGGATCGAGAGAGCGGCTCATTCGATCCCGGAGAAGATCCTGGATGGACGCAGCTTGTCGAACCATGTCCAGATCTTCCATGCCGCGCCGTCGATGGAGAAGAACAGAAACTCGGCCCGCCCGACCAGGTTTTCGCGCGGCACGAAACCGACGCCGCCGAAACGGCTGTCATTCGAATTATCGCGGTTATCGCCCATCATGAAGTAATGATACTCAGGCACCGTAAACACCGGTGTGTTGTCGCTGAGCCCACCGTCGTCGGTCTCCTCGACAATCAGGTGCTCGCGCCCGCCGGGCAGTGTTTCGACGTACTGCGTCATGCGTACGAACTGTCCCGGCACCCGCTCGTGGATGAAATCGTCGATCTTGCGACGTTCGACCGGTATGCCGTTGATCTGCAGGATGCCGTCGCGCACTTGGATGGTGTCGCCGGGCAGACCGACCACTCGTTTAATGAAGTCGGTGGAGTTGTCCGCCGGTAGCTTGAACACGGCGACGTCGCCGCGCTCGGGCTCGGAAAAGAACACCCGCGTCGGCGGCAACAACGGCAACCCGAATGGCAGCGAATAGCGGCTGTAGCCATAGGAAAACTTGGAAACGAACAGATAATCGCCGACCAGCAGCGTCGGCACCATGGATCCGGACGGGATCGAGAACGGCTCGAACGCGGCGACGCGGATCGAAAGCGCGATCAGCACGGCGTAAACGACGGTCCGTAGGGTCTCTTTCACGGCGTGGCTCCCGGTCCCTCAAGGCATGTAAAAAAGAAGCGGCGTTCGCCGCGCCGGGATATGGCCAGCCGAGCCCATGGGTGTCAAGGAATTGCGCGTTACTCAAGCCAGGCGGCGAGGTCGGGCTCAAGCCCTTCCCACGGGCGGAACCCGATGGTGAGCGCAACCGGTGGCTGGCCCTCCTCCACGCCGACGACGGTCGGGAAGCCGGTGATCTGGGCCTTCTGGGCATAGTAGAAATCGGCCAACGTCTCTTGCTTGGTTTCTTCGGCGGCGAATGCGATTTCGAAGTCGCCCCGCGGCACGCCGACATCATGCGCCAAATCGGCCAGTTGGTCGGGGTCGGTGGTGTCCATCCCTTCGGCATAGAACGCCCGGTGCAGGCGGTTCAGCATGGCGTGCGCCAAATCCGGCGCCAGTTTCCGCACCGTGACCACGGCGCGGCACGCGGGCTCGGTGTCATAGGTAAAACCGTCGCGGTCGAAAAAACCGAAATCGAACGGCTGCCCCGATGCTTCGGCGACGTGTTCCCAATGATTGCGGACGTACCTCTTGTCCTTGTCCGTCATGGCGTGATCGGTAAATGGCCTCAGTCCGCCGACGAAGATCTGGATCGCCGCCTTGTCGCCGACAGCTGCGCGCACTTCGTCCATGACCGGCTGGAACCCCCAGCACCACGAACACATCGGGTCGGCGAAATACAGGATCGTTTTGGACATGGCAGGCCCTCCTCCGACTATCCCTATACCGTTGCGGTCAGCTCTGAAACCTCAAACGATGTCATCTCCGCGAGCATGAAGATCAACTGTGCGTGACGGGAGTCCCGCATTCGCGGGAATGACAGGCGTAGCGCATGAAACCCTTGCCCTCCTCGGCCCGCGCCGCAACACTGTGCGGAAACGACCACTGGGCATCCGAGATACCATGAGTACGCCGACGCCATCCTTTCCCACCACCCGCATGCGCCGCAATCGCCGCACCGACTGGTTGCGCCGCTTGACGACGGAGACGACCCTAAGCCCGGACGATCTGATCTGGCCGGTCTTTGTGGTCGACGGCACCGACAAACGCGAGCCGGTGGAGAGCATGCCGGGCGTCGAACGCCTGTCGACGGATTTGTTGGGCGCCGCCGCCGTGCACGCGCAATCCCTCGGCATCCCGGTCATCGCCATCTTCCCATTCATCGACGCCGCCAAAAAGACGCCCGACGCGGCCGAGGCCTGGAACCCGGACAACCTGGTGTGTCGCGCGGTGCGCGCCATCAAGGACGCGGCACCCGATATCGGTGTGATGTGCGATGTCGCCCTGGATCCGTTCAATTCGGACGGGCACGACGGGCTGGTGCGTGACGGCGTCATTCTCAACGACGAAACCGTCGAGTGCTTGGTGAAACAAAGCCTGTGTCAGGTTGCCGCAGGCTGCGACGTGATTGCGCCGTCCGACATGATGGATGGCCGCATCGGCGCCATTCGCGGGGCCCTGGACGCCGCCGGCTATCAGGACGCGGCGATCATGTCCTATGCTGCCAAATATGCGTCGGGGTTCTACGGCCCGTTCCGCGATGCGGTCGGGTCCGGGGGCGCTCTCAAAGGTGACAAGAAGACCTATCAGATGTCGCCCGCCAACGGCGATGAGGCATTGCGCGAGGTCGCGCTCGACATCGCAGAGGGCGCGGACATGGTGATGGTGAAACCGGGGCTGCCATATTTGGATATTGTGCGCCGGGTCAAAGATGCCTTCGCCATGCCGACCTTTGTCTACAACGTGTCGGGCGAATACGCCATGATCCGTGCCGCCACCGAGAACGGGTGGTTGGAATACGACAAGGTGATGATGGAAACCTTGATGAGTTTCAAGCGGGCCGGCGCCGACGGCATTCTGACGTATCACGCCATCGACGCGGCGACCCTGCTGAACGGTTAAGGTGCGTTAGGCCGCTTCGCTGCCGATATCGAGCATGCGGTCGATGTCCAACACGACCATCAGTTTCCCGTCGAGGCGATAGACACCGGAGGCGAACTCCCGCCATTGCGGGTCCAACGTTCCCGGTGTCTTCTCGTGCAGGTCCTGGGAGATGTTGATGACATCGCCGATGTTATCGACCAAGAGGGTGTAGAGATCCGGCCCTTGTTCCACCGTGACGCCCATTTGCTCTTCATTGCCGGCGGTTTCGCGCGGCTCAAGGCCCAATCGGGCGCGCACGTCGATCACCGTGACGATCCGGCCGCGCAGGTTGATGGAGCCTTTGACTTCCGGCGGCGCCAGGGGGATCGAGGCGATGTGCTCGGTCTGCAGAATATCCTGCACGCGAAGAACCGGCACGCCGAACAATTGGTCGCCGATGGTGAAAGTGACGAATTGTTCCAAATCTTCGGAGCCGTGGGCGGTGATATCGGTAACGTCCGCAGCCTCAACGGGTGTCGACATCTCAAAAATTCCTTTTACCTGCGCATAGGTCCGGCGCGCATCCCTAAAAAAACACAACCCGGACCCTAATCAAAGCTGAAATCAAAGTGGATGAGGGTTTTCCCCTATCCTCCAATCCATTGAGTTATAACGTCAATTTGGTCTTTCGCCATCAAAGCCGGTGCATGACCCGACCCAATAACGGTATGAATTTCCGCCTTTGGGCCACGCGCCGCCATTTCAGACGCCGTTTGTTCCGTTAATAAATCGGAATTTTCTCCCCGAATGACAAGCACCGGGCACTCGATACGGTCCCAGACCGCCCATAAATCGACGTCTTCGATCGGCCCGGCGGCAAATGCATCGGCGATCGCTGGGTCGTAGTGCAGGCGCAAGCCGCCCTCCTCGCTTTGCGTGGTGCTGATGTTCGCGAGATGTCGCCATTCCGCGTCCGATAACGCGCCGAACGGGGCGTGGATGTCGCGCAGATAGGCGTCGGCAGCGTCGATGTCGGCGAACGTCGGCGCAGCGCCGACATATCCTGCGATCCGCACCAGCGCTTCTTTGGGAATAAACGGACCGATGTCGTTGATCACCAGCTTGCGGATCGGTGTGCCGGGACTGGCCGCCAGCATCATGCCGATCAAGCCGCCCATGGACGTGCCGATCCAGTTTACGTTCTCGGCGCCGATATGCGCCATCAGGCCGGCCATATCGCCGAGATACGTCGGATAGATGTAGTCCGCCGGATTGCTCAGCCAATCGCTGGCCCCGCGCCCGGCGACATCCGGGCAAACGACGCGGCCGGTTTCGCCGAGAGCCGCTGCGAGTACGTCGAAATCGCGCCCGTTCCGGGTCAGGCCATGGACGCAGACCGTGGCCTTGCGCTTCGGCCCCTCGCCCCAGTCCGTGAAGGCGATCCGGTGAAAGCCGCTGGGTCCGAGCGACAGAAAACTGCCGGCGCGAGGCGGCGACGGGATCATGCTCAGATCACGCCCTGGTCGCGCAGCGCCGCGATTTCGTCCGCAGACATCCCCAACAAGTCGCCGAGAACCGTGTCCGTGTGTTCACCGACCGTCGGCGGCGCCAGGCGCGGCTCAGCCGGGGTCCCCGACATCTTGATCGGGCTGTTCATCAACGGCACCTTGGCACCGGTCACGGGCTGGTCCATCTCGATCTGCATGCCGCGCGCCTGAACGTGCTCATTGGCGAAGACCTGGTCCATCTTGTAGATCGGTCCGCAGCTGACCGAATTGGCCTCCAATTCGGTGAGCCAAAAATCCATCGGCTTCTCTTTCACGATCTCGCGCAGTTGCGGGATCAATTCCTCGCGGTTGGCCAATCGGTTGCCGTTGGTGGCGTAGCGCTCGTTGGCGGCGAGATCGGGGCGGCCCGCGACGTCGCAGAAACGCTGAAACTGGCCATCGTTGCCGACCGCCAGAATGATCGCGCCGTCGGCTGTCTCGAACGCTTGATATGGGACGATGTTCGGGTGCGCGTTGCCCAGCCGCGTCGGGTTCTCGCCGGTCGCGAGATAGTTCATGCCCATGATGGTGGAGAACGCAACCATGACGTCCAGCATGCCGATGTCGATGTGTTGGCCCTCACCGGTCACTTCCCGGTGGCGCAGGGCGGCGTTGATCGACACCGTTGCGTACATGCCGGCCATCAAATCGGCGACCGGGACGGCGGTCTTCATCGGCTCGCCATCGGGCTCGCCGGTCAGGCTCATCAGACCGCTCATGCCTTGGATGAGTACGTCGTAACCCGGCCGTTTCGCATACGGGCCGGTTTGGCCAAAACCCGTGATCGAGCAATAGATTAGACCCGGAAACTCATCTTTCAGATCATCGTAGGACAGGCCGTACTTGGCGAGCCCGCCGGTCTTGAAGTTCTCCACCAGAACCTGGCTTTCGGCGATCAGCTTCTTCGCCAGCGCTTGGCCCTCGGGCTTCGAGATATCCAAGGTGATGGAGCGCTTGTTGCGGTTGGCGGCACAAAAATAAGCGCTTTCCGACGTGTCTTCGCCAGCCTCGTCCTTGATGTAGGGGGGCGCGAAGTAGCGGGTGTCGTCGCCGGCGCCGGAGCGCTCGATCTTGATCACGTCTGCGCCGAGATCGCCGAGGATTTGGGTGCAACTGGGGCCCGCCAAGATACGGGTCATGTCGAAAACGCGGATGCCTTGCAACGGGCCGGGCATGAACAAACTCTCCTAAATTTATTTTTGGGGTATGACTTGGACTGCGAGACACATAAAGACGCGCCCGCCGACAATCAAGGTTATGAGCATGCCGGTCGGTGGGGCATGGTCCCGAGGTCCGATCCAACCCGCCATATTCACGTCACTTGCAGGGGGGCGCCGTTTTCGGCTTGATACGCGCCATGAAACGCCTCGCCCTCCGGCTCGCTGCTTTTCTCCTTGTCGCCACCGCCGCCCTTTTCGTCGTCGGCTACGCTTGGCTGCGCACCTCGTTGCCGACCCTCGACGGCGAAGTCGCCGTGCCCGGTTTCGAGGCGACGGTGAACGTCGCCCGCACGGCCGAGGGGCTGCCGACGTTGCAGGCCGGCAGCCGCCTTGATGCCTACGCCGCGCTCGGATTCGTTCATGCGCAGGATCGCCTGTGGCAAATGGTCGCCATGCGGCGCTTCGCGCTCGGCCGGTTGTCCGAGCGGCTCGGGGACCTGACCCTCGATATCGATATTCGCCAGCGCCGCCTCGGCTTCGGCCGTCTGGCGCAAGCGCAGTACGACGCATTGTCCGATGATGCGCGGGACGTGCTCCGCGCCTATGCGAAGGGCGTCAACGCCTATCTCGCCACCCGGGACGGCGCGCTGCCCTTGGAATTTGCCCTGCTGCAGATCACGCCCGAACCGTGGGAGCCATGGCACGGCTTGCTGTGGGGGCGGATGATGGCGCATCAGTTATCGGCGCTCTGGCGGCAGGATCTGCGCCGCGCCGATGTCTTGGCCCGGATCGGTCCCGATGCCATGCGCGCGGTGTGGCCGGACCTGGGCGATATCCCGGCCCCGGTGACAGGCGCCTTAACCCCGCCGCCGGCCGATATGCCGCCGCCGATGGGGGCATCCAATGCGTGGGCCGTGGCACCGGAGAGAAGTGCTACCGGCGGTGCCTTGCTGGCGGGCGACCCGCACTTGGGCCTGTCGGTGCCGGGCACGTGGTATTTGGCGCGGCTGGAATTCGGGGGTGACGGCTGGGTCGAGGGTGCGACGGCGCCCGGCGCGCCGTTCGTGATCCTTGGCCGCAATGCCGAGATCGCGTGGAGCGTTACCAGCAATGAAGCGGATCTTCAGGACCTGCTGACGGTGACATCCGCCGAGGTCAATTCGGTGTCCGATACCGTTCGGCTGCGCGGCGACGCGACGCACGACATCATGTTGTATGCCGCGGATGGTGCGCCGGTGGTGGCGGGACCGATGCTGGACGGTGCCGGCGACACCGGGTTCGCGCTTCGCGCCACCAGCCTGCAGCCCGGTGACCGCACCCCGGATGCCTTCCTCGGCCTCAATCTCGCCGGCAGCAGCGCCGATGCGGTGCGGGCGCTTCGGCATTTCCAAGCGCCGTTCCTTAATATTCATATCGCCGGGCGCGATGGCGAAATTGTCCGGGTGCACGCCGGCGATCTGCCGATGCGCACAGACCCCAACGGCCGCTTCCCCCTGCCCCAAGGCACGGCGCCGTGGGCGATGGTGTCCGCGCACGATGTCCTGCCGCCGATCCAATCGCCGTCCGCCGGCTGGGTCGGCAACGCCAACGAACGGACGGCGACACTGGACATCCTACCGTTTCCGGTGCTCGGCGATTGGCCGGCGGCGGCCCGCGCACTTCGGTTGCAGCAACTCGCCGATACCTGGGAGCGGGCCAGCCTCGACGACATGATCGCCGGACAAATGGACAATCGCGACGTTACGGCAATGATCTGGCGCGACACCCTGTCGGCCATGGACGTCGGCGGCCCTGTGGCGGTGGCGCGAGACGTCCTGCGGGACTGGGATGGCGAGATGACGCGCGATTCCCTTGCGCCGCTGATTTATGCCAGCTGGATGGCCGAACTTCGGCGGCATCTGTTTGCCGGCACACTGGGCGCGCAGGCCGCGCGGCTGCCGCGTGCAGGGCCGCAACGTCTGTTCGACGTGTTGGCGTCGGGGCGCGGTGTTTGCGCCGACCGCGCCTGCGACGATGCGGCGGTCGTGAGCTTTCGCACCGCCGTCGAGACGCTGATCTCGGTCTACGGCGACAATCTGGCGACCTGGCGATGGGGCGACGCGCATCTGGCGACGTTCGAGCACAATCTGCTGAGCCGTATTCCGCTTCTCGGTGGCGTTTTTGGGCGCTCGATCCCATCGGATGGCGGTAACCGGACGCTCAATCGCGGCGCCAGCCGCGGTGCCTCGGACGCCTTGAACGGGTTCACGCACGTGCACGGCGCCGGGGTTCGGGCGGTGCACGATCTCGGCGGCTCACCGTCCCGATATACGTTGGCCATCGGCCAGTCGGGCAATCCGTTGTCGCGTCACTACGCCGATCTGATGACCGCATGGCGCGACGGCCGTTACGTGGGTTTCGACGGACGCACCGTCGCGACCCTACGGCTGATGCCGCAAAAACGGTGACGCCGGGCGCGTCCGGTGCTATCACCGCGCGCCATGACAGATCGTTCGGTCACCATTGACGATATCCGCGCCGCCGCCGAGACGCTGGCGGGCCACGTGCTGCGCACGCCAACCGTCTATTCCCCGGCCTTGTCGGAGATGACCGGGGCGGAGGTATTCCTCAAGCTCGAGAATCAACAATTGACGGGCTCGTTCAAGGTGCGCGGCGCCTTTGTGCGGATGGCGGCGCTGAGCGATGCCGAGCGCGCCGCCGGCGTGGTGGCGGCCTCGGCTGGGAACCACGCGCAAGGGGTCGGGTATCACGCCCGCACGCTTGGCATACCGGCGACGATTTTCATGCCGGCACATACGCCGTTCACCAAGGTCGCCCGCACCGAGGCGCTGGGCGCGACCGTTGTGCTCGAGGGCGACACCGTGGCCGAAAGCCGATTGGCTGCGGTTGCAGCGGCGGGCTCAGAGGGTAAGACCTTCATCCATCCCTACGACGATCCCCGGGTCATCGCCGGTCAAGGAACGGCGACGCTGGAAGTTCTGGAAGATGTCGAAGACATCGATGCGATCTTGGTGGCGGTCGGTGGCGGTGGCTTTGCGGCCGGCACCTGCATCGCGGCGGCGGCGCTCTCGCCAAAGACCCAAGTCGTCGGCATTCAAGCCGATGCCTATCCGGCCATGCACCAGGCATTTCACGGGGAAAGCCCACACGGCCAGGGTGCCACCATTGCCGAGGGCATCGCGGTCAAGGAACCGGGCCAACTAACGACGCCGATCCTGAAGGATCACATGGACGACATCGACGTGGTGACCGAACTGGAGATCGAGCGCGCGGTACAGGTTTTTGTCGAGGTTCAGCGTCTGGTTGTCGAAGGTGCGGGTGCCGTTCCCCTCGCCCTCCTCATGCAGCAAAAACAGCGTTTCGCGGGACAGCGGGTGGTGTTGATGGTCTGTGGCGGCAACATCGACTCGCGTCTGCTCTCATCGGTATTGATGCGGGGACTGGTACACGAGGGGCGTCTCGCGAAACTCCGGATTTCCCTGACCGACCGGCCGGGGGCATTGGCCGAGGTTGCGGGTATTATTGGGGCCGAGGGCGGCAACATCGTCGATGTGTTGCACCAGCGCCTGTTTCGCGATGTGCCGGTTAAGGAAGCGGACGTCGATATTGCCATCGAAACCATCGACGCCAACCACGTTCGGGCGATTATGTTCGCGTTGGACGAAGCCGGGTTCCCGAACCGGCTGCTGTCCGATACCTCGCTGACTTAAGCCTCCGGCGGGCCGCTCATTCGCCACAACAACAGGTTGGTTTGCCGCGCGTCGTCGAGGGTCATGACCTCGTCCGGTTCGCGCCCCGGTACCGCAAACGAATTGGAGATGAACAAGCTGCCCGGTTTCATCTCGGCGGAGAGCTTTTCGTTGAGCCGGGTCATCGGCGCCGGCGAAAGAAACGCATAGACCACGTCGGCATCGGACACATCGGTCTCCCAAATCGAGCGGAACGCGATCTCCGCATTCTCCAGACCCATCATCCTGATCCGCGCCCAGGCGATTAGGAACGACAGCGGTGCGGTTTCGACGCCAAGGCACCGCGTCTCGGGCCGCGTCCGGGCGACGCTGGCGATGACCCCGCCGAGGCCGCAGCCGAGATCGATAAAGACCGCCGCGCGGCGGTCCGCAACCTCGGCGGCGATGGCGTCACGACAGACATGGTTGGAGAGATACAATGGTACTTTCTCGCGGACGCCGTTCACGTAGAACCCGGCTAGGACCGCGAAGGCAACAAGGAATATCCAATTCGGCGGGCGGTATATGGGCACCAGCACCAGGCATGGTGTCACGATGACGATCAACACGATCCAGGCCCCACCGAGGCGCAGTGCCCGGGCCAGGGCCCCCGCCGATATAGCGGCCACCGCGGCCAGGATCAGCGCTGTCGGGACCCCGCCGCCGGTCATGCCGTCGATGTGCGGTTTTGCGACCAGGGCGACCGCTGCCGCGGCCGTGGCGATCAGGACCGTTTTGAGCACCGGCAACGTCGCCGGTCGGGTCATGCGGTATTCCGGGCCGCGAGGTCGGCGTATCCACCCATGGCGTACATCAGCGGCTCCTTGTCGGGGCGCCACGTTGCGTCCAGTACTTCGCCCAGCACGATTTTATGATCGCCGCCCTCGTGCACGGCGGCACGACGGCAGATCAGCGACGCTATCGTGCCGTCCAATACCGCAAGCCCAGCCTCGGTGATGCTATGGCCGACCCGCTCGAAAGGTGAAACAGGGCCCGGATACGCAAAAGCGTCGGAAACCGCGTTTTGGTCGGCGGCGAGGATGTTGACTGCGAATCCATCGCCATTCGTGTATGCATCGAGGTTGCGCGTCGCCATATCGAGGCAAATCAACACCATCGGCGGGCGCAGCGATACCGACGCGAAAGCACTGACGGTCACCCCTGTGGGTTCTCCCTCGTGGGACACCGCCGTGACCACGGTCACGCCGCTTGCAAAGCGGCTGAGCGCTTGACGGAAGCTATCTGGGTTCACGGTCATGGGCGGTATGTACATGATGCATTGCAATAAATAAACGATGAATGGACGGTGTTGGATCACAGATATTCGGCTAATACCTATCACCATCCGCCCGCCAAATGCTTGAGTTTCAAACAAAACCGCTCTATAGCGGATGTGCGGGTTTTGGGGGCCCACCCGTGGGGGAAATGGGCACAACACTGTTGGGCAAAGATTAGGCGATATGTTCTTCATCCTCGGCCTGGTCGTGGTGATCGTGTGCACATTAGGGGGCTATTCCTTTCACGGGGACCTCCGGGTGTTGTGGCAGCCGATCGAATATCTGATCATCGGCGGTGCGGCGATTGGTATCTTCCTCGCCGGGAACCCGAAGCGCGTGTGGCTTGGTGCCATCAAGAACGTCGGCACCATGGTCAAGGGCCCGAAATACAAGAAAGACGCCTACGTCGAACTCCTAAGCTGCCTCTACCAGACGTTTCGTTTGGCGAAGTCGAAAGGCGATTTGGCGTTGGAGGCGCACGTCGAAAATCCCAAGGACAGCGCGCTGTTCAGCACGTTTCCGACATTCCAAAAAGACCACCACGCCGTCGATTTCTTTTGCGACTATCTGCGGCTGTTGACGCTGGGGGCCAGTAACCCGCACGAGATCGAAGCGATCATGGACGAAGAGCTGGACGTGCATCACCACGATCGGCTGGCGATCTCAGACGCCATCACCAAGATCGGTGATGCCATCCCCGCTCTTGGGATCGTGGCCGCGATCCTCGGGGTTATCGTCACCATGAGCTCGATCACCGAGCCGCCGGAGGTGCTGGGGAAACTCATCGCAGCCGCGCTGGTGGGATCGTTCTCAGGCATCTTTTTCGCGTATGGCTTCGTCGCGCCGATGGGATCGATCCTGGCGTCCATCATCAATGCCGAGCATCACTACTTCATGTGCATGAAAATGGGCCTTATTGGGCACATGCAAGGATATGCGCCACAGGTGTCTGTCGAGTTCGCCCGAAAGATTCTACCCGATGAATACAAACCGAGTTTCGCGGAACTCGAAGAGGTCTGTCAGAACTTGCCGCAAGTCGGCTAAGGAGCGTCTGCCATGGCCGAGGAAACAGCCGGCAAAGCCCCGATAATCGTCAAGAAGGTGAAAGGCGGCGAGCACGGCCACCATGGCGGTGCGTGGAAAATCGCCTACGCCGACTTCGTGACCGCCATGATGGCGTTCTTCCTGTTGCTGTGGCTTTTGAACTCGGTAACCCAAGAGCAGTTGGAAGGTATTTCCAACTATTTCGCGCCGGTCTCGGTGTCCCAGTCGACCAGTGGTGCCGGCGGTATTCTCGGCGGGCAAACCACGTCCGAAGACGGCGCCGCGCAGAACACCACCTCGCGCGATAGCGTCACCGTCGATCTGCCGCCCCCAAAAGCGGGCACGGGTGGCGAGGACAACGCGGAAACCCAGGCCGAAGGCGACGGCGGCACCCCTGACGCAGAGACCGCCGCTGAGGTCCTACAGCAACGCGAGCAACAGCAGTTCGAGGAGGCGAAGCAGCAGCTTGAGGCGACCTTAGAGAGCATTCCGCAACTGAAGCGGATGAAGGAAAGCCTGCTGATCGACAACACGCCGAATGGGCTGCGCATTCAGTTGGTCGACAAGGACGGCCTGTCGATGTTCCCGAGCGGCTCTTCGGAGTTGTTTTTGCACACCCAGAGACTGTTGGAAGTCGCGGCTGAAATCATCCGCACGCTGCCGCAAAACGTCTCGATTTCCGGGCACACCGATGCCGTGCCGTTCGGTGGCGGCGGCGATTACGGCAACTGGGAGCTGTCGAGCGACCGGGCCAATGCGGCACGCCGATGGCTTGAGGAAATCCGCGTGCCGCCGGACCGCATCGACCGCGTCGTCGGCAAGGCCGACACGGAGCCTTTGATCCCTGAGAATCCGCGCGATCCGTCGAACCGGCGCTTATCGATCATTTTGTTGCGCGGTACCGGCGCCGATAACCCGGCGGCCAACCTAGAAGAGGTCACGGAAGAGCCCTCGCCCGTGGAAACTGACCCCATCGGTGCCGACCCCAATGCGCCCGAAGCATTGCCGGGTCTGAACGAGATTCGCCGCCGTCAACTGGATGGTGGCAGCGGTGCCGCTCCGGCGCCTGCCCCGGCCCCAACGCCGGCCCGCCCGGCGCTTCCCTCGTTGGAATTGAGTATCGATCCAAGATTCAGCCAATAATTGGTTGAGATTGTCGGGTAGACGATTGCGCGGCGGGATGCGAATCCCGTAAGCTGACGGCATATTTCGGAGGTCAACGCGCGCATGCGGCATCAAGCCCTTCCCGGCACCCGGTTTTTCTTCTCGACGGCGCCGCTGCCGTGCCCGTATCTGCCGGGCAAGACCGAACGCCGCGTGGTGACCGAACTGGTCGGTCGAGACGCCAACGACCTGCATGACAAGCTCTCCATGGCCGGTTTTCGGCGCTCGCATGGCATCTGCTATGTCCCCGCTTGTCCGGAATGCGACGCCTGCGTCGCGGTCCGCGTGATCGTCGACGCATTTACCCCCGGTAAATCGCTGAAACGGGTGATGGCCCGCAACCGCGACCTCAGCGTTGACGTGGTCGAGCCCATCGCCACACATGAGCAGTACGCTCTTTTCGGCGACTATCAACATGGCCGTCACGGGGGCGGCGACATGTCGAAAATGGATTTCGTCGACTATCAGGCCTTGATCGAGGACACCCCCGTCGACACGTTCGTGGCCGAGTTTCGGCGGCCCAACGGCACGCTTGCGGCGGCGTGCCTGATCGACGTTCTGAGCGACGGTCTTTCGGCGGTTTACAGCTTTTTCGATACCGAGGACGCGGAGCGTAGCTTGGGCACGCAAATGATCCTGTGGTTGATCGACGAGGCCTATGGCCGAGGGCTGCCCTACGTGTACTTGGGCTTCCTAATCGATGGCTGCTCGAACATGGCGTACAAATCGCGGTTCAAGCCGTTGGAGCGGATTACCCCCGAAGGTTGGGTGGCGATGGAGGGCTGAGGCCCTCCTCCGCGCTTTTAATCACGAAAACCGGTTGTTGGACGGAAAGCCCTTGGGCTTGACCAGGCCGGCGCCGGCGCGCTTGCCGACCCAGGCTTTGAGGTTCGTTTCCGTCCGCGTGCCCGCCCCCGTCGACCACGAAACCCCGTCTTTCATGGCAAATGCCTGCACGTCGGACAGTGCGCCGTCCTTGTAGCGTTGCAGGATCACGCCCTTGCCGCGTGTCATCTCCGGCAATTCGTCCACCGGGAACACCAGCACTTTGCGGTTGGTGCCGATGACACAGACATGATCGGCGTCCGCCGGCACGATCGAGAGCGCCTGCGCCTCTTCGTCCGAGCCGACGTTGAGCACCTGTTTGCCGTTCTTGGTCTGCGCGACCACTTCGTCCTCGGGCACGATGAAGCCGCGCCCGGCATCGGACGCCACCAGGAACTTCCGGCCGCCCTCGCTTTTCAGCATCGTCACGACATCGTGGCCGTTCGGCAGGTCGACCATCAGGCGGATCGGTTCGCCATGGCCGCGCCCGCCCGGCAATTTGTCGATCCCGACGGTATAGAACCGGCCGTTGGTGCCGAACACGATCAGTTTGTCGGTGGTTTCCGCGTGCAGCCAGAACTTGAGCTTGTCGCCTTCCTTGAATTTGAGGCTATCCACGCTGTCCAAGTGTCCCTTGGCGGCGCGGATCCAGCCTTTCTCGGAATAGACGACGGTGACCGGTTCCTTCTCGATCATCGCTTCAAGCGGCACCACGACCGTGGTCGGCGGCGCGCCGATGTCGGTGCGCCGTTTGCCGAGGGGCGTTTTCGGCCCAAAGTTGCTGCGAAGCTCTTTCAATTCGCCCTCGACCGACTGCCAGCGCTTGGTTTCGGTCGCGAGCAGCGCTTTCAGTTCCTTACGCTCTTTCTTGAGGGTTTCGTCTTCCTTGCGGATTTCCATTTCTTCTAGCTTGCGCAATTGCCGGAGCCGCATGTTGAGGATCGCCTCGACCTGCACCTCGGTCAGGTCGAACGCCTTGATCAGCGCCTGTTTCGGTTCGTCCTCTTCACGGATGATACGGATTACCTCGTCCAGGTTGAGGTACGCGACCAACAGCCCGCCGAGAACCTCCAAGCGATGCTCGATCTTGCCCAATCGAAACTTGGTGCGCCGGACCAGCACGTCTTCGCGGTGCTCGAGGAATGCGACCAGCGCTTCGCGCAGGTTCATCACGCCCGGCACGTTGTCCTTGTTCAAAACGTTGAGGTTCAGCGACACCCGGGTTTCCAACTCGGTTTCGCGGAACAGATGCTCCATCAGCATCTCGGCATCGACATTGCGGGATTTCGGCTCAAGGACAATACGCACGTCCTCGGCGCTTTCGTCGCGCACATCGGCCAACATCGGCAGCTTTTTCGACAGCAACAGGTCGGCGATTTTCTCGATCAGACGCGATTTCTGGATTTGAAACGGGATTTCGGTGACGACGATCTGATACTGGCCGGGACCGGTCTTTTCTTTTTCCCAGCGCGCCCTGAGTCGGAAACTGCCGCGCCCGGTTTTATAGGCCTCGACGACGTTTTCGCGGGCTTCGACCAACACGCCGCCGGTCGGGAAATCCGGCCCCTTCACCAAATCCGCGATCTTGTCGAACGTGACCCTGGAATTGAGGATCCCGTCGGTCTTGTGCTTCGCGGTTTTGACGATGTGCAGCATGGCGTCGCACAACTCGGCGACGTTGTGTGGCGGAATACTGGTGGCCATGCCGACCGCGATGCCGTTGGCGCCGTTGGCCAGCAGGTTCGGGAACGCCCCCGGCAGTACCACCGGCTCGGTTTCTTCGCCATCATACGTGTCGCGGAAATCGACGGCGTCTTCGTCGATGCCTTCCAACAACAGCCAAGCCGTTTCGGTCAGGCGCGACTCCGTGTATCGCATGGCCGCCGCATTATCGCCGTCGATGTTGCCGAAATTCCCCTGCCCGTCGACCAGCGGATAGCGCTGCGAGAACTCCTGCGCCAGCCGCACCAAGGCGTCATAGACCGACTGATCGCCGTGCGGGTGGTATTTACCGATGACGTCGCCGACGACCCGGGCGCATTTCTTGTAGCCCGACGCCGGGTCCAGCTTGAGCTGCCGCATGGCGTACAGCAGCCGCCGGTGCACCGGCTTCACCCCGTCGCGCACATCCGGCAGCGACCGCGACATGATGGTCGACAGCGCATAGGACAGATAGCGTTCCGACAGCGCTTCGGCGAGCCGGGTTTCGCGGATTTCCTCTGGCGGGGCGTGTTTGCTCATGACCGGTCCTTGAGGCCTCAAATTGTGTGTAAAATCGCTGAAAGCGACGAGATATAGTAGCTAAGCCGCCGTCTGCGTCAACGCACCGGCGGTGGAAAACGCCTTAAAACCGCGCGGCGAGGCGCGTGCGTGCGGCGGGCATGGCGGCGTCGCGGTGCTGAAACACATGATGGTCGAGGAAATAGCCCGTCAGCTTGAGCGCCGCGCCGATATCGGCGGGTTCGGTCAGATCCGGCGAATCGCGCAAGAACGCCGGCAACGGTAACAAGCGTTCCTTATACGGCTCTGCGGCGGCGGTCGACACCGCCCGGCCCGATTTCGGCGACACGTAGGTGAGGTCGTCGGTGACACCTGTCGCGGCGCAAGCCTCGAGATCGAGCCCGAACCCCAGTTCCGACAACAGACCCAACTCCCACTTCACGTAAATCACCGGCCACACCTCGTCGTGCTCCAACGCGCCGAGCAATACCTTGAGCCCCTCCAACAGCGCCGGATGCGGCTCGCGCTCCGGCAACGTGGCGTCAATCAACGCGCACGCCGACGACAGCGCCGCCAGCTTGCCGCCGTCGGTCATCGCCCCTGCGGCATAGGAGTGCAGCAACTCGACGGTGTAGGTGCCGAGATGCTCCGCCAGCCGTCCGCGCCACGCCGCGCGCACCAGATTGCCGGGCTGCAACGTGCCGCGCAGCCGCTTGCCGGTGCCACCCCGCACCAGACCCGCGTGCCGCCCGTGCTCCGCCGTCAGCAACGTCACAATCGCCGAGGTTTCGCCGTGCTTGCGCACGCTGAGCACGATGCCGTCTTCCTGCCAGTCCATGGCCACCAATGTAACCTCCGGTGCCTAAGCCGACACGCGGAAACGTTTTTTGACTTGTCCCCGCCGCCCGGGTCGGCACATTGGGCCCAGGAGACACGCTTATGACCGACGACTTCGACAAGCCCGCGACAATCCTGGCCGCTGCGCTGGGGGCCGAGGTGCCCGCGACCGGCGACCTGGCGCCGCAGATCAAACCGGCGACGACCTACGACAGGGACAAGGGGTTCCTGTATTACCGCAACAGCGGCCCTGGGATGGAGGATACGGAGCGCGTGCTTGCCGCCCTCGATAACGGCGAACAGGCGTTGTTGTTTTCGTCCGGGATGGCGGCGGCGACGGGTTTCCTGATCGCGCTTGGCCCCGGTGCACATGTGGTTGCGCCCAAAAGCATGTATTGGCTGCTCAGGAACTGGATGCTGTCCGACGCCGCCGACTTCGGTCTCACGGTCACCCAGGTCGACAACGGCGATATCGACGCGATTGCGGCGGCGATCCGCCCGGGCGAGACCAAGGCCGTGTGGATCGAGACCCCCGCCAACCCTGACTGGTCGATCACCGATATCGCCGCCGCCGCTGATGCGGCGCACGCGGCGGGTGCGGTGCTGGCGGTCGACAGCACCTCAGCGCCCCCGCCCCTCACCCGGTGTTTGGATTTCGGCGCCGATGTGGTGATGCACTCGGCGACCAAGTACCTCAATGGCCATTCCGATGTCTTGGCGGGCGTGTTGGTGACCAAGAAGCGCGACGATCTATGGGAGCGTGTGATCCGGATGCGGACCAACCTCGGCGCGACGCTGGGCGCGTTCGAGGCCTGGTTGCTGCTGCGCGGTCTCCGGACGCTCGATGTGCGCATCAAGCAACACAGTCGGAACGCCATGCATCTGGCGACGGCGCTGGCCGATCATCCGGCCATATCGCACGTGCTTTACCCGGGCCTGCCCGATCATCCCGGTCACGCGATTGCCGCGAAACAGATGGCCGGTGGTTTCGGCGGCATGATGTCGATCCGGCTCACCGGCGGGCCGGAAGCCGCGGCGCGCACCGCGACCCGCACCAAGCTGTTCCGGGACGCGACATCGCTGGGGGGTGTCGAGAGCCTGATCGAGCATCGCGGCCCCATCGAGGGCCCCGACAGCCCGACGCCGCAGGATTTGTTGCGTCTGTCCGTTGGATTGGAGGATGCGGAGGATTTGTTGGCCGATTTGGAGCAGGCGCTCGGGCAGTAAGCGGCTAAGCCGGATCCGCGGAAATAATCACCATCGCATGGGCCATCGGGTATTCGTCGGTCTGCGAGACGTCGACTTTGGCCACCATGCCTTCCGGCGTCAGTGAGTTGAGGCGTACCAGCGCCCCACCCTTCAATTCCATGATCGGCTGGCCGGTCGGCAGGTTCTTGACCACCATGTCGCGCCAGAACACGCCCTGGCGAAAGCCGGTGCCGAGCGCTTTCGAGCACGCCTCCTTGGCGGCGAAACTCTGCGCAAAGCTGCTCGCGGGGTTCTGCCGGCGCTTCGCCTTCTTGATTTCATAAGGGTCGAACAGGCGGTCGATAAAGCGGTCGCCAAACCTTTCCAGCGTCTGCTCGATCCGCCGAATGTCGCAGAGATCCGTGCCGATGCCGATAATCACGCGGGGCGGCTGCCATGCGCGTCTTGGCGCGCCTGATCCATGAGCGAGCGCATGCGCCGGATCGCACTGTCGAGACCGGAGAAAATCGCCTCACCCACCAGGAAATGGCCGATGTTCAGCTCCACCACCTCGGGGATCGCCGCCACCGGTCCCACCGTATCGAAGGTCAGGCCGTGACCGGCGTGGCATTCGAGGCCCAGGTCCGTGGTCACCGCCGCCGCCGCGACGATGCGGTCCAATTCGGCGGCGCGCGCCGCACCCTCCAGATCGCAGTATCGGCCGGTGTGTAGTTCGACGATGTCGGCACCCAGTTCGGCGCACATCGCAAGCTGCGCCGGATCCGGTTCGACGAACAAAGAAACCCTGATGCCCGCGTCCTTGAGCGCCGCGATGACCGGCTCGAGCGATTGCTTGCCGCCGACCACGTCCAGGCCCCCTTCGGTTGTCCGCTCTTCGCGCTTTTCCGGCACGATGCAGGCGGCGTTCGGTTTGTGCCTGAGGGCGATCGACAGCATTTCGTCCGTCGCCGCCATTTCGAGGTTCAGCGGCAGCACCAAGCCATCGATCAGCCGGGCGATATCGTCGTCGGAAATATGCCGCCGGTCTTCGCGAAGATGCGCCGTGATCCCATCTGCGCCCGCCTTTTCCGCAAGTTTCGCGCCACGCACGGGATCCGGGAAGACGCCGCCGCGGGCGTTCCGAATGGTCGCGATGTGATCGATATTGACGCCGAGCCGAAGTGTTTGGGCCATGCCATCCCCCAGTATGGATCGCGTTCGGACGGCCGGCCGGAGAGCTATTCCTGGCGAACGGCGTCCATGACTTCTGCGGCGCGCCGCTGACGGCGTGCCGCTACCGCATCCTTGTAACGCTCGACAATCGGTTTCAGCAACAGAAAGAATATCACCCAGACAATTGCGGCGCTGGGAACCGCGGCGACCAGCATCGGCGTCAGGATCGGCAGCGCGGTATCTGCAAGATACGGCCAGTTCCCGGTCAACAAGGCTTCGGTGACGTTGCCGAACAGGCCAGCGAAATCCATGGTCTCGGCGTTGACGCTGGTTGGCGGTCCAAAGCCCAGCAGCACACCGAACTTGTACAGGAAAATCCAGATGAACGGGAACGTCCACGGGTTGCCGACCACCGTGCCGATGATGGACGCGACCACGCTGCAGCGTGTCAGCCATGCGCCCGCCATCGAGAGTACGAAATGCAGCCCGATCAATGGTGTGAAGGACATCGCCGCGCCCCAGGCGAACCCGCCGGCGATCGCATAGCCCGTGCCGGGCAAGCGGCCGACCCGGTACATGGTGTATTGCCACGACCGACGCCATCCTCCCGACGGCCATATCATGGCGCGCAGGCGTTTCAGCAGGGGTAAGCGATCACGGCGTTTGAACATGGTGCATAAGTAGCGATTGGGGAAAGCCTTGGAAAGCCCGTCAACGTGGTGGTGACGGAGAATTTACCGGAAAGTGTCAGCCTCGAGCGCGATCCACGGTGTTTACGGCCGATGAGGCCCGGAGTGCGGCGATGCAATCGGTCAAATGCCGCACGTCACGCACCTCGATATCGATCAGCATGTCGAAAAAATCCGGCTGCCGGTTGGTGATCTTCAAGTTGGAAATATTGCCGCCGCTTCGTGCGATGACCGTCGACAGATCGCCCAGCGCGCCCGGGCTGTTGACCACGGTAACGTTCACCCGGCCAACGTGCACCTGCGCGTCGCCGTCCCCGTCCCACGCGACATCGAGCCAACGCTCGGGCTCGTCCTGGAAAGTGGCCAGTTGCTCGCAATCGATGGTGTGAATGGTTACGCCCTTGCCGCTAGTCACGATGCCGACGATCCGGTCGCCCGGCAACGGATGGCAGCATCCGGCGAAATGCATCGCCATGCCGGGGATCAGACCGCGGATCGATATCCCCTCGCCCAACTCGCCACGTTTCGCCGGCGCCTTTGAAAGCGGCACCACTTTGCTGTTCTTGTTGTCGGCGGCGGATTTCAGACCCGGATAGACCGCCTCCAAGACGGCGCGTGCCGAGACATGCCCGGCGCCTACCTGGGCGCAAAGATCCTCGACGGACCCTTGATCGAAATTCTTAATAACTCCGCTTAATGCTTTGTCACTAAAATCATTTCCGGATTCTTTGAATGTGCGCTGCAGGATCGATCGGCCGAGATCGTAGTACTGTTCGCGCTCCTGCAGGCGGACGAAGCGGCGGATCTTGGCGCGCGCCTTGCCGGTGACCACGAACCGCTCCCAGGTTGGCGACGGCGTTTGCGCCTTGGAGGTCAAAACCTCCACTTGATCGCCGTTCCGGAGGATCGTCCTCAACGGCATCATGCGCCCGTTGATCTTGGCGCCGACGCAGCGGTCGCCGATTTCCGAGTGAACCGCATACGCGAAATCGACAGGTGTTGCGCCGGACGGCAGGCTGATCAGGTCGCCGCGCGGCGTAAACGCGAACACCTGATCCTTGAACATCTCGAGCTTGGTATGCTCCAAGAACTCTTCCGGGTTCGATGCATGCTCAAGGATCTCCAAGAGCTCGCGCAGCCAGCGATACTGCGGCCCGTCGCGTTTGACGGCGTCCGGCTTGCCGCCGACTTTGTAGTGCCAGTGTGCGGCGACCCCGCTTTCCGAAATCTCGTGCATCTCGCGGGTCCGGATCTGCAGTTCGATCCGATGGTTTTCAGGCCCGAAAACGCCTGTGTGCAGCGACCTGTAGCCGTTCGGCTTCGGTGTCGAGATATAATCCTTAAAACGGCCCGGCACCGTCCGATACGCGCCATGCACGGCGCCCAGGGTCCGATAGCAGTCCTCGACGCTGTCGACGATGATGCGAAACGCCATGATGTCGGAAAGCTGTTCGAAACCGACGTCCTGCTGCTGCATCTTGCGCCAGATCGAATACGGCGATTTCTCGCGGCCCTGAATATCGGCATCGATGTCGTTCTCCGCCATCCGGTCCGACAGCGCGCGGATGATCCGGTTGACCAAATCGCCGCCCTGGTCGCGCAGGAATTCCAAGCGCCGGACCACCGAGTTCCGGGCGTCCGGGTTCAGTTCCGCGAACGCGAGATCCTCCAACTCGGTCTTGATCTCGTCCATACCGATGCGCTCGGCCAACGGCGCATAGATGTCCATGGTCTCCAAGGCGATCCGGCGGCGGCTTTCTGGCTTTTTCATGTATCGGATGGTGCGCATGTTGTGCAGGCGGTCTGCCAGCTTCACCAGCAAAACCCGAATGTCCTCCGACATCGCCAATAGGAATTTTCGGAAATTCTCGGCCTGCTTGGCCTGGTCACTTTGAAAATTGATCCGGGTGAGTTTGGTCACCCCTTCGACCAAGCGCGCCGTCTCGGTACCGAACAGCCCCTCGATCTCCTCGCGGGTCGCATCGGTGTCCTCGATGGTGTCATGCAGCAACGCCGTCGCGATGGTCGCGGAATCGACTTTGTACTTGGTCAAGATGCCGGCGACTTCGATCGGGTGCGAAAAGTATGGATCGCCCGATAGCCGCTTTTGCGCACCGTGCGCCTTCATGGCAAACACGTAGGCACGGTTGATGGTGTCCTCATCCACTGCTGGATCGTAGGACTTCACCCGTTCCACGAGTTCGAATTGACGCATCATAATCCGATTACCTTATCATGCTCGACCACAGATATGCATCCCCATGATGCAACGCAAAAAGGCGGCGCCCCGAGGAGCGCCGCCTTCAGCAATGATATATGGAATGCCGGTCAGTCGGTGACGTCTTCGCCGACATCCTCGAACATCACCTGGCCAGCGGTATCCGCCGCCGCAGCATCATCCGAAATCGACATGGTCTTGGCCAAGGCTTCGATCTCGTCGTCGCCGACCGCTGGGCCACCCGCCAATTCTTGCCGGATCGCGGTATCGTCCACCGCGTCTTCCTCGGGCTCGTCCTGCTCGACATGATGCTGCAGGCTCTTGATCAGGTCTTCCTTGACCTCGTCGACGTGAACCATCTCGTCGGCGATTTCACGAAGCGCAACAACGGGGTTCTTGTCGTTATCGCGGTCCACGGTCAGCGCCGCACCAGCGGAAATATGCCGGGCGCGTTGCGCGGCGAGCGCGACAATCTCAAACCTGTTCGGCACTTTATCGACTACGTCCTCAACGGTGACGCGGGCCATGGGCGTTCTCCGATCAAAAAATTAAGGAATTGCGCGGGTTATAGGGACATTGCCGTGCCCGCGCAAGAACAAACCTAGGCGGCGGCGGGAAATTCGGTCCCAAACGCCCCCGGCGCATCGTCTATCCTTCGGCACGTCTGATCGGGCGGAAGCACACCGATCAATGCGTCGATGGGCGTGTCGTCCACAGGGTGGCGCCATGCCGGCGAGAGATCTCGAAGCGGCAGCAAGACAAACCCACGCTGATGCATACGCGGATGCGGAATTTCGACGTCTCCGGCCGCCGCTGGCGCCAAAATCCGACGATGATAGTCGATCACATCCAAGTCCACGGTCCGCGCCGCATTGCGGACGCTACGGGCGCGTCCGAGCGCAGCTTCGATCTCGAGCAGCGCCCCGACCAGCGGCGCCGGTTCCAAGGCAGTTTCAACGGCCAAGACCGCGTTGACGAACCAGGGTTGATCGCTGGCTGGCACCGGCGCGCTCTCGTACCAGGGAGAGCGTTCGATGATCTTGATCCCCTCAGCACGTAGCCGTGACAGCGCCGCGCCGCAGGTGGCCCGTGGCGAGCCATGGTCCGGGCATGGCAAATTTCCCCCAACCCCTATAAAAATCACCAAAAAATCCCCTTGTTAGTGTCGTATATCGTCATTACCTACAGGATGCAGGGGCCCAGGGCGAGACCAGTTATTCAACCCCTTTTTGGACCCCAGCCGCGCGTATGGTCGTGCGGGATATTTTTTTAAAGGTTTCGTCATGCAGATTTACAACCAAGAACGGCTCGCTCTGTTCATTGACGGGTCGAATCTGTATGCGGCTGCTCGAGCCCTCGGCTTCGATATTGATTATAAACGGCTTTTAGAAGCTTTCGGCAAGAATGGCCGCTTGATTCGGGCGTTCTACTACACAGCCTTGATGGAAGATCAGGAGTATTCACCCATTCGGCCGTTGGTCGATTGGCTGGATTACAACGGCTACACCATGGTCACCAAGCCGACCAAGGAGTTCACCGACGCTTCCGGACGGCGCAAGATTAAAGGCAATATGGACATCGAACTGGCGATCGATGTCATGGAAATGGCCGAAAACCTGGATCATATCGTGCTTTTTTCCGGCGACGGTGATTTTCGCCGGCTGGTCGAGGCCGTGCAGCGCAAAGGCGTTCGGGTCAGTGTGGTGTCGACGATCGAGAGCCAGCCGCCGATGATCGCGGACGAACTGCGCCGCCAAGCGGACACGTTCATCGAACTCGCGGATATGCAGGAAGACATCCAGCGTCTCGGTGCGCCCAAGCGCCCGGCGGCGCCGAGCAACGGCGAAGATGTCGATCCCGCGCCGATGCACGAGTTCGAGGATGACCTCGCTGAGGACGAAAAAGAGCGCCACGTCGTTTGAACGGGCGCGTTCCGCGTCGTCCCGCTTTCAGAATGATCCCGTGCCCGCTATAAGCGGCAGATGACCGCCGACTTCCCTGCTGCCGACTGCCCGTTGTGTCCGCGTCTCGCCCAATTCCGCCGGGACAATACCGACGCGCACCCCGACTGGTTCAACCGCCCTGTCCCCTCCTTCGGTGACGTATCGGCGCGGTTGCTGATCGTCGGGCTGGCGCCCGGGTTGAAGGGCGCCAATCGAACCGGACGGCCCTTTACCGGCGATTTTGCCGGGGACCTGCTGTACGCGACCCTGGGCGATTTCGGTTTCGCCGATGGTATCTACGGCAAGCACGCCGGTGACGGCCTTCGCTTGGTCGATTGTCGTATCACCAACGCCGTCCGTTGCGTCCCACCGCAAAACAAGCCGACCGGCCCGGAAACGAAGACCTGCAATAGCTATTTAGCTGCTGAGATCGCGTCCATGGACGATCTTCGGGTGATCGTGACGCTCGGGGGTCTGTCGCATGGCGCGGTGTTGACGGCGCTCGGTCTCAAGAAAAGCGCATACAAGTTTGCGCATATAGCGCGGCACGAAGTGGCCCCTGGACTGACAGTGGTCAACAGCTATCACTGCTCGCGATACAACACCAACACCGGACGCCTCACGGGGAGTATGTTCGCCGATGTATTCCACGCGGTCCGGAAAATCTTGGATGAGTAGTAAAATACTCTGGGTTTTCGATCCGGAATTCGCGCGCTAGGGTGAGCACTAGAGCGCAATCGAGGTAAGGACCGGGCCGTGACCGCGGAGATCGTGAATCTCAATCAGTTTCGCAAGGAACGGCAGCGAGCGGATAAGGAAAAGACCGCCGCAGCCAGCCGCCACAAGCACGGCCGCACCAAGGCCGAACGCCGGGCTGAAACAAAGAAACGGGATTTGGACGACCGTCACCTCGACGGGCACCAGCGCGACGACGGCGACGACTAGGATACGGCCGCTCAGTCTTCGGCCGGGTCCGGATCCAAAAGCCGATGCATATGTACGATGACGTACTTGGTGTTCGCATCGTCGACCTTGGCCTGACTGGCCCCCCGCCACGCACGTAACGCGGTTTCGTAGTTGGGGAAAATACCGACGATATCCAGGTTCTCGGTGTCGACGAAATCGGTCCCGGTGGGGTCTTCGACCTCGCCACCGAAAACCAAGTGTAACAAGGGCTTATCGCTCATATCGGGGGGCTCCAAACTGCAAGTCGCGCGTGCGGACCTTAGCCGGGGCGCGGCGCCGAGACAACGGTCCCGTCATAGCCGTCCGAGCGGTTACTGCGGCAGGGCCGCCTCGATCGCTTTGGTCATCTTCGCCGATGTCGGCGAGGTCGGCGTGGAGAACCAATCGATCAGCTCACCGTCGGTGCCGATCAGGTACTTGTGGAAGTTCCATTTCGGCGAGCCGACCATCCCGACCTGATCTCTCGCCCATTGGTAAAACGGATGCGCATCGGCGCCTTTGACCCGCTGTTTCGTGGTCATTGGGAAATCGATGGCGAAGTTTGTCTCGCAGAATTCCTTGATCTCGGCTTCCGTGCCGGGCTCTTGGCTGCCGAAATCGTTGGACGGAATACCCAAGACCACAAGCCCCCGGTCCTTATACGAATCCCAGGTCTGTTGGAGTTGTTCGTATTGTTTCGTGAAGCCGCAGAATGACGCGGTGTTCACCACCAGAACCGCTTTGCCCTCGAAATCGGAGGCAGGCAGCGGATCGCCCTCAATCGCGGTGAACTCGAAATCGTGAAACGTCATGTTGTTGGCTCCGGCGGATTGCGGGGCGGAGAGACCCAGCAACAGGATTACGAGAACGGAAACAGCGCGCATGTAACTCACCGTGTTCATTTCATTGTCTTTTGTACGTGGCGAAGCGAGGGGCGGATTTCAAACACCATCGAACCAGGCCACTTTCTCGATGGCGGCGGCGATGGCAGTGGTTTCGTCGTTAAACCGCGCGGCGGCGTGAAACCCGATGGGAAACCAGCCACGGCCCGGGTCTTCCGGATCGCGGCGAAATTCCTCGAAGCCGATGCTCCCGTCGTCGCGGCGGAACACGTCGACGCACAACAGGCCGTCGGCACTGTTGACGGAATGCAAAACCAAGGTCATTCGAACCGCTGCTCTTTCCAGGGGTCGCCCTCGTTGTGATATCCCAACGCCTCCCAATAACCCTTCACGTCGTGCTCCAAAAAAGTGATTTGGCGCACCCATTTGGCGCTCTTCCAGAAATACAGCGATGGGATCACCACCCGCACCGGGCCGCCGTGATCGCGCGAAATCGGCGTGCCGTTACGATGCGTCGCGAGCAGGCTATCGTCGGCTGCGAAACGCTCTAGGCGCACGTTGCTGCGGTAGCCGTCATGGGCGTGAAAGACAACGTGCTTGGTCGTTGCCATTGGCCGTACGGTGTCCAGTAGTCGTCTTGCACGAAGCCCAAGCCATTCGTTGTCGAGCATCGACCAAGCCGTCACGCAGTGGATATCAGCACGGACGGTATCCGTGGCGAGCGCTGTGAATCCCTGCCAATCCAGTGACAGCGGCCGCTCGATGGCGCCCTTGATGTCGAGACGAAAGTCCTCTGGTGCGATGTGCGGCCGGGTGCCCAAGTCCAATACCGGCCAATCCGTAACGACCTCTTGGCCCGGCGGCACGCGGCGGCCTCGGTCCCGCCGGGGCGGGAGACGTTTCTCGGCCGCGGCTTTCTTCTTGGCAATGACGGCGCTGGAATCCGGTTCTTCCGCATGGTTGCCGAGGACAGTGCCCGGCGCGCCCTTAAACAGCGCCGCCATGCGGTCGTCGTCGGTCATTGGCCGAGGTCTTCCTCCAAACGGAGCGCCACTTCGGTATCGGCGAGGCGCAGGCGATACACTTGTACATTCTCCAATACCCGCTGCACGTAATTGCGGGTTTCCGAAAACGGGATCATCTCGATCCAGTCGATGGCGTCGACATCAGAATCGCGCGGGTCGCCGAACCGCTTGACCCACTGTTTGACCCGATGCGGACCCGCATTGTATGCGGCGACCGCCATCGGCAGGTAACCGTCGTAATCGTCGATCAGTTCGGCGAGATAAGACTGACCAAGCACCAAGTTGTAATCGGGGTCCGCCGTAAGCTTGTATTTTGAATACCGCACGCCGGCTTTTCGGGCGACACCTCGGGCGGTTGCCGGCATCAGTTGCATCAGGCCGCGTGCGCCCGCGTGACTGACGGCGAGCGGATCATATGCGCTTTCCTGGCGCACGATCGCAAGCACCAGCGGTGTTTCCGGTTTGCGGGCGTCAACGCGCCTGGGAAGCCCGGGTGGCACCAACGTCGGGTAGCCGCTGCCGACGAAATGGCCGTGGCTCCGAAGCGTATTCTTGGCGACCCGGATCGCCAGATCGGGGCGACCGCTAAACCGTGCCAGGCGCGCGGTCAGGCTGTGCCAATGTGGATCGTCCTCGAGGGTTGCAATGTGGGTAATGAACGAGAAAAGCCGCTCTTCCTCGCCGGCGGCGGCCAGCATGCGCACCGCACGCACCAGTTCGTGCTGATCGAAGCGCGCCCGCAGTTCGGCGGGAATGGCACTTTCCGGCGGCAGACTTAGGCCCGAGCCCGGATCGAGCTGTGCCGTCGCAAGTTGCCCATAATAGGTCGTCGGGTGCCGTGCCGCGGTCGCGAACCAGGTTTCCGCGGTCTCGGTATCGCCCAATGCGTGGGCGGCACGTGCCGTCCAGTAAGCACCGCGGGCCCGGCTGACCGGGAAACTCACGCCGTCATACATGCGTTTGAAATGCGTTTTGGCAATTTCAGCATCGTTGAGGAACCGCAGGGCGATCCAGCCGGAAAGCCACTCCGCCTCCGCGTGCTCCGCAGCATGGTCCGCCGTCAGCCCGTTCTCCGACGCGATCCGGTAGGCTGACGAGATATGCCCCTTTTGCAGTTCACGGCGCACCAGGATCGCGCGTTCGCGCCACCAAATTTCCGGGTGCGGCACGGTGTCCGGCAGGTTCGCCAGCAAATCGATGGTGTTGTCACGGTCCTTTTTGCGGCGCCACCGCAGGCGTTCGAAGATGAGGCCGGGGTCGTTCTTGTAGCGTGCCGTGACATTCGCGATGAGACGATCGACGTTGCCGCGGGACTTGCGCAGCGAGACGCGCGCTTCGATCAGCTTCCGGTACGATGCATTGACCCGGTACATCATGCGGCGCGCGGGCCAGTAGCGCCCTTCCCACATCAGCCGCTCGGCGCGGGCGTAATGGTCCTCGGACCGAAGGCGCTTCTTGTGACGGCGATAGAAGGACTTCTCGTGCGCCTTGGAGAAATTCCCTTCGATCCATGCGTATCGGATCAACGCAAGACCGGCGTCGCGCTCGCCGGCGCGGACCAGCGCATCGCCAAGCTTCTCCCGGCCGAGATTGGTGACCGGTTCACGGCCGTTGAACCAAGCAATGATGCGCCCGTGCGGCTCGTCGATGGGCAGTGCTTCCTCGGCGCGTGCCAGCAACCGCGTTTGGCGCGGCCAGTCCGGGTTCTGCTTGGTGAACTGATCGATGGCGTCGAAATCGGTCCCAAAGCCGCCTTGGAACAGCACGTACCAAGAGAGAATCTTGCGGGCGAGAGGGTCCTTGAGCCGCCGGGCATGGTAGTCGAGGCGCTTCTTGCTGCCCCGCTGCGCTTCCTTCAATGCCGCGGAAAACTCGCTCGCTTGAGTCGCCGACAACGTATCGGCGACGGCGCTTGACGGCACAGCCGAAAACGCCAGCACCACCAGTGCCGCGGCTCCCAGAACTCCCGTCAAAAACTGGCGCATGCGATACGCTCAACCCCAATTGCGAAGCGGCCATGATACGACCGCCTCGACCTTGGCGACAATATGGTCTCGGAAGTGTCACGATCACGTTAACATCAGGTCCCCTGCGTCACGACAGCCAAGACCGTGCTGGCCCTTGCCCCGCCTGGGGTGCGGCTATATGGTCCGTGGCTGTTTTCAATCTCCGGTTCCGATAGGAGGGAACGATGTTCAAGGGTTCATACGTCGCTTTGATCACCCCGTTTAGCAATGGCGCGGTGGATAAAGAGGCGTTCAAGGCCTTCGTCGACTGGCAGATCGCCGAAGGCACCCATGGGCTGGTGCCGGTCGGGACCACGGGCGAGTCGCCCACGCTCTCGCATGAGGAGCACGACGACGTGGTCGGCATGTGCATCGAGGTCACGGCCGGCCGCGTGCCGGTGATCGCGGGCGCGGGGTCGAATTCGACCGCCGAGGCGCTGCGGCTGACCCAGCATGCCAAGGACGCCGGTGCCGACGGGGCGTTGATCGTGACGCCGTATTACAACAAACCGACCCAGGATGGGCTTTATCGGCACTACGCCACCATCGCCGAGGCCGTCGATATCCCGATCATTATCTACAACATTCCGGGGCGCAGCATTGTCGATATGTCTGTGCAGACCATGGCCAAGCTGGCGGAGATTCCGAACATCGTTGGGGTCAAGGACGCGACCAGCGACCTCACCCGCCCGATGTTGACGTCGCAGCACATCAAAGGCGAATTCACCCAATTGTCGGGCGAAGACGCGACCATTGTGCCGTTCCTCGCGGGCGGGGGCCACGGCTGTATTTCGGTGACCGCCAACATCGCGCCGCGTCTATGCGCCGATTTGCACAATGCCTGGCGGGCCCGCGATCTTGATACGGTGATGGACTTGCAGGCGCGGCTCATGCCGGTGCATCAGGCGATGTTCTGCGAGAGCAGCCCGGGGCCGGTGAAATATGCCGCCGAGTTGTTGGGTAAATGCAGTGCGGAAACCCGTTTGCCGTTGTGCGAGATCGCCGAAAGCTCGAAACAGACGGTGCGCAGCGCGCTGCAGTCCGCGGGTCTTTTGAACTGAGGCGGTTCCGCGCGCGACGCGCGCGGGCCGGCGTGCGGCCATGGCGGGAAAAAACAAGAAAAAGAAATCGCCGACAGGCAACGTCGTCGCTCAGAACCGCAAGGCGCGCCGCGATTACGCCATTGTCGAAACCCTGGAGGCCGGGCTTGAACTGACCGGTACCGAGGTGAAATCGCTGCGTGCCGGACGCGCCAGCCTGAACGAAGCGTTTGCCGGCGAGAAGCACGGCGAAATCTATTTGTTCAATGCGCACATTCCCCACTACGAAGGGGCGTCGCGCATCTTCAACCATGAACCGAACCGTGACCGAAAGCTGTTGCTGCACCGACGTCAAATGTCGGCGTTGCTGGGGAAGCAGCAGCAAAAAGGCATGGCCCTGGTGCCCTTGAAAATCTACTTCAACAAGCGCGGTCTCGCGAAATGCGAGTTGGCGCTCGGTGAAGGGAAGCGTCAATTCGACAAACGCGAAACCGTCAAGGAACGGGATTGGGGTCGGCAAAAAGCGCGATTGCTGCGGGACAAGGGATAGAGCGATGGCGGACATCACAGATATCGGTGCCTGCGTGTTCGATGCCTATGGCACGTTGTTCGACGTGTCGTCGGCGGCCGCGGCCTGCAAGGACGATTTGGGCGAAGATTGGACGGCCTTGTCCAATGTGTGGCGGGACAAGCAGTTGCAGTACACGTGGCTGCGATCGTTGATGGGCGATTATGTTCCGTTCTGGCAAATCACCCAGGACGCGCTCGATTTCGCCATGGGTGTCATCGGCCGTGACGATGCGGCGCTGCGGCAGCGGTTGCTGGACGTTTACTTCGAACTGCATGCCTACCCCGAAGTGCCCGGTGTTCTCGACGCTTTGAAAGCCGCCGGAATCCGCACCGCAACCCTATCGAACGGCTCGCCAGATATGCTCGATGCTGCGGTCTCCAGCGCCGGTCTCGCGCTAGATGCGGTGATCTCCGTCGACAGTTTGAAAATCTTCAAGCCGGATTTTCGCGTCTACCAGCTCGGCGTCGACACGCTGGACGTCGCCAAGGAGCGTATCTGCTTCATGTCGTCGAACGCTTGGGACGCCTGGGGCGCGGCCAACTTCGGGTTCCAGGTCGTGTGGGTCAACCGTTTCGGCCAGCCGCCGGAAAACCTGCCAGGCGCACCTCGGGCGGTGGTATCCGATCTCTCCGCCCTGCCCGGGTTGTTGGGGCTCAACGCAAAATGAGCGCGCACGCCTATGTTGCGGGAGAGGGCCCAGCAGCGTTCATCGAACGGCGGGTGACCAGCAACGACGGATTGTCGCTCTTCGTTCGGGATTACCCAGGACCGCGCGATGGTGGGAAGACGCCCCTCCTCTGCCTCGGTGGGCTGACGCGCAACAGCAAGGATTTCGCCGGGATCGCAAAGTACCATGCCCGGCACCGTCGTGTGGTGTGCCCGGACATGCGCGGCCGCGGCCGCTCGGCCTACGATCCGGATTGGCGTAACTACCGGCCGGAGACCTACATCGGCGATATCCGCGACATTGCCTGTGCACTCGGACTACATGGTGTGATTGTGGTCGGAACCTCGCTCGGCGGCATCCTCGGGATGGCGATGGGGGCGGCGATGCCGACGATCTTGCGCGGATTGATCCTCAACGATGTCGGTCCAAGGGTGGAGACACGGACGCTCGACAAGGTCGTTGCCTATATGCAAGCGCCGCCGACGCTGACCACTTGGGAAGAGGCCGGACGGCACCTCAAGTCCGCTTTTGGCGATCAAATCCCCATCGGCGATGATGCCGTTTGGGTGCAGGCGGCGCGCAACAGTTACGTGGAGAGGTCCCCCGGCAAGATCACCTATGACTGGGATGATAATCTGGTGAAGCCGGTCTTAGCCGATAAGACGGAGGTGTATGACCTCTGGCATCTGTTTACTGCCGTTCGCCGCGTTTCGACGCTGGTTGTGCGCGGGCAGATATCGTCAATTCTGCCGCGCGAGACGTTGGCTGAGATGGCGGATCGCCATCTTGAAATGCAATCCGTTACCGTGCCTCGGGTCGGCCACGCGCCAAGCCTGGGCGAGCCGGAATGTATCGCAGCGATCGATACGTTTCTGGAGAGTTTGTGACGTGGATTAGGTCGTTGCCGTTTTCACCGGCTTCGGCGCCGGTGGTTTGTTGACGGGCGGTGTCACCTCGGCTTTGGCCGGTGCGGCGGCGCCCGATTTCTCGTTCTTATGCAGGTCTTCCGGCATGACCATGCGTTTGCAGTGACCTTCGAGGAAGGCACCGGTCTCGATCGCCAGGTCTTCGTGCAGGATGTCGCCGACGACGTGCGCCGACGCTGCCAGTTTTACGACCTTGGCGCGGATTTGGCCGTCGACGCTGCCCAGAATCTTGACATTGTCGGCAACGATCTCGCCCTTCACGTTGGCGGTTTCGCCGACGATCAAGGTCTTGGTACGGATGTCCCCGTTCACGGCACCGTCGATCTGAATCTCGCCATCGCTGAGCAAATCGCCGACGATGCTTAAGTCTCGGCTGACGATCGACGGCGGCGCCGGCGGTAGGACCGGTTGCGACGGTCCGGAGTTCTTCTTATTGCTTTTGGAAAACATGGCGTCCCGCTTTGATGAATTTCATCGGATCACGCGGCTTGCCGTTGAACACGACCTCATAGTGAAGGTGCGGCCCGGTGCTGCGTCCCGAGTTGCCAAGTTGCCCGATTTTTTGCCGGAATTCTACCCTCTCGCCGCGCTTCACGTTAATGCGGTGTAGATGGCCATAGCGGGTCTTGATCCCTGAGCCATGGTCTATTTCGATGAAGCGGCCATAGCGGCCCTTGGTGCCGGCCTTGGTCACGACCCCCGGCGCGGGCGCGTAGATCGGCTGTTTCATGGGACCGCCGAAGTCGGTGCCGTAATGAGCCGACCATCGCTTGTTGATGGGATCACGCCGTTTGCCGAACGGGCTGGTGACGTAATAGGTGTTGAGCGGCGCCGTGAGCGGCAGGCGCGCCATGATCTGCTGTAGGATTTCCCATTGGCCCAGTTGATCGTCGAGCCGGGTCAGCTTGCCCATCAACTCGCCGCCAGCTTCGGCAGGCGCGATCGGGATGAACGGCCCGCCTCTGGCCTCGGTGCTGACGATCTCATTCGATGCATCAAGCAGCGTGTCGACCTCGATTCCGGCGATCTCTACGACCTTGGAGAGGGACTCGATGTAGGTCATGGTCCGCTCGGTCATACGCTCGACCGCGATCTCCTGCGCGTCCTGCAGATTGTTCAAGCGGTCTTCAAGCGCTGTGACTTGGTTCTCCAGGCGGTTGTTCGAGTATCGCGCCAAATCCCGTTCGCGGATCACCGTCTGCAAGTCGGTTTCCACGGTGACCAAGTTGTCGCGTAGCGAGAAGTTCTTGCTGGAGAGCGAACGCATTTCGTTCTCCAGGTTGGACAGCTTGCCGCGCAGAGTCTCACGGGCGTCGGCGACTGTCTGCCGCTCCGTTTCGGTGGTCTTGAGGCGACGCTCCACGGTCGACAGATTCCGTTGCAGGGTCGCGTTCCGCTCCACCAGGCTGAGCATCAGGTTGTGATTGTCTTCGAGCTCGTTGGTCAGCTCCGCGAACCGGCGCTGATAGGCGTCGACATCGTTCAACAGTGTGTCGTAGGCCTTGCGGGCGTCCGCGATCTGCGTGTCCTTGGAGACAATGACGTCGTTATGGCGGAGGTAGCTGCTGGTGGTGTAGGTCAGCCACCCGCCGACAGCGATCAACAGCGTTGCCGCCGTTACTTGGGTCCATTGCGGAATGCGGAAGAACTTGATCCGGTTGTGCGTGCGAATGTGAATCTGGCGGTCGGGGAACATCCCATTCAGCCAGGCCTTGAAACGATCCTTGAACGAGACTTCGTCGTTCCAACCACTCATGCGATCACATCCCCGTCTTCAAGCACTCAATGTATCGCCGGTTCATGCATGCGTCTCGGCGTTATATTATGCCGTCGGTCTTGGTGCCGAGCGGGCAATTTAGGAAGGCAGATGTACTGTCTGAGGAACAGCCAGCGTTCGTGTCTACCGTCCCATGGAACGTATCCATTTGATGTTTTCCATGCAAGAGTTTAATCCTTGCAAGTTCAACGGGTGTCGGTCTGAAAATTCATATATTACAATATGTTATCGTAACTCTTTCGAAGCCGGTGTGGAAACGTATGTCGATAAGCGGTGCGAATGATCCCGCAGGGTGGCGCAGATGAGCGATCGGCCCGCCCTGTCATCTTTCCCGATTCTCATCGCGACGTGGTTCGGCGCAGGATATGTCCGCAAAGCGCCCGGCACCGTCGGGACCCTCGCGGCGTTGCCGTTCGCGATGATTTTTGCCGCCATCGATGGGGAAAATGCGTTGCTGATCGCGGCGTTGATCGCGATCCCCCTTGGCGTCTGGTCGGCGGAAAAGTACATGGCGGCGGTCAAGGTGCACGACCCGGGCGCCGTCGTGATCGATGAGGTGGCGGGCATGTGGATCGCCCTGCTCCCCGTCGCCGACGCCCTCACATGGCAGGCGGTCGTCATTGGCTTCGTGGTGTTCCGGTTCCTCGACATCTTCAAGCCTTGGCCGATCTCGTGGGCGGATATTGAGCTTCGCGGCGGCCTCGGTGTCATGTTGGACGACATTTTGGCCGGCATGTTCACCGCGTTCGTGCTCTATGGCTTGGCGACCTGGGCGCCCGCCTTGATCGGGATGGGATAATCCATGGAACAAGAACTGACAGACCTCGCGGAACACTTGCTGGCGGATTGCCGGGACAAGGGCTGGACGCTGGCGACGGCGGAATCCTGCACCGGCGGCATGGTGGTGGCCGCGTTGACGGCGATCGCCGGGTCATCCGATGTGGTCGACCGTGGGTTTGTGACCTACACCAACGCGGCCAAGCATGAGCTTCTCGGGGTGCCGATGCCGCTCTTCGACAGCGTCGGGGCGGTCTCCGAAGAGGTCGCGCGCGCCATGGCCGAAGGCGCGCGACATGCGGCGGGTGTCGACATCGCCTGTGGGATCACGGGGGTCGCCGGACCCGGTGGCGGCACGGTAGATAAGCCCGTCGGCTTGGTGCATATCGCCGCCGCATCTGCGGAGGCGACCGTGCACGAACGTTGTCTGCTCGATGGCGACCGGCATGCCGTACGAGTTGCCTCGGCCCTCAAGGCGATGGAGATGATGCGCGCGCTCGCCGCTCAGCCGTAAAGATCGTGGGCACGGGCCTCGAACGCCGCAATCATACGCCGGACCGCCTCGTTGAACACGGCCCCGATGGCGGCCTGAAGGACCTTGGAGCGGAACTCGAAATCGACGAAGAAATCGATCTCCGTGCCGCCGTCGACCTCGTTAAAAATCCAGTGGTTATTCAAGTACTTGAATGGACCGTTCTCGTAGGAAACATCGATCCGCTCGGCGCGTTCCAGGTGCACCCGGGATGTGAACCCCTCGCGGAATACCTTAAAACCGATAATCATGTCGGCGACCACCATATCGCCGGTGCGTTTCTTGACCCGGCAGCCCAGGCACCACGGTAGGAACTCGGGATACCGCTCGACCTCGGCGACAAGGTCGAACAGCTGTTCCTTGCTGTACGGCAGAACCCGTTTTTCGGCGTGGGTCGGCATGGTCGACGTTGGGTCGCCCGGGGCGTCAGCCCACGGCGGCGAGCTTGGCTTCCCGGTTGCGTTTGAGCTCGGCGAAGTCCTTATCGGCGTGATAGCTCGACCGGGTTAGCGGCGACGACGAGACCAATAGAAAGCCCTTGGCGAGCGCGATCCGTTTGTATTCTTCGAATTCGTCCGGGGTCACGAAGCGGTCGATGGGCGCATGCCGCTTGGTCGGTGCGAGGTACTGGCCAATCGTCAGAAAATCGACGTCGGCGGAGCGCAGGTCGTCCATGACCTGCAGCACTTCTTGCCGCTCTTCGCCGAGACCGACCATGATCCCCGATTTGGTAAAGATCGACGGATCGCCCTTTTTCACCGTCGCCAACAATTGCAGCGAATGGAAATACCGTGCCCCCGGCCGAATGGTCGGATAGAGGCGCGGCACCGTTTCCAGATTGTGATTGAAGACATCCGGCTTGGCGTCGATGATTTTCTCGATGGCACCATCCTTGTCGCGGAAATCCGGGGTGAGGATTTCGATCGTGGTGCCCGGCGTCGTCTCGCGTATGCGTTCGATACAGCGCACGAACTGATCGGCACCGCCGTCATCCAAATCGTCCCGGTCGACCGACGTGATCACCAAGTGTTTCATGCCGAGTTCGGCGACGGAAATCGCCAGATTTTCCGGCTCCATCGGATCGACGGCGTTCGGCTTACCGGTGGCGACGTTGCAAAACGCGCAGGCCCGCGTGCATATATCGCCGAGAATCATCACGGTGGCATGTTTCTGTGCCCAGCATTCGCCGATATTGGGGCACGCGGCTTCTTCGCAGACCGTGTTCAGGCTACGCTCGCGCATCAGCTTGCGGGTCTCGTGATAGTTCTTCGACGTCGGCGCCTTGACGCGGATCCAGGCGGGTTTCCGCTTCGGGGCGTGTTCCGGATTGTTGACTTTCTCCGGGTGGCGGACGCGGTCTGTATCGATTTTGTTCATGGCCGGTAAATAGTCATCCAATGATGCGAATTACAAGTCGATGGAATAGGTCACGCGGTTGTTCGGCCCGCCGGTGAGCTTGTCGTAGAACGGACGGGCGCCCTCGTTGTCGTCATCCATTTGCCAAAAATAGGCTTTGTGCCCGTTGTCGCGAGACCGCTGCATAGCCGTCTCCATCAACGCCTTGCCTGCCCCTTTGCCGCGCGCACTCTCATCGACGTAGAGATCTTCCAGATACATCACGTCTGCCGTGTGCCAGGTGCTCTGAAACGGCTGATGCGTGGCGAAGCCGATGACCGTTCCGTTCTCATCGCAGGCGACCAAGCACCAATAGGCGTTCGACGGGTCCATCAAGCGGGCCCAGGTATGATCCGTGATCTCAGGCACCAACTCTGCCTTGTTGAATGCCAGGAAACCGTCCCATAGCCGTCGCCAGGCGGCTTCATCGCCGGCCTCGAGCTCGCGGACCGTGACCGTCATTACATGTGAATGACGCGGTCGTAAGCGTCGAGGACGCTTTCGTGCATCATCTCCGACAAGGTCGGGTGTGGGAACACCGTGTGCATCAGGTCTTCTTCGGTCGTCTCCAAATTCATGGCGACCACAAAGCCCTGAATGAGTTCCGTGACCTCGGCGCCGACCATATGCGCGCCCAACAGCTGCCCGGTTTTGTTGTCGAAGATGGTTTTGACCATGCCCTGGTCCTCGCCGAGCGCAATCGCCTTGCCGTTGCCGACGAACAGGAACCGGCCGACGCGGACATCGAGGCCCTGCTCTTTCGCTTTCGCTTCAGTCAAGCCGACAGAGGCAACCTGCGGATGGCAATAAGTACAGCCCGGGATCTTGCCTTTGTCCATCGGATGCACGCCGTCGACGCCGGCGATCTTTTCGATGCAGATAACGCCTTCATGTTCCGCCTTGTGCGCCAACATCGGTGGGCCGGCGACATCGCCGATGGCGTAAATGCCCTTCTCCGCCGTGCGCGAATATTCGTCGGCGACGATGCAGCCGCGATCGGTCTTGATCTTGGTGGTTTCGAGGCCGATGTCCTCGATGTTGCCTTGCACGCCGACGGCGGAGATGACCCGGTCGACGGTGATTTCCTGGGTCTTGCCCTTGGCGTCCTCGACCGTGCACGTCACGTTGTCGGCGCCCTTTTTGACGCCCGTGACCTTGGCATTGGTCATGATCTTAAGGCCTTGTTTTTCAAGCTGCTTTTGCGCGAACGCCGAAATCTCGGCGTCTTCGACCGGCATGATCTGATCCATCACCTCGACCACCGTAACGTCGACGCCCATGGTGTTATAGAAGCTCGCGAATTCAATGCCGATGGCGCCAGACCCGATAACCAACAGGCTCTTCGGGGTGGTTTCCGGCACCATGGCCTCGAAATACGTCCAGATCAGTTTCTTGTCCGGCTCGATCCCCGGCAGTGCGCGCGGCCGCGCGCCTGTCGCGATGATGATGTGATCGGCGGTATAGGTGCCGAGCGGCTTGCCGTCCTTGTCCGTGACGTCGACCTTGCCCGGGCCGTTGAGCTTGGCTTTGCCGTCGACGACGGCCACCTTGTTCTTTTTCATCAGGTGCGAGACACCGCCCGACAGCCGCGATGACACCCCGCGCGAGCGCTTGACGACGGCGCCGATGTCGAAGCCGACGCCCTGTGCCGACAGGCCGTACGCATCGGCGTGTTGCATGTTGTGATAGACCTCTGCGGAGCGCAGCAGCGCCTTTGTCGGGATACAGCCCCAGTTGAGGCAGATGCCGCCCATGTGCTCCTTTTCGACGACGCAGGTCTTGAACCCCAGCTGCGCGGCGCGGATCGCCGTCACGTAGCCGCCCGGGCCGCCCCCGATGATCAAGACGTCAAATTTGGTATCCGCCATGGCTATATCCTCTCGCCGGTTCCGGCCGTCAGTTCGTTTTCGGGCGCATCGCCCGTATTGACCACGCCGCGCCGCTCCATGACGAGCACGCGGCACTCCTCGTCCGCTCTCGGGCAATGTTCGGTACCCTTCGGTACGACGATCATCTCCCCACTATCCAAATGAACCGTCCGGTCGCGGAACTGCATGTCGAACGATCCGTCGAGAACGAGGAACAATTCGTCCTCGTCGTCGTGTTTGTGCCAGACGAAACCCCCTTGGATGCGGACGATCTTGATGTCGTAATCGTCGACACTACCGACAATTTTCGGGCTCCAGTGCTCGGAAAAGCTTGCGAACTTTTCCGCCAGATTGACCTTGTCCGACATCCGATCGCCTGCGGTCCGCTTACAGCATCAACTGCAGCGGATCCTCCAGGATTTCTTTGATCTCCTTGATCAAATCGGCTGCGTTCGCACCGTCGATGCAGCGGTGATCGACCGCCAGTGACAGCGTCATAACCGTCGCCATGGCGAGTGCGCCGTCCTTGACGACCGGGCGCGGCTCCGCGCCGCCGACCGACAGGATACCGCCTTGCGGCGGGTTGATGATCGAGGTGAAGGACTTCACGCCGAACATGCCGAGGTTGGAGATCGAGAACGTCCCGCCCTGGTACTCGTGCGGCTGTAGCTTGCCGTCCCGCGCCTTGCCGGCCAGTTCCTTGGCGTCGGCGGAAATCGTGGCGAGCCCTTTCGATCCGGCATCGTGGATGATCGGGGTGATCAGACCGCCGTCGATGGCGACCGCCATGGAGATATCCACGCGCTCGAACCTCAGGATCGCATCGTCGGTGTAGGCGACATTGCAGTCCGGTTTGCGTTTGAGCGCCAAGGCCACGGCTTTGATGACGAAGTCGTTAACCGAAATCTTGTAATCTGCACCCTCGCGGCCATTCAACTCTTTGCGCATGGCCATCAGCGCATCCATCTCCACATCCGCGGTGACGTTGAAGTGCGGAATGTCGCGGGCGGCCGCGGTCAAGCGTTTGGCGATGGTCTTGCGCATGCCGGAGTTTTCGACCGCCTCGTACGGCGGCAGCAGATCCAGCAGTCCGGCCTCGATGCCCGCCGCCGCGACCGGGGCCGCTTCCGCGGCGGTCGGTGCCGCAGCAGGTGCTGCCGGTGCCGCTTTGCCGGTCCCCGCGGCAAGCGCCGCGTCGACGTCGCGTTTGACGATCCGGCCATGCGGGCCGGTACCACTGATCGCGGTAAGGTCGAGCCCTTCCATCACCGCAATACGCCGCGCCAGCGGACTTGCGAACACGCGCGCGCCGCCGGAAGCAACAGGTGCTGGAGCTGGCGCCGGAACTGCGGCTGCAGGTGCGGGAGCCGCAGCAGGTGCAGCGGCAGTGGCCGGGGCTTCTGCCGGTGCGGCGGCAGGCGCCGCGCCTGCGGAAACGTCCGCGCCTTCAAGCGCCGATGCGTCTTCGCCGTCTTCCAGCAACAGCGCGATCACGTCGTTGACGGCAACGCCGTCGGTCCCTTCGGCAACGAGGATCTTGCCGATGGTCCCTTCGTCCACGGCTTCCACTTCCATGGTCGCCTTGTCGGTTTCGATTTCGGCCATGACGTCGCCGCTTTCCACGGTATCGCCTTCTTTGACCGTCCATTTTGCCAGTTTGCCTTCCGTCATGGTCGGGGACAGGGCCGGCATCAGTACCTTGATCGGCATCGCTCTGTCTCCTTATGCGTAGCAAACGGATTTGGCGGCATCGACGACGTTGTGCGCTTTGGGCAGCGCCAACACCTCGAGGTTCGCGGCGTATGGCATGGGTACGTCGGCGCCGGCGACCCTGGCCGGCGGCGCGTCCAAGTAATCGAATGCGTGCTCGATCACCAACGACGAAATCTCCGAGCCGATGCCACAGGTCGGCCAACCCTCGCCGACACTGACGATGCGGTTGGTCTTCTTGACGGACTCGATGATGGTCGCGGTGTCGATGGGACGAACCGTACGGAGGTTGATGACCTCGGCGTCGATCCCCTCTTCCGCCAGCTTGGCAGCCGCTTCCAGGGCCACACCGACGGCGATGGAGTACGCGACGATGGTGACGTCATTGCCCGGTTTTTCGATTTTCGCCTTGCCGATCGGCACAGTGAAATCCTCGCTGTCCGGCACTTCGAAGCTCTGGCCGTAGAGGATTTCGTTCTCCAGGAAAACCACCGGGTTCGGATCGCGGATCGCGCTCTTCATCAGGCCTTTGGCGTCCTCTGCGGACCACGGTGCGACCACATAGAGACCCGGGCAATGCGCGTACCAGGATGCATAACACTGGGAGTGTTGTGCTGCGACCCGAGAGGCCGCGCCGTTCGGGCCCCGAAACACGATCGGGCAGCCCATTTGACCGCCGGACATGTACAGCGTCTTGGCGGCGGAGTTGATGATCTGGTCGATGGCCTGCATGGCGAAGTTAAAGGTCATGAATTCGACGATGGGCCTAAGACCGTGGAACGCCGCCCCGACACCGAGGCCGGCAAACCCGTGCTCGGTGATCGGCGTATCGACCACACGTTTATCTCCGAACTCATCCAGCAGGCCTTGGCTGACCTTGTACGCACCCTGATATTCGGCGACTTCCTCGCCCATCAGGAAGACGTTCTCGTCGGCGCGCATTTCCTCGGCCATGGCGTCGCGTAGCGCTTCGCGGACGGTTTGTGTCTTGGTCGGACCGTCGTACTCAACATGATCGACCGGCAGGCTGCTGCCCGGTGCCGGATGGGACGCGACCAGCGCTTCGGGGGCCGAGTGTTCGTTCGCCGGCGGCATCGCGTCTACGGCCGGAGCCGGGGCGGCCGATGCCGCGCTGTCGATGGCGCTGGCGTCCTCCCCTTCGTCCAGGAGAACGGCAATCGGATCGTTCACCGCGACGTTGTCGGTGCCTTCCGGCACAAGGATTTTGCCGAGGACGCCCTCATCCACGGCTTCCACTTCCATCGTGGCTTTGTCGGTTTCGATTTCACACAGAACATCGCCGCTTTCGACGGTATCCCCTTCGGATTTGACCCATTTGGCGATCTTGCCTTCGGTCATGGTCGGCGAAAGCGCCGGCATAAGTACTTGAGTTGCCATAATTTTTGGACCTTCGTAATAGGAATTTGCGGTTACGCTTCGAGCAGAATGTCGGTGTACAGTTCCGACGGATCCGGTTCGGGGCTTTGTTGCGCAAATTCCGCCGCGGCGGTGACGATGGACTTAACCTCTTTGTCCATGTCCTTCATTTCATCCTCGTTGGAGTATCCGGCTTCGAGAATCGTGTGCCGCAGGTTGTCGATGGGGTCCTGCTCCTTCCGCATTTTCTGGACTTCTTCCTTGGAGCGGTACTTCGCCGGGTCGGACATGGAGTGACCGCGGTAGCGGTAGGTTTTCATCTCCAGGATCACCGGCCCTTTGCCCGTGCGTGCGTGCTCCAACGCTTCGCCGCCCTTGTCGGCCACTTCGACGACATCCATGCCGTTGATCGCCATGCCCGGGATGCCGTGCGCAGCCCCCCGTTGCGAGAGTTCGGTGTTCGACGAGGCGCGTTCGACCGACGTGCCCATGCCGTACTTGTTGTTTTCGATGACGTAGACGACCGGCAGGCTCCAAAGCGCCGCCATGTTAAAACTCTCGTACACTTGGCCCTGGTTGACCGCACCGTCGCCCAAGTAGGTATGACAGACACCGCCGTCGCCCTTGTACTTGTGCGAAAACCCGAGCCCGGTGCCGAGCGAGACCTGCGCCCCGACGATGCCGTGGCCGCCGAAGAAATTCTTTTCGCGGCTGAACATGTGCATCGAGCCGCCCTTGCCGCGGGAATAGCCGCCGCGTCGCCCGGTAAGTTCCGCCATCACCCCTTTTGGATCCATGCCGCACGCGAGCATGTGTCCGTGATCGCGGTACGCGGTGATCACACTGTCGTTGTCGCCGCCCGCTTGCGTCAGTCCAACCACAACGGCCTCTTGACCAATGTACAGATGGCAGAACCCGCCGATCAGGCCCATGCCGTACAACTGCCCCGCCTTCTCTTCGAAGCGGCGGATCAACAGCATGTCGCGATAATATGTCAGGAGCGTGTCGGCCGACGGGGCCGGTTTTTTGGATCTGGTGGTGCGTTTGGATGCAGTTTTCGGCGCGCTGGCCGCCTTGCTGGACTTTGCGGTCCGAGCCATAACAATTCCTCCCGGGTCGAAACGCGATCGTGTGATGACGATCGCTGATTACCGGGCGAACCTAATCGATTATAGAGCTATTTTCAAGAAAGACTGTTAAAAATCGTGATTTGTTCCATTTTTGTATCAAAAACTTAATCAAATAAAAGTTAAGCTGCCCGTTCCTTGGGTTTTAATTCCATGACATTTTGCGTTGCCGGTTGCTGATCGCGTCGCGCAACGGCGTCGAACACATCGGTCAACCAATGCCACAAGCACCCCTCGAAACAGATCAGGGTGTCCAGATCGACGCTGGGCGGCGTATGGTCCGCCGCTTCGGCGCGCCAACGGCGCAAAGCCTGCGGCCGGGACCAATAGCAGACCGTATACGGCGTGCCGTCGGGACCATTGGTTTCCTCGATCCCGAGAAAGCCGGGTTCGGCGGCGGCGCGGCCAATCAAACGCTCGCCGCTGTCCAGAAATTGCCCGGCATCCACACCGTGCGGAGCTTCTCGGCTGATGACGGCGTAATACGGCGGGTCCCGTCTCGGATCGAACTTCGACATGGCCGTGCCTCAGGTATAAAGCCAGGTAGAGCGGCTGTCGTCGCGCACCACGTACAGCGTGCGCGCCGCGGCGTCGGCGGCACTCGCGACCCTGCAGACTTCCAGAGGCAAGGGCTCTTCGCCGCGAAGATCCTCTGCCTTCCACCCTTCGACGTCGTCGAGACCCCGCCAGTAGGCGACGGTGACGGCGCGCCCGTCCGGCCGTGTTGCCGTTTCCAGGCCGAGGAATCCCGGCCGACGCAAGGCGTTTGTGACCAAGCGGTCTGCTGCGGACGCAGGTTCGGCGGCGTCCGTATGCGGCTCGGTGTCGATGATTGCCGCGTAATACGGCGGTTCCAAGTTATCTGCCAGGGATGCCATCAAGGTTTCTCCTTTTGCTGGTGATTTGCGGGCAGAAGAACAATGACGTCGTCCGCACGGGCATAGCCGAGCATCAGACGGACACGTTCATCGAGCATGTCCGGATCCAAACTCTCCGGATGCAGTTGTTTGACACGCCGTTCCCACAGCGCTTTTTCTTTGGTCAGTTGTGCGAGGTGGCGCTCGGAATCGGCGACACGGTCTTTGGTGTGCAACAAGGCGATAACGCCCCGATCACCGTGCACCGTGTGATAGGCGAAGTAGCCAAGCATCACGATGCCGAGCAATGGCCCCGCAACGTAACGCGCACGCCGCCGTATTTCGTCAATCATGCCCATGGACCGCGGGTACCTCTCGTCACGTTCTGTGCAGACCACAGTCCCAACCCAGACGAGAATCCTCGCAGGAAATCCTTAACAAGGCGTTAGGCGTTTATGGCGCGGGGGGCGCGCGCTATCGTTGATTATTGAGTTGTTCGAGCGCTTTCTTAGCGCTGGCATGTCCGGCCTCGGCGGCGCGGGTAATCCACGCGATCCCGGCTTCCCGGTCACGCGCGACCCCGTCGCCATTGACCAGCATAGCGCCATAGACGTAGGCCGCGCCGGTATGACCGTTCTCGGCGGCGCGCCGTGTCCATCGGGCGCCTGCGGCCTTGTCGACGCCGAGGCCTTTCCCGATCCAGTAGGCGCGGGCCAACTGGTATTGCGCCTGCGCATGGCCTGCTTGCGCCGCTTCGCGAAGCCATCGCGCGCCTTCGGTATCGTCGGGATCGATGCCAATTCCCCGTAGATACATCTGCGCCAGCTGAAAATGATCTTCCGGCTCGGTACTGGCTTGCAGTGCGGCAATCCGTTTGCGGGTCGCCTCGCTTTGCACCTTGGCCGCGCGGTCGACGGCGCGCCCGGCGACCCCGGTTTCGCGCAGATGTTCGATGTAGTCGAGATAATCCTTCAGCAGACGCGCCACGTCCGGATTGAGCTGATCCCAGTATAAGGCCCCTTCTGGCCTTGCGGCGCGCTGCCAGGTGCGGAAGTCGGCGCACCAGTGCCGCTCCAATTGCTGGCGAAAGCTGATCATGTCGCGGGTGCCCTTGTCGAAGCCGAGGTCCTGATAAGCCTTTTCCTGATACAGGTACGCTTCGCATTCCAGATCCACGACCCTGACGTGTTGCAACCGCCCGCGCAGATGCTGAATTCCATGCCCCGTCAGTTCGTGCGCCAGCACCGGCGCCAGGTCTCGCGGCGACCATTTGCCGCCGTACCGCCCGACCACGGTGACAAAATCCTTGCTGCGGCCGTCGCGTCGGAAGAAGTCCGGGAAGAACGCCGCGATGGTGACCTGAGACAATTCGCGCCGTGGGAACGCCGGATCGTACATGATGATGACGTTGCCATTGGCCTTCAGGCGGTCGATGGCCGCGGCATTGAATGGTGAGCCCTCGATCAGGATGTCGAGCGCGTCGCGGATCAAGTGCGCGCCCGTTGCCGGACCGACGAGATCGATGTCGTAGCTGTGATCCGCCGCCGCCGGTTTGCCGGCGATACGGATATCGCGGTGAACGAACGAAACGGCCTCATCCGAGGCCGGTGCAGACGTGGTGCCGCCCGCCAACAGCAAGGCGATTGCAGCGAGACGTATCAGGCGTTTGACCGTCAGCGGCCTTCCCCTTCGTGGTGCGGCCGCGGACTAGCGATCGCGCTTCAACTCGAACATCAGCAACAACGTGCGCTGCGTATCGTTGAAGTTATCATCGGAAATCAAATAGACCAGGGTCTCGCCGTTCGGACCGACCAGTGCTTCGATGCCTTCCAGGTTGTCGACGGTGACCGGTGGCCGCAAGGTCGCGAGCAACTCGCCACGGACTTCGACGCCCGGGCCGATATCGCGAGGATCGACCGCCTTGATGCGGATACGCACACCCTGACGCGGGGTGAAGTTACGCTCCACCACCAACACTGTGCCGTCGGCCGTGGTGGCCGCGCCGGTCGCGCGAAAACCGTCCTCGGTAATGTAGGTGAGCACGTCCCATCCGCCGCGTCGGCTGACCCAGCCGATGGTTGAAGGTTCCCGCGGGGAGCCTTCGGAGATCGCCAGCAATCGACCGTCATTCAAGAGGGTCAGCGCCTCGATCCCGTCATTCTGGCCCATGGCGGTCAACTCCTCGGGCGGACGCAGCACGCGGGGTGTGGTCGCGCCCGGATCGTACCGCCACAGGCGGTGATCCCGCTCGAAGGCGACGATGATCTCACCTTCGACGCCTGGCGACATGGCTTCCGCGTCGGAGAAGAACTTGCCGGCAAGTGAGGTGCCGTCGAGGTCGGCCAGCGGCGCCAAAGTTGTATTCTCGACGCCGGCCAAATTGCCGTCTGCGTCGTAGATGAGGTTTGCCGAGAATGAGAACCCGGCATCGGAAACACTGACCATGCGTCGGCCGTCGGCGCTGACCCCGAGGCCGGAGAAGCCGCCGAACCGCTCATTCGTCGACAGGAGGTGGAGGCCGCCCCGGTACACCAGCTGATCCACCGATTGCGCGGCTGGATCTTCAGGGTTCAGCGGCAGCGCCTTGGCCTCGACATCGACCGATGCTGCCGTCGCGGGGCTTGGTGCGGCGAAAAAGATGGCCAGTGCCAGACCGGCCATGGCGGCGCGTAACGCGCGCGTCCGCAAAACGTCATCAAAGTTAAACGAGAAAGTCATACTGTGTTTCACCAAATGATAAAAAACAGAAATCGGCGGCGTAAACGGGGTGCGACCGTCCTACTGGCAGATTAGGATTGGGACGAGATTTACAACCGAGGCCGACGATGAAATTCATCCACATGACCGACCCGCACCTGACGGCGTCGGGCACGTTGTTCGAGATCGACCTCGTGCAACGGTTGCAAGAGGCGGTCGAGGTGATCAACCGCGACCACGCGGACGCCGAGTTGGTGATGATCACAGGCGATATCGCCCACTGGGGCGAGCCCCGCGCCTACGACAAGTTCAAACATGCCTTGGCGCCGCTGACCATGCCTTACTACCCAATCTTCGGGAACCATGACGAGCGTGGCGCATTCCTGGCGGCGTTCCCGGAAGTGCCCCACACCAACGACAACCAGGTGTATTTCCGCCTGCCGGTCCCGGTCGGCGATTTCATTGTTCTCGACACCGTCGTCGACGGGGCGCACTACGGCGAGATCGCCGACCCACAGCTGCGTTGGATCGACGAGACCTTGGCCGACGTCGACGGCAATGCGTATCTGTTCATGCATCATCATCCGATGATCTCCGGCATTCAGAGCCTGGACCGAATCCGGCTGCAAAACGCCGATGCGCTCGCCATGGTGCTGGAGAAGCACGCGACCAAGGTGCGGCACCTGTTCTTTGGGCATATGCACCGATCGTATCACGGCAGCTGGCGGGGCCTGCCCTTTTCGACCGTGAAATCCACCGCGCATCAGGTCTACCCCAGTCTGATCGATCCGTCGGAAATGGGCGCCAGCCGCGAGTTGCCGTCTTTTGCCGTCGTCCTACTCGACGAAGAGACCGTCGGCATCCATGAAATCAGCTATCTCGAAGAGGATAAATTCTTCGAATATGACCGGGATGCCGGGCGCGAGTCCGCTTAATTTCGTTGCCTGTCACCGAAAGTTCACACGCATTCGGCACGGGACCTGTGCTAGCAGCGGCAAAGTTGTCACTGACCTAGGAGCCTTTGATGGGCTACTTGCTGACGATCGTGCTCGCGCTGCCGCTGACCAGCAGCAACATTGAACTGAACATGTGGTTTTCCAAGCAGTCCTACTGCAATCTCGCCATCGAAAAGTTCACGGAAAAGCCCTTTACGCACCGAATGGCCGACGGCACCGAAGCACTCGGTGACGTGGCGTCGGCAAACTGCCGAGAACTCTCGAAGGACGAGGCGGCGCTGGTGCCCGAGCACCTGAAATGGAAGGTCGAAGGCCTCGGCAGCCTGTTTAATTGAGCTGTGTCAGCCCGCCATGCGGCCGGCGGTCGATAGGATCTTCGCCGCCGCCTCTTCATCGAACAGTTCGGCGAGCCGCGCCATCATGGTGCCGCCCAGTTCCTCGGCATCGACGATAGTCACCGCGCGGCGGTAGTACCGTGTGACGTCGTGGCCGATGCCGATGGCGGTCAGTTCCACGTCGGAGCGGGTTTCGATAAACCGGATCACGTCGCGAAGATGCCGTTCCAGATAGTTCCCGGGGTTTGCCGACAGCGTCGCGTCGTCGACCGGGGCCCCGTCGGAAATAACCATCAGGATGCGCCGCTGTTCGGGCCGCGCCAACAAGCGGTTGTGCGCCCACATCAACGCTTCGCCGTCGATGTTTTCCTTCAACAGCCCTTCGCGCAGCATCAGGCCCAAGCTCTTGCGGGCACGTCGCCACGGCATGTCGGCGGCCTTGTAGACAATGTGCCGTAGATCGTTGAGGCGGCCGGGGTTTTTCGGTTTGCCCTGCCCGACCCATTGTTCGCGCGACGAGCCGCCCTTCCACGACCGGGTCGTGAAGCCGAGGATCTCGACCTTCACGCCGCAGCGCTCCAACGTTCGGGCGAGGATGTCGGCGCTCATGGCGGCGACGGTGATCGGCCGTCCACGCATGGAGCCGGAATTGTCGATCAGCAGGCTGACCACGGTGTCCCGGAACTCGGTATCGGATTCCATCTTGAACGACAGCGGTGCGACCGGATCGATCACGACCCGCGATAGCCGACCGGCGTCCAAAATCCCCTCCTCCAGGTCGAAATCCCAGGACCGGGTCTGTTGCGCCAGCAAGCGGCGTTGCAACCGGTTGGCGAGCTTGGCGACCACGCCCTGCAGATGCGAAAGCTGCTGGTCCAACTGATGGCGGAGCCGGGTCAACTCCTCGGTGTCGCAAAGCTCTTCGGCTTCCACCACTTCATCGTATTCGGTGGTATAGGCGGAATACGGTTGGGTTTCCCCAACGTCGTTTCGGCGCCAATCGGGCTCGTATTCGGTCGGGCCGGCCGGCTCTTCCTCGCCTTCGCCCGGTGCGAAATCCTCTTCGGAGAAATCCGGGTCGAAATCCATCCCCTCGGTGCTGTCGGCGTCGTCCATTTGCCCGGCCATCGCGCCGTCCTGATCCATTTCGGCGTCGGAGGCCTCGGCATCTTGGCTGCTGTCCTGACCGTCTTCGGAGTCTTGGGTGTCGTCGTCCTCGGGGGCGTCGTCGGCGGCCTCGTCCTGCAACAGGTCGAGCTCCTCGAGGATCTCAGTGATGGCCTTGCAAAAAGCGTCCTGGTCATCGGCGCTGTCGATCAGGTGGTCTAGCTGCGCGCCGACCCGGGACTCCACGTCCTTGCGATACAGTTCGACGAAGGATTTCGCCGATTCCGGCAATTCGCATCCGAGCATGTGTTCGCGCACCAACAGCCCGATGGCCTCGGGCAGCAACGCATCTTCTTGCTCTTTGATCCCGTTCAAGCCCTTGGCGCGGCAGCGGTCTTCCAATAGGGCGTTCAGGTTCTGCGATGCGCCGGCCAACCGTTGCGCGCCCAGTACCTCGCACCGCACCTGCTCAACGGTTTCATAAATCCGGCGGGCCTCCGGCCCCATCGGCATGTGCTTGCGATGGGTGGCGGCATCGTGGTGCCGCAATCGCAGGGCCAACGCATCCGACATGCCGCGGAACCGTGCCGCCGCTTCGCCGGCCATGTTGGTCTGCGGTGCCGGCATGTGGGCCGCGTCCTGCGTCAATCCAGGCTGATTTTGGCCAAAATTGACGTCAAGCTCCCGGGCATGACCCATGGCGCGGAGCGTCGCTGCCGTGACCCGCTTCCAAAGCTCGCTGGGGTGTTCGGGGTTCAACGTCGGCCTTTACTGCAGAACCGCGTTGGCGGCCGATTCCGGCAGCTCTTCGCCCATGGCGCGCTGATAGTATTCCGCCACCACGGCGCGCTCCAACTCGTCGCATTTATTCAGGAACGTCACGCGGAAAGCGTACCCCAGATCGCCGAAGATCTCGGCGTTTTGCGCCCAGGTAATCACCGTTCGGGGCGACATGACGGTCGAAATGTCGCCGTTCATGAAGCCGGCACGGGTCATATCGGCCAGTTCAACCATCGCCGACAGCCGTTCTTTGCCCTCGGGCGTGTTGTAGCCCGTGCATTTGGCCAGAGCGATCTCGGTCTCATCGTCGTGCTCCAAGTAATTGAGCGTCGCGACGATGTTCCAGCGGTCCATCTGACCTTGGTTGATCTGTTGCGTGCCGTGATAAAGCCCGGTGGTGTCGCCGAGACCTATGGTGTTGGTGGTCGCGAACAGACGGAAATACGGATGCGGCCGCATGACCCGGTTCTGGTCGAGCAGCGTCAGTTTCCCCTCGACCTCTAGCACCCGTTGGATCACGAACATCACGTCCGGCCGGCCGGCGTCGTATTCGTCGAACACGATGGCCGTCGGATTTTGCAGCGCCCAGGGCAGAATACCCTCGCGGAATTCCGTCACCTGCTTGCCGTCCTTCAGCACGATGGCGTCCTTGCCGACCAAATCGATCCGCGAGATGTGGCTGTCCAGGTTGATCCGGATGCACGGCCAGTTGAGGCGTGCGGCAACTTGTTCGATGTGCGTGGATTTCCCGGTGCCGTGATATCCTTGCACCATGACCCGGCGGTTGTAGGCAAACCCGGCCAGGATCGCCATCGTCGTGTCGCGGTCGAAGCGGTACGCCTCATCGACGTCGGGAACGTGGCTGTCGGCCTCCGAGAACGCCGGCACTTCCATATCGCTATCGATGCCGAATACTTGGCGGACCGACAACTTGATGTCGGGTTCCTGCATCAAGAGCGGTTGGGACTGATGGGTCGAGGACATGACAAACTCTTCCGTTGGGGCCGGCGGATACGTCGCAACCGCAAGCGTGGGGGGATTAATCTTTCCTGTCGCAGATATAAGGCTGCGGGTCAGAAGGTGTTAGGGGCAAAGGCCCCGAGGGTCAAGCACAGGCAGCGCTGCGGCCCTCTTGGAAACCCTACGGCCACTTGTAGCCGTCAGATCACGAGGAACGCGCGCAGCGTGTCGTATGCGGAGCGAATTTCCTTGAACTTCTCTTCGGCGTCTTTGGTGCCGCCGTTGGCGTCCGGGTGGTGGCGTTTCACCAGTTCCTTATAGCGGGACTTCAGCTGGTCCGCGGTCACCGGCAACTCAAGCCCAAAGAGGGCCAGCGCCGCCCGCGTTTCCGCATTGGCGCCATTCGCCGGGGTCTGGTTACCGGACGGCGCGTCCTCGAACACGCCGAAGATGTCCTCGACATACTCCGCATCGAACCCGAACGGGCCGCTGCCGGGTTTCGGTCCCTGCCCGCCTTTCCCCTCGCGATCGCCGAGCGGCCAGGTCGGACGGTTCCAGACCGTGTCGTGGCGCAGCGAATGCTCCACCTCCGCGTCGCTCATGCCGTCGAAATAATTCCAGCGGCTGTTGTAGAGCCGCACGTGATCGAGGCAGAACCAACGGTACTGCCGCAGTTGGTCGCGCGAGCGCGGCGCTTTGTGTGTGCCCTCCGCCATGCAGCCCGGCCATTCGCACAAGCACACATCCTCAGCGATGGTGTCGCTGATGATCAGGGACGGATGCGGTTGCTTCTTTGCGCGTGCCATGTCGCTAATGTGCCCACTCAAATCTCGCCAAACAAGCTTGACAGGAACGATTTTCCTGCCGTGACTTGCCGTCTTGCCGAAGGTAGGATTTTCGAGGCGCTAAGCCTTGCTGACGGGGGTCTCAATGCCAGACGATCAACCGCGCGACGGGCGCATCGGGGCTGACAAATACGATGCGTTGTTCGGGCAACTGGACGCCTTTGATGCGCGCCCGTCCGGCCCGACAGAACCGGCGCCGGACGAAGAAGAACAAAAGCCGGGCTTTTGGCTCCGCCTCGCGGAGAACGAATCCTATGAGCGTCTGAACCTGGCGGCGACGTACCTTGCGGTGTTTTTCGCACCGGTTGCCGCATTCTTGGAGATGTTGGGCGCGCCCGAGAATCTGGTGTGGTCGCTTGAGGCTGCGCGATGGGTCGAAGCCCTGATGGGCATTTTCTTCATGTTCGACATCTGCGTTGGCGCGCTCGCCTACGGAATATCGTATTTCCGCACCCCCGCCGCATGGATCAACATCCTGGCGGTCGGCGCCACCGGGGCGTCGTTCCTGGCCGGCGATATCGGTGTCGCCAACCCCCGTGTGTTGCGGATACTCCGCACCGTGCGGGCGGTTGCCAAAGTCGGTTTGGTGCAAAAAGTGGGCACCAAGGAAACCGTACTCGGCGCCGAGATGCTGCGTTCCATGGGCCGGGACGACGCCTGGTATGCGGTCGGGATCTTGATCCTCATCAGCATGCTCGGCGATTTCTCGATCGGGCGATATCTGGCGATCAGCGACCCAGTCTTGGAGATCATCATCTATGCAGCATTGATCTACGCCGTTCGCTGGAAGGCCGAGCGCAACATCGCCCGGGTCGGTGCGGTGTTTATGGAGCGGTTGGCAGAGGCGAATTCCCTGATTCTCGCCAAAATGCGGGAGATTCCGGGACTGGAAGATGCCGACGAATTGATCGAGCGGCGTGCCGAAGATGCCGCCGAACAAGGCCGTCAGTTGAACGAGATCGACACGTTGATCGAAGCGATCGGTATGATCATCACCAATTTGCGCCGCTTTATCAGCCGCCGGGCATTCTTGGAGGCCAAGGGCGAATACGTGATCCCGACCCGCTCGCCGGTATCGTTGATGTTCACCGATGTCGCCGGGTTCCAAGTGATGGCCCAGGACCTGAAAAAGGACGTGTTGCCGGTTCTCAAGACGTATCTCGGTGAGATGAACCGCGGCGTCACCGAGCACGGCGGCGACATCGACAAGTTCCTGGGTGAAGGCATTTTCGCCTACTTTCACAACAACACCGAGCCGGAGAAAAGCGCCGACAAGGCGTTCGATGCCGCCGTGGCCATGCACAAGATGTCCGAGGCCCTGGAGGTCGCGAGCGAGATCCTCGAGGACTTTTTCGCCGGCAATCCCGATTACGATGGCGGCAAGCACTTTCATACCCGCTTTGGTTTGCATTGGGGGCTGGTGGTGGCAGGGCCGGTCGGAGACGACCAACGGGCGGATTCGACGCTGATCGGCGATAACGTCAACCTGGCGGCGCGTTTGGAAAGCTTGAACCATCTGTATGGCACGCAAATCGTGCTCAGTGACGATTTCTATCAAAAGCTTGCCGCGGACCGCCGTGTCCTCTGCCGCCGCATCGACCGGATTTTGGTCCCCGAACGTGAGGGGCCGATGGATATCTATACCGTCGATATCGAACCGCCGCCGGTGCCGTTCCTGTTGGCGTTCGAGCGCGGAATCAAGGCGTATCTGAAAGGTGCTTGGGGCGAGGCCCGCCGTGAACTGCAAGAAGCGCAACAGGCGCTGAAAACCGCGGGGGACGAGCCGGATCCGGCGGCGGAAGCGTTGTTGCACCGGATCCACGACATCAACGGGTTCTGGCAAAAGGCCGTGTCACACCTTAGGACCCGGGTGCCCGACGAGTTCGGCGAAGACACCGCCGCCGCCCTTCGCGATAAATTGTCCGGCGACACATGGCTGCCGCCGCATGAATGGCGCGGCGCGTGGCGGATCGACGATTAGCGCGGATTCAGCGCCAGCAGGGCTTGACGCCCTGCCCGCAAGCCCTTAAAACCCCGCTCACTTAACCGCGCACGGGCGCGGTTTTACGGTTTTTACAGCGGGCCTGCGCCCGCCATCGAAAAGGAACGATACCATGGCCAGACGTTGCGATTTGACGGGCCGCACGGTGCAAACGGGCAACAATGTCAGCCACGCGGTCAACAAGACCCGCCGCCGCTTTCTGCCGAACCTGCAAGAGACCACTTTATGGTCGGACATCCTGGGCGAAGGCGTCCGGTTTCGCGTGTCGGCCTATGGCCTGCGCACGGTCGAGCACTCCGGCGGTTTGGATGCATACCTGATGAAAACGCCGGACGGCAAAATGGCCGACAAGGCGGTTAAGCTGAAGCGCCGCATCCGTAAGCTGCAACGCGCCAGCGCTTAAGAGCGAACAAAAGAACCTGATGGAAGAGGCCCGGTCGAGAGACCGGGCCTTTTTCGTGGGGCTGTGTCGTTTATCTCGTCGCCCCGGCGAAGGCCGGGGTCCACACTAGGCATGAGTGGATTCCGGCCTACGCCGGAATGACGGCTTCTTATCAGCCCAGCGCGTCTTTACCCGGGTAGACCGCGGTCGGGCCGAGTTCTTCTTCGATGCGGATCAGCTGATTGTACTTCGCCATCCGGTCGGAGCGGCTGAGCGAACCGGTCTTGATTTGGCCTGCGTTGGTGGCAACCGCGATGTCGGCGATGGTCGCATCCTCGGTCTCGCCCGAACGGTGCGAGATCACCGTCGTGTAGCCCGCCCGGTGCGCGGTTTGCACGGCATCCAAGGTTTCCGTCAACGTGCCGATCTGGTTGACCTTGACCAGGATCGAGTTGGCGACGCCCTTCTTGATCCCGTCGCGCAGGCGTTTCGGGTTGGTCACGAACAGATCGTCGCCGACCAGTTGCACCTTGTCGCCGATCTCATCGGTCAGCGCTTTCCAGCCGTCCCAGTCGTCCTCGGCCATCGGGTCCTCGATGGAGACGATCGGATACTTGCCGATCAAATCCGCCCAATAGGCGACCATGCCTTCGGCGTCCAAGGTCTTATCCTCGCCGGCCAGCACGTATTTGCCTTTCTTGTAGAACTCGGTGGACGCGGCATCGATGGCGAGCACGATGTCCTTACCGGCTTTGTATTTCGCGCCTTTGATCGACTTCATCACGAAGTCCAGTGCGTCGACGGTGGAATTCAACGCCGGCGCGAAGCCGCCCTCGTCGCCGACGTTCGTGTTGTGACCGGCCGCCGACAGGTCCTTTTTCAGCTGATGGAACACCTCAGCGCCCATGCGGATCGCTTCCGCCACGCTGTCGGCGCCGACCGGCATGATCATGAATTCCTGGATGTCGATGGGGTTATCGGCGTGCTCGCCGCCGTTGATGATGTTCATCATCGGGACCGGCAGCACATGTGCGTACGATCCGCCGATCGCACGGTACGCGGGCAGCCCCGCCTCCTCGGCCGCAGCCTTGGCGCAGGCCAGCGACACGCCGAGGATCGCATTGGCGCCAAGCCGCTTCTTGTTGGCCGTGCCGTCCAGTTCGATCATCACGTTGTCGAGGAACACCTGATCTTCAACGTCCAGGCCGACCAGGGCGTCGAATATCTCGCCGTTCACAGCCTCGACCGCTTTCAACACCCCTTTGCCGCCATAGCGTTTCTTGTCGCCGTCGCGGAGTTCCACCGCTTCGTGCGCGCCGGTCGACGCGCCTGATGGCACACCGGCCCGACCCATGACGCCGGTTTCCAACAGGACGTCGACTTCGACGGTGGGATTGCCGCGGGAATCGAGGATTTCGCGGCCGATGATATCGATGATGGCGGTCATGGTGGGGTCCCTCTTGAATGTCTGTCATCTGCCCAGGAATTCTCTTGGGGCGCGAGTTGTTTACGGCACCCGGGCCGGAGAATCAAAGCGGCAATGATGATGGTTCTGCGACGGCCGTTACAATTGTTTCACGGCATCTGAAAAGCCGAGGATTTCCCCGTCGCTCATGGTTTTGCTGTAGGTCTCGGTGTCGATGTACCCGAGCCCTCGGTAAAATGCCTCAGACGGTAGCGACATGCTGAGGACGGCGGTCGCGTGGCCATCGGCCCTGAGCCGGTCTTCGAGGTGTTGCATCAACCGTTTGCCGAGGCCTTTGCCCTGGTACGCGGGCAGGACGAACATCCCGAATATCCGGTTCGCAGCGCTGCCGCCGGTGCCGATAATGGTGTCACCGTCCAGGGCGACCAATACGTGACCCGTTGTCGCGCGCTCAGTGATCCTGGCCGCGGTGTGAAAATCCTTGAAGAACTGCACAACGGACGGCGGATAAACGGCTGTGTAAACGCCGTCGATGGTCTCGGCGACGATTTTGGCGGTCGCATCGGCGTCCCCGGTGCGAAAGTCGCGAATGGTCAAGTTGCTCAAATGACCGCCATGGTTTCCGGGCGCGGTTGGGATTTGGCAAGGGCGTCGAACTTCATCAAATCCTCAAGAATCGCCTCTAACTTATTGATCGGAATCATATTTGGCCCATCGGACGGCGCATTGTCCGGGTCTTGGTGGGTTTCCATGAACACCGCCGCGATCCCAAGCGACACGGCGGCCCGCGCCATGACCGGAGCGAACTCCCGTTGCCCCCCGCTGGACGATCCCTGTCCGCCCGGCTGCTGCACGGAATGGGTCGCGTCCATCACCACCGGGCAACCGGTCTCGTTGGCCATGGTCGGCAGGCCGCGCATATCGGTGACCAACGTGTTGTAGCCGAAGCTGGCACCCCGCTCCGTCACGGTAATGTTCAGGTTGCCGGTACTCTCGATCTTACCGACCACGTTTTTCATGTCCCACGGGGCCAGGAACTGGCCCTTTTTGACATTGATCGCCTTACCGGTGTGGCCTGCCGCCACCAGCAGGTCCGTCTGGCGGCAGAGGAACGCTGGGATTTGCAGCACATCCACCGCATCGGTGACGGCGGCGCAGTGCGGCGGCTCGTGCACGTCGGTCAGCACCGGCAATCCGACATCGTGGCGAATTTCGTTGAAGATCGGCAACGCATCCTCAAGACCCAGGCCCCGCTTACCGGCGACGCTGGTCCGGTTGGCTTTGTCGTACGACGTTTTGTAGATGATGCCGATGCCAAGCTTGTCGCCCATGGCTTTTAGGGTGCCGGAGATTTCCAGGGCGTGTTCACGGGATTCTAGCTGACACGGGCCGGCGATGATGGTCAGCGGCTTGTCGTTGGCAACGGCGTAATCGCCGATTTGCACGGTTCGTTGCGGCGCGGTTTCGATCATGCGGCTCTGATAGCGGTTTCTCGCCCGCTGTGAAAGAGATTTGCGCGGCGATCCCTTCAAACCCTGTCATGCTGGCGCAAGCCGGAAGCCATGAGGCGATGAAGATGGACTCTGGCCTTCGACGGAGTGACGGCGGTCTATGATACCGTTACGGTTGCAGAGAGATTGCGCAAAGGCGACCGAGAAAGTGAGCCACCAATGACCAAACCCGTTATTGAAGACGCCGTCGCCATCGTGCCTGTCGCCGATATGGACCGAACCGTGGCGTTCTACACCGATGTCCTTGAGTTCAAAGTAAATTTTGTCTCAGACGACAAGAGTTTTGGCATCTTGACCCATGGTGAGGCGGCCATCCATTTCGTGCAAACCGACGACCCAAAAGTCTTGGAGGCAACAGCCAACAACATCTCGATCTACATGTGGGTCAAGTACGTGGATGATCTCTATGCTGCCCTGAAACCGAAATTTGACGCGCTGCCCGACGGCCGCGTGCGGCCGCCGTTTACGCAGGACTACGGCATGCGGGAGTTCCACGTTAAAGACCCCGACGGATGCCTGTTGTTTTTCGGCGAGGATACTGACTAAAAAATCAGACCAACCGCGACTGGTTGACGGCGGCGCGGACGAACGACGTGAACAGCGGATGGGCGTCGAACGGTTTCGATTTCAGTTCCGGGTGGAACTGCACGCCGACGTACCACGGGTGGCCTTCCAGTTCGACGATTTCCGGCAGCACGCCGTCCGGCGACATCCCTGAGAACATGAGCCCGGCGTTTTCCAAGCGGTCCTTGTAGGCGGTGTTGACCTCATACCTGTGCCGGTGCCGTTCGGAGATGTTCTCCTCTCCGTAAATGCCGCGCACCCGGCTGCCCTTCTCCAACGCGCATGCATAGGCCCCAAGCCGCATGGTGCCGCCCATGTCGCCGTCGGCCTGGCGTTTTTCCAGGGCGTTGCCGCGCAGCCATTCGGTCATCAGGCCGACCACAGGCTCGTCGGTCGCGCCGAACTCGGTGGAGTTGGCGTTTTCGATCCCGGCGAGGTTCCGGGCCGCTTCGATGACCGCCATCTGCATCCCAAAACAGATGCCGAAATACGGGATTTCCCGTTCGCGCGCGAACCGGGCCGCGGCGATCTTGCCCTCTGCTCCGCGTTCGCCGAACCCGCCCGGCACCAGAATGCCGTGCACATCCTCTAGGTGGTCCAAGGGCGCATCACCCTCGAAGATCTCGCTGTCGATCCAGTTCAATTTCACCCGGACGTTGTTGGCTATCCCGCCATGATCGAGGGCCTCGGACAACGATTTATAAGCATCCGGCAGCACCGTGTACTTGCCGACCACGGCGATGGCGACCTCGCCTTCGGGCTTGGTCTTGCGGACGTGAATGTCTTTCCAGGTGGTCAGGTCCGGCTCCTGTGCGCTGATGCCGAAGTGGCGGCACACAACATCGTCCATCCCCTCATGGTGATAGCGGATCGGCACCTCGTAGATGCTTTCGGCATCCAGCGCTGGAATCACCGCGTCCTCGCGGACGTTGCAGAACAGCGCGATCTTGCGGCGCTCGCCTTCGGGCAGTGCATGTTCGGACCGGCACACCAGCATGTCTGGCTGGATCCCCAGCGACAGCAGTTCCTTGACCGAGTGCTGGGTCGGTTTGGTTTTCAGCTCGCCCGCGGCGGCGATATAGGGAATCAGCGTCAGGTGCACGTACATGGCGCGTTCGCGGCCAAGCTCGTTGCCCAATTGGCGGATGGCCTCCAGAAACGGCAGGCCCTCGATATCGCCGACCGTGCCGCCGATTTCGCACAGCACGAAGTCCTCGTCTTCCAGGTCCGAAACCACGAACTCCTTAATGGCGTCGGTGACGTGGGGAATGACCTGGATCGTCGCGCCCAGATAGTCACCACGGCGTTCCTTGGCGATCACGTCGGAATAGATCCGTCCTGTGGTGACGTTGTCCGACTTTCGGGCGCCGACGCCGGTGAAGCGTTCGTAGTGACCGAGGTCGAGATCGGTCTCGGCGCCGTCGTCGGTGACATATACCTCGCCGTGCTGATAGGGGCTCATGGTGCCCGGATCGACGTTGATGTAGGGGTCGAGTTTCCGCAGGCGCACTTTAAAACCGCGCGCTTGCAGGAGGGCTCCGAGAGCCGCGGAGGCAAGTCCTTTTCCGAGGGAAGAAACCACGCCGCCGGTGATAAAAATGAACCGCGTCATGGGCGGACACCATACACCAAAAGACCGGCCCGCCAACCGCCGAAATATGAAACTGAAACGGCCACGCGCATTGGTTTGCCGTTCAGTTGAACGGGTGCCGAAACGTCGTTGATTTTACGTCAGTTTTGCGGAACGGACGGGGTTGGTGCCGGGGTCGCCGGCGGGGCCGACGGAACGGTCGGTGTCGCCGATGGTGCCGGAGCTTGATCCAGGATCGATCCCGATTCGCCGTGGCTGCCGGCCAGGATCGCCAAGATAATACTGGTGCAGATAAACGCGGTCGCCAAGATTGCCGTGGTCCGGGTCAAAACGTCCGCGGCCGCGCGCCCGGTCATGAAGCCGGCACCGCCGCCACCACCGCCGCTCCCCATGCCGAGGCCGCCCCCTTCGGAGCGCTGCATAAGGATCACGCCGACCAACGCAATGGCCAGGATCAGATGAATGACGAGGATAATGGTTTCCATGTCGGACCCGTTGTTTCCAGTTCGCGCGGGGTTTTAGCCGCTCCGGCCCGGTTTGGCCAGCCTAGAATTTTCCACGCTCTGTCGGAGATGGGGCTCTATATGGATCGGTGCAATGGTCGGGCCGGTTATCCGTCGGCGTTGGCGATCGCAAGAAAATCTTCGGCGTTCAGGCTGGCGCCGCCGATCAGGCCGCCGTCGACATCGGCGAGCGATAGCAAGCTCGCGGCGTTGCCGGGTTTCATCGAGCCGCCATAGAGAATGCGGAACATATCCCCCGCCGTCGCACCGAACCGTTGCGACAGGCTGAGGCGGATCGCGGCATGCACTTCCTGCGCATCCTCAGGTGTCGGTGTGCGTCCGGTGCCGATGGCCCAGACAGGCTCATACGCGATCACCGTATTGCCGGGGTTTGCGGCATCGGGGACCGAGGCGGCGACTTGGCCGGTCACGATCTCAAGAGCCCGACCCGCATCGCGCTCCGCTTCTGTCTCACCGACGCAGACGATGGCCCTGAGGCCCGCGCGATGCGCCGCTTCGGTTTGCGCGCGGACCTCGGCATCAGTTTCCCCGTGATCGGCGCGACGTTCCGAATGGCCGACGATGACATATTGGCAGCCGATGTCCCCCAGCATTTCCGCCGAGACATCTCCCGTGTGCGCGCCCGATGCATTGGCATGGCAGGACTGCGCGCCGAGGCCGACGGCCGAACCAGAAAGGGCTTCCGCGGCGAGACCAAGCAGCGGAAACGGCGGGCAGATCAGCAGTTCGACGCCTCCGGCGTCTGAGCTAGGTGCGCCGTGAGCCTTGATTCCGGCGATGAGGTCCATTGCCATGGATTTGTCGCCGTTCATCTTCCAGTTTCCGGCAATCAGCCTCGTCCGACCGCTCATGTTTCGTGCACTCCCTTCCCGCCTCACGTAAGGTTTGATTGGAGGGCGTGATAGCATGTGGCGCAGGCGCCTTCAAATGACCATATCCCAGCATATTTCCGGCAATTAGCCGGTATTGCCGGGGGACAGTACGTTCCCTAAGATGCCGCCCGCGCTGCCGATGGGCGCGCCAACACAACAGCTAACTGGGAAACAGAGAGCCATGCTTCAGGCCATCCGCAGTAAAACTGGATCGATTGTCGTCAAAGCCCTTGCGGGTCTCCTTATCCTCGCGTTCGCCGCCTGGGGCGTCGAAGATTTCATCAGCTCGCGGGCAACGGAAACGTCAGTCGCCAACGTCGGTGGGATCGACATCGACCCGTTCGAGTTCGAATACGAGGTTCAACGCGAAACCCAACGGATGCGCCGTACCTTCGGCGGTCAATTGACCGACGAGCAGTTGATCGGCCTCGGCGTCGGCAATTCAGTGCTTCAGCGGATGATCAACGATACGGCACTGACGCAAAAATCCCGGGATGTGGGCCTCCGCGTATCCGACGACCAGGTCACGCGGACCATCCACAGCAATCCGACGTTTCATGGGTTTGACGGTCGCTTCAGCCGCACCCGGTTTCACGAAGTCATCCTGTCGACGGGGTATCCAGAAGGCGTGTATATCGAGCGGACCCGAGCACAGCTCGCCAATTCGCAGTTACTGGACGCGGTCGCCTCTGGCGTCATGCCGGACCGGTTGACGGATATTGTGAAATCTTATCAGTTCGAAACCCGCGCGGCAGAGATCTTTTTCGTGCAAAATGCAGATCAGCCGGAACCTGCCGAGCCCAGTGAACAGGACTTGAGTGACTTCCATCAAGCCCAGGCGCAGCGCTTTACAGCACCCGAATACCGCACAATGACGTATGTGCATCTCGACCCTGATGCGTTGATGGAGACGATCAGCGTCACGAATGAAGAGCTTCAAGACGCCTACGATGCGAATGCGTCGGAGTTCATTCGCGACGAAACGCGGCGGGTTCAGCAAATGGTGTTGGATACCGAAGAGGATGCGCAGCGCGCGCTGCAGCAACTCAACGAAGGCAGGGATTTCATTGAGGTTGCACAGGACGTGGGTCGGATGGAGGTTGCAGCCATCGAACTGGGCACCATGACCCTTCAGGGATTGCTGCCATCTCTGGGCGACCCGGTGTTCGCCGTTGAGCAAGGCGGGTATACAGATCCGATAGAGACACCGCTTGGCTGGCACATTCTGCGGGCTGCTGAGGTCAACGCCGGTGAAGTCCGCACCCTCGACGACGTGCGAGATGAAGTGCGAGCTCTTGCCGCCAGGGATCGGGCGATCGACGCGATTTACGATCTGTCCATCCGTTTTGAAGATGCGATTGGCGGCGGCGCGACCGTTGAGGAAGCGGCGACCGATATCGGCGCGACCACGGTGGTCATCGGGCCGGTCGACCGTGACGGGCAGACCCAAGCCGGTACGTCGGCAGACCGGCTACCTGCCGTCGCCAGTGTGTTGCCGGTCGCGTTTGCGGCCGAACGCGGCGTCGAGAGCCCCCTCACCGAGGCCGGCGAACGCGGGTTCTTCATGGTGCGCGTGGATGAGATCATCGCGCCGGCGCTGCGTCCTCTAGATACCGTTCGCGATGATGTGACGGCCGCGTGGCGTGACCAACAGCGCGCGGAGATGGCCGAAAAACAAGCAAGCGAATTGGCCGAACGGGTCCGTGCCGGCACATCGCTCGCATCCCTCGCCGGTGATCTGCCAGGTGAGATCGAGACGGTTGGGCCTCTCGGTCGCAATTCGCAGTTGGCCGGGCGCCAAGCGGTGGTGCGGCAGATGTTTGAACTGCCGCCCCTGGGCGCCGGCATTGCCCGTCTTGACGACGGGTATGCCGTTCTCAAGGTCACCGCGGTCAATGCGCCGGAACCCGGAAGCGGAGACGTCCCCGATACGGAGGACTTTGCAGGGCAAATGCGCGATGCGATTGGTCAGGATTTGATCGTGCAGCTGCTCGACGCCATTCGAACGGACTACGGTGTCACGGTGTACGAGCGCGTCTACGAACAGGTTCTGGAGCCTGGACCGTACAATCCGCATGGCAATCAGCGCCAAGCGCCGTTCTGACCTCTAGCCGGGTTCGTATCGATGCTCCCGCGTTTCGACGACTTTGAGGCCGCGTACAAAGCTGGCGTGCCACAGGCCGTCTGGGCCGAGAACATTGCCGATTTGGACACACCGGTTTCCGCGTTCATGAAACTCGCCGACGAGCGGCCTAACAGCTTTCTGTTGGAGTCGGTGGAGGGTGGCGAGATTCGCGGACGCTACTCGATTATTGGGTTCGCGCCCGATGTCATCTGGCGCTGCTATCGGACCCGCGCCGAAATCAATCGTGCGGCGCAGGAAGACCCGAACGCATTTGATCCCTGCCCCATCGGCGCTGAACATGGCGCGCTCGCCTCGTTGCGGGCTCTGGTCCAGGAGAGCCGGTTCGATCTGCCGCCGTCGTTGCCGCCTATGGCGTCCGGATTGGTGGGGTATATGGCCTACGATATGGCGCGCCTCGCCGAAAAGCTGCCGGATGAAAACCCGGATGACCTTGGCGTGCCCGACAGCATCATGCTGCGGCCCACGGTCATGGCGATTTTCGATTCTCTCAGGGACTCGGTGTTTATCGTCACGCCGGTATGGCCCGATGCGGCAATCTCGGCGTCAGACGCTTACGCAAATGCGACGCAGCGGATCGAAAGCGTTCGGTCCGATCTGGTGCGTGACGTGCCCCTTACTCGCGCGCGACCGGACGTTGAAGCGGAAGCCCTCTCGCCGACCTCGAACATGACGCATGAGGCATTCCATGATGTGGTGCGCCGATGCGTCGATTACATTCACGCCGGCGATGCCTTCCAAATCGTGCCGTCGCAGCGGTTCAGCGTGCCGTTCGCGCACGCCCCGTTCGCGTTCTATCGTTCGTTGCGGCGTCTCAATCCGTCGCCGTATCTGTTTTTTCTGAATTTCGGCGATTTCCACGTCGTTGGGTCCAGTCCGGAGATCCTGGTCCGTGTCCGCGATGGCCGAGTGACCCTGCGGCCGCTGGCCGGCACCCGAAAACGCGGCGCCACCGAGGCCGAAGACAAAGCCTTGGCCGAGGATTTGTTGTCGGATCCGAAGGAACGGGCGGAGCACTTGATGCTGCTGGATTTAGGGCGCAATGACGTGGGGCGCGTCGCCAAGGTTGGTACCGTGGCACCCACGGAGCAGTTCGTCATCGAGTTGTATTCCCACGTCATGCACATCTCGTCCAACGTCGAGGGCGATTTGGCGGATGATAAGGATGCGCTGGACGCTTTGTTCGCCGGATTCCCGGCCGGCACGGTTTCTGGGGCACCGAAAATCCGCGCCATGGAGATTATCGATGAAGTCGAGCCGACGCGGCGCGGCGTCTATTCCGGCTGTATCGGCTATTTTGGGGCCAACGGGGATATGGATACGGCCATTGCGCTCCGCACTGCGGTCATCAAGGACCAAACCCTCTATGTGCAGGCGGGATGCGGTGTGGTCGCGGATAGCGATCCCGAATTCGAGTACCAAGAGACGGTGAACAAGGCCAAGGCGCTGATTAAAGCGGCCGAGGGCGCCGTTCAGTTCGGCGACGAATGAGCGGTTTTGTTAACCCGCCGTTGCGATCTGCACCACGGCGGATATCGGGACCAACTGAAATCCCTTGTCTTCGAGCGACGGCAGCCACGCCGCCAGTGCTTCCAACGTCTTGTCGCGCGGATGACCAATCGCAATCGCGACGCCCGAACGGTTGGCGAGTCGTTCGACCTGGCGGAGTTGGCGGCGAATGGCCTCTAGGTCGTCTTCATGGTCCAAGAAGACATTACGAACCGCATACGGGATGCCGCCATCGCGTGCCGCACGGTGCGCCACAGACTGATTCGATGTGACCGAGTCCAAGAACAGCAACCCGCGGCGGCGCAGTTCCTCAACAACCGTGTCCATACTCTCGCGGTCTGCGGTGAAGCGGCTACCCATATGATTGTTGATCCCCACAAACCCGCTGGCCTGATCCAGGTTCCAGGAAATGCTTTTCAGCAGTTCGTCGCGCGGCATGCCGCTCAACAAGACGTTGGGGCCTGGATCTACGGCGGTCGAACGTGGTTCCATCGGAACATGCAGCAAGAGCTCATGTCCGGCGTCACGAGCCGCGGAGAGTTGCCGCCCGAGGCCGTCGGCATATGCCATGTAGGACAGGGTCAACGGCCCGGGCAGCGCGGTTGCGCGCCGCCCGCGACGTTGATCGAGCCCGACGTCGTCTAGAACGATCACGATTTTGGGCCGCCCGTCCAAATCGATCGGGAGCGCGTGTCGCTGCCATGCTGGAAGCGCACCGGCGTCTTGCAACTGGCGCTCCGCAATGTCGCTCGGCAAGGCGCGGGCGAAACGCCATGTGCTTGCGGCAGGTGCAGCCTGCGGCGGTTCGGCAGGTTCAGCCTGATCCGATGTCTCTTCCGTCGCCGGTAAATCAGCGGGTGCGGCAGGCGCCAGGGACAGGTCGCTTAGGTCGATGTCCGTATCCAACGCGGGCAACTCGATACGGCGGATGTCGCCATTTTGTTGGATCACGATATTGCGCGGTAACGGTTCCTCGTGCTGGTGATCCTCGTAACTTTGCTGTTCCGGTGTTTGAGCCGGCGGCGCGGGATTTTCCACCGGATTCAAGAATTTCCCGACGTAATAACCGCCAAACACCCCCATCAAGGCCAACACGATGAGCAGCGCCATGCGCCGTGGATTCAGGTTTACACTGTGCGACAAGTCATGGCGCGGTGGCCGTGGCCATCCCATCATCCTGCGATTGGAACGATAAGACTGTCGATGAGGGGGACGTCGCGCCATGCGTCAGTTTGCCGGTTCAAGAGACAATTGCCTACGGGTCTTTCCGTGTACTGTCCCCGCGTCGAAGCGTCAAACGGGTTGCGCCACCGGACCAGGTTGTCAGGTTATTGTAAGGTTAACGTCAGGTTAATGCGATAGACGGACCTCGAATTGGGTGGTGTTGTCTTGAAATCGTACGATCTTTCCAAACTAACCATTCTCGTTCTGGAGAAGCACGTTCTGGTGCGTCGCTTGCTGACGGATGTCTTCAGCGAGTTCGGCGTCGCGACAGTTCTGTCGACCGCAGAACCGGACGAAGCGTTTGGCTTCTTCACCGATTATGTGCCGGACATCGTGCTGTGCGATTGGACACCCGATCTCGATGGTATCGCGTTCGTCCGCAAGGTTCGCCTTAACGACGAAAGCCCCAATCCGTATGTGCCGATCGTGGTCGTGACGGCGAATACGGAGCTTCGGCACGTGTGTATTGCCCGAGACAACGGCATGACCGAGTTCCTTGCCAAACCGGTCTCCGCAAAGACGATTTATTCCCGACTGGCGGCCGTGATCGAGAATCCCCGTCCGTTCGTGCGCGTGGCCGATTTCTTTGGCCCCGATCGCCGCCGTCGCCAGTCCATCGGCTATCTCGGACACGACCGCCGCAAAGCCGTCTGACGGTCATTCCGCCGGAATTGCGCTGGCGCTTGACCCGCCATAACCGGGGCGGCATTGTGCCGCGATTATGTTCCTACTGATCGATAACTACGACAGCTTCACCTACAACCTCTTGCACTATCTCGGAGAGTTAGGGATCGAAGTCGAAGTCGCCCGCAACGATGAAATCTCGGTCGATGAGGCGCTTGGCAAAGGTGCCGCAGGGATCGTCATCTCGCCGGGGCCTTGTGATCCGGACAAAGCGGGCATTTGCCTTGATTTGGTAAAGGCGGCGGCGGAAGGCGAAGTGCCGGTGTTCGGCGTGTGTCTGGGATTTCAGGCGATCGGGCAGGCCTTCGGGGGAGAGATCGTTCGGGCTCCATCTCCGATGCATGGAAAAATGTCGGAGATTACGCATGACGGGACCGGGGTGTTTCGAAACCTCCCCTCGCCTTTGATGGCGACCCGTTATCACTCGTTGGCAATTGACCCGGCATCTATGCCGAACAGCTTGGTGGCTGTGGCGCAAAGCGACGACGGCGCGATCCAGGGAATCCGACATGCAACGCTGCCGATCCATGGCGTCCAGTTCCATCCCGAGAGCATCGCATCCGAGCATGGCCACGACATTCTCCGCAATTTCATCGAAATGACGTTGGAAACGGAGATGGCCTGATGAGCGACGACATGAAGCCAATTTTGAACGCCGTCGCCGACGGTGCGTCACTCGGCGCCGATGAGGCCGAGGCGGCGTTTGACATCATCATGTCTGGCGAGGCCACAGCGGCGCAAATTGCGGGCTTCTTGATGGCGTTGCGCGTGCGCGGCGAAACGGTGGATGAGATCACCGGCGCGGTGCGGACCATGCGGGCCAAGATGACCGCGGTCAAAGCGCCGGACGGTGCGATGGATGTGGTTGGCACCGGTGGTGACGGGTCGGGCACATACAATATATCGACGGGGGCAGCATTCGTGGTCGCCGGCGCCGGCGTCCCGGTCGCAAAACACGGCAATCGGGCGTTGTCATCGAAGTCCGGCGCGGCCGATGTGCTCTCGTCGTTGGGCGTCGATCTGGACGCCGAGTTCCCTGTGATCGAGCGCGCCATCGCCGAGGCCGGCATCGGGTTCTTGATGGCGCCAAGGCACCACAGCGCCATGCGGTTCGTTGGGCCGGTCCGTGTCGAAATGGGGGTGCGGACGATTTTCAACATTCTCGGCCCCCTCTCCAATCCGGCCAATGTGAAGCGTCAATTCACGGGCGCGTTCTCGCGCGCCTGGTTGCGGCCGATGGCAGAAACCCTCAGAAACCTGGGGACTGAGGCTGCGTGGTTGGTGCACGGCTCGGACGGCTTGGACGAAATCACGACGACGGGACCCACCCATGTCGTCGCCTTGAAGGATGGCGAGATCACCGAGTTCGATATCGCGCCCGAAGATGCCGGCTTGCCTCAGGCCCAGGCGGCGGACTTAAAGGGCGGCGACGCCGAGACCAACGCCGATGCCATACGCGGCTTGCTGGCGGGTGAGACCGGGCCTTACCGCGATATCGTGCTGATGAACGCGGCGGCATCGTTAATCGTAGCGGGCAAAGCCGAAGACTTGGTCGGCGGCGTTACGTTGGCGGCCGACGCCATCGACAGCGGCAAGGCACAATCGGCGCTCGACCGGTTGGTAGATATCTCCGCTGGCAACTGACGGACTGCGATCTTGAGCGACGTCTTACAAGAGATTTGCCGGGTGAAGCACGATCTGGTGCAGGAAAGGCGCGCCCGGCGCCCGATGGCCGCGGTCGACAACGCCGCCGCGTCGGCACCGCCGACCCGTGGGTTCGTCGCCGCATTGCAGGCGAAAACGAAATCAGGACATTTCGGTCTTATCGCGGAACTCAAGAAAGCGTCGCCGTCGAAAGGGCTGATCCGTGCCGATTTCGATCCGCCGTCACTGGCCAAGGCTTACGAAGATGGCGGGGCTGCATGTCTTAGCGTTCTGACGGACACCCCGTATTTCCAAGGCGAAGATGCGTATCTGGAGGCCGCACGCGCGGCGGTCACCCTCCCCGTCCTGCGCAAGGACTTTATGCTCGACACCTACCAAATCGCTGAATCGCGGGCACTCGGCGCGGATTGTATTTTGCTGATCATGGCGGCCTTGTCCGACGGCCAAGCGGCGGAACTAGAGGCTGCCGCGCACGGCTATGGCATGGATGTGCTGGTCGAGGTGCACGATGCCGAGGAATTGGACCGCGCATTGCGCCTTGAGACGCCCCTTCTTGGGATCAACAACCGCAATCTGAAGACCCTGGTGGTCGATCTTGCCACGACGGAACATCTTGCGGCGAACGTGCCGGATCACAAGATCATGGTCTGCGAGAGCGGTCTTGCGACGCGAGACGATCTCGAACGGATGTCGGCGGTTGGCGCGATGTGCTTTTTGATTGGCGAGAGCCTGATGCGGCATGACGATGTGACGGCGGCGACAAAGGCTTTGCTGCAACCCTAAAGGCGGAAGACATGGCCGAATTCACTCATATCGACGCCGAAGGCAACGCCGTGATGGTGGATGTCTCGGACAAAGACCAGACCGAGCGCACTGCAACCGCCAAAGGCTCGGTGTTGATGGCGCCCGAAACGGTCAAGAAAATCATGGAAGGCGGCGTTAAAAAGGGCGACGTGCTGTCGGTGGCGCAATTGGCCGGTATCATGGGGGCGAAACGGACTCCGGACCTCATCCCCCTGTGTCATCCCCTGACGTTGACCTCGGTCAAGGTCGACCTGGTCGCAGACCCGGCGCGCAATGCCATCGATATTTCGGCGACCTGCAAGCTCAAAGGTCAAACCGGGGTCGAGATGGAGGCCCTGACAGCGGTCTCGGTCGCGGCGTTGACCGTCTACGACATGTGCAAAGCCGCCGACCGTGGGATGCGGATCACCGATGTCCGGTTGACCCATAAATCCGGCGGCAAGTCGGGAACATTCGAGGCCTCGTAGATGCTCACGATCGACCAGGCCCTCGACAAAATCCGCGCCGATACGCCGCCTGTCGGGACCGAGGAGATTTTTATCGCCGATGCACTCGGCCGTGTTTTGGCCGAAGATGTCGAGGCGCTGGTCAGTCATCCGCCGCAAGCCGTCTCGGCGATGGATGGGTATGCCGTCCGCGCCGCCGACGTGACGGATGTACCCGCCACGCTGACACAAATCGGTGAAGCGGCCGCCGGGCATTTGTTTGCGGGAACGGTCGGCAGCGGCGAGTGCGTGCGGATTTTCACCGGCGGCGCCCTGCCCGACGGCGCCGACAGCATCGTGATCCAGGAGGATACGGCGGTCGATGGCGCGTCCATTACCATGACCGAGGCGGCAAAACCGGGCGCATGGGTGCGACCGGAAGGATTGGATTTCAAAACCGGTACGGTCCTATTGTCCGCCGGACGGCGGCTGAGCGCCCGCGATCTCGGCACGGCGGCTGCGGCCGGCGTCACCTGGGTCCGGGTCCGTCGTAAGCCTCGGGTTGCTATCTTGGCGACCGGTGACGAGGTGGTGATGCCGGGCGCGCCACGCCGCACCGATCAAATCGTTAGCTCGAACTCGATTGCGTTGGTCAACTACGTCAAGGTTCTCGGTGGCGCCGGCACGTCCTTAGGCGTCGCCCGCGATACGCCGGAAAACCTCCGTGACAGGCTGCGCGATGCGGCGGGTTTCGATTTGGTGGTGACATCCGGCGGCGCCAGCGTTGGTGACCACGATCTGGTGCGCTCGGTGTTTGGCGACGAAGGCCTAGACCTCGGTTTCTACAAGATCGCCATGCGGCCTGGAAAACCGCTCATCTTCGGGCGGCTGGGCGGCACCATGATGCTCGGATTGCCCGGCAATCCCGTGTCCACGGGGGTGACCGCAGCCATCTTTATGCGCGCTGCGCTGGAAACGATGCTGGATCTGCCCGCGTCGCCGCTGTACCGGGCGGCGAAACTCGGCCGCGACATCGGCCCTAACGGACGGCGTTTGGATTTCATGCGCTCGGAATTGACGGAGTCGGAGACGGATCTTCCGACCGTGACCCCATTCGAGCGCCAAGACAGTTCGATGATGGCTTTGTTTTCAAATGCGGATTGTTTGCTGATGCGTGAAATCGATGCGCCGGCGGCGTCAGCCGGGGAAATCGTGAAAATCTTCGATCTCCGTGTCGGCAGCGAACAGTTTTGACCCACACCTGTTCTTGACACGATAAAAGAACTTTAATAGAACAAAAGTGGAATATGCGCCATTTGTTCCACTTATGATCCTGAGATGATCTATATCTAGTGGCCTGTGGCGTTCGCTTCGAAACGGAGGCCCACGTGCCATGTTGACCCGAAAACAGTACCAACTTCTGATGTTCATTGATGCCGCGTTGAAAGACAGCGGTGTCTCGCCTTCTTTCGACGAGATGAAGGAAGCACTGGGTCTGAAGTCGAAATCGGGCATTCATCGATTGATTACGGGATTGGAAGAACGTGGATTTCTGCGCCGATTGCCGCATCGAGCGCGGGCGTTGCAGGTCCTCAAACTGCCGGAAAATGCCCCCTCGCCGCTCCCCGATACGGTTGAGGCGGAGGCCGGGTTTACACCCCGCGTGATCGAGGGGGACTTTCAACTCAACGGCGCCACCGTCGACGCCGAAGCAGCCGAGAGCGTGCAGTTGCCGCTTTATGGAAGGATCGCGGCGGGCACGCCGATCGAAGCGCTCCGCGATCCCGGTAATTTCGTTGATGTGCCGGCCGCAATGGTGGCCGGCGGCGAGCATTACGCGCTCGAAGTTGACGGCGAGTCGATGATCGAAGCCGGTATTCTGGATGGTGACACTGTCGTCATTAAGCGGACGGAGACGGCGGAAAACGGTGCGATCGTGGTTGCGTTGGTCGATGACGGCGAAGTGACGTTGAAGCGGCTCCGCCGCCGCGGCGACTCGATCGCGTTGGAGCCCGCGAACAAGGATTACGAAACGCGGATTTTCGGACCCGACCAGGTCAAGGTGCAGGGTGTCCTAAAAGCACTGTATCGGCACTATTGAGGCCGTTATCAGTTACGCGCCCGCGTTGGTCGGGATAATCGGCCCAAGGCCGCTCTCCGCGCCAGCCGCGGACGTGCTGAATGTTGATCCGTTCAGGGCCGATGTATACGGCATGGGTCCCATTTCGCCATAGATCAAATCGGTCGATATGCGCGGCGGCGCATGCCCGTCGAAGCGGAATCAGGGCGATGACGAGATCTGCCGCCCGGCAGTCCTCCTCCAGCGCAGACGGCAAAGTCACGACGCTTACGCTGTACCCATGTCGCCGCAAAATGCACGCGGCGACGTCGCAGACTACCTCTTTGGATGGGCCGTCCAATGGCTCCAAGTGCTTAGGGCGTTCTTCGCTTGCCCCGCCCCGCTGCATCCATACGCGCGTCACGAACCTGCCCCGGCGACGGGATGACACTTGGTAGGCGCCGGTGGCGTCGCGGATCGCGAATACGCGGGCGTCACCGTCCACTATGATATCCGGTACCGGTGCGGACCATGCGACGTAGCCGCCCATCACCATCGGTACGATGCCGATGATCCGCCATGTCCGTTGCCACAGGCACAGCCAAAGCCCGCCAAGGGAGATGCTGACCAATGCCGAGACGGGAAACGCACGGATATCTAGTGCAGCGCCAGGCAGGTACGAGGTCCAGGCGGCCACCTCGAGGATAAAGCCGATCCCCTGCTCCATGATCCACAACGCCGGCTGCTCCAGCCCGACCGGCATAAAGACCAGCGCCGCCATCCCAGCCGGCATGACCCAAAAGGCGGCCATCGGCACGGCGAGCATATTGGCGATCAATCCAAAAGCGGCCATATGCTGAAAATGATAGGCGGCGAAAGGCGCTGTCGCCGCGCCGGCAATGGCGCTGGCCAGCATCACACCGCCGACATATCGTACCGCGCCTCGGAAAATACCGCGAGGAGCGTGCTCGGCGAGGTTCTTCTGCCGCTGTAACGCGAAAGCCGAGACCAAGGCCGTAACCGCGGCAAACGACATCTGAAACCCGGGCTCAATGATACTCGACGGACGGCTTAACAGGACCAACAGCGCGGCAATGGCGACGCCCCTTAAGCTCACTGCCCGCCGGTCCAGCACGACGGCGATCAGAACGATCGATACCATGACATAGGCGCGCTGGGTCGGTACCGTCCAACCCGCCAGCAAGGCATACGCAAACGCGGCGAGCATTGCGGCCATCGCGGCGATCTTCTTTGCATCAACCCTGTCGGATAGCCGCGGCAAGCAGCACAACGCGAGCCGCACCAAGGAGAAGCAAAGCCCCGCCACGAGGCCGATATGCAGGCCCGAGATGGCGAGCAAGTGGGCAATCCCGGCATCTCGCATGATCCGTAATGTATCTTCATTCAAGTGTCCGCGATGTCCGGTCAGCAAAGCTGCCGCAACGGCATTTTCCTGCGATGGCGTGTCCGACAATATCCGTCGCGTGACGTCATCGCGGAACCGTCCGAGTTGATGGCGCCAATTGTCGGTATGGGCCGCACCGGCATTGATGACCTGAAGCGGGCCGACCCCGTAGCCGATTGCCGAAATGCCGCGAAAATGAGCGTGACGTTGAAAATCGAACCCGCCGGGCATTGCCGGTGGCGGCGGCCGGCGCAGGACCGCGCGAATGCGGACCAGGTCCCCAGGCCCTGTTCCGGCGCTCGGGACCATCGTGCCCGGCACGCGAATCCTGACCTTGGTTAGGCGCGCGTCCGCAGCGGCTTCGGCGGCGATGTTGCGGATCATGGTGATCCGTTGTGTTTTCGGGCCATGCTCGACGCTGTCGACGATGCCCGTGACCAGTTGCGGGCCTTTTGACGGTCCGGATTCGGCGGTTGGCACCCGGGTCGCGTGCCCCTGAATCGCGGCAAATCCCAGGGCTGAAAAGAACAGTGCGATACTGGCCAATCGTACGCTATCCCTATCCCATGCGAGCCACAGGCTACCGGAGAGGACAAGCACCGATGCGGCTGCCCAATTGGTGGGCTCCGCTGGTAAGGAGACATAAACCCCAATCCCCGCGCCGAAACACACGGGCAGCCACAACGGCCATTGTGGCCGTTCATCGCGCCACGTTGAGATGACGGTCTGTAGAACCGATTCCTGCATTCTGGTGCTATGGACGGTTTCAACGAAACTGACGGTACGAACGCCGGAAACCGCGATCGCGTCGTTTATGCTGCATGCGCGAGATTAATGTGCTAGAACGCGGCGCGGCGTCGGTCCCGACGCTTATCTAGGAAAGTTCGAATATGCCCGTCGTTACCCGTTTTGCGCCCTCTCCAACAGGTTTTCTTCATATCGGTGGAGCCCGAACGGCATTGTTCAATTGGCTTTTTGCAAAGCACCATGAGCGGCATGGAGACGGCGGTAAATTCCTTCTGAGGATCGAAGATACCGATCGCGCCAGGTCGACCGATGAAGCCGTCGCGGCGATCCTCGACGGGCTGTCTTGGCTTGGCCTGGATTGGGATGGCGATGCCTTGTCGCAATTCACGCGACGCGACCGGCACGTGGAAGTGGTCGAGGCCTTGTTGGCGTCGGGTCATGCCTATCGATGCTATTGCACGCCCGAAGAACTCACCGCCATGCGCGACACGGCCCGCGCCGAGGGCCGCAAACGTATGTATGACGGCACGTGGCGTGATCGGGACCCGTCGGAGGCGCCGGACGGCGTGGCGCCGGCGATCCGCCTCCGCGCGCCATTGGACGGTAGCACGGTGATTGAGGATATGGTGCAAGGCCGGGTCGAGGTCGAGAACGCGCAGCTCGACGATATGGTGCTGTTGCGTGCTGACGGCACGCCCACGTATATGCTCGCCGTCGTTGTGGATGATTATGACATGGGTGTCACGCATGTGATCCGTGGTGACGACCATCTCACCAACGCTTTCCGGCAAACCCAGTTGTTCAAGGCCATGGAATGGCCGGTGCCGACCTTCGCCCACATTCCGCTGATTCATGGGCCTGATGGGGCCAAGTTGTCGAAACGTCACGGTGCGCTGGGTGTCGATGCGTACAGAGAAATGGGATATCTCCCTGAGGCGGTTTGCAATTACTTGCTGCGATTGAGTTGGTCGCACGGCGACGAGGAGATCATCTCCCGCGACCAAGCCATTGAATGGTTTGGACTGGACGCTGTCGGTAAGGGAGCCGCTCGGTTCGATTTCGCCAAGCTGGAGTCCCTGAATGGCCACTATATGCGCAGTTCCGATGACGACCGTCTTGCCGAATTGGTGATTTCACGCTTGCGCGAGGCCACTGACGGAATGCTTGCCGAGGAGGCGTTCGCTCGGGTAAAACAGGGCATGAATGGCTTAAAAGAACGCGCAAAGAACGTCGTTGAACTAACTGATAATGCAACGTTTTATGCGATTTCTTCCCCTATCCCGAAGTCTGATAAAGCGGCTCAGATACTGTCCGAGATGAACGTGGAGGCGTTTACCGCACTGCGTCAGCAAATCGCCGACGCGGATGATTGGACGGAAGAAGGATTGCTGGAACTGGCAAAGGCATTCGCCGATAGCCACGACACCAAACTGGGCAAAGTTGCGCAGCCCCTCCGCGCGGCGCTGACAGGTAGCCACGTGTCGCCAAGCGTATTTGAAATCATGCCGATCCTTGGGCGCGACGAGACTTTGGCTCGCCTGAACGACGCCGTTTAACGGTATCTGCGAAGGACGGAAAAGATATCCGGGCCCCGGCTCTTGATCGCTGATCAATGCAATGGCGCCCCAATCGCACGAGAATGAAGAGGAGAGAGAAGTATGAGCAGTAATGAGAGATCTTTCACCCTGACGGACGACCAATCCGGCGAGAGCTGGAGTTTGCCGGTCTTACACGGTTCGCTGGGGCCCGACGTTATCGATGTGCGGAAATTGTACGCTCAGACCGGATGCTTCACGTACGACCCGGGATTTACCTCGACCGGTAGTTGCGAGTCGAAGATCACCTTTATCGACGGTGACGAGGGTGTGTTGCTGTATCGCGGCTACCCCATCGAACAATTGGCCGAGCACTCCGACTTCATGGAGGTTTGCTATTTGCTGTTGTACGGGGAACTGCCCAATGGCGAAGAAAAGGCCAAGTTCGAGCACGACATCACCTACCACACGATGGTGCACGAGCAGATGCAAACCTTCCTGCGCGGTTTCCGCCGGGATGCGCACCCGATGGCGATTATGTGCGGCATGGTCGGTGCGCTCTCAGCGTTCTATCACGACTCCACCGACATCAATGACCCGCAGCACCGGATGGTATCGTCCTACCGGATGATCGCCAAAATGCCGACCATTGCGGCGCTCGCCTTCAAGTATTCGATTGGGCAGCCGTACGTGTATCCGAAGAACCGGCTGCGTTATGCGGACAATTTCCTGCATATGATGTTCTCCAATCCGTGCGAAGAATACGAGGTCGATCCGGTGCTGGCCAAAGCGATGGACATCATCCTGATCTTGCACGCGGACCACGAGCAAAATGCGTCGACATCGACCGTTCGGCTGTCCGGTTCATCCGGTGCCAATCCGTTCGCCTGTATTTCCGCGGGGATTGCCTCTTTGTGGGGGCCGGCACACGGTGGCGCCAACGAAGCCGTCTTGAACATGTTGGAAGAAATCGGCGACGCCTCGCAGATCCCGACATTCGTTGAGAAGGCCAAGGACAAAGACGATCCATTCCGCCTGATGGGCTTCGGTCACCGAGTATACAAGAACTTCGACCCCCGCTCGCGCGTCATGCGCGACCAATGCCACAAGGTCTTGGATGCGCTCGGTGTTCATAACGAGCCGCTGCTTGAGATCGCTATGGAATTGGAGCGGTTGGCGCTCGAGGACGACTATTTCGTTGAGAAAAAGCTCTATCCCAACGTCGATTTCTATTCCGGGATTATTTTCAAAGCGATGGGCATCCCGACATCCATGTTCACGGTGCTGTTTGCCGTGGCGCGGACCGTCGGGTGGATCGCTCAATGGAACGAGATGATCGAGGACCCGAGCCAAAAGATTGGCCGTCCGCGGCAGTTGTTTACCGGGGCGGAGCAACGCGATTACGTGCAAGTGGCCGACCGCTAATCGGTACCTCGCGTATTCTCAAAGAACGCGGCGCTACGGCGCCGCGTTTTTTTTGTGGCCGGCGACCGTGCGAACTACATCCGCCGCAGCTTCGGACGGCGTGGCCTCTCCCGACCGGAGCGCGTTCAACGCGGACTCGATGTCGGCCAGCTGCCCGTCTCCATCGCCCGCGCCCGAGAGCAAACCCGCGATGGCGGGCGCCAGATTATCGGCGGTGCATTTTTCCTGTATCAACTCCGGCACGGCTTCTCGGTCGAGGATCAAATTGACGATCGAGGCATAGCGGATCGTGAGCAGCCTTTTTGCCAGGAACGCGGTAAACGGGGCGACTTTGTACGCGATGATCGCGGGTGTCCGCGCCATGGCCAACTCCAAAGAAACGGTGCCACTCGCTGCAAGCGCCGCATCCGCGGCGGCGAAAGCATCGTACTTTTCCGCCTCGCCGAGGACCACTAGGGTGTTTTGCCAAGTCGCCGTGCCAGCGCGAACAGCCTCTGCGACACCAGGCACCGTCGGTACGACAACCTGAAAATCGCCGACTTTTTGGCAGACTTGCGCGACGGTGTCTTCGAAGACAGGTAGTAGCCTCCCGGTTTCGCTGTGCCGGCTGCCGGGAAGCAGGCACAGAAGTTTGGCCTCTGGCGCAATTCCGTGTCTTTCTCGAAAGGCCGCACCGTCGCCGGCGCCGGCAGGGCTTTCAAGGATTGGGTGACCGACGAACGTTGCCGGCAGGCCTTCGCGCTCGAAGTACGGCGGCTCGAACGGCAGCAAGCACATGATATGATCGACCAGCCGCGCGACTTTCTTGGCCCGGCCGGGGCGCCACGCCCATACAGACGGCGCGACGTAGTGCACGATGGGAATACCGCGTCCCTGCAATTTCTTGGCGACGCGAAAGCAGAAATCGGGCGCGTCAATCGTGACCACAACGTCCGGTCTCTTCTCCAAAATATCGTTGGTTGTCTCTCGAATGCGTCGCAGCAAGAGCGGAAGCCGAGGGAGCACTTCGACCAATCCCATGACCGTCAGATCCGTCATCGGAAACAGACTGGCGAGGCCGGCCTCCGTCATACGTTCGCCGCCGATACCGGATAATGCGATGGGACGCCCGGAGTCCTTCTGCAAGGCCTCGATCAGACGACCGCCCAGCGCGTCTCCCGACGGCTCGCCGGCGATCATATAGATACGGAGCGGGTCGTTTTCGATGGTCATGCCGGTGGCTGAACGCCGACCACGAATAAACCGAGGCTATCGGCTGCCCGCTGCGTCTCGTCTGCGTCCATCAGGAAAGCGTTTCCGGCTTCGACGGCGATCCCATGCAATCCTGCCCGGTGCGCATTTTCAACTGTTAAAGCTCCCACGGTGGGCAAATCGGCGCGGCGCTCCTGGCTGGGCTTAAGCGTCTTGCAAAGAACACCTCCGGCGTTCTTCGCCGCAGCTAAGGTTTGCAGCATGGCATCGGTGCCGCGCGCGTCCTCTTCGGCGATGACGGTGCCGTCGCGAACCACGACCGCTTGCCCCTGGTCTTTCGCGCCCAGGCGCCTTGCAGCATGTATTCCAATCTCGACATCAGCGGCATACGCTTCCGCTGTCATGCGGCCGAGAGGCCCCTGCGGCATCAGAAGATCGGGCAAGAAAGCATCCGCACCGACCACCTCGAACCCCTCTTTCTCCAACGCGCCGATGAGCGCGCGAAGCATGCCGTCGTCTCCGAGGGCGGCTGCGCCGGATTTTGCCAGAAACTTCACCGCCCATAGATCCGGCCGGAGATCCTTGACCGACGGGCGCCGGATGGTGCCGGCCATCACCAGGATGTCGCAACGTTGATCGCGGAGCGTGACGATGGTCTTACCGGCGGCTCCCAATCGAACGACCGAATGGGCGATATCTCTGTCGGCGAACGCCGCGGCATCTCCTTGTCCGTCGAATACGACGGCAAAGACTTCCCTATTCTGGCTGCGGCAAGCTTCCGCGACGCGCAGGGGCAGACCGCCGCCGCCGGCGAGAATGCCGATCTTCGCGTCAGGCCGCATCTTCCATGTGCGGCTGGCAAATGCGGCGAGACGAGTTGGCGCGGATAAAGTCGACGATCTCCATCACGGGCTCGTTTTCGCTGAAATCCTCGATCACGTCTTCGAGGCGTTCTGCCATTGTGCCCTCCTCGGCGAAGATCATCCGATACGCCTTGCGGATATCGTGGATTGTATCTCGCGAAAACTGGCGACGTTTCAGACCGACGATGTTGAGACCTTCCAGGCGTGCCCGGTTTCCAGTGACCGTGCCGTAGGGGATGACATCGTGTTCCACGCCGGTCTTGCCGCCGATCATCGCGTGCCGCCCGATGCGCACAAACTGGTGGATGGCCGCCAGCCCACCAATGATCGCCCATTCGCCAATTTCTACATGGCCGCCGAGCGTCGCATTGTTCACCAAGATCACGTTGTTTTCGATCATGCAATCGTGGGCAACATGGGAGCCGACCATGAATAGGCAATCGTCGCCGACGACCGTCTTCATGCCACCCCCTTCGGTGCCAGGGTTCATTGTGACGTGTTCGCGGATCACGTTGCGCGCACCGATACTGAGTGTCGAGGGTTCGCCGCCGTATTTCAGATCTTGAGGCGCATGGCCAATGGAGGCAAATGGGTAAATGGTGCATTCCGCGCCGACGCTGGTTCGGCCCGCTACGACGACGTGCGAAAGAAGTGTCGCGCCGCGTCCAACCTCCACGTCCGGCCCGATGATACAATAAGGGCCGACTGAGACGTCCTCCGCCAACTGCGCCTTCGGATCGACAACTGCCGTGGGATGGATCTCGGTCATGCCTGTGCCTCCGCGCGATCGACGATCATGGCCGTGAAAGTCGCTTCTGCCATCAGTGTGCCATCGACACGCGCTTCGCCGCCGAAGCGCCAGACTTTGCCGCGTCCATGCTGCTTGGTCACGTGAAGTTTCAAGGTATGCCCCGGCATGACCGGCTTACGGAACCGAGCGTTGTCGATCGACATGAAATAGACCAATTTATCGGCAGCGCTTTCGCTCAAAGCCTCAATGACGACAATCGCCGCGGTTTGTGCCATCGCCTCGACGATCAAAACACCGGGCATTATCGGATGGTTGGGGAAATGGCCGGGAAAGAATGGCTCATTCACAGTGACGTTCTTAACGCCGATGGCGCTCTCCCCGGCAACGATATCGATTACACGATCGATCAAAAGGAACGGATACCGATGGGGTATCCTCTCCATGATACCTGCGATGTCGACATCTATGACGCTGGTGCTGGTTTCCGCGTCCATCACTTTCCCCTCTTCTTGGCAAGACCTTCCAAGACCGCTTGCTCACGAAACCACTGTTTCGCCGGCTTTGCGGGCGCTCCGGCAACTCTTTGGCCAGGTGGAACGTCGCGCATGATCCCGGACTGCGCCGCGATTTGAACGCCAGACCCGATGTGCAAATGTCCGGCGACTCCCGTCTGCCCGCCCATGACGACAAAATCCCCAAGCTCCGTGCTGCCCGATATCCCGACCTGACTGACGAGGACACAATTCTCGCCAATGCGAGCGTTGTGCCCGATTTGCGCCAGATTGTCGATCTTGGTGCCGCGGCCGATCACCGTGTCCGGTCCTGTGCCTCGGTCGATGGTGGTGTTGGCGCCGATTTCGACATCGTCGCCGATCAGAACCCGGCCCAGCTGCGGCACTTTGACATGACCTCCTGGGCCCATGGCGAAGCCAAAACCATCTTGTCCGATTCTGACGCCCGGATGAATGATGCACTCCGCGCCAATATCGGCGCATTGGATGGTAACATTCGGCCCAACGTTGGTGTTGTCGCCGATCCGCACACCGTCGTCGATCACACTGTTGGCGCCAATGCGGCAGCCAGCGCCGATCACAACATTTTCGCCGATACATGCGTTGGCGCCGATATCTACACTATCCGCGACCTTTGAAGTCGTGGCGACGACTGCGGTCGGATCGATTCTCCCGCGCGTCGGCGCGCCAGGATAGAACACCTGCGCGATCCGCGCGTAGCCGTGATACGGCTCCTTGGTAATCAACAACGCGGTGCCCTTAGGGGCATGCTGCGCCATCTCGGGATGAACGACGCAGGCGCCGGCTTGCGTTTCCTTGAAGGCATCTGCGTATTTTCGGTTGTCGAGAAAACTCACGTCTCCCGGTGTCGCAGTTTGCAATGGGGCGACGTCTAAGTATTGCGCGTCCGATGGCTCGGGGGCGTTCGCGATCTCCGCATTGGCCGCTTGCGCCAATTCCCCGAGCGAGAACGGGCCAGCGCGCTTGAAGAACCGGTCGTCGGCCATGACCTATTGCGCCGCGGGCGTATCAACCTGGACGGAAGGAAGGCGCCGATCGAGTTCTGTCAACACGGATGGTGTAATGTCGAGTGCTGTATCGACGATCACGACCTGTGATCTGCGCAAGACGACCGCGTATCCATTCTGCGCCGCCAATCCGGCCACCACTTCGTTCAATGTACCTTCGACCTCGCGCATGGCCTTGGCTTGGCTCTCCTCCAATCCACGTCTGCGCTGCTGAACCATTTGTTGGACGCCGACGACGCTCTCTTCGAATTTCCGCCGCTCTTCCGCGAATGCTTCCGGTGCCAGGAGTGACTGTTTCTTCGCAAGTTCTTGCTGCGCGGTTCGGAGTTGTTCCTGCTCGCTTTGAATGTCGCTTTGCAGCGCACTCTGGTATTCGAGGATTTGTTCCCGGATCGATTTCATGGAGGCTGCTTCTCGGCGAATGGCCGCGACATCGAGCACCACGACAGTCGGCACGACAGCGGTGCCCGCGGCCTGGGCGGCTGCGTGTTCCGGCGCACTTGTGAACGCAAACAGCGCCAAAACTGCGATCAAAAATCTTGAAATCACAAAATCCTCCTAAAAACGGGCACCGAAATTGAATCTAACATATTCTTCTTCGTCGAAGCTCTCTTTCAATATCGGGTAGGCGAGATCGAGGCCGAGAGGCCCAAAGGGAGAAACCCACGTCACGCCAAAACCGGCGCCCATTCGTAGCGACGACTCGTCGACGGTCGTTGCGTTGATGGGTTCCAAGGATCCAGAGGAGCCAAGGTCAGTAAAGACGCGGCCACTCACACCGAGTTCTTCCGGAAATCCCATGGGAAAGCTGAGAGCAACAGATCCCGAGTACATCCACTCGCCGCCCAGCGCGTCGTTGGTGGCAGTGTCACGCGGCCCAAAGCCGGAAGTCTCAAAACCTCGTACATCGTCGCCGCCAACGAAGAAACGCTCGGACAATAGAACTTCGTCATCGAGCCCGAGGATGTACCCCGCCTTGCCGCTGAGCCTGAGCACCCATTGATCGACAGGCGAATAGAATGTCCCGAAGTTAGCCGTATTGCGGAGATGGCGGACCGTTCCGCCGAGCCCGGCGAGATCTGTGTTCCAGCGAACGACATAGCCACTCGTCGGGTTGATTGGCGAGTCCCGCCGGTCGTAGGCGATCACATGGCTTACCTGAGAAATCGACTCTTCGCCCTCTTGCGCCTGAATCAGCGTTGACGCATCGGAATCGACATCGGAGACGTCGTCCAGTCTGAACGTGTATCGCCACGACTGGGCCAAGTACTCGTCGATTTGATAGCTGGTGCGAAGCGCGAACCCAAGCCGCTCCAGATCGAATGAACTGGTATCTTGAAGGTCACGGGTCACGCGGAATACGTCGAAGCCGGCCAGCAACTCGCGACCGAGAAAGTACGGTTCCGTGAAACTGAGATCGATTTCAGACGCTTCCGCGGCAATCTGCAGACTGAGGGACAAGTCCTGCCCTCGACCCATAAAATTCCGTTCCCGCAACTGGATATCGCCCAGCACACCCAGGCTCGAAGAGAAACCTGCACCCAGAGAAATCTGCCCCGTCGGGCGCTCTTCGACTGTCGCATTGATGATGGTCTTGTCTGGGGCCGAGCCTGGAACCTGCTCGATATCAACACGTTCGAAGAACGCGAGATTTTGCAATCGGCTTCGCGACCGTCTCAGCTTGGAGGCGTTGAAAGCATCTCCCTCGACCAGCCGGAACTCGCGCCGGACGACGTTATCCAAGGTCCGAACGTTGCCGGAGATGTTGATCCGCTCGACAAAGACCCGGGGACCTTCGTTGACGATAAATGTGACATCGATCTTTCGGTTTTCGCGATCACGATTGATCCGCGGCCGAACTTCGACGAAGGCGAAGCCGAGTGTCCCGACGGCTTCAGTTATTCGGTCGATCGTCCGGTCGATCTCTTCGGCGCTGTACCAGTCGCCTTCTTCAACTTCGATGGTTTCCTGCAGATCTTCCTCGCGGAGATCGCGAATACGTGCGTCGATACTGAGATTGCCGAACTGGTAACGGTTCCCCTCATCGACGGCAAACGTGATGAAGAAGCTCTTCTGGTCCGGCGTCAGCTCGGCGACAGCGGATGTGACGCGAAAATCGGCGTAGCCATTGCTGAGATAAAACCGGCGCAGCAATTCGCGGTCGAAATTCAAGCGATCGGGATCGTAAACATCATCTTGCGAGAAGAAGCGCCACCATGCGCTTTCCCGCGTCTGAATGACTTCTCTCAACCGCCCGTCGCTGAATTCGCGGTTGCCGATGAACCGGATGCTGTTGATCGTCGTTTCATCGCCCTCGTTGATTTCGAAAACGAGATCAATGCGGTTTTGTTCAAGTTGAATGAGTTTCGGTTCGACCGAGGCGGCGAACAAACCGGTTTGCCGGTAGATCGTGAGAATCCGGCGGACGTCGTCTTGCACTTTTGTGCGTGTGTAGATCACGCGAGGCCGGAGCGTAATCTCCGCCTCGAGCGTTTCGGTCAAAACCTCGTCATTGCCTTCGAAGGCAATACGGTTGATGACCGGATTTTCAACCACATTGACGACGAGCGTTCCGCCCTCACGGGTGAGCGAGATATCGGCGAAGAGACCCGTTGCAAACAAGCTCTTGAGAGATCTGTCGATTTGCCGCGCGTCAAATCGGTCGCCAACATTGATCACCATGTAGGACCGTACAGTGCCCGGGTCGACACGCTGAGCACCGCGAACCTCGATCGCCTCGATGACGGTCGCTTGCGCCACTTCAAGAGGTTGCGCTGCGGCAGCTGTCATGGTTAACGACGAAAGCGGCCCGAGGGCCGCCAAAAATGCCGTTACACAAAGAACCCTGAACGTCGCAGGCACGTCGCCCTACCTCACCTTCGGATCACATTATCGGAGCGTAAAAAACCGAGACAATTCAACGTGTTCTTAGAATCCGATGATCCGCACGATATCGTTCCACGTGACTGATACCATGAGAAGCAACACCAGGGCCAGACCTATTCGGAGGCCGTATTCTTGTGCGCGCTCTCCAAGCGGCTTGCCGCGTAAGGCTTCAATGCCCATGAACAGCAGATGTCCGCCGTCGAGAATGGGGATCGGGAACAGGTTAATAAGACCAAGATTGATCGATAGCACGGCCATAAAGAAAAAGAACTGCAACACGCCTTGTTCGGCGGCCTGCCCTGACATCTGCGCGATGGCGATGGGGCCGCCGAGTTCTTTGAAATTGCCCTGACCGATCAGCAAATTACCGATGTTGACGAGTGCTTGCCACGTGATGCCGGCGGTCCGCTCGATCCCGAACCACGCCGCCATGAAGGGGTTTAACTGCTCGTAATCGCCGAGTTCGCCCTGCATGCGAATACCCAAGCGGCCCACTGTTTCGCCATTCTGGTCCGCAGCCTGAGGCGTCACGAAGAGTTCCACGTCACCGCCGGCCCGCGTTATGACGACGGGCAATTGAACACCTGGATTGCCAATAACAATGCGCTGAACGTCCCGCGGGCTCTCCACCGCGACGCCGTTAAGCGACACGATCACATCCTCAGGGGCCATGCCGGCCGCCTCGGCGGCGGAGCCGGGGATAACCTCTCCGACCGAGACTTTGACGTTCGGGACCCCGGCTGTCATGGCGATCGCCGCAAGGATGACAATCGCGAATATGAAATTGATGGCCGGTCCCGCAAAGACGATGGCTGCCCGTTGGCCGACCGTCTTATGCGCAAACGAGACCTCGCGCTCGTCCTCCGTCACCGGATGGGAGTCTCCCTCCAGAAAAGCCATTGCAGCCGGTTCGGTACGATCTCCTTGGCCATCCGTCTCTTCGACCTCGTCCGCCATTCCGAACATGCGCACATAGCCGCCCAATGGAATGGCGCTGACCCGCCACCGCGTGCCTGCCTTATCGTACCAACCGAAAATCTCTGGCCCGAAGCCGATCGAAAATACTTCCACCCGAACATTATTCCGCCGGGCAACATAATAGTGTCCCCACTCGTGAACGAAGACGATGATCGACAGGACGACCAGGAACCAGAGAATCGTGTTAAGTGTGCCAAAATCCATCGGTCAGCCTTTCGGACGGGGCGCTTTCGCAATCCATTTTATGTTGTAGTGGATATGCGCGGAAAACATCAAAAGGTCAATTGATTACAATTAATTAAGCTCATCACTTGCGCGTGTGTGCGTCGGCCAGGTCCCGTGCGACGCGGCGCGCATCGGAATCGCAAGCCAGCACATCAGAAAGAGTCGCCAAGACATTCCTGGGGACGGTCGCCAGGCTCTCCTCGACGATGGCCGGTATCTCCAAGAAACCGATACGCCCCGCCAAAAACGCCGCGACCGCTACCTCATTTGCCGCATTCAAAACAGTTGGAGCATTGGCGCCCTCGCTCAAGCAGGCGCGGGTCAAACGGAGCGCCGGAAAGCGCTCGGTATCGGGGGCTTCGAATGTAAGGGTTTGGATGTCTTCAAGGCGCAACCTAGGCGACGGCGTTTCCATGCGATCCGGCCAGGTCAGGGCGTAAGCGATCGGTGTGCGCATGTCGGGGCTTCCCAGTTGCGCCAGGACCGAGCCATCGACGTAGTCCACCATACTGTGGATCACGGATTGAGGGTGAACGAGAATATCAATTTGATCCGCGGCAACGGGGAACATGTAGAACGCTTCGATTAGTTCCAGCCCCTTGTTCATCATCGTCGCAGAGTCGACCGAAATCTTGTCGCCCATGGACCAATTTGGGTGCGCCACGGCTTGCTCGGGCGTGGCCCTCCGCATGTCGTCGAGCGCCCAATCACGGAATGGGCCGCCCGATGCCGTCAGAACAATCCGCTCGACCCTTTCCGGATGATCGAAATCGAAAACCTGGTAGATCGCGCTGTGTTCCGAATCGACAGGAATGACGGTCGCCGAGGCGGTCGTGACCCGCTGGCTAAAGACATTGCCTGCCGAGACCAGGCATTCCTTGTTCGCGAGGCCGATCGTCGCGCCTCGTTCGACCGCTGTCAGCGTCGGTGCAAGGCCCGCAGCGCCAACAATCGCCGCGATAACGATATCCGAGGGCCGTGCGGCGGCCTCAATCAGTGCATCCTCCCCCGCCATTGCTTCAATGCCAGTTCCAGACAACGCTTCGCAGAGCCGGGCATACTGACTGTCGTCGGCAATGACGGCGCACTGCGCGCTGATGGAAATTGCCTGTTTGGCAAGTTCATCGGCATTGCTGTTGGCGGTTACGGCCTCGACTGTGAAACGGTCGGGCGAGCGCATGATCAAGTCTATCGTATTGCTGCCAACGGAGCCGGTGCTGCCGAGAACAGTTACAGAGCGCGACGTTGTTGCCGCCCATTCAGGGTTCAAGGCTTTCCCGTTTAGAGCCATGGCATTGCCGATTTACCCAAGAAGAATTTCAGTGACGCCAGCGCCAACGCCCCCATGATCAGGGCATCAACCCGGTCGAAGACGCCCCCATGCCCGGGAATGAGCGATGACGTGTCTTTGACGCCAAATCGCCGCTTGGCGGCACTTTCCAGCAGATCGCCAAGTTGACTGACCACCGCGACGGCGGTTCCCCAAAGCGCCAATGCGAGAGGGTTGCCTTCCCAAACCAACGTGAACAACGAGGCGATCAGACCGGCGAGTAGGATTCCACCCAGAAAGCCCGACCAGGTCTTTTTCGGGCTCACCCGTGGCGCGAGTTTCGGCCCGCCGATGGTGACGCCTGCGAAATACGCGCCTATGTCCGCGCTCCAAACGACTGCGAGCAGCCACAGGATCGTGACCATACCAGCCACATCGCCGCCGCGAAGCCAAATCAGAGCGCCGCTGGGCAAGGCAATGTAGATCGCGCCGACGACCATCCACATGGGGGCTGCTCGGCACATTCGGGACCATTCCCAGCCCATAATGGCGGCGCCCACCAGCACCAATGCCGTGAACCATGGCGGCCCTGCATACACTGCACCCAGTACCGGAAGCGCGAGCAACCCCGCCGACACGGCGCGCGTTCGCACGCCGCTCCAACGGGTATTCACAGGGCCGCTAGTTGGCGCTTGTTCCATAACGACGCTCACGGCGGGTGTACTCTAGGATCGCATCCGCCAAATCCGTGGCGTCAAAGTCGGGCCAATGTTTTTCAATGAATACGAACTCGGCGTAGGCCAATTGCCAAAGCAGGAAGTTACTGAGACGTTGTTCGCCGCTGGTTCTGATCAGAAGATCCGGGTCGGGAATGCCCTGCGTGGACAAGGCGGCTTCAACGGCGTTGTGGTCGATATCGTCAGTGGTGATTTCACCGTCGCGGCAACGTGCTGCAAGCGTGCGCGCTGCTTCCACGATTTCGTCACGCGCGCCGTAACTCAGTGCCAAGATCAACGTCATACGTGTGTTGTTCTCGGTCCTGCGCTCCGCGCTATTTACGGCTTCAACGATATCCGCGCTGAGGCGCTGCCGATCACCAATGACGCGCAATCGGACGCCCTGCTCCATCAAAAGACCCACTTCCTTATTCAGATACAGGCGCAGAAGCCCCATTAGGTCCTTCACCTCGCTATCAGGCCGATTCCAGTTTTCCGAGGAGAAACTGTAGAGGGTCAGGTACTCAATTCCTTGTGCCACTGCGGCCTCGACCGTGCGCCGAACTGCCTCTGCACCGGCACGATGCCCGGCGGCGCGCGGTTTTCCGCGCGCGTTCGCCCATCGACCGTTGCCATCCATGATGATGGCGACGTGGCGAGGGACCTTTGGGTCAGCGGTATGTGAAAGCGGTGCGACGCTCATACTCAGACCTGCATGATCTCCTGTTCTTTGTTCCCAAGCGCTTCATCGATGTTGGCGATGTACTCGTCGGTTAGCCCTTGCACTTCATCTGAATAGCCTCGCACGGCGTCTTGCGCCAGATCCCCGTCTTTCTCAGCCTTCTTGAGTTCGTCCAGCGCATGTCGGCGAATGTTACGGACAGCGATCCGAGCTTCTTCAGAGTACTTACCAGCAACCTTCACAAGCTCCTGCCGGCGTTCTTCGGTCAATGCCGGGATCGGAATCCGTACCAAGGTCCCATCAACCGCCGGATTCAGTCCTAGGCCGCTCTCCACGATGGCTTTCTCGACGGCCTTAACATTCGACTTGTCCCAGACTTGCACCGAGAGCATTCGCGGTTCCGGCACGGAGATACTACCGACCTGATTGAGCGGCGTGGGGCTTCCGTAGGCGTTCACCTGTATGGGTTCGAGCAAAGCGGTCGAAGCGCGGCCCGTCCTAAGGCCGGCGAACTCGTCATGCAATACGTCTACGGCCTTCGACATCCTATGTGCGATGTCCTTCCGCATGCCATTGATATCGCTCATTTTTATTCCTCCCTTAGGCGGTGTTGTTGGCGACGATGGTATAGGTTCCGCCGCCGTTGACAACCTCGCGGAATGCGCCCGGCTCATGGATCGAAAAGACGAGGATTGGAACGTCGTTTTCGCGCGCCAGCGCAACGGCGGCCGTGTCCATTACGCGCAGATCGCGTGCGAGGACATCCTGGTAAGTCAAGCTATCGTAGCGTTGCGCATCGGGATCGGTTTTTGGATCGGCCGAATACACGCCATCGACTTGCGTCCCTTTGAGCAAAGCGTCGCAATTCATTTCGACTGCGCGGAGGGCTGCCGCCGTATCGGTCGTGAAGAATGGATTGCCGGTCCCGGCGGCGAAAATCACAACCCGGCCTTTCTCCATGTGTCGCGTGGCCCGACGCCGAATGTATGGCTCGCACACGCTCGCCATGGGAATTGCCGAGAGAACCCGCGTCGCAACGCCTTTGCTTTCCAACATGCTCTGCATCGCCAACGCATTCAGGACGGTGGCCAGCATGCCCATGTAGTCTGCGGTGGTGCGTTCGATATCCGCCTTGGCCAGGGCGACGCCGCGAAAAATGTTGCCAGCACCAATGACCAGGCACACCTCGACGCCATCTTGGTGAACGGACTTCACTTCCTCGGCGATCCGGTCGACGGTCGCAGTGTCCAACCCGAAACCCTGATCCCCCATCAGCGCTTCCCCGGACAGCTTCAGGAGAACACGTCGATATTTGGGTGATGCAGTCATGGACGTCGTCCCCTCCGAGGGGCAGGCCGAGAGTTGATAATGAAATCCCGCGCGGCGCAAGGCGCGCGCGGAATCTCAGAATAGTACACAATGCGTGGGCCCAAGACGACAGCAAATCATCGCCATGGGCCGGGAAACGCTGTGGATCAGCCGCCTGCCGCTGCGGCGACTTCGGCGGCGAAGTCTTCTTCTTTTTTCTCGATCCCTTCGCCCAAAACGAACAGTTCAAAGCCAGTCACGCGGACAGCGCTTCCGGCCGACTTGCCGGCGGCTTCGACGATCGCCGAAACCTTACTTTCGCCGTCGATGACGAAGGTTTGCTCGAGAAGGCAGACTTCTTCGTAGAACTTGCGAAGACGCCCTTCGACCATTTTTTCGATAATGTTGTCCGGGCGTCCGGACTCCTTGGCTTGCTCGATCAGAACCTGACGTTCGCGTTCGATGGCCTCTGGGTCCAGGTCATCGCGGCCCACGGCTTGCGGACGGGCCGCTGCAATATGCATGGCGATCTGCTTGCCGACTTCGTCGAGCCCATCGGTGCCGCCGTCGCTTTCCAAACCGACGATGACGCCGATTTTGCCAAGGCCCGGCGCCAGTGCGCTGTGCATGTACTGCGCGACGATACCGGAGCCCACCTCAATGGTCGCGGTACGGCGGATATTCATGTTCTCGCCGATGGTTGCGACGTTGTGCGTCAGCTCCTCGTCGACCGTCCGGCCGGTGCCTGGATAATCGATCGTCTTCAGGGTCTCGACGTCACCGCCGGCGCCAGTCGACAACGCGGTCAGCGCCGTCACAAATTCTTGGAAGGTCTCGTTTCGCGCCACGAAGTCGGTTTCTGCGTTCACTTCGATGATCGCGCCTTTGGTCCCGTCGACGTAGACGCCGACCAGACCTTCGGCGGCGACGCGGCCCGCTTTTTTCGCAGCGGCGGCCAAACCTTTGGTCCGCAGCCAATCGATTGCCGCTTCGAGATCGCCATCGGTTTCGTTCAACGCCTTTTTGCAATCCATCATGCCGGCGCCGGTCTTCTCGCGCAGTTCTTTCACCAGTGCTGCCGTAATCTCAGCCATGTCCGTTCCTTTGATCGTCGGTTCCAGGAAACAACCGGCATCGCCACAGCGACGCCGGTCTGGTTCGTTTTACTCGGTCTTCGCCGCTTCTTCGGTGGCCTCAGCAGGCGCTGCATCTTCCGATGCGACCTCTTCGACGGGTGCCGCTTCCTCAGTCGCAGGTGCTTCCGCAGGCGCCTCTTCGGCTGCGGCGGCTTCGACCGGCGCTTCTTCGGCCGCGGCGGTTTCGACCGGCGCCTCTTCAACGGCGGCCGGCAAGTCTTCGACCGGCGTCTCGCTCGCACCCAAATCACCGCCGGTGGCCCCGATTTCGGCCTGAATGCCGTCCAACACAGCGCCGACCATCAAATCGCAATAAAGCGAGATGGCGCGGATCGCGTCGTCGTTACCCGGGACCGGATGGGTGATCCCTTCCGGATCGGCGTTGGAGTCGATCACACCGACCACCGGAATACCCAATTTGTTGGCTTCGTTGATGGCGATGTCTTCTTTGTTGGTGTCGATAACCACAAGGATGTCCGGCAGGCCGCCCATGTCCTTGATGCCGCCGAGTGCCCGTTCGAGCTTCTCCTGCTCGCGCGTCAGCATCAGCATCTCTTTCTTGGTCAGACCTTGGGTGCTGGCCTCGCTCGCCAGTAACTCTTCCAACTCTTTCAGCCGTTTGATCGAATTCGAGATGGTCCGCCAGTTGGTCAACATGCCGCCAAGCCAGCGGTGGTTGACGTAATATTGGCCGCAACGTTTTGCAGCTTCCGCAATCCGGCCTTGTGCTTGGCGTTTTGTGCCCACGAAAAGGACCCGACCGCCCGACGACACGACATTACGTACCGCGAGCATCGCTTGGTGCATCAGCGGAACGGTCTGTTGCAGATCGATGATGTGAATGCCGTTGCGATCGCCGAAGATGTACGGCGCCATCTTGGGGTTCCAACGACGGGTGTTGTGACCAAAGTGAACACCAGCTTCCAGAAGCTGGCGCATCGAAAAATCGGGAAGCGCCATCAGGCCTACTCCTTTTCCGGTTGAACCTCCGCGGGCGTGGCCGGCAAGCCGGCACCGGATCGAACCAGAACATGAATTTGCATGAACGGCCGTAAACCCGCGTGTGAAATCGCGCGTGGTTTAATCCGCGTGGCCCCGGAATGCAAGGCGGAAAATACGTTGCCACCAATTAAGCTTTTGTGGCTCCGGTGCCGGCTCCCTACGGGGAAAAGGCACCACGTTGGGTCCAGGGTCATCTTGTCGCGCCTTGGCGTCGGCTCCGGCGAAGCTCAGCACAGCGATCAAAATGGCGATTGGGAACAACCAAACGGCGCCAAAAGCCACAAAGCCCAATATGTCCGCAACGGTCGATGTCATCGCATTCATGCTTCCGTTTGAAAGTCTAACCGTACCTTCCATGCTGACGAAAGAGTATTTCCGATTTGCGATAACCGATATCAGGACCTGGTCGGTCGGCCGCAAATGGCACTATATCTTTGTGTATGTTTTCGCTTTCTTTGCCGGCATTGAAAAACCGGAGTTGAAATGACCGATACCAATCATCTGGGCCAGCCGATCGGGTTTGCGCTCCCGGACTGGATGCCCTGCCCCCGCCCCGAAAGAACTGTACTTTCCGGCCGCTACTGTGTGCTCGAACCGCTGGATGTCGAAAAGCATGCTGCCGATCTTTTTGCTGCGAACCTCGAGGACGCCGAGGACAGGATCTGGACGTATCTGGGATACGGACCATTCACCACACTGGAGGACTACCGGACCTGGGCCGACTGGGCGGCATCCGGCGACGATCCCCTTTTCTTCGCGATATTGGATGCGAGTTCCAAACAGGCGCTAGGTGTCGCGAGTTTCCTCAGAATAGCGCCTGAAGTGGGCTCGATAGAGGTCGGGCATCTCTGTTACTCGCCGCGCCTTCAGGGGACCCGAGCGGCGACCGAAGCCATGTATCTGATGTTGTCTCATGCCATAGATACCTTGGGATACCGGCGGTATGAATGGAAATGCGACAACGCGAACGAGAAATCACGCCGTTCTGCAGAGCGCCTTGGCTTTCAGTTCGAGGGCGTTTTCCGTCAATGTACCATCTACAAGGGACGCAATCGGGATACCGCATGGCTATCCATTCTGGATACGGAGTGGCCGTCCTTGAAGGTGGCTTATGAACGTTGGCTGGCCCCCGAGAACTTCGACGATGACGGCCGTCAGCGTGTCGCGCTATCGGCTCTGACCGCCGAGGTCCGAAAAACGCCCTAGAGCTCGCGGACGTCGAGCACTCCCGGCAAAGATCGTACGGCGAGCGAGAGCTCATGAGACAACGCAAAGCCGTCGCCGATGTCGATATCCACCTCTTGATCGGCGTCCCGCAAGCGGGCTGTCACCGTCACTTTGCCGCGTCCCTTCTTGCTGCCGTTGTCCCGTGAAAGAACATCGCGCAACGGCGCGATGGGGTCGGTATTATCCAAGACCACGTGTAGTTCCTTGGCGGCATTGGCCGCGGATGCGGCAACGGCGTCGATGCTTTGCATGCCTTGGATCGTAATACGCGGGGTCTCGCCCTCGAAAACGATACTGCAATCCATGATCGCGGAGCTTCCCGGTACCAGCAGATCCTGGTACTGCGCCAGGATTTCCGAAAACGCGGTCGCCTCATAGACGCCGGACGCATCGGAAAACGAGACGAAAGCGTAGCGCTTGCCCGATTTCGAGGTGCGCTCTTTTTTCGAGATAAATGTGCCGGCCAAACGAACGGCGCCGGTCTCCTGGGCCGCGAACACGGCCGCCGAACCGCGCACCCGTTTCTTGGCGAGGATGCGTTCGAACGCATCCAGCGGGTGCGCAGACAGGTAAAAGCCGACCGCATCGAACTCTTCACGCAGCCGATCCATGGATGCCCAATCTTCCATGTCGGGAAGGCGGATTTCCTCGGGCTCCGTCGCGTCTCCGCCAAAGAGACCGATCTGGTCCGACTTGCGGTCGTTCGCTGCCGTGCTGGCGAAAGCCATGACCGTCTCCAACCCCTGGTACAGGCGGCGGCGATTGGGTTCCATCCGGTCGAAGGCCCCTGCCCGCACCAGGTTCTCCAACTGGCGTTTGTTGACTTGATGCGGGTCGATCCGGTTGGCGAAATCTGAAATCGACGCAAAGACGCCGTTTTCCTCGCGCTCGTCGATCACGGTTTGTACCGCGGCCGCCCCAACGTTCTTGATGGCGGCAAGCGCATAGCGCACGCCGGCGCTGTCTTGGTCGCTGCCGGCGTTCACTTCGACTGTGAAGGTGACGTTGGACACATTGATATCTGGCGGAAGTAACGAAATCCCCAGGCGATCCAATTCCTGGCGGAATACGTTCAGCTTGTCCGTGTTGCCCATGTCGAACGTCATCGACGCCGCCAGGAACTCCACCGGATGATTGGCCTTCATGTAGGCTGTCTGATAGGCGACCAGCGCATAGGCCGCGGCGTGGGATTTGTTGAACCCGTAGCCGGCAAACTTGTCGACGATATCGAAGATCTCGCTTGCCTGCTTCTCGGCGACGCCCCGCGCAACCGCGCCGTCCACGAAGACCTGGCGCTGTTTGTCCATCTCCGCCTGAATCTTTTTGCCCATGGCGCGCCGCAGCAGGTCCGCGCCGCCGAGCGAGTAGCCGGACAGTTCCTGGGCGATCTGCATCACCTGTTCCTGGTAGATCGGGATACCGAAAGTCTCTTTCAGCACCGGTTCTAGGGTCGGATGCAGGTAATCCGGCGTCTCTTCGCCGTGTTTACGGCGGACATAACTTGGGATGTTGTCCATGGGGCCCGGCCGGTACAGGGCCACGACGGCGATAATATCCTCGAAGGTATCGGGTTTGAGGCCACGCAGCACATCGCGCATCCCCGCACTTTCCAACTGAAACACTCCCGTCGTATCGCCGCGGCTGATCATCTCGAAGGTTTGCGGATCTTCGAGTGGAATCGTCGCGAGATCGAAGCGCTCCTCGCCCGAAGCGCGGCGCGCATTGACGAAGGCCTCGGCGCTGGTCAACACGCTGAGGGTTTTGAGGCCGAGGAAGTCGAACTTCACAAGTCCGGCCTGCTCGACGAACTTCATGTTGAAGCCGGTGACCGGCATGTCTGAGCGCGGGTCGCGATAAAGCGGAATCAGCCCTTCGAGTGGGCGGTCGCCGATGACGACCCCGGCCGCATGGGTCGAGGCGTGATGATAGAGGCCTTCGAGCTTGAGCGCGATCTCCACCAATTTGCCGACGTCCGGGTCGGATCGGATCAATTCGCGGAGTTGGTCGTCGCCGTTGATCGCCTCTTGCAGGGTGACCGGGTTCGCCGGGTTGTTTGGCACCATTTTGCAGATACGGTCGACATAGCCGTATGGCATCTCCAGGACCCGGCCGACATGTCGCAACACGGCCCGCGCCTGCAGCTTTCCAAATGTGATGATCTGGGCCACGTGATCGCGTCCGTATTTCTGCTGGACGTAGCGGATCACCTCATCGCGGCGTTCCTGGCAGAAATCGATATCGAAATCCGGCATCGAGACCCGCTCGGGGTTCAAAAAGCGCTCGAACAGCAGACCCCAACGGAGCGGGTCGAGATCGGTGATCGTCAGCGCCCAGGCGACGACCGAACCGGCTCCCGACCCGCGTCCCGGCCCCACCGGAATATCTTGCTCTTTCGCCCACTTGATGAAATCCGCGACAATCAGGAAGTACCCTGGGAACCCCATGTCGTTGATGACACCAAGCTCGTAGTCGAGCCGCTCCCGGTACGGCTTTTCCGCAGCCGCCCGTGCCGTGGCGTCCATATCGGGTGTAAAGACATGCAGCGCCAGACGCTCGCTTAAGCCCTCGTGGGCCTGGCGTTTCAGCTCGTCGCTCTCCGTCGCGCCATCACCACAATCGTAGGGCGGCAGGATCGGCTGCACGTTCTCCACCATGAACGCGCATCGCTTGGCGATGACCAGCGTATTGTCGACCGCTTCCGGCAAATCGGCGAACAACGCCCGCATTTCCGTCGCCGATTTGAAGTAATGATCCGACGTTACTTGGCGCCGGTCAGCGTGAGACAGCACCGTGCCTTGTTGAATGCACAACAAGGCATCGTGGGCTTCGTGAAATCCGGCGTCGCCAAAAAACGGCTCATTGGTCGCGACAAGTGGCAGATTGAGGGCGTATGCCCAGTCGATAAACTGAGGTTCGGTTAATCGCTCCTCCGGCATACCGTGCCGTTGGACCTCGACGTAAAGCCGTCCATCGAACGGCGCGGCGATGTTCTCAAGTTCTGCGCGCGCTTCTGCCGCCTTGCCCATTCGGATCAGCCGGCCGAAGACACCGTCCGCACCGCCGGTCAACAGAAGCAAACCCTCGGCGTGGTCTTTGAGCGCTTGCCAAGTGACGCCCGGCCGGTGGGCATCCTCGCTGTCCATGTAAGCGGCTTTTAGCAACGCCAGCAGGTTCAGATAACCGGCCTCGTTTTGCACCAAAAGGACAATTGCGCCGTCCTCGAATAGGCTATCCCGTGCGCCCATCTGCCGTTGCGCCGGGTCGTCGTCCAGTTTGATCGATAACTGACATCCGATGATCGGCTGCACACCGGCCGACGCGGCCGTGCCTGAGAATTCCAGCGCGCCGAACAGATTGTCGCTATCGGTTAGGGCAACGGCGGGCATCCCCGCGTCGGCGGCAAGCGATACCAATTTCTTGGCGGGGATCGCGCCCTCGCAGAGCGAATAGGCACTATGTGTGCGAAGGTGAACGAAGTCCGTCTGAGCCATGCGTCAGTTTCTCACACCCCTCCCCGACTGTCACCATATCTTGCGGTGCGTTCGGTTGTTATCCACAAGAAATGCGCGAAACAGACTGTTCAGCGCTCGATAATGGATGCGTACCGTTTCTCGACGAGCCCGAACTCACTCTGTTCGGCTTCGACCAGGGTCGGCGCGGTGGAAAGATCGCCATGCCCCTCGGCGGAAATGAAGCCGATCACCTTATTCGGCGTCACATGATCGTCCGCAATTGGGATTCCAGCCCGCAGGTAAATCATCCAATCGTGGGTTTCTGATGGCAGGCGTGTGCGGATCACGCCCATTTCATGCCGCTCGATCATGCGGCGAAAGAAATCGATCAACTCTTCGAGTGTGCGGCCGGTTCGAAAATCCGAGAAAAGCTGTCCGGTAACCGCCTTGCCAATGATCTCGTCGACTTTGGATCCCATGTAGCGGTAGCGAAAATCGCGCGGCCCCTCGGCGTCGATGATGAACAAGTTCGGCAAGAGTTTGGGAATGGCAACCAGATCGAGGTCGCTCTGCGCCGGATATGCGTTCTGACCCCGCGATACCTGCCAAAATGCGTAGAGATCGTTCAGGCGTTGATCGTTCGCCCACCCCATCAAGGTTTCGATACCGACCAATCCGTTCCTTGGTGCGATCTCGTGCATGTCGATACTTGGGCCCTCCAGCCCCCTCCACTCTCCATCTCTATGTGGTTAGTGGGGTAATCGTATGCAAATTGTGCGTTGTTTTCGCGGTGACGCAATATCCCTTAAGACGTCGAAGTCAGCCCGTCCGCGGCAAGGAGTGCCCGCACCGTCTCTTCCCCGAGGCCCGCGGTAATGAACACGATGCGGGTCCGCCGATCCGCGTCCGGCCAAGCATCGAGCCATACTGGGTCGTGGAAGACGTGCTGCACCCCGTGTATCACCAAGGGCTGCTCCGGGCGGCCCGCCGCATGGACGATGCCTTTCACCCGCAGCAGTGTTTCGCCATGGCTGGCGATCAGCAATTCCAGCGCGTCCGTGAACGCCATGAGGTCCAATGGTGTATCGAGCGTTACGGTAAAGGCGCGGATGTTGTCGCCATGCCGCGTGATGTCATGGTGATGCGCATGATCGTGATGCGCATGATGATGCCCGTGACCATGCGCGTCCTGATACGCCTCTTCGTTGAGCCATTTTTGCACGTCCATCGTCTTGGTCGCCGGGTCGTACAGCGAGGTATCGAATAAGCGGCGCAGGTTGAACCCGTCGGCGTTCTTGTCGAGGATCGCCGCCCCCGGGTTGATCGCGTGAAGGCGACCCCTCAGCTTCTCGATGTCGTGTTGCGACATGGGATCGAGCGCGAGATCGGTTTTGGTGAGGACGATCCTGTCGGCGACGGCGGCCTGTTTGACGCATTCGATCTGCGTATCCAGCGTGTGCTCTCCGTTGACGGCGTCAATCGTCGTGACGATCCCGCCCAGCATGTAACGCCTGTCGAGGCGCGGGTCGGCCATCAGCGTATGAATAACGGGCGCGGGATCGGCGAGCCCCGTCGTTTCGATCACCAAGCGCTCGAACATCGGGATTTGGCCCCGCTCGCGCCGGGCGTGCAGATCGAGCAGCGTTTGCCGTATGTCGCCTCGAATGGTGCAACACAGACACCCCGACGTCATCTCCATGATCTGGTCGCCGCTGTGTTCGACCAGAAAACCGTCGAGACCGATTTCCCCGAACTCGTTGACCACCACGGCGGTGTCGCTGAAACGCGGATCGCGGAGAATCTGCGTCAACAATGTGGACTTGCCGCTGCCGAGAAATCCGGTGAGAAGCGTGACGGGGATATTCGACATGTCTCGCCCGCTCAGGCGTCCACCAGGACGCCGTTTTCCAAGCGTACGATGCGGTCCATGCGTTTCGCGAGATCCGGATTGTGCGTCGCCACCAAAGCGGCGAGGCCTGCGCCCCGCGCCAGATGCATCAGCACGTTGAACACGTCGTCTGCGGTGTCGGGATCCAAGTTACCCGTCGGCTCGTCGGCAAGAAGGACCCGCGGCGATGCCGCCAGGGCCCTGGCGATGGCCACGCGCTGCTGCTCGCCGCCGGACAACTTGCCGGGACGATGTTCCGTCCTTTCGGACAGCCCCATCCACTCCAGCAACTCCATGGCGCGGCTCTTTGCTTTCGGCCGATCCATCCCGGCGATAATTTGCGGAATCATGACGTTCTCCAGCGCCGAGAATTCTGGCAGCAAATGATGATACTGATAGACGAAACCGATGTTGTAGCGTCGGATTTTTGTACGGTCGTCGTCGGCCAACCCGCCACAGGACTGCCCGTCGATCTTGATTTCGCCGGTGCTCGGTTGTTCCAGCAGGCCCGCAATATGCAGTAGCGTCGATTTACCGGCGCCGGACGGGCCGACCAGGGCCACGACCTCTCCCGCCGCGACGCTGAGGTCCGCGCCGCGCAAGACGTCCAGCGTCGATTTGCCGCTACCGAAGTGGCGGGTAATTCCGGCCAATTCCAGAACCGTGGCCGGCGCCTGCGGATCATTCATAGCGGAGTGCCTCGGCGGGATCGATGCGCGCCGCGCGCCAGCTTGGATAAATAGTGGCAAGGAACGACAGGCCAAGCCCCATCAGCACGACGGCTGCTACCTCGGTCGGGTCGACCACGGCGGGTAGTTGCGACAAGAAATAGATTTCCGCGGCAAAAAGGTCGGTGCCGGTAAACCCCTCGATCCAGCGCCGGATGGTCTCGATGTTGGCGGCAAACGACAGACCCAAAGCGAAGCCGGCCAGCGTGCCGATGATCCCCACGCTGGCACCAGCAATCAGGAAAATCCGCATAATCATGCCGCGCGTCGCCCCCATGGTCCGGAGGATCGCGATGTCCCGCCCCTTGTCCTTCACCAGCATGATCAGCGACGAGATAATGTTGAACGCCGCCACCAATATGATCAGCGTCAGGATCAGGAACATGACATTCCGTTCGACCTGGATGGCGTTGAAAAAGCTGGCGTTGGCGCGCTGCCAGTCGTGCACGGTCGCTTGTCCGCCGAGGGCCCGCTGAATTCCCGGGCCGACTCTTGGTGCATCATCGGGGTTGGCGATGAAAACCTCGATATTCGAAACGGTGTCCGGCATGCGAAAATAAATCTGCGCGGCGTCCAGTGGCATGAAGACGAAACCGGAATCGTACTCGAACATGCCGATCTCGAAGGTGCCAACCACTTGAAATGCGCGCATCCTTGGCACGGTGCCGAAGGCCGTCACATTGCCTTTCGGTGAAATCAGCGTGATGTCGTCGCCGACGCCGACGCCCATGCTACGCGCCAGCCGGGCACCGATGATCACCACGTTGTTGCCTTGGAATGCCTGCAGCGAACCTTGCACGATATTGTCGGCAACAATCTTGCGTTCCGCCAAGTCCTCGGCGCGGATACCACGCACGATGGCCCCTTTGGACACACCGCGTGCGCTCGCCATGACCTGCCCTTCGATCAGCGGGTTAGCGGACACGATCCCGTCGACGTTGAGCAGCTTTTCCATGGTCGGCTCGTAATCGGTCATCTGGCCGACCACGGGGCCATAGACGCTGAGGTGCCCATTGATGCCGAGGATCCGCTCCAGCAGTTCCTGGCGGAAGCCGTTCATCACCGACATGACGATGATCAATGTCGCGACGCCGAGCGCGATGCCGACCAGCGAAAACCATGCGATGACTGAGATGAACCCTTCTTGGCGCCGGGCGCGCAAGTAGCGAAGCGCCATCATCCATTCAAAGGCCGAGAACATTCTGCCGGGTGCTCCTATTCAAGGCGACCCTTGTAGGGGATGGCGGTGGAAGCTTCAACCATCCGGGGTGGCAATGAACAAACGGCCTTCCGCGCCGCTTGCCTTGAACCCTATCAGTTGAAGGAGGTGCCAGCCGAGGACCTGATTGCTGCAAAGGACCGGCTTGCCGAGTTCGCGCTCCGCGTCGGCGGCGATCTCCCAAGCCCGAAGATTTGTGCACGACGCGAAAACGGCGTCGCACTCGGCGCTGCCGGCGTCCAACACGGCCGCTCGCACGGAATCCGGGTCGATCCTTGCGACGACGGCGTCCTCGCTTTGTTCGAACGACGCGAGCTCAGTGACCGTGATGCCGCTCTCGCCCAGCGTATCGATCAACGCACTAGAGACCGTCGGTGTATACGGCGTGACCATGGCCAGCCGGCGAATGCCCAAGGTACTACAAGCAGCCTTCAGCGCAGACATCGGATTGGTGACGGCGGCTTTTGGATGTGCTGACTTAACCAGATCTGCTACGCGCCTCTCGCCCAAGACCGTGGCGCCGGATGTACAGGCATAGGCGACGGCCTTCAGGTCGGCACCCGTCGGCAATAGCGTGGCGGAGGCCGCCATGTGATCGCCCATGCTGGCCAATGTTTCCGGTGTTACTTCCGGCGGCATTGGAATACGCGACACGTACAACCGCACACCGGCGGCAGCGCACAACGAGCCAAGCTCCAGCTCAACCAATTCGTCCGTTTGAAGGACGACGACTCCCACCGCCGGCAAGGGTTGCTCAACCAATTGGAACGATAACGCCATGTTTCCTATCCGATTTCGGGCAAGTGCGGCGGCGCGCGGTGGGTCAACGGTGCCCATCCGGACCCGGTGATCACGATGTTTTCCTCCAGCACCATGACCTTGTCGTCGTCAAACGTCATGCCGGGTTCTAAGGTCAATACCATGCCTTCAATGAGCTCGGTCTCGTCGTGCGCCGCATTGGAAGGCCATTCCGTCAGCTGCATCCCGAGACCATGCCCCAATCGCCCGACATCGTTGCCCTGCGCACCGCCCGCCTCAAGCTGTTTTTGCATGGCTGAATAAAGATCCCGGCACGTTGCGCCCGGTTTGGCCGCGATAAGTCCGGCGTCCAGCGCCGCATACACCGTTGCATAGGCTCGGCGCGCCGCGTCGCGCGGTGTGCCGAAACTATAGTTCCGGTCGAAGTCACAGAAATAACCGTCGAACGTTGCACCCGTGTCGAGCATCAGAATATCGCCGGGCGCAGCGCAGCGGTCGGTTGGGGGTGAGATAATGTCGCTGAGCCCGCCATCGCCCAGACCCCCCACCAGATACGGTACGTCGTCGGCACCGGCATTCAAGGCATCGAGACGGAATGCACGGAATATCTCGATTTCCGACATGCCGCTTTGAACAAAATCGGGCAGTCGGTCGAATGTGCCGGAGACTATGCCGCAAATGAAGCGAATCTTCTCGATCTCGGCCCCGGACTTCACCATCCGAAGATCGCGAACGATCGCGGTTGCGTCCGTCAGCCGGCGTGGCGCTATTCTCTCCGTCAGTTCTTGGAGGTCGGCTTGCGGCATGCGGACATGGGTTTCCGGCCCCATCGGCAGGCCGATGGTCGCGGACTGGGCCAAATCTCCCAGAAGGTCGCTCAACACCGAGAGCCCTTCGTCATCGGGTCGTGGGGATGGCCATGTCCGCACATCTTCGATCCATGTGCCGCGCATGACGGCGCCGCCGATTTCCGGCACGACGGCAACAGGCTTGCCCTCAGAGGGGACGAATAGGAACCAGGGACGGGTCGGGCTCTGCCAGAAGGGTGTGAAGAAGCCGCTGAAATAGCGGACCTCCGGCTCTGTCGTCAGCAATAACCCATCCACGCCCTGTGCCGCCATCAGGTTTTGTGCCCGCGCGGTGCGGGTCTCAAATTCGGCTATCGGGAAGCCTCGTGGCGGCATGGCAGGCATGGGTTAACATATCCCGACAGATATGCGCAGTGCCATCGCCATTCACATACTTGTCACGATACGCCGTCTGAGCGATGATCTCGCACCTGCACAATTTTCTTGGGGGTCAGGCATATGCTCAATCAATACTTCAAGCTTGAAGAGCACGGAACGACCGTGCGCACCGAAATCATCGCCGGCGTCACGACGTTCCTGACGCTTGCGTACATCATGTTCGTCAACCCGTCGATCCTATCGGAGACCGGCATGGATCGGGGCGCTGTGTTCGTCGCCACGTGTCTGGCCGCGGCCATCGGCACGTTGATCATGGGGATGCTCGCCAACTATCCCGTGGCTTTGGCGCCCGGGATGGGGCTAAACGCCTACTTCGCCTTCGGGGTCGTGCTCGGTATGGGCTACACGTGGCAAGTGGGCCTCGGGGCCGTTTTCATTTCGGGTATTCTGTTCATCATTTTGAGTATCCTGCCGGTCCGGGAGTGGATCATCAACGCGATCCCAACAGGGCTAAAGAAGGCTATTTCGGCGGGAATCGGGCTGTTTCTCGCGATCATTGCGTTGAAGAACGGTGGGTGGATCGTCGATCATCCGGCGACGCTGGTGACCTTGGGGAATGTTGGGTCCGCATCGGCGCTCTTGGCCGCCGCGGGTTTTATCGCGATTGCCGCGCTTGATGCCCGCAAGGTACCCGGCGCGATTATCATTGCTATTTTGGCGGTTACCGCCGCAGGCATTGCATTGGGTGTGTCGCCTCCGGGCGGGATCGTGTCCATGCCACCATCGCTTGCGCCGACGTTCATGCAAATGGACCTGGCGGGGGCGCTGAACATCGGTCTGATCTCCGTTATCTTCGCCTTCCTTTTCGTCGATTTGTTTGATACCGCCGGCACCCTCGTCGGGGTCGCGCATCGGGCGAATCTGTTGGACGAGAAAGGTCGTCTTCCGCGATTGCGAAGCGCGCTGCTGGCTGACTCGACCGCGACCGTCGCCGGTGCCGCGTTGGGCACGTCGACCACGACCAGCTATATCGAGAGTGCGTCGGGCATCAAGGCCGGCGGCCGGACCGGTCTGACAGCTGTCGTCGTCGCGGCGCTGTTCTTAGTCTCCCTGTTCCTATCGCCGTTGGCCGGGACCATCCCTGCCTACGCGACAGCCCCTGCCCTGTTGTTTGTTGCCTGCATCATGGCGCGGGGCATGGCCGAGATCGAATGGGATGACATCACCGAGGTTGTACCTGCGGTGATCACGGCGATCACCATGCCACTGACGTTTTCAATCGCGACGGGGATCGGGCTCGGGTTCATTTCCTACGCGGCAATTAAGTTGCTCGCGGGGAAAGGAAACGAGGTGCCGGTCGCGGTTTATGTCATTGCGGTGGCATTCATCCTCAAATTCGCTTTCGTATAAAAAATGCGGGAAATCTTTTCGAAAGTTGCGTGAAACATCGATTTTTTCTCGTGACATGTCAGAAAACGTTAAGTATAACCTTGGTGCTTTCGGGTTTGCGGTTGTACGCAATCGCATTTCGGCCCGAGTGTGGGAGGAAAAAACGACAAAAAGGCAAGGCCCTAGGCCTTGCCTTTTTTGTTGCTCACGTCGCGTCGGTGTAGACCGCCGGATCGACTTGCATCCAGGGTGGATTGATCTTCGCGATGACGGCGTAGACCGGGCAGTCTTCGCGGTGTGAGCCTGGCAGATAGCCGACGCTCATCAGGAATTCGCCCGTGATTTCACCGCCCGTGAACTTGAAGGTCTTCTTGAACAGTTTGACCCACTCGGCCTTGGCCAAGGGATGGTGCGCCTTGAGCCATTGCGCGAACCCACCGTGGCTGGCGCGCATCCCTTGCAGCCGCCGCGCGTTCTCGATGATCGCGTTGACCTTCAAACGGTTGCGGATGATCCCCGCATCCGCCAGCAGGCGTGCGACATCGTCGTCGCCGTACCCAGCCACGGTATCCACATCATAGCCGTCGAATGCGCGGTACATGCCGGCACGTTTCTTGAGGATCAAACCCCAGGACAGCCCGGCCTGAAATATCTCCATCGCCAGCCGTTCGAATAAGACCGCCTCGTCCGTGACCGGAAAGCCGTACTCGGTATCGTGATACGGTCTGTGGAGATCGTCGTGCGGTGCATAATCGCAGTAGTGACGGCTCATCGCTCAATCTCTGTCGTCATGTACGTTCATCCCGTCCAGGAGCAATATCTGCGTGCGGCTGGCGTCGGCGGCCGCATAGACATTGGCCACCGCCGGGCCGTCGGGCGTCTGGACGGTGGTCAGGAGCCTCGCGTACGCGGCACCTTCGTGGGCGTCCAAGATTGACCACGCATAACGCAGGGCAGCCGAGGCCAAGAGCGAGGCTTGGTGGAGGTCGCCGGCTGGAGTCCAAGCAAGCCCTGGGCATTCGCCGTCCTCAACGCATGCGCCGGGACGCTGCATGTAACCCGTCACCTGACATGCCTGCCATATACCGCCATACGCGCTCAGCACATGGTGATCGGGGCCGCCTGGGCGCATGCGACCGTAAACGCAAAGATGCCGAGTTGCACCGGTCGCTTCACTAAACGCGGTGTCATCGACGTTATTCTTGTTGCTGAGACCGAGGCGTCCTCGATTGATATCCAATATCTTTTGCGCGTCGGTCATATCTCTTATGGGGCCCGCCCCTAGTTCGGCCGGAAACTCACCAGCCCGGATTCACCGAGCCAATAGAACAGCAGCCACACGGCTGTCGTGATCGCCGTGGTAATAAAGATCTTTCGCCACATCATCGGTTTGACAGGCGCGCCCGGCTCCTGGCCGGGTTCAAGCTCATCTTGTTCCGGGCGGCGGACGCCGAACGGCAAGGCCATGAATAACACCAGCCACCAGACCATCACGAAGACGGCGGTCCCGGTAACGATATTGTCCATTTAGACTTGCTCCAGTTCCACGAGCGTCCCGCAGAAATCCTTGGGATGGAGAAATAGCACGGGCTTTCCATGCGCTCCGATCTTCGGCTCGCCGTCGCCCAGGACACGCGCGCCGTCCGCCTGCATCTTGTCTCGGGCGGCGATGATGTCCTCCACCTCGTAACAGACGTGATGCATGCCACCGCCCGGGTTCTTATCGAGGAATCCCACGATCGGCGAATTCTCACCCAGCGGGTGCAGCAACTCGATCTTGGTGTTTGGCAGTTCGATGAACACTACGGTCACACCGTGATCGGGCTCCTCCATAGGCTCGGAGACCTTGGCCCCGAGGGTATCGCGATAAACGGCCGCCGCCTTCTCGAGATCCGGCACCGCAATGGCCACGTGGTTTAGTCGTCCAATCATGTTGTCCTCGATCTCTCAGGAAACTCGGATGAGATGAACCTCTGTGATGGGCTTTTTGTCAAGCAATCGACGAAACGCGCGCCGCGCGCTTAATCGCACGACCTCGGCGAGTTCTCGGTCGTCGGATCGCGTTCGAACGCCAGCGCGTTCAATGCTCTCGACAACATCGTCGGCGACCTGATCCAAGACCCGGTCTTCTTCATCGGGCTCGAGCAACCCGGTCGTGCCGATGTACATGTCGCCGATGATCCGTCCCTCCGCATCGACAGCAAGGCTCACGGTCGCCGTGCCGTTCCATAAGCTCTGCACGCGGCTGCGGACGGCCTCACCCTGCATCGGGATCATCCGATTGCCGTCGTACACCAGACGCCCTGACGGCACGTCGTCGACGATCCCCGGCTCGCCCGGCGCCAGCCGTATCATGCCGCCGTTCTCGTTGATGATCGCCGTCTTGACTTGGCAGTCGCGGGCCAGGGCGGCATGGGCCTCCAGATGACGACGTTCGCCGTGCACGGGGATCGAAACCGTGGGCCGAACGTGCTGATACATCTCCACCAGCTCTTCGCGATTGGGGTGGCCAGACACGTGGATATGCGCGTCGGTATCCTCGATGATGCGCACGCCGCGCCGAACCAAATTGTTCTTCATGGCCGAGATACCGATTTCGTTGCCCGGGATAACGCGGCTGGAGAAAATCACTGTATCGCCTTTGCCAAGGGAAATGCGCGGATGACTGTCGGTGGCGATCCTTGCCAGTGCGGCCCTCGGCTCGCCTTGCGACCCTGTGCATAGGATCAATAGGTTCTCGTCCGGAATGTAGCCTGCTGCATCTTCATCCAAGAAAGCCGGCACATCCTGAAGATAGCCGCATTTGCGCGCGGCGGTCGTCGTCCGCTGCAATGACCGGCCGGCCAGCACCACGTCCCGGCCGCACGCGGCGGCTGCCTTTGCCACCGTTTCCAATCGGGCGACGTTGGTCGCGAAGCAAGCGACGGCCACCTTGCCGGGGCTTTTCGAGATGATCTCGGTCAATGCGGGGATCAGGTCGGCTTCCGATCCGGAATGCCCGGGTGCAAAGACGTTGGTGCTGTCACAGACGATTGCTAGTACGCCATCGTCGCCGAGCCGCCGCAGCGCTGCCTCGTCAGAGACATCTCCGATCACAGGGTCGGGATCGAATTTCCAATCGCCGGTGTGCAGCACGGTGCCGAGCGGCGTCTTGATCGCGATGCCGTTGGGTTCGGGGATTGAATGGGTCAGCGTAATAAGGTCCAGTTCGAACGGACCGACGGTAAACGCCCCGTCGAGAGGCACTTCGTGCAGAGGGACTTCGTTGGCAAAGGCGGTCTGCGCCAACTTGGCTTTGAGGATTTCCATGGTGAACGGCGTCGCATAGATCGGACACCGCAGCCGTTCCCACAAATACGGCACGGCGCCTAAGTGATCTTCGTGCGCATGGGTAAGCACCAAGCCTGCGAGCCGGTCTTTGCGGTCTTCGATGAACGACGGATCTGGGGTGATCAAATCCACGCCCGGCGGCCGTCCATCACCGAACGTCACCCCAAGGTCGATCATTAGCCACGTAGGGTCGGTCGGATCGCCCAATCCATAGAGGTTCAGGTTCATACCGATCTCGCCGGCACCACCTAGGGGCAGGAAAACAAGTTCTTGCGACATGATGATCCTATCTGCGCAATACCGTTAGGCGCGATTGCGCCGGTAGATGGCGTATAGGCCACGAAGTGTCAAATCGGAATCGACCTCGCGGATGGACGGACATGCAGGTGCGAATATGGGCGCTAATCCACCCGTAGCGATGGCCGTCAGCGGATTATAGCCGCTCTCCTCCCGGATGCGTGCAATAAGACCTTCGATCATCGCGGCGTAGCCGAAATAGATCCCCGACTGCATTGCGGAGATGGTGTTCTTACCGATCACGGTATCCGGCGCTTCGATCTCGACCCTGGGCAGTTTTGCGGCGGCCGCCTGTAAGGCGTCGAGCGACAGATTGACGCCGGGGGCGATGACCCCGCCTTCGTAGGCACCTTCGTTGCCGACGAGATCAAGGGTCGTAGCGGTCCCGAAGTCGAGCACCAGCAAAGGGCCGCCGTAGCTTTCGTACGCGGCGACGGCGTTGACGACTCGGTCGGCGCCGACTTCATCCGGTCGGTCGACGTTGACGTCGGCCCCGAGATCGACGCCTTCATCACCGATAACCAATGCCGGACAGTCGAAGTACTTTTCGCTCAGGCGTCGTAAATCGAACAAGTTATTGGGTACGACGGAGGCGACGATCACCGCCTTGATTTTCTTGCGGTCGATTTTTTCCAGCTTCATCAATTGTCGAAGCCAGACCGCGATCTCGTCGGCCGTCCGCGTGGTTTTTGCCGATGCCCGCCATTGGCCGACAATCGCACCGTCGTCTGCGAAAACCGCGAAGACCGTGTTGGTGTTCCCGCTATCGATGGCGAGCAGCATAAGACGCTCCTAGGCGCCGGCCCCGGGGAACAGGACCTCGCCGGCGGAGATATTGCGGATCTCGCCGCCGGTTTCGAGTACGAGGCTGCCGTCCTCGGCGATATCTTTGAATATGCCGTGAAGTTCTTCGTTCGCGAAACGGACCGTGATCTCGTCGTCTAAGCCGCGCGCACGCCATTTCCACTGTGCGCGGATCGGCTCAAACCCCTCTTCCACCCATCGACCAGCCCAGTCCATGAATTGCCGGCAAAAAGCCTGTAGAAACTCGGTATCCGGGACCATTTGCCCTTCGGCGACAAAATCTGTCGCCGGGAATTCGGTGTCGCGCGGATGCGACAACAGATTGATGCCGAGACCGATGATCACATAGTCGACAGGGGCGCCGGGGGAACTCTTCGCTTCCAGCAACAAGCCGCCGATCTTGCTGTCGTTGACGAGGATGTCGTTCGGCCATTTCAGCCGGCAGGCGATGCCCGGTTCACAAAGTTCGCCAATGGTGTCGTAGACGGCGCATCCCGTCACGAACCCCAGTTGCGCGGCATCAGCAGCCATGACGTCGGGGCGCACGATGAGCGAAATGTGGAAATTCCCCTTCTCGCTCTGCCATGGGTTGCCGCGGCGGCCATGTCCCGCGGTTTGTTCTCGTGCCCAGACAAGCGTGCCGTCGGGCGCAGCGTCTTCTCCCTGTTCGGCAAGGTCGCGCGCCACGTTCATGGTGCTGTCCACGGACTCCCGGGCGACTAAGCGATACGCGGCTGGGAGTGTGGGGACCGAGAGAGTATTCTCGCTCATCCGGCCCCCGCGAACAGAGACGCCGCGGCACTGGCCGCACCGGTCAGCACCGGCGTCGGGTAGACGAAGAACAACAAGACGATCACCGATGTCGCACCAATAACCAACGACAGGTCGCGTCCGATCGGTCCATCGAGGGAGTCCAGAGGATCGTCGAAGTACATGACCTTGACGATCCGAAGATAGTAGAACGCACCGATAACGCTGGTCACCACGCCAATAATGGCAAGCGCGAATAGCCCCGCCTCGATCGCCGCAAGGAACACGTAGAGCTTCCCGAAGAAACCAGCGAGCGGCGGAATACCGGCCAGCGAGAACATGAAAACGACGAGCGTCGCGGCCAGCATCGGGTGCGTTTTTCCGAGCCCGGCAAGATCGTCGATTGCTTCAACCATGCGGCCGCCCCGTTGCATACACAGGATGCAGGCAAACGTGCCGACGTTCATCACCAGGTAAATGGCGAGATAAATCAGGACCCCGCGCGTGCCTTCCTCGGTCCCCGCGGCGAGTCCAACCAAGGCGTACCCCACGTGGCCGATGGAGCTATAGGCCATCAGGCGCTTGATGTTACGCTGATTGATGGCCGCCAATGATCCCAGCACCATCGACAGCACCGAGATCAGCACCACGACCTGTTGCCATTGCGCCGTCAGGTCTCCGAACGGCCCAACCATCACGCGGACGAACAACGCCAGCGCGGCGATTTTCGGGGCCACGGCAAAGAACGCGGTGACCGGCGTCGGCGCACCTTCATAGACGTCCGGCGTCCACATGTGGAATGGCACCGCCGAGACCTTGAAGGCGAGACCGGCCAGGATGAACACAATCCCGACCACAAGACCGGTTGAGACGTCGCCGCCGTTTACGAACAGAGCGGCCAGGACATCGAAATTGGTGGTGCCGGTAAACCCGTAAACGAGCGATGCACCGTACAGCAGCAAGCCCGACGCGACAGCGCCCAGCACGAAATACTTCAGGCCCGCTTCGGTGGCGCGGCTGTCATCCCGTTGAATGGCGGCGAGGACGTACAACGACAAGGACTGCAGTTCCAGGCCGACATAGAGGCTGATGAGGTCGTTGGCGGAGATCATCAGCATCATGCCGAGGGTCGCGAACACGATCAGGATCGGGTACTCGAAGCGGGCGACGTGGTGCTTTTCCATGAAGTCGCGGGACATAATGATACCGAGCGCTGCGGCTACCAGCACCAGCGCCTTGGTGAACACGGCGAAGTTGTCGGTCACGAACATATCCGCGAAGGTCACGAGACGCGCGCCGGCCACCGGGATCAGCAGGAAAACGGCCAACAACAGCGTCACGACTGATAGCATTGAAATAATGCGGAAGGTGGCGGGATCGTTGTCTTTGAGCCCACCCTTCTGGAACACGCCGAACATCAGCAGCAGCATGATCACGCCGGCGAGAAAAATCTCAGGCAGTGCCGGGACGATATTGGGAAGTTCGGTCATGGCGGCGCCCCTTATCGTCCGGCCACGTCGCGCATGCCGCTTTCAACCAGCGATGCGTTGACGTTATTCAAAAGGTTATCGACCGACACGCTCATGAAATCCAAGAAGACGGTCGGATAGATGCCCATCCACAAGGTGACGATCAGCAACGGCGCGAACACGGCCCACTCGCGGCGGCTCATGTCTTTGATTTTCATGAGGTTTTCTTTGCTCAATTCGCCGAACACGACGCGGCGATAGAGATACAGCATGTACGCCGCGCCCAAGATTACGCCGATTGCCGCCAGCGCCGCGACCCAACTATTGGCCTTGAAGGCACCGACCAGGACCAGAATTTCGCCGACGAACCCGCCAGTGCCGGGCAATCCGACGGATGCCATCGTGAAGAACATGAACACCATGGCGTACGCCGGCATTCGGTTCACCAGCCCGCCGTAGGCGTCGATATCGCGAGTGTGTATGCGGTCGTAAATCACACCGACGACCAGGAACAAGGCCGCAGACACGACCCCGTGCGACAGCATCTGATAGATGGCCCCTTCGACCCCTTGGGTCGTCAGGGTAAAGACGCCGATAGTGACGAAGCCCATGTGCGCGATCGACGAATACGCGATCAGCTTCTTGATGTCCTCTTGCGCAAGGGCGACCAGCGACGTGTAAATTACCGCGACCACGGACAAGGTGTAGATCAGCGGCGTGAAGTAGACGCTCGCTTCGGGCATCATCGGCAGTGAGAACCGCAGGAAGCCGTAGCCGCCGAACTTCAGCAACACGCCGGCCAGGATCACCGAGCCCGCCGTCGGCGCCTCGACGTGGGCGTCCGGCAGCCAGGTGTGCACCGGCCACATCGGCATCTTCACGGCGAACGACGCGAAGAACGCCAGCCACATCCATTTCTGCAGATCGATCGGGAAATCATGCGACATGAGCTGCACGATGTCCGTGGTACCGGCTTCGAAGTACATGGCCAGCATGGCGACCAGCATCAGCACCGAGCCGAGCAGCGTATAGAGGAACAGTTTGAAGGCCGCGTAAACCCGGCGCGCCCCGCCCCAGATGCCGATGATGATGAACATCGGGATCAGGACGGCCTCGAAGAAGATGTAGAAGACGAACAGATCCAGGGCGCAGAACATGCCGATCATGAACGTTTCCAAGATCATGAACGAGATCATGTACTCCTTCACCCGTTCGGTGATGGAGCGCCAGCTGGCCAGGATGCACAGCGGTGTCAGCAACGTCGTCAGCAATACGAACAGGACGGATATGCCGTCGACACCCATGTGATAGGAGATGCCGAAATCGTCCATCCAGGCCACTTTCTCGACGAACTGGAAATCGGCCGTTGTACGGTCGAACCCGAACCAAAGCACAAGCGACAACAGGAACACGGTCGTCGACACAAACAGCGCGACGCTACGCGCGTTCGCGGCGACCACTTCGGGGTCGTCGTGACGGACGATCAGGATCGCCAACGCCCCGACCAGCGGCGCGAACGTCAAAATCGACAGGAGCGGAAAGTCGAACATGCGGCCTTAAGCCCCCTTCGTGAACATGTACCAACTCACCAACGCCGCGATGCCGATCAGCATCACGAAGGCATAGTGATAGAGGTAACCGGTCTGCAATGCCGCGGCGCGGCGCGCCAGAACTTTGACGGCTGCGGCGACGCCATCGGGCCCGACGCCGTCGATCAACGCACCGTCGCCGCCTTTCCAGAAGCCGCGGCCCAATGCGAAGGACGGGCGGACGAAGATCTTGTCGTACAACTCGTCGAAATACCATTTGTTGAGCAGGAACTGGTAGACGCCTTGGAATTTCGCGGCGATCTTGCCCGGAATATCCGGCTTCGCGATGTACATCAGATACGCGGCGGCGATGCCGATGATCCCGACGACCAACGGTGACAGCACAACCCACGTCGGAACATGGTGCGCGTCTTCCAACGCCGTGTGCTCTGGCAGGATCAGGATTGAGTCGCCCCAGAACGCAGGCGCCCCCTCGCCGACGAAAAGATCATAGGCGATATAGCCCGAGCCGATGGCGCCGATGGCCAGCACGAACAATGGCAGGATCATCACTTTCGGGCTTTCGTGCACGTGCGCCAGCACCTTCTCGTCGCACCGAGGCGTGCCGTGGAAGGTCATAAACAACAGCCGCCACGAATAGAACGCGGTCAGCAAGGCCGCGAGTAACCCGAGCCAGAAAGCATATTGCCCGACGCCGGTATTCGCTGCATAGGCGGCCTCAAGCACGATGTCCTTGGAAAAGAACCCGGCAAACGGCGGTATGCCCGCCAGCGCCAGCGACCCGATCCACATCAGGGCATAGGTGACCGGGATCATCTTCCAGATGCCGCCCATTTTGCGCATGTCTTGTTCATCGGACATGGCATGGATGACCGAGCCCGCGCCCAAGAACAGCAGCGCCTTGAAGAACCCGTGGGTCATGAGGTGGAAGATGCCGGCGGAGTACGCCGAAACACCGCAGGCGAAGAACATGTAGCCGAGCTGCGAGCATGTCGAGTAGGCGATCACCCGTTTGATGTCATTCTGCACGCAGCCGATGGTTGCGGCGAAGATCGCCGTCGATGCGCCGACGACGGTGACAACGGTCAACGCGACATCCGAATACTCGAACATCGGTGACAGGCGCGCGACCATGAACACGCCGGCGGTCACCATGGTCGCGGCATGGATCAGCGCGGAGACCGGCGTTGGCCCTTCCATAGCGTCCGGCAGCCAGGTGTGCAGGCCCAACTGTGCCGATTTGCCCATGGCGCCGACGAACAGCAACAGGCAAATGATGGTCATCGCATGGAATTCGGCACCGAAAACGTTCAGCGTCGCGTCTGCGCTGTCCGGTACAGCCGCGAAGATGGTGTCCAGGTTGACCGTGTCGAACAGCAGGAACGTGGCGAAAATCCCGAGCGCGAAGCCAAAATCCCCAACCCGGTTGACGACAAAGGCCTTGATCGCTGCGGCGTTGGCCGACGGTTTCTTGTACCAAAAGCCGATCAACAAATAGCTGGCGAGGCCGACGCCTTCCCAACCAAAGAACATTTGCACGAGATTATCTGCCGTCACCAGCATCAGCATCATGAAGGTGAACAGGCTGAGATAGCACATGAACCGAGGCACCGATGGGTCGTGGTGCATGTAGCCGATCGAGTAAATGTGCACCATCGCCGACACCGTGCAGACGACGATCATCATCACTGCAGTCAGGGTGTCGACCTTAAGCGCCCACGAAAATGCGAAGGCGCCGGACTCGATCCAGGTGAAGAGCTCGGTCGTGCGCTCGTTCCCCGCGATGGCAACATCGAAGAAGATCACGAACGCCAGCACGGCGGACAGGACCATCAACCCGCAGGTAATGACCTGTGACGCCAAATCGAGTTTGTGTTTCCGTTCGCCGGCGGCGCCGAGCGAAGTAAAGACGATGGCGCCGGCGATGATGGAGCCGAGCAGTGGGGCAAAAACGAGGAGGATTTCGATCATATCGCTCACCCCTTCATCATGTTGACGTCTTCGACCGCGATGGTGCCGCGGTTACGGAAGAACACGACGAGGATCGCGAGGCCGATTGCGGCCTCTGCGGCGGCGACGGTCAGAACCAACATGGCGAAGATTTGACCCATCAAATCGCCGAGATGCGTGGAGAAGGCGACGAGGTTGATGTTGACTGCGAGCAACATGAGTTCCACGGACATCAGGATTATGATGACGTTCTTGCGGTTTAGAAATATCCCGAAGATCCCGAGCGTAAACAGAATCGCCGCGACGCTGAGATAATGGGATAGTCCGATTTCCAGCATCAGATGCCCTTCCCTGTCTCGACGTCGCGAAGCTCGACGGCTTTCTTGGGATCGCGGGCGATTTGCTCGGAAATCTGCTGCTTGCGGACCCCCTCGCGCTGGCGGTGCGTCAACACGATGGCGCCGATCATCGCCACCAGCAGTACCAGCCCGGCCGCCTGGAAGAGATAGACCAGTTCCGTGTACATGATCCGCCCAATGGCTCGTGTGTTCGATACGTCGTCCGGCGGCGGTACCGGGGCCGCCGCGATGCTGCTTGCCTCCGGTGCGAACGCCCAGCCGCCCAAGATGACCAGCAGCTCAACCAGCAGCACAATGCCGATCAGTGCGCCGACCGGGAGGTATTGCAGGAAACCCTGACGCATTTCGACGTAATTGATGTCGAGCATCATGACCACGAACATGAACAAAACGGCCACGGCGCCGACGTAAACCACGACCAGGATCATCGCCAAGAATTCGGCGCCCATCAGCACAAACAGACCGGCGGAATTGAAGAACGCGAGGATCAGGAACAGCACCGAATGCACAGGGTTCCTGGACGAGATCACCAGCACACCGGCGGCGACCGCGACAAACGCGAACAGATAAAACGCTATCGCTTCGATCATCAGGCCCCCAAAGCCCCCTCAACCTTCACGCCGATACCGCCTCAGCGGTAGGGCGCTTCAATCCTCAAACGTTCGGCCAACTCGGTTTCCCAACGGTCGCCGTTGGCCAGCAACTTATCCTTGTCATACAGCAGCTCTTCGCGCGTTTCCGTCGCGAATTCGAAATTCGGCCCCTCGACGATGGCGTCGACCGGGCACGCTTCTTGGCACAGCCCGCAGTAAATGCATTTCACCATGTCGATGTCATAGCGTGTCGTGCGCCGCGAGCCGTCGTCGCGCGGCTCAGCCTCAATGGTAATGGCCTGAGCGGGGCAAATCGCTTCACACAGTTTGCAAGCGATGCAGCGTTCCTCGCCGTTCGGATATCGGCGAAGGGCGTGCTCGCCCCGGAAACGGGCCGATAGCGGTCCTTTTTCGTACGGGTAATTGACCGTCACCTTCTTGCGGAAGAAATACCGCAACGTCAGAGCCATGCCGGAGACGAGTTCCGACAAAAAGACGGTCTTGGCGCTTCGTGAAATGAAACTCATGGTCTCAGCTCCTGCTCGCCCCCGTTAGCCATTTGCCAGTACCGGCGCCATATCGAAAGCCACCAGCACCCCCGCGACGATCGCAACCGCCGCCAGCGAAATCGGCAAGAAAACTTTCCATCCGAGCCGCATCAGTTGGTCGTAGCGGTAGCGCGGAAACGTTGCGCGGACCCAGATGAAGATGAAAAGACAGAACGCGATCTTCAGCGCAAACCAGATCGGCCCGGGTATCCAGTTGAACGGCGCGATGTCGAGCGGCGGCAGCCAGCCGCCCAGGAACAAGATCGCCGTCATGGCGGACATCAAGATCATGTTCGCGTACTCGCCGAGAAAGAACAGCGCGAACGTCATGGACGAGTACTCGACGTTGTAGCCCGCGACCAGTTCCGCTTCCGCCTCCGGCAGGTCAAACGGGTGCCGGTTGGTTTCCGCCAGCGTCGAGACGAAAAAGATCACGGCCATCGGCAACAACGGCACCACAAACCAGACGGTCTTCTGCGCTTCGACGATGTCGGACAAGTTCATGGAGCCGGCGCAAAGCAGAACCGTAATGATGATCAGGCCCATGGACACTTCGTAGGAGACCATCTGCGCCGCGGATCGCATCGCGCCGAGAAAGGCGTATTTCGAGTTCGACGCCCAGCCCGCCATTAGAATGCCATAGACACCCAGTGACGAGATTGCGAATAGGTACAGCACCCCGACATTGATATCCGCCAACACCATGCCCGCATCGAACGGGATCACGGCCCAGGCGACGATCGCCAAGATGAAGGTGATCATCGGGGCCGCCACGAACACGCCGCGGTTTGCGCCCGTCGGGATGACCGTTTCCTTGAGGAACAATTTCAGACCATCGGCAATGGGCTGCAGCAGGCCGAAGGGGCCGACCACATTCGGGCCTTTGCGCAAATGCATGGCGCCGATCACCTTGCGCTCGAAATACGTCAGGTACGCCACCGACAGCATAATGGGGATCACGATCGCGACGATCTTGACGACGATCCAAATTCCCTGGCCCAGCGGTGTGTTCAGAAAATCAGCCATCGGTGCCCGTCTTCGCTTCTTCAGCGGCGCTGAACGTATCGGTGCACTTCGCCATGGTTTCGGAGGCCCGGCTAATTGGGTCGGTCATGTAGAAATTCTCGATCGGCGAACGGAACGGTGCATCGCCGATGTCTCCCGCGGTGCCAAAATCAGCCCACGTTGCCGCGGCCGCTGTATCGATGTTCAAGAACGCGGCGTTGGTTTCAACCATTGCGCCACGAACGGACCGTAAGTCATTGAATGGGATGGGATTTCCGAGCGCACCGGAAAGCGCGCGGACAATGGTCCAATCCTCTTTCGCCTCACCTGGCGGGAACGCTGCGATGCGGCCCAATTGCACGCGGCCTTCGGTGTTGACCCAGGTGGCGTTCTTTTCGGTGTAGGCTGCGCCCGGCAGAATCACATCGGCCCGGTGTGCGCCGGCATCGCCGTGGTGGCCCTGGTAGATCACAAAGGCGTCGCCCAGCGCGGACGTGTCGATTTCGTCGGCACCCAACAGGTAGACGGCCTTGATGCTGCCGTCACCGGCGCCTTTCACGATCCCGGCGGTATCCAATCCGCCATCGCCCGGCACGAACCCAAGGTCGAGGCCGCCGACCCGAGCCGCGGCCGTATGCAGCATGTTGTACCCGTTCCAACCCGACGACTTGTCGATCATGCCGTACTTTTCGGCGATATCATGGGTGAGTTTATGGACCGCTGCGCCGTCTGGTCGCGTGAACGCTCCCTGCCCGACGAGGATCATCGGACGGTTCGCTTCGCTGAGGACATCGGCGAACGCCGAGCTGCCGTCCAGCACAGCGCTAAGCGCGCTGGCGCCATCGCCCAAGTGCGTATAGTCGTAGCGCAGGTCGGCGGCTTCACCGATCACGCCGATTGGGAATCCGCCCATCAAGAACCGCTTGCGGATCCGGGTGTTCAGCACGGCCGCTTCCATGCGCGGGTTGGCACCGACGATCAGCAACGCATCGGCATTTTCGATGCCGGCGATGGTGGTGTTGAACAGGTATCCCGCCCGGACGCTCGGGTCGAAGGTAGCACCGTCCTGGCGGCAATCCATGTGCGGCGAGCCGAGGGCTGCCATCAATGCCTTCAAGGAGACCATCGCTTCGCAATCGGCCATGTCCCCGGCGATCGCTGCGATCTGATTGCCGGAAAGGCCGTCGAGACCTACCTTCACCGCGGCAAACGCTTCGTCCCACGTTGCCGCCTGGAGTTTGCCGTCCTTGCGGACGTAGGGACGGTCCAGTCGTTGGCGCCGCAATCCGTCGCAGGCAAAGCGCGTCTTGTCGGAAATCCACTCTTCGTTGACGTCCTCATTGATCCGCGGCAACACCCGCATCACTTCGGACCCACGCGCGTCCACCCGGATGTTGGAGCCGACGGCGTCCATGGCGTCCACGGTCTCGGTCTTTTTCAGCTCCCACGGACGCGCGACGAACGCATACGGTTTGGAGGTCAGCGCACCAACCGGACAAAGATCGATGACATTGCCCGACATCTCGGAGTCCAGCGCCTTCTCCAAGTAGGTCGTAATTTCCGCATGCTCACCCCGGAACAGCATGCCCATGTCCGTCACGCCTGCGACTTCGGTGGTGAACCGCACGCAACGGGTGCAATGAATGCACCGCGTCATGATCGTCTTGATCAGCGGCCCCATTTCCTTGTCCTCGACGGCGCGCTTGTTTTCCGTGTAGCGCGAGTGATCGAGGCCATACCCCATCGCTTGGTCTTGGAGGTCGCATTCGCCGCCCTGGTCGCAAATCGGGCAATCCAACGGGTGGTTGATCAGCAAGAATTCCATCACCCCTTTGCGCATCTTGTGCACTTCGGGGGTATTGGTATGTACGACCATGCCATCGGCGACCGGCATCGCGCACGATGCGACCGGCTTGGGCGCGCGTTCCATCGCGACAAGACACATGCGGCAGTTTCCGGCGATCGACAGGCGTTCGTGATAACAGAACCTGGGAATTTCGATCCCCGCCTGCTCGCAGGCCTGCAGGACCGTCAAACCAGCGTCGACTTCGACTTCCTGCCCATCGATTGTCAGTTTCGGCATATCGCTGTCCTTGCCCTACGCCCTACTCGGCCGCTTGCGCGGGTTCCGCGCCGCCCTTGCAGCGTTCTTCCATCAGCGGCCGGAAGTGCCGGATCAATCCTTGGATCGGCCATGCAGCTGCGTCGCCAAGCGCGCAGATTGTATGGCCTTCAACCTGTTTCGTGACTTCGTGTAGCAGATCGATTTCAGCTGACGTCGCATCACCTTCGACGATACGACCCATCATACGCCACATCCATCCGGTGCCTTCGCGGCACGGTGTGCACTGACCGCAGCTTTCATGCATGTAGAACTTCGATAACCGTCGAATGGCTTGGATAACGTCTGTCGATTGGTCCATGACGATGACCGCCGCCGTACCGAGCCCTGATTGAACTTCGCGCAACGAGTCGAAATCCATCAAGACGGTCGAGCACGTATCTTTCGGAAGCAACGGCACCGACGAGCCGCCTGGAATGATCGCCAGCAAGTTGTCCCATCCGCCCCGGACGCCGCCCGCGTGCTTCTCGATCAGGTCTTTGAGCGGGATCCCCATTTCTTCTTCGACGGTACACGGTCGATTCACGTGTCCGGAGATATTGAAGAGCTTGGTGCCGGTGTTGTTCTCGCGCCCCAGTCCTGCAAACCACCCCGAGCCGCGCCGCAGGATGGTGGGCACGACGGAGATGCTCTCGACATTGTTCACGGTCGTCGGACATCCCCACACGCCAACATTCGCCGGAAACGGCGGCTTGAGACGCGGTTGCCCTTTCTTGCCTTCGAGACTCTCGATCAGTGCCGATTCCTCGCCGCAGATATATGCCCCGGCGCCCCGGTGGATATAGAAATCGAATTTCCAACCCGTGCCACAGGCGTTATCGCCGATCAGGCCGTTGGCATAGGCCTCGTCGACGGCCCGCTGCAGTGCTTCCGCTTCGCGGTAGAACTCGCCCCGGATATAGCAATACGCGGCATGCGCATTCATGGCATACGCGGCGACCAATGCCCCTTCGATCAGTTTTTGCGGATCGTGGCGCATGATCTCGCGGTCCTTGCAGGTGCCGGGCTCGCTCTCGTCGGCGTTGATCACCAGATAATGCGGCCGCTCGCCCACTTCTTTCGGCATGAACGACCATTTCATGCCGGTCGAAAAGCCAGCACCGCCCCGCCCCCGCAATCCGGAAGCTTTGACTTCGTCGATAATCTTCTCGCGGCCCATCTCGATGATGGCTTTGGTGTTATCCCAATCGCCACGTGCTCGGGCCCCGGCCAGCCCGCTGTCTTCGAGGCCGTAGATATTCGTAAAGATGCGATCCTGGTCGTTCAGCATCACGCACCCTCCTTCTCGGCGGCCAAGGCCGCGCGGCGCTCTTCCTGATCGGTCAGTGTCGTCAGCCCGCCAAGGGGTTCGCACGACACCCGCGCGAGTTGCGAGCCCGTCGGCGGCGTCTCGCCGGCCCGAAGGGCGTCGATGATCTCGGCGGTTTTGTCACTGTCCAAGTCTTCATAGTAATCGTCGTTGATCTGTATCATCGGTGCATTAACGCAGGCACCGAGGCACTCGACCTCAAGCAGCGAGAACATACCGTCCTCGGTCGTTTCACCGTTACCGATGCCAAGTTTTTCTTGGCAGGTGCGCATGACGTTTTCCGCCCCGCGCAGCCAGCACGGCGTGGTCCCGCAAACTTGGATGAAGTGTTTACCGATCGGCTTCAAATTGAACATCGTGTAGAAGGATGCCACCTCCAACACCCGGATTGACGGCATGTCCAAGTATTCGGCCACGTATTCTATGGCCGGCATAGGCAGCCAACCGTCGCCCTGGCGCTGCGCCAAGTCCAATAGCGGCATGACGGCCGATCTTTGCCGGCCTTCCGGATACTTCGCGATGATTTGCTGCGCGATGGCGTCGTTCTCCGGCGTGAAGGAGAAGGTCTCCGGCGTCTCCGTCATCGGTCGATCTCCCCAAACACGATATCCACCGATCCGATGTTGGCCACGACATCGGCTAGCATGTGTCCCTTGGACAGCAATTCCGTTGCCTGAAGCGACGCAAAGCCCGGCGCGCGAATCTTGCAGCGGTACGGTTTGTTGGTGCCGTCCGAAATCAAATACACGGCGAACTCCCCTTTCGGGGCTTCCACGGCGGTATACGTTTCGCCGGCGGGGACCTTGAAGCCCTCGGTATAGAGCTTGAAGTGATGGATCAGTGCTTCCATCGAGTGCTTCATCTCGCCTCGGGTCGGCGGTGTGACTTTATGATCGATGGACTTTGCCGGTCCACCCGGCATGTTTTCGATCGCCTGTTGGATGATCTTCACGCTTTCGCGCATTTCCAGCATGCGGACGATGTACCGGTCGTAGCAGTCACCGTTGGAGCCGACGGGAATCTGAAAGTCGTAGTTTTCATAGCCATCGTACGGCTGCGATTTGCGCAAATCCCAGGCAATCCCCGAAGCGCGGAGATTGGCGCCGGTAATTCCCCAATCTTGGCACTGCTCGGCGCTGATCACGCCAATGTCGACGGTGCGTTGCTTGAAGATACGGTTTTCCGTCAGCAGCGATTCGATATCGTCGCAACAAACCAGGAAGTCAGGGCACCACGCATAAATGTCGTCCAAAAGGTCCTGCGGCACATCGAAGGCCACGCCGCCTGGGCGAAAATAGTGCAAATGCATGCGCGCCCCGCAGGCCCGCTCGCAGAATTCCATCAATTTTTCACGGTGCTCGAAGCCCCACAGCATCGGCGTCATGGCGCCGACATCGAGTGCGAAGGCACAGATGTTCATGAGGTGGTTCAGAAGTCGTCCGATTTCCGCATAGAGGACACGGATCGCCTGACCGCGCACAGGCACCTCGAGACCCAACAGCTTTTCGGTGCCAAGGGCAAATGCATGTTCTTGGCATTGCGGGGATGAGTAATCGAGACGGTCGAAATACCCGACCGCCTGAACATAGGTCTTGTTCTCGATCAGTTTTTCGGTGCCGCGGTGAAGCAGACCGATATGCGGGTCGGCGCGTTCAACAACCTCGCCGTCCATCTCCAGGACCAAGCGCAAGACACCGTGCGCTGCTGGGTGTTGCGGCCCAAAGTTGATGTTGAAATTCTTGATCTGGGTTTCGGCCATCAGGAGGTCTCCTCCTCTGCCGCCGCCTTTTCATCGCCGGGCAGCACCCGCTGCACGCCTTCCCAGGGGCTGAGGAAGTCGAATGAACGGTACTCCTGGGTCAGTTTCACGGGCTCGTACACCACCCGCTTTTGCTCATCGTCATAGCGGAGTTCCACGTAGCCCGTCAGCGGAAAGTCCTTTCGCAAGGGATGACCTTCGAAGCCGTAATCGGTCAGTATCCGGCGCAGATCCGGATGGCCGACGAAGGCGATTCCAAACAGGTCCCACGCCTCACGTTCCCACCAATTGGCGGAGCTGAACAGCGATGTGGCGCTATCGATCGGCGTGTCCTCGTCGGTCCGCAACTTGAGACGAATGCGCGCGTTGTGGACCATGGATAACAAGTTGTAGACGACCTCGAACCGCTCTTCGTCTTCCGGAAAATCGACGCCGCAGATATCCAATAATGTGGTGAATTGGCAGTTTGCATCGTCGCGGAGGAACTTCAGAACCTTGAGAATGTCCTCACGCGCCACGTGCAGCGTGAGTTCGCCCAGCCGCGTCTCGACGCCGGTCACGGAAGGCCCCAATTGCGCGGCGATCACGTCGCCCATTTCCTTAAGTGCTTCGCTCATTACGCTGTATGCGCCCTCGGCTCGCTCTAGCGGAACAACGTTCCCGTTCGACGGATTTTCTTTTGCAATTGCATGATGCCATAGACCAGGGCCTCGGCCGTCGGCGGGCACCCTGGCACGTAAACGTCCACCGGGACGACGCGGTCGCATCCCCGCACCACCGAGTAGGAGTAGTGGTAGTATCCGCCGCCATTGGCGCACGATCCCATGGAGATCACATACCGCGGCTCGGCCATCTGGTCATAGACCTTGCGGAACGCCGGCGCCATTTTGTTGGTCAGCGTGCCGGCGACAATAATCACATCAGATTGACGAGGGCTCGGTCGCGGCACGACACCGAACCGGTCCAGATCGTATCGGCTGACGTAGGCATGCATCATTTCGATGGCGCAGCACGCGAGGCCGAAGGTCATTGGCCAAAGTGAACCGGTCCTCGCCCAATTGACCAAATTGTCAACGGACGCCAGGACGAAACCCTTGTCCTGAAGCTCGCCTGTGACCTGTCGAAGGATTTCATCCTGCTCAGGGCCTGGCGGAAGCGGCGCGATGCCCTTCCCGTCTGGTGAGGATGTCACTCCCATTCCAACGCTCCTTTGCGCCATTCGTAGATGAACCCGATGGTCAGGATGCCGAGAAAGATCATCATCGACCAAAAGCCGAATAGACCAATTTCTCCGAGGGTGATGGCCCATGGAAACAAGAAGGCCACCTCCAAGTCAAAAATGATGAAAAGAATGGCTACCAAGTAAAAACGAACGTCGAATTTATGGCGCGCGTCTTCGAAAGCTTCGAAACCGCACTCGTAGGCGGAGTTCTTCTCCACGTCGGGTCTTTGGGGCGCAACGATAAAGGAGCCGAGCACCGCGACGCAGGCGATGGCCGTGGCGATCCCCAGAAAGATCAGGATCGGCAGATATTCGCTGAGCAGACTATCCAAGTCTAAAGTCCCCCACGGTTGTCGGCACCCCAGCAGTCAAGAGCACGGTTCGTTCCCCTCGACGTCATTACCAACACTATTGGTATGCCCGAGAACCTACGTAAATTCAATGCCCTGTCGACATCGATGAGGCACTTTTTTCGCGCTCGCAGCGAAGCAAATGTGTGCGCTGCAGCGTCTCGTCTTTCTACGACGAAACAAGGCGATCGGTTTGGGGAAAGTGGCGGGAGTGACGGGACTCGAACCCGCGGCCTCCGGCGTGACAGGCCGGCGCTCTAACCAACTGAGCTACACCCCCTTCGGGTGCCGCCATATCGCGGCGGAAGCGTTGATCTATAGTACGCCCTGCAGGGTGTCAAGCGCACTCGATAAGGAGAAACATCGGAAGACGTTGAGGGCTGCGGTGCGATGCGCCAGCAGGACCGGAAAGTGCCGAAATCGGGGGAAATGGTGGGCGATGACAGACTCGAACTGCCGACATCCTCGGTGTAAACGAGGCGCTCTACCAACTGAGCTAATCGCCCCCGCCGATAGCGGAGACGGATGTATACTTTGACCGGCGCTGTCGAGCAAGGCATTGACTCGCCGAAACGAAAACGCCGGCCCCGCGAAGGGCCGGCGTTTTTCTTGATCGAAACCGTTAGATCAGTTGACGGCGTCTTTGAGACCTTTGCCGGCTTTGAACTTCGGTTGCTTGGACGCGGCGATCTGAATCGTTTCGCCCGTACGCGGGTTGCGGCCCGTGGTCGCTTTCCGTTGTACGACCGAGAACGTGCCGAAGCCAACGAGACGGACTTCAGTGCCGCCCTGCAGCGAACCGGTGATGGAGTCGAAAACAGCGTCGACGGCTTTCGCGGCGTCGGCTTTCGTCAGGCCAGCGGAATCCGCGACGGCTGCGATGAGATCATTCTTATTCACGGCTAATGCCCCCTTTTTCATAAGGTTGAGGGATACGATAAATCCGCAACGTGGCAGAAAACCTAGGGTTTCCGCCGCTGCGGCGTGCCAGAGGACTCTATGTTTTTCGCCCATTCAGCGTCAATTTAAGCCGCAGCGGATGTTGCAATTCGCCCAGCCAAATCCATCCGAAATAGATTAACTTGTTGATATAAATGCGCTTTTTTGGCTGTGCGCTGAGCCCCCTTTTTTTGGTCGGACTGTCGAAATCTGTCGAAAACCGCAGAAATCCGGGAAAAACACGCGATTTCGCACCCCGATTCGATTTTTGTGTCGGATTGGCCGTGTTCGAGCCTCACGCGACAGCGGACAAAAAAAGGGCGTATGCCTCGCAAGGAATACGCCCTCATAATTTTCGGTCGGGTGCAACGGCGTCAGTGCTTGACGACATCTCCCGACGAGTCCTTGCCGCCGTCGGCCGCTAAGTTCGCGGCTTCCGCTTCGTCCTCTTCGGTCCACTCGATTGGCGTCAACGGTTGCGCCAATGCGTGTTCCAGAACTTCGTCGACGGTGCTGACAGGAATAATCTCCAGGCCGTCTTTCACGACGTCCGGAATATCCGCCAAGTCCTTCTCGTTCTCCTGCGGAATGAGCACGGTCTTGATGCCACCGCGAAGTGCCGCCAGAAGTTTTTCCTTCAGACCGCCGATCGCCAGCACGCGGCCGCGCAAGGTCACCTCACCAGTCATCGCGACTTCGCGGCGCACCGGAATGCCGGTCAGCACGGAGACGATCGAAGTGGTCATGCCGACGCCCGCCGACGGGCCGTCTTTCGGGGTCGCCCCTTCCGGCACGTGGACGTGGATGTCCTTCTGATTGAACAGCGGCGGGCGAATGCCGAACGTATGGGCCCGGGACTGCACGTAGGATTTTGCGGCTTGAATGCTCTCTTGCATCACGTCGCCAAGTTTCCCGGTGATGGTCATCTTGCCTTTGCCGGGAACCATGACGGCTTCGATCGACAGCAACTCACCACCAACTTCGGTCCAAGCGAGCCCGGTCACGACACCAACCAGATCCTCGGCTTCAATCTCACCGAAGCGGTATTTCTTAACGCCTGCATACTTGTCCAGGGTTTCCGGTGTGACGTCCACTTTCTCCGCGTCGCCCATCAGAATCTCTTTAAGCGCTTTGCGGACCAGATTGGCGAGTTCGCGTTCCAAGTTACGCACACCGCTTTCTTTGGTGTAGTAACGGATCAAATCGATGATGGCGTCATCGGTGATCGTCCATTCACCGTCTTTGACACCGTGTTTCTCGATTTGGCGCGGGATCAAATGGGTCTTGGCGATTTCGACTTTCTCGTGCTCGGTGTAGCCCGACAGGCGGATGATCTCCATCCGGTCAAGCAGCGGACCCGGCATATTGAGCGTGTTCGCCGTGGTCACGAACATGATGTCCGAGAGATCATAATCGACTTCGAGGTAGTGGTCGTTGAAGGTCGCGTTTTGCTCAGGGTCTAGGACTTCCAACAATGCCGACGCCGGATCGCCCCGCCAATCGTTCCCCATCTTGTCCACCTCATCGAGCAGGAACAACGGATTGGACGATTTGGCTTTCTTCATCGACTGAATGATCTTGCCCGGCATGGACCCGATGTAGGTCCGCCGGTGGCCACGGATCTCCGACTCGTCACGGACGCCGCCGAGCGACATGCGCACGAAGTTCCGCCCGGTTGCGCGCGCAATCGATTTGCCCAGCGAGGTCTTGCCGACGCCCGGAGGTCCCACCAAGCACAGGATGGGGCCAGTCACTTTGTTGGTGCGTTGTTGCACGGCGAGGTACTCGAGAATGCGCTCTTTGACCTTCTCAAGACCGTAGTGGTCCTTATCCAGTATCTCCTGCGCCTTCTTGATGTCCTTCTTGATCCGGCTGCGCTTTTTCCACGGAATGGAGAGCATCCAATCCAGGTAGTTGCGCACCACCGTCGCTTCGGCGGACATCGGTGACATGCTTTTCAGCTTCTTCAATTCGGCCAGGGACTTTTCCTTGGCTTCCTTGCTGAGCTTTGTCTTGTTGATCTTCTCTTCGAGTTCGGCGGTCTCGTCCTTGCCGTCCTCGCCTTCGCCGAGTTCCTTCTGAATGGCCTTCATCTGCTCATTCAAATAGTACTCGCGTTGCGTCTTCTCCATCTGCCGCTTGACGCGGTTGCGGATCTTCTTCTCGACCTGAAGAACACCGATCTCCGCTTCCATGAAGCCGAGAACTTTCTCCAGACGCTCGATCACGGTCTCAAGCTCGAGGAGTTCCTGCTTTTCGGAAATCTTGATCGCCAAGTGCGAGGCGATCGTGTCTGCCAGTTTCGACGGGTCGTCGATCTGATTGACCGAGACCAGGACCTCGGGCGGAATTTTCTTGTTCAGCTTGATGTAGCTTTCGAACTGCGACACCACCGAGCGCGACACGGCTTCGAGTTCTTGCTGGTCCTCGTCCGTTTCCGGAAGGCGCGTCGCCGAGACCTGGAAGAAGTCCTCGGTCTCCGTGAAATTGTCAATCTTGGCGCGTTGGATACCCTCGACCAGGACTTTGACGGTCCCGTCCGGAAGTTTGAGCAATTGCAGCACCGTGGAGACGGTGCCGATGTCGTATATGTCGTCCTTGCCCGGGTCGTCCTCCGCAGCGTTCTTTTGCGCCACCAGCAGGATTTGCTTGTCGTCTTTCATCACGTCTTCAAGGGCGCGGACCGATTTCTCACGGCCGACGAACAAAGGCACGATCATATGTGGGAAAACGACGATGTCGCGCAGGGGCAATACCGGGAAAATGTCTTTCTTATCTTCGGATTCCATTGGTTTTTCTCCGTCTCGATCAGGCCGTATCCCCACATCCATACGGCGCTCGTCAATTTTCAGATTTGTTAAGAAGGTGGGCCGTTTTGGGCCTCTGTGCAAGTGCAAACGCGGTCAAGCGCGCGTGATTGATCAAAAGCGGATCTTTCGCAGAATTCCGGCGGTTTTCCGGCGTTTAGCCGGCCATGCGCATACGCTTGTTGCTTCGCGTGAAAAGCGCTCAACGAAAGTCTGCGGGGGATCTCAATTTAGGCCAGCTAAGGCCTTGAAACAGAACGAAGCCGCCTAGGACGCCGACGATTCGATCTCTTCCTTGCGGTCGGCATAGATAAACAGCGGCGGAGCGCCTTCGTCGACCGTATCTTCGTTGATCACCACTTCTTCGACCCCATCGAGACCGGGCAGGTCAAACATGGTGTCGAGGAGAATATTCTCCATGATCGAGCGCAATCCCCGCGCACCGGTCTTCCGTTCCACCGCTTTTTTCGCGACCGATTCGAGGGCTTCGTCCCGGAACGTTAGATTGACATCCTCCATGTCGAACAACCGCTGGTATTGTTTGACCAGTGCGTTCTTCGGCTTGGTCAGAATTTCGATCAACGCCGACTCGTCCAAATCTTCCAGCGTTGCCAACACCGGCAACCGGCCAACGAACTCCGGGATCAAACCGAATTTCAACAAATCCTCTGGCTCGACCTCGGCAAGAATTTCGCCGGTCTCGCGATCATCCGGTCCACTGACGTCGGCGCCAAAACCGATGTTGGTGCCTTTGCCGCGGGCGCTGATGATCTTGTCCAGGCCGGCGAACGCGCCGCCGCAGATAAACAGAATGTTCGTCGTGTCGACCTGCAGGAATTCTTGCTGTGGGTGTTTGCGCCCGCCCTGCGGTGGTACCGAGGCCACGGTACCTTCCATGATCTTCAACAGCGCCTGCTGAACTCCCTCCCCCGACACGTCGCGGGTAATGGACGGGTTGTCCGATTTGCGGCTGATCTTGTCGACCTCATCGATGTAGACGATGCCGCGCTGCGCCCGTTCGACGTTGTAATCCGCGGCTTGCAGCAGTTTCAGGATGATGTTCTCGACGTCTTCGCCGACATAGCCGGCTTCCGTCAGTGTCGTCGCATCGGCCATGGTGAACGGTACGTCAAGAATGCGCGCCAACGTTTGCGCCAGCAAGGTCTTGCCGCACCCCGTCGGGCCGATCAGCAGGATGTTCGACTTCGCCAATTCGACATCGTTGCTTTTGCCGCCATGGTTGAGACGCTTGTAGTGGTTGTGCACGGCGACGGACAGAACGCGCTTCGCCCGTCCCTGACCGATCACGTAATCGTCGAGCACCGTGCAGATGTCGATCGGCGTGGGCACGCCCTCGCCCGACTTTACCAGATTGGTCTTATGTTCCTCGCGGATGATGTCCATGCATAGTTCGACGCATTCATCGCAGATGAACACGGTCGGTCCAGCGATGAGTTTACGGACTTCGTGCTGGCTCTTGCCGCAAAACGAGCAATAAAGGGTGTTCTTGGAATCGTTGCCGCTGCCGGACTTGCTGCTCATTTGAACTCCTTGATCCGCAGGATCGATCTGCCCTGCATGTTACCCGCCGCGCATGGCAAGGTACAATCCCCAAATACCGGGGCCGCTTTGTTGCATGCCGGGGCGCCCTTTGGCGTTCAGGCGCTGTGCCCGGCACACATCGCGTTAAACGTTATTTGTCCGTGCTGCCCGGACGTTCCGCAACAACCTCGTCGATCAGACCGAATTCGAGTGCTTCCTCCGCGCTCATGAAGTTGTCCCGCTCGACGGCTGCGGAAATCGTGTCGAAGTCTTTGCCTGTGTGCTCGACATACATGTTGTTGAGGCGCTCGCGCAGTTTCAGAATCTCGCGGGCTTGGATTTCGATATCGGTCGCTTGTCCCTGCGCACCACCGGACGGTTGGTGGATCATGATCCGAGAATTTGGCAGCGCGAACCGCTTGCCTTTGGTGCCGGCGCACAGCAGCAGCGAGCCCATCGACGCCGCTTGGCCGATGCAGACCGTGGATACGTCCGGACGGATGTAGCGCATGGTATCGTAGATCGCCAAACCGGACGTCACGACCCCACCCGGCGAATTGATGTAGAACGAGATGTCCTTGTCCGGATTCTCACTCTCCATATACAGCAGCTGCGCACAAATCAGGCTTGCCACCTCGTCATAGACCGGACCGGTTAGGAAAACGATCCGCTCTTTCAGCAGCCGCGAGTAAATATCGTAGGCGCGTTCCCCGCGGTTCGTGGTCTCGACCACCATGGGGACCAGGGCGTTCATCTGCGGATCGATCGGTTCGGACATGCTGCTACTCCTGCGCTGACTGTTCGTCCGAGATAATCCGAGCACCCGGGCCTTGCAAGGACGTTGTGCTTTCAGCTCAGCATGAACGCGCAAATGCGCGTCGCACTGCCTGAAATCTGAGGCGGCGTTGCTCGGTCTTACTCCGCGTCGTCTTTCTTCGCCGCCGGTTTTTTGGCCGGAGCCTTCTTCGCCGGTTTGTCGCCGTCCGCGTCTTCCTTGGCGGCAGCTTTTTTCTTCGGCGCGGCCTTCTTCTTCGCGGCCGGTTTTTTCTCGGCTTCCTCCTCGTTCTCAGCCTCGATGGCCTTGACGAGATCTTCCATGGACGCCGGTGTCTCCTTGACCTTCACCATCTCCAAGACGAAGTCGACGATCTTGTCCTCGTAGACCGGCGCGGTGATTTGCTCCATCGCCTGCGGGTTGTTTTGGAAGAAGTCCATGACCTGCTTTTCTTGGCCCGGATACTTCCGCGCCTCCTGCATCATCGCCTTGTTGATGTCGTCCTGACCGATCTGGATATTGTTTTCCCGACCGATCTCCGACAGCAAAAGACCCAAGCGAATGCGCCGCGCGGCGATTCCCTCGAATTCCGCTTTCTGATCTGCATCGGGCTCGATCATTTGCGTTTCTTCGCTATCCGTATCGTCGACGTCGGCTGCGTCTGTCCCTTTTTGCTCGTGCTGCCACTGGCTTACGATTGAGTTGTACTCCTGCTCGGCGAGCTTCGGCGGAACGTCGAACTCGATCTTCTCGGCCAGAGAGTCCAAGAGCCGCCGCTTCACCAGCATGCGGCCATAATCTTTAAATTCGCGGCCTTGTTCCTCGCGGACCATTTCTTTGAGTTTTTCCAGGTCCTCGGCACCCGCCTTTTTGGCCAGTTCGTCATCGATCGGCGACGGCTTGGCTTCACGGATCTCTTGGACTTTGACCTCGAAGAGTGCGTCCTTACCGGCAAGTTCGGCGGCGCCATACTCTTCCGGGAACTTGACGTTCACTTCCACGTCGTCGTCCGCGTTGACGCCGATCAGTTGATCCTCGAAACCCGGAATGAAGCTGCCCGAGCCGAGCTCCAAATGATAGCCGTCGGCGGTGCCGCCGGGAAATGCTTCGCCGTCGACTTTTCCGACGAAGTCGATCACGACCACGTCGCCGGCTTTCGATTTCCGCTTCCGCTTGATTGGCTCGGACGTCTTGTTGGCCTCGGCGATGCGCTCCAGCGTCTCGTCAACCGTCTTGTCGTCGATCTCCGGCACCAAGCGTTCGATCTCGATGCTGGCGAAATCCGGCACCGTGATGTCAGGCAGGATGTCGAACGCCATCGTGTACTCGAGATCCTTACCTTCCTCGAACGACGACACATCGAACTCGGGCTGACCCGCCGGCCGCAGGCCCTTCTCCGCGAGCGCCTGTTGCGCGGACGTGGAGACCGCGCTCTCGAGGATTTCGCCCATCACGGCTTGGCCATAGCGTTTGCGGAGCAAAGACACAGGCACTTTGCCCGGGCGGAAACCTGGCATGTTCGCAGTCTTTGCGATTTCGCTCAGCCGGTTCATGACTTTTTCTTCGATTTCCTTGGCGGGGAGCGCGATCTTGAACTCGCGGCTCAGACCCTCGGATTTGACTTCGGTAACCTGCATTGGATTTCCAAACTTCTCTGCTCGTCTGCACTAACCAGCGCTACGCCGGTACTCATTGATCAACTCTCGCGGCGGCGCCGGAAATTGGTGCGGGCGGAGGGACTTGAACCCCCACGACTTGCGTCACAGGTACCTAAAACCTGCGTGTCTACCAATTCCACCACGCCCGCTGGTGCTTACCCTCGGCGCGGCGTTGGCCTCGCCCTGAAGCGGTGCGGTACTCTACTTATTTAGAAGTGCGTGTCAATCACGCGAAAGCACCGTAAATCTGCGGATTTCTTAGGGGTATTCGCGTTTACAAAAGTCCGCGCACGGTGCTTGATACGGCGGCTTTCTTGCCCGCCCGATATGCCTCGTGATTGTCGTCGATCCGCCCCAGGTCATAGAGATAATTGACCATCATCCCCGCAGCTTGGGCCATGCCCTTCTCGGATGTGTCGCCGAGCCAGTTGATCCGCTCGACCCGCGCGCCGTTCGATAAGTGAAAATGCGCGACCGGATCCATTGCCCTGTTCCCGGTTCTCTTCTCCTCGACAAGGTAGCGGGCGCAAAGGCGCATCAGGATCGGTCTCACGGCCTCCGCGGTGGCGTTGTCGGTATGCCAATCAGCCCTGGTGACGATGTCCTTCAGCAGCCCTTTTGTGCCGGTTTTTGTCCCCGTCGCGGTTTTCAATGCCTTGCGCTCGGCGGGCAGCAGAAGCTTCGGTTCGCCCTCGGCATATAGTCCGTCGAGCCATTTGCGGAACCCGGGCACTGGAGACAACGTCGAGAACGTTCGCAGGTTTGGCAGATCTTCGCGCAACTGACCGACAACCCGCTTGATCAGGAAGTTGCCGAAGCTGATTCCTGCCAATCCTTGCTGCGCGTTAGAAATGGAATAGAAAATCGCCGTGTCGGCAGCATCCGGGTTTTGCAGCGGCGCGGTTTCATCCAGCAGGTCCTGAACATTGCCGGCAATGCCGTTGACCAAGGCAACTTCGACGAAGATCAAGGGCTCTTCCGGCATCCGGGGATGAAAGAATGCGAAACACCGCCGATCGGAGTCGAGCCGGTTCTTGAGGTCTTCCCATCCCGCGATGGCGTGAACGGCCTCATACTCGATCAGTTTCTCCAACACCGCCGCAGGCGTGTCGTCCCACGTGATGTTCTTGAGTTCCAGAAAGTCCACATCGAACCAGGAGATCAGGATCTCCCGAAGATCGCGTTCCAGCGCTTTGAGGGTCTTGTCGGTGCGGGCATATCGTAACAATTCCGCCCGCATATCGACGAGGAACTTAACCCCGTCCGGCAGCGCATTGAATTGTGTCAGCAAGCGCTTTCGCGGGGGCTCCAAGGCCTGGCGGAGCCGATGCTCGGAGTCGCGTCTGTCCGTATCATCCTCAGCGAGTTGAACGGCATCGATGGCGGCGTCGACGGCCTCGGGGTCGGTGTTGAATTCCTGCGCCATTAACGAGAGGAACCGTTGGCGACCGGTGTCGTCGAGGGCGAGGTAAACTTGGCCAAGCTTCGCTGCTTCGGCGCGGGCGGTGACTTCTCCCCCCTTGTTGTCCAGACATGCGCGCATCTGCGCACGCACGATTTCCAGATCCTCATCCGGCAAGTGCGGTCGCGCGGTCGCCGCCGTTGCGTCGTAGGCAGTGCCGGCGATACTGCGCCATCCGGTCTTCAGATTGCGGATCGTGCGATCCAGAAAGCTGGTTTGTTCCCCGTCCATGCCGATTAGCGTGACCTATTCCGAGATGTACTTCAACCGGTCCTTGGCATGGCCCACATGAAGAGTTCGCGAAACACCTGGGGAAGCGCCTCGCAGAGATCTTCCGCGATCAAGCCGGGGCCGATCTTCTGCGCGGCGTCACCGTGACACCAGACGCCGGCGCATGCGGCCTCGAACATAGGGGTTCCTGCGCTGGCGAACCCCGCGATGAGACCCGCGAGCACATCTCCCGATCCCGCCGTGCCCAGCCATTTCGGTGCGTTGCCGTTGATCGCCGTTCGCCCATCCGGTGCCGCAATCACGGTATCGGCGCCTTTCAAGACGACAATCGCGCCGGACATCGCGGCGGCGTCGTGGGCTCGGGAGAGCTTATCCCCAGCGAGCGAGAAGACGCGCGCGAATTCGCCCTCATGCGGGGTGATGATCGCCCGGCCGTCCAGACGGTCGACGAGGTCGCCGGAGCTTTCCGCAAACGCCGTCAGCGCGTCGGCGTCCAGAACGAAACGCCGGTCTTCGGTTGCCAATGCCGTTTTGACGATTTGGCGGGTTTCGTCCCCGGGACCGAGGCCCGGACCGAGCAGCACCGTGTTGCGGCGATGGTCGGCCAGCGTGTCGGCGAAATCGCCGCGTGCCTCGACGATGTTGCCGGGATCGCTTGTGCGGTATACCGCCGTTGCGGTCTCCGGTACGCTCAAGGTCACCAGCCCTGCCCCGCCGCGCCGGGCCGCGCGGGCCGCCAGCCGGGCTGCGCCTGTCATCTCCGCGCCGCCCGTAACGACCAAGTGCCCGCGATCGTACTTGTGGGCGGTGTCGGGCATGGCAAACGGCAACAATTCCGCCCATGCGTCTGGATGGTTCTCCATCGTATGCGGGTGGATCTGCGGCAAAACCATTTCGTCGATGCCGATGTCCGCCACGGTGACGTCGCCGCAAAGAGCGCGGCCTGGATACAGCAGATGTCCGGGTTTTTTGCGAAAGAACGTGACCGTGGCATCTGCGGGCAACGCGGTGCCCATGATCGCGCCGGTGTCGCCGTTGACGCCACTCGGTAGGTCGACGGCAACTGCTGTGAGGTCCATCTCCGCCGCTGTGTCGAGGATCTCGGCGGCGACGCCTTCGATATTTCGCTGCAAACCTGCGCCGAACAGTGCGTCGATGACAATTGGATGGACCTTCAGCAGGTCGGTGGCAAGGGGGGCGACAGTTCCGCCCCATCGTTCGTAGTTGGTTTTCGCGTCGCCTCCGAGCTTTTCCGGATCGCCGAGGGCGGCGACCGTTACATCATGTCCGCGGCTTCGGAGATACCGTGCCGCGACATAGCCGTCGCCCCCGTTGTTGCCGGGACCACAGAGGCACAAGATCGGCCGCCCGGCCGCGATGGCGGCGGTTTTGTCGGCGACGGCCCGCCCGGCAATTTCCATCAGGTCGAGCCCTGGTGTTCCGCTCTCGATGGTGAGGGTGTCGGCGCGTCCCATTTCATCGACGGTAAGAAGTTCATGTCCGCTCATGGTTCGAGGGTACACGGGCGGTGTGGCCGCGCAAGCGGTGGAAAAATTTTTTCCACATGTGACCGCCTTGGACACCCTCTCTGCATATGATAGAACAAATCAAGAACATTTTAACCATTGGAGCACCTTATGCAGACACAATCCGGACCGGATTTGCGACGGTTGCAGGCCAATATCGACCGGTTGGAGCGTGGTTTTTCCCGGGGACGCCGCGACAAACCGCCGCTGCGGACCGGGGCCTCCGACATCGATGCGGCATTGCCGGGCGGCGGGCTGTCGCGTCATGGCGTGCACGAGGTCCTGACCCCGGCTACGCCCTCCCTGCCCCGCCGTTTAGCTGCGGCCGGGGCAGCCACCGGGTTCGTCGCCGCACTTTTGGCGCGTGCCTTGGCGGATACGCCAAAACCGGTGCTGTGGTGCCGCCGTAATGGTGAGCTTTATGCGCCGGGGTTGCAGCGATACGGCTTGCCGCCGGACCGGCTGCTATTGGTGCACACCGGCGATGACACTGAAACTCTGTGGGCCATGGAAGAAGCCTTGCGCAGCGGCGCGGTCGCCGCGGTGGCGGGCGATGCTGACAATCCATCGCATACGGCGTTCCGGCGTTTGCAATTGGCCGCTGAGCGCGCTGGCGTGCCGGGTTTTTTGTTGCGCGCGACGGACCCCGAGCGGGCCGCGGGTCCGGTGAAAAGCCGTTGGGTCGTGCGCGCCGCGCCCAGCCGTCCGCGCGAAGTGGACGCCACCTGGCCGGGCGCCCCTCGCTTTGACGTGCGCCTGGTGCGCGCCCGCGGGGTGCCGCCCCGACATTGGATTATGGAATGGCAGTATGACGACATCTCCCGTACGCCGGGTCGTTTCGCTGTGGTTGCCGGCGTTGGCGACGGCGCGTCTGTGGCAATCGCCGACGACGAGCCCCGGCGACTGTCCGCATGACGCGCAGCTGCTGAGCGACATCAAAACCACTGAGCGGATCGCGCACTGGTGCGGGCGTTACACGCCGTGGACCGCGACCGACGATACCGGCGGTGTTTGGCTCGACATCACCGGATGCCAGCATCTGTTCGGTGGTGAGCAAGCCCTGATGGATGATCTGGCGGCACGGTTTGCCGCACAAGGCATCGACCTTCGGGCCGCGGTCGCCGATACCGCCGGTGCGGCCTGGGCCGTGGCCCGTTTCGATGCTGCGGACACAGTGCGCATCGTTGCCTCGGGCGCGCAGCGGGAAATACTGTCCTCTCTACCGGTTGCGGCGCTGCGGCTCAGTCCGGAAAGCGCCGAAGGGTTGCGCCGTCTAGGACTTCGGCGCATCGGCGATCTCTATCCTATCGCCCGCGGGCCCGTGGCCGCACGGTACGGTGCCGATGTGTTGAAGCGGTTGGACCAGGCGCTCGGCGTGCGCGACGAGCCGCTGTCGCCGATCCGCCCGGTTCCCGCTAACCGGGTGCGGATGACGTTCCCCGATCCGATTGGCCAGCACGACGATCTTTGGGCCGGTTTTGCCCGATTGCTGGCGGCATTGCTGCAGCGTTTGGAACAGGCCGCCGAAGGCGCGCGGTGCTTGGAATTGACCGGGTATCGTGCGGACGGGACGGTCACGCGGCTGGTCGTCGGGATCGGCGCGCCGAGCCGCGATCAGAATCATATCGAGCGTCTGATGCGGGAAAAGTTCGATGCCTTCGAGCCCGGTTTCGGGATCGAGGTAATGACCTTGGCAGCGACCTCGGTCGAGCGGCTGCAGGCAGCACAGCACGATCTGGATGGCGATACGGCGGCGGTGGAGGATCTTGCCCGGCTCAAGGACCGGCTTGCGAACCGGCTCGGTCCGCGGCGTTTAGGTCATGTGGCGTGTGCCGAAAGCCATATACCTGAGCGGGCGGTGCGGCGCAGCGGCGATCCTATTCCTGTCATGCCGGATCGTTCTGGTGAGGCCCCTGCCCTTGCCCGTCCGTTGCATTTGCTGAGTTCGCCCGAACCGATCGAGGCCATGGCGCCGGTCCCGGACGGCCCACCGGTGATGTTTCGCTGGCGGCGGCATACCTTCCGGGTCGCCCGCGCCGACGGACCGGAACGCATCGCGCCTGAATGGTGGCTTGAAGATCCAGCGTGTTTGGCGTCGGGGCAAAGCCGGGTGCGCGATTATTACCGGGTCGAGGACGAGGCCGGTGGGCGGTATTGGTTGTTCCGCGCCGGGCTGTATCAGACCGGCAAGCCGCCCGCCTGGTACGTGCATGGGCTGTTCGCATGACCACCTATGCCGAATTGCAGTGCATGAGCAATTTCAGTTTCCTGGAGGGAGCCTCCCATCCCGAGGAACTGGTGCTGCAGGCCGCAGTGCACGGCTACAAGGCGATCGCCGTCACCGACACCAACAGCGTCACCGGGCTGGTCCGTGCGCATGTGGCCGCCAAGGAGCATGGCATCCAGCTGATCGTCGGGACGCGCATCGCGCTCCGGGACGGGCCCGACGTGTTGCTCTATCCGGTGGACCGGGACGCCTATGGTCGAATGTGCCGTCTATTGACCCTGGGCAAACGCCGCGCGCCCAAAGGCGAATGCCACCTCTCGCTTGCCGATTTGGCGGCGTCGGATTTTGCCGGCGGTGCTGGACACATGGCCGCAGTCGCTGCGCCGTACGGCTTGGCGCCCGCGTTCGCACGGCGTCTTTCCGAAATGCGCGAGGTTTTCCAAGAGCGGCTGTTTTTGACCGCGTCGTGTGCTTATCGAGGTGACGATGCCCGACGCTTGCATACGTTATCGGACATATCAGCACGTACGGACGTACCACTGATCGCCACCGGCGATGTGCGTTTTCACGTCCCCGAGCGCCGTCCGTTGCAAGATGTGCTGACCTGCATCCGTGAAGGAATGAGTATCCATGCCGCCGGATTTCGTCTGGCGGCCAATGCCGAGCGGCATTTGAAGCCGGTGTCGGAGATCGCGCGTCTGTTCGCCGCCCTGCCCGGCGCTGTGGCGTGCACCGCCGAGATTGCCGAAGCCTGTCGATTTAGCTTGGACGAGCTTCGCTACAACTATCCGGTCGACCCGGTGCCGACCGGCACCACGCCACAAGGCGAATTGGAACGTCTGGCGTGGGAAGGCGCGGAAGAGCGATACCCGGACGGCACCCCGGACAAGGTTCGCGATCAGATTGCCCATGAGCTGTCCTTGATCGATGACCTCGGATTTGCGCCGTATTTCCTGACGGTCCACGACATCGTCCGCTTCGCCCGGTCCCGGGATATTCTCTGCCAAGGACGCGGGTCGGCGGCCAATTCGGCAGTCTGCTATTGCGTCGGCATCACGGCCGTCGATCCGGCGCGCAACGATCTGTTATTCGAGCGTTTCGTCAGCGCCGAACGAGGCGAGCCCCCCGATATAGACGTCGACTTCGAAAGCGACCGCCGCGAGGAAGTCATTCAGTACGTCTACGAAAAATACGGCCGACACCGTGCCGGCATGACGGCGACGGTGATTACGTTTCGCTCCAAGGGGGCGATCCGTGAGGTCGGCAAGGCGCTGGGTCTGACCGATACGACCATCAAGGCATTGCAGACCGCGGGCTGGCGGCGGCGCTGGAACGAGATCACGCCGGACCATATCCGCGACGCCGGAGTGGATCCGGACCTGCCGATGGTCCGCATGACCATGCTGCTGGCAGGCGACTTGATCGGTTTTCCACGCCATTTGTCGCAGCACACGGGCGGCATGGTGATCACGGAAACGCCGCTGTCGACCGTGGTGCCCATCGCAAACGCGGCGATGGCGGACCGCACGGTCATCGAATGGGACAAGAACGATCTGGATGCGCTCGGGATTCTCAAGATCGATATCCTCGGCCTCGGGATGCTGACCGCGATCCACAAATGTTTCGATCTGATTGGTTCGCATACGGGACGGGATCTGACCCTCGCCACCATCCCGGCTGAGGACCCGGCGGTCTATGACATGCTGTGTGAGGCCGACAGCATCGGTGTATTTCAGGTCGAGAGCCGCGCCCAGATGAGCATGCTGCCGAGGCTCCGTCCGCGGAACTTCTACGACTTGGTGATTGAGGTCGCGATCGTGCGGCCGGGCCCGATCCAAGGCGACATGGTGCATCCCTATCTGCGCCGCCGTCGTGGCGAGGAAAAGATCACGTTTCCGTCGCAGGCTTTGCGCCACGTGCTCGGAAAGACGCTCGGCGTGCCATTGTTCCAAGAGCAGGCAATGAAGGTCGCCATCGTTGCCGCCGGTTTCACCCCGACCGAGGCCGACCAGTTGCGCCGGGCGCTGGCGACGTTTCGCAATCACGGCGACATCGCGCAGTTCCAGAACCGCTTTATCGACGGCATGCTGAATAACGGCTACGACCGGGATTTCGCGCTGCGCTGTTTCAAGCAGATCGAGGGATTTGCCGACTACGGTTTTCCCGAAAGCCATGCCGCGAGCTTCGCGTTGCTGGTGTACGTGTCGTCATGGCTGAAACTGTATTATCCGGCGGCGTTCACGGCGTCGCTGCTGAATGCTCAGCCGATGGGGTTCTATGCCCCGGCGCAGCTGATCCGCGATGTACAAGCGCATGGGGTCGAGGTGCGCGGGGTCGACATCAATCACAGCGACTGGGACTGCACACTTGAAGCCGGCCACGAAGCTTTCGCGCTTCGGCTGGGATTTCGCCAGGCGAAAGGCCTGCGCGAAGCCGAGATGCTCCGGTTGGTCGACGTTCGCGCGGCGTCCGGTGCGTTCAAGGACATCGACGATCTATGGCGGCGGACGCGCTTGGCAAAACCGGCATTGGAAAAACTCGCCCGCGCGGACGCCTTCGATAGTGTGAACCTGGCGCGCCGCGATGCGTTATGGGCGGTCAAGGGCCTGGACGATCGCCTGATGCCGCTGTTCGCCGCAGCGGAGAATGCACGACCGGAACCCGAGGTATCCCTGCCCCCTGCGAACTTGGGCGAGCAGGTCGCGGACGATTACCGCGCAACGTCTTTGTCGTTGAAAGCGCATCCGATGAAATTGCTCCGCGACGAAATGCGGCAACGTCGGTATCGCCCTTTGGACATTCTCAAATCATCCAAGCACGGGCAGCGGCTGCGGGTTGCCGGCTTGGTTACCACCCGCCAACGGCCCGGCAGCGCCAACGGCGTTATGTTCGTGACCATGGAGGATGAAACCGGCATCGGTAACATGATCGTCTGGCCAGACAATGTGGAACGGTTCCGCCCTATCCTCATCGCATCACAGCTGCTGGGGGTCGACGGGGTGGTTCAACGCGAAGGCGCGGTCATCCATCTGTTGGTCGACGATGCCGAGAACCTGACGCCGCTGTTGGGGATGTTGGACGATCCCGAGGCCTGGACAACGCGGCAAGTGAGCATTCCATCACGCAACTTTCATTGAGCGCGCCCGGTCCCATATCTATGGTGTACGCCGTCAACTATGGAGCCGTTCTCATGCGATGCATTCACTGCTGCGCTCATAGCGCAATCCTCCTGGCCTCAAGGGAGAACCCATGAACGTCGATACACCAGGCGATGGATTGATTGTGAAGCAATCCGACTTCGACGCGGTCACGACACTGGACCGGCTCGAGAGTGCATTGGAGGCCGCTGGTATGACCGTTTTCGCCCGCGTCCCGCACGATCAAGGAGCCAAGAATATCGGCATGGAGCTTGCCCCGACCCAGGTCCTGATTTTCGGCAATCCGAAACTCGGGACGCCGTTGATGCAATCCAATCCGGCAATTGGTCTCGATCTACCGCTAAAAGCTGTTGCCTGGACGGCGGCGGACGGTACCGTCAATCTCGCGTATACCGACCCGGCATGGCTCAAGGCCCGGTACCGCATTGACGATTGTGACGATATTTTTCAACGCATGACCGGCGCACTGGACACGTTCACCGATACGGCAACCACGCACGCTAAGTAACCTACGCATCAAAGGAACAAGACATGTCGGCACGCATCATCGCCGTCGCACAACAAAAGGGCGGCGCTGGGAAGACCACCATGGCAGCGCAATTGGCCGCCGCCTGGTCGGCGACCCGCAGCGTCGCGGTCATGGATATCGATCCGCAAGGGAGTTTGAGCGCCTGGCACGGGATGCGCATAAGCAATGAGAAGCCGCTGCGCGACATTCATTTAAGCGATGTTTCCGGATGGCGGGTCGGTACCGAGTTGGATCGACTGAAGAACGATTTCGACATGGTCATCATCGACTGTCCGCCGCATGCCGAAACCGAGACCAAAAACGCCATGCGCGCCGCAAATCTGGTTGTTATTCCCGTACAGCCGTCGCCGATGGATGTATGGGCGACGGCGCCCACCGCGGCGTTCGCTGCTGACCAGGGGACCGAAGTGCGCTTGGTGCTGAACCGCGTGCCGCCCCGATCGCGCTTGGTGGAGCGGGTGCAAGGTATGCTCAAAGATCAGAAGTACAAGGTGGCGAAGAATGCGCTCGGCAACCGTGTCGCGTTCGCCGCATCGTTGATGGACGGTATGGGTGTCACCGAGAGCGAGCCGCTCAGTCAAGCTGCGGATGAGATTCGTTTGCTGGCGAAGGAAATGGAAAGGTTGGCGAAATGACCGAACTCTCTCCCATCATGTTGGCGTTGCACGCCATCACCGCGACCATCTGGGTCGGCGGGATGTTTTTCGCGTATCAGGTTTTGCGGCCGAGCGTGCCGGGGATCGAGCCGCCGCCGGAGCGCCTGAAATTATGGTCGCGGGTATTTCCGAAGTTCTTTTTCTGGGTCTGGATTTCGGTGATCGTGTTGCCGGCAACGGGATATTGGCAAACCATGTACGATTTCGGCGGTTTTAAGGGGGCCGGTCTGCACATTCATTGGATGCACGGCACCGGGTGGATCATGATCGCCTTGTTCGTGTACCTCTACACCAAGCCCTACAAGGCGTTCCAAGCAGCCGTCGCAGCCGAAGATTGGGCCGGTGCGGGCCCGCATCTGGATCGCATCCGCAAGATCGTGGGCATCAATCTTGTAATCGGATTGGTTACCGTCGTGTTGGGCGCATCGGGGCGGCTCTGGGCCTGAATCAGCGCAACTTGGAGGAGATACTGACCTCGCTTTTCAGGGTTCGGTGCACCGGGCAGCGATCGGCGATTTCGTAGATGCTCTGGCGTTCCTCGTCGCTCAGATCGCCATCGACCTTGATGTCGACCTCGATCTGGTCGACCCGCCCCTCTTGCGTTTCACAAACGGCGCAGTCCTCGGCATGGATTTTCTGATGACGTAGGGTCACGGTCGCCTGCGACAGCTTGTAGCCTTTGCGGTCTGCATACATGCGCATGGTCATGGTTTTGCAGGCGCCGAGTGCAGCCAGCAGGTAATCGTACGGTGTCGGCCCGGTATCGTTGCCGCCGACGCTAAGCGGTTCGTCCGCCGGCAACAGGTGCCGGCCGCCGACTGAGACCAGGTTACCGAACTTGCCAACGCCTGTTTCTTGCACCACCACGCCGTCCTCTATGCTGGGAATGTCGGGACGTTTCTCTTCTTCCGCTGTGCCGATGTAACGGGTTGCCCAGGCGGCAATCACGTTTGCGACATAGACGGCATCGGCCCGTTTCGACAGCAGATGATCCGCCGTATCGAGCGTGACGAAACTCTTTGGGTGTTTGGCCGCGGTATAGATTTCCTGTGCGTTGTCGATGCCCACCGTTGCATCGATGGGCGAATGAAAGACCAACAAGGCCTTTCGCAATTTCGAGATTTTGTCGGTCAGGTTTTGCGACCGTATGTCGTCCAGAAACTGCTTTTTGATTTTGAATGGGCGTCCGACGAGCGTGATGTCGGCCTCGCCGTCGGCTTCGATTCTGTCGACGTCGTCTTTGAAATTGTTCGATACGTGGCCCGGATCGGATGGCGCGCCCACGGTGCAGACGGCCTCTACTTCGGCAATATCACCGGCGGCGGCGAGAACCGCGGCCCCGCCGAGGGAATGACCGATCAGAATGCGCGGTGCCTGCAGCGTTGCGCGCATGTGATTTGCCGCGGCGATCAGGTCGCCAACGTTGGACGTGAAGTTGGTATTGGCGAACTCGCCTTCGCTGGCCCCGAGCCCGGTGAAGTCGAACCGCAGGACGGCGATGCCATTGGCATTCAGGCCCTCCGCGATCCGGCTGGCGGCGAAAATATCCTTGGAACAGGTAAAGCAATGGGCAAACAGGGCATAGGCTTTCACATCGCCGTCTGGGAGATCGAGCCGGGCCGCCAAGTCGTCACCGAGGGCGCCTGTGAAAGTTATCTTTTCGCTTTTTCCGGCCATAGTTGCGTCATCCTTGAACTGAAAACTGATTGAGACTCTAAATGCCTTGCCGCGGCTCGGTCCCGAAATAGTCGTAATGATCCGAAGTGACCTGTTGCGGGTCTATCGCGGAAAAGACCTGCGAGACGTTGCCGTCTTCGCCTCCGAACGGCAATCGGATCGATTCATGTGACAAGCGCCGGCCCGAGGATGTTGCGATCGGCGTATCGCACAGCATCGGTACACGCTCTCGGCAAATCGTGTCGTATTCCATCCGGTTTCCATCCCGCATGTTACGATCGGCGATATCCGACAGGTTTTTTCCTGTCATCTCAGCGCCGATCAATTTGGCCCGCTCGGTCCCCCAAAAACGGAAGCGATAATCGGTTGGCTCGCGCATGACATCGACAACAACGGACCAAGGGACGAGACGTGGGTTCAGACGATCGAGTTGGAAATCGGTGTACGCCGGCAAGCCGTCAGTTGTTGGAAGTTGCGCCCAATACGCGAAACAGTCAGCGAACCCGGACGACAAGACCGTGTCGGCAGTGATCGTCCGGATTTTAATCGTCTCGCCCATGGTCGGAGTGTACGGCGAGACAATTCGGAATTATATCGGAAATCCGTGACGTTCTTTTTAGCTGCGCGACAGATGAACAACAGTCAGGGCCAGCGTGCGGCGCGCTTTTCCTTGAAGCTGCTCAATCCTTCCGCGGCTTCCGGTGTTTGCCGCTGCAGGGAGTGGCTCTCAGCCAGGGCAGCTGCCCGTTCGTCCGTGATGTCTAATCCGGCGGACCCGAAGATGATCTTCTTTGTCTCGGCCATCGCCGACGGTCCGTTGCGTAGGATATCGTTTGCGACTTGTTCGCCGACCGACGGCAACTCCGAGGCGTCGCAGACCTGATGCACCAGGCCGAGCCGCATCGCCGTCATGGCGTCAAACCGCTCGGCCGTCAGCGCGTATCGGCGCGTTTGCCGTGGACCGATCGCCGCACAAAGCTGCGGGATAATCGGCCCCGCGTGCAATCCCCATCGCACCTCTGCGATCGAGAAAATCGCATTGTCAGCGGCGATGACGATGTCACATGCCGCGATGAGGCCGGTGCCGCCGCCGAAGCAGGCCCCTTGTACCAGGGCGATCGTCGGTTTTGGGCACGCATCGAGCCTGCGCACGGCGTCTGTTGTGTTCTGAGAAACCCGGAGGTTCTCGGCTGGCGATCCGTGCCGCACCCGGTCTAGCCATGCCAGATCTGCGCCAGCCTGAGAGTGTTTTCCCGCCGCGTCGATGACGATCACGCGAACGGCTGGATCCTCGGCCAACGCACCCAACCCCGACAGCAAGGCGTCAATCATATCACCGTCGTACGCATTGTTGACATGGGGGCGGTTCAACGTGACCCTTGCTTCACCATTTTCCTTGATCTCCAGCAAGACGCTTTGTTCTGATTTCTCACTCACGGATTGCTCCTCCTCCACATGTGTGCCGCCCGAGGCGTCGACGACGGCAGACCCAGCCCAGGACGATACGCCCATGGACCGACCGACATTTCATTCCAAAGATGTCGAGATTATCGAAAAGGACCGGAGTTACGACGGATATTTTCGGATCAAGACGTATACGCTCCGCCATCGTCTTTACCAGGGCGGTTGGGGCCCTGAAATTAGCCGAGAGATTTTTGAGCGCGGCCACGCTGTCGCCTTGCTGCCGTATGACCCGGTTCGTGACGAAGTCGTCTTGATCGAGCAATTCCGGTGCGGCGCCTATGCAGCATTGGACTCCGATTGGTTCGGTGCGGACGACAGTCCTTGGCTCCTGGAGGCCGTGGCGGGAATCGTCGAGACCGGCGAAACAGCAGAAGACGTTGCGTACCGCGAGGCGGTCGAGGAAACCGGAACGCCTGTGACCGATCTGCGTCCGGTCTGCCGGTATCTGGTGAGCCCAGGCGGAACGTCGGAGTCCGTTTTCGTCTTCGTAGGCCGCACGGATACGTCAAGAATCGACGGCGTTCACGGGCTTGCCCACGAGGGAGAGGATATCAAGCCGTTCGCCATTCCGGCCGACGATGCGTTCGCGGCCATCGCGAGCGGACGAATCATCAACGCGATGACGATCATTGCCCTGCAATGGCTGCAACTGAACAGAGAGACGCTTCGGACCGATTGGCCGTCTTAGGCGGATGTACCGGCGGCGCTTGATCGCCATGAGGTGCGCCGATAATGTTTTGCGCAAATCATAACACCATACACAGGAAGACATCCCATGGAGATCAAGAGCGGCTTTGAGGACACGGTTGGGAATACGCCGTTGATCCGGCTGAAAGGCCCGTCGGAGGCGACCGGTTGCGAAATCCTCGGCAAAGCCGAATTCTTGAATCCCGGTCAGTCCGTTAAGGACCGGCCGGCGCGGCAGATGATCCTCGATGCCGAAGAGGCCGGCGTGCTGCGTGAAGGCGGCATCGTCGTCGAAGGGACGGCCGGCAACACCGGGATCGGTTTGGCATTGATGTCGAATACGCGCGGGTATCCGTGCAAAATCGTCATGCCGGACACGCAGAGCCAAGAGAAGAAGGATATGCTCCGTCTTGCTGGTGCCGAATTGATCGAGGTGCCGGCGGTGCCGTTCTCCAACCCTGAGAACTATCAGCACGTGGCCCGCCGCTTGGCCGAAGAAACGGCGGCGAATGCCCCCGGCGGCTGCTTGTTTGCAGACCAGTGGAACAATCTGTCGAACAGAAAAGCCCACTACTTGACGACGGGCCCAGAGATTTGGCGGCAAACCGACGGTACGGTCGATGCGTTCATTTGCGCGGTCGGAACCGGTGGCACGCTGGCCGGCACATCGACCTATCTGCGTGAACAGAAACCCGGCATCGTCATCGGCTGCGCGGATCCACTGGGCGCGGCGATGTACAACCTGTTCAAAAACGGTGAGGCAACGGCGTCAGAGGGCGGTTCCATTTCTGAAGGCATTGGCCTGGGCCGGGTCACGAACATTATCGAGGACATCAAGGTCGAGTACCCCTACATGATCCCCGATACGGAGGCGCTCCCGGTCGTGTTCGATCTGCTGAAACACGAGGGACTTTGCCTTGGAGGATCGAGTGCGATCAACGTTGCCGGTGCGATCCGGTTGGCAAAAGACCTTGGGCCGGGCCATACGATCGTGACCATCCTGTGCGACCCCGGCAATCGCTATCAATCGAAGTTGTACAACCCCGAGTTCCTTCGCAGTAAGGACCTCCCGGTGCCGGCTTGGCTGGAGTAATCGACATGCCCTATGCAAACCCTGAGGCCCTGGTTTCGACGGAATGGCTTGCCGGACACTTGAACGCCCCTGATGTGCGCGTCGTCGACGCGACATCTTATTTGCCGGGCGCGGGAAGAGACGCCCGGGCGGAATATCGCGAATGTCATATCCCAGGCGCCGTCTTCTTCGACATCGACGACATTGCCGACGACACCGCGGAGCTGCCGCATATGGTGCCGTCACCTGAGAAGTTCTCCAGCCGCGTCCGCCGTCTCGGTCTTGGCGACGGAAACCGGATCGTTGTCTACGATGCCAACGGCGGCGCAATGGCTGCGTGCCGTGCATGGTGGATGTTCCGCTTGTTCGGCCACGAGGATGTTGCGGTGCTCGACGGCGGGCTGCCGAAGTGGCTGTCGGAAGACCGCCCGACCGACGATCTGCCGCCTGTGCCGCGTGAACGGCATTTCACGGCACGCACAAACAACCTGCTGCTGCGTTCGGTCGAACAGATGATCGGCAACGTCGAGACCCAGCGCGATCAGGTGATCGACGTGCGAAGTGCGGGGCGGTATGCCGGCGAGGCCGACGAGCCACGACCCGGGCTGCGCAAGGGCCACATGCCGGGGAGCGTCAACCTCCCGTTCAATTTGTTTCAGGACAAGGACAATCACTTTGTCTTCCGCGATGCCGATGCGATCGAGGCATTGTTCGACGACGCCGGTGTTGACCTCAGCAAACCGGCCGTCGCGAGCTGCGGTTCCGGCGTCACGGCCTGTGTCGCGGCGTTTGCCGGCTATTTGGTCGGAAAGACGGATATGGCCGTTTACGACGGGTCGTGGGCCGAATGGGGCAGCCGTCACGACACGCCGATTACCACCGACTAAATCAAGCGTAACGCCACATGTCTGAAACTATCGAGACCGTCATTACGTACCTTGAGATGACGTCGCCACCGACATCGCCGCCACCGCCGCACCCGCCCGGCCATCACGCCTTATTGTTGGCGTCTGGGATGACGTTGTCATTCTACCGGTATCTCTATGGTGCCGTTGGGGCGCCGCATATGTGGTGGGAACGACGGGTCATGCCGGACGAAAAACTGGCTGGATGGGTGCTGCAGGATCACGTCGATATTTTCGTCCTGTACGTGGAAGGCGTGCCTGCCGGATATTTCGAGCTGTCCCATGACGTGGACCAGAACGTCATGGAGTTGGCGTATTTCGGGCTAATGCCGGAATTCGTCGGGTGCGGATACGGGGGCTATTTGTTGCGCGCGGCGATCGATGAAGCATGGTCGCGCGGCATAAAGCGGTTGTGGGTGCATACCTGTGACCTGGATCATCCGAACGCACTGCCGGTGTATCAAAAAATGGGGTTCGTTCCGTACGATCAGGTCACCAAGACCATTACCGACCCAAGAACCCTCGACGTTTTCTGATACACAATAAAAGAGACGGCCCAGCTGCTCCCGAAAGAGCGGCAGGACCGCCTCACCATCCCCCCTCTGGATGTTCGTATCGTCGGTCAGTGACCGAGAATCTGGCTCAAGAACAGCTGTGTCCGTTCGTGCTTCGGATTGCTGAAGAACGGCTCCGGTTCGTTTTGCTCGATGATCTCGCCGCCGTCCATGAAGATCACCCGGTCCGCGACCGTCCGCGCAAAACCCATCTCGTGGGTCACGCAAAGCATGGTCATCCCGGTCGACGCCAGTTCGATCATGGTGTCGAGCACCTCTTTGATCATTTCCGGATCGAGCGCCGAGGTCGGCTCATCGAACAGCATGATGCGCGGGTTCATACAGAGCGAGCGCGCGATCGCCACCCGTTGCTGCTGACCGCCCGACAGTTGGCCTGGATACTTGTTGGCCTGTTCCGGAATCTTGACCCGTTCCAGGTATTTCATGGCGGATTCCTCCGCCTCTTTCTTCGGCGTTTGCCGGACCCAGATCGGCCCCAGCGTGCAGTTTTCCAACACTGTCAGATGCGGGAACAGGTTGAAGTGCTGAAACACCATGCCGACTTCGCGGCGGATCGCATCGATCTGTTTCAAGTCGTTGGTCAACTCGATGCCGTCAACGATGATCTGACCTTTTTGGTGTTCTTCCAAGCGGTTGATGCAGCGGATCAAGGTCGACTTACCGGACCCGGACGGACCGCAAATGACGATCCGCTCCCCCGTTCTGACATGCAGGTTGATATCTTTGAGAACATGAAAGTCCCCGTACCACTTGTGCATGCTGTTGATTTGAATCAGCTCGTCTTCGCTCGCGGCTGATTGGATCGGGTTTCGGGTTTCGGTTTCTGTAGCCATATCGCCCATGTGACTTACTCTCCTTTGCGGCGTTTACCGCTTGTGTCCTTTGTCGAGTTTCCGCTCGAGGTAGATCGAGTATCGGGACATCCCGAAGCAGAAGATGAAGAAGAAGACCGCGACGGATATGTAACCTTCCATCGGCAGGCCGTTCCATTTCGGGTCCGACAACGACGCCCGCATGATCCCGAGGATATCGAGCATCCCGATGATCAAGACCAGCGTGGTGTCTTTGAACAGACCGATGAAGGTGTTGACGATGCCGGGGATCGAAATCTTCAACGCCTGCGGCAACACGATCAGCCGCATGGATTGCCAGTATTTCAGCCCCATGCTGTCCGCAGCTTCGTATTGCCCTTTCGGGATCGCCTGCAGTCCGCCCCGGATGACCTCGGCCATGTATGCGGACGCAAATAGCGTCACCATGATCAAGACCCGCAGCAGCAGATCGAAGGTCGTGCCCGGCGGCAGGAAGTAGTTCAACATCGTCGATGCAACGAACAACAGCGTGATCAACGGCACGCCGCGGATGAACTCGATAAAGCAGACCGAGATCGACTTGACGATGGGCAGGTGCGATTGCCGCCCCAAGGCGAGCAAAATGCCGATGGGAAGTGAAAACGCGATGCCCGTGACGCCAATGACGGTGCTGAGCATAGCGCCGCCGAATTCGTCTGTGCCGACCGGCTCCAATCCGAAGCCACCCAACAGCAGCCATCCCGCAATGAACGGGTACAGGCAGGAGTAAATCAGGCCTGGCTTGCGGAACGGAATGTTGTCGAAAAGGATCGGTACCAGGGCCACCAGCATGAGGATGAACGCTAAGTTCACCCGCCACTGCGACTCATCCGGATAGAACCCGTAGATCAGGATGTTGAAACGGTCGGCGATGAAGGCCCAGCATGCGCCTTTCGCGATTTCGCGGCACGCCGAGCGGCTTTCCGCGTCGATCACCGCGTTGATCACTGACCAGTCCAACAGAGGCGGAACGATCAAGTAGATCAGGTAAACCGCAAAGACGGTGCCCAGTGTGTTGGCCCACGACGAGAACAGGTTTTCCCGCAGCCACAACAGGACGCCGGATTGGCCCGGCGGCGGCGGCAGGTCCGGATGGGTGCCGGGGGCGAAGGATTGTGCTTGTTCGCTCATTGTCTTTCTCCCCTCACCGTTCGACCAACTTGATGCGCTGGTTGTACCAGTTCATGAAAGCGGATATCAGCAGCGACAAAGTCAGATAAATGCCGATGACGATGATCATCGTCTCCATTTCTTTGCCCGTCTGCATCAGCGAGATACCACCCAGCGTCGCGACGATGTCCATGTACCCGATGGCGATCGCCAGTGACGAGTTCTTGGTCAGGTTCAGATACTGACTGGTCAGCGGCGGAATGATCACCCGCAGCGCTTGGGGAATGATCACCAGGTTGAGGATGCGCGAGCGGCGAATGCCGAGCGCCCCGGCGGCTTCCCATTGCCCGTGGCTAACCGATTCAATACCGGCGCGGACGATCTCTGCGATAAACGCGGCGGTATAAAGCGACAACGCGAGCCACAGCGCCATAAACTCCGGCCGGATCACCATGCCGCCTTGGAAGTTGAAGCGGCGGAATTCCGGCACGCTCCAATCGAGCGGCATGCCGGTGACGAAGAAGACGACGATCGGCAAACCGACGATCGCGCCGACGCTGATCCAGAAAACCGGATAAATCTTGCCGGTGGCGTCTTGAACCGTCTTCGCCCATTTGCGGAACCAAACCGTGAAAACGATCCCGACGATAAAGGCGACGATGGTCGCGTAGAACAACGGCTGCATCGACGGTTCCGGAGCGAACACGCCGCGGTTCGACAGGAAGAACAGATCGGCGATGTTGTAGTCGTCCTTGGCGACCCGCGGATGCGGCAGCGTTGTGACGACCAAACCGTGGATCAGCAGAATGTGCAGCAGGATCGGCACGTTCCGCGTGAATTCGATGAAACAATAACTGATCTTGTTGAGCAGGTAGTTCGGCGACAAGCGCAGAACACCAAGCAAGAACCCGAGGATCGTCGCCAGCACAATCCCGCAAATGGCGACCAGGCCGGTATTCAAGAGCCCGACCAGACCGGCGCGCAGGTGCGTATCGCGCGACGTGTATGGGATCAATGCTTGGTTGATGTCATAGCTCGCCGGTTCGAATAGGAAATCGTAATCGAACGTCTTGCCCACTTCGGCAAGGTTTGCGACGGCGTTTGAAAGAATGAAAACGACAAAACCGATTAAGCCGGCCATTGTCAGGATCTGAATGATGACAGATCGCGCTTCCCGGTTGGTCCATAGCTTGGCGATCGCCGAGCGATCGTCACCCACTTGGTCCACGGTGGTAGTGCTCATGAGCCGCTAGTCCCCCAGACTATGCCGTGACCGAGGCGCTTTTTTGTGACGCCTCAAACACCTCCCTGCTCTCTGCCCTCGGTTATTTGAGGGTTCTAAGAGCTAATGGCTTGGCGTGGCGGGTGCCGGTGATCGCGCGGCACCCGCCCGCAAAGCTCATACCGCTCGCTCAATCAAGCGAGCAGCACGTTCCGGATCAACGGAACGGCGGCGTGTAGATCAGACCACCGTCCGTCCACAGAGCGTTCAGACCGCGCTCGAGCGCGATCGGCGTGTTCGGACCGATGTTCCGTTCAAAGATCTCGCCGTAGTTACCGACGGAAGAGATCACTTTCACGACCCAGTCTTTTTCCAGACCGAGCATGGCGCCGAGGTCACCTTCGGAACCGAGCATCCGGTTGATTTCCGGGTTGTCGGTGCCTTTCGCCAAATCGGTGACGTTGGCTTGCGTGATGCCGAGTTCTTCAGCGGCGATCGTTGCGTTCAGGACCCAACGAACGATGTCGGCCCATTGGTCATCGCCTTGACGCACGGCCGGGCCGAGCGGTTCTTTGGAGATGATTTCCGGCAGGATCACGTGTGCCTTCGGATCGTCGAAGGTCGACCGCGTGGCGGCAAGACCGGAAGCGTCCGTGGTGAACACGTCACAACGGCCGGCCAGGTAGTTGGTCCGCGCTTCGTCGTTGGTTTCGATCGGAACCGGCTCGTAGCTGATTTTGTTGGAGCGGAAGAAGTCCGCGAGGTTCAGCTCGGTCGTGGTGCCGGTTTGGATGCAAACCGTCGCGCCATCGAGGTCTTTGGCGGACGCGACACCCAACGACGCCGGCGCCATGAAGCCCTGACCGTCGTAGTAGTTCACGCCGAGGAACGTCAGTTTGACGTCCACGTCACGAACGTAGGTCCACGTGGTGTTCCGCCACAGAACGTCACCTTCGCCCGAGTTCAGAACGGTGAAACGGGTTTTGCCGGTGGCCGGGACGTACTTGACCTTGCTGGCGTCGCCGAGAACGGCGGCCGCCGTGGCACGGCAGAAGTCAACGTCGAACCCCTGATACACGCCGTTCGCGTCGGTAAACGCGAAGCCGGTCAGGCCGGTCGACACGACACAGCGGACTTCGCCGTTGGCACGGACGTCATCCAACGTCGCGGCGCTGGCCGCGGATGCCGTCAGTGCAACCGCCGCCGCGGCTGCCGTAAAGATTGAGGTTTTCTTCATAGTGATTAGCTCCCTGAAGACGTCATCATTTGTTTAGCGTTCTGGTCAAAAGCCGTTACCCCTTTTCCCAGGACACGAATCCGTAACACGATTGTGAAGTATGCCTCAAGGCGAATCCGAATGTTTTGGTAACATTCGCGAAAAGCGATATGTCCTTACTTTCTTGAATATTTCCAAAGTGCTGCCGGTATCGCCAACAGCAGTTTCTTCGGGTATTGTCCGCGCACTTATGACTTCAGAGACACGCAATGAGTGACAAAAGCCTAAAAGATCGACGTCAGGACACGATCATCGCCCATGCCGGACGCAAACCGTCCGAGAACCAAGGCGTGGTCAATCCGCCCGTTTATCATGCTTCGACCATTACATTTCCAACCTTGGAAGAGTACGAAACTCGTGACCGGCCACCCTATCGCGGGCCGCAGTACGGACGCTCCGGCACGCCGACACAGTTCGCGTTTGAAGAAGCGACGACGGCGTTGCACGACGGCCATAAGACTATTGCCTTTCCATCCGGCCTGGCGGCAATCGCCGGTGCGGTGAACTCATTCGTCAAACACGGGGATCACATTCTGGTCGCCGACAGCGTTTACGGGCCGACACGCTCGCGCGTCTGCGGGACGATTTTGGCGCGCACAGGCGTCGATGTGGAGTTCTACGATCCGCAGATCGGCGCCGGTATCGCCGATCTCATCCGCGAGACGACGGCGGCCGTCTACATGGAGAGCCCGGGCTCTCTGACCTTCGATATGCAAGACGTGCCGGCCATTGCAGCGGCCGCGCGCGAACGCGGCGTCGTGACCATGATAGATAACACATGGTCATCGGGGTATTTCTTCAAACCCATTCAACACGGCGTCGACGTCGTCATCGAGGCGGCGACGAAATACACCGTCGGCCATTCCGACGCCATGCTGGGCACGGTCACCGTCGCGTCGGAGGAGCACTATCAGCTCATCAAAGGCATCGCCAACAGCTATGGCTATCACGCGGCCCCCGACGACTGCTACTTGGGGCAACGCGGTCTGCGCACCATCGGCGTTCGTCTCGACCGTCACTTTTCGAATGCGCTCAAGGTTGCAACGTGGCTCGAGACGCGGCCCGAAGTGACGCGGGTCTTGTACCCCGCCCTTCCCAACAATCCGGGGCATGAAATCTGGAAGCGGGATCATACGGGGGCGTCGGGTTTGTTTGGGGTCGAGTTGATCGACGCGCCGAAAGACGCCGTCTCCGCCATGCTGAACGATTACGCTTTCTTCGGCATCGGTGCCAGTTGGGGCGGTTACGAGAGCTTGGTGCTGCCCGCCTATCCGGGCAAGCTGCGCACGGCGCGTCCATGGTCCGGTTCGGGACCGGTGGTCCGTTATCATATCGGCTTGGAAGATCCGGATGATCTGATGGAGGATCTGGCCGCCGGGTTTGATCGCTATAATAAGGTGCGAAACATATGAGCAGCGACGTCATCGCATCCGTTCTCGATCAGTTGGCCTTCAACGAAGCCGGCCTGATCCCCGCCATCGCGCAGCAGCACGACACGGGCGAAGTACTGATGGTCGCCTGGATGAACCGTGACGCGGTCGCCGAAACGCTTGAAACCGGGACGGTGTGTTACTGGTCTCGGTCTCGGGGCAAACTCTGGCGCAAAGGCGAGAGTTCGGGGCAAACCCAGAAACTGATCGAATTCCGTTGGGATTGCGATAACGACACGGTCTTGTTGCATGTCGATCAAACGGGCGTGGCGTGCCATACCGGGCGGCGAAACTGTTTCTTTTATGCGGTGCGCGATGGCGAGATTGTCGAGATATCGGAACCGCTCGTTTCGCCGGACGAATTATATGGAAAGACGTCAGGCGGTCACTGAACGGGGTGACGCTCCGTTCGGGCGCCGAAGCAGCGCGGCCTCCATCATGTCGAACGCCAGCCTGTCCAAGACGGTGAACTGAACCGCCAGGTCATTGTTATAGTCGCCAAGCCGTACCACGCGCGATTGGATCATCACCGGCCAGCGCCGCTCGTGCAGCATCATGCTGGTGATTTCAAACGTATCGCCGACTTGCAGCACACCGTCATAGGCTTCAATCAGCGCGCCACCGAGGCTCCAATTCTTGGCGGAATACACGCCGTTACCGATCGCAAGCGCGAGATGCGGTGCATCCCGGCGGGCATGCTTCCGGCGGGTGAAGCCCAGTTTCTCGCCGAAAGCGGCTGTTTCCTGATCTGGCCAAGCGTGCAATGCGGACATATCGACCTCGCATCGATGGATGCACACGGTCCCGCAAAGGGTTTAAGGAAACGTTGATGGCGTGCGATTGGGGCGGCTATTGCCGCGGCAGGTAGTCGTCAGACCATTTGAGCACGATGTTGAAACTCAGCGAAATTCGGGTTTCGTCGGAGAGGTTCGGATGCACGAAATGCATCAGCGATCCCGGCCACATCATCAATAAGCCCGGCTCCGGCAGGACCGTATATTCGGGATCGACATAAGGATCGTTCCGGATCGACGTCATATTGAAACCGGTCCGGGGGTCATAGAAGGAAATGTGGTTCGGCCGCGTGTCATCGCGCTGCCGCCGCTTGGCGCTGTCGGTCGGCATCTTCAGGTAATACGTGCCGCTGAGATACGCATGCGGGTGGTTGTGGGCATCGTGATAGTCGCCGTGCCGATTGATGTTGGCCCAGGCGTGAATTTGCCAATTCACCGGATAATCGATCCCGATCTCGCGCAGATAGGCGATCACGGTCTCGTTGATCTGCGCCCGGAGCCAATTCGGTCCCGCGCGGTCGATTTCCAACGGGTTGTTGTCGCGGTACGCCGTGGTCAGGGACTTGTTGGCTTTCTCCATGTCGCGGATAAGCTTGATCAAATCGCGGGTCGGCTCTTCGAAATCCGGCAAATGACGGCGCACGAACTTGGTCGGAAAGAGATCTAGAAACTCTGTCATCGGGGCCGTTAGCGCGGTCGGGGCGGATTGTCGGCCACGTAAACGCGGCAGTTTGAATACCCCTGATTGAAGAAGTGATAGGTCACGTCCGGGATCGCGGCACCTGTGGGGTCATAAAGATTCCAGCCCCGCTGCGCGATGCCGGTAATGCCGCGTCCCCGCTCGCCCAGATAACCGATAGACAGCCGATAGGGTTTGCGTTGCTTGAACAGGCCCCGGCGGCACAGCGCCGACAGCTGGTTGTTCAGTGTGCCGACACGGAACAGCGGTTGGCGGCTTTGCGCATATTCGCCCTTCACGCGGCTTTGCGCGTCGACGGGCTCAGGAATAGACGAAGAAACGCCGACGACAAGCGCGGCGATCAAGGTCATTCTGACCATGGTGTGTGCCTTCTGCGACATGATGACGTCACTATAGCGCTTTTTTGACTCTGCAAAAGCTAACTATTTCTGATTTCGGAAATTCTAGTTCTACGAGTGAGGGTTGTGCTACGCATACACTATACTGGTGCGTCGTTTAGGAGGCCCATAGCTTTGTGAGGCAGTTCGATCGTTCAATGTTGCAGTGTTCGGAATTTGTGGGTGCTGTGAAGGGAAGCCTGCCGCGCTTCCGTAGGCTTGCTTCCGTTACGATATGCGCGTTGTTGGCTGGTTGCGCGGCGGCCCCTAGCCCCGAACTGGTGAAGATTTGCAACGGCGCGCTCGCACCGGGTCCCCCGCTCCGTTGGGATAAGGGCTTCTTTTCCGAAGAGCATGTCGTTCAGGCAATCAAGCGCGGCAAGACCCCGGAACAATGCGGGCGAATTACTGGTCGAAGCCATGAATCAGATGGATTGAGCGAGCTTTCAGACGATGAAGTTTGCCGTAGAGCCATCGTTCGTGTCGTGCATCAACGCTTCGCTTGGCGTGCTGATGACGTTGGCGGCGCCTACCGAGATGAAGCAATCAGTCGGGGGTACTCGGCCCAAGGGTGTTTTAGAACGTCTGGCGGAGATCGTTCTCTGTATGCACCTTGATTGCGGGCGTATCGGGTGCCGCGAGACGATCTAAGAATTATTGATTGGCGACCCCGGTAGGACTCGAACCCACAACCGTCCGCTTAGAAGGCGGATGCTCTATCCGGTTGAGCTACGGGGCCGCTGGCCGGGAACCTAGCGCCGCTGCCTGCGCGCTTCAACGATTAATCGGCGGAATATGTCGCGATCAGTGGGTCCAAAGCGTTTTGCGGCCAAACGCGAAGTTATCGGCATAAGCTTTTGGTTTTATGCGTCTTTTCTTCGGCTCGAACACTTGGTGCGTGAGGCCGTTGCGCTTCGCGAAGGCGATCGCGTCTTCTTTGCTGTCGAAGCGCATTTTGACCTGGCCCCGGGTATCGCGCGACCCGACCCACCCCATCAGGGTGTCGACCTCTTTCGGGGAGCCCGGCTCGAACTCGAGGACCCATTTCGTGGTGTTCCTGCGGCCCGACTGCATCGCCGTTTTCGCCGGTTGGTATATCCGAACGTCCGCCATGAACTTGATCCCCAACGCCAACTACGCCGTATCCGCCGACCATACGACACTCGGCGGCGATAGCAATTGATTTTGCGCAATCCAGCGTGTACGCCGGTCGCAGGGGACCCAAGGGGACCCAAGGGGGACCAAGGGGGACCAAGGGGGATCAAGATGCTGCCGTTCGAGACATTGACCGCGTTCACCTTGGCTGCGGTGCTGTTGGCATTGGCGCCGGGGCCGGACAACCTGTTCGTGCTGACGCAATCGGCGCTGAACGGCGCGAAAAACGGTATCTTCGTGGTGCTCGGGCTTTGCACCGGGCTCATTGTGCATACGGCGGCGGTCGCGTTCGGGTTGGCGGCCGTGATCCAAACCAGCGCGGTCGCCTTCACGGTCATCAAGTTTATCGGCGCCGGGTATTTGCTGTATTTGGCGTGGCGGGCGTTCCGGGCGTCCGGCTCGTCGATGGCCGCCGCCGCGGAGAATGCGCTCGGCCCCCTCGCCCTGTTTCGGCGCGGCATTATTATGAATGTGACCAATCCGAAGGTGGCGATGTTCTTTTTGGCGCTGTTCCCGCAGTTCATGCGGGACGACGCGGGCCCGGCGCTTCAGCAGGCGGCGACGCTGGGTGTCGTGTTCATGGTGTCGACGATGATTGTCTTCGGCGCGATCGCCCTGCTGGCGGGCGGGCTGCGGTCGTGGCTCATCCAATCGCCCAGCGCCCAGGGTGTGTTGAACAAGATCGCGGGCGTGGTGTTCGTCGGTCTGGCGCTCAAACTCGCGGTCAGCGAAAGAACCTAGGATCTAAGCCATCCCGGCTATTTCAGGACATCGGCGACTTTGGCGTCGTTGAGCAACCCGCAAATCATCTCCGGGCTGTAATCGAACGTCGACGTCTTGGTGATTTTCACCACTTTGCCCACGTGCAGCCCATCCCACATGGGACGCAGCGCGTTTTTGACCCGGCAGGTGACGTTCATTTTCTCATGCCCGTTGAGGGCGACGTTGAACGCGATCTTCAAAGGCTCGGACGACCCCTGCTCGTATTCCTTCGACGTCACCGTGGCGTCGTACATGTACAGGTTCTCGCCCTCCTCGCACGCCGCGAGGATAAGAACTGAGAACAGAACCATGACGCCGATGCGCAACGCTGACCTCCAATCGGGACCTTTGCCGTTTGTCACGATGTGACGGTGTCGTCGGGAATCATAGCGTTTTTTGGTGTGTAGGCGAAGCGGCGCGCGTGATTGGATGCAGCGTGATGACCTTTTGATTAGCGCGGACGAAACGTCACTTGCGAAAAATCAATGTACCGCTTAGGTTCCGCCGCGTCGGGGAGTAGCGCAGCCTGGTAGCGCATCTGCTTTGGGAGCAGAGGGTCGCTGGTTCGAATCCAGTCTCCCCGACCATTCACACGAATTATATCGCGCTTTCCCTTTGCCGGCTTTTTTGGCAAGACATGGCTTCCGACGCGGCGCCTCTTCCATACGGCCTGCGGCCATGGTCAACCACGGAAGTTACATGACAGACGCCACACACGACGACGACACCGCGCAAGAGCCCAAGGATTTCGTCCGCGACGTGATCCGCGCCGATATCGCGGCGGGAAAGACGGACAAGGTCATTTCGCGTTTTCCGCCGGAACCCAATGGGTATCTTCACATTGGCCACGCCAAATCCATTTGCCTGAATTTCGGTGTCGCTCAGGAATTCGGCGGGCACTGCAACCTTCGGTTCGACGACACCAACCCGGCAAAAGAAGAACAGGAATTCATCGACGCGATCGAAGCGGATGTGCGGTGGCTCGGCTTCGAATGGCCCGGCGAGCCAAAGCATGCGTCTGACTATTTCGAAACCTTGTACGCATGGGCCGAGCACCTGATCCAAGAGGGTAAGGCGTATGTCGAAGATCTGTCGGCCGAGGAAATCCGCGAGTACCGCGGCACCTTAACCGAGCCGGGTAAGAACAGCCCCTATCGGGACCGCCCGGCGGACGAGAATCTGGATCTGTTCCGCCGCATGCGCGCCGGCGAATTCGAGGATGGCGCCCGGGCGCTTCGCGCCAAAATCGACATGGCGTCGGGCAACATCAACATGCGCGATCCCGTCATCTACCGGATCGTCAAGAAGCCGCACCCGCGCACCGGCGATACCTGGTGCATTTATCCGACCTATGATTTCGCCCACGGCCAGTCGGATGCGATCGAAGAGGTCACGCATTCCCTCTGCACGTTGGAATTCGAGGATCACCGTCCGTTGTACGACTGGCTGGTCGAGAACCTTCCGACCCCTGCCCGGCCGCGGCAGTATGAATTCGCCAAACTCAACCTGACCTACACGGTGCTGTCGAAACGCCGCCTAACCCAGCTGGTTGCCGACGGGCATGTGGATGGCTGGGACGATCCGCGCATGCCGACGCTGTCCGGACTGCGCCGCCGCGGCATCCCAGCGGAGGCGATCCGGGATTTCGTGTCCCGTCTGGGCGTCACCAAATCGGAGAGCGTGGTCGACCCTGCGTTACTCGATCATTGCGTTCGCGACCACTTGAACAAAGTTGCGGAACGGCGGATGGCCGTTCTGCGGCCGCTCAAAGTGGTGATCGAGAATTATCCCGAAGGCGAGACCGAGCAGTTGGATGCCGTCAACAACCCCGAAGACGAGGCCGCCGGCATGCGGCAGGTCACCTTCGGGCGCGAGATTTACATCGAGCACGACGACTTCATGGAAGACGCACCGAAAAAGTTCTTCCGTCTTGCGCCTGGGCGCGAGGTCAGGTTGCGTTGGGCGTATTTCATTACGTGCACCGATGTCATCAAGGACGATGACGGCAATGTCATCGAATTGCGCTGTACCTACGATCCGGCGACCAAGGGCGGCGATGCGCCGGATGGCCGGAAAGTCAAAGGCACCTTGCATTGGGTTGCCTCGGCCGATGCCTTGGACGCCGAGGTGCGGCTCTACGACCATTTGTTTGTCGACGAAATGCCGGGCAAACAGCGTGACTTCGTGGAGGCCATCAACCCCGATAGCCTGCAAAGCCTTTCGTCCTGCAAGCTGGAGCGTTCGTTGGCGGATTGGCCGGTTGGTAAAGCGGTTCAGTTCGAGCGTCTGGGGTACTTCACGCCGGATCCGGATGGCCGCGCCGACGCCCCCCTATTCAACCGTACAATGACCCTTCGCGACACCTGGGCGAAGATCAAGGCTAAGGCTTGACCTCGGGGGTGAAACCCCGTGTCATGCGGCGGTCGAGGGCATCTCGCCCCGGTGCTTTGGGAGAACGACTTGCCGGGTCCGTCGCATATACAGGCCGCCAGTTCTGACGACGCGAGGGACGCCGAGATCGAGCGTCTTCGCGAAGAGTTGACGCGGACAAACAGCTTCCTCGAAGTCCTCTCCGAAACCACGTCGGAGTTTTTCTGGCGAACCGATGCGGAACACCGGTTTACGTACATGTCGCCGGGTATTACCAGCGTTGTCGGCATCGAGTTGGAACCGCAACTCGGCAAGACACGGGCTGAATTGGCGTCGGACGATACGTCAACGCTTGCGTGGCAGCGGCATCTGGATGATCTGCACAATCATCGCCCGTTCGTGGACTTTCAGTACCGGCGCGTCTCGGCGAGCGGAGAGCCGCGCTACATTTCGACGACCGGGAAGCCCGTGTTCTCCGCGGATGGCCGGTTCGAAGGGCATATCGGCGTTGCCCGAAACGTTACGTTGGACCGATTGGCCGAAGAACGCGCGCATAAAGCAGAGGCCAATCTGTATGCCGCAATCAACCAACTGGATGCGTCATTCGCGCTATGGGACGCCGATGGTCGATTGGCTGTCTGCAACGAGAATTTCCGGGCGATGAACCGCTCCACCGTCGAGTTCTGTGAGCCGGGAACGAAGCACGAAGAGCATTTACGCGCCTTGTTGGCAGCGGGCGAGATTGCGAATGTCCAAGACGCAGATGTCTGGGTCTCGGAACGCTTGCGGCAGCGGGAAGAACCAATCGGTCCGTTTGAGCAGCAGCGTTCGGACGGCGTCACGCTGTTGGTCGATGAGGCACGCTTGGCCGATGGCGGTACGATCCTGATGGCGATCGACATTTCCGAGCAGAAAACCGCAGAACGGGCGTTGCGCGAGAGCGAGGCAAGGCTGCGCGATTTCGGCACAGCGGCCGCGGACTGGTTTTGGGAAACGGACGCCGCGCTCGACGTGACGTATGCGACCACCGAAGGCGGACTGGCATCTCAGATAAAAGGTGAAGACGATAGCAGTGCCGCGCAGGACACATCGTTTTTGAGATTGTTCGCCGCTGAGCTCAAACGCAGCTTGGATGCGATGCCGGTGCGCCGGCCTTTCCATGACGTTCGTTTTACCAAGGCCATTAAGCCTGGCATCCGCGTGCACTTGTCGCTGAGCGGAAAACCGATTTTCGACGCCGATGCGAATTTCGTCGGCTATCGAGGGGTCGGCCGAGATATTTCGCAGCTTATCGAAACGGAGCACGCATTGCGTATTGAACGCGACCGTGCCGAACAAGCAAACCGCGCCAAGTCGGAGTTCTTGGCGCATATGAGCCATGAGCTAAGGACTCCGTTGAACGCGATCCTCGGTTTCTCGGAAATGATCCGCCAAGAGTTGTTCGGCCCGTTGCAGAACAGATCTTATGTCTCCTATGCGGGTGACATTTACGCCAGTGGTCAGCACCTCCTCAGCCTGATCAACGATCTACTGGACATATCACGCATCGAATCCGGTCAGCTTGAGTTGTATGTAGAGGACCTCGATGTGACCGATGCCTTCGAGCAGGCAAAACGGCTGGTGGCGCAGAGATTGGAAGCGCGAAACATCAAACTGGCGATGCATGTCGACGCAGATGCGCGGACACTGATCGCCGACCGGCGGGCTTTCTCGCAGATGTTGATCAACGTTCTGTCCAATGCAGAGAAGTTCAATGAAATCGGTGGCCAAATCGACGTCAGAAGTCGGAAACGGGGATCGGATGATGGTATCGACATCGTCATCACCGACACGGGGATCGGCATGGATTTGTCGCAGCTGTCACGGGTTCTGGAACCGTTTCAGCGGATTGAAAACCCGTTGACCAAGTCGATCCCGGGTACGGGGCTTGGGCTGCCGATCGTCAATGCGTTGATGAAACTGCACGGCGGCCGCTTGGATATCGAGAGCACGCCGGATCAGGGCACGGTCGTCTCTTTGCGCTTTCCGGCGGCGCAGCGCGGCGGCTCGTCGGATTAATCCGTTCCGAACGTGATCCGGTCCCCGGGTTGAATAGATAGCCGCGCGGCGGTGCCGGCATTGACTTCAAGCACGAAACGCGCCGGGTGTGCGGCGGCAATGACCTCGAGTGACAACGGAACCGTATCTTGCGCAATGTCGACGACCGTGCGGTCGTCCGCGATGAAGATCATGTCCAACGGAATATAGGTGTTCTTCATCCACATGCGGATCGCGATTTCGCGGTCAAAGTCGAACAGCATTCCATGATCGGACGCGAGATGCCGGCGAAACATCAAGCCCTGCGAACGTTCTTGGGGTGTCCGCATGATCTCGACCTGAAATCGGTGGACACCGGTCGCGGTCTTTATATCCACCCATCCCGTGGCTGGTGATGATGCCGCGTGTGCACCGCCGCTCGAAACAAGCAACACGATAATAATCCGGCAAAACCAACGAATTGCACGTTGGCGTCCATAGGTTAGTTCGGTTTTTTTTCTGGTCACCGTGAACTCCGGGAATTAGATTCTGATCAGAAAAATGCTGCGGCTCTCGGGGGACGCCGGAAACGGCGCAGAGTACACAGTTCGCGGCGAGAAAGCGACTGGGGGATCACTTGCTACGCACGTTTGGCTTGGCCTTATCGCTGGCCATCTTTTGGATGCTGCTGTCGGGGTATTGGATACCCTTGATCGTCGCCCTCGGCTTGGCGTCGATTGTCTTGTGCACGTGGATCGCAAAGCGGCTCGATGTCGCCGACCACGAGGGATACCCAATTCAGGTTACCCCGCGCTACGTTTCCTACTTTCCCTGGCTGATGAAGGAAATCGTGGTATCGAACATCACGGTCGCCGTGGCGATCTTGAAGGGGTCGACTGCAATCAAACCCCAAGTCATCGAGGTGCCGGCCGAACAATCCAGCGATCTTGGGATCACGGTTTACGCCAATTCCATCACCCTTACGCCGGGGACCGTCACCGTCGCCGTGGATAACAGCGTAATTACCGTACATGCGCTCATGGACGAGACCGCAGAAGGCCTGAAATCCGGTGAGATGAGCGCCCGCGTGTGCACCCTTATGGGGGAAGAGCGAGCGGCTGCAGAGGAGACGTCGACATGATGTTCGCCGCCGCCGCTGCGGGGATTGTTGCCACCATGGCTTTGGTCTTGTTTCGCGCCTTGGCCGGACCATCGACGTTTGATCGGATTCTCGCGGTAAATGTTTTCGGCACGCTGTCTTTGATGCTGATCGCGGTCTACGGATTTATCGACGGTCGACCGGAATTTCTGGATCTGGCCATGGTCTATGCCTTGATCAATTTCATCGGCACCATTGCGGTTGCCAAATACATCACCTTTTCGGACATGGGACACGGCGACGACGGTGACCCGGGAGGCGACATCTAATGTCTGTCGCCTTGGTCATTGATGGGTTGAGCTGGCTGGCGATCATCGGCGGGATCGTTTTTTGCCTGATTGGCGGATACGGCATGATCGTGTTGAAGGACATGTATGCCCGTCTCCATGCGGCCTCTCTCATCGATACGCTCGGCGTTGGCCTGATTTTCTTGGGATTGATCTTGCAGGCCGGGTTCACGCTGGTCGCCGCGAAACTGATTTTGATTTTGATCTTTGTGTTCTTCACCAGCCCGACGGCCACGCATGCATTGGCGCGCGCAGCAATCAATCACAACGAGATGCCGGATGTGGAGACTGAGGCCGAGGTTGAAACCGTGCGGCGCACCCAAACCCGATTGTCGGAGACATCGAAATGACGCTTGAGATCATTTCATCCGATATCTTGGACATCGTCACCTTGATGTTTATGGCGATTACGGGCCTGGCCATTGCGCGCATTCGCAACCTCTTTGCGGTGGTGATGCTGAGCGGCATCTACAGCCTGATGGGTGCCACGTTGTACGTGATTATGGACGCTGTCGACGTCGCGTTCACCGAAGCTGCGGTCGGCGCCGGTGCCTCCACCGTGCTGATGATCGGCACACTCGCCCTCACCAGTTCCGAGGAGAAAGCAACGCCAAATTCGCAGTCCTTGAAGGCGTTGTTGGTGTGCACGTTGGTCGGCGCGGCATTGGTCTACGGCAGTTTGGATATGCCGCTTTACGGCGACCCGGAGGCGCCGATCCACAACCACGTCGTGCCACGATATCTGGGTGAATCGCTGGTCGAGATCGGACTGCCGAACGTCGTGACGTCGGTCCTAGCCAGCTACCGTGGGTACGATACGATGGGTGAGGCTTTCGTGATTTTTACCGCCGCCGTCGGCGTGTTGGCATTGATTGGGCGCGCCCCCCAAAATCTGACTGGCAAAATCCGGTCCGCAGCGCAGGTCTATGGGCGGCAAATGCATCGGAAACTGGTGCTTCGGGTCGTCTCGAAACTCCTGATTCCATACATCCTCTTGTTTGGTCTTTACGTGCAATGGCATGGCGATTTCGGGCCCGGCGGTGGTTTCCAAGCCGGTGTCATCTTCGGCGCCGCGTTCATTCTTTACGGAATCATCTTCGGACTGGGGACGCTTCGGGCCGCGTTGCCGGCGTGGCTGACGCGGACCACGCTCGCCCTCGGGGTTATTCTTTATGCCGGGGTCGGGATCGAGACCATGATCCTGGGCTCCAAGTTTCTCGATTACAACGTTCTGGGCACGACACCGACCGCGGGCCAACACGTCGGTATTCTCCTCGTCGAATTCGGGGTCGGATTGACGGTTTTCGCCGCGATTGTGACGATTTTCTGCGCGTTTGCGGGCCGCGCCGCGGTCAAGGTGGACCTTCCGCAGGCGCAAGCGGTGGGAGATCGCCATGAATGAGCTGATTTTTCCCGGCCTGCTGAACTACTGGATCGTTTTTCTTTTGATGATGATCGGCTTGTACATCGTCATCGCGCACGAGAATTTGGTGAAGAAGATCGTCGGCCTGAATGTGTTTCAGGTCTCTGTCTTCGTGTTCTACATATCGATCGCCAAGATCAAAGGGGGTACCGCGCCGATCTTGGATAGCAACATCGAAGTTTATTCGAACCCCCTGCCCCACGTCTTGATTCTGACGGCTATTGTCGTTGGTGTTGCCACGACCGCGTTGGGCCTAGCCCTGGTCGTTCGTGTGCAGGAGGCCTTTGGGACCATCGAAGACGACGAGGTGCGCGAATTGGAGGAACGTCAAGAGTGACGTTCCTAGCTGAGCACGAGTCGGTCCTTGTCGTCATTGTGCCGCTGATCGCGGCGGCGTTCTGCGTTCTATTGCGGCGTAGCGAGCTGTCATGGCTGTTGGCCTGCGTGATCACCGGCGTGACGTTCGCGTTTTCGGTCATCTTGCTCCGCGATGTCCTGGTCGGTGGCACGATCGTCTATCAACTGGGTGATTGGGCGCCCCCTTGGGGTATCGTCTATCGCGTCGATGAAGCCGGGGCGTTCGTCGTGCTGATCATCTCCGCGATCGCGGCAATCACGATGCCGTACGCGCACCAGAGCATCGCCCGCGAGGTGCCCAAAGACCGGCACTACCTGATTTACTGCATGTTCCTGTTGTGCCTCGCCGGACTTATCGGGATGGCGGTCACCGGCGACGCCTTCAACCTGTTTGTTTTCCTCGAGATCTCCTCGCTTGCCACTTATGTGCTCATCAGTCTCGGCGATGACCGGCGGGCACTGTCCGCGGCATTGCGATACCTGATCCTCGGTACCCTCGGTGCGACTTTCTATGTCGTCGGCCTCGGCATGCTGTATCAGATGACCGGCTCGCTCAATATGACCGACCTCGAAAGCTTGTTGCCGGCCGTCCAGGACACCGGGACCGTGCATGTTGCGTTGGCCTTCATGTTCGTTGGCTTTGGCCTCAAGATCGCTTTGTTCCCGCTGCATGTTTGGCTACCCAATGCCTATACCTACGCGCCGTCGGCGGTAACGGTTTTTCTGGCGGCGACGGCGACGAAAGTCGCGGTCTATGCCTTGATTCGCATCACGTATACGATTTTCGGCAACGTCGAGCCGTTGGAGAGCTACGGTGTCCGCCCGGCGATCCTGATTCTCGCCATTGCCGGCATGTTCGCAGGATCGCTGATCGCGATCTATCAGGACAACATCAAGCGGCTGTTGGCGTATTCCAGCGTCGCGCAGGTCGGGTACATGATTCTCGGCGTCGCCATGGGTAATGCGCCCGGGCTCGCCGGCGGCATCATTCACATGTTCAACCACGCCATCACCAAGGGCAGTTTGTTCATGGCCATGGGTGCGGTCTATTACGTGGTCGGCTCGGTCAAACTCAAAGACCTCGCCGGATTGGGCAAACGCATGCCGCTGACGGCGGCGGCCATTGTTGCCGGTGGGTTCTCGCTGATCGGCGTTCCGCTGACAGCCGGGTTCGTTTCCAAATGGTATCTCGTCGAAGGTGCTTTCGCGGGTGGCTGGTGGCCGATTGCGTTACTCATCATGCTGTCGTCGCTGTTGGCGGTGATCTATGTCTGGCGTGTCGTCGAGATGATGTATTTCGTCAATCCCGACATCGGTAAAGGCCAGGTCAAAGAGGCGCCGCTGGCGCTGCTGATCCCGACGTATGTGTTGCTCGGTGCGACGTTCTGGTTCGGCATCGACGCGAGCCTGACAGGTGAGATTGCATTGAGCGCCGCCGAGACGTTGCTTGGGGGATCGAGATGAGCCCCGAAGCATTGATCCTCGCGGCAGTGGCCATTCCCTTCGTCGGTTCACTCTTCATCCTGTTTGCGGGCCCCGGTTCCGAAAACATCCGAGACGGCCTGACGGTGATTACCGCGGCAATCCTGTTCGGCGTCGTGTGGCAGTTGATCCAGATCGTCGATGCCGGCGGCCGGCCGAGTGTGACGCTGCTGGAAATGTTGCCGGGTCTGACGATTACGTTCACGCTGGAGCCGCTCGGCATGATCTTCGCGGGGATCGCGAGTTTCCTCTGGATCATTACGTCGTTCTATGCGTTCGGCTATATGCGCGGGCATCACGAGAAGAGCCAGACACGGTTCTTCTTCTGTTTTGCGATCGCCATTATGTCGGCGATCGGCATCGCATTTTCCGGCAATATGCTGACCCTGTTCGTGTTCTACGAAGTGCTCACGATCTCGACGTTTCCTCTTGTGGCGCACTCCGGGACAGACGAGGCGCGCCGCGCCGGACGGGTGTATCTCGGGATCTTGCTGTCCACGTCGATCACGTTCCTGCTGACGGCGACGATTTGGACGTACGTCGAGGCCGGCACCCTGGATTTCACCCAAGGTGGGATCCTCGGCGATGTCGCCTCGCCCGGCATTATCGGTGTGTTATTCGCGCTCTACATTTATGGGATCGGCAAAGCGGCGCTGATGCCGTTTCACCGCTGGTTACCGGCGGCCATGGTGGCGCCCACACCGGTGAGCGCGTTGCTGCATGCGGTGGCCGTGGTCAAAGCCGGCGTGTTTACGGTCGTCAAAGTAAGCGTCTACATCTTTGGTCTCGAAACTTTGGCGGTCACCGGCGTTTCGACGTGGCTCGCGTATGTCGCGGCCATCACGATCCTGTTGTCGTCGATCGTCGCCATGCGCAAGGACAACTTGAAAGCGCGATTGGCGTACTCAACCATCAGTCAGCTGAGCTATGTGGTTTTAGGCGCCATGCTGGCAACCAGTATCGGCGCGTTGGGGGCCACGCTGCATATCGTGATGCATGCGTTCGGCAAGATCACACTGTTTTTCTGTGCGGGCGCGATCATCGTCTTCGCACACAAGACCGAGATATCGACGATGCGCGGTCTTGGCCGAAAAATGCCCGTAACGTTTTTTTGCTTCTTCGTCGCGGCCCTGTCGATCATCGGCCTTCCTCCCTTGGGTGGCGTTTGGTCGAAATGGTACTTGGCTTTGGCGGCAGCAGAGACCGAGCAGATCATCTTCATCGGCGTGCTCATGGTGTCGTCCCTGCTGAACATCGCGTACTTGATGCCGATTGTCGTCATGGGCTTTTTCGGCAAGTCCAACGATGACTTGGCGCCGGTACACGACGATCACGGTCATCATCATCCGCCCGCTGATCATCCCTTGCTGAAGCCGATGACGTTCGGTCGGGCCGGTGTCGCGGATGCGCCGATCATCTGTTTGGCCCCGATCGTTCTGACGACGTTGGGATGTGTCGCGCTATTTCTTTATGCCGATCGGATCCGGCTGTTCCTCATGCCGGTGTTTGGAGTGTGATGCGATGACCTCAGACAACCGCAATGTCCACGATCCGCACCCTGGGCGCTTGCAGGGCCGGAACGTGGTCAGAAACATCCTGTTCGGTCTGGGCGGGGTGTGCGCGCTCCTGTTTTTGGCCGACGCGCTCTATCACAAACATCCGCATTTCTCCGCTGAAAGCTGGTTCGGTTTTTATGCGCTGTTCAGCGCCGGTGCGTGTGCCGGTTTGGTCATCATCGCGCGGTTCGTTCGCGCCGTGCTGATTCGGGACGAAGGGTATTACGGCGACGATGACTGAGTTTAATCCCGGTCTGATCCTGATCCTCGGCGCGTTGTTGGTGCCGGTCCTGCCGCTCGGTTTGCGGCGGGTCTACTTGCTGGCGCTGCCGCTTGTCGGGCTCTATGCCGTTTATGCGTTGCCGATGGGGACGCACGGGACGGTCGAGACTTTGGGGCTCACGTTGGAGCTTCTTCGGGTCGATAAGCTGGCTTTGGTGTGGGGCTACATTTTCAATATCGCCGCGTTCCTGGCGATGCTTTTCGCTTGGCACGTCAAAGACCCGGTGCAGCAGGTCGCCGCCCCGGTGTACGCAGGCGCCGCGATCGCCGCCGTGTTCGCGGGCGATTTGGTCAGCCTGTTCGTATTTTGGGAATTGACGGCGATCTCGTCGGTTTTCCTGATCCTCGCGACGCGCACGTCGAGCGCCTATCGCACCGGCATGCGCTATCTGCTCATTCAAGTGGGCTCGGGCGTGATCCTGCTGTCCGGCGTGTTGATCTGGTATGCCCAGACCGGAAGCATCGCTTTCGGCCATATCGGCACCGAGAGCTTGGCCGGTAAACTGATTCTGTTGGCGTTCGGCATCAAATGCGCCTTTCCGTTGCTGCACAACTGGCTGCAGGACGCCTACCCCAAGGCGACCATTACCGGAACCGTGGTCCTGAGCGCGTTTACGACGAAGCTTGCCGTCTATGCCCTTGCCCGTGGATTTGCCGGGACCGAAGTCCTGATTTATGTCGGGGCGACCATGGCGGTGTTCCCCATTTTCTATGCGATGATCGAAAACGACCTGCGCCGCGTCTTGGCGTATTCCCTGAACGACCAGCTTGGATTCATGGTGGTCGGCGTCGGCATCGGCACCGAATTGGCCCTCAACGGAACCGCGGCGCATGCGTTCACGCATATCCTCTACAAGGCGTTGCTGTTCATGGCCGTTGGCGCGGTGTTGTTCCGGGTCGGATCGTCCAAATGCACGGATCTCGGCGGGCTCTATCGATCCATGCCATTGACAACGGGCTTTTGCATCGTTGGCGCCATGTCGATATCGGCATTCCCGTTGTTCTCCGGGTTTGTCTCCAAAGCGATGATCCTGACCGCCATCGCCGAAGCACATCACCCAATCATTTGGGGCGTCATGCTTATGGCCTCTGCAAGTGTGCTGTTGCATACGGGCCTCAAGGTGCCGTACTTCGCGTTCTTCAACGGCGACAGCGGGCATCGCGTCAAAGAAGCGCCCTGGAACATGCTATTGGCGATGGCCGTGACGGCCGCATTGTGTATCGGTGTCGGCGTCGCCCCGGAATACCTCTATGGCTTGTTGCCGTATCCGACGGCGTACGAGCCGTACACGGCAAGCCACGTCATCACGCAGCTTCAAGTTCTGGCGTTCGCGGCGTTGGTGTTTGCGTTGGCGATCCTGTACCGCGCCTATCCACAACCGGTCGCCGCCAGCCATCTGGATACGGACTGGATTTACCGCAAGCTGCTACCAACGATCATCCGTTGGATTGGCCGCGGTATCGGGCGTATGGACAACGCATTGCGGTCCGAAGCGCGGGTCGTGATCGACGATGTGATCGAGATCGTCGAGCGCAACCACGGGCCCAACTCGATGCTCTCAGGCACGCTGCACGCAGGCACCATGGCACTGGTCGTGCTTTCGGTGCTGCTGCTGTTCCTGATCGTTCTAATCTTCTGAGAACAAATCGCCGCTGACATCGTCGAGCCACTCCGGTGCCGGCAGACCATTGAATAGGTCGCTGAGCCCCTGCCCCCAGCGGCGGGATATATCCATGTAGTACGGATCGTCGCTCTGGATCGTTTGTCGGACACACGGTCGGTATTCGTTGGCGCGTTGGATCATCATATCGATCGGCGGCGCAACGGCGACGTTGGATCGTATCGTGCTATCCAACGAAACCAACGCGCATTTCGCGGCCTGCAACAGGTCCATCTCCGGGCGCACAACCCGTTCCAAGATGGGCTTGCCGTACTTCGACTCGCCGATTTGCAAATACGGCGTCTCGTCCGTCGCTTCGATGAAGTTGCCTGCGGAATAGACTTGAAAAAGACGCAGCCGGCGGCCCTTGAGTTGCCCGCCGACGATGAACGTGGAAGATGCGTCGGCATCCTCGGCGCGAAGGAACTCGCCGTCTCGTGCATGAACATTTCGAACCGCTTGGCCGACCATCTTCGCCGCATCCAAAACCGATTCGACGTTATAGAGGGTCGCTTCCGGGCCTTCGCCGTCTAGACCCTCTTCAAGCTGTGTGATCACCGCTTGCGTTACAGCAAGATTGCCGGCGGTCAGAACACAAATCAGGCGCTCACCCGGCTCTTCGAAGGTGAAAAGCTTGCGGAACGTCGAGATGTTGTCGACGCCGGCATTGGTGCGCGAGTCGGCTGCGAAGACCAACCCCTCGTTTAATCGGATGCCCAGGCAATATGTCATGGCGTGTCTATTTACGGCTCAAAATACGCGAAATACTTGGCCACGAATGTGGGGCGCGATCAAGGGGAAACCCGGGTGAGCGCAGGTACAGGCCTATTGTTCCAATTGCACGCGGACGGTCATTTCCTCGACACCGCCGCCGAACCGGGACCCTCGCACCGGGGCGCTGCTTGGATAGTCGAACCCGATGGCGAGACGGACGTACTCGTCGGTGGCCGATTGCCGGTTGCTGGGATCGAAGCTGACCCACCCGAGACCGTCAACATGAGCCTCGGCCCAAGCGTGCGACGCCACGTGGCTATCGTTCTCGTTCCCGCTCAGGATATACCCACTGACGTACCGGGCAGGCACACCGAGATGTCGGGCGCCGGCGATAAAGATGTGGGCGTGATCCTGGCATACGCCCGCTTTGTGCGAGATCGCTTCTTCGGCCGGTGTTTCGCTGGTCGTGACGCCGTGCTCGTAACGGACGGTATCGGCCACCGACGTCATCAGGTCGTGCAGGCCAGTCACCGCATCGTTGGCGAGTGCGCCGCGGACCGGGTCGGCAAGCCCTCGAACGCCGTCGCCGATTTCCGTCAACGGCGTTTCGCGTAGGAACAACATGGGCGGCAGGCCGTCGCGCGCGGGCAGGACCCCGACCGTATCCACGGTCTCGACCACGCCTTCGACGACCACTTTGATTTCTTCGTGTGGACCGTCGACAGTCGACACGTGCGCGTTGTTGCCAAAGCCGTCGACCCACGGCGTCATCTGACCCTGTGTCGTTGTTACAGACCACGACAGAACGCGCTGGCAGCTATCTTGGCGCGGCGTCAGCCGAAGGTACTGGATCGAATGGTTCGCCGGTTCCTGAAAGCGATAGTGGGTTTCATGTACGATGGTGAGCCGCATGATCTTACCTCAACGGGACATCATGAAGTCGACGCGAATTTGATCGCTGAGTTCATGGATATTCTTGCGGAAGTCCTGCAAGAAGACTTGCAGGCCGGACCGCAGTACCCTGTCCAACCGCACGCTGCGAATCTCGGACGCCAGGCGGTCTGCGGTTAACGCACATGGCGCATCGCGCCGCAATGCGCGCAGGATTTCCGAGAGGTCCTCCACGCACGACAGCAGAGATCGCGGAATCTCCGGATTGAGGATCAGCAAATCGGCGACGGAGACCGGATCGAGATCGCGGTATAGCTGGCGATAAGCGCTATAGGCATTCGCCGCGCGCAAAAATGTCCCCCATCGATAGAAATCGAACCCGTCGCCGCGACGCGACGCCCGATGGAATGACGACGCGCGTGCCAGCATCAACCGCGAGGTATTCTCAGCCCGCTCCAGCACCGAGCCCAACTCCCAAAACATAAACGGCTCGCCCCGACGCATCGTGCCGTAAATAACGCCCCGCAAGAGGTGCGCGCGCTCCCGGACACTATCGAGGAAATCTTGCGGCCCCCGTTCGGTGATGTCGTGCATGGTGCAGACACACACGTCCATCCAGGTCTCGTTGATGGTCTGCGATATCTCGGTGGTCAGAACGTGACGGGCTGCCCGGGCGTTTTCGCGAGCGGAAAAAATGCATGACTTGATGCTCGACGGGTTTTCGCCGTCCAACGTCATGAACTCGATCACGTCCGTTTCCGCGAACTTGTCGTGCTTTTCTTCGAACGCCTCGCGCTCGATGTCGGTTTGGAACAGGCTCCGCCAGAGATCCGCTTGTTCGTCTCTTGGGATCGGCATCAAGCTCAGCCGCTGTGTACCGCCCAATAGTCGTGCGGTGTTTTCCGAACGTTCAACGTATCGGCCCAACCAGTACAAGTTATCGGCGGTACGGCTCAGCATATCGATTAGGGCTCCAACACCCAGGTATCTTTGGTGCCGCCGCCCTGTGACGAGTTGACGACCAATGACCCCTCGCGTAGCGCAACGCGGGTCAACCCGCCCGGCATCACGGTTGTGTTCTGGCCTGAAAGAACGAACGGCCGAAGATCGACATGACGGGGCGCCACGCCTTCATCGACATAGGTCGGGCAGGTCGAAAGCGCGAGTGTCGGCTGCGCGATGAACGCCTCCGGATCGTGTTTCAGACGCTTCGCATACTCTTCGCGTTCTTCTTTGGTGCTCTTGGGGCCGACCAGCATCCCGTACCCTCCCGAACCGTGCACCTCCTTGACGACGAGGCTCTCCAGATTGTCGAGAACGTACGCATAGTCGTCCGCGTTTCGCAGTGCATAGGTGGGCACGTTTTGAAGGATTGGCTCCTCGCCAAGGTAGAAGCGGATCATCTCCGGGACGTATACGTACATGGCTTTATCGTCGGCAACGCCGGTGCCGATGGCGTTCGCCAGTGTCACGCGGCCGCGACGGACAACCGACAAGAGGCCGGGCACGCCGAGGATGGAGTCGTCGCGGAACGCCAACGGATCAATGAAATCGTCGTCGACCCGGCGGTAAATGACATCGACGCGCCGGGGCCCTTCGGTGGTCCGCATGTAGACCAAGCCCTCATCGACGAACAAGTCCTGCCCTTCAACCAACTCGATCCCCATTTCGGTCGCCAGGAATGCGTGTTCGAAATAGGCGCTGTTGAACTGACCAGGCGTCAACAAGACGGTCGTCGGTTCGTCGACGCCCAAAGGAGCGACCGACCGAAGGTTCTTGCGAAGTTCCGCGGGGTACCTTTCCACCGGTGCGACGTTATTGGATGCGAAAAGTTCCGGAAATAGGCGCATCATGGTTTGCCGGTTTTCCAACATGTAGGAAACACCGGACGGTGTTCGGACATTGTCTTCGAGAACAAAAAACTCGCGCGCGCCGGTCCGCACCACATCGACGCCCGCAATGTGCGCGTAAATCCTGCGTGGCAGATCGAGGTCCAGCATTTCAGGGCGAAACGCCTCGTTGTTCAGCACCAGTTCCGCCGGCACCCGGCCCGACTTGATGATGGCCTGATCGTGGTAGACGTCATCGAGAAACGCATTGATGGCATCGACCCGTTGGATCGTGCCGCGGGCCAGAAAGTCCCATTCCTTCGGATCGAGAATGCGCGGGATAATGTCGAACGGGATTAGGCGCTCGGTGCTGGCGCTGTCGCCGTAGACCGTGAATGTAATACCGAGCCGCCGGAACATCAGGTCCGCTTGGGCGTTCTTCTTGCTGAGAAAGTCCTTGGAGGCACCTTCGAGCCATTCGGCGTAGCGGGAATACGCCATACGGACGGTGCCGTCCGTCTCCAGCATTTCGTCGAAGAGTTTCGCCAGGTCGGGCGATTGGTCGTTCACACGTACCTCAATTCCCTGACCTTCCCGTTGTACCGGCAAGGGCATTTGTTGCCATAAGAGTATCGGGTTTTCTCATAAGTGCAATAAGTCCCGGTGTGCGGCCGTTGTTCTGCCCGCGTCGTTGCGTCGATGGGTTCATCATGGTCATGTTATTTGCCGAAGTGCTTGCGGGGATGGAGAGGTAGCAATGTCGGATCACGAGAAACCAAACCGCGGTCTATCCCGCGGACTGACCCAATACGGTGATCAGGAGTTCGCCGCGTTTCTCAGAAAGTCTTTCATCAAAGCGATGGGCTACACCGAGGATGCACTGTCGAAACCGATCATCGGAATTGTCGATACGTTTTCCGGATACAATGCGTGTCATGCCACGGTCCCGGGTTTGATCGAAGCGGTGAAGCGCGGTGTGATGCTGGCGGGTGGGCTGCCGGTCCCCTTCCCTGTCATATCCCTGCACGAGAGTTTCGCGCACCCGACGTCCATGTACCTTCGCAACCTCATGTCGATGGACGTTGAGGAGATGATCCGCGCCCAGCCGATGGACGCCGTGGTGTTGATCGGCGGATGCGATAAGACCGTGCCGGCACTGCTGATGGGCGCGTTCTCCGCGGACCGCCCGTGCGTCCTCGAAGTGACAGGACCGATGCTACCAGGCAGCTTGGAGGGCGAACGGCTCGGCGCTTGCACAGACTGTCGCCGCCTTTGGGGCATGTTTCGCGCCGGCGAGATTTCCAAGGAGAAGATTGAGGCAGCATCCGAACAGCTGGTGCCCAGCGCCGGTACATGTGGCGTCATGGGTACGGCGTCCACGATGGCCCTCGTATCCGAGGCCATGGGAATGATGCTGCCGGGTGGTGCGGCAATCCCCGCCGTACTGAGCGACCGTTATCGCCATGCCGAGCGAACGGGAGCGTTCGCGGTAAGCTTGGCGTCGGTCGGTCGCAGCCCGAGTGACTTCGTCCGCCAGGAAAACATCGACAATGCGCTGCGGGTTCTTCAGGCCGTGGGTGGCTCCACCAATGCCGTGATTCATTTGGCTGCGATCGCCGGCCGGCTCGGTTTGGACGCATCGCTTGCGCGGTTGGACAAGATCGGAAGCGACACGCCGGTGATCGTCGATCTGAAGCCTGCCGGACGCCACTACATGGACGATCTGCACAAAGCCGGCGGTCTTGCCCCCATTCTCCGCGCATTGGCGCATCAATTGTCGACGGATGCTGTAACCGTGAGCGGCGAGACACTGTCCGACGTGATCGAAGCGGCGGGCCCGGGGTGGGTGCAGGATATCGTTGCTCCTGCCGATACCCCGATTTATCCGCGCAATGGCCTCGTTCCGCTGTTCGGCTCCCTGGCCCCGAACGGTGCTGTGATCAAACAAGCGGCAGCGACGCCGGATCTGTTGAAACACGAAGGGCGCGCCGTCGTCTTCGAGAGTTTACAAGACCTCGCCGAACGCATTGACACGGAAGACCTGGACGTCATGCCGGACGATATCTTGGTTCTCAAGAACGCGGGACCGATCGGTGCGCCCGGCATGCCTGAAGCTGGCAACTTTCCGGTGCCGAAGAAGATGCTTCGCGCCGGCGTTAAGGACATGGTGCGGATTTCAGACGCGCGGATGAGCGGCACGGCCTTCGGCACCATTGTCTTGCATGTATCACCGGAGAGTGCTGCCGGCGGCCCCCTTGCGTTGGTCGAAAACGGCGACAGGATCCGTCTCGACGCCGGGGCCCGGCAACTTGATCTTCTTGTCGATGAAAGCGTGCTTCAGAAGCGCACACCTTCCCACCGGTCCACTTTGACCGACGCCCTCAATTCACGAGGATACCGACGCCTGTATTTGGACACGGTCACGCAGGCCGAAGACGGCTGCGACCTAGACTTCCTAAGACCCGTAAAGTGAAAAGGCGCCGCCCATTGGCGACGCCTTTCCTTCCACGTGATCAGATCTTCTGATGCGTGTGATTTGACAGCGGCCTAACGTTTCGCCGCCGGTCTCCGCGCCGCCGGTTTCTTGGCTGCCGGTTTGCGGGCTGCCGGTTTTTTCGCCGCAGGCTTGCGGGCAGCAGCGGTCTTCGCAGCCGGTTTCCGAGCCGCAGGTTTCTTGGCAGCAGGTTTGCGGGCGGTCGTGGCTTTTGCGGCAGGTTTCTTTGCCGCGGGTTTCCGCGCCGTAGGTTTCTTTGCTGCAGGTTTGCGGGCGGTTGTGGTTTTTGCGGCAGGTTTCTTTGCCGCGGGTTTCCGCGCTGCAGGTTTCTTCGCCGCTGGCTTGCGGGCAGTCGTGGTTTTCGCCGCAGGTTTCTTCGCCGCTGGCTTGCGAGCAGTCGTGGTTTTCGCTGCCGGCTTCCGTGCCGCGGGTTTCTTTGCCGCCGGTTTGCGAGCCGCCGGTTTCTTGGCGGCCGGCTTGCGGGCAGCAGTGGTCTTCGCAGCCGGTTTCCGAGCCGCGGGCTTTTTCGCCGCGGCAGGTTTTCGCGCTGCGGGTTTCTTTGCCGCCGGTTTGCGAGCTGCCGGTTTCTTCGCCGCGGCAGGTTTGCGCGCTGCTGGTTTCTTGGCAGCAGGCTTTCGGGCCGTCGTTTTCGTCGCAGCAGGTTTGCGCGCCGTGGATGTTTTCCGTGCCGCAGCGGTCTTGGCTGCCGGCTTACGCGCCGTCGTTGTCTTGCGCGTGGTGGTGGTTGTTTTCTTGGCCGCTGGTTTCTTGGCCGTTGAGGTGGGTTTGCGAGTCGCAGACGTCTTACGTGCGGCCGGCTTCTTTGCCGCCGCCGTCGTAGTTTTTGCCATCAGTAGACCTCCCGTCGATGTCAAGGAGGCTTCTATAACAGGATGTTCACGCGGGCGGAAGTGAAACGCATCACACTCTCCACCGAGCATTCAGTGCCGCCATGCCGACAACGGCCATAAGTCACTATGACACATGGCGGATTTCGCACAGCCTGTTATCGATGAGTGAGACATGCAGACCGCCCGCGGCGTAGGCGTGCGACAAAAATACACAATGTGGTTTGGAGTGAACGTTCGCGCACAGTTCGATTCGCGTGCGCGACCTTCGGTTACTTGTTGCCTGGCACCCAGGATTTGACCTGCACCGGACGGCCAGATTGCGTGCGGTAAATCTTCTGCGTCGATACTTGTGACGGTGCCGGCGCTTCGCGGTTCTGAACGAACGAAGCAGCCATATCGATCAACTTGATCTCCGCCCGCTCGCCGCGCGCCAGTGCGTCGCGATAGGCCTGCGTATCGTTGGTAATCTTGTTGAGACGCTCAATGCTCATGTGACCGAAACGGCGCCAAATGCTGCCAAGGAATTCTTCCACCTCGTAGGGCAAGAATATCTCCGCGTCGATGTCGGGACGCCCTTTTGAAAACGCCATGTACACGTTTGGCTCAATCGGTCCGATTTCATCTGCGACAAAGATCGCCGGCATGAGCTTTCGTCCGCGTTGTACGATCGCGTAATAGGACTGGGCGATGTACAGAAGCCGTTGCAGTTTTTGGGGTTGAAGGTATTCGTTTTCATTCAATGCCGTGTCGGCAAACCAGAACGCGACATCGAATGCATTGTTTACGTCCGCCGGCAGTAAATGCGTGGCCACTGGCTTCTATCCGATCCGATCAAACATGATTAATCGCACGTTAATGACCAATGGTAACAAGTTTCTTAACGTGACGTAGAGATAAAAAAAGAACGCCGAGGTGGCGTCTTTAGGTCAGAGCGAGAAGCTCAAGGACGTGCCGCGTATCGGCTGTTGCCCGGTGATAATCAGCGCATTGGTCTCGTACGTCGAGATGATCTTGCGCACCGGGGTGCCCGTGCCGACCGGCTCATTGGCCGCTCTGACAGCGGTCGCGTTCTGGGCTCTGTTGTCCTCAAAAATCTCCGCGAACAGTTCCGTGTCCGAGGTGAACAGGCGATTGACGGCGGGTTCGCGGAGCGTGTCTTGGCGGCGGCCACCATCGCGTGCCAAGCGCGACTCTTCATAGTTTTGTTGATAAGCGGTCGCCGCAGTATCGAAGGAGATATTGGTGCCGGAATCCAGCGCATCGACTTGCGACGTCGACACCGAGGCCACGCGCGCGCCGACGGGCACGCTGCGCGTGCTCGCAACGGGTGACGTGGCCGGTATCGGTGTCGCTTTCGGCAACAATGCCATGTCGCGCACTACCCTTCGCTACAAAAACCGTCCTCAACCGCAACGGCCTCCATGGGGTACACGGAGGGCAAAATACGTTGCGTAACGTGGCAAAATACGGCGTTTACCACAAAAAATCAACTTTCTAGCGGCTTGCGCGCCGTTCGTGCGGGGAAATGGTTAACGCGACCGGGATTGCATGACTTGGTTTCGTCCGGCCTCTTTCGCCTCATATAATGCGGCGTCAGCCGCCACCAAGAGCGATTCCGGCGTGTTGAGGTCCTCTCCCATAGCAGCAATGCCGATGCTGACCGTGACGCTGATGGGCGGCCCACCGGGCACATTGATGCGCAATTGGGCGATTTCCTGGCGCAGTCTCTCTGCGGCCTCGAGCCCTACCGCCAAGTCCGTTTCCGGCAGGGTTGCAACGAACTCTTCACCGCCATAGCGTCCGACGATATCGACATCGCGTAGTGTCTGCGTGCACGTTTCGGCCAAGGCTACCAAAACGTCATCGCCAACATCATGCCCGTGCGTATCATTTATGGATTTGAAATGATCCGCGTCGATCATCATCACGCACAGCGCATGACCGTATCGCTTGCAGCGGGCCACTTCGCGTGCGGTGACGTCATCGAACCGCCGACGGTTGTTGACGCCGGTCAAGGGGTCAGTCGTCGCCAGACGCCGTAGCTCGTTCTCCATGTGTTTGCGTTGCGTAATGTCATAGTACGCGGCGATATGGCCGCCGCCCGGCATCGGTCCGCCGGAAATCTCAACAACCGTGCCGGCCTCCGTTTCAAACTCGCAACGGAATGTGGTCGGTTGCTGAAAGACCTTGGCGTAGTCGGCGGGCGCGACCTCTTCCTCCTCGTCCAAGAGCCGGCCCGTCGCGGCCAGGTGCGCCGCGATATCCGCCAGGACCGCGGGCCGATGGGCCAGATCGTGCGGCACATTCAAGAGCGCCAAAAATCGGTCATTGAAGGACTTCAGAGTGAGGTCGTCGCTAAAAAGCGTAACACCCGGATCCATATGATCCAGGACACCTTGGATGACTGCGGCTTGTTCGGCGATATGCCGATCCGCCTCTTCCTTGGCCTTGACCAGACGCACGTGGGCCAACGCCCTGCCGACCACTTCGGGCAGCAGATCGAGGAAGCTACCATCCGTCTCTTTGATGACATAGTCGGTCGCCCCCATCCGCAAGGCTTCGACGACGACCGACAAATCCGATGATGCGGACACCATAACAACCGGCGGTTCGCTGCCGCCGATCTCAGACAAAATGTGCAGCCCTGAATGGCCGGGCAACATGTGATCGAGCAGAATGAGATCGTAGTCGCCGTTCTGCGCGGCTTCCAAGCCCTCCGCTCCGTCGTGTTTCGTATCGACGTGATATCCGTCGCGCTCGAGGCGCCTTTTTGCGGCGCGAGCGACGAAAGCGTCATCTTCGACCAACAAGATACGGGTAGACACTAGCCCTGCCCCCGTATCGCGGTGATCTCGCCTCGGACTTTCTCGAACTCCGTCGCGAGCGTTTTCGCTTCGATCTCTATCTCCGGCCATTCCGGGGCCGCCGCCAATTTCTCCAATCGCTTCGCGCTCTCTGCGAGCGGTCTCGCACCAGCCGTGCCTGCCGATCCTTTAAGCTTGTGCGCCAAGGCACCGGTTTCTTCAGCGACCCGGTTGGCAACCGATGCGTTCAACGCTTCGACCACGGTCTCATTGATTTCGACGAAGTCCCCAAGCATCTCGTGAACCGCTTCCTCGTCGTCATGGCATATTCCGCGCAAGACCCGGAGATCCAAGCAGACGTCTTGGTCCGGTTGCCCAGCAGCAGGCTCAGCGATGATCACGGGAGCGGCGGTATCGGCGGTGTCTGGAAGCCATTTCGACAACTCTTTGGATAAGTCGGCCAGGTTCACCGGCTTCGAGAGATAGCCGTCCATCCCCGCGTTCAGGCAAGTTTCCGCTTCGCCTTGCAAGGCATTGGCAGTGATGGCGACGATGGGCGTGCGTTCCCCGCTCTCGCCCTGTTCCTCGCGGATCGCTGCCGTCAACTCGAAGCCGTCCATTTCCGGCATGTGGCAATCCGTCAGGACAACGGCATAGTCGCCCTGCCGCCACTTGTCCAATGCCTCCCGACCGTTGTCGGCCAACTCGACGGCATGGCCCAGGGAATGGAGTTGGCGCATGAGCACCTTCTGGTTTACGGGATGATCCTCGACCGCCAGGATCAAGCGACCCTCGGCGCGTGCGCGCTCGACGGAAGGCACCGCGACTGCCGGGGGGGCATCGGTATCGAGTGTGTCGACAATCTCCAGTGGGCGGCGGCCGCAGGCCATGGCGACGGCCTGGTACAGGCGTCGTCGGGAATATGGCCGCGAGAGTATCATGGCTTCGTCTGATACCGCGCCGTCCAACCACACCAATCCGGGATGGCGGTCACCGCACTCATCGCGCATGGCTTGCATCAATTCTTCGCCGTTTCCGCCGCTCCCACCCCAGCTATCGAAGATCACGACGTCTTGCAGGCTGACGCGCTCCAGCATTTCGCCTACGTTTGCCGCGACCGACAGTTTGACCGGTGCGTCGCTCAGATACGTGTACAGGAACGCGCGCTCGCTTGGGTCTTCGATGCAGACGGAGACGCGCAGCTCCGCCAAGTCTTCCAGGTCGGAAGAAACATCGGCGATCTCCGGTCCGGATGCGTCATAGGCCATTGGCAGTTCGAACCAGAATGTGGAGCCTTGCCCGAGCCGGCTTTCGAGACCGATCTCGCCGCCCATCAAATCGACCAAGCGCTTCGAGATAGAAAGGCCCAGTCCGGTGCCACCGAAGCGACGGGTGATCGAGCCTTCCGCCTGGGTAAACGCTTCGAACAGCTTGGCCTGGTCCTGCTCGGCGATTCCGATCCCCGTGTCATGCACATCGAAGCGCACTTTGACCCGGTCCACGCCTTGGCTGACCATGTTGGCGGTGATCGTGACGCGGCCCGCCTCGGTGAACTTCATCGCGTTACCGCCCAGGTTCATAAGAATCTGCCGCAACCGGACGGGGTCCGCGATAACGGTCTCCGGAAGTGCCGGATCTGAAAACGTGACCAGCGTGACATCGCCGCCGCGGCGACGAAGACTGGGCGCCAGGGTTTCCGCGACACTTTGAACGGTGGCCTCGATGGACGCCGGAATTTGGTCCAGGTCCATGCGTCCCGCTTCGATTTTCGAGAAATCGAGGATGTCGTCGATGATCAGCAACAACGCATCGGCGGAATCGTGAACGGTCTGCAGCATATCCATTTGGTCGGTCGACAGCCGTGTGTCTTTCAGCAGTTCGACCATCCCCGTCACCCCGTTCATTGGCGTTCGGATTTCGTGGCTCATGGCGGCCAAGAAGGACGACTTGGCGAGATTGGCGGATTCCGCAACCTCCTTCGCCTCCTGCAACTCCGTCTCGGCAACCTTCAGGCGCGTGATATCGACAATGACCGCCGCCACCCCGGTTGATTTGCCTTCGGCATTTACGAACCGGGCCTTCTCCATCATCACGTGATGGGTGCGGCCGTCTGCGAACGTCTTCTGGGTCTCGTAGGAGTATCGCCGTTTCCCCTCGCCCATATCCCGGTCTTCGGGATCGAAACGCTCCGCAAGATCAGGCCGATCGATTTCGAACGGGGTTTTGCCGACGACGCGGTTGGGTGGTAGCCCGACGACGGCCTCGAACGCGGCATTCACCACCATGAAGCGACCGTCGTTGTCTTTGTAGTAGATAGGGTTCGGTATGGTGTCGAGAAGCGTCTTCTGAAAATCGAGCTGGTCCTCGAGCGTTGCCTCGCGGCGCTTCAAGGTCGTCACCAGGTAGTCCAGCGCGCGGCCCATTGCGCCCAGTTCGTCATCGCCGTCGGTCGGGATTTCCGCGCTCTGCCCAGCGACGAAAGACGACATGCTGCGATGCAGGTTGGACAGTCGGCGAACGACGACAGCATTCAAATAGCCATAGGCGCCAAAAACGACCAAGGCCGTCCACGCCATGAAAAGAGTGGCCCGCAATCCCACTGAGAGGTCATCGAGAAAGTGCCCGAAAACGATGTAGCCTGACGCCACGGCCAAGATCAGCAAAAGCATGACCAAAAGAAGCGTGCGTCCGATCCGACGATGGCCGATCATATTGGCTTACGCTCTGTGCGTTTCTTGAACATCTGCCAGTGCCGCGTCGGCGTCGATGCGAACGCGCCGGGTCGTCACCGCGCCATCAACAGCGCCAACGCCACCAGAAACGCACGTCAATGAAACCGCAAAACGGTCGCGGTTCGGCGGTATGGCGAGTTCGATGCCGTCACCCGGTTCACAGGTCAGCGTCCAAATGCCGTCCCCGTGATTGGTGCCCGCGGCGATCAATACGCCGGCGGGGACATCGCCCACGGTGACCGAAATCTCGTCGCCGATATCGTCGAATTCGGCGGTTGCGCTGTCGACCGGTATGTCCACGAAGCACCAGGTTCCGTCGCGTGACGCCAGCCGCGCCAGCGCACCACCCAAAACAATGCTCCTTGGGTCACTCTCCGGGGTCTGAAGATCTGCGCCCCTGATTTGAAGGCAGAGTGTTCTCGGATGGGCAGGCGGAGGCAGAACATGGACGGCCGTGGCCTCTTCATTCGTCAATTCCCAGGTGCCCTCGCCCAGGTTCTTGCCATGGCTGAGGATTGCGCCCGGCGGCAATCCCGATACGCGCACGAGTTCCGCGGACAATGCTGCATCAGCGCCGAGCAATCGAAACATCGGGCGCCCGCCGTCCAGCCCGCCCAGGGGCGCGAGCGATGGGAGCAATGAGTCCAGATCGATGGCCGCGCCTGATGGGCCGATGGCACGCATATCGCGCCATTGGCTGACATCGACGTGCAGCCGGTCGTAAACGGACTCGTGCGCGCCTTCACCATGGGACTGGATGAAGTCCCGAAGATTCCTGAGCTCGTTGAAAAACGCGGGCTGCCCCAAATCGTCCGAGTCGACATACAACGTCAATGTCGACGGCGCTGGAGTCTTGCTGGCCTCGGCCTCCGGTTGAGGGTCGGTCTCCAACGGTGTCGCGGCCAGCGGTTGCGCGGTCTCGGGTTCCGGCGCTGGCTCTAGCTCCTGCGTCGGCTCCGGCTTCGGCTCATCATCATCCGTGCGCGCACCTTGCGGCGGTTCGGTCGGCATCGGTGCGTCCGGCTCAGTCGCCCCCTCCGCCTCCCCCGCATAACGCAGCCCGACCGTCAAATCGCCCTTCCATGTGATGCCGTCCCCGTCTTGGGTGTAGCGTCCGGAGACGGATCGTCCCGTCAATGCGACGGCGCCGTTCGGCGTGTCGATATGCTTCAGGACCGGACCGGCTCCCAGGCCGTCATCACCTTCGTAACGCACCAACAGCTCGTACGGCGCCGCGTTGGCCCAGTTGACGGGTATCGTCAGTGTTCGGACGTCCGCCGCAGCAGGACCCCCAGGAGTCCATGTCACGACGCGATCGAACACGGGCAAACCATCCGCATACACTTTTATACGGACGTCAGATATGTCGGCCGGTGCGCCGAAACTGAGTTCGACGAACTGAAGCTCGGCGTCGGGCGAGACCGCTTGTGCGCTCACCCTGATTTGTGCCCGCTGCGGCCCGTCCTCAGTGTCCATGCCGATGTCGAGGTCGAAGTCTGGCGTTGATGCGGGCATCAAGACGCACAGATTCGAGAGATCGGCGGCATTGACTGTCCAGGACCCGGGGGCGTCTTCGAGGCCATGCGTCAGCCGCACACCCGGCGGGAGGCCGTCGAAACGGAGACTGATCGTGCGCAGCACTTCAATGTCGTCGATGCCGACTGACACATCGAGCTGAACGATGAGGTCGTTCGACGGTTCTGTGGCTGCTTCCGAGGGCGTTGGTGTCACGTTGTCGGCATGCGCCGCGGAACCGCCCATGCCATTCGGAAGCCAGGGCAATCTGTCGACCGGTGCCGCAGGGGTGGACAGGATTCGGCCGAGCCAACGGTTCGGGCGACTGAGCCCGTCTTCTGTTTCGGAATCCAAGCCCTGGTTTTCCGACATCTCGTCCCCAATCCGTTGCATATGAGACGCCGCATTCGCCCTTGTGGTTGCGGGCGGCCCGACACCTCGCGTAATCTAACGCCGCGAACCGTGTGGCGCGATCATACCGTGAAACCATACCGAAGCGGCAAGAAACGACAACAAGAGTTCAACGTCCATGTCCGACATACCGCATATTCTCGTGGTCGAGGATGACGCCTTCGTCCAGAAAGCCCTGCGCCGCTATTTGGAGGGTGAAGGATACCGCGTCACCGCCGTCGACACGGGCGCCGATATGCACAGCGTAATGGAAAAGGATGCCGCAGACCTGGCGATCATGGACCTCAAGCTGCCGAACGACGATGGTTTCGAGTTGACCCGGCAGTTGCGGGAAAAGTACCCGGTCGGGATCATCATTCTGACCAGCAAGGACGACTCGATCGACCGGGTCGTTGGCCTGGAAATCGGGGCCGACGACTACGTCACCAAGCCATGGGACGAACGCGAGCTATTGGCACGGATTCGCAGCGTAATGCGGCGGGTCAAAGAGCGCGGGGCGGCGGCGGCAACGGATACGGATCAGCGGTCCGTCACCTTCAACGGCTGGCAACTGAATCTGGATAGCCGTGAACTTAAGAACCCCGACGGCGCACGGGTCGAACTCACGTCAGGGGAATTCAGTCTGCTGAACGAGTTCATCGAGAAGGCCGGACGGGTGCTGTCGCGGGATCATCTTCTGAGTGCGATTTACAACCGGGACTGGGAGCCTTTCGATCGGTCCATCGACGTCTTGGTCACGCGACTGCGCCGCAAGATCGAAGACGATTCGAAACATCCCGAGATCATCAAGACCGTTCGCGGCGCCGGCTACATGTTCGCCGCAGCGTTGAAGCGCGAGGACTAAACGCCTTACGCGGCTTCGTCCGCGACCTGGGCCAGGATATCGTTCAAGGTGTCGTCTGCTTGATCGTCGGGAACGCGGCACGTTCCCGCAGCCGCATGCCCGCCACCGCCGTATCGCAGCATCAACGAGCCGATATTGACGGTCGAAGTGCGGCGGAAGATCGACTTGCCGCACGCGATCTCCGTCAGACCGGGCGTATCCGATTTCTTCAAGGTCACCGACAGATCGCTTTGCGGGAAAATCGCGTAGATCAAGAACCGGTCGACGACGTGGATCGGGTCCTCGCCGCGCAGATCGCACACAACAGTGTGGCCGACCATGCGGCTTGAATCCGCAATTTGCCGTTCGCCGAATTCCTTGTGATACCAGTAGGCGTTCACCCGCTCCTGAACATCCGGCAGCGCCATGATCTCTTCGATCGGGTTGTGGCGGCAATAGGTCATCAGGTCTTGCATGAACTGCTCATTGGAGATGGCGAAATGGCTTAACTCGCCGAGCCCGGTCCGACCATCGAGCAGAAAATTGAGCAGCGTCCATCCTTCCGGCGCCAACACCTCGGTTTCCGTGAACTGGGCGGAGTCCGCTTTGTCCACCGCATCCATCAGGTCTTCGGATATGTTCGGGAATCTGTGTTCGCCACCGTAGTACTCGTAAACCACCCGCGCCGCCGAAGGGGCGTTGGGGTCGATCACGAAATTGTCTTGTTTGCCGATGCGTTCCAATTCGCTCCAATGGTGATCGAAGCACAGATGGACGTCCGGGCTGTACGGCAGGTTCGTGGTGATGTCACCTGACGTAACGTTGACCCGGCCATGCTGAACATCGGCAGGTTGCGCAAACTCAACCGACGACACCAAATCCAGTTCCATGAAAAGCGCGCCGCAGACCACTCCGTCGAAGTCGGTTCGGGTGAGCAAGCGGTACTTTTGATCGGCCATAAACGTCCCTCCAAAACTCCCAAAAGATACCCATGGCGGCAACTCGTGACAATACACGGTTCACGGGCGTTTGTTTACCTTTCCCAAGCGGGGCAGAGCCGTTAAAGTCCGCCCCTCTTGAAGCGGAGGAAGACATGGCACAAGAAGAAGATCGCCATACGTTGAGCATTCAAATCGCCAATCAAATCATTAACATAGCCAATAGCCGTCTCGAAGAGGGATTGGATCCGTTAGATATCGCTGCGGGCTTGCGGCATGCGGCTTCGAACTTCACGGCGTTTACGGTGGCACACGCGGAAAAGCCGGAAGACGTCGATGCGACTTTCTTCGCCGATGAATTCTTGCAGATCTACCAGTTCTACCTTGAAAAGCACCTGGCGGGCCGACGCCCGGCGAACGGTTTGGATGCGCTGATCAATCAGGTTAAGGACGAGACCTGAGGAAATCTCTTCGGATTTCCGGGCGCAAAGCTCGCTGCGCAACAATTTTCGAGGATTGCCATTTTGGCGCTTGATATCCCGGCGTTGAGTGGGTACATCCTCCGCCACCGCGTCCCCTTCGTCTAGCGGTCTAGGACGCCGCCCTTTCACGGCGGAAACACGGGTTCGAGTCCCGTAGGGGACGCCACTCGATGTGTGGCATCAGTGGCGTCAGCGGAGTAACTCTCTTCTTCCCTCGATACTCTGAGATGATTTAAGGAAGCGGCGTCCGTAAGACGTTTGCCTTCTCTTCAAACGCGCCGATCTATTGCCATAAGTTGGAACGGGATCAAGACAAGACCGTTGATGTTAATCGACTGGTTCAGACTCGCGGTGAACGAACGGCCACGATACGCTGCGGGTTGAGGCGGTTTGGTATGAGATGCCCGGAACGTATTTTTTGAAATGACCGGTCTTTGGTTTTACACGCTTGCCGCGGTGGGGCTCGGAGGCCTCCTCCCACGGGTCGTCATCGGTGACCGTGTGAGCTTGGGCGTATCTTGGTGCGCTGGGTTTGCCGCCATGGTTCTTCTCGCCTTTCTGTGCCTCGCGGTGCTGCACCTGCCGCCAGACATAACCGTCGTGATCATAAGCATCGTGGCGTTGGCGGGGCTCGTTCGCTGGGCGCGGCACCCAGCGGCGCTGCCGCGCGCTTGGATCGTTCATCCGGTCGTGATACTTCCCGTCATCGCCACCGTCATGATCCTGCTCAATGGCGGTGTCGAATATTTACCCCACACCAGCGACGAGTTCATGAACTGGTTGGGTAACCCTCTCAAGATGCATTACGTCGGCGGGTACCACGCCGCGGCCGAACATCTTCACCTGTTGGGGTACATGCCGGGTTGGTATTTTACCTTGTTGCTGCCCTGGCAACTCAGCGGAGATCCCATTCTCGGCTACAGCGCCACCGCTCCGCTGGTGATGCATATCGGGCTTGCAGGTCTTTTCTTCGATGCCGCGTATCGGGCGTTCGAGCGTCGCTCATCCTCAAAGATGCTGCTCATCACCTTGGCGGCATGGCTAGGCCTTCTCTTGTATCTCACGGCAGAAGGTACCGGCCAGCTTTGGACAGACTCGATCTTGATCGAGCAACCGCAAATCTACTTTTTCACCGCGACCCTTTTCTTGCTCTACATCTGGAACAACGAAGAAACGCCGTCGCGACATATTCCGCTGGCTGTCGGTGTCATTCTCGCTGCCGCGTTCGTGCTGAAATCGGCGGCACTCTCGTTGGTGCCCGCAATATTGGGGGCTGTATTGATATTGGCATTGGTGCGGCTGAGGTCGGGGTCAGCGATCGACATCGTGCCGATCAAAGAAACGGCTCTTATCGTTGGGCCGCTGTTCCTTGCGTATGCGGCGTGGGGGGGCGTCAATCCAATCACCTCACCCAGTTGCATGATATCGGTTCTTGCGACGTTTTCCGAAACTAACCTGGCAGCCGCCGCATCGTATGATGCGGCCGATCTTGCGCGGCGCCTTGGCGCTGCCGTCTGGGCCTACGTGACGAGTTACAAAACACCCGTTCTTATCGCCGCAACGGCAGGAATCGTCTTGATGACCTGGAGTTCCAGGTTCCTGGTACCACTGATAATTGGCATATGGATGACGATCTATTTCGCCGCCATATATTGGTACCATCTCAGTTGTTTTGGCGATTATTACTTCACCAACCTCAACTCAATCCCACGGTTCACGCGCGTAGTTCTGCAACCGCTTCATGCCGTTGGAATTCTGGCATTGTTGATCGAGACCATCAGATGGGTGCCGCCGCGCGTCTATGAACTCGCAATGACGCGCCGTTTGTCTGTCGGACTCATCGCGGCTTTCTGTCTTGCCTTGATGGGTTGGCAAATGACGCAACTCGACAGGGTCGTTGTCGATCTGACGACCCGCAAATACAGCAATTCGGACCCGAGAATAGCCGAGGTTCGGCGCACCGCTACTTTCGTCGCCGAAAGATATGCTGATGCGCAGGTCGCTCCATTGGTGCAATTTATCGCGCAAGGCCAAGACCAAGAAATTCTCGATTACGCTCGATTCTTCGCAATCAAGCCGTCTGATGGCGGCGTTCGAAATGCTTACGAGGTTGCGCGTCAATTCAGCTGGACCGACGGCCAACGCCAAAACATATGGCAGTCCCAGGCGGACCGCCGCGCCGTGCGCGATATCCTTGCCAAAGCGGATGTTATTTGGCCGGTCGCGGCCGAGGATTGGCAATGGAACATGCTCGGCGAGTTGATGGCTGGGAATGGTTGCGATCTTGAACGCGGGACTTTCGCCCTGATTCGTGGAAAGCGAGGGTTCACATGTGTGCCAAAGGACGGCCACGACGTACAGTAACGCGACCTACCGACAGGCCACTATGGTGGGTTTGGCGTCCAAGCAATAAGCGTTTACGAATTGTTAGGGGTTCGTCCAGTAGGCTTCGGCTTATGACGAAACGAGCCACCAGCAGCTATTTAAACAGCACCCGCAGCCTCTCCGTGTTGCGGCAACTGATCCGCGAGCACGAGCTCAAGAAACAAGCCGAACAATCCCCCGCTACATCGACGGGGCGCTTGAAACTGGCCTCCTGAGCGTCATTTTCTCTTTGATTGCAGTATATTCCTGAGTGACCCCGGTCACTGAACGGTCGCTCATTGCCGATCTATGTTCTCGGCATGAGCGACATAGCCCTCAGTTCCAGCGAGCGTGCGAATCTCCTGCTGTTACAGCGGGTTGCAGCGGCGCGTGGTGACGCTGCCAACCGGCTGTCGACCGGGCAGCGGGTCAACAGCGCGGTCGACGATCCCGTCGACTTCTTCGCCGCCAACAGTTTGCAAAACCGGGTCGCCGATCTCTTGAATGCCAAAGACGATATTGGCCAGGGGCTCTCCGCCATTGAAGCGACCCTGGACGGCCTTGATGCCCTGTCGACACTTTCGGAACAGTTGCAGGGGATCGCCAGTTCCGCGCTCGGCGGCACAGATGCGCAACGGGCGGCGGCGGCGCAACAGTTCGATACGCTTCGGGCCCAGTTCGATGCCCTGGCGGCGGATGTGTCGTTCGGCGGCACGCAGTTGCTGTCCTCGGACGACCGAAACGTCACCATCAATGACCGCGGCACCACGCAGGCCATCGAAGGCGTCGCCATCGACAGCGCGAGCTTAGGCCTCGGCAGTGCGGCGTCGGACTACAATGGGTTCGCGACGGACGCCGACATTCAATCGGCGTTGTCGGCCCTGACGTCGGTTGACACCTCGCTGCAATCCAATGCGCAGACCTTTGGTGGGAATATCGCGGCGCTGACCATTCGCGAAGAGTTCAATACGCAGCTGGGCAACACGTTGACGCTCGGTGCGCAACGTTTGGTCGAGGCGGACCTCGGCGAGGAAGCGGCGACGTTGTTGGCCGCCGATGTCAGAGACCGTTTGGGCCTGAACGGATTGCAGGTCGCACAGCAAAACGCCGCGTTGATCGCCGACCTGGTGGGCGGAACATGACGCACGCGGCGTATCTGGCATATGCCAAGACCGACCGTTTGAGCGCCGGTGGCCGACGCTGCGAGGCGCAGGCCTTTGCCGAGGCGGCGCGGCGATTGCAGGCCGCCGCGTCGGGAAGTCGCCGGGACCGGGTCGCGGCGGCGCAATTCAATCAGCGGCTTTGGACCGTTTTGCAGGCCGACGTAACCGATCCCAGAAACACCCTTCCCGACGATCTGAAGGCGAAAATCCTCAGCCTCTCCCTTTTCATGGACAAGGGGCTCGGATTGCTAAGGCGCAGCAACGACACAGGCAGGCTCGCGGCTATGGTGGCCATCAACCGGGCCATGGCGAGCGCACAGTTTTCCGACGCCCACGCCGGCTGAACCCATCCTATCCGGCGTTATCGAATTCCTCGTGATAACGGACGATGGTCTCCACTTCCTCGCGGGAGCCGAGAACCACGGGGATTCGTTGATGGATGTCGGTGGGCTGAACTTCGAGGATGCGCTGCCGTCCGGTCGAGGAAAGTCCCCCCGCCTGTTCGACAATGAACGACATGGGGTTGGCTTCGTATAGCAGACGCAAGCGGCCGCCCTTCTCGCGGGTTTTTTCGTCGATCGGGTACAGGAACGTGCCACCGCGGCTGAGCACGCGGTGCACATCGCACACCATCGCTGCAACCCAACGCATGTTGAAGTTCTTGCCCCTTGGCCCCTCTTCGCCGGCCAGGCACTCGTCCACATAGCGGGTGACCGGCGGCTCCCAAAACCGGCGGTTGGATGCGTTGATACCGAATTCCTTCGTTTGTTCAGGAATGCGCATATCGGGATGGGTCAGAACGAACTCGCCGATGTTGGGGTTCAGGGTAAACCCATTGACGCCATTGCCCGTGGTCAGCACCAGCATTGTCGCCGGTCCGAACAGCACGTACCCGGCGCAGAGTTGTTGCGTTCCCGGCTGCAGAAAATCATTCGTAATATTCTCGCTGGGTTCTTCCGGCGCACGCAAAATCGAAAAGATGGTCCCCATGGGGCCGTTGATTTCGATATTCGAGGATCCGTCCAGCGGGTCGAAGATCAAAAGGTACTTTCCGCGCTTCAGGGTATTCGGCACCGGATAGACATCGACCATTTCCTCGGACGCCATCGCCAGCAATTGCTGACTTTGTTCGCACCAACTGATCGCGAGCTCGTTGGCCATGACATCAAGCGCTTTTTGTGTCTCGTCTTGAACGTTGGTGCCGATCGCTTGCCCCAATTCGCCCGAGAGCGCGCCCAACCGGACAAGGTGGGCGATCGCAGTGCAGGCCGATCCGACATCGCCCAAAAGGGTTGTAAATTCGCCGGTCGCGCCGGTGATCTTGGTTTGCTCGCTCATGACGAAGTGCTTCAGGGTGGTGCGGTATGACACGGGTTTCCTCGTTCGTATTTAGCGTTTCTGTATGCTGGGCGATGGTTACCACATGGCCCGGGTTGCGCCAATATCTGGCGTTAAGAAGGGTCTATATCCACAAAATCGACGGCGATTCCGGCTTCTTTGAACATTTGCGACGAGAACTGGAACTGTGTCTTCCAGGGCTCGCGCGAGGTATCGGGCGTCGGCGAGACGACGCGGCGGATGCCCGACTGAATAATCAGCACGGCGCACCGGGCACACGGTGGCAAAGGCGTGACATAAAGTGTGCACCCCTCGGCACCACTGCCGGCGAACATCAGGGCGTTGGTCTCTGCATGAACGATCATCTCGTACTTTATGGAGCGGTCTTCGAGGCGATCCGCGGAGTCTTCGACCCCGAACGGAAACCCGTTGAACCCGGTCGACACAATGCGTTTGTTGCGCGGATCGACGACGACCGCGCCAACTTTGGTGGACGGGTCTTTCGACCACTGCGCGATGAAATCCGCAAGTTCCATGAACCGCCGGTCCCATTTCTCGCTGACGTATTCGTCGTTGTCTTCCTCTGTCATCTTGATCCCCTCAGTTTCCGGTCGTGGGCGTCCAATCGGCGATGGCATCCTCGACATGCAGTTTGACCCGGCTGCGTCCTTGCCAGGTGTCGATCTTCAGCCGGCCTGCGACGGTGATCGTCCGGTCGGCGGCGGATTGCAGGAACTGTCCCAGCGGCGTGCCCACCGCACGAAAGCAGATGGCGTCCAGCCGACCGCCGCCGGCACGCGCGGCCAACGTCATCCTCAGGTGATCCTTACCGACGACATCGGCGAATTGAACCTGGACGCCGGGAATGGCGATGCGCGGTTCGGGGTTGCCGGGTCCGAACGGCGCCAGGGTGGCGAGGTCCTCGGCCAGGTCTTTTGTCGCACCGCCCGGCGCAATCATCGCATCCAGATGGAATGTGGGAACACGTGCCGCGATGTCGCCATCGGACGACAGCCGCGCGTTCAAGAAGGCGTCGAACGCATCGATACCGTCGGCGGGCAATGTGAACCCAGCCGCCATCGCGTGCCCGCCGCCTTTGCTCAGTAGTCCTTTTTGACGGCTGGCGATAACAGCGGCACCAAGGTCGATGCCCGCAACGGACCGTCCGGATCCCGTTGCCGTGCCGCCGTCGATGGACAACACGCAAGCCGGCTTGTGGAACCGTTCGACCAAGCGGCTGGCAACAATCCCGACAACCCCGGCATGCCATCCTTCTCCGGCCACCATGGTCAGCACCCGCGCGTCGTCTTGCCGCTCCGCTTGGTCCAAGGCGGCGGCATACACTTGGGCTTCAATGTCCTGACGTTGTGCGTTGAGGGCGTCCAAGTGCGTGGCAATGCCCACGGCCTCTCCGGGATCGTCCGTTGCAAGCAACCGCGCCCCGAGATCCGAGGCGCCAATCCGTCCGCCGGCGTTGATGCGGGGGCCCAACACGAACCCCAAGTGATAGCCTTCCGGCGTCGCGTTCAGGCCCGCAGCATCCGATAGCGCCCGCAATCCAGGATTGGCGCGTTCCGCGAGGATCTTGAGGCCCTGCGCCACATAGGCCCGGTTGAGCCCTTCCAACTTCACAACGTCGCATACGGTCCCGAGCGCAACGAGGTCCAACCATTGCAAAAGGTTCGGCTCCGGGCGGTCGCCGCCGTAAAAGCCGCGCGAACGGAGCGCGCGGTTGACGCCGACGGCAACAAGGAATGCAAGGCCTGCGCTACAAAGATGGCCGTACGCCCCGTCTTCATCCAAGCGATTGGGATTGATCACCGCAAAGGCGTCCGGCAAGGCGGGTTCAGCGACATGATGATCAACCACGACGATGTCGAGGCCGGCGGCGACACCGGCAGCGATGGGATCGAATGCCGTTGTTCCGCAGTCCAACATCACGACCAAACGCGCGCCTGTCTCGGCGATACGCTGCATGGCCTCGGCTGAGGGTCCGTAGCCTTCCTTGAACCGATCTGGAATATAGAGGTCGGCGTCGTTGCCACAGGCGCGCAGGAATCGGCGGATCAGGGCCGACGACGTCGCGCCGTCCACGTCGTAGTCCGCGAACACGGTGATCTTTTCGTCGTCCTCAACAGCCGTTGCGATCCGCGCTGACGCTTCATCCATATCCGAAAAACGGCTGGGATCGGGTAGCAGCGCACGCAGGCTCGGCGACAGAAAATCGGGCGCTGTGTCCGCGGTATGCCCGCGGGCCGCGAGAATTCTGGCCACGATTTCGGGGAGGCCGAGAGCCTGCACCATGGTCAATGCGGCGCGATCGTCGGTATCGCGCAACCGCCAACGCCGCCCGCCCGCCGAAACCGGCGCATCCGGTGTCTCGGGCGCGATCTCGGGCGTGCGGGTCGCGGTATTCATGCGCCGGCCGTCAGGCGACCGGCGGACGCCGGCTGAAATCGTGATAGGCGTCGATGTAGCGGTAGGTCCCGGTCAGCGAGCGCACGACGAGAGACTGACTGCGCGAGCCGTTGGGGGATTTTCGAATGCCTTTCAGCATCGTGCCATATGTCACGCCCGTCGCCGCGAACGTCACATTGCCGGACGCCATCATCTCGGCGTCGTAGATTTTGTCGAAGTCTTCGATCCCCAGGTCCGCGGCTTGTTGGCGTTCCTCGTCCTTGCGGAACACCAATCGGCCAAGCATCTGGCCGCCAAATCCGCGCAATGCTGCCGCGGCGAGAATGCCTTGGGACGCGCCGCCGATGCCGATGTACATGTCGACGCCGGTCTCCGGCAGCGCGGTTGTGACGGCCCCGGAGAGATCCCCGCCCAGGATCAGCCGAACCTTCGCGCCGGTCTTGCGGACCTCATCGAGGAGTTTGCTGTGCCGCGGTCGATCCAGCATGCAGACCACCAACTCCTCCGTCGCGATGCCTTTTGCTTGGGCGACGGCTTGAATGTTCTCAGTCGGCGCGTTTTCGAACGAAACAATCCCATCTGGAAGACCGGGGCCTACGGCCAATTTGTCCATGTACATGTCGGGAACACGTAGGAATTTGCCGCCCTCGGCGACGGCCACGGTGGAAACCGCATTCGGGCCGCCGCGGGCGACGATGCTAGCCCCTTCCAAGGCGACGATTGCGACATCGACCTTTGGCCCCTCGCCGATACCGACAGACGTGTCGACGCACAAATCGCCGCCGTCTTCCTGGCAGGATTCGCCAACACGGATCGTCCCATTAATGGCGAGACTGGAAAGTAAGGTTTGTGCCGCGGAGATCGCCGCGCGGTCTGCGTTGATATGGTCGCCGGAGCCCATGTGGCGGGACGCGGCAAGCGCCGCCGCTTCGGTCACTCGGACAAGTTCTAGGGAGAGGTTACGGTCTTTGGCGGCGGGTTCTGACATGGCTTAATGTTCAAGAGATCGCGCCTTGAGTCAAAGCCATACTGGAATATGCAATGGCGGCGATCAGAAGGCCTCGATACGGATGACCGAAGGCGGTTCTGTGACCGTATCCATCTCGGCGATTTGCGCGATGGCATCCCGCATGGATTGTTCCGTGGTTTCATGGACCGTCATCACCAGCGGCACAATCTGCTCCGGATCCCGGGCCCGCTGGATCACGGTCTCGATCGAGACACTGTGCTGCGACAATGTCTCGGCGATGGTCGCCAGGACGCCGGGGCGGTCGATCACGCTGAACCGCAGATAATACGGTCCGAAATGCGCGTTCATGTCCCGCGTTGCCACGTTTTGCAGCGCATCCGAGGGCACGCCGAACAACGGCGCACGGTTGCCGCGTGCAATGTCGATGATATCCGCGACGACGGCGGACGCGGTCGGGCCTCCGCCGGCCCCCCGCCCTTCCTGCAAGACCGTATCGACAAAATCGCCGTCCGCGACAACCGCGTTAAACGATCCGGACACGTGATTGATCGGCGCGTCGACCGGCACCATGCATGGATGCACGCGCTGCTCCACGGTGCCGTTGTCCTTCGACGCGATTCCAAGCAGCTTGATGCCGTAGCCAAGCTCGCGCGCGAACTCCAAGTCCAGCGGGGTCAAGCGGCTGATTCCTTCGGTGTGCACGCCGTCGAAGTCGATCCGGGTGCCGAACGCCAGTGCAGACAAAATCGACAGCTTGTGCGCCGCATCGATCCCTTCGATATCGAAGGTGGGATCCGCCTCCGCATATCCGAGTTTTTGAGCTTCTTCCAATACACCGTCGAATGCCCGGCCGGTGTCGCGCATCTCGGTCAGGATGTAATTGCAAGTCCCGTTAAGGATTCCATACACCCGCGACACGGCGTTGGCGGCCAATCCCTCGCGCAGGGATTTCAGAATCGGGATGCCGCCGGCGACGGCGGCTTCGCAAAACAGTGCGGCGTTGGATTTCTCGGCGATATCGGCAAGGTCGTTGCCATGGTGCGCGATCAGGGCCTTGTTTGCGGTCACCACGTGTTTGCCGGCGGCCAGGCATTTCTCCACCAGGGCCTTGGCGATCCCGTCCGATCCGCCGATCAATTCGACAACGAGATCGATTTGGTCATCGGACGCCATATCGACGGGGTCGTCGTACCATCGGTAGTTATCGATGGCGATGCCACGGTCTAGACCGCGCGAACGGGCCGAAACGGCGACGATGTTGATCTCCATACCGGCCCGCGCAGCCAGGACCGAACGGTGTTGTTCAAGCACTTGCACGGTGCTGACACCGACCGTCCCAAGCCCTGCGATTCCCACATTGAGCGTCATTACGATGCCTCCCGGGCCGTGTCGCTGCCCGATTGATTGACCCCGGCCTTCTTGAAGAAAGCTTTGATGTTTCGGACCGCTTGGCGGATGCGCTGGGAATTCTCGACCAGGCCGATCCGAACGTGATCGTCGCCGTGTTCGCCAAACCCGATACCCGGCGCGACCGCGACGTCCGCTTCGGCCAATAACTGCTTGGAAAACTCGACCGACCCCAGATCCTTGAAGGGTGCCGGGATCGGTGCCCAGGCAAACATGGTCGCGGCCGGTGGCGGCACATCCCACCCCGCGGCCGCCAAGCCGTCGATCAAGATGTCTCGGCGCTCCCGATAAACCCCGCGGAATTCATCCACGCAGTCTTGCGGACCGTTAAGCGCCGCCGCGGCGGCAACTTGGATCGGTGTGAAAGCGCCGTAATCGAGATAGGATTTTACCCGGGCCAAGGCCGCGATCAGATTTTCGTTGCCGACGGCAAAACCGATGCGCCATCCGGGCATCGAATAAGTCTTGCTCATCGAGGTGAACTCGACCGCCACGTCCCAGGCTTTGGGTAATTGCAGGATCGACGGTGGTGGGTCGCCATCGAAATAGATTTCCGCATACGCGAGGTCCGAAAGGACGATGATGTCGTGGAAGCGGCAAAACTCGACCACCTCGGCATAGAAATCCAGGGTCGCCAACGCCGCCGTCGGGTTGTTCGGATAGTTGAGCACCAGCGCCGTCGGCTTGGGCACGCTGTGTTGCACGGCGCGGTCCAATGCCGCCATAAACTCGGGCCCCGGCATCACGGGAATGGATCGCGCCGCGGCGCCGGCAATGATAAAGCCGAACTGGTGGATCGGATAGCTGGGGTTGGGCACCAGGATCACGTCGCCCGGGCTGGTGATGGCCTGCGACAGGTTGGCGAGCCCCTCTTTCGACCCCAATGTCACGATGGCTTGGGTATCGGGGTCGACCGAGACCCCGAAACGACGTTCGTAATAGGCGGAAATCGCTTTGCGCAGCCCCGGAATACCGCGCGAATTGGAGTACCGGTGCGTCTTCGGATTATCGACGGTCTCTTTGAGTTTCTCGACGATATGATCCGGTGTCGGCAAGTCGGGATTGCCCATGCCAAGATCAATGATGTCGGCGCCGTCGGCGCGTGCGCGCGCTTTCATGTCGTTCACTTCTGCGAACACATACGGCGGAAGGCGACGGATTTTGTAAAAATCGCGTTTCATGGCGGCCTTTACATCACAGACCGGGGCGTGTGGGGCAAGGGCAAATGGCCCTCGGCTAGTTGGAGAGATAAATCTCCGTGCGGCGGTTCCCGGCTTCACCGGAAGGCATTACCTCACGGTACACGGGCTCCGTGTCCCCCACAGCGGCCACTAGAATATTGTCGGCGGCGACGCCCAAGTTACGCAATGCCGATGCCACCGATTCGGCGCGGTTCACCGACATTTTGAGGTTTGTCGACCGGTGCCGGCTGGCATCCATGTTCTTGGTTCGCTGGCTGGCGTGGCCGATGACCCGCAGTGTGCCGTTGTTTTGCTTCTGCAGTCGGGCGACGGCGCTCAGGATCTCTCGGTCGCGGGTATCCAGCGCCGATGACCCGTTCCCGAATAGAATTGTCGCTACCCGGGTCGCAGACGACGGTAACGGCAGCGCCCCCTGATTAGACAAGGCGGGTGACCCACCCACGCCAGGAAGGGTCTGAAGACCGGCTTGTGGTCCGGCGACGGTCTGGACACCATCGGAAGAGACGATCACCGTCGGCGATCCGCCGCTAAGGCTGAGATTCGGTGGCAGGAGCGATCCCCGGTCGGCGGCGCGGGCCTGAATCTCCGCGAGCTGCTGCGCGAGCCGGTTGCGCATGTCCCCATCGACCGCATACGCGCTGTCATTTGCCGCGGGCACGGTCGAGGCGGAGGCGACACTGGTGCTTGGCACAGGTGCGGGCGCAGGGGCCGGCGCGGCGGCGGCCGAGCTGGGTGCCGGCGCGGGCGCAGGTGCGGCAGCCGGAACCTCCGGCGCTGCGGCAGCAGGCGGCTTATCCTCGGCGTAAAGGGTGTTTTGCGGTTCTTCTTGTTGGCGTTGAATGCTGTCGGCGTATTGCCGGCCAGCCGTATCGGCCGATAAGCCACCGCTCAGATTCTCGCGCTCGGCGGCTTGCTCATCGACCCGACCGAGCCCCGGAAACTGCTCGTCGGCACCCGGCGGCGCTTGCGTTTCCGCAGCGCGATTGTCGTCGCCGGTCACGGCATCGACCCAGGCAACCGGGTTCACGGCGTCCGGCACGCTGGAGCATGCACTGGTCAAGAGAACGAGCGCGGCGGCACACAGCGCAGACCTCAGCGCCGGTCCCCGTCCCGGTTTATTAGATGTTGTTCGCGCGTTCATAACCAGAAATCTCTCCTCGAAGCCGTCGCTCGGGTCGGCCGACTTTCTGCGAGTGCGGCGCCCTTACTTCCCCTTGGGACACATTGATAGCATTAAACCGAATGTCTGCAACATTTTACGTTGCTCTTCATGACTGAAAAGTTTACAAACGGGCACCGATTATGTTGCAGTGCACAAAAATGGCGCGCGGGACGGTTCGCCGACCGGCGCGGAGGGACTTAAGAGGATACTATGACCAAGCAAACCCGCGACGAGATTGACGACATCGACGACTCGCAGATTTCGGAGACCATGGTCGATATCGCGACCCGCTCGCAGCGCTTGGTTCAAGAGTTCCTGACAACTCACACCCAGCCCGGCAAAGGCGGCATGGGGATGAACGATCCCCTGGAGATCGGCTCCGCGTTCATGGAAATGACCACCAAGATGATGACGCAGCCGCACCTTATCGTGCAGGCCAATATGAACCTCTGGCAGGACTATATGCGCCTTTGGCAGAACACGGCGTCGCGCATGATGGGCCAGGACACCGACCCCTTGGTGGAGCCGGCCAAGGACGATCGCCGGTTCAAGAACGAAGCGTGGGAAAACGAAGTCTTCGATTTCATCAAGCAGTCGTATTTGCTGACCGCGAATTGGATGGAATCCACCGTCAGTGATATCGAAGGTTTGGACAATAAGACTCAGAAAAAAGTGGAGTTTTTCACGAAACAGTATGTGGACGCGCTGTCGCCGACCAACTTCGTGATGACCAACCCGGAAGTCCTCAAGACCACCATCGAAAGCAAGGGTGAAAACCTGGTCAACGGCTTGCGGAACCTGCTTGAGGATCTCGAGCGGGGCGAAGGGCAGCTTTCGATCAAGATGACCGATTCCGAAGCCTTCGAGGTCGGCAAAAACGTCGCCACCTCCAAGGGCAAAGTGGTGTTTCGCAACGATTTGATGGAGTTGATCCAGTACGAGCCGTTGACGGAGAACGTGTCCAAAACGCCGCTGCTGATTTGCCCGCCGTGGATCAACAAGTTCTACATTCTTGATTTGCGCGAGAAGAATTCGTTCATCCGCTGGGCGGTGGAACAAGGAAATACCGTTTTCGTGATCTCCTGGGTCAACCCGGACAAGAAACTGGCCGAGAAAACCTTCGAGGATTACATGCTCGAAGGCGCGCTTGCCGCTTTCGACGCGATCCAAGAGGCCACGGGCGAGAAACAAGTCAACGCCGTCGGGTATTGCATCGGCGGGACGTTGCTGGCCACCACCCTCGCTTACATGGCAGCGAAAAAGGACAATCGGGTCAAATCCGCCACGTTCTTCACCACGATGGTCGATTTCGAGGATGCGGGCGATCTCGGCGTCTTCATCGACGACAGTTCCGTGAAGAACCTGGAAGAGAAAATGAGCGAGCGCGGCTACCTCGAAGGCAGCGAGATGGCCAGCACCTTCAACATGATGAAGGCCAACGACCTGATCTGGTCGTTCGTGGTCAACAACTACCTGCTGGGTAAAGACCCCTTTCCGTTCGATCTGCTGTATTGGAACTCCGATTCCACGCGGATGCCGGCAGCCATGCACAGCTTCTATCTGCGCAACATGTACCTCGACAATAAACTGGTCGAACCCGGCGGGATCGAAATCGCCGGCGTTAAATTGGACCTGCGTAAGATCAAGGTCCCCTGCTACATCATCTCGACGCGCGAAGATCACATCGCGCCTTGGGAAGCGACCTATAAGGCGACCCAGATTTACGGCGGGCCGATCCGGTTCGTGCTGTCGGCGTCGGGGCACATCGCCGGGGTCGTCAACCCGCCCGCTGCCGAGAAGTACTGCTATTGGACCAACGACGGCGTCAAAGACCCGGATCCGACCGTTTGGCTCGAAGGGGCCGAACAAAGCGACGGTTCCTGGTGGCCGGATTGGGACGAATGGGTCAAAGAATACGCCGGGCCGCACGATCTGCCGGCCCGTGTGCCGGGTGACGGCAAGCTGAAGCCGTTGGCCGACGCGCCGGGCACTTACGTCGCGGTTTCCGCCAAGGATTGAACCGCGGCCAGTTCGTCGATGACGTGGCCGAGCGTTGCGACACCGCGTTTGATGTCGCGCTCCGGCACGCTGGCATAGCCCAAGAGCAAGCCGTTTTGCCGCTCGGCACCGGTGTAATAGCGGCTGAGCGCGGCCACGGTCAGACCCGCCTCGGCGGCGCGTTGCTCTACATCGATGTCCCGTACGCCGAGGTTGGGTGCGAACCGAGCGACGATATGCATGCCCGCCTCCTCTCCCTCGATCGTGATGCGATCCGCCAACGTCTCGCGCAGAGCCGCCGTCAGCATCGCCTGCCGTTCCGCGTATAGAACCCGCATCCGCCGGACATGTGCGGCGAAGTGGCCGCTGTCGATGAACTCCGCCAGCACGGGCTGCATGGCGATCGGCGTCTGATCGTCCAGGTTCCGGCGAACCCGCAAAAATGGTTGTACCAGATCCGGCGGCAGCACCAGATAGCCGAGCCGGATCGCCGGAAACAGGACTTTCGAGAAGGTCCCGACGTAGATCACTCGGCCTGCGGCGTCCAGTCCTTGCAGCGCCGACAAAGGTCGACCGGTGTAGCGGTATTCGCTGTCGTAATCGTCTTCCAATATCCAGGCGTCCTGCGCGGCCGCCCATTCCATCAACTCAAGGCGGCGGCGCAGGCTCATTACGGTGCCGAGCGGATACTGATGCGACGGCGTGACGATTGCCATCCGCGCGTTCGGCGCGGACCGTATACCCGCCGCGACGTTCAGTCCCTCGGCATCGACCGGAACCGGCGCCAAGGTCGCACCGACGGCGGTGACGACGCCGCGGATACCGACATAACCCGGTTCCTCCGCCCAGACCGTATCGCCGGGATCGAGAAGACAACGCACCGCAAGGTCGATCGCCTGCTGCGCACCAGTGGTCACCACCACTTGCTCGGTCTCGCACTTTAGTCCCCGCACGGCGCGAAGATAATCGGCGATGGCGGCGCGCAACGGCATGTAGCCGCCGACTTCACCGTACGACAGCAACGTACGCGGCGGCTGCCGCCAGAACCGGGCGATCATCCGGCTCCAGAGGTTCCAGGGAAAACGCTCGATTTCCGGGGTGCCGGTCTTGAAAGCCTGGCTTCGTCCGCCGCTTGGCGGGCGCGGCGGTGCCTTTTGCAGGATCATTGCGGTCTGCGAAAGCCGCTGTGGCCGCGCGTCTTCGGCGTTACGTGTGTCACCGTGCACGCTGCGCGCTGCAAGGACGTCCTCGGGCAGAACCTCCGACACCCGGGTGCCCGATCCGACGGTACCGGATGTGTAGCCTTCGGCGAGCAATTGATCGTAGGCGGACATCACCGTGTTTCGCGAAACCCCGATTTCTTTGGCCAGGGCGCGGGTCGACGGCAACCGCCGCCCCGGCCGCAATCGGCCGTCGAGGATCGCGGTGCGCAATTGATCGAATATCTGCCGATGCTTCGGAACCGCCGTGTCATCGGTGATATCGACCGCAATCAAAGGGGCACGGTTGCCGGCCTGAGGCATAAAATGGACCTATATGATTTGCTGTAGTAGCCCTTATGATAAGACCAATTATGGCGCTACGCCAGAGTGAGAGCGCTTCAAATCGGAGAATGATCGATGCCCATCACCGTACGCCCCCTTGCCGCCCAAGACCGAGACGATTGGGAACCTCTGTGGCGGGGTTACCTGAAGTTCTACGAATACGCGCCGACATCCGACAAGGTCGATGGGTTGTGGGACCGCTTGATGCGCGACGCCCCCGACCTGTATTGCTTGGTGGCGGAAGACGAAAATGGCGACATCATTGGGATCGTGCAGTACTTGTACCACCCCTCGACGTTGGATCTGCGCGACAAATGCTATCTGCAGGACCTGTTCGTCGATCCGGACCGCCGGGTGGGCGGTGCCGGCCGGGCCCTGATCGAAGCGGTTTACGCGGCAGCAAAGGCGTATGGCGCGTACGAGGTCTATTGGACGACGCAAACCTTCAACAGCGTGGCGCGGGTTCTCTATGACCGGGTCGGAGACCTGACACCGTTCATCAAGTACCGCAAGGAAATCAACTAAAGTTCGGTTAAAAGATCGGATGCCGCGGACCGAGGGGTTGCACGTCCCGATAGGGTTCGCTCGACCGCCGCGTTGAGGGCATCGCCCTTGGTGAGCCGCCGCCGCAGGATGTCTTCGGCGGTTTTCAAAATGCGCTGTTCGATCATGCGCCGCCGCCGGATGTCCCCCTCGCCCGAGGCGTCGAGATGCGCGCCGTGACGCAGGATGGCGTCGGCGAGTGTCTCCAGGCCAAGCCCGGTCTGTGCGCTGGTGCGGATCACCGGTACGTCCCAGCCATGGCGGTCGCGCGCCGTATTGCCGAGTTTCATCATCGCCTTGAGATCGGCCACGGTGCGCGACGATTCCGCTTTGTCACATTTGGAGACTACATGGATATCGGCGATCTCTAGGACCCCCGCCTTGATCGCCTGCACGTCGTCACCGAGGCCCGGCGCCGACACCACCAGCACCGAATGCGCGGCTTCGGCGATATCGACCTCGTCTTGGCCGACGCCGACGGTCTCGATCAGGACCAGATCGTACCCCGCGGCATCCAGGATTTCCGCCGTATCCATGGCGGCGCGCGCCAGACCGCCAAGCGCGCCACGGGTCGCCAGCGAACGGATAAAGACGCCCGGATCGGTGGAAAGCTCCGTCATCCGCACCCGGTCGCCGAGGATCGCGCCGCCGGAATACGGGCTCGACGGATCGATGGCGACGATGCCGACGGTCTTACCGCTTTTGCGGAACTCTTTGGTGAGGGCCTGAACCATCGTCGATTTGCCGGATCCCGGCACGCCGGTCAGGCCGACGATATGCGCGCGCCCGGCCCGCGCGTGGACCGCCGCCATCTGATCGGCGACCCGGTCCGGATCGCCTTCGACCGCCGACATCAGCTTGGCAATGCTGCGGATATCGCCGGCCAGCGCTTTTTTGGCCAAGGATGCGGACGCGCTCATGACCGGGACAGATATCATCCGTTCGCGGCGATGCAAGCGATTATGGGCAAACGGAGTTTCGAAGTTTCTTATTATTGTAATAAATTGCCTAGAGATTACCGCAAAAAGGGCATCGGGCGACCACATTCAGAGTGGAACTTTCCCTCGTGGTTCAATCACTTGAGGAAAGGATAGCAACATGCCCATCGAAGAGCGCATTGCCGCGGCGTTACCCGCGACGATCAAGACATCCAGCTACGCGATCTTATCCGGCGACGTTGGCCGTGAGATTCAGTTCCAAAGCACCTCGCCGTTGACGGGGTCGCTTCCGCCGGTTGGATTGGTCGGGAACGGCTTCAACGTGGTGTTACGAAACATAGGGGCTGGTCTTCTGACCGTTCAGCCGGTTGTCCCCGAGCTGATCGACGGGAATGCGTCGATCTCCCTCAATGCCGGCGATTGGCATTGGATCCGCTCAGACGGGACCGAATGGAAATCGGTCGCCGTGAATGCGACGGGTACCGGGACTGTGACGCAGATCGACACAGCGGGCGGGCTCACCGGTGGGCCGATTACCAATACCGGCATCGTCTCGATCGCCGACGACGGTGTGACGCTCGCCAAAATGGCTGGCGGCACCGCGGGAAATCTCATTTCCTACGACGCCAATGGCGATCCCGCTTACGTTGCCACGGGTAACAACGGCGAGGTCCTGACCAGTCAGGGCGCTGGCCTTCCCCCGATATTTGCGCCCGTCTCGGCCGGCGGCGGTCTGCAGTCTGTACAGGTTTTCACCACCAACGGAACCTGGACGAAACCCGTCGGGATCAACTTCCTGAAGATCACGGTCGTCGGCGGCGGCGGTGGCGGCGGTTCGAATTCAGCCGGTACAAGCGGTGGTTCGGGCGGTGGCGGTGGCGCGGCTATCCGTTGGATGGATGCATCACTCCTGCCGCCAACGGTCGCAGTCACGGTCGGCAGCGGAGGAAGTGGCGCTGCGGCTGGGTCTGGCAACAATGGTACAGGTGGAGGCTCGTCTAGCTTTGGGTCCTTTGCTTCTGCTACAGGCGGGGGTTTTGGACGCGGAAACACCGGCGCTGGTGGTCCATTTGGTTCCGGAGGCATCGGAACTGGCGGTGACCTTAACATCGCCGGTGGCGCGGGTGGCGCCGGAGGAATTCAGAATAACAGCGGCATTACCGGCAATGTCGGTGGGAGTTCTTTGTTTGGCGCAAACGGTGCTGGAACTTGGAATGCCATCGGGCGTGATGGCGGCAACTATGGCGGTGGCGGCTCCGGTGGCGGCGCAAACTCGCCAGTCATCGGCGGCAACGGTGCAGACGGCGTTGTGTTTGTAGAGGAGTATGCCTGATGAAACGCGCACTCATTCACAACGACCGCATCTGTCAAATCGTTGACTTAGGACAGGAGTTTGAGGTTGCCGACCCGTTGAAATGGGCCGATGTCCCGGACGATACCGCTGTCGACCACGACACGTTCAAGAACGGCAAAGTCGCGAAATGGTCGCCGCCGCCGCCGACATGGGACGATATCAGGATGCAGCGTTCCCCGCTGCTGGCCGAAGCCGATGTGGAGATCAACAAGCGCCTGGATACGGCTGAGGACTTTGGCGAGTGGTCCGACTATCGTCAGGCATTGCGTGACGTCACGTCGCAAAAGAGCCCGGCAAAGGTAAAGTGGCCGAAGAAGCCCAGATAAAACGCCAACTCGTGCAGTTTCTTGAGTAAGAAAATCCGCGCGGCGCCCGCGTCGCGCGGATCGCTCATTGCGGCACCGTGTCATGTCTGCAACGTACGCCAACCAACCCGCCGGCGAAAGCGCGGAAGTTATTGACTTAGGTGACGCAAACCCTACACTCCGCGCGTTTTCTGAAGGACGGGATATGCGTTCAAACCTTTGGCGGGCATCCCCCGCAGGTGGCGCGCCCACGGAACGCGAACTTCCATGAAATTTGACGACCTCGGTCTCAGCGACGAACTATTGAAAGCCGTTCACGAAGCGGGATACGAGACGCCGACCCCTATTCAGGCGCAGGCCATTCCGGTGGTGTTGATGGGCCGCGACGTTTTGGGGTGTGCGCAGACCGGCACCGGCAAAACCGCGTCGTTTACGCTGCCGATGATCGACATCTTGGCATCGGGCCGGGCCAAGGCGCGGATGCCGCGCTCCTTGATCCTCGAGCCGACCCGCGAGCTTGCAGCCCAGGTGGCCGAGAACTTCGAGACCTACGGAAAGCATCACAAACTCTCCAAAGCGCTCCTGATCGGCGGCTCGTCGATGGAAGAGCAGCTCAAAGTCCTGAATCGCGGTGTTGACGTGTTGATCGCGACACCTGGGCGCTTGTTGGACGTGTTCGACCGCGGCCACCTGTTGTTGACCGACGTGAAGGTTCTGGTGATCGACGAAGCGGACAGGATGCTCGATATGGGCTTCATTCCCGACGTCGAGAAAATCGTCAGCCTGCTGTCGCCGATCCGCACCACGCTGCTGTTTTCCGCGACCATGCCGAAGGAAATCCGCAAGCTTGCCGACAAGTTCCTGTCGAACCCCAAGGAAATCACTGTCGCCCGCCCGTCGACGACGGCGGAAACGATCACCCAGGGGCTGTTGAGCCTGCCGTCGCCGTCGAAAAAGCCTGGCGCTGCGCAAAAGGCCAAGCGTGACGCCCTGCGGCAAATGATCCGCGCTCAGGAGAACATTCAAAACGCCCTGGTGTTTTGCAACCGCAAGCGCGATGTCGACGTGGTTTATCGGTCATTGCAGAAGCATGGATTCAATGCTGCGCGGCTGCACGGCGACATGGTGCAGTCGGTCCGCATGGACACGTTGGAGAAATTCAAGAACGGCGAGGTGACCATTCTGGTGTGCTCCGACGTGGCGGCGCGCGGTCTCGATATCTCGAACGTCAGTCACGTCTTCAATTTCGATGTGCCGACCCATGCCGAGGACTATGTGCACCGCATCGGACGTACCGGACGCGCCGGGCGCGAGGGACATGCGTTCACCATCGCGTATCCGATGGACGACAAGTACGTGAAGAGTATTCAGTCGGTGATCGGTAAGCCGATCCCGCCCTATGAGGGCGGCGGCGGCAAGGCTACGAAAGCCGAAGAAACGCCCGCGGATCAGAGCGCACGCGATGAGGCGCCGTCTAAGCGCCGCCGCAATCGGCGCAGTCAATCCGAGAACGAAACCTCGGAGACCGAGACCGAGACCGATACCGAAACCGAGAAAAAAGCCTCCTCCCGGCGCGGCCGTCGCCGCGGTCGTGACAGGGACGACGAAGCCGATGCGCTTCCCGCGTCGAACGACGCCGGATGGGGCGCGCAACAGATGCCGGCGTTCATGGCCCGCAAAGTGGATCTGCCGAAGCGCGCCGGGGGCGACTAAGCTCCCCGACAATCTGCCGAGATACTCATACACAGACGAAAACGGGCCCGGCGATGCCGGGCCCGAAGGTTTTCATATGCTTTGCGACAATTATGCGGCTTGGCGGTCGTCTTCCGACCATGCATTCGCCGAGAATGCGGCGTCCAGGTCGACATCGAAAATGTGGTTGGTGTAGTTGCTGATGGTCTTGAGCGCGACGCCCGTTATCACCTCCAGCACATGGGTCTTGTCGTAACCGGCGGCGAAGAAGGCGTCGACGGTATCTTGACTGACCCGGCCCTGCGCGCGCACCACGGCGCGGACAAAGGTCACCAGGGCGTCCAATTTCGGATCCGACACCTTCGCGCCGGCCCGCAATTCCGCCAGGATGCCGGCCTCCACACCGACCATGCCGGCAACCGTCGAATGCGCCGGCACACAGTATTCGCAACCGTTTTCGACGCTGATCGCGATCAGAACCGCCTGCTGTTCGACCGGGGTCAGCCGGGTTTTGTCGAGCGCACCCTGTAGACCGGTGTAAGCTTCCAATACGGCCGGGGAATGAGCGAAGGTCGCGAGCAGGTTCGGCACGAAGCCGTACTTCCCTTCGACCGCGCCCAGGATCTCCTGGGCGTTGCCGGTCGCCGTTTCTTTGTTAAGTGTGTCGAGTTTCAACATGATTTTTCTCCTATCGATAAAGGTGTATTCCGAACCGAACGGTCCGAAATGGGGTAAAAATTTTTTAGTCGAGGGCACCGATGGCGACATCGGCGATGTCAAAAAGCGCTTCTTGGTCTGGGTTCGCCTTACCGAGCACCAGAATGCCGTTCAGGGACGCGGTCAGGAACCTCGCCATCGCCCGGGCATCGTGACGGACGCCGATGGTGCCTTCCCGTTGGCCGCGTTTGACCAGTTCGAAGAATGCCTCCTCCATAATGCCGAGGCCGCCGGCGACCTTTTCCGCGGCGTCCGTGTCTTGGACCGACACCTCGACCGCGCAATTGTTGAGATAGCATCCCCGGCGGGTGTCCGGCGTCGTCATCCGTTGAACCGCACGGTCGAACAACGCGCGGATGATCTTTTTCGCCGGGGCGTCCATGTGCGCGGCACCCGCGACCTGCGACGTGACGGTGTCGGCGTAACGCCCGATGGTGGCAATGAACAGATCGTGCTTCGAGCCGAAGGTCTCGTAGAAACTGGATTTCGACAGCCCCATGGCGCCGGTCAGGTCGCTCAAGGACGTCGCCTTGTACCCCTGGCTCCAAAAGACCTGCATGGCCTGTTCCAAGGCCCGGTCGGTATCGAATGCTTTTGGTCGCGCCATGACGCACGTTCTCCGTGTTGATCTGCGATTAAGTTACGGACCAATCGGTCCGAAATCAACCTCAAGGCCATCACGAAGCGGTGAGCGGCGTTTTTCGCTAGATCAAGCCTGACAGCGGCGAGGACGGATCGGCGTACTTTTTCCGGGGCATGCGACCGGCAAGATAGGCTTTCCGACCGGCGATCACCGCGTGCTTCATCGCTTGCGCCATGGCGATCGGATCCTTGGCTTCGGCAATTGCGGTGTTCATCAACACCCCGTCACAGCCGAGTTCCATCGCCACCGTGGCATCCGACGCGGTACCGACGCCGGCATCGACGATCACAGGCACTTCGGATTGTTCGACGATGAGCCGGATGTTGACCGGGTTTTGAATGCCGAGCCCCGACCCGATCGGCGCGCCCAAGGGCATCACCGCGACGGCGCCCGCTTCCTCGACCCGCTTGCAGAGGATCGGATCGTCGGAGCAATACACCATCACCTGAAACCCCTCCTCGGTCAGCGCCGCGGTGGCTTCGATGGTTTCCGGCATCATCGGATACAGGGTCCGGGCTTCGCCCAGGATTTCCAGCTTCACCAAATCCCAGCCGCCCGCTTCGCGCGCCAGCCGAAGCGTGCGGACCGCGTCGTCCGTCGTGAAGCATCCGGCGGTGTTCGGAAGGTACGTGTATTTCTTCGGATCGATGTAATCGACCAGCAACGGTTGCTCCGGGTCGGTCAAATTCACGCGGCGTACGGCGACGGTGACCATGTCGATGTCGGCCGCTTCGCAGGCCTGACGGTTGAGATCGTAAGTCTCGTACTTGCCGGTGCCGATGATCAAGCGGGACTGAAACGTCCGCCCCGCAACCACCAAAGGATCGTCATCGACAACTTGACCCGTATCCGGCATGCCGCCGCCGATGAAATGGACGATCTCCAAAGAGTCCCCTTCGAGAACCTGGGTCTCGGCATATTGCGATTTTGGGACGATCTCGAGGTTGCGTTCGACCGCGACTTTCGCCGGGTCCAGCCCGATGTCTCTCAGCAAGGCGTCGACGCTCAGCACGGCGTCAAAGGAGCGGCGTTCACCGTTGAGGGTAATATCCATATTGTTTCTCTTATCGTTGCCTGCGCCGGACCACGCTCGGCGCCGTTCCGTGTTCGTCCCCACAATGGGATAAATCCTCCTGTTTCTCAAGGGACGGCGCGTGATATAAATAATGCGAATCGGCCCCAGTTCCCGGGGCTTTAGCGAACGCGCGAGTATGACCCGGACAGTCCTTATCCTCAACGGCCCGAACCTCAATCTTCTCGGCAAGCGGGAACCGGAGATTTATGGCGCGGAGACCCTGGAAGATGTCGCCGAGCGATGCCGCTCTTTGGCCGAAGACCTTGGCCTTTCCGTGGATTTCCGGCAATCCAACTTGGAGGGAGAACTGGTCACGTGGATCCAGGATGCGCGCGAGGAGACCGGTGGGCTGATTATCAACGCCGGCGCCTATACGCATACCTCCGTGGCGCTGTTGGATGCGCTCAAGGCATATGATGCGCCGATCATCGAGGTGCATATTTCGAACATTCACCAACGCGAGGAATTCCGGCACAAGTCCTTCATCTCCCAGGCCGCCGACGGCATGATCTGCGGCCTTGGGACGATTGGCTACGACCTCGCGTTGCAGGCGATTGCCGATCGCTTGTTGCCGGACACCGCAACCTGACGAGACGGACAGAACATGACGAAAAAAACATCCGCGGGACTTTCGGTCGACGAAGATCTGATCCGCCAGTTGGCCGGATTGCTCGACGACACAGGATTGGGCGAGATCGAATTGCAGGAAGGCGACAGCAAGGTCCGTGTCGCCAAGCCGGGCACGACGGCCGTTGCCGCAGCACCGGTTGCCCCCGCCGCACCCCCGTCCGCCGCGCCGTCGGCGGCATCAGACGACGCCGGCGTCCCGGCCGGTGCCATTACCTCGCCGATGGTCGGGGTCTGTTACATGAAGCCCGATCCGGACAGCCCGGCGTTTTGTGCCGAGGGCGAGACCGTCAAACAAGGCGATACGCTGCTGTTGATCGAAGCCATGAAGGTCTTCAATCCGATCACGGCGCCGCGCGCCGGCACCGTGACCAAGATTCTCGTGACCGATGGCACGCCGGTCGAGTTCGGCGAGCCGTTGGTCGTGATCGAGTAACCGTGCGCCGATGATCGAAAAAGTCCTGATTGCCAATCGCGGCGAGATCGCGCTTCGCATCCTGCGGGCGTGCCGCGAAATGGGTATTCAATCGGTTGCCGTGCATTCGACCGCCGACGCCAATGCGATGCACGTCCGGCTGGCGGACGAGAGCGTGTGCATCGGCCCGCCGCCTGCCCGCGACAGCTACCTCAACATGTCGGCGATCCTGTCCGCGGCGACCATTACCGGCGCCGACGCCATTCACCCGGGTTATGGGTTCCTGTCGGAGAATGCCGATTTCGCCGAAATGGTCGGCGAGCACGGGCTGATCTTCGTTGGCCCCGATGCCAAGCATATCCGCATGATGGGCGACAAGATCACCGCAAAGCAGGCGGCCAAGGACGCCGGCATTCCGGTCGTTCCGGGCTCGGAAGGCGAAGTGAACAGCCTGGACGAGGCCAAGAAATGGGCCGCCGAGATCGGCTATCCGGTGTTGATCAAGGCGGCGCACGGCGGCGGCGGCCGCGGCATGAAGGTGGCGCGGTCCGAGGACGAGCTCGGCGCGTCGTTCGACATGGCGCGCCAGGAATCGGAAGCCGCCTTCGGCAATGGTGCTGTCTACATGGAGAAATACCTCGACCGGCCGCGGCATATCGAGGTTCAGGTTCTGGCCGACCAGGACGGCAACGTGGTGCATTTGGGCGAGCGGGATTGCTCGTTGCAGCGCCGGCACCAGAAAATCCTCGAAGAGGCCCCCTCCCCGGCGTTGAACGCCACGGCACGGTTCGACATCGGCGACACCGTCGTCAAGGCGATGCGCACGCTCGGCTATAAGTCGGCGGGAACGGTCGAGTTCCTGTATGAAAACGGCGAGTTCTATTTCATCGAGATGAACACGCGCCTGCAGGTGGAGCATCCCGTGACCGAGGCGATCACCGGCCTTGATTTGGTGCGGGAGATGATCCGCATCGCCGACGGCCGGCCGCTCAGCTTTCATCAATCGGACATCGAATTTAACGGTCACGCCATCGAATGCCGGGTCAACGCCGAGGATCCGTTCACGTTCGTGCCCTCGCCCGGCACCATCAACGAGTACCATGCGCCGGGCGGATTGGGCGTGCGGGTCGATAGCGGTCTCTATTCCGGCTACAAAGTCCCGCCGCATTACGACAGCATGGTCGCCAAGTTGATCGTGCACGGTCAAAACCGGACGGAGTGCCTGATGCGCTTGCGCCGCGCCCTGACCGAGTTCGTCATCGACGGGATCAACACATCGATTCCCTTGCATACAGAACTCGTGATGAACGATGATTTCATGAACGGGTCATACGATATTCATTGGCTCGAAGAGTACTTGGCAAAAGGCGGAGCCAACACGACGGAATGAGCAACCGCGGTGCGGACGATTTCGAACTGACGCCGGAGCTATTGCTCAGGGCGTATACCGTCGGGGTGTTCCCCATGGCGGAAAGCCGCGACGCGCCGACCATTTCGTGGATCGACCCCCGAAACCGGGGCATTTTGCCGCTCGATGCCTTTCACGTTCCGAAAAGTCTCCGCAAGACCGTGCGCAAGGGCGTCTTCGACGTGCGCTGCAACACCGCCTTCGCAGAGGTCATCCAAGAATGCGCCATGCGGACGGTTGGTCGGCGGGAAACCTGGATCAACGTGCAGATCGAGGATGCGGTCAACCAGCTGCATCAAATGGGGTACGCGCACAGTGTCGAATGCTGGCAGGAGGGCCGCTTACTGGGCGGGCTGTATGGCGTGGCGCTGGGCGGCGTATTCTTCGGCGAGAGCATGTTCTCGCGCGCGACCGATGCCTCCAAGGTGGCGCTGGTGCACCTGGTGGCCCGCTTACGCCTCGGCCGTTTCAGGCTGCTGGATACGCAATTCACCACCGATCATCTGAAGCGCTTCGGCGCCGTCGAGATACCGGCCCGCGATTTTCTGCCGAAATTGGAAAGCGCGTTGTCGATCCACTGCTTGTTCCCAGCCGACATCGACGAGGCGACGTTGGACCCTGAATTGGAGCGGGTGCTCAGCGGCGGCTAGGGGCCGCCCTATTCCCGCGCCACCATCTGCAGCGCTTGGTGCGCCGTGCGCAGGGTGTGCTTGCGTTTCAGCGGGCTGTTCAGAAAACGGTTGAGGGCTGCGGCCAACGTCCCGGTCCAAGGCGCGCTCGGCGCGGCGTCGATCTCTTCGGCGACGGCCGTCGACAGCTTGATAATGTGCGCCGCGACGATGTACTCGGCCTCGCCGTGGTCCAACGCCCCTTCCACGGCGCTTGCTGCGAACGCCTGCGGGTCGTCGACCGTCCACTGAGCGATATCCTGTCCAGCATCCACGTATTTGGCATTGCGGCCGAGGAAACAGCCGATCTGCAGCAATCCCTGTGGCCAAAGCGCGGGCACGTCGGTGCATGCCCGGCGTACCGCGTTGGCGAAGGTGATGGTGTGGGTGAAGTCCAACCAGCCGACGTTGTCCTGCACGGGACCGCGTTGGGTCTGCGAATAGGACAAATCCATATGCAGTAGCTGCCAGGCGCCGGCGTGCATCAACGCATCGTACATCGCCGCATAATCGTTCTTAGACGCACTGATCGCGGTCATCACCCGCCGGACGTCGCCGGTGCGCAGGGTTTCCTGGTCCGGAATTGCCGCCCCGTCGTGCCAGTCCGCCACTGCGGGCGCATAGGCTTTGAACTGCGGGATCAGGTCTTCGCGGGTCGCGTAGATTAAACTGCGGACCAGCATCAGCAGGACCGGCTCCAGGCAATCCGGGCCGGCGCGGTCGACGAACTCGCGCGCTTTTTCGACATAGATCAGGGAGTGGCCAAAGTCCTGATAGTGCGCGAGCGCCGCCGTCGCCAACGGCGCATGCAGGGCGTCGAAGCCCAGCCCATCGGCCAAAGCACCCCGTATGACCGCGATGGCTTTTGTCTCATCTTCTTTTTCAATAGCGTCGATCAAGCTATTGGTACCAAATGCCTTTGTTTCCTTCACATAAGGGTGCGCAGGTTCCCGCCGGCTGTCCCAGGCAAGATGCCCGACCGCCTCCGTGATTGCTGCCAGCCGCGCTTCGTCATTGTCCGTCTTCGCCGCCGCCATCCGCAGCCAGTCAGCGCCGGCGGCAACCGCGTGGGTCATGCCGAACTCGAACTTGTCATGGGTCGCCGCGACGGCGGTCCGAACGGCGTGCAATGGATCGGCGCCGACGCCCATGATGCGGGCGATCTCGCGCGCCATGCGCGCGTAGTCGTGATCGTCGAAACAATCGAGCAAATCCTGGATGGCCTGGTCGGCGATCTCGTCCGCAGACGGCGGCGAGAGATCGGCGAGCAGCCTATCCCCCTCAACCCGGACCGGATACCGGCGCAGGCGGTCGCCGCCGACCAAGGTCTCCCCGCTTTTCAGATCGAACTTCCAGTTATGCCAGTTGCAGGTCAGAACGCAGCTATCCGACATCGACCCTTCGACCAGCGGATAGCCCTCGTGCGGACAGCGGTTGTCGCAGGCGAGGATCTCGTCGCCGACCTTGAAGACCGCGATCTGCCGGCCATCGATCTTCGCGACCGTGCGGTCCGTTCCCTGCAAATCCGTCGTTTTGCCGATTTCAATCCAGCCGTCGGTGGGTATCGCGCCGTCCATCGTCTATCTCCTAGTAATTTACTCAGGTATAGACCAGGGCGTACGGCATTTCGCCCACAAAGTTCCTGCGGGATACTGGCGGCGACTTAATTCGCGGCGGTCTGCGGGTCTTTGCAGTCCAGGACCCAGACGTCGTACACGGGGTGTTCCAGGGCATTCAGGGCCGGGCTGGAGGCGAACATCCATCCCGTAAACAAGCGCACGGGCCGCTCGCCGACCCGTTGCTCGGCGATTTCCAAGAACGCCGTGCTTTCCGGCGTTTCTTCCGGCGGCCGCTTATCGCAATGGCGCACTTGGATCATCAGCGTGCCGAACTGAAGGATCCGTCCGACGGGGACATCGACGGTGTCGACCCGTGCCGTCACTTTGTCCAAGGTTTGCAGCACCGCGACATTGTGCGGGTCGCTAACCGCCGGTGCCGCCGATAGGACCGTCAGGAAGACGGTGAAAGCTGCGGCGACTCCCGTCGTGCGATGGAGCGTGTTCGGTCGTATCCGGATCATAAAATCGGCGGTCTTCGGTCAGTTGCCGCCGCCCGTGGCAAGGAAGATGATCTCGCCGACCTGGTCCTCGAGCGAGCGGAAATCCTTGGTCCGGGCAATGCGCCCGTCCTCTGCCAGCAATTCCTTCGCGCCGCCCGGCTGGATGCCGACGAACTTGCCGCCGACGATCCCGGCGCTCTCGATGCTGGCGACGCTGTCGACCGGCAGCTTCACGTCGCTGCGGATACTCATGGTCACGACCGCGTCGTATGTCTCCTGATCGAGGATCAACTCGCCGACGGTACCGATCTTGATGCCGTTCATCCGCACGTCGCTGCCCTTCGACAGGCCACCGACCTTGAGGAACGCGGCCGAAATTTGATACCCGTCGGTCGCCCGGACCTGCGCCGTATTCAGCGCGAACACCAGGAATACACCGGCCACCACCAGCACCACGGCGCCCAATACGGTCTCGACGGCATTGCTTCTCATGCTCTAGTCCTCGTTTTCGTTCGTGCGGGCGGCGTTAACGCGCCTGATTCGCTTTTCCCTCGGCGATGATCAGGTCGAGCAGATCGCTGACGATCACGGCATCCTGGGTAAAGGTGATGATATCGCCCGATTTCAGCGCCACCTCTTCGGCCCCCGGCTCTAGGACAATGAACTTGGAGCCGAACAGACCGTCAGTGTGTATGGCCGCCGAGCTGTCGTTCGGGATCATGATGCTGTCGTCCACCCAGAAGGTCACGCGGGCGCGGAAGTTCTCGTCTAAGTACATTTTCTCAACGGTGCCGATCCGGACCCCGGAGAGAAATACCGGATCCCCCTCGACGAGGCCGTCGACCCGGTTGAAACTGGCGGTGACGCGCACGCCCTCGCCGACTCCGGACGCGGTTTCCTCGCCGCCGTACAGGGCGACCAACACGCCGACGAAGATCGAGAAGACGACCGCGCCGACCGTCACCTCGCGCATTTCTGTGGTCATTCCGGCGACCATGCCTCGTAATCGCCGGTCGCCTCGGCCCGCTTGCCGCCTTTGAAGTCATGCCCTTTGGGGCGGTAGGCGTGGATTGTCCCGGTGAGATTCGGCTGATGCGGTTTTTGCCAGGCCCGCGCGTTGGCGGCCTGATCGGTCAGCGGCTCAGAGGTCATATGATGCAGCCAGGCGTGCCACTCGGGTGGCACCTTGGAGGCCTCGGCGTCGCCTTTGAACAGGACCCAGCGGCGCGGACGGTTGTGCAGCTTATCGCCCGTCTTGCTCTCGAAGTACCGGTTTCCGAATTCGTCGGCGCCGACCTGTTTGCCGGTAAGCCATGTCCAGATCACGGTGCCGATGTTCATCATACCCAGTCCTTGTGCCCGCATCATGCGATTCACCGGACTATCGCATTGTCCCGTTTCGGCGGCAAGTGATCTGCTTGCCGCTGCGCATAACAGCGCCGGTGCGATCGCGTTCTTGAGGGACTCGCCGGATTTCTTGGATCGAATCGTGCGTTGCCGGCTTTCGACGGCACCAATTGTTACAATTTTATCGATCCGCCGGTTAACGATATTTCGTACGGAATTTCGGGTGTTTATCGTTTTCCGATGCCTGAGAAGGTTAATGACGCCGCGGTCTTCGGCCGCTTCGAGCCCTTGCAGCCATGGCGGGCAGCCTGAAAAAAAACTGCAATCAAAAAAGTGCGGATTTCTGCCGGGTCCCGCCGATGTCAACCCGAAATGTAGTGTTTTATGCACAAACCACACACGAAATGTGGTTGCACGGAAAAACCACCTGTGGCTAGATATCGGCCGTTGCACCTGGGCAGACACGAAATCTAGTGTCGATACCGAGTTTAAGTGGACGTCGGATGAACCGCCGCCATGCGGGAGCAACCGGGGGGCCTTGAAGGTCCAATAAAAACATGAGTTTGCAACCCTAGACACAAGTTGGGGAACAGATGCGTATTTCGCGACACTACACGACTGAAGGCCAATCACCGTACGACGCCCTCGAATTCCGTACCACGTCGAGTGAGATCCGTAATCCGGATGGCTCCGTGGTGTTCCATCTCGACGAGATGGAGGTTCCAGCCCAGTACACGCAGGTCGCGAGTGACGTGCTGGCGCAGAAGTATTTCCGCAAGGCTGGCGTGCCCGCCGCGCTGAAGGGATACGAGGAAAGCGCCGTGCCGTCATGGCTGTGGCGTCAGGTGCCGGACGAGGATGCCCTCGCCGAGCTGCCCGAGGACGAGCAATACGGCGGCGAAGTGAGCGCCAAGCAGGTGTTCGACCGGTTGGCCGGCACGTGGACGTACTGGGGCTGGAAAGGCGGCTACTTCGACAGCGAAGACGACGCCCGCGCCTACTTCGATGAAATGCGTTATATCCTGGCCAGCCAATCCGGCGCGCCCAACTCGCCGCAATGGTTCAACACGGGTCTGCACTGGGCGTACGGCATCGACGGTCCGGCCCAAGGACACTCCTACGTTGATTTCGAGACCGGCAAACTGGTGCAGTCGCAATCCGCGTACGAGCATCCGCAACCGCATGCGTGCTTTATTCAGTCCGTCAGCGACGATCTGGTCAACGAAGGCGGGATCATGGACCTGTGGGTCCGCGAGGCGCGGCTATTCAAGTACGGCTCCGGCACCGGCTCCAACTTCTCGCAAATCCGCGGCGACGGCGAACCGCTATCGGGCGGCGGCAAGTCGTCCGGTTTGATGAGCTTCCTGAAGATCGGCGACCGCGCTGCCGGCGCGATCAAATCCGGCGGCACCACGCGGCGCGCGGCCAAGATGGTCGTTGTCGACGTCGATCACCCGGATATCGAGCACTTCGTGAACTGGAAAGTGGTCGAAGAGCAGAAAGTCGCCGCCTTGGTCGCCGGCTCCAAACTCGCCAACAAACATCTGAACGCCGTGATGTCGGCATGTTTGGAGAGCGATTTGGACGACGAGGCCAAATACGATCCGAAAAAGAACGACGCGCTGAAAACCGCCATCCGCAAGGCGCGCAAGGCGATGATCCCGGAAAACTACGTGCAGCGGATCATCCAGTTCGCGCAACAAGGCTACACGTCGATCGAGTTTAAGGAATACAACACCGACTGGGATTCCGAAGCATACGTGACGGTCGCCGGTCAGAACTCCAACAACTCGGTGCGGGTCACCAACGACTTCCTGCAAAAGGTGCTGGACGACGGCGAATGGGATCTGATCCGCCGCAAAGACGGCAAGGTCGCCAAACGCATCAACGCCCGCAAACTGTGGGATGACATCGGCTATTCCGCGTGGGCGTGCGCCGACCCGGGGATCCAGTTCGATACCACGGTGAACGAATGGCACACCTGCCCGGCGTCGGGGCGGATCAACGCCTCGAACCCGTGCTCGGAGTACATGTTCCTCGACGACACGGCGTGCAACTTGGCGTCGCTCAATCTGATGTGTTTCCGCAACGACGACGGCACCTTTGACGTTCCGGGCTTTACCCACGCCGTCACCTTGTGGACCATCACGCTCGAGATCGCCGTTCTGATGGCGCAATTCCCGTCCCGCCGGATCGCCGAGCTGAGCTACGAGTACCGGACCCTCGGTCTCGGTTACGCCAACATTGGTGGGTACCTGATGGCGTCGGGTCTGTCCTATGACAGCGACGAAGGCCGGGCCATCTGTGCCGCGATCACGTCGTTGATGTGCGGTCAGTCGTACGCCACGTCGGCTGCCATGGCCGAGGAACTTGGCCCCTTCCCCGGCTACGGGCCGAACCGCGACCACATGCTGCGGGTGATGCGCAATCACCAGCGGGCGGCGCACGGTACGACCACGGGCTACGAAGGGCTCAGCGTCAACCCCGTGCCGTTCAAATCGGATGAATGCCCCGATGCACCGTTGGCGGCGGCGGCGTCCGACGCTTGGGACCGCGCCGTGGCGCTGGGCGAAAAGTTCGGCTACCGCAACGCGCAGACCACGGTGATCGCGCCGACCGGTACCATTGGCCTGGTCATGGACTGCGACACCACGGGCATCGAGCCGGACTTCGCGTTGGTCAAGTTCAAGAAACTGGCCGGTGGCGGGTACTTCAAGATCATCAACCGTATGGTGCCGAGCGCCCTCGAAACCCTCGGTTACAACCAAGATCAGATCGAAGAGATCGTCGCTTATGCGGTCGGGCACGGCACCTTGAAGGGGGCGCCCTCGATCAACCACGAAACGTTGTTGGCGAAAGGCTTTACCGAAGAAGCGCTCGAGAAAATCGAGCAAAACCTCGGCGAAGCTTTTGAGATCAAGTTCGTCTTCAACAAGTGGACCTTGGGCGAAGCGTTCTGCACCGAGGTGTTGAAGCTGGAGAAAGCGGCGCTCGAAGATCTCAACTTCAACATGCTCGAAGCACTCGGCTTCAGCAAGGACGAGATCGAAGCCGCCAACACCTTCGTATGCGGCGCGATGACCGTCGAAGGCGCGCCGTACTTGAAGGACGAGCACCTCCCGGTGTTCGATTGCGCCAACCCGTGCGGCCGCATCGGCAAGCGTGCGCTGTCGGTCGAGAGCCACATCCGCATGATGGCGGCGGCGCAGTCGTTCATCTCGGGTGCGATTTCCAAGACCATCAACATGCCGAATGCGGCAACGGTTGAGAACTGCAAGGAAGCGTATCTGCTGTCTTGGCGACTGGGTGTCAAAGCCAACGCGCTCTACCGCGATGGGTCTAAACTGTCGCAGCCGCTTTCGGCAGCCCTCATCGACGAGGATGTCGAGGATGCCGAAGAGGTGGCGGCCGATATCGCCGAGGCGCCGCTGGTGGCCAAGGCCGAAGCAATCACCGAGCGGATCATCGAGCGCTATATCGCCGAACGCCGCCGCCTCCCCGATCGCCGCAAGGGCTACACCCAAAAAGCGACGGTCGGCGGTCACAAGGTGTATCTCCGGACCGGCGAATACGAAGACGGCAAGATCGGCGAGATCTTCATCGACATGCACAAGGAAGGGGCGGCCTTCCGCTCGTTGATGAACAACTTCGCCATCGCGGTATCGATCGGCCTGCAATACGGCGTGCCGTTGGAGGAATACGTCGAGGCGTTCACCTTCACCCGGTTCGAGCCGTCGGGCATCGTGCGCGGCAACGACACCATCAAGATGTCGACGTCGATCCTCGACTACATCTTCCGCGAATTGGCCGTCAGCTACATGGGCCGTAACGATCTGGCGCACGTCGAGCCCTCCGATCTGTTGCCCGACACCGTCGGTGGCGGCAGCGACGAGAGCGCGGCGCAGGCCGAAGACGACCTGCCCGCCGGCGCCAGCCCGGGTTACATGCGGACCAAGTTCCTGGTCATCAACGGCGCCAAGGCCAAACAGGTCGCGTCGGCGGCCCCGGCCCAAGCGGTCACCGCCACGGCGGCGCCACTCCAAGCGGCGGCCGGCGGCGCCCAGCAGACGGCCACCGAGCAAAGTGCCACAGTTGTCGTGTCCGCCGAGGTGATCGAGAAGACCGACACCCATATGGACCAGGTCCGCGAGGCGCGGATGAAAGGATACGAAGGCGATCCGTGCGGCGAATGCGGGAACTTCACCCTCGTGCGCAACGGCACCTGCCTGAAATGCAACACCTGCGGGGCCACGACCGGATGTTCGTAATCCCCTCACCCATACTGAGAGGCTCCTGAGGATGGAACAGATCCTCCCTGGGAAACTTGGGGCGCGTACTGGGCATTAGCCTGGTGCGCGCCCAGCTTTTTGGGGCCCTTTCTTCTCGCGAATCCGTTATCCCATTAGGTACTTTCACGTGTCGACTTCCCCCGCGCGCAGCAGTAAGGTCGGGATACCAAAGATCTGGAATGGACGTGCATGAGCGATCAGGACCGAGCCACCACCGCCGTTATCATCGATGACGACGACATCACCCTGAACTTGATCACGACGCTGTTGGAGCGCGAAGGCATCGTCGCGACCACGGTTGCCGACAGCAAGGACGCCATGCGCGAGATCGAGCGTATCCGTCCGGACGTGATCATCACCGACCTGATGATGCCCGATGTCGACGGGTTCGCGTTGATCGAGGAAATCCGCAAACACCCAAATGTCGGCGATACCAAGATCGTCGTGGTGTCGGCGAAGGCGTACACGTCCGACGAGGACCGCGCCCTGCAGCTTGGCGCCAACGGGTTCATCCGCAAGCCGATCAATCCCGAGACCTTTGCTTCCCGCCTGCTCAGGATTGCCGACGATCATATCGACATGACGTTTTGGGGCGTTCGCGGCACCTTGCCCAAGACCGGGCCGGATGCGCTCAGGTACGGGGGCAACACATCGTGCGTGACGCTGGAATTCCCGGCGCGGCAGTTCTTCATCTTCGACGGCGGATCCGGGATCAAAGAGTTGGGCGCATCGTTGCTGAAACAGCAGCGCAGCCGCATCAACGCCAAGCTGTTTATCTCCCATCCCCATTGGGACCACATCAACGCGATTCCTTTCTTTGCGCCGCTGTACATGCAGGGCAACGAGTTCGAAATCCTCGGCGCCCGGCAAGGCGACATCAGCATGCGGGAATTGATCTCGGCGCAGATGGACGGCGTGTATTTCCCGATTACCCTGACGGAATTCGCGGCGCGGACATACTTCCGCGACCTGGAGGAAGGCACCTACGACGTCGCCGGTATCGAGGTGCAGACCAAGCTGCTGGCGCACCCGGGGCGCGCGCTTGGCTACCGGGTCAATTACGGTGGACGCTCCATCTGCTACGTCACCGATCAGGAACTGTTCTTGAACGAGGACACCCACTACGACGCCCACTACGAAAAGACCATCACCGAGTTCGCCAGTGGCGCCGACGTTCTGATCACCGACACGACCTATACGGACGACGAATACAAGACCAAGGTGACCTGGGGGCATTCTTGCGTCTCCAAAGTGTGCGAATGGGCCGACGCGGCGCAGGTCAAACAGCTTTATCTGTTCCACCACGACCCGGACCAGAGCGACGACGCCATCGACGCCAAACACGAAATGGCGCTCGAAGCGCTGGCGGCGCGCAATAGCAGCGTCGAGTGCTTGGCGCCGAAGGAAGGCGACTGCTTCCGGCTCTAAACCTCGACAATCCGAGAAACGAAAGGAGAGCCGACCCATGGCCGGTGAAATCGAAAAACGCTTGTCCGACCTCGGGATCGAGTTGCCGAACGCCGCGGCGCCGGCGGCGAATTACATTCCGTTCGTCGTGACCGGCAATCTGGTGTTCGTCGCCGGACAGATTACGCTCTGGAACGGCGAGATTAAGTACAAAGGGCGCGTCGGCGACGATCTCACGGTCGATGACGGTTATCAGGCGGCGCGGTTGTGCGGGCTCAATCTGTTGGCGCAAGTGCGCGAGGCGGCCGGCGGCGACCTGGATCGTGTGAAGCAGGTGGTGAAACTCGGTGGCTTCGTCAATTCGACGCCCGATTTCACCGATCAGCCCGAAGTCGTCAACGGCGCCTCCGACCTGATGGTCGACGTGTTCGGTGACAAGGGCAAGCATGCGCGGTTTGCGCTGTCGGCGGGTGCCCTGCCCCGCAACGTCGCGGTCGAGATCGACGGGATCTTCGAACTCTCGTGAGCGGACCGCGGATCGCCTCTCTGTTGCCGTCGGCGACCGAGATCGTCTGCGCGCTCGGCTTCCAGGACAATTTGGTCGGACGGTCGCATGAGTGCGATTTCCCAGCGGGCGTTCAGGCGTTGCCCGCATGCACCCGCGCCAAAATCGATGCGTCGGCCAGCAGCCGGGAGATCGACGACCAGGTCAAGCAAAGCCTGACCGAGGCCCTGTCCATCTATGAAGTCGTCGAAGAGGCGCTGAAGGCCGCCGCGCCCGATGTCATCGTGACGCAGGACCAATGCGATGTCTGTGCGGTGGCGCTCGGCGACGTCGAAGCGGCCGTCGCCGCTTTTCTGAACGAGGGCGTGCAGATCGTTTCCCTTGCACCGATGACGCTGGACGATGTGCTTGGGGATATTGCGACCGTTGGTGCAGCGCTCGACGCCGAAGACCGCGCGGCACGGATCGTCGGCGATGCAACGGCGCGGTTGCAGCGCATCCGGCAGCAGCGTTCCGAAGAGCCGACGCATCGCGTGGCCTGTATCGAATGGGTAGACCCGCTGATGGCGGCGGGCAATTGGGTGCCGGAATTGGTGGAGATCGCCGGCGGCGTCGACGTATTCGGTGCGGCCGGTCAGCATGCGCCGTGGATCACCGAGCAGGCGCTGATCGAGGCCGATCCCGACGTCATCGTCTTCATGCCGTGCGGTTTTGGGCTCGAAAGAAGTGCGGCCGAAGGACGTATCTGTATGGAAAAGCTCTCGTGGCAAGCGCTGTCGGCGGTACGGAAAGGCCGCGTCTACGCCGTCGACGGTAACAGCTACTTCAACCGGCCGGGACCCCGCTTGGTCGACAGTGCCGCCATTTTGGCGGAGGTACTTTGGCCGGACCAGGGTGCGCGCGCCTTCCATGGTGCCGGTTGGATCAATCTGGCGGACGCCTAATCCCGTACAACAAGAAGTGTTGAAAAGATCGCGTGACCGCGCGACATCCAAACAGCAGTCGTAACGAGGATACACGATGCCTGACGGCAATGACGCCCGTACCGTAAAGGTCATCCGCGACATCGGTGACATCGCGCCGGCGGATTGGGATGCCTGTGCGGGAACCGACAATCCTTTCGTGCGCCATGCGTTCTTGAAAGCGTTGGAGGTGTCGGGGTCGGCCAGCGACGAGACCGGCTGGTTGCCGCATCACATCGTGATCGAGGACGAAACGGGCCGGATCGAGGCCTGCGCGCCGGCCTATCTGAAGACCCATTCATATGGCGAGTATGTGTTCGATTGGGGCTGGGCCGATGCGTTCGAGCGCGCCGGCGGCCGCTATTATCCGAAGCTGCAATGCGCCGTGCCGTTTACCCCGGTGCCCGGACCGCGGCTGATGGCCCGCGCCGACCTCAGCGCGGCGCGCCGTGCCGATCTGCGTGCCCTGCTGGGCCGAGCGATGGCGACCATTGCCGAGCAAATGGATATCTCGTCGGCGCACGTCACCTTTTGCGACGACGACACCCGCGAGACGCTGGGGGCACAAGGCTACCTAAAGCGCTTAGGCCAGCAGTTTCACTGGCAAAACGACGGCTACGCCACCTTCGACGATTTTCTCGGTGCGTTGTCGTCCCGTAAGCGCAAGGCGATCGTCAAAGAGCGCCGCAAGGTCGCGGAAACGGGCTTGGACATCCGCGCGCTCGGCGGTGCCGACATAGGACCCCGCGAATGGGATGCGTTCTATCAGTTCTATCTGTCGACCACGGACAAGAAATGGGGCCAGAGTTACCTGAGCCGAGGTTTCTTCTCGGAATTGGGGGCGGCGATGCCGGAGGCCGTGGTCTTGGTGATGGCCTATGACGGTGACATGCCGGTTGCCGGCGCGCTCAATATGCGGGGAGCGGACTGCCTGTACGGACGGAACTGGGGCAGCATCGGTCGCTACAAGTTCCTGCATTTCGAATGCTGCTACTACCAAGCCATCGATTACGCCATCCGCCACGGATTGGACCGGGTCGAGGCCGGTGCGCAAGGGCCGCACAAGATACAACGCGGTTACCTCCCCGCCCCGACCTACAGCGCACATTTCATCCGCAGCAGCGGCCTGCGGAATGCGGTCGCCGAGTTTCTCGCCCATGAGACATCGGCGGTTGAGCATGAAATTCGGGAAATCACCGCAAACTACTCCCCCTTCAAGACGTCCGACCAGGGATAACGCTTAAGGTTTCTTAACCATATTCGGGCACGCTCCCGGGTATGCGAAGCCTCCTTTTGTCCGCGCTCGCGCTGCTGGTCTTTTTCAGCGCCCCCGGCCCCGCGTCGGCGGCGAACCGTTGCGTTGTCGTGCAAAGCCAACAAGGCCAAGAGCGGTTTGTGAATACCTGCGGGATTTGCCGCTCGGTCACCGTGCAACGGTCGCGCCCGGGCGGTGGCGTTCCTGCCAGCCGGCGCATCGATATCCAGGCCGGGACGGTGTTCCCGAGCCCATTTCGCGGCCCCGGCCGGAGCCGGATCAGGTCCGACCGTCCCTGCCCCGGTGAACGGGGTGGCGCGACGGATCTTTTGAAGGCCCAGCAACAACCGGCGGCGGCCCCCGAACAATGCGTCAGCTTAGAGCAAAGCAGCGTTTACGGGGTGGTGCTGGTGAACCGCTGCCGGGTCTGTAAGGCCGTGGCGATCGAGCGTTGGTCGGGCAAATCGGGTCCCAGGGTCCGCGATTATCTCGAAGTCACCGGCAACAAGAGCCAACCCGTCGCCTCCAAGGGATACACGGAGGTCGGCCTGCTCGGCGAATTGGACTGCCGCAGCTGACGCGGTGACCGGTTTCGGCCCCGGCTTTGCATCGACGCTGGGCGTCTCGTAGGCTCTCCCCCACCGATACAACCTGCTTGACCGAGGATATCCGCGATGACGAAGACGATTGGCATACTGGCGTTCGATAATCTGGAAGAACTGGACGCGATCGGTCCTTGGGAGGTTCTTTCCTGGGCCGCGAAACAGGAGCAAGCGGATCACTCCGTGTGCACCATCGGCAGCGTCAAACGCAACGTCACCTGTGCCAAGGGGCTGCATATCGTCGCCGATTACGTGATCGGCGATCACCCGGATTTGGACGTCATCTTGGTGCCCGGCGGTCAGGGCACCCGCCCCATTTTCAAGAACGGCGGACCGGAAATCGATTGGATCAAGGATCAGGCACCGACCTGCACCTGGGTGACCAGTGTCTGCACCGGCGCCTTGCTGTTGCAGCGGGCCGGGGTATTGCAGGGCAAACGCGCCACCACCCATTGGCGATCGATCGATCTGTTGCGGGATGCGGGCGGTGTCGAGGTGTTGGACGACGTTCGTTTCGTTCGTGACGGCAACGTTGTGACGTCGGCCGGGGTATCCGCCGGGATCGACATGGCACTATGGCTGATGGGCGAGATGTATGATCCGGCTTTCGCCCGCTTTGTGCAAAAAGGGATCGAGTACTTCCCAGCTCCGCCCTACACCGCAGAGACGTGACGCCTAGCCGTCCGGCGGATGGCTGAACGGCAGCCGGAACATCACGATCGTCCCCCCGGTATCGGCGGGCGCAAACGTCAATGTAGCGCCTAGGAGGTCGCAGATCTCCCGCGATATCTTCAGCCCCCGGCCCCAGCCGCGATGACCGGAGTTCCGTGATTCGGGGAGTTTCTCGCCGCGCCGGATCTTCGCCAGAATATCGGCGGGAATACCGTGGCCCGTATCGCGGATCAGGAAAATCATCGCTTTGTTTTCCTGATCCACTTCGCCTTTCAAGGTGATCGACCCCCCGGACGGCGTGAACTTGATCGCGTTGCTCATCAGGTTGGAAAGCACCTGCTCCACCAGCAATGGGTCGGTCTGAACGTTGGGATAGTCCTCGGCGAATGCGCTGATCAACTCGATGTTTTTTTCCGCCGCCAATTGCCGGAAGGTCTCGATCACCTTGTCCGCCAACTCGGTGATGTCCACCGGCACGTCGCGGACAGACCGCTTGCCGTCGATGGCGTCCTCCAAGACCCGTTCGCAGATACGCAACAGCCGGACCGTGGAGGTCTTGATGGTGTCGTTGTAATCCTTAATCCGGGCTGGATCGTTGGTTTCTTCGAGTTCTTTCTCGATCAGATGGCTATAGCCGATCATCGCGTTCAGCGGGGTGCGGATTTCATGCGCGAAATCCCGCAACCGCGATTGAAACTCGGACTCGTCGCTTAGGTCTTTCGGATCGTCCGACATCTCTTAACCAACCAATGAATGGGATCGGTTTCGCCTATTCGACGAAAGCCGGTTCCTTTTTGCCGCCGCCTGTTCCGTCATCGTCCTTGGACGGGTACGAGAACACCGGCTTATCGTCCTCAATATCGACGACGACGACCCCGCCTTTCGCCAGTTTTCCGAACAGCAGTTCTTCGGCCAGCGGCTTCTTGATGTGCTCTTGGATGACCCGGGCCAGCGGGCGCGCGCCGTAAAGTTTGTCGTAGCCTTTTTCGGACAACCACTCGCGCGCCGGTTCGGTCAGGTCGATCATGACATTGCGATCGCCCAATTGGGCTTCCAATTCCATGATGAACTTGTCGACCACCTTGGCGACCACATTGGGTTCCAGCGCCGCGAACGGGATAATGGAGTCGAGCCTGTTTCGGAATTCCGGCGTGAACATGCGCTCGATGGCTTCCTTGTCTTCGCCGATGCGCGCATCCCGTTCGAACCCGATCGCCGGTTTCGCCATATCGGCGGCGCCTGCGTTGGTGGTCATAATCAAGATGACGTTGCGGAAATCGACATTCTTGCCGTTGTGGTCCGTCAACTTACCGTGGTCCATGACCTGCAGCAGAATATTGAACAGGTCCGGGTGTGCCTTTTCGATCTCGTCGAGCAACAGCACCACATGCGGGTTTTGGTCGACGGCGTCGGTCAGCAATCCCCCTTGATCGAAGCCGACGTAGCCTGGCGGTGCGCCGATCAAGCGCGATACCGAATGCCGCTCCATGTACTCCGACATGTCGAAACGGACCAGCTCGACCCCGAGCGTGAGCGCGAGTTGCCGCGCCACCTCGGTCTTGCCGACCCCCGTCGGGCCGGAGAACAAGTAGGAGCCGATCGGCTTTTGCGGGTCCCGCAGGCCGGCCCGCGACAGTTTGATCGCGCTCGCCAGCTGGTCGATAGCGGGATCCTGGCCGAAGACCACGGTCCGGAGATCCCGTTCCAGAGTCTGCAATGCCTTGCGGTCGTCCGTGGAGACGCTTTTCGGCGGAATGCGCGCGATCATCGCCACCACGGCCTCTACGTCCTTGGTGCCGACGGTCTTTTTGCGTTTGCTTTCCGGCAACAACATCCGCGATGCGCCAACTTCGTCGATCACGTCGATGGCCTTGTCCGGCAGCTTGCGGTCGCCGATGTAGCGCGCCGACAGCTCGACCGCGGTCTTCAGCGCCTCGTTGGTGTAGCGGACGCTGTGGTGCTCTTCGAAATACGGCTTCAGCCCTTTGAGGATCTTGATCGTGTCGTCGATCGACGGCTCGTAGACGTCGATCTTTTGGAACCGGCGCACCAGCGCGCGGTCCTTCTCGAAATAGCTGCGGTATTCTTTATAGGTAGTTGAGCCCATGCACCGCAAAAGCCCGTTTTGCAGTGCCGGTTTCAGAATGTTCGACGCATCCATGGACCCGCCCGATGTGGCGCCGGCGCCGATCACGGTGTGAATCTCGTCGATGAACAAGATCGCGTTCGGTGCTTCCTCAAGTTCCGTCATCACGTTCTTGAGGCGTTCCTCGAAATCGCCCCGGTAGCGCGTGCCAGCAAGCAATGCCCCCATATCGAGGGAATAGATCACGGCTTCGGCGAGGACCTCGGGCACATTGCCGTCGACGATCCGTTTCGCCAGCCCTTCGGCGATGGCCGTTTTGCCGACGCCTGGGTCGCCCACGTAAAGCGGATTGTTCTTATTCCGACGGCAGAGAATCTGCACCGTTCGGTCGACTTCCTTCTCGCGGCCGATGAGAGGATCGATCCGGCCCGCCGCCGCCTTTTCATTCAAGTTCACGCAATACGCGGCCAACGCTTCGGAGCCCTTCTCCACCATCGATTCCGCGTCTGTATCTTCGTCCGCGCCTTCGACCGTGCGTTGCTCCGAATAACCCGGCACTTTGGCAATGCCGTGCGAGATGTAGTTCACCGCGTCCAGGCGCGACATCTCGTGCATCTGCAGGAAGTAGACGGCGTGGGATTCGCGCTCCGAGAACAACGCGACCAAGACGTTGGCGCCGGTGACTTCCTCGCGGCCCGAGGATTGAACATGGATCACTGCCCGTTGCACCACACGTTGGAAACCGGCTGTGGGTTTAGGTTCGGCGGCGCGGTCGCTGCGGATGTCGTCAAGCTCGCTATCGATGAACGAGGCGACGTCCATCGCCAATTGCTCCAAATCGACGCCGCACGCCTTCAACACGGCGATCGCGTCCTGATCGTCGGTCAGCGAGAGCAGCAAGTGCTCCAGCGTTGCGTACTCGTGTTGCCGCTCGGTAGCGAGGGACAAGGCGCGATGAAGAGTTTGTTCGAGGTTGCGAGAAAGCATTAAGCAGCCATCCTTTTTGCGGCGTTCCTTATCTTAGCGAACCGGGGTCCACACTCGACAAGCTGGGTTTCTACGTAGGGCGACGTTTTTGCTCCTGGTCTCAGTCTTCGTCCCCGTCTCCGTCTTTTTCGATCGTGCATTGCAGTGGGTGTTGATGTTGCCGCGCCAGATCCATGGTCTGCGCGACTTTGGTCTCCGCGACTTCGTAGGTGAATACGCCGCAGACCCCGACGCCCCGCTGATGGACGTGCAGCATGATTTGTGTCGCATCTTGGTGCGTCTTGTTGAAGAAGCGCTCCAACACATGAACCACGAACTCCATCGGTGTGTAGTCGTCGTTCAGCATCAGCACTTTGTACATGGCTGGCCGTTTGGTCCGCTCGCGCGGTTTGACGACGACGCCGGTGGCTTCGTCCCCGTCGGGTCCTTGTGGAGTCCTTTTGTCGGCCATAATCCTTCCGGTGGCTGCAGCCCTTAATACTCACTACCGAGTATATAGTCGTGTTTCCCGGGCACCAACATGAGGTGCAGGAAAATATTAACCGCGGACCGGCGCGACGAAAAGCGAGGAAAAAGAAAAGCCGCGCCCCAGTGGGTCACGGCTGTGTGAGCGTTGGCCTCTCAATCAGAGGCCCGGCTGATAATACAGACGTCCGGCGGTGGGAGGATACCGCCGGACGCCCATATCAACTGCCAAACTCCAAAAAGGGGGATGGAATTCAGGCAGCGATCGGTTTGGCGATCGCACTGACCGCCGTTTCAAATCGCGACGCCAGCGGCTTGGTCGCATCTTCGGCGACTTTTACCGACAGGCTGGAAAGTTTACGGCTTTCGGAAACCGACTTCGCGTAATGCGCCTTCGCCAGTTCCATCTGCAGTTCGACGACGTCCGCAAAGCTCTTGCAGGACATCATTTTCTGGGTGAGGCCGGCGCTTTCTTCCATGCTTTCTTGCGCCAGCTTGAACAGGGCATCATTCATTTCTTTCATGCCTGCAGCCAGGATCTCGTTGCATTTGACGACGGCATCGATGTTGTCCTGCGAGAACGTAATCATGTCTTCATAGCCCTGATAGGCGTCGTTCCCGGCCTTTACAGCGGCCGCGACCTGGTCTTGGCTCATGGCGACGGCTTTCTCGACGCCTTTCTTCGCCACTTCGGCGCTGGTCTTCACCACGGTCTCGACGGTTTCTTGACCGGCTTTGACGGCGGCTTCGACCGGCTCGACTTTTGCCGGGGCCGGTTTTGCAGCCGCTTTGGGGGCCGGCTTCGCGGCGGCAGGTTTGCTCGGGGTTCTTTTCGCTGGTGTCGCCATGATTTCATACTCCTTCTATCGATCTGCGGCGATTCGCCTTATTTTCGCCGTTTTCGTTAAGCGTTCAGCTGCTGCACATGCGATATTGCACTGCAGCAATTGCGCTCAGAGTCCTCCTTTTGTGATGGGCTGTCAAGAGGTTTTTGTGCAGTGCACAAAACATTCAATTAGATATTTTTGTGTTTATTTTCAGCGCATTATCATTAAATAACCACTTTTCATGGGGACATTCATGGGATCTTTTCTGCGCCGATAGGCGGGGTTTTGCGCTCCGTATTTCGCGATGGGTTCGGCGGTTAACACATTTTTATCAGTTGCGCCCTAGCAAGGTATTGAATCCACACGCGAATCCCGGCACTGTAGAAATCCGGTTCATTTTCGCGCGGTGGACTGGATTGGGCCTCAGAATAAGGACCGCCGCATGGGTGCCGTGAGACAGGACGCCGAGACCCCGCAGCCGCGACGGACCCACCGTCGTATGATGCACGTGTTTGCTGCGCTTGCGCTGATCGCCGCAGCCTTCGCGGCGCCGACGGATGCCGAGGCGAAATACGCCAGCTACGTCATCGATGCCGATACCGGCGAAGTCCTGCACGGTCTCAACCAAGACACCCGGAATTATCCGGCGTCGCTCACCAAAATGATGACGCTCTATCTGATGTTCGATCGGCTGGAGCGTAAACAGTGGACATTGGACACCCGCCTGAAGGTGTCATCCCGCGCCGCGCGGCAGCCGGCATCGAAGCTGGGGCTTCGGGCCGGATCGACAATCCGGGTCGAGGACGCGGTGTTGGCGCTGATCGTCAAGTCTGCCAACGACGTCGCGACGGCGGTGTCCGAGAACATCTCCGGCAAGGAGCGCAGCTTCGCCCTCAAGATGACGGCGAAAGCACGTAGCCTTGGTATGGCACGGACCACCTTCCGCAATGCATCCGGATTGCCGCACCGTGGCCAGTTGTCGACGGCGAAAGACATGTCGGTTCTCGCCCGCGCCCTGCTCCGCGATTTTCCGCAGTTCTACCACTATTTCGCCAAGCGCTCGTTCCGCTTTCAGGGCAAGACCTATCGCTCGCACAATAAGCTGCTGAAGACCTATCAGGGCATGGACGGCCTCAAGACGGGCTATATCCGGGCCTCCGGCTTCAATCTTGCGGCGTCGGCGACCCGTGATGGACGCCGCATTATCGGGATCGTCTTCGGCGGCCGCTCGTCCAAGCAACGCAATCGGCATATGGCCAAGTTATTGGACAAGGGCTTCAACAAGCTGACGCCGGCCGCAGCCGCACCTCTGATCGCCAAGAAACCGACCCGCACCGCGCCGTCGGCCAAGCAACGCCCCGGTAAGACCGTATGGGCCGTTCAGGTCGGCGCGTTCTCGCGTATCGATCAAGCCCGGGCCGCCGCGGTCAGGGCGCAAAAGGTCGCGCCCAGCTACTTGCGTCACGGCCAAATCAAGATCGTACCGCTGCGCAAGAAAAGCGGCCAAAAGCTGCATCGTGCGCGCATCGTCGGCATCAGCAAGCGGGACGCCATCCGGACCTGTCGCGTTCTCAAGGATTGCATGGAGTTGACGGTCAAAGTGCCGTCTGAACTCGCGTCTATCGGTCAATAAATCACCTGCGACCGATCAGCGGTGCGCGCGGACCGGGCCGTCCCAGTCGGGGCGGCTTTTTCGTTTATGCAGACGTTGCCAGTGCGCCAGTGTCCATGGTCGCGTGCTCAGGCGTATCCGCGCGTTGGGCAGGTACACCATGGCCGTCAGGCTGTCGCCGTTCAGGCGTTCGACCGTGAGTGGGTGCGCGCCGTACCCGGCCCCTTCGAAGTGATCCAGCCGGCGGATATCGGTGGTCGTCAGGCGATGGGCGAGCATCCCGTCGACCGTTTCCGTCGCCGCCGCAATCAACGCCGGGTAGATCGCACCCGCCGCATAGACACGGCGATATCCCTGCAAGGTCGCCGGTTCCGCGCCGAGCGCGCGAAGGCCGCGCCCGAGGATCGCGCGGACGACGTCATCGTCGGTGAGCGTTCCATAAAAGAAATAAGGTGGGGGCACGAGTGCTTTGGGACTAGAACGCCGGCGCGTCGACGCCACTCAGGCGCAGTTCCGCGCACACATCTTCCTTGAGCGCGGCGAGCCCGTCTTCGCTGTCCGATTCGCAACGCACCACCAACATCGCCTGGGTATTCGACGCCCGCAGCAGCCACCAGCCGTCCGGACGTTCGACCCGAATGCCGTCCATGTCGAAATATTCGACACCGGGGCGCGCCTTGACCCGGTTGACGATCTCGTCGACCACGACGAACTTCCGCGCATCGTCGCAGTTGAACCGCACTTCAGGGGTGTTGAAGAGGATCGGCATAGCGTCGATAAAATCCGCAACGCTTTGATCGCCGTCCGCGAGAACGGACAACAACCGCACCGCCGTATAAGGTGCGTCGTCGAAGCCGTAGTAGCGATGCTTGAAAAAGATGTGTGCGCTCATCTCACCGGCGAGCGGCGCTTGCAATTCGGCCATTTTCGACTTGATGTGCGAATGGCCGGCCTTCCACATCACCGGCTCCCCACCCAGGCGGCGGATCTCGTCGAAGAAGACACGGCTCGCCTTGACGTCGCACAGGATCGGCGCGCCGGGGACGTCGGCCAGGACTTCGCGCGCCAACACGGTCAGTAACTGGTCACCCCACAACACCCGGCCCCGGTCGTCGACCACGCCGATGCGGTCCCCGTCCCCGTCGAAGCCAATGCCGAGGTCGCAGTCGTGCGCCGCTACGGCTTCTTTAAGCTGCGCCAGGTTGGCTTCCACCGTCGGGTCCGGATGGTGCGCCGGAAAGGTGCCGTCGATGGCTTCGTTAATGAGGACGTGCCGACCCGGCAGTCTTTGCGTCAACGCAGCGACAACGTCGCCGCTGGCGCCATTGCCCGGGTCCCAAGCGACGGCGAGGTCCCGGTCCCCGCGATAATCCTCGGCCAACCGGGCCACATAGGCGTCGAATACCGGCACAGCCGTGGTGCTCCCGTCTCCGTCGACGAAATCGCCGTTGGCGGCGCGCGCACCCAGATGCTGGATGTCGTCGCCGAAGAACGCCTTGCCCTTGATGGTCATCTTGAGCCCGTTGTAGTCGGGTGGATTGTGCGAGCCGGTGATCATCAGACCCGCATCCGTGCACAGATGATAGGTCGCGAAATACAACATCGGCGACGGGCCGCAGCCGGTTTCCGAAACATGGATGCCGGAAGCCGTCAGCCCTTCGACCAAAGCCCGCGCCAGATCCGGAGACGATAAGCGCCCGTCATACCCAACCGCCGCCGTTTTCGCACCGACGGCGTGCATCTCAGCGGCGAAGGCCCGTCCGATGGCGAACAAATCGTCGGCGGAGAGGTCGATATCGACCCGTCCGCGGATGTCGTAGGAACGCAAGATCTCCGGTGAGAGCGTTTTTTGACCGTGCATGGGCATGCGGCTACTCGACGGCGGCCTCGAGATGCGGGCGGCCGACACTGTGGTAACTGAAGCCACGCGCGCGCATGTCGCTGGGTTCATAGACGTTGCGCAGATCGACCATCATGGGGACCTTCATCAGTTCCTTGACCCGCTCCAAGTCGAGTGCGCGGAACTCGTTCCATTCCGTGATGATGACCAGAAGATCCGCGCCCGGCATGGTTTCGTAGGCGTTGTCGCACCAAATCACGTCGTCGAGCATGGCGCGCGCCTCGCGCATCCCTTCCGGATCGTACGCGCGGATGGTCGCGCCCGCGGCCTGCAAGGCGGGCACGATATCGAGGCTCGGGCTCTCGCGCATATCGTCAGTGTTTGGCTTGAAGGTCAGGCCCAGCACCGCGACGGATTTCCCCTCGAGCGTGCCGCCGGCAAGCGCGATGATCCTCTCGGCCATGCGTTTCTTGCGGTCTTCATTGAGTTGTACCACGGCCTCGATGATCTTAAGCGGGCTGCCCGCCTGCTGCGCCGTGGAGACCAACGCCCGTGTGTCTTTCGGAAAACACGACCCGCCATAGCCCGGCCCTGGGTGCAGGAACTTCCGACCGATCCGGCCGTCCAAGCCGATCCCTCGGGCGACGTCGTGCACATCGGCATCGACCGCTTCGCACAAATCGGCGATCTCGTTGATGAAAGTGATCTTGGTGGCGAGGAACGTATTGGCCGCGTACTTGATCATTTCGGAGCTTTGCCGCGACGTAAAGACGATCGGCGTCTCGATCAGATACAAGGGGCGGTACAGGTTGCGCATGACCTCTTGCGCGCGTTCGGACAAGGTGCCGAGCACCACCCGGTCGGGCCGCATAAAATCCTCGATTGCGGAACCTTCGCGCAGGAACTCCGGGTTCGAGACCACGTCGAATTCCGCATCGGGCCGGGTCTTGGCAATGATTTGCTCGACCTCGGTCCCGGTGCCGACCGGTACCGTCGATTTGGTGACGATGACCGTATATCCATCCAGGGCGGCGGCGATCTCCTCTGCCGCGGCGTAGACGTAGGACAGATCCGCATGTCCGTCGCCGCGGCGGCTCGGCGTGCCGACGGCGATAAAAACCGCGTCGACCTTCCCAACCGCGGCCGCAAGGTCCGTGGAGAACGTCAATCGTCCGGCGCGCACATTGTTGGCGACGAGATCGTCCAAGCCCGGTTCGTAAATCGGCATCACGCCGTCTTCGATCTTGGCGATCTTGCTCTCGTCCTTATCGACGCAAATGACTTCGTGGCCGAACTCCGAGAAACAGGCACCGGAGACGAGACCCACGTAGCCCGTTCCGATCATTGCGACACGCATTGGACAGCCCCCGCCCGTATTTGGTTAACGTCTTGACTTGGTTGCGTTCTGCCACAGCGGTTGTAGCGCGACAAGCACCCCGAATATGTCGTTTTCGTGACGCTTTGCACAGGAAGAATCACGTGCCGATCAGGACATCCCGGGCTTCGTTGATCTTCGCTGCGAGATACGCCGAGCCGCCTTTGTCCGGATGGAGGTTCGCGATAAGCCTATGATACGCGGCCTTGATTTCCTTTTCACTGGCGCTTTCGTCGACGCCGAGAACCCGCCGCGCTTCGGCGGGGCTCATTTGTCCGCCGGGGGGTGGCGGTGCGGATTGGCCCGTGGCCTCTTCCGTGTGTGCCTCGCCGCCGTGCCAGTCCGGGTGGTTTCGGTCCAAAAAAGCCGCCAACAAACGCGCCGATTCGCCGTCGTCGCTGGCATAGTCGTCGTACAGCGTCAGCAGATCCTCAAGGCTCATATCGGATAGCCGCCCGCCTTCGTAGCGTCCTTTGCGGACGATGCCGTCCATATCCCCGCTGTCATGGTCCAAGGTCATGGTGAGATAGGCGCTCTCGACCTCGCTGGACATACCGCCCTGCGTGCCGCCGGCCATGCGCGAGAAGTTTTTCGCCGTGCGGGCCATGGCGCGGGCACGAAAGAACCATGGCAACAACGCCGGCAAGGCATACAACGCCCATACGAAACGACCGGTCAGCAAGAAGAACAGGACGATGACCCCGATCAAGCCGAAGAAGGCGTACTTCAACACCTTGATGATGGTTTTCGGTTCTGCGGTAACGAACCATCTGCCGGCCAGTAAGAACGCGACGAGCAGCGCAAACCCGAGAACGAAATACGACATCAGCCGCCCCGCTTCATCTGGTCCGTCAGCATCAGCACCGCGCCGCCTTCTTTCTTGGCTTTGTTTCCCAGGGCCCGGCGGCCTCCGGCGGCGTACACCGCCACGGCACCCAATAGTTTTCGCAGGGTTTCCGCACTGGACCCGTCGAAACTGACACACGCGCCGCCCGTCAACTTCGCCACCTGTTCGAAGGCGAACCGGCCCACGGGGTCTTGGCCTTCATGGAACATGAACGCAGGCACGCCCATCAGGCCCAATTCTCCGGCGACCTTGCCGATCTTGTCGACGTCCTCTTCGGCGCAATCGCCGATGAAGACCAGTGCGCTCAGGCGCTCTTTCTTGGCTTGGTTGACGGCGTGTTGCAGCACCTTGGCGATCTGTGTTTCCCCGGCGAGGCAGTACACCGAAGTCATCAGCCGCAGCAGTTCCTTGGCGTTATCGGTCCAGCGGCTGGTCTTGAACTCCCCGAAACCGCGATAAAACGCGAGCTGAATTTCCAGCCCCCCAAGGGATCCGGTCTCTTGGAACATTTCGCCCTGGATGCGCGCCGCTGTGTCCCAAGTCGGTTGCCGGCTGGCGGTGGCGTCCATGGCGAACATCAAGCGTCCACGTGCGCCGGTCGACGCCTGGCGTTGCGGCGTCGCTGCAACCTTTGACAGAAAGGCGTCGACGTCCTTCGACGTTCCCTTGTTGGTCAGATCTCTCGCCATTGGTGTCCTGTTTTCCGCGCTTCGCCCTCTAAAAATGGGGCCAACTCATGGGTTTGGGGAGTCCTTACCCTGTGTTTTTACGGTCAGTTCGCGATGCTGGATGACGTCGCCGTTTCTGCGGCGGGTGCCGGGAGTTTCAAGCCGTCGATCAAGGACGTGACCTCGTCCCGCGCCGCGATGTGCGAGCGGCTGAGCGGCCCGCCACCGGCCGCTTCCTTGAGGTCCATGATCGTAAGGCCGACCAGGAACAACTCCCGGAAAATCACCCGTTCGGAAAACCCCGGCACAATCCGAAAACCCATGCGCCGCGACAATTCGCGCAGGGCCTGTTCCATCTCGCGTTTGTTGTAGGCATCCAAATTGGTCAAGCGGTTACGCATGACGATCCAATCGATGCTGCCGCCGTCGCGGTCGGCACGGTCTTTCTTGGCGTCCCAGATCGCCTCGGCGTAGTGGCTTGGGCCCTTCACGGTCAGGCCGTGGCTGTCGATGTGCGCAAGGACATCGAGATCGATGAAACTGTCGTTCATCGGCGTGATTAAGGTGTCGGCGTAGGTATGCGCCAAGGCCGACAATCGATTGGCCGCCCCCGGTGTATCGATCACCAGCACGTCGTGGGCGATGGTCAACCCCTCGATCAAAAGTTGCAGTCTCTCCGCCTCTGCGGCGAACTCCGCGTCGCTAGCCCCGGCCGCGGCGTGGCCGGCGACCTTGTGGTGTTCGGCTACCGGATAGGACCGGCCGAGTTTTTCGTTGAACAACTCGCGGTTGGCCGTATAGCGACTGAGGGTCCCTTGCCGCCCGTCCACGTCGATCGTTGCGACCGCGTAGCCGGCGCGCATCAATCCGACCGCCAGGTGCATGGCGGTGGTGGATTTACCGCTACCGCCCTTCTCGTTGCCTAGGACGATGATATGCGCGTCGCTGATCGCCATGCCTAAGTGGTCCGGGTCAGCCGCCCGCGCGCATCCAAACGGCGGTGTCGTGGAACACCGCGCCTCCGTTCGGATAGGCCCGATCGGCGCTGATCAGCACGTTGATGCCGGCGCCGTCTTTGAAGTACTTGTTCGGCCAGATGCCCTCGACGATGACGGTTTTTGGCTGCACCCCGTCGAAGGCCTTGGCCGCCACCACAACGTCGCCCTTCTCGTTCCCGAGGGTCACCGTATCGCCATCCTCAAGACCCAGTTCCCGCATGGCGTCGGGATGGATCAGGGCCGTCGGTGCGCCTTCTTTCTTGACCGATGTCGGCGTCTCCGTGAACGACGTGTTCAGGAAGCGGCGCGCGGGTGCCGCGACCAGGCGGTACGGTTTGTCGTCGGACGCATTGTCGATCACGTCCATGTGGTCCGGCAGGATCGGCATGGATTTGTAATCGGCGCCGATCCGCCCCCAGTCGGGCTTAAATTCAAACTTGCCCGACGGGGTCGGGAAGCCGTTCAAGAAATGCGCTTCGTCATAGGGCTTGGTGCAGTCGACCCAGCCCGCGTCATGCACGGCCTCAGCGCCCGGATAGCCGGATGCCTTGAGCGATTTGTCGATCAGTGACCAGGCATCGAGGGTAAACAACTCGTGCGCGCAGCCGAGCCGCTGCGCGATGGCCGACAACACCTCTAGATTGGAGCGCGTTTGTTTGTAGGGTTCGATGACCTTCTTGCCGACCTGCAGGTACACGTGCCCGCTGCCTTGGTAGAGGTCATCATGCTCCAGGAACATGGTCGCCGGCAGCACCACGTCGGCGAGCGCGGCCGTGGCCGTCATGAACTGCTCGTGCACGCAAACGAACATGTCGTCGCGTTTCAATCCGGCGATGACCTTATGGGTTTCCGGCGCAACCTCCGCCGGGTTTACGTTCTGCACGATGGTGGCCGTCACCGGCGGCCCGTCTTTGACGCCTGCGTCTTCGCCCGTGAGGATCGGGCCGATCCGCGACATGTCCAACATCCGGGTATTCGGGTCGGCGGCGTCCATGGCCATGACCAATCGCTGATCGACGCCATAAAGTTCGCGATTGGAATGCAGCGCGCCGCCGCCTTTGTGCCGCCACTTGCCGCCCACCGCCGGCAGGCAGGTCACCGCATGCATGTTGGCGGCGCCGTTGCGCGACCGGGTAAAGCCGTAGCCGATGCGGATGTAGGCCTTGTCCGTTTGCCCGTAGGCGTGGGCGAAGCTCTCGATTTCCTCGACCGTCAGGCCGGTGATCGCCGCCGCCCATTCCGGGGTTCTGGATTTTAGGTGCGCTTCCAGTTCATCCGGCACGTCGGTGTATTGCGTAAGGTACTCCCGGTCGGCGTAGCCGTCGCGGAACAGCACATGCATTAACGCGCACGCCAGCGCGCCGTCGGTGCCGGGGTTGAGGCACAGGTGCACGTCGGCCTGAAGGGCGGTCGGCGTCCGGTACGGATCGACCACGTAAATCTTGGCGCCGTGGTCCTTGCGGGCCTTGGCGATGTGGGTCATCACGTTGACCTGGGTCGAGACTGGATTGCAGCCCCACACCACATTCATGTCGGCGAGCGCCATCTCCCGCGAGTCCGATCCCCAAAGCGCACCGACCCCCGCATGCCAGCCAGCCGCCGCAGCGGTGACGCAGATGGTGTTTTCCTGGCGCGACGTCTTCAGCGCATGGCGAAAACCGATAATCACGTCGCGCTGCACCAGCCCCATGGTGCCGGCGAAGTGATACGGCCATACGGTTTCCCAACCATAGCGGTCAGCGGCCTTTTGGAAGTTGTCGGCAACCAAATCCAGCGCGTCATCCCAGGAAATTTCGCGGAAATCGCCATCGCCTTTGGCGCCCACCCGCTGCAGCGGCACGCCCAAACGGTCCGGATGGTGCACCCGCTCGCGGTAGGCCGCGACCTTGGCGCAGATCACCCCGTCGGTGTAGTCGTTCAAGACGTTGCCGCGCACCTTGCCAATGGTGTCGGGCGACAGCCGTTCCACCTCCAACGCGCAGGTGGAGGGACAGTCGTGCGGGCACGCGGACCGCAGCCACGTGGGGTTTTCATCGAGCGGTGCCATGCCGGAACTTTAGCCGCCGGTCATTGCGCAAACAAGCACCAGAGGGCCGTCTCAGGCCCGGCGGTTACTCTATGCGGATTCGTTTGTCCGGGAAGAAGGCATTGAAAACAAACGCGAATGTGACGTCATAAACGGCGTCTTCGCCGTCGATCTGGGCAACGACGTTGCCCACATCCCGGCCTTTTGAAATGTCTGCGGAATTCACCGCCGAGTTCTGTCCGGGCGTCCAACTGAGGGTTAGATTCCCATCGCTTACGGTCTGCTTTTCCCGCAAGAGCTCCAGGCTCCAAGCCTCCTCGTTGACCACCACGACCCGCGCCATCGGGTTGATGTAATCGGGCAGATCCCCCTGAAACAGCGGATACGGCGCATTCTGGTCGTCGTACAGGACATACGGATTGCTGCCATAATCGCGATAGTACCGACCGTTCGGCACCAAGACCTTGCCGCCGGGCGCCCGCTTTTTGAAGTTCGCGAATGATTCGAGCCGCGCGGGAATCGTCACAAGCTTGATGCCTGTCATCTCGCCGATAATCCCCTCGCCCAGGAACTGCTGCCACCAGGTCTCGGTCTGACGGTCGTACATCACCAAGTCGGATTTCCTGAGCCGCCCGGTGGTACCGAAGCTGAGCACGCGGTCGTCGACGCGGCGGTCGAACACGATCGACGAGTTGCAGAGCGGACAATAGGTCACGGCGACCGGCACGCCGCCGATGGCGTCGTTGACAATCTCGTGCCACATCAAAATCCGCAGCGGATAGGCCTTTGCCTCGCCGTTCTTGATGAGGCCGATCACCGGTTCGGTATCCGCAATGTTGTCGATTTGATCGGCAGTTTCGAAGGCCGGACGGTCGATTGGCGGAATGCCGTCGCGGGGCGGGCCGCCTGAGAGAATTTCGTCGAACGGCACGCTTCGCTTCGACCAATCGGTCTTGGGGAACTCCAGCGCGGTGCGCGCATCCGGCGCGTCGGGATCGGCAAAGCCGGGACCGGCGGTGAGGACCGCCACCCCGAGCACGAACGAGGCGATCACTTTTCTCATGCGTTCTCGGTACGACGATCCGTGCAAGACGGCAAATCGCAGGTCTTCACATTCCGGTGATGGCTTGCCTCTTGCCGTCCGGGGCTGCCCGGGTATTGTTCGGGAAACGCGAAAGACATCGAGGACACCCATGACAGAAAGAATTGGCTGCGCCGTGATCGGTGCGGGCGTGGTGGGACTTGCGGTTGCACGGGCCCTGGCGATGGCCGGCCACGACGTGATCGTCATCGAGAAGGAGCAGTGGATCGGTTCCGAGACAAGCTCCCGGAATTCCGAGGTGATTCACGCGGGTCTCTATTACGCGACGGACAGCAACAAGGCCCGGCTGTGCGTCAAAGGCCGCGACATGATGTACGAGTACTGCGAGAGCCACGGCATCGCCTACAAGAACTGCGGCAAGCTGATCGTTGCCACGAACGACGAGCAATTGCCGTTGCTCGACGGCATCAAGAACAAAGCCGCGGAGAACGGCGTTACCAATCTGGTGTTCAAGTCGCCGGAAGAAGTGACGGAAATAGAACCCAACGTCGCCTGTACCGGCGCGCTGTGGTCGCCGTCCAGCGGTCTGGTCGACAGCCACGGGCTGATGCTCGGGTTTCAGGGCGACGCCGAGGACCACGGGGCGATGATCGCGTTCAACGCGCCGGTTCTGAGTGGCGAAGTGCGCGACGACGGCATTTTGCTCCGTGTCGGCGGCGAGGCCCCGATGGAGTTGTTGTGCGATAACTTGGTCAACGCCGCCGGCCTTTACGCCCAGCCGATTTCGCATGCCATCGACGGCGTTCCCACGCAGTCGATCCCGGGCCAGTACTTTGCCCGCGGCGTGTATTTCACCCTGAGTGGCGGCAAACCACCTTTTACCCGGCTGATCTACCCGGTCCCCGATCCCGCCGGCGGATTGGGCGTGCACGCCACCGTCGACCTGGGCGGCCAGGTGAAGTTCGGCCCCGATGTCGAATGGATCGACGAGATCGATTACACCGTCGATCCGGCGCGCGGCGAGAGGTTCTACGACGCGGTGCGCAAGTTCTGGCCGGGCCTGCCGGATGGGGCGCTGCAACCGGGCTACGCCGGGGTGCGGCCGAAAATTCATGCCAAGGGCTCGCAGTGGGCGGATTTCATGATCCAAGGGCCCGAGGTGCATGGGATTAAAGGTCTGGTTAACCTCTACGGCATAGAATCCCCGGGCCTGACATCGTCCATGGCCATCGCCGAGGATGTGAGCGCGCTTTTGCCCGTTTAACCGCCGCGAGGACCGCGCCCCAGCAATGCGAAGCCGAGTTCCACAGCAGTCCATGATCCGAGGCGCGCGCGGGGCGATCGTTTCGGCATTGGTCCTCGCCGTTGCATGGGGCGCTACGCCCGTGCAGGCGCAGGACGCTGGCAACGAGCCGGGCTTTACCCGTATCCAGGGGCTGTCCCCTGATTCCCTGTTGCTTCCGGCCCCGGCGTTGACCGGACCGTTGATCGATTACCGCGAGGAATTGCGCAGCTTCGTTCAGGGCATCGCGCAATACGCCCGCTCGTTGAACCCGGGGTTCCTGGTGGTCGCCCGGGATGCCGGGGAACTCATCATCAAGCGCGGGGTGCAGGACGACCGGGTAATCCAGCCCGCGCGCACCTTCATGCGCTCCATCGATGGGATCATGATGGACGGTGTGTTCGCCGGCTACCGCACGTTTGGAACCCCGCCGTCGGAAGAAATTCAGGCGCAGATGTTCCGGCGCATCGAGCGCGCGCAGCGCAACGGCCTCGCGGTGATGGTGCAGGACTACACGTCCGGCCGCGAGAACATCGATACGATCCTGCGCCAGGGCCGCGAGCGCGGCTTGGTGATCAACGTCAGCGAGTCTCTGCCCGGTCAAACCACCGGCTTGCCGCGCTATCCGCTGCGGCCGAATGGGGAAAACCCGAACAACATCATCTCGATGCGCGATGTGCGGAACTACCTGTATCTGACCGATCCGGGGGCATTCGGGCGCCAAGACCAATTCGCATTGACGATCCGCAACACCAACCACGACCTGGTGATTGTCGAGCCGTTTTCCGGCCGTGAACCGCTGTCCCGGCAAGCGGTCGAGACCCTGAAATACAAAAAATTGGGCGCGCGACGGCTGGTGTTCGCGAAAATGGATATCGGCACGGTGTCGAGCTATCACTACTACTGGCAACCCGGTTGGGCCGAAGGGACGCCCGGCTGGATCGACGCCCCCTTCCCCGGCGACCCGGACCGTTATTTCGCCGAGTACTGGAACCCCGGCTGGCAGCAAGTCATCTTCGGCAACCCGAATTCGTTCGTGTTCGGGCTGGTGCGCCAGGGCTACGACGGTGTGCTGATCGAGGGGCTGCGCAATTACTTGGCGTTTGAAGGCAACGTCGAGGTCGAGCAGGAATTCGCCCCCATGGGGCTCCCGGAAGCGGCGGCGAACTAGCCTCAATAGGTACCGCGAAGCCGCTCCACGACCGATGTCAGGATCATGGCCACCACCTTGTCGGACTTGCCGATCCGATCCATCAACTCGTCCTTTTCAAGGACAAATGCGTGACCGTCGGAGATCGCCGTGGCGGTGACCGAATGGGGGTTGCCGGTCAGCAGCGACATTTCGCCCAGAATGTCGCCGGCACCGAGCGTCGCGATCTCCTTGCTAAAGCCGTTTCGGGTGGTCTTGGAAAGCGCGACCTCACCGTCTTTGATGATGTATGCCTTGCCCGCCGTATCGTCTTCAGCGAACAGCACCTCGCGGGCTGAGAAAAATCGTTTATCCATCGCGCCTCAATCTAGCACCCAATCCGCTGAATGCCATTTTTCATTATCTCACTGGCTGAGTTAAATGAACTCGGTGCTGAGATAATCGTATGAAGGTGAAATAGGTTTTGGATGGACCTGCTCTTCAACCCATAGGCGGTCAGCCATTAATGAGTGAGAAGTAGCTGATCAGTTACCAGTTCGCTCTCTAGCGTCTGTCCGCCCATTTGAAAACGACGAAGCATTGATTTGCCACAGTTGACCTGGACGCGACGTGAAAAAAGCAACGGTGGGATATCGTATTCGAAATCCGAATTGCCAGACTTCTTAGAACGATTGAGGCTTAGTGCAACAAAAACACCACGCGCTTTCGCGGCTTCGATTTTCCGAAAAAGGTCGGCGTGGTCAAAACCCTGAGCGCCATAGAGGATCGCCTGACTGTGATCATATGGGGGATCACAATACACCACGTCACCATCCCTTGCCCTCTCCAATGATTCTCCATATTCGCGGTGATGAAAATCGGTACCATCAATTCGTTGAACCCATTCATCGACTCGCCTCGAAAACGTTCCGAAATGAATCGGAGAATGGGGACCACAAGGTGTTGACATGTAACCATCAGCCTTTCGGAATCGCATGACGCCGCCGTAGGCCGCTCTGGTCAAGAACAGAAAGTCTGCTGCGTTGGCGCTTGCGTTGTAACGTGCCTTTATTTTCTCGTACTGCTCGACCTTATCTCCGTCATGAGCCTCTTCCCAACGCTGCCGATACCACAACTTCACCTGTTCCGGGTCTTTCTTAAGTGTTTGCCATATTGTGATCAGCGGCCCGAAGCTATCTGCAGCTTCGGCGCGGCTGGGCGACAAGACGCCAAGAACAGCTCCTGATCCCAAAAAGGGTTCGTGATATGTTCTAAACTTATGCGGGAAGAATGAAATGATTTCATGCGCGAAGCGCTGCTTGTTTCCGATCCATTTCAATAACTGGGTCTTGTACGGTGTAACGCCTTGCGTTGTATTTAGGGCATCCGTCTCTGAGGGGTCTTTTAGATCGAAATCGAGTTGCATCAATAACTCCCATTGTGATCAAAAAATACCGGATTTTGGGATATTTTGCAAGAAAACATATAACCTACTAGTGGAAAAAAACGAATTAGAACAGAATCTAGCACTTACGACGCTCTTGAAGAAATTGCGTGTTGAAGCTGGGTTGAGGCAAGTCGACCTGGCAATAAAGTTGAACGTTCCGCAGTCTCGAATAAGCAAATACGAAGTTGGTGAAAGGCGTATTGATATTCTCGAACTCCGTAAAATTTGCAATGCGCTTGATATCTCTCTGATTGAGTTCGTATCACAACTAGAAAGCGCATTATGTAATGCAACCGATTGATAGATTTCTCCGTAAACCCAAGAACTTTTGGGCATCCGTACGTACTCTTAGTCAATCTGTAGGCTACAGTCGCAGAGGAGGCATTATCGTCCCAACTGTGAACGATATGACCCTTGCTTTTTCCAAGCTTGGATTGGACACGAGGAATTTGGTGCGAGACGGACAGCCTTCACAACTTGCATTGGATTTGCAGGATTATTTTGCGGAGCGGGCGCGGGTTCTTATGGAAGAAGTCGAGCCCAAGCTGATGGCTGTTGAGGAAGCGAAGGCACTTTTTGAAGAAAAACTCGACGAGTTCTCACCTACCTGCCCAATTCCTATGAATAAGCAGAGAGGAGAAAAGCGTGCCGAGGCATATTTGACGGCGCTTGTAAACATGATGGTTGAGCGGCACGCCGAAGGGATCGAGTGCAATTACGATCCGCGCGAACTCACTACCATTACAATTGATGGCGTGCCTCTGAGAACGATGGCTCGGCGCGTCGACGGTGCTTTTCCTGCTGCGGTTAACCCCATCGCAATATGGGAGATCAAGGAGTACTATTATACGACCACTTTCGGTAGTCGCGTTGCCGATGGAGTCTACGAGACTTTGCTCGATGGCATGGAGATCGAAGAGCTTCGAGATAACGAAGGCATCGACGTCAAACATTATCTCATGGTGGATGCCCATTACACTTGGTGGCATTGCGGCAAGGCATATCTTTGTCGTTTGTTCGACATGCTGCACATGGGGTATGCCGACGAAATATTGTTTGGCCGTGAAGTTGTCGAAGAAATGCCCCGAATAGTTAGCTCATGGGTTAGCGATTACCGGGAGCGCATATAGCTACACTCTTTTTTAGAGTTTGAGGGAGACTTTATTCCTAAATGAAACGGGCGCCGAAGCGCCCGTTCCCCATTTCCAACCGGCCCGTGCCGTCAGGCTGCGCTGAACGGCAGTTTTCGCGGCGTGGTGCCGGTCGCCTGCAGCAGCGCGTTGCCGACCGCGGGCGCGATCGGCGGTGTGCCCGGTTCGCCGATTCCCGTCGGTGAGGCCTCGGACGGAACGATGTGCACCTCGATCTCCGGCATGTTCTCGATCCGGAGCAGCTGGTAGCTGTCGTAGTTCCCTTGGTCCACTTCACCGCCGGTGAGCGTCAGCTCTTCGCCTAAGGCCGCACCGAGGCCGAAACCGATACCGCCTTCGACCTGCGCCTTGATCACGTCCGGATTGACCGGAATGCCGCAATCCACCGCGGCGGTGACCTTGTGCACCTTCGGCTGGCCGTCTTCGAGCGAGATTTCGGCAATTTCGGCGACGTAGCTGGCAAAGCTCTCGTGCACGCACAGGCCCATGAAGCGGCCGTCCACCAACGGTTTGCCCCACCCGGCCTTTTCCGCCGCCAGTTCCAGCACCGCCTTGTGCCTGGGATGCCCGCCCAGCAGCGCGACGCGCAGCGCCAACGGATCCTTGCCCGCCGCCTTGGCGACCTCGTCCATGAAGCACTCGGTCGCATAGGCCGTGTGGGTCGAGCCGACGGCGCGCCACCAAAGAACGGGAATTTTGGTTTCCGTGGTGGTCAAGCCAACGGTCATGTTCGGGATCGCGTACGGCAGGTTCGACGCCCCCTCCACCGAGGTCTTGTCGATCCCGTTCTGGATCAATCCTTCGAACGGGGTGCCGGCGACGATGGATTGGCCGACGATGTGATGCTCCCAGGCGACGATGTTGCCGTCGCCGTCCAAGCCCGCTTTAAGCTTGTGCACGTACGCCGGACGATAATAACCGCCCCGCATGTCGTCCTCGCGGGTCCATTGCAGTTTCACCGGGGCTTTGAAGTCGATGGCCTTGGCGATCATCGTGGCCTCGGCAACGATGTCGGCCGTGGGCGTTGCCCGCCGGCCGAAGCCGCCCCCCGTGGTCATCATGTGCAGTGTCACCTTCGACGGCTCGATACCGGCGATACCGGCCGCGACCGCTTGGTTGAGGCCGGCCAACTGATGGCCGCCCCAAACTTCCATGGTGCCGTCGGCGTTCATGCGCACCACCGCGTTCATCGGTTCCAGCGCCGCATGGGCGAGGTACGGGAACTCGTAGGTGGCTTCCACGGTCTGTGCCGCCGAGGCCATGGCCGATGCCGCGTCGCCGTCTTGGCGGGCGATGGCTTTCGGGGCTTGGGTGACCCGTTCCCGATACTCCGCGAGGATTTCCTCGCTGCCGCGGGTTTCGGCGTTGCTCTCATCCCAGGTCACGGTGACCGCATCACGGGCGGAAATCGCCGCCCAGGTATGCTCGGCCACTACGGCAACACCGCGCGGCGTCGCGACCACGTCGACCACGCCCGGCATGGCCTTGGCGTCGGTGGCATCAAAAGACGCCACGGTGGCCCCAAACTTCGGCGGATGGATGATCACCGCGGTCAGCATGTCCGGTACGTTCACGTCGATGGTGAAATCGTGCGTGCCCCGGGTTTTCGGCGGCGTGTCGAAACGCTTTGCGCTGTCCTTGCCGATGTGTTTCCAGTCGGCGGCCGGTTTCAGCAATACGTCCGCGGGGACCGGCATCGTCGCCGCCTTTTCCACCAGTTCGCCGAAGCCAGCGCGCTTGCCGCTGGCGTGCGAGACGACGCCGTCGGCAACCACAATCTCGGCCGCTGGCACGCCCCACATATCCGCGGCGGCCGCGACCAGCATGGCGCGGGCGGTCGCGCCCGCTTTGCGGTACCTGTCGAACGACGTCGCAATGGAGGTCGAGCCGCCGGTGCCTTGCACCGCCCCGCCCCACATGATGTTGCCATACAGATCCGTGCTGCCGCTGGCGCCGATGACGTTGATTTGCGCCCAGTCGGCGTCCAATTCCTCGACCACTAGGGTCGCCAAGCCATGATAGCTGCCTTGGCCCATGTCGAATTGTGACGACAAGATCGTCACGTGGTTATCGGCGCCGATTTTGACATAGGCGTCGAACGGGCTCATCGGCGCGGCGTTGGCGCCCGTGGCCGGGGCCGCGGCATTGGCGCGATAGCCGATCACCATCCCGCCGGTGACGGCGGCAGCGCCGATCAGGAATTGCCGGCGCGACGGCGCAGCGGCGGTTTCTTGCAATTTCTTGGCAATGTTCAACATCGATCAGGCCTCCAACCGGCGGGCGGCATCATGGATACCGGCGCGAATGCGATGATAGGTCGCACAGCGGCAGAGATTGCCGGACATGGCGGCATCGATGTCTTCGTCGGTCGGCTGCGGGGTGTCACGCAACAGCGCCACCGCCGACATGATCTGACCGGATTGGCAGTAACCGCATTGCGGTACGTCGTTGGCGACCCAGGCGGCCTGCACCGCCTCGGCGACTTTGTCGTCGATCCCTTCGATGGTCTCGATCTTCATGCCATCTACATCGCCGACGAAGGTCTGGCAGGAGCGGGTCGGCACGCCATCCACGTGCACGGTACAGGCGCCGCACTGCGCCAATCCGCAACCGAATTTGGTACCGGTCAGGCCGACCAGGTCCCGCAGTGCCCACAACAGGGGCATGTCCTCTGCGGCGTCGATCTCGTGATCCACGCCATTTACGTTTATTTTTGCCATGATCTCAGTGCCTTATCTCTGTGCATCAAAGTAATCTATTAGATTTCCGCGCACCCCGTTTCTGTACCTTAGATGTTGGCTTTAAAAGCGCTGACTGCAACCTCCGAGATAAATTCTTAATGGTGACCATGGGCCTTCGCGGAGAACCGTAGTGTCTCATGTGGAAACCCCGTATTGTCCGGCGCTCCGGCGAATGTGTAAGTATTCTGTAAGACTTGACGCGGATTGACGTGATCGGTCGGACTTAATTTTGAGCCTCGATTTCTTCTTATCCGCGAATTCGTTCGCTCCGGCGCAGTATGAGACGTTTTATGAAAAGCACGTTTAAGGTCGTTTTGTTGGCCGTTGCGATCGCTTTGGTGCCGTCGGAGACCCCGGTGCAGGCGGACAGTACGGTGCTGTTGACGGTGACCGGCAACGTGTCGCCTTTGCCGAGCCACGGCATTAAATTGACCTTTGAAGACCTGCAGGCGATCGGCACGCATACGGTCGTCACCCGGACGAAATGGACGGATGGCGTGGTTCGGTTCGACGGGCCGTTGCTGCGCGATGTTCTGGCACATGTGAACGCCATGGGTTCTGATATGCTCGCAACCGCCATCAATGATTATTCGGTGTCGATCCCTGTCGCCGATGCCAAGGATTACGATGTGATTTTGGCGCACAGCCGCGATGGGAAACGGATGCGCATCCGCGATAAGGGGCCGCTTTGGGTGATCTACCCGTGGGACCAGGTCCCGGACCTCAATGACGAGCGGATTTATGCGCGCAGCGTCTGGCAGGTGAACCGGTTGGAGGTTCGATGAGCCGGACCCTCACGCGCAGCCTCTTCGTCGTCTCGATCGCAGCGATCTTTGTTGTTTTCCTGTTCCTGCTCTCAACCCTCAGCGATCTGTGGCGGCAAGTGGATGACTCCACCTCGCTCGCATCCGAAAACGTGACATGGAGTGCCGCGAACACGTCGGTGGAATTGCTGCGCTTGGTCGATGGTCTCAATGGCTTCGCCACGTCGCAGACGCCGCGAAGCCGTGACGCGCTGCAAACCCTTTATGAAATCGTGCTCAGCCGCTTCAATACCCTGACCGAAGGTGTGCAGGCCGAACACCTCCGGGCCAGCGGTTACTTCGGCACGATCTCTTCGGCGCGCGACGCTTTGTTCGACATGGAGAGCGAGATTTACGGGCTGTCCATGACGCCGGACAGTGGCGCGGACGCGGCGAACCTTGCCGACCGGCTGGTGAAGATCGAGCGCTACATCTTCCCGGCCCTGACATCGGTATCGAACCGCGAGGCGTCCCGGCTCTCGCTCATTCGTCAGCACTTTCAGGAGATCCTGAACGAAGTGATTGTGTCCCTGGTGTTGTTGACCCTCTTTGCCATGGGGATTGCCGGTCTGTTGGCGGTGGAGAGCCGCCGCCGTCAGCGCGCCGACGCCCGGCGCGACGAGGCACTGGCGGAAGAAGCCCGGGCCAACCAGGCGAAGACCGAATTTTTGTCCGCCATGAGCCACGAATTGCGCACGCCGATGAATGCCATCCTCGGGTTTGCGCAGCTGCTGGATAGCAACAAGAAGACGCCACTCAACCGATCGCAGCAGAAAGCCGTGAATCAGATCCTCAACAGCGGAGAGCACCTTCTGCAGCTGATCAACCAAGTCCTCGACCTCTCGAAGATCGAAGCCGGTCAGGAGTCGCTTGCGCTCGACGATGTGCCGTTGACCCCATTGCTGGCCGAGTGTGCCCGGCTGATCGAACCGATCGCCGAAAACCAGGGCATCACCCTTCAGTTCCTGGGTGCGCCGGATGGCGATACGGTACGGGGCGACCCCCTGCGTCTGCGGCAGATTTTCATGAACCTTCTGTCCAATGCGGTGAAATACAACCGCGACAATGGCAACATCCGGGTGCAGGTCTCGGTGATCGAGGACGGGCGGGTGCGGGTCGATGTCACCGACACCGGTGTCGGCATTCCAAATGACGCGCGCGAGGAGATTTTCCGCCCGTTCTCGAGACTGTACCACGATGAGATCACCGCCGAAGGCACGGGTATCGGTTTGACGATCAGCAAGAGTTTCGTTGAGCGTATGAACGGCACCATTGAGGTCGAGAGCACCGAGGGCGTCGGCAGTGTGTTTTCGGTGTTGCTTCCCGCCACCTCGCCGGCGCGTGTCGCCACGTCCGTTCCGCAGATCGACGAAACGCCCTCGGACGTCGCGTTGGATGACGCCGACAGGCCGTTCAAGGTGCTGTATGTCGAGGACAACCCGACGAATATCGTCCTTATGGAGGACGTCATCGACGTGGTGCCGAATGCGCGGCTCATATCGGCGCACAACGCGGAACTGGGCATTGCCATCGCCGAGGCGGAATTGCCGGATGTGGTCCTGATGGACATCAACCTGCCCGGCATGAACGGTCTTGAGGCCTTGGCGGAGTTCAAGCGGCACCCTAACCTGGCATCGACCCCTGTTATTGCGATCACCGGGGACGTGCAGTCTGGGGCGACGGAGCGCGGTCGTGCGGCAGGATTTCACGAATTCCTGACCAAGCCCTTCGATCTCGACTACTTGATGGGTGTGCTTCAAGAAATCCGCAGCGAGCGCCCCACCACCCACTGACCGGTGCGGCCTCGTGACTAAACGCGGGACATGATAGGATGCGGAACCGCCGCATCGACCATGGACCGTCATGCCCCTGCTTTCGCCGTTGACCGCATATTCCGACGTTTGTGATTCTTTTCATTGGCGGCTGCCGGCGCGTCTCAATATCGCGGACGTGGTGTGCGACCGGCATGCCCGCAGCCGGCCCGAGGCGGTTGCCCTGACCGAGATTGGCGCGGATGGAAGCGCCCGACCGTTCACGTGGCGGCAAACCCAGCGGCTCGCCAATCAAATGGCGAATACGCTCGTGGGATTGGGCGTGCAACCCGGCGACCGCGTGGCGATTTTGTTGTCGCAGTCGATCGAGACGGCCATTGCCCACGTCGGGACCTGGAAAACGGCGGCAGTCTCGCTTCCCCTATTCACTCTGTTCGGCGAACAGGCCCTGTCTTTCCGCTTGCGTGACAGCGGTGCCAGCGTGCTGATCACCGAGACCGCGCATGTGCCCAAAATCGCCGCTATCCGCGATACGCTGCCCGATCTACGGACTGTTATCGTCACCGATGCCGCGGCGGCAGACGATGCCGTCGGTCTATGGCCGCTATTGGAGACATCGCGGGATCGTTTCGACAACGCCGATACCGTTCCCGACGATCCGGCGTTCATCATCTATACCTCTGGCACCACCGGAAACCCGAAGGGCGCGCTGCATGGGCACCGCGCCATGCTGGGGCATATGCCCGGTGTGGAGTTCTTTCACGACTTCTTCCCACAACCACACGACCTGATGTGGACGCCGGCGGACTGGGCGTGGATCGGCGGGTTGATGAATTGCCTGATGGGTGCGTGGTTCCACGGCGTTCCGGTGTTGGCGCACCGCGCCGATAAGTTCGATCCGGAGGCGGCGCTTCGCCTGATGGCGACGCACAACGTCCGCAACACTTTCATGCCGCCGACAGCATTGAAACGCATGCGCGAAATCCCCGATGTCGCCAGCTTCGGCGCGCGGCTCCGCACGATTGCCTGCGCCGGCGAGCCCATGGGGGTGGAATTGCTGGAATGGGGACGCGGCGCGTTCGGGCTGTCGTTCAACGAGTTCTACGGCCAGACCGAATGCAACCTGATCGTCGGCAATTGCCAAGCCCTGATGCCGGTGCGCGCCGGCGCCATGGGCCGGCCGATACCGGGGCATACCATCGCGGTCATCGACGGCGACGGTCAAGCCGTGCCCGCCGGCGCGGTCGGCGAGATCGCGGCCCGGCGGCCCGACCCGGTGATGATGCTGCGCTATTGGAACAACGAGACGGCGACCGCCGAAAAGTATCTCGGCGATTGGCTGCTGACCGGCGATCAGGGATACATGGATGACGATGGGTACCTTTGGTTCGTGGGGCGCGACGATGATCTGATTACCTCTGCGGGCTATCGGATCGGACCCGGCGAAATCGAAGACTGCCTGACGACGCATCCCGCAGTGCGCCTCGCCGCCGTTGTCGGGGTGCCTGATCCGGAGCGCACCGAGACCATCAAGGCGTTCATCTTGTTGCGGGACGGCCATGAGGCGTCGGCCGATCTGGAAGACAGCATCCGCGCTTTCGTGAAAACGCGCCTAAGCGCGCATGAGTATCCGCGGGAAATCGCATTCGTGGAAGATTTGCCGATGACGGCGACCGGGAAAATCCGGCGAAAAGAATTGCGCGACGCAGAACACGCGCGGCGCGTTGACGGTCCGACCGGGGCGCGCGGCTAAGCCCGCGATTCGGTCAGCGTCTGGAGACCGAAACGGCGTTCAGTCCCAGCGGGCAGCGGCGCACGGCGTGACCGCCGCGATCACGAACCCCTCGTCTGGCGGAAACCGCTCGGTCACGCGCTTACGCGCTTGATCGGCACTTTCTGCGACGACGTCGCGAATTTGTTCGTCTGCCCAGTGATCGTCGAAGTACGCATGGCTCATATTCTCTTTCACCATCGAGCGTACGTCCCGATTGTAGATGGAGACTTCGAAAACCTTGTCTCCGTTATGTGGCGTTCGTTCCATTTCGACCCCTTTCCTAGGTGCCTTAGCGACAACGCCTCCCCAGCAACTCTTTTTTGAACACGGCTTCTTCTGAACCATAGTGTGTTCGAATTATGTCAAAATCCTTAAGAACCTATTCTCCCATGTCAATTGGGGTCTTTAACATACGCCGATGAAACCTCATATCCATGCCAGCGCGTGACATTTCTGCAACGTGCTTCACCCACCTCACCCGCAGTACCGCGACAGCGCCGGAGTGCCCATGAAAACCATCGACTATTATTTTACGCTCGTATCGCCCTGGACCTTTATCGGCGATCCCATTTTGCGCGGCCACGCCGCGGCCCACGGCGCGACCATCCGGCATATCCCGGTTAATTTGGGCGCGGTGTTCGAGGCGACCGGTGGCATCCCGTTGCCGAAGCGGTCCGAAGCCCGCAAAGCGCTGCGGATGCAGGAACTCAAGCGCTGGCGTGCGGCCCGCGGCATCGAATTCAATCTCGAGCCCACGTTTTTTCCCAACAAGGACCAGGGCGCGGCCGCCGTGGTGATCGCCGCGCAGCGGGCCGGGCACGATGTCGGCGAACTGGTTTACGGGTTCCTCAAAGGCGTATGGGCCGATGAGCGCGATATCGCCGACCCGGACACCATCGTCACCATCGCGAACGAAGCCGGGTTGGACGGTGCCGCCCTCTTTGAGGCGAGCCAGGCCGCAGACATCGAGGCCGAATGGCACGCCAACACCGAAGCGGCCATCGCCACGGGGGTGATGGGCTCGCCATTCTACGTGATCGGGGACCAGAAACTCTGGGGACAGGACCGCTTGGAGCACGTGGAAATGGTGCTCGCCGGGAAACTGTAACCCTGAGATAAAACCGGTACATCGGTACCGGCAAAACAAAGGGCGGTCCGTGACCGCCCTTTTCTTTTAAGTCAGTCGGAAACCGAGAGGTTTTCCGCTGCCATCTTTCCGTTCCGCCCTTCGATCAATTCGTAGGTCACTTTCTGACCTTCGTTGAGGGTGGCAAGACCGGAGCGTTCAACGGCGGAGATGTGGACGAAGGCATCCTTGCCACCGTCTTCCGGCTCGATGAACCCGTAGCCTTTGGTTTGGTTGAACCACTTAACAGTACCCGTGGCCATGTGATTTCCTTTCACGGCAGTGTATTGGGCCGCACCGTGCGGCTTTTACTCGTAACGCCCAAAATGTCGGAGAGGAAACTCGGTAGAACCGCATCAGCGGCATCACTTGGTTACTGCATCGACTTCTAAACGTGTGCGAACAATATAGGTACGGATAAATTTAACAAGTGGATTGTGGAGGGGCGCAAATCTTGAGTCTATTCGCTTGTAACGGCAAGGCATATGGGAACTATGAGAAACGCCAGTTGATTACCCTCTTCGGAAAAAGCCGCTTACTTGCCGAATTGCCCGGCTGTAAGCTGGCCTCATGTCGGATCCGAATGATAATGATGATAGCCAAGATTCCCCAGCCCTAACGGAGGGAGGTGAGAGTCCGCAACACCTAGCGTCGGATGACAACGTCGATCATGACGAAATGGACGATCTCGCTCGGGAATGGAAGGCTGCACTGGATGGCGCGGAACCGACTCGGCTCAAGCAGGAGTATGAAAGCGCGCGTCCGCCCGACGGAATTGTAAAGGAGATCCTCGACGCTCACCATCATTGGAACCAAAGTGGTGGGAGAGATGGAGAGAAGGCCGATTTTACGGGCATGCACCTTTCGAACATGGATTTTCAGAACCTTGATCTTGAAGGGGTATCATTTCGCGAAGCGGATTTGACTGACGCGAACCTTGGCAACAGCAATCTGTGTTCTGCTGATTTCTTTGGTGCTGAATTGAGGCGTGCTAACTTGGCCGGATGTGACCTTAGGTATGCTCGTTTCCCTGCCGCCTCATGTATGGTGGCCGACTTTTCCAATACTGATTTGTCGAATGCCGTCCTGAACACATTCAGCATCCACGAGTATGCGAATGGGTACGAAGATTTTTCAGTTGCGAGTTTTGTTGGCGCAACGCTTAGGGAAATCGATATTCGCTCACGCCAAATGGGTTCTGCGGATTTTGCTCGTGCCAACATCACGGGTATCCATTTCAGCGACATAGAACTCTCTAGCAGCGAGTTTTTCGATGCCAAGCTATCCAATTGCGATTTCCATGGTGTTGACTTTTCCAATACTAGTTTCATGGAGGCGACGCTTAAGGAAGTCTATTTCCATAGTTGCGATCTGTCGGGAGCCAGGTTTTTCCAGGCTTCGCTTGATGGAGTGGTATTTAATGACTGCAACTTACACGGTGCACACTTCGAAACAGCCAATTTCGACGACGTTTCCATCACGAAATGCTTCTTGACCGACTTAAATCTCTCGCCGTTGATCAACGCAAAGGTCAGAATCTCTCAGATGACCGGGCCATGCATCGTAGATCATACAACCATCGCAAAATCTCTATCTTGCGAAGGTCTTGAAGATTTTCTTGTGGCTATCGGTCTTCCACAGAAATACGCATCCTACGCATTAGACACGATGAGATCTATGGACCGAAATGGACTCTTCAATCTTATGCATTCGACGTTCATTAGCTATGGCGGCCCCGACGAGGAGATGGCGACGCGAATCTACCATTCGCTCAATGCGGCTGGTGTAAGGACCTACCTGTTCAAGAAGCACGCTATATTTGGCCGGTCTCTCAGTCACACGATGCGATCGGGAGTGAGGGACTTTGATCGGATCATCCTCCTGTGTTCTGAAAATTCATTGACCAGGCCTGGTGTTCAGAACGAAATAGAATTGTCGCTGCAAAGAGAAGCGGCGGAAGGTGGCAAGATGCTTCTCGTGCCGATCGCACTCGACCGTTTCGTCTTCGACGATTGGTCACCACAAAACCCAGACCATAAAGAGGCGATCATGAGGCGGGTGATTGGAGATTTCGTCGGATCAGAGACGGATCAGAACAAATACCGTGACGGTATAAGACGTCTCTTGGAAGCCTTGATAGTCGAGTAGCTGCATCAATGCCAAACCTGTTTCTGTACCGGGAGACCGCACAAACGTTATACGAAGACGTGATGATATTCGAAGGTGTTCAAAGTCCAGAAAGTCGGAGTTAATCAGTATTGATGACTGTAATCGGATTCCAGCCAATCTGTTAGGTGGCTCTAATGTTGCGAACCAACTGACTGGAGACTGAAAGTGGTTCCGATAGCATTAGTCGCACTTGAGGCTAGAACTATGTTCGTCGGATAAGCCTGCCTATCCGATATCGTTCGGCAGGCTGATGGTCCGGGCGATTTCGTCGGACTTGAAGCCGACCATCCGGGGGCGTGCGATCCCCGGCAATGCGGTCACGGCGTGCAATTCCTGGATCGGACCTTCGAGCCGCAGCCAATGCAGCATGTTCCCCGACGAGAGGTCGATGACGACGACCCCGCAACGGGCCTGCATCTCCCGGTCGCGGAGGTTGCCGCCAAGGTCCAGTCCCTCGTCTTCGTAATCGGCCGACACGCAGGCGACCGCGAAATTACCGACGATTTCCATGCCGCGCAGATAGCCCGGACAGAATGCGACCCGTTCAAAGTGACCGGTGCGGATATCGACCCGCCCGATATAGCCGGTGCCCGCCTCTTGCAGCCATAGAGTCTTGCCATGCATGCGCGGGGCCCGCGGCATCGACAATCCCGACGCGACGATGTCGCCGCTACGGACGTCGATGACAACACCGCCGTCGGCCCGTTTCGGCCGCCAGCCACCCGCCTCGTCCGACACGGCCGTCGCCGTCACGTAATGGGGATAGCCGTCGGACAGCGCCAGGCCGGTCAGGTGGCTGCGATCCTCGGCGATGTAGGCGGAAACGAAATCCGGCTTCCACACCGGCCGGAAGCTGTGATCCCGGCTGAGGTACCCTAAGCAGTTGAACACGCTGCTGACGAAGATCAGCCGCCCGTCCGCATCCACGGCCAAATCGCGGCAGCCGATCTCGCCGGTGATGTGGCTGGCCTTGGGCGCGTACACCGCATCGAAATCGTTCATTGTCTGTCCGGGGCCGAGCGCATTGTGAAACCGCCAGATTTGCCAGCCGGCCGCCGCATAGAGGTCGCGCCCCTCGGCGACCAATCCCTGGCAGTTATCCAGGCTGCGTTCGGTGACCGATAGCGGGGTGTCGTCGTCGCCAAGCCCAATCAAGAACGCCTTCGACGTCGGGCCGGTCGCGATCGCCAAACTGATCCCCTGTCCGGCCAGCCATGCCGCGAAGTGCTTCGACGCGATCATGTCGAATGCCGGGACAGGCGTTCCGGTCTCGTCGGTTGCAGGTGTTTCTATCGCATCCATCGTTCGCTGTTCCGCATCCGAAGTCATCAGTTGACCGGTGGACCGCCGGTGCTCGGCGTCTGGATCGCAACCGAGGCATAGGAGTCGTCGTGGTCATAGACCTTGTACCCTTGGGCCTCGGCTTCGTCCGGTTGATCGGCGCGCAGGGTCCAGTTGCCGATCAGGTTCACGGTGTCGTTGTCGTCTTGCGAGATCACCAGCATGTTGGTCTCGCCGGTCAGTTGATCGATGGCGGTGCCGATATCTAGGACGCTGGCGAAATCGATGTCGAGCACGTTGGCGAGGCCGTTGTCGATGTCGAAGTGTTCGAACCCGGTGATCGCGTTCTCGGAGATCGTCCGCAGATCCATGTTGAACGCGCCTTCGAACGCCAATGTGTCGTATCCCGTGCCGCCGTCCAATTCCTGGAAGCCGACACTGTCAATGCTGACCCGGTCGTTGCCGGCCCCGGTGTGCACCACGGCATTGCTGACGCCGCTGACATCGATCACGTCGGCATTGGCGCTGCCGACCCGGATGTCGCTGTCGGCCCCGGCATCGTCGAAGTAATCGCCGCCGTAGATGACATATTGTTCGTCCGTGCTGGTGTCGCTGATGAGAACATCGCTGAAGCCGTCGCCGTTAACGTCCGCGCCGCCCAACGTCGCGGATGCCCCACCCGTAATCGGCACGTTGAAGCCTTGCTCCCCGCCCATGGTCGGGGCGTCGATCGTCGACGCCATGTTATCGCCGCCGAACACGATGTAGGCGTCCCCCGACGTTCTGTTCAGCAAACCGATATCGGCAAAGCCGTCCGCATTCACATCGCCAACGGCTTGGGCGCTGGTGGTGGTCGCCGTCCCCATTGAGATTTGGATGCCGTCCGCCGCACCCATGGCGGCCAGGTCCAAGACCGCATCGCTCGACCAATCACTTTTTCCATAGACCACGAAGGCTTCGGATGAAGAGTTCGAGTAGGCGAGCAAATCGTCGATCCCGTCACCGTTCACATCGCCAAGATTGACGCGCCCAACGATGCTTGCACCGGCAATGGCGCCGTCGATCCGCACCACGCTTGTGCCATCGGGCGTCAGTGCCGAGAAATCCACGTCTTGTACGGATTGCGAGGCGGATCCAAAGAGCACGAATGTCTCGCCGGAATCCGCACCGTTCGCCGTATCCCCCAGCGAGTTCGACAACAACAGATCATCGAAGCCGTCACCGTTGAGGTCGATCAGCGGCGAGCGCGCGGTGCTCTCGGACGAACCGGCGTTGGCCGACGCCGTGAAGCCGATCGATGCGTCGGCATTCCCCGCCGCCGACAACTGACTGGCCGTGATCGCGCCGTCGACGGATCCGTCCAAAGCATCCGCCGCCGCCAGCTTGTCGCCGTAAATCAGATAGCCGGATCCCGGGCCATTGGTCTCGCGTGCCGTGAAATAGACATCATCGAACCCGTCGCCGTCGAAATCGCCGGCATTGCTCAGGCTGCCGAAGAAGTCCTCATTTGCACCGCCGTAAAACCGGTAGCCGTCGGTACCGTCGAGGGCAGAGATATCGACCGTCCCCCCCGAACCGAACGTCGCCGATCCAAACAGCAGCACCGCTTGGCCGCGGTTGGTGCCGGCGTCATCGTCGAAGACATGCGCGACATAGAAATCGCCGTAACCGTCGCCGTTGACGTCGCCCGCGGCTTCGATCTGGCTGGCACTGGTGTCGACCTGCGACAACTCGACGGCCTTGCCGGCGGCAATCGCCGCGGTAACGTCGACGTTGGCGTCGAAGGTCTCCGACCCGAACACCACGTAATTTCGCGTATTGCCGCTTGTCAAATTCGTGCCGTAGGCGAAGTCCTCAAACCCGTCGCCATTGATGTCGCCGATCCCGTCGATGTGCAGTGCATCGGTGTCCGTCGCGGGCAGGATCTCGGCCAGGGTAAAGCCGTTCGATCCGTCCAATTCCGAAAGCGCTGTCGCCGCCGTCTCCAGATAGACAATGGCACCGGTGGCGCTGTGGGTCTGTTGGGTGAAGGTCTTGGTTTCGCCGCCGACCGTCAGCGTCGTCGTGCCGGAAACGGTCGTCCATCCGGTCCCAAGGTCGATGGCGCCGCCGAAATCGTTCCGCGTCACGACCAGCGTATTCTGGGAATTGGTGATCGCGTTGGTGCCGTCCGTGATGCTGACGACATCCTCGGCCACCAGGGTCAGATCGCCGAACCCGAGGTCGAGGACCTCGAACCCGTCGGCGATATCGTTACGGATTTGTGTCAGGTCCAATCCGTTCAGCGCCGCGAGCGTATCGGTGCCATCACCGCCATCGATAAAGTGGAACTTGCCATCACTGATTTCGATAACGTCGTCACCCGCACCGCCCAGCAAAACGTCGGCCCCGCCGCCACCTTCCAGGTCGTCGTTCCCGGCCCCACCGGCGACATAATCGGCCGCCCCGGACCCTTCGTAGCTATCCGTGCCGGAGGTCGCGGTGATCGCATTGGCGACCGCGGTGAGCGTCAGCCCGTCGTCCCCGCCCATCCCGTCTGTATCGAATACCGGGTTGAGAATAACGGACAAATCGCCCTCGAGACCGGAGATGTCCTGGAAATACCCGGTCGCAGCCCCGAACGCGAGGACGTTGAAAACGCTGCCCGCGGTCGGGCTGGCGGCGGTGGTGAAGCCGACTTCGAGCTCGCCGTTCATGGTCAATGTGCCGGAAATGTCGAGCTTGTCGTTAACACCTGTGGCGCTGCCGAGATCGATCTCAATGACGCTGCTATCCTGCGCCACGACATCGCCGACAATCGTCAGCGTGCCCGTGGCATCGTCCCCGGCGGCGTCGATAAATCCTTTGTTTACAAAGCCATCGGGGTTGTCCTGCACACCCGTCAGGTCGAGCGTCCCCTGCCCCTGGATGATCCCCGTGACCTCGTTCACGAAGGTATCGCCACCGGTAATGCTGAGCGTCACGCCTTGCGCGACGTCGACGACCCCGTGATTGACGTGGTTATCGGTCGTCAGCGCCATGTCCCACGTCATGTCGTGATTGACGTTGACGGTCCCGTAATTTGTCAGCTGGGCGTCCAGTGAGAAACGCGATCCCGACGCATCGATTGTGTGTCCACCCGAGTTGGCCGTCTGAATGATGCCGTAATTGATCAAATTCCCGGCGCCCAATACCCTAACCGCGATGTCACTGTTCGTTGTGTCGACTTCGTCGAGCGTGATCGTGCCTCGGTTGATTAATTCGTCCGTGACCGCGATCCTGGAAATGCCGCCATTCCCGGCCCCCTTTATGACAATCGTCCCCGTGTCCTCGTTGTCGAGTCCGCCACGGAAGTTCTGCGTGAAATCTTGAACCACGATTTCGCCGCGATTGATCACACGAATTTCGGACTGGAAATCGTAACGTTCTAAGGAGTCGAGCGACGCCCCCTGCGCAATGGTGAAGGTGTAGTCGTTACCGTCATATGATTCGAAATCGTGGCCGGACAGATAAAAGCTGAGCGCAGGCGTGCCATCCCAAACGAAATCGCCTGCGAGTTGAACCGACGCCCCACTGCCGACAAACAGAGTACCGTCTCCGGTAAATGTTGTTTCATGGTCGATGATGATCTTGGCATTCGATCCCTGGATCGTGAGAGTCGCGCCGCTGGCGATATCGATGGTGCCGCCGCGCGCATCCAGTATGACGGTCGTTCCGCTGGTCGAAATGCCGACCGAGTGATCGATGTCCAAGACGCCCTTGTTGACGAGGGTTCCAATGTCGATGTCATGCGCAGGTTGACCGGGGAAATCAGAGCTCACATGGATCGTGCCGTTGTTGACGAACTCTCCACCGGAGACTTGCAACTGTGCGACCCGGGCGACGTCGACACTTCGCGAAAGATTGAGCGTGCCGTTGTTGATAAAGCCGCCGCGGGCATCGAATTCGGCGAAGGTGCTGCCCTCCGGCACATCGATATCGATGGTGCCGTGGTTGACCGCCGGACCATTGACGACAAATGCCGCGCCGATGCTTGCCGTCGAGCCGACCGTACCAAAGTTCGTGAAAGATCCGTTGAAGGTCAGAATATCCTGGATCGTGGTCGGTTGGACGACGCCGCCTGGCAGGTTGACGAAGTCCGGCGCCATCGAGAAGCTCCAGTCGTACTCGACGGTGCCTTCGTTGTAGATCGTGCCATCCCCGGCAATCGTCGGCACAACGCCGGTGACCGCGAGCTTGCCGCCGCTGGCGATGACCAAGTCGCTGTTCAGTGTCACCGTCGTCGTGCTTTGTGAGACGTTCAAAGTTCCTTCGACAGTCAGTGCCCTGTCCAAATCGATGGTGCCGCCGATCCAGTCCAGGGTCGCCGTCGATTTAACGTCGAAACCACCGGCGCCGTTCAGCGTGCCGTCAATCCGCAGATACCCGAGGCCATCGACAAAAGACCCGTCCGCGTTCAGGGTCAACGTGTCATCTTCGCTGATCAGGACGCCATTCGACGCATTGCTGCCGACAATCGCCATGCGGCCGACGGCGAGATCGCCCAAATTCAAGATCGGCATGGTCGACGTGGTGTCGATCCCGATGAGGTCGTAAGGACCGGGGATGCCGGATGCCGTCGACCAGTTGTCCGCGTCCAGCATGTCGGTCGGATCGGTCGCCAAGCCAATGAACTCGATAACGGAAGAACCGAGCACGTCGACATTGATGGTCTCGTAGGTCGTGCCGCCGTTGGCGTCGGTCACCTTGATCGTAAAGGCATCCTCGGCGCCGGCCGCAAGCCCTGACGTGTAAACGTACTCGCCAGTGTCAGGATCGATTTTAACAATTCCATTTGCGGTCTGCAGAAGGCTCTCAGGCGCATCGAAGCGCTTGGCAAAAAGCCCCTCGCCGCTGACATCCGGTGCGATCCATGTGCTGGCGAAGCTGCCGTCGGTGAGCCCAGCGAGTTGTACGCCTCTTTGTGTTCCCGACGTCGTTTCGTTGACGGCAAACTCGGCACCGACTTTGTTGCCGGCGGCATCGAACCGTTGCCCAAACAGATCTTCGTTCGAACTGTCCCGCCAAGCGATGACGAAACCACCGTCCGCAAGGGCGGTTATGTCCGGCTGATATTGGTTGTTTGTCGTGGCGGCGTGCACCTTAACATCGGCGCTGCTAAAGGTGCTGAGCGGTGTTCCTGACGAATCAAAGACGCGATAGAAAACATCGTTATCCGTCCCGTTGTTACGTGCCCATGTCGCGACCCAATTGCCGTTACTCAGGACAGCGATCTCCATGCCTGATTCGTTGTTGGTGCTGGTAAACTGAAGATCGATCAGAGCGGTGCCCAACGTGGTGCCGTCGGCGCTCACGGCCTGACCGGCGGAATTGTATCGCTGGGCAAAGTTGCTGACGTTGTCGTTTTCCCAGGCGACGAGGAAGCCGCCGTCTTGCAAAGCCGTCACTTTCGGGTCGATTTGCGTATGGCCGGTCGCGGCCACATCGAACGGCGTCCCTACGGTGCCATCGAGATCGACCAAGGCCGCAGAAACCCCATCGGCAGATGTGGCGTCTTGGTAAACGACCACCAGTTGCCCTGTCGCAAGTTGCGTAACCTCAGGCTTTGTCTCGGCAAAGACCGCGGATGCCGACACCGTGATCGAGGCCCCGCGAGCGGACCCGTCGGCATCGAACAACCGAAGCAGAACATCGTCATTGGTGACATTGTTCTGATAGGTGACGGCAAATCCACCATCCGCCAAAGATGTAACGGACGGCACGTTCTGGTTACCGGCAACGGAATCGTTGATAAGAATTTCGCTGGCCGTTGCATTGCCATACGCATCGTAGATGGTGGCGTATACGCCGTCCGTCGCAATCAGGTCCTGACCCAACGACGTCCAAACGATGACATACCCACCGTTCGCCAACGCTGTGATACTTGCGTCATTTTGGTCGTTCGCGGTTGTCGTGTTGACCTGGAACTCGTTCGTATCCCCCGGCCGATCTGCGCCCAACAATTCGAATGTCAGTGTATCGCCGTCCAAGTCCTTGACGGCCAGGCGGCCATTCAGCGGCTCGCCCGCAGTTGCCGTGAGGTGATTGTTGGGCACCCAATCGACCGCGCCGAAGGCTTCCGCGTCGAGACCGTCCAACGTAGTATTGAGCACGGAGCGACCGCTGCCATCGTTCATCGCCCAGGCGCCGACGAGGCCATCTGCGTTACCGTTGATCAGCGAATCTTTGCTGGCGTTGATTTCTGTCGCGGTGCGTATGTCATCCCAGATGCGCAAGTCGGACATTTGACCGTCGAAATCGGCGCCGATCACCAACCGTCCATTTTCACCGCCGGTCGGTAAATCAGAGAAACTCAATGGCGAGCCGATCTGCGCACCGTCCACGTACAGTGTCACGGTCTTCGCGTCGGCATCGCGGACAATCGCCACATGGGACCATTCGTTCGCCTCAATGCCGTTGAACGTCGACGTCAACTTCGTTCCGGTTGCGCCCGTTTCATGGCGATATCGAAGCGTGCCATCAGAGAACATCAACAGCTGATAAAGCGCATTTTCGTCCTCGTTATCGCTGAGTCGATCACCACGGAAATGGAGGAGCGAAGCGTCTTGGGTGACGTTGTCCGGGTTGATCCAAAACTCGATGGTCATGTCCCCGCGAAGCGCCAAAGGACTTTCGCCCTCTCCGTCGTAACCGACCCGCAGAAAACCGGTGGATCCGTCGAAATCCAAGCCGGCGGCGTTGAATTGCGGCGGTGTGTCGTCGGACCAAGCCGCGCTTGTGACACTGATGTCGTAGCCGCCGCCGTTCGTGTCGAACGTATGGCCGCCGTTCCCTTCGTTCATCGGCCAATGCGCGTATAGCTCGTTGACGTTCCCCGTGGGAATGTTGCCCGCCATATCCCAGGACGTCATCTGTTCGCTGACATCCGTTTTCCAGAAACGGACATCGGATAAGTGCCCGGTATAGTTCGCGCCCATCCGTGCACCCAAGGAACTGAGCCCGCTGAGGTCCACACTGCTGGCGTCGACGGTGCCGACCGTATCGCCGTTCACGTAAACCCGAAGATCGGCGCCGTCGTATCCGACGCCGATATGCGCCCAGTCCCGAGCGGACAGATTCGCATCGAAGGTGTGAACCAGCGATGTTCCGACCAGAGACACCACGATGTCACCGTCGGTGTTCAATTGAACCAAGATCGGTGACGTTGAGTTGTTAAGCTCGAACAAGTCGCCGTCCACGGACAACGACGTGGGCTTCGCCCACATTGTCAGTCCAAACGCATCGTGGGCTAGGTTGATCGCCGCCGACTGGATCGACGACCCACTGAACAGAAGGGACGCGCGCTCGTTGTTGTCGAGAGCGATGTTGTTTTCGACGTCGATCTGCACGGCACCGGTGATTTCGGCATCGTTTCCACGGTTCGTGGCATCGACCAGCATAGACCCGGCGGTATCGTCCATGGTCCAGTTCGCCACCAAACTTGGATCGCCCTTCGGATCGTTCAGTTGGCTTTGATAATTCTGCGCAATCTCCGTCGCGGAACGTGCGGTCGACCAGAAACGGACGTCATCCATCTGACCGTCGAACGGAATTGGCGTAATGCTGCTGTCCGATCCGCCGACGAGGCCCAGCTTGAATTGGTGCGATACGACATCGGCCTGCGCGATGTTCAAGGATGCACGGCTGTCCAAGACGCCGTTGACGTAGAGGCTCATGGTGTCGGTTTCCGCATCGTAGGACGCGGCGACGTGATTCCAGTTGCCGTCGGCCACCGTCGCCGACCCAAATACGTTGCCGTCGTTGAACGACGTGAACCCGAGCTTGCCATTGGCTACGAACAGATATTTGGTTCCGGCCTCGTGCGCCGCCGTGTCCGTGCCGTTCCGTCCGGCGATCTGGCTGTAGCTGGTGCTATTCGTCGTCGTGTTGATCCACCCTTCGATGGTGAAACTTGCACCCGGCCCCATGTCGAACTGCGTGCCGTCGGCCTCCACCCGGTCATCGGTGCCGTCGAACAGCAACGTCGCCGTACCGGTTGGGCCCGCTTCGGCTTCGTTTCGTTGCAAGGTCCAGCGATCACTGTCGACGTTGCCGCTGTCCAGATTGTTGGACGTCAGATCGCGCACCGTGCCGGTGGCGCTGGTATCGCCGCCCTCATCGAAACGCCAGTAGCCGTGCAGATTGTTTGACGTCGGATCCACGGACTGATGGCGGTACGTGGTCAATTCCGCATCCGTGCGCGCCTCGGTCCAGAGCCGCACTTCGTCCATCTGGCCCTTGTAATAGCTGTGTGCGCCATCGTTGTTGGAGGCGTCGCCAAAAACGAGGCTGGCACTGTGGCCCTCGTAAGACACGGCGGTCTCGGCCCCGGCTTGGCCATCGACGACGATCTTGGCGTTGGTGCCGTCGTATACCAGGGCGACGTGATGCCACCCGCCGTCGGACACGTCGATGCTCGGTCCGGAGATCACAGTATCGGTGTTGATGCCGCTGAAGAACGTGCCGACCAATTCCTGTCCGCTGGCATCGAAACCGAGGCGGAAGCCATCGTTGCTGCCGCCCAGTTCATTGACCCAGCTGAACGCCCCGGCGCCGTTGGCCTGTGACGTATCCGGTTTGATCCACCCCTCGATCGTAAAGGCTTGGTTGTTTGACAGTGTGGGGCTGCTGAGGACCACGCGCTCAGCGACCCCATCGAACGTCATGGCGTAGTTGCCGACGTTGGTCGCATTTGCCGCCGGGTCTTCGTTGCGGAAATTCTCGACCTCGACCGTGATCTCCTTGCTCGAGACGGCACCACTGAGATCGGAGACCTGAACCGTGAAGGTATCGAGGCCGCTGAAATTCGGGATCGGCGAATAGGTGAAGTCGCCGGTGTTGGCGTCGATGGTGATCGAGCCAAACGCGCCCTCCTCCACGACCGAGTACGTCAGGGTTTCCGGGCTGTCGTTGTCGACGACACCGACAGAGCCCTTGTAATCCGTCCCTTCGAGAACGATCGGCTCGTCGGTGTAGACTTTGAAGCTGCCCTCGGCCCAAGGCGGAATCCCATGGGTCAACAGATTGTCCTGAATGGTGCCGTTCAAGCCGTTGAAGCTAAGATCGGTGGCGGTTGTGCCGCTCCCTTCGTCCAACGGCCAATGCGCAACCGGATCGTAGGTGCTGAGCGCGCCGCCGCCCATAATGGTGGTGATTTCCGATGCATTCAGCGCCGAGCCGAAGACCTGAACATCGGCGATCCGGCCGTCGAACGTCTCGTCGATCACACCATTGTTGCTGCGTCCGCCGATCCGGAACGCGCTGTCCGTGTCCACATCGATCGGATTGGCATGGGTGACGGTGTCCACGGCGACCCCGTTCACGTAGAACGTCACGTCGTAGCTGGGACCGCTGTTCGGTGCCATGGACGCCGACAGATGCACCCATTCCCCGGTGCCGAGGGTAATCCCCTTCGCCGCCAGCTGCGCGGCGCTGAGGTCGTAATCGAACACCCCGATGCTGGTAAACCGCAGCCCCCCGTCGTTAATGCCAAACGCAATGCCGTCCGTGTTGCCGGTCGCGACGTCATTGCTGACAATCCGTCCGATGCCGGTCGTGTCGTCCGGATTGACCCACGCCGAAATGGTCAGCGCGCCGGAGAGTTCAAGCGCTGTGTCGTGCGGCACTTCGATGGTGTCGTCGATGCCGTCGAAATCGAGAGCATTGTCGGCGACAGTGACGGCGAGCGGCGCTTCGTTGATGAACGCGGTGCCGTTCTGAAGCGTGCCGTCGTTCATGGTGCCCGACAGGTCGCTCGCGGTCGTCCCACCCGTTTCGTCGAGTTTCCAATACCCGATCAGACCTTGCTCGCTGCCGGTCAATGTAGCGAGACGATTGTCGGCGATTTCCTCGGCCGTTCGAATATCGTTCCAGACCCGGAAATCGGCGATGTCGCCCTTGAAGTTCTCGGTAAATCCATCGGTGTTGTCGAAGTCACCGATCATGATCGGCTTGTCGGAAATGTACGTCGCGCCCGCCGTACCCGTATCAATGGCGACACCGTCCAGATACAACACCGCCTCGCCCCCGGCAGTGTGGCTGAAGGCGACGTGGTGCCATTCCCCGTCTCGGACGTCCGGCCCGGCGCCGGACGTCGGCGTGACATAGCTGTTGCCGGCAATACCAACGATCTTCCCGGTTGTGCTATCGATGAACAAGCTGTGCATGTTCGTCGAGCCATTTGCATCAGTCCGCGAGAATAATCTCTGCGCGCCCGTGCCAGTCGGGTCCGCCCGGAACCAAAGTTCCGTTGTGATCGTATCCGAATCGTACGCGGCACTGTCGGCGATCACGATGTTGTCGCCGGCGGCACTGTTTATGCCATCAAAGGTCGCATGATTCTTCACATGCCCCGCGACCTCGGTCGCCGAGAGCGTCGGCACATCGACGGTCTCGGACGCATAGGCCGCACCGTTCTTCAGCGTGCCCGGGTTGCCCGTGGGGCTGCTGTCGACGGCGATATCGCCGGCGCCGTCGTCGAATTTCCAATGCCCAATCAGCGCCGGGTCGGAAAGGTCGAAATTGGATTTGTTGGTATCGATCTCGGTGCCGGTGCGCGCCGTGTTCCAGATCCGGACATCGGCGATGTCGCCCTGGAAACCCTCGTTGTAGGGACTGCTGACTTCGTCTTCATAGTCGCCGATCACGAATGGGTTGTCGTCCGAGTCCGTGATCGAGAGATCGCCGGTCAAGACGCTCACACCATCCACATAGATCGTGGTGTTGTTCGAGCCGGTACCGTTGACCGAGACGGCGACGTGGTGCCATTCGCCGTCGGCGACGTCCGCCGTCGTGGTCAAGGCCGGCAATGAGTTGCCGTAAACCTTGATGACGCCGTTCTCGACCACCAGGCCCATCGAGTTTTGACCGTTGCCGAATTCCTTGGAAATGATCCGATTGATGCTGGCGCTGTCATCCGAGGTGCGGATCCAGGCTTCGAAAGTGATCGTGCTGTCGGCAAAGGCGTCGTTGTAAACGCTTTGATTAGCGATCGAGACCAAATCGGTGGTGTTGTCGTCGGTGCCGTCGAAAGAGACATAGGTCGGCGGCACGGTGGCCTTCGAGGAATCGGCATTAACGATGGAGGCCCCGTTTTGAAGGGTCCCGTTGTTTCCGTTGCCGCTGCTATCCAGCACCGTCGTCTTGGTTGCGCCGGTCGCCTCGTCAAGTTTCCAATAACCGATCAGGCTGTCGTCGCTCGGATTCAGATCAAGATCGTGTTTGTTGTCCTGGATTTCGGTCTGTGTGCGCACGTCATTCCAGATGCGAACCTGGGCAATGTCGCCCGGGAAGTTCTGTGGATGCGAGCCGTCGTTGTCTTCAAAGTCGCCGATCATCAGCGGCTGATTGGACGTGTTGAACGTAGGCACCGCCAACGTCGCGATCACGGCACCGTCCAAATAGACTGTCGCATTGGTGCCGGTACCGTTGTAGCTCATGGCGACGTGGTGCCATTCGCCATCTGTGACAAGCGGTCCCGCGCCGTCGGACGTCGTTACGAACGTATTGCCGACGATGCCGACGATCTTCCCGGTATTGCGGATGCCCAAACTAAAGACGTTGCCGTCGACATCGGTCGGCATGCCGACGATGCGGTTGTAGCCGTTGAGGGTCGCACCGGTATCAAACCGGAACCACGCCTCAACGGTTTGTGTCTGAGACTCGAATATGTCGTTGTGTTCGATCCGGATATTGTCGCCGCTCGCCGTCGCGGAGCCATCGAAGCTTGCATACGCGACCGGCGTCGGCGGCGTGACGGAAGCGGTACTGGTCCCGATCACGGCGGCGTTATTGTTGCCGCTGAGGTCTTCATAGCCACCGCCGTTCACGGACTCCGCGAAGTCCCAATACGCCGCGAGGTTCTGCGTGGCCGCGATCTCGTCATCGCTGAGGTTCCGCTGATAGCTGGCAGCTATCTCAAGTTCGGTGCGGGCGTCGTTCCACACCCGTACCTCGCCCAAGGCACCGGTGTATTGATGCGCCTGGTTGTTGTCGGACCCAAGCGTGAGGTTCGATGTCGTGTCGATTTCACCGACGTTGCCGAGGCTGTCGTCGTATTGGGTGCCGTTGCCCGGCAGCCACCCGTCGTTGCTGCCGTTCAGGTATCCCTTCAACTCGCCGGTGTCGCGATCCAGGCTGAAAGCGATGTGCTGGAAGCCGGAGACGCCCGTCAGGTCGTAGTACTGTGCCGCCGTATCGACCCCGTCGGCAGCGCGTACCACCAGGCGGTTGCTGCCGTCGATGGTGATGGACCAGCCCTCGTTCGCGGCAAACTGGTTCCCCTTCGCCGCCAGGTACTGCAGCGTCGAGGTGTCGCGGATATCGGCCCACAGCTCGACCGCGAAACTGCCCGCCCCCGGGTCCAGTTTCGTTGTGTCGGCGACGCTGAGGATTTGTTGGTCGCCGTCGAACTGCACGAAGGTGCTGTCCGCGGTGACGCCAAGTACCTGCGGCGCGTCGTTGTTGCCGTTGACGGTCACGGTAAAGGTCTGGGTCCGCTCGGCCCCGAACTGATCGATCGCCTTGGCGATGAACGTGTCGTTGCCCGCGGCGTTTTCGCCTGGGGTGTACGTGAACGTGCCGTCGCCGCTGATCGCCACGACGCCTTTGGTCGCCTGGGTGTCGAGGGTCCACGTCAGCGTGTGCCCTTCCGGATCGGTCGCGGACAACTCGCCGTAAAGGACCGTGTCTTCCTCGACCTCGAGCGCCGTCGTCTGGATCGGCACGCCGATCTCGACATAGGTCGCGCCGTTGATGGTCCCGTCATTGCCGTAACCGGAACTGTCGGTGGCCGTCGTGGTCGTGCCCGCGTCCTCGAACCGCCAATTGGCGATCAAATCTGGATGATCGCCGGCCTGCACGCCCGGGGTGTCGGCGATTTCCTGGGCCGTGCGCGTTGTGTTCCAAAGCCGTACGTCGCCGACCATGCCAGTGAAATACTGAACGGCGGCGTCGTTGTTGTCGTAGCGTCCGATCTGCAGCGTTTGTGTGCCGGTCTGACGGTCCGCGGCATTGGCAGTATCCGTTCCGACCTGCTCGCCGTTTAAGTACATCGTGGCGACGGTCTGGCCGCTGCCGTCGTCGCCGTCCACCGCGACGGATACCCGGTACCACGTATTGGCCGCCAACGTGCCGCCATAGATCGAAATGTCGGGATCGCTGGTGGCAACCCCGTCGCCCATGAAGAAGTTGAGATTGCCGGTGTTGTTGACCTGAAGATTGAACTCGGCGAGGCCGTTGATCCCGCCATCCGACGTGTGTTTGGAGGCTATGGGTTTGTAATTGCCGTCCGCCGGGTTGGCGCCGGAATAGAACCAGGTTTCGAACGTGAAGTCCTCGGGCAACGTGGTGACGCCGGTGTTCACGTAATCGAAGGTGCCGTCGAACGAAAGTGCGTGCACCGGCAGAACCAGCGTTTGCGGTTCGGCGTTGTCGCCATTTTCGATCGCGCCCATGACCGCGTCATGGCCGTTGTTGGTGATGTCCTTGATGACCCCGTCGGTGATGTCCTCGCCGTTGAATTGCCAGTTGGCGACCAGGCCCGCTTCGGAACCGGTTAGCTCTTTCTGGTAATTTTCGGCGATGTCGTCGGCCGTGCGCGCAACGCCCCACACCCGCACGTCGTCGACCATGCCTTCGTAGAAATTGCTCTGGCCGGTCGTGCCCTTCGCGCCGATCACCAGGGATTCCGTCGGTGTGATGTCCTCGTCGCCCGACATGGGCGTGCTATAGGTCGGATGCGGCCCCCATCCCGAGTTGGAACCATCCAGATAGCCGGTGACGGTGCCGGTCGATGCGTCGAGCACCATCGCCACATGGTACCAACCCGCCGCTTTGCCGGACATGTCGATTTGCTGCCCAGCCCCGTCTAGACCGTTTTCGCCCACCACCACGACGCTGAGCGATCCGGGCAATTCCAGATCGATGGCGTATCCGGCACCCGACGCGCTCTCGACACCCTTGCCCAGGATGCGGTCGGGCATCGTGGTGTCGCCGTCCCAATAGAACTTGGCCTCGACTGTGAAGCTCTCGTGTCCCGGGTTGAGATCCTGGTGATGGTCGACGGCCAGATAATCGTTCACCCCGTCGAATTGCAGGACCGCGTTCGGCACCTGTGCGCCGATTTTCTCGGGCGCGTCGTTATCGGGCGTGACGTCGACCGTGACCGTGCGGGTAATCGTGTTGGTGCCGTCGCCGATGGACACGCGGAAGCTGTCCGAACCGTTGTAATCTTCGTTCGGGGTGTAGATGAAGACCCCATCCGCGCCGACGTAGACCGAGCCGTTCTCGGCATCCGTGGCCAGGGCGTAGGTCGCGGAACCGCTGTCCGGATCGGTCGAGGCAAACGAGCCGTGCAACGCCACGTCTTCGCCCGTTGTGAGTTCCAGCGAATAAATCGGCGCTGCCGTCGGGACGAATTGCGGATCGCCGACGGCGGTGCCATTGCTTGTGCCCGCGCTGTCGATGATTCCGCCCGGCGCATCGGCCGCGCCGATGTCGTCGTTCAGCCGCCAGTTACCGACAAGGCCGGGTGTGTCATCGGAGACGTAACCGATGTAATTGCTGGTCACATCGTGGGCGGACCGTGCCGTCGACCAAACCCGGACATCCGCGAGTTGCCCGTCGAAATCGCCGCCCGTTGCTTGGTCCGTGCCAATGAAAAGGCCTGCCGTGGCGTCGTCGCCGCCATCGGGATCGACGGTGTAATCCTTGGTCGCACGGCTGACACCGTCGACATAAAGCGTAACCGTTTTGTCCGTACTGTCCCGAACCACGGATACGTGCTGCCAAGCATCTAAGGATAGGCCGGTTTCTGATGGAGTGAATACGACGTTTGTGTCGTCGTTTGCGGTGCCGCTCTCGTGGAAATACAAGAGGCCGCCACCGCTTTGCAGGTACAAGCCATAAAGCGCGTTGTCCTCAGCGTTTCCACTGTCATGTGCATTGGAACTGAACGACAGTATTGGCCGCTCGCTACCGCCGTTATCGAAACTCGCGGGGTTGAGCCACATTTCGAGCGTCAGGTCCGCCGCAATCGCGAGTTCCGCATTCGGACCGGACCCGATATCAACGGCGTCGCCGGCCGCATCGAACTCCATCGCGCGGCCGAACGGAACCGGGGTTGCAGACGGGTCGGATACGGTCGCGCCGTTGACCGTGCCATCGTTGGCGGCCACGTTGGTCTGCATGTCGGACCCGTCGACGTTGAGCGGGTACCAGCCAACCAACCCCTCTTCATCGCCTTGGAGCTTTTTGTCGAAGTTCTCCTGGAATTCCGTCGGCGAGCGCACATCATCCCAAATCCGGACGTCGGCGATCTCACCCGTGAAGTCCTCTGAGCCGAGGCGCCCTTCACCGATGCGAAGTTGCCCATCGACATTCAAACCGGTGACGGCGTTGTTCGGCGAATGGCTGCCGGCTTGATAGGAGACACCGTTAAGGTACACATCGAAGTTATTGGTCGCCGGATCGTAGCTGTAGGCGATGTGATGCCATTCGCCGTCGTTGAGTTTATCGTTGGAGTTGAAGGCATAGTAACTGAGGGCCGAGTCCGCCAGCTGAATGCTGGGAACGCCGTTGATGAGTATGATTTGCGCAAATTGCGTCGGTGTGCCGTTGACGTCCTCGGTGGCGACAATGCCCTGCGTACCGGATGCCGTGGTTTTGAACCAGGCTTCCATGCTGTGTGCGCCGGAAATCGGTGCGACGCCGGCCGTCGTGACCGTGTCGTCAGTACCGTCGAAAGACATGACCGCCGCGTACGGGTCGACCGGTGCGCCGTGACCGACGGTTGCCTTGCCGCCGCCGACCGCGTTCGGTTCCGCCCCCGGCGCGGTGCCGCGATCGCCCACAACATTGTTACCGGACCGGTCGGGAAGGATATCGAGGGTCGTGTCCATGTCTTCGAAACGATAGAGGCCCAGCAAACCGTCTTCGTTCCCAACCAGACCGTTCTCATAAATGTCTCGGATTTCGGGCTCAGTGTAGACACGGTTGGCGAGAGTCACCTCATCGATCCCACCGTCATAGAAGCGATCTTGCCCCGAGATTTGGTCCCCGCCGATAAGGATGGGTACACCGGTCGCAGCGTCCCAAGTGTTTGCCCCTATGTTCTCGCTGTGGACGTTTTGCCCGTCGACGAAGATGGTTACGTCGCGCGTATCGGGATTGTATGTCGCAGCGACATGGGACCACTCTCCGGCGGACAGAACGCCGGGTCCCGTCGTTACGAACGCAGATGATCCAAGAACGAGCCGCACGGCGCCTTCGTCGTATTCCTCCAGCATGAAGCCGCGGTCGCCCGGTGTGTTTTGCCAATTGCTGACAATGGTTTGGATATCGTCGTTCGTCGCAGGCCATGACGGCGAGAGCGTATCGGGCTTGAGCCAGGCTCCGACCGTGAGACCTTTGGTATAATCGACGTTGTTTGCATCTAATTCGATGAAATCGTCGGCGCCATCGAATTGCCCATAGGCGGTGCCTGGGTCGGTCGGAATGCCGGGGTCGGCGAGATTGGCGACGACGCCTTCGTCGGTGACCTGATCGAAGCGCCAATAGCCAACGAGGCTGCTTTCGGCACCTGGGTTCTCGAGGCGGAGGTTATGGTTGGCGAGGATATCCGCCTCGCTTCGGGCTTCATTCCATATCCGGACGTCGTCCATCTCGCCGTCGATGAAATAACGCGATAAGCTCGCGTCGACGAATTGCGCGCCGATCGACAACGGCGACGTCGAATTGTGGATGCCCTGTGCAGGGCCGCCTTCAATCAGGACGGGCGAACCGACCGCCGTGCCGTCCTTAAAGAACGTCACGTATCCCGTGGAGTTATCAAACGACGCCGAGTAACGTGCCCAGTCGCCGGCCGTCACCGTGATGTCCGATACAGCTGTTTGGACTTCGGAGCCACTCGGCGAAATAATGAACACCAGTTTGTTCAGCGCGTTCGGGATACTGTCGTAGGTCGAAGCGCTTGAGACCAACAAGCCATAACCGCCCTGATTGCTGTAGCCAGGACCGAACGCCCATTGTCCGGCGATCCAGGCGTTCTCGCCCTCAACGCTTGGAATGTCGTCGAACTTCACCGCCGCCTCGATGGTGACATCGCCGGTGATGGACGGGAACGTCTCGTCGGCCACCAACACCATGTCGTCCGCGCCGTCGAATTGCACCCCGCCGCGTTCCGGGGTCGCACCCAATAGCTGCGGTCCGTCGTTCACCGCGCCGACAGTCACATTCACGGTCTTGGTGTCCGTATCGCCGTTGCTGTCGGTAACGGTGACGGAGAAACTGTCGGTGCCGCTGAAACCCGCCCCCGGCGTGTAGATGTAGCTGCCGTCGGTCTCGATGGTGATGGTGCCGAATGACGTCGCCTGCGCGTTGACCGCCGTAAAGGTCAGCGTCGGGGCATCGCCGTCGGGATCGACGGCGTTCAGCGTGCCGATGTGCACGCTGTCTTCGTCGACATTGATGGCGAGGCTATGGATCGGCGCGCCGGCATTCACCACGGTCCCGCCAACCAATGTCCCGGTGTTTCCGTTTCCGGTTATGTCGATCAAGCTACCGCCATTGGCACCATCCAGCTTGAAGTGCGCTGCCAATCGGTCGGCATCCGGTTGCGGGTAACCGTCTTTCCCGTCGCGAATCTCGCCGGCGTTCAGCGCATCACTCCAAATACGGACGTCAGCGAACGTGCCGTTCGTATAGACCAATCCGGACGCCGCGACGGCATCGGCTTGGTTCTTGGTCGCCGTGCTGCCGCTATCCAGAACGCCGTCGATATACTTGTTGAAGTTGCCGGTCGATGCCGTCGCATCGTAGACGTAAGCGACGTGCGACCAAATCCCGTCGGCATCCGTTTTCTGCCATACCTCGACCGTGAAACTGCCATCGATTTCGGTTGGCATGGTCACCGAAATGTTGTCGCTGCCGGAAACCTTGATCCCTTGGGTCAAGTGTTCGATCAGATCGCTGGTGGCGGTATCCGCATCGCCCGTCAGCGTCGGGTCCCCGGCGAACAACGTGTTGCCCCCGCCGCTGACATCGATGACCGCATCATTCAGATCGTCCAGTACCTCGAAGTCCCAATAGGCGACCAAATCGGCCTCGGCGGTCGGATCGGTGATCTTTGAAGCATAATGCGTCGCGATCTCGGCGTCTGACCGCACGCCGCTCCAGAACCGAAGCTCGTCGACGCCGCCCTGCAGGTAGTCGGAATCGTCTTGTGCCTTACCGATCAGGAACGGCTCGTCGTTGCTCAGAATTTCGCTCGCATACAGGCTAACTGGCGCGCTGCTGTCGAAGACGCCATCGACGTAGAAATCGGCCGACCCGCTGCGGTCCACAGATACCGCCAGGTGCACCCAAGATCCCGCCGACACCGACCCGCTGCTTGTTGCCGACAATGGGAAAGAGCCGTCGCTCATGGATAAGGTGACCGTGCCGTCGTCATTGATAAAGGCACTGACACCGAGACCCATGCTATCGGTCTTGTCGAACAGCATCATCCGTTGACCGCCGCCCGGCAATGCCGAGAGGTTCAGCCACATCTCGGCGGTGAAGTCCTCAGTCCCGACATCCAAATTGAAGCTGTCGCTGGCCTGGAAGTAGTCGTTGACCCCGTCCAACTGGCCGAACGTGTTGGCGTCCGTGGCGCCGACGATGACCGGCGGATCATCCTGTGGGTCGACGGTGACGGTGATCTGTTTGGTGCCAACGCCGTTCTGCGTGTCCGTGGCGCGGACGGTGAAGGTGTCGGTGCCGCTGAAGTTCGGGTCCGGCGTATAGGTAAACGTGCCGTCCGTGTTGACCACCAAGGTGCCGTGCGTCGGCTCGCCGTTGTCCGCGATCCCGTAAGACGCGATCCCCGTATCGTCCGCCGCGCTCAGGGATCCGGAGATGCTGCCTTCCTCGACCAAGGTCAAAGCGTCGGTCGTGATCAACAACTTCGATACAATTGTATAGTCCGGCGAGCCATTGATGGTTTGCACATCGTTGTTGTTCTCGGTGGCATCCAGAACGCTGCTGGCTGCACCGTTGTCCGCTTCGTCGAAACGCCAGTTGGCCAGCAGCCCGCTCGTGTCGGCGGGCACGTATGCGTCTTTGTTGTTGGCGATGTCGTCTCCGCTGCGCGCCACCGTCCAATATCGCACATCGGCCAATTCGCCTTGGAACTCGGCACTGCTCGCAGAACTGTCTCCGATCAAGATATCGGCGGTGCCGAAATCGATGCCGGTCGGCGCCGCATCGCTGCGGGAGTCGACGGACACGCCGTCCAAGTAAAGCGATACGTTTGATCCATTGACCACCAAAGCCGCGTGATGCCATTGGCCGTCATCCACGGTTTCGGGACTGGTCACGGTGACCGTCATGGCGCCGTCCCAGAAAGCACTGCGCAATTCACCGTTGTCGGTGATGCCCATGAAAAACGAGCCTGACGTGTCGCCGATGATATCCATCCGGCCGCCGTTCGCAGGGTCGGCGCGGAACCAAGTCTCTATCGTGACCGTCGGCTGCTCGAACGCTGCCGTCTGATCGACGACCAAGGAATCGCTGACCCCGTCGAACGAGAGGGCCGCTTGCGTCGTCGGCCCCACCAATACGGGCGTTTCGGTAACGAACGACCCGCTGACGACGGTCGCGTCGTGGGCGCCGACATTGGTTTGGCTGTCGTCCGCGTCGCCATCGAGCTTGTAATAGGCGACCAAGCCCGTCTCGTTGCCGTCGAGGCGCTTGTTGTAGTTGTTGGCGATGTCCGGTGCGGTTCGGATCTCGTTCCAAATCCGGACATCCGACATTTGCCCGTCCAGGTAACGTTCCGGTGTGCCCGCGTTGTTCCAAGCCCCGATAGAGAAATCCGTCAGGGTCGGGGTTTGACCGGTCGTTCCGCCGTTGGACGCCGTCCCCACGGACGTTCCGTTGATGAACAGTTCCGCATTGTCGGTGCCGCCCGGTGCATCGTAGGTGATGGCCAGGTGCACCCACTCGCCGATATAGGTATTCATATCGACGGTGGAAAATTCGGCCGCCGCCGGGACAGCACCGGCAATCCAAATCTCGGGGACGCCGTTATTAATGTTCACGTGTACGCCATTACCCGGGGCCGTGGAGTCCGTCACGACCAAGCCGTGAATGCCGCTCGTCACAGAGTCCAAGCGAACCCAAGTTTCGATGGTCATGTCGCCCGATGCGCCCGGCGCAGGTGCATCGACGTAGTCGGTGCTGCCGTTGAGCTCTAGGACGCTACGCGGATCGCCGATCGGCGGGCCTGCGTACACATCCGCATGGTTGTTGTTCCCCGATAGGTCCAGGGCGTCGCCGTTGGCATCCAAACTGTCTAAATGCCAGTACCCTTGAAGCGATGGTTCGCTCGCCGGAGTATCGATGCGGGTTTGGTAGTTGTCTTGAATCTCGGTCACGGTGCGGGCGGTGTCCCAAATACGGAGTTCGCTTATCGCACCATCAAATGGTCGATCTGAGAAAACTTGGTCAGAACCGAGCCACAGGTCTTCCTGGTTTCCAACAAGGAAACCCGTAGCGGTGTTGTTGGTATCCACTAACTGGCCGTCGAAAAAGAGCTTTAGGCCGTCGCCGTCCTTGTACGTGTATGTGACGTGGGTCCATTCCCCAAAAGTGATCGGGGCATCTACCCTATGGAACGTTCCGCTACTTGCCCCATCCGTTGGACTAACGAAAACGAAGGCACGCAGCGATATCGGCTCGCCACTCTCTTCAAAGATCTCGACGACGATACCAGAGTCGTTGCTGGCGTTCCTTTTGCTCAGGATTGTTGGGGTTTCGCCGGTCAACGGAGCGGTTTCTGGGTTGACCCAAAACTCGACCGTAATCTCGTCGGTGGTCGAATAGCTGTTAAGGCTTGCGGAATCTTGAATGACGGCCCGGTCGTCGACGCCGTCGAATTGCAGCGCGCCCGCGCTGAGGAATGCGCCTTGGATCACCGGTGGCGGATTGGTGGCCAAATCCACCGATCGCACCGCGTTCGAGATGCCGCCGTCGCCGTCTTGGATCGAGAAATTCAGGAGTTTCGTGTCGAGGCTTGGCTCCGCCGCATTGTTGTCATAGGTGATGGCGCGGGCCAGCGCCTGCACCGCGGCAGGCGTCGCCGCTGCATCCAATGTGATCACCAAGGGGGAGAACCCACTTGTGCCGCCGGAGGCCGTGCCGATGGTCACAACGCCGCTGCCCGACGGATTGAACGTCACGTTTGTGCCGTCGAAACCGATCTGGTTCGCGCCCGTCCCCTGGTTCGCAATCGACAAGATATCGTTCGCGGTCGCGTTGGACGTGACTGTCACCACAACCACCCCGCCGTCGAAATCAGGCGAGTCGCTATCGGTCACGGTAAACCCATCATCGACGACGATGGGTTGCCCGCCGACAACATAAGACTCTGCGGGGACCCCTGTGTTGTCGCGGGTAAACGCTGCGACCTTGTTTTCGCCCTGCCCCGTCACGGCGACGAAATTACCGTTGGGTGAGATCGCCGGGCGGAACGGCGTTTGCAAACCGTCTACCCCATCGGTGTTATCGGTGATCACCCTGTCGAACGTGATCGCGCCCGTCGTTGGGTTGCGGTCGAGCACGGCAAGCGTGCCGCCCGAACCAGTGGTCGACCCTACATAGATGTTGAGCCCATCGGGCGAAACAACCAACTGCCGCGGCACGGGATGTTGGGCGTTGATGTTAATCAAACTGTCGTAGGTAAGGGTTCCGTCGACCGGATTGCGGGTGTAGGTCGAGATATCCCCACCCCAGTTGGAGAAATAGACCTGATTGCCATCCGGTGACACCACCACATCCGTTAGTGTGAACAAGCCGAGGCTCGACCCCGAGTGGGTGATGCTCTGGACCTCGGTCAGCGATCCGTCGACCGGGCTTCGGCTGTAGACGTACGTGGTGCGCTCCGATTCAGAGGCGATGTAAACGAATTGCCCGTCGGGGCTTTCGGCGATCCCTATGGGAGTGATGTTTGTGTGGGTCTCCTGATCGACGAGCGTGAGTTCCCCAGTGGCAGGATCGCGCGAGAACGTGGTCAATGCGCGGGTATTCGCGCCGGTTCCACCAACCGCGCCGAGGTAGACGTTCTTGCCGTCCGCCGACACCATCATCTCGAGCGCGCCCTCGAGGCCGTCGACCGTGCTGTCGTTGTCGGTGATCGTGCTGTTCGGTGTCAGCGCGCCCGTCGCATCGTCTCGGTCGTACACCTGAACGACGCCGCCCGCGGTCGCGGCATACACGTGCTCCCCATCCGGCGACACTTTGACGACTTTGGCGCCGGTCAGGGCAACGTTGCCGTTTGTGTAGAGATCGCCCGTCACCTGATCGACGGTGAAAATCTGGATTTGATTGCTGGTGTCCGCCGCGGCGTAGAGGAACCTGCTGTCAGGAGAATACGCCAGATCGTTGACGCCGCCGACGCCCGATTCCGCTTCGACGAACGTCAAATCACCAGAGCCGGCCACCGTGTTGGTCGAGCCCAAAACAGGTGCTTCCGTAATCACGACGCGCACGCCGGTTGTCGTGTATTCGACCGTCGCAAACTGTCCGTCGGTGAGACCGTTGGCGTTCACCGTCTCAAATACGTCGCTCAGATCGCCGTCGACATTGTCATACGTGATGATGTCGAAGGTGTCGCCGGCATTGACGCCGGCACCGAAGTTCAAGTTCAAGACCTGCGTGCCGGCGGCCGAGAGATCCAGATTGTCGACGTTCAGGCTGTCGAACGTGGAACTGTTTGAAATATCGAACGTCACCACCGACGCAGACCCCAAGGCCACGTCGCCCTGGATTTCCAGGCTGCCTGTCGGGTCGAGATTACCGTTGTTGACGAAGACGGCGCCTGGATCGAAAGCCAGGATACCGTCGCCGGTAATGGTGCCGTTATTCGTGAATGAGACACCGTTGGCGACGGTTACCGTGGTCCCGGCGGCGATTTCCAGGGTATGGCTTGCCGCAACCACTGTCGTCGCCTCGACACCAACGGTTGGTGCCGACATAAACGTGTTTCCCGCGCCACCGAACGCCGTGACGGCGTCGATGGTGAAGCCCGTGGCTCCCTCGAAGCTCAACGTCGAATTGGCGAACGCATTGATGGTACCTGCAATGGTGCCGCCGCCCGCGAACGAGAGATCGCCGGAAATCACGTTGACCAGACCGTCCAAATCGACCGCCGCGTCGATGGTCGTATCGCCCGTCGCGCTGGAACGCTCCAGCGTACCGCCCGCGGCGACGACGACGCTGCCGCCGGCGGCGCCGACGTTGATCCCGTCGTTGTCCTCCAGGTCGATTTTGCCGCCGCTGGCGACGTCCAGCACCGCACCGTTGTCTAGCGTGAAGCCCGACTGCCCGGCCTGAACCGTCAACGTGCCTTGGATATCGATTGTCACGCCGTCGATGATCTTGGTCCCGGTGCCGGTGACCGTCGACTGGTTCGGCGGGGCGTTATTGATCGTGATATCGAGGTTTTGCAGCGTAAAGCTGTCGGCGGGATCGCTGGTATGGCCGAAGATGAATTTCGACATGGCCATCGACCCGGTGCCATCGAGGGTCCCGTCGACCAGGTACATCGTGCCGAGATCGTCGTTGACCGTGCCGTTCAAGTTCAACGTGCCGTTGCTGTCGATGAGGATGTAGCCCGTAATCGAACTTCCGCGGCCGACGAACGTCGCATCGAAGTTGAAATCGATGAACTGTTCGACGGTCAGTGAACTGTTGTTCTCGATGAAGAGCGCATTGCCGGTGGACAATCCGCCGACCACATAATCATTGCCATCCTGAATATACCCACCGCCCGAGCCGTCGATGACGTACGCATGATAACTGGCGTCCGGAACGATCCCGGTCGTGCCGACGGCACCCGGTCCGGGGCTTCCCCAAGACAGGGGATCGCCCCATTGTCCGGCGCCTGGCTTGACGAAGGGGTCGCCCAAGAAGCTGGTCGTGATCAGGTCAAAGTTGACGGTCAGCGCTTCGCTCGAGGTCTGGACTTGATTGCCCGAGCCGCCGTCGTCCACAACCTGCATCGTTATAACATCGAAATCACCGATTTGACCGTTACGGTCGAACTGCACACCGGCGCTGTCGCTCAACGTCGCGTTAATGGCGGCAAGGGTTCCGGTCAAGGTAACCGCGCCCGTGCCGTTGCCGGAAATCCCGGCCGCCGTGAGGCCGCCCGACACGCTGTCGGAAATGGTCACCAGCCCGACGCCGGAGGTGTCCAGCGTTACGGTATACGTGCCGCCTTGGGTGTCGGCATCCGTAACCGCGAGACCTGCGACATTGAAGACGGTCTGTCCGGCCCCCGTGATGGTCGGCGTCGCGATCGTTGCGGGCGTATTGGCGAGCGTCCGGTCGTCGACATCCGTGTCGACCTTGACCGTCACCGTCTGGCTGGCGTGGGTCGCGGTGTAGACGTTGTAGTCTTCGGAACCGATTGTCTCGGTTCCTGTAAAGGTCCAGGTCGACGGGTCGTCGACCGCAATCACCGCATCGTTGGTGTCGCCGTCGATGACGAGCTCGTTGTCCGCATCGGTAATGCCGACCACACCCTCGACATCGAGATAAAAGTCGTTGCCGCTGGCACCGGCAAGCGCGATGCCTTCCAACTCCGCCATGGCCGCATTGACATCGAGGACCGCGGTCGGGACCGCCGCAGCGTTCATGCCATAGGCGATCGAAAAATCGAAATCGGTGTCGGCAATCGCCGTATCCGTGCCCGCACCACCATCGATGGCGAACTCGCTTCCCTCGAAATAGAGCGTGTCGTCTCCCGCTTCGCCTTCCAAGAAGTCGGCACCGCCACCGCCGCGCAGCGCGTCATCTCCGGCGCCACCGACCAGGTAGTTTGCGGAACTGTCACCGGTCAATGTGTCGTCAAACCGGCTGCCGATGACGTCTTCGATATTCAAGATTTGATCGTTGCCATCGCCGCCGGTTGCGGTATTCGCACCCAGGTCGACGGTGACGCCCGACGTCGCCATCTCGAAGTTCGCTTCGTCTATGCCTGCACCGCCGTCAATGACATCGTCGCCGGCCCCGCCGAACAAGATGTCGTCGGCCAAACCGCCATTTATGTTGTCGTTGCCGTCGCCCCCGAAGATCAGATCGTTGCCGTCGGCGCCGCTGATGGTGTCCGCCGCCGACGTGCCGACGATAAAGTTGGGCGCGGATCCCGTCGGCGTGAAATTCGTTTGAAAATTAAACACCTCGTCCGGCTGGCCGCTTTCGACGAGGCGGATTTGTTGCAAGGGTGTTGAGCCGAAAACGCCTTTGACGGTCGTGGTCCCAATTGAAGAGGTAATAATCAAGTCGAGGTCGCCGGCGCCGCCTCGTGCGACATCTGTGAGCGTGAGATTATCCGTATTGATCTCGATGGTATCGAGACCCGTTACATCTGGAAGGATGGTATCGTTGCCCGCCGAGACGATGAAGACGTCGGCATCTACCCCACCGATCAACGTGTCGTTGCCGAGGCCGCCGTCAAGTGTCTCGGTCCCGTTAATTGTCCCGATCAGGACATCGTCGCCGGCACCCCCTGACAAAGACTGATTGGCAGCCGCGAATAAAACCTCACCGGCGGACGTGGCCACGTTGCTGAAGAGCCCGAGATCCACCGTGAAGTCGGTAAATTCCAGGTTCTCAACGTCGAACAACGTATCAATGCCCTGGCCACCCGACGTTGTATTGGCGTGCGTGATGGTCGCTGAGATGATTTCGCCGTCGCTGTTCGTCGAGACGTCGATACCAAACTCATTCACCGAGGCATTGTATGTCGCGATGTCAGTACCAAGTCCGCCATCGATGGTGTCGTCCCCGAGGCCGCCGGTCAGGGTGTCGTTCCCCAAACCGCCAGAGAGCGTATCCGCACCTGCGTTGCCCCGAAGCTGGTCATCGCCGCTGTTGCCGATCACCAAATCGTCGCCATCGTCGCCGTCAATCGTGTCGTCGCCTTGTCCACCGGCGATCATGTCGTTGCCGTCCTGCCCGGTAATGACGTCGTTTCCAAGACCGCCGGAAATCGTGTCCGCCGCGGCACTCCCGGTCACGGTGTCATTTCCGGACCCGGCCAACACCACAGTCTCGTTGGTTTCCACGCCGATCGTGATGTCATTGAGGGGGGTCGACGCATCATCGTCGAAGTAGCTGGCAGTGTAGTCGAACTTAAAGCCGTCTTCGAACTCGAATAACGTAATGTTGGTTAATGTATCCGTGCCATCATCGCCGTCGGCGGTGAAGTTGTCCGTTACTGAGAGAAAATACTGATCCGATGAGGTTTCGGTAACGCCCACCAGTTCCTGAACGCGGCTGTTGTTGTAACTGATCGCGAACGACAGTTCATCGATCGAGGACAAGTTATTGACCACGGACAGAACATCGCTGCGATAGTAATTGTCGATATCGCCGCGCACGCCGTCCAGCGTGCTCGACCCCGTCAAAACGTCTTGTGCACTCTGCTCCGCGCTGGCGATTTCCGTATCGATGGCGCGCAACCGTGTCACGTATTCGCGCGCGATCGTTTCGTCCAGGTCCGGGTCTTCAACGGCCTGAATTGCGGCGATTTCCGTTTCAATGCTGTCGGCCAAGTAACTCGGCGCCGTATAATCGTCGAAGACAATGCCGCCGGAAATGTTCGAATTCAGCGCAGTCATCAAAGGGTCTGCGGAATTCGCGGTGAAATACGACGTCACCTGTTCCTTCAGGCCGCCTGGCTGATTGATGGTATCGAAGCTGGTGAAAAGGAACGTGAAGACGGCGTTCAACGGTTGCGATATCTCGACGTTGTCCGGTGCGATCGTGTAATCGTCGATATCCCCGCCGAACCGCGCGGTGACGAGGCTGTCGTCGGTCGTCCGGGCGACCTCCAGCAGGTCATCACCCAATCCGCCCACCAGCGTCGCATTGGGCGTGCCGGTGTTTGTATCGACCAACAACACGTCGTCGCCTTCAAATCCAAAGGCCGAACCGTTGCCGGTCAACGTCAAGGTGTCGCCGAAGAACCCGCCCTCCAACAAGCCGGTGCCGGAATCCGTAACCGTGCTCAGAGAGAGTGTCTCGGATTGATTGCCGTCAAAGAAGACGACAGTCTCGATACCACTCAGAATATCCTGCTCGTTGTCAGACACGCGGGTGATGGTGAATACCCCGCCGGCCCCGCCGCCGATGACGTAATCCGTCGACTTGCCGGCGTAGAAAGCACGATCGTTGCCACCGCCGCCGATGAGGATGTCGTTGCCGGCCCCACCGTCCAACGTGTCGTCAAGGTCGCCGCCGGTGAGCGTATTTGCCCCGCTGTCACCGGTCAGGAAGTTGATCACGTTGGTCCCGCCCGTGAGGTTTTCGATCCCACTGTAGGAAACGGTCGAAAGCCCGATTGCCCCCCAACCGGTGAACGGATTGGCCATGTTGAAGGCAACCGACGACGTGGCGTTCCGAAGATCAAGGGTATCGTTGCCGCCCGTATCGACGATCGTATCCGAGCCCGGACCGGCATCCACGATATAGGTGTCCGCGCCGGCGCCGCCTTCCAGCGTATCGTTGCCCGCGCCACCGATAAGTGTGTCTGCACCATTGTCACCGGATAGAAAATCGTTCCCGGCCCCGCCATCGATGATGTCGGCCCCGTTGTTGCCGTACAGGTAATCGACGCCGTCACCGCCGCTGATATCGTCGGCACCGCCTGCGCCGAATACCAGATCATTGCCGTCCCCCGCGGTGATGGTGTCGGCACCGCCGAGGCCATCAATGAGATCGCCGCTTGAGGTGCCGATTAGGACATCCGCACCCTCGGTCGCGCCCGAAACCAGATTGCTGCTGAACGAGATATGCGAAGCGTTGCCAACCTCGGTCCCGTGGTTGTGGGCAAATCCGCTGAACCCGTCGCGTCCGGCGCCGCGCAAGGCTTCTTTACCGGTTCCCATCGCGGCATAGGCGTTGCGCGCCAAACCGTCTAGGAACTGGTCCGTTCGGTCCAAGGCGTCGTATGCGTTGTTCGCGGTCTGGATCGTCGAGCGGATCGTCGACACGTTGGATGTCAGTCCGCTCATGCTCGCTTGGCTGTTGACCCGTCCCCCGGCGTCGTTCAGCAGTTCCGTAAACAGGCTGTCGTTGCCGTTCGAATTGAAGATGTCCAATCGTGTCGCCGCCGCGCCAAACAAGGCGTTGGCCGTGGTCCCGTCGTCCGAGTCCAGATGCCCACTCAGCGCGCCGGACAATTGGTTGATGGTCGACATCACCTTGATGCCTGCCGACAGGATGTCGCGTCCCACCGTGGAGCCGGCCGACGAGCCCTCGCCCTCGGCCGCGGCGACGGGGTCGTAGTTGCGGAGATCGATGCCGGTCAAATCCAGGCCGAGCGCGGCGGCCAATTGGCTTTGCGCTGACGCCGCATCGGCGGCAGCGCCGCTCTCGATCATCTCCTGCATCAAGGTGGTAAGCGGCGTCACCGTGACATTGCTGCCACCGCCCGGGGATTTCATGATCCCTTCGAACCTGAGACCCGTGGAAATATCGACACCACCCGTGACGATGATGGTCGCGCCGGATTGCGCATCGGGTACCGTCAGATTGAAGTTGCCGAGGCTGTCGGTGACCGTGGATATTTCGCCGTCGTCGAGGGTCTCGTTCCCGTTTGCATCAACGAAGACGGTCGCACCCCGCAAATACCCGTCGACGACCTCGCCGCCGAAGCTGACATCGGGCGGTTCGGTCGCTTCGGTGGGGATTATCGCCTCTGTGACGTCATCTTCGTCTGTGTCGTCGTCATCGTCTTCCGCCGGTGGTGGCGGTGGGGGCGGCGGTGGTGGCGGGGGTGGTGGCAAGACGATAACCGGGGCTTCCGGTGGCTCGTCCGAAGTCGGCGGCGGCGGGGGCGGAGATTGCGTCTCGGCTTCGTCCTGTCCGTCGCCTTGCTGCTGTTGCTGGGCTTCAGCTTCTGCGGCCGCTGCTGCTGCTGCTGCTGCCGCCGCTTCTGCCGCCGCCGCTTCCGCTGCCGCGGCAGCCGCTGCTTCCGCCGCCGCGGCCTCTGCCGCTGCTGCCGCCTCTGCAGCGGCTGCGGCTTCTTGTTCTTGCGCGGCCGCCTGCTGGCGCGCAGCGGTTTCTTGGGCTGCCGCCTGTTGTGCTTGCTGTTGAACTTGGACCCGTTGCTGTTGCACCTGGGCATCGAGGTGCGTGCTGACGCCGGCTGCCTCAGCGGCTGCGGACACAGCGGCCTCGGCGCTGGATTCCAAGGCCTGCGCCTGGGCCTGCGCCGCACTTTGCGCTGCTGCCGCAGCTTCCGCTTGTGCCGTTGCCGCCGATGCGGCCGCTTGTGCCGCTTGTGCTTCGGCCGCCGCTTGTGTCGCCGCTGCCGCTTGTGCGGCCGCTGCCGCTTCCGCCGCCTGTGCTTGGGCCGCGGCCGCGGTTGCCGCTTCGGCCGCCGCCGCCGCTTCTTGTTGTGCGGCTTCCGCTGCCGCCGCTTCTGCTGCTGCTGCCGCCGCTTCCGCTGCCGCTTGTTCTTCAGGCGTTGCCGCTGCCGCTGCTGCCGCCGCCGCCTCCGCCGCCGCCTGCTCAGCTGCAATCGCCGCCGCCGCGGCTGCCTCTTCCGCCGCTGCCGCTTCCGCCGCTGCCGCTTCCGCCGCCGCCGCGTCTGCCGCCGCCGCTTCTTCAGCCGCCGCCGTCTCTTCCGCTGCCGCCTCCGCTTCGGCCTCTGCCGCTTCCTGTTCCTGCGCCGCCGCCTCGGCCTCGGCCTCGGCTTGTTCCTGCTGTTCCTGAGCTTCCTCAGCCTGTTGCTGTGCCGCGCGTTGCTCCTGAACCGCAGCCTCGATCTCCTGCACCACCTCATCGGGCAGCGCCTGTGCCGCATTCGGGAGGGCTTGCGCGGCAGCGCCGAACGCCTGACCGAACTGCCGGGGCGACATGACAAACGGCTCGGATGGCGCGGCACCGCGATCCGAGACGGTCAACGCCTGGAACGCCTGGTTGATGACCTGCGAGCCGACATCGGTGGAAATCGTGACCTCGCCGACGATGTCGCCGCGCTCGTTGGCGAGGGCGATGGTGATTTGCCCAGCTTCGTTGATCTTGCCGCCGCCGGCGGTACCGCGGATCCCGATGGTCGCGGTCGGCGTTTCCACCGTCATTGCGTCGACGCCGGTTTTGGCGATTTGACCGGAAACGAAGGTAAAAGCGCCCTGCAAGAGCGAGATCGCCGCCTGCCCCTCTTGCTCGCCGGGATCATATATCATTTCGTCGAGGACCATGCGGCCCTCTTCGCCGAGCGAGAAGGTGCTTTCGTCCAGGAACACGATCCCGATCGCCGCCCCGTCCCCAGTTTCCAAAACATCGCCTTGGAACACCGGGTCCCCGGCCTGCAGCACCTCAACGGTGCCGTCTGCGCGGGTTACGGTGACTTCGCCTTCGATGGTTTCGACGGTACCGATGGACTCGACCTGCGCCAATTCGGTGCTCTGGGCGAACGCGGCGTCCGCCCGCGGCCCTGCGAGGGTCGACGCCGTATCACCGCGAAGAACAACGCCATCCGCGGTGCGGATATCCGGCAGATCGGGTTGATTGAAGAAACCGCGAATGACGACGTGTTCGCCATCGGGGCCGATAATGACAAGATCGGGACCGACGCGATCGAAATCGGCGCGCAGGAACCACGCACTTTCCAGAACGATATCTTGGCCCGGTTGCGCGTCGATCACCGTCGGATCGTCGAGAGGCGGGCGATGCGCAGACGTACCCGGAGAGAGAACGTTCATGCGTCCCACCTCCAACAAGTCGTCAGCAGTTTAATACCCCCGCACACGTGATGGTGCCTCCGATATTCGGCGTCCCTACCATAGTCGTACGGAACGCTACCCTGAACCTCAGTGATTGGCATCACATTTCCTAAAATTTTAAGAGTTTTCCGATGCCTAGCCTCGCAACATACTGTCCGGTGGCCATCCGGTTTCGGAGAGGATACGGTCCCTGAATGTCAGATTCGGACATAGATCGGCGCCTGCAAAACACAGAATGGGTGTTCGGCTACGGCTCCCTCATGTGGCGACCGGGTTTTCCGTTCATCGAGCAGAGACTGGCACGGTTGGACGGCTATCATCGGGCTGCCTGTATTTTCTCGCATTATCACCGTGGAACGGCGGAGGTGCCAGGTTTGGTGCTGGGCCTGGACCAAGGTGGGGAATGCCATGGAATAGCCTTTAAGTTTGATAAAAAGAAAAGAATACAAGTTATTGATTACCTTAATGAACGCGAGCTTATTGGCTATGCCTATAAACCCGTGGTCAGCGCGGTCGAAGTTGTCGGTATCGGCGTGGTCGAGGCGTACACTTTTGTGGCCGATCCGGACCACCATAATTATGCAGGTACACTTGCCGAGCGAGATGCCGCCGCTTTGATCATGAAAGCCGAGGGGATCAGCGGGCTGAACCGCGATTACCTGATCAACACGGTGGAGAAAATCAGATCGGAAGGTTTCCATGAACCCGACCTGTTTCTTTTGCTTGATCATGTGAAGGAGATGACCGGGGAACTGGATCAAGGTGGCGGTATCTGAAGCACGTAAGTTGGTGCCTGAGACAAAAAATGCCCCGCGTGGTACACTTGGATTCGCGGCTTATTCATCAGTTCTTAACCATGAGATTATAAGGTGCAACCATGGCTGACGCAGACGATTTCGGTGTAAAAAGCGACGGCACCCGCAGCGAAATGGAAGCGGTGCTGGACGTGAAATTGGAAGTTTCCGCGGTTCTCGGAACAGCGGACATGCCGATTAGCCAGATATTGAAACTCGGTCGGGGAGCCGTCGTGGAACTGGACCGCACGGTCGGCGAGGACATCGACATCCACGCCAACAACCAATTGATCGCGCGCGGCAGTGTCATCGTCGTTGAGGATCGGCTGGGCGTCACCGTCAGTGACGTGGTGAAAAGCCCAAGCGGCATGCGGCAAGTCGCCAATACCGCGGAGTCCTGAATGTTCCCCTCTCACGCCTCCCCCGACGTCGTGCGCACGGCCTTACTATTGGTGAAGGAGTTTGGTGAGTTCGCCCCGGCCGGCGCCTTTATTCGTGCCGATCAATTGCGCGAGTCCGGCGACCAGGACGGTGGCGAGTTATGGATGCAAATCGGGACCGTCGCAGAGACGCTCCTGGACGAGAACCGCCCCGAGCAAGCCCCTGTCCATTAAGTCCCTTTTTCTGCGGTTGCGCAGCGGAAGCTCGTGGTTACCGACCGAAAGCCCAGAAAACTGCGGACACTGTCTCGTTGAACCCGGATTGCCGTCTTTCCAAACGCGCCGCAGTGTGAATCCGCCCGTGCCTGGACCGCGAAATCGTTTTCGGCGGCATGACGGATAACGATTCCGTCTTCGTCGGCGGCATCGACAGCACATCCCGTCAATGCGCCGACAACGGCTGCGGCGGCGATGACCTTCTTTACATTGAACATTTTAAAGCACTACCATGTGTGTGGGTATTTCGCTACGGCCAAAACCCCGGCTGAACAAAGTGTGATTTATGATCCTTGATGCAGCCTTTCATGCCCTGACAGCGGAGGAGAAGAACGACCTCCTCGCGGCAGGTAACGTCGTCACCTACGAGACCGGCGAAACCGTGATCGCCGAAAACGAGACCGTCGATAGCCTCTTGGTGATCAAGTTAGGCAGCCTGCGCGTCACACGCACCTATCTCGATGATATGACGGCTGAATTCGCCGGCCCCTTGGGCCCCGGCGAGGTGATTGGTGAAATGTCATTCATCGACGGCAAAGGGGCGAGTGCCAGCCTCATTGCGGACGGTCAGGTTGAGATTCTCTCGGTTTCCCGACACGCTGTGTTCGAGATGCTCGACGCGGATTTGGGCTTCAAAGCACGTTTCTTTGAGAGCCTTTTCATGGATTTGTCCCGCAAACTCCGATCCACCAACCAACGGGTATTGCCCGTCGCTCCATAACGCCCCTATTCCCGATCTAATCGATCTGATCGGCCGTGGGTCGCGTCACGTACACTCTCGGTACCCCCTCTCGGTAACGGAGATCGATATGCGACAGCGTACCCACCGTCCCCTTTTCGCTTTGCACCGCGCCCTATTTCTTGTGGTCGCGCTGCTCGCGGCCACGCCGCCCGCCGCCGCGGATCCAGGGCTATGGAATGCGCTCAAAAGCGGCGACGCTATTGTGGTCATTCGTCATGCTTTGGCGCCCGGCACCGGCGACCCCGGTAACTTTAAGGTCGACGAGTGCACAACACAGCGGAACCTCAACGACGTCGGACGCGCCCAATCGGTGCGCATGGGGGATCTCTTCAAGGCCAATGGGATTTCGCGCGCGGTGGTCAAGTCCAGCCAATGGTGTCGCTGCTTGGAAACCGCCGAGTTGATGGACCTGGGCCCCGTCCAACCGTTTCCGACCATCAACTCGTTTTTTCGCAACCGGTCACAGAGTGGGCCGCAGACCCGTGCGCTGACCGCATTCATCCAAAATGCCGATCTCTCGACCCCGACAATCTTCGTGACTCACCAAGTCAACATTACGGCGCTGACTGACGTCTTCCCATCGTCCGGCGAATTGGTGTTCGTCGGCCGCGGTAAGGATGGCACGCTGTCGGTGCTGGGGACCATCGAGACCGATTGAGCAGGCTCAACGAAGAGAAATGAATGTGACGCTCTCGCCGTCAGGGGTCTCGCCTTCGCCGCTGACGAAGTCACCGTCAACACGTAAGCTACCATTCGCTTGTTGACCGTTTTCGCACTTAAGGCTCCACGAACCCGTCGTCCCGTACCAGATTTCCATCGACCCGTCGCATTTCACTTTTTGATCTTTGCTCGCGAATGACAGTGTCCCATTATTGCTCAACCCAACTCTGGAGATCTTTCCCCATACTTGTCCGTCTTGTCCGGGCCATGCCAATGAAGCGTTGTAATTCGGTGGAACGATCGTTCCGCGCGATGCGACGGTTTTCGGTTCCGCACGTGCTGCGCTCTCAACTCGTGCTGCGAGTTTTTCCCGGAGGACAGGAAACCCAGAGTCTTGAATGCTGATGGTGAAACGCCGTGACTCCGATTGCCCCCAAATGATGCTCTCACCGGCGCTGCCCAACGTTCCGGATAAATTGACCTGGTCCCGGCAGTCGAGAGCCCAAGTGCCCCCCTGTTGGTTCGTCCCCCCATCACAACTGTATCCTTTGAAATAGACGTCAAAGAGATATTCGCCCGTCGCGGGGTCGCGGCGCGCTTTGCCGGTCGTTGTGGTGGTTCGATGGGGTTCCACCTGTTCGACGATTCTGAGCACATATTCGTCGCTGTCAGACACGGGAAGCCTGACGTTGCCGTTCCATACGATGCTGTGGTTGACCGCAAAAACCGCACAGGAGTCGCCCCTGCGCTCACATAGCGCGAGCGCCATTTTCTCCGCACTCCCCTCGCGCCATGCGCACGATGTCGATTGGCACGTCGCGGTCCCAAACCCGCCGCCGCCCAAGGTAATGGCCATCGCGCTGGCGTCTGGATTCTTCAGGAACTTCTCTGCGGCGAAAGCGGAGCGCGCGCTCAGGGTCACATCGCCGCTACCCGCGTAATGAGACGTTGTCTGGCAACCCGCCAGCAATACGATTGCCGCCAGGCCCGCGAATATCCGCATAATCACTCTCCGGTTGTTTGCGACATTGCAATACCATCAGAGATTAAAGACCGGCTCAAGTGCCGGATGCCCGAAACACCAAACGAAAAACTCCCCGGAACCAGAGGTTCCAGGGAGTTTGAAATGGTGAGCGCTGCAGGATTCGAACCTGCGACCGTCTGATTAAAAGTCAGATGCTCTACCAACTGAGCTAAGCGCCCAAAACGGTCTATGTGCCGGCCATCGTTCCATCGCCGACGGGGGCGGACATTACGGAGACCGGCCCCAATGGTCAACGCCGATTTCGCTAAAGCCGGCGCTTTTTTGGTCTTGCCCTAGAGCTATGCCGAACGGCCGTTTTGCTCGGCCATGCGATCGATCAGGCGCTGTTTGACGTTTTCCGAGACGAAGTGCCCGATGTCCCCGCCCAGGCGGCCAATTTCCTTGACGAACCGAGACGAAATGAACTGATTCCGCTCCGATGCCGTCAGGAACACGGTTTCGATGTTCCCGTCCATCCGGGCGTTCATCGATGCCATCTGAAACTCGTACTCGAAGTCAGAGACCGCCCGTAGTCCGCGGATAATCATCTTGGCGCTTTGCTCGTGGGCGAAGTCGATCAGCAGATTGTCGAACGGCACCACGTCGATGCGGCCCGATTTCTCTTTCGGCAGGTCGGTGATGTCCTCTTTCAACAGCTCCACACGCTCGTCGAGGCTGAATAGAGGACCCTTGCCGGCGTTAATGGCGACGCCAACAACCAAGCGATCGACGATCCCGGCAGCGCGGCCGATCACGTCCATATGGCCGTTCGTCACCGGATCGAACGTGCCCGGATAGACGCCAATCCGTTCCGGCATCAGGAGGCACCCTCTTCCGGTTGATCCTCGGTCGCGACGACTTCTTCGCTGTCGCTCTCGCTGTCGTCGTCGCCGTCTTCCACTTCCTCGCGGATGCGCGAGACCGAGACGACCCGCTCGTCGTCGGAGACATTAAACAGCCGCACGCCGCGCGCCGACCGGCCAACGATGGAGATCTGGTCGACGCCGGTGCGGATCAGCTGCCCGCCGTCCGTGACCATGATGATTTGGTCCGTATCGACGACGGCGAAGGACGCCACCACATCCGATGCGGGATCGTCACCGCGGTCGAGCGAGATCGCCGTGACCCCCTGCCCGCCGCGTCCGGAGATTCTGTACTCGAACGCCGAGGATCGTTTACCGAAGCCGTCGCCGGTCACCGTCAGGATAAATTGCTCGCGCGCTTGGAGGTCTCGGAACGCGGGATCGTCCATGCGGGCCGCGTTTTCCCGATCGCGCGCCTCGTCCTCCGGACGGTCCGTGTAATCGGAAGATTGCAACCTGCGTGCGGCATGCTCCGCCTGCAGGTACGAGTCCCGAGTATCAGTGTCCAATTCGACGTGTTTCAGGATCGACATGCCGATCACGGAGTCGTCCTCTTTCAGCTTCACCCCGCGCACGCCGACCGAGGTGCGGCCCGAAAAGACGCGGACATCCACAACCGGAAAGCGGATTGACTTGCCCAGCTTGGTCGAGAGGATCACGTCTTCGTCTTCACTGCAGGTCCGGACCCTTACCAAGGCGTCGCCTTCGAGCAACTTCATGGCGATCTTGCCGTTGGCCATCACATTGGTGAAGTCCGACAGCCGGTTACGCCGTACGTTCCCGACGCTGGTCGCGAACATGACGAACAGCTCGTTCCAGCTCTCTTCGTCCTCTGGCAAAGCCATTGTCGTCGTGATGGTTTCGCCGGGATCCAGTGGCAGCAGGTTGATCAGCGCCTTGCCGCGCGCCTGCGGGGTCCCGACGGGCAACTTGTAGACCTTCATCTTGTAGACCATGCCGGTCGACGAGAAGAACAGGACCGGTTGGTGCGTGTTGGCGACATAGATCTGCGAGACGAAATCTTCGTCCCGGGTCGCCATACCGGCACGTCCCTTGCCGCCGCGGCGCTGCGCCCGATAGGTCGACACCGGCACCCGCTTGATGTAGCCCGCGTTGGTCACAGTCACGACCATGTCTTCGCGTTGGATCAGGTCTTCGATGTCGTGCTCGTAGGCGTCCTCTTCCAACGTCGTGCGTCGGTCGTTGGCATACTTCTCACGGATTTTCAGAAGTTCGTCGACCAGGATGCCTAGGAGTTTCTCGCGCGACCCCAGGATTTCCAGGTATTCGCGAATGCGCTCACCGATTTCCCGGAGGTCGTCGCCGATCTTGTCACGCTCCAGACCCGTAAGGCGGTGCAGGCGCAGTTCCAGGATCGCGCGGGCCTGGGCTTCAGACAGGCGATAGGTGCCGTCGATCACGCCGCGGCCCGGCTCGTCCAGCAAGGCGATCATCGGCGCCACGTCTTCGGCGGGCCAATCACGGGCCATGAGTTGTTCGCGTGCGGTTTGCGGGTCGGGGGCATTCCGGATCAACGCGATCACGTCATCAATGTTGGCGACGGCAACCGCCAGACCGGCCAACACGTGCGCCCGCTCCCGCGCCTTGCCCAACTCAAAAATAGTGCGGCGGCGGATGACTTCTTCGCGGAACGCCACAAACGCGGCGACGATCTGCTTCAGGTTCAGCATCTGCGGCCGCCCCTGATGCAAAGCCAGCATATTGACGCCGAAACTGGTCTGCAGCGGGGTGAACCGGAACAGCTGGTTCAGGACTACTTCGGGCTCATGGTCGCGCTTGATCTCGACGACGACACGCACACCGCGGCGGTCTGATTCGTCGCGGAGATCGGAGATACCCTCGATCCGTTTGTCCCGGACGTTTTCGGCGATAATCTCGACCATCCGCGCCTTGTTCACCTGGTACGGCACCTCGTGAACAATAATCGCCGACCGCCCTTTGGAGACTTCCTCGATCGTCGTGCGGCCGCGCATCACCACGGACCCGCGGCCGGTCCGGTACGCGGATTGAATGCCGTTCTTGCCCATGATCAGGCCGCCGGTCGGGAAATCCGGGCCGGGCACGTATTTCTCGATCAACTCGTCGATGCTGATTTCCGGGTTTTCGACGTAGGCACAGCAGGCGTCTATCACCTCGCCAAGATTATGCGGCGGGATGTTGGTCGCCATACCGACGGCGATGCCGCCCGCGCCGTTGACCAAAAGGTTCGGAAAGCCCGCCGGCAAAACGACAGGTTCCTGCACCGTCTCATCGTAGTTGGGTTGAAAATCGACCGTCTCTTTGTCGATGTCTTCCAGCAATTCATGCGCCGAGTGCGCCAGGCGCGCTTCGGTGTACCGCATGGCTGCAGCACGGTCCCCGTCCATGGAGCCGAAATTGCCCTGCCCGTCGATCAACGGCAGCCGCATGGAGAAATCCTGGGCCATACGCACCATGGCGTCGTAGATCGCCTGGTCGCCGTGCGGGTGGTACTTACCCATCACGTCCCCGACGATCCGGGCCGATTTCCGGTACGGTTTACCGGCGTCGTAGCCGTTTTCCTTCATCGAGAACAGGATTCGGCGATGCACCGGCTTGAGCCCGTCACGGACATCCGGCAGCGCCCGGCTGACGATCACGCTCATGGCGTAATCGAGGTAGGAACTGCGCATCTCGTCGATAATGGAGACCGGCGTTACGTCGTCATCAGGAGTCGCCGGCGGCGGCGCGTCGGGAGGCTGGGTCAATGTCGCTTTTTCACTTTAATTTCAGACCGTTACGGATAACAGCCGAGACACCCATTCACGACCGCTTCACAAGGATATTTTTACCATTTTGAAACCCTGCAAACAACACCGATGGGCCACTATTCGGCGGGCACCCGTGCGCTGTAGCCGCGGAACCAAATGACAGCCAAGAATGCGCCCGCAATCGGCAACGCGGCAATCAGGTTGATCGATGCCCAGCCCAGTGTCTCGTGAATAAATCCGGAGAGTAATGCCGTCACGGCGACGGTCCCGAACACCGTAAAGTCATGTGCCGCCTGGGTCTTGGCGCGCTCTTCCGGGGTATACGCCTGGGTCAGCAGCGTGGTGCCGCCGATGAACATGAAGTTCCAGCCAACACCCAGCAACAAAAGCCCACCCCAGAAGTTCTCGAACTCGATCCCTGATAACGCGACGCCGACGGCGCCCGCCTGCAGCACGGCGCCCATGGCGATCACATTGGCGACGCCGTAACGGCGGATGATATGCCCTGTAAAAAAGCTGGGCGCGAACATGCCGAGCGCATGCCATTGCATGACGGTCGCGGAATCGTTCACGGCGAAGCCGCAGAAGATCATCGCCAGAGGCGTCGACGTCATGAGCAGGTTCATGGCGCCGTATCCGACCGTTGAGGACAGCGCGGCCACCATGAACACCGGTGTCCGCATGATCTCCAGGACCGGCCGTCCCCCGCCGCTCAGCTTGGTGTGGGCGGGTTTTGGGATGTTGACGAACTGCAACAGAAAGATCGCCACGAAACTGAGCCCGATCATGGCGGCATAGGTCCCTGCGAACGCCGCTGCGGTGACCTCCGCGGTCCACTTAACCAATTGCGGCCCCAGAATCGCCGCGACCACGCCCCCTGCCAACACATAGGAGATGGCACGCGCCTTAAACGCCTCGTCGGCGATGTCCGCGGCGGCAAATCGGTAATACTGCCAAAAAGCATTGTGACCGCCGAGGAACATGGCCCCAACGATAAAAAGCCAGAAATCGCCGGCGAAGATCGCGTAGGACGAGATCGCGGCACCGGTAACCCCGAGGGTCTGACCCACGGTAAAGCCGATCCGACGCCCGACCCGGGCCATCAGCAGCGATGCCGGGATGGTGGTGCACATGGTGGCGACGAATTGCAGGGCCAGCGGCAGTGTCGCCAGGGTCGACGTGGGCGCGAGCACCACACCGACCAAGCTGGTCGCAATCAGCACCATGGACGCACCCGACATGGAGAGCGCCTGGCAAATCGACAGGATGACCACGTTCTTATACATGCATCGACCCAAATTTCATCGCGCAGCTGTATGCTGCATGACGGGTTGCCGATTGCCTTTGACTTCGGTCAATCGGCGAGCGCCCCTGATTTCCGGGGCTTGTGTGGCTTAGAACGGGATTTCGTCGTCCAGATCGCCACCGGGCATACCACCGCCGCCACGAGATCCACCGCCGCTGCCGCCTTGATCCGGTCCGTCCCACGACGGCCCGTCATCGCCGCCGCCGCCTTGACCGTATCCACCACCACCGCCGCCGGCAGAGTCCAGCATGGTCATCACGCCGGAGAAACGCTGCAAGACGACTTCGGTGGTATACCGTTCTTGACCGTCGTTCCCGGTCCATTTGCGGGTTTGCAGGCTACCCTCAAGATAGACCTTGGACCCTTTCTTCAGATACTTCTCGGCCACGTCGGCAATCCGTTCGTCAAAGATGACGACCCGGTGCCATTCGGTCTTTTCACGCCGCTCGCCGCTTTGCTTGTCCCGCCAGGATTCCGATGTGGCGACGCTTATGTTGGCGATTTTCTGCCCCGACTGGGAGAACCGGACCTCCGGATCGCGCCCCAAATTCCCAACCAAAATAACTTTATTTACCGAACCGGCCATGGGTCCCCCGCTCCTTCATTGCGTTCTTGTTGACGTATGCCGCGTGCGCCGATCCCACATGCGGGTATCGGGTGGGCACATTGTCGCTTACTGCCGAGGCACTGGAAACGAGGTTTCCTGAAAGCCTCTGGACTTCTCGATGAATTGATCGACTTGCGATTTGATCGCGTCATCATCTTCTTCCAGTTTCACCAATGCCGCGACCCCGATTTCGAGCAATGCCATGGCATACACGTACTGGCTGACGCCTTGTTCCTGAAAGGCGTTTAAGGCATCGGCCAATATAACGTCCGCCGTTTGAAACTCTCGCTCGATCTCGTCGCTCATGGTTCCTCACTTTCTACGTTCTTGAGTGCCGAAAGCGGCCAGACGAGTCAACGCCTACGAGGGACATATGCCAGGATCGGTCCCATTTTGTGAAATGACCGTGACGATGTGACGGAAATCACTGTGCCATCGGGCCCGGGTTCCCAATATTTCTGTGGGGATGACGACGGGTTCTAGTCTTGAGGTGGTGTATGCCGGAACTCGCGAACGTGAAGGTCGCCCTGTTGGACGCCGATGCAGATTTGCGCGCATCGGTTCGTCACATGCTCCGTGATTTGGGGCTCATCAATATCCACGATACCGAACGGCCGAGAGGCGTGATCAAGAGCCTCCTGGATCGAGACGTCGACCTCCTTGTGTGCGATATCGATCAGAACAACGGTCTGATGCGCAAAACCGTCCGCGAACTGCGGTGGCGGTCCCTCAGTGACAATCCATTCCCGGTCACCATCGCGCTCACCTCGAACAAGGACCACGAACACATTCGCATGGCCATCAATGCCGGGTTCGATTCCGTGGTCTTGAAGCCGACTGACCTCGGCACGTTGCGGAAACGGGTTTCCGGGTTTTTCGAGGGCCGCAAACCGTTTGTGGTGACTGTGGATTACGTCGGCCCTGACCGGCGGCAAACCGAACGTCCCGGGGTCTCCAGCGCGGCAATGATCGAAGTCCCCAACCCGATAAAACTGGTTGCCGACGGGATGACCCGACGGGTGCTTCAAGCGCACGTAGAGGAAACATGCGAGGTCTTGGACAAACACCATGAGCGCTGTGACCTGAACGGCATCTTGTGGATCGCGGAACGCCTAGCGACATCGTTCGCAGCCGGCGTATCGGAGTCAGATTTCATCTCGCTCGCCGCGCAGTTGAAGACCTGCACGGCGAACGTCTCGAAGCGAATAACGAATGGACAGAATGAAACCGCGACCAATCTGTGCCGCGATCTGACAGGAATTTCCGGACGCATCTTCAGCGACCCGATGGGTGTAAACCCCGCCGATACCGACCGATTGATAACAGTGACGCGCTCCCTCAAGACCGCCTTGGGCCAAGAAACGGCGGTGATCGCGCCCGAGACCATCGGTTTCGAGGTATCGACGCGCACGTCATAACCATCCACAGGTTGCCGCCCTGCCCTCCCTTTACGCTCCGGGCAAACCCATATATCGATGATCGGTTCGGTCACCCTCCGCCGGAAGAAGAAACATGATGGACGAAATTCGTGTCCGCGGCGCCCGCGAGCACAACCTACGCAGCATTGACGTCGATATCCCCCGCAACAGCTTGACGGTCATTACTGGCTTGTCTGGTTCGGGCAAGTCATCGTTGGCCTTCGATACGATCTATGCCGAAGGCCAGCGCCGATACGTCGAGAGCTTGTCCGCGTATGCCCGCCAGTTCCTCGAATTGATGCAGAAGCCCGATGTCGATGCGATTGAAGGTTTGTCTCCCGCGATTTCCATCGAGCAAAAGACCACATCGCGCAACCCGCGCTCCACCGTCGGAACCGTGACGGAAATATACGACTACATGCGCCTGTTGTTCGCGCGGGTCGGTATTCCGTATTCACCGGCGACGGGCCTGCCGATCGAAGCGCAGACCATCAGCCAGATGGTCGACCGCGTCATGGACATGGACGAAGGCACTCGGCTCTACCTGCTCGCTCCGATCGTCCGTGGCCGAAAAGGCGAATACAGAAAAGAACTGCAGGAACTGGCGCGACGGGGTTTTCAGCGGGTTCGCATCGACGGTGAAATGTATGAGCTGGAAGATGCGCCGGACCTCGACAAGAAATACAAACACGATATCGAAATTGTCGTCGACCGCTTAGTGGTTCGCGAAGGGATCGAAACCCGGCTTGCCGACAGTCTGGAAACCGCGTTAACGCTGGCGGACGGGATTGCCTACATCGATGATGCCGACGCCGAGCCGGTGAAGACCACCGGAAAGAAAGGCGGTATCAAAGATCATGTACCCGCAGGTCGGACCGTATTCTCGGCCAAATTCGCGTGTCCGATTTCCGGTTTCACAATCGATGAGATCGAACCGCGGTTGTTCTCGTTCAACAACCCGTTTGGCGCCTGCCCGTCTTGTGACGGCTTAGGCACCGAGATGTTCTTCGATGCCGAGTTGGTGGTGCCGAACGGGGAGAAGACACTGGCCCAAGGCGCCATCGCGCCCTGGGCGGGCAGCAGCTCCAAGTACTATGTCCAAACGCTCGAAAGCCTGGCTGCGCATTACGGCTTCAAACTCACCACCGCGTGGGACAAGCTGCCCAAAAAGGTGCGCAGTATGCTGCTATTCGGCTCCGGTCGCGAAGACATCACGATGCAGTACAAGGACGGCAGCCGGTCCTATGAAATCACCAAGCCGTTCGAGGGGGTCATCCCGAACATGGAACGCCGCTGGCGTGAGACGGACAGCAACTGGGTGCGCGACGAACTGCAGAAATATCAAACCGTGGCACCGTGCGAGACGTGCGGCGGCAAGCGTCTCAAACCCGAGGCGTTGGCGGTGAAGATCGACCACCTCGATATCTCCGAGGTGTGCGACATGTCGATCGACGAGGCCGGCGACTGGTTCGACGGCCTGGACGGCAAGTTGACAGATAAACAGAACGAGATCGCCCGGCGCATTTTGCGTGAGATTAACGAACGACTGCATTTTCTGCGCAACGTGGGGCTCGAGTACCTCAACCTTTCGCGGGCGTCGGGCACCTTGTCCGGCGGGGAAAGTCAGCGTATCCGGCTGGCGTCACAAATCGGCTCCGGGCTAACCGGTGTTCTTTATGTGCTCGACGAGCCGTCGATCGGCCTCCATCAACGCGACAACGACCGGCTCCTGAAGACGTTGGAGCGGCTGCGCGATATCGGAAATACAGTCATTGTTGTCGAGCACGACGAGGATGCGATACGCGCCGCCGACTACGTCATCGACATCGGCCCCCGCGCAGGTGTTCACGGAGGGCAGGTCATCGCCGCCGGTCCGCCAGCCGACGTCATGGCCAACGATGCAAGTCTCACCGGTCGCTATCTGTCGGGCAAAGAGACGATACCCATTCCGACGCAACGCCGCCCGGGCAAGAAAGGCCAGGTCTTGGAACTGATCGGTGCGACGGCCAACAACCTGCGTGATGTCGACATGGCGTTACCGCTGGGGACGTTGACCTGCGTGACCGGGGTTTCCGGCGGCGGTAAATCGTCCTTGATCATCGAGACCCTGTACAAGGCTCTGGCCCGGCGGTTGATGAACGCCCGGGAGTTGCCCGGGGCGCATCGCGACCTCAAAGGGCTGGAATTCATCGACAAGGTGGTCGATATCGACCAAAGCCCGATCGGGCGCACGCCGCGGTCCAATCCGGCAACGTACACCGGCGCCTTTACCCCGATCCGCGATTGGTTTGCGGGCCTCCCAGAATCCAAGACCCGCGGCTATAAGCCCGGGCGGTTTTCGTTCAACGTCAAAGGTGGCCGCTGCGAAGCCTGCCAAGGCGACGGCGTGATCAAGATCGAGATGCATTTCCTGCCCGATGTCTATGTTGAGTGCGATGTTTGTCACGGCGCGCGTTACAATCGCGAGACGTTGGAGATCAAATTCCGTGGCAAGTCCATTGCTGACGTCTTGGACCTGACCGTCGACGAAGCCGTCGATTTCTTCAAGGCGGTGCCGGCGATCCGCGACAAGATGCTCACCCTGCAGCGGGTGGGTTTGGGCTACATTCATCTGGGGCAGCAAGCGACAACGTTGTCCGGCGGCGAAGCACAGCGCGTGAAACTCGCCAAGGAACTTTCGCGACGGGCCACCGGCAAGACCGTTTACATCCTGGACGAGCCGACGACCGGACTGCATTTCGAGGACGTGAAGAAATTGCTCGAAGTACTGCAGGCGCTGGTCGATCAAGGCAACACGGTGATCGTGATCGAGCACAACTTGGAAGTCATCAAGACTGCGGACTGGATTGTCGATCTCGGACCCGAGGGCGGCGTCAAAGGCGGATTGATCGTTGCGGAGGGGACGCCCGAGACTGTCGCCGCGAACGCCGACAGCTTTACAGGACAGTATCTCGCCCCTTACTTCCGCCCGCGCCGCCGCAAGAAGAAAGCATCATGAACGACGTGAGCCATCCCCTCCCCCATGTCACCTTGGAGTGGCTTAAGAACCGCGCACACGGGTATCTCCCCGGCGAGATCGGGGTCGAACCCGTGGAGGTCGCCGAGGGACGCCTGGTCGCCCGTCTCGAGATAGAGAAACGCCACGTCGCGCCGAACGGTTACCTGCATGCCGCCAGTGTCATCGCGTTGGCTGATACCACCTGCGGATACGCCACCTTGGCGCATTTACCGGCGCATGGTCAGAGTTTCACGACCATCGAGCTCAAATCCAATCATCTCGGAACCGCGACGGAGGGTGCTATTCGTGCCATCGCGACGGCGCGGCATCTGGGCGGCAAGACCCACGTGTGGGATGCGGACGTCATCCGTGAGCAGGATGGCAAAACGATTGCCCTGTTCCGGTGTACGCAGATGATTTTGACGTCGAAAAGCTGAGACCGGCGATCAGTTACCGCGGCGTGGCGCGAACAACGCCTGAATTTCCTTCATCACCTCGCGGAAAAGCTGGGCGATCCGGTTGATGTCCTCTGTACCTTCACGAACCAGTTCGCGCACTTTGTCCGGGTCGGTCTCGGCGCGGATTTCTGCGGCCAGTTGGTCGGACCGTGCCAGATTGATCTGCTTGGCGCCGTCCGAAAGTTCAATGGTATCGTACACTTCCCGGCCTTTGGGCGTGTACGAGTCCAATATCCGCTGCCGCGCCGGTGGCTCCGGCTGACGCGGTTGGAAAAAGTTCGGCTGTTTGTCCGATATCTCTACCATTCGGCCACTATACCCGCATTTTTAGGAAATGGGTGTGTTTTTCATCACTTAGCGCCAATCAGCGTCATCATTGTCCGCCCCCAAAGGCCGCGGCGCAGCACGGACTGTGAGTGGCGTCTCCGAGAGTTTGATCGGGGTTCCGACGATCCGCGTTGGGCCGATTGTCGAGTGATCGACAGTGACGACCATGTCGCGCTCCCCCATTTCCGGCGCTTCCATCACCTGATCGACGGTACGGATGGCGCCGGCCGGCAATCCCGCGGCATGTAGATCCGCGATCCAGTCGTCGCGATTGCGTGACTTGAACGCGGCCTCGATGATCTCGTAAAGGGCAGCCCGGTTCTCGACCCTTTTTGGATTGGTGGCAAAGCGGTCATCGTCGGCGAGGTCCGGCATCCCCAGCACCGCTGCCAATTTCTTGAATTGCCGATCGGCGCCGATGGCCAAGGCAATCGGCTCATCCGCCGTGTCGAACGGTCGGTACGGACAAACGGTCGGATGGTCATTGCCGAGGCGCGCCGGGCGTTCGCCGGTCATCAAATACGCGGCGGCTTGATTGGCCAGCAGCGTCGCCGCACCATCCAAAAGCGAAACGTCCACGTCTTGTCCCTTGCCGCCCCGCTCGCGGTGGAGCAGCGCGGCCAAGACACCTTGCGCAGCATATTGGCCCGCAACGATGTCGGTGACGGCGGCTCCGACTTTCATGGGGTCTTGATGCTCATCGCCGATAATCGACATCAGACCACTTTCCGCTTGAATGACGAAGTCGTAACCGGCACGCGCCGACATGGAACCGGTGCGGCCGTAACCGGAAATCGAGCAGACGATGAGCCCAGGGTTCTCCTTGCGTAAGTCTTCCGGCGCAAGATTGAATTTCTCCAACGTGCCTTCGCGGAAGTTCTCCACCAGAACGTCGGCGCGTAACGCCAGATCCCGAACCTTTGCCCGTCCCGCCTCGGTCTTCAGGTCCGCGACGACGGAACGCTTGTTGCGCCCCGCGACCATGAAGTAAGCGCTCTCACCTTTCTCAAACGGGGGGCCAAAGTAACGCAGGTCGTCGCCTTCCGGGCTTTCGACTTTGATCACGTCCGCGCCCATGTCGCCAAGTATCATGGCGCACCATGGTCCCGCCAAGACCCGCGATAGATCCAATACGCGAATGCCGTGGAGCGGCCCGACCGTCGAAGATAAGTCTGTCATGGCGTCAGTTTAGGGATCGTCCCATTGAAGACAACGTCGGGTCATTTCACAAAATTTTGCTCGTCGAAACAGCGCGCGCTACGATTTCCCGGCTCAAGTGCGGGAGGGGGCATGTCCGAACACCAGCAAACGTCGACCGGTTCGACACCAAATGCCGCGCCGCCACGCGGCCTTGCCGCTCGCGTCAAAGCGATCAATACGACCGAGCCTTGGAAATGGTTGGCGTTGGGATGGGGCGATCTGCGCCGCACCAAAGGCATCGGACTGGCTTATGGGTTTATCTTTGTCGCGCTCGGGTATGCGGTGACGATCGGCCTGTATCAGCTTGAGTACTACCATCTGATCTGGCCCATGAGCGCGGGTTTTGTGCTTGTCGCACCGGTATTCGCCGTCGGCATTTATGACGTTAGCCGTCGGCTCGAAGCCGGCGAGCCTGTTTCCATGATGGCGACGCTGACCGCCTGGAAGCGTGCGCCCGGCCGTGTCTTCGGCACGGGCCTGGCTCTGACATTTTTCTTAATCCTGTGGGTGCGGACGGCGGCGTTGATTTACGTGATTAACTTCCCCTATGAGATGCTGACCATCCAAGGGCTTCTCAATCAGACGTTTTTCTCCCTTGACGGGCTGACATTCTTTGCGGTGGGAACGGTCATCGGCGCGGTGTTCGCGGTGTTCGCCTATTTGATGAGTGCGGTCTCCCTGCCCATGATGATCGGCGAACGCGCAGATTTCCTACCCGCGCTTCTCACGTCGTTTCTGGTGGTCACGCGCAACCCGCGGGCCATGACGCTGTGGGCGGCGTTGATCGTCATCGTCACGGCCGCCGGGATGGCCACGGCTCTCATTGGATTGGCGGTGACCCTTCCTTTGGTCGGACATGCGACGTGGCATGCGTACCGGGCGACGGTTCGGCCCTCGGATGAAAACGGCGCCGCTTAGGCCGCGACGCCCAACACGTCCCGTGCAAACCCGGGATAGGTATCCGCGACAAGACGCCCAACCGTCGACCGTAGCAAGGCCAAGCGGTCTTCTTCGGGCACGGGAGTCTCCGGCACTGTTTCCGGCACATCGAAGTCGAAGCCGGTGTTGTCTCGGACCTCCTCGATCGTGTGGCCCGGGCTGACGCTTTCCAGGCGAAACCGCGCCCGCACCGCATCGAAGGACATCACACAGAGTTCCGTCACCAGATACTTCGGTCCGCCCCGGCGCTGCACCTCCGGCGGGCTCACCCCCGGCGCGCTGATGAAATCGACCTTGGGGACGAAGACCCGGCGGGAATGTTCCGGACGGAATAAAATCACCTTCGGTACCGTGAAATACATGTATGCGGACCCGAAAGAGCCGGGAAAGCGTTTGTCCACCTCCGGATACGTGCCCGTGCCCACCAGGTTGATGTTCGCCTGCCCGTCGATCTGAACACCGCCCAGGAAGAACACGTCGATCCGGCCTTGCCCAGAGGCGTCGAAAATCTCCCGCCCGCCATCGGTAAAGGGATTGGTTTCCTTTCCATGGATCAACGCGACCTTCGGCCGGCCGCCGCCAAGGTATCTTGCCAGCAGTGCCGCTGCGCCCGGGATTGGCGATGCCGCGCCGACGGCCACATGCCGGACATCGTCGGTTTGCAACATCCGGGCGATGGTGGTGATCAGGAATTCATCGCGGGAATAGGTCATTCGGCCGCTTCCGGAGTCGTAAACACCGTTTCTTGCAGATAGGCATCGAATCCGTCTTGGCTGCGGGCCATCTGCGAGTACCGTGCGATTTCGTCCGTGTCAGGCGGATAGTGTTCGATCAAGCCCATGGGTTTCGCGCCTTCAGCGACCTCGGCCAAGGCCGTGACATAGAACCCCGGGAGCGTTGCCGCCGCGGACGCTTCGCTCGCCAGCAGGCTCTCGTCTTGGATCTTCTCGACCGTGACCAGCAATGTCTTCGCGGCATGGGCAATGGTCGCGAGTTCCCGGCGCCGGCCGATCCAAACGTTTCCGTCTCGATCGGCGAGCGGGCTATGGATGACGGCGACATCAGGTGAAATGGCCGGGATCAGAACGATAGGCCCGTTCCCTGCCTCCAATGGATCGTCGACGACTTTCCAATCGGAACGGTGCTTCACGATATCGGAGCCGATAAGACCGCCAAGGGGCATGAAAGGCACCCCCTTCTCCGCCGCTTGCAGTCCTGTGTGTATCGCCGGGCAGGTGCTGTCCACGATCTCGACGGTTCCGTTCTCGACCGCCGCTCCGAAGCGGGGCGCCAATCCGGCCTCACCCAAGGAGACCGCGGCGCACTCAATGCGCCGGACGCATCCCGCCCCAATCAGCATGTCCGCAGCCAGCCCATTTATCGGCACCGTCAGGACATGAAGGTCCTTGGCGCCCCGTCGGATCAAGGCGCGGATCAAGGCCATCGGCACGAAGCTGTATTCCGGCGGAAGCGCCAACATGGCGCCTTCCGGCACCATCGCCGCCAAGCTGTCGACGTCGTTCAGGACTTCGGTCATCGCGTACCTTCGATAATCCTTGATTGTTGGGGCCTCAAGACCCCGGCTTTACCGAAGACCAATACACTGTATTCAAGTCCAACAGGAAACTATCGAGACGTTGCTCCAAACAACGGCGAACGCTGAAGAAGCGCCCTTGCTCGGTTCGATACTGGCAGTACCCATAGACGTCCGCCGCCCGTTTGACCCCGGAACCAACCGCTTCACGAGGCGTTCCGTTCATCACGTCCTCCCATAGGCTGGCGCGTCGTTCGGCGGTCATGCGCCCGCTGGGCGGTGCCGCATTCACAAGTTTGCTGACGATCGAGATCGCGTCACGCGCCGTGCCGTGTTCGGAGAATACCCGGGCCGCAGCGGGTTTAAGGCTACCCAAGACGTACTCGATCTCGGATGCGCTGAACGGGTTTTCGTCACTTTCGTCAAAAACGGGGATAAATGCCGTTTCTGGGCCTGCCACCAAGGAGACCGGCGTCAGACCGGAATCGGCCAATCCGGAAAGATCCGCGGATACGGTGACCGCGGTGTACCCGCGCTCGGACCGAAAGGTTGCGTCCCGGAGCGGTAATAGATGTTCGCGACCCGCTGCGTCCATTGCCAAAACGGAGAACGTCGACATATCGACGGCCCGGTACGGGTGATGCCGCTCCGGTGTCGGGCGGTTCTCCTGTAGGCATATCGTCGATATCTCGGTCATGCATTGCCCGTCGACACAGTGCAACTGCATCGGCGTGCCTTCTGCGACGACGCCAAGCATTTGCGGGGCAGCGGCGGCATGGCCGGTGAAGAGCAACATTGCGCCAGTAAGCGCTATCGCCAGGGTCCGCATCTCCATCCTCCTTCAATCTGCTTCCTGAAATCGTCCCATACTTTGTGAAGAGTCCCATACTTTGTGAAGAATGGTCAAATTCCAGGATCGCCGATGGCATCCTGAGTGCACCTCGGGTAGCATGAGATGGCTCTTTGCTAGGGACCGAGGGGTGGGCAATGACGACGAAAAACGACTTCTCAACAGAAGAATGGAAACTCGTGGCGTCCGCGCCCATTATCGCGGCTGCTGTCATTTCGGCGTCGGACGACGTCGGCGAAGACCGTGAGTCCGAAGACGAAGAAATCGCAGCATTCATCGAATCACTACAAAAACTGCGAAAGAAATACGGTAAGACGCCGCTGGTTAACGAGGTGATCGATTACATCGAAAACGAAGGCACGGAAGAGTTCGAGGCGCTGTTCTCCGCCTTGGGCGCGGCGGCATCGCACGAATCACCTTTGGAAGACCGTATTCGGACAATCGGCGAGGCCAATGAGGTCCTAGACCGCGTTGTCGCTCAGAAAGATGCAAAGGCTTACAAGAAGTTCGTCATGGATGCGGCGACGGCGGTTGCCTCCGCCTCCAAAGAGGGCTTCTTCGTTTTCTCCAGCAAAATCAGTAAGAAAGAAGAGTTTTATTTGCGCCAGATTCAAAGCGTATTGGATATGTAACGCGAACGATGGACAGAACCGAACAATTGAACGAAGACGAATGGGCGGAAATTCGTCAACTGCCGCTACAGATCGCCGCGATGATCTCCGCCGTCGACTACAGCGCGCTTTCGGAGGGCAAAGAGTACAAGGCGTTTGCCACATACCTCGCGAAGGCGGCCGCGAAACGACATCGCTCTGAGTTCCTCGCCGACGTCTTGGCGGAATTGCGGGATATCGATCTCCCCGCTTTTCAGGATCATTGCCTCGCTGTCACCGGCGCGCTGAGCGGCGATAAGCCCGTCGACCGCACATTGGCGCGGGCAAAACAAACGGCGGCCATTGTTGACGCCAAACTGCCGAAGAAAACAGCGAAGTCCTATAAGAACTTCCTGATGGATGTTGCCGTCGCGGTTGCGCGGGCGCACAAGGAAAGTCTCATGCCCCTCGGGAGCCCCGTAAGCACGACCGAGGACTACCATATCCGACGATTAGAGAGATCGTTGGGGTTATAGTCTTCCGATCATTCGACGTACGTCTCGTCTTCTTCTTCGTCGGTCTTCGGGAGGCCGCGAGCACCCCGCCTATCCGTGTTTTCCAGATTGGTGCCACGAAGATCGGCATCGGCGAAGTTCGCATCGGTCAATAACGACCCGCGAAAATCAGCATTCCGGAGATCGGCCTCGGAGAATTCGCAGTGGGTGAAGTCCGCGTTACGCAGGTTCGCGCCGTTCAGCAACGCGCCGCGGAACCGCGCGTGATCCAAATTGGCCCGCCATTCCCCACCTCCGGCGCGGGTTGAGACCATGACGTCACTGAGATCGACTGCGACCAAATTGGCATTGGTTAGATTGGCGCGGGAAAACTTGGCGCCACGAAGGTCGGCTCTTGCGAATACGGCGCCCCTGAGGTCGGCGTAGGAGAAATCCGCCATTAGGCATTCTGCTTTGGAGAGGTCGCACCCTTTCATCACGGCCATCGAGAAATCGGCCGCCGACAGATTGACGCCGGACAGGTTCTGATTACTGAGGTCCATCTTGGCGAAGACGGCCCGTCTCCCCTCTTTCCCGTTGGTGCGAACCCATTCGGCATGCGCCGTCAGAACATCCTTCAGCGATACGTCGACTTTTTCCAAAGCCTGAGCGATCTTTGCCTCGGATAAATCGACCTTAGAGAAATCCACATTGTCGAACATGGCGCCGATCAAGTCCGCGCCGGACAAATCCGCGCCATCCAGGGTCGTGCCGACGAAAACTGCCCCGCTGAATACCGCGCCGGAGAGATTGGCATCGGTGAAATCGGTGCCTTCGAGATTGCAACCGGTCAAATTTGAAAGCGACAAATTGGCGCGGATGAATTTCGCATTCTTGAGATTGCAGTCGGTCAAATCGGTTTGGACCACGACGCTGTCTGAAACCTTCGCGCCGGTCATATCCGCACCCCGGACCTTGGCCTTTTCCATGCCGGGCGGCGGATCAGTCTTGTTGAGCGGCATCAAATCGCCTTTCTCTCCCGACCGCAGCAAGACGCCATCCCGCATGTCGCAATCGATGAACGATGCCAGCGTCATGTCTGCGCCCGACAGGCAGGCGCCACGCAAATCGGCGCGATCCAAATTGGCGCGGATGAGAATTGCATTGGTGAGGTCGACGGCGAACAAGTTCGCTTCGTCCAAACGGGTGTCTTCGAGTTCGCAATGACACAGCATCGCGCCGACCATGTCAGCCCTGCGAAGATCGCGCCCAGTGAAGTCCAGATACGACAGATCCACCATCGCGAGTTTGGCCCGCTCGCCGCCGCGCGCCCCCTTCAGGAACTCTTCGTGACGATCCATGACGTCATCGAGTTCTTGTTGCGAGAGTTTCGGCCACTCTTGTTGGATATCGGGCGTATCTTTCAGCGCCATTTTCGAAAACTCGACCTCGTAAAGAACATTCGTGCGCCGGAACCGTCGGGTCTAACCGGCGAAGCGTACATGCGTAATCACACCGGCCCTTGCCGTCTGTGCCCTCGATCACTAGGTCTGGCAACGGTATAAAAGCTTGGTTAACCACCGATTAAAGGCGACGTTACGCAAATGAACGCAGATAAGAAACCAGTGCACGTCATTGGCGGAGGCCTCGCGGGCTCCGAAGCTGCCTGGCAACTTGCCCAACACAACGTACCCGTGGTGCTGCATGAAATGCGACCGGTTCGGAAAACCGACGCGCACCAAACGGACGGTCTTGCCGAATTGGTGTGTTCCAATTCTTTCCGCTCCGACGATGCGGAAACAAACGCCGTCGGTGTCTTGCATGAGGAAATGCGGCGCCTCGGTTCATTGATCATGCGTGCGGCCGACGCCCATAAGGTGCCGGCCGGCGCGGCGCTCGCGGTCGACCGGGACGGTTTCTCCGAAGCGGTCACCGAGGCACTCGACGCCCATCCCTTGATTGAGATCGACCGCGCCGAAGTGCCGGGGCTTCCGCCGGAGGATTGGGAAAGCGTTATCGTCGCGACGGGCCCGCTCACGTCACCGGCACTCGCCGACGCGATTTGTTCGCTCACCGGTCAGGAGCAACTGGCGTTTTTCGACGCCATCGCGCCAATCATTTATCGCGACAGCATCGATTTCGATACCGCGTGGTTTCAATCCCGCTACGACAAAGGCGACGGCAAGGATTACATCAACTGCCCCATGAACTCCGCGCAGTACGAGGCGTTTATCGATGCCTTGTTGGAGGGCGAAAAAACCCAGTTCAAGGACTGGGAAAAGGATACGCCGTATTTCGAGGGATGTCTGCCGATCGAGGTCATGGCCGAACGGGGGCGGAACACGCTCGCGTTTGGTCCGATGAAACCCGTCGGCCTGACGAACCCAAACGCCCCTGACGTGCGAAATCACGCGGTTGTTCAACTCCGCCAGGACAACAAGCTCGGGACGCTGTTCAACATGGTTGGGTTTCAAACCAAGCTGACCTACGGCGAGCAAAAACGGATTTTTCGAATGATCCCCGGCTTGGAGAAAGCTGAGTTCGCGCGCTTGGGCGGTATTCACCGCAATACCTTCATCAATTCACCCCGTTTGTTGGATGAGACCTTGCGGCTCACGGCGCAGCCGCGTCTGCGGTTCGCCGGGCAAATCACGGGGTGCGAAGGCTATGTCGAAAGCGCCGCAATCGGCCTGCTCGCCGGGCGTTTCGCCGCCGCTGAACGCCTTGGTGGTGTGCCGGCGATGCCGCCTGCGACCACGTCAATCGGTGCGCTCCTCAACCATGTGACGGGCGGAGCCGATGCGGACACGTTCCAGCCGATGAACGCGAATTTCGGCTTGTTTCCGCCGCTGGACACGGATCACCTGCCGAAAAAACAACGGCCGCGGGGGCGCGAGCGCAAGACCGTGATGGCACGGCGGGCACTGAGCGATCTCGCCGATTGGCTCGATGGCGAAACGCCGGCCGCAGCGCAGTGATCCCTAAACCGGTCGTCCGGTAATCGGATACTGCGGGTCGTTGTACCCTGGCGTCGAGGGATGGCCGGGGCTGACCAACTTGTCCCAAAAGGCCTCATCCTTTTCTGTCCACTTGTCGCGATGCTGCAAGGCACCGAGATACCCCTTCCATTGTTGGAAGGTTCGCGGTCCTGCCAGGACAGAAGAAACGATCGGATTGGCCAGCACCCAATTGACGGCCCAATCCGCCGCGGTCATTCCCTTGCGTTCCGCATGCTTCTTGACCCTCTGCGCCAATTTAAGGCTTTCCGGGCGCCACTCCGTCATCATGATCCGTTTGTCACCGACCCCGGCTCGGGTGTTCTTGGGCGGCTCCTCGCCCGGTGCGTACTTTGCCGTCAGCACGCCACGCGCCAACGGACTATATGGCACCACACCGACGCCGAAATGATCGCAGGTGGGAAGAATGTCGCGTTCCGCCTCGCGCGTCATGGGGTTGTAGTACGGCTGGCAGACGACCGGTAGCGGCATGCCCATAGCCTCCGCCGTTGCGCACAGGAGCGAGATCCGCCAACCGAAGTAGTTCGAAATCCCGTAGTAACGGATTTTCCCGCTTTCGATGAGGCGGTTGGCCGCGGCCAGGGACTCTTCCAACGGCGTATCGGTGTCATCCTTGTGAAAGTAATAGATATCGATGTGATCCGTGCCCAGACGTTTCAAACTTTCGTCGCAGGCCTGCGCCATCCATTTTGCGCCGAGCCCCCGCCGGTTCGGCCCACTGCCCATGGGATTATAAACTTTGGTGGCCAAGACCCAGTCGTTACGGCTCTTCTTGATGGCCTTGCCGACCACAACTTCGGATTTGCCGCCGTTATAGGCGTCCGCTGTATCGATGAAATTAATCCCCTCGCCGCGCGCATGATCGATGATCCGGGCCGCTTCTTTATCAGGCGTGCGGCCACCGAACATCATCGCGCCCAGGCAAAGGGGAGAGACTTTGAGGCCACTGAAACCGAGCCGACGGTAGTCCATTCGATCTTTCCTTTCTTTCGTTGCGCACGATCGACACCCCAGATTTACGCCATGACATGGCGCTAAGCACGACATCCTGTGCGCCACGGTGTTTCCGAGCCCTGAATCGTTGTAGAATTGGCGATGATTCGGTTCCGGAGAACGAGACTGGGTGATAGCCGGGATTGTGCGGCCAATGCTTTGTAATAGCAAAGAAAATAGCCGTTTCGTTAAGCTTTTCGCAACGCTTCAACGCCGACGACGAAGAGAATCGGAACGAGAGCGCACGCACGGCCATCCCTTTCTTACCGCGCTGCTGCTTGCCGCGGGCCTTGTTTGGTGCCTGGAGATCTCGCCGGTCTCCGGGCAATCTCCGACGGAAGCCCTGTTTCAGGCTGTGCAAATCAACGACTTACAGGCAGTTGAAGCCGCGATTGATGCCGGCGCCGATATGGCCGCGACGAACGCCGAAGGCATGACGCCCGCGGATTTGGCGGTCGACCTTGGCCATTTTCGCGCGGCACACCTCCTTCTGGCGCGGCGTACTGCCCAATCTCAGACAGGGCCTCGGGTAACCGAGCGCGGGCAAGACGCTTTAATCCGGCCAACCTCGCGGTTGCGGGCACCGGTAACATCTGCACCACCGCAACCAGCAACGCCCCAATTATCCGATCTGGCACCGCCGCGAAAGCCGAGTCCGCCCGCGCCGTCCGCTGCGCTCTCGCCTGCACCAGAACCAATCCTTGAAACCGCTGAGGTTGCACCGCCACCGGGCGCGGCTGAACCGGCAAGCCCAGCGCCCGCGCCAGCGGCACCGCCAACACCGAGTACCCCGGGCACAGAAGAACCTGGTTTCCTCGGCTCGTTATGGGGCGGTGTTCGAGATATCGTGACTCTCGGCGGCCTCATCGGTGGCGAAGACGCAACGGCACCCTCGGATACCCCACCGCCTGCCGATACCGCCAATGGCCGCTTGTTGAGTCCGGCAGATCGGTTCTTCACCCCACCCGGCGAGAGTGATGGCGCTGCGGGGCGCATGGTCGACCGGATGCGCGGCATGGTGGGCGGAAGCGACGTGGCGGAGAACGAGTTCGGGCTTCCAGAATTAGGGGTATCGGGCCCCACAGCACGGCCCCCTTCTGCAGTCGTCACACCCCCAACGCCTCAGGAGCAGGCTCCGCTCGACCTCGATCCACTAGCGCCGCCACCTTCGACGGACAGTGTGGCCGATCTGGGTTTGGAGGTGCCTGGCCTCGTCGCGCCGGCTCCGCGGGACGGTCCAGCGCTCCCGCCGACGTCTCCGCTCGATATTCCGGGACTGGCGGCACCGCCCTCTGGCGCGGTTGAACCCCCTAGTGTCGATTTACCGGATCTCGGCATTCCGGGGCTTCCCGAGCCTGTACCGGGGCAAGACTTGCCCGATCTCGGTATTCCGGGTCTGGCTCAGCCCGCTCCCGCCGGCGATCTGCCCGAAGGGATCGAGATTCCTGGCGCCCCCAGTGATTTGGACATACCCGGGCTGTCGCCCATTGATCCGGGGCCCGCCCTCGCAGATGAGGTGCCCGGGATCATTCCCCCACCAAGCGACGGCATTGCCGATATACCAGGTTTGGAGGCTCTCCCCGGATCGACGACGGGACAATTGCGCCGGCCGGGCGGCCTGATCGAACCGGACGATCCCAGCCTTTTGCCGCCGCCCGGCAGCACAGCCTTGCAAGAACGCTTGGACCGGCTTGATCAAATCCTCAACCGTGAACCGGCCCAGGTCCGCAATCGCTTCGGCGGTCGAACCCCTCCGGTTGACACACAACTCCCGCCCGTCGCCACCGCACCGGAGAGACCGCCCGTGTCCCGTGAGGCAGTCGGACCTCCCGGCGCCTCGATACCGAGCGGCGTCGAAGGTCTCGCGCCTCGCGATCCCGAACAAATCCTCCGCGAGACCCGGGAGCGCCGCGCCGCCGAGGCCCGCATGGGCCGGGTCTTGGAGCAACCCGCCGCGCCTCAGCCGGACACGCGGCTGCGGCCGTCGCCCCACAGCCTGCAACCGCCCGTGAAAGGTGTCACAACCCGTGACGAACCCGCGTCGCGCCTCGCCGACCGATTATCGCAAATGACAGAGCGGCAGTATCAGGATGAGGATATCTACGGCTTGCCGATTGTGCGGCCGTCCGTTGATGGCCGGTCCCCGCCCCGCCGCGATATCGATGTCACGGAGTTGCAGGAGACGCGCCGGGCCACCGTCGATCAGCGCATCCACGCCCTGGCCCGCTTTTTCCGAGGCGATCAAGAGGAAGAGCAAGGGATGCAGCCGCCTGATCGCCCGGTCACGTCGGAGCCCCTGCCCCGTGTCATCGACAATCTTTTGCCGGAAAACGATCCGGCGCGCGGGCGCGTCGTCGACGATCGACTCCTTGATTTATCGGGCGTTGAGACGCAGCCGCCATCGCCCGGCGGCGCTTCCGGCACACAACTGAACGAAAATTTTTTGGACCGCCTGACGTCGGTGCTCGGCCCTAGCCGGGATGCGCCACGCGCCGCCCAGGACCTGCCGTCCGGCCCCGGCCTCGATCTTGGCGACCTGGATGTTCCCGACGATCAGATCGTGCCGAAGCCGAGACCGCAACTGCCCGACCCATGGACCATGACCGTCGAACGGTCCGGGCCCGGCGGGGGCGAGCAAACGCTTGGGGTTACGGCGATCTCGCCGAACGACGGCAGCGAAATCCCCAGCGACCAGGGTGCTGTCCAATCCATGATCGGCCGCATACGTCAGATGTTGGTTGGGCCTGAAGACACTGGGGCACGGGTTACCGATCTCGATCAGTTGGACGAGGCGGAACGCCAGCAGGCCGCCGAGGACCTGCTCTCCGAGGCGCTCCGGGACGGCGCGCCCATGGCACTGCCGGATGCGTCACAATGGTCTGTTACCGAAATCGAGTCCGCGTCGGCGCCTCCGGGTGTTCCGCCGCCGCCGCGCCCAGGCGCCCTGACGCGGACGTCATTACAGGATGTGATTCTGAGCATCGGCGAGTCGGTCACATTGGAGAATACGTTACCCCCGGTGCAAGACGGGCTGGATCCGCTCAACGAATGCATCAAGAAAAACCGTGGCACGACTTTGTTCTGCGTTGAACCCGTCGATTGGCCGGACAACCTGCGAACTGCCTTTTCGGTTCCGACAATCCTCTATACCGGCCCGATGGCCATCACGCGCTACGACCAAGGAACGCCATCGCGGTTCCATGCGCTTTTCGACTCCAATCAGTTCGAGCAGATCGTCGCGTATTTTCAAGCCCGCTACGGCGAGCCGACGGAAATTTGGAAACGATCGATCGCACCACTTGCAAAACCTCGGATGGACAACCCGACGATTGCGTGGCGCAGCCGCAGCTCCCGCAGCAACGTCATTACCGTGTTGGAGATCCGGAAATTTGATGACAGCCGGGGCGGCTTCCCTGACACGACCCGGGGGGCCGTGATGCTCTATCACCAAAACGCGGCGTCCATCTTCCCGCAGGTTTCTTCGCACGAATTGATGCGCTTGCGCCGTATCCGATGACCTTACGGGCGCCCTAAGACCCTGCGCCACAGAACCGTCAACGGCCGAGATATCCCGATGGGCTGCGCCGCCATCGCATAAGGATCGTTCCCGCACTGGCGCATTCGCCGCATATAGAGCGCAGCAAGACTAAACGGCATGAGTGCGGGCAACGAGCTGGATGGAAGAGCGCCGCCCGCCGCCCGGACAGCGTCGATATGTACTTGGGCAGCGTCGAGCAACACCGCGGCAATGGGACGGACATCCGGGTTCTCCGGCCATTGGTGCGGGTGCGAGGGATCAAGGTCTGCAGCGCGGCATAAGTCTGCAGGCAACGTTACCCGACCCGAGGCGACCTGATGCGGAATGGCGCGCGCAAGCCCAACGAAACACGTCGCGATACCAGCGTGACGTAGGAGTTCGGCGTTTGGTGCCGGGTCTATACCCAGGAGGCGAAGACCCGTCGCCATCACCGAAGATGCGGTCCCTTCGGCGTAATCGGCCAAACGCTCAAGATCGGCCGGGGGCACGTCGTCGAGATCGGCCTCCCGTGCATCGATCATGCGTTCGAGGTCGCCCAAAGGTATGTCGAAGGTCCGAACGACATCGGCCAACGGTCTTGCGACTTCGTGTGCCGGGGGCTCGCCGGCACGTATCGCTGGCAAGGCATCCCGCCAAAACTGCAGGCGCATCCGCCCGATAAGCGGCTCCGATACGGTTTCCCTCAACTTGGAAAGCTCCAAATTGAAAGCGTACAGCACCATGAGTGCCTCGCGCGCCCGTGGCGGCGCGAACAACGCGCAGAGAAATCTGTCGTTGTCGTATGTTCGAACGCGGTCGGTACACGTGTCGATATCGATCATCGGGGAACGAGACTAAACGGCAATCAGCGCCGCGGCCACTCTGCGTTCCTCGGCAACAAGAACGTTGAAGGTTCGGCACGCCGCTCCCGTGTCCATCCATTCCAGAGAAATCCCGTGCTCTTTCAAAGCCGCTCGGAGCCCTTTGGGGACCGGCGAGAAATCGGGCCCGCACCCAATCAGCAAAATGTCGATGGCGGGTGCTGCCGAGATGACCTGCTGAAGCGTATCGATAGACACCCGCTCGGCAGCGGCGACGTTCCATGCAGACGTTTCTTCAAGAAACACCAGCACGCTTCCGTTATAGACTTCTGCGGAGATGCGGAAACGGCCATCGCCATAGCCTTGAATGATCTGGCGCCCTTGCGGGACGACGGGGTTGATATCAAGCCCCATAATCGACGTCAGGTATTCAGCTCGGGACCGGCCTCATCGCTACCGTCGATGTTACCTCGGGCGCGCTCGTCCAAGCCGAGGTAAATCAGCAATGGCACGGCGATACAGATGGACGAATAGGTCCCGATCAGAACACCCCAGATCATGGCGAAACTGAAATCGCGGATCACCTCGCCGCCGAGGAAGAACAAGGCCAGCAATGCAATCAACGTCGTGACGGACGTCATAATCGTCCGCGACAGGGTCTTGTTGACCGCGAAGTTCAGCAGCTCCGGCAATTCCATAGTCTTGTACTTCCGGAGTTTCTCGCGGACCCGGTCATACACGACGACCGTATCGTTGATCGAATACCCGGCAATCGTGAGGACGGCGGCGACGGTCGACAAGTTGAACTCGAGTCCCAAGAGCGCAAACATACCGATCGTCGTGACCACGTCGTGTGTCAGCGCCACGACCGCGCCGATACCGAATTGCCATTCAAACCGAAACCAGATGTAGACCAGGATCGCCAAGATCGCCAACGATACGGCCATGATCCCGTCTTGCAGCAGCTCGGCCGAGACCTTGGGACCCACGAACTCTGTTCTCCGGTATTCAACGTTCTCGCCCAAGACCCCGCGGACGGCGGATACCGCAGCCTGTTGCGCTTCTTCACCGCCGTCTTGTCGTTGGATCCGGATCAAGACGTCCGTTTCCGCGCCGAACTCTTGAAGGGACGTATCGCCTAAGCCCAATCCCGATAGCTGGCTGCGCATCTCCCCAATGTCGGCCGGGCCCTCGGTTCGAACTTCGATCAGAATCCCGCCTTTGAAGTCGATCCCAAAATTCAGCCCCTTGGCGAAAACGACACCGATGGACGAAAGCACCAGAAATGCCGAAAAGATGAAGAAAATCGATCTCTTGGAGACAAACTGGTAGTCGGTGTCGGTCGGGATGAAGTTCAATGGCTTCAACATCGTCTGTGCCTCATATCGGTAGCGCTGCGGGGCGCTTGGCGCGAAGCCAAGTGACAACGAACAGCCGCGTCACCATGATCGCCGTAAACATCGATGTGACGATCCCAATTGCCAAGGTAACGGCGAAACCGCGGACCGGGCCGGAGCCAAAAGCATACAACAGGATCGCCGCGATCAACGTCGTCAAATTCGCGTCGATAATCGTGGTCAGTGCACGACTGTATCCCGCATCTATCGCTGAAATCGGGGTTCGGCCGGCGCGGACCTCCTCGCGGATACGCTCGAAGATCAGCACGTTGGCGTCCACCGCCATGCCGATCGTCAGCACGATGCCAGCGATGCCGGGCAATGTCAGGGTCGCCTGCAAGGCGCTCAATGCCCCCAGAATGAGCAAAATGTTCACGACCAAGGCGACATCCGCATACATCCCGAAGCGCCCATACGTGAACGCCATGAAGAACAGGACGCCGACCAGGCCGATGATACTCGCCATCTGGCCCGCAGCGACGGAGTCCGCACCAAGTCCGGGCCCGACCGTCCGTTCCTCGAGGATTAAGAGAGGCGCCGGCAGGGCGCCGGCACGCAGCAACACGGCGAGATCGTTGGAATCCTCGACGGTGAACCCGCCAGAAATCTGACCCGAACCACCGAGGATCGGCTCACGGATCACCGGTGCCGAGATAACCTCGCCATCCAAGACGATCGCAAAGGGCCGTCCGACATTCTCTGTGGTAATGCTGCCAAAGCGGCGCGCCCCGACCGTATCGAACCGGAATGTCACGACCGGTTCGTTGGTTCTGCCGTCGAAGCCCGGTTGCGCATCTACCAAGCTCTCGCCGCTTACGGCAATCCTCTTGCGGATCAACAGAGTATCCGGCTCACCGGGGTCCGAAGCACCCTCCGCCATCGGTAGAAGAACTGCGCCTGGCGGCACACGTCCACCGAGGGCTTCCTGCAATGAGTTTTCGACATCGACCATCTGGAACGTCAAACGGGCGGTTTGGCCAATCAAGCGCTTCACTCGCTCCGGGTCATCGACGCCGGGCAGCTGCAGAATGATCCGGTCATCCCCTTGGCGTTGAATGGTCGGTTCCCGCACGCCGGTTTCATCGATCCGGCGGCGCACAATCTCGATGGATTGCTGGATCGCGGCGATCCGTCGTTCGTTGATCTGCTCTTCCGACAGCAGCATCGTGATGCGGTCGTCCTCGATCGACGTGAGCGCATCAAGTTCGATGCCTCGGATCAACTCCAACGCTCTCTCGCGTTGTTCAGGGTTGGTGATGGAGACCGTGATCCCATCTTCAAGACCGCTTAATCCTCGGTATCTGATCCGATCCTGGCGCAGCGCCACCCGGGCGGAGTCGACGAGGAACTGCAGATATTCATCGATGACGGCCTGGACTTCGACCTCGAGCAACAAGTGAGAGCCCCCGCGAAGATCGAGGCCTAAATTCACCTGCTTGTTCGGAACCCAGTCCGGAAGGCTCTCAACGGCTTTTCCGGGCGCAAAATTAGGAGCAGCGAACGCCAAGCCTACCACGCAGATCAGCGCGACGAGGATCTTCTTCCATGTCGGAAATTCTACCATTTTGCCGGTCCGACCCTTCGTTCAGTCGATTATTTGTTGTCTTCTTTTTTCTCGGCGGAGGTATCACCGCTATCTTTCACGTCCGGCGTTTCGCCTTCTTGCCGGTCAGGGCCGTCCTGATCACCGCGGTCGGCGTCGTTGTTGGCCGCCGGTTCCGCCTTCGCGCCACCGCCGAACAGACCACCCAGCAGGCCGCCCGACTTCTTGCCGGAATCGTTCGCGGCCTGACCTGCGACCGGTTCGGTCCTATTGACGACCGCCGCAATGGTGCTTCGCTGCAGCTTAACACGGACGTCCTTGGCGATTTCCGCCGTCAGTTCGCCATCGTTATCGACCTTTGTGACGGTCGCCATAATGCCGCCGCCCGTAATGATCTTGTCGCCCCGACGGATCGCCGCCAGCATTTCACGGTGTTGTTTCATCTTCTTCTGCTGCGGCCTAATCAGCAGGAAATAGAACACGATAAAGATCAGAATCAGCGGCAAGAACGCCTGAAATGCGTTTCCGCCTCCGGCCGCTCCCGCGGCTTGTGCAAACGCCGGCGAAATAAACATTCTTTACTCTCCTACAGGCGGGCTTTTCCGTCACCACTGACAAGCCCTGAAGCTGCGGGACTATACCTGTCACCGTCGGAGTTGCAACAGGTTCCAGCCCTTCGCGCACCTTGAATTTTCTTAACTTTCCCAAGTGATTGACCTTGCGGACGGGCGCAATTACCTTCCGCCGCCATGAGCGACACACCGAGTACCGAAATTCACACGCTTTTACTGCGGATTGCCGACGCCCTGGACCGGTTGGCGCCACCGCCCAAGCCGCAAACCAGCTTGGACGATGCCGATGCCTTTGTCTGGCATGCCGATGGCGAATGGCTCGAACCCATTCCCAAGGTCAACCGCGTCGATTTGGGATTACTACAGGGCATAGACCGTCAGCAGGACCAATTGGTCGACAATACCCGCCGTTTCACCAATGGGTTTCCGGCCAACAATGCATTGCTTTGGGGTGCACGCGGGACCGGGAAATCATCGCTGGTCAAGGCCGTACACGCCCGCATTAACGAGGAAACACCCGGTTCGTTGAAATTGATCGAGATACACCGGGAAGACATCCCTTCGTTGCCGATCTTGCTGACACGTTTGCGTAAAGACGACACACGTTGCCTGATCTTCTGCGATGATCTTTCATTCGACTCTGAGGATCAGACCTATAAGTCCCTCAAGGCTGTCCTGGATGGAGGCGTTGAGGGTCGACCCACGAACGTTTTGTTCTATGCGACCTCCAACCGGCGTCACTTGATGCCGCGCGATATGATCGAAAACGAACGTTCCAGCGCGATTAGCCCATCTGAGGCGACGGAAGAAAAAGTATCCCTATCGGATCGGTTCGGTCTGTGGCTCGGATTTCACAATCTGGATCAACAGACGTATTTCGCGATCATTGAGGGATATGCCGCCCACTATGGGTTGGACGATCCAAGCGTAGACCTTCGCCAGGAAGCGAACGAGTGGTCAGTCACACGGGGTGCGCGTTCCGGACGGGTGGCATGGCAGTACATTCAGGACCTCGCCGGCCGGCTGGGCAAGGCACTGGACTGAAACGACGTCGTTATAAGCTCCGGCTGATCATCATGCCGACGCCGAGAAGCATGATGGCGCCAAACACAGCGTTTATTGCCCGGTGCATTTGACCGCGCGCCGCGGCCTCGCTCCTTTTGCGGAGCATCGCCTCCGGTCCGTCACGATCGTCGTTGCGCATTTGCCGGGCATACACGCTGACGACGTATCCGCCATTTCTCTCATGGGGATCACCGTATTTCTCGAAAATCTCGGCACGTAGCGAGATCACAAGACCGACCAAGCCGACGAAACTGACCCCGAGCCAGCCGAAATGGCGGTATCCGAAGGTGATGGCGACGCCGATGACGATCGACATAACGATCAGTGCCACGCGCTGCGATCTGAGGAGTTGCGCCACCATAACGCTGAAATGGTATCACATATCAAGCCGCTTGCGGAAGGATGCGTGTCGGTCAACCGGCCTTTGCGAGATACCCCATGGGATCGCGCGGTCGGCGGCCCTTGCGGATCTCGAAGTGCAATTGCGGCTCCGCGACGCTACCGGTCGACCCCACGGTCGCGATCTTCTGTCCCCGCGTAACCTTTTGTCCACGTTGGACGAGGAGCCGGTCGGTGTGGGCGTACGCGGTCACGTAGCCGTCTGCGTGCTTAATCAGCAATAAGTTGCCAAAGCCCCGGATCTCATTCCCGGCATAGGCAACCACGCCATTCTCAGCCGCCGTAACCGGGGTCCCGCGTTCCGCACGGATATTGATGCCGTCATTTCGTAATCCGCCGCTTTTGTTCCCAAACCGGGAGATGACCCTTCCTCGTGCGGGCCAAACAAACCCGCGTGCAGAGCGTGCTGGCGGCGCGCTGACCGGCGGCGGCGGTTTGCGGGGTGGCACCAGGGCGATGTCGCCCTCCGTCGAGACACGGCTTGGGGCTGGGGACGGTGCCGAAACGCGCGGTGTCGCGGGGGTCGGCGGGGATGCCGCCGTTACTGGTGCCGCTTCCGCGGCCGGCTGTGGGGTGGGAGCGGGCCTTGGTATGGTCCGTGCTTTCACGGGCTCCGTCCCGGGGATGACGACGATGTCGCCACTGCGAATCGTATAAGGGGGCTCGATCGCGTTGAGCCGCGCGAGCTCGTACACGCCTACATCATATCGCTGTGCGATGGCATAGAGAGTGTCTCCGCTCTCGATGCGGTATTGCCGACCGCGGGGCAACACGATCCGTTGGCCGACCTGCAGAATGTACGGTGGGCGCAATCCATTGGCGCGGATAATGGCGGGTGCCGGCACCCGGTGCCGACGGGACAAAGCGTAGACAGTATCGCCCGGTCCGACCGTTACGGCCGACGCTGCGACAAAAGCGTTCACTGATGTTGAGGTATCGGCAGGTGTTGGCGCCGCCACAGGCGTCGTGGCCGTCGATCGTGCTGGTGGCGTGTTGATATCTCGCGCCGGGACACTAAGGTTTCCGCAGGCGGACAAGAATGCGGCAGCCAAAAGAACGGCAGGAACCGACCGTTTCACGGCGTTTCCTCATCACTGATCAGTGGCACGAAACGCACGGCGCCTAAATCCTCGGTCTGTACCTCGCCATTGGTTTTTGTCACCTTCAGCAAGCTCTGGGTGCGCTCCTCAAGGCCGACGGGAACCACCATGATGCCATCCTCTGCCAATTGCGACAAAAGAACGTCCGGCACATCGATGGCCGCGGCTGTGACGATGATACGACTGAAGGGCGCCTGCTCAGGCCATCCGTGGGACCCGTCTCCATAGCGTGTGACGATGTTGGTAAACCCGAGTTGAGCGAACCTCGCCTCCGCTTCCTGTTGCAGAGGCAGATGCCGTTCGATGCTGTATACCCGACGGGCCAACTTGGCCAGGACGGCCGACTGATAGCCGCAGCCCGTCCCGATTTCCAAGACCTTTGATCGGTCCGACAACTCAAGCGCTTCGGTCATCATGGCAACGACGGTCGGCTGAGAGATCGTTTGATGCAAACCTATGGGGAGCGGTGTGTTCTCGTAAGCCCTCTCGCGAAATGCGGGGGGCACAAATAACTCGCGCGGCAAATCGTGCATAGCGCTGAGAACCGCGGCATCCGTAATCCCGTCCGCGATCAGGGCCTCTTGCAATGTGGCCGCATCCGGTGCGGCCTCCATCATCCCATGCGCCCCTTCAAGGTCCGCAGGGTCGCAGCATGAGTGAGGTCAAGCGCGAGCGGTGTGACCGCGACCGCGCCCCCGTTGACAGCGGCGAGGTCGGTCCCCTTGCGGAATCGCTCCTCGTCCCTTTGCGGCCCAATCCAGAAGTACTCATCGCCCCGCGGGTCGACACCCCGGCTCAGACCACCGCCGATCTTGCGACGCCCCTGACGGCACAGTTCGACACCCTGAACCCGCGCCGACGGCACATCGGGGAAATTGACATTCATGAAGATACCTTCCGGCCATCCCTCTGCCAGGAGCATCTTCAACACCTTTGGCGTCCAGGTCTTGCCCGTCGACCATTTTACCTTGTGCCGATCCTCATATACTTGGCTCAGCGCGACGGACGGAATCCCAAGCAAAGCCCCTTCCATGGCGGCAGCCACAGTGCCCGAATAGGTCACGTCCTCGCCAAGATTGCCGCCGCGGTTAATGCCGGAGAGCACAAGATCCGGCTTTATCTCCGCCATGATCTTGTTGACGCCCAACAGAACAGCGTCAGTGGGCGTTCCATCGACTGCATATTTCTTGTCTGACACATGGCGAATTCGCAACGGGCGTCGAAGCGTCAAGGAGTGACTCGTCGCAGACTGTTCCGTTTCCGGAGCGCAGACCCACAGTTCACCAACATGGGGGCGGACGGCGTCTTCGAGCGCCTTGAGGCCCGGCGCATGGATACCATCGTCATTGGACAGGAGCACCCGTGCTTTCTTGAGGGTCAAAGCACTCTTAGGCATCGGCGGCGATAACCTCCAGGCCACCCATGTAAGGGCGCAAGACTTCTGGTACGACGACAGATCCATCAGCCTGTTGGTAGTTTTCCAAGATCGCGATGAGCGTGCGCCCAACGGCGAGGCCGGAACCGTTAAGGGTATGCACGAACCGCGTTCCTTTTTCGCCGTTCGGGCGATAGCGCGCATTCATTCGGCGCGCTTGATAATCGCCGCATACCGAGCAACTTGATATTTCCCGGTACTTGTCCTGCGCCGGCAGCCATACCTCTATGTCGTACGTTTTCCGGGCACCTGCCCCCATATCGCCGGTGCACAGCACGACGGTTCGGAACGGCAATCCAAGCTTCACCAGAATATCCTCGGCGCAGGCGGTCATCCGCTCCAGCTCTTCCAATGATCCATCCGGATGCGTCACCGACACCATCTCAACCTTGGTGAACTGGTGTTGGCGGATCATGCCACGGGTATCCTTGCCCGCGGCCCCTGCTTCCGAACGGAAGCACCACGTCATCGCCGTGTAGCGGCGCGGCAAATAATCTTCATCGACAATTGATTGCGAAACGATATTCGTCAGCGGCACTTCCGCCGTCGGGATCAGCCAATATCCATCGGTCGTCTTGAACAGGTCATCACCGAACTTAGGAAGCTGTCCAGTCCCGAACATCGTATCGTCATTGACCAAAGCCGGTGGGTTGGTTTCCACGTAACCAAACTCGGTCGTGTTATGATCCAGCATGAACGCCGCGAGTGCGCGCTCCATACGCGCCAACGCACCGGACAACAAGACGAACCGCGACCCGGCGAGCTTCGCCGCCGTCTCGAAATCCATCATGCCAAGGCCTTCGCCAATATCGACATGGTCCTTGATCTCAAACTCGAAAACCCGGGGTTCGCCCACGCGGCGGACCTCAACGTTGTCGTCCTCGTCGCTGCCATCGGGCACATCCGCCAACGGCAAATTCGGATAGCCGGCAAGTGCGTCTTTCAACTCGGCTGCGGCAGAAGATGCTTCTGCCTCCGCATCGGCTTGGGCCTGCTTGGATTGAGAGACCTGCGCGATAATGTCGGCGGCATCCTCACCTTTGGATTTCCGGACGCCGATCTCTTTCGACAGCGCATTTCGTTCCGTCTGGAGTTCCTGTGCCTGGGTCTGCGCATCGCGCCGTTTGGTATCAAGATCGACCAAGCCGGCCGATTGCGGCGGCAGTCCCCGTCGCGCCATCCCGGCGTCAAATTCGTCAGGGTTTTCGCGAATCCATTTTATGTCGAACATGAAAGGTGACCTAAGAGTGCACGGTTGGAAGACACCAGCACTTAGCATGAAAACGGCACGGGAACACCCGTTTCATAAATTGACGATCTAGCCCGCTTTCTCCGCCGCATCGTCGTCACCATCGCCTTCCGCGTCCAAGCGCTCCAATCGCTTTTTCTCGGCGAATCTCGCGGCAAAAATCGAAATCTCGTAGAGCAGGATCGTCGGAATTGCGAGACCAATTTGGCTGATGGGGTCCGGCGGCGTCAAAATCGCGGCCGCAATAAACGCGGCGACGATGGCATATTTCCGCTTCGCGGCAAGCCCGTCCGCAGTGACGATTCCAGCCCGCGCCAACAACGTCAGCACGACCGGCAACTCGAAACAGATACCGAAGGCAAATATAAGCCGCATGACCAAAGACAGGTACTCGTTCACCTTGGCTTCGAGTTCGATTGGGAGATTGTCTTCACCGCCGGTCGTTTCGAAACCGATGAAGAATTCCCATGCGACGGGCAGAACGTAGAAATACACCAGCGCGCCACCCATGAAGAACAAGATGGGTGTGGCGACCAGGAACGGCAGAAACGCATGCTTCTCGTGCTTATAGAGCCCCGGCGCAACGAACATCCATATCTGGCACGCAACGAACGGGAAGCCGATGAACATTGCCGCAAAGAATGCGACCTTGATGTATGTAAAGAAGGCTTCGTGAAGCGCGGTGAAGATCAGGCGACGGTCACGCCCGGTTTCTTCGAATACGTCGGCTAGTGGCTGCACCAAGAACCCATACAGGTCCGCAGCGAAATAGAAACAGATGAAAAACAACACGACAATCGCGGCAACGGACCAAAGCAGCCGTGTTCGCAACTCGATCAAATGTTCGAGTAACGGCATCTTCGAGTTTTCGATATATGCGTCGTCTTTCGCCACGTCCGTTAATCCTTACGAACGTCAGTACCCGCCGTTTCGGGCGCGGGCGTTGAAATGGGATCAGCGGTCTTTGCAGGTGTTTCAGCAGCAGCGTTCACGTCGTCTGCGTAGCCCTTCGCCGCTTTACTCAGATCGGTTTCGATGCCACGCATCTCATCCAGATCTTTTGCGACATCGCCATCAGGATCGATGGTCTGTTCGATCTGTTTGCGGATATCGCCACCTGCCTCCGCCTCGATTTCCTTGCGCATTTCGTGAAGCTCGGTTTCGCGGACGATGTCGTCCAAACCGCTTTGGAAGTCCCGCGCCATACCGCGAACCTTGCGGATCGCGCCGGTGATTGTCTTCAGGGCCCGCGGCAAGTCTTTCGGTCCGATGACGATCAACGCCAAAACGGCAACCAAAAACAGTTCCTGCCAACCGATATCGAACATGACGGCCGACCCCGATTAGAAAATGCGCATCGTACTACCGCGGACCATACCCGGTCCGAGGCCCGGCCTTAACTACCCGTGGCCTTGTCTTTCTCCGCCTCACGCGCGGCGACGGTCTCGCCGGCGTCGGAGTCGATGGCTTTTTTCTCGCCTTTGTCGGCACCTTCTTCGGCGTCCGCGCCCTCTTCTTCCTTCATGCCTTTCTTGAAGGATTTCAGGCCCTTACCGAAGTCACCCATCAGCCGCGAAATCTTACCACCGCCACCGAAAAGAATCAGGACGACCGCAAGAACGATGAGCCAATGCCAAATACTGAACGCACCCATAACTAACTATCCCATTCGCTGTCGCGTTACTCTGTCAATCCCGTCGAGAGCGGTTCAGTCGAACGGCGCGCCATTCCAAAACGCGACGACGGCATCTCAGATGCCGCACCCTCCCAGGCTCCGCTACACTTACGGCGGAAATCGTCATTTGCAAGGTATTTTGTCTTATTCTGACGAGTTCAAGGCCCGAGGAATCCGACCATTTTACCGCCCGTCGTCGGGATCGAGCGGCTCGACGGGCTCGTTTTCGTCAACATCCAGGGCGTCGGCGGGCAATGCATCGCCGTCATCGCCGCCTTCCGAGCCATTCCCCTCCGCTTCGGGATCACCCGCAAACGCCCTGTACGCATTGATCGCAGGAGAGGCATCGAGCAGCCCAGCAGCTTTCAATTCGTCCAGTCCCGGCAGATCCCTTATTCTTTCCAATCCGAAATGGTCCAGGAAGCCGTCGGACGTACCCCATTGCAACGGCCGGCCAGGCGTTTGCCGGCGTCCCCGGGGCCGGATCCACTCCGCTTCCAAGAGCACATCCAAGGTGCCTTTAGAGATACTGACACCGCGTATCTCCTCGATTTCGGCCCGCGTGACCGGTTGATGATAGGCGATGATGGCAAGCGTCTCGATTGCCGCACGGCTCAGCTTTCTGCCGACCTCGACCTCCTTGTTCAGGAATTCCGACAAATCGGGAGCCGTCCGAAATCCCCACGAGGTCCCCGCCTTGTTCAGATTGACCCCCCTCTCCGCATAATCGGACCGCAGTTCATTGAGGAGCGGCTTGATCTTCGCACCCTCCGGCAGGCGATTGGCGAGAACACGTTCCGTCAGGGGCTCGGCGGATGCGAACAGCAGGGCTTCGAGAATCCGCTTGTGCCGCATCCACTCCGCCGGGTCGATATCGTCATTGGCGGGATCGCCGTCTTCTTCAATCTCGGCGGCTTCGACCTCATCCTCGTCCATCTCGGTGTCATCGTTGGCGTGGCTAAGGGCGCGGCCCGGTTCTTCACTCATTTACGTCTCCGTTTCCGTTCGGGCTTTGGCGCAGGTAAATCGCGCCGAAAGTCTCCGTTTGCCGGATTGATACTTTGCCTTCTTTGGCCATCTCCAGGCTCGCAGCGAACGTGCTTGCGACGGCGGAGCGGGTCAACAGCGGCGATTGCAGTTCTTCCGGCAGGAATGACCACAGATTTTCCCAATCCGGCGTTCGCCCCAGCAATCGCCGCAACCGCTGCAGGGCATCCTCGACCGTATAAATCTCGAACGGTTCGATATGCATAGGTTCATGCGCATCGCGGCGGCGTCGTTGATCTGCATAGGCCTTCAAAAGATCGAACAGTGTTGCATCCAAGAACTCGATCTCGCGCGGTTTGAACCTCTCCGGCGCGCCGCGGGCAAAGAACTGTTGGCCGAGGCGCGAGCGCTCCATCAAGGTTTGCCCAGCGTTCTGCATGGCCTCCAGACGCCGAAGCTGGTATTGCAACGCGGCTGCCATCTCCTGGCCCGTCGGCTCCTCTTCCGACGACAAGTCGGGCAAGAGCAGGCGTGATTTCAAGAACGCCAGCCAAGCGGCCATCACCAGATAATCTGCGGCCAATTCAAGGTTGTGGCGGCGTGCCTCGGCGACGAAACCTAGGTACTGATCCGCGAGTTCCAGAATGGAAATATGTACGAGGTCGACCTTCTGATCGCGCGCCAGCTGCAGCAGAACGTCAATCGGCCCCTCAAACCCTTGCAGATCGACGACGAACGCCGCTTTCGGGGCGTCAGGCTCCGCGTTGTCCGCTTCGAATTCGACGATATCCGCCATGAGGCAAGGTTCCAATCACATCCCGACGGCCGCGGCGATGAAATCTTGAATGACCAGGGCGGGTTCAATAACCAGCCACCAAAACATGTTCAAGTTTACTCCGAACTGACTGCCGATCCAGGGCAGGAAAAAAATCACGCCGAGAACGATAAACAAGCCAAACCGTTCGAGGCGCGCCAAGTACCGTGCGATCGACCATGGCAGCAGGCCGACGGCAACCCGTCCGCCATCTAGCGGTGGTATAGGCAGCATATTAAATACAGCCAATAAGACATTGATCCATATCGCATTTGCGAGATTTCTATAAAGCCAATCGGCATCGTCACCAGCGACGAACTCCGTCAGTCGAAACAGGATCGCTGCCCCTACCGCAAGCGCGATATTCACCCCGGGACCGGCCGCGGCGACCAGGATCATATCGCGCCGCGGACGGCGCAACCGACCGAAGTCGACAGGCACCGGTTTGGCGAATCCGAACATGGCTTGTCCCGCGCTCGCCAGCAGCATCAACGCCGGTACGAACACGGTCCCAATGGGATCGATGTGCTTGAGCGGATTGAAGGTCACGCGGCCCAAAAGCTTCGCGGTCGGATCCCCAAGCTTCATCGCAACCCAGCCGTGGGCTGCTTCATGGAACGTAATGGCGATGAGAATAGGCAAGACCCACGTCGAAATGATGTAGACGATCTCGGTGAGGTCCCGCTCCATGGGCCGTTTCTACCACATCCAAGGTTTCGACTGCACGCAGGGAAACATCAAGGCCGGATAAGCGCCGCCATTCTTTTCTGCAATCCCTGACGATCTATAGAGGCGCGATTGTCGAACACCGCAGCATGCCGCGACAATCGGTGGAGCGCTTGAACGGAAAGCGGCGGAACCATCGGCATCAGTTTCTGCATCTCCTCAAGTTCACCGTCGCAATGCAGGACCGCATCGCACCCAGCGTCCACAGCACGCTTCGCCAAATCGCCCGGCGTCCCGGCGAGCGCTTTCATCGTTAAGTCGTCGGAAACCAGAAATCCATCGAAGCCGATATCGCGCCGAATGACGTCGTCGATCACGGTTTTTGACAAGGTCGCAGGTTCTGCCGGATCGATGTCCGTATAGACGATATGCGCGGTCATGGCCCAAGGGGCCGATGCGAGGGCCCTAAACGGTGCGAAGTCCGTCGCGCTTAGCGTTTCGTGCGCCGCGTCGACAGTCGGCAGTTCCAAATGGCTATCGACTCTCGCACGGCCATGCCCTGGGATGTGCTTGATGATGGGGAGCACGCCTGCACGCATAAGCCCATCGATGACCCCCTGCCCCAGCGCAGTGGTAATCTCTGGATCAGGTCCATAGGCACGGTCCCCGATGATGTCGTGGCCATCATCAGCTGGAACGTCGAGGAGCGGCAGGCAATTGACCGTAATACCCACTTCGGCGAGATCCATACCGATCAGCGTCGCGTTCAAGGTCGCAGCTTCCACGCCGGCCGAGAGCCCCTTGTCGCTGGCAACCTTCGCGAATGTCTGCTGGGCAGGGTATTTCGGCCAATGTGGTGGCCCCATGCGTTGCACCCGTCCACCTTCCTGATCGACCAGCACGGGGGCGTCCTCTCGGTCAACGGCGTGCCGCAAGTCCGATACGAGAGCTTTTACCTGCGCCGGAGACTCACAGTTCCGTTTGAACAAGATGAAGCCAAGCGGCTGCGTGGCGCGGAAAAAGGTCTTTTCCGCCTCGATGAGAGTGGTGCCCGCGCAACCGACAATGGCCGCTTTGATGGGAGAGGACGGAGCGGCGTCAGACATCAAGCGCCCGGTTTGACAACCAGACAGCCAAGTTTCCGCTGTTTCAAACGCTCACACAGGGCTTTTGCCGTGGTTTCGTTTTCAAGCGGCCCGACCCGCAAGCGATAAAACACCCCTTTCGTCGCCCCAAGATCGATCCGCGTCACTTGCAGCTGCAAATCTCCGAGTAAATCGATATGCCGCCTGCGCAAGCGGTCCCACTCGGATTTGACGGCAGGCTCCGAGCGCGATGCGGCAAGCTGCACGCGGAAGGTTTGTCCAAGATCCGTGGTCGGGGCAGCCGGTGCGGGCGCTGCCCGGGCCGTTTGTGTAGGTGCCGCCGGCGCTGGGGCCGCAGGTGCGGCTTGCGGCTGGGTGGTTGCGACTGGGGGCTCCGACGACGGGACAGGCGGCGCGGATGCTGTTTCCGTCACGATTTGACGCGGCGCGGCCGGGGCCGTAGGTGCCGGAGCTTGCGCCACCTCGACGGGTGCCGGGCTTGGTGCCGACGCGACAGGCGGGGGTCCTGCGAGGTTGCTGACATCAGCTTCAGAGGGCGTCGCCGCGACCTGGCGCTGCGGCGGTTCCAACCGACGTGGTGCCTCGTCAGTCACGGCGCTTGCGGCGATGTCGGCACTGCCGCGCGGCGCTGATCCGGTCACAACCGTGTTGGTCTCGGGAACCGGTCGGGTCAATACATCCTCGACAGCGACCGGCTTCTCGGCACTTGGTAATAGCCGCTCAATCCGCGGCTGCGATGCTGTGCCGTCGACAACACCGTATACCAGCCGCCCCTGATTGGGCACCTGCATCCCGCCGGGGCTCTCCGGGCGGACTTTGACCGGCGCAGCGTCCGCCGCAATTGTCGGCACGTCGGCACCTTCACCACCTATCATAGCCATGATCCGCGGGCCGAAGCCGATCCAAGCACCACCTAGAATTACGCTAATGCCAACGAGGACAGCCAGGAGCTTTATCGCCGGGTTGGACGTCGATCGCGCGGTATCGCCGTCGTAGGAATCAACGTCCTCTTCTTTCGATACCTTCAATCCTGGCTCGGCCGACAGTGCCATTTCCCGATCTCCTTAGACGACCGACGCATGTATGCATCGAATCGCTCCGATTATACCCCACGAAGCGCGATAGCGAGGTATCGCGACTTTTTCAAATTGTCGCCGACGAAAGTAAATTTTTTCGGAATCAGGTTGGCGTACTAAGACGTTCTCGATTGTAAATCGAAGAGGCGTTTGTGCTCGTCGAGCGCCAAACGGTCCGTCATGGCCGCGATGTAATCACACACAAGTTCAGCCGTCTCACGCGAACCCGGCGCCCCCGCCTGCATGCGCCATTCTGTCGGCAGGCACCCGGGCTCCGCTAGCAGGAGCTTAAACAGGTCTTTGATCACGCGCCGCGCCTTCGATGTCATGCGGTTCAGCTTGTAGTGCCTGTACATGTTCTCGAACAAAAAGTCCTTCAGGGCACGGTCGTTCCGCTTCATCTCGTCGGAAAAACGCGCGACCGGTCCTGCTAAGTGCCTGATATCGTCGGCCGATGTAGGTGCTGCAGCATCGATCTCGCGTTGCGTGACGGTCAACAAATCATCGACCATTAAGCCGATCAGCCGGCGAATGGCCTCGTGGATGGTCCGTGACTCATCCAAATCGGGGTAATTCTTCTGAACCTCGTGAAAGACGGGACCTACCAAAGGGACGTCGGCCACATCGGCGATCTTGAATAGGCCCGCCCTCAGGCCATCGTCGATGTCATGGTTGTTATAGGCGATATCGTCGGAGATAGCGGCGATTTGCGCCTCTGCGCTGGCATACGTATCGAGTTCCAGGTCGTGGGACGCCCCATAATCCTTGATCCCCCTTGGGAGACTGCTCTCGGTCGCTCCGCGCTTGATCAAAGGGCCATTGTGTTTGACGACACCTTCAAGCGTTTCCCAAGTCAGGTTCAAGCCGTCGAAATCGGCATACCGTGCTTCGAGTTTTGTGACCACACGCAAAGATTGCGCATTGTGATCGAAGCCACCAAAAGGCTGCATCATCTCCCGCAATGCGTCCTCGCCAGCATGGCCAAAAGGTGGGTGCCCAAGATCGTGGGCCAAAGCCAGTGTCTCGCCCAGGTCTTCATTCAAGCCCAGTGACCGACAGATTGAACGCGCGATCTGCGAGACCTCAAGGCTATGGGTCAACCGTGTTCGGAAGAAATCCCCTTCATGGTTGACGAAAACCTGTGTTTTGTACTCGAGACGTCGGAACGCCGAGGAGTGAATAATTCTGTCGCGGTCGCGTTGAAACGCACCGCGGGTGCGGCTATCGGGCTCGGGGTGCAATCGGCCCCGACTCCGCGACGAAGAACACGCATAAGGTTGTAAGTCCGGCCGTTCGGCGGCTTTCGGTATGCTCATGCGGCACGTTAACCGACCAGGGCCTGCGCGGGCAATGACCGTATTCAGCCCTCTTGCCTGCATCAGATTTGACATGGCTTTCAGCCTTCTTACATATAGCAGAGTGGATCGCTGGACGCGCCCAATGATGGAGCTGTGAGCAAATGCCGGACGGAAGCCAACAAAGCCAACAATCCCTGGAGATTACCGACAGCGCAGCCGCGCGGATCGCCAAGCTCCGAGAGATCGAAGGCAAACCGGACTTGATGCTGCGGATTACCGTGAATGGCGGCGGTTGTTCCGGGTTTCAGTATGCGTTCGATCTTGTGGAAACGCACAGCGACGAGGATCTGAAATTCGACCACAACGGTAGCGCCGTGTTGACGGATAGTGTGTCCATGGAGTTCATCGAAGGGTGTGTTGTCGACTTTAAGAACGAGCTCGGCGCCGCCTATTTCGTGGTCGACAATCCGAACGCGACATCAAGCTGCGGTTGCGGCACATCGTTCTCGATTTAAGCCAAATAACGTAACGTCGCGATGACGCTTGTCGCCACCTGGAACGTCAACTCGATCAAGGCGCGTTTGCCGCGTGTGCTCGAATGGCTTTCGGAATTCTCACCCGATGTGGTCCTGCTGCAGGAGCTGAAATCCGTCGACGACGCCGTGCCGAGATTGGAAATCGAGAACCTCGGGTATCACGTCGAAACCGTCGGTCAGAAAACCTATAACGGTGTCGCCGTTCTGTCGAAGCAGCCGATCACCGTGCACCTTCGGGACCTACCAGGGGACCCGGACGATCAACAGGCGAGATATCTCGAAGTCGACACATTCGATATTCGGCTAGCGTCGATTTATCTTCCGAATGGAAACCCTACCCTTTCCGAGGACGGGGAACTGCATGAGAAGTTCACCTACAAGCTTGGCTGGATGGACCGGTTGCACGCACGCGCCACGGCATTGCTGGCCGGCGAAATTCCCTTTGTTCTTGCCGGCGACTACAACGTCTGTCCCACGGATGACGATGTGTATGACCCTATCGGATTTGCAAATGATGCGCTTTGCCGACCGGAGAGCCGTTCGCGCTTTCGGTCTTTGTGCAACCTGGGTCTGACCGATGCTTTCCGGTCGCTCCACCCGGCACCACACCAATACTCCTATTGGGATTACCAGCGCGGTGCTTGGCAGAAAGACAACGGCGTCCGCATCGACCACCTCCTCTTGTCACCGGAAGCGGCGGATAGACTTCTAGAAACCGGGATCGACAAGAGCCCGCGGGGCAAGGAAAAGGCCTCAGACCATACCCCCGTCTGGGCGCGTTTCGCTTAAGGTTTTCCAAGACGATTACTTATTGAGTTTATCGCCAACTTGGCGAATACCGGTGACCAGCGCCTGCCCGTTCGGACCGCCGTCCCCTTGCATCTTGTTTTGAATAACGAGTTTCATGGCGTCGACATGAACCTTGATCGCGTCGACAACCGAAGAGTCGTAGTCGTTTTCGTGACGCTCGATAAGGCGGCAGAGTTCGTTCGCGATCACCGTCATCAAGTCATAGCCGAAACTGCCACCCTGCCCTTTGATATCATGGGCAACCTGAAATACGGCGTCGGCCAATTCTTTCGTGGGCGCGTCGCTCTCGGCAAGGGCTTTATAGGCCGCATCGAGCTTTTGCAGGTCTTCTTGAACCCACTCGATATAGCTGTCTGTCATACCCGCGATGACGTTTTCCGCCCGCTCTAGGGTCGCTAAATCGACAGCACCGGGCCCGCCCTCACGAACTTTGCTCTTGAGAGACGTCGGTGGATTTATGATTTCAGGGTCGTCACTTGGCATTTGCAATCCTACCTGCGGCACTTATCGCTGCATGGGAGACCCTAGCAATGGCCGCGTAATCATACAACAAAATCAGACTATTGGGCGTAAATGTTAAAAAGCCTACAAGAGGCCCAACTCCTGCAATTCCGTGGCCATGTCCTCTGGAAGCGTATCTGCGCCCCTTGGACCATCCTTGATATCCGGCGGCGCATCGTTCGGGTCCAAATAGCGCCAACCTTGGAAAGCCCGGAAGGTTCTGCGTTGCGTCTCAACGTGCGTGGGATCAAGAACGATGCCACATGCGGGCTTTCCGTGTTGATTCACCGTCTCGCGCAACTCCAAGACACTTTGCCGCACTCGAATAACCCCTTTGATCACCCAATAGAGCGATCCTCCGTCGAGAACTTCCTCACGCCGCTTCGGGAAAGAGCGCGTCACGTGCACCAATTCCTGCGTGATTCCCGCCGATTTCTGCCGCTCCAGCCGTTGAGCCTGCACCCGGGCAAGATGCGCGACATCGTCTATCCCAACGCAAAGTTTAATCAAATTGACCGTCATGTGGCGCCCGTCCCCGTGGCCAGCGCGACACGAGACGCCGGCAATCGGCCGATAGCGTCCGAGATAAACTGGCTCACCGACAAGAGTTCTTGCAGATCGATACCCGTTTTAACCCCCATCCCCTGCAACATGTAAACAACATCCTCCGTTGCGACGTTCCCCGTAGCGCCCTTCGCATAGGGGCAGCCACCTAATCCCGAAATCGCGGTGTCGACGACATGCACGCCCATGTCCATCACGGCGAGAATATTGGCAAGTGCCTGACCATAGGTATCGTGAAAATGCACCGCCAATCGGTCCATAGGCACTGCAGTCGCAACAGCCGTTATCATTTCTCTGGCCTTTATCGGCGTTCCAACACCGATCGTGTCGCCAAGGGACACCTCATAACACCCCATGTCATAGAGGCGCTTGGCAACCCAAGCGACCGCATCTGGGGCCACACCTCCCTCATAAGGACAGCCCAAGACACAAGAAATATAGCCACGCACGCGGACATCGTTGTCAGCCGCCGCCGCCAACACGGGGACAAAACGGTCCAGACTCGCGTCAATCGAGCAGTTGATATTCTTTTGGGAGAAAGCCTCGGTGGCGGCGGCGAAGACCGCAACTTCTTGGCAGCCGGCAGCAAGTGCGGCTTCAAAGCCTCTCATATTCGGCACCAGAACTGGATAATCCACATTCTCATGCTGTCTGATTCCCCGCATGACGTCTGCGGTATCCGCCATTTGCGGCACCCATTTCGGGGACACAAATGCACCGGCCTCAATCGACGGAAGGCCCGCGTCGGCCAGACGGTCGATCAATGTGATCTTGATGTCCAGCGGCACCGGGTCCGGATGGTTTTGCAAACCGTCCCGCGGACCGACATCAACGATACGAACGTATTCAGGACAATACATTACTATCGGTCCAAGAGTACCACACCTGCGCCCGCATCGATTTGCTCGCCAACCTTGCAGACAATTTCGCGAACCGTGCCCGGAAACGGCGCACAAATTGGATGCTCCATTTTCATGGCTTCCATCAATACCAATGTCTGACCGTCCTGCACACGTTCACCTTTTCGCGTCTCGATACTGGTAATGCGGCCCGGCATTGGCGCGCGCAGCACATTCTCACTAATCCCAAGCGGACCGTCATTCGACCGCACCGATGATTGCCAACGCTTAAACGCGAAGGTCCCTGGGAACAGAAAGACAGCAATATCATCGCCCGACGATACGGCCTTGCGCGGCACCTCGTGTCCGTTGAATAGGAGTCCCCTCTCAACCGTCTTTATTGTCTGGGTGGGACCATATCCCGTCATCTCATAACTCTCCGGTCCCAAACGGGTCAGGACCACTTCAATCACCTCACCGCCCTCTTGTAGGTTCCTCAATAAGACCCGATAGCGCGACGCGGCATTCATCCGCCAAGCGTCGGCCACCACCCATGGCGACGGCTCTGCTTCGGGTGCGCAAGGGGCATACCCGTCGATAACATGCAACGCCGCCGCGGCCACTGCGTGGACTGCTTTGGAGTCTTGACTATCTCTTACCAGCGCCTTGGTACCCTTTCGATCCAACCAACCGGTATCAATCGCGCCTTTTCTGAACGCATCCGTTCTGAGAACATTGCCCAAGAACGCCAAATTGGTACGTACCCCCGCAAGCTCGGTCGCATTCAACGCATCTATCAAACGGTTGCGTGCGCTGTCGCGGCTGTCGCCGCACGCGATCACTTTCGCGATCATTGGGTCGTAGTCGGGCGATACGGTGGTGCGGCCCGCGAACCCGGCATCAACACGTACGTTCTCATTGGACGGAAGACACGCATGCCAAATCTCGCCGGCCTGTGGGGCGAAATCACGATCAGGATCTTCAGCATACAAGCGGGCCTCTATGGCGTGACCGTGGCAAGCTATTTCATCTTGGATCAGTGGCAGAGGCTCCCCGGATGCAATGTGGAACTGCCATTCGACCAGATCGACGCCTGTCACCGCTTCCGTTACCGGATGCTCGACCTGTAACCGCGTATTCATCTCGATAAAAAAGAGCTCTTCGCCCGATACCAGAAACTCAACTGTGCCCGCGCCCACATACCCAATGCTGCGTGCTGCCGTGACTGCCGCATCAAATAAGCTCTGACGAACCCGCGACGAAAGCCCCGGTGCCGGTGCCTCCTCAATGACCTTTTGATGTCGGCGCTGGACCGAACAATCGCGCTCGAACAGGTGAACGACATTGCCTTCTTCGTCACCGAATATCTGAACCTCGATGTGGCGTGCGCGTTTGAGATATCTCTCAAGAATCAGGCGCCCTTCGCCAAAAGCCGATTTTGCCTCACGCCGGGCAGAGTCCAAACTCTCCCTTAACTCCTTCGCGGAATGCACGATGCGCATTCCCTTCCCGCCTCCGCCAGCCGATGCTTTGATCAATAATGGATACCCGACCTTAGCAGCGGCGGCTTCGAGACTCTTGAAATCTTGGGCCCGGCCAGCGTATCCCGGCACAACCGGCACACCGGCTTTCGCCACTTTTGTTTTGGCCCGGCTTTTTGACCCCATAAGGGCGATGGCCTCAGAACTGGGGCCGATGAACTTTAGACCGGCCTTCTTTACGGAAAGCGCGAAGGCCGCATTTTCCGAAAGGAAGCCATACCCTGGATGTATGGCATCTGCGCCGGTTTCGAGCGCGGCCTCTATAATTCGATCTTGTCGTAAATAACTGCCTGCGGCCTGTGGGACGCCAATTCGACGCGATCGTCCGGCCATTCGAACATGCTTCGCATCGGCATCGGCATCCGAATACACGGCGACGGTCTCGAGCCCCATCCGGTGTGCCGTTTCAAAAATGCGGCAAGCGATTTCGCCGCGATTTGCGACCAGAACCCGTCGGACTGGAGTCACGTCAATCCCTGACCCATTTGGGCGAGCGCTTCTCCAAGAATGCCGATACACCTTCGATACCCTCATCCGTCGCCCGAACACGCGCGATATGGCCTGCGGTATCGCGGACAATCTTCTCGTCCATGGTTGGGGAGTTGGAGAGATAGGACATGAGGTTCTTGACCTCGGAAAGGGCCTTCGGCCCGCCACGCAACAAATCCGCGACCATCGCGTCTGCTTTACTGTTCAGATGAGCCCGCGGCACCACCGCCTGGATCAATCCAACGCCATGCGCTTCCGCTGCTCCGAACTTCTCCGCCGTCATCATGTACCGTTTCGCTTGGCGTTCGCCGATGGCATTGACGATATACGGCCCAATTACTGCCGGGATGATTCCAAGGCGCACTTCCGACAAACAGAAAACGGCATCATCGGACGCGATGGCAATGTCGCACGCGGCGACCAATCCGACGCCGCCGCCAAAGGCTGCGCCCTGCACAACAGCAACCGTCGGTTGCCGCATCCGATGCAGGACCGCCATCATCTTTCCGAAGTTTTTCGCGTCTTCCAAGTTCGCGACCCGGTCGAATTCCGCCATTCGCTTCATCCAGTTTAGATCCGCGCCGGCACAGAAATTGTCTCCATCCCCTTTGATCACAACCACCCTGACGACCGGGTCATTCTCCAGGCCTTGCAACTCACGCCGCAACCGCTCGATCAATTCATCGTCGAATGCATTGTGGACATGGGCGCGCCGGAGCGTCAGCGTTGCAACGCCCCGCCCCGATATCTCGGTAATCAAGGATGCTGATTTCGTTCTCGCCATGAGTCCGTCCCAATCACATTCTGAAAACGCCAAATCTGGATTTCGGGATCGGCGCATTGAGAGCCGCAGAAAGGCTCAGCGCGAGGACACGACGTGTGTCCCGCGGGTCAATGATACCATCATCCCACAAACGCGCACTGGCATAATAGGGATGCCCTTGTTTTTCGTACTGCTCGCGAACGTTTTGTTCGAACGCTGCCTGCTCTTTCTTAGGCCATTTCGTCTTCTGCGACTTTTTTGCTTCCCTTCGGACCGTCGATAAGACGGTGGCCGCCTGCTCGCCCCCCATCACGGAAATGCGTGCCGTTGGCCACGCCCATAGGAACCTTGGCTCATACGCCCGGCCGCACATGGCGTAATTCCCGGCGCCGAAACTGCCGCCGATCAACACCGTAATTTTCGGCACCTCGGCACAAGCGACGGCCGTGACCATTCGCGCGCCGGCCTTGGCGATCCCCTCGTTCTCGTACTTTCGACCGACCATAAAGCCCGAGATGTTCTGCAAGAAAACAAGTGGGATCCGCCGCTGCGCACAAAGTTCGATGAAATGCGCCGCTTTGTCGGCACTTTCGGAAAACAAAATACCGTTATTGGCAACGATCCCGACCGGATATCCGTGGACGTGGGCGAACCCCGTCACAATCGTTTCAGCATAACTGCGTTTAAACTCATCAAACTCCGAGCCATCCACCACACGCGCAATGATTTCGCGGACGTTGCAAGGCTTGCGAAGGTCGAGCGGCGCCAGTCCAAGTAAATCCTCGGCATCGTAGATGGGGGATGCGGGCGCTTTGGTCACGAGGTCGATCTGCTTACCACGGTTCAATTGCGCGACCGCTCGGCGTGCCATGAACAATGCGCTGGCATCATCCTCGGCGAGGTGATCGACGACTCCAGATACCCGGGCATGCATCTCACCACCGCCCAACTCTTCAGCCGTTACGATCTCACCGGTTGCCGCTTTCACCAAAGGTGGCCCGCCGAGGAAAATGGTGCCTTGCCCACCGACGATAATGCTCTCATCCGACATCGCGGGAACATATGCCCCGCCAGCGGTGCAGGACCCCATAACGACGGCGATCTGTGGAATGCCCGCCGCCGACATGCGCGCCTGGTTGAAGAAAATGCGCCCAAAATGATCACGGTCTGGGAACACTTCATCCTGAAGCGGAAGATACGCCCCACCACTGTCGACCAGATAAACGCACGGCAGGTTGTTCTCGGCCGCGATCTGCTGTGCCCGCAGGTGTTTCTTCACGGTGAGCGGATAGTATGTCCCACCTTTTACGGTGGCATCATTGGCAACGATCATGCACTCGGTGCCAATGATGGGCGCGATCCCAGTAACCAGTCCGGCCGCCGGCACATCATCCTCATAAACATCGTATGCAGCGAGTTGCGACAACTCGAGGAACGGTGATCCCGGATCAATCAGTTGATCGATGCGGTCGCGGACCAGCATTTTTCCGCGTGACGTGTGGCGTTCTCGGGCTTTCGATCCGCCGCCCTTCATAACAGTGTCGACGTGCATGCGGAGATCGTCGACAACATCCAAGACGGCTCTGGCGTTCGCTTGAAAGGCACGCGATGACGGATCAACGGTCGTCGTGATCTGAGCCATTAATACAAAGGCTCCGGTTTACTTGCGAGGCCGTTCAGCAACCGGCCCACCCGCTTCTTTCCAAGCCTTGAAGCCGTCGGCAAATTGTTTGACGTTCGTCATGCCCATGTCTTGCAGCGTCTTCGCCGTCAGTGCCGACCGCCATGCGGCTGCGCAGTACAAGACATACGTGGCGTCGGATCTGCCGAGCGCTTCTTTGTAGTACGGACTTTCAGGATCAACCCAGAATTCGATCATTCCCCTCGGCGCATGAAATGCGCCTGGGATCATGCCGTCCCGCTCCAGTTCGCGGATATCGCGGACATCAACAAAAACGATGTCCTCGCGTCCGTGCACCGCTAAAGCATCATCCAACGGCAGCGTCTCAACGACCGCTTCCGCCTCCGCAACCAGATCCTTTATTCCTTTTTTCAACGCCATTCGCCGTTACCACCCCCCCGATCTGAGCCAACGCTTGACCATCCAAAGCCGATCCGCGCCCCAAAAGCCCTCACCGTCAACAATCAGGAAGGGAGAACCGAACACACCTTTTTCCATTGCTTGCGCCGTCTCGTCCTTAAGGCGTTGCTTAACCTCGTCATCCCCCAACGCAGTCAGCAGCTCGTCTTTGTCGATACCATGTCTGGCACCGATATCGCCGACTACATCCGGCTGAGAGATATCTTTGTCATCGCCGTAGTACGCAAGAAAACATGACCATCCGAAAGCCTTGGCAGTCTTTGGATCGCGATCATTGATCCAATAAAAGGCACGCGACGGCGCGAGGGCTGCAACGGGAAACGTCGTCGGCATTTGCCAGGGCAATCCTTGGAACCGGGCTAGCCGGTCCCAGTCCTTGCGACAATACTCACCCTTAATCGGGTAGTTCACCAATGGTTGGTTGCCGGTCTCTTTCATCATCGCGCCCAGCATGATGGGGCGCCATTCAACGGTGCGTTCGAAACCTTCGATCAATTCATCAACCTTGTGTGCTGCGAAATACGCATAGGGCGAAGAAAAATCGAAGTAAAATTCAACGGGGCTGGTCACGGATTATCTCTCCCTCCGGGCACGGCAATGTCCCGCATCTCCTACCAAGGTAGCGGGGCCCCATCGTAATTGAGGAATGCCCCCGTGTCAGCGATACTCAACTGATCGATGGACGTGCGCATGCCTCCCACGCTTGTCTCCGGCGTTAGGTCGGCGGCATCGGTCCCCATATCCGTCTTGACCCAACCCGGATGATACAGCGCTACGATAACGTTCCTTGGACGAACGTCCGCCGCAAAACACGCCATGGCCATGTTGAGCGCCGCCTTGGACGAACGATAGATGTACTCGCTCCCAGACGCCATCTCGACGGATCCCATTATGGAAGAGATATTGACGATCTTCTTCTGAGTGCTTTTGGCAACATTCTCGATCAACGCCTGCGCAAGAAATAATGGCGCCATTGTGTTGGTCTCGAGTACGGACATCCACTCCCGCGCCTCGATGTTTGACGCGGTAACACCGCGTGGACCGAACACACCTGCGTTATTGATCAAAACGTCGATAGGACGTCCACCAAGGTCATCTCCAAACCGCGATATCGACCGTGCATCTGTGACATCAAGACCATACACCTCAATATTTCCTTGCAGCGTTCCGAGCTCGCCCACCCCAATGGGATTCCTGCATGTGGCGATCACCGTCCAATCGGCATCGGCGTACTGTCGTGCGAACTCAAGCCCTAGGCCGCGGTTCGCTCCGGTGATCAAGACGGTCGGCATCGACTCAACTCTCCTCTCCACGCACCAGTGCGGTCACTTCGATCTCGACTTTCATTCTGGGATCGATCAACGCCGCAACGATGGCTGTCGCGGCTGGCCTAATGTCTTTGAACACATCACCCAGTACAGTCCCTACCGCGGGCCAGTCCTCGGCGTTTGAAACGATGTATCGCGCCCGAACGACGTCTTGCAATGTGGCGGGGGTGTCGATCAGGGCGTGTTCGATATTCTGCAACGTCTTGAGCGTCTGTTCTGCAGGGTCATCGGAAATTTCGCCACTTTCATAGTCGAACCCAGTTGTTCCCGATACAAAGACCCAGTTTCCATCGACCACCACCCGAGAATAGCCGTAGGCATCTTCGTATTTCGATCCGGATGAGATCAGGCGCCGCATTCTCAGTGAACGCGCTCAATCGCAACGGCGGTCGCCTCGCCGCCGCCGATGCACAACGCCGCCACGCCCCGCTCTTGGCCAAGGTGCGACAATGCGTTCAACAACGTCACAATGATGCGGGCGCCCGATGCCCCAATCGGATGACCCAATGCACAGGCACCACCATGGGCATTCACCTTGTCATGCGGCAGGTCCAGATCACGCATCGCCGCCATCGCAACGACGGCAAAAGCCTCGTTTATCTCATAGAGGTCGACGTCACCGCGGCTCCACCCAGCTTTCTGAAGCACTTTCTCAATGGCGCCGATAGGCGCGGTCGTGAACCACGCTGGCTCGTTCGCATGGGTCGCCTGCGCTACAATCCTCGCCAGTGGCGTCCACCCTTTCTCTTGGGCTATCGACTGACGGGTTAGAACAAGAGCTGCGGCCCCGTCCGATATCGATGACGAATTAGCCGCCGTAACGGTTCCGTCTTTTCGAAAAGCAGGCCGAAGATGCGGGATTTTCGTTATATCGGCGCGCGCCGGTTGTTCGTCTTTGGCCACGGTTGTGCTGCCATGCCGGTCCGGCACCTCAATCGGCTGGATCTCGGCGTCGAATATTCCGCTGGTCATGGCAAGGTTGGCCCGGTTCAGGCTCTCGATCGCGTACGCATCTTGGGCATCGCGGGTAAATTGATAATGGGACGCCGTATCCTCCGCAAAAGTACCCATCAATCGGCCCTCGTCGTAGGCATCCTCAAGTCCATCCAAAAACATGTGGTCCTTCACCTGGTCGCCATGGCCGAGCCTATAGCCGTCACGGGCTTTGGGCAGGATATACGGCGCATTGCTCATGCTCTCCATCCCGCCTGCGACCATGACGTCGTGCTCACCCACCCGAAGATTGTCATGCGCGATCATGGTCGCTTTCATCGCGGATCCGCACATCTTGGAAACGGTTGTGCATCCGGTCCGCCAGGGCAGCCCAGCATGATGAGCCGCTTGCCGCGCAGGCGCTTGTTTAAGTCCCGCGAACAAACACAGCCCCATAACCACATCGTCGATCTCGCCCGGAGAGGCGCCTGCACGATCCAATGCAGCGGCGATGGCCGCTCCCCCGAGTTGCGGCGCAGACAACCCCGACAACTCACCTTGAAACCCGCCCATGGGTGTCCGAGCGGCGCCGACAATAACAACGGGATCGTCAGAATGCGTAGCCATGTGTCAGTGCGTCATATGGTAGATCGCGACGCCCCAGATCGTGACGTAACCGACCATGAGAGTTCTGGCGATAAACGTCCACTTTCGCTCGTCCGCATTCTTTGCGCACCGCCATACAGATATCACCGCCCAGAGGGCGAACACACCGCACACGAGGGCGATACCGCCGCCAATACCCCATGCGGTTACGATGGACTCCTTCGCCCCCAGCGGATTGACGGCGAGACCGAAGACAGTCCCCATCAACAGCATTCCGACGGTAATTGCGAGCAGCACACCGTGCCCGAAGAAGAACCCGCCCCAAAAAGCGATCCAGAGCGGCATCTCGCCTTTCAAACCGCGTTTCCAGAACGGACCGTCCGGATGCGGTCCCTCAAACCCGTGAGCGCCGCCGTGTTTATTGTTCGAGACATCCATGCCGAGCCGACGGGACGTGCCGTATACGTCGATGAAAACCGGACCGCTATCGTTACCACCATGATCGGCCATGCCAAATGGTCCCTTTCGTTCACCTAAAACCGAGGTGTTTTTACGATTCCAGAATACTCACGAAACAGAGGATTCTTCAAAAAGTTCGCGGCCGATAAGCCATCTCCGGATTTCCGAAGTGCCAGCGCCAATCTCATAGAGTTTTGCGTCCCTCAGCAACCGGCCTGTAGGCATATCGTTAACGTATCCCATTCCGCCTAAACATTGGATCGCCTGCAACGCCATCCAAGTCGCTTTCTCCGCGGACAACAAAATCGCGCCGGCGGCATCCTTTCGGGTGACTTTGCCACGGTCACACGCCCGAGCGACTGTGTACACATAAGACCGGGCCGCATTCATCGTTGTGTACATGTCTGCGAGCTTCGCTTGCATGATCTGAAACTCACCGATCGGCTGACCGAATTGTTTGCGCTCGTGGAGGTACGGCAAAACCGCATCCATGCACGCTTGCATGATACCCAACGGCCCGGCGGCCAAGACCACCCTCTCGTAGTCCAGTCCACTCATAAGCACTTCGACGCCGCCGCCTTCTTGGCCCAGGATGTTGCTAGATGGTATCGGGGCTTCTTCGAACACCAATTCACTTGTGTTCGATCCGCGCATTCCAAGTTTGTCGAGCTTTGGGCTTTGGGAGAAACCCTCCGTTGCACGATCCACGATGAATGCCGTTATCCCTTTTGACCCGGCAGATGGATCGGTCTTGGCGTAAATGACATAAACGTCCGCATCCGGTCCGTTTGTGATCCACATTTTACGGCCATTGAGAACGTAAACATCGCCCCGCCGCTCTGCGCGCAGTTTCATCCCGACAACATCGGAACCGGCCTCGGGTTCGCTCATGGCCAATGCACCGATGTGCGAACCATCGATCAAGCCCGGTAAATACGCCGATCTCTGCTCTTTGGTGCCGTGGCGCCGAATCTGATTAACGCAAAGATTTGAATGCGCCCCGTAGCTCAGCCCTACCGACGCTGACGCGCGGCTGATCTCCTCCATGGCGACACAATGGGCGAGATAACCAAGCCCGACACCACCGTCAGCTTCTTCGACCGTAATCCCAAGCAAGCCGTGGTCGCCCATTTTGCGCCACAGTGCCCCAGGGAACTCATTGCTACGGTCGATTTCGGCTGCGATCGGAGAAATTTCTTCGGCGGCAAATCGGTGCACGCTGGCGCGAAGCGCGTCGATATCTTCACCCAGACCAAAATCCAGTCCTGGTATCTCGTTGGCCAGCATCTCGCCTCCGGCATTGGCGCGTTTCCGCACCAGACATGGTACTCGAAACTCAAGAAACAGTGTTACGGCGACCTCGCGCCAAAATACAGCCGGATAGCCTTCCAGGCTAGCGCTGACTGAGCGGCGCCAAAACCCGAAACATAAAGTTCATCTTTTGAACTTTATAGCCGGCCAAGGCGGCTATGAACGGCATTTGGTCAAAAAAGGCACCCAATAGGTGCAGCAAGAAACCCAATGTTGTTCGGCGATGTCAAATATCGAACCTATATTCAAAGCATAGGAACTTTCGTCTTGGATAGAGAAATGAGTAACCGACGGCAAAGTATATTGGTCGCACACCATCGATTTAACGCTTCCGGTCCGAGCTGACCCATGCGTTATCCGGCATCACAGGCACCGCATCGAAACGAGATCACCTCAATCACGACTGCGGACCATGTCGTGCCCGGATATGAAGACGCAACCAACGAAGAAATGCTTCGGGCCTTCTTCAATGCCAATGCGGACGACTACATGGCGTATTGGGATAGCGCCTTAAATCTCAAGCTTGCGAACTTCAACCTTTCGCCCGAGTTCATGCCGCATATTGCAAAAGTGCGTGACGAAAAGACCGCACTCAAGTTCGAGGCGGAGCAAGACGGTCGCACATTTCTTTTTGGTGTCTATCCCGCACTCGGCACGTTCGGAGACTGCCTCGGGGTGGCGGTTTTTGCCCACGACATTTCGCGCGCGAAAGAGAGCGAACGTGAAGTGCATCGGCTAGCGAATTACGATCCACTCACGGGGTTACCGAACCGCGCATTGTTGAATGATCGGCTCACACAGGCGCTCCTATCGGCTCTACGACGCGAACATTTCGGCGCGGTCGTCTATATCGACCTAGATCGATTCAGGACGGTTAACGAGTCTCTCGGGCAACAAGCCGGCGATCACGTACTCAGGCTTACGGCGGACCGCCTGAAGGCCTGCCGCCGCGACGAGGATACAACCGCACGTGTCTGCAGTGACGAGTTCGTTTGGGTATTGCCGGAATTAAGCAACAACCCGAATCTAGCCGCGAGGTTTGCAGGACGGGCGGCTGAGCGATTCTTGACGTCCTTCCAGGCGCCAACAATCGTCGATGGCACGGAACTTCGCATTTCGCCGAGTGTCGGCATTACCGTTTTCGGAGATACGGACGCAAGTCATGAGGCCATCGTCGCGCAAGCGAACGCTGCCATGGAGAGGGCAAAAGAAATCGGTGCGGCACCGATCCAACACTATCGTTCGCAAATGCACGAATCGGCTATGGAGCGGCTTCGGGTCGAAACCCGATTACATGACGCCGTTCAAAACAAGAAGCTAGAGGTCTACTACCAACCACAGGCACATTGCGCGACAAATAGCCTCGTCGGCGCGGAAGCGCTTTTGCGTTGGGACGATGAACTGCTCGGCCCCGTTTCACCCGCCCAGTTTATTCCGATTGCCGAAGAGACAGGGCTCATTTTGGAGATCGGCGATTTCGTTCTATCCCAAGTGTGCCAGCAATTGAATGTCTTCAATAGTAGGTACGGTGATGGGGCACTGGCGCGGATCGCCGTAAACATTTCGCCCTTGCAGTTCCACGCCGCCGCATTCGTTGATCAGGTTGCCGACGCCATGCGGCGATGGAATATCCAACCCAACCAGCTTGAGTTGGAGTTAACCGAAGGGATCGTCGTCGAGAATGTCGAGAGCACGATCGAAAAGATGCGCGCCCTCAAGGCACTCGGCGCCAGAATAGCGATCGACGATTTTGGAACCGGCTATTCTTCCCTCGCCTATTTGAACAGGATGCCCCTTGATATCGTGAAGATCGACCAGTCATTTATCCGGGATATCGGCGAGACATCGACAAGCCACTCAATCATCACGAGCATCATCACGATGGCGCAATTACTCGGCTTCGATATCGTTGCCGAGGGCGTCGAAACCAATGAGCATCTGGCGTTTCTGCGCGAGCGGGATTGTCCGACCTATCAAGGGTTCGGTTATTGCCGCCCCTTGGAATCGGCTCAATTCGCCGACTTCGTTGACACGCAATTTCAGTCGGTGGTGGCAGCCGAATAACGAGGCTCAGGTCCCAATCTTCAGCGGGTCTATAAAACCTTGCAGGGTGGCAATCACGGCCAACGGTGTCAGTTTGCCCGTCGCCGGGTTTTCTTCGGTCGGAACGCCGGCAATGGTAAATTCCAAACGGGTTGCGTCACTATCGAGGGTAACCGAGTGCGTGTTCCGGTCGACCGCCGGATCTGCCCAAATCTCATAGGATGTATTGTCCGGCCCAGACCCTGCCAGGCTCAAAGCGACGGCAACATTGACGTTGGCGGGAAACTTCGCGGCGGCATCCCGCACAGAACCTGAATATAGGCACATCGGCTCCTTCAAATCTGAAAGGTCGATGCCTTGCTCAACAACGAATGGCGCTTTGACGAGGCCTTGCGGCGGCTTCCGTGTGGCCATAACCAGGGAGTTGATGTGACCGTTCGAAGCCGCACGTACGGCGTCGAAGGCCGCCAACGCCCCCGTCGGGACAATCATACGCCCGCCGGTTTCACGGGCCCGGTCGATCAACTCGGGTTTTTCCAACAGCCGGGTAACTGTACACGCGACCAACGTTTTCCCGGCTTCAATCGCGGGTTCTGCCAAATCGAAGAACAACGCCGGCGGCAATCCTTCGACCACGATATCCGCGGCCGCGACCAGTTCATCCAAGGACATGATCGGCGGCGGCGTATTCAAGCCGGACAGCCGCTGTTTGGCGGTCTCCGCATTGCCGGCAGCAACTCCGACCAACTGCAGCCCATCGACCCCTTGGTCGAGCCACTCCACGACTGGGCGGCAAACAGCACCAAGTCCGGCAACGCCGACACGAATGGGCGAGTTAAAATTGGTCATTTGGATTACTCCCGGGATTCGATTTTAGAAGAAGAGCCGACCGGAACCGGCACGGCGATACGACACATATCTAGGGATTAAAACGGGTTTTGCGGAGTCCAAACACGCAAAATGGCCGACGATTTCTGTCTGTTACCTACAACAGAACGATGGCCGCAAGTCCGAGAAAGGCAAAAAAGCCGACAACGTCGGTGACGGTTGTGAGAAAGACGCTGGAGGCAATCGCCGGATCAGCCCCCATCCGATCGAGCGCGATCGGGATTGCTGTGCCAGCCAGACCCGCCACAAACATATTGATGATCATCGCCGCGGCGATAACACCGCCGAGAACCGGGCTCGAGAACCAAGTCCACGCGACGCCCCCAGCCAGCGCGGCAAAAATGACACCGTTCAAGGCGCCGACGATGAGCTCTTTGTTGACGACTCGGAGAGCATTGCTCGCTGTCAATTCCTTGGTCGCCAAAGCCCGAACGGTCACGGTCAACGTCTGTGTCCCAGCGTTGCCCCCCATGGAGGCGACAATAGGCATCAAGACAGCTAGGGCCACGACCTGTTCAATGGTTGCATCGAACAGCCCGATGACAATCGAGGCCAGCACCGCGGTGATCAGGTTAACGACCAGCCAGCTAAAGCGCGTCCGGGTGGTGCTGATCGCGGCCCGATACAAATCACCTTCGGTAACGCCGCCCATACGCATCAGGTCTTCTTCATGCTCTTCGTCGATGATGTCCACGACATCGTCGACGGTTATCGCCCCGACAAGACGGCCGTCCGCGTTGATGACCGGCGCTGAGACCAGATCTCGCTGTCGGAACAGAAATGCGATCTCTTCCTGATCGGTGGTTACTGAGATCGCATGAAGATCCGACGACGCAACATCGCTGAGCGGGATTTGCCGGCGACTACGCAGCAACTCGCTCAACCCGACGGCGCCGACCGGATGATGCCTAGGATCGGTGAGAAATATGTCATAGAACGCCGTCGGCAATCGCGGATTGTCCGACTCCGCTTCCCGCCTCAGATAATCAATACATTGCCCGACATTCCAGTGGCTCGGCACGGTGGCCACTTCACGCTGCATTAAGCGCCCTGCGCTATCTTCAGGATAACTCAGGGCCTCCTCGATCAGGGTCCGCTCTTCATCGGAAATCTGATCCAAGACGCTCTGCTGACGCTCAGGGTCGAGGTCTTCGATAACCTGCACCGCATCGTCACTATCGAGTTCGGTCAGCGCGACGGCAACCGCCTCGTCGTCGAGCGCGGACACCACCTCTTCACGGACCATCTCGTCCAACTCCGAAAGCACCTCGTGATCCAAGGCGTCTCGAACCATGGAAACGAATTGCTTTCGGTCTTCCTTACTCAGTCTTTCAATGAAGTCTGCGATATCGGCGTAATGCAGGGTGCCGATCGCATCGAGGACGGCCTCGCGGTCGTTGCGCGCCAAGGCGCCGAAGATCGCCTCTTCGATATCAACACCGATGTCGGTTTCGAGATCCGGCTCTCTGGCGGTTTCGGGATCGCTCGACTGCACCAACAGAACCCCTCCGAAATCAGGTGAACGCGCACTAGCGACACGCATGGGTACCTTACCGCCCAAAAAGGGCGCGAAGGTCCTTGTACCGCAAATGCCACGAAACGAATAATGAAGGGTTAAGAGATTGGTGCGGTCGAGAAGACTCGAACTTCCACGGGCGCAATGCCCACAGCGACCTCAACGCTGCGCGTCTACCAGTTCCGCCACGACCGCACGGGCGCCTGAACTATCAGTTAGGTGCGTGCGGGTCAAGCCGCCATCACGCTTGCGACGGATGGCGGTCTCGGCCATATCTTCAACATGAGCGAACTTCTGATAAACGCGCCAAGCATGGAGCGGGACAGCAGCGGGATCGAGTGGCGGATCAGTGACGCCCCCGTTCCCTACCCTGACGCCATCGCGTTCATGGAACAGCGCGCCGCAGATATACATGCCGGCACTGCGCCCGAGTGCGTCTGGCTTTTAGAGCATCCGCCGCTCTATACGGCGGGCACAAGCGCAGATGAAACCGAACTGTTGGACCATGCACGTTTCCCGGTTTACCAAACGGGCCGTGGGGGTCGATACACCTACCACGGACCCGGACAACGCATTGCCTACGTGATGCTGAACTTAAAGAACCACGGGGCCGATGTTCGGTGTTTCGTTCATAATCTCGAAGCGTGGGTTATTGATGCACTGGCATCGTTCAATGTGATTGGCGAGCGCCGAGAAGGACGTGTCGGCATTTGGGTTCGCCGTGGCGGCGCAAATGCCGTGCATGCCCGAGAAGATAAGATCGCAGCCATCGGCGTACGCATTCGCCGCTGGGTGTCATTTCACGGGATATCGATCAACGTCGAGCCGGACCTTGAACACTTCTCCGGGATCGTGCCCTGCGGCATCGCTGAGCATGGCGTGACCTCCCTTTGGGACCTTGGCGTCACTGCAACCATGCCCGACGTCGACACCGCACTCCGCCAGTCTTTCGAGAGAGTGTTTCAATCGCCAACATCGGATACGGCGTCGTAATGCGGCCAGAAGGCCCGACCGACGTTACGCGCGACGACCTCATCCAAGCTTTGGATCGCGCCGTCGACGGGCTGATTTCATGGTGTACCGATTGGCACGCGGCCTTGATAACCGAAAGCCGCGGAAATGGCGAGGACGCCGCACGGCACCTGAGACCGTTCGAAGCTTGGTTCACAGCGCATTGCAACAACCCAATCGTCGATCAGCCGAGCGTCAAGAGTCTTCTGGAACTCAGCACGCGCATCCAAGATGCCGCGTCCAGAAACGCAGCGGCAGCGCGACCTGTAAACGACGCGGACTACCGCTCAATGATGTCCGATGTTCGGGCATTCATCGAGCAAAGCCGTCGGCTCGAGCGCGCATTCGCCGCGGCGTCCTCGGACTTGGACTCTTTGACCGGCATTCAGAACCGATATGCCATGCACCGTGCCCTGGCACACGAGCACGACCGGCTGTCACGCAGCAGTACGCAATCCTTCGTCGCTCTGGTCGATCTGGATCATTTCAAAGCGGTGAACGACCGACACGGACACGCAGCCGGCGACGCAGCGCTCGTCCATACGGCGGGACTGTTGGCGCAAGGGGTTCGGTCATACGACCAAGTGTTTCGCTTTGGCGGCGAAGAGTTCTTGATCCTGATCTCGGATGCTGACGAACAAACAGTAAAATCTGTCTTGGATCGTCTTCGCCAAACTCTTGAGCAGACAAGTATAAGAGTCTCTGCAGACTTGGAACTCGAGGTTACCGCGTCATTTGGCGCTGCACCGCTGCAACACGAGCAAAATGTAGAAACGACATTGGAGCGCGCGGATCAGGCCCTCTACGCCGCCAAGTCCGCCGGCAGGAATCGCGTCATCCTGGCAGACGCCTTGTAGAAACATCATTGCGTCGGTCGAGTTTCGAAACCGGTAAAGGTGTCGGGTTCCGTCAATACTGAAACGTCGATCTGGTCGACACGGGCCGCCGGCGGGCCATCATGGCAGCGCTGCAGCATTTGCTCGACGCTTTCTGGCGCGCCTACGAATACGGCTTCAACACGCCCATCGCCAAGGTTTCGCACCCACCCCCGCAACCCAAGGGCCCGCGCATGTTTCTTCGTCCAACCGCGAAACCACACGCCTTGTACGCGACCGGTGATGTATACGTGAACGTGCTTGTTGGCCGACGGCGTCACTCAAATTCCAGGATCACTTGATCCACCGCCAGATTGTCCCCCGGCTCCGCATTCAGAGAGGAAACGACAGCGTCTTTCTCGGCGCGCAGAACGTTCTCCATCTTCATCGCTTCGACGACACAAAGTTCCTCGCCCGCCTTGACCTCCTGGCCTTCTGTCACGGCCATCGACACCAGCAATCCCGGCATCGGTGACAACAGCATCTTTGACGTATCGGGCGGCAATTTGACGGGCATCAATTCATTCAATTCCGCGATCTTCGGAGACAGGACCATGATCTCTGCCTCTGCCCCGCCATGCGCGACACTGTACGCAACATCCGAACGCGCAACTTGGAAACACAGTTCTTCGCCATCGATCACGGCGGTGAGCCGGATATCACCGAACGCCCATGCAACTGAGATCGTCAAAACCTGGCCGTCGATCTCGACCTCATAGGTATTGTCCGGCTCAGTCTCTGCAATATCGACGCTAAAGGTCGTATCTCCGAAGATAACCCGCCAATCACGTCGCACGATACGCCGTTTGTCGGTTTGCTGCCCCGATATGGCAACCGCACGCTGTTGGAATTGCCAATGCATGACAGCGGCGACAGCAACAAAATGCGCCGTATTCGGCGGCACGATATCCGAGGGATTGAAACCGTCGGGATATTCCTCGGCGATGAAATTCGTGGTGAGTTTACCCTCTTCGAATCGAGGGTGGCGCATCAGCGCGTTCAGGAATGAGATATTGTGTTGTACGCCGCGGATGACGAAGGCATCCAACGCCTTTTTCATTGCCTCAATCGCATCCGACCGGGTATCCCCGTAGGTGATCAACTTCGCGATCATTGGATCGTAGTAGATTGAGATTTCGCCACCCTCGTAAACGCCAGTGTCGACGCGAACGTGTGCCGCGTCTTCTGCGGGAGGTGCGTAGTGCACCAGACGGCCCACAGACGGCAAGAAGTTCCGGAACGGGTCTTCCGCGTAGATCCGACTTTCGATGGCCCAACCGGTCAACGTCACATCTTCTTGTGTGAAGGGCAGCTTGTCCCCGTTGGCAACCTGGATCATCAATTCGACCAAATCGAAACCCGTGATGTACTCCGTCACGGGGTGCTCGACCTGAAGTCGCGTGTTCATCTCCAAGAAATAGAAGTTCTTGTCCTTGTCGACGATAAACTCGACGGTGCCGGCGGAGTGATAGTCGACCGCGGCTGCCAATGCGACGGCCTGCTCACCCATTGCTTTACGGGTCGTCTCGTCCAGAAACGGCGACGGCGCCTCTTCAATCACCTTTTGATGGCGGCGTTGGATGGAGCATTCACGTTCGCCAAGATAGATCGTGTTGCCATGGGTGTCCGCGATGATCTGAATCTCGATATGGCGCGGATCCTCGATAAACTTCTCGACGAACACGCGATCGTCGCCGAATGACGATTTCGCTTCGTTCGTGGCCCGCTGAAATCCGTCACGCGCCTCTTCCGCGTTCCAGGCAATCCGCATGCCTTTTCCGCCACCCCCGGCAGATGCCTTCAGCATGACCGGATACCCAATCTTATCGGCGATCTCGACCGCTTGATCCGCATCCGGCACGGCGTCCGGGTGCCCCGGCACCGTAGAAACGCCGGCCGCCGCCGCGAGTTTCTTGGACTCAATCTTGTCACCCATGGCCGTGATCGCCTTCGGCCCCGGACCGATAAACGCGACACCTTCCTTCGCGAGCGCCTCGGCAAACCCGGTATTTTCGGAGAGAAAGCCATATCCGGGATGGACCGCATCCGCTTTTGTCTCGCGAATAGCGTCTAAGATCTTATCGAGGACCAAATAGCTCTCAGCGGATGGCGCTGCGCCGATGTGAACCGCTTCATCGGCCATCTCGACATGCAGAGCATCTCGATCTGCATCCGAATAGACGGCAACGGTCGCAATACCCATTTTGCGCGCGGTTTTAATGACCCGGCAGGCGATTTCACCCCGGTTTGCGATCAGAATTTTCTTAATCATACGTGTTTCAGCCCCTTCCCCGTGGGGTACTTTTTACGACCTGCGCTCCGGGCTTTCGAGCATTTTTTTGCTCTGCACAATTTAGCCGCCGTGGCGGCGAAAAACATCAAACAAGCCCATAACGAACGCCGCATGCCCCGCAAGCACGCTCCCCCAACCGACCATCGGCAAAACGAACCAAGGTGTTTCCGGTGTCAAAAACAGATTTGTGGGCACGATTACCGCCATGGCCACGAAATATCCTGCGAGATGCAACGCAAAGACACGCAAACGGCGGCGTTCCCGTATGCCGTCGTCGTCATGAACTGGATCTTCGTGGCTCGGCTGGCTCATAACATCAGACCCTATCGCGCGTCATCGTCGGTAATCGGCTCCTTCGGCGTCCAAGGCATCCTTGATTGCCGTAAGGTGTGCCCCCAGCAATGGGGTATAGTCTTCCCACTGCTTCGCCGTCTTTTCAGCAATAGCATCCGAAAGCGGGCGTAAACGCGCGCCCGTCGACATGGCAAGGACTTGCGTCTCACAAGCCCGCTCCAGGTAGTACATAAGATCGAGTGCCTCTGCGACGGACGCTCCGATCGTCAGAACGCCGTGGTTTCCCATCATCATGGCTTTATGCTCGCCGAGCACTGCGGGCAGTCTTTCCGCCTCGTCGCCAAGCCCCATACCGTCATACCCGAAATCGTAGGCGACGCGCTTAAAGAAACGTGCGCCCGTTTGATCCAAGGGCAGAATTGTTGGATCGTCCATGACTGAAAGTGCTGTCGCGTATCTTGGGTGCAGGTGGATGACGCACCGCGCCGCCGGACGCTGCCGGTGCATGGCACCATGGATCGCGATCGCCGTCGGGTCCAAAAGGGGGTCTTCATAATCAACGCTTTCGGCATCAATCAGTAGAAGGTCGCTCGCCGTTATTCGGGAAAAATGCACCCCATAGGGGTTCATCAAGAACGTCCGCCCATCATCGGAGACGGCGAAGCTAAAGTGATTGGCGATACCCTCGTGCAGACCGCATTTTGCTGCCCATCGGAAGGCCGCTGCGAGATCAACCCGAGATTCCTCAATCGCGGACACAATCGAGTCATCCAAAGGTGCTACATTCGACACATCATCTCCTTTGCGCCCGCTCTGGGCATACGAAAACCTGAATTGCGCGGAGCCTCACCCTGCCTCACTCGCGTCGCAAAAACAAACGCCGTAGAGCGCAAAAAAGCGCACTAATCGGCTGGCCAACATAAGCAGATAGGTATACCCTTGAACCTAATTTGATTACCTAGATTATGCAGGAAAATGAGATGGACGAAGTGCGCCACACCGATGAAGGGCTCGCCATGACATCTGGTATTCTTAACGATGCCGTCGCCGAGGAGAATTGGTCCCTCATCACGCAGAGCCTTGACCGTCTGTCCGAGGGAATCACAATCATTGATGGTGACGACAAGCTCGTTCTGTTCAATTCCAAAGCCGCTGAATACTTGGGCCTGGATCCGGCCAAGATCGTCATGGGCGTCTCCTTGCACGAATTGATGAGCAACAGCGAAAACGGCTCCGGTGTCGATCCAGGCGCCTTGCTGATGCAGCAATTGGATGCCTCTCGCGAGATGAAACCGCAGTTCTTCGAGAGAGACCTCGAGGGTGGGCGGGTATTGAGCGTGCGCGCCAATCCCATTCCCGGCGGCGGTGTTATCACGCTTTATACGGACATCACCGAGCGCAAGGCCTTCGAGCGGCGTTTGATCGAAATGGCGACCCGCGATGAACTCACGGGGCTGGTCAATCGCCGTGAGTTTTTCACCTTGGGGGAACACGAGGAGCAACGGGCCAAACGTGAAGGCCATGTCGTCAGCGTTATGATGGTCGACGCGGACTACTTCAAAAAGGTCAACGATACCTATGGCCATGGCACCGGCGATGATGTTCTGAGAAACCTCGCCGATAACTGCCGCGCCATTTTCCGGAAAACCGATATCGTCGGGCGTTACGGTGGCGAAGAGTTTTCCATTATCCTTCCAGGCGCCCAACCGGATATGGCAAAGGTCATCGCGGAGCGTCTGCGGACCGCGATCGAGCAAAGCAAAGTTCCGTCGGAGCAAGGCGATGTCAGCTATACCGTGAGTATCGGCATTGCCAGTTCCGTTGGCAAAGACGTGGTGATCGAGGATCTCTTGGATCGCGCGGACCGCGCGCTGTACATGGCAAAAGCAAACGGCCGAAATCGCTTCGTCTTCGACGGCGAGTCTTAAAATCATGCCACGTGGCTTCGTGCTCGCCGTGGCCCAATCGGGCCCGGTGCAAAAGGCCGACCCGCGATCTCAAACGGTTGATCGCCTCTGCGCCATGCTGGAAGACGCAGCAAACCAAGGCGCAACCCTAGTGGTCTTCACCGAACTCGCCCTGACAACGTTTTTCCCGCGCGAATACGCCGAAAACACAGCGGACATGGATGCGTGGTTCGAGACGGAAATGCCGAACCCGACCGTGCAGCCGCTATTCGAACTGGCGCGCGAACGCAAGGTGGGGTTTTATCTTGGATATGCCGAACGCACACCGCAGGGTCGGCACTTCAATACATCCATTCTGGTCGACCGCGCCGGCGACCTCGTCGGCAAGTACCGCAAGGTGCACCTCCCTGGGCACGACCAGTTCGACCCAGAGCGCGCCTTTCAACACCTGGAGAAACGATACTTCGAACCAGGTGATTTGGGTTTTCCGGTTTGGCGGACCATGGGCGGCGTGATGGGGATGTGCATTTGCAACGACCGCCGGTGGCCTGAGACATTTCGGGAAATGGGATTACAGGGCGTGGAACTTGTCATGCTCGGATACAACACGCCCTCGACCAATTCGCAGAGCAACGACGAAACCGAAGAACTGCGCAAGTTTCACAATCGACTGTCTCTGCAGGCAGGTGCCTATCAAAACGCAACTTTTGTGGCGGCAACTGCCAAAGCCGGCACCGAGGATGGACATCATCTTTTCGGCGAGAGTTGTATCGTTGCCCCCACGGGCGAGATTCTCGCGATGGCGAAAACGGAAAAGGATGAGCTCGTCTTGGCCGAGATTGATCTCGATGCGACAAAGTTCGGCAAATCGACCGTGTTCGACTTCGCGCGTCATCGCCGGATCGAGCATTACCAACGGATCGGCAAACAAGCAGGAGCCCAACCCCCCGATTGACGTATGCGTGCCCAATCGGCTTGGCGCAGCAGCTGAAATTCCCTACACTTTTTGTGGACGCTATCGGAAACCGAACACCGAAATCACAGAACCTCTATAGAGGCTGGTGTGCGGAAAACGCCCCTTGGGAGGGAACACATGACCGCCAACAATGTTACATTCCGGCCGGCGACACGGTCCGATGCCCGAGTTATCGCCGAACTGTTCCAGATATCGTCTGAGGGTGTCGCAGACTACGTCTGGAGCCAATCGGAGGACCCGGAATTCCAAGGTCTCCCATTGATCGAGATTGGCGAGCGGCGTTACGCAAGAGAGGACGCGGATTTCTCGTATCAGAACTGTGACATCGCCGAAATAGACGGCGAGCCCGTCGGGATGCTGCACGCCTACAAGATGGGCGCCGACGTTGGATCGGTATCGGATGAGGCTGATCCGGTTTTGCGGCCCTATATGGAACTGGAAGAGCCCAACAGTCTGTACATTTCCGGCCTAGCAATCCTCGATAAATTCCGCGGCGGAGGGATCGGCACACGTCTCCTCGATTTCGCATACAAACGCGCCCGCGCCGAGGGCCTCAAGAAAGTGAGCCTTATTTGCTTTGCGGAAAACGAGGCGGCGTATCGGCTCTATAACCGAGAAGGCTTCTTCGACCGGGCCAGACGTCCCGTCGTGCCGCACGAGCTTATAAAACATGGCGGCGATGCCGTTCTAATGGTCCGCGAGGATTAGTCCGCCCTCAAAGCGGAATGTTATCGTGCTTCTTCCACGGGTTCTGCGGTTCTTTGTCGCGGAGCATCCGTAACGACTTGCAGATACGTTTCCTGGTCGAGTGCGGCATGATCACATCGTCAACGAACCCTCGGGCACCTGCATTGAAGGGGTTTGCGAACCTCTTCTTGTACTCCTCAGTCCGCTCCGCAATCCGCTCCTCGTCGCCAATGTCTTCCCGGAAAATGATCTCGACCGCCCCTTTTGGCCCCATGACCGCGATTTCCGAGCTGGGCCAGGCAAAGTTAACGTCCCCCCGAATGTGCTTTGAGCTCATAACCACATAGGCTCCGCCGTACGCCTTGCGGGTAATGACCGTGACTTTCGGAACCGTCGCCTCGACGAAGGCATACAAAAGCTTGGCGCCATGTTTGATGATCCCGCCGTATTCCTGACTGGTACCCGGGAGGAATCCGGGCACGTCAACGAAAGTGACGATGGGGATGTTGAAGCAATCACAGAAACGCACGAACCGCGCGCCTTTGATGGACGAGTTGATATCCAAGCACCCCGCTAACACCATCGGTTGGTTGGCCACGATTCCGACGGTCCGCCCCTCCATCCGCGCAAATCCGATGATGATGTTGCCAGCGTAATTGGGCTGTAATTCAAAAAAGTCACCTTCATCGACAACTTTCAGAATCAGCTCCTTCATGTCGTACGGCTTGTTCGGGTTTTCGGGAACCAGCGTGTCCAGTGACATTTCCATGCGATCATGTGGATCGGAGGTCGGCCGGTGCGGCGGCTGTTCTTTGTTGTTGGAGGGCAGAAAATCGATGAAACGACGAAGATACAGCATCGCGTCGACATCGTTCTTAAACGCTTTATCCGCCACACCCGACTTCGTCGTATGGGTCACGGCACCGCCGAGATCTTCGGCACTGACCTCTTCATGTGTCACCGTCTTTACGACATCCGGACCGGTTACGAACATATAGCTCGTGTCTTCGACCATGAAGATGAAGTCGGTCATCGACGGGGAATACACGGCGCCACCGGCGCACGGTCCCATAATCATCGATATCTGCGGCACCACTCCAGACGCCAGCACATTGCGAGTGAACACATCGGCATAGCCGGCGAGACTGTCGACGCCTTCTTGGATTCGTGCGCCGCCGGAATCGTTGAGGCCGATCACGGGTGCGCCGACCTGCATCGCTTTGTCCATGATCTTGACGATTTTATTCGCGTGGCTCTCCGACAAAGATCCGCCGAAAACCGTGAAATCTTGCGAGAAAATGAAAACGAGGCGGCCATTCACCGTACCATATCCGGTTACCACGCCATCGCCCGGCGTAGAGGTTTCCTGCATGCCAAAGTCCGTGCATCGATGCTCGACGAACATATCCCATTCTTCGAACGATCCTTCGTCGAGAAAGACCTCGATACGTTCGCGCGCCGTCAGCTTTCCTTTCGCGTGTTGGGAATCGATCCTTTTTTGGCCGCCCCCCAATCGTGCGCGCTTCCGACGCTCCTCCAGCTCTGCAATGATCTCGTGCATGATGCCCCCAATAAATCCCTAGCGCGTGGAATCTCTCCGATTATTCGCTGCGGTGCAAGGTCAGGAATTTCGCACTCGCAATAACATCAGCAATCAGGGATTGGCGGCGCGCCAGGTCCTCACGATCCTCTCCCCATAACTCGCGCTGATAGGTTTCCTCCAACTGTGATGCCAAGGCCGCATCATTCGGGTCCGCAAACCCAAGAAAAACGGCAAACGACAGAACAACCGATCCCATGGCCTGGGTCATAACGGACATCGCGGCAAGTTCGGCATCATCCATAGGCTTAAGCCGTCCCCGTACCGTTTCTGCAGCGCCCTGCGCACCGCTCCCCGCCAGCAGCGATGTCGTAACCGGAACATTGACGTCGAATTCACCCGAGAACCACTCAACATACGGCTGCCAAACGTCTGCCTGACGCTCTGCCAGATCGGCCGGGTCCTCAACCCGAAAAGAGACCAAGTCGCTATCGATATAGCCTGCAATCGATGTCTCGATTTCCTCGCGATTGCTGTGGACGCGGTCAACGGCAGTGAATGCCAACTGCGTCATCGGCATACTCATGGGTAATACGGTTTCCTCCTGCGCATCCCATTCTTCCGCGATGGCCGCTGCAAGCCCTTTGGACTTTGTTCGGAGTACCGCTTTGCCAGGGCTTCGCAATCGTCGCCCATCCAATAACACAAGATTCCCGTCAAGATCGCTCTCTAGGGATACCGTCTTGTAGAACCGCCGCATTGGCGGTTTGATAACGTCTTTCATGGTCGCGTCAATTTCCGAACAGCGACCTCAGGCCATCGGAAACCCCTTCCAATACCTTGCCGGGACCACCCTGTTCTTGAGGCGGTGGCGCGTTTTGGGATCCGCTTTGGTCCGAAGTCCTGGGGTCGGACGCCGACATGTCACTCGCGGTGACCACCTGTCCGGCAAGCGCTGGCGTGCAGTAGTCAGAGGTGTCGACGGCATTGACCGCTCGCTTGGCGACACTTTCGGCAAGCAGTGACAATCCCATCGTCGCAATAGCCGCGGCCCCTTTTGCGGCTGTTCCCGCGGCCCCAACTGCCAATGCCCCTGCATCTACCGTGACCTCTGGCGACGCCAATGTTCCGACAACGCTAACAGGCACAATGGCCGCGCTGGCGAGGCTGGCTTTCTTTGCCCGCGGATCAATCAATAAGTTCAGCGTTTCTTGACGAAGATCCACCCGGCCGCCTCCGATGGCCGACAACACCGGCGTCTCTGCGACAATCGCCTTGGCATTCGCTATGCCGTCCTGCACGTCGAAATTAACGACGCCGCATTTAATCACGTTCGCATCGGCCGCCCCGAAACCTGGCAAGGCGCTCAACACATCCCCACCGAGCAGACCCACGGCGCCACTGTCAATACGGGCTCCCTCGGTCGCGAAGAACAAATCGCCATTCAAGCCCGCCATCAATTCCCGAACAGATTGACCCGCACCGCTCAGACTAAACCGGCCATCGACGGTACCGGAAACAAGCCCCTCCATACCGCGCGCCTGAAGCAACTTCCCATAGTCAATACCTCCCAAGGTACCCTCAACCTCGAGACGCGCAGGCGATTGTTTCGCAGCCAAGCCGAGACGACCGTCGAAGCGTCCATCGTAAAAGTCAGCCGACATAGGAGACACCGACAAGCCGCCATCCCGCAGCGTGATCGTCGTCGCCAAATTCTCTATCGTTGCCCCCGGTAAAGTGACAACGCCCGCTTTAATCTCGGCGTCTACCTCAACGGTTTGTAACGCGGAAAGTTGCAGAGGGGTATCGGGGAATAAACGTCCATCGCCTGCGCCCTGATCGGCCGACGGCGCGCCATCCTCACTGACCGGCATCAACTCGACCACGTTTACTTGCTCGGACAGAATACGCGCCGTCACCTGCGGAATCGCCGACAACTGGACAGAAACATTGCCAGTAAGATCACTTGTCCCAAATCTCAACGCCAGCCCGGTAAGGCCGATGGAGGAATCGGCAAAGGACAAGTCTCCCCGCACACTGAAATCCGATATAGCCGGTAGCGCAGCGAGGTCTAGGGTCGGCACAACCTTCCCAAGTTCCTCGAATGTCGCCGCTGCATCTTCGCTCCTGACATCCAAACCGCCGTCTAAACCGGCAACCGCACCATCCCCGAACCGTGCATTTCCGTCAAAGTTGGCAGTCGTTGCGAGGGCATTCGCCCGAACCGTGATGGGCGTCGTTCCTGAAGAATCGGCAATAACCAGCAAGGAGCCGATTTCGGTCTGAAAATCAAAAGCCGCACCATTCACTTGGCCTTTTGCCGCCACCGAGAGTGGTGAGTCCAATGAATCGGCCGACGCATTCACTTCCGTCAGTGTTACTTCATAGCTGGCGTCGGTTTCACCATCTCGATACCGAACCGTAACGTTGCGCATTTGCGCATTGTTCACCGTCGGCAGCGTTGCGCCGCCCGGTTCCGATGGAGGCGACTGCGTCGACGTGATATCGCCGCCCATGATCCAATTCGCTCTGCCATCCGCATCTTTCTCGAGCGAGACGAGCACATCTTCCAAAATCAGTTCGCGAACGCGAATGTCGCCGAAGAGAATTGGCAGCAGTTCCAGTTCAAGCGCAAAGTTACCAACCGTAACCATGTCCGGCGCCTCGGCCCACGGCGCATTTGCGAGACGCGCACCACCGATCGAGACACGAGGCGTCAACGAAACCTGCATTTCAGCATCCCCGGTCAACACAAGCTCACGCCCAAGTGCTTCCCGCGCTTTCTCCGAGATCAGCGGCTTATACTCATTCACATCGACAGATGCGATGATTACAACACCCGCCACCAGCAGGGCCACGACCCCCGCTCCAGCGAAACCTAGGTACTTGATCCCCTTACCCATGCTCGTCACTCCTGCTCAAATCAGAGATTGTTTCTCTAAGCTCATCTACCGTATGGACGATTGCCGATGCACCCGCTGCTCGCAATTCCGCCTCTTCATGGTATCCCCACGTTACACCAATCCCCCGGACTCCAGCCGCGACCGACATCTCCATGTCAAAAGTCGTATCCCCAATCATTATCGTGGCGTCTGCCGTTGCACCGGTCTCAATCATCGCGATCTCTAACATCTCCGGATCGGGCTTTCCTCGCGCTCGATCTGCCGTCTGGAGGGTCGCAAAATACCTCTCTATACCGTGGTGCGACAAAGTGGCATCCAGCCCACGCGACGATTTGCCCGTAGCAACGCCAAGCGTCCATCCATTTGCGTGCATTCCGTCGATGACATCACGCATACCGTCAAACAGCGGCTCATTGAGGTCGCCCGTCCGCCGCATCGCTTGCCATGCGTCAGAGTAACCGGCGGACAACGCTTCGACCGAACCATGTGCGCTCCCCAACAACACCTCGATCGCCACTTTTAAGGGCAGCCCAACAACCCTTCGCGTTTCCCGTATATCCGGGCTTTCGAGGCCCTGAGAACTGAACGCCTGATGCATACAGGCATGGATTGCAAACTGACTATCGACAAGGGTGCCATCACAATCAAAAACCGCAAGATTCACGGTCTGGTCCGAACGCATCGCGTTGTCACTTTCCAAGACATAGATGGCTGGTCAGAGCCTAATCTCTACGTCTAAAAACTACAATGAGGCTTGCACTTGATTCACGAAGCGAATCGCGGGCACTATAGCGGTGCTGGGGCCGTACACGCAGTCACAGACCAAATTTGTGGTTGTCCGTACACGGCAAGGGAGGATTACCGTCTTATTGGTGGCCAGTACCACCGCAGTGTTTGACCGATTGCCATTTCCCGGCGGTTCGAGCAAAGGAGATAACCCCCCTGCTCAAGCCTAGGCCCGTTGGAACAAGAACTTGGGGACGTACCATGAAAATCTTGAAACTTTCCGTAGCCGGTCTCGTACTGCCGTTTCTTGCGGCATGCGCAGCAGGCCCCGATATCGATGCCACGAAGGCGATGCCGAACACGAGCAGCGACTTCAACAAAGGCCTTCAGGCCGAATATGCCGCGCTTGCCGTGGCAGAGGCCGAAGAATGGGACACCGAAGACGCGGTATACTTCAACAACAAAGCGATCGCCGCCTCCAAAGGCGAGGACGTACAACCGCAACCGCTCAAAGAGCGGAAGATCACCGGCGACGCACAGTGGGAATTGGAAGCCGCGCGGCAAGCTCTTCGCGCCTCCCTCCTCTCGGGCAGTAAAGATTACGCTCCGTGGGAGTCGGCACGCGCCCAAGCTATGTTCGACTGCTGGATTCAAGAGCAAGAGGAAAATAACCAGCAAGAACACATTGATGCCTGCCGACTGGCCTTTGACGAAGCGCTCGCCATCGTCGAGCAAAAACGTCCGCCATTGGTGGTCCCAGCCCGGGCCCCGGCAGCACCCGCCGCTCTTCCTGGGCCTTACACCGTCTACTTCGATTTCGACAGCTTTGACCTAAGTGCGACTGGCGAAGCCGTGATCAAAGAAGCCGCTGCGGCCGGTATGGCTGCAGGCGCGACCTCGGTAACGGTCACCGGACACACGGATAGCGCCGGTAACACCGAGTACAACCAAGGCTTATCGCGCGCTCGTGCGGGGACCGTGGGCAACCAGCTCATGATCGAAGGTATTGCCCGAAACATGGTGCAACGCGCGTACTCCGGTGAGAGTGACTTGGCTGTGCAGACAGATGACAACACCAAAGAAGCGCGCAACCGCCGCGTGACGATCACATTCGGCCGGTAAACTTCCGGTTCGAATAAGAGATTGAGGCGTCGGGTGACAGCCCGGCGCCTTTTTTCTTTGCAAAAAAAATGGGCCGCCAGACTGGCGGCCCAAGGGGGAGTGTGACCGCCCCGAAACATCGGGAACGGCGATAGAACTAGTTACAAGACAGGGTTACGTCAGCGTCGACGTCACGCTGATACCAACTCGGCAACACAGCAAGGCTGAACTCGCCCTGCCCCAAACGCTTCGTCGGCATGCGAAATGTAGCCTTCTGACCGCTCTTCATGCGCATGTTCCGGTCAAAAATCGGCGCGGATTGCCCAGATTTATATATCTCGACGCGGGCCAAGCGGGGCCAGTCTGCCCCCGTATTCACAAGACGAAAAACCGGATCCTGACCATTGCAGACCGTCTCCACATTCAACGTGAACTGGGCCGAGCCGGCAATGCTTGCGAGCTCAATGACCGTGTCGCTTTTTGCGTGACCACCGGCAACTAAACTCGATGCTAAGACACCAAATGCAAAGTAGGAGCGAATCTTCACAGCGCACATCCCTTGAAATCTAGGGATTATTGTATGTGCGTAGCCTGAACGCTTCCTGACGACCTATCGCGCTTTGACCGGAAGGCTCTGGCTAAATTGTGTTGGAGGGAACCTCAAGCCGACGATTGCTCCACCGTCCCGGCGGTCGCCAATCGAGACCTCTGCGCTGTGCGCCTCCGCGATGGCTTTGACGATATTCAACCCCAATCCAGCCCCCGCGCCACGTCGATCAATTTTTGAGAACGGTTGAAACAAATCGGCGCGTTGTTCCAAGGGTATTCCTCGCCCTTGATCCATTACCATTATCGATGCCGGATCTGGCACGATTTCGACCTCAACCATGGTACCACGAGCCGAGTACTTCACCGCATTCTCTACGATATTTCGGACAGCGTGTTCCAACGCGCCCGCGTCTCCATTTACGAACACCGGATCCTCGCCACATTTCAATTCGATTGAGCGGTTTTCCCTAATCGCGATGGGCGCGAGACTACTAATGACCGTTACCGCGATTTGGCGAAGATCGGCCATGGCCTGCGTCGGCACGTTGAAGTGCTCGTACCGCGTCAACGTCAACATTTGCTCGATCATTCGGGCGAGCGTATCTATCTCGCGTTTGAGCGATGCGACGTCTGCGCTGTCACCGAGGCTATCGAGGTTTGAGCGCACCACAGCAAGCGGCGTACGAAGCCGGTGTGCGACACTTGATGCAAAGTCCCGATGGGAGTTTGAGCGCTCTTCAAGGGTTTTCATCGCGGCACGTATCTGTGTGATATCGCGTAACATCATCACGGTACCGCCGTCAGGCAACCCCTCTTCCTCGACGAGATAACAACGGCCGTCTTGCAAGACCTCTTCGGCACTTTGTTTGCGATTGCGTCGCCTAAGTCTTTGCCCGATCCATTGCTCCGCATCCTCGTTCGCATCCGGATACACGCCAGCTGCCACTTGCTTGCGGAGCAATTCCTCGAATGTACGACCCGATGAAACCTCATCAGGAAAGTCGGCGTTCAATTGCCTAAACCGGGCATTGCAAATCACCAGCCGGTCTTCTTCGTCATAGAGTGCAAAGTACTCGGATAAGACCTCTATGGCGTCCGCGAGCCGCGCATTGGCATGCTCAACCAGCCGTATGTCCGTAACATCGACGGCCACGCCGGTTACTCCCAAGAAGCCACCATCCTCCATTGAGAATCGTGGAAGCCCCGACAGGGCAAAAAACCGTGGCTGCCCCTCGTGGCCTAAGGCGCGAAAGGATGCGTCTCGGAACGGCCGGCGAAAATCAGGGGGCAACATTTGCAACCCGAGCCGGTCGGTAAACTCTCCGAAATCGCCGAAGCGCCGCCCGACGACCTGATCCGGGAGTAGACCCAATCGGTCAATAATACGATCAGACGTATAAGTGATGACGTCATCGGTGTCCGTTTCCCATACCCAATCGGAAATCAATCGGGTCAAATCCTCCAGTCGGCGAAATGCCTCGGTCGCTCGTTCATCGTGAGATCCGGATATAGACGGCCAGTTTCGGGGTTTACGAGTTGTCATGGTCCCGGAGCCGAACCTCTAACTCCCGAAGCGCGCCAAGATAGTCCGAGCCGCGGTGCCAAAGCTTCAATACGTCAATGGCCGCGTTTCTCGGCGTGCCGGAATAAAAAGACATCAAACTCGGCAGCTGTGCCTTAATCTCCTCGGGTTTTCCTGCTTTTGCGGCATGGCTGCATTCAAATAACTGTTCGAATTCCTCCAATGACATTCCGATTCCCCGACAGGCGATTGCCAATCCTTCACCACCGGGCTCGAATAACAGACGTTGAACAAGGTGTTCCCGAAGCTTGGTAACTTTGGAAAAGAGGGCGACAAACAACGGGATCTCGCCCTCCCTCAGCGCCGTCATCAGCATATCGACGGTCACCAACCCTTCACTTTTGAGCGCCTCTGCAAGCAGATCTACTTTTCTTTGGCCTGTTTCAAGAGTGTTCTTGATCTCGACTTCAGTCACATCCTCTAAGATCTCGTCGACCGTCGCACGATCAAGATTGAACTGGTCAACGATGTGTTTTCTGAGGGCCGCAGAGACCCAAAGGAGCATTTTCTTCGCAAGCTCCGGCTCTAGATCTCCGCGCCGCAAAATAGGTTCTTGAAAGCTGTCGACACGCTTTGATTGTTCAACGAGATACTCCATCGTCCGATTGGAAATATCGGCATTCGGATTCTTCAATAAAGAGATGACAACCGGTTGCCGGCCACTCTCGACAAGGGCATCCGAGACGCTGGCCGATATTGTGTTCCGCAAGGTAATCGCCAGCATATGCTCTTCGGTCCGATGCTTGATCACTTCGATCAAGTCAGAGTCACGAAGCAATCCGGAATCTTTCAGGATCGGGTACGCGATACGAATTTCATCGTTCGCGAGGCGTATGACCAGGTCGCGAGGCACGTCATCAAACAAAGCCAATCGACCGGCCACCGCTTGTCTAACCGATGCTTCAATTTCATCGATGACACTCTGAAGAATGCCAAACATCAGGGCGCGTTGGCGTTCGTTTAGGACCTGCTCCTGATTGTCGAACAGATCAACGATGATCTCTGTCAGGCGCGCGCGGCTCTCGGTCGATTTTTGGCGCGCCAAGGAAAGTAGATAATCGTAATCGAAGTCATTTTGATCGCGCCCATTCATGGCGTTTCATCTTGCCCGGACAACAAATAGCCGACGCCCCTAATCGTATGAACAACGATATCGGCGCCAGCACCTTGGAGGCGTTTCCGTAGACGAGAGACATGAACTTCGACGGAGTTCGACGACACCTCTTCATCGAAGCCATAGATCTTATCCTCAAGCACATCTTTGGGGACGACCCGGCCTTTTCGCCGCAAGAGCTGCTCCAAGACCTCCATTTCACGGCGTGAAATGGCAATGGTCTTCTCAGCGATACGGAGTTCCCGTGCCGTGGTGTCGAATTCGACGTTGCCCTCCACCAGGACTGTGCCCAGTACCCCGCCCGGCCTGCGAAGGAGCGCCCGCACCCGCGCGAGCAGTTCCTCAAGCGCGAACGGCTTCAGCATATAATCATCGGCGCCGGCATTGAGCCCCTTAACCCGGTCCTCAACTGCATCGCGTGCCGTGAGAATCAAGACGGGGGTCATATTCCCATTCTCACGCCAACCTTGCAGTAACTCGAGGCCGTCCTGATCCGGCAATCCAAGATCCAAAACAACAGCATCGTAGGTAACAGCATCCATGGCCAGATCACCGTCACCGGCGTTGTTGACAACATCGACCGTGAACCCGCCCGCCTCCAACCCCTCGCTGACGAAGGCTGCAAATCTCTCGTGATCTTCAACAAGAAGTAGACGCACAACAGTTACTCAATGCGATCGATTGTTTCGACAAGAACAGTTTCAGCGCACCACCTGTGGCACTCGTGCGCAACAGAAAACTGACACGCCCCTACCCCGTCGGCAACCCCGGTGTCAGTCAAGATCAGCCTCTAGAGCGCGTTCGTCGTCGGGGTCGAATCCAAGGCGTTGCCAAGATCTTAACATATGCTCCGGTAGCGGTGCAGTGACGTCGATGTCGGCCCGCCCCGCCATCGGAATTGCGATCCGGCGTGCATGTAAATGCAGCATTCGATCAAGGCCCAACTCGGCTAGTGCATTTTGGCGGCGCCCATACTTTCCATCACCGAAAATCGCCGTTCCCATCAATTGACAGTGTACGCGCAACTGGTGGGTTCGCCCGGTCAACGGCTGCAAACAAAGCCAAGACGCAGAAGATCCAGCGGCATCTACGATCCAATACCGCGTCTTCGCCGGTTTCCCAGCGTTGTTATCGACTTGAACACTCTCTCCCCTATTGCCCGATTTCTTTAACAAAGCAGCATCAATAACCCCGCGGTCGATCTCAGGCACGCCAACCGCGAGGGCCCAGTATGACTTTTCTGCATCTCGGCTCTTGAACGCCTTGCTGAGCATATTGGCCGCCAGCCGCGTCCGACCCAGAAGCAATACACCACTGGTATCACGGTCCAACCGATGGACCAGACGAGGCCGCTCTTTGGCACCCAGCCTCAATCGGTCAAGTACGGCATCGATGTGTGTCTTCGTCCGCGACCCTCCTTGCACCGCCAAACCAGCCGGTTTATCGATCGCCAACACATCATCGTCTTGAAACAGAATACGGTTCTTAAGTTCGTCCGCCACCCTATCCAAGTCCTGAATGTCACGAGCGGACGGTCGCTTGTCCGTTTCTGGAGCTGGCACTGACATCAAATTTGGCGGCACACGGACCGTTTGACCCGGAGCAACTCGGTCATTCGCCTTGGCGCGGCTACCGTCCAATCGGATTTGCCCGGTCCGGAGAAGTTTTTGAAGTTTTCCTTGGGTTACGCCTGGAAAACGCGCCTTGAACCAACGGTCGAGGCGCAAGCCGTCCTCGCCATCGTCCACCTCGACCAAGCGAACGCCACTCATGTCAAAACACTCCGCGTTGCAACGAGGCCAAGCCAAAATGCAGTAATGCTCAATACGACTGAACTCGCCACATAAATCAACGCCGAGGCCGTTTGCCCACGTTGCAACAAAGTGACGACATCGAGCGAAAATGTCGAAAACGTCGTGAAGGCCCCGAGCAGTCCTACGACCACGAATACGCGCACCTCGGGACTTGGCGACCATACGAGCGCGGAGATCTCCACAAACAGTCCCAGCGCAAATGAACCGATGATATTGACGATCAGTGTCCCAAAAGGATAGCCGTGCCCGAAGAGAACTGCTGCGCCGGAAAACACTAAGTAGCGTGCGACGGCGCCCAAGGCTCCCCCGGCAGCGACATAAAGAACATGCGTTGCCGTCATCTCAGATCATTCCCCCTGGTTCTCTCGTCGCAATTTAGACCAATATGCGAGTCTCTTGGCAATCTCGCGCTCATACCCTTTGTCTACTGGCTCATAGAAGGTCTGTCGCGCCATCCCATGCGGGAAGTAGTTCTGCCCGGAAAACCCATCCGGCGTATCATGGTCGTAGGCGTATCCGTCACCATACCCCAGGTCCTTCATTAGCTTTGTGGGCGCGTTCAAGATGTGTTCTGGCGGTGCCAAGGAGCCATGAGCTTTCGCCGCCGACTGAGCGCGTTTTTGCGCCTTATACGCGGCATTGGATTTCGGCGCACTCGCCAGATAAAGAACAACTTGGACCAGGCTCAATTCGCCTTCCGGTGAGCCCAGCCGTTCATAAGCCTCCCATCCGGCAATTGCTTGCGGCAACGCACCGGGGTCCGCCAAGCCGATGTCTTCCGAAGCAAAACGGACCAAGCGGCGTGCGACGTATCTTGGGTCTTCACCCCCCTGCAACATCCGAGCGAACCAATACAGCGCAGCATCCGCGTCGGAGCCCCGAAGTGATTTGTGTAACGCGGAAATCAGATTGTAGTGCGCCTCCTGCGACTTGTCATAAAGCGGCACGCGCTGTTGAACCAAAGCCGCCAAGCCCGCTCCATCCAATATTCCATCGTCAGGGCCGATGGCGAATAGGCTATCCGCCATATTCAACAGGTAGCGGCCATCCCCGTCTGCCATGGCCCGAAGCGACTCCCGTGCCTCATCTGTCAGTGGCAATTGGCGGTTTTCCGCGACCTCGGCGCGTTGCAGCAGAATCTCCAGAGCATCATCGTCCAGGCGGCGAAGAACCATCACCTGCGCCCGCGACAGAAGCGCCGCATTCAATTCAAAGGACGGGTTCTCTGTCGTCGCACCAACCAAAGTGATCGTGCCGTCTTCGACGAAAGGTAAAAAACCATCTTGCTGAGCACGGTTGAAACGATGAATTTCATCGACGAAAAGCAACGTCGCGACGCCCATCTCGTGACGCCGTTTCGCCTCATCAACCGCTTTTCGAACCTCGGCGACACCCGAAAAGACAGCAGACAACGGTGTGAAAGCCATAGATGTGGCTTCCGCAAGCAGCCTTGCAATCGTCGTCTTACCGGTACCGGGCGGTCCCCACAGAACAACTGACGGTAAGCGGCCCGCAGAGGTTAGACGCCTTAAGGGGCCATCCGGCCCGAGAAGGTGGTCTTGTCCGATGACATCATCAAGCGAGTTCGGGCGAAGTCGATCTGCAAGTGGTCGTGGCGAGTCCGCTTGAAATAATGTCGTCAAACCAATCCCGACCTTGCAGCGTTAAGAGAGATGCTGCGCAAAAAATGAAGCGCTCCGCTCTCGAGCCAACGACGCCGCCTGGGCGTCAAAGTGCTCACCCCCGCGGCGCGCAAAAGCATGATCATTGCCTTCGTAGTCGTACAGCGTCGCGTCTTGATTGCCATCAAGCGCTGCGTGCACCTTTGCTTGCGCTTCTTTTGGAACGAAGCCGTCCTCGGTTGCGATATGGAGCAGTACCGGTGCGGTCAGTGCTTCCTCTGTGTGCTCTTCCAGCATAACGCCATAATACCCAACCGCCGCATCGACTTTCGTTCGAGTTGCCGTGAGGAATGCCAATCGACCGCCGAGGCAGAAGCCAACCGATCCCACTTTACCGGTACATGCCTCCAATGCCCTTAGATGCTCAATGGTCGCATTTAGATCATCGATGCCTTTCTCGAGATCAAAACCGTTAAACAGTTCGAAGGCCCGCGCCCACTCTTCTTCGGTCTGATCGGAGATCTGGATTCCTGGCTCTTGTCGCCAAAAAAGATCTGGGCAAAGAGCCACGTATCCCTGCGCCGCCCAGTCGTCCGTGATTTCCCGCATTACGTCGTTTACCCCGAAAATCTCCTGGATAACGACGACACCGGGGCCGGTTCCATCTTCAGGTAGGGACAGATAGCCCATAAACTCGCCGCCATCATTGGCCGCAATATTGATCTCTTGACCGTTCATTTCTTGCTCCTCCCGCTGGCCATGCCACGATTTCCGACCGGTACCGCAATGTACGACACCTAAGTTATCCGCGAAACACGAACTGAAGGGATCGCCCACCGCGGTTGATGTTGATCCGCCACTCTTCGACGGATGGACGTGCCAGTATGCGCTCTGTCTGATCGACCGACGACACTGTATCCTGATTAATTGACACCAGAATGTCACCGGGCTTGAAATCCAACCGTTCTGCGACACTCCCGCGCCGAATACCCAAGACCACGACACCAGTCAAAAACGGGTTCAGGCCCTGCTCATCCGCAAGAGCCGGAGACAGATTGGCAACCACCGCTCCGGAAACAGGATGCCGGCCCGATAATTCTCTCCGGTCTGGTGCAGGTTCGGCCGGCGCCGGCTGCAACTCTATCTTGACCGCTCGGACGGATTCCCCGCGCTTAACGCGAAGCACGGCGCCGTCCCCGACAGGGAGAGTGGCAATCCGGTAATCCATGTCGTCCGGGCTGTATATACTGTGCCCATTGATCGCCAAGACAACATCACCAGGTCTTAGTCCACCGAGCCCCGCCGTCCCCTGTTGGTGAACTTGATTGATGATCACGCCTTCGGGCCGCGGCATCCCGAGAGATAGGGCAATATCCGATGTTACCGCCTGACCATAGGCACCCAACCAAGGTCGCAGGACCGAACCATCCGGTTGGATGCCGGCGATCATCGCCCGCACCATGTTGGCCGGGATAGCGAAGCCGATACCATGCGACCCCCCACTCTTGGAGAATATTGCCGTATTGACGCCAACCAAACGCCCGTCCGTCGTTACCAACGCACCTCCAGAATTCCCCGGATTGATGGCTGCATCCGTCTGAATGTAAGAGCGGAGTTCCGATCCCGTTCCAACCGACCGTGCCAAGGCGGATACGATACCGCTGGTAACCGTCTGCCCAACACCAAAGGGATTCCCAATCGCCAAGACGAGATCACCGACCTTGAGTTCATCGGAATCCCGCAACGCCAAGGCTGTGAGGCCACCGTTCGCGGGATCGACCCGTAGAAACGCTAGGTCCGTGCGTTCATCCGAAACGATGAGCTCCGCCTCAAGCTCTCGCTTGTCATGCAAGACGACGATGATCTTACTTGCGCCTTCTATGACATGCCGATTGGTAACGATCAGGCCGTCGTCGCTGACAATGACGCCGGAACCCAAGGAGTTATGTTGCTCTCTCTGGCGATTGCCAAACGGGACGCCAAGATCGCCGAAAAACCGGCGAAAGAACGGATCGTCGAACAACGGCGCGGTTTGCCGTTGGCGAACGATTTTTTGCGTGTAAATGTTAACCACGGCAGGCGTGGCCTGTTCGACAACGGGCGCAAAGGACAGTGATATTTGCCCGCGCGTTTCTGGGACCACCCGTGGCTCCGCCGCTAAAGATGCGGACATCAACGTGACAGCGATCACGGCAGCCAGTCTCAAGCAGATCGTCATGGTCCGAAAATAGGCACCCGCGCCCTTGATGTCGATTGCCCAAACAACGAAAAACCGGCGTTCAAAGACGCCGGTTTCACGAAAACAGCAAAATGCTGATGAATTATTCTTCGTCGGTATCGACTTCTTCTTCGGCACGCGCACGGTCGGCTGCACCCTTTGCATCCGGATCGCGATCAACCAACTCAATGATGGCCATCGGCGCATTATCACCGTACCGATAGCCGGCCTTTAACACGCGCGTATAGCCACCCGGGCGCTCCTTGTAACGATCAGCCAACGCATCGAACAATTTCGAAACGGCTTCGTCATCGCGCAAAAACGCAAAGGCACGGCGTCGGTCATGCAGCGTTCCACGCTTGCCCAAGGTGATCATTTTGTCTGCGAACCGACGCAGTTCCTTGGCTTTGGGGAGCGTTGTCTTGATCTGTTCGTGGGTCAGTAACGACACCGTCATGTTGGCGAACATCGCCTTGCGGTGCGTATGCGTGCGGTTCAGTTTACGGTATCCACCGGCGTGTCTCATATTAGGCTCCTTTTATCTCCCGCGCGTGCCATTTTACCCGCGGGCTCGTTGTCATTCTTGTCGGGCTATGCCCTTGATAACCCCGTTCTGGATCAGAACGGGTCTTCCAGCCGTTTGGCCATTTCTTCGATGTTCTCGGGCGGCCAATCGGGAATTTCCATGCCCAAGTGCAATCCCATTTGCGACAACACCTCTTTGATTTCGTTCAAGGATTTCCGACCGAAGTTGGGGGTCCGCAGCATATCCGCTTCGCTCTTTTGAACCAGATCGCCGATATAGATGATGTTGTCGTTCTTGAGGCAGTTTGCCGAGCGAACGGAGAGTTCCAGTTCGTCGACTTTGCGGAGAAGATTGCGGTTGAACGGAAGCTCGTCGCGGCTTTCCTCGACCACTTCTCGGGCCGGCTCTTCGAAGTTGATGAACAATTGCAGCTGATCTTGAAGGATTCGCGCCGCCAACGCGACCGCGTCTTCAGGAGAGACCGCGCCGTTGGTGGTCACGTCCAAGAACAGCTTGTCATAGTCCGTGTCTTGGCCAACCCGGGTGTTTTCAACACGATAGGCAACCTTCCGCACCGGCGAGAACACCGCGTCGATCGGAATCAACCCGATCGGGCTGTCCTCTGCGCGGTTCTGGGTCGCCGCCAAATATCCTTTGCCGGTTTCAACCGTGAACTCCATGTTCAAGGTCGCATCTTTGTCCAGGTGACAGATGACAAGATTCGGTTCCATGATCTCAATGTCGGGACCCGTCTCAATCATGCTGGCCGTCACTTCACATGGGCCTTCGGCCTTCAAGTGCATGCGCTTCGGGCCTTCCGCCATCATTTTCAAGCCAAGCGACTTGATATTCAGGACGATGTCCGTGACGTCTTCACGGACGCCGGCAATAGACGAAAACTCATGCAAAACATTATCGATCTGGATCGACGTCACCGCGGCGCCCTGCAAGGACGACAGCAGCACACGCCGAAGCGCGTTGCCCAACGTCAGGCCAAAACCGCGTTCCAGCGGCTCTGCGACAACGCTGGCTCGACGCGCAGCGTCGGCACCCGGCACGATCTCAAGTTTCGACGGTTTGATCAGTTCCTGCCAGTTCTTCTGAAGCACTTTCGCAACCTCGCGCTCGTAAATATTGCGGCAATCGTTGGGGAAAATGACTGCCGCTTTGAATACTCCCGAACCTGTGCATCGACCGATGCCTGGTCCGGCTCACGTTTTCGTCCGCCGCCCCCTGCGGCGTTATGGGACTTAGACCCGGCGACGTTTCCGCGGACGACACCCGTTATGCGGGATTGGCGTCACGTCGCGAATAGCGGTGATCGTAAAACCCACGGCTTGAAGCGCACGGAGAGCGGATTCACGCCCCGAACCGGGCCCCTTCACCTCGACCTCCAAGGTCTTCATGCCATGCTCCATCGCGGCGCGACCGGCAACCTCGCCGGCCACCTGTGCGGCATACGGCGTGGATTTCCGGCTGCCTTTGAAACCTTGGGCACCGGCGGAAGACCACGCAATGGTGTTCCCTTGTGCATCCGTGATGGTGATGATCGTGTTGTTGAACGTCGAATTGACGTGCGCTGTACCCGCGGCGATGTTCTTCCGCTCGCGACGACGGGTGCGCGTTGCTGCTGCTTTTGCCATTTTCGTTGACCTTATGCTTTCTTCTTACCGGCAATCGGTTTCGCCGGGCCCTTACGGGTGCGCGCATTGGTATGCGTACGCTGACCGCGGACCGGCAGTTGGCGGCGATGCCGGAGACCCCGGTAGCATCCCAAATCCATCAACCGTTTGATATTCATTGCCACATCGCGCCGCAGTTCACCCTCGACCGTGAAGTCCTGGTCGATAAGGTCACGAACCCGGGCAATCTCGTCATCACTAAGATCGCTCACCCGACGATCTTCGGAGATACCGCAAGTCTCACAAATTTTCTTGGCCGTGGTCCGACCGATCCCGTGAATGTAGGTCAACGCGATAACCGCACGTTTTCCCGTCGGGATGTTTACACCAGCAATACGCGCCAAAGCTCGAACTCCTTAAACTTTGGGTCGAAAAGCAACCATCGATCTGTTGAAGAGCGCGGATTATATTGAGTTACCGCCCTAAGTCAACTCGATAAGTCTTTGTATCGACCGCCCCTTCTACCGTTTATCCAATAGTGCGAACAGCGAGGCCGTCACACTCTCAATGTCTTGCATGCCATCCACGGATTCCAACGCACCCTTACCTTGATAATAAGGAATGATCGGGGCGGTCTGCTCGATGTACACCTCAATCCGCTTCTTTAACGTTTCCGCATTGTCGTCGCTGCGCGCCCCGCCCGTCTCCGCTGCCCGTTTTTCGATACGGTCAAACAATGCAGCCTCATCAACATCGATATTGACCACGAAATCGAGGCTTTTGCCTTTTTCAGACATCAAGCCATCGAGTGCCTCGGCCTGCGCCACCGTTCTGGGGAAACCATCCAGGATGAACCCATTGGCGCAGTCTGGCTCTTCAATGCGATCACCAATAATGCCGATAACGATTTCATCGGATACAAGGTCACCGCGATCCATGATCTCTTTTGCTTTGGCACCCATTTCCGTACCGGCTGCGACCGCAGCCCGGAGCATCTCGCCCGTTGATAATTGTACGATCCCATAGCGCTCGACCAAACGCTCGCATTGCGTCCCTTTGCCGGCGCCCGGCGGTCCTAGCAGCACGATGATCATGCTTTCCGTCCCCGAAGTTTTGACTTCTTGATGAGCCCTTCGTACTGATGCGCCACAAGATGCGATTGCACCTGTGTAACCGTATCCATGGTCACGGTGACCACGATAAGAAGGCTTGTTCCTCCAAAGTAGAACGGAACAGACCAATGAGAAATCAACAATTCGGGAATCAAGCAAATGATCGCCAGGTAGGCCGCACCAACAACCGTCAAACGGGTCAGCACCCAATCCAAGTAATTCGCGGTATTCTTGCCCGGCCGGATGCCCGGAACAAACCCACCGTATTTCTTCAAGTTGTCCGCTGTTTCAGCTGGATTAAACACCACCGCCGTATAGAAGAAGGCGAAGAACACGATCAAAGACAGATATGTGATCAGATACAGCGGCTGACCGCGGCCCATATACGAGGCCACATTGGTCATCCACTCTGGGCCAGCCCCTGCGGAAAACTGAATGATCGTTATCGGCAAGAGCAACAACGAACTCGCGAAAATCGGCGGGATGACACCGGCGGTGTTCACCTTCAACGGCAGATGAGAGGTGTCGCCGCCCATCATCTTGTTGCCTCGCTGGCGCTTCGGATACTGGATCAAGATGCGCCGCTGAGCGCGCTCGACAAACACAATCCCAAAGATCGTGACGATCGCCATGAGCAGCAAACCAACAATAATCGCAGTCGACAACGCGCCCGTACGTCCGAGATCCAATGTCGCCGCGAGCGCTGACGGCAACTCAGCGATAATCCCGGCAAAGATGATCAGCGAGATACCATTCCCGACCCCACGCGCCGTGATCTGTTCGCCCAGCCACATCAAGAACAACGTACCACCGGTTAGGGTAATCACCACCGTCATGCGGAAGAACCAGCCCGGATCCGCAACAGCGACCGCGCCACCCATCGTCATGCTTTCGAGACCGACCGCAATCCCGTACGACTGCAGCACGCAGATCACCACCGTCAGATACCGGGTGTATTGGTTGATACGTTTCCGGCCGGATTCGCCCTCTTTCTTCATTTGATCGAGGGTCGGCGACACGGCCGTCATCAATTGCATAATAATGGCCGCAGAAATGTACGGCATGATATTCAGCGCGAAGATCGTCATGCGCGACAGCGCACCGCCCGCGAACATGTCGAACATCCCGAGGATGCCGCCGCCCGTCTGATTAAACAGGTCCTGCAGGATCGTCGGATCGACACCCGGCAACGGGACGAATGTGCCAAGCCGATAGACGATCAACGCACCTAGCGTGAACCAGATGCGTTTTTTCAGTTCAGTGGCTTTTGCAAAAGCACCGAGACTGACGTTGGAGGCAAATTGGTCGGCGGCAGAAGCCATGACGCGCTATTCGTCCTCGCCTTTGTCTTCAACGGGGACATCGCCAGCGCGAGCCGCTTCGTATTTCGCACGACGCTCTGCTGACAGGCGCTCACGACGGCGGCCCTTGCCTTCGGGGCGCTCTTGTTTCGGAGCAACCGTGACCGACCCACCGGCCTTTTCAATTGCCTCGATCGCACCTTTGGAAGCGTGTGCCACATCGAGCTGAACTTTGGCCGTTAACTCGCCGCGGTTGATCAAACGGACACCGTCCTTCGATTTGCGGACGACACCGGCCGCAGTCAGCTCAACAGCCGTCAGGGGCGCGGAAGCGTCAACCTTGCCCGCGTCGATGGCCTTTTGGAGCTTTCCTGTGGTCAGTTCGGCGAAGTTCTTGCTGAAGGGGTTGTTGAACCCGCGTTTCGGCAGCCGCCGATAAAGCGGCATTTGGCCACCCTCAAAGCCGAGAAGCGATACACCGCTCCGGGACTTCTGACCTTTTTGACCCTTCGCGGAGGTCTTGCCGGTTCCAGAACCGATCCCGCGACCGACACGTTTCCGCGTCTTGTGCGCGCCAGGGTTATCCTTGATTTCGTTCAAACGCATCGATGTCATCCTTCTGCGCTACGAACTCCGGCTCATGCCCACTAGACATGAACTGCGCTCGTTAGGCCGATTCCTCAACCCTCACCAGGTGTTTAACTTTGTTAATCATACCGCGAACCGCCGGGGTATCTTCCAGCGTACGGGTGCGATTCATCTTGTTTAGGCCCAGACCTTTGAGCGTTTCGCGCTGGTCCCCTTGGCGACCAATCGGACTTTTGATCTGGGTGACGGTAACCGTCGAACTCTTATCTGCCATCGTCCGCTCCCGTTACTCGGCCGTTGCGCCGACGTCACCGCGTCGGGCTACGATCTCGCCGACCTTCATGCCACGTCGAGCGGCCACAGCGCGCGGCGACTGCAGGCTTTTTAGGGCCGCAAAGGTCGCTTTGACCATGTTATGCGGGTTCTGCGTGCCGTTTGACTTACAAACGACGTCTTGCACGCCCATGGTCTCGAAGACCGCGCGCATCGGACCACCCGCGATGATACCGGTCCCCGGAGGTGCCGAGCGCATGACGACTTTGCCGGCACCGAAGCGGCCTTTGATGTCGTGATGAAGTGTCCGGCCTTCACGCAACGGCACCCGGATCAATGACCGTTTGGCCTGATCCGTCGCCTTGCGGATCGCCTCCGGTACTTCACGCGCCTTACCGGTGCCATATCCGACACGGCCTTTGCCGTCACCGACCACGACCAACGCCGCAAAGGAGAAGCGGCGTCCGCCCTTGACCACTTTGGCCACACGGTTGATGTGCACGAGCTTATCTACCAGCTCATCGCCTTCATCCTGGTCTCGATTGTCCCGGTCACGGCCACGACCACGGCCGCGCTGTCCGCCCTTGCCGCCTCGCTCCGGAGAGTTTCTCTCAGCCATTCTTCATTGTCTCCTAGAAGCTGAGGCCGCCCTCACGAGCGCCCTCCGCGAGCGCTTTCACGCGCCCATGAAATCTATAACCACCGCGGTCGAATACCACTTCTTCAACGCCTTTTTCTTTGGCACGCTCCGCAATCAACTTGCCAACCTGAGAGGCCGCCGAGACGTCCGCACCGGTCTTGAGGTCCTTACGGAGGTCTTTTTCCAACGACGAAGCGGACGCCACGGTAACACCCTGCGCATCGTCGATGATTTGCGCATAGATGTGTTTGCCCGAACGGAACACGGATAGCCGCGGACGTTCACCGCCAAGACGGCGAAGCTTCGAACGGTTGCGCTGCTTGCGGCGCGTAAAAAGTACTTTGGCTGTAGGCATCTTACTTCTTCTTTCCTTCCTTACGGAGGATGTACTCATCGTCGTATTTGACGCCCTTGCCTTTATAAGGCTCTGGCGGACGATACGAGCGAATCTCCGCGGCCACCTGACCAACGCGCTGTTTGTCTGCGCCACTGATAATCAACTGGTTTTGCTCCGGGGCCTCGACCTTAATCCCCTCGGGGATCGGGTAACGCACTTCGTGACTAAAACCGAGCTGCAGGACAACGTCTTTACCCTGGACCTGGGCACGATAGCCAACGCCGTTGATCTCAAGCTTCCGGGAAAACCCTTCCGAAACGCCAACAACGATGTTGCTGATCAGGCTACGCGCCGTTCCCCACATCTGCCGTGCACGCTTATGCTCGGCCAGCGGCACAACGGTAATGGCCCCGTCGTTCTGCTCGACTTTCACGTCATCGGTCAACGTCACCGACAATTCACCCAGCTTACCCTTAGCAGTCACAATCGAGCCGTTGAGCTCAACGGTAACGCCATCAGGGACCGTAACGGGGCTGCTTCCAACACGTGACATCGTCTAATTCCTCACTTCATTCCGCAGGTGTTCTTAGAACACCTCGCAGAGAACTTCTCCGCCCACATTTTGCTCACGCGCTTCGGCGTCCGACAAAACACCGCGTGGCGTGGAGAGAATGGCAATGCCAAGCCCGTTGTACACCCGCGTCAAATCACGCACGCCCGAATAAACGCGCCGGCCCGGCGTCGATACCCGGCTCAGATGGCGAATAACAGGATCGCCTTCATGGTATTTGAGCTCGATCCGAATTTCGGAGATACCCGGGCGAACTTCAGCTTGTTCGTAACCGCGGATAAAGCCCTCACGTTTAAGGACCTCCAGGACATTCCGGCGTAGCCGGGACGCCGGACACTTGATGGAGTTCTTGCGAGCCTGCTGACCGTTCCGAATACGGGTCAGCATATCGCCTAGGGGATCCGTCATAGACATCTCTGCGTCTCTCCCTTACCAGCTTGATTTGACCATACCGGGAATATGCCCGGCGGACGCGAGTTCACGCAGCTTAATGCGGCATAACCGGAACTTGCGGTAGTTGCCACGGGGGCGGCCCGTCAGTTCACAGCGCAAACGTTGCCGGTTCGGCGCGGCGTTCCGCGGAACTTCGGCGAGTTTCAATCTTGCTTCAAACCGTTCTTCCGGCGAAAGGTTCGGGTCTTTCGCGGCCGCCTTCAGCCGCGCACGCTTGGACGCATACTTTTGCGCCAGGCGGGCCCGCTTCTTGTCACGCTCAACTGCGCTTTTCTTAGCCATTACGCTATTCTCCTCTCGCCGCTCAATTCGTGAACGGCATATTTAACGCCTTCAACAACGCCTTCGCTTCGGCGTCAGTCTTGGCGGTCGTGCAAATCACGATATCCATGCCACGGATCTGATCGACTTTGTCATAGTCGATTTCCGGGAAAATGATCTGTTCTTTGATCCCCATGGCGTAGTTGCCACGGCCATCAAAGCTCTTGCCGTTGAGGCCACGGAAGTCACGGATACGCGGCATGGCGATATTGATGAGCCGGTCCATGAACTCGTACATCCGGGTTTTACGCAAGGTGACCTTACAGCCAACGACCATGTCGTCACGGAGCTTGAATCCCGCGATCGACTTGGCCGCCCGAGTGACGACCGGCTTTTGTCCGGCGATCAACGTCAGATCGTTAACGGCGCCGTCCATTTTCTTACGGTCTTGGGTCGCCTCGCCGACGCCCATGTTGATGACGACTTTCTCAAGCTTCGGCACTTCCATGGGATTGGCGTAGCCGAATTCGTCCTTCAACGCCGGGATGGCGGAACTTTCGTAGGCTTCACGTAAGCGTGGGGTCATGTCTCTGTCTCCGCTCGCTTAGGCGTCGATGACTTCGCCGGACCGTTTTGCGAAACGGACCTTGCTGCCATCTTCTAAGGTTTTGAAACCGACCCGCGTCGGCTTCCCATCTTTCGGGTCAACGAGCGCCACATTCGACGCATCGATGCTCAGTTCTTTTTCGATGATGCCACCGGCCGACGACGCGGACGGACGGGTGTGCCGCTTCACACGGTTGACACCCTGCACGATCACCCGACCTTTCGTCGGCAAGTACTCGACAACCTCACCGGTAACACCTTTGTCGCGACCGGTCAGAACGACGACGTTATCGCCTTTCTTGATTTTCTGAGCCATCACAGCACCTCCGGAGCGAGCGAAATGATTTTCATGTAGCGGCGCGAACGCAATTCCCGGGTAACCGGGCCAAAGATGCGCGTGCCGACAGGCTCGCCCTGTTTGTTGATGAGCACCGCCGCGTTACTGTCGAAACGGATGGAGGTCCCATCAGAACGACGGATGTCCTTCGCAGTCCGAACGACGACGGCTTGCATTACGTCGCCTTTCTTCACGCGCCCGCGCGGAATCGCTTCTTTGACCGACACGACGATCACATCGCCAACCGATGCGTACTTCCGTTTCGAGCCGCCCAGCACTTTAATGCACTGGACACGGCGCGCGCCGGAGTTGTCAGCAACTTCTAGGTTTGATTCAGCCTGAATCATATTTCCAAATCCTTGCCAGTCCGAGGCCGTTACGCGCCTTCGGACACCACTTCCCAACGCTTGTTCTTCGAAACGGGCCGGCATTCACGGATGAACACCTGGTCTCCGGCTTTGCATGCGTTGCCCTCATCGTGCGCGGCATACTTCTTCGATTTCTTCACGTACTTCTTGTAAAGCGGGTGCATGACGCGACGCTCGACGAGAACCGTGACGGTCTTATCTTGCTTGTCGCTCACAACGACGCCTTGCATCACTCGTTTCGGCATTTTGTCGTTCCTTACCCTACTTATGCCTGCGCCGCCGACGCACGCTCACCTATGATCGTTTTAATCCGCGCGATGTCGCGGCGGACCAATTTCGCCTGCGCGGTGTTCTCAAGCTGGCCGGAAGCCGCTTGAAACCGCAGGTTAAAAGCCTCTTTGCGCAAGTCCGCCAATTGGTCTTTCAACTCATCGTCCGTCTTGGTTCTGAGATCGGCTGCTTTCATGGTCTTAGCCCTCCTCACCCAAGCGGGTGACAAACCGCGTCTTTACCGGAAGCTTGGCTGCGGCCAGTTCGAACGCTCGGCGCGCGACGTCTCTCGGAACGCCGTCGATCTCGAACATGATACGGCCCGGCTTCACACGGCACACCCAGTACTCGGGCGACCCTTTACCCTTACCTTGACGCACCTCGGCCGGCTTTTGCGACACCGGGACATCCGGGAAAATCCGGATCCACACACGACCGGCACGTTTCATGTGCCGGGTCATCGCACGCCGCGCGGCCTCGATTTGCCGGGCGGTGACACGCTCAGGCGTCGTCGCTTTCAAGCCATAGGCGCCGAAGTTCAGGCTCGTACCACCCTTGGCCATGCCATGGATGCGGCCTTTATGCGCCTTACGGAATTTCGTTCTTTTCGGGGACAGCATCGTCTTATCCTCTTACCACCGTCCGTTTAGCGCTGCGGCTGCTGCTCAAGTTGCAGCTTTTCGACAGCCATCGGATCGTGGGCCATGATTTCGCCCTTGTAGATCCAGATTTTGACGCCGCAGACGCCATACGTCGTATGCGCTTCTGCTTCGCCGTAATCGATATTGGCGCGGAGCGTATGAAGCGGCACGCGGCCCTCGCGATACCACTGCATCCGGGCAATCTCGGCACCGCCCAAGCGGCCGGCGCAGTTGATCCGGATACCGCCCGCGCCCATGCGCATGGCGGATTGGACGGCACGCTTCATGGCCCGGCGGATGGAAACCCGGCGCTCGATCTGTTGCGCGACATTCTCCGCCACGAGTTGGGCGTCGACTTCTGGTTTGCGGATTTCAATGATGTTCAAGTGAACATCGGCATCCGTCATCTTGGCGACCTCGCTCCGCAACTTCTCGATGTCTTGACCTTTCCGGCCAATCACGACGCCGGGGCGCGCGGTATGGATCGTCACGCGGGCTTTTTTCGCCGGACGCTCGACCACGACCTTAGACACGCCTGCTTGCTGCAACTTCTTACGCAGGTGCTCACGAATACGGATGTCCTCGTGCAGTAGGTCGGCATAGTTGCCGTCCGCATACCAACGGGAGTCCCAGGTCCGGTTAACGCCCAGGCGCAGACCGATCGGATTGACTTTCTGACCCATTAAATCGACTCCTCGCGCTCACGTACGACCAAGCGCATGTTGCTGAAAGGTTTTTGGATCCTGCCGACCCGACCTCGGGCGCGGGCACGGAACCGCTTCATCACCATTGCCTTGCCGACGGTTGCTTCGGATACATAAAGCCGGTCAACGTCGAGCTGGTGATTGTTTTCCGCGTTGGCGATCGCGCTCTCCAACAGTTTCTTCACGTCCTGCGCGACACGGCGTGGCGAGAACTGCAATTCAGCCAAGGCTTTGGCGCAATCTTTGCCACGAATGCTCTGGGCGACCAGGTTGAGTTTCTGCGGCGACACACGGATGTGCTTGGCAAACGCCATCGCTTCCAATTCGCTGAGTTGTCGCTCGGCTGCTTGTTTGCCCATGATCAGCCCCTCTTCGACTTCTTGTCGACGCCGTGGCCGTAATACGTGCGCGACGGCGAGAATTCACCGAACTTGTGACCGATCATCTCTTCGGTCACCAGCACGGGGACGAATTTCTGACCGTTGTAGACGCCGAACGTAAGACCGACGAACTGCGGCAAAATGGTCGAGCGGCGAGACCAGGTCTTGATGACCGATTTACGTCCAGACGAACGGGCATCCTCTGCTTTTTTGAGCAGATAACCATCCACAAAAGGACCTTTCCAAACGGAGCGAGGCACTGTTTCGCCCTCCTCTTATCGTTTCTTACGGACGTGACGGCTGCGCATAATCAGCTTGTCCGTTTTCTTGTTGCTACGGGTCCGCTTACCTTTCGTGGGCTTGCCCCACGGGGTGACCGGATGACGTCCGCCGGAGGTCCGACCTTCACCGCCGCCATGCGGGTGATCGACCGGGTTCATGGCAACGCCGCGAACCGCCGGGCGTTTGCCAAGCCAACGTTTGCGGCCGGCTTTACCCAGGTTGATGTTCTGTTGATCGGGGTTCGACACGGCACCCACCGTCGCCATGCATTCGGCCCGGACCAAACGAATCTCGCCAGAGCTGAGTCGCAACTGAGCATATCCTTGGTCTTTACCGATGATCTGCGCATAGGTGCCGGCGGAGCGGGCCATCTGGCCGCCTTTGCCTTCTTTGATCTCGACATTGTGGATGATCGTGCCGACCGGCATGGCCGCAAGCGGCATGGCATTGCCCGGTTTGATATCTACGCCCTTGCGGCCGGAGATCACCTTGTCCCCTTCGCCGAGACGTTGCGGCGCCAGAATGTAGGCACGCTCACCGTCGGCGTATTCAAGCAGAGCAATAAACGCGGTACGGTTCGGGTCGTATTCGATCCGCAGAACCGTCGCTTCGACGTCCATTTTCGTCCGCTTAAAGTCGATAACCCGATACCGCCGCTTATGACCCCCGCCACGACGACGCGCGGTGATATGGCCCTGGTTGTTGCGGCCGCCCTTTTTTCGCAGGCCTTCAGTCAGGCCCTTTTCAGGCTTGCCCTTGTAAAGCTGCGAACGGTCGACAAGAACGAGACCGCGCTGACCCGGGGTATCCGGTTTGAATTGCTTAAGTGCCATCTGCCTTACCCTTCCGTCAGACGCCCGTGGCGACGTCGATCGTCTCGCCTTCGGCAAGCGTCACAACGGCCTTCTTCCAATCATTCCGGCGGCCCAACTGGCCACGGAAACGTTTGGATTTCCCTTTGTTGCGCAGCGTATTAACGGCTGTCACCTTGACCTTGAACAACTCTTCAACGGCGGTCTTGATCTCATGCTTGTTGGCATCGACCGGCACTTCGAAGGTCACCTGATTGTATTCCGACAGCAGGGTTGCCTTCTCGGTAATGATCGGGCGGCGGATCAACTCATAGATCCGCTCCTTGCTCGGCTGGAAGTTCTGCGGGCTGTAGCGGTTCATTTCAGGCGCTCCACCAATTTCTCGACCGCCCCTTTGGTCAAAACCAGGGTATCGCGGCGAAGAATGTCATAAACGTTCGCGCCGGTGCTGGGGAGCACGTCGATCCCAATAATGTTCCGAGCGGCGCGCGCGAAATTGTCGTCGACCGCGTCGCCGTCGATTACCAATGCACGCCCCCAACCAAGCTTTTGCAACTTGGCAGAGAGATCCTTGGTTTTCGGGGCCGCCAGTTTCGCCTCGTCCAGAACCACCAGCTTGCCTTCCTTGGCCTTGGCGCTGAGCGCGGTGGCCAATGCAAGCTTGCGGACCTTCTTGGGCAGCTTGTGCGAATGATCCCGGGTATGCGGCCCGAACACTACACCGCCGCCGCGCATTTGCGGGGCTACGGTTGTACCCTGACGTGCACGGCCTGTGCCTTTTTGACGAAACGGCTTCGAACCCGTCGCTTTGACGTCCGAGCGTCCCTTCACTTGGTGGTTACCCGAACGGCGTTTGGCGAGCTGCCAATTGACCGCACGTGCAAGCAAATCACCCCGGGAGTCCAAGCCAAAGACCGCATCGTCAAGGTCAATGGAGCCGGACTTTTTGTTGTCCAAACTGACGACATCAAGCTTCACGGCTTTATTCCTTATCCTTGTCCGAACCTTCGGTCGACGCATCGTCCGCGTCTGCCGTCGGTTCTTCCACAGCCTCGGCTGCGGTTTCTTGGCCTTCCGCCTCTTCCGCGGAACGTTCCTCAACGGGGGCATCTTGCGGTTCTTCAGCCACAGGCGCGGCGCCTTCCTTCAAACCAGCTGGGAACGGCACATCCTCTGGCAACGCGCGCTTAACGGCATCCCGCAAGAGAACGAAGCCGCCTTTTGCACCCGGAACGGCACCTTGAACTAGCACCAATCCACGGTCGACATCGACGTCGACCACCGTCAGGTTTTGTTGGGTCCGACGAACGTTGCCCATCTGGCCGGCCATCTTCTTGCCTTTGAAGACTTTGCCAGGATCCTGGCACTGACCGGTGGAACCATGCGAACGGTGGCTGACCGAGACGCCGTGCGACGCACGCAGGCCACCGAAACCGTGCCGCTTCATGGCACCGGCGAAACCTTTACCGATCGTGGTGCCCGTCACATCAACACGCTGGCCGGCGACAAAATGGTTGGCGCCGATTTCGGAACCCACATCGACTAGGTTTTCCGCGTCGACACGGAACTCCGCCAATCGCTTGCTGGGCTCGACCTTCGCCTTCGCGAAGTGGCCCCGCATGGCCTTCGAAACCCGTTTCACCTTCGCTTTACCGAAGCCGAGTTGAAGCGCGGTATAGCCATCCCGTTCTTCCGTCCGCTGTGCAACGACACGGACGTCGGTCATGGCGAGAACCGTTACCGGAATGTTCGCGCCGGTCTCTGCGAAGACCCGCGTCATTCCGACTTTCTGCGCGATTACACCTGTACGCATTGGATCAACCTCAAAGCTTAATCTCGACGTCGACACCGGCAGCGAGGTCGAGCTTCATCAGCGCATCGACCGTTTGCGGTGTCGGGTCAACAATGTCGAGCACCCGCTTATGGGTCCGAATTTCGAACTGCTCACGGGATTTCTTGTCAATGTGCGGCGAGCGCAACACGGTGAAACGCTCGATCCGCGTCGGCAACGGGATCGGGCCCCGAACGTTGGCGCCTGTCCGCTGCGCAGTATTCACGATCTCACGTGCGGACTGGTCCAGCACCCGGTGGTCAAACGCCTTCAGGCGAATTCGAATGTTTTGTTGATCCATGACCATGGCCTCTGAAAATGGCGCCGCCCCGACAAAATGCCGGGGCGGCAATAAACCCGTTACTCGATGATTTTGGAGACGACGCCGGCGCCGACGGTGCGGCCACCTTCGCGGATCGCGAAGCGCAGACCTTCGTCCATGGCAATCGGTGCAATCAACGTCACGTTCATCGCAATGTTGTCGCCCGGCATCACCATCTCCGTGCCTTCCGCCAACTCAACCGTCCCCGTCACATCCGTGGTGCGGAAGTAAAACTGCGGACGATAGTTGCCAAAGAACGGCGTATGACGACCGCCCTCTTCCTTCGTCAGAATGTACGCCTCGCACGCAAACTTCGTGTGCGGCGTGATCGAACCCGGCTTCGCCAAAACCTGACCGCGCTCAACTTCCTCACGCTTGGTGCCACGCAACAACGCGCCGATGTTGTCCCCTGCAAGACCCTGGTCAAGCAACTTACGGAACATCTCAACACCCGTGCACGTCGTCTTCTGCGTCTCCTTGATCCCGACAATCTCAATCTCGTCGCCCGTGTTGATCACACCACGCTCAACGCGGCCCGTCACAACCGTCCCACGACCCGAAATCGAGAAAACATCCTCAATCGGCATCAGAAAATCCTGATCAACAGGACGATCCGGCTGCGGAATGTACTCATCAACCGCCGCCATCAACTCCATGATCGAATTCTTGCCGATCTCATCATCACGACCCTCAAGCGCCGCCAATGCAGACCCCTTGATGATCGGAATGTCATCACCCGGGAAATCATACGACGACAGAAGCTCGCGAACCTCCATCTCAACCAGCTCCAACAACTCCTCGTCGTCAACCTGGTCAACCTTGTTCATGTAAACAACCAACGCAGGAACACCAACCTGACGCGCCAAAAGAATGTGCTCGCGCGTCTGCGGCATCGGACCGTCCGCAGCATTCACAACCAAAATCGCACCGTCCATCTGCGCCGCACCCGTGATCATGTTCTTCACATAATCCGCGTGACCCGGGCAATCGACATGCGCGTAGTGACGGTTATCCGTCTCATACTCAACATGCGCCGTCGAAATCGTGATACCACGAGCCTTCTCCTCAGGCGCCTTGTCAATCTGATCAAAAGCCATCGCCTCGCCGCCGCCGGCCTCAGACATCACCTTCGTAATCGCAGCCGTCAACGTCGTCTTACCATGGTCAACATGACCAACCGTCCCAACGTTGCAGTGCGGCTTCGTACGCTCAAACTTTTCCTTCGCCATCGTTCCTCTCCGTCTTTAACAATTAGCCAGCAAGCCGTTCCCGGATCTCTTCAGAGACCTGGTTCGGAACTTCGGCGTAGTGATCAAAATGCATGGTATATTGGGCACGACCCTGCGACATGGAGCGCAGCTCGTTGACGTACCCGAACATGTTGGCCAGTGGCACCATCGCGGTAACGACACGGGCGTTGCCGCGCTGATCCATATCTTGAACCTGCCCACGACGCGAGTTTAGATCGCCAATGATGTCGCCCATGTATTCCTCAGGGGTGACAACTTCAACTTTCATCATCGGCTCTAGCAAAACCGGCTTGGCACTGGACATGCCTTCGCGGAATGCCGCACGGGCAGCAATTTCGAAGGCCATGACCGAGCTATCGACGTCGTGCGACGCACCATCATACAGCTCCGCCTTGAAGTCGATGACCGGGAAACCGCAAATCACGCCACTTTCCGCGGCACTGACGATGCCTTTCTCAACGCCCGGGATAAATTCACGCGGGACGTTACCGCCAACAACCTTGTTGGTGAACTCGAAACCCGAGCCCGGCGGTAGCGGCTCAAACTTGATTTTCACGCGGGCGAACTGACCAGAACCACCAGTCTGCTTCTTATGCGTGTAGTCGATGTCGCTGACTTGGCTGATGGTTTCGCGGTAGGCCACCTGCGGCTGACCGACATTGGCTTCGACTTTGAACTCACGCTTCATCCGGTCGACAATGATGTCGAGGTGAAGCTCACCCATGCCGGCAATCACCGTCTGGCCGGTTTCCTCGTCACTCGACACACGGAATGACGGGTCCTCGGCGGCGAGACGCGCCAACGCAACGCCCATCTTCTCTTGGTCAGCCTTGGTTTTGGGCTCGACCGCAACCTCGATAACCGGATCGGGGAATTCCATCCGCTCAAGAATGATCGGGCTGCCACCATCACACAGCGTATCGCCGGTCGTCGTATCCTTAAGACCGACCAATGCGACGATATCGCCGGCATGCGCCTCTTCGATCTGCTCACGGGTATTGGCATGCATGAGAAGCATCCGGCCGACGCGCTCTTTCTTCGTCTTGACCGTGTTTTCGACCGTTTGACCCTGCTTCACGGTACCGGAGTAAATCCGACAGAAGGTCAGCGATCCCACATGCTGATCGTTCATGATCTTGAATGCGAGCGCCGAGAACGGCTCATCATCCGAGCTGGAGCGAGTCATCGATTTCTCGGGGTCGTCAACGTCAACACCTTTAATCGCCGGCACATCAAGCGGCGACGGGAGATAATCGACAACAGCGTCAAGAAGCGGCTGAACGCCCTTGTTCTTGAAAGCCGAACCCAAAAGAACCGGCACGAAATCCAGACCGATGCAGCCCTTACGGATGCACTTCACGAGAGCCGCCTCATCGGGCTCGTTGCCCTCGAGATAGGCCTCCATGACGTCGTCATCGACCTCAACGGCGGTTTCGATGAGCTTCTCACGGTATTCTGCCGCCTTGTCCGCAAGATCCGCCGGAATGTCGGTGTATTCGAACTCCGCACCGAGGCTCTCGTCTTTCCAGATGATCGCTTGCATCTTGATCAGATCGACGACACCAACGAACTCGGACTCAGCGCCAATCGGCAGCTGCAGAACGCACGGCGTCGCCCCAAGGCGATCAATGATCATATCGACACAGCGATAAAAATCAGCGCCGATCCGATCCATTTTGTTGACGAAGCACATGCGCGGCACACCGTACTTATCGGCTTGGCGCCAGACCGTCTCCGACTGCGGCTCAACGCCGGCAACTGAATCGAACACTGCAACAGCACCGTCCAGAACACGGAGCGAGCGCTCGACTTCAATCGTAAAGTCGACGTGGCCCGGCGTATCGATGATGTTCACACGATTATCGCGCCAGAAGGTCGTGGTCGCAGCAGACGTGATCGTAATGCCGCGCTCCTGTTCTTGCTCCATCCAGTCCATGGTGGCGTTGCCATCGTGAACCTCACCGATTTTGTAGGACTTACCGGTGTAATACAGAATGCGTTCCGTGGTGGTCGTCTTGCCGGCATCAATGTGCGCCATGATGCCGATGTTTCGGTAATGATCGAGCGAATGTGTGCGGGAGGACATTGTTTCTGCTCCTGAGCCTTACCAGCGATAGTGCGAAAAGGCCTTGTTGGCCTCCGCCATACGGTGCGTATCTTCGCGTTTCTTGACAGCGGCACCGCGGTTGTTCGCAGCATCCAGCAGTTCGGCGGACAATCGCTCCATCATGGTGTTTTCCGAGCGGTTGCGCGCGGTCTCAACCAACCACCGGATGGCCAGCGCCTGACGGCGGTCCGAGCGCACCTCGACGGGCACTTGATACGTCGCTCCCCCAACGCGACGCGAGCGCACTTCCACCATCGGTTTAACGTTCTCGATGGCCTCATGAAAAAGCTTCAGAGGGTCAGACGTTCCTTTCGATTCGATAATATCGAAGGCGCCATAGACGATCCGCTCGGCTGCGGATTTCTTACCATCGAGCATCAGCGAGTTCATGAATTTCGTGACGACGATGTCTTTGAATTTGGCATCAGGCAGAACCTGACGTTTTTCAGCGGCATGACGACGAGACATTGACGACGCTCCTTATTTCGGCCGCTTGGCGCCGTACTTGGAACGGCGCTGGCGACGGTCGGCAACGCCTTGGGTGTCCAAGGTGCCGCGGATGATGTGATAACGGACGCCCGGCAAATCCTTCACACGACCACCGCGGATCATCACGACGGAGTGTTCTTGAAGGTTGTGACCCTCACCGGGAATGTAGCTGGTAACCTCAAAACCGTTCGTCAGCCGGACACGTGCCACTTTACGAAGGGCCGAGTTCGGCTTTTTCGGGGTGGTCGTGTACACACGGGTGCAGACCCCCCGCTTTTGCGGGCAACTCTCCAATGCCGGAACCTTATTCCGGGTCACCGGGGCTTTCCGCGGCTTGCGAATCAACTGGTTGATCGTCGGCATGCGCTCTGTCCAACTCCTTGAGATCACCTGTCCCGAAGGACACTCAATATGCGAAGAGCAATGACGCCGCGACGTTTTATGCTGCCGCAACGCTAGCTCTGATTTGATGTCGGCGGCGAAAATGCCCAGACATCGCTAAATTTGTTTCGTCACCCAAGTGTTACGGTTGCGTCTAGCCGGAACCGGCTACCACCAACCCCTTGAGTGCGGCGGAATATATGAGGGGCGGCACGGTGCGTCAACCGTTAATTTTGGAAAATTCTCTCAATGAAAACAGTACCGTAAACGATTCTTAGCTGCGTAAATTGCCTCAACCACAATATATGCCCCTCTCCATGTGCAGGTTTTGCAGAAATAAAAAGGGCGCCCGCGACGTGGACGCCCTTTTCGAAGCCTGAATGGCTCGAGACACTAGTCGGCGTCGGCCGCCGCCTCGATCATTTCCGACTCTTCCGCCGGGATCGATTTCGTAATCTCAGCATCCCGGTCCGCGGCAATCTCCCGCATTTCGTTCATGATCGCGCCCGTACCGGCCGGTATCGGTCGACCGACGATGACATTCTCTTTGAGGCCGATCAGATCGTCGACTTTCCCAGAAACAGCCGCTTCCGTCAGAACGCGGGTCGTTTCTTGGAACGAAGCCGCCGAGATAAACGATTGGGTCTGCAGGCTGGCCTTGGTAATCCCTTGCAGGACTGGGTCACCCGATGCCGGACGCCCACCCTCTTCCTCGGCTTTGGCATTGATCGCATCAAATTCGATACGGTCAACCAATTCGCCGACCAACAGTGTGGTGTCGCCACCCTTCGTGACTTCGACCTTCTGCAGCATCTGCCGAACGATTACCTCGATATGCTTGTCGTTAATCTTCACACCTTGCAGACGGTAGACGTCCTGAATCTCATTGATCAGATACTCGGCCAGGGCTTCAACACCGAGGACACGAAGAATGTCGTGCGGAACAGGGTTACCGTCCATCAACGCATCCCCGACCTGCACATAATCGCCCTCTTGAACCGAGAGGTGCCGGCCTTTCGGGACCAGGTACTCGGTCCCTTCCACGCCTTCTTCGATCGGCTGCACCATGATCCGGCGTTTGTTCTTGTAGTCCTTGCCGAATTCGACGCGACCTTCGCTTTCGGCGATGATGGCGTGATCCTTTGGACGCCGGGCCTCGAACAGTTCCGCGACCCGCGGCAGACCGCCGGTAATGTCCCGGGTCTTGGCGCTTTCACGGGGAATCCGTGCAATCACGTCACCGGCGTGCACCTCCTGGCCGTTTTCCACGGAAAGGATCGAGTCGACCGACAAAAAGTAACGTGCTTCATGGCCGCTGTCCAAGGTAACCACTTCGCCTTTCTTGTCACGAAGCGTGATCCGCGGACGCAAATCCGAACCTTTCGGCTGCGATTTCCAGTCGGTAACGACTTTGTAGGAAATTCCGGTCGCCTCGTCGGTGCGTTCGGTCAACGAGATGCCGTCGACCAAGTCCACAAACGTCGCCACGCCTTCGCGCTCGGTGATCACCGGCAGGGTATAAGGGTCCCACTCGGCGAGCTTGTCCCCGCGCGAGACCTTCGCGCCGTCCTTGACCATCAGCTGAGATCCATACGGAATTCGGTGCTTGGCTCTCTCACGTCCTTTGGTATCAACCAAGATCAGCTCGGCATTCCGGCTCATAACGATGAGCACACCGCGTGAGTTCTTGACCGTCGTGCAGTTCACGAGCTTCACTTTCGCATCCGTAACGGATTCGATGTATGAGCGCTCGGAACTCCGCTGCGCCGCTCCACCAATGTGGAACGTCCGCATGGTCAGCTGGGTACCGGGCTCACCGATTGACTGAGCGGCCATAACGCCAACAGCTTCGCCGATATTCACAGGCGTGCCGCGGGCCAGATCGCGACCGTAGCACTTGGCACATACCCCGCTGGTCAGTTCACAGGTCAAGACCGAGCGAATCCGAACGCTTTCCACCTCGCCCTCTTCGATTTGGACGCAGTGGATCTCTTCGATGATCTCGTTTCTCTTGACGATCACATCGCCGGTCACCGGATTGATGACGTCTTCCGCGGCGGTCCGACCCAGTACGCGCTCAGACAGCGGCGCAACCACATCGCCACCCTCGACAACCGGAGCAACGGTGATCGCCTGATCCGTGCCGCAATCCTCTTCGACGATGATGCAGTCTTGCGCAACATCGACCAAGCGACGGGTCAGATACCCGGAGTTCGCCGTCTTCAATGCCGTGTCCGCCAATCCCTTCCGGGCACCATGGGTCGAGTTGAAGTACTCGAGCACCGTCAGGCCCTCTTTGAAGTTGGAGATGATCGGCGTCTCGATGATCTCGCCCGACGGCTTTGCCATCAGACCCCGCATACCGGCGAGCTGCTTCATCTGCGCGGCGGAACCCCGCGCACCGGAGTGCGCCATCATATAAACCGAGTTGATCGGCGTACCGACTTCAACCTTCGAGATCTCTTTCATCATCTCGTCAGCGACCCGGTCCGTACAATGCGACCATGCATCGACGACCTTGTTGTACTTTTCGCCTTGGGTGATCAGACCGTCGAGGTATTGCTGCTCGTATTCCTTGACCTTTTCCTCGGTCTCGTTGACCAGCGCCACCTTGGATTCCGGGATGATCAGGTCGTCTTTGCCGAAGGAAATGCCGGCTCTACAGGCATTTCGGAACCCGAGCCCCATCATCCGGTCGGCGAAGATCACCGTCTCTTTCTGACCGCAATGGCGATACACCTCGTCGATGACCGTCGTGATTTCTTTCTTGGTCAACAGTTGGTTGATGAGGCCAAACGGGACCTTCTTGTGTTTCGGGAGTATTTCCGAGAGAAGCATCCGGCCCGGCGTCGTATCCACGCGCACGGTTTCAAGCTCACCGTCTACATTGACGGTCTGATACCGCGCCTTAATTTTCGCGTGAATGGAGATCACGCCCGCGTCCAAGGCCTGCTGAATCTCGCCGACGTCGGCGAAGATCATGCCTTCACCCGGCTCGTTTTCGCGCTCCATGGTCATGTAGTAAAGGCCAAGCACGATGTCCTGCGACGGCACGATGATCGGCTTGCCGTTCGCCGGGCTCAGGATGTTGTTCGTCGACATCATGAGAACCCGCGCTTCGAGTTGCGCCTCGAGCGACAACGGCACGTGGACCGCCATTTGGTCACCGTCGAAGTCGGCGTTGAATGCCGCACAAACGAGCGGGTGCAATTGGATGGCTTTCCCTTCGATCAACACCGGCTCGAACGCTTGAATGCCCAAGCGGTGCAGCGTCGGCGCTCGGTTCAGAAGCACCGGATGCTCGCGGATTACCTCTTCCAGAATGTCCCAAACTTCCGGACGTTCTTTCTCGACCATTTTCTTCGCGGCCTTAATGGTCGTAGCCCGCCCGTACAATTCGAGCTTCGCATAGATAAACGGTTTGAAGAGTTCCAACGCCATCTTCTTCGGCAACCCGCATTGATGGAGGAGCAATTCGGGCCCAACCACGATCACGGAGCGGCCAGAGTAGTCGACCCGCTTACCAAGCAAGTTCTGACGGAACCGGCCTTGCTTCCCTTTCAGCATATCTGACAGGGATTTCAGCGGCCGCTTGTTGGCACCGGTAATCGCCCGGCCCCGGCGGCCGTTATCAAACAGTGCATCGACGGACTCTTGAAGCATCCGCTTCTCGTTCCGGATGATGATGTCCGGCGCGCGAAGCTCGATCAGGCGCTTGAGGCGGTTGTTCCGGTTGATGACGCGCCGATACAAATCGTTCAGGTCCGAGGTGGCGAACCGGCCGCCATCCAGCGGCACCAACGGCCGAAGCTCCGGCGGGATAACCGGAATGTGCGTCAGGATCATCCATTCCGGCCGTGCACCGGACTCGATGAAGGCTTCGACCAGCTTCAGACGCTTGACCAACTTCTTGCGCTTGGCTTCGGAATTGGTCTCCTTCAGATCCTCTTTGAGGATATCGCGTTCTTCCTCTAGGTCGATCGCAGCCAGCATATCGCGCAACGCCTCGGCGCCGATGCCGACGCTGAATTCGCTCTCGCCATACTCTTCGATGGCGTTCTGGTACTGCTCTTCGCTCAGCAGTTCATGCATCTTAAGTGGCGTCGTGCCCGGCTCGACTACTACGTAGTTCTCGAAATACAGAACCCGTTCGAGATCCTTCAACGTCATATCGACCAGCAAGCCGATCCGCGACGGCAGCGACTTCAAAAACCAGATGTGCGCGACCGGCGACGCCAGTTCGATGTGGCCCATGCGCTCGCGGCGCACCTTCTGCAGGGTCACTTCGACACCGCATTTCTCGCAGATGATGCCTTTGTACTTCATCCGTTTGTACTTGCCGCACAAGCACTCGTAGTCCTTCACCGGACCGAAGATACGAGCGCAGAAGAGACCGTCGCGCTCGGGTTTGAAGGTTCGGTAGTTGATGGTTTCCGGCTTTTTGATTTCGCCGAAAGACCAACTCAGGATGCGGTCCGGAGACGCGATCGAGATACGAATCTGATCGAACCGTTGCGTCCCTTGCTGCTGACCGAAGATTTTCGAAAGCTCATTCATTGTATGGCTCCTATGTGCGGGACGAACGATTAGCGAAGTTCGACGTTGAGGCCGAGGGCATGCAGTTCCTTCACGAGAACGTTGAAGGATTCTGGCACCCCGGCTTCGAACGTGTCATCGCCGCGAACGATTGCTTCGTAAACTTTGGTACGACCGGAAACGTCATCCGACTTCACCGTCAGCATTTCTTGCAGGGTGTAGGCCGCCCCGTACGCTTCCAGCGCCCAGACTTCCATCTCACCGAACCGCTGACCGCCGAATTGCGCCTTGCCGCCCAAAGGCTGCTGCGTAACCAGCGAGTACGGACCGATCGAACGCGCGTGGATCTTGTCGTCGACTAGGTGGTGCAGTTTCAGCATGTAGATGTAACCGACGGTAACCGGACGATGGAACTGCTCCCCGGTACGGCCGTCGCATAACGTTACCTGCCCCGAGGAGTCGAGCCCGGCGATGTCGAGCATCTCGACGATATCCGGCTCACGGGCGCCGTCGAAAACCGGCGTCGCGATCGGCACACCGCCGCGAAGGTTCTCGGCAAGCTCCATGACCTGATCGTCGTCAAGCGGCTGCACCTCGTCTTTATAGTTCTTGTCGCCGTAAACCTCTTTCAGCTTGGATCGAACGGTCTGCGGCGCCTTGCCGGAGTCCAAGACCTCGCCGATCTGCAGGCCCAATCCACGGCATGCCCACCCCAGGTGGGTTTCAAGGATCTGACCGACATTCATCCGTGACGGCACCCCAAGTGGGTTCAAGACGATATCCACCGGCGTACCGTCTTCGGTGTGCGGCATGTCTTCAACCGGAATGATCTTGGAGATGACCCCTTTGTTACCGTGGCGGCCAGCCATCTTGTCGCCCGGTTGCAGTTTCCGTTTCACCGCAACGAAGACCTTGACCATCTTCATCACACCAGGGCTCAGATCGTCACCCCGTTGCAGTTTCTCGACCTTGTCTTCGAAACGTGCTTGCAACAGGGCGATATCGGCCTCGAACTTGGCTTTCAGCGCTTCGACGTCGGCCATCACCTTGTCGTTGCCGACGACGATCTGCGCCATTTGGCCGACCGTGTATTCGCCGAGAACGTCTTCGGTAATTACGGTGCCGTCTTTCAAGCCTTTCGGCCCGCCGACGGCCTTTTTCTTCAGGATCAGCGACTTCAAGCGCGAGGCGAATGAGCGCTCGAGAATCGCGCGTTCGTCATCGCGGTCTTTGGCCAGACGCTCGATCTCGGCCTGCTCGATCGCCATCGCCCGCTCGTCCTTGTCGACGCCGCGACGTGAGAACACCCGCACTTCGACGACGGTGCCGGCCACGCCGGGCGGCAGTTTCAAAGACGTGTCGCGAACATCGGAGGCTTTTTCACCGAAGATTGCGCGCAAGAGTTTCTCTTCCGGCGTCATCGGGCTTTCGCCTTTCGGCGTCACTTTACCGACCAGGATATCGCCCGGTTGGACTTCGGCGCCGATATACACGATCCCGGCCTCGTCCAGGTTCTTTAGAGCTTCTTCACCGACGTTTGGAATGTCGCGCGTGATTTCTTCCTGGCCGAGCTTTGTGTCACGGGCCATGACTTCGAATTCTTCAATATGGATCGACGTGAACACGTCATCTCGCACGATCCGCTCAGAGATCAGGATCGAGTCTTCAAAGTTGTAGCCATTCCAAGGCATGAACGCGACCAGCACGTTCCGACCCAATGCGAGATCCCCCAACTCCGTCGACGGACCGTCTGCAATGGTGTCACCAGCCTCAACCCGGTCGCCGACTTTCACCAACGGCCGTTGATGCAAGCAGGTGTTCTGGTTGGAACGTTGGAACTTCAGAAGGTTGTAGATATCAACACCGGTTTCCGAGGTGTTCGTCTCGTCAGTGGCGTTGATAACGATCCGAGCACCGTCGATTTGGTCAACGACACCGGAACGCCGCGCGACGATCGTCGCACCCGAGTCTCGCGCCACAGGCGCTTCCATGCCGGTGCCGACCAGCGGCGCTTCGGCGCGGATCAGTGGCACCGCCTGGCGCATCATGTTGGAGCCCATCAACGCACGGTTGGCGTCATCGTTCTCCAAGAAGGGGATCAATGACGTCGCGACCGAGACCAATTGCTTCGGCGACACGTCGATGTAGTCAATGTCTTCCGGACGCGACAGCAGGAAGTCCCCGCCCTTGCGGCAACTGACCAAATCGTCGACGAATTGTCCTTTGGCATCGAGCTCGGCGTTCGCCTGGGCTATCGTATAACGGCCTTCTTGCATAGCCGACATGTACACCACGTCGTTCGCCACTTTTCCGTCTTTGACGCTGCGGTACGGCGTCTCGATGAAGCCGTACTTGTTGACCCGTGCGAATGTCGCCAGCGAGTTGATCAGGCCAATGTTCGGCCCTTCCGGCGTTTCGATCGGACAAATGCGACCATAGTGGGTCGGGTGCACGTCGCGGACCTCAAAGCCGGCACGCTCGCGGGTCAAGCCGCCCGGGCCAAGCGCCGAAAGACGGCGTTTGTGGGTGACTTCGGAGAGCGGGTTGGTCTGATCCATGAACTGCGACAGTTGCGATGAGCCAAAGAACTCGCGGACCGCAGCCGCGGCAGGCTTCGCGTTGATCAAATCGTGCGGCATGACCGTGTCGATCTCAACAGAGCTCATGCGCTCGCGGATGGCCCGTTCCATGCGGAGCAGCCCGACACGATATTGGTTTTCCATCAACTCACCGACGGACCGCACGCGGCGGTTGCCTAGGTGATCAATGTCGTCAATTTCGCCTTTGCCGTCTTTGAGATCGACCAAGGTCCGGACAACATCGAGGATATCTTCTTTCCGCAGAACGCGCAGGGTGTCTTCGGTTTCAAAACCGAGACGCGCGTTCATCTTGACCCGTCCGACCGACGACAGGTCATACCGTTCGGAATCGAAGAACAGGCCGTTGAACAGGCTCTCAGCCGTCTCCAGGGTCGGCGGCTCACCCGGTCGCATGACACGGTAGATATCGATCAATGCCTCATCTCGGCTGGCGTTCTTGTCCACCGCGAGCGTATTGCGCATGTACGGCCCAACGTTGACATGGTCGATCGCCAACGTGTCGATGACATCGACCCCGGCTTGCTCAAGAACCTCAAGGGTCTCTTCGACGATCTCATCGCCGGCTTCGACGTAGATTTCACCGGTCTCCAGGTTGACCAGATCGCGCGCAACGTAGCGGCCGATCAGCTCTTCATCGGAAACGACTTGCTCTTCCATACCCTTCTCGGCCAATTGCCGCAGCAGACGCGGAGTCATTTTCGTTCCCGCTTCCGCAACGACACGGCCGGATTTGGCGTTAATCAGATCGTTGGTCAGCTTGACGCCGCGCAGAAGTTCCGGATTGAAAGGAGTCTTCCATCCGCGCTTCACGCGCTCGAAGCTAACGGACTCATAGTAGTAATTGAGGATATCTTCGGGCGAGAAACCCTCGACATCCTCGGGCTGGAGATCAACACCGTCGGCAGCCGCTTTGGCGCGTTTGGCCGTCGTCTCGTCGCTGTCCAGCGCCAAGAGCAGCGTCGTGACCGGCAGTTTCCGGCGACGATCGATACGAACGTAGACAAGGTCTTTGGCATCGAATTCAAAGTCCAGCCAGGATCCGCGGTACGGAATGATCCGTGCGGCGAAGAGATACTTGCCGGACGAGTGGGTCTTGCCTTTGTCGTGATCGAAGAAAACGCCGGGCGAACGATGCATTTGCGAGACGATGACACGTTCGGTCCCGTTGATCACAAAGGTCCCTTTGTCCGTCATCAACGGCATGTCGCCCATATAGACGTCTTGCTCCTTGACGTCGCGAATGGAGCGCGCACCGGTTTCTTCATCGATGTCCCAAACGACGAGGCGCAAGGTCACCTTTAGCGGCGCCGCATAGGTCATGCCGCGCTGCTGGCACTCCTCGACGTCGTACTTCGGATCTTCGAATTCAAACGACACGAATTCGAGCGTGCCACGCTCGGAAAAATCCTTGATCGGGAAGACCGATTTGAAAACCTCCTGCAGGCCAACGTCTTCACGCTCGGCTTTGGGGGTTTCACGCTGAAGAAACTGCTCGTAGGACGTGCGCTGAACCTCAATCAGGTTCGGCATCTCGGTTGCCGCCTGAAGCCGGCCAAAATGTTTCCGCACACGTTTTCTGCCCGTAAAGCTGGTAGCCATTACGTTCCTCGATCTTCCATCATATGTCCGGACGCACTAGTGGCGCGGCGGACTAGGTTTTCGGGTGGGAGAAACATCATAGCTTGCCGCGCCATGTGTTTCGGCCCTGGATCGGTGGCGATTTCACTTTCCCGGCCGCGGCAAGGCCTATTCGGGCGAAAACGCTTCAATTTCATTGCCCTTCTGAGGGGCAGCGGCCTAGGCCGCAAAACGCGGCAGTTATCTCTGCCGTGTTGTCACGAAGAGGGAGCGCGCCACTGTAACCGCCGCGACGCGCTCCCTTTCCGGATTACTTGAGCTCGACGGTCGCGCCGGCTTCTTCAAGCTTCTTCTTGATCTCTTCGGCTTCGTCCTTCTTGACGCCCTCTTTGAGCGGCTTCGGAGCGCCTTCGACCAAGTCTTTGGCTTCTTTCAGGCCAAGCCCCGTGATCGTACGAACTTCTTTGATCACGTTGATTTTCTTGTCGCCTGCGGCCGCGAGAATGATGTCAAATTCATCTTTCTCTTCTGCGGCGCCGCCGGCATCACCGCCGGCAGCCGGAGCCGCACCCGCAACCGCGACCGGAGCCGCGGCGGAAACGCCCCATTTTTCTTCCAAGAGCTTGGAAAGCTCAGCAGCTTCGAGAACCGTCAGGTTCGACAGTTCTTCAGCAATTTTCTCAAGATCAGCCATTCTTCATATCTCCTACAGGCTTGAACTTTGACAATCAGAACGGCGTCACGCCGCTTCACCTTGTTGCGCACGTGCGCTCAGCACCCGGGCCACTTGGCCAGCGGGCGCTTGCAAGACACCGGCGATACGTGTCGCCGGGGTATTGATCATCCCCACGATCTTCGCCCGCAGTTCGTCCAGCGACGGCATCGTCGCAAGCTGCTTGACGCCGGCTTCGTCCAATCGGACGTCACCCATTGCGCCACCAAGAACAACGAGTTTGTCGTTCTTTTTCGCGAAGTCGACGGCGACTTTTGCCGGGGCCACAGGGTCATCGGCATAAGCGATGGCTGTCGGTCCGGTAAAGAGATCGCCAAGTTGCTCGTAGGGCGTGCCTTCCAAGGCGAGACGCGTGAGCCGATTCTTGGTCACTTTGAAACCAGCACCGGCGTCCCGCATTTGCGCCCGAAGCTCACCCATATCCGACACCGTCAACCCAATGTAATGGGTCACGACGATAATGGATGATTTCTCGAACGTATCGCGGAGCGACGAGACCAGTTCCGTTTTTTGCGATCGGTCCACAGATCGTCTCCAGTCAAAAGTGGCCGAAAATGACCACCGTTGCAGATGTGACCCGCGCAAAATTACGCTCAACAGAGCGCTTTCCGGCACGGGCCGGCTCGCCCTGTCCACTGCAACAGCTCAAGCCGATATTTGAGAGAAATCTCAAAACTATCAGCCAAGTCACTGTCTAGGCAGGCTTCTTACCATTAAGCGACCCCGTTATCAGAGGCCACACCTGCTGTCTCGGACAGGATGAGGCGGCCACAAACGCCTTGAGGCCGCCTCTTCACGACGGGACGCTTAAACGTTTCCGCCGGATTCTTCAAGTCCCTAATGTTATAGGGCAGCGATATCCAACTTCAGACCCGGGCCCATGGTCGAGGTCACGCTCACCTTCTTAAGGTACGTGCCCTTGGCGCCGGAGGGCTTCGCCTGTTGGATCGCCTGCACGAATGCCGCGATGTTTTCCGTCAGTTGCTCTTCGGAAAAGCTCGCTTTGCCGACACCCGCGTGGATGATCCCTTGTTTCTCGACGCGGAACTCGATCTGGCCCGCTTTCGCCGCCTGAATGGCACCCGCGACGTCGGGGGTCACGGTACCTAGTTTCGGGTTGGGCATGAGACCTTTGGGCCCCAATACTTTACCGAGACGACCGACCACACCCATCATATCCGGGGTCGCGATGCACCGATCAAAATCCATCTCGCCGGCTTGGATTTTCTCGGCCAGGTCTTCAGCTCCAACCAAGTCCGCACCTGCCGCCTTCGCTTCGTCGGCTTTCGCATCCTTCGCAAATACGGCGACGCGAAGGGCTTTGCCGGTTCCATGCGGCAGCGACACAGTGCCACGGACCATCTGGTCCGCATGGCGCGGATCGACGCCTAAGTTCATCGCCACTTCGATGGTCTCGTCGAATTTCGCTTTCGCGTTGCCTTTAAGGATTTTTACCGCATCGGAAATTGTGTATTCCGCGTTGCGGTCGATGGCCTCGGACGCGGTCGCGTAGCGTTTTCCCTTCTTGGCCATTATGCGCCCTCCACTTCGATACCCATGGACCGGGCCGAGCCGGCGATCATTTGCGCAGCAGCATCGATATCGTGCGCATTGAGATCCTTCATTTTCAGTTCGGCAATCTCGCGCACCTGCGCCATTGTCACCTTGCCAACCTTGTTGCGGTTCGGCACGCCCGAGCCTTTCTTGACCTTGGCTGCTTTCTTCAAGAAGTAGCTGGCCGGAGGCGTCTTGGTGATGAACGAGAATGTCCGGTCTTGATACGCCGTGATTACCACGGGGATCGGCATACCGGGTTCCATGCTCTGGGTTTCGGCATTAAATGCCTTGCAGAATTCCATGATATTAAGACCAGCCTGGCCGAGGGCCGGACCAATTGGCGGCGACGGGTTCGCTTGCCCCGCCGGCACCTGCAGCTTTACGTAGCCAGCGATTTTTTTTGCCATTTTGACCTCAGTTTAACGTAAGGAGCCGAAGCTCCATGAATGCCGGTCTCCCGGCGCCGAGTGCGTGGTACGGCGTAGGCTTGCCTCCCACACGTTGATCCAGTCAGAGCTTCTCCACTTGAGAATATTCCAGCTCAACCGGCGTTGCGCGACCGAAGATGCTAACGGCAACCTTCAAGCGCGCGCGTTCTTCATCGACCTCTTCGACAAGGCCGTTAAAGGAGTTAAACGGTCCGTCGGCAACGCGCACTTGCTCGCCGACCTCGAAGGTAACGGACGGCTTCGGCCGTTCGACACCCTCTTTCACCTGATAGATGATCCGCTCTGCTTCTTTGTCCGTGATCGGAGAAGGTCGCCCCTTTCCGCCCAGAAAGTCCGTGACTTTCGGCGTATTCTTGACCAGGTGCCACGTCTCGTCCGTCAGATCCATGCGCACCAGGACGTATCCCGGGAAAAACTTGCGTTCAGAATTGACCTTGGCCCCGCGCCGCATTTCGACGACTTCCTCTGTCGGCACCAGAACCTCTTCAATGAGGTCTTCCATGCCGTTCTGGCGCGCCTGCTCCTCAATGGATTGCGCAACCTTTTTCTCGGACCCGGAATAAACGTGAATGACGTACCAACGCATCGCCATGATATCAGCCCCCCAACCCGAACAGGAATTGAACGCCGAATTGAAGAATCTGATCGACGAGTAAGAAAAACAACGCCGCAATCACCGAGAACACGAAGACCATTGCCGTCGAAATTCCAGTTTCACGGCGGGTCGGCCACGTTACCTTCGACGCCTCTTGGCGAACTTCGCGAACGAACTGCGCTGGATTGTTCTTTGCCATCTCGTCACTATGCCTAGCTACAAAAATCTAATGCTCTATCACCGGAAATGGGCGCTCTCGGTGATTTTCGCAATCCTCAAACCCTCAAACCGAACGTTCCCGAATGGCAGGGGCACCAGGGTTCGAACCCGGGACCTGCGGTTTTGGAGACCGCCGCTCTACCAACTGAGCTATACCCCTATCACCCGAGAGAAATCTGCGCGCCCTACATTGAGGAGCGCAGTTTTCCGTTACTCGATGATTTTGGAGACGACGCCGGCGCCGACGGTGCGGCCACCTTCGCGGATCGCGAAGCGCAGACCTTCGTCCATGGCAATCGGTGCAATCAACGTCACGTTCATCGCAATGTTGTCGCCCGGCATCACCATCTCCGTGCCTTCCGCCAACTCAACCGTCCCCGTCACATCCGTGGTGCGGAAGTAAAACTGCGGACGATAGTTGCCAAAGAACGGCGTATGACGACCGCCCTCTTCCTTCGTCAGAATGTACGCCTCGCACGCAAACTTCGTGTGCGGCGTGATCGAACCCGGCTTCGCCAAAACCTGACCGCGCTCAACTTCCTCACGCTTGGTGCCACGCAACAACGCGCCGATGTTGTCCCCTGCAAGACCCTGGTCAAGCAACTTACGGAACATCTCAACACCCGTGCACGTCGTCTTCTGCGTCTCCTTGATCCCGACAATCTCAATCTCGTCGCCCGTGTTGATCACACCACGCTCAACGCGGCCCGTCACAACCGTCCCACGACCCGAAATCGAGAAAACATCCTCAATCGGCATCAGAAAATCCTGATCAACAGGACGATCCGGCTGCGGAATGTACTCATCAACCGCCGCCATCAACTCCATGATCGAATTCTTGCCGATCTCATCATCACGACCCTCAAGCGCCGCCAATGCAGACCCCTTGATGATCGGAATGTCATCACCCGGGAAATCATACGACGACAGAAGCTCGCGAACCTCCATCTCAACCAGCTCCAACAACTCCTCGTCGTCAACCTGGTCAACCTTGTTCATGTAAACAACCAACGCAGGAACACCAACCTGACGCGCCAAAAGAATGTGCTCGCGCGTCTGCGGCATCGGACCGTCCGCAGCATTCACAACCAAAATCGCACCGTCCATCTGCGCCGCACCCGTGATCATGTTCTTCACATAATCCGCGTGACCCGGGCAATCGACATGCGCGTAGTGACGGTTATCCGTCTCATACTCAACATGCGCCGTCGAAATCGTGATACCACGAGCCTTCTCCTCAGGCGCCTTGTCAATCTGATCAAAAGCCATCGCCTCGCCGCCGCCGGCCTCAGACATCACCTTCGTAATCGCAGCCGTCAACGTCGTCTTACCATGGTCAACATGACCAACCGTCCCAACGTTGCAGTGCGGCTTCGTACGCTCAAACTTTTCCTTCGCCATGGTCTTTATACTCTCTCTTAGCAGCCATCCGGGACATTCCCGGTCTATGCGAACCAATATTCAGCCCCGCGTTTCAGCGTTGCGCTGGCATTGGAGCGGGTGATGGGAATCGAACCCACGTAACCAGCTTGGAAGGCTGGGGCTCTACCATTGAGCTACACCCGCCCGCGACGCCAACCATTTTGCCTACCATCGCCTCTAGAAAGGCAGTGGTGGGGGGAGTTGGATTCGAACCAACGTAGGCATAGCCAACGGGTTTACAGCCCGTCCCCTTTAGCCACTCGGGCATCCCCCCGAGACAAAACGGTACGACCCACCGCGCGGGCGGTGGATCGAGCACGCGGAATATGAAGATTTCCCCCATGTTGTCAATGAATAAACATGCGTGTGATCTTCGTCCGATCAAGGCTTGCGGAAGCACCGTGATCCGCGAGATAAGTCAGTCATGAGCAAGCGAATCAGACCACCGCGTTCGGCCCGAAGCCGCATCAGCGCGCCGCGGCAATCGACGTCGGAAAAACGTCGCAAAGGGACGCAAAAACCTACCGCATCGCCGGGCGCGGGACTCTGGCTATACGGCATGCACGCCGTTGCCGCTGCACTGTGCAATGCGGCGCGGCAAAAACACCGCTTGGTCTGCGTGCAAAATGCCCGTGAAGAAATGGAGAGGATCATCGCGGAATCACCCGATGCTCCTGCGGTCGAGATACTGGATCGAGCGGATATCGATCTCATCTGCGGCGCCGATGCCGTGCACCAGGGCGTCGGATTACTGGTCTCGCCGCTCCCCGACGTCGCGGTTGAAGACCTCATCCAAAACCCGGATTCCGCACCGAAAACAGTATTGATGCTCGATCAGGCGACGGACCCCAGAAATGTCGGTGCAATCTTGCGTTCGGCCAGGGCGTTCGGCGTGCATGCGGTCATCGTTCAAGATCGACATGCGCCGCCGGAAACGGGTGCCATGGCCAAAGCGGCATCTGGTGCCTTGGAGACAGTCCAATTGGTTCGCGTCACGAACTTAGCCCGTGCGTTATGGACATTGAAAGACGCCGGGTATTGGAGCACCGGCCTTGATGGCCATGCCGAGAATGAGCTCAGCGCGATCAATTTCGACGGGAAAAACGTCATCGTGCTGGGTGCCGAAGGCGCAGGGCTAAGGCGCCTCACGCGCGAGACATGCGATCAACTGGCCCGCATCCCCATCTCCGAAGAAGCCGAAAGTCTCAATATCTCGAATGCGGCCGCGATCGCGCTCTATGTCGTGACGCAAGGTCCAACGGGCATTTAAGCGTCAAGACCGGTCGACGATCCCCCAGCCTTCAACGCTCAATGGTGCTTGTCGACGCGCCCATGCCTCGTAAGCATCGAGAGTTTCCGTGGGAATGCCAAATGCTTCTGCGAGATCGGCAATAATCGGTTTCTCGTCCGCATGATACTCGTCATCCGAATGAGCAAGTACCAGCAATTCAAGAACAACGATCGTTTGCGAGCGATTGTCATCGAAGACCGCCACGTTCGGTGATCCGAATATCTCGTCTGGCGGCGCTTTGATGTCGCCCCCCATTTCCGCCACGCGGTCGGCCAGCATGACGTTCTCTTCCGGGACGACACCGCCGTCGGCCATGATAACTTTCGTGGCCAGTGCCAGGAACGACTGCTTTTGCCGCTCAGAAAGAAGATTCAAGAACATCTAGGCTACCCCCGCTCCCGCAATGGTCCAGATCAACACGACCCCACTGGTCGGTTCGACGACCAGGCTCGCATTGACGTGATGTCCTCAATGCAAATGGAAAGGGATCACAAGAGCAAGGAAAAACGGCTTAGTCGTCTTTCTTCTTATCTGCCAATTGCGCTTGCAGCCGCGCGATTTCATCACCGACCGGCTTGGGTTCGGACTTGTAGGGCGAAATCACCTCGGCGTCCGAGGCCGGCGACGAATTTAGGTTTTCCGCCAGGCCTGAGATTTCCCGGGACAAACGTTCAATATCAACTTTCAGGCTCGTGAGTTCCGTCGCCATGATTTGTGCGGTCTGCTGCTCCGTCCGCTCATACGTGTAGTTTTGCTGCAAGATCTGCATGCTATCCACCAAAACCGCCGTAAACAGGTTCAAGATCGCGAACGCCGTCATGAGCATATACGGAATGAACAGGAATACGGAGAACGGATGGGTCTCCATAACCGGTCGAACGACCTCCGCAGCCCACCCTTCGAGCGTCATCAACTGGAACAGAGTCAGCATCGACAAACCGATCGTGCCAAATAGTTCCGGATAGAACTCACCATACAGGTGCGTAACGATTACCGCGGAGATGTATGACATGATAATCAGAAGCGCCAGGATCGAGCCGATTTGCGGCAGTGAGCGGATCATGGCTGCGACGACGTGCCGCATCCGTGGCACCAAGGAAATCACATGCAGGACCCGGAGAACCCGCAACGCGCGGAGCGCGGAAAACGCGCTTCCAGACGGCAGGAAAGAAATGGAAATAATCACCACATCGAAAATGTTCCACGTCTCGCGGAAGAACTTACCACCGCGCGCGATGAACCTGGATCCGACTTCAAGAACGAAAATGAATGGGATCGTGGCGTTAATGCGATCGATCACGTCGCCGTATTTCGCCATGATGTCCGGCGAGGTATCCAGGCCAAGCGTCAACGCATTCAACAACAAGACAAAGACCACGACCCGTTGAACGATCGGATGGTCTACAACATCTCCAAGGGTTCGGCGAAAGCCGGCCATGCAATACCCCGCACAATCAATCTTTATTCGAAGCTGTCCACATTATCAGGCCAGCGTGCGACGTTTTCCTAAAAAAAACCCTACCGGTTTGCAACTTGGAAACGCACGCTCCGCCGTAAAGGACGCCATTCGATGCCATCGTTAGCAAACCGATACCTAGGATGTCCACACAATACGCACAGAGTGCGCATTATCGCGTATCTTGAACACCAATTGCAGGTATTGAGGTCTCACCATAACAATATTAGTGTGCGCGGCTCTAAATGCCGGCGTAGCTCAACTGGTAGAGCAACCGCCTTGTAAGCGGTAGGTTGCGGGTTCAAGTCCTGCCGCCGGCACCATTAACCTAAAATACGTTATTTAATGCCTTGAGGCCGAACACTGACTCGGCCCACATACGCGACCATGCCAAACGAAACCTTTTGTCACAAAACGACACCTGAATAGACATGGGCAAATCCGTGGCAATCGCTAAACTAGAGACTGTCGAAGTGACCATAGTCACAGGCTTTTTTGGTAAATTTCGATAAAATTTCCTTGGGTTTGGCTTTACGGCGGGAATAGCGAACAGGGATGCCCCCACCAGACGGACATAAACCTTCACAAAACGGAGACCAATCGTCATCCAACCCTGTGAAGGCTGCGGAAGCAGCGGAGACGCTCGTCGGGCAAGGCGCCGACGACGAGCTTGAGCTTGCGCAGGTCACAGAGCCGCAACCGCCTACGCCCAACGAGGGGCAACCCCCAGCGGACGCCGCCCCGCTTGAGATTGATCCTGAGACCCTTGCAACGCTTCTGGTCACGCTTTCGCAGGGCGGCGACATTGATGCCGCCCTTGAAGACATGCTGCAGTCTAGCCTGGAGCGCGCGGGTGAGTTGAATGCGACACCGGAATCAATCCTTTCAGCCGTTGCCGCCTTTCGGGACACGCTCGTAGAGATCGTTGCGGAAGGCTTGACCGCGGAACAGGCAATCATCGCGGCGGATGAGGCCTTCTTCAGCGCCCTGCAGGTATCACAGGAACAACAATCCGGCGAAGCATCGGCTCGGCTTGCAAATGCATTGGCCAGTGGCGAAAACGTCGACGACGTCGTCGGAGATGACGCAGAAGCGTTTCAGGAAGCGTTGGAAGCCGCCTTGGCTGACGGCGCGGATTTGGGCGAGGCACTCGCAGCCGCCGAGGAAGCGCAACTTGTTCAAGAGCAGATCAATGAAGAGCTGGCAAATGCGGAGCCGACCGACGCCCTGATCGCAGCATTGGCGTCGGGCGAAGGTGTCGAAGGGCTCATCGGCGACGGCACCGGCGAGGCCTTCGAAGAAGCCCTCGCTGCCGCACTGGAGGGTGGCGCCGATATCGGCCAAGCGCTTGCCGCCGCGGACGAGGCCGCCGCCGTCGAGGCACAGGTTCTTGCCGAACAACAAGCCGGGGAAGCCAACGCCGACCCCCTCCTCGCTGCATTGGCATCCGGGAACAACGACGGCGGGGTACTGGGGCCCGATACGTCCGGTATGTCACCCGAGGAAGCCGCTGCCGCCAATGAAGCGTTTCAACAAGCCTTAACGTCGGCTGTTGAAGGCGGACAATCGCTCGGTGAGGCCTTGCAGACGGCCTCGGCTGCGTCGGATGCCGCCGCGAGCGCCACAGCAGAAGCCGCCGCAGGCGAGCAAAATTCCGTCCTGGCACAGCTCGCTTCGGGTAACGCCGACAATCTAGGCCCAGATACCAGCGGTATGTCACCGGAAGAGGCTGCCGCGGCCAACGAAGCCTTCCAAGCCGCATTGTCCAACTCCATCGCCGATGGCGGCACACCGACCGAAGCCGTCGCGGCGGCGGCCGAATCATCAACTGCCGCGGCATCGGCCACCGCCGAAGCGACCGCCGGCGAACAAAACTCCGTCCTCGCTCAATTGGCGTCCGGTAACGCAGACAATCTGGGCCCCGACACGTCGGGGATGTCACCCGATCAAGCAGCGGCGGCGACCGAAGCGTTCACCCAGCAACTCAGCAATGCCGTGACAGATGGCGGCACGGTCGAGACGGCCGTCGAAGCCGCGGAGACGGTCTCGACCATCGCCGCAACTGACGCAACCCCGGATGCGGGCACGACGACCGGCAGCACCGACGAGGCGGTCGCTGCTGCCGTCAATGAAGCGTCTGACACCGCAGATACAACTCAGGTAGCCGCAGCACCGCCACCTCCGCCTGCGCCTGCCGCAGCACCGCCACCTCCGCCTGCGCCTGCCGCAGCACCGCCACCTCCGCCCCCAGCGCCTGCCGCCGCACCGCCGCCTCCGCCTGCAACGGAACCGACTGCAGAACCGGCCACGGAGCCCGTGACCGCTCCGGCTGCCCCCCCACCGCCACCGGAACCGACAACGGCGGCAGCCGCGCCGCCACCCCCACCAGAAGCACCTTCGCCCGCCGCACCACCACCCTCACCAGCGGCCCCCGCAGCAGCACCACCGGTCGCGCCGCCACCTCCGCCCGAAGTGGCAGCCGCGCCTCCACCATCGCCGCCCGTCGCCGCTCCGCCGCCGCCTCCTGCAACGCCAGAACCAGCGGCCGCACCTCCGCCGCCACCCATCGCACTCGCGCCCACCGCGCCACCTCCTCCGCCCGTGGTTGCACCGCCTCCACCACCGCCTGCGGTGGCGCCACCACCGCCTCCTGCGGCCCCGCCGCCACCGCCCGTTTCGTTTCCTTGGGACCCACAGCCGGTCGGCTTATCGCCACCGCCGCCACCTCCTGTTGCGCCACCGCCGCCTCCACCGCCGCCGCCTCCACCGCCGCCGCCACCGCCGCCGCCTCCACCGCCTCCGCCGCCGCCTCCACCGCCGCCGCCTCCACCGCCGCCTCCGCCTCCGCCGGGGATAAATCAGGCGCCGCTTCAGGTGGTGAACGAGGACAACGTCTTCACACTTGATCTCTCTCCGCTCGCCAATGTCGCCGGTGGACTGGGACGTTCCTTCACCGTCGCCGGTGCGCCTTCATGGTTGAGCCTGAATGGAGCGTCTCTGAGTGGCACGCCGACACTGAGTACTCATGCGGGCACCTACAATTTTACAGTCACCGTGACGGATAGCCTTGGCAGGTCCGCATCCAGTCCAATGCGTCTCGACGTCTCAGCGGTGAACGATGCACCGGAAATCACCCTGTCCACCGACAGCAACCTTGCCTACACGGAAAACGATGCGGCCAAGCTGCTGGATGGCGCCATTTCCCTGAGCGACGAGGAAGGCGACACCATCACCGCTGCCACCATCACGATCTCCGCCGGTCGGGAAACCGGCGACACCCTGACCTACGACACAACGCTTGCCGCCGGGTTCGGTATTTCGGAAACGGGCACCGCAGTCGCTACCGACGGATCGCTGGAACTGACCGGCAACGCAACCGCAGCGCAATACCAGCAAGTCCTGCAAACAGTTCGCTTCGTTTCAACCAACGAGGATCCGTCAGCATCGAAATCCATTTCGTTTAGCGTCACCGACGGCACGGACGCAGGATCCGCCTCACGTAGCATTGACGTCACGGCTGTCATCGACGCACCCGTCCTCGCAACGACTTCGACGGGGGCGCAAGGGTTTGGCCGCGGAGGCGACGCGGTGCGGGTCGACAGCCAAATCACGCTTTCGGATCTCGACACCACGAGCTTCCCCGGCGGAAATCTCACGGTATCGATCACCGACAATAACGACACGACGGATCGCCTCTCCATCGCGAATGATGGAACCGCCACCGGTCAGATCGGTTTCGACGGCACCACCGTCACCTACGGCGGCACAAGTATCGGCACGGTCGCGGCGGGAACCAACGGTGTTGGGACCAATGCTCTGACCGTGACACTGAACGCCAATGCCTCGATTGCGGCCGTTCAGGCGCTCGCCCGCGCGATCACTTTTGACAACACCGACGCATCGCTGCCGGAAGCAGACGACCGGACCGTACAGATTGTTCTCACCGACGCCGCAGGAACGTCATCGAACACATTCACGCGCGTGATCGATGTGGTTGATAACGCGAACCCGACGCACTCCGGAAATGCCGCGCTCAACGTCAACGAGGACGCGACGCTGACCATCGCCACCAGCACCTTTAGCAACGTTTTTCAGGATTCTGACGGGGCCGATAGCTTCCAAGCGGTCAAGATAAACACGCTCCCTCCGGCGTCCGCCGGTGTCCTGAAACTCAGCGGGACCGACGTGAACATCGGCCAAGAGATCAGCAAGGCTGATCTTGATGCCGGTAACTTGACGTTCGTCCCGGCCGCCGATTTCAACGGCGCTCCAACGTTCACGTTCTCGGTCGGCGACGGCAAGGCCTTCGCCACAGCGCCTGCGACCGCGACGATTACCGTCGCCCCCGTCGACGATGCGCCGCGGATAACCGCGTCCGGTGGCAAGACGGTGGGCGCCCCGGTTACCCGTGCCATCCTCGTCGATCCCGGCCTCGCCATCGTTGATCCGGATGCAACCGGGTCGGCCATTGGAACATATGCGGACACCGGTACCGGCTACCTGCAGGCAAATATCACCACGGGCCGACTGGCTGGAGATTTCCTGTCGATCAAGAACATCGGCACGGGATCCGGCCAGATCGGCTTTGACGGGACCAACATCACGTATGCCGGCACAACGATCGGCACCATCGACGGCACACTGAACGGCGGGTCGAATCAGGCACTTCGGATCAACCTGAACGGCAACGCCAGCAACGATGCGGTTCAGGCGCTCGGCCAAGCCATCACCATTGAGGCGACGGATAAGGACCAAGGTTCTTCATCGAACAAAGTCGTAACGTTCTCGGCCTCCGACGGTCAGAACGTCTCTACCAACGTCACCCGGACGGTCGAATTCGGCAACATCCTCGACGACGATTTCTCGACCACCGCCGGTGCGCGCGTCGTTTTAAGCGCCGACGGTTCGAACGACAGCGTGACGCTGTCCAATGCGACGTACACGAACTTCGTCAACGGCAATCAAGCCTTCACGTGGGAGGCCTGGGTCCGGCCCGACGTCAACAATGCGTCAACAGACACAATCCTGTCGATTGGCGAGTTTGCGTCGCTAGCGCTCATCAACAATTCGTTCGGCAGCAACGTATCCGGCGTCAGCGGCAATGCAACCACGTCCCTCGGCGGCAATGCCACATTGACCGGCGGCGTCGTGCGATTGACGGATAGCGTCAACAACCAGCTTGGGACATTTACAATCGATCCGTCTGGCGATGCCGAGGGTGCAAAGAACTTTACGGCATCGTTCCGAATGAAAATCGGGGAAAGCACGAGTGGCATCTCAGCCGACGGTCTGTCGTTCAACTACGGCAACACGACCTATGGAAGCACACACACGGGAAATGGTCGAGATTACGAAGAAGGCGTCACCAACGGCCTGTCGATCGCTTTCGACACCTACGACAATGACGACGGAGGACCTGACACCGCGCACCGCCTAGATGTCTTAATCGACGGCACTGTTGTGACCTCGGTGGCCATTCCCGGCGGGTCCCGAACCAGTCAATCGACCCATGCCGCTCAATTCGACGGGTCAAACGATATTCTCCATAGACAAAACGATGCCAACCTAGTCGATACCGGCTCGATGACAATCGAAGCTTGGATCAAGCCTGACACATACCCAAGCGGATCGGACGAGTCGGGCATTGTTGCCATCGGCGGACCAAGAAGCGACGCGAACGCCCCAGCAAGTAATCAACTATTCCTGATACAATTGCTCCCAGATGGACGCATTCGTGCGTTCCATGAGGACGATGACCGAGTTTCTAGTAATCCCGGCGCAGACCAAGAGGTCGTATTCAACAATCCGGCCATACCATTAAACGAATGGTCTCACATTGCAGTTGTCCGCGACGCATCCGGGGACGGCGGAACATATAGCCTCTATATCAATGGTCAGTTCTCAACGAGCGGCACGTATACGCATGATCCCGATGGTGGCTCGACCACCGACCTGATGATCGGTGCTCAGTTCGCGGCGGACGGCACCACAGTCGCACAGGGGTTCGACGGGCAAATCGATGACGTTCGCATTTGGGGCGATGTGCGCAATGGGACGGAAATCGGGGCCAACTACAACAAGGAACTGAATGAGAACGGCAACAACCTCATCGCTCACTATACCTTCGACAACTCCCTCACTACGGACGAGTCATCTAGCCAGGGATCGCAGACCCTAACGAACGTTAGCGCATCTCGCGCGACGATCCCGGATTCAAGGATCGAAGCCGAATTCGTCGACGTCACCGTGTCTGTAACGAACGACAACCGGCTGACCGTTACGTATGACGGCTCGACGCTCCTTAACAACTACACACTCAATGGCAACTACGCCCCACAAACGTCAGACGTCTTCAGTTTTGGTGCAAGGACCGGTGGCGCCAACGACAAGCACGAAATAGACAACGTTCAGATCACCGTCACCGATGCGGGCACGCGCGCGGCCCTTGTCGTCAAGGACGGCAAGCTGCAATTCGTCACCGAAGATCGTAATGGCGAAACGTTCCACGACAGCGGCACGAATATCCAATCCGACGGTAACTTCCATCATGTCGCGGCGAGCTATAATGGCAGCGGTGGCCTGACACTCTATGTTGACGGGCAACCGGTAAAGACCTTTACGGGGCTCGATGTCGATATCCAGAACGGCAATCTGACGCTACTACGCGACTCAAAGGACAATGCCGATTTCTTCGACGGGTTGGTCGCCGAATTACGGTCCTGGACCGGCGCGCGGTCCGATGCGGACATTCTTCAAAATTATCTGCCGAATATGGATGCCGTTACGGCAAACATGAATGGCTACTGGCGGTTCGACAGCACGAGTTCGTCTTACACGGACCTCTCCGGCGACAATCACACCGCGACCCGCAGCGGCACCTCCACCACAACTGCCACTCTGTTCCCTGCCCCCGGTTCGGACTGGGTCGTCGTCGAGAGCAATAAGAGCAGCACGACCAACGATTACGCCTACGTCGACAACGGTGAATTGGTCATCCAGAACCGTGAATTGGTCAGAACGGCGGATCAGATCCAACCGAGCACCGACCAACCCATTCACGTCACCGGCACCTTTACGTTTACCGGTGCGGGCTCAGATTTCATGTCCGTGATTACACGTGCGGATACCAGCGCGCAGACCAGTTTCGGCGATCCGAACAACGGTTTGGCGTTTGCCGCCAACGCCGATCAAGACCGGATAGAGATCATTCGTATTTCCAATGGCAATTACACGGGCCTTACCGAGACGGGCGATGCGTCGATCAATCTGACGCGCAACGCGGAATACCGCTTCGACGTCTACGATGACGGGTCAAATCTTCGTTTTTCGGTGACGGAAATTGGCAACCCGTCGAATACGGCAAACGTCACGGCAACGGACAGCACGTCGTTCGGCACCAACTACGTGGTGCTGACCAACCGCGAGGATACGACGTCCAACCCGGAACACGTCGTGCGGATCGATAACATTCGCATCGACCAGGATATCTTGATCGAAGAAGCGACCACGTATACCGGCACCCTACCCTCAACCGGTCTATCAGGGACCCTCACCTTCTCGATTCTGGAACAGCCGGAACATGGGACGCTTACGATCACAAACGCTTCTACTGGCGCCTATACCTACACACCGGCCAGCGGCTATCACGGCGCCGACAGCTTCAACATTCAGGTGTCCGATGGAAACGGCAACGTCAATGCCCATACCGTCGGCTTCAACGTCCAAGCGGATGTGGACGTACAAGTCGCGGGATCGAGCCTGTCGTTCGACGGCACCAACGACTACGTCGATTTGGGCAAGGGCACCAGCGACCAACTGGCGATTACCGGCGATCTGACAATCGAAGGTTGGGTCAAACTTGATCGGCTGACCGGAGACACGCAGCACATTGCCGCTTACACCTCCGATGCCAGCACCGAAAATCATGCTGACAACTTTCTCTATCAATTCGGCGTGCTGAGTGACGGGCGGGTTTATCTCAATCACGAAACAGGCGGCGGCGGCAACTCAGACTTGACGACGACCGCGACGGTGGCACCGGGCGAATGGGTGCATCTTGCCGCCGTCAGAGACACGGCGACGAATACGCAAACGATTTACATCAATGGTATCGAGGCTGCCTCGACGACCTACAGCAATGAAGCCGATGGCGGCACCAGCGCGAATGCGAAACTGACGTTGGGCGGCGCCCTCAGCAGTGGGAATGTCGGCGCACTGCTGGACGGTCAGATGGATGAGGTCCGGATTTGGAACGACGCACGATCCGCCGACGACATTCGCCTGAATTACGATCAACAGGTCTCGCCCAGCGACAGCGGCCTAGTCGCCTATTACCGCTTCGACGACGTGGTCAACGGCGAGGTCAAAGACCTGACCAGCAACAACAACGACGGCCACTTGGGTGCCACCGACACCATCGGCGACAGCGCCGAGCCCACTGTGGTCAACCCCGCCTCCGGCCGCGTACTCAGCCTCGACGGTGTCGACGATTACGTCGTCTTCCCCGACACTCTCAACATCGGCACCAGCTTCACCGTCGAAACATGGGCGCAATTCGATCCAACAAATTCTGCCGGCGGCGGCCATGTCTTCAGTTTGGACAATGTGGGCTCCGACACATCGGGCGCGCCAAACTGGGAGATTGGCCATAACCGGATCGTTTACGAGAAGAACAACGCCAACAGCTTCCTCATCGACCCCGATCTCGAGCCAGGGTCTTGGAACCATTATGCGTTAGTCGTGACGGACCAGGGCGGCGGCAACTCCGAGGTCAAAGTCTACGTCAACGGCGGCCTGATCCACACCGCGACCATCGACACGATCAGCGTAACGAACAATGAACTTCTGATTGGGCGTCGTGGTTTCGCCAACGACGGCAACTTCGACGGCCGCTTGGACGATTACCGGGTCTGGAATACCGCGCGCACCGCCGACGAGATCGCGCAGAACTATCAAAACACGCTGACGGGCAGTCACGCCAATCTGATCGCCAACATCTCGTTTGACGGCGGCACCGCGACGGACCTGGTCACCGACGACGTTGGGGCACTCAATGGCGGCGCCAGCATCGTCAACGGCTTTGCCGAGGACAAACTCGCCGACGTTTATGGTTCCGTCATCGAAGTGGTCGAGAACAATTCTGCATCGGGCTTCATGGTGGCGGACGATGCGCTCAGCGGCACCGTCAGTTACGCCATCGCGGATACTGCGAACAGCAACACTCCGGTGACGTCGCTCACGACAGCCAATCAGGGCACGGTGACAATAGACACGTCGACCGGTCAGTGGACCTATACGCCGCGCACTAATTTCTCAGGCAGTGATAGTTTCACTCTACTGGCCAACGGATCGACCTCCGGCACGGATACCGAGACGATCACGATCAATGTCGCAGGCGGCAGCGATGAGAATTCCGTTGGCATGCCGGACGGTGTGCTGCAATTGGACGGCGATGGCGATTACGTCAACGTGTCGCACGACAATGCACTGAACTTCGGCACCGGCGCCTTTACCATCGAAGCTTGGGGCCGCGCCGTCAGCGACACAACCAACAACGTCTTGGTGTCCAAAATCGAAGACGAGAATCAGGGCAGCGAAGGTGGCTGGTCGCTTCGTTTTCTCGGCGATCCGACCCGCGCGCAGTTCCACATCCAGGTAAACGGCACCACCAAAGCAGTCGCCGAAGTCACCGGCCTCACCGAAGGTCAGTACTACCATCTCGCCGGTGTCCGCGAAGCCGATGGCACCATTCGTCTCTACGTCGACGGCGTTGAACGGGCGACATCGACCGATTTGGGTGCCGTTTCCGTCGACAATGCGGGACGCGACATGCGGATCGGATCGGATCAGCGGTCGAGCGGCGTCGAATACACACCGGGCAATGTGGATGAGGTGCGCATCTGGAATGACGCGCGGACCGCCGATGAAATAAGCCTCAACTATCAAAAGCAATTGGCCGGCAATGAAAACAGCCTTGTCGCCTATTACCGGTTTGACGAGAACCAAGGCACGACCGTCACGAACCATGCGACGGCTTCGGGCGCAACGCTGAACGGCACCTTGGTCGGTGATGCCAAGGTTATAAATCCGCCGACAAAGGCGCTGCGCTTCGATGGGACCAATCAGACCGGTGTCGAGGCGACGGCCACGGGTGACCTTTTGGTCGGGAACAACTCGTTCACCGTCGAAACGTGGTTCAACACGACAACAACCGGCATACAAACCCTCATGTCGCTCGGCCTGAATGACGGCTCGGGTGGCGTGGCGCTGCGCCTCAACAATGGTGACCTTCAAGTCAATCGTTCCGCATCCGCAAACGACAACACGGCCGAGTTGACGGTCAACACCAACGCGCACGACGGTCTTTGGCACCATGCCGCGTTCGTGTTCGACTCCAACGCCGGACGGGGCACGCTCTATTTGGACGGAGCCGCTGTCGGCGAGGTCTCCCTCGCAGGTTTCGGAGTCGATGCCGGGAACCTACGCCTCGGCACCGGTCTTGGCGGCGGCAACGATTATACCGGCGATCTTGGCAACGTAAGGGTTTGGAGCACCGCCCGTACTGCGGAACAAATCCAAGACAACATGAACGAGGTGCTGGCCGGATCAGAAAGCGGCCTTGTCGCCAATTACGTGATGGACAGCCTGACCGGCGGCACCCTCGAAGACACCGCCGGGACGCACAACTTGTCCAACAGTGGCGACGCAACCCTTGTCACCGTCTCGCCGACGATCCAAGGGACCGGCGGCACGACGTTGGAAAACCAGTCCATCAGCGGCCAGATGACGGCGAATGACGTCGCCGGCACCCCCTCCTACACCGTGACGGGCGCCGGTGCCACCGACGCGGACGGCCGCGTGACCGCAACGACCGCCAACGGTGGTTCGGTCGTCATTGATACGGTCACGGGTGCTTGGACCTACACACCCGCCAATAATTGGTACAGCCAGAACGCCAATGACGTGGACTCTTTCGTGCTGACGGCAAACGGTGAAAACAGCACAACCGACAGCGAGACAATTTCAATCACCGTCAACAATGACGGCGAAGCCTCGGTCGTAATCAACGACGGCGCGCCACTTCTTGATGGCGCGAACGGCACACAGGCATCGGGCTCCATCGGCTCCAACACTCTATCTAATCAGATGACCATGCGCTTTGACCTTCATGTCACGGATCTAGATGGCAGCGGACAATCGATGGTCAGCCTCTTTGATACCACGGGCAATAACGCGCGGTTCGTGGCCGACATATCGACCAGCGGCAATTTGCGCCTGTTCACCAAAAACAGCGGCAATGCCAACAATACTGCGGATAGCGGATTCACCCTGTCGGAAAATACGTCCTACGACGTCGCCATGACCTATGACGGCAGCACCGTGAAAATCTATATCGATGGCGCGCTGGTGCATAGCGAAAGCCTCTCCGGCATGTCACTGACCAATACGGCGCAATCGATCAACATCGGGACCCGGTTCGACGGAACCAACAATCCGACACATGCCGTTGTCGATAACGTACAGGTTTGGTCGACGGCGAAATCGCATCAACAGATCATTGACGAAACGAACCAGACGCCGGCGTCCGGCGCCAACAACCTCGTTGCGTTCTATTCCTTCGACGACCAAGTATCCGCGACGACCGTGCAGGATAAATCAGGCAACAACTATGACCTGACCCTCAATGGCACTGCTAAGATCGTCAATAACCTGAACGCTGCGCTCTCCTTCGATGGCACCGGCGATCAAGTGGTGGTCCCACACAGCGCCGACCTCGCCCTGAACGGCGACTTCACGATTGAGACGTGGATCAAGGCGACGGGCGCACCCAGCATCGGCTCAATCCTGACCAAGGAAAATCAATTCGTTTTGGGCCGGTGGGCGGACGGGAGCATTCAAGTAGCGTTTAGCGGACAACCGGCCAACACCTTCAACTGGGTCGATACAGGATACGACGTCGCACTGAATACCTGGACGCATCTCTCCATGTCCTATGACGAGAGCGAGCGCACGGTTAAGCTCTATGCGAACGGCGAGTTGGTCTCGTTCCTAAGACATACCCAAACGAACGAGTTGATCCCGGACACCATCGCGGAAACCACCAACGCTATTCAGATCGGCGGCCGCACCATCCACAACGAGTACTTCCAAGGCCAGATCGGCGACCTGCGCATCTGGAACGACGTGCGCACAGACGAGGAAATCGCCGCGAATTGGAACCAGGAACTGATCGGCAATCAGGGCGGCAGCCTCGTCGCCCATTTCGAATTCAAAGAAACTTCAGGACAGACCGTCAACGATAGCGCAGGGTCAAACAACGGCACCTTGGGCGCGAACAGTTCAGCAAACGCCGACGATCCGACGCAGATCGACCTCGATAACGATCAGACATCGACGACTTTGGTCATCCAAGAGGACGAGACCGCCACCGGTCGCCTGCTCGGAAACGACGTACCGGGCACACCCTCCTATTCGCTACAGACCGCAGCGCCCAACGGCACGGTCACGCTGAACGCCGACGGCACCTGGTCCTACGTGCCGCGCGAAGACTTCTATGGCCAAGACACATTCACCCTGCGCGTTTCCGGCACCGACGCCAACGGCACGGTCTACAACGACGACGAGACCATCACCGTCACCGTCAACAGCGTTTCCGACGGCAACTCGGTAAACGTGGCCGACGGTGCACTCAGCCTCGACGGAACGAACGATTACGTCAGCGTGCCAGTTGGAACCGTAAACAATCTGTCCACTGGCACGATCGAAACATGGGTCTACTTGGACGCCAATGCCAACGAGACGATTTTCTCGAAACAGCACGATGGCTCGAATTCGTACGGCATTTTCGGGATCGGCCATAGCTCTAGCAGCGGTGGTGGATTTACCGACCAAACAGATGGCAAAGTTTACTTCCGCGCGCTCAACACCGGTGATCTTCTGGAAAGTAGCGCAACGCTTCAAACGGGTCAGTGGTATCACCTAGCTCTTTCGTTTACGGGCTCCGAAGCGCGCCTCTACGTGAACGGCGACCTCGACATGGTTCAGTCCGGCAACTTCGCCATTCCCGACGACACGTCGAGCGGGACGTCACAAGACGCGCGGATTGGCAGTTGGAAAAACAACGCATCGACCTTTGACGGAAGAATTGAGGAATTCCGCGTCTGGTCGGACGTTCGCACGGCTGAGGAAATTCGAGATAACTACGATCAACAGTTAACCGGCAGCGAGGCCAATCTTCAGGCCTACTATCGCTTCGACGACGATACTGACGGTAACGTCGTCCAAGACCTGACCAGCAATAATCACAACGGCACCCTTACCAACGGCGCCGACATCGGCTCGTCGGGCGCGACGGTCTTCGGCAACGCCCTCGAAATCCAAACCAGCGAAACCGCGGGCGGTACCATGACCCTGGCGGATGTACCGACCGGCGGCACCTTTACGGTGGTCGGCGGCACGTCCAATGCTGGAACGACGACCTTGACCACCACCAAAGGCGGGACCGTTTCGCTCAATGAAAGCACGGGGGCTTGGACTTACACGCCCGCGTCCGGATACTACGGCGCCGATAGCTTCACGCTCCGTGCCAGCTACACCAACAACAGCCAGACCATGACCGATGACGAAGCCATCACGGTCACTGTCAAATCCGACAACAACGTCGACGTTAATGACGGGGTTTTGAACCTGGACGGCACCAACGATCACATAACTATTGCACACTCGAACGATCTTGATATCGGCGACGGACAGAGTTTCACCCTGGAGCTTTGGGCAAACCTAGCGGACACGACGACTCTGCAGTCATTGCTGGACAAGTCGCAGACCGGTGCGGATAACGCGAACTATCGGTTGTTCGTAAGCCAAGGTGAAGTTCGGTTCTGGTCACCCAACAGCGGCGATATAGATCCGAACTTTTCGATTTCGGCAAACGAATGGACGCACATTAGCGTGTCCTATGATGCTGCCAATGACTTGATGACGTTTTTCAAGAACGGCGAAGTCGTCGGCAACGGCATTAGCGTCAGTGCCATCGGCGATGTGAACACCGGGCCATTGTACATTGGCCGTGATTATGTTGGTCGCTTCACCCAAGGAAGCATCGACGATGTCAGAGTGTGGGAGGTCGCGCGGTCTCCCGAAGAGATACGCGAGAATCACGATCAGAAGCTCACAGGGTCCGAGAGCGGTCTCGCCGGCAACTGGAACTTCGACGATTTCACCGGCACGACGGTGCAGGACAGCACGTCAAACAACAATGACGGGACGCTGACCAACGGCGCACAGGTGGTCAACACAGCCGGCCCGTCCCTTGATTTCAGCGTCTCGTCCACAGATTTCGTGACGGTATCGGGCCTGGACGCGGCCCTGAAGAACTCGTCGATGACCATCGAGTACTGGGGCAAGCGCGATGTTTTCAACAGCACCGATATTCCCATCGGGATCTTGGGCTCCGAAGGCAGCAACTCCAGCTTCTTGCATTTCGGTTACGTCGATCTCAATACCGTGCGGTTCAGTTTCAGCGGCAATCAAGCCGGCGTAAACGAGCTCAATGTGACGGACTCCGGCGGCGGCAGTCTGGATGAATGGGTGCATTGGGCGGCCACCTACGATGCCGATACCAAGCTGGCTCGGGTCTACCGAAACGGCGAGTTGGTCGGGACCGAGGTCTTCACGGATAACTTCAACGGAACTGCCAATTTCATCATCGGCCACACGGGCAACACTGGGCATCATTACGACGGCGCGGTGAACGATGTTCGGGTCTGGAATACGGCGCGGACGGGCGAAGAGATCGCGGCGAACTACAACACCACTTTGGTCGGCAATCAGAACGGCGCCCTGATCGCCCACTACACGTTCGAGGAAGAAAGCGGCAACACCGCGACGAACGTCGCCAATCCCGGCACTTACGACGGCACCATCACCGGCAGCACGCGGATCGACGAAAGTCCGGCGCTGTACGGCCGCACCCTCACCGTCGACGAAAACGAAACCGTCCAGGGTGACATGAGCGCCGCCGGCGCCGACGGCTCCGCAACGTTCAGTGCGGGGACGCCGTCCAACGGCGGCACGGTCAGTATCGACAGCACCGGTCGATGGACGTACCGACCGGCCGAGAACTTCAACGGCACGGAGACATTCACCCTGACGGCGACCGGTGCACAAGGCACCATCGATACGGAGACGATTACGGTCACCATCAACCCGGATGCGGCGAAAACCTCGCCGGTGTCCGGCGGGCGCGTTTTGGTGCTAAGCGGTGACAGCGCCTCGAACGATCACATGACCGTTCAGGACGACGATACGCTCGATATGGCCGGTGCTTGGACGTTGGAAACCTGGGTGTACTTGGACGAGGTGTCTACGCTGCAGAACTTGATCGACAAGTCCGTCAGCGGCGGCGTGAACTACCGGTTGTTCGTCGATAATGGCCATATCGGTGTGTTCTCTCATGCGTCGACGACCGTTAAGACGGCCGACAATATCGTCACCGCCGGTGAATGGAACCACATCGCCGTATCGTACAGCGGCTCTCAGGTCACTTTCTATCTCAATGGAGAGGCCGTCGGTAATCCACAAAACTTCAACGATGATCCGGCAAACACGGGCTCGTTATTCATTGGGCGGGACGACGCTGGACGTCACGTCAACGGCATGATGGACGACGTGCGGATCTGGTCCGTCGAACGCACGGCCGATGAAATCCGCGACAACTACGATCAACTCGTCCCGTCCAATTCGAACGGGCTTGCCGCCAACTACATATTCGACGGCTCAAACGGCACGACGGTCTCTGACCGGTCTCAGAACAGCAACGACGGGACGTTGCAGAACGGCGCCAAGGTCAAAGCCATACCCACGCACTCCATCGAGTTGGATGGGAGCAACGACATCATCGAAGGACCGAACCTTGGGTCGTTCTCCAACTTGACCTTCGAGACGTGGCTCCACCTCGACAGTTTGGAAGCGGGCGCACACGGCGTGCGCAGTCTGCTGGTTGGCGATGCCCCCTACACAAACCAGTCGACCGCGATGCAGATCACCACCTCGACCGGCGTCATGGAATACGGCGAAAACAACAATGGAGTGTACACAGCTATACAATTCGACGACTTTGACTTCCGTACGATTATCAACGAGTGGAATCACATCGCTGTTGTCAAAGATACAACCAACGATATCGCCAAGTTATTGGTGAACGGCGAGGTTGTCTCGACCGTCGCCCTTACCGGATATCTGGCCTCCAGCACGACGACGATCGCAGGCGCCCGCATTGGTGGCTGGCAGCCGGGACAAGAACGAACCATCGATGGTCAAATGGCCGATGTCCGAATTTGGAATACGGCGCGGACAGAGCAAGAAATCGCGGATAACTTCGAAAAAACGCTTTCCGGCAATCAAAACAACACATTAGTCGCTAATTACCAATTCAAGGAGACATCGGGACAAACCGTCATCGACAGCGCCAATTCGAACAATGCGACGTTGGGGGATGATGGCAACGTCGGCACCGATGACCCGGTCCGATCCGACCCGCAACCGAATGTCTTCGGTCTGGAGGTCGCGATTGCCGAAGACCAACAGGCGCAAGGCGTGATGACAGCAAACGACGTGGTCCCGACGTCGGCGCAATTCGGCGTTTCGGCAACGTCGTCCATCACGGGCGCACTCAGCTTGACCATCGCGGACAAAGGCACCGTCAACATCGATCAAGATACCGGCGCTTGGACGTTCGATCCGGTGGCCGGTTTCAACGGGCAGGCGCAGTTCTATTTGACGGCGTCCGGCGGCGGGGAAACCGATGCCGAACAGGTAACGGTCAATGTAACAGCTGTCGATGTCGTCTCCGTCACGCCACCGACCGCATTTGTGCAATTTGCGGATGCACCGAACCCGCTCAAGGCGGCGGACAGCGCATCGCTCGACATTACCGGCGATCTGACCATCGAAATGTGGATCAATCCAACCAGCGCGTCGACAGCTATGCTCATCAACAAGGAAGGTTCCTACGAAATTCAGCGATTGGCGGACGGGTCAATAGAGTTTGCGCTTTTTGGTTCTCCGGCAAACGCATGGAATTTCCTGGACACGGGATATGACGCTCCGCTTAACACGTGGACACATCTTTCAATGGTGTACGATGCCAGCGAACGAAGCGTCGATCTTTATGCCAACGGTCAACTGGTCGGTCATCGTGACTCGGCGGACGGCGCCACAAACGCCAACCTGATTCCGGAATCAATCACGCCCACCAATGAAACCCTTTCGATCGGTGGCCGTGAATTTTTTGATACTGCAACTTTCCAAGGGCAGATGGCCGACGTGCGGATCTGGAACACCGCCCGGACAGGCGAGGAAGTTCGCGACAACTACCAAACGAAATTGACTGGCTCCGAAACGGGTCTGCAGGCCTACTACACCTTCGACGATAGTCAGGGGGCATCGATCCAAGACCGGACGTCGAACAATAATGACTTGGAGCCGCGCTCGAGCGCGCTTTCCTTAGATGGCGCTAATCAGTACGTCCGCGTCAATACCAACACGGATCTGCAGTTCGATACCACCGAGTCATTCACACTCGAAACCTGGGTCACGCTGGATGATATTACGACCGAACTAATCGGGTTTTTCGATGCCGGCGTGCAAGATACATCCGACCACACGAACTTCCGTTTCGGGTCGCACAACGGGAATCTGTACCTTTATTCCAACGACGGCACGACGTTCTACAATACCGGCACCGGCGAAGGCCTCTTGCAGCAAGGTATCCCGCAGCATGTCGCCGTCACCTACAACGCTAACGACGACACGGTGCAGTTCTATCTGAATGGCGAAGCAGTCGCGACCGAGTATTCGAACAACAACGGCACGATCGCACGGAACGGCGATGGATGGGAAACCAAAGCGGTTACGCCCTCCTACCTCTACATCGGGACGGACGCGCTGGCGGTGAACGATGACGTTGCGAACATAAACACGGTGAACGACCGCCACCTTGACGGCAGCATGGACAACACGCGGATTTGGAAAGTCCATCGTGACGCTGCCGACATCAGAGAAAACTACAACAAGACACTCAGCGGGGACCAAGGCGGCAACCTGATCCTGAATTTCACGTATGACGCGGACTCGACGCAAGCGACGGATCGTTCCGGGTCGACGGGCGGCACCAACACCGGGTCGCTCATGAACGGCGCGTCGATATCGCAAACCGTCGGCACGCCGTTGGAAACCGGCATCGACGTCATTCATGGTTTGGATAAAGCACTGTCGCTCGATGGCAGCACGCAGTACATGACCGCGGGCAACCTCGGCGACTCTTTCACCTCGCTTACCTTTGAAGCTTGGTTGAACCTCGACAACATCACCGATGACAGTGACCTCAAGGCTCTTCTATTCAGCGATGACGCCTGGTCGGCAGGCGACGCTGCGATCCAGTTCAGCGAAGCCAGCGGCTTTTTGATCTGGAGCGAGAACATCAACGATACGCTCGTAAGCGTCACTTTCGACGATTATGATTTCCGAACCGTACTGAATGAATGGCATCACGTTGCGGTGGTAAAAGACACAGATGCCGGCCTCCTTCGCTTATCCGTCGACGGGAATGTTGTATCCTCGAAAACGCTCAGCGGTGATATCGCGACGAGTGAATTCAATCTCAGCGCTGCACGGATCGGCGGCTACGCATCAAATGACGTCCGCGGTATCGATGGAGAAATCGCCGACGTCCGTATTTGGAACACCGCGCGCTCGGCGGACGAGATCGCCGACAACTACAACACGCCGATTTCCGGCAACCAAAACGGCCAGCTGATCGCCCACTACGATTTCAAGAATGTGTCGGGAGCTACAGTCAGCAATTCGGGGACAACGCAATCTAGCGGTGCCATCGAGTTCAGCGGCGTGAGCCAGTACATGACGATTGCCAACGACAACGTGTTCGACAACCGCACTCAAGGCACGATCGAAACGTGGGTCTACCTGGACGACAACAGCAGCGGTACTTTCACCCTTGCGCAGAAGGATTTCGTCAACACGACGTCATGGTTCGGCGTCGGAGACGCCAATAATGTCGTTGGCGCGGAAACCGGTAAGTTGTTCTTCCATCCGCGTAACGGTGTAGACGCGATCGGCAATACGGTCCTGCAAACCGGACAGTGGTACCACGTCGCCGTCGCGTTCGATGCGACGGAAGCGCGCTTCTACGTCAACGGTCAACTCGATGCGGCAGTCGCAATGGCCGCGCCACCGAGCGGAACGGCCACCGTACCCGATTTGAGCAGTCCGTTGAATGTCATTGGCCAAGTGCGCACCAGTGGCGGCGCGACCGCCGACCCACTGGACGGTCGTATGGATGATCTACGCATTTGGAACGTCAAACGCTCGGCCGAAGAGATCGCGGACAATTATCAGCAAACCCTGACCGGTAATCAGGGCGGCAATCTGGTCGCGCACTACACGTTCGAGGAAGGTAGCGGTTCGACCGCCACCGACACAGCCGGCTCGAACAACGGGACCTTGGTCGGCAACCCGACGCGAAACACAGATACACCGCAAGTGAGCGGCGGTAACGCGACGCTGGTCGGTAGCCCGACCGTGGTTGATGCCGCGCCGGATCTGGTCGGCACATCGCTCACCATCGACGAGAACGCGATTGCGCAAGGTTCCATGACGTCGAACGATGTCGTCGGTACGGCGACCTACAGCGTTCATACCGCTGCCAGCGTCGGCACGGTCACCATCGATAGCTCGACCGGCCAATGGACCTATACGCCGCCTGTGAATTATTCAGGCTCCGCGACGTTCACGCTGCAAGCCACGGGCGGTGGATTGACGGACCAGGAAACCATCACCGTTACAGTTCAGGCAGACAACGATCCGAATGTATCGGGCAACGTGTTCCAATTCGATGGGCAAAACAGCTATGTGAAAGCCGACATCGGTAGCAATACGATCGCCACCAATTTTACGTTCGAATACTGGGCGAACTTCGATAACTTCGCGACCGACCAGAACCCAATCCGCATCGATGGCACTGGCTCGAACGAGCCGAGACTGGTCATGATCAACGTGGCCAACGATACCGAACCAGAGCTTTTCGTCGGCGATAATAATGGTCAGGTTCGATACACAGGTGGTTTCAACTACACAGCCGGCGAATGGAAACACGTCGCCGTCACATATGACGGCACCACACTTCGGTTCTACGAAGACGGCGTGGCACGCAGCGCGCATACCGTAACCATCGATATCTTGAACGGAACCGGTGCGCAGGAGCTGTTCTTCGGCACGGATGTGTTCACGAGTGCCGGCGAGCTTTTCGATTTCAACGGCCAAATGGACGACGTCCGGATCTGGAACGTGGCCCGCTCGCCGGAAGAGATCGCCGCCTACTACGACAAAAAATTGACGGGTTCCGAAACCGGGCTGCAGGCCTACTACACCGCCGACGGGATCGACGGAACAACGGTCAACGATCAGTCGACCAACAACCGTGACGGTACCATTGAGGGCGGTCAGAGCGCGCCGGTGATCCTGCCGTCACTCGGCCGCGCCATGACCTTCGACAGCGTCGACGACAACATAACGGTCGACAACGATACGGTTAAACGTCTGGATATCGATGTTGCCCAAGGCACTTGGTCAGTTTGGTTCAAAACGGACGGCACGTGGGTTGCCGGTTCCGACCCGAACAACTACGCCACGCTCATCAACATGCACGGCGTTGGCGTGAATGACGCTTGGACGAATGGACTGGAGGTCTTGGTCCACCACACCGGACAAGTAAACGTCCGTGGTCGCGCCGGCTCTACGTCGAACGTCATTGACCTACTCCACGAAGAGGCCGGTCTGGTTGACAACCAATGGCACAACCTGACCGTCACCTTCGATCAGGGATCGGGCAGCAACGGCACGGCGTCACTCTATATCGACGGTGCGAAGGTCGATACTGTCACAGGCGTCTCAAGCTGGGATTTTGCGAACAGCGACTTGATTATCGGTGACAACACCGACACGGTCCGCTCCAAGTTCAAAGGCGACATCGCCGACGTCCGGGTTTACGACCGGATCCTAAGTGACGCGGAAATCGCCGCCGGCATGACGGACGGTCTACCCAGCAACGACAGCGGACTCAAACTTCATCTCGACATGGCCAATGTCGATGAAAATCGCATTTCGGATCAGGCAGGCGGCAACAATATCGCTACGGTCAACGGCAATCCTACGACCAAGGACACAGCCCCCGATATCGAAGGCAACAGCATCGAAGTCGAGCGCGGAACCGAGTTCGTCGGCTCCATGACCGGGGCCGACGTCACCGGCACGGCGAATTTCACGATCCTTCAATCGCCCGCGCATGGCACACTGAAACTCGACAGCAAGTCCGGCACCTGGACCTACACGCCGAATGCCGACTATGTCGGCGCCGACAGCTTTACCGTCCGCGCCACGGGTGCCACGTCCGGCACCGATGACGAGGTCATCGCGGTCACGGTCACATCCGGCGAGGACGACAACCCGATCCCAACGCAAACGGCACTCCAATTCGACGGCATCAACGACTACATCGATGTCGGTCCGATGTCGGCCAACATTTCAGGCGGCTTCGGCTTTGAGACCTGGGTCAAGTTTGACGCCGACTCGTTCACCAACAACCAGTGGATCAAGCTGTTCGACTTCGCCCAGGGCGCAGGAGACGACAATTTGGTCCTTGGGATCGACACGGCAAACGACGATCTCGCTTTGCATATCTACAACGGCGCGACTCGCTCCACCCTCGACATCGATTACATCACGCCGACCGACGAATGGATTCACGTCGCGGGCTTCAACGACGGTGCCGGTACATCGTACCTCTACATAAACGGTGAGGTCGTCGCCACGGCAACAGGGCAACAAATCGCACAAGATGTGGCACGTGAGTCAAACTACATCGGCCAGTCGAATTGGCCGGGACAAACCAACTTCAAGGGTGAAATGGCCGAGGCCCGGGTCTGGAACACTTTCCGCAGCGCCGAAGAAGTGAAAGCAACTTACGACAAGCAGCTCGTCGGAAACGAAGACGGCCTCCTCGCCTACTACACCTTCGACGACGTCACCGGGAATGTTGCCGCGGACAGCACATCGAACAACAACGACGCCGCAATCAAGAACGAGAGTGCAGCACCGACCGCCGGGGTTCTCTCGCTCGACGGCAACAGCGATTTTGTCCGAATCGCCCACGACAACGACCTAAACCCGGCGCAATGGACGGTCGAGGCGTGGTTCAACACGTCGCATACTTATGGCGCGGGCGCCCAATTTGGACGGATCGTTTCTAAGGGCTTAAACGCCGCAGCAAATCAGTATTCCTTGGGTATGTCAGGCGGCAACGTCTGGTTGACCACGAACAACGGCGGCGGCTTCGCCAATATTGCGACAACCGGAACGTTCAATGACGGCGAATGGCACCACGCTGCCGGAACCTACGACGGCACGCACTTGCGCCTATACATCGATGGAGTCTTGCAAGGATCGCCCCTCGCCGTCGGCAGCATCAATACGGGCAGCAATGTGCTGACGATCGGCGCCTACGAAACCACCGACCAAAGCGTATTCCAGCACTGGAACGGGCAGATCGACAATGTGCGGGTGTGGGATACGGCCCGTTCACAAGACGCCATCCGAGAAAGCATGACCGAGACCTTTGATGGTGCCACGGCAAATCTCATAACCCAGTACACCTTCGATCAGATCGGCACCACGACCGCCATCAATTCCGGAGGAACAGGGCACTCCGGGTCCTTGGTCGGCACTGCCGCCCAAGCCGCCAGCACGACGACACCTGTGAAACCAAGCAGCTCCGACTTAGGGCCAACGGGGAATGTCCTTAACCTGGACGGTTCGGGCGACTATGTAACCGCGTCCAATCCAATCACTGCCAACAGCACGTTCAGCATTGAGTTTTGGGCGAAACGTGACACGGATACGACCGACGATATGGTCATTGGAAGTGGCGGATATGCCACCAATGTCGGCCTCTCGATGGGCTGGCGTGGCCCGGCATGGCCCGCCAACCAATTTACGTTCGGCTTCTTCGGCAACGACCTAAACTTCACCAATGAGTCAACCGGTGTTGGCGAGTGGATTCACTGGGCAGCCACCTATGATTCGGCCACGAACGACCGAAAACTCTACAAGAACGGCGAGTTGGTGGCCCAGGATACGGCGCCTGCCGACTACCAAGGAACCGACACCATTATCGACATCGGCCGTGACGCTGCCGGCAACCATGATTTCGACGGTCAATTGGACAACGTCCGAATCTGGACGAATGTAAGAACAGCCGAGCAAATCGCCGAAGGAATGTCGCGAAGCTACGATCACGACACCGCCAATCTCGCCATCCAGTATACGTTCGACGACGTAAACACCTCGACATCAACTGTGGGAGACGGTTCGAGCACAGGCGGCAGGAGCAACGGCACTCTGACCGGCGACGCTTCGATTGCTGACAGCGGTTCGGGCGCTCCGATATCTGTGCAAATCGACAACGCTATTCGGTTTGACGGCTCTGGCGACACGGTCGATATGGGTGCCGTCGTTGGACCAACCGGGAACGACGCTCGGACAATCATGGTTTGGGCGAAAACGTCGTCGACCAACGAAGGGTACTTCTTCAGCCAAGGCGGGACGACTGCCGGTACGGCCCTTGGGATGGGCTTCGCAAGGATCGGGATTCAAGGGCTCGCGGTAACCGTCGATACCGCTTCCGGCGCCGTGATGTATCAACCGAATACCGGCGTGTCTGACGGTCAATGGCACCACTACGCGATTGTGGTTCCTGACCAAGCCAATGCGACTGTCTCAGATGTAATGGTTTATCAGGACGGTGTCCTCCTGCGGACGACTGTGAATACGTTCTCGCCAACAACCCAGCTAAATACCAGCGCGTCAGATCAGAACTTTAAGCTGGGCGAATGGGTCGGTAGTACGCGACAGTTCGACGGCGATCTAGCCCAAGTCCAAGTGTGGAATTCCGCCCTAACAACCGCACAGGTGAACCAGTACATGACCAATCCGCCGGCCGGCTCGGAAACCGGGCTGGTCGGTTATTGGCCGGGCAGCGGCGACGGCGCGTCGACCCCCAAAGTGCAGGACTTTTCCAGCGGCAACAACGACGGCACTTTGGTTGGCAATGCAACCATCGTTGACGCCGCACCGGATATCCAATCCAACAGTGTCCGCATCGCCGAGGGTACTATCGCCACCGGCCAAATGACCGGCGCCGACGTCAGCGGCACGGCGACCTATGCCATCGTCAACGGCTCCACTACCACCAACGATCTCAACACGGCAAACGTCGGCCGGCTTACGATCGATGCCACCACGGGCGTATGGAATTTCACGCCTGATGCGGCCTTCAGCGGCACGCATACGTTCTCGCTCCGCGCCAGCGGCCAAAACGGCTCAACCGACACCGAGAGCGTCACCGTCCGTGTCGGCCACGACCCGGTCGCGCCGACACAATATGCGGTTCACTTGGATGGCACCGACGATTTCGTGACAGCAAAGGATGCGGGCGCCGCTTTGACCGGAACCGGCGATTTCACCTACGAAATCTGGTTCAAGACCGACAATACGACGGGCACGCGCATGGACCTCTTGAGCATCGGCAACGCTGACTCGTCCCTCGGAACAGCGTCGTACCTTTACATCGACACAGACCAGCAACTGAATTTCGGCGGGGCCTTTATCGCCGCCCCCGCGACGACAACCAACACGGTCACTGATGGCGACTGGCATCATGCGGCCGTCACCTACACCGGGAGCACGCGGGCGTTCACCCTTTATCTGGACGGTCAAGTGGCCGCGAGCGAGACGCTTGGCACCGCCCTGAATATCACACAGGGCGAAGTTGCGATTGGAAACTCTGTCGCGAATTTCGCTACCAACCATTTTGATGGCGAAATCGCCGAGGCCCGAATTTGGGGATCCGTACGCACCACTGACCAAATCGCAAATAATTACGACCGAACCTTAAACGGCGACGAGCAAGGCCTGCTCGGCTACTGGAACTTCAACGAAGGCGCTGGGAATATCGCCAATGACCTGTCAGGCAACGGACAAAATGCATCCATTCTTGGCGGCACCCATCAAAACCTGACCACGATCAGCGAGAGCCTCACCAATGGTAGCACCTACAAAGGCTTGATCCTGGGCGCGGATGCCGACGGCGATAACTTGACCTATACCGTCAACACCGGCCCTGACACCGCCAACGGCGCATCGGTGACGATCGATGCCGATGGCAGCTTCACGTATACCTCCGACGGCGCGGACGACAGTTTCACCGTCAATATCACGGACGACGACAACAACACGACCGTGCATACGGTGAATATCGATATCCCATAGCTATCGTCGAGCAGCATCAACAAGAAAGGGCGCCCACCGAGCGCCCTTTTCCGTTCAAGCTAGCCATTAGACCTACATCAAAGAGCGATCCTCGAAATCGGCTTCGTTACCGCCGTTGTCGTCGGCAGGAATCTGCAATCCGCCCTCTTGTTCCTCCCGCTCGGCATCGGCCGCTTGTTGATCTTCGTCTTCCTTTTGTTCCATCTCGGATTTCCCGAAGACTTCGTCGTCCATGGGCGGGGCTTGATCCTGGTCGCTGGTCCAGTCGCCTTGGTCGCCGCCGCCGCGTCCCGCCCCGACGTTCATAAAGGTATCTTGATTGCCACCATCGTCCGCCATTGGGGGCGCGCTCGAGAACTTCTCCAGACCAGCGGAGATATCACCGCTGCTGAGATCGCTGCTGTCCTCGCCGGGGGCACCGACCCCCATTGCATCGGCGGATTGATCTCCAAGAGGGTCGGTCGCGAGAGACTGATCATCATCTTCGTCCGACGCGGGCGGTGTTTCGGTTTGTTGATCGTCCCCAGGCGCCGCTTCCGCACCCCCTGCCTGTTCGTCCCCTTCCGCATTCTCGCCCGTTGCATCCGCGTCTTGCGCGGCCTCCTCTTCGGCTGCCGCACTCCCGGACTCGTCCTGTTCCTGTTGTTCCTCAGCAGCAAGCATTTCCTGACCATCGGCGGCGTTTGCATTCGCATTGTCGTCGCCACCGGCAAGGACTTGGCCGTCTTCGGTCTCGATCTTCAAGTTATCAATACTGATACCTTCGCGACGCCCCGTGGTATCGGCGGTAATATCCAACTGCACCTGGCCGTTTTCATCCAGTTGCACGGTGATCGAATGCGTGTTTTCGCCGCCTTCCGAGGTCTCCAGCACGCTTTCGCCATTCGCCTCGACCTTCAAGAAGTCCTGATTCCTGCCATCTTCGTCCCAACTTCCGCGTGTATCAGCGTCGAACGTGATGGTCACCGTTTGGCCGGCATTGTCGGCACCGAAGTCGAAGGTCTTAGAGGCCGTCTCGTCCTTATCGATGATCATTTCGCCGTCGACGCTCTCGGCCTCGTTCCCCCAACCAGAGACACCATCGTCAAAGTTCTCTTCGATAACCAATGGCCCAGTGTCGTCACTCGGCTCATCACTGGACGCCGACGTGTCGGCGTTCTCGGCAACTCCGGTATCGCCATCGCTCGAAGACGCCATGTCCTCCGCAGGGACGGTGACCGAATTGCTCGACAATGAGAAATTGTTCTCCGTTGTCGCTTCTTCTCCGGCGAGATTGGTCTCCTTCGCCCCGGCGTGGACATCTACCTGAATGTCCGTATCCGCATCGGCCGGCGCGATAAACGTAACGGGCACTTCGATGCTGCCGTCGCCTTCAGCAATGGTTTCGGCGGGCACTTCGATCATGACGTAGTTTCCACCCGCCATGTCCGACGAAATCTCATCGCCACTGATCACGTCGGACCCTTCCGGCGCTTCCCAGCCTTCGGGCACTTCGACGAAGACGAAATGTTCCTCCGAACCGTCCTGATAATCGCCGAAAGTCGCATCGACATTCACGGTCACTTCCGCCGACGCCGGCGTTTCCTCAACGATCACGGTATCTTCGTACGAGAAACTGATGTCCTCGATAAAGAAATCGGAGCTGTCGTGGTTCTGGGTGCCGTCTCCTTCTGAGTAAGAGGTGGCCGAGAAAACGACCTGATCGAACGACGCGCCTTCAGGCAAATCGATGGAAAACTCCCCCGTGTTGCCTTTTTCATTCTCGAAGGTACCCGTCGCGACCAATTCGCCATCGTCATAGACGGCCCATTGGCCTTGCTCGTTACCGGCAGCACCACCGCTTTGCTTATCTCCCTCGTCCGCGAACAAGCGGCTGACCGAGAACGACATTTCCGTGACGTCGTGATCGAAATCGATCACCAATTGCTCGGACGTTTCAGTTTCAGGATTGTAGCCAAGTTGCGCGTCAGGCTCGCCATCGGAAGCGCTTCCTTTGACCCCTAACCCGTTACGGCCAGAAGACACATTGTCGGTCGACGCATCCGACAAGGATCCATCCTCATTCAGCGTTCGTGCCGAGACGGTAAAACCCTGCTCACCCTCATCAAAATTGGACGCATCGATCGTGCCTTCACCAGAGACCGTCTCCGTCACCGTTTCTCCTGGGGTTATTTCGACACTGACGTCAGCGCTGACGGAGGTGTCATCGGCGACGGCGTCTACTTCGACCGTGAAGGATTGCTCCACCGTCGATGTTTCGCCCGTCGAACTCTCGGTCGAGGTCACGGAAACACTGAGATCGAAATCCACGTCGCTGTCGGCGGGCGGGGTAATCGTCAGTCCCTCAAGCTGATCCGCGGACAAGTCAGCTGAGCCATCGGTCACGGCGATCTCATTGCCGTCTCCGTCTGTCAACGTTGCCCCCTCGGGGATGTCGCTAATGGTTACGGAGAGGCTTTCCGAGCCATCCGTATCCGACAGCCCAGCGTCGATGCTCAATGGGATCGCCGTATCTTCCGTCCCCGCGGCATCCGAGACCGTGAGTTCCGGTGGTTCCGCGGTCAGGTCCTTTCCGTCGACGGTGATGCTCGATCCACTGAAGGAAACGTTGTTATCGGTCGTAAGCTCGGCGCCATCGAGATTGGTTTCAATCGCTGCAGAAAAAACATCGATTTGAACATCTTCGCCCGCTTCCGATGCGGGGGCTTCGAAGGTTACCGGCACCGACACCGACCCTTCCCCGTCTTGCAACGCTTCCTCGGAAACGGGGACCTTCACGAAGGTCGCCCCGGCAGGCAGTTGTGGGTAGTCGCCGTTGTCTGCCTCAACAATCCCTTCGCCGGTGGCTTCCCACCCCTCAGGCACCTCCACGAACACGAAGTGCTCTTCAGATCCGTCTGTGAAATCGCCAAAGGTCGCATCGACATTCACGGTCACTTCGCAATGCGGCTCGGACGGTTCGCCGGGCGTCTCGCCTTCAACATACTGAACCAGGAAATCACTGCCTGCTTCAGAGGCTTCGAAGCGGATTTCATCGAAAACCACACCGTCACCAAGATCGTCTGGGCCGATGTTGATCTCCAACGCGCCGTCGGTGGAGCGGGAGTCGTCGGCGGCATGAAAATCGCCGGATGCTACCGGTTCGCCGTTATGATAGGCGATCCATTGACCAGATTCTTGACCGTCGGCGACCTCCCCCTCATTGAATAGCGCTTTGACACCAACCGTCAGCTCATTGAGTTCCATGCCATCGAAATCGATGGCGATTTGCTCCGAGCCGCCGTCACCGCCTTTGTCGAAATCTATCTCGCTGTCACCCTCGCCTTTGACACCGATACCTCGCCACTCGCCGCCCTTGACGTCGCCATCGAGCTTTCCTTCCGACCCGTCAACTTTAATGGCGGAAACCGAGATACTGTGCCCACCGACCTCCTGGTCGAAACTGTCGAACATTTCGCTCTTCGAGCCATCGGTTTCACGTCCACCAAGGGTAAAGGACACCCCTTCTCCCGGGTCACCCTCCACAAGCTGCGTTTCGACGGTCGCGCTGACCGAGTTGTCGTCTGCGACCGCGTCCACCTCGACATTGATGGTCGCGTCAACTGTCGATGTTTCCCCGGTCGAACTCTCGGTCGATGTGACCGAAACGCTGAGATCGAAATCGACATCTGAGTCCGTCGGCGGGGTGATCGAAAGGCCTTCTAATTGATCCGCGGACACGTCGGCGGATCCGTCGGTTACTGCGATCTCATTTCCTTCACCATCGGTCAGCGTCGCCCCTTCGGGGATGTCGCCGATTGTAATCGACAGCGTTTCCGAGCCGTCGGTGTCCGAGAGCGACGCATCGATGTTGAGTGGAATAGCGGTATCCTCATAACCGCTGGCGTCCTGAACCTCCAGGTTCGGGTCTTCGACCGTCATATCCTTGGTTTCGATTTCAACCGACGTGCCGGTCAGGCTCATATTGTTGTCGAAGGTGATTTCGCCGCCGTCCAGATTTGTCTCGACGGCCCCTGCGAAGACATCGGCACTGATCGATCCATCTTCGGACGGCACCTCGCCGGTGAAGGACACAGGCACCGAGACCGTGCCGTTGCCAGCCTCGATATCGGCGGCATCAACGGGCACGACGACGAAGCTCTCACCTTGCGGCAGCCCGTTTTCCTCGTTTCCTTCGATCACCTGAAGGTCGCCGTCCGTCGGCGACATCCCTTCCGGCACCTCAACGAATACAAAGTGCTCCTCGGACCCGTCCGTGTAATCGCCAAACGAAGCACTCACATCGATTTGCACGTCGCAGCTCGGCGGACTGGGCTCTCCCGCCGTCTCGAACGAAACCTCATGGATCAGGAAATCACTGTTCTCGCCCGTCGCCTCGAAGACCATGCTGTCGAAGGACCCGCCATCGTCGGCCGTAAACGCACCCAATCCATCGACTCGGTCGGTGCCACCCTCGACAACGATTTCACCGACCGGTTCGCCGTCGCGATACAGCGTCACTCGGCAATCCTCGTTTGGGTTTTGCCAGGCTATCGTCACGTCGGCCGAAGACACATCTTCGTCGAACGTGATGACAACCTGTTCGGACTTTCCATCTTCGTAGCCGATTTCACTATCGGCGCCGTTACCGACATCCCCTTTGACCCCGAAGCCGGTCGGATGCCCCGTTGACTTGACGCTGATCTGATCCGTCGAGGCGTCGGTCAGATTGCCGTCGCCGTCGATCGTTCGACCTGCAACTGTGAATCCTGCATCGGCTTCGTCGTAGTTGTCGGCACCGATGGTGACCTCTTCCGGTTCACCCGGCTCGCCAGGAGTGATGGTTGCGCTAACCTCGGCCGACACACCGGTGGTGTCAGCGACCGCATCCACTTCGACATTGATGGCCGCATCCACGGTCGACGTCTCGCCGGTGTTGGTCTCGGTCGATGTGACAGAAACGCTGAGATCGAAATCGACATCTGAGTCCGCTGGCGGAGTGATCGAAAGGCCTTCCAACTGATCCACAGACAAATCAGCGGACCCATCTGTGACAGCGATCTCGTTGCCATCCCCATCGGTCAGCATCGCCCCTTCGGGGATGTCGCTGATGGTAATCGATATGGTTTCAGACCCATCTGTATCCGACAGAGACGCATCGATATTCAGCGGGATCGCATTGTCTTCGTAGCCACTGACGTCCTGAACTTCCAAGTTCGGGTCTTCGACGACCAGGTCTTCTTTCTGAACTTCAACCGTCGCTTGGGACATCGTGTTGTTGTTGTCGAGGGTAATCTCGCCATCACCAACAGTGCCGTCGATATTCACTTCTTGTGCTACGGCAAACACATTGACGTCGATCGAGCCATCGTCGTCCGGTACAGGCGTTTCAAAGGTCACCGGCACGCTTATGGATCCACCGGATTCCTGAAGGTCCGAGGCATCGACGGGCACGGCGATGAAATTGCCGTCACCGTACGCCGAACCATCCACCTCGACGTACTCACCTTGCGGCTCCCAACCTACAGGCACTTCGACAACGACAAAGTGTTGTTCTGACCCGTCACTATAGTCGCCAAAACTCGCATCGACGTTGACCGTGACCTCGCAATGCGGCTCCGCTTCACCACCGCCCGTCGGCGTGAAGTCGACCTGCATATTTACGTCGTTGTAATCGTTATCCTGGCCTGGCGCGTCAGCGGACAAATCCTCCCAGTTTTGATTGCCGGCAAGACTTGTGTCTTCCATGTGGTCCATACCGTCGGCGTTCAGCTCGTTATCGCTAAAGAACACCGCATTCTGAGTGCCCCCTTGACGCCAACTTCCGTCACCTTCGAGGCGGTCGCCGCCCGGGCCAACGACATGCCAGTTGCCGCTGTCATCCTGTTCAAAGGTGACCGCCATGCCGTCCTCAAGCCCTTTGTTGACGTCGTCGCCATCCGGCAACAGAAAGAAGCCGACACGGTCCGGATCTACATCCTCCAACGTAAACGGTTCGCCATCTTCCTTGACGTTTGCGTAGACAATCTGGCCTTCGGTTGGGTTACCGTCTTCGTCCTTCAGGTAGTAACCATACGTATTATTAAATCCGGCCTTTGAAATCCCGGTGTTGGAGATCGTGATGTCCCCTGTGACGGGTGTGCTGTCACCCTCGACCATTTGCGCTTCGACCGTCGCGCTGACCGAGGTATCGTCCGCGACAGCGTCAACCTCGACGTTTATCGTTGCATCGACCGTTGAAGTTTCGCCCGTGTTGGTTTCGGTCGATGTCACCGAAACGCTGAGATCGAAATCCAAATCGGAGTCCGTCGGCGGTGTGATTGATAGGCCTTCAAGCTGATCCGCGGACAAATCGGCAGAGCCATCCGTAACAGTTATCTCATTGCCATCCCCATCCGTAAGCGTTGCACCCTCGGGGATATCGCTGATCGTGATCGACATCGTCTCGGAACCGTCGGTGTCAGACAGCGACGCATCGATATTGAGCGGTATGGCGTTATCCTCGTAGCCGCTCGCGTCTTCGACCTCGAGGTTCGGATCTTCGACGGTCATGTCCTTGTGTTCTACCTCGAGCGAGGCTTCGGACATGGTGTTGTTGTTGTCGAGGGTGATTTCGCCATCACCAACGGTACCGTCGATATTCACTTCCTGCGCAACAGCGAAAACCTTAAGGTTCGTGCCGCCATCCGCGTCGGGCACCGGCGTCTCGAATGTGACCGGGACGCTGATGGCACCATCCCCAGCCTGCAGATCCGCAGGATCGACGGGGATCGCGATGAATGTACCACTGCCGTCCCCGTAATCGGAGGCATCGACCTCAACATACTCACCTTGCGGGTCCCAACCCTCCGGCACTTCCACCACGACAAAGTGGTTCTCAGAGCCATCCTCAAAATCACCAAAGGTTGCATCGACGTTGACGGTCACCTCGCAATAGGGCTCGCCGTCGCCAGGCTCTGGTGCTGGTGTGAACGAAATCTGGTCGACGAAGTAATCCGAGCTGTCCATCGTCTGGGTTCCGTCGCCCTCGGAATACTCGGTCGCTGTAAACTCGATCGCATCAAACGGACCGCCATCGTCAGCCTGCACGGTAAACGAACCTGTGTGCTTGCCGTCCGACGTAAATTCGACCTCGCCGACGACTTCACCGTCGCGGTACAGAATGACCTTGCCTTGCTCATCTCCGGATGCATCGCCGCGCTTATCGCCCTCATCCTGGAACAGACGCGACACACTGAAATCAACTTTGGTCACGTCGTCGTCGAATTCGACGATCAGACCCTCGGCCTCACCGGTCTCCGGGTTATGTCCGATTTGGTTCGGAACAACTTCACGGCCCTCGACTGCAGAGCCGCCAACGCCCATGGCACCGCCCGATGTCACAACGTTGTCGGCCGACACCTCACCATCAATATCGCGACCGACGACTCGGAAACCGGAGTCTGTATCACCGATGTTATGGGTGTCGATGACGACCGGTTCCGGCTCTGAGCCCGGTTCTGGTTCGACCATTTTCGCATCGTAGCTGACGGATACCGTCGTCTCGTCCGCCACCGCGTCGACTTCGACCGTGAAGGAGGTCTCGACGGTACTGGTTTCACCCGTCGAGGCTTCCGTGGTTGTGACCGACACGCCAAGATCGAAATCGATATCGCTATCCTGCGGCGGGGTAATCGTCAGACCCTCTAGGTCATCCATCGACACCTCGGCGGAACCGTCGGCAATGTCGATCTCGTTGCCGCTGGCGTCATGCAAAACGGCACCGTCCGGAATATCGCTGATGGTAATCGACACGCTTTCGGACCCGTCCGTATCGACCATGCTGACGTCGATATTGAGCGCAATCGGCTCGTCCTCATACCCGATCGCATCTCCGACGACGACTTCAGGAGGCTCGACCGTCCCGTCCGAGACGTTGATCGCAACATTCGCCGAAGATGTGTCCCCGTCACCGTCCGTAATTGTATATGAGAAGTTATCGGTGACCGCCGAGCCGTCTGGGCTTTCGATCCGGTCATCGGACTCGAACGACCAGGAACCATCGGGCTCGACCGTCAACGTCCCTTGTTCGGTATCGACCGTGACGCCGTCTTCGCCGACCTCAACGGTCTGCGCATCGCCATTCTCGTCGGTGTAGGTGATCGATGTGATCTCAGCACCATCCGCCCCAAGATCGTCGTTGGAGAGTAAGCTATCCGCGCCATTGTCAGTGCCGATGACTTGGCCGCCATCTTGCACGTCGAACGTCCCGTCATCTACTGCCTCTGGGGCATCGTCGATCACGTTCACCGTTAAGGTCGCCGACGCTGTGTCACCGTCACCATCGGTGACCGTCAACGTCACCGGAATATCCGAAAGAACGTCGTCGGACCCGGCACCATGATCGACGTTCTCGTGCAGTTCCACGCCGTAGCTGTATTGACCGTCATTGTTCTCCAAGCTGATGGTCATCACCGGATTGCCGTCGGGCGTGGCCCCTACGACCGATTGGCCGTCCTCCGACACCGTGAACGTCACGGCCTGCCCGTCGGATGTAATATTCATGCCCTGGAGTTCTTGCGGCACCTCCAATTGAACGGAGCCTTCGCCGTCGGCTCCGAAGTCGATGTTGAGTGCTTGATCGCTTGAGGCACCTTCACCGATGTTGTCCTCGTCAACAGTGACCGAATACCCATCTGCGCTTGGGTCATCGCCCCCGTCACCACCAGGCGGGTTACCTCCCGGTGGATTGGTTCCCGGCGGCGGACCGATGACAGGCCCATCATCCGTAATTTCGATCGTTTGCGTGGCTTGGGCCGTATCCCCGTCTCCATCGGTGATTGTGTACGTGAATCCATCTGAAACGGTATCGCCATCCGAATGGTCGGCATTAGGGTCGCTCTCGAACGACCACGAGCCGTCCGCGTTCACCGTCAACGTGCCGTTCTCGGTGTCCACCGACTCACCGGCTTCCGCCGTCTGCTGCTCGCCAGCCTCGTCCGTGTACGTGAACGACGTGATCTCGCCCCCGTCCGCGCCTACATCATCGTTGGAGAGAAGCCCATCTTCGGCAGACACACTGAGCGTGTCCCCACCTTCTTCGAGGGTCACGGTCGCATCGTCCTGCGCCACCGGCGCATCGTCGATGACATTGACCGTCAAAGTGGCAGAAGCGGTATCGCCGTCACCGTCCGTCACCATCAAGGTAACGGGGATATCGGAGAGGACATCTTCACCGGCACTGCTATGATCGACGTCTTCATGGAGTTCGACACCGTAGCTGTATTGGCCGTCGTTGTTCTCCAAGCTGATGGTCAACACCGGGTTACCGTCCGGCGTGCTCCCCACTACCGATTGGCCGTCTTCCGACACACTGAAGGTCACGGCCTGCCCGTCGGACGTGATGTTCATGTCCTGGAGTTCTTGCGGCACTTCCAATTGCACGGAGCCTTCACCATCTGCACCGAAATCGATGTTCAGGGATTGCCCCCCGTCGGCCGCACCATTGCCCAGATCATCTTCGTCGACGGTGACCGAATACCCCGAAGCAGCGGGGCCATCTCCGTCGCCGCCACCGCCACCCGGCGGGTTCGTCCCCGGTGGCGGACCGATGACAGGCCCATCATCGGTAATTTCAATCGTTTGGGTCGCCTCGGCCGTATCGCCGTCGCCATCTGTGATGGTATAGGTAAAGCCATCTGAAACGGTATCGCCATCCGAATGGTCGGCGTTAGGGTCGCTCTCGAACGACCACGAGCCGTCCGCGTTTACCGTCAACGTCCCGTTCTCGGTATCAACCGTCTCGCCAGCAGCCGCCGTCTGCTCAACACCGCTCTCGTCGGTGTAGGTGAACGACGTGATCTCACCTCCGTCAGCACCCAAATCGTCGTTCGCCAACAAGTTCGAACCGCCATCGTCCGAACCAACCGTGTTGCCACCCTCATCAATCGTCAGCGTCGCTTCGTCCGTCGCCTCAGGCTCGTCGTCGACAATCGCAACCTCAAGGTTCGTCGTCGCCGTCGTCCCGTCACCGTCCGTCACCGTCAACTCAATCGGCAGGTTCGACAGCATGTCGTCCCCGGCACCACTGTCCGGATGATCAACAGCGCCATCAAGCGTCACCGAATACGACATCTCGCCCGTCGACGGATCGGCATCGAGTTCGACCGTGAACACCGTCTCGCCCCCCGCCTCGGCAACGATGCTTTGACCGTCGTCCGAGACCGTGAACGTGATCGCTTCGCCCCCGGACGTCAGGTTCATGTCCTCCAACGCCTGCGGCACGCTCAGTTCCGCAGAACCGAACCCATCCGCACCGAAGTCCACCTCGATGTCCTGACTGACCGCGACACCCATGCTGTCCTCGTCAACCACCAGATCAGCACGGCCAAGATCGGGATTGTCCCCGTCCCCACCACCCGGCGGCGGGCTCGGCGGATTGGGCGGGATTTCCGGGCCGTCATCCGTAATCGTGATGTTCTGCGTCGCAGACGACGTGTCCCCGTCCCCGTCCGTCACCGTGTACGTAAACCCGTCCGACACCGCACCATCCGAATGGTCGGCATTAGGGTCGCTCTCGAACGACCACGAACCGTCCGCATTCACGGTCAACGTCCCGTTCTCGGTATCAACCGTCTCGCCAGCAGCCGCCGTCTGCTCAACACCGCTCTCGTCGGTGTAGGTGAACGACGTGATCTCACCTCCGTCAGCACCCAAATCGTCGTTCGCCAACAAGTTCGAACCGCCATCGTCCGAACCAACCGTGTTGCCACCCTCATCAATCGTCAGCGTCGCTTCGTCCGTCGCCTCAGGCTCGTCGTCGACAATCGCAACCTCAAGGTTCGTCGTCGCCGTCGTCCCGTCACCGTCCGTCACCGTCAACTCAATCGGCAGGTTCGACAGCATGTCGTCCCCGGCACCACTGTCCGGATGATCAACAGCGCCATCAAGCGTCACCGAATACGACATCTCGCCCGTCGACGGATCGGCATCGAGTTCGACCGTGAACACCGTCTCGCCCCCCGCCTCGGCAACGATGCTTTGACCGTCGTCCGAGACCGTGAACGTGATCGCTTCGCCCCCGGACGTCAGGTTCATGTCCTCCAACGCCTGCGGCACGCTCAGTTCCGCAGAACCGAACCCATCCGCACCGAAGTCCACCTCGATGTCCTGACTGACCGCGACACCCATGCTGTCCTCGTCAACCACCAGATCAGCACGGCCAAGATCGGGATTGTCCCCGTCCCCACCACCCGGCGGCGGGCTCGGCGGATTGGGCGGGATTTCCGGGCCGTCATCCGTAATCGTGATGTTCTGCGTCGCAGACGACGTGTCCCCGTCCCCGTCCGTCATCGTGTACGTAAACCCGTCCGACACCGCACCATCCGAATGGTCGGCATTAGGGTCGCTCTCGAACGACCACGAACCGTCCGCATTCACGGTCAACGTCCCGTTCTCGGTATCAACCGTCTCGCCAGCAGCCGCCGTCTGCTCAACACCGCTCTCGTCGGTGTAGGTGAACGACGTGATCTCACCTCCGTCAGCACCCAAATCGTCGTTCGCCAACAGGTTCGAACCGCCATCGTCCGAACCAACCGTGTTGCCACCCTCATCAATCGTCAGAGTCGCTTCACCAACGGCTTCCGGTTGATCGTCAACAACGTTGATATTCACCTCGGCGGTTGCGGTTGAACCGTCACCGTCGGTAACTCGGATATCGAACGGCAGATTCGACAGCAAATCCGAGCCCGCATCGGGATGATCTAGGTTGCCTTGCAGTTCGAACGTGTAACTGAAGTCACCTTCTTCGCCTTCATTGATCGACATCGTGAAAACGGGTTCGCCGTCGGCTGTCGCGACGATGGACTGACCGTCCTCGGATAACGCGAATTCGACCACCTGCCCATCGGCCGTCAGCCCCATCTCCTCGAGTTCGGCCGGAATGGCGAGCGTAACGGTACCCTCGCCGTCGGCGCCGAAATCGATATTTAGGCTTTGCGTGACCGAAGCGTCGCCGCCATCGATATCGTTCTCGAACAAGGTCGCAGAGTCACCGCCTTTCGGGCCATCGCCATCGAAATTGATCGACGGTCCATCATCCGTGATCTCGATATTCTGCGTCGCCGACGACGTGTCCCCGTCGGCATCGACAATTGAATAAGTGAACCCGTCCAAGAGTGGTTCGCCATCCGTGTGGTCGGCATTTGGATCGGCCTCGAACGACCATGAGCCGTCCGCATTCACGGTCAACGTCCCGTGCTCGGTATCCACCGTTTCACCAGCGCGCGCCGTCTGTTCCTCGCCGCTTTCATCGGTATAGGTGAATTGAAAGATCAGTGCGCCGTCAGCGCCAAGGTCGTCGTTTTCGAGTAGATTGTCGGCACCGTCTTCCGAGCCGATCGTACCACCGCCTTCTTCAAGTGATTGTGTCTCGTCATCTCGGGCCACGGGTTCGTCATCGACGATCCCGACGCTGAACTCGCCATATGCCGTGTCGCCATCCGAGTCAGTCACGGAGATCCCAATGGGCAGGTCGACTTGATCGAAATCTCCATGGTCGATCGCACCTTGAAGCTCAAACGTATAGCTGTACTCACCACCCTCTTCGTTGAGCGTCACCGTAAACACGGGATTATTGTCGCTGTCGACCGCCTGGATTTGACTGCCGTCTTCGCTGAGTGAGATGGACAACGGCGTGCCACCCTGACCGATATTCATCTGTTGAAGGTCGTCCGGGATACTCAGACGAACATCGCCGGCACCGTCGTCTCCGAAATCGATGATCAGTGGCTGAGTGACAGCGCGTGCGCCCGTGCCGTCGGTACCACCGCTGAGGTCGTCTTCGTCCAAGACGGCGTTCTGTGCCAACGGCGTTTCCGGCGCATCGTCCACCTCCGTTGGGATGGATGGCGCTTCCGGCTCTGTCGGCGCGACCGCAATCAACTCTTCGTCGGATTCGGTTCGCGGATCGTCTTCGCGGCGGCGCTCTACTTCCTCCTCGACGACGACATCTTCCGGAGCGGCCTCTTCCGGCTGTCGCTCGCGTGCCCGAAGCTCGAAATCCAGCGGTCGTTCCTCAGGCACATAGTCACCGGCTGCCTGTTGCTCGACATCGATCGGGTCGATGGGCGGCGGCGGGTCGCCCGGTGTATATTCATCCGGTGTAACGACGATCTCTGGCGAGGGAGGTTCCCCTTCCGGCGGTGCGGCCTCCATCACGCTTTCATGCTCGGATTTGCTTCCGGTGTGGATGTTCGCGATTGACCGGTCTTCGCGTTGCCCGCCGTCGCTATCTCTCAGAAGCTGATCAAGCGACTCGCCCTTGCGCTCAGGCGTTCGGCCACTTTGGTTTCCGGAAAAAAGCCCATCTTCGCCGTTTTCCGGTTTGTCGTCGTTCGTGTCGGCCATCGCGCCTGTCTCCTGAAGTGACAGTAGAAAAATCGTGAGGCAATGCGTGGCGATCAGGAAAGACCGCAGCACTGCTGAGATAACGGTATCAGTATAATCCGGGAGTCGAACGGCGGGAGTTATAAAACGTTAAATGATGTTACATTGGACCGCCACAGGCGTAAGCGCTGCCTTCAGGATTACATCAGGAACTAGCATTAGTCTGAAGACTCACTCTGATTCCGGATTGCAACAATTGATCACAGTATGTCGATGGACAATGGAGCAAAGTGCTGATTCTATTGGCCTTAGCGGAATTTGCTGGTATTTGAGGATGGGTGTTCTGGGATGGGGGTCTTTCGATGAGCCGTGACGCAAGGCGCGGGACGTGGCGTACCATCAAATTGCTTGAGCGCAGTGTGCCTCAAGTAAAATGGTATCGCGGCGAACTGGTGTTGATGTCACTTTTCGTGAACATCTTCGCTTTGGGTCTGCCAATCTTCATTCTTCAGGTATACGACCGCGTATTGCCGAATCTTGGATTGACGACGATGCAGTTCCTGGTGATCGGTCTGATTGCCGTAATGCTGCTGGACTTCCTTCTAAAGACAATTCGAGCTGCCGTGACAACCTATACAGGCGCGCGCTTTGAGCATCTCGCTCGCGTCTCCGCCATCGATCACATCCTTCGAACGCCGCAGGACGTCTATGAGAAGGATACACCGGGCGTCTATCTCGACAAAGTGAACGCTATCGGCGTCGTTAAAGATTTCTATTCGAGCCAACTCGGCACGCTGCTTATCGACCTGCCCTTTGCCATCTTCTTCCTCGGCATGATTTGGTTCTTGGGCGGCGTGATGGTGCTCGTCCCTATCGGATTGCTAACCCTCTTCGGCCTGATGGCCATTGTTGTCGGTGGAAACCTCCGCCGCGCCGTCGATACCCGCAGCAAAGTCGATAATCGTCGCTACGATTTCTTGATCGAGATCATCACGGGCATTCACACAGTCAAAGCGCAAGCATTCAAGAACCTCCTGCAACGCCGGTTCGAAACGCTCCAAGAAATGTCGGCGCGAGCCGTTCGCTCTGTTGCGATGCAGAGTTCCATCGCCCAAGGACTTGGCAGCACGTTCGGCCAGCTCAATATGGCCTGCGTGATCGGCACCGGCGCCATTCTCGTGATCGACGGGTCGCTGACAGCCGGCGAGCTTGCAGCCTGCACGCTGCTATCGGGGCGCGCAATGCAACCATTGCAGTCGGCCATGGGTCTATGGACCAATTTTCAAACGATACGTGTCGCCTGCGATAATGCCTTGGCCGTTCTTGAACTTCCCGCCGAGAATCTAGAAGGCCTACCAGAAATGCCCGCAGTGGATGGGAGGATCGAGTTCCGAAACGTTACTTTCGGCTACGCAGGCATGTCGACCCCGCTCATCAGCGACTTGAACCTCGATATTTTGCCGGGCGAAATGATCGGGGTCGAAGGGGACAATTCCTCTGGTCGGTCGACGTTGTTGAAACTCATGGTTGGTCTGATCAGGCCGAACCAGGGTCAGGTGCTGATCGACGGTTACGATCTCTCTAAACATCAGAGCGAGAGTTATCGCACCCAAATGGCGTTCTTGACGGCAGATGCCGACGTCTATTCCGGGACGATCCTCGACAACATGACCTATTTCCGTGGCGGCAAGTTCATTCGCAAAGCGATGCAGCTATCGAAACAGCTCGGTCTTGATGAGGAGATCAAACGTCTCCCTGAAGGTTATGGCACTATGGTCGGTGACGGGGCTGGCGGCGTCTTGCCGGCAGGCTTCGTGCAACGGATCACCATCGTTCGCGCCATGGTCGACGATCCGCAGATCATTCTGTTCGACAACGCAAACCACGGCCTGGATTCGACGACTGATAAAATCCTGCTGGACTATTTTGACGGTCTTCGCGGACAATCGACGGTCATCCTGGTCAGTGCGCGCCCGTCTTGGCTACGTATTGCTGACCGCCGATATGTCATGGCGCAAGGCAGCCTCACTCCTAAAGAATCGGATGCAGCCCCCGTATTGCATTCACCAGAGACCAAAGAACCGCCGTCAGCAATGGACGCTCCGTCCAACACTGGCGGGTCGGACGCCCCCAAGGATGCGCCGATCGAACCGCCGTCACCCCCCAACCAAACGGAGCCGACTGCCACACCTCGCGAGCGGCAACCGAAGCCCGCGCAGAGCCAAATGGCACCGATTGACGCGACACCTCCTACACCACGGCCCGCCAACGAAGCGGCAGCGCGGCAACAGCAATCCGGCACGAAGAAACCACCTCCTCAAAAACCGGCGACAACGTCGGCGGCATCACCGAAACCTGTAGCCTCGAAGCCAGCGCCAACACCGCAGCCTGCGTCGGCAAAACCCCCTGCCGCAGCAAAACCCAAGGCAGCAGCAAGACCCAAGGCAGCAGCAAGACCCAACGCAGCGGCGAGACCTAAACCAGCTGCGGCTTCTAAGGCAAAGCAAGCATCTGACGCTGCTCCCCAAAAAAACGATCTGAGACCACCTCAACCTGATCGCAAGACGGCTGCGCCAGAAGTGCCCCCGGGACCCGCTCCTACCGCCGCGAAAGCGGAAGCGTCTCAAGTTTCTAAGCCTGCGGTCGTTGCTCCTAGAACTGCGCCACAACGCTCATCGGCCCCTCCGCAACCTGCCGTGCCGCAACCCGATGCGGCGATGAAGGCTCCGGCAACAAAGCAGCCATCAACCAAGACGGCGGCGCCCGCGCCCCGGACGGTGCAACCAAGACCCGCGAAGACGCCCGCTGCGCAAGCGGCGCCGCAGCCACCGACCACACCATCCATGCATTCAAAAGAAGCTGTGCCAGCCTCGCCGCAACCCGCGCAACGAGTACCTGCCGCAGCCCCTGCACCCGCGAAGGAGACATCTGACGCTCCAGCGCCCCTCCCCGTGGCATCGCGTCCGCAACCAAAACCCGCTGCGACGCTTCGCGCCGCACCGAACGCAGCAGCTTCGAATCCTGGGCGAAAGGACGCGGCCGTTCTGCGCCCACAACCGCCACGCCCACGTGCGCCGCAACCTGCAAATCCAGGAGGTGGTGAATGACCGGGGCCGGCTTTTTGGTCGCCCGCCTTGCGGGCCACAATCGGTTAACACCGGCAGCAGCGTGCCTTGGACCGCTTCTGGACGCGATGGCCTGGTCGGGTACGCCACGGCAACTGGCCGAAGCGCTCACCGGTACATGGGACGAAATGTCCGTCCAAGCCGTTCGGAATACGATGGCGAACCTTACCTACTCATCCAACCGGCAGCGAACGCGGCGGTCGCGGATTGATAAGCGCCTCTTGCCGTGTTTGTTCGAGGCAGACAACGGGGCAGTTCAGATCATCACGCTTTCGCCAACGGGTGATGTTTTAATTTTCGACGGCACGTCGCGAAAAACGATCCGAAATCCCCGAGGCATTAGCCCGAAAGGAACGGCGTATTTCTTCGCCAAAGATAGCAGAGGTGGTGCGGTACGGATACAAGACGGAAGTTGGCTGAAGACAGTGGCCCGCCGTTTTGAGGGATACGTAGGCCAGCTTCTGATATTGACTTTCCTCCTCAATATGCTGGCGCTCGCAACACCGCTTTTTGTCATGGCGGTGTATGACCGTGTCATTGCGACGGGCGAGAAGGAAACCCTTGTGTTTCTCGGGGTTGGCGTCGGTCTTGCGCTCTTATGTGACGTGTTCATCCGCCTAATCCGCGGTGCCCTTTTGGCCCAACTCGGTGGACGCTTTGAAATGATCGTCGGTGCGGCGACCGTTGACAAAATTCTCGATCTTCCATTGGCACGATTGGAGCGTGCCACTGTCGGAACACAAGTTGCCCGCCTTCGTGAATTTGAAGGCATTCGCGGCTTTTTCTCGGGCCCACTGGCGATGGCGTTTCTCGAGTTGCCATTCGTGACGATATTCATCATTGCCATTGCATTCATCGGCGGATGGATCGCCCTTGTTCCCGTTGGCTTCATGATCCTGTTCGGCATCCTGGGCGCCATCATCATTCGCTATGCTCGAACCGCCGTGAAGCAGAACATCGAGGGTAGCGCCGACGCCCAGGGAATTCTCGTCGAACTCCTGCAAAACGCGCACTCGATCAAAGCGGACGGCGCGGAACATGTTTGGATGCAACGCTATCGTGAACGTTCGACACGCCTCGCCCTGTCATCTCTCAAGAATGCCCGGATCTCCAATATGGTTCAGACGTTCGGCCAATTGATGATGATCCTTGCGGGCGCCGGGACACTGACGATCGGCACCATCGCCGCGGCGAATGGCGCAATGACAGTTGGTGGGTTGATCGCCAGCATGGCCTTCGTCTGGCGCATTCTGTCCCCGATGCAAATGATCTTCGTGGCCATGACCAAGTTGGAGGAAGTCAAGAACGGCATGTCCCGCGTCGATCAGCTGATGTCTCAGCCGACGGAGAGCCGGGTAACGGCCGCATCACAGACAATAACTGGCGGCAGCCGCTTCAAGGGTCGGATTACGTTCTCGAACGTTGTCATTCGGTATGCACCAAATCACGATCCCGCGTTGGCAGGCGTCAGCTTTGATATTCAGCCTGGCGAAGTTGTTGCAATCGCCGGCGCCAATGGATCTGGCAAGTCGTCCATCCTGAAGCTGATCGCCGACCTATACCAACCGCAAGCCGGTGCGGTCTTTATCGACGGGGTCGATACCCGCCAGATCAATACCATCGATTTGCGACAGTCCATTGCCTACCTGCCCCAACAAACGGACCTCTTCTCAGGTACGATTGCGCAGAACCTCAGGCTCGCCAATCCAATCGCCAGCGACTCCGAACTAAAACGTGCGCTGGAGGATGCCGGCGTCTTGGATGATGTCGAGGCACTTTCGGATGGCCTGGAAACCTATCTATCCGAGCAGGCAATCGGACAAATGTCCGCGGGCCTGCGCAAAGGGGTCGCGATTGCCCGGACGTTGCTGAACGTTTCACCCATCGTTCTCTTGGACGAGCCGGAGAGCGCTCTCGATATGGAGTCTGACCATTGCATTATTGATTTGCTCCGCGAGTGCCGAGGTAAGCGAACTGTCATCATCGTCGCCCACCGGCCATCCTATATCCGTGAAGCCGACCGGGTTATCGTGATGAACAGAGGTGCCATCACGTTTGATGGCACACCCGAAGAAATGTCCAAAGCAGCCGCTGAATAGACCTTAGGATTCCTGACATGGACACGCATGACACGCCGAACGTACAAGCGCCGCCACCCAAAGGCCCACCGCCGCCAATTCCGGGCGCCCCCATGGTTGCGGACGAGGGTTTCTTGGTCGGCCGCGGAGCGCTCGCGCAATCCCTCATGTTGGAGGAGCGTGGTCCAAGTCATCTTATCCGACTTGCCGCGTTGTTCGTCGGCGTCATGGTCTGCCTTTTCATCGCATGGGCTGCCGTTACTGAGATCACCGAGGTCGTCGTATCCTCTGGCGAGGTCTCGCCCATCGGCTCGGTCCAGCGCATTCAGCACCTGGAAGGCGGAATTGTTAAGGAAATCTATGTCGGCGAAGGCGATCTGGTCGAACAAAACCAAGTCCTAATGCGGCTGGACGACGCCGGTATCGTCCCGGAACGCGAGCAGCTGCAAACGCGACTATCAAATTTGGAGTTAAGAGCCGCGCAGCTTCTGGCCGTCGCGAACGGAGAGGAGTTAGCTGTTAGCAATATCGATCCACGGTATCGCGATCTCGCCGTTTCTCAAGCCAACGTCCTGGCGGCAAAGCGCGAAGCCTTCGAAGCCCAAGCGACGGTGTTGCGTGACCAGGCCCGACAGCGACGAAATGAGTTGGCCTTGCTGCGCGATCAAGTTGCGGGGAACCGGCGCCAAATACAGATCCTGACCCAACAAGTGAACATGCGAAAACAGCTTGAGGAGCAGGGGCTGATTTCGAAGGTCATTCTCCTCAACGATCAGCGCGAATTGGCGCGCGCGGAAGCCGCCCTAGCCGAACTGGTGGGCAAGCAGCGGACAGCGCAGGACGCGATCGACGAAGCCGAAAGCCGGCTGACAGAGATGGAATCGCGCTCAATCATGGATGCCAAGGAGCAATACGCACAGACGCTCGGTGAAATCGCAGAATTGCGCGAGCAGATCGCTCTCATCGACGACCAACTGCGTCGACTTGCCATTCGCTCGCCCGTCAATGGTATCGCCCAGGAACTCCAGACCGAAACTGTCGGTGGTGTGATTGCGCCCGGCTCGACAGTCCTGGAGGTTATTCCGAATGATGCAGAGCTGTTCGTCGAGGCACGCATCAATACGCAAGACATCGGCTTCATTTTTGAAGGGCAAGAATCACAGGTCAAAGTCACGGCATTCGACTACACACGGTACGGTGGGATAGATGGCGTTATTGAGGGTTTTTCCGCGACCACCGTTCAAGACGAGGAAGGCAACACGTTTTATCGGGCGCGGATCAAACTGGATAAGAACTTCGTCGGCGACGATCCGTCGCGAAATCGAGTGCTACCGGGCATGGAAGTCATCGCCGACGTCAAGACCGGCAAGAAAACTCTGCTTGAGTTTCTCTTGAAACCCGTTGTCAAAGCACTTTCGGAGAGCTTCCGAGAGCGGTAACTGACGTTTCGTGCCGAGTACTTAGACCTGCGCCGGCATTTTTTTATAAAAATGCCAAAGGGCAACGGCGGCGACGGTGCGATAAGGGCGCCAACGCTCGCACAAACCGCGTAGTTCCTCGGGCTTGGGTCTTTGAGGCAGTTGCAATATGTGCCCGGCTGCGGATTGTAATGCGACGTCGCCGACTGGAAATATGTCGCGGCGTCCCAACGCAAACATGAGGTAGATGTCGGCTGTCCACTCCCCCACGCCGCGCAATGCCATCAATTCCGCACGAACCGCGTCATCGGATCGCCTGTGTAACTTCTTGAGATTGAGCTCGCCCGCTACGATGGACTCGGCAATGCCGACGACATAGGACGTTTTCGGGCCGCTCAGTCCCGCCTGCCGGAGGACGGATGGTCCTGCATCGATGACGGTTTCAGCGCTAATGTCATCGCTCATCGCCAACTTCAGGCGGCCCCATATGGCCGCCCCTGCGTGTACGGACACTTGTTGATCAACAATGATTTTGACGAGCGTTGCGAAACCGGGGGCGCGTGCCCGCGACCGAGGGCGACCGTATCTCTCAAATGACACACGCATAAACTCACACGTATCGGTAAGGTGATTCAGTCCGGCGCGAAATCCCCTCACTGCAGTTCGCTCGTGCACTCGTTCGAGGTCTTCATCGCGTTTTCCGCAATTGCTCACTTATCATACTGTTGTCGACCTCTACGTAATTACACTGATTGATTTTCAGTCGCAGAATCATACGTTTAAGAGAGGGGTTTTGTTAGACCCGTTGATACAATAGCTTACAATAACCTGACAATTTGATTCGATCCCTACCCGACCAAACCCGCTATCATACCTCATGGATTTGACCTACTAGCGAAACAGATGCCGTCATCAAGTACCACCCTTGGCAGATATGCAGCGCTCTCGTTCTGTAGAGCGGACATCTTGTTGCAGGTCGGGCGTGATCTGATGATCAAGTTTTGCTCGGGCCCGACACAAGTAGCTTTCAGCAAGAAGGACAAAGAACTCGTTGGCACGCCGCTCCTCGACCTCGTCCACCCATCGGACAGGGGTTTTCTTGAAGAGCTCGCTCAAAACGAGAACCTCGATGCGAGGATCGACGATCTCATTCTGCGCGCGAATACGGGTTCTTCGCGGGAACTGGAAATCGCTGTTTCCGGGTACAGGGTCCCCGATTTTGACAATGACTTCTTCATCGCCATCAAAATGTCGCCGCGCCAAACCATCCCAGTCGGTCGACGGGAAGAAGACGTAGACACGGACTCGGGCGTGATGAACAGCGACGCCTTCGTCGATGCTGCCGCCCAGCGGGTGAAATCATACGAAGCGGCCGGCGGAAACGCCAAAGTCAGTATGGTGAAGATCGGCGATTTGAACCAAGCTGGCATCGAATCCGGAAGTGAACAAGAAGGCGAAGTACTCCGTGCCATTGGCGACGTCTTGAACGCCGAATCCATCGGTGGCGATACCGCGGGTCGGATCGACGACGAGAACTTCTCCTTGGTCCATGACGAGGATGTCGACGCACTTGCGTTATCCGAGAAGATCTCAAACGCTTTGACGCAAACGGCACCACAAGCCGTCAATTTGATGCCGAAGATTGCTACCGTGGACGCGGACGCCAGCGGTATGGACGAGCAGCAAATGGCAAAGGCGATGCTCTATTCCCTTCAGGAGTTTACGCGGAACGACGGCGAGATGCCGGAAGGTGATCTAGCGTCGCTTCTCGAAAAAGGCTTGGAGCGGAACATGAAAGCGGTCGAGCGGTTCCGCGGGATCTGCGACCGCGGCAGCTTTGACCTTGTGTACATGCCCGTCTGCGTTTTGGAGACCGGCAATGTTCATCACTTTGAAGCACTCACCCGGTTTCGGGACGATGCAGGTGAATCGCCGTTTCAGCTGATCACCCTCGCCGAAGAGGTCGGCGTGATATCCGAGTTTGATCTTTGCGTTGCCGAACGCGCCGTGAAAACGCTTCTTGCCGCAGACTTGGCAAATTCACCGACACCCGTCGCCGTCAACGTCTCCGGTCATTCTATTGGTAAAGAAGATTTTCGCGCGGACTTACATAAGCTGTTAAGCGGCAGGGCCGGCATTTCCGAGTTTATCAGTCTTGAGATCACGGAATCAGCCGAAATCACCGATCTGAAAGGCGTGAATGCCGCCTTGCAGACCTTCCGGAGCGACGGTTTCAAAGTGGCCCTCGATGATTTCGGTGCCGGTGCGGCGAGTTTCGACTATCTAAACAGTTTTGACGTCGACACCGTCAAATTCGACGGCCCTGTCGTTAAGCGCGCCGTGGCCACCAAGAAGGGTAAGGCGTTTCTGGCCTCAATGGCGACGCTTTGCCATGAAATCGGCGTGGAAACCATCGCGGAGATGGTCGAGGATCAAGACCTTGCCGATTTTCTCGCTGAGTGCGGTATAGAATTGGGCCAAGGATGGCATTTCGGCAAGCCGATGCCCGATGTTGAAGCGTTCCCATCGCTCACGGCGACCCCCGCACCGCCACCGGAACCGGTGGCCCCGCCACCACCACCTCAGCCCGACCGCGAAGCTGGCGCGCAATCACTGCTTGAGCGCTTGAGCGCCGGCGAACTCTAAATCTCTCGGTTTCCCGGTTATCTGAGTTCTTCCAGCGGCTCGACACCGATAACGCCCAAGCCGGACGCAATCACCGTTGATACCCCTGTCACCAGGGCGAGGCGCGCGCGAGTGGCATTTGCGTCTTCGGCATCGATGAAACGAAGACGCGCATCGTCCTTGCCCTTGTTCCATAGGCCGTGAAATGCGGACGCCAATTCAAAAAGATAGAACGCAATCCTGTGCGGCTCGTGAAGTTGCGCCGCAGACTCAATGGTCCTTGGCCACGCGGCCATCATGCGGATAACGTCAAGCTCCGCCTCGTCGTTCAACAGTTCCAAAGACGCATTTGACAATGCCTCCGGCGTCAGATCTTCCGGCGACATTGACTCCGTGGCATTCCGAATGACCGACCGGCATCGTGCGTGTGCATACTGTACATAGAACACCGGGTTATCACGCGATTGCTCAACGGCTTTGTCGAGATCGAAGTCCATCTGCGTATCATTCTTGCGGGTCAGCATGATGAAACGGACAATGTCGCGGCCGTTTTCGCCAAGCTCCTCAATCAGGTCCCGAAGTGTTACGAAATTGCCCGCCCGTTTCGACATTCGGAAAGGCTGTCCACCTTTCTTCAGATGCACGATCTGACAGAGTTTAACGTCGAGATACCCGGCTCCGTCCGTTACGGCGCGAACGGCGGCCTGCATACGCTTGACGTAGCCTCCGTGATCCGCGCCCCAAACGTCGATCATCTCGGAAAATCCGCGCGAGAACTTGTCCAAATGGTTGGCGATATCATTTGAGAAATACGTCCACGAACCATCGGACTTCATTAGCGGCCGGTCCGTATCGTCACCAAACTCTGACGCTCGAAAGAGCGTTTGCTCGCGGGGCTCCCAATCCTCAGGCGCGGCCTTGCCTTTCGGTGGTTCGAGAATGCCCTCATAGACTAGGCCATTCTCTTTCAAGGTGTTCATTACGTCAGAAACACGCCCTTGCTCGACGAGTTCCCGCTCAGAGGTGAAGACATCTTGCTGAATGCCAAGGGCCGCGAGGTCATTTTTTATGTCGGAGAGCAGAGTTGAAACAGCGGCAGTTTGGAATAAGTCCAACCATTCTTCTTCATCTTTGTCGACGAATGTGGGGCCGTGTTCCGCCGCTAACGCTTGACCGATCGGCACCATGTATTCCCCAGGGTAAAGCCCTTCGGGAATTTCGCCGATATCCTCCCCCAGTGCTTCGCGATAGCGAAGGTGTGCGGATCGCGCCAATTTCGCCACTTGTGCGCCCGCATCGTTGACGTAGTACTCCGACGTGACGTCGAACCCCGCTTTTCGAAGCAAGTTAACGAGCGCATCTCCAACGACGGCGCCCCGGGCATGGGCAACGTGTAGCGGTCCGGTTGGATTTGCAGAGACATACTCCACATTGACCTTTTTTGCGCCACCCAGATCGGAGTCACCGTAGTTCACCCCATTGAGAAGCACATCGCGCAAACGTGCCTGCCAGAACGTGGATGACAATCGCGCATTGATGAATCCAGGTCCCGCAACCTCGACCTCTACGACACCATCGAGATCGCGCATTTTCTCAGCGATGCTGTCTGCCAGATCACGCGGCTTTTTGCCGGCCTGTTTCGCCAACACCATCGCGGCGTTGGTCGATATGTCGCCATGCGCAGCGTCTCGTGGCGGATCCACCGCAATCCGAGACAAGTCCAGACCCTCGGGCAAATCCCCCGTCGCAATCATATCCGCGACGATGGCGACAACGCCTGCTTGAAAGGTGCGAAAAAGGTTCATGGATCACGCTTTCCTTCTTGTCGAAGCGCGGATATCTCGGCGCGCAATTCCCGTATCTCCTTTTGCAGCATCGACAACGTCGGCTGTGGTTCATCCGTTTCATCGGCCATCGATGCTTTTGCCGATTGCATACTGTCGACGACGATCGCCACAACGAGGTTCAATACGAGGATAGACGTCACAATGACGAACGGGACAAAGAACAACCAAGAATATGGATGCACTTCCATCACGGGGCGCACGATGCCCATCGACCAGCTTTCCAGGGTCATAATCTGGAAGAGGCTGTAAATCGACCCCCCCAAATCGCCAAAGAACGCTGGGAACGTCGGCTTGAACAACACTGTCGCCATGACGCCGCCGACATAGAAAATGAGTAGCAAAAGGACCGCTGTGGAGCCAAGTCCTGGCAAAGATCGCACCAACGCTTCGACGACGACGCGCATTGTCGGCACTTGAGATACGAGCCGGAGCGCCCGCAAAATTCTCAAGGCGCGGATAACCGAGAACGCCTCGGCGCCCGGCGTAAGGGCGATACCAACGACGATCAGATCAAACACACTCCAGGGGCGACGAAAAAAGCCGGCCCCGTAAGCGATGAAGCGAGTGAGCAGCTCAACGACAAAGATGCCGAGGAACACATTGTCGAGAACGTCGAGGACACCCCCCATCATTGCAACCATTCGATCGGACGTTTGAAGTCCAATGACGATCGAATTCAAAACGATGATGAGGATGATCGCGTTGTTGAAACGCGGGCTGTCGACGGTGTTCTCCAACCGTTTGCGGTAATTCAAGGAAGAGCTGGGCACGTCGTTCATGCCGGGTTGGTAATGCTACGACGGCACCGTGTCAATGTGTCCCGAATTCGGGAATAACGCGGCGTTTCTTACTCAGCCGCTGCGATCTGACTTGACGCAGGGGCCTGCCGGACAACGCAATTGTAGGTCCAATTCCGAGAACCGAAATGCTCTGCAATCACATCCAGCGCGGTATCGACATCGAATTCCTTGCACGAAAAGACGTCGAAATAGCATTCCCCGGTATAGTCACAAAAATGCGCGGTGATGTTCGAGGTCTCGATCAGCTGCGTTAGCGTGTAACCTGCCGCCTTAGGGTTCTCTTTTGCGAAGTGAACGATCCATGGGTCGCCATAAGCGGTCATGCCGATCCGTTGCACCATCTCCCGGGCAAAATCAGCGATCGCCTTGGCATCCGAGCGGTTCTCGTTGCAATCCGAGACATCAACGGTCAGGTGCATGCCCCACATAAACGTTACTCCAACTTCAAGAAAGATGCCCACGCGGCACCGCCTCACCTCGATACGGCTGCGTTTTCTACTCTGTTCCGATCATACGATCAACATAAAATATCCGCACATATTGCGCATTTTTCTGATAGCCGTTAAAAGATAGCCAACCCGCACAATGTGCGTAGATATTTTTTCTTGCTCGACGCCGCCGATAACCTTTACAACGCGCGTCTTGTTTCCATGAGGATATGCGCCTTCCCTGCCAGGCGCATAACGAAAAAGGAAGGTGTACCGCGTTGACCAAATCTTCTGCACTCAGTGCCGCGCCGCAAGACCTGGCGGCTCAGACCTTCTCAAGCGGCGACGAAGACAAAGACTATTTCATCATTCGAGACGGTGTCCGGTACGCGGGGACGCATTTGATTATCGACGTTCATGGTGGCAAGAACCTGGACAACATTGAACACGTGAGAGAAGCCCTGCGTCGCGCCGTCGAGGCAGCTGGCGCAACGTTGTTACACTTCCACCTGCACCACTTCACCCCCAACGGCGGTATATCCGGCGTTGCGGTGTTGGCGGAGTCCCATATCTCCATTCACACATGGCCCGAATGCGGTTACGCGGCCTTGGACGTGTTCATGTGCGGAGAGACCAATCCGCATGCCACGATCGATATCCTGCGCGACGCCTTTGCTCCAGAGCGGATTGCCGTTGAAGAGCACATGCGCGGCCGCGGGGTCTAGGCGTTAGATGGTGTCGAGTTTTCGCGAGACCCTCTACCCCGGTTGGGAAGCCGAATACGCCGCGGAAGACGTCTATTTCGATAGTGCTACAGATCATCAGCGGCTCGTGATCTTCAAGAACCCCTATTTCGGCCGCATGATGATGCTCGACGGCATCACGCAGACAACCGAGGCGGACGAGTTCATCTACCATGAGATGTTGTCCCATGTTCCGATTTTGGCGCATGGACAGGTTCGCAAGGTCCTCATTATCGGCGGCGGCGACGGTGGGATGCTCCGCGAAGTCATCGCGCACCAAACGGTCGAGAAATGCACAATGGTCGAGATCGACGGCGGGGTTGTCGACTTGGCTAGGAAATACCTGCCCCAACACGCCAAGGGAGCGTTCGATGATCCTCGGGTCAATCTGGTCTTCGCCGACGGCGCGGCATTCGCCGCTGATCCTGATGACCAATATGACGTAATGATCGTCGACAGCACGGATCCGGTCGGTCCGGGTGAGGTGCTATTCGAAGACACTTTTTATGCCAACGCGAAGAAATGCCTAGCCGATGGCGGCATCCTGGTTACGCAGAATGGCGTCCCGTTCCTCCAGGCGGATGAATTGCGCAATACAGTCCGGCACCTTCGGCACCTTTATCGCGATGCGACGTGCTATCTCGCGACGATTCCAACGTATGTCGGCGGCCCCATGGCATTTGGATGGGCGACCGATAATCCGGGCATTCGGACTACGACGGTGGAGGTATTGCGAGATCGCTTCGCGGCATCGGGACTTTCGACGCGGTACTACACGCCGGAGGTCCATACGGCAGCCTTCGCACTCCCTCCATATATTCAAGAGATCATGGACTAGACGCCGTTAAGCGGCACTACATGTCCATCATCTGTTGCGCATGCTCAATCAACGCATCGCGGTATTCGGCCATTTCCCCATCCGCTTGGTCCTGATCGACTTGATTGAAGCGGGTTGCCCACTCGCCCATGGTCGATAGCCACTCCTCCGGGAACCCCATAGCGCTGCATATACCGCGCACCTCGGAAACCTCCGCCTCGTGAACATATTCATCGGCATAGGCAAGCCGCAATAACTCCAGCGCCGCGATCACGCGCGCCCTGTGCGTGTCGAAGGCAATCACATCAATGGGCGCCAGGACCTTCTGCATATCGACATCGTGTTGAATGCCCATCTCCCGGCGAAGTTCACGGATCGCATCCAGTTCCTCGGCGGAATCTTCTCCATCAGCCATGGCCAATCGCGTCGCCAGGACCAAGAAGCTCTCGCGCTGATCCGGGTTCAACATCTCAAGAAACATGTGCGGCTACTCCAAACTGATCACTGTGCCGGCTGCGCATGCGGCTCATTCGATTGCGCAAGCACGACATCGTCATCAGGCGCTTCTTCAACTTTTCCGCAAAGCCCCGCCTTTTCGAGTTCTTCCCAGACGTTATCCCAAACGTCGGAGGAGATCTGCTCGCGCAGGGCGTAGTTCGAAATCCAATACTGTATGGAGAACTGGCCGCCCCAATCGTTGTAGCCATCGACCGTACCATTGTAGCGGACGGCGGGTTTCGGTTCTTTGACGACGTTTTCTGACCTTTCCAATGCCTTGATAAGGACACTCTGCACATGCCGCGGGTCGACGTCGGGGTCGACGTTCAATGCGAATGAGAGCCGCATTACCTTTCCGGACGTGAAGTTGTGAACGGCAAGTTCCGACGCTTGACCATTTGGAATTGAAATCGTGTAGCCATCCCTGGACTTGATGCGCACCGTCCGCCAGGTGATGTCGATCACCTCACCCTCTTCCAACTCCCCAATCTTGACCCAATCGCCGACGACGAACGGCCGCTCGACGTTGATGGCGATCCCCGAAAACACGTTGGAGATGTTCGCCTGGATGGCCAGACCGATGATCATGGCCAACAGACCAGACGTCGCGAGAAGGCTGGTGATTTTCTGATCGAAGACAAACGCGATGATGCCAAACGACGCGAGAATGTAGATATTCAATGATCCGAACATCCGAATGACGTTCGGTACCATGCGCCGCGTGTGCTGTTCCAGAGGGACCCACAAGAAGCGTTCCAAAGCGATGCCGCACAATCGCGCCGGCACGATCCACCAGAGGCAATCGTATACGAGAACGATCATGTCCACGTAACTCGCTTGCAATTCGACGACGGCGAAATCAAGAAGCAGACTGCCGCCCGCCAACAACAACACCGGCCAAGCCATGACACGCAAAATCCAAGACTGGGCAGACCAAAACCGCCCGTGTTTCTTGCGGTCCATGACGACCGCAAAGATGGTCCCCAAGACGCCAAAAATCGTCAGATAAACGAAGTACTGCTCCGGAACGAAATCCCGGACGTTGATCTGGGTCGGACTGGTAAGGACGCCCATCGTAATGCGCGAAAACAAAGGATCGACCGAACCGTGGCCGACATAGGTCGGGTCCCCACGGGTCCCAATTGGAACGATCTCTTGGGATATCCATGCACGATCAATATCCCAATCCAGTTTTGCATTGAGCACTTGCTCCTCGTCGAGGATTTGCTGGAACGACTTATCGCCAGCAAGTCCAATGCCCAACACATCCGTGACGTATTGCAGATTGTTCCGGTTCAGACTCCGGTGCGCAAAATCGAAGCCAATAAGGACGGTGCCATAGGGCCGCTTCACATTAGAAAAGTCGTAACCAAAAGTGCCCGTCACTTCGTAGAGCTTGTAGTTCAGGCCACGCGACGTCTGCTCCGCGGACGGAGTGCTCAGGTCGATCGGCTCAACCGCATTCGAAAATACCAAGTCTTCGGGCGCGAAATCGCCGCTGTAGCGGAACCACAACAGCATATCGATGGTGACGGTGCCTTTTTCGACATCCAAATCCCGAACTTCTTTGACTTGAAGACCCGTGTACACGACGTTGGTCTTGTACATGAAGCGATCATTGACGTAGAGGACCTTGCCCTTCTTCAACTCTTCAATGAAGTTCGCCGCAACGCCCGCCTTAATCGGTTGCAATTGTGTCAACGCAGAGACCATATTCCGACCGTCATAACGCCCCATAAGGACCGGCGTCCTCGCGTCTCCCGCCTCCGAGAACGTCTTAATCCCCGATATGCCACGAATACCGGTTTCCGGGCTCGTCGCCGTCGCCAACGCTTCGCGAATCATGCGTCGACCACCTTCAACGACGTCTTCATTTTCCGCACGTTCACCAAGCTTGAACGCTTCGACAACAAGGTTCACCGCATCGAAACCAAACGCGGCAACCCAGTCGGAAGAGGCACCGAATTTGCTTTGATAACGAGTATTGAAGTCCTGCGCTTCTTCATTCGCGGTATCGAACAGCAATGGGGTCGATGCAACGATGCCGTTCGTATAGCCGCCAATCGTTTCAACATCGCCGCCGAGGGCCTCCTGAAAGGCGCGCGTCGCCAGGATGCTCGTTCCAACGACGGGGTTTCGGACTTTGGCATCGCGAAGGGCTTTCAAGACGAGTGCTGCTTCCGCTTCCTCCGCTGCGATAAAGATCGTTCCGACATCGAGTTTCGGCTTCAAGTCCTCGACGATGGCGGCGATGCGGCCCGATGGGTCGCCGCTTGAATCGAACGCCCACTGGTGGCGAAGGCGTGTGCCGAACCGTTGATAGGTCTCTTCGAATACCCTCGCCATTTGGGTACCGCGTGGCGACGTGTCGTGAATAACGGACGCTGTCTTTTGACCCAGCACGTTGCGGGTGTAGTTGGCGACGAAGGCGGTCTCGTGGTCTGTATCGAAAACACCGGAAAACACCGATGCATTGCCCTCGATTACCTGACGATCCATTGGCGCCGGCACAATCATTGGAACATTTGCGCGCGCATAAATGGGTGCGACTTCGGCCGTTACATGGGTCGACCAATGGCCGATGACCGCAAGCGTGCTTCCGTTGCTTATCTCTTCGGCGAGGCGAACCGCCTCCTCGATCTCATTCTTGTCGTCGTATACATCGACGATCACCCGTCCGCCGCGAATACCCCCGGCCTCGTTGATCCCGGCGGCATACAATTCGGCGCCTTGGCGCAATGATTCACCGTTGACCTGCAGAGGGCCACTGAGCGGCGCGACGACAGCGATACGAACTGTCTTCGCCTCATCATCGGAGAGATACGTGAAATTCGCGATGACCGACCCGATGACTGTCAACACGAACAGCAAAGCCAAGATGAGACCGAAAAGCTGCTTTTTGCCCAGTTGCCTCAAGAATTCCAAAGCCATCCCCTCCGCCGCGTGGGCATTCGCTCACCCATGGTCATTGCCCATTCACTACGATCATAGAATAGCAGACTTCCAAACGCCAACTGAACACATCAATTGAAAAGCTTTGTTTTCAAAATGTTGCAGAATGTTGAGATAGGTAATCCCACTTCGCAGGCCCTTCCGTCCATGGCATACTGTCTTCGATATCCGACATTCAACGTATCAAATGGCCAGTCGGAACGCATTGCTGCTTGGACGAGTTGAACCTTCGCTTTTCAAGCGGTAGATATACGGTCAACCGGGGAGCGACTAAAGCAGCGTGATGCGCGATTTCACACCTAGACCGATCAAGTCGGGCTTTCCGCCATGACAAAGTGGCGTGTGAAGGCGCGAGTCTACGTCTGTGCGGCGACGGTCATGCTTGCCGGGACATGGGCCATTCCATCTCCGGCTCATGCGGACGACTTGGAGTCGGTTCTACCTTACGTTGTCGAAAATCACGACAGGATCAGAGCCGCGAAATCCCGCCTGTCAGCGGCGCGAAATCGCGCTCGTGAAGCGCTCGGCGCATGGTTTCCAACCCTCAGCCAAACCGCTAACGCCGGGCATGAAAAACAGCATAACGACAACGGCCCCGACACCTCGACGGGTTTCAACGAGTGGGACATCTCCCTGACCCAGCTTCTCTGGGATTTTGGCTCAACGAATGCCTCGGTCGACAAGGCACGCCTGCAGGTCGAGGAAGCGCGATACAGTCTTATTGAAGCCCGACAATCCCTCATACTCGAGGCGATCACCGCTTACGTTGACGTCAGCCGTGCCGATGCCGCGCTGCAATTCGCGCGCGAGTCCGAGGACAACATCAGACGGCAGACGGGTCTCGAAGAGGCATTGGTCGATCTGGGATCCGGATTTTCGACGGACGTCCTGCAGGCCAAGACACAACTTGCGGGCGCGCAGGCGCGCCAGGCCCAAAGCCAAGGTGCTTTGACCACCGCACTGAACCGGTATCAGGCGGTATTTGGGCGTACACCGAGTGCACCAGATGCCCTGGTGCCGGTTCCGTTCCCGGCATCTTATGTGCCGAGTTCTTTAAAGCAGGCTATCGACGTTGCGTTGGAAGCAAATCCCTCGCTCAAGAACGCAATTTTGGCCGCTGATATTGCACGGGAAGATGTCAGGATTGCCAAAGCCGATAATTTCTTTCCGACCATCGAAGGCACAGCGGAACGCAAGTTCAAGAAGAATGTCGGCGGAACGATTGGCTCTGAACAAGAGACATTGGCGAAAGTCGAAATGACATTCGACTTCAACTTGGGCATGACCGCGGTAAATACACTCAAGGCATCAGAAGAAGATCTCAGTGCGACCGAATTCACAGCGGCGGATACCCGACGGAACATCGAAGAGCAAGTGCGCAACGCCTGGCAACAACTGCAAACCGCGCAACAGACAGCGGCACACCTGGCAAATCAGGCAAACATCGCAGAAGCGTTCTTGGAATTGGCACGAAACGAGCGGCAACTTGGACGGCGCTCACTCATCGACGTTCTCTCTGGAGAGACCAACCTCATCAATGCACGCTCCGATGCTTTGTCGGCAGAAACGGACGTTATTGTTGCAGCGTACGGGCTCCTCGCTGCAACGGGCCAATTGGAATACGAACTCCTTAGTGGGTCGAAAAATGCCCCTACACCCAGATACAACGTGAAGGCGGCACCACAATCCGACGCCGAGATCCCCTCGCCTCCCGTCATCGACCTTCGCACTCAAACCCCGGTCACAGCCGATACCAATACCGCCGCCGCAAGATCAGCCCAGGATTTCAACGCCCTGATGTCGGCGTTGGAAACGGACAAGCCTGCTGATGCCGAAGCAGTTGGCGTAGATCGATGGACGAATATTGCAAAAAGTGAAACCCCCGAAGTCGCCCATAACGAGATCGCGAGCCGAGATACCTCAGCTTCACTTTCTTCCGCACCTCTATTGCCGGCGACTTCTGATACCGATGGAAATGACCTAGAATCTTCGGATTTACCGGCACCTGAGGCATCGGAGACCGAAGTCGCCGTCGCCGTAACGGAGATCGAGTCCGAAGTTGCGGCGCTGCCACCCGCATCGAGCGCAAGCCCGTCCGGGGAAAGCACGAAGCAACTAGAAACGCTCTCAAGCGCCGCATCGAGTATTTTCTCGTTTTTTCAGCAAGCACACGAAGCAAAAGTTGCTGCTGACGCCAGGCTTTCGGAAAAGGAAAGACACCGGCAAGATAGAGCGCGTGAGCGGTTCTCGATTGAGGCCGCGCCTGAGCAACCTAGCGCACCTGAGATCGCGAGCGTTGACCCCACGATCGCCCTGCCGACCTCGGGACATAAAGAGCGACAAGAGCTGAGCGGTCTCAGACATCTGTTTTCCGATCTTCTCGCGCTGTTTACGCCATCTCACGATAGCGCCTCCGGCGCCACGGCAAGCGAAGTCGACCGCGATAAGCTGCCGGCTCCGCAACCGATTGCCGCCACACTGGATGAAGACGACGTCACGGACGAACAGATGGCCACTTCGCAGGCTTTGCCCCAGATGGCGGTGATCGATCAATCGGACGAGGCCGAAACAGAGGCACAGACAGGCGCAAACCCCATCTCTGCGCTGGACGACTTCTTTTCTGCAATCTTCGGTGTTTTCAAAGCACCGGCAGTGACAACCGAGACCGCGGGTTCGGCCGCATCGCCGATCATGGCCGCGACATCTTCTGAGCCAAACGTCATAGACGATACGCACGCCAGAAATGAAAAGCCTTTGGAGAGTCCTTTTGCGCTCACCGCAGATGGCGCAAAGCTCATCGCGGCGATCGGCAATATCTTCTCGCGACCGGATAGCAAGACGGATAAACCTGCTGTCTCAGCCATCCAGTCGGACAGTGTCGCAGACGACTGAACGACGTTTTTCGTCCCAAAACCCCAAATTGTGGCAAACTGATCGACGTTGAGGATCTTCCAAGGACGGCATGAGAGAATTTTTCAACCGCCTCCGATTGCAGCCTGGCCTGACCCTAGAGGTTGTGGCGGCGTCTTTCTTTGCCAATCTTCTGGCACTGGCGTCCCCCTTGTTCGTCATCCAGGTTTTGAACCGCTATGTCGGGCAAGGTGTCGACGCCACCCTGTTTGCGTTAGCGTCCGGCGTGCTGATCGCAATCGCTTTAGAATACGGCTTTCGTCAGGTGCGGCTTAGGCTTGCCCGAGGGCTGAGTGTTTCAAAAGATAAGGATCTCTCAACCGGCGCATTCGGGATTCTGACGACGGCAGAGAACGAAGCGCTTCTTCGCATGCCTGCGGGCGAACGCCGCGAAATCGTTCGTGGACTCGACATGGTTGAGACCGCCTACACGCCAGCCAACTTTGCATCTGTCATCGACGTTCCATTTGCGCTTTTGTTTGCTGTCGCCCTATTCCTTCTCAGCCCCATGTTGGCCATTATAGCCATGGTGTTCATCGTCGCTGTGTTCTTGTTTGCGTTGCTGACACAACGGGGGTTACGCGCCCCATCGACGGCGCTCAGCAGCACCCAAAACGAAGTGGTCGGAATCCTAAACAACGCGAATGTCGCGACTGACTCGGTTCGGCTTTTCGGGGGGCGCGACATCCTCACAAGCGCGTGGGACAAGGCCAGCGGGCAAGCCCGTGTATTGCGCGCACTGATCGCACGGCGGCAAGCTTGGATTCAGTCGCTGACGCAAAGCGCCCAGGCATTGATGAGCGTAGCAATTTATTCCGCTGGCGCGTGGATGGTTGTCCGCGGGGACCTGGATATCGGATTGCTGATCGGTGCCAATATTCTGTCCGCACGGGCACTTGGGCCGGTTATCAAGTTCGCTCAATTAGGCGAGAGTTTCGTAAAAGCGGACACCGCACTGGAAAAGGTTCGCGATTTCGCACGTCTTCCAGTGGAGTCCGATACAGGGGCAAAACTCAGCAACTTCAACGGCCAGTTCGAATTCCGCGACGTCGCCTTTGCATACCCCGAGGCCACGACACCACTCTTCGAAGCGCTCACGTTCAAACTCGCTCCTGGCGGCGTATTGGTCGTCACAGGTTCGAACGGCGCCGGAAAATCAACGCTCGCAAAGCTTGCGACTGGATTGCTGCAGCCGTCTCGGGGTCAGATCCTGGCAGACGGCGTCGACGTGCAACAACTTGATCCGACGTGGTGGCGGTCGCAATTGATGTACTTGCCACAAGAGCCGACGTTCATTAACGCCTCAATCCGGGAGAATTTGGAAACAGCCAATCCCGCACAAGGCGACGAAGCGATGCAACGCATCGTTCGGGAAGTGGGCCTCGGCCGTCTTGTCGATGAGAGCCCCGATGGATTTGAGGCGCGGCTATCTAATGGCGGCGCCAATCTGGCTCTCGGCCAAAGGCGCCGGCTCGCGTTCGCACGAGCAATGTTCGTTGGCGGCAAGCTCGCCATCCTTGACGAGCCGACGGAGGGGCTCGATCAGGAAGGCACGACGTTCGTGTACTCGGCACTCATCGACATGGCGCGCCGTGGCAAGACGATTATTGCCTTTACTCGTGATCCGCAGATCATTCGGGCCGCAACGTTGATCTTGGACCTGGACAACAAGCCGACACCAGAGATCAAACACGTCAAAACACCAAAAATCGTCGCAACGGACGCTGCCTCATGAATGACTCAGCCGATCCGTCAGCCTTCGAGGAAAAGGACATAAGCCGCAGCACCCATGCATTCTTCGCACTTTGTGTGGCCATGGTCGTCGCGTTCGCCTTTTGGGCCAGCCAAGCCAAACTGGACATTGTCTCGGTGGCGACGGGTGAAGTCGCGCCCTCGACGAGTGTTCAGACTGTCGAGCACCTGGAAGGCGGCATCGTTCAGTCTATTGAAGTTCGCGAGGGTCAAAGGGTCAAAGCGGGACAAGTTCTCGCAAATCTCGAGCAAATACAAAGCGGTGCGGATCTGCAGGAAATCCGAGTTCGTATTCGATCTCTCTTAGCTGACGTATCCAGATACCAAGCGGAGCTTTCAGGTGCCGACACGCCTGCGTATCCCGATGCACTCGAAGAAGCTGATCCAAGATTGATCGAGCAATCGCGCGGACTGTTCGAGTCCCGAAAAACAAGAATGTTGGGCCAATTGGACGCGCAGGAGAATGCCGTCCAGCAACGTGAGCTTGAAATCCGAGAGGTTGAAGCGCGCCGTGCCGGTGCACGCGAAAGCCTGAAGTTGATCGAGGAACAGGTCACGATCTCGGAAACGCTTTTGGCCAAAGAACTCACCAACCGCATGATCCACCTGAACCTTCTCAAAGAAGCAACCGACCTTCGTGCTAGAATTTCCGAAGCGAACGCAGCATTGCCCCGGCTCAAGGCGGCCCTCGGCGAAGCTAAGTCGAATATGGCCACCATCCGCGCGTCATTTCGTGAAGAGGCTCAAACGGAGTTGGATAAGGCAACTCGTGAAATTGAAGAGCTCACACAACGTATCCGAAAATTCGAAGACAGCCTGAGCAGGAGCGCGCTGCGAGCACCCGTCGACGGCATCATTAAGACGCTGCACATCGTCAGCATCGGAGAGGTCGTCAGAGCCGGGGAGCCTGTGGCCGACATTGTGCCAGTAGATGACCAGCTTATCATCGATGCTCAGCTGCCAACTCAAGATATCGGGTATGTACGCGCCGGACAGCCGGTCAAAGTCACACTCGCGTCTGCGGACGCCGCGCGGTTCGGAGACTTATCCGGCGCCGTTCAGACCGTTAGTCCTGACAGCCTAGTTACCCAAGACGGCCTGCCCTATTACCGCGTCCGAATATTGACGGATCGGAGCTTTTTCGAAGACGGCGAACTCCGGTACGACTTATTTCCCGGCATGCAAGTCGTTGCCTCTATCCAGACGGGATCGCGTACTGTCATGGAGTACATCCTCGATCCCTTGATCGGCCGGATGGGCGATGCCCTGCGGGAACGCTGACCTTGTCCATCACGCCGACCCAGGTGACGGCTTTTAAGGCTCAGTTGGAGACGACACTCGCCGAACTGGACGGACTGTCCGATATGGCGGCCGACGCCCGAAAACCTGTGACCCTGGATCAAACGTCGGTCGGCCGGTTGTCCCGCATGGACGCATTGCAGGGACAAGCGATGCAGCTTGAAACGGAACGCCGCCGAGAGAATGAACGATCGCGTATCCGCGCGGCCTTGGAGCGGATCGAGAGCGGCGATTTCGGCTACTGCGCCGTTTGCGGTGACGACATCGCCGTCAAGAGGCTCGCGCACGATCCCAGCGTCGCGACCTGCGTTGATTGCGCATCCGCCAAGGCTTAGTCGCTCAGCGTGACCCGTTGTGCGTCTTCAAGAGCGGCCATATCGCGCCGCGAGAGCGAATGAAAACGCCAACACAAACACGCTAGCGAGACAATACAGCCGACCAGTATCCCGTGAAACAGGCCCAATACGCCATTCGCGAATACGAAGGCCGAGATATAACCTGCCGGCACCATCACCCCGAAGAAACTGGCCGTTTGAATAACACTAGGCGCCCAGACATCCTTGCGCCCGCGAAGGGCATTGGCCATCACAGCTTGGCCGCCGTCCGGCACGAATATCCAAACTACGAAGGCAATGGTCACGAATGACATCGCCAGAAGCTCAGGATCCGTTGCATAGAGGTTCGCGACTCCGTCCAAGAACACATAGACGAAAACACCGGCGGCAATCATCAAAATGGAACTAACGCCAAGCCCGGTCCAGCCCGCGAGCGCTGCATCTCGCGGATCGCCCCTTCCATGTGCGATGCCGACCCGAACCGCCGTCGCCGACCCAACACCAATTGCGAACATGAAGATCAAAGCCATCAGGTTCAGCGTCAATCCGTACGTCGCGAGCGGTATTTTCCCCAACCAACCGGCAAAGACGTTCAATGCGGCAAAAGCTAGGCTTTCGACACCGACACTAAGGCCGATGGCATAGCCGATACGCCGCAGTTCCTTCCACGACTCAAATCCGCCTTGCAACCTGTCGCGAATGCCGAAGAGCGCGTGGTCGCGCATTGTCCAGACATAGTACGCAAGGATCATCGCCATCACCCATCTCGCGGCTGTGGTGGCCCAAGCCGCTCCCTCCGCCCCCATTGGTGCGGACAAGAACGGCCCATCGATTAGCAGCCAATTCAGTGCGACGTTGACGATGTTCGCGATGACCATAACGACCATGGCGGGAACTGGCCGACCGATCCCCTCGAGGAAATAGGCGGAACTCAGAAACAACAGATGACCCGGCATGCCCAAGGCAATCAACGCCATGATCCGGCCGCCCCCCTCTGCGATTTCGGGGGTTTGCCCAGTCAGCCCGAGCAGGAACTCTCCTTTGAAGCCGATCAGCACGCAGACAAGACCGAGAATAAGCGCGTAGGCCAGCGACCGCCGCCAAACAATGCCGCATTCCCGCAGGCGACCGGCACCGAACTCGTTCGCGCTGAGGACCAACGTGCCCATGATGAGGCCAAGGGATGTGATCATGAGGGGCATGATCAATCCGAGGGCGATCGACAAGTACGCCAACTGCTCCGCGCTGAAGCGGCCGATCATCACGACGTCGGCCATCACCAGCAGCAAGAAGCCAGATCGCGAAACCACGATTGGCGATGCAAGACGGACCAGTTCGGACGTGTGGCGCTTGATCCGGGCGCCACGATTCTCGACGAATGAACTCATAATTTAATAAGAATTGAAAAAGTCATCGCGTGGTTAGAGCGCATATTCAAGCAATTGTCAGCCGCGCTGTGAGGCACGAAGGTTTGTCGTGACAGGGTTGTTTTGCGGCACGAGACTGGCGGCATGACCGATCACCCCGCGCCCCGCGAAAACAATCTGCATTTGGGCATCCTTTGGATGCTCGGGACGATGCTGATGTTTGTCTCGATGGACACATGCGCGAAAATATTGGTCGCGAGCTACCCCACCATGCAGGTGGTATGGGGACGGTATTTTTTTCAGGTCGTCATCTTGGTCATCGTCCTAGCACCGCGATTGCCTTCCGTTCTTAAGACGGAAAGCCTGCCATTCCAGCTATTGCGCTCTCTCTTCCTGTTAGGGGCGACGCTTTGCTTTTTCACGGGTCTGGAAACCGTTCAGGTCGCAGAGGCCAGTTCCATCATGTTCACGGCCCCGCTGATGGTTACCCTGATGGCCCCATTCGTCCTGCGGGAGAAAGTAGGCGTGCGCCGTATTCTTTCGGTGCTCATCGGCTTCATTGGCGCGCTGGTCATTATCCGCCCGGGTTTCGATGCCATGGAAATCGGTGCTTTTTGGATCGTTGGCGCCGCCGCATGTTATGCGTGCTATCAAATCAGCACCCGCGCCCTGAGCCAACAGGACAGCGTCGTCACGACCCTTTTTTACAGCGCACTTCTTGGCAGTTTGATCATGTCGGCGATCCTGCCGTTTCATTTCCAAACGCCAGATGTGCAGGGATGGGCGCTGATGGCGCTGGCCGGATTATTCGGTACGCTCGGCCATTTTTGCATGATCAAGGCCTTCACCCATGCCGAGGCATCCCAGGTCGCGCCGTACTCCTATTCCAGCTTGATCTGGGCAACGATCCTCGGATTTCTCTTGTTCGGCGACCTTCCCGACGTTTGGACCTATATCGGCGCCGTCATCGTGGTCTGCTCCGGGCTCTACATTCTCCAGCGCGAGCGCGCGACCCGGCAGCCAAAGAACCCATAACTATATGTAATTATTGGCAAAAAAATCTTCCTTTTTGTCAGGTTTAGGTAAGCCATGAAGCGCATCCTGTGAACATGGATTCGCTTTATTGGTAGAACACCGTGAAATTACTCGTTACGACATTTTTTGCTTTTCTGACCGCTACATCCGTTGCGGCGGCTGCGTGCGATCCGTTTCCGCGCAGCAATTTCATCGGCGATTTTTCGCATGATCAAGTGGCAGAATATGTGGATCAAGCCCATGGCGGGGACTGGGATCCGTATCTTGGCCTGCTGGATCAAAACCTCCGTAGTTTGCGAAATGAGGCCACGCGCTCCGGCGCCGCCGTACTGAAAGTCCGTGGTGAAACCGTTCAGGTCAGCGCCGCCGAACTCAGCCGCTTTATTTACGTGTCCGAGCAGTTTCGCAATGTCGTCGCATGCTTGGCAAACGTCCAAAAAGCGCAAGAACTGAACCAGTTCGAAACCGCAGCGGGAAGCGCAGACACCCTACTGGGCGGCACCGCATCGGTTCAAACGGTCGCGGCCCGCACGGGGTCGTCGATCGATCTCGGCCCGCAAGGTGGTGCGGACTTGAACGTTCGGATTACCCCACAGTGCATAGATGGCGACATCGTGTTCCGCGTCGTCAATGAGGGTGCCCCGTGGCCCGATACCGGAATGTTCACAATGTTCCGCATGGATGGCCCAAACCGCCAGATGATCGGTGCACGGCGTTTAACGCTTGGAACCTCCGATGTTCGGGAATTCACCATTTCGAAGAGCCAGAATCGCACAGGGCACGTCGGTATTTCGATCGATCCGTCTTGGTATTCCCGGGCATTTCAGATCGATGCGGACGCGCGTTGTAACTAATCTTAAGTCGGTCAGAAACTAACCCGCGATAGATTTCCGGTGCCCGTCAACGTCGTCGAGCAGCGCGTCCAATTCCGGATCAACCACGCCTAACTTGCGCATTTCCTGGATCGTTCCAAAAAGATAATCACGGCAAAGGCCGTACTCACCACGTGCTTTTGCCATGATCTCCGCCATATGTTCACGGGCCATCGGGCCGGCATAGTGCGGGTGATGTCTGTTCACAACAAATGTTAGCGCGGGGACCACGCCATGGGTCTCCGTGCGGACGCTCAGCCAAGCGGCACGGTAAATACCGCTCCCCATCTCACGCGCCCAAAGCCGCTCCCAAGCCTCTTCCACGGCATCTTCCTTAAGCCGAAAGACAATCCCCCGGCATTCGCTGCCGCAATCTTCCAAACATAGACCGAGGCCCGGCTGTTCGGGCGTGCCGCGGGCTCTTGTCGTGTAGGTATGGAAACGGCGCTCGTACCCAACCAGCACCCCCGCGGTTTGAACGTCATATTCGAAGCACGGATTCCACATGAGAGAGCCGAAACCGAAAACCCACATGGCTTCGTCCTTGGGGCGGCTCGCCCTTGCCTCGAGCAGACGCGCCAGTTTCTCATCGGCGGACAGCATCGCGCGGGCAACGGGTGGTGGATTTGCAGACGTCGGTTCCATGGGTCAGATAATCTGCTCCCGGGTCTTCATAAACTGAAGGTCGGGCCAATCTTCGGTGGCTTTGTTGAGGTGCCAAGCATTCCGCGCGAGGAAAACCGGCTCGCCATCGTGATCGACACCGATCGCCGATTTATTGCCGTCCAAGAACGCCTTAACCTCTTGCTGCTCGCCACCAACCCATCGGGCCGTCATCAATTCTGTCGCCTCAAAACGGACCGGCACATCGTACTCGGTCCGGATCCGGTCAGCCATCACCTCAAACTGAAGCACACCGACCGCACCAACGATCCAATCGGCACCGATGCTAGGTTTGATAACCCTAGCAGCCCCCTCTTCCGCCAATTGCTGAAGTGCGCGTCCCAAATGCTTGGCCTTGAGCGGATCTTCCGGGCGAACTTTTTGCAGCAATTCCGGCGCGAAGCTTGGAATCCCGGTGAAGTGCAGTTCCTCACCTTCCGTCAAGACGTCGCCAATGCGCAGATTGCCATGGTTCGGTACGCCGATGATATCGCCCGCGTAGGCCTCTTCCGCGAGTTCCCGGTCTTGCGCTAGGAACAACACCGCATTGTGCACGTTCAATTGTTTTCCCGTCCGGATATGGCGCAGTTTCATGCCGCGTTTGAACTTACCAGAACACAACCGGACGAACGCAATGCGATCCCGGTGTTTTGGATCCATGTTCGCTTGAATTTTGAAGACGACGCCTGTGCATTTGTTCTCGCCCGGCGTCACGGTCCGCTCCTTCGCAGCCTGTGGACGCGGTGGCGGTGCGCGGCGTACTAAACCGTCCAACAATTCGCGCACGCCAAAGTTATTAATGGCACTGCCGAAATAGACGGGCGTCATATCGCCGTCGGCATAGGCTTCGACATCCAACGCCGGGCAAAGCCCCCGCGCCATTTCGACCTCCTCGCGCAGTTTGGCCACCGCATAGTCGGGGAGTGCCGCATCCAACTTCGGATCGTCCAACCCCTCGCACGGCTCGCCCTCATCGGGCCGCTCGCCCTTGGTTTTGGAGATCAGCACCAGTTTGTCGTCGATCAGGTCATAACAGCCGAGGAAATCGCGCCCCATCCCAATCGGCCAACTGGCCGGCGTGACGTCGAGGGCCAGCGTCTGTTCGATTTCGTCCAAGAGATCGAACGGGTCCTGTGCTTCGCGGTCCATCTTGTTGATAAACGTCGTGATCGGGACGTTGCGCAGGCGGCAGACCTCGAACAATTTCTTGGTCTGCGCCTCGATCCCGCGTGCCGCGTCGATCACCATCACCGCACTATCTACCGCCGTCAGGGTTCGATAGGTATCTTCGGAGAAATCTTCGTGCCCCGGCGTGTCCAATAGATTGAAGGTGCAGCCCGCATATTCGTAGGTCATCACCGACGATGCCACCGAGATGCCGCGTTCCCGCTCCACCTTCATCCAATCCGATGTCGCCCGCCGTTGCTCGCCCCGCGCCTTGACGGCGCCGGCCATCTGGATCGCACCGCCGAACAACAGCAGTTTTTCGGTAAGTGTGGTTTTGCCGGCATCTGGGTGCGAGATGATCGCAAAGGTTCTGCGCGAAGCGATATTGGATTCCAGGGTGGACATGTGATCTCCGTAAACGTCGATGTGTATGTAATCAATCCGACCCGGAGCCGCCAGCCCCGATTGAAAAGTGAGCCAATCCGCCAACCTTGAAATTGTCGACAATTAATGCCTTATAGAGAGCGTCTTTGTATTTTCAGAAATCAACAAGAACACAAGTTGTTTTGAGGAGGAAGCATGGCACGCGCCCCTAAAACCGCTCTCATTACGGGCTCCGGCAAGAACATAGGCCGCGCTTCGGCCTTGGCGTTGGCCGCGGAAGGCCTGAACGTAATTGTCAACGGATCTCGGGATCGCGAATCCTGCGAGACGGTCGCCAGTGAAGTTCAGGCCCTCGGCGTCGACGCCCATGTGATCATGTGCGACGTCGGCGACCCGGTCGCGGTCCGGGCCATGGCCGACGAGGCGATTTCGATGTTCGGCACGGTCGACGTGTTGGTGAATAACGCGGCGGTACGGCCAAACATGTCATTCCTGGAAGCCGACGACGCCGAATGGGAACGTGTGTTGAGCATCGACTTCCACTCCTCTCGACGGCTGGCGCAGGTCTGCATTCCCGGCATGTTGGAGCGCGGATGGGGACGGATCATCAACTTCGCCGGCATGAACGCGATCGCCGGATACGACGGCAAAGCGCCGGTCAGCGCCGCGAAACACGCATCATGGGGCGTCACGAAATGCCTCGCCAAGGAATTCGGGCCACACGGGATTACGGTGAACATCATCTCGCCGGGCCCAATCGCCGAAGAAACCGGCGAGCAGCCGGAAAAAAAGCAAAAGATGATCGCCGGCGTCCCGGCTGGGCGTATGGGCGTTCCGGCGGAGGTGGCCGCCATGGTGCGATTGCTGGCGTCGGACGACGGCGCGTACATCAACGGCCAGCTTCTGCATGTGAATGGCGGCGGCTCGATGTAACGGCCGCAAAGCTAACGGTCTAACTTGTCAGCGGCTTGTGCCGCCACCAGAAGAATTTGTTCAGCGAGAACACTGGCTGATAGTGCCGGACCTTGTTCGCCGGTACGAGCTTCTTGATCTGATTGTCGAGGAGCAGCGGCATCACCTGCCCTGTCTTGGGGTGGGTGAAGAACACAACCAGTACCGCATGCCCGACCTTTAGATTGAGGTCCTTGACCGCGACAACCCGCAGGGTCTTCTCTTTCCAACCCAGGCGCCGAAGCGACAAGTACTTGAGGATCGCATAGTCCTCGCAGTCACCGAACCGCGCCATGAATTCAGCGGGGGTGGCCCAATAGTCCTTTTGTCCCCAGTTCGCGCTGTCCGACACGTAACTGGCTTTATTGATCCGCGCGTTGACCTCGTTCAGTTGAACCAGCGGCGCCTTGTCCTTCAAAGTCTCGAGGAAGGCCAGCCAGTCGTCATAACTGCAGATGTCCAATGCCCTGGACGAACACTTCACCTGAACCCGTGCCTGCGCTTCTTTCGAATAACGCGAGAGTGCGGATCGCCACTTCTTGAACGGCGTCAGGTCTTTCGACCGCACTTCTGTCGAATTGAAGAAACTGGGCACCGGTTTTTGCGCTTCTGCATCCGCGGGAAAGAACGCCAACGCGGATGCCGACGCCATCGTAGCCGCCATGAAAGCACGGCGGTCAATGCATCGGGACTTCGGGTTATTGGGCATGCCGCTTCCTCATCACCATGGTCAAATAGTACTGGGACGCATTACGCCGCGAAAGTGCCAATCATCACAGCTGACACCATCGTGAATGAAAGGATTCCGCTTGTCGCTTGAACCGGTTATCATCACGGCCACGTTTGATTCTCAGTTGATCGGGGGCGATCATGGCGCTTGGGTTACGGCGGTTGAATAACGACGACGCGGAACCGTCCGAACCTGTCGACGGTGACGAACCGTCGTCCAGCGCAAGCGTCACCGAACCGGCGCAAGAGCCCGAGAAGCTCCCACCCCGAAAGCTGAACAAATACGTGCTCGCCGGCGGCGTCGCTTTGGTGGCAGGCGTTGTGATCGCCGTGTTGGTTGCCCGTTCTTTCGTTGACGAAGAACTGAAACGGGAAACCCAGGCGTGGCAGGTTCGCCTCGGGATTGTTGCCGACTCCCGAACCCAGGCCGTATCGGATTGGCTAGATGGCAATTTTGCGACGCTGCGTGAGTTGTCGCAGAACGCCTCGCTGCAGCTCTACATGTCGGAACTGGCGGCAGCCAGCGGCCAACCGGACGCCGCTGCCGATGCACCGCTCGATGCCAATGACCCGGACGCCCTGCTCCAAGGCTTGGATGGCAGCGACGGCGGCGGCCTCGGCGCCGGGGCATCGTTCGACTTCCTCCGAAATCTTCTGATTGCAACGGCGGAGCGCACGCCCTTTAAGGCGCCGCCGCCGGTCGGTGAAATCGCGGCCAATGTCGAGCGCTTGGGCGTTGCCGGCCTCGGCCTGGTGGACAAGAACACCGATCCGATCATCTCGACGCCGGATATGCCGCCGATTACCGGACGCATGCGCCAAGCCATCCGTGATGCGCTCGATGGCGAGCCGACGGTCATCGACATGTATATCGGGGCGACTGGCGAGCCCACCATCGGGTTCGCCATGCCCGTTTACGCCATTCAGGAAGGCGGCGCCGGGGCGCGCGGTATCGGCGCGGTCGTCGGGATCAGGCTTCTAGACGACAGTCTTTGGGATCAACTGGTTCAACCCGGAACGCTCAGCGAGTCTGCGGAAACGATCTTGGTGCGGAAGACCGGCGGCAAGGTCGAGTACCTTTCGCCGCTCAATGACGGCACGGCACCGCTGAAAAGATCGCTTGCCTTGGCGTCGCCCAACCTCGCGATCGCCGAAGCCATCAACGTGCCGGGCGCCTTCATCAATAATTTGGACTACTCGGGCGACCGGGTGCTGATGGTATCCCGCGAAGTTGCAGGCGTTCCGTGGATTCTCGCCCGCAAGATATCCCGCGACGAAGCGCTCGGCCCAATCGAGGGACGGCTCAACGTCATTCTCGGTGTGTTCATCGCGATCATTGTCAGCGTCACACTGACCATCCTGTTCGTTTGGAAACACGGCGCGTCCGCCCGCGCCTCCGAGGCGCTGCATCGCGCCCAGGTGTCTCTGGAGCGGTTTCAAAATCTGACCAAGTTCATGAAAATGGTGACCGACAATCAACCGACGCAAATCGTCGCCGTCGACCGAGACACCATTTACACATTCGCCAACCAGACCGCGGCGGATGGCGCCGGCATCCCGCAAGAGGATTTCCTCGGCAAAACGATGGCGAGCGTCATCGGACCGGCCAAAGCGCAGGAATACCAGGGGCTCGTGCGGAACGTGATCGATGATTTCGAGCGCCATCAAAAGATTTTCCAGTTTGGCGATCCGGAACTTGTGGAGACAGACGGCGAAGACGCCTACCAAATGGTCAAGGTCGACGGATTGCCCCTGCGGGGTGACCGGGATTATCCACCGGGATGCTTGTTGGTGATCGACGATATCACCGAGCTGCAACTGGCTCGCCTCAAATCCGAGAAAATGATGAAGGAGTTGATCGACACCCTTGTCAGCGTCGTCGACCGGCGGGATCCCTTCTCGGCCAATCACTCATCCCGTGTTGCGGAAGTCTCCAGGGCCATTGCCGCGGAAATGGGGCTGGAAGACCTCAACGTCCGTACCGTGGATATCTCCGGCAGCCTTATGAACCTCGGGAAGATCTTCGTCCCCGAGGAACTGCTGATGAAGACCGAGGATCTGACAGAGCAAGAACGTACCCTCGTCTCCAACGCCTATCTCACGACGGTCGACCTGATTGAGAATGTGACCTTCGAGGGCCCGGTGATCGAAACCATCCGGCAGTTCGGCGAAACGTGGGACGGGCGCGGACCGCTCGGCCTGAAGGAAGAGGAAATCGTCGTGACGGCCCGCATCCTTGCCGTCGCCAACACTTTTGTCGGCATGGTCAGCCCACGCGCCTACCGGGGCGCGATGACCTTCCGCAAGGCGTCCGACATCCTCATGGACATGACCGGCAACAAACTCGACCGCAGGCCGGTCACCGCCTTGGTGAACTACTTGGAAAACCGCGGCGGTATGTCGCGCTGGGCGCATTTCCGCGAGGATCCGACGATCGAGACCGCCGCACAGTAAACGGCGTCTCGCGTCAATTTACACCGTTACTGACTGTCGATGGTCAACGTCACGTTGCCGTCGCTCTCCGTCACGCTGTAGCCGTCGGAGATATCGCCGTCGTTGTTGCGATCCAAGTCGTCCATGCTGACGCCGTTCAGGGTCACCGATTGGCCTTCGACGCCGTTGAAGGAAATCACGACATCGCCGTCTTCGTTCTCGTTGAAGATCATGTCATCGGCGTGGAATTCCTGGCCTTCGAAGACGATCGTATCTTGATCCATGATGTCTTGGATGATGTCGTGGCCGCTATCGGCATCCATACGGAAGCTATCGCTACCCCAGCCACCCGTCAGGACGTCATTGCCCTCGTCGCCGTACAGCGTATCGTCGCCGGTACCGCCGTCGAGAGTGTCATCATCCGCGCCGCCGTACAGTTGATCGTTGTTGTGACCGCCGACTAGAACATCGTCACCCGAGTCGCCCCAAAGCTTGTCGTCGCCGGTTCCGCCATCCAACTCGTCGTTTCCGGTGCCACCAACGAGCGAGTCGTTTCCATGCCCACCGATAACGACATCGTCGCCCGCATCTCCGAAGAGCGAGTCATGACCATTGCCGCCATTTAGGACGTCGTCGTCGCCGAACCCATAGAGCTCGTCGTCGCCATGGCTGCCGGACAGGCTGTCTTCGGCACTGCCGCCTTCGAGCGTATCGTTACCCGACGTTCCTGTGATGGTCACAGGCGCATCCAACGAAACATCGATATCTAGTTGAACCAGAGACTCCGCGGTATCGCCGTCGTTTTCCTCGGTGATCGCCACCACATCGATGGAGAAATCATCAGAAACGTCGGCATCGATCTCCAGCGTCAGACCTTCAAGCTGAGCCGCGGTCAACGCCCAGTTGCCGTTGCCATCATCGGAGCCCGCCGACAACGTCACGCCATCCGGGAGACCGCGCACCTCGAATGACAGTTCCTCAGAACCGTCGACGTCAACCAAAGATCCATCAATATCAAGATCATAAACGATGGTGCCGGCGTCACCGCCATCCATTTGTGCGACACCGTCGTCGTACAAGTTTACAAGCTCCGACGGGGTCAACGGACGGTCATAAATCGCGATGTTGTCCATCTGGCCTTCGAAGTACTCTCGCAACTTGTTGGCAACCCCATCGTCGCTCGCCCATTGATTGGTGCCAAAAACGATCGGCTCCTCATTGTCGCCAATGCCACCGGCATAACTGTCGCTATCGACGAGTTCGCCGTTCAAATAAAGTTTCATTCCATCCGGGCCGAAGGCGAACGCCATCTGATGCCAAGCGCCGCTCGTAACATCGCCGCCCTGAACCATGTAGCTATTGGAAGAACTCTGCATCCGCACTTCCAGTTGCCCATCATCGACCCATGCGGTCAGGTGGCCACCATCATCGAAACCGGACGAGTCTTTAGAGAACAGTCCCTGCTTGCTCTCCACGTCATCGGCATTGAACCAGAGGACGAAAGTTCCTTCCGAGAGCTCCATGTCGTCATCGTGTTTGACCTCGACATAGTCGTTGTTGCCGTCGAACACGATCGAGGACCCGCTTGGTCCGTCACCGTCATGGTCAATGCTGGCGCCTTTCAAGGTCGCATCGAATGCGTCGCTCGGATCGGAAATAGAACCATTTCCATCAGCGATCTCGTGGAACGCGATCAAATCGTCGCCCGCACCGGACCCCGAACCCGAGCCAGAACCAGACCCTGAACCAGAACCGGAACCGCTTGCCGCACTTTGTTCGGCAGCTGGCCCGTGGCCTTCTGCAAGCGTTGCGCTGGCATCGATGTTTGGCGCATCGGCCACACCGACCACATCGACGACAAACGTCTGAGAGGCAACCGCAGTGTCCCCGCCATTTGTTTCGGTGGAGGTCGCGTTGACGGTAAGCTCGATATTGTCGTTGCTGTCCGCAGGCGGCGTGATGGCCAGGCCGTTCAACTGAGCCGGTGTCAGTTCCCAAACCCCATTGCCGACGCTCGTTCCGGCACTCAAGGTGGCGCCGGTCGGAACGCCTTCGATGGTAATCGTCAGCTCTTCTGAGCCGTCCGTATCGGTCAAGCCGGCGGTGATATCCAGCGCGATGGCCGTATCCTCGCTCCCCGTAACCGCACCGGCAGTTAGGGTCGGATCGGATGCAGTGGTGTCCGTATCGGGCACATCAACTTGAATTGACGCATCGACGAACGCGATATCACCGTCGTTCTCGGTCGACGTCGCGCGCACGTCCAATGCGAAACCACCCGTCCCCACCGCGACGATAACTGTCAGCCCGGCCAATTGCGCCGGGGTCAGATTCCAAGAACCATCCTGATTTTCAGTACCGGCAGAGAGCGACGCCCCTTCCGGCAAGTCGCCGACGGTAATCGACAAGGTTTCCGAGCCGTCGGTGTCGGTCAGCGCCGAAGAAATATCCAACGGATACTCGAAAGTCGTCTCGCCACCAGTGTTGGTCTCGAAGGTGATTGCGTTGATCAGATAATCGTCACCTCTATCGGGCGCAGAGAACACGATCTGATCGAACACGCCGTTATCATCGGCGGCAAATGTCAGCGTCGGATCGACGTTATCGGTAATACCGGTCACGGTGCCTTCGCCGACTTTCACGCCGTCTCGGAACAGTTCATAGGTGCCCTGCTCGCCGCTATGCATCCAGGAAAAGGCCACATCTACGGACGAGATCGGCGCGTCGAAGTCGACGATGATCTCCTCGGAGACACCGTCGCCGCTGTCGTACCCGAGTTCGCTATTGGCACCGGACGCGCTGCCTTGGACACCGAAGCCCGGCGGGTTGCTGTTGAAGCTGATGTTGTCCGCGCTTGCATCCGACAAGGTGCCGTTTGCCGGATCGATCGTCCGCGCGGTCACTGTGAAGCCGTTGCCTGTATCCAGAACATTGTCCTTGTCGATCGTGACATCGACGGGATCGCCACCGGTGGTGACCTCGGTCGGCTCCCCAATCGTTAAGGTCAACGTCGGCAGATCGGCAACGCCCGTTACCGTCACCGGTACCGTCGCCGAAGTTGTCGCGGTCGCCCCACCGTTGGCCTCGGTCGATGTGGCATTAACAGTCAGGTTAAAGTTCGCGTTGCTGTCGGCAGGCGGCGTAATGCTGAGGCCATCCAATTGCCCCGGCTCAAACGTCCACACAGTGCCGTCTTGGTTCGGCGTGCCCACATTGAAAGTCGCCCCAGGCGGTACACCTTCAATTGAAATGGACAGGGTTTCCGAACCGTCCGTATCGGTCAATGCGGCGGAGATATCCAATGCGATTGCATTGTCCTCGAGACCCGCTGCATCGGTGAACGCGACATCGGGTGCCGATGCGGTATCGTCCAAGGCCGGAACAACGACGCCGACGCTTGTCTCGACGAATGTGGTATCGCCGTCATTCTCAGTCGTCGTCGCCCGGATCGACAGATCGAAACTGGTCGTATCCTCGGGGACCGTAACGGTAAGACCTGCCAATTCTTGCGGTGTTAGGGTCCATGTCCCGTCTTGGTTGTTTGTCCCGGCCGATAGCGCCGCCTCCGCCGGAAGATTGCCGACGGTAATCGACAAGGTTTCCGAGCCATCGGTATCCGTCAGCGCCGATGAAATGGAAAGCGGGTACGTGAACGTCGCGGACCCTATATCCGGCGCCGTCTCGACATTGATATTGACGTCATTGAAGTCGTTGTCACCGCCACCGGCGAGATCTTCCCAATTCTGGTTGCCCACCACCTGATTGTCGGTGGTGTAATCGAAGTTCTCCTCGTTCAATGACGGATCATTAAACAGGACCGGATCGCGCGATCCCTCCAACACCGTGCCGTCAGACGTGACAGCGTGCCAGTTTCCGCTCTCATCCTGCTGGAACGACACCGCCATTTCCGCGGCCAGACCGTTGTTCTCGGTATCGCCGTTGGGGATCACGAAGAACCCGATGGTGTCCGGATCGACATTATCGAGTGTGAAGGTCTCGCCGATATCTTCTTTGGTGTTCGGCCAGATGATGACGCCCTCAGTCGGGTTGCCGTCGGCGTCCTTGACGTAATACCCGTAGGTGTTTTCGTATCCGGCGCTCTCTTGGCCCATGTTCGTGATGGTGATGGAGGACGTACCCGGTGTTTCCGTTGGGGCACCGATGGTCGCCGACAACGTTGGCGCATCGGCCACACCCGTGACGGCCACAGGCACGGCGGCAGTCGTCGTGGCCGTATCGCCGCCATTGCTCTCCGTGGAGGTCGCCGTCACCTGCAACGTGAAGTCTTCGTTGGAGTCACTCGGCGGCGTGATGCTCAAACCTGCCAAATCACCGGGTGCAACGGACCATGTACCATCCTGGTTTTGTGACCCAGCGCTTAAAGTGGCGCCGTTCGGCACATTGGAAATCGTAATCGATAAGGTCTCGGACCCATCGAGGTCCACGAGATTTGCATCGATATCGAGCGCGATCGCGCTGTCTTCCAGGCCCGCCGCGTCCGTCACATCGAGCGTTGGGTCGGATGCCACCGTATCCTGACCGTCAACCGTAATGGATGTCGACGAGAAGAAGCTGTTGTTGGTGTCTGTGATCTCATCGCCGCTCAGGTTTTGCTCCAGCGCTGCGGCGAAGACATCCAGCTGCACATCATCGGTTACCAGAGAGGACGGTGCGATGAGCGAAACCGGGATCGTGACCGCCCCATCGCCATCGACCAACGCCTGATCGGGCACAGCCACGCGCAGGAAATTGGCGTCGTTCGGAAGCTCCGGATAGGTGTCGCCACCAACGATGTCCGCTGTCTCCGCATTGACAGACCACCCATCAGGCAGTTCGACGAAGACGAAATGTTCCTCTGAACCATCCGTGAAATCGCCGAACGTCGCCGTCACGTCAACGTCGACCTGCACCTGCGGTTCTGGGTCCACATCGGCCGCATTCACGACGGACACATTGTCGATCAAGCCACCCAGCGAGTCGTCGGTACCGGTCGCGCGAAATTCCAAACGAGTAAGATCGCCACCGCCGGGCAGTTCGAACTCGTAGGAGGACCAATTCAGTTCGGAACCGCCGGGCTGGGAAATCGTCTCGATGACGTTTCCGTCCCAAAGGACTTCGATCGTATTGGAACCGCCGGCTACATTGGGTCGCGGCGAAGAATCGAAACTTAAGACGAATGTATCGCCGCCACCTGTCGGCAACATCTGAAAGGCGTTCGAATTCGTATCGGGGCCGCCGTGACTATCCAATTCGATGTACTGGTCGCCATCGGCGGCGTCGCCTTGGAACAGACTATCGGATTGAACCTCGATCCCCGGTCCGACATCGGTGCGCCATCCCGGCAGTTCGCCATCGGTGAACACTTCCCAATTCCCCGAGATGTCCGCATCTTCGAAACTGCCGTTGACGACCAGTTCTGTCGGCGTTCCCGGGTCAGGCGTGATCAAGGTCGTCGACAGTGCCGCATCGACCGTTGTCGTATCGGCGACAGCATCAAGGGTTACCGAGACGGTTTGTGTCGCGGTTGCGATGGTATCGCCCTCGGAAGAGGTTGCCGTGACAGTAACATCGAAGTCCACATCGGAATCAGCGGGTGGCGTAATTTTCAGGCCATCGAGATCGCTCGGCGCCAAGGTCCAACTGCCATCCGAGTTGACGGCGCCAGAGTTGAGCGTTGCACCGTTGGGCAAGTCTGAAATCGTGATCGACAACGTTTCCGATCCATCCGTGTCATTCAGTGCGCTGCTGATATCAAGCGGGATAGCCGTGTCTTCGAGCCCAGCCGCGTCCGTCGTGTTCAAGGTCGGATCGTCCGCGACGCCTGTCACGGAAACGGTGAACGGTGTTTCAACCGTTGCCACATCGCCGTCGTTCTCAGTCGTCGTCACCGAGAGCGTTAGGTCCATATCACCAGAGAAATCTGTCGGCGGCTGAATCTGCAGCGTCGCGAGGTCGCCCGGCGCAACGGTCCAAACGCCTGGCGACGTCTCCGAGCCCGCGCTCAAGGCTGCCCCGGTCGGCACACCGGAGATGGTCGCCGATAGCGTTTCCGATCCATCGGTATCTTGCGATTGGGTTCCGCTCAGATCCAAGGCAATCCATGCATCTTCGTCACCCGACACATTTTCTGCCGTCGCGCCAGGTGTATCGGCTACGCCCGTTACGGTGACCACGATATCCGCCGTCTGCGACGCGGTATCGCCGCCATTGCTTTCGGTCGACGTGGCGGTCACTTGCAAGGTGAAGTTCTCGTTGGAATCCGCTGGTGGCGTCACCGTCAACCCGGCCAGGTCATCCGGCGCCACAGTCCACGTGCCGTCGTTGTTCTTGACGCCGGCGCTCAACACCGCGCCGTCCGGGACCTGGGAAATGGTGATCGACAGCGTTTCCGAGCCGTCCAGGTCAGTCAGACCTGCTGCGATATCGAGCGCGATGGCGCCATCTTCCAGGCCCGCCGCATCCGACACATCCAGGGTCGGGTCGGATGCCGTCGTATCCTGTTCCTCTTCGACGTTGATCGTAAGCGTGGCCGACGCGGAGTCTCCATCAGCATCCTGCATGGTGTAGGTGAAGACATCGTCGCCGATATTGTCGCCGCCGGTCTCGAATTGCACAGCACGGACAAAGAAGTCACTGGAGTCGTTCGAATTGGTTTCCGACGGCGTGTCGATCGCCGTGAAAACAAGATATTGGAACGACGCACCATCCGGTAACGCGATATCGGCGGTGCCGACATTGGAACTCCCGCCGTAATCGACCGTCGACGCATCGAGAATACCTTCGCCGACAAGATTGCCAGCCGCATCAAACGCCTGCCACATGCCTTGTTCGCCACCCTCTTCGGCATGGAACATGCGCGACACCGTCACTGTCGCCGAAGTGGTTTCGGCGCCCAAGTTCATTCCGAGCGCCTGAGTCTCGCCGGTCGTATCGTCGTGGTTGATTTGATCGGGAACCGGCATGCCGCCTTGTGTCCCTTCCACGCCGATGCCCTCGGACGCGAAAGAGACCTGTCCGTCTGCAAGCGTCGGATCGAGATTGCCGTCGCCGTCCAAGTACGACGTTCCAAAGTCGAACGCGAAGGTCTCGACGGATGACCAGGCTTCTTCAACCGCGCTGGACGACGCGGTACCTGTCAACCCGGCGATCTGCGACACGGCTTGTGTTTCATCCGCCGTATAATCGTAAGACCCATCCGTGTACATCTTCAGGGTGCCGTGGTCGCCCTCGATTTCGATGAACGAGCCGTCGGCATCAGTCTGCACATCGTTCGGGTTCTCGAAGCTCTTCGTCGTGCCGCCAAAGCTCACTTCGACGATCGTGTTGTCGACATCCGAGCCCACGTCGGCCGCTGCGGCCGGGTCGTTCACATCGCCCTGGCCGGTCAACACATTGCCTTCGGTAATCTCACCGACCTCGACGACGTTCCGATCATCGTTTGCCAGCGGGTCAACGTTCACCAGCGCCTGGACGGTATTCGACGCATTGTCTTGATTGGAGGTTTCCGTCGCTGTCGCCGTAACGGTCAGATCGAAATCGTCACTGGCGTCCGCCGGCAGCGAAATCTCCAGCCCGACCAAGTCCTGCGGCGAGAGCGTATAGGTCCCGTTTCCAGTGACGACACCGGCGCTCAAACTTGCGCCGGCAGGCACACCTTGCACCGTGATCGACAGGGTCTCGGAGCCATCGGTATCGTTCAGAATACTCTGGATATCCAAATCGACGGTTTGGCCGACATCACCATCGGAATCGCCAGCCTCGACTTTCGGCGCATCCGCCACCGCCGTGACCGTGACCGGCAGGGGCGATGACACCGTATTGGTATCGCCCGTTGACAATTCGCGCGAGGTCGCTTCGACCGTCAGCGTGAAATCTGCATCCGAGTCCGCCGGCGGTGTAACGGTAAGTCCCGCCAGTTCTTCGGGCGTCAGCGTAACGGAACCGTCGTTATTGACCGTACCGGCGGACAACTGGGCACCGGCCGGCAATCCTATGACCGTGATGGACAGAACCTCGGAACCGTCCGTATCTGTCAACGCGGCCCGGATATCCAAGGCAATCGCCGTGTCTTCGTCTCCCTGCGCGGCGGTAACGTTGAGGTCCGGCGTTTCCGCAGCATCGTCACCATCGACCGAGATAACCGTGTCAACGCTTTCGGTATCGCCATCGTTCTCGGTCGCCGTTGCGGTGACATCGAAATCAAAGTCGGGGCTTACCCCGTTCGGCACCGTCATCGACAAACCGTCAAGATCGATCGGACGCAAGGTCCATGTGCCATCGTTGTTTTGAACGCCGTCGGAGAGAGTCACACCGTTCGGCAAGCCGGAAATCGTGATTGAGAGAGTTTCCGAACCGTCCACATCGTTCAAAGATGATGCGATATCGAGCGGAAATTCGAGCCCACCGTCGACAACGACACCGTCTCCGGCATTGCCGGTCAAGTTCGGTGCATCCGCGACACCGATGACATCGACGTTGACGGTGCCACTGGTCGTCGCGAAATCGCCTTCGGGAGTCGTCGACGTTGCCGTTACCTGGAGTGCGAAATCAACGTTGCTATCATCCGGCGGCGTGATGCTCAGGCCTGCCACCTCTTCGGGCAACAAGGACCAAACACCGTTCCCGAGATCCGTCCCAGCCGACAAGGTGGCGCCGGTCGGCACGCCGGAGATCGTCACCGACAAGGTTTCTGATGGGTCCGTCAGCGATGCATTGATATCGAGCGGAATAGCGTTGTCCTCGAAACCTTGAGCGTCGTCGAGGGTGAGGCTCGGTGCATCTGGATCGTTTACCGGCAACGACACTTCGACATCGATGAAGCCGATGCTGAGACTTGTATCCATACCGTCGGGAATGACGTTGTCCGGATCGGTGTCGGTGGCGGTCGCCGTCACTTGCAGCGTAAAGTTCCCGTCGAAGTCCGGCGGCGGCGTGATCTGTAGCCCGCCCAACTGCGTCGGCGTCAAATCGATGCTGCCGTTGAGCACGCTGAGGACATCGTTACCGATGCTCAAGATCGCGCCATCGGGAATGTTGCTGACGTTGATGCTCAGCGTTTCCGACCCGTCGAGATCGTTCAACGAGGACATGATGTCCAAATCGACCGCATCCCCGCCGTCAACTTGGACTTGGGAGGGCACGCTGAGGTTCGGTTTGTCGGCGACGGCCGTCACCGAGACGTTCAACGCCTGTGTCGTTTCCGCCAAGTCGCTGCCGTCTTGAGACGTGACCGTCACACTGAGATTGAAGTTCGCATTCGCGTCGGCAGGCGGCGTGATGCTCAGCCCATCCAACTGCGCCTCGGTCAGGGTCCAGGTACCGTCTTGGTTGTCGATACCTGCGGAGAGGACCGCACCATCCGGCACGCCACTGATGGTAATCCCGACGATGGCGTCGCCACCCTCGGCAGATGCTGCAATTTCAAGCGGGATCGCATCGTCTTCGAAGCCGGCCGCATCGTGAAGCACCAACGTTGGCGCATCGGCCACCGCCTCGACGTCGATCGTGATTGAGCCGACGACCGTCGCACTGTCACCGTCGTTCTCGGTAGATGTGGCAGCGACGCCCAACGTCACGGTGCCTGACGCATCAGGCGCCGGGGTCAAGGTCAATCCGGCGAGATCGCCACCGGTTAACGTCCACGACCCGTCCGAATTCAGAACACCTTTCGACAAACTGGCGCCAGCAGGCACGCCTGTGACGGTGATGCTCAGGGTCTCGGAACCATCGGTATCGTTCAGGTTCGCAGCGATGTTCAATGGGATCGCCGTATCTTCGGCGCCGGCGACGTCACCGGTCGTTAACGTCGGCGCATCGGCCACCCCTGTGACGCCAACACTCAACGAACCCGTGGAACTTGCCGATGTGCCATCCTGCTCCGTCGAGGTGGCGGTGATGTCGAGTTGGAAGTCTTCGTTGCTGTCGGCCGGCGGTGTGATGGTGAGGCCTTGCAACTGCGCCGGAGTGAAGGTCCAAGTCCCGTCGTTGTTGTTCGACCCGGCCGAGAACAACGCCCCTCCGGGGACGCCCGCGATGGTAATCGAGACGGTCTCAGACGGATCGTTGACGAAGGCGGAAATATCCAGCGCGATGGGCTGGTCTTCATTTCCGCTTGCATCCTGCAAAACGAGGGTCGGGATTTCGGCAACGGCGGTCATATCGACGTTGATGACGCCACTGACGCTCGACACGCCTTGCCCGTTCGCGGTCGAAGCAGCATCGTCTTCCGTCGATGTCGCGGTCACCAAAAGCGTGAAATCGTCATCCAGACCCGCCGGGGTTACCAAACCCAGTCCATCCAACTGATCCGGCGTCAATGTCCAGGAGCCGTCGTTATTGTCCGTGCCCGCAGTCAACGAAGCACCATCCGGCAGGTTGGAAACCGTAATAGAAAGTGTTTCCGAACCATCCGTGTCGTTGAGGCTGACATCAATGCTTAGCGGAACCGTTGTGCCTTCATCCGCTATCACGTCGCTGGTGGCAAGGTTCGGATCGTCGGCAACCCCGGCGATCGACACGCTCAGCGAACCGGTTGAGGTTGCGAAGGTGCCATCGTCCGTCGTCGACGTTGCCTCGACCTGAAGTTGGAAATCAGCTGCCGAATCTTCGGGCAAGGTCATCGTTAGGCCGACCAGATCCGCTGCCTCCAGGGTCCACGTGCCATCCGGATTCTCGACACCGTTAGAGAGTGACACGCCCTCGGGCAGGCCCGACACAACGACGCTCAGGGTCTCTTCCGGATCGGTCAATATCGCCGCGATGTTGAGCGGCACCGGTTGATCCTCTGTGCCCGACGCATCGAACAGCATCAGCGCCGGCGGATCGGCCTCTTCCTGAACGATCACCGTCATGGTGCCCGAAACGCTGGCGGTGCCTTGGCCATTGGCGGTGACGTCGTTGTCGTTTTCCGTCGATGTCGCGGTGACTTGAAGATCGAAATCTGCGTCCGACCCGCGCGGCGGCGTGATGGTGAGCCCATTTAACTGAGCACCAGTTAATTCCGCCACGCCATTCGTCACCGCAATGATGTCATTGCCGGACGTCAAAATGGCGCCGGTCGGAATATTGGCAATTGTAATGCTCAGACTTTCCGAGCCATCCATATCATTCAGTGTCGCCGAAATATTCAAGGCGATCGCACTGTCTTCAAGACCCACGACCTGGTCGGCCACCAGGGTTGGGTCATCGGCCACGCCGAGTAGTGTCACCGGCACATCTGCTGTGGTTTCAACGAATTCACCGTTGCTCTCGGTTGCTGTCGCAGTCACCGTCAGATTGAAATCAACATTGCTGTCAGCCGGCGGCGTAATCGCAAGGTTCGCCAAATCTGCTGGGTCGACGTCCCAGAGGCCATTTCCGAGATTGGTCCCGGAGGACAACTCTGCACCATCCGGAACGCCGGATATGGTGATGCTCAAGGTTTCCGATCCGTCTTGATCGACGAGCGAGGCATCAATGTTCAACGGGATCGATGTGTCCTCGTTGCCGACGATGGGCGTGACGTTCACCACAGGGGCATCCGGATCGGGAACGACCGTCAACAGGATATCCTGGGTCACGACGGCCTGATCTAAGTTCGCGCCCTCAGTCGTCGTCGCGCTCACCGTCAGGTTGAACTCGCCGGACACATGAAGACCAGGGGTGATCGACAAGCCATCCAACTGATCCGCCGTCAGCGTCCAAGTGCCGTCGTTATTGTCGATACCTGCCGAAAGCGCCGCACCATCCGGCACACCAGAAATCGTAATGGAGAGCGTCTCTGAGCCATCCGTATCGTTCAATGATGATGCGATATCCAGGTCGATGGGTGTGTCTTCAATACCGACGGCGTCTTTCGCAGAAAGGTTCGCCGCATCTGCAACCGCCTCGACATCCACGGAGACCGTTGCCTCCAGGGTCAACGTGTCTTCGTTGTTATCAACGTTGGTGACCGTCACCGTGAGATCGAAGTTCTCGTCAGAGTCCGGCGGAGGTGTAATCGAGAGGGTCTCGAATTCCGCCGACGTTAGCGTCCAAGTCCCATTTCCGTTATCTGTTCCCGATGACAAAATTGCCCCGCTCGGCACGCCGGAGATTGTCACGGAGAGCACTTCGGAACCATCAACGTCCGCTGTGACAGCGGAAATATCGAGCGAGAAGGCGCCGTCTTCGGTCGCGTTGAGGCCAATGACATCGCCGTCGACCACTTGTGTGTCATTGATGGTGACGCCCAATTCGTCGGCAACGGCGGTGATGGTCATGGGAATGTCGAAATTCGCCACCGCGGTATCGCCGTTGTTCAACTCCGTCGATGTTACTTGCAATTGCAGGTCAAAAGAGCCGCTGACATGCGCAGGAGGCGTCAGGATCAGACCATCGGTCGCAAGGTCGTCCCCAAGGAACCCAACCGGAATGTTGGCGGAGCCATTTACGACCGCCAACTGGATCGTCACGGCGTCACCTGTATCGGGGTCAGTGTATTCAATGGCGAGCGACGCACCGTCCGGAATCCCGGTCAGCGTTACGTCGGTGATATGCTCGGATACATCGTTCTTGTCGATGTCGAACGTGATCCGGATCGGCTGATCCTCAATCCCTGGCTCGGCACCGCCGTTGACCGTTGGAACGTCCGCATCCGCGGCCAATTCGACCACAGCCGAGCCAAACACGGTGGAGGTCGCCTCGCCGTCTTGGATCTGCGCTTCGATCTCAAGATTCATGGTACCGCTGTCGTCTGGAGACCCGACGAGCCGCAAATTGTTCAACTGTTCACCGGTCAGCGAGTATTCGCCGGTATCATTCGCCGGCAGCACAACGTCATTTCCGTTGGCGTCGGTGTACACAAGATGGGCCCCGACGGTTTGACCGCTCTCATCCAGGACGGGTTCGTATGACGTAACCGTCTCGATAACCGGGTCTCCGAACTCGTCCAAGACAGGCTCGCCGAACTCATCCAGGACGGGCACTTCAGTGATGACCTCGTTCACTTCCAAGGTCGGTAATCCGCTGATGGTGACGGTTAACGACTCGCTCCCGTCCGCATCGCCGAGCGCCGCGAGAATGTTCAGTTCGACCGGAATGTCTTCGGTACCCGCAAACACGATTGGGCTGGTCGCACCACTGTTGGTGAGTTCAATCCCATCAACCGTGACCGAAAACGGATCGAGAACGCCAATCACCTCGACGCCAATGTTGCCGGACCCGGTTGCGTCCGGCATGAATTCCGACGCCGCGCCGGCGGCCAATCCGACGACCGAACCGCCGTCTTGCAAAAACTCGGACAGAGTTTGCAATGGCTCACCCGTCTCGGGATCCAGTTGCGTCGCCAAGTACTCTTCGACCGCTTGAGTCGCGGCTGCCTCGTAATCCGTGCCGTACGTGGTGAAGGTTAGCGTGAAATCCTCATCCGAGTTTGCGGCCCCCGTGACCGTAAGCCCTTCCAACTGCGCCGACGTCAGCAGCCACGACCCATCGTCTTGAAGGTCGCCCGCTGACAAGACAGCGCCGTCCGGCATTCCGGTAACAACGATCGATGCCGCTGTTGCCGCGCTCGGAGCGGACTCCAATACATCAACGCTGATCGCCGTGTCTTCGAGGCCGACCACTAGGCCGTCCGTACCCTCGAAGACGAAATTCTCTACGTTGACGATCTCGTCGGTGCCGTCCGGACCCGTGACCGTCAGCGTGCCTTCGACAATGGTGAACGTGGATTCGCCGCGTGTGCCACTGAACACCGCGGTATCCTGACCATCACCCCCATCAATGAAGTCATCACCGGCGCCACCTTCGATGACATTGTCACCTGCATCCCCGACGATCCGGTCATTGCCGCTGCCGCCGACAACGTTCTCGATCTCAATCAGGGTATCCGTGCCAACGTCCGCATCACCTGTCGCGCTGCCCAAGGGACGCCCATCCGCATCGGTCAGACCGGTATCCAAGATAATCTCTAGGTCTCCGGCCTCCGCAGCAAAGGTAATGGTATCAACACCCTCACCACCGATGTAGGTGTCGTCACCTCCGCCGGGTGCCGCGATTAGGGTGTCATCGCCAGCACCGGCATCGAGAATGTCGTCGCCGCCAGACCCTTGCAGGGTGTCATCCCCGGCACCGGTGGTGATGATGTTCTCACTGTCATCGCCGGAAATCTCAAAATTGAATCCTTCGACCCCGCTTAGATCGATATCGCCATCCACCTGCAGACTGACCGTATTCGACTCTTCATTATATTCGACGTTTGTGACACCTTCGATCTCTTCGAGAAATTGAACGTCCTCGGGCAGCGTCGCCTCGATTTCTGGCTCTGGTTCTGGCGGCTCAGTAACGTCAATGACATCTTCGTCATCGTCATCGTCTTCGATAAGGACCTCGAACTCTTCGTCTTCGATCCCCGCCGACTGCAGTGTCACTGGAATAAAGCTGGGGCCGACCGGGCCCGTAGATTGAAGTTCCTCCAACTCCGCGGTGACGTCGATAAAGTCCTCTTGGAATTCCGGCTCGCCACCGGCATCGGTCTGAAAATCGTTCAAGAAATCGAGACTCTCGCGATCCTCACCTTCGACTTCGGTTTCTTCTTGGTATGTATTGGCGCTGGTCCGCTCACCGGCAGCATTCCGCGTCGGAATGTAGGGAAGAGTGGATTCGCCATAAGTGGTCAGGATGTCTTCCAACTCCACGATCACGAAATCGGATGGCGGCGTATCGAAACTGTTGACGGTGGTGAACGCATTGGCATCGTTCAACACAATGACCCCGCCATCGTTGGCAACGACGACTTCGCCAACGAACCCAAAACGTTCCTCCATCAGGTGAACGCCGAGGTTCTCGCCGTCGCTCAAATCCAAGCCAACCTGGGTACCGCGGATCCCGATGGTCGCGACCGGGGTGTCCAGGGTCATCGCGTCCGGGTCGGTTTTCGCCACTTGCCCCGACACGAACGTGAACACGCCCTGCAGCACGGACATGGACACGGACCCTTCCTGGGTCGCAGGGTCGTAGATCATTTCATCCAACACCATGCGGCCCTCGGGACCCATGGCGAAGGTCGTTTCGTCAGCGAGCAAGATCCCGACATTGCCGTCCGGGCCGGATTCCAAGATATCGCCCTGGTAAACTTCGTCGCCGAGTTCCAAGCGTTCCCGCGTGCCGTCGGCGCGCACCGCCCAGACCTCACCCGACATGTTCTCGACGTTACCGATCGGCTCGCCGTCGGTACCGGAGATCACGGTCGGATTTTCGGCTATGTTACCACTGAGTTCGGCGGCTTGGATTGCTTCCGCGGCTTCGGGCTGAACGAAGCCAAAGGCGCCGTCGGTCGGCGCAGCGCCCTCGCCGGCACCAGCCGTCAGGGCTGCAACGACATCGCCCCCCACTTCCGCACCGTCTTGCGAGACGAATGTCGGCGGATTTTCGTTGGCGTAGTAGTCTTCGACCGTGACGGTGGTACCGTCCGGGAAACTCATCACCAGATCGCCGCCCTCAACGGAAAATTCCGCGTCGGCCGCCGACAAATTTTCTGGGAGCATTAGATCGCCGGCTTGCGATCCATCAATCGTGAACGCATTTTCGCCGGTCTGAACGGCATCGCCGCTCGCCGAAATCTCTTCAGCCATTTTCTTACAACCCTTTGAACGCGCATCATTTTTAAGCGTTCAATTCGGTCGAACCACGTTATTGTTTTTCTTCTGATATAAGTTATGCGTCAGTTTGCCGCCGCCCGTCAACTTTCGCGAACGACAAGAGCAGCCTCCTGCGCTTAGAAATGCCGAGAAATCAAACGCTTTGCGCGCCGTAATACAAGGTCACCACGTGGCGCGCTTCGGCGAAAAACAGCCATCGCTCGACCACGGCGCCGACCATGATCGACAATGCGGCGAAGATGCAGGCGGCAAGAGCCACACCGCCCCCAGTGCCGAAGGCGACTGCGACGAGGATGGTCGGTGCGATGAATCCTGCGATATACACGATCCGTCGAAGCTTCTCGGCGTGCTTCCGGGCAACTTTGTAGCCCATTTCCTGGAGTAGATAGTTCTCTTCGGTGTGTGGTCCCTCGAAAAAGCGGACGGTCTCGCCTTTCAATCCGGTCGCCGACTTCGGCGTCGCCACATGGCTGGTCGTGTCGATATAGCGCCAATACAGCCGCTTCGCGAGGAACGCCGCCAGTACAGTACACCCGGTAAAGATCAGGTAGCCTGCCGGCAGTCCGACCGTCCCTGCCAACAACGCCGCGATAATGACCGCACCTGAAGCCAGCCCAACGAAGACGTAACACCCGATGGTCCACACGTTGTTCCATTGGTGAACCGTCGCAAGTGATCGGTAGATCATCGCGGTCGCATACACGGTGGCAACCGCAAGCATGGCGGCAAGTGCCCCAGCGACCGCCCAAACACCGGAAACATCACCCAAGTAAATCCAACCAAAAGCAAATACCAGCCAAGGGCCGAATGTTGTGACGGCCAGAACCCCCTCGCGCGACAGCCAACTCGATTGCCATTGTGTCAACGCCCGCCACGCGCGTTCAGGGTGACCGAGGTGGAACGTCGATGACAAAAGCCCGCCGCTCACCAAGCAGAAAGCAAGTCCCAGCCCGAGAATCCCGAGCAAGCGATCGGGTGGAATAATCCCCATCACCGTCAGAACGGTAAGGATCGTCAGCATGGCGTAGCCGGCACCCGATGCAGTCGTAAAAAAAATGACGGAAAACGCAGGATGCATGGCTTATCTCGACAAAGTTCTGTCGATCCACCTGAGGATCGGATTCTCTATTCCCGGCGTCACCGGCAACTCGTGCGGTAGCCCTGTTTTCTCAGCAGTGTTGCGGCGCGGACGCGGGGGCAAGTACTTGTTCGTCGGCTTGTATCCCATCTCCGGCATCAAATCGTAACCGCCACGATCGGCAACCAGCTTCGAAATGTCCGAATTCGGGTCGCCAAGATCGCCGAAATGACGGGCGCTGACCGGGCACGTGGATACGCAAGCCGGCACCCGATCGACTTCTTCCAGGTTCTCGTTATAGATTCGGTCGATGCACAGGGTGCATTTCTTCATCACCCCTTCATCGCTGTCGAACTCCCGCGCACCGTAAGGACAAGCCCAGCTGCAGAGCTTGCAGCCGATACACTTACTTTCATTGACGAGGACAATACCGTCTTCTTCACGTTTGAAACTGGCACCAGTTGGGCACACCGTGACACATGCCGCGTCCTCACAATGAAGGCAGGATTTTGGAAAGTGCACGGTCCGGCCGGGCTCCCCCTCACCGGCGGAGGCTTCGAACGTATGGATACGATTGAACCAGACGCCGTTCGGTTGCGCCCCATAAGGATCGAGGTCCGTCAGCGGCGCCGCGTGCCCGCCGGTATTCCACTCCTTGCAGTTGACCGCGCAGGCATGGCATCCGACACAAATATCGAGATCGATGACTAGGCCTAGCTTCTTTTGAGTCGTTGCGGGAAGCGTCGTCATTCTTCCCTCGCCCGCCGAAACTCCGCACCAAAATCCAACTTGTCCGGTGTCGGGCGTCGCAATCCTTCAGGCTTCGCCGTCGCATCGAACTGCGGGAAGGTGACAGGCTCTTCGGCCTCATCGGCCTTACGAATTTTCACGCGAAGATCGTACCAGGCGGCCTGCCCCGTCACTGGATCGGAGTTGGAGTACCGGTAACCATCTTCGCGGGGCGGGAGTAGTTCCGAGATCACATGGTTAAGCAAGAAACCCTTCTTGGCCTCTCCGGCATCTTCGTCCAGGTTCCAGGCGCCCGATCGCTTTCCGATCGCATTCCACGTCCAAATCGTGGAGTCCTCAACGCCGTCCATCAACGACGCCTGCGCCTTCACCTTGCCGTGGAAACTCTCAATCCAAATCCAATCGCCTTCCTCGATCCCCATTTCGCGGCCGAGACGTTCACTTAGGTACATTTTGTTGGAGCCGGTAATCTGGCGAAGCCATGCGTTTTGCGATCCCCACGAATGGTACATCTGCATCGGCCGTTGCGTCAGCGCATGCAGCGGATATTCATCAAGATCGACCATGGCTTCTTCGAAAGGCTCATACCATATCGGCATCGGATCGAAATATGCCTCGATCCGGGCGCGTTCGCGGTCCGGGGGCTGAACATCACCGTGACCACGGGCCGCGTTCCGAAATTTCTGCATCACCTCCGAATAGACCTGCAAGACAATCGGATTGGATGTGTCTTTAATCCCGGCGCCCGCAGCCCATTCCAAATAGTTCTTATTCGCGAACTTAAAGAACTTCTGATCGTCGTCGAAATGGTGCGACCAAAAACAGCCGTTCTCAATGTAGCGATCCAATTGATTCGGGTTGGGCGCGCCGACGTTACTCTGATCGCCGTTCTCGCCGCGCCAACCGGCAAGCGGTCCGATACCCGGCCGGCGTTCGTGGTTGACGATGTAATCGGCGTAGCCACCGGGATATTTCGGCGACCCGTCGTCGTCGACCATACCGGGCAAGCCCAACCGAGCACCCAAATCGAGAAGCACGGTCTGGAACGGCCGCACGTCCCGGTCGGGCTTCACAACCGGCTGACGGATCGCATCTTGGGCGGCATCCGCCTCACAGATCGGTCGGTCCAATAGGGAAATGCAGTCCCATCGCTCAAGATAGGTGGTATCCGGCAATACCAGGTCCGCAAATGCCACCATTTCCGAATAGTATGCGTCCGCGTAAATCAGCCGTGGGATTTTGTACTCGCCTGTTTCCGGATCCTTGTCCGTCAACATATCCATGGTGCCGGACGTGTTCATCGACGAGTTCCAACTCATGTTCGCCATGAACATGAACAAGGTATCGATCTTGTAGGGGTCACCGGCCCACGCATTATGGATCACCATGTGCATGAGACCGTGAGACGACAGAGGGAATTCCCACGAAAACCCTTTATCGATGCGGTTCGGATTCCCGTCCGCATCGACGATTAGATCCTCCGGTCCGGTCGGGAAGCCCAGCGGCGGGCCCGGCATCGCCGTGTTGGGCTTGACCTGCTCCGGTTTACCTGTCGGTCTCAGCGCCGGCGGCACCGCTTTTGGAAACGGCGGCTTGTTCCGAAACCCACCCGGACAGTCGACGCTGCCGAGGATCGTCTGCAAAAGATGAATGGCCCGGCAGGTATGAAAACCGTTCGAGTGCGCCGAGATTCCCCGCATCGCATGCATGGCAATCGGCCGCCCGATGAACTTGTCATGTTTGCGACCGTAGGCGTCGACCCAAGGCGTATTGATCTCGATCGATTCCTTAAAGGCGACATGGGCGATTTCTGCGGCAATCCGCCGCATCGTCTCGGCAGAGATACCCGTTTTCGCCGCGACCGCGTCCGGCGCATATTTCGGATCCAGATACCGGTTCGCCATCAACTGAAACGCCGGAACCGCCTTGCGGCCATCCGGTAAGACGATGGGCTCCGACGTCGCCAAAACCGCCTTGGCGGTAATATCCATGGCGGAAGCCATCGCGCCGCGCTCGGCATCCCATACCAGACCTTCGCCTAAGTCATTGCGGGCAAACAAACCATCATCGGCCATACCCGGCGCATCGATCACCAGCCAAGGCGCGTTCGTGTAGGACGCCAAGTAATTCTCGTCCACATTGCCGGTCCGAAGCAGCTCATGGATCAGCGCCATGACAAACAATCCATCGTTACCAGGCCGAATGCCGAGCCATTCGTCGGCAATTGCGGAGTAGCCCGTCCGAACCGGATTCAAGGAAAGGAATTTCGCACCACGTCTCTTAAGTTTGCCCAGACCGATCTTGATCGGGTTCGAATCATGGTCTTCGGCAACGCCGAACATGATAAAATACTTGGTGCGGTCCCAGTCTGGCTCACCGAACTCCCAAAACGCCCCACCGATGGAGTACAAGCCCGCCGCGGCCATGTTGACCGAGCAGAACCCTCCATGCGCGGCATAGTTCGGAGTCCCGAATTGGCTGGCCCACCAACCCGTCAACGCTTGCGACTGATCGCGGCCCGTGAAAAACGCGAGTTTCTTGGGGTCGGTTTCGCGAATGCGCTTCATCCAAGACGTCGCGATCTCGAGCGCTTCATCCCATTCGATTTCCTCGAATTCGCCCGCCCCGCGCTCGCCCACCCGTTTCAAGGGCTTCGTCAACCGGGCCGGGGAGTATTGCGTCATGATCCCGGCGGATCCTTTTGCACACAGCACGCCTCGATTAACGGGATGGTCGCGATTCCCTTGGATGTAACGAATCTTGCCGTCTTTGAGATGGACTTTGATCCCGCATCGGCAGGCGCACATGTAGCACGTGCTCGTCTTCACCTCGTCCGCCACCGATGGCGATGTATCGACGAAATTGTCGGACATGAACAACTATCTCCCGAACAAGCGTGCGTTACTTAGCCTTGCGGTGTTGATCACATGCCGGTCCAGGACCCCGCATGTAGGTTCGATGTGGTTTGTAAAATGTGGGACGGGTAATGAGTGCCCGAAGACCGCCTAGAATTTTGAGTGCAGAGATACCCGGCATCGCCAAGTCGCCTTCCAAAAATCGAAAAGTTGAGGATGTGGTGCCCGATGTGCCATATCGGTATTCATTAGTCCAATGAATAATATTTGTAATTTCCATTTGAGAACTAACTTATAAGAGAATGCTCCAATAATTAACTGAAAGATGGTTATTACGCTTTCAGCACATGGCCAATCGTGCTCACGATCCAGCCGACGACGAGACAACCTACTGAATTATATAAATTTATCTTCTGAGCGTCGGCCGTCGCCTAAAGCTCAACCCGCGGCCCCAGGTGCAAATCGACGGATAAACGCCTGTTCGCTCTTACTGCGGATGTACTCAATCGCGCAACCGAGAGCACGGTCCTCCGCTTCACCGATGGCCGGGCAAGCCTGCTCCGACACGCGCGGGCGATCGCGCATGGCATCCCCGCTCTCCGCGGGAATGGCGCCCGGCAAATCGATTTCACGGACCAATTCACCCGCGCCCTCGCCCGCCGAAATCACAATATCCGGTGTGACGCCAACGGCCTGAATCGCCACATTGTCGGGCGAGTAATACAATGCCGTCGTCAAACGAAGCGCCCCTTCCAAAGGCAAGGGCATAATCGTCTGCACCGAGCCTTTGCCAAACGTCCGATCCCCCATGACGACGGCACGGTCGTGAAACTGCAGCGCGCTTGCGACGATTTCGGATGCCGACGCCGACCCTCGATTGACCAATATGATCACAGGGACACCCCGGCTGAGATCACCGGGTTCGGCGTAATAGGAGCGCGCATCGCGGCCATGTCGCCCTTTGATCGAGACGATCTTGCCACGTTCAAGAAAAGCGTCGGATACCACGACCGATTGGTTCAGGAGCCCGCCTGGATTATTGCGGAGATCAAGGACAATGCCCTTCAGATCGCCGCCCAACTGCGCGCGGATGTCGCTCAACGCCCTCTCGACGCCATCTTTGGTTTTCTCGTTGAAGCGCGTGATACGGAGATAGCCAATATCGCCTTCGACACGGTGCCGGACCGGTTTGACCTCAATGATCGCCCGCACGATGTTGACGTCGAAGTCATCAGCGCCCGCGCGGCGAATTTTCAAATCTACTGCTTGGCCCGGATGCCCCCGCATCAAGCGAACGGCATCGCGGAGCGATTTCCCTTTGACGGAAACGCCATCGACTGCGGTAATCAAGTCGCCCGCAAGAATACCAGCCCGTTCCGCCGGCGTGTCCTCAATCGGTGAAATTACTTTCACGAAATCACCTTCCATGGTGACTTGAATACCCAGGCCGCCGAACTCTCCCTTCGTGTTGGCGAATGTTTCTTGGAATTCCTCGGCATTGAGATAGCTGGAGTGTGGATCTAACGCTTTCAGCATCTTGTGCAGTGCGTCTTCCACGATCTGCTCGCCCGAAAGCGTTCCAGGCTCGGCACCGGGCTCCACCACACCTGCGATCGCGGCATCGATCAACTGGGCGTCATCGGTCTGATGGACGTAACCACCCCTTACCCGCCGGAATGCGAAGTTGAAGTAGTCCAGGCGCTCACGGTCCGCAGCATCGACGGAATAGGTGTCATAAACCTCGGCGAACCGGTTCAACTGCAGGCGCGTGTCATCGGGTAAGGGCGTCGTTTCGTCTTTGAGCGCCGTGATAACCCGACCGATCGCCGACTGATTGGTAACACACGCCGTGATTAGGGAAACGCTGAAGATACTGATCAGCGCAACCGTCAGCACCGACGGCAATCGACGGCGTTTTCTCGCAGAACCGGTTGGTGGCAGACCGCGCACGCGGCTCAGCCGTCCGCGTTGATGGCAGTGACGAGTTCGTTCAGCACTCTTTCCGAATCATCGTTCTCGACCTGGCAGGTCCCGGCATTCTCATGCCCACCGCCACCGTATTTGAGCGCAAGCTCCCCGACATTGGTGTTGGACGATCTATTCAGGATCGATTTTCCAATGGCAAACACGGTGTTCAGCTTGTTCAGCCCCCAGAGAACATGGATGGAGATGTTGCAGTCCGGGAAGAGCGCATAAATCATGAACCGATTACCGGCATAGATCGTCTCTTCGTTGCGCAGATCGAGCACGACGAGATTGCCATGAACGGTTGAGCATCTCTTGAGCTGATCTTTGAACTGTTCCTCATGCTCGAAATACAAGTCGACACGCTCTTTGACGTCCGGAAGCGCCAAAATCTCGTCGACTGTGTGATCGCGGCAATAATCGATTAGCTGCATCATCAACTGGTAGTTGGAGACACGGAATTCGCGAAACCGCCCAAGACCGGTGCGGCTGTCCATCAGCATGTTGAGGAGATTCCAACCGCCGGGCTTCACGACCTCTTCTTCCGAGAATTGAGCGCTGTCGCCCTTGTCCACGGCCTCCATCAGGTCATCGCCGACGTTGGGGAATTTCGCTTTACCACCATAATAATCGTACACAACACGCGCTGCCGATGGTGCATTTGGGTCGATAATATGATTGTCCGGTTTTTCACCGATACGGATGGTTTCACTAAGATGATGGTCAAAAGCCAAGTGCACGCCGCTGACATATGGCAAGTTGGTCGTGATATCGCCTTCCGAGATCAAAATCGTCCCGTCTTGCATGTCTTTTGGATGCACGAACTTGATATCGTCAATGATGTCCAAGTCCTTCAGAAGAACCGCACATACCAATCCGTCAAAGTCGCTTCGAGTGACCAAGCGGTATTTTGTGTCTGACATTAGTCGTCTCCCTGGAATCCTCGTCTCAGCCCTCGTTGGAGCGTCCCCATACACGCCGATTGTGAAGCGCCCTCCCCTCCGATTGCAAGCGGGAATCCGCGATTTAAGCGAGTTCTCGTTGCATTCCGTGGCGAAGCCAAATCGCGGCGCCGAGAAGCACGACCGCGCCGGCTTGGTGCGCAGCAGCGAGCGGGATCGGCACAACCATCAACAATGTCGCGATGCCCAAGCTGACTTGAAACAAAGCGGCCAACAACAGGAACCCCGCACGCTTTTGGATCTCCATCGATGCATGCCGCGCCATGATCCGAACCAACACCACGAGCGCAAGGGTCGTGAGGGCCAACACCCGGTGGTCAAATTGCACCGTCGGAATATCTTCGAAGAAATTCCGGTACCACGGCTCTAGTTGAAAACCTTCAGCGGGAAAGACCTCACCCAGCATCAATGGAAACGTATTGTAGATCATCCCGGCATTGAGCCCGGCCACCAAAGCGCCGGAGAACACGGTGACAAACACCAAGGCGACCAGTCCGCTGGTCGCACGCCGTAGCGATGAAGATACCTGGGACCGTTGCGCCCCAAGGAGATTCAGAGCAAACCAAAGACACAGCGCGATAATGACGAATGCCACGATAAGGTGTACGGCGAGTCGATACTGACTGACATCCGGTCGGTCAACGAGGCCGCTCTTGACCATCCACCAACCGATGAAGCCCTGAAACCCACCGAGGAGAAACAGCCCGCCAAGCCTCATCCCTAGCGAGCGATCGACCCAGCGGCGCCAAAAGAAATACGCAAGCGGAACCGCAAATGCCAACCCAATGATGCGGCCCCATAATCGATGCAGATACTCAAGCCAGAAAATGCCCTTGAACTCATCAAGGCTCATGCCGCGGTTGACCTTCAGATACTCTGGCGACGTACGGTACGCCTCGAAATGGCCCATCCATTCGCCATGCGACAACGGCGGAAACCATCCTGTCACGGGACGCCAATTGGTCATCGAGAGCCCTGACTCCGTGAGCCGAGTAAATCCGCCAAGCACGACCATGGCGAACACCATGGTGCAGATGGTCAGAAGCCAAATTCCAATAATTCGCGCGCTTCTCTCGGTCGTTGCGCCGTAAGTCGACACCTGCACAAGTCACTCCCAATTTTCGACGATCTGAGGTAGAGGATCGACCCTTGTTTGTCCATGCCCGATGGTCGATAACCGGGTCTATTCTTTTACGTAAATACAAGAGCGACGGACCATGGCGCCCGAAGGCGACAAAACCTTTCCAATCATGCTCGTCGGGGCGGGTCCGGGCGATCCGGACCTACTCACGGTCAAGGCGCACCGCCTGATGCGCGAAGTTGATGTCATCGTTTACGATCGTCTTGTCTCCAAGGCCGTCTTAGCCCTGATTCCCGAGCAAACAGAGCGGATTTTCGCCGGCAAGCGAGCCTCCAATCACTACATGCCACAAGAGGATATTAACGCGCTCCTCGTGGAACTCGCACGGAGCGGAAAGCGGGTCATGCGGTTGAAAGGCGGTGATCCGTTTGTATTCGGACGCGGTGGCGAAGAGGCCCTTTACCTCGTAGAGCATGGTCTTTCTTTCGAAGTGGTTCCCGGTATTACGTCCTCGGCAGGATGCGCGGCTTACGCTGGAATTCCTCTGACACATCGCGAAATGGCGCATGGGGTCCGGTTTGTGACCGGCCACACCAAAGGGGATGAGCCACTGGACCTAGATTGGAGTAGCCTGGCCGATCCCGCGACAACCTTGGTGGTGTACATGGGGCTAAGCAACACGGCTGCGATCTCCGCAGCCCTCATCGATCACGGGATGCCGGCCGACCTTCCGGCGGCGGTTCTCAATCTCGGTACGCGCCCCAGCCAGCGGACGCTGGTGACAACGCTCGGCGATTTACCGACGTGCGTCCGTGAGGCCAACGTCAAAGGCGCGACTTTGTTCGTGATCGGCCATGTGGTCTCTCTCTCTGAGCAACTGTCCTGGTTCGAAAACGAACGGCGCACCTAGGCGATACGGGTGGCCCTAAACATCGCGATCAAGGGCGCGCGCCAGGATCATGTACACCTTGCCCATATCCGAAGACAGGAATGTGCCGTGTAGCATGCTGTTCTCGGCGCGCTTCGAGGACTCGTCCAAAAGCTTCTCGAACTCTTCCAGGTACCGGGTGACATAATCGCGGAATGTGCCGTCCTCTTGATAGAGTTGCCGAACCTGCGAAAGCTTTGCTCGCTCCCGGAAACCAAGGAGTTTCCGTACGAAGATACCCTTCTCGCCTTTGTTGAAGCGGCGCCAGTCCTCTTCGGAGACCTGGGTTTCCAAGACCCGGCTGATATCCACGGCAAGGGATTGCAGACGCTCTGAGATGAATGTCGCTTGCCGCGTGAACTCTTCGAGACCAACCACGTCCGAGCGTTCGCGCAAGGCCGCCAGCAACGCCGACGCCTCATTCGATGCGTCCCGCATCGACTCCGTCTGCTCGCCGAACATCTTGTTGATGTCATGGGACTTCCGGGCGACGTCGCTCGTCGCCTTGGAGAGAGCATCGGTGTGCGCACGGACCGATTTATCCCACGCCGAGACCTTGCCGAGCGCCGCATCGGTCGCGCTTGAAAGCTCTTGTGCCCGCCGCGCAAGCGCTTCGCCCAGTGCTTCCATGCCACGTTCAGCCCGATTGTAGGTTGTCGACAGTTCTTGGATCTGCCGGCGCAGCCCCTCGGTCCCGCCTTCCAATCGTTCTGTGATTTCGTCCGAACGATCGCCAGCATTGTGGATTTGGTCGCGCAAGGTGTCGGCAGCGCGGGTGAGTTTCGAAACATTGAGATCGGCCGCCATCGACGCTTCGGAAGCGCGTTGGCCAATGGTCTCGCCGACCCGCTCCAAACGGTCGGTGGCGTCGTCGGTCGCCGCGGCCAGCATGGTACCCCGATGACGCATTCCGTCCGCCGCTTCTTCCAACTGCGCCGTCGCCTTGCGGGCGACGATGCTGACCTCTTGGAAGCGTTCGCGCATGGCCTGCCCGACTTCGGACATATCCTGCACACCTTGTTGGGTTGCGTCATGAAGTTCCCGGGCGGTTTCGCGGACGTCGGCATTGACCATATTGACCTGCGTCGCCGCGCGTTCCGCCTGTTGATGCACGTCTTCGGCATTCCGCTTCAGCGCCTCGGCGACCACATTCATCATTTGCGTCGCCCTGTCGGCGGTCGCCGTCATGTCGTGCGTACGACCCTGCATCTCCTCGCTCACGCGGCCGAGTTTGGCTGCTGCCTCATTTGATGAGTTGGAGAGGATACCCGCTTGTTGGTTTAGGAGGTCGGCGAAGCGCTGAACGTGCGTGGTGGCGGCTTCATAGGATCGCGTCAACTGATCGGACCCCTTGTTCAATGTCATCCCAACATCGACCATTCGCGTGCGGGTCTTGTCCAGCGTCTCGTCGAGTTCTTCATGGTGGTGTTTCAGCGTGCCTGCAATGGCAGACAAGTTCTCGGATACCCGGTCGGTCGCGCTCAAAGTGCTTTCGGCCTCTCGTGACAACCGGACTCCGACATCATCCAAACGAGAAAGAACGTCGGAAGACGCCTCCCGCATGGACGCTGCACCGCGCTGCATCGTCTCGGCAGACATATTGACTCTCTCGCTCGCACGGTCTGCCGCGTCCGATATCTCACCCGCACCCGCTTGAAGAATATCCCCGGCATCAACAAGGCGGCGGCGGACGTGCTCGCTCACAGCTTCGACCTGCGCGGCGCGCTCTTGAATGACATCGCCGACGCGCTCGACCTCCGCGTATGCTTTACCCGATTTGGCGTCCAAGTCTTCAGATTGTTTGTACAGGAGATCGGTGACCAAATTGAGCAACTGTGCCGCTCTGTCCGACGCCTCCGCCACATCCCTGGCGCGATGCCCCAAGGCCGTACCAATCATCTCGATGTTCTCGTGCGCAAGTTCGGACGTATTGCTCAACGTAGAAGACCGCTTTTCCAACAGTTCGGAAATCTGTCGTATCTGGGACTCGGCACTATCAGACGCCGAGAGCAGTTCCTTGAGCCGGTTGCTCAGGTCCTCGCCCACCGCAACGAGGCGCGCTTTCGCCGATATGCTGGTTTGATCGATGGATGTGGACTCCCGCCGCAATGCCTCGCCCGCATCGGCCAATGCCGAAAGCGACTTCTCGGTCGAGAGCGAGAGCCGCGACGTGGTCTCGTCCAAGGTCTCTGTGACACGCTCAATCGACTGCGCCGCACGGGTCGTCGACTCACCAAGGTCTTGAATTTGATCCTTCGCGCCTCGGCCGAGTTCCGAAAGCGAAGCACGTGCCTGCGTCGCCGATTGCGACAGTACGCGCATCTCCTCGCTCGTCGTCTGCGCCGCCGACGCGACATCGTCCGCGCCTTTGCGCACCGCTCCCGCCCCTTGATTCAATGCATGCGCCACCTTGGTAACGTCGGCCACGCCTTGGTCTGCGGTTCGCGACACATCCTCCGAGGTTTGGGATAGAAGATCGGCCAACCGTGACAAACGCGCGTCTGCGCTGTCCGAAAACGTATCGACATCCTCGGCCCGGCGGCGCAGCGTTTCGCCGGCCTCGTCCAGCCTTAGGATCGATTGGTTGGCGGACCGCGCCACGAGCGATGTCTGTTCACCGATGGTCTCACCGGCTTCAGCGAACCGCTCAATAGCCCTTTCCGTCGTGTTGTCGACCTGCTCCGTGCGCCGGCGCAATTCCTCGCCCACCCGGGATATCTCACCCATCAGTCGTTCACTGATGGTGGCGAGTTCATCGGAATCTCGTCTCAAGACATTTCCGACGGACTCCGCCCGTTCGGATGCGACGTCCGCCGCCGCCGTCATCTCCCGCGCTTGCAACCTAAAGGCCTCGCCGGCCCCCCGTGTCCGTTCGATGGCTTGCGCCGCCGTCGCTTCGAGTTGGCGCGTATCCTCACGCAGAGCATCGCCGATATCCTGAACGTCGGACACGACCTTATCCGACGTCCTAGACAGCATATGGGTTTGCCGCGCCAAGTTATCTTCAATGTCCTTGGTCCGGGCATAAACCCGATCCACCGTCACCGTCAGATCATCAGCCTGCCGCACCAACAAGTCGCGCCCGCTTTCGAGCTGCCGTTGCGCGTCGTCGCCGCGTTGCGAGAGTTCCTCGGACCGCTCCTTCAATTCATTTGCACCGTTGCGCATCTTATCGGCGACACCGGACGAGACATCCGTCAGCTCCGAGACGCGCTCACGAACGATCTCACCAATCTCCTGCAGTGTCGATGACGTGTCCGCGGCCCGACTGCTGGCCTCATCGATACTATCCCGCAAAGAGTCTGTTCGTTGATCGAAAACCTCAGCCGTCTCCTGCGCCCGTTGCGACGCCGTATTGGCCGCAAGATAGAGCTCCTGGGATCGCCGCCCGATGAGGTCGGCCAAATCTTCGGCGCGCGCGGACGCTCGATCCGATGAGACCGTCAAATCATAAGCGTGCTTCTGCAATGTCTCACCGGCACCGCGCGCACGCTCGGTCGCTGTCTCGGTGGCAGTACTCAAATCCTCGGTTTGACGGCGCAGCGCATCCGCAACGGCATGCGCACGCAAATCCGCGTCTTCGGATACCTTTGAAAGCTCCAGTGCACGCTCCCGAACCAGCTTGCTGACCGCCTCTCCACGACGCATGGCTTCTTCGGTTGCTCGGTTCAGGTCGCGGGTCTGTTGACGAAGGGTGTCCGTCACCGACCGCAAGCGGGATTCAGCCTCATCGCTGGGATAGATCATCTGCCGCATCTGCCATCGAAGATGCGCCGCCTCCCGACTGATCCCAACGCCGCGGTGATAGAAAATGACAACCATCCAAAGCAACGCCAGCGGCGTTGCAACACCGGCCGCAAGGCCGCCGAGTTCATGCGGTAGCAATTCCGGTAAATTCACCCAGCCGAGATTTGTTTCAATAAAATCATAGGTGATCGCGAGCCACGCCATCGTCGCGATCAGGGCGCCGAGTGGCAGTAGCTTCCAGCGCACCCAAATCGGAATAGATGGCTCGATCGGCGCGTCGGCGAGCGCGCCACTTGAGGGTAAACCAGCCTCACCCCCGCCTGAAGGTAGCGGAAAGCCATCGCTTCCCAGCGGCTGCGCCGGTGCCGACGCCTCTGATTGAGGTTGCGAACGCGCGGGATCTTCAGCCATGGCCGGATTCCTACCCTATTATACCAGCGATATGGTAATTCTCGATATCGTGTGCCGTAAACTCAATTGTGTAACAATATTTTGTGTTTTACGTGGATAACTCTGTGATTAAGTCGACAATCCGCTGTGCCGACGAGCTGTGCGGCTCCCGATCAAACACAGCATCCTTGTATTGCGACCACATTTCTGCGTCCGGCATCGGCGCATCAATCAATTCCACCAACGCTTCCGGCAGGGCATCCGGGGACTGTAAGTCGATTGCGAAGTCGCGCCATCGCCATTCAATACCCTGTGCATCATATGCGTCGGCATTGACCGAGTGCGGATGCCGGAGGAGCACCACCGGCGTATCCGCTGCCAAGGCATCAAACATAACCGACGAAACGTCCGTGATAACCGCATCGGAATGCACGATGTACGGCAAGGCGTCTGCCTCGGCATCTGTAACCATCTGCAGTTTTTCCGATGCCGCCGCGCGTGCCGTCAGATCTTGCAACCATGGTTCGCGGCGACCGAGTGTCGACGGATGCGGCTTGATCACCAGCGTCGCATCCAAGTCTTCGACAATCTCCGCAATAGTTTCCGCAAAAATGTCAGCCGTTCCAAGGTCTGCCGCGCCCGATGGCGCATACAGAACATATCGCCCGGGTAACCGCAGTTCGGGCGGCGCGGCCAGTGCATCCCCCCGGAAGATGCCGTCCGCGGCGGGATACCCGGTTACTCTAATCTGATCGGACGATGCGAGTTCCAAAGCCGACCAGCTTTGCGCAATCAATTCGCTGGGCGCCGCCACCAAGTCGGCACCTTCGAAGGCCGCTGCGCATCGGTTTTGTGAAGACAAGAATGCCGGCACCGAGATGATGAACGCATTCGGCAGCAGCGCGCGCAATCTTGCCGTCTCGGTACCACCGCTCAAAACGACATCCGCATCAAACTCGACGATATCGCGGCCGTCTGTCGATAGCAGCGGCCAATGCCCCTCGCTTAACCGGGCGAATACCTCAGAAAACCCCCTAAAGCTTGCCGGGCTGCCGACATGTAACGCGACACGCCGCGCATTGGCGTCACGCTCCACGTTGTCCCGCCCACGCCGCTCGACGCCCATGCTCAATTCACCCGATTTCGCGACCAGACTGTTCGGAGCCAACCGAAGGGCATCCCGAAAGGCCTGCAAAGCCTCGGCTCGCCGTCCCATGCTTTTTCGGGCATAACCGAGATGCAAAAAGGCATGCTCGTGGCGCGGATTGATCCGAACGGCCTTCTCAAGCCAAGTCACGGCATCCGTGGCATTGCCGACGCGGCGGTAGGCGGCTCCCAACGAAAACGCCACCTCGCTATTCTGCGGCGCCAGGGTCGCGGCATTCTCCAATGCGGCGATGCCGGCCTTGGGGTCTCCCCGCAAGACCTGCGCCTTGCCCATGTCGAGCCAAGCCTCAACCGACTCGGGCGCCACATCGACAGCCTTTTCGAAATGCTCGACGGCGCCTTCAAAGTCGTTTTCCTCGGCCATGATCTCGCCAAGCTGCAGATGCGATAGCAGATCGACAGGATGATCGTGGAGCACATCCTCGAAATATGCCGCAGCATCGCGACTGTCGCCGTGTTTGCGCGCCGCAAGCCCAAGCGCCACGCGGGAAACGGCCGGTTCCGCGTCGCCATCTCGCTGAATGGCCTCTCCGGCGCTCAAAACAACGATCCCCATTTTTGCAAGCCATCCGAGGGTACGTGGCAATCTGTAACGCCGGTTTTCCGGGAGCACAGCGGCGATGCGGGCCACATCAAGCCGCTCGGCCTCGGTCAACACGTTCAATACTTGTGACATCTCATCCGACGACAGCAGCAACCGAGATGCGATATCGTTGAGTGGGTTGGCGCGAACCCGCGACAACCGTTCCGAAACCCCCTCGCCTTGCCGCAGGCCAGGCATCAACGACACCTGGGTGTCCACATCCGTTGATCCGGACGCATAAGCGCTCTGCGCCCGAAAAGGATCGTCGAGATGCGGGATCGATCCGAAATGCAAGGTTTCTTGCGATTGCTGCTCGCGTTCTTTTCGAAGATCAGCCCATAACGCCTGATGACGGCGCACGACAACCGGCCAATCGCATGTTTCGCGCACCCGGCTCCGCGCATTCTCGGCCATTTGCCGACGTTGATCGTCATCCCGCGCCAAGGCCTCGAACGCATCCGCGGCAGAGCGGATGTCCAGCGAGGTCATCTGGCTAACGGTCCCCGCAAGGATCGCCGCGGATCGCGCGTCGGTTTCCGAAACAATCGCGCGTTCAGGCGCCAAGCTCAGATCCGTACCGCTTCCCGGTAACGGAAGCCACGTCGGGATGGTATACCCTTCCTGGCCGTTGCTAACGAAATCCGCGTTTGCACCCCAATCGGCGGCCACAACTGGCAGGCCAGCCGCCATGGCCTCCAACATCTCGGGATCGATGCCCATTCCAATGCTGTCCTGAAAAGCCGCGTATGTATCCGCCGCATACCAGGCGCCACGGCGGATTTCCCGATCGCGGCCGTCTAAGAAAATGACATTCACAGCCGGCGCGAGATCACGGGACAGATCGCGGTACGTTCTTTCGATTTTGGCCGTGTCGAACCAACCGGCCATTAACAGGTGAATTCGTACGCCCGTCCGCCGCGCCGCCATCTCAAGCGCGATCAACAATGGTGTCGGGTGCATCCGTTGATAGAAAGCGAAATGCCCCGTGACCAGAGCGCAGAAATCGTGGTCTCCGATTCCCAATCTCTGTCGCACACCCATCCGAAACGCGCCCGTCTCATCACTCTCCGCATAGGCATCGACTGGGATTCCAGGTGGGATGACCACTCGTTTCGACGGGTCGTCCGGCGCGGACCCGAAACGCTCAGCCAAATAATCTGAGACGTTGCCCATTTGCTGTTCCGCGATCTTCTTGAGAGATTTGGAGGGGAAAACCAGGGCATCCCACGCCATCGTCGGCGAGATGAACCAATCCATGAATGAGCGCTGACCCGATGCACCCGTCAAATCCGAAATCTCAGAAACGACCGAGTAGCGGTTGTCGCCGAGCGTATGCCGACGCCACACCAAAGCATCGGCTTCGCCATCGGCAATGCGCAAAACCGGCGCGTCGGCAAACGGCGCCGGATCGCCGGGTTGTACGTAACGGCAGGTGACCCCGTCCAACTTCAGCCGCGCAACCCGTGCGACAAAATCGTCATAGTCGGTTGAATCGAATGTCTGACAATAGAGCGTCGATGCGCCGCCATACCGAGCAAACGCTGTCAGAAGCGAACCCGTCGGTCGCGGCCGGGTATCGATGCCTTCGCGGTAAAAGTGAACGGCGTTCTCCGGTGTGCCGGCCTGGTCTGAGTGCGTCCGCTTCTTAACGGGCTTAACGCGCGTCGCCATCTATATGCTCAATATCAGAACAAATGTTGACCGCCGGTCACCCAGATCTCGGTTCCGGTCACATATCGGCTGTCGTCGGAGCAAAGGTAAAAGATGGTACCCGCGACATCAGCCGGACTTCCCATCCTTTGCAAAGGAATTCTCGGGATCAGCAAATCGTATTCAGGCCCTACCATTTCCGTCTCGATTTCCCCGGGGGCCACAGCATTGACCCGGACATCCAGTTCGGCAAACTCGTTGGCCATTTCCCGGGTCAGGCCGGACAGCGCCGTCTTGGAGATAGAATAGGCCGACCCAGCAAAAGGATGAATAAAGTGCCCGGCGATCGAGGTGACATTCACAATGGCCCCTTTACCTTTATGAAGGGCAGAGGCGAAACCGCGTGAAAGACGCAGCGGCGCATAAAAGTTCAATTCGAACACATCGCGCCACGCATCCAAATCCCCGTTCAACACACCAAGGCGTTCCTTATACGGGGTCTTCGGCGACATGCCGGCATTGTTAACCAGCGCGTGCAGTGGCGCCCCATCCAAGACAGCCAAAGCCTCGTCGACGAAATTCTGAACGCTGTCGGCATCGCGTAAGTCGGTCGGAATATGGCTGGTCCATTTAGGTTCCCGTTTGCATGCCTCAGGCGCTTCATCGCGCGAACAGGTAATGATGTTCCAGCCCCGCTCCAAGAACATGCGCGCGGTAAAATGGCCGATTCCCCGGCTTGCCCCGGTGATGATCACCGTCTTGCGATCGTTTGTGTCGCTCATCATCGAACGGTACTTCAAAGGTTGGCGGGTGACCAGCCCACCTAACCCGGTATAGTCGATGCATGTGCTCGCGTTTTGAACTGAACACAACGGCCCGGGAGATCGCCGATCTTTTTGCGCTGAGCGCACCGCCGCCCATGCCGAATTCAAGCGAAATCCGCCCGACGGACTCCGCGCTTGTGATCACCTCTGAAGATCAGGCGGATATCCTTCCATGGGGCTTGTCCGTGGCATGGACGTCGCAACCCATGATCAATGCGCGCGCCGAGACATTGCGCGAAAAACCGACGTTCCGAGGGTTGCTGCAGTCCCGATGCTTGGTCATCGCAAGCGCCTATTTCGAATGGCGCACGGATGAAGCGGGCCGGAAACACAAGAACCGGATCAGCCTCGCAAAAACGCCCATATTCGCAATGGCAGGTTTGATTAACGACGGCCGCTTCACCATCGTCACCTGTTCGCCGTCGCCAGACATCGCGCACATTCACAGCCGCATGCCGGCTATTTTGGACGCCGCCGTGGCGCCCGCTTGGATTGACGAGGTACCGTTTGACGATATTGCTGGAAATCTGAGGCCCGCCAACGGCCCGTTCGACGTGGCCGAGGACACACCGCCCCCGGCTGCGCAAGGGGATCTATTTGCGTCTTAGACCGTCAGCCGCATTGCGCCCGATGCCGCAGCAAATGATCGGCTAAAACGCAAGCCATCATCGCTTCGCCTACCGGCACCGCACGGATACCGACGCATGGATCGTGTCGGCCTTTGGTGACGATATCCGTCTCGTTGCCGTTCCGATCCACCGTTTGACGCGGCGTGAGGATCGAACTGGTCGGCTTGACCGCAAACCGAACGACGACGTCTTGTCCGGTGGCAAGACCACCGAGAATTCCGCCGTTGTTATTGGAGAGAAACGTGGGTTGGCCGTCCTGCATCCGCATTTCGTCCGCGTTCTGCTCACCGGTCAATTCGGCCGCACGCATACCGGCGCCGATCTCCACCCCTTTAACGGCGTTGATGCTCATCATCGCTGCTGCCAGGTCGCCATCGAGTTTACCGTAAATCGGCGCGCCCCAACCTGCCGGCACGCCCTCGGCGACGATTTCGATCGTCGCGCCGACAGAGGACCCCGCTTTCCGGATGCCGTCCAGATACGTCGCGAACTGCTCTGCGCTCGCCGGGTCGGGTGCGAAAAACGGATTGTCGTCGACCACACTCCAATCGCGAACGTCGTCCGGGACTGCGAGTTCGCCCATACGAACCAAACCGCCACGGATGACGATATCCTCACCGAGGACTTTTCGTGCCACGGCACCGGCCGCGACCCGCATCGCCGTCTCGCGCGCAGACGAACGGCCGCCGCCTCGATAATCGCGGATGCCGTACTTCGCGTCATAGGTAAAATCGGCGTGGCCCGGCCGGAACTTGTCCTTGATGTCGCCGTAATCCTTGGTGCGCTGATCGGTGTTTTCGATCAACAGACCGATCGGCGTGCCCGTGGTTTTCCCGTCGAAGGTGCCCGATAGGATTTTGACTTGGTCCGCTTCCCGCCGTTGCGTCGTGTACTTGGATTGCCCCGGCCGCCGCTTGTCCAAGAAAGGCTGGATGTCGTCCTCGGTCAATTCAAGGCCCGGCGGGCAGCCGTCGACGACGCAGCCCAGCGCCGCGCCATGGCTTTCGCCGAAAGTCGTAACGCGAAACAGATGGCCAAACGTGTTATGCGACATGGACGTGAACCGGCGATCAGACGACGGAGATGTCGGGCGCGTCGACGGCCTTCATTCCAACGACGTTGTAGCCGCAGTCGACATGATGGTTTTCGCCGGTCACGCCACTCGACAAAGAGGACAACAGGTACACCCCAGCCCCGCCGATGTCGTCCATGTTGACGTTCCGCCGCAGCGGCGAGTTGTACTCGTTCCATTTGAGGATATAGCGGAAATCGCCGATACCGCTGGCGGCCAAGGTTTTCATGGGCCCTGCCGACAACGAGTTCACACGAATACCGTCTTTTCCGAGGTCTTCCGCCAGATAGCGGACGCTGGCCTCCAAGGCGGCCTTGGCGACACCCATGACGTTATAATGCGGCATCACACGTTCGGCGCCGTAGTACGTGAGCGTGAGCAAACTGGCGCCCTCATTCAACAACGGCCGAGCGCGTTGGCAAATCGCCGTGAACGAATAACAGCTGATGTTCATGGTCAGTTGGAAGTTCTCAGGCGTGGTATCGATATATCCGCCTTTGAGTTCCTCCTTGTTCGAATACGCAATTGCGTGAACGAGGAAATCCAATCCACCCCATTCGTCCTTCAGCGCAGCAAAAACCGCATCCATGCTCGCCGCATCGGTGACGTCACACGGAAGAACCAAGTTCGACCCGACCGATTCCGCCAACGGACCGACGCGCTTCTTGAGCGCATCGCCCTGGTAGGTAAATGCGAGTTCCGCGCCTTGATCGTGGGCGGACTTGGCGATTCCCCAAGCAATCGACCTATCGTTGGCTACGCCCATGATCAGGCCGCGCTTTCCTTCCATTAGCGGAGCCGGTTGCGCCATAATCTCTTGTCCTTTTTCTGTCGGCTGTCAGCGCGCCTGACGGCGGCAAGTCGAATCGATTGAATACTACACGTTTCGCTGCGACCGGGTCACGTCCGGCATAAAATATACGCGCGTAGGCGTTTGCCATATAATACCGTCGCCGAGGCGTCAAACCGCACGGGGGAGTTATGGCTGAAAGTACACGGTCTGGGCCGGAGGATGATGCACTCGAGAGCGATCTCGATGCGGATAATAACGATCACGAAGCTGGCTTCGATGTCATCTTAGCCCAAATCGGCACCTTTGCGGTATATGTCTGGCGACGCTTGAGCGAGGACCGGTGTATCCGTATGGCTGCGGGATTGAGCTATACATCCCTGTTGGCCATCGTCCCGCTGACGGCCATCGCTTTTTCGGTCTTGGCCGCATTCCCGGCCTTCGAGGGCGTGTGGGAAACCATTCAAGAAACGCTTTTCGCGAACTTGCTCCCACAATCCGCCGACGCCATCCGGGACAACTTCGATCAGTTCGTGCGCAACACAGCGTCACTGAGCGCCGTCGGTGTCGTCGCTCTCGCAGCAACGGCGATTCTGCTTTTGGCCACAGTTGAGACCGACATTAACGTGATTTTCCGGGTTGCAAGACCCCGTGCTCTGGCGCCCAGGCTTTTGGTTTTTTGGGCGCTGTTAACGCTAGGTCCATTGTTACTGGGGGCCAGTTTTTCTTTGGCAACCTACTTTTTCGCGGCGACGGAATGGCTTGGGCTGGAGTCCGCAGGCACCAACGATTTTCTGGCGACCGTCCTGCCGACGTTTATGATGGTTGTCCTGTTGACCGTGTTTTACATGATCATCCCGAACCGGCCGGTCGGCTTCCTCGCCGGTCTGGTCGGCGGTGTCATCGCGGGGGTCGCCTTTACCCTGCTCCGCAAAGGCTTCGGGTGGTACATCGTAACCTTTCCGACATATCAGAACATTTACGGCGCCCTCTCGGTTATTCCGATCTTTCTGGTGTGGATGTATCTGTCTTGGCTTGTGGTCTTGATTGGTGCCGTGCTCACCGCAAGCGTCAGCGAATGGCGATCGGCGGGCGGCAAGCCCCTCGATGGCCGAGTTTCCAGCAATATGCGTTTCGTTTTCGCAATGCAGGTCCTGGCGGTTCTGTTCAAAGCGGCGAAAGCCGGTGAAGGCGCCGTCCACCGCACGCAAATCCTCCGCGCGACCCGGGGCGGCGGCGAAGCCGTCGATCACGTGCTGATACAACTGCGGAAAGCGAAGTTCGTTGAGCGATCCGGCGCGAACAGATGGCTGATGGCACGCGATGTAGACGCGGTCACCTTGCATGACGTCTATCGCGTATTGGGGCTTGGGTTCGAAGCGCGTATTCCCAATCAATTGGACGAACCCTGGTGCGAGCGCTTATCGGCGCGGCTCACGGAGCTGCAAAGCCTGGATGAACAGGCTCTCTCGACAAATCTTCGTGACGTTTTTGACGGCCCTTCCCAACCGGCGGTTCGAGAAGTGCCACGGGCCGAGGGCGGCTAGCCCTGGTCGTCGGAGTTACTGCGGCCGGACTGTTTGCGAAGCAACTCTTCCAGCGCCGGGTCCGGCTTCTTGGGCAAGTTAACGATCAGCGAAACGTAATGGTCGCCCCGGGAGATATCCTTGCGTCCACCGCCGGCGAGCCCCCGCCCCCGCAATCTCAGCTTGGTGCCGGTGTTTGAGTTTGGTGGTACCGTGACATTCACCATGCCATCGATTGTCTCCACTTGAAGCTTACCTCCAAGCACGGCGGTTTCCAGGCTCACAGGCTCTTCGGTAAAGACATCGCGGTCTTCATTCCGAAAGATCGGGTGGGGCGTAACATTAACCTCGACCAGCGCAGCACCGTCCTTGCCGGTTCCGAAACCGCGCATCCCCTGTCCCCGGAGCCGAAGAACCTGCCCATCTTGTGTTCCTGGCGGCACCGAGACGTTCAGTGTCGCGCCATGGGTCGTCTTCATGGTCTTCTTCGTCCCGCGCGCCGCCTCGAGAAAGTCGATGGTCAGAACGTAACTGACATCGACGCCGTCGATATTGACGCCGCCATCTGAAAAGAAGTCAGAAGTGCCGGTGCCGGCCGTTTTTGTTTTGGGCGATGACGCCCTTTTCGCACCCGCGCGTTTACGTTTGCCGTCCGGTCCAATCTCGCCCCGATCGTATTTCGCCCGTTGCGTTGCATCGGAGAGGATTTGATATGCCGCGGACAGTTCCTTGAACTCGTCCTCTGCCCAGGGGTTGCCCGGGTCCAAATCGGGGTGCATTTCCCGCGCCTTGCGCCGGTATGCCGATTTGATCTCTTTTTCGCTCGCATTCGGCGACACGCCAAGAATGCGATAGAGATCGTTCTTGATGCCCGGCTTTCTCATTTCATTTGCCCACCAGTCCGGCCTCAACGGCTTTGGCTTGGCTCCAGGGGGTCGACGCACCCCCCGCCAATCGTTCCGATACCAGCATCCGTGCAACGTTCAGACGGTCCGATTTCAGTGCCGAATCAATGAGGACCATCGAAAAAAGGTCTCGCTGCGCGTGCGATCCGCCGATTTTGAAGAACTGATATCTAATGGGCAGCAAGGTATCGACGACCACGCCATGCGCACCCGCGCGGTGGGCAATCAACGCTTCGGCCAACGGCAAGCCAACCCGCGCCGTAATCGTGGCGTTGTCGTCGCTACCGGTCTCGGCATACGCGCGCATGGCGCCCAGTAGTGGTTCGACCTCATCCTTAGACGCGGCAGATAGCGCAATCGCGTAGTGCGCATCGATAAACGCCAATATCTGATCGTGCGTATGGCCGCGGCACTTCTCCGCGACGGCCAGCCAACGGTCACCGACATCGACCTCATGCAACTCCAAGCGCAACAGGATGGCGGCATCGTTCACCAGATCCAGATACTCGTCCGACTCAGGATCCCACAAGGTGCCGTCATAAAGCGCGAGCACCTCGTCGTAGCGCCCTTGGTCCAGCATCATCAGCAACTTATGCCACCAAATGTGGTACCGGAAATTGTTGACGTCCTGCCAGCCCTTCTGATGTTTCTCCAACCAAGTTATACCCTCGGCGGACTGATCGAGCATTTCATGCACATGGGCGACAGCGTGGATCGCCCATGGGTCCTCCGGATTGATCTCCAATGCCTCTTCGCCGGCCCGGACCGCGGCATCGTATGCGTGCGTTTCCTCATACCCAAAGGCTTGCATGCCTTTGACGAAACCATATCCAGGAACACTTTCATCCCATGCAAACAAACGGCGGGTGATGGTATCGCGAAGGTTCTGTCCATCCCCTTCGTAAAAATGCCCATGATGCGCAAGGCGCAAGGCCAGGATATCGCGTGGGTGATTGACCAAGATCGCTTCCCAAGCGCCGATCGCCGCGCGCTTTCGACCATGCGACCAATGCGACGCCGCCTGCGCATGGAGTTGCTCTCGCGGCGTCGCCGCCTCGGCGCGCGCGACCGCTTCGGCGGCTGATACTTGCGCCTTATCCCTTAACGGCCCAGTTGCCATCAACATAAAGAAGTAACTTTTCAAGGCGTGCGCCAAGGGCATGTCGGGATCTGCCGCGAATGTCGCCTTGAGGGACGGCCCTGCGCTCGGCTTCATTCCGAGGTACGCGGCTATCGTACGATCGAACGCTTCTACGGCTTCGGCATTTGCGGCACTGACATCCAGACCACGGCAATCGGAATGCATGAAACTCTCCCTATTGCTTAGGACAATAAGAGCCCCCATCTGCACTGCCAAGGCAGAAGCAAACCAAGAGGGTTATCATGTCGGGCATTCCGGAAATTGACGCAAAAACTGCGAAAGAATGGGTCGACAATGGCAACGCCATTCTTTTGGATGTGCGCGAGGATCAAGAACTGGCCCAAGCAAGAATCCCGGGCGCCGTTCACAACCCCATGTCCAGTTTCAATTTCGAGAATGTGCCCAAAGAGGACGGCAAGAAGCTCGTGGTGTTTTGCGCGCATGGAATGCGGTCATATCAGGTTGCCGACTACCTGGTCCGCGAGGGCATGATCGAAGCGGCCTACTCCATGTCCGGCGGCATCGTTGCCTGGGCGCAGGAAGGCTTGCCGTTCGACCGCGGCTAAGCGGCCTCTGTCGGTTTTCTCGCGGCGATTAAGAACTCCACGTTCCCCTCAGGCCCTTTGATCGGACTCTCACCGAGACCGACGACGTCCCAACCGCAGGTTTCCGACAACCAGTCGCGGATGTTCCGGCAAACCGACTCGTGAACCGCGGGATCGCGAACGACACCGCCCTTCCCTACATTTTCCCGGCCGGCTTCGAACTGCGGCTTAATCAATGCGATCAACATCCCGCCCGGCAGCACCAGTTCCATTGCCGCCGGCAGCAAGGTCCGCAGGCCGATAAAGCTCGCATCGCAAACAAGCATATCGACGGGATCGGGCACGTGGTCGTGGGTCAGATACCGCGCGTTGGTTTTCTCCAAGACCACCACGCGGTCGTCGGTACGGAGTTTCCAAGCCAGCTGGCCGTGCCCCACATCGACGGCATATACCTTCGCGGCCCCGTGGCTCAGCAAGACGTCTGTGAACCCGCCGGTCGAGGCACCGACATCGATACAAACCGCGTCCGTCGGGTCGATGTCGAATGCGGTCAGCGCTTTCTCAAGCTTCAGACCGCCGCGGCTGACCCACGGGTGGTCCTGACCGCGCACATCAACGGCAATATCTGCGGTGACCTGCTGTCCCGCTTTGTCGAGTTTCTTTTCTCCGGAATAGACCAGCCCGGCCATGATCAACGCCTGGGCCTTGGACCGGCTCTCAGCCAACCCGCGGTCTACGAGAAGTTGATCCAGCCGCTGTTTTACCGCTTTGTTCAACCGCGGATCGGCTGCGCCGACTGGTCACCATGACCGAGTGCCGTCATAACGGTTTCGACGATATGCGGCGCCGTTAACCCGGCGACGTCGTACTGAATATCGGGCTTGTCCTGATCCAAGAATTCGTCCGGCATATAGAGCGCCCTAACTTTCAGGCCGTTTTCCAGCAGACCGTCGTTCGCCATGAACGAAAGAACGTGCGAGCCAAACCCGCCGATCGCCCCTTCTTCAATGGTGACCAGAACCTCGTGATTGCGTGCGAGGTCGCGGATCAGGTCTTCATCAAGCGGCTTGGCGAAACGTGCGTCGGCCACGGTGGTAGAAAGCCCCCGTGCCGCCAGTTCCTCGGCCGCTTTCAGGCTTTCCTGCAATCGCCCTCCCAGGCTCAGAATCGCGGCGGTCTTACCTTCGCGCACAATGCGGCCCTTGCCGATCTCCAGCACCTCGCCACGCTCCGGCAGTTCAACACCGACGCCTTCGCCGCGCGGATACCGGAACGCGCACGGCCGATCGTCAATCGTCACGGCGGTACGCACCATATGCATCAGCTCCGCCTCGTCCGCGGCGGCCATCACAACGAAATTCGGCAATGTCGCGAGATAAGCGATATCGAAGGCGCCGCAATGTGTTTGGCCGTCGGCGCCGACGTAGCCCGCACGGTCGATGGCGAAACGGACAGGCAACGACTGAATGGCGACATCGTGCACGACCTGATCGTAGGCCCGCTGCAAAAACGTGGAGTAAATTGCAGCAAATGGCTTGTAGCCCTCCGTCGCCATACCGGCGGCGAAGGTCACGCCATGCTGTTCGGCGATACCGACATCGAAGCTGCGCTCCGGGTAAACGTCGCCGAATTTGTCGACGCCGGTTCCCGACGGCATGGCTGCCGTGACGGCGACGACCTTTTTATCGTGGCGCGCCTCTTCGATCAGTCCCTTGGCGAAGACGCTCGTGTAGCTCGGCGCGTTCGATTTCGGTTTGTGTTGCTTGCCGGTCACGACATCGAACTTGGAAACGCCATGATACTTGTCGGCGGACTCCTCGGCCGGCTTATAGCCGTGTCCTTTTTCGGTGACGATGTGCAAAAGGACGGGGCCGTCCTCGGTATCGTCCCGCAAATTCCGCAGAACCGGCAACAAATGATCCATGTTGTGGCCGTCGATCGGCCCGACGTAATAGAAGCCGAGTTCTTCGAACAACGTGCCGCCGGTGACCATCCCGCGGGCGTACTCCTCGGCCCGTTGTGCCACGGTCTCTAACTGCCTGGGGAACTTCTTCGACACATTTTTCGCGAAGTGCCGCGCACTCCGATACGTCTTGGACGAAATCAGCTTGGACAGATAAGCCGACAAGGCACCGACGGGCGGCGCGATCGACATATCGTTGTCGTTCAAAATGACAATCAATCTCGCGTCCATGGACCCGGCGTTGTTCATCGCCTCGTACGCCATACCGGCCGTCATCGCGCCGTCGCCGATCACGGCGATCACGTTGCGCGACGTTCCTTCCAAATCACTAGCCACAGCCATCCCAAGCCCCGAGGATATCGAGGTCGACGAATGCGCGGCGCCGAAGGGATCGTATTCGCTCTCGCTGCGTTTGGTGAATCCCGACAGGCCCTCGCCTTGCCGCAAGGTGCCCATTTGCTCGCGACGCCCCGTGAGGATCTTATGCGGATAGCATTGATGTCCGACGTCCCAAATCAACCGGTCATGCGGCGTGTCGAACACGTGATGGAGCGCGACCGTCAACTCAACGACCCCAAGCGAAGCGCCCAAGTGCCCGCCTGTGAACGACACCCAACGGATCGTATCTTGGCGGAGTTCGTCGGCCAATTGGCGCAACTCGGCGTCGGACATATCACGGGTATCGGACGGGTACGTGACGCGATCGAGAAGCGGTGTATCTGAAGTGCTCAAATCAAAAACCTGCGGCTCACTAATTCATCAATAAAACAAGGCGTTATAACACCATACCAGCACCGTGTGATCAAACGCAGCAACTCGGCATCAATGCGACCGATTGACGATAAAAGCCGCCAAGTCTCGGAGTAGGTTGGCCTTATCGTCAAAAACATCAAGGTGTTTTACCGCCTGCCGGGCCAGCAGGTCCGCCTGCTCGCGGGCGCGCGCGACACCCAAAAGCGACACGAACGTCGCCTTGCCGGCCTCCGCGTCTTTCCCGGTCCGCTTACCGACCTCGTCGGCGTCGCCCTCAACATCCAACAAATCATCGGCGATTTGGAATGCCAATCCGATGTCGTGCGCATAAAGGTGAAGGGATTGCCGCGGCTGATCCGTCGCGTGCCCCATCATGGCACCCATCTCGCAGGAGACGGCGATCAGTGCCCCTGTTTTCATACGCTGCAACCGGGTAATGGTCGGAATGTCCAAGTCCGTTTGCTCGGCAATGAGGTCGAGCATCTGCCCCCCGACCATGCCGCGATCACCAGAAGCCTGAGCCAATGCAAAGCACAGATCAGCACGAATGCGCCCGTTCTCGTGGGTCTCCGGATGGGATAAAACCTCAAACGCTTTGGTCAAAAGAGCGTCGCCCGCCAAGATCGCCGTCGCTTCGTCAAATTGCTTGTGGACCGTCGGTCGCCCACGCCGCAAATCATCATCATCCATTGACGGCAGATCGTCGTGCACCAATGAATAACAGTGCACCATCTCGACCGCCGCCGCGGCTCGGTATGCGCAACTCTCGGCCACGCCGAACAAGGACGCTGTTTCCGTCAGCAGAAAAGGCCGGACCCGCTTGCCGCCTTCCAAACACGCATAGCGCATGGCATCGACGACCCGCCCCTCTGGGACGTCGGACGACGCCAGCAATCCGTCGATGGTTTTTTGCACGCGCTCGGCGCAGGCGCTCATGGCGCTGGTAAGTCCGGACATGTCGATGGCCTCAGGCGTCGTCGAGCGGCTCTGTGGCGTTGCCGTCGAGAACGATTTTCTCGATCTTCGCCTCCGCCTCTTTGAGCTTCGCCTCACAGTGGCGTTTCAGATGATTCCCGCGCGTATAGCCCGAGATCGACGACTCCAGATCGCCATCACCCGTTTCCAATCCGCGGACAATATCTTCCAGTTCTTCGAGTGCTTCTTCGAACGACATCGCGGCGATGTCTTCGGGAATGGCATCTGTATCGATTTCTTTTGAACTCATGCGGGAACTCGGTTCGAGGCTCAGGAGGGGCGCAGAATACGCACCCCGCATCACGCGGACAAGCGGCTCAATGCTCCATCAGAGATTGCACATGAACCGCGACGCTGTCGCGCAGTGCCTGAAGATCGTAGCCGCCCTCCAGCAGGGACACCACACGTCCGTCGCAGACCTCGTTGGCAAGATCCAGGAGCTGGTCCGTGACCCAACGATAATCCGACGTTTCAAGCTCTAACTGCGCCAGCGGGTCGCGCTTGTGCGCATCAAAGCCCGCCGAAATGATCAGCAATTCCGGCGCAAAATCGCGGATGGCCGGCAACATCACATCCGTATAGGCATCGCGGAACTCCTGCGATCCCGCACCGGGAAGTAACGGCACGTTGCACACGTTCGCGTACCGGCCTTTTTCGGATTCCGCGCCGGTCCCTGGATAGGCCGGAAACTGGTGAGACGATCCATAAAACAGACCATCTACGTGCTCGAAACTATGCTGGGTACCGTTGCCGTGGTGGACGTCGAAATCCAGAACACAAACCCGCTCCATGCCGTGCGCGGCGCGGGCATGAAACGCAGCCACTGCAGCCGAATTGAACAGGCAAAAACCCATCGCTTTGGACGACTCGGCGTGATGCCCCGGCGGCCGGACCGCGCAAAAGGCATTGCGTGCTTTTTTCTCGACAACCGCATCGACCGCATCCACCGCGGCGCCGGCCGCGCGTTTCGCCGCCTCGCTCGATGCTTCGGACATGACGGTATCCGGATCGAGGCGCGTGCGCCCCTCGGCCGGCGAATTGTCGAGAATCATGTCCACATACCCGGCGTCGTGGACGTTCTTGACGATGTCGACATCGACCACGGGCGCGCCAACGCGGGTCAAGTGCTGAAAGGTCTCGGACTCTAATCCCGCCAGGACGGCCCGCAAACGGTCCGGGCGTTCTGGGTGATATTCCCCTGGATCGTGCTCGATACACACCGGATGCGTGTAAAGGAGTGTTGTCACTGCCGCCCCCCACAAAAAGCCGTGATATTCGCGTTCGGCTATTGTGTGGTCAAAACCCGCAGATAGTCCACCAAATCCGCAAGCTGATCGGGGTCCGTGACTTTTTGAATAGGCATTTTCGTCCCCGGCAGCATCTTATCCGGCCCCTCGTCGAACAACCGGAACAAGTGCTCCGAGTCCCAGACAAAATCGACACCGGTCAGAGCACTTGAATAGCGGTACCCCTCAACGGCCCCCGCCTGGCGACCGTACAGGCCTTCAAAGTGTGGACCGGAGCGCGCCGGTCCGTCGGCGGATAATGCGTGGCACTGTGCGCACTTGGGATAAAGCGCAGCACCCGGGTGATCGCTGTCGAGCCACGGTTGCGCTTCGGCGACCCGATCCGGCTTGGCGCCGATCCGGTCCCCGGTTTCGATGTGCCAGACCCGTGCTTCTTCGTCCGAACTTGCGGAAATCGCGAAGCGGCCGTCGGGCGTGTACGCCACCGCCCAGACGATCCGTTCATGGGCATCGATTTCGTGGATCGGGGTGCCGTTGTCCAAATCCCACTCGACGACATACCCGTCCCGGCCCGCCGTCAGTGCCCGGCGGCCGTCCGGTGAAAATCGGACATCAAAGACTTGTCCGTCACGCACCTCGATTTCGCGGATGGATGTCTGCGACCGCAAGTCCCACAGGCGGATTGTCTTGTCGATGCTGGCGCTCAAGGCATAGGTGCCGTCGGGCGAAACCCGAAGCGCTGTGATCCCGGCCCGATGGCCTTCCAATTTTCCGGCGATGTCACCCGTCTCGGCATTCCAAATCTCGATGATCGGATGGTGTCCGCCCGTCAAAAGGTATTTGTCGTCGTCAAAAAACGCCACCGCATTGATCGGTCCATTCGCCTGCACAGACTGCAGAACTTCGCCGTTGGTGACATCCCAAATGCGCGCTGACTTGTCCCACGATCCCGTTGCGACCCTGCTCCCGTCGGACGAGAACGACGCGGTCATGACTTTATGTCCGTGCCCTTGCAACCTGAGCACTTTCTCACCTGTGTCCAGATCCCAGTAGATCGCCGTGAAATCGTCACTGGTGGTCAGGGCATGCCGGGCATCCGGCGCAAACACAACGCTGGTTACCGGTCCCTCGTGCAAATCGAGGAGAGCCACCTCCGTTTGATCGCCCGCGTCCCATAACCGCGCCGAATAATCGAAGCTGCCGGTCAGAATACGTGCGCCGTCGGCGGAGACGTCAACGCTACGGACCATTCCGCCGTGACCGATCAAGTCAGCCGTCGCGGATCCCATGAGTATGACGCTAATCGCGCCCGCAAGAGTGATACGTCGAAAGTAATTCATGAGACCGTATTTTGTGAAAAAGTGCCGGTGTTTCAACGGCAACACGGAATTACATAGCCGGATGTGCAGCGCCGTCAGACGGTTCGTGCGCCAACATCACAAGAAAAGCCGTTACCAAGTGTTCTGCACGGTCCCGCGCCTCGGCCTCGGTCGGCGCGGCGCACATCGCCAACAACCGACGAATGTAAAGATCATCACGCAGCATGGCGAAAAAGCACTCGGCGGCCCGCGTGGCCTTGGCTGGACCAGCGCAAAGTTCTTGTGCGTCGAGGAAGCGTGACAAACGCTGTGTTGCCGCCGCAGGTCCGGCGCGGTGGAAGCGATCTGCCAACTCCGGGAACCGTTCGCACTCCGCCACGATCACGCGGAACAATTTGATACTGTTTTCCGCTAACACGACCTTTTGGTAGCGCGTCGCCACGGCGACAAGGACCTCTCGCGGGTCGTCGCCGGAAAGCGACCAATCCTCATCCTGTCCCACGAGTTCCGCACACTTAGCGCGGATAATTTCTTCGAATAGAGCGTCTTTCGAGCCGAAATGGCTGTATACCGTCTGTTTCGAAACGCCAGCCGTGCGCGCGATCTGGTCCATGGTCGCGGCGCCATACCCCTCGGAGAGGAACACTTTCGCTGCCGCAGACACGATGGCGCTTCGCTTCGCATCCGAGGCACGGTTATAGGTGCTTCCGTCAGCCATACACGATCCACACAGTGATTCGGGCCATCAAGTGACAAAGGCGTAACGAAAACAGACTAGACCGTCTAGTCCAATTCGTGACAAATAGCGTATTGTGAACGGATACTGCGGAAACCACGTAGATATCCATAAGCAGAACGGATGGCTGAGATGCCTCCGACGAATATTTTGTAACTGTATTTTCGGCGGTTGAGTCCGGCCTGGAGTTTCTTGACGTGAAACCGAATAAGCTTGCGGCGCTCGTATTGATGGCGTCCGTTGCCACCACGGCATCGACAGTTCTGGCACAGCAAGGCGGCGGCGCCCGCCCCGCGACTGCGGTCGGCATGGATACCGTCCAGGTGGAGCCATTGCGCCAAACGGTTCCTGTCATCGGCCGCCTGGTCGCGACGCAAACCGGCGTGGTTGCAGCGCGTGTCGCGGGTCCGGTTGCCCGGTATATGGTTCAGGTCGGCGACAGAGTCGAAAAAGGCGATATTCTGGCGGAGCTGATTACGGACGCTTTCGAATGGGAATTGAACCGACGTGCCGCCGACGTCAGCACCGCGCAAGCCGAACTGCAAACCAGCCGGGCGTCGCTTCGTTTGTTGTCTCAAGAGCTCGAGCGCCTTGACGGTTTGCGTCAATCGCCCGCCTTCTCTCAGGCCCGATACGACGACAAAGCCCAAGAAGTCATCCGCGCACGCAGCGAGATTGCCGAGGAAACGGCGTCGCTGAAATCCGCCGAAGCCGATCTCATGCTTGCCGAGATCGCGATGAAGAACACAAAAATTCGCGCGCCCTATGACGGTGCGATCACGCATCGACACTCCGAAGCCGGCGCCTATCTTCAAGTTGGCGATCCGGTCGTGACGCTACTCAACTACACCGACTTGGAAGTCGAGGCCGATGTTCCGGCGAACCGCATCGCGGGATTGGTCACAGGAACGGACGTTCCGGCGCGTCTGCAAACAGGTGAGCAGGCTATCGCCGCCGTCCGCACCGTCATTCCGGATGAGAACCCACGGACCCGGACGCGGCGCGTTCGGTTCAGCTTCGAACTGGGTGAAAGCAATGCGTTGCTCGCCTCGAACCAGAGCGTGACCGTTCAAATCCCGGTTGGTGAAGCGCGGGACGTCGTAACGGTTCACAAAGATGCCGTCCTAAACCGCGGTGGTCGGCAACTTGTCGTCTTGCTGCAAGACGGCAAAGCAGAATTTCGCCCGGTTACGCTGGGAGAAGCGGTCGGGCAACGGTTCGTCGTGAATAGTGGGCTCGCGGAAGGCGACAAGGTTGTCATCCGTGGGAACGAGCGACTGCGACCGGGCCAAGCGATCCGCGACGGCGCGGAACCGCCTGCACCGCCCGCATCCGAGGAAGGTAACCCGTCATGAACGGCTTGATCCGCCTTTCCATTGAACGCCCCATCGCGGTCCTCGCGGCCGTTCTGATGGTCGTCATGTTCGGGGCGGTCGCCCTGTTCAACATTCCAATTCAGCTAACACCGGATGTGCGCAAGCCGGTCATCAGCTTGGAGACCATTTGGCCCGGCGCAGCACCCGCCGAGGTCGAGCGCGAGATCACCAACGAGCAGGAAGAGGTCCTAAAAGGTCTCGAGGGGTTGGAAGAAATTCGCTCCGAGAGTCAGGATGGGCGCTCTCGAATCACGCTGGAATTCGGTGTTGGCCAGGATATGGGCCGCGCCTTGCTGCTGACGGCAAACCGGTTGGACCGTGTCAGCGATTATCCGGACGAGGCCAACGAGCCGAGCATGCGCACGGCGGGGTCCGAAGATAATCCTATCGCCTGGATCGTGCTCCGCCGGCTGGATGGCAGTGACCAGCTGATGCATACCTACGGCGATTTCGTCGAAGACGTCATCCAAGACCGTTTGGAGCGGGTCAGCGGCGTGGGCCGGGTCAACGTATTCGGTGGCTCACAGAGGGAAATGGTGGTCCGTGTCGATCCCGAGGCAATGGCCCGCTACCGGCTCACCGTCACCGACGTCGTCAACACCCTCCGCGCCGCGAATTCGTCCGTTTCCGCAGGCGATATCGACGAAGGAAAACGCCGATATGTCGTCCGGACCGAAGGCGAATTCAATAACCCGACGCAAGTGTCGGACGTTGTCATCCGCTCGCAAGTCGATGAGACCACAGGCGCCGTCGCGCGCGTCACCGTCGGCGATATCGGCGAAGTGTATTTCGACTTTTCCGACCCCACCGCGCGGATCCGGGTCAACGGACAACCGGCCATGGCCATGAACACCGTCCGAGAAACGGGCGCCAACGTCATCGAGACCATGACGGGCATCAAAGCCGCCATCGCCGAGTTGAACGAACAGCAACTTCAGCCCCAAGGGTTGGAGCTGGTACAAGTCTATGACGAGACGGTGTACATCGATTCGTCCATCGACCTCGTGCAGCAGAACATTCTGGTCGGCGGTGTCCTGGCGGCGCTGGTGTTGTTGATTTTCTTGCGCTCCGGCGGTGCGACGCTGATCGTCTCGATGGCGATTCCTGTGTCCGTGATCGGCGCCTTCGTCGCCATGGCGTTTTTGGGCCGGTCGCTCAACGTCATCTCGCTGGCCGGAATCGCGTTCGCGGTCGGCATGGTCGTCGATGCCGCGATCGTGGTGTTGGAGAACATCTTCCGCCTGCGCGAAAAGGGCTTAAGCCGTGCCGAAGCCGCGTACCAGGGGGCCAAGCAAGTTTGGGTCGCGGTACTGGTGTCAGCTTTGACGACCGTCATGGTGTTCATTCCGGTGTTGATCATGGAGTTGGAAGTCGGGCAGTTGTTCCGCGACATCGCGGTGGCTCTCTCCGTCTCCGTTCTGCTGTCATTGCTGGTGGCGATCACCGTGATCCCGGCCCTGTCCAAGCGGATGCTCGGCGGCGGCGGCGATCAAGATAGCATTACGCGGCGGCGCATTCCCGGCATCGATCATGTCGCCGAAGGGTTCCATCGGCTGGTCATGGGCATCACCCGACGGGTGATTGCCAGCAAGATGCTCTGCGTCTTGGTGGTCGTTGGCTTATGCGGGTCAGGCGCTGCATTGACCTGGGCCTTCTTGCCGAAACTGGAGTACCTTCCGGACGGCAACCGTAACCTGATCTTCGGCGTGGTCGTGCCGCCACCCGGCTACAATCTGGATACGACCGAGGAAATCGCCGCCAAGTTCGAAGCGAAAATGCTGCCGCTCTTGATACAGAATAACCCCTCCGGCGTCCGCGAAGATGGCCAACCGATCGTCGACCGGTTCTTCTTTGTTGCCACCCGAGGGATTACATTCCTGGGCGCGGCAGCCCACGATCCGGCCCGGGTCAAAGAGCTGATACCCATCCTGCAACGGGCGGCCTTGAACGAGCCGGGCACCTTCGGTTTGATCTCGCAGCGATCGCTGTTCGGCCGCGGTATTGGCGGCTCCCGCTCCATCGAACTGAATGTCATGGGCGAAGAACTGGAAACGATCCTCGGAACCGCATTGAATGCGGTGCGGTTGATCGGCGATGTGATGCCGCGAAGCGAAGGCACCCAGTTGCGCCCGAAACCAGGCCTTGAACTCGGCGCGCCGGAAGTCCGGGTATTTCCCAACCGGGTCAAACTGGCGGACAACAATGTCACTGCGCGCCAGCTATCGGACACGCTTGATGCTTTTAACGACGGCTTGCGGGTTGCCGAAATCACCGTCGGCAACAAACGTATGAACCTGATGATCACGGGTCCGGAAAACGAGGTCACTGCGACCCAAGGCATCAATAACCTGCCGGTTGCGACGCCCGAGGGGATCATTCTTCCAGCCAGCGAGCTTGCCGATATCGTCGTGACGTCGGGACCGACGCAAATCAACCACTTGGAGCGGCAACGGACCGTCACGCTGGAAATCCGTCCACCGGACGCCATTCCGTTGGAAACGGCGCTCGCCGATTTGCAAACCGGCGTGATCGACGTGTTGCAAGAACAAGGCCTGCCCGAGGGCATTCAACTGCGCCTGACCGGGACGGCGGACAGCCTGAACCAGACCTGGAACCACATGCGGTATGATCTGTTGATCGCCGTTGTGATCGTGTTCCTGGTCATGGCCGTCCTGTTCGAGAGCTTCTTCTACCCGTTGGTCATCATGCTCTCAGTGCCCCTGGCGACGGCGGGCGGTGTTCTTGGGTTGGTCGCGATGAACCAGGTACAGTTCCAACCGTTGGATATGCTGACCTTACTTGGGTTTGTCATATTGATCGGTATCGTGGTCAACAACGCGATCTTGCTGGTGCACCAGACCCTTCACCACATTCGCGAAGAAGGCATGGAAGTGTCAGCGGCGATAACCGAGGCCACCTCCAACCGCATTCGGCCGATTTTCATGTCCACGACCACGAGCGTTTTCGGCATGATGCCGCTCGTGGTGTTTCCAGGCGCCGGATCGGAGTTATACCGCGGGTTGGGATCTGTGGTGCTGGGAGGTCTATCCTTATCGGCGATCCTCACACTGGCAATTATCCCGCCGCTTCTCGCCTTGTTCTGCGCCGCGGTCGAAAGCAAACGGGATGAGCGCTTGGCCCGCAAAGCCGATAAAGACGCAGACGACGCCAAGCCTGGTGTTTCAGCGATCGAGGACAAACGCGATGAGCCCATTGAGGCCAAGACGCCGCACAAACTGCCGCCGGAACCACATGCGGCTGAATAAGATCGCCTTGTGACGCACTATCGTTTTGCCATCATCGGGGCCGGTATCGCCGGCGCATCCCTTGCCTTTCGATTGTCGGAAGCGCTCGGCGGCGGCAGCGATATCATCGTATTGGAGCGCGAAGATCAGCCCGGATATCACTCCACAGGGCGATCGGCCGCCGTCTACACCGAGACCTATGGCCCCCCTGTCATCCGAGCATTGACGGCGGGCTCTCGCCGCCTCTTCGATGATCCACCCACTGGGTTCGCAGAAGTCCCACTCCTTCACGATTTAGGATTGCTGTTGATTGCGCGCGAAAGCGCGCGAGACCTCGCCAACGAGACTTTCCGCGCGTGCCGCCAACTCACACCCACCGTGCAGTTTCTGGAACACGATGAGATCGCGGCGTTAAATCCGGTCATCCGCCCCGAGTGGCGCAACTGCGCCGTGTACGAACCCGACGCCATGTCGATGGATGTCGCCGCCCTGCACAGCGGTTACCTGCGTGGGTTCAAGGCGATGGGTGGCTTGGTCCAGACCGATGCCGACGTCGCGGGGCTGACACGCACGGACGACACCTGGCGCATCGACACCCGTGGCGAGCCCATTTTCGCAGACGTCATCGTCAACGCCGCCGGCGCATGGGCGGACGAAATGGCGGAACTCGCCGGGACCCGGCGCCTGGGCTTGCAGCCGAAACGCCGCACGGCCATCGTTTTTCAAGCGCTTGACGAACAGGACGTCGCGGATTGGCCCATGGTCAACGACATCGAGGAAACGTTCTACTTCAAACCCGATGCGGGGCGTATCCTGGCATCGCCCGAAGAAGAAACGCCAATGCCGCCGTGCGATATTCAGCCAGACGAATACGACATCGCCGTGACCGTTGACCGGCTGGAGCGCGCAACGACCCTCTCGGTTCCGAGAATCGACAACGCTTGGGCCGGTCTTCGGAGCTTCTTCCCAGATGGCGTCCCGAGCATTGGTTTCGACGGTCACGCACCGGGCTTTTTCTGGCTGGCAGGTCAAGGCGGATACGGCATCACCATTTCCGACGCATCGGCACGGCTGGCAACGGCACTCTTGCTGCAACAGGCCATGCCAGACGATCTGTCGGAATTGGGGGTCGACGCGGCGGTGCTATCACCTGCGCGCTTCGACTAGAGAACAGTCACTACGATTTCTTGCGAACTTCGATAGCGAACACGCCGTCCGCTTCGGTGCAGGCGACGTACTCATGCCCGGTGGTTTCACAATACGTCTCGAAGTCTTTTGGGGCTGCCGGGTCCGTGACCAACAACGAAAGCACATCGCCTGCCGCCAGTTCCCGCATCTTCTTGTTGGCGCGCAGGACGGGCAGCGGACAATTCAGCCCTTTGAGATCAAGTTCGGTCGTCGCCATCGGTCCTCCTACGTCTCTTGCGGCTCTTGCGGCGCCAAACGATAGCGATCAACGCCTGCCGCATCCGCCGTTCGGATTGCTTGCCCCCGATCCATCAACATATGGAGGTGCGCCAGCGTTTCACCAATCGCAAAGAAAGTCTGATGCTCATCCAATTCACGGTCGAACAGATGCCGTAACACATCGACGCCTGTCATCGGTTCCGTCAGAACCGCCGCGGTCTCTTCCAATCGCTCTTCATGGTGTGCCAACAAATCGGCGATCCGGGCATGAAGGCCGCGGAACGGCCAGTTGTGGCTGGGCAAGACCAACGGGTCGCCAGGAATGGCGGCGTCAATCTTGCGCAAGCTATCCATGAACAGACCAAGTGGCCGGCCGTCCGGCTCTTGCGGCCAGACACTCACGTTGGGGCTGATCTTGGGCAGCACCTGATCGCCGGAAATCAATACATCGAGTTCCGCGCAATAGAGACAAGCGTGCTCCGGCGAATGGCCGCGGCCAACGATCACTTGCCAGGTCTTGCCGCCGATCAAGATCTCATCGCTGTCCGCGATCCGGTGCATAGCGGCGGGAATCGGCGCGACGTTTTTCCCATAGCCACCGAGCCGCCGCGTGACGGTTTCCATCATCTCATCGGTAAACCCGGCTCGGTGATAGAAACGCCGATAGGACTGCAGCGTCTGCTCGCCACCGTCCATCGCTAACATGCGTCCAAAAGTCCATTCGGTCAGCGGCATCAACAGTGGCGCGTCGAACCGCTCCACCAACCAGCCCGCCAGCCCAGCATGGTCCGGATGAAAGTGGGTGACGATCACGCGGGTGACCGGCCGCCCTTGCATGGTGTCTTGAAAGATGCGCTCCCAGGCCTCTTGGACCTCGGACCGCTTAATCCCGGTATCGACGATTACCCATCCATCGCCGTCCTCGATAAGCCACAAGTTGATGTGATTTAACTTAAACGGCAGCGGCATTCGCAGCCAATGGACGCCGTCCGCAACGGACATCGTTTCACCAAGGGGCGGCTCGCCCTCAAACGTGTAGTTCGGCGTAAAGACCATGCGCCGGTTCTAGCGCGCAGCCGGTGTTTTGCAACGGCTTTATCGGTCTATTGGATTAAACCGTCAGATCAGGAACCAAGGTGTCGGCTCTTCTTTCGGCTGCGCTTCTTGCGGCATCGGAAATCCCGTACTGCTCAACAAACCCGGCCCATCGTCCGCAGATTTGTCGGCAGGCGGCCTACCGTTCAGGTCCCACCCTTCCCTATCGGCCTTCGATTGCATCACGATGTAGTGCAGTTCTTCTTTGATGAAATCCGTGTGGCGAGAGGGTTCCGCCTTGAGCACGGCGGCAACGATTCCCAGTTGCACGGAGCGCGGCATGCGCTCGAAATTCTCCAACATGACGAACTTGATAGACGGCCGAACGGCATTCGAGAGCAAAAGGCTCAGAACGAGTTTCTTGCGAATGTCATGCCGCAAATTGCCCGTTTCCGTCAGTTCGAAAAAATCGCGAACGAATTGACGCGGCGCGATTTCACCGTCCAGCAGCGACGTCAGAATGCTGCGCAGGCGCGCCGTAAATCGGCGACGGGTATCGGCCACGATCTGCGATGCACGGGCGGAAACAGTCGCCAGGCTCGACGGCTCAAAGGCATGGTCCGTAACGTATTTGAGGCAGTCGCGTACCAGCTCGTGCTTTGACGATTGGCTAACGATATCAACCACGCCGCGCACCAGTTCCGTCGAATCCCCAAGAGGACATAACCGTGCCGTCGCGGCCAATGCCATCGAACCTTCCGGATCGCGAACACTGATCAGCGCCAGCGGCAGCGGGTCCTCGAAACTCGCCAAGTCAATTTCCTGGTTCAGCATAACTTCTGGCACGACCAGCCGATCATCTTCACCCGGCATCAAAATGGGTTCTTTCTCTTGATACCGTTTCTTGATGTCGAGTGCGGCCGCGATCCCGGATTTGGAGATGCCCAATGCCGATCCTGTTTCTTGCTTCATGCCGTCAGCCTCACCCTTTGCGGTGCCGTCGCCACCGAGTTGAGCATCGATTTTTCGAGCCAGTTCTTGAACATCCGCGCGCCGTCCCGAACGGATGCACCGGCCAACGTCCGATTGATGACCTCTTGGCGTGCCAATGCTTGTCGCAATGCTGCGAGTTCACTCTCTCGGCCCAATCGCCACGCAAGCGGCGCATGGTCCATGGCATCAAGCGTCCGTTCTTTGTCTTGGATCAGATCGGCAAGCATCAATGTCAGAAACTGCACCACGTCACCCGGTGCGGGTGCGGCACCGCGCCGCCATTTACTGATTGTCGATGGCGCGACCCCTAACGTTTTCGCCAACTGCTTGCCAGTAACGCCACCGTCGGTCAGACCTCGAAAAACCGGACCAATCTCCGGCGTCAGCGGCAGCGTGTAGCCGCCAGTTTCTTTTATGTCTTCGTCTCGGCGCGCGGCCGTTTCATATCGCTCCATTGCGAACATCCCAGCGTGTTGCCCAAACACTGTTCGAAGTGAACGATCAATTTGTTGACCACAATGGTTAACAAATCCCCTCATTTTGTGTGCCAACGACAGTTTTCTTCATCAGACGACGAATTGAGTTCGCTTCGTGTGGATTCGTGGTCTAGGATTCCCGCATGCGGATCGGGGTGGATCTCGGGGGGACCAAAATCGAGGCGATCGCGCTGTCTGACGACGGTGGGATTCGCGCGCGTCGCCGCATTGCCAGCCCCAAACATGATTACGCGAAGACAATCGTCGCCATTCGCGATCTTGTCCATGACATTACCGAGGACGCCGGGTGCACCGAGAGCACAACGGTCGGTGTCGGGATCCCTGGCGCGATATCCGCCGCAACCGGAACCGTGAAGAACGCCAACTCGACCTGGTTGATTGGTCAGGCATTGGACAAAGACTTGGCGGACGCCTTGGACAAGCCCGTCCGAGTCGCAAACGATGCCAACTGCTTCGCAGTTTCAGAGGCTGTCGACGGTGCCGCGCGCGGATTCGACATGGTATTCGGCGTCATATTGGGAACCGGCGTAGGTGGCGGCATCGCCATTGATGGCCAAACCCATCAAGGATTGAACGCGATTGCCGGTGAATGGGGGCACAATCCCCTGCCCTGGCCGCAGGAAATTGGCGGCACCGCGGAACAACCCGGCCCACGCTGCTATTGCGGCAAACAGGGCTGCATCGAAACCTTCTTGTCCGGCGATGGCCTAAGTAACGATCACGCATCGGGCGGCGGCGTACAGCTGACCCCACGTGAAATCGTCGATCAGGCGGCAAGCGGTGACGCCATGGCCCACGCGGCGCTTGAGCGGTATGTAAACCGGCTCGCCCGCGCCATCGCCGGCGTGATAAATATTCTCGACCCCGACGTGATCGTGTTCGGCGGCGGTCTCTCCAACGTCGAGTTCATATACGACCGACTACCGAAACTGATATCGGCATATGTCTTTAGCGATCTATGTGAAACACCGTGTATTCGCAACCAGCACGGTGACAGTTCCGGTGTCCGTGGCGCAGCTTGGTTGTGGCCGCCAGAAGGAACGGCATGAGCGTCCGCACAGAACATCTCTCTGACGGTCTCCGCCTTCTCACCCTCGACCGACCGGAAAAACGCAACGCCCTGAACCGGGACACGATTTCCGAGCTGGAACGGGCGGCAAAGATGATCGCGGAAGACCAGGAAGCACGTTGTGTGGTGCTGTCCGGTTCCGGCCCTGTGTTTTCCGCCGGCGCGGATGTCTCTGAGATGTCGGGGCTGACCCCCCAGTCCGCGCACACGTTTATCGACGCGCTTCGCGCCGCGATCGACGCGGTCTACAACATTCCCGTCCCCGTCATATGCCGTCTGCATGGCGTGTGCTTGGGCGGGGCGTTGGAACTCGCTGCTTGCTGCGACTATCGCATCGCAGAAGAGGCGACGCGGTTCGCCATGCCCGAAGTTCACGTCGGCATCCCATCCGTGATCCAAGCGGCCGTTTTGCCGCGATTGATGGGCGCAAGCCGGGCAGGCTGGTTTATGCTTTCCGGTGCTCAACTCTCGGCCACGAAAGCCTACGACTGGGGTTTCATTGACGAAGTGGTCGACGAGAGCGGGCTTCAACCCGCGACCGATGCTGCCGTCGCTTTGGTGCTGCGCGCGGCGCCCCAAGCGGTTCGAACACAAAAACGACTATTGCGCGCGTGGCAGGACCAACCCTTAGACGATGCGGTGCGCGCCAGCGTTCCCATTCTCGCGTCAAGCTTTGAAACCGGAGAGCCCGAAGCGTATCTCTCGCAAGCACTCAAGAAAAAGAACGGATAGATAGATGTCTCGATTGGACAGCGCCATCCGGCGTCTCGAAGCGCAACGGGCATGCCTTGACGCCGCAGCCGACCTCATCAGGGAAGTTCCCGGCGTCGTTTTCGAACTCGGCCTGGGCAACGGCCGGACTTTCGATCACCTTCGAGAGCGTCTGCCGAACCGCGAGATTTTTGTTTTCGAACGGACTGTGAACGCGCATCCATCCTGTATTCCGGATGACGAGCATTTGTTCGTCGGCAACATGGAAGACACACTGCCCGCGCTGACAGCACGGTTCACGGGGCAGGTCGCGCTTGTGCATGCGGATGTCGGCACCGGCGACCCGGCCCGCAATGCGGCCTTTGCCGGATGGCTGGGGCCGATACTCCAGCCCTATGTGGCAGATGGCGGCGTCGTTTTGAGCGATCAACAGTTGGTCGACATGTCGTCTTGGCCGTCCGCAGTGCCGGACGGCGTTCCGCCCGGCAGGTACTATTTCTATTGCAGGCCGTCTTCGTCGTCGTCTTCGTCGTAATACGGAAACTGGTTCGGGTCGATCGGGTACGACATGTGATAGGTGGTACCGCTGCCGTCGTCGATCTCGCCCTCGTCGGCCTTGCGCAATACCAGTGCCGTCATCTCCATCACGAACTCGTTGACGATCGGTTTGATAATGTCCCGGTCGGTCAGGAACTGCGGATCGAACGCGGTTTTGACGATGCGGTGCTGGTTGCGCTCGACGAAGGTGATAAGGCGACCGATCAACTCGCGCTTCGTGAGGTTCATCGGCAAGAAAGGCGCCGCAGCGGCAAAAAACAGGAAAACCAGATTGCCGTTTCGCTCGATGCGCTGATCCTCGCTTAACGTCTCGGTGACATCAGCGAAATACGCGCCACGCTCGCCGTCCATCGCGGCAAGTACGGAGTTCATCAGACGTTTGTGCATAAACCGGCGAACTCAACCCCTAGTGCGCCATGAACATCGGGATTTTCGCATGACCGAGCACGTGTTTGGTCACGCCGCCTAAGATCAGCTGCCGCATACGGCTGTGGGTATAAGCCCCCATGACAAGCAAATCCGCGCCGAACTTCTCGCACTCTTCGAGCATCCTGGGGCCGACATCTCCGGCCGGCGCCTCAAATATCTTGGTTTCCGGCGACACACCGTGCCATTTCAGATAACTGGCCAGTTCCGGTCCGCGCGCGCCAGACGTACGGAAACTGTCCGCCGTCAGCACCATGACCGCGTCGGCCTGTTCGAGCATCCGGATCGCCGACGATACCGCCCGCGCCGACTGAACGCTGCCGTTCCATGAAATGACGATACGCCGGCGAGCCGACCCTGTCCCTTCGGGCGGCACGACAAGAACCGGTCGACCGCTATCGAAGATTGCCGCGTTGAGCGTCATGGGGGTGAGCACATCGTCGGAATCGATGGGGCGGCCAACGACGATCAGATCGTTCAGTCGCCCGACCTTCGCGACCACTTCGTCCTCCCGGCCGCGCTCGTGGCGCCAGGCGACCGATGCCTCATCGGACGGCCCCGGCTCGTCGGCAATCGTTAGGCCATGCTTCGCGACGCTGTCATCGAACATCTTGCGCGCCCGGGACGCGCGATCCGTCGCTTCTTTCTCGGCGATATGGATCATGTCCTCGACCATGGCGACGGACATCCCTTCACCAAGCAGGGGGATGGACTCCTTAGCCTCTGGCTCCACGTGCAGGACTTCCAGATGACTGCCGAGGTCCTTTGCGACGGAATAGGCCTTGTCGAGAACGGGCTCGTTCTCCGGCGCGCCGCTCAGCGGACAAAGTATCGTGTTGACCATGAGCCTCTCCTATCGATGATCCACGCATAACATGCGCGCATCCTAAAATATCGGCAACGATTTAGGTCAATTTTCCTGCAAAAGACGGCGCTGAGTACACACGGCAAGGGCCGCAGCCAAAGTGTCTTCTTTTCGTCCGGAGCTGTCCACTATCGTCCAAGTCAACGGACCCAGATCATATGATGACTGCGCCTTCGCAATCGCAGAATCCGCATCGGATGCATTGCCCGTCCGTGCATCCGCCCGCGCCATACGGATCGCCTCCGGCGCATCGACCCACAGACCAAGAAACGGCACTCCCGCGTTCTTGGCCATTTTTTCGGCGTCGACACGCTGGTCCGGCTTCGCAAAGACCGCATCCAAAATGACCGGTTTGCCGTCGGCCAGCGCGTCCGAACCGGCTTGCATGAAGGCTCGATAGGTCTCCGCCGTGACCTCCGGCGTGTAGCCGCCCGGGCCCAACCGCTCTTCGGGACGCTTTCCCAACATCCTTTTGCGAATGACATCCGTGCGGATCACGCGCGCACCTGCGATGACATCCAGGCTCGGCGCCAACTCCCGCGCCAGACGCGATTTCCCGGAGCCGGACAGACCACCGACCGCAATGATCATCGGACTTGAGGGCTGCACGAGGCGTTCGGCAAGGTCGAGATAGCGCCTGGCGACGGTCAATTCGACATCGCGTTCCGCTTCCGACGACTGTGCGGCGGCAATCGCGGCACCGATGTGGGCACGGATTTGCGCCCGCATTGTCATAAAGACCGGCAATACGCGGAACGCACCTTCGCTCTTTGGCGCAATATCCAAATAGCGGTTCATAACGAACGAGGCTTGCCGATCCAGGCCCCGAAACAACAGGTCCATCAGCAAGAACGCCACGTCGTACAGAACGTCGATGTTGGAAAAGTCGTCGGAGAATTCGATGGCGTCGAACAGTGTTGGCCGTCCATCGACAAGACAAATGTTCTTCAAGTGCAGGTCGCCGTGACAGGCGCGCACGTAACCATCCGCCCGCCGCCGGTCCAAGATGTCCGCCAGCGCATCGATGCGTGCCAGCGTTTCGTGCGCGACGGCATCCACCCGCGACGCTTGAAACGTTCCCTTGGGCAACCGGAGAAATGCGCGCACGTTGTTTTCCGCGATCTTCCGTATTCCCCGGTGCCCGCCGCGCACCGGATCGACCCGTGCCTCTGAGTGCAGCGATGCGATCTCGTCCGCCATTCGCTCCATCAACCGGCGCGGCAGGTTTGCCGGGTCCGACGCCAGCCGATCGAACAGCGTGCGCTCGTCAAACCGATTCATCTCGACCAGCCAGTCGACAACCTCCCCGCCGCCGTCGAACGCCAATCCATCAGGACCTTCGGTAACAGCGACGACACGGAGATAGAGTTCAGGCGCGGTGCGGCGGTTGATCTCCACCTCGCGGCGGCACGCCTCCGCGCGCTGATCCAAAGTGGTGAAATCCAGAAACGGAAATCGTACGGCGCGTTTCAGTTTGAACGCCCGGTCGCCCGCCAGAAACACTTCCGAGATGTGCGTGGTAATGCGCTTTGGCGCGATTCCGTTGGCGGTCAGGTATTCGGTAAGGAAGCCGATGACCTCGTCCTGCCGATCAACGGACGTCATTAGGAAAATTCGGCCCGCGTCTCGATCACGCCCTCGGGATCCTCGTGAATGATTATCTCCGCATTCGGATAGGCGTTTTGAAGCGAATACTCAACGGCGTCGGATATCTCATGCGCTTGGTTCAAAGTGATGTCGCCATCCAGTTCCAAGTGAAACTGGATAAACACATGCACACCGGACGTTCGGGTCCGCAGATCGTGCATGCCGCGCACCGCATCATGCGCCAATACAATATCGGATATGCGCCGCCGCTCCTCGTCATCAAGTTCCCGGTCCATGAGGATGTTCAACGCCCGCGTGCCGATGCCCCACGCCCCTTTGACGATATAGACCGCGATCAGAATGGCGATCAGCGGGTCCGCGTAGTACCACCCCATTTGGCTGGAGAGAAACAGCGATATCATGACGCCAATGTTGATTAGAACGTCGGTCTGATAGTGCAGGCTATCGGCATCGATGGCGATGGAGCCCGATTTCTTCACGACATAACGCTGAAACAGCACCAGCCCGATCGTGAGTACGATCGAAAACACCAACACCGCATAACCGATCTCGGTGTTGACGATTTCCTTCGGATGCACGACCCGCTCGCTCGCCTCGACCAGCAGGAACGCCGCAGAGCCGCAGATAAAGGCGGCCTGCGCCAAACTCGCCAGTGGCTCGGCCTTGCCGTGCCCGAAACGGTGTTCCTTGTCCGCCGGTTGCAGCGCTTGCTGGACGGCGATCAAATTCACGATCGACGCCGCGGCATCGAGGAACGAGTCGATCAAGGTAGACAGCAGACTGACGGAATCCGTCATCAGCCATGCGATGAACTTGGTGACGATGAGAAGCGATGCCACGCAGACCGACGCGATGGCCGCAGCCCGCATCAGCCGGGCGGCCTGTATATCCGGCCCAGCGGCCGTTTGCGCGTGGCGCGTCTCGGTCAAGGAAACAATCGCTCCGTACGCCAAGTATCCCCGTCCCGATGATACACCAATCGCTCGTGCAAACGGAACTTTCCATCGGACCAGAACTCGATGCTTTCGGGGACAACGCGAAAGCCCGACCAATGCGGTGGACGCGGAATGTCGCCAATGTTGAACTTCGCCGCGAACTCCGCGACCCGCCGCTCCAACACGAACATCCCCTCCATCGGACGCGATTGCTCCGACGCCCAGGCGCCGATGCGGCTGCCGCGGGCGCGCGAGTTATAGTATGCGTCCGCCTCCTCGTCCGACACCGGCTCGGCGCGACCCTCGACACGCACCTGTTTGCGCAGCGTTTTCCAATGGAAGCTTAACGCGACAAAGGGGTTTTCAGCGATCTCGGTGCCTTTGCGGCTTTCCAAATTGGTGTAGAACACGAAACCACGCGGATCGACATCCTTCAGCAGCACCATGCGCGACGAGGGCCGCCCGTCGGGCGTCGCCGTCGCAAGGTTCATGGCATTCGGGTCGTTGACCTCGGATTCCTTGGCTTCTTCAAGCCACTGGGAGAATTGCTCGATCGGATCTTTCATCACGGCTCCACTGCGTAACGGGTGACTTTCATCACAGACACCAACGGTTTACGCCATATTTTAGACAAATAGATGGGACAAAGTGTTATGATAGCATTATCGCCTTTGGGACGCAGAGTGTACGGACCTCGGTACAGATCGGACCGCTGCGCCAGGGTGATCTGTTTATCCGCCGAAGGAGAAAAATGAAATGAGCAGTATGACTCGTCGCTTCAGGCCGTTTGCAGTCATCGCCCTCTGTTTCACGCTGGTCGCATGCGCGGAGGGCCGCCAGAACGAAACAATCGGTACCATCGCCGGCGCCGGTCTGGGCGCCCTGGTCGGATCGCAATTTGGCGGCGGCAGCGGGCAATGGATCGCCGGCACCATCGGTGCGCTCGCGGGCGCATGGGCCGGTAACCAAGTCGGCGCGACCATGGATGCCAATGACCGGCAATACTCGCAACGCACCACACAGGATGCGCTGGAATACAATCGCACCGGTCAGACCTCGACCTGGCGTAATCCCGATAGTGGAAACTCGGGCACCGTCACGCCGGTACGCACATACCAAAGCGACGCCGGCAACGATTGCCGAACCTTCGAATCGACCGTTTACGTCGATGGCGATCAGGCCACCGGCACCGGCAAGGCGTGCCGCGACACCGACGGCACCTGGAAGATCGCCAGCTAAACGCCGTTTCGGCATGGATGATCGCGGGAATGAGGGCCGGGTTCCACCCGGCTCTTGACCGCGCGCGCACTGCCCCTACCATGCGCGCCATGGATAGCCAACCGACGACCGAGCGACCGCCGCTGAGCGCCATGATCATCCCGGTCACGCCGCTGCAGCAGAACTGTTCGCTGTTGTGGTGCACGGCCACCAACAAGGGCGCCTTTGTCGACCCCGGCGGCGATATCGACGTTCTGCTGGCCGCCGTCGAAGAGGCGGGCTGCGAGATCGAGAAAATTCTGCTGACGCACGGTCATGCCGATCACGCCGGCGCCGCCGACGAATTGCGGGAACGGCTGGGCGTGCCCATCGAAGGGCCGCACATGGACGATCAGTTCTGGATCGACGACATCCCCGAAAGCTCCGCGAAATACGGCTTTCCGGGGGGCCGTGCGTTTACCTCCGACCGCTGGCTCACCGGCGGCGAACAGGTCACCGTCGGCGACGTCACGTTCGACGTCTATCACTGCCCGGGGCACACGCCGGGCCACGTGGTCTTTCATCAGGCGGACATGGGGATCGCGTTTGTCGGCGACGTCTTGTTCAAGGGCTCGATCGGGCGCACGGATTTCCCCAAGGGCAATCACGAGCAGCTCATCCGCTCCATCACCACGCAGCTTTGGCCGCTCGGCGACGACACCGCGTTCGTACCGGGGCACGGACCGATGTCGACCTTCGGCCAAGAGCGGCAAACCAACCCCTATGTCGGCGGCACTTAACCCTCGGGAGATTCCCATGGCGGACCACACCATCCGAACCCTAGACGCCCTCGAAGCCATCTACGATCAGTCGCCGTCCGAGGCGTCCATGGTCAAGGAATCGGACCATATCACCGCGGAATACCTGAAGTTGATCGAAGCGTCGCCGTTTCTGGCACTGGCGTCGGTCGGCGACGGCGAAATCGATTGCAGCCCCCGCGGCGACAATCCGGGGTTCGTGCACTTGGCCGACGAAAAGACCCTGATGCTACCGGACCGCCGCGGCAACAACCGGATCGATACCCTGCGCAACATCGTCGCCGACCCCCGGGTGTCGCTGATGTTCATGATCCCGGGCTCGGGCACGGTGTTGCGGGTCAACGGCCGGGCCGAGATCAGCGTCGATCCCGATCTGCTGGAACGCTTCGCGGAACAGGGAAAGGCGCCCCGCACCGTGCTGATCGTCACCGTCGATGTGGTCTATTTCCAATGCGCCCGGGCCATCATGCGGGCCAAGCTGTGGGATGCGGCGCAGCACGTCGATCCGAAAGACCTGCCGTCCCCCGGCGTGATCCTGGCAGCGCAAACCGCGTCGCGCGACGACGGCGGCATCGACAGCGCGGCCTACGACGCGGAATGGCCGGGCCGGGCCGCGAAAAGCATGTGGTGAAGCCGCTTTGGCCTTGCATATGGGGCCGTCGGCGCTAAAACACCTCACGAATTCAGTGCACGAAATGCCTGTCGTTTGTGACGCATCTTAGCGTTCAGCGATTCCGACCGGAGAGCCGCCCGTGACCGACCAATTGCATCCCTACCGCTCGCATACCTGCGTCGAACTGCGCCCCGAGCACGTCGGCGAGACCGTCCGGCTGTCCGGCTGGCTGCACCGCAAGCGCGACCACGGGGGCCTCGTGTTCGTCGATCTCCGCGATCATTACGGCATCACCCAATGCGTGATCGACATGGAGAGCGAGTTGTTCGGCACCGTCGAGGCCGCGCGCCCGGAAACGGTGATGACGGTCACCGGCGAGGTGGTGAAACGTTCCGACGACACCATCAACACCAACATCCCGACCGGCGAAGTCGAAGTCCGCATCCGCGCCATCGCCATCGAGAGCCCGGCCGAAGTCCTGCCGCTGTTGGTCGCGGGCGATCAGGAATACGGCGAAGACACCCGTCTTCGCTATCGCTTCCTCGATCTCCGGCGCGAGAAAATGCAGCGCAACATCAAGCTCCGCAACGGGGTGATTTCCTCCATCCGCCGCCGCATGGTCGATGCTGGGTTCTTGGAGTTCCAGACACCGATCCTGACGGCGTCGTCCCCCGAAGGGGCGCGAGACTATCTGGTGCCCGCGCGCAACCATCCGGGCAAGTTCTACGCCCTGCCCCAAGCCCCGCAGCAGTTCAAGCAGCTGCTGATGGTGTCGGGCTTCGACAAGTATTTCCAGATCGCGCCGTGCTTCCGTGACGAGGATGCCCGCGCCGACCGGTCGCCGGGCGAGTTCTATCAGCTTGATTTCGAAATGGCGTTCGTCACCCAAGAAGACGTGTTCCGTACCATCGAGCCGGTGATCGCGGGCGTGTTCGAGGAATTCGCCGACGGCCGCGCCGTCACCTCAGCGCCGTTCCCGCAGATCCCGTATTTGGAATCGATGCAAAAGTACGGCTCGGACAAGCCGGACCTGCGCAACCCGATCGAGATGCAGGATGTGACCGAGGCCTTCCGCGGCTCAGGCTTCAAAGTCTTCGCCGGCATGATCGAGAAAAACGACGCCGTCCGCGTGTTCGCTATCCCCGCCAAGACCGGCGGCAGCCGCGCGTTCTGCGACCGCATGAATTCCTGGGCCCAATCGGAAGGGCAACCGGGATTGGGGTATATCTTCTTCCGCGACGGCGAAGGTGCCGGTCCGGTCGCCAAGAACATCGGCGAGGAACGCACCGAACAGATCCGCACCCAACTGGATCTGGCGGACGGCGATGCCGTGTTCTTCGTCGCCGGCGTGCCGAAGGATTTCTACGCCTTTGCCGGGCGTGCGCGGATGAAGGTCTACGAAGACCTGGACCACTTCGAGAAAACCCGCGACTTCAAGTTCTGCTGGATCGTCGACTATCCGATGTACGAGCTGGACGACGACGGCAAGGTCGAGTTCTCGCACAATCCGTTTTCCATGCCGCAGGGTGGTTTGGAAGCGCTGGAAACCAAGGACCCGTTGGATGTGCTGGCATACCAATACGACATCGTCTGCAACGGCGTGGAATTGTCGTCGGGCGCGATCCGGAACCACCGCGCCGACATCATGGTCAAAGCCTTCGACATCGCCGGATACGGCATGGACGTCGTCGAGGACAAGTTCGGCGGCATGCTGCGGGCGTTCCAATACGGTGCGCCCCCGCACGGCGGTTCGGCGCCCGGGATCGACCGGATCGTGATGCTTCTCGCCGAAGAAGAGAATATCCGCGAGGTTATCGCGTTCCCGATGAACCAGCAGGCCGAAGACCTGCTGATGGGTGCGCCGACCGAGGTCGAACCGAAGCGTTTGAAGGAGCTCAACCTCAAGCTGGACCTGCCAAAACCCAAGAAAACCGGCGCAGCTGAGAGTTAAACCGCGGAATACCGTCTTTAATCGGAATATGCGTATTTTGGTCGCGACGATCCTGGGCTAAAGTCATGGATCAGAGGTCAATAAGTTTAAACGGGGTGGCAAAAGGGTGACCAACGAAGGCGTCCGCATACTGATCGTCGAAGACGAACCTGAGCTTCTTGAGCTTTTGGAAGCGGAGCTCTCATCCGCCGGCTTTGGCACACTCACGGCCACCAACGGCGACGAGGCCTTGCACATCGTCGTCGCGGAAAAACCCGACCTCACCCTGTGCGACATCATGATGCCGGTCATGGACGGGTTCGAGTTCCTGCGCCGGGTTCGTTTCGATCACCCCGAATTGGATATGATGCCGGTCATGTTCCTCACCGCGAAGGGCGAGACGACGGACATGATGACGGCGCTGGCGCTCGGCGTTGACGATTACATCACCAAGCCCTTCGACTTCGAAATCCTGATCGCCCGGGTCTGGGCCCGTATCTCGCAGATCCAGCGGATTGCCGGCTATCACGATACCCAGTTGGTAAAGGTATACCGGCGTTTGTCTGAAGGCGGATTTGACACCCTTAACGCCGCATCGGAATCCGAAGCCGACACGGTCGAAACCGCGAATGCGGATGCCCCGACCATTGCCATCTGTGCGGCTGAACCGGAGGACCGGTCCGCCGTGGAAAACGCGGCCAAGCAGGCCGGGTTCAATGTGTTCTCCAGTGAGTCCGCTGACCGCCTCATGTCCGAATTCTCGAACATCAAGCCAGCCTTGCTGTTCTTGTCATATCGCACGACGGATATTGCTGGCTTCTATGTCGCCAATCACCTTAAGGCAGAAACCGGTGGCGTGTTGCCGATTATTTTCCTTGCCGGCGAAGAGACACCATTCAACGAGAACATGCGCCTGCCAAATTCGTTCGATGACTTTATGAACGTGCACGAAGCCGAAACCCGGTTTTCCGACCTCTGCGAAAAGTGGAAGTCGGGGAGCGGCTAGCTCATCCGGCCGGCCGGCCTGGCAAAACCAAGGTAAAGACGGAGCCTTGACCGGGCTCGCTCTCGACCGAGATATCACCGCCGTGCATCTGCATGTATTTGCGGCACATATAGAGGCCCAAACCCGTCCCGGGCAGGTTGGAGGTCGACCGAACGCGGAAAAATCGCTCAAAGATACGCGCTTGGTCGTCTTTCGATATCCCAACCCCTTGATCCCGCACGTGGATGGTCGCGGTGTCGTCGTCAGCCGCAATTTCCAATGTCACAGGCAATTCCGTCTCGGAGTACTTTATCGCGTTCGCCACGACATTCTCGATCACACGTTCGATCAGTTGCGGATCAGCGCCTATCACAAGTACGTCCAACGCCGTATCCAGGGTAACGATATCCGCGGCGACCAGATTGTTTTGCCGCTGGACGACGCCCTGGCAGAGTTTCAACAGATCAACCTGCTGAACATCCAAAGAAAAACCCTCGGACTCGGCCTTGCTCAATTCCAGGGTCGAGTCGATCAATGCCGTAATCCGCCGGACATTGTTGCGGATGCTCTCAAGCCGCCGACCCGCCTCTTCGGCAACATCGGACCTTGCCAGAACCGACGTCATGCGTTGCGCCGATGCGTCAATGACGGACAATGGCGTGCGGAATTCATGGGTCGCGATGGAGATAAACTCCCGCTGCATTTCATTAATCGTGCGTTCGTTCGCGAGGGCCTGCGAGAGCTTCTCGGCCTGATCGTGAAGCGCCGTCTCGAATGCCGTCCGCTCGGTGATATCGCGCACCAAGCCGACGAAGTGGCGTTTGACGTCCGTTACGCTGTGTCCGACCGACAGCCCCATCGGGAACACCGACCCGTCCTTGCGCCGGCCTTGAACCTCGCGCCCCGTACCGATGATCTTTGCAACGCCGGTCCGAAGATAGCTCTCGATGTATCCATCGTGCTCATCGCGAAACGGCGGCGGCATCAGCATCTTGACGTTTTGGCCGATCACCTCGTTGGGTTCATACCCAAACAATCGTTCGCACGCCGGGTTGAACAGTTCCACGACCCCCTTCTCATCGATGATAATGATTCCGTCGACGGCGACCTCAAAGACGGAACGAAACAACTCCTCGCTATCGCGGATCCGTGTCTCGGTATCGACGCGCTCGCCGATATCCCGGACGATGAAAACCAGCATCGGCGGGTCGCTCTCATTGACAACGCCGATAGACAACTCCATCGGAAACACTGAACCGTTTTTCCGAACGCCGTCGATGTACCGATGCGCTTGCGGCCGTTCTTCGGCGTGCGCGTTCAAGTATTCCGCGATGTACTTGTCCGGTTCGCTGGCGAATTGATCTGAAAAGAGCATCCCGACGCTCTTGCCGATGATTTCGTCCGGTGCGTAGCCGAACATCCGTTCGCACGCCGGATTGAACTGCAGAATGCGGCCCTCCGGATCGACAGCGATCGCGCCGTCAACGATCGTCCGAAACAGAACGTTGCCGAGATTACTTTGCGGCATTCAACTCCCCCTCGCCGCATTTATGCGCGAGTGCGCATTGGGGCCTCAATACGTATTTAACGACGTAATGGCTTTCTTGAGGCTGTCGTACTCATCGCACCCGAAAAAACAAACGTCGTCCAGCCGCGCCAAGAGCCCCTTTGCCTCGTCGATCCGGCCTGTCTGGACGTACAGCATGCCCAGATATTCCAACGCCCCCTTGTGCTCCTTATCCAAGGACAGCGCCGTCTGATACTGAACTTCCGCCTCGTCCATCTTACCTTGTTTCCGAAGCGCATACCCCAACAGGTTCCATGCGTCGGCGTCTTTCGAGGCTGTGCTGACCCGAGCACGAAGCAGATTTTCCGCCTTGGCGTAATCTTCAACATCCAGGGCCAGCCGTGCCTGGGACATCTCGCTACTCGCCGGCGCGGCTGGCTCGTCGTCTGCAGCGGACGCCACTGTCGGCGGCATTCCGATCATCAGTACGAAAACCAAAAGACGTGTGAACATGCGATATCTCCATCTCATATAAGGCCTACGGTGGCCCCGCGGGGATAGATCACGCAAGCCGTTGTTTAAGATACGGCAGCAAGCCACCCGCACCGACAATCGTCATCAAATGATCGGGGATCGGCTGGCAATGATAAGTCTCCCCTTTCGTCTCGTTAACGATCTCGCCCGCGTCCGGCTTGACGGACACACTGTCGCCCATGGATATCTTGTGTGCATCCGCGCAGACCAGCGCGGGCAAGCCGATGTTGAAGCAGTTACGATAGAAGATGCGCGCAAACGAATGCGCGATCACGACGCGGATGCCGAGAGCATGCAGGAACCTCGGCGCCGTCTCCCGGGACGATCCGATGCCAAGGTTATCCGTCGCGACGAAGATATCACCCTCTTGGACCTCTTGGGCGAAACGCGGGTCGACGTCCCGAAGGCAATTCTTGGCGCCGTCCGTCAACTCGCCGGTCCCCTGGTAGGAGCCGATGGGCGCCAGAACATCCGTGTCGATATTGGCGCCGTAAGCCCATGCGTTCCCGTGAATGATGCTCATAAGAACTCCCTCGGATCGGCGATTTCGCCCTTAATGGCCGATGCAGCAACAGTGTAGGGCGAGCCCAAGAACAGCTTCGACGACTTCGGCCCGGCACGCCCGACGAAGTTGCGGTTGGTCGAGGAGATACCGACAGCCTCTTCGTCCAACCGCGCCGGACCCAGCCCGATGCATCCGCCACATCCCGTCGGCAGGATGACGCCGCCGGCATCCTCGATGATTTGCAAGGTTCCGTCAGCGCGCGCCTGCTCGCCCATGGCGATCGAGGATGGAGCGACCATGAACTTGAAACCCGATTGGATTTTGCGGCCTTTGAGGACTTCCGCCGCCATGTGCAAATCGTCGAGTTTCGCGCCGGTGCACGCCCCGATGTACGCCTGGTCAAGCTTGGTACCCACATGCGCATCGATGGGCGCGGCATTCTCGGGGCTGGATGGTGCCGCCACCTGTGGCGTGAGGGCATCGCCATCGACGACGACGGTCTTGGCGTAGGTCGCGTCCGGGTCGCTGCGCCACGTATCGATGTCGATATCCGTCGCGCCCCACCCCTCCAGCGCCGTGCGGGTCTTCTCGTCGGGTTCGCAATACCCCGTCTTGCCGCCCAGTTCCGCCGCCATGTTCGCCAGTGTCATGCGCTCCTGCACCGACATGGCGTCGACCGCCGGTCCGCCATACTCGATGGATTGATAGTTGAAGCCCATAATCCCGTGATCGCCGCAGAGTTTCAGGATCACGTCTTTGGCGGCGATACCGGCACCCAGCGCGCCTGTGACCTCGATACGTACCGTTTCCGGCACGCGGACCCAAATTTCCCCGGTCGCCAAGACGCCGGTCATTTCCGTCGCGCCGATTCCCACCATGAACAACCCGAACGCCCCGCCCGTCACCGAATGGCTGTCCCCGCCGACAACGAACATACCGGGTTTCAAGTGCCCCGCCTCGGGCAGCACGATGTGGCAAATGCCCTGTTCCTTGATGAAATGCTTAACGTCGTGCTCTTCGGCCCATTGCTGCGCATGCGATTGGATGTGCTGGTGCGCTGCGACGTCGTCGTTGATGTAGTGGTCGGTGATCACGACCAGCTTATCCAAATCCCAGACGGGAACGCCCAATTCATCCAGGTATTTGCCGGCCGCCCGCGGCCCGGCGCTGTCGTGGATCATCGCCAAATCCACATGACAGGTGACGATCTCGCCCGGTGAGACGGCATCGACCCGCGCGGCCTTGGCGATGATTTTGTCCGAGAGTGTTTGTGGCATCTCCGTTCCCATTCCTGTCTTAAATGACTTTGTTATTCCGCAGTTCGGCAATTTCCGCTGCATCGTAACCGGCCTCGGTCAACAGCGCATCCGTGTCCGCCCCCAGTTTCGGGGCCGGGCGCGCCGGTGCCTCGACGCCGCCGGCCCGCACCGGCGGCGCGACATAGCGGTAGGTGCCATGCCCGTCCAAGTCGATATGCTGCAACCGTCCGTGATCGGTCACGAACGGATTGTCGAGCGCCTGCTGTACGTCGTTGATCGCCGCCGCCGGCACCTTGCCGGCAAACACCTCCAACCATTCTGCCGTCGTCTTGACCGACAATGCCCCGTCCAGCAATTCCTCCAACAGGGACCGGTTTTCCAACCGTTCCTTAAAGGTCAAAAACCTGGGATCCTCGCTCCATTCCGGATGTCCGATGGCCTCGCACAACGCCGGCCAGAACTTCTCCTTGTTGCACATCAGGTACACCCAACCGTCTTTGGTTTGGTAGAGCGCACAAGGCGTCAGCGCCGGATGGGCCGAGCGCGGCAAACGCCCCTGCACATGCCCCTCGTTCAAGAACCACATGGCCGGATAACCCAGATTGCAAAGCGCGATGTCGAACAGACTGACGTCCATATCCCGCCCGATGCCCGTCGCCCGCGCACCGGTGATCCCGGCCAGCACAGCGTACGAGAGCGCCAATCCCGTCATCTGATCGACCACCGACAGTCCGAACCGGGTCGGCGGATGCTCCGGCTCACCCGTCAGCGAAAACCACCCTGCTTCGGCTTGCATCAAATAATCGAAGCCGGGCCACGTCTTGCGCGGCCCCTCGCGGCCATACGCCGACAGATGCGCACAAACGATCCGCGGGTTCGCATCCTTGAGCGCCTCGTACGTGAGGCCCAGTTTTTCCGGCACGTCGCCGCGCAGGTTCGACGACACCGCGTCGGCTTTGGCGACCAGTCGGCGGAACACGGCTTTCCCGTCATCGCTCGTCAGGTCGACCGTGAAGCTGCGTTTGTTCCGGTTATAAGCGTGGAAAAACTCGGACGATCCATCGCCGAACCAATACGGCCCGATGTCGCGGGCAAAATCGCCGCCGTCGGGGTTCTCGATTTTGACCACATCCGCCCCCTGGTCCGCGAGGAACATGGTGCCGAACGGGCCCGCACCGTACTGCTCCACCGCCAGAACACGGACACCGTCGAGGGGAAGTTTCGGCTCAGACATACGAATTACGATGCGCGCTCGACCAATTGCTTGGCGATGATGATCCGCTGCAGTTCATTGGTGCCCTCGCCGATACACAGCAGCGGCGCGTCGCGGTAATAGCGCTCGACATTGTATTCCGGCGAATAGCCGTAGCCGCCGTGAATACGCAAGGCTTCCTCGGCATTGCGGATGGCGGCCTCGGTGGCGCTCAGCTTCGCCATGCCCGCTTCCATGTCACAGCGGCGGCCCTCGTCGTAGGCCTTTGCGGCCTGATCGACCAACAAGCGCGACGCCTCGACCCGGGTCGCCATTTCGGCGAGCTTGATCTGGATCGCCTGGTGCTCGCAGATCGGCTTGCCGAAGGTCTTGCGTTGCATGGCGTATGCCAATGAATCGTCCAACGCGGCCTGCGCCACGCCGACGCCACGCGCCGCGACGTTGATCCGGCCCAGTTCCAAGCCGCCGAGAATTTGTTGCAACCCGCGGCCTTCCGCCGCGCCGATCAGCATCGATTGCGGCACGCGGACGGAGGGAAACTCCACCTCGCCGGTGTCGACCCCGCGGTACCCCAGCTTCTTGAGCTTGCTGGGCTTATAGCCTGCCTCTTTTGGCACCAGCAGCAGGCTCATCCCTTTGTGGCGAGGCTCAGCGTCCGGGTCGGTTTTCACCAAAACCGCCAGGTAATCGCCCATGACGGAATTGGTGATCCAGGTTTTGGTACCGTCGATCACGTAGTCGTCGCCATCCTTCACCGCGCGGGTACGGATGCTCTGCAGGTCGGTGCCCGCATCGGGTTCGGTCAGCGCAATGCCGCCGCGCAATTCCCCGGTGGCGAATTTCGGCAGGAATGCCGATTTCATTTCCTCCGTGCCGAACCGCTCGACCGCAGCCGCCATGATCAGGTGCGAGTTGAAAATCCCAGACACCGACATCCACACCGCCGACACCCGTTCGACGATCTTGGCATAGGTCTGCACGTCCAGGCCCAAGCCGCCGTAGTCGGGCGAGATCGTCGCGCCGAACAAACCCAATTCGGCCATCTTGTCGGCGATCGCTTGCGGATATTCGTCAGCGGCCTCCAGGTCGCGCACGTATGGGGCGACATCCTTTTCCAGGAACTTGTCGACGGCGTCGAGGATCAGGGCGCTGTCGTCGTGCGCTACGGAATCCGGCATTTCACAACCTCTCATCTCTGATCGTCATCCCCGCGAAAGCGGGGACCCAGTCAACCGTCGGAACACCCTGGGTTCCCGCGTACGCGGGAATGACGGATGTGGATGTCCCTCGTGTTTCTAATACCCCGCCTTGTCGTCGACTGCATGGCCGCGTTTCGGGATCAGCATGCTGCGCTCGAACGAGATCACCTCGACCCCGTCCTGGTTCTTGCCGCGGGTCAGGATGGTGACGATCCCCTGGGTCGGGCGGGATTTGCTCTCGCGCACCGCCAGCACCTCGCTTTCGGCATAAAGCGTGTCGCCGTTGAACACCGGTGCCGGCATCTTGACCTTGTCCCAACCGAGATTGGCGATGGTTTTCTGGCTCACATCGGACACGCTCATCCCGGCGACCACTGACAATGTCAGGCAGGAATTCACCAGCGGCCTGCCAAATTCCGAATGCTTCGCGTATTCAGCGTCGAAGTGAAGCGGGTGCTGGTTCATGGTCAGCAACGTGAACCAGGTGTTGTCGGTCTCGGAGATCGTCCGCCCCGGGCGATGTTCGTAGACATCGCCGACGGCGAAGTCCTCCAGGTAGCGTCCATAGGATTCCCGGTAGCGCTTTTCGCCGACTTCCTTTGCTTCTGCGACCATTATTGCGCCGCCTGCGCCGCCGGGCGGCCCGCCGCCAGAACGGCGCTGACTGAATTCTGGGTTTCCAGGCCCAAGATCGCATCGGCGAAGCGCGCCGCGCCTTCGTCACCCAGATAGGGCGCCGACAGGCCGTCAAACTTGGCGCGGAACTCATCGACGGTCATAAAGTTCTCCGGCTCGCCCTTTGGCGCCGTGACCAGTTTGCTGAACGTGCCCTTCGGTGTCGTGATCGTCGCCTTGCCCGCCATATAGGTCGGGAACAGGTCTTCGACGTCCGGATCGTTCACACACGTGACCTTCTTGGTGAGCGCCAACGTCGCATCGTCCGTCAGGTGCGTGCCGTAATGGTCCCATTTCAGGGTCCCTTCCCGCGCAACCACAGCGGCGCAGAACGGCATGGAAAACTGCCCGTCGACCACACTGACGGGCGATTGCTTTTCTTCTTCCGGGAAGCTGACGATCTTCATGCCGGTTTTCGGCAGACCGACTTCGATGCCGTCGATCTCGTCCGCCGCGAGGCCTTCGTCTTTCATGATCTGAATGATCGCGTCCATCGCCGCGTGGGTGTAGCGGCAGCTGGGGAACGGTTTGACGGCGAGGCGCAGGGTCTCCCAATTCTTATTCAACGCCGCCGTCGCTTTACCGCCGTCTGCGTTCGGCGCATAGGCGTGCAGGAAGCCCCATTGCCCCTCGAACGCCTGACGCGGGCCTTGGAACCCTTCCTTGGCCATCACCGCGCACATCAGGCCGTTTTGCGCCGCTTGGCCGACGTGGGAGCGCTTGGTCCATGACCCGTCGGCCAGGAACTGCATGGAGCCCGCCGATTGGCTGAGCGCAATACCGAAGGCGCTGTCGATGGCGTCGGCATCGAGGCCCAGCAGCTTTCCCGCCGCCGCCACGGCGCCGAAAATCCCGCACGTCGCCGTCGGATGGAACCCGCGGTCGTAATGATCGGACGGTCCCAGTGCCAACGACAGACGGATTTGGATTTCGTAGCCCGCGACGCAAGCGGCCAGCAGGTCCTTGCCCGATGCCCCGGTCATTTCCGCCGCCGCCATGGCCGCCGGCACGATGGGCGCCGATGAGTGCAGCGAAGCTTCGGCGTGAGTGTCGTCAAAATCGAGCGAATGCGCCAACGTGCCGTTCAACAAAGCCGCCGCCGACGGCAGGTAGGTTTGGGTGTCTCCCGGCACGGCGCAGTCGCCGCCCGCGAGGCCCATGGCCTCGATCGCGCGCACCATCGGCGGGGTCGATTCCACGTCGTTCCGCGCCCGCACCATGATCCCGGAAACGTCCAGGATCAGGAGCTTGGTCCGCTCAATCACGTCGCTTGGAATGTCTTCGTATCTGAGGTCAGCCGCAAAGGCGGCCAGCTGGCTGCTGATGCCGGTCATCGCTTATCTCCCAATGAGGCCGCCCGTTTCGGACGGCTTGTTCGTTGGGCCGATTTCAGCACACGCCCGTCGATTGTTCAAATGACGGGCATTTCACAAACCGCGGTGTTACTCGGCAGCGTATTTCTGTTCGCTCTGGTAATACTCGGGAAAGCCGACGATGCCTTGGAGTTCCTGGAACGTGATCCGCTTCGAGAGGTCCTGCTCGCCGGATTTGATCTGCGCCAAGGTATCCTGCATCGCTTTGATCGCGCTCAGCATCGTCGCCACCGGCCAGATCGCGATCTTGTAGCCGAGCTCGTCCAGCTCAGCGGGCGTGAGGAACGGGGTCTCGCCCTGCTCCACCATGTTGGCCATCTTGGGACCCGGCACATCGGTGTTGTAGCGTTGCATCTCGTCCAGGTTCTTCGGCGCTTCCAGAAACGTGATATCGACGCCCGCATCGATGAAGGCGTTGCAGCGGCCGAGCGCCTCTTCGAAACCGTCGGTGGCGTTCGCATCGGTCCGCGCCATGATCAGGATATCGCCGCCCTGATCGCGCAGTTCGTCGCGTGCATCGACGGCGGCTTTGACCCTTTGCACGGCCTCGGCGGCCGGCACGACCTGTTTACCGCGGGTATGGCCGCAGCGTTTCGGCGCAACCTGATCCTCGATCATCACGCAGGCAAAGCCAGCCTGGGCATAGCCTTGGACCGTGCGTTTGACGTTGATGGCGTTGCCATACCCCGTGTCGCCGTCGCCGATGACAGGAATGTCGACCGCGGCACACAGGTTGCGCCCTTGATCGACCATTTCGGCATAGCTGATCAGGCCCGTGTCGGGCAGACCGATGCGCGCCGCGGAAACCGCAAAACCGCCCATGAACGCGGCGTCGAAGCCCGCTTGTTCCACCAGCCGGGTCGACATGGCGTCGAAAACGCCGGGCATGGGAATGATCCCTGGGCGGTCCAGCAGGGCTTGCAGTTTGGCGGCGGCGGTCATGGCATGTCTCCGAAAGTCGTTGGCTTTGCGTTAAATATGGGCGTTCATCGCCCTTTGAAAACCGGGGGGCGTTTTTCCATGAAGGCGCGCACGCCCTCGGCATAATCCTCGGCGTCGCAGGGATCGTAACTTTCCCGCACTTCGGCGTCGGTCAGCGGATCGCTCGACGTCAATAGCCGGTTCAGGAGTTTCTTGGTCATCCGCGCCCCCAACGGGGCGCCGGCGGCGATCCGCCCGGCGGTCTCGGCCACCTCTGTCTCCAGCACGTCTGCCGCAACGACCCGGGTCACGAGCCCTTTTTCGTAGGCGACGTCGGCGGAGATGATGCGGCCTTCCAGCAACAGTTCCAGCACCACCGCCTTGCCCACCAGATCGAGCACCGGCTTCATCTCGGCCGCGGCGAAGGCGTGGCCGATGCGGTTGATCGGCACACCGAACTTGGCGTCATCGGAGACGATCCTGAGATCGCAGCACGCCGCGATCTCCAACCCGCCGCCGGTGCACGCGCCCCGGATCATGGCGATCGTCGGGTGCACGCAGTTCTGCAAGGCGATCAACGCCGCATCTGTCGATTTGCCGTATTCGTACGCCTGATCCCCGTTGGAGCGGTTCTGCGGGAATTCGGAAATATCGGCGCCGGCGGCAAACGCCTTGTCGCCCGCACCCCGCACGACGATACAGCGCACGTCAGCATCGGCGTTCAAGCTGTCGATGGCATCGATCAACGCGCCCCACGCACCGAGCGTCAGCGCATTCCGTTTCGCCGGATTGTTGAGGACGATGGTCGCAATGGCGCCATCGCGCTCGACCAGGATCGGGCGATCAGCCATCGCCGTTCAAAACCCGGACGGGATCGCCGTTGCGATACGTCACGATGTTTTCGACCGCTTCGGAATAGACGATGTCGTACAGCTCCTGCACCACGTAACCTGTGTGGCCGGTCAGCACCGCGTTATCCAACGACCGTAACGGGTGCTGGGGATCGAGCGGCTCCACATCGAAGACATCAATGCCGGCGCCGCCGATGGTGCCCGACGTCAGCGCCTCGATCAGCGCCGTTTCGTCGATGATGGGGCCGCGCGAGGTGTTCACGATGTATGCGGTGTCCTTCATCATCGCGAATTCATCGGCACCGACCAGTCCCCGGGTCCGGTCGCTGAGGATCAGATGGATGGAGATGACATCCGACACTTTGAACAACTCGTCCTTATCGACGCGGCGCACGCCAACCTCGGCGCAGCGTTCGTCGGTCAGGTTCTGGCTCCATGCGACAACATCCATTTCCATCGCCAAGCCGACTTTCGCGACCCGCGCACCAAGCTTGCCCAGACCGAGGATTCCCAGCGTCTTGCCGTTCAGCCCTTCCGACACGTGCCCCTGCCAGCCGCCGGAACGCATCAGCGCGCTTTCCTTCGATATTTTCTTGTAGAGATCCATGATCAGCGCGACGGCATGCTCCGCTGCGGGGTACGGCAGCATCCGGGTGCCGGAAACCGTGACGCCCTGCGCCCGCGCCTGGTCCATGTCGATGGCAAGGTTCCGCAGGCCGGTGGTCACCAGGTGTTTTAGGTTCGGCAGCTTTTGCAATTGCGATGCGGCAAAACGGGTGCGTTCGCGCATGCACACCAACGTATCGAACGGCTCAAGCGCTTTGGCGATATCGTCCTCGTCCCATCCCAGATGCGTGTCGAATACCGTGATTTCGGTGTCCGCGCCCAGCACCGACCAATCGGCGGAACCCAATGCGGCATTTTGGTAGTCATCCAGGATCGCGAGCTTGCTCGGCATGTGTCGTTTCCTCGTTCGCTTTTGTTCGTATTGTGGCGCGAGAGAATTGCGCCGGAGACGGGGCATAGCGTATACGAAGCGTTATGTCGAATGCCGTCTCCCTCGTCCACGATGAAAACCTCGCCGTGATTCGGTTGGCAAATCCACCGGTGAATGCGCTGGGCCACACCGTGCGACAGGCCCTTTTCGACATCTGCCAACGCTTGAAAACCGACGGGACCGTCCAGGCGGTGGTTATCGTCGGCGACGGACGGTGCTTTTCCGCCGGCGCGGATATTTCCGAATTCGGCACCGAGCCGCCAGCCGGTACGCCGACCTTGCCGGAAACCATATCTGCGTTGGAAGACCTCTCCGTTCCGGTGATCGCCGGTGTGCACGGCTTCGCCTTCGGCGGCGGCCTAGAGCTCGCCATGGGCGCGCATTACCGGATCGCGCATCCGGATACAACGGTCGGCCTGACCGAGGTCGACTTGGGCATCATCCCCGGCGCCGGCGGCACCCAGCGGCTGCCGCGGCTCATCGGCCTGAAAGAGGCGGCAGCGTTGATTTCCGGTGGACAGCGGATCGGTGCCGGGAAAGCAACGGACTTAGGCATTTTCGATGCGTTAAGCGCAGACGACGTCAGCATCGCGGATGCGGCCATCGCCTATGCGCGTTCACTGATTGCAGATAACGCCCCGGCGCGCGCCACGGCCCAGCGAACGGACAAACTCAGCGCGTCCGACGCCGAGGATGTCGCATCACTTCGCGCCAGCGTCGAGAAAAAAGCCAAAGGCCGGATCGCGCCGCTGCGCGCGATCGAGAGCGTCATGAACGCGGCTGAGATGGACTTCGACGCCGGCATGCGCCGCGAACGTGAGATATTCCTGGACCTCCGCGATGGTCCGGAGGCCCGCGCCATGCGGCATCTGTTTCGGGCGGAACGCGCGGCGGCGAAAATCGACGACCTGCCGGACGGTGCGCCGATCACCGACATTCGCAGCGTCGGCATTGTCGGTTTCGGCACCATGGGACAAGGCATTGCGTTGGCCATCGCGCGGGCAGGCTTGGATGTGATTGCGGTCGAGGTTGCCGAGGACCGACTGGATGCGGGTTTAGAAGCTCTTGCAAAGGGCCTCGCGGATCGGGTCGCGCGCGGACGGATGTCGCAGGACGCCATGGACGCCGAGCTTGGCCGCATCTCCGGCACCACCAATATGCACGACCTCGCCGACGTCGACATGGTGATCGAAGCGGCGATCGAAGACATGGACGTGAAGAAATCCATCTTTCGTGATCTCGACAGCATTTGCCGGGGCGATACGATCTTGGCGACCAATACCTCCAGCCTCGATATCGACGAGATTGCAGCGGCAACCGGTCGTCCGGAATTGGTCGCGGGCGCGCATTTCTTCGCCCCGGCCCAGGTGATGAAATTGCTGGAGTTGGTGCGCGGATCCGCGACGTCCCCACACACGATGGGCGCCTTGATGACGCTGGCCAAGAAAGCCAGCAAAGTCGGCGTCGCCGCCGGGAACGCTTTTAGCTTTATCGCCAATCGTATGTACCACCGCTACACGTGGCAGGCCTATTTCATGCTGCAGGAAGGCGCGGAGCCGGCCGAGGTCGACGCGGCGATGCAGGATTTCGGATTTCCGCTGGGGTGCCTCGCGGTTGGCGATATGTCGGGCCTCGACGTCGCCTACCACGTCCGCAAAGCGCAGCGCGACATCGGCGATATCCCGCCGGACATGCCCTATCCTGTCGTCGCCGACCGGATCGTCGAGAAAGGCTGGCTCGGCCGCAAGACCGGTCAAGGCTGGTACGACTACACGGACGGCAAGCCGACCCCGTCGCCGGCGGTGTCCGATCTGATTTTCGCGGTCTCGGATGAGTTGGACATCAATCGCCGGAAGATCGATGCCGATGAAATCCGGGAGCGTTGTCTGTTTGCCCTCATCAACGAGGGCGCGACGTTGCTTGGCCGCGGTGTCGCGTCCCGGCCGGGCGATATCGACGTTATCTGGCGGTATGGGTACGGATTTCCGGTGTGGCGCGGCGGCCCCATGTTCATGGCCGACGACATGGGATTGGACAGGGTCCTAGAGACTCTGAAACGCCTCGCATCGGCGCACGGCCCGCACTTCAACCCGGCACCACTCATCGAAGAGCGCGCCGCCGCCGGAAAAACGACGTTTGTAGATTAGACCCGAAACAGCCATATCTATGGCAGCGGCAAAGAAACGTATCACGGAGGACCCCATGACCTGGCTTGAAGGCAAAACCCGAAACGACATTCCCGCCGGACAGAGACTGAAAACGCTTCTGGCGCGGGGCGAAATCCTCCGGGTGCCGGGCACGCACAACCCGCTCGCCGCGCGGCTCGCCATGCAAGAGGGTTTCGAGACGCTGTACATTTCGGGCGGCGCGGTGACGGCGAGCCTGGGGCTGCCGGACCTCGGCGTGATGATGCTGGACGAGTTGTGCTTCATCACCCGCATGGTCTCGCGGGCCACCGACCTGCCGCTGATCGTTGACGGCGACGTCGGCTATGGCGGCACGTTGAACGCCATGCGCACGGTCCGCGAACTCGAACAAGCGGGCGCCGCTGCGGTACACATCGAAGACCAAATGCTGCCGAAAAAGTGCGGCCACCTGAACGACAAACGTCTGATTTCCGCCGAAGACGCCGCCGCGAAGATTGCGGCGGCCAAGAAGGCCAGCAAGGACCTGGTGATCATCGCGCGCACCGATGCCGCCGGCGTTGAGGGGATCGACGAGGCCATTCGCCGGGCAAACCTTTACAAGGAAGCGGGCGCCGACGTGCTGTTCCCGGACGGTCTGGTGTCCGAACAAGAATTCCGCCGCTTCGCCGACGAGACCAAGGGGCCGTGCATGGCCAACATGACGGAATTCGGCAAGACGCCGCACTTTACCGGCGAAGCCTTCCAAGACATGGGCTACAGCATCGTCATATGGCCCGCGACGTCCATGCGCGTGGCGGCATTTGCGATGCGGGATCTCTATCGGCACATCAAGGCGACCGACGGCACGTCCGGTTTCGAAGACCGCATGCTCACGCGCCAAGAAGGCTACGAAGTTATCGGCTACCACGACTTCGAAGCCTTGGACGAAAGCGTCGCCAAGTCCGTCGCCCCCTCGTTTACCGGCGAAGACACCAGCATCGACCGGCTGGCCGGGGAATAGTTGATCCGGCGGGCTACTTTCCCCGTAGCTTTCCGACAAGAAAGACGATCAACCAAATCGGCACCACGATCACCGCGCCGACCAGCACGTATTCGACGCTGCCGGCGACAAAATCGCCGGCCCACGCGAAGGCCTTTTGCACGGTGTCGCCGAAGTTCAGCAACAGGTCTCTGGGATCGATCTCCAGCCAACGAAGGATGAACCCGAGAATGAGGGAAGCCAGAACGATTTTGATTACCGTTCCCAGCGCATCTTTCGGCATAACTGACCTCCCCTTGGGCACCGAATCCGTCGTCTGGGTGCAGAGTACAATTAAGGCTTCAACGGTTCAATTTCCGCTTCACCGATTGGCATCGGCATGAAAAGCACCGCGCCCTCTCACATACGGTGGCTCGCCTTCATCGGTTGGCTGACGCTGCCGATCCTCGCCACGTGGGGCGTCGTCGAAATGACGGGCTTGTTCGTACTGTGGTGGGGCGTCGTTTGGACCGGCTTCGCCCTGGTCTACATGATCGGCTATTTCCGCTGGGTGCGGCGAAAATATCCCCCCGAGACCCCCTAAGCCAAAGGCGAGAAAGACGTCGGCATCAGGATCTTGTTTCGCTGATCCACCAGCATCCCGGCTGAGTTCTTCTTGTAGACAGGCCACCGGGGGTCGGCGTCCCGGCTCGCACGCCGCCGCTCCATGTCGGCGAAATCCTCATACCCCCAAAGATGCACGACTTCGTTCACAGGACCGACGCCCGTGGTGAAGTACCCTAAGAGGTTTCCCAGGTGTTCAAGTTGAACCGGCAGGCCCTCGGCTTCGAACAAGGCCAAGTATTCTTTGTTGCGGCCATGCGCAATCGTGTAGGTCCGGTGGTCGATAATCACTGTTTTCTCCCTGTTTCTTGGCAGCAATTCAGGCCGCCGGGCACGCCAAATCCTCGATCTTGGCGATTAAGTCCCGTTCGTCGAAGGGTTTGGCGAATACCGCGGCCGCGCCCAAGAATTCCGCAGACTCAAGATAATCGTATCCGTCGACACTGCCGCCGCCGGAAATCACGATAACCGGCGTATCCGGACAACACTTCTTCGTTTCCATCAGAAACTCGATGCCATCCATTTCCGGCATGAATACATCCGTGACAATCACATCAATGTCGGATTGGCGGAACCGATCGAGCCCGCGTTTCCCATGGTCGGCCTCGATCACTTCAATGTCCGCCATCTCCATCGAAATGCGCAGCGCATGTCGCACCAGGGTGTCGTCTTCGATCAAAAGAACTTTCGTCATGGGTGTATCATGCGCCTACCATCCGCTTTGGCAACCGCACGACAAACGTCGTGCCTTGACCTTTCTTGGTCTCAACGCGGATCTCGCCGCCCACTTCGGTGACGAGGGCCTGCGCCACACTTAGGCCAATCCCCGTCCCGCGGCCATTCGTCTTGCGGGAATAAAACAGATCGAAAATGCGTTCTTGTTCCTCAAAGGGAATGCCCGGACCATCGTCCGTAACAACGATCTCGGTGACGTCTGGCATATCGTGCGCCGCACGGCAGATGAGTTCGACGTGCCCGTTTGACGCGGTCACCGCATCGACCGCGTTCTTGACGAGGATGATCAGCATATCCATCAAGCTTGCGCCCGAAATCGCCACCGTTGCAGCGCCACTCTCTACAGTCACCGCGAAGCCAACGTTCGCCGGGACGACGACCCGCAGCAAGCCTTCGTTCTTCACGATCAATGCTGCAACATCGACGGATGAGACCGACGTCTCTTCTCGGCTGAGGGTCAGAACCCTTTGGAACAACTCGGCGGCGCTCCCAGCCGCCAGTTCGATCTTGTCCAGATGATCCTGGACCGCATCCGGGTCGTCGGACTGCAGCCGTGCGATACGGGACAGCGACACAATCGGCTGCATCAAATTGTTTCCGCTATGCGCCAACCCGGCCGAGAGCGTATTCAACGCCTCGATCCGGCGCATGGTCGCCAACTCACGTTCGGTCTCCAATTGCTGAACATGGCTTTTCCGCAGGTCTTGCGACAACCGCCAACTTTCGACGGCAATCCAAAGGGCCGCCGTGACCGTCGCGATCAGCATCACAATCACGAATTCGTCGAGTTCCCAATCCTCGTGCGCCCGCGTAAATGCGAAAAACGCTTCGAAGGCGTCCATCTCGATCAGCAGGATCGAGAGCAGAACATTGGCGCTCAGGAAGACGCCCATCTTGGCAACAAACGGCATAATGGAATGCGACTCCCGAGATGTTCGTTGGAGAGAGGACAAGTTGCCCTCTCCGGTATGGAGTTTAGTCACAATCGGCACCCCGATAAAAACCCTCGGATAAGGGTTGCCAACCCCGCGCGTGCACCGCTATAAACCGCGCGCCCCGTGAAACGGGGCATTTTTGGCAGTATGGACCTGCCCAAGATTTGCTGAAACAACCCACAGAATTGACATCAGGAGAGCGCAATGGCCGTCGAACGGACCCTCTCGATTATCAAACCGGACGCCACCCGCCGCAACCTCACCGGCCGCATCAATGCCCGTTTCGAAGAGAACGGCCTGCGGATCGTTGCGCAAAAGCGGATTCGCCTTACCCAAGGCCAGGCCGAAGCGTTCTACGGCGTGCACAAGGAGCGCGCCTTCTTCAACGATCTCTGCGAGTTCATGACCTCCGGCCCGGTGGTAGTGCAGGTGCTCGAGGGCGACAACGCGATCACCCGCAACCGTGAAATCATGGGGGCGACGAACCCGGCAAACGCCGACGAAGGTACGATCCGCAAGGATTTCGCTGAAAACGTCGAAGCCAACTCGGTGCACGGCTCGGATTCGCCCGAAAACGCCGCCATCGAAATCGCCTTCTTTTTCGCGGAAACCGAAATCGTCGGCTGATCCGCGCGCGAATGCCTAAATCTGCCCCGCGTCACTCGGCGCGGGGTTTGCATTTGCAAGACCGCTAACCGTCGAAATTCACCACGGCCGCCGCCGCGGCAGAGGCGCCGTCGACGCGGACGGTCTCTCCGACAACGCGCACGCGCCCCTCGGCGATCCAGCGTATGGCAAGCGGATAGATCTTGTGTTCTTCAACGAGAATCCGATCTGCCAACGTATCGGCATCGTCGTCGGGCTGCACCGGCACCGCCGCTTGGACGATGATCGGCCCGGAGTCCATCTCCGCGCGCACGAAGTGAACCGTGCATCCCCCGAACCGAACACCCGCATCGATGACACGTTGGTGCACATCAAGCCCTTTGAACGCCGGCAGCAAGGACGGATGAATATTGATCAAGCGATCGCGCCAGCGCTCGCAGAAACCGTCGCTGAGCAAGCGCATGAACCCGGCGAGCACCACAAGATCGCACCCTGCCTCCTCAATCACGTCGGAAACAGCCGTATCGAAGTCTTCCCGGCTGTCGAAGTCCTTGCTGGGAATGGTGCGGGTTGCAACGCCCGCCGCCTCGGCGTGGGACAAGGCCGGTGCGCTCGCTTTGTTGGAGACAACGAGCGCGACCTCGGCCGGATAATCATCGGCCCTTGATGCGTCGAGAATCGCCTGCATGTTGGAGCCCCGCCCCGACACCAAGACCGCAAGCTTTAGCTTCGCCATGGGGTTTCGCTGTTTTCAATGATGGCCGTCGAGGCGTCGCCCTCGCGCACTTCACCGATCACCACCGCGGCCTCGCCCAGGTCATTGAACTGGGCACAGACTGCGTCCGCATCGCTTGCGGCCACGACCGCCGTCATCCCGATCCCAGCATTGAACGCGCGGTACATCTCGTCGGCGGGCACCTGCCCGACCTCTTGCAGCCACCGGAAGACTTCGGGCGTCTCCCAGGCCGCAGCGTCGATCACGGTCGAGAGACCGTCCGGCACGACGCGCGGCATGTTCTCCACCAGGCCGCCGCCCGTGATATGCGCAAACGCCTTGACCTTTCCGGTCGCAATCGCCGCCAGGCACGGCTTTACGTACATGCTGGTGGGCGTCAGCAACGCTTCTGCAACAGTTGGCACGTTCCCAAACGGGCATGGGTCCGTCCAAGCCAAGCCGGCCCGCTCAACCACGCGGCGGACCAGCGAAAACCCGTTCGAGTGCACCCCGCTCGATGCCAAGCCGATAACCACATCGCCTGCGCGCATATCGGATCGCGGCAGAATCTCGGACCGTTCCACGGCGCCAACGCAAAATCCCGCCAGATCATAATGGCCGTCGCCATACAGACCGGGCATCTCGGCGGTCTCGCCACCGATCAGCGCGGCACCCGCCTGCCGGCATCCCTCTGCGATTCCGGAGACAACGGCCTCGGCGACCCCGACGTCGAGCTTCCCGGACGCGAAATAGTCGAGGAAAAACAGTGGCTCCGCCCCCTGCACCACCAAATCGTTGGCGCACATCGCCACCAAATCGATACCGACCGTATCATGCAGCCCGCTCTCGATCGCGATGAGGACTTTGGTGCCGACACCGTCGGTACCGGATACCAGAACCGGGTCCTTAAAGCGGGTTTGCGTGAGATCGAACAAGGCCCCGAAGCCGCCCAAGTCGGCAACGACACCGTCGCGAGACGTCGCCGCCGCAAGCGGGCCGATCCGGCGCACCAATTCGTTGCCCGCTTCGATGTCGACGCCTGCGTCCTTGTACGTCAGGCCGGCAGCGTTGCCGCGCTCATTCGTTTCCGTCGGTGCCGTAATGACCTTTCTCCCCTCTCTGTGTGTGCTAAATTACGCGCGCCGGGAACGGACAACAAGCGCGTTCACCGGTTGTTTCCGCCGGAAAACATATGACGGAGTATGGCCCCATGGGATCCAAAAGCACTGGAAACGGGTGGATGTTGTTGGGCGCGATTGCGATTTTCGCGATCATCGTGGCGGCCATACCCAGCGGACTTCGCGCCGACATTTTCGAAGTCCAGAATATCCGCGTCGACGTCAAAGCCGACACCGCGGCGGCCGCACGCCAACAAGCGCTGGCACAGGCCGAAAAACGGGCCTTTTACGCCTTGATGCAACGATTGGCACTGCGCGCGGATCAAGACCGGATACCTGAACTGTCGGCCGAAGATATCGCCTCTTACGTCCTCGATTTCTCCGTCGTCTCCGAGAAGGCATCCAGCGTCCGCTACATCGCGACGCTGACCTACCGCTTCAAACCGGACGACGTGCGGCAATTCCTGCGCGCTTTTGCCGTCCCGTTCGCGGAAACGAAGTCTCGGCCCGCGGTGGTACTGCCCGTGCTGGAGGTCGGCGCGCGGACGCTCTTGTGGGATGACCCCAATCCATGGCGGCAAGCTTGGGGGACGCGCGCCGAACCCGAGGGATTGGTGCCGCTGATCCTGCCGCTTGGCGATCTATCCGATATCACGGGCATCGGCGCCGCCGAGGCCCTCGCGGGCGACATCGTGAAACTGAGCGCCCTCGCCGACCGTTATGGTGCTGCACACGCTATCGTCGCCCATGTGAACTTCTCGATCGCCCCCGACACCAATCAACAAATGGCCACCGTCACCCTGCTTCGACCAAGCGACCCCTATCCCGTCGAGACCCGCGCCCAGTCCTATAGTCAGTTGCCGGACGAAACCCCGGATGTGTTCTTGCGCCGGCTGGTAGGCGAAACGGCGCACCGAATCCAGGACGCTTGGAAAGAGCGCAATGTGATTTGGACCGAAGGCACCGGGGTGCTGGCCGTAACCGTGCCGATCACCGGTTTATCCGATTGGCTGGCGGTCAAGGACCAGTTGGAAGGTGTCAGTATCGTCCGCCGCGCCGAGATCGTTTTGATGTCGCGCGACCAAGTCCGGGTGAATATCCACTATGCCGGCGGGCCGGACCAATTGACGACCGCCATGGAACAAACGAACTTGTCCCTGTTTCAAGAAAGCGGCGAATGGGTCGTCATGCCAATTGGACTTGTGGCACCACCCCGCATCTGATGCAGCATGAACCTTCCGAATGCTATCTCTTTTGCGCGATTGCTGTCGGTACCGGTTTTCATATGGCTGGTCCTGACCGAACGGCTTGAAGCGGCGTTTTGGTTGTTTGTTGCGGCCGGGATCAGTGATGCCGTCGACGGCATTCTCGCAAAGCGCCTGAAAATGCGCACGGAACTCGGAGCATACCTCGATCCGATCGCCGACAAGGTCCTTTTGGTGACAGGCTTTATAGCCCTTGGCTACCGGGACGCGGTGCCGCTTTGGCTGGTGATCTTGGTCGTATCGCGTGACGTTTTGATCGTCGGTGGCGCCTTAATGTTCGAAACCATGACGAAATCGTTGACCATGGAGCCGCTGATGATCAGCAAGGCAAACACCGTTGCGCAATTGACATTGATCGCAGCCGTGTTGTTACCCGCGATGTTTGGCACCTTGCCCGAGCCCGTTGTAACGTCGCTTTGCACGATCGTCGCGGTGACCACGGTATCGTCGGGCGCCGCGTATGTTTTTATTTGGTCGAATAAGGCAAGCGCCATGACGAAAACGTCCTATACGCCGACAAAGGACCCGGAATGAGCCGAGAGCAACGCATATTGATATGGATCGTCGCGCTGGTCGCAGCTGGATATCTGATCCATTTGCTAAGTGACGTGCTGCTGCCGTTCGTGGTCGGCATGGCGATCGCCTATTTCTTCGATCCGTTGGCCGACCGGCTGGAGAAAATTGGCCTCTCGCGGACCTTGGCGACAGCCCTGATCCTGCTTGGGTTTTTCGTCATTGCCTTCGGTGTGATCGCGCTGCTGCTTCCGTTGCTGCAAGACCAGTTGCTGGCATTGGCGCGGCTGCTGCCCGAAGTCGTGAGCCAAGTGCAATCCGTCCTGGCGCCGATCCTCGAGCAACTGCGGTCCGACCTGACCCCTGATGCCGTCGACGAGATCAAATCGGCCGTCGCGAATTACGCCGGCACCGTGGTGCGCTGGATTACCGGCTTCCTGGGCGAGGTTTTGAGCGGCGGCATCGCCTTGCTGAACATTCTGTCGCTGATCCTGATTACGCCGCTGGTGGCGTTTTATCTGTTGCGGGACTGGGACGACATTGTCGCCAAGGTCGACCACTCGCTCCCGCGCGACGCCGCGGACACGATCCGCGAGCAGGCCCGCCGGATCGACGATACGTTAGCAGGTTTCGTCCGCGGCCAAGGACTGGTGTGTATGTCCCTGGCGGTGCTTTATGCCGTGGGACTGAGCCTCGTCGGGCTTAATGCCGGCGTATTGTTGGGCATTGCCGCCGGCACCCTCGCCGTGGTGCCGTACATCGGCGCGGCCGTCAGTTTCGTCGTCGGCGTTGGACTGGCCATAGCGCAATTCCAACAAGACTATGTGTCCGTGATCCTCGTGGCTGCCGTCTTCCTGACAGGACAGACGTTGGAGAGTTACTTCCTCACACCCCGGTTGGTCGGCGGCCGGGTCGGCTTATCCCCGGTGTGGATCATATTCGCCATGCTGGCGGGTGGTTCGCTGTTCGGTTTGACGGGTGTTCTCATCGCGCTGCCGGTGGCAGCCGTTGTCGGTGTGCTGGTCCGGTTTACCATCGAAACCTACCTGGAAAGCGATCTCTACCACGGCGAAAAGCCGAAACCGCCCTCGGAGCAGCCGTGAAACGCGAACAACTGGCGTTCGACCTACCGTACCGTGCGGCCTTGGGGGCTGAGGATTTTCTGGTTGCGGACAGCAACCAAGAGGCCGTCGCGTGGTTGGACCGCTATCCCGATTGGCCGGCACCGATCTTGACCGTGGTGGGAGCGCCGGGGTCAGGGAAAACCCATTTGGCAAAAGCGTTCCTGTCGGCAACCGGCGGCGTCGAATTGACGGCGTCGACGATCGATCACTGGCAACAAGAAACCGAGGGTGCACCGGCGGTCGTAATCGACGACGCTGCCGCACTCTGCGGCAATCACGCGGCCGAAGAGGCATTGTTCCACCTCTATAACCGCGCAGCGGGCAGCCGAGGGCTCGTGTTGCTGACCGCGACGTCGCCGCCGGCCGCATGGCCGGTCGTGTTGCCCGACCTGGCCTCGCGGTTGAAGGCGTGCCCCGCCATCGTTTTGGGGGCGCCGGATGAGACGTTGTTGCTGACTGTCATGGCGAAGCAATTCGCCGACAGGCAGATCGCCGTACCGCCGGACGTCCTCACCTACGCTGTTGCTAGGATCGAGCGGTCGTTCGCCGGCGTGCGGGACTTCGTTGCCGGTATCGACAGACTGTCGATGCAGGAAAAGCGGCGGATTACTGTGCCGCTGGCGCGTGCTGTGTTGGCACCGTGACATCCGAGCGCGGCTGAAGGAACTCCAAGAATTGGTCGGCCACGTGCTGCCAGGTGTATTTCAGCGCCCAATCACGGCAAGCGTCGGGAGAGATGGACTGCGCCTTCAACGCCGCCGCAGCAAGATCCTCGTCCAGCACACCAGGGCCATCGCTGCCGATCACGTCTAAGGGACCCGTGACCGGATAGGCGGCAACAGGCACCCCGCATGCCAACGCCTCCAACATGACCAGACCGAAAGTATCGGTCAGTGAGGGAAACACGAAGACATCACCGCTGTTGTAGTACCGACACAGTTCTTCATCGCCATTGGCGATGTGAAAATGTGCGTCGGGATACTTGTGCATCAAGTCTTCGCGGGCCGGTCCTTCGCCGATGACGGCTTTGCTGCCCGGTAGATCCAAATCAAGAAACCCGGGCAGGTTCTTGTCGATCGTTACACGCCCGACGTACATAAAGATCGGGCGCGGCAGATCCAGATAATCCTTTGGTCCCGGCGCGAAGGTATTGGTATCCACGCCATGTGACCACAGGCGGAGGTTGGCAAATGCGCGCGACTCCAATTCCCGGTGAATAGCCGGCGCGGGCACCATCACCGATGCCGCAGGGGCGTGAAACTTGCGGATACCTGCATACAGCCAAGTCAGCGGCAAGCCGGTGCGGGCGTTCACATATTCCGGGAACTTTGTGTGAAACGCCGTTGAAAACGGCCAACCGCGTTTCAGACACAGAGCCCGGGCGGCTTTACCGATGGGCCCCTCGGTCGCGATATGGACCGCGTCAGGTTGGAATTCGTCCAACCAAGACGCAATCTTGCGCCCCGGCAAGATGGCCAACCGGATCTCGGGATACGTCGGGCAAGGAAATGTCCGAAACGCCGCCGGCGACATCACGGAAATCTCGTGACCGGCGCCGATCAAACAATCCGTCACCGACGCCAATACGCGAACGACACCGTTCCGTTGTGGATGCCAAGCGTCCGTCGCAATCGCTATTCGCACAAAGTTCATCCGCCAGTTGACGACGATGTGACTTTCGCGTGACGGGTTTCAAACACAAGTGACAAGATGATGACAGCATTGCGGCCGTCGCACGCTGCTTGACCGGCCATTGCGGACGGCTACATTCGGACCTTCATTTCTAAACGACCAGCTATAACGGGAGAATGTCATGGACCTAGGGATTGCAGGGAAGAAAGCTATCGTCTGCGCCGCGTCGAAAGGGCTCGGCAAAGGCTGTGCGCAGTCCTTGGCGCGCGAAGGCGTCGACGTCACGATCTGCGCGCGAACCGCAGAAACCCTGGAGGAAACGGCGGCCGAGTTGAACCAGATGGGCGCCGGCAAGGTCACAGCCGTGGCGTGCGATATCACCACCGACGAAGGCCGCGCAGCCGTCCTCGCGGCGTGCCCCGATCCCGATATTCTGGTCAACAATGCGGGCGGCCCACCGCCGGGCGATTTCCGCGATTGGGACCGGGACGCTTGGATCAAGGCCGTAGACGCCAACATGCTGACGCCGATTTTTCTCATCAAATCGACGGTCGACGGGATGATCGATCGCAAATTTGGGCGAATCGTCAACATCACCTCCAGCGCGGTCAAAGCCCCGATCGAGGTTCTCGGCCTGTCCAACGGCGCGCGTGCCGGACTGACCGGGTTCGTTGCCGGCATTGCCCGCAAAACCGTCCGCAACAATGTCACCATCAACGGCCTGCTGCCCGGACCGTTCTATACGGACCGGCTCATTTCGAACTTGAAATTGACCGCCGAGAAAACCGGCATCTCCTTCGACGAAGCATCCAAGAACCGCGCAGAGTCCAACCCGGCCGGCCGTTTCGGCACCGCCGAGGAATTCGGTGACTATTGCGCGTATCTTTGCTCGGCGCAGGCCGGGTACATCACTGGTCAGAACCTGTTGATGGACGGCGGCTCTTTCCCGGGCACACTCTAAGCCGCCAACGGCTCAGGGGCACGGATACGCGCGACCAAGCTCTATGGCCACATGCACGGCCATAGGGCTTTTCAGCCTTGAACGCAGTTCTTCCGCGCCTCTCAGTCGCTCGAACGATTGCTCAATGAAGGTATCGAGCATTCTTGGCGACAAAGCCAAGTCGTCGGGCATGCAAAAATGCAGGCCACTCTCTTTGGCAGGCGCTTGCACCGCCTGCACCCCATCCATCAGGCCGATGACATAATACCGCCAACGCGCCTCGGCCCCCTTGTCGCCGGCAAAAGCACTGGTCCGAAGTTCAATATACTCGGCCACGGATATGCCCGCCTTGGCCGTATCGGGTGCCAATAGCCCCAAAACGACGAAAGCGGCGCCGACCATTTGTCGGCACCGCTTCGCCCATCTGATCCCCGGGAACATACCCGCCGAGTGATTAGCTGCGCATCTCGGTGAGGAAATTGTCCGATTCCGAGCCGAGGACTTCGGACTGGCGTGACAGTTCCCCAGCGGCCTCGAGGACCTGCGAGGCCGATTGGCCGGTCTCGGATGCCGCACTGGTAACGCCCGAGATGTTGGTGGCCACTTCCTGTGTCGCGGCCCCCTGCTCCTCGACCGCACTGGAGATGGCGGTGGCGATTTCGTTGATCTCGTTGATGATCTTGGAGATACCGGCAATCGCCCCGACCGCGTCGCGGGTCGCGCTTTGGATCGAGGTAATCTGACCGGAAATCTCATCGGTCGCCTTGGCCGTTTGGTTAGCCAGGCTTTTGACCTCGGAGGCGACAACAGCAAACCCTTTACCCGCTTCGCCGGCACGGGCTGCCTCGATGGTGGCGTTCAACGCCAGGAGGTTGGTTTGTCCGGCGATATCGTTGATCAAGTTCACGACTTCGCCGATCTTGTCGGCCGCCTCGGCCAACCCTTGGATTTGAGATTCGGACCGCTGCGCTTCGGACACCGCCTCGGCGGAGATGCTGGCCGAGCGGCTGACCTGCTGGGAGATCTCGTTGATCGAACTCGACAGTTCTTCGGATGCCGCCGCGACCGTGTTCGCTTGGTTGCTGGTTTCCTCGGCGGTTGCGGCCAGGGCTTCGGCCGACGATTGCATCTCGGTCGACGCAGCCGACACGGCTTCGGCGATACCTTTGATGTTGACCTCGAAATCGTTGGCAAGCTTCACGTTCTTGGTCACCACCGACCACGTCAGCATCGGCCCCACGTAGTTTCCGTCCTTGTCCGTGATCTTGCTGACCAAGAGATCAAGTGTCTCCGGTCCGACCTCGATCTTGGTCTTCCACGGCAAGTTTGACGGATCTTTGAGCAAATTGCGTTGATGCGCCGGATTTTTGTGGAACACATCGATGCAGGTGCCCAGCATTTCATTGGCGTTGACCGGAAGATACTCTTCGATGCTTTTCAACGTCTCGAGACTGGTATCGTTGAGATAAATAACCTCGAAGCTTTCCAAGTCGCACATCATCACGTTGACCGGCATGAGGTTCAGCATCTGCGCTTGCCGCGCCGCCTCTTCCTCTATCTTCAGTTTTTCGGTCACGAGGCTCCACGTGACCATCGCGGCAACATAGTTTCCGTCGCTGTCGTTGACGGCCGACACCAACAAGTCCAGCTTTTCCCCGCCAACCTCGATGATGGCGTTGTGCGGCAGGTTCGCCGGATTGGCCAGCATGCGCCGCTGATGCGAAGGGTCCTTGTGGAAGATGTCAATGCAGGTACCGACCATCGCATCCGCCTTCACGGGCAGAACATGCTCGATCGAGCGCAGGGTTTCGAGACTGGTCTTGTTCATGTAGATGATCTCGAAATTCTCGAGATCCGCGACCATGACCGCGACCGGCATCGCGTCGACCATGGTTTTGAATGTCGATGTCTCCAGAGTGTTACTCGTGCTCAATTGCGCTGAATCCGGCACAAATGCCTCCTATGTTTCTTGGCGCACAGCCATTGATTGTCTTCGCAAACTTTCTGAACGGGCGCGCCACGCACGGGCGTGGGCTCGGCGCCGCCGAGGCAATAGTGGCAATGATGATCATCGCGATCCACTATGACATCCCCCAAAAATGATCAGTCACCGGCACCCCCATGGCGGCGAATGACGTGTTCGGGATTTTCCCGAATTCACCGACCGGACACATCTTGATTTACGTCCAGCCGCGTCAGCACTGTAGAACGAGAAATCACGCGGCGACAACTAAGTAGTTGCCGAAACAGTATATGTACTTCAGTGCATTGTGCGAGGCGCCAAGCCTTGCTTTTACAAAACTGTCACGCGGCTGCAGAGGGACAACGAGTGACAACCCAGTCACGCGAAGATACCCTACGGGCCTGACAATCCTGGGACTGAACGGGCATGGACGAGCACGCTGTAAACGCGACCGAAACGGCAGACCGCAACGCACCGGCGGCGGACCACCAATCCGAGCAAGGGGCGGGCCGGCTATTGAACCGGGAACTGTCTTGGCTGGCCTTCAACACCAGGGTCTTGGAAGAAGCGGAAAATGTGACGCATCCGCTGTTGGAGCGGCTGCGCTTCCTGTCGATTTCCGCGGCCAACTTGGATGAGTTCTTCATGGTGCGGGTCGCCGGTTTGCGCGGTCAGGTCCGCGCCGGCGTCACGCAACCGAGCGATGACGGTCTATCGCCCGCACAGCAACTCCTCGCGGTTCAGGAAAAAGCCCATGAGTTGATGGAGCTTCAGCACACCATCTGGCGCAAATTGCGGATGGAGCTGCGGAGCCAAGGCATCACCGTCCTGAATGCCGATGAAGTCACCGATGATGAAATGAAATGGCTCGAAAACCATTTCATGGATCACGTTTTCCCGGTTCTGACGCCGCTTGCGATCGATCCCGCGCACCCGTTCCCGTTTATTCCCAACCTGGGCTTTTCGCTGGCCTTGATCCTTGAAAGCCATGATCACAACGATCAACTGCGGGCGTTATTGCCCATTCCGTCACAGTTGGAGCGCTATGTCCGCCTGCCCGGGGACGAAATTCGGTTTTTGGCGTTGGAAGACTGGCTGCTGTTGTTCCTCAACAAACTTTTCCCGGATTTCGATGTTGTCGAATGTGGCGCGTTTCGGGTTATCCGCGACAGCGAAATGGAAATCGACGAAGAGGCCGAAGATCTGGTCCGCACCTTCGAAAGCGCCTTGAAGCAGCGCCGCCGCGGGTCCGTCATTCGGCTGACGTTCAACAGCGACATGCCCCATCATCTGCAAGATCTGATTCACGGGGAACTTGGGGTCGAAAAAGGCGTCGCCATGCCCATGGAAGGCCCGCTTGGCCTTGCCGACACCAAGCAACTGATCGTCGACGAACGCCCCGATCTATTGTTTTCCCCGTTCAATGCCCGTTTCCCGGAACGGATTCGGGATTTCGGCGGCGATGTGTTCGCTGCCATTTCCAAGAAAGACATCATCGTCCACCACCCCTACGAAAGCTTCGACGTGGTGGTCCAGTTCGTGCGCCAAGCCGCACGGGACCCGAATGTCGTCGCCATCAAACAGACGCTGTACCGGACGTCGAACGACTCGCCGATCATCGCCGCCCTGATCGAAGCCGCGGAGGCCGGGAAATCGGTCACCGCGATGGTGGAGTTGAAAGCCCGTTTCGATGAAGAGGCGAACATCCGCTGGGCCCGTGATTTGGAACGCGCCGGGGCCCAAGTGGTTTATGGGTTCGTCGACAAGAAAATCCACGCCAAGGTCAATCTCGTGGTCCGACGTGACGGCCAAACCTTGACCTCGTACGTTCACTTCGGAACCGGCAACTATCACCCCATCACCGCCAAGATTTACACCGACCTCTCCTTCTTCACGTGTGATCCGTCGCTCTGCCGGGACGCGGCCAGACTGTTCAACTACATGACCGGATACGCGAAACCGGAGAACATGGAGAAACTCTCGTTCGCCCCGCTCACCGCACGCAGCAGGCTTGAAGAATGCGTCGACCGCGAAATCGCCAACGCCGGTAAAGGCTTGCCGTGCGGCATTTGGATGAAGATGAACTCACTGGTCGATGCGCAGATCATCGAAAAACTCTACGAGGCGTCGAACGCCGGTGTGCCGGTCGACTTGGTGATCCGCGGGATTTGTTGCCTGCGGCCCGGCGTTCCCGGCATGAGCGAGAACATCAGGGTCAAGAGCATCGTCGGGCGCTTCCTCGAGCACTCGCGGATATTCTGCTTCGCCAACGGCGAGGACCTCCCATCGAAATCGGCCGAGATTTTCATCGGTTCCGCCGACCTTATGCCGCGCAACCTGAACCGGCGGGTCGAAACGCTGGTGCCGATCGAAAACCCGACGGTTCACGAACAGGTTCTCGAAGAAATCATGGTCGCGAATTTCCAAGACCAATCGCAAAGCTGGACCATGAATGCAGATGGGACTTTTGATCGCGTTCAAAGCACCGAGAACGTCTCCGCGCATGAGTATTTCATGACAAATCCGAGCCTTTCGGGCCGTGGCTCAGCGCTGCAAATGACATCTCCGAAGTCCTGATCGCGCCCAAACTTTTACGCAGACCTGCCTCTCGCACAGTGCCGTTGACGGTGCGTGATTAGCGCGTAGGATCGCGGTGTGGCGGACGATACACTCTCACTTTCCTCGACACCCGAAGCCCTCACGGGGCGGATCGGCGTTATTGATATCGGATCCAATACCGTGCGGCTTGTGGTGTACGACGTGCCCGACCGCATGCCGATCCCCATGTTCAACGAAAAGTCCGAATGCCGGTTGGTCGAGGGACTTTCCGACACGGGTAAATTGTCCGACTCCGGCGTCGAAAGGGCCATCGCCAGCCTTCGTCGATTTATTGCCTTGTCCGATGCGATGGATGTCGACGTCCTCGATCTGATCGCGACCGCGGCGGTGCGCGAAGCAAGCGACGGCGACGCCTTTACGCAACGCATTCAATCTGAGTTCGGCGTCGATGTGGTGATCCTCAGCGGTGCCGAAGAAGCGGAGTTGTCCGCGGTTGGCCTGCTTGCCGGCGTCCCCGATGCCGACGGCGTGCTCGGCGATCTCGGCGGCGGTTCGCTCGATTTGGTGGGGATGTTGGGCGGGTCGCGCAGCCATTTCGGCACGGCCCCGCTCGGTCATGTCCGCCTTCGCGAGGCCTGCGGCGGCAAGGTCGCAAAAGCGCCGACATATATTCGCAAACACCTTGAAAGCAATGACTGGCTGGGACAGTACACCGGCCGAAATCTCTACCTGTCGGGCGGCATCATGCGCGCCATGGCCCGGGTCTTCATTCAGCAAACCGGCTACCCTCTGCACGTGGTCGACAACTACATGATACGGCCCGGCGACGCTCTTCGCTTGACGACGCTTCTCGCGAACCTGAGCGCCGACACGTTGAAGAAGATTCCGGCGCAGAGCCCGTCGCGCCTCAAAAGTCTTCCTTTCGCGGCCACCGTGTTGAAAACGCTGATCGAGATCATCGAGCCCGAGACTTTGGTCTTTTCCGGTTTCGGTATGCGCGAAGGCCAGATGTTGCGGCGTCTACCCGCCCACATGCGCTCGCAGGACCCATTGATCGCCGGGGCCGAGCGGCTGGCCGAGCGGACCGGACGCTTCTTGTTGTCGGGCCACGAGATCGCGAATTGGATATCGCCGATTTTCCCCGATGCACCGGCGGCGGACGAGCGCCGCATGCTGGCGGCGTGCCTGCTGTCCGACATCGGTTGGAGCGAACATCCCGATTACCGGGCCGAGCATGCGTTTTACCGCTGCCTGCGGCTGCCGTTCTCCGGGTTGTCGCACGCCGACCGCGTGTTCGTCGCGACGTCCGTCTACGTTCGCTACAACGGCGACCCGGATGCACCTTTGGTGAATTCGGTCCGCGGTCTGTTGGAGCCGGAACAGCTGGCAAAGGTCGACGGGATCGGTCGCGCCATCCGGTTGGCCCACACCCTCTCGGGATCGGCGCCGGGCTTATTGCGCAAAACCCATTTCGAGCGCAAGCCCAAGTCCTTGATCCTGCATATGCCGGGCGAAGGCGGTGTGTTTCGTTCGGAAACCGTCGAGCGGCGTTTTCGGAGCCTCGCCAAGGTGCTTGGCCTACGAGGCAGCATAACCTTCAAATAACCAGTTAGGCGGCGGGCTGTTCGTCCCGGTCTGCGTCGGGCAAGTCGACCACGGCGACACGGTCGCCATCGAGCCGTAGCCCTATATCCCCTGCCCGCAGCCGAAGTGCGTCTTCACCAAAGACCGTCCGCCGCCATCCGACCAACGCCCGAACATCGGCGTTCTCGCCATAGGCGGCGATCAATTCGACATCGGCGGCGCTGGCGACCAACTTGGCGGCAACGTCCGCATCGGCGCACCGCATTTTCAGCAGCACTTTCAACAGGTCGGCCGCCGCCGCAGTCCAGGGCGGAAAATCTTTCTTGGAGGGCGGCTTCGGCCACGTTTCGCGCGGCGCGTCGGCCCCTTCACGAATGGCCTTCAACAAGGCGGTGCCGCCGGACCCTTCAGCAAGACGCCGGCCCAATCCCCGGGTTTTCGCCAATTCGTCGACGGTTTTTGGCATCCGGTGCGAGATTTCCAAGAGCGCTTCGTCACGCAGTACCCGGTTTCGCGGAATATTGCGGTTGTGCGCTTCGTGTTCGCGCCACGCCGCGACCTTGCGAAGTACGGAAAGCTGCCGCCCTTTGGCACCCCGTGTCTTGATCCGTTGGAACGCCTCGTCCGGGTCGACCACATACGTCTTGGGGTCTTCGAGGATTGCCATTTCCGCTTCGACCCAGGACTGACGCCCCGTGAGTTCCAGCTTCCCTGCCAGAATTTCGTAAGCCGGGCGCAAATGAATGACATCGGCCAGCGCATAATCCAATTGCCGTTGGCTGAGCGGACGGAGTTTCCAATCGGTAAACCGCGATCCCTTGTCGATCCGCGCATTCGTCAATTTGCTGATCAGGTTCTCGTAACCCACCGAGTCGCCGAACCCACATACCATGGCGGCGACTTGCGTATCGAAGATCGGGCGGGGCAACTCCCCGGCCAAATGCAAAAAGATCTCCAAATCCTGACGCGCCGCGTGAAACACCTTCAAGACCGAGGTATCCGCCATTAACTCGAACAGCGGTGTCAGGTCGATGCCATCCGCCAAGGCGTCAACTGCGCACACGTCCTCCGACCCACCCAGCTGCACAAGGCAGAGTTCGGGCCAAAACGTGCTCTCGCGGATGAATTCCGTATCGACGGTGATGTAAGGCTCGGCGCGCAGGTTGTCGCAGACGGCCTTCAGCGCATCGGTCTGAGTAATCAAATCTGACATTGGAGCGGACGTTACACCCTCAGCACCGCAATCAAAACCCGATAATTTACCCTTCGACGAAGGGCGCTTCGGCGAATGCGGGCAACGCCTCACCCGCGGTGCGCACATCGGCGATCTTCGGCCACGGCCTGAGGTCCGCATATTCCGACACCCGCGCCGACAAATGGGTCAAGGTCGCCGTCACCGAGAAATCGGCCTGCGACGCGGCTTCGCCCAACATCCATGGACCGACACACTGTGCCTCCAAGTAATCGAGGCTTCCACGGATTGCTGCGTGGTAGTCGTCGACAAACGCCGGATTTTGCAATTGCGCGGGGCGGCGGACGGTCTCGGTGCGCAACTGCACCGCCCGGTCGGAGAGACCGGCGGCAACGGTCGCCAGCCGGATCACATGCCGGCGTTCCTTGCCGTCACGCGGGGTCAACGCCACCGATGCGTCAACGAGGCTGTCCAGGTAATCCAGGATGGCCGCGCTGTCGAAGACGATGTCGTCATCGCCGACAATGAGGGCCGGCACTTTGCCGAGGGGATTGAGGCGCGCGAGGTCCGCTTTGTCCCCGAACGCGGACAGCACATGGCGGTCGAACGGCATGCCGTAATGGTTCATCGTCGCAGCAACGCGACGCACGAACGGCGAATCGAATTGGCCCACCAAGATCATCATGCCGCTTCTGTTCCCATCCCATGGCACCCGGCTTTATCTTAGAGGCGCAGCTACCCCCGGCTCAATCCCTTGCTCGGCAACGGTTCGCGGCGACCAACCTCGATCCGCTGCACACTCACCCCGCTTGTCGGGTGGCAATGGCGCTTTGAATGATAGAATTTTCGTCCGATGAACCAGATATCTCGTACCCGTACGGTGCCGCTTGCCGTGTATCCGCGCATCCTTGGGGGTGTGGTGCGTTTGGCGCTCGCGTGCACCGGACTCATCGTTGTTCTCGCGTTTCGCCGCGACATCGAGATCATAGCCAGCCACGGTGTTTGGTGGGCCGTGGCGTGCACCTTGTCTTTGGCGGTGGCGTGGTCCGCCTGGAAGCTCATACGTCGGGATGCCCTCCTGACGGCGGACGCATCGGGGCTTTGGTTCCGCCGGCTGCTAAGCGAACCGGTCCCTTGGACCGATATACGCCGGATCGAAGCATTGACGGAACCGGGCCGCTTGGGTGAGCGGCACGATCATCTGGTCATTTCCTTCAAACATCCGCGGAAACTTCCGTGGCGCGGCGCGCGCGGCCGCAGCCGGGATGGTCGCCTGCCGCAGGCCGCGCTGTCCGTGCGGATTGGCGCGTCCTGGCCGCACCGGGCTCTCGACCTTCACCAGCGGCTTCGCGAGACAGCGGGGCAAGCGCTTGTCGCCTCTACACCCGAAGCACTCAGCCGCCCTGCGCGCTGGCCAATGCTCGCGACGTTGGCGGCGTCTCTTCTTGTTCCCGTCACCGCCTATGTGGCCGACGTTTCCCTGCCGCGGTTCTTCGCCAAGGGTCTCGCCTATGCCGATGCCGGGCGGATCGGCGACGCCTTGCCGTACCTTGAGCGTGATGCGCGGGCCGGCGATCGGGAATCGGCCCGCATGCTGGGGGAAATCTATCGCAACGGCGACGGGGTCGAGCGCAACCTGCCGCTGTCCACGGCGTGGTACGTAAAAGGTGCTGAGCGCGGCGATACTTGGTCGGCGTTCCGGCTCGGCGAAGCCTATCGGCTGGGCCTCGGCGTGCCTCAGAACACCGTCGCGGCGATGCGTTGGCTCGAGATGGCCGCCAGAAACGACATCGCCGCCGCAGCGTTCGCCTTGGGCGACATTTACCGCACCGGACAGGGCGTGCGTCGCGATTACGCCAAAGCGGTGGCCTACCTGACCGATGCCGCGGATTTGGGGTTCGCCGCCGCGGCGCATGATCTGGGACGGCTGCACCATGACGGCATCGGCCTCCCGTTCGATGCCATCAAAGCCGAAGGTTGGTACAAACGGGCCATCGACGGCGGGCATGTCCCGGCGGTTTACGACCTCGCCCGGCTCAAATTGCATGGCGAAATGCCGGACCGCACCCGCGGGTTTCAGCTGATGATCGACGCCGCCGACCGCGGCCACGCACCGGCGCAACGGGATCTGGCGCGGCTGCATTTGCAAAGCGCCGATCTTCAGGGCATCGAAACCGCGTATCTCTATCTTTCTTTAGCCGCGCGGCAGTGGCCGGCGGAAACCCGCGCCGACGTCATCCGCGAGCGGGTGTTGGTCGGGCAATCATTGGACCCCGAGGCGCTCGAACGCGCCAAGGCGCGTGTCCGTGCATGGCGCCCGACCGGACGCTGACGGGGGCGCTGAGGGTTCGCCATTTTCCCGCGCTCATGCGCATGCTAAGACCCCCGCATGCTGAGTATTCAGAACATCACTTACCGGATCGCCGGTCGGACTCTGCTTGAGGCGGCGACCCTCAGCGTCGAGAAAGGTCAAAAACTCGGGCTTGTCGGGCGCAACGGCACCGGCAAGACGACCCTGTTTCGGCTGATCGGCGGCGACCTCCAGCCGGACGACGGCGTGATCGAACTGCAACGCGGTGTGCGCATCGGTGAAGTGGCGCAAGAAGCCCCCACTTCCGATGCATCGTTGATCGATACGGTGCTGGCCGCCGATGCCGAGCGCGCGGCGCTGATGCGCGAGGCCGAAACCGCCGACGACCCCATGCGGATCGCCGAGGTGCATCACCGGTTGGCCGACATCGAGGCCGACCGCGCGCCGGCGCGCGCCGCACGCATCCTGGCGGGACTCGGGTTCGACGAGGCGGCGCAGCAACGCGCGTGTTCGGAATTCTCCGGCGGGTGGCGCATGCGGGTGGCTTTGGCGGCCGCGTTGTTCGCACGCCCGGATTTCTTGCTGTTGGATGAACCGACCAACCACCTGGACCTCGAAGCCGCGGTATGGCTGGAGCAATACCTAAAGAATTGGAACGGCACATTGTTGGTGATCTCGCACGACCGCCGGTTCTTGAACGAGATCGTCGGCGGGATCGTACATCTGACAGGTCAGACGTTGACCCGTTACGCCGGTAATTACGACCGGTTCGAACGCACACGGCGCGAGCGATTGGTGCACGAAGCCGCGGCCCGCCAAAAGCAAGAAGCCGAGCGCCACCGCATCCAGCAGTTCGTCGATCGGTTCCGCGCCAAGGCGACCAAGGCCCGGCAAGCGCAAAGCCGGATCAAGATGCTGGAACGGATGGAACCGATCGCGTCCGTGATCGAAGAGCGCACGGTCTCGTTCTCTTTCCCCGAACCCGTGGTTCCGCCGCCGCCGATGATCGCTCTGCAGGACGTGAACGTCGGGTACGAGCCCAGCAAACCGATCTTGCGCGACCTCAACCTGCGGATCGATCCCGACGACCGGATCGCGCTGGTCGGCGCCAACGGTAACGGCAAGTCCACCTTGGTGAAGCTTCTCAGCCAACGCCTCAAGCCCGAAGACGGCAAGATCATCAAGGTGCCAAAGCTTAAAGTCGGTTACTTCGCGCAACATCAGGCGGAGGAGCTATACCTGGACGAGACGCCCTATCAGCACGGTCTTCGGGCGCTGGGAGATCTGAAGGAAAGCCAGGTTCGCGGCCACCTCGCACGGTTCGGTTTCTCCGCCGACAAAGCGGACACCCAAGTTTCCAGTCTTTCGGGCGGCGAAAAAGCGCGGCTGCTCTTTGCGATGATGAGCTTCGACAAGCCCAATATCCTGCTCTTGGATGAGCCGACCAACCACTTGGACGTGGACGCCCGCGAGGCGTTGATCCACGCCCTCAATGCGTTCGAGGGCGCGGTCATCCTAGTGAGCCACGATGCCCACTTGGTGGAATTGGTGGCCGACCGGTTGTGGCTGGTGCGGGACGGTACCTGCACACCTTTCGAAGGATCTCTTGACGACTACGCGGCGGAGACCCGCGCGCAACGGCGCTCCGAACGGCGGGACGAAAAGAAGAAAGAAGCGACGGGCGAGCACACCCGCGACCAGCGCAAACAAGCGCGGCGGGAACGCGCCGAACAACGCCAAGCAACCCAACAGTTGCGCAAGACGGCGCAAAGCCTGGAAAAGAAGATCGCCAAACTGGAAGCCGACAAGCAAGCGTTGGAAGCCAAACTGGCCGACCCCGAGGTCTATAACGGCGCGACCCGTGATTTGATGGACCTGCAACTGAAACACGCCCAGATCAAAGAGGACCTCAGCACAGCCGAAGAGGCCTGGCTGGAGGCTCAAGAAGCGCTCGAAGGCGCGGCTTAGACCGCGATGAGCGCGTCCATCCGTCTCGGCGCGCTGTACGGTGCCATGTTCCTGGTCATCGGTATCATGATGCCGTTTTGGCCCGTGTGGCTGGAGGCCAAGGGCCTGTCGGCGACCGAAATCGGTATGACCATCGCCGCCGGCAGCGTGATCCGCGTATTCCTGAGCCCACTGATCGCCCGGACCGCCGACCGAACGGGGGAACGGCGGCGTATCATCATCTTCGTCACGATCCTCGCCTTTATCGCGTTCCTGCCGTTCGCGCTCGCCGATGACTTCATCACCATTCTGATCCTGCAGGCTGTCTTCGCCGGACTCTTGGGCCCACTGATGCCGATGAGCGAAAGCCTGACAATGATCGGCGCGCGGACCCAAGGCCTGGATTACGGCCGTATCCGGCTTTGGGGATCGCTCACCTTCATCGCCGGGGCGTCTGGGATCGGGTTCTTCCTCAAGGGTGCCACGCCCGACGTAATCTGGACGGTCATCGCCGCGGCGATGGGGGCATTCGTTGTCGTCAGTCTGTTCGTTCCCGATTTTCGATCGGAACCGGCCGGCCCCGACAACACCCCGCTGCGCCAGGTCCTCAAGGATCGGACGTTCCTGGTGTTCATTCTGGCCACCGCCTGCATCCAAGGTTCGCACGGGATGTACTACACATTCGGTACCATCCATTGGCTGGCCCTTGGATTGGACGAGGGGATCATCGGGCTGTTGTGGGCCTGGGGCGTGATCGCCGAGGTGGTGCTTTTCGTCTATGCCAAGGGGGCCATCCGCCGGATCGGTCCGGCGCGCCTCATCGCGCTCGCCGGTCTTGCGTGCGCCTTTCGATGGGTGGTGATGCCCCACGCCGACAGCCTATGGGTGCTGGTGCCGCTTCAGGCCTTGCACGCCTTTACCTTCGGCGCGGCGCACCTGGGCGCGGTGTTTTTTATCGCGGACCGCATGCCGGAAAACGTGGGGGCCACGGCGCAGACCGTCTACGCACTCTGTGTCTCCGGGCTTGGCATCGGCTTGATCAGCTTGCTGTCGGGACATTTATACGAAGCCTATGCCGGAGACGGATATGCGGCGATGGCCGGGTTCGGCGCGGTCGGAATGTTGCTCGCCTGGAGTATCCGACGACGCCATCCACAGAAAACTTAAGCGACAACCCCAGCCTGTCGCAATTCGGCGATCTTGTCCGCCCCGTATCCGGCTTCGTGCAGCACATCGTCGGTGTCCGCCCCCAACGCCGGGGCTGGGCGCCGGAACGTGCCGGGCGTGGCGGACAGGTATGGATGAATGTTGTGCATGGGGGCCGTGCCCAGATCGTCGTCCGGAACCTCGACCAACACGCCGCGCTCGGCGACATGCGGATCGGCGACGATGTCAGCGGCATCGTAAATCGGTGCCGCGGTGACGCCGGCGTCTTCGAAGATGCGCATGACCTCTGCGATGTCGCGCGCTGCGACCCATGCGGCGACGATGTCATTGACCTCGTCCCGGCGTTTGACCCGCTCGGCGTTGGTGGCAAAACGCGGATCGACGATCATGTCCTCACGGCCGATGGTGCGGAACACCCGTTCGGCCATTTGTTGGATCGATGCCGACAGCGCGACGTACTTGCCGTCACGGGTCGTATACACATCGCGCGGCGCGGACGTGTTGGAGCGGTTGCCGACGCGCATGGCGGGCTCACCGGTGATCTGATAATCCATCGCCGCCGGGCCCAAGGTGGAGAGGATCGGCTCCAACAGCGACATATCGATGACCTGTCCGCGCCCGCCCTTCAATTCCACTTCACGGAGCGCGACCATGGTCGCAAACGCCCCTTGCAGCCCGGCGATCATATCGGCCATGGCGATCGGCGGCAGCAATGGCGCACGATCCGGGAAACCATTTCGGAACGCAAACCCGGACATCCCTTCGACCAACGAACCGAACCCCGGCCGGTCCTTGTACGGGCCGGTCTGCCCAAACCCGGAAACCCGGACGATGATCAGGCTCTTGTAGGCGTCCTGCAGATCGCCCGGCGCCAAGCCCATTTTCTCCATGGTGCCGGGGCGGAAGTTCTCCACCAACACGTCCGCCGTCTGCGCCAGCTTGCGGATCACCTCGGCGGCGCCCTCGGCGCGGAAGTCGATCGCCAAGCTCCGCTTGTTGCGGCAGTACGCTTTCCAGAAGGTATCGACGCCGCCTTGCGTCCAGGCGCGCAATGGATCGCCCTTGCCGATGGGCTCGATCTTGATGACGTCGGCACCGAAGTCGGCCAGTTGGTGGGTCAGCATATTCCCCGACACCAAGCGGCAGAGATCGAGGACTTTCTTGCCCGCCAGTGGGCCGTCCGACGTGGGGTCGAATGTGCGGGATTGCAGGGCCACGATGGAGACTAGATCGTGGCGACGGGTGTCGACGGCGAACCAACCGCGCCCCGTAAATAGAGCGGCGGCGCGGTCAGCAGGAACCGCGAACGCCCCCTTTCGCGCAACGCTGCCGCCAGTTCCGACAGATGCCAAAGCTCGCCCAGATGCACGCCCAGTCGGAACAAACAATGGCGGTGGATCGGCAGGCGGGAGCATCCGCCCTGGCTCTCGCCGTATCCCTTGCTGTCCTCGACCGCCATGTTGTCGGAAATCAGCGCCACGACGCCGCTGTCGCTGATCCACTGCAGCAATTTGTCGTCGAAGCCGTCGAGCACCGCGCCCGCGTCGTGCAGTTTCTTGGCATCCGGGTCCCCCGCCATCTCTAGGATCATGTCGTCCCAGCCGGTATGGAACAGGAAGAAATCCCCCTCCTCGACCTCAATCCCATCGGCGTCGAGCATCCGCATCAGGGCATCGTAGCCGACGACGGTGCGTTCGAGCCCCACATGCGGGACCATGTCCAACATGACGCCGCGGCCTTGCATGCAGGCTTTGGCCATACCCGCCACCGACAACGCCCGCGCGCCCATGCCGTCGGGGTGGTCGGGGCCGAGGATTTCCTGATCGGCGCGGAAGCCGTTGTAGTAGACCCGCTCCGCCTCGCCGTCGCCGTCGGCGTCGAACAGCGCGCCCACGTGCGCGAAGCTGTCCCACTGGGTCGAATACTGGTTCCACAGCGTCGTGCACTCGTCCGACGACACGTCCATGTTGCCGTCCTGCCAATCCTGCCACGCCATATTGTAGTAAAACGCCTCGCCACCCGGCGGATGGAAAACGGGTCCGAATTGCGGTGGAAAACGCTTCGGGTTGACGCTATTGCCGCCCGGCAGATCGAGCGGCAGCGACAAGCAGAACGTCAGGCCATCCTGAACCTCCGCGACCGCAGCTTTGACCCGGTCCGGGGTCAACAGATTGACCCGCCCCAATTCGTCGTCCGCGCCCCAATCGCCCCAGGTCGATCCCTCGGGCCGGTTTACCCAGCGTTGTGTCATGGTGTCCTCCCCACTCGGCCTTGTTTCAGGCCTTTTGTTCCCAGCCGCGTTCGCTTTGCTGCCAGTACGTTAGGTTATGCCCGGCGTCCTTGTAGCCGGTCCAGCGCTGCCGCGCCCCGGCGACCGCACTTTCGTCATTGCCGTCAAACAATTCGAAGCAGCGCTCGAATGCGCCAACATCCGATGCCGTGCCGCCGTCGGCGAGAAACAGAAAGGTCGCCGCATTTGGATTTGTATCCTCGCTGGCGATCCAGATCGGCTGATCCTGAGGCTCCCCCGACGCCTTGCTGGCGTGCGGCAACCACGATCCCGGATCGAAGCCCCAAAGGTGCGTGTCCATCGCGGCGACACGGTCGTCGGAGCCGAGTACCACGAGCGCTCGCTTTCCCGCGTCCAAGGTCTTGGTCAGCAACTGCGGCAAGGCGCGGTCGAGCCCGAAGCGGGTCAGATGATAAAACCCGATGTCGGTCACCTCGCCTCCCCCGCCGATTGCGTTACTCGTAATGCTCCGAAACCAGCCGCTCCAGCAGTCGCACGCCGAATGCGGTGCCGCCCTTGGGCACCACGTCGGCGTTCTTTTTCGACCAGGTGACGCCGGCGATATCCAGGTGCACCCACGGCGTCTTGCCGACGAAGCGTTGCAGGAACTGTGCGGCCGTGATCGAGCCGGCGCCGCGGCCGCCAATGTTCTTCATGTCGGCGGCGTCGGTGTCGAGCATCTTGTCGTATTCGGTGCCGAGCGGCATCCGCCAGACCTTCTCGCCGACGTCTTCGCCGGCGTCGAAAATCTTGCCCGCCAGCTCATCGTCGTTGGCGAACATGCCCGCCCGTTCGTTGCCGAGCGAGATGATGATGGCCCCAGTCAAGGTCGCGAGATCGACCATGAACTTGGGTTTGTACTTGTCGTTCACGTAATGCAGCACGTCCGCCAGCACCAAGCGCCCTTCGGCATCGGTGTTGAGGATTTCGACGGTCTGTCCGGACAAAGATTTGACGATGTCGCCGGGCCGCGTCGCCTTGCCGTCCGGCATGTTTTCGACCAGGCCGACGGCGCTGACGACGTGGCATTTTGCTTTCCGCCCGGCCAGCGCCTTCATCAGGCCCGACACCACACCGGCGCCGCCCATGTCCCATTTCATGTCCTCCATACCGCCCGCGGGTTTCAGCGAAATCCCGCCGGTATCGAAGCAAACGCCCTTGCCGATGAACGAGATCGGCTTGGAGGTTTTCTTTTTCGATGCGGGCAGACCGTTCCATTCCATGATCACCATCTGGCTTTCGCGGGCACTGCCGTTCCCGACCGAGAGCAGTGTGTTCATGCCGAGCTTGGTCATTTCCTTTTCGCCGAGGATGGTGACCTTGACGCCGAGCTTGGTGAGTTCCTTCTTGATCCGCTTGGCGAACTCCGCCGGATACAACACGTTCGCTGGCTCGGACACCAGATCGCGGGTGAAGAACACCCCGTCGGCGACCTTGGACATACCGCCGAAGCGGCGCTTCGCCGTCGCCGCCCCTTCGGTGCGGAACGTTACGGATTTCGGCGCACCCGCTGCCGGCTTTTTCTCTTTGGTCTTGTATTTCGCGAACTTGTAGGAGCGCAGCGTTGCACCGAACGCAAGGGCCGCCGCCATGTCAGGCGCCGTCAGGTCGCATCCTTCCGGCACGTCGACGTGGACACTCACGGCATCGCCGGCACCCGCTACCTGCGCCAAGACCACGCCACCCAACTCGGTTACGCTGTCCGCCGTCAGGTCTTCCGCATTGCCGAGACCGACGCAAACCACTTGATCCAGGGTCGAGCCCGCCGGCGCCAACAGGCGCATGGATTGGCGTTTCTTGCCTTCGAACTTGGCGGCTTTTGCCGCACGCGCGAGACCGCCGCCCAGCTCTTCATCAAGTGCCGCCGCGGTCACGGACCAAGCGGTCTTCTCGGTGGCGAAAACAACGGCGATGCCTTTGGCGGGCGCGGCGGAATTGGCGAATGTGACCTTCATGATCTTGGCGTCCTCTTGTGTCGCGGCGCGCCGATCGCGCCGGGTGTTGTTTGAAAATCGTTGAGCGAGTGTATCCCGCAGGACCGTCCGATCAAGGGTCAGGTCCGCGGTTTTTCCTCGTCATCCAGATGGCTGATTTCTTCCTCGACGATCGCCGCCGCTTCGTCGATCGACACATCGCCGACAGCCCGCCGTCCCAAGAGCCACAATAGGCCACCGGGGATCATAATGAACACAATCATGACACCGAATAACAACGACAGCGCCAGGGCCGCGTCAGCGGACACACCGACTAGGGCGAACGCAGCAACCATCGCGCTCTCGCGCACGCCCCATCCGGCAATCGAAATCGGCAGCGTCGTCACCAGAACAACCATCGGAATGAGCACCAGGAAATCCGTCCAAGCGGCGTCGATCTCGAGGGCGACCGCCACAAAAAAGAACGCGGTGGAGATGTTCACATGCGTAATGGCGCCAAAAACAGCCGCAAGGCTGCCGGGTCCGGGTCGCTGGTACAGGCGCCGGGTATCGACAGCCAATGCGCTGATCCCTCGGACCACACGAAATCGCTGCAATCCCGAAGGCAATCGATCGAGGTTGCACAGAAAAACGAAACCGCCGACGATCGCCAATCCAAGCAATCCCGTTGATGTCAGCGTGAGATCTTGAGCCGTTTCACTGAGGCGTGGCAAGAACAGGGGCAGCACCAAGCCGACGACAAGCACAAGCGTCACGACGGTTACGAGCCGCTCGAGGAATACCCCGTTGATTGCCTTTTTGAGCGGGACCCCGTCCTTGTACGCCATGTAAATCCGAATCGGGTCGCCACCGACCGAAGACGGCAACGCCTGGCTGAAGAAACTGCCGATGTAAAACAGGCGGGTAAGCTCCAGCCAGGGCAGTGGATGCCCGATCGCGCGCATCACCGCCCACCAGCGCAGACCAGCGACGCCAAGCTGCGCCAACATCGCGACGGCTGCGGCAAAAAGGGCCGTCAAATCCGCGGTCAAGATGCGACTTTTCAAGGCGCCGAGGTCAACCGACGCCAAGAGGAACCAGATCAAGCCGCCGGAAATCAGTACTTTCAGCGCGACCAGAAAATGCTTCTTACTCATTCGGGCCAAACCGCCGAAAGTTACGCCGTCTTCACGGCAGGCGTGTAACAGGTCGGCACACCGTTGTCACGCAGAGGTCCGCCGCTGGAAACGAACCGGCACACGCTTTCGCCCCCAGTCCCCTGGTGTCTCTTCGAACACACCTGCGAGCGGCGTCCCGCAGTTCCGGCAATCGGCGACGTGGTTGCCGCTGAAGTCGAGCGTCCAGTCCGACAATTGATGCCAGTCGCGGCCGATCAGCATCTCGCCGCAATTATGGCAATAGGTACTCTGTGTCGGCTTGTGATGGATGTTGCCGGTGTATACGTAGCGCAACCCGTTTTTCAGCGCGATGTTGCGCGCACGTAGAAGGGTTTGCGGCGGGGTTCGGCCCTTGTCCATCATTTTCCAGTCGGGATGGAACGCGGTGAAGTGGATCGGCACGTCGGGTCCTAGGTTCTCCATGATCCACTGGGTCATTTCTTCGACTTCATGCTCGGAATCGTTTTCGTCGGGGATCAGCAGGTCGGTGATCTCGAACCACACATCGGTCTCGTGTTTGAGATACATGAGGGTCTCCAGCACCGGCTGCAGGTCGGCGCTGCAAAGCTTGCGGTAGAACTCCTGGGTGAACGCCTTCAGGTCGATGTTCGCCGCATCCATATGATCGTAGAATTCCCGCCTCGGCTCGTCGCAGATGTACCCCGCGCTGACGGCGACGTTCTTGACGCCCCGCGCCCGGCACGCCTGGGCCACGTCGACGGCGTACTCCAAGAATATCACCGGGTCGTTGTAGGTATAGGCGACCGAGCGGCTGCCCGTTTTGACCGCCGCCTGGGCGATGGCGTCGGGCGACGCCTCGGATTGAAGTTTGTCGTTCTCCCGCGATTTCGAGATATCCCAGTTCTGGCAGAACTTGCAGGTGAGGTTACAGCCCGCGGTCCCGAAACTGAGCACCGGCGTGCCGGGCAGGAAGTGATTCAGCGGTTTTTTCTCGATGGGATCGACACAAAACCCGCTGGAACGGCCATAGGTGGTGAGAACGATTTGATCGTCTTGCCGCTGCCGAACGAAGCACAGCCCCCGCTGCCCTTCGTTGAGCTTGCAGTAACGCGGGCATACGTCGCATTGGACGCGCCCGTCATCCAATCGGGTCCAGTGTTTCGTTGGGACAACGCTCATAGGCCGATTCTACCATGCGTAAGCGAAACCGAGTGAGAAGATTTGCCACAAACTGCGGTCAAACCTCGCCATACTCGCACATCCAACGCCAAACAGCCTCTTGCTCTCTTCGCATCCACATATTGAGCAGGCGGTCTTTACCGCTAGAATAGCAGTCAATTGGGGATCGGAAGAGAGCGGAGACGACGATTGGATATTGCGACGTACCTGGGCCTGTTCGTTGGCCTGGTGGTGATTAGCGCCGCCGTTCTCACGGGCTCCGATTTTTGGGTCTTCCTTAATTTCCCAGGTTTCCTGATCGTCGTCGCGGGCACCTTCGCGGCGACGCTGATCCGCTATCCCATCTCCGGTGTGCTGACGGCGTTCGCGGTCGGGGCGAAGACAGCCTTCGGCGGGGCGCGTGACAGCAAGCCGCGCGACCTGGTGGCGAAAGCTCTGGAACTCTCGGAAACGGCGCGGAAAAACAGCCTATTGGCCCTCGAAGGGGCCCAGGTTGACGACCCGTTCTTCGCCAAGGGCATCCGGCTTTGCGTGGACGGCCACCCGCCGAAGGTTGTCCGCGAAATGCTGGCCAAGGAAATGGAACACAGCATCGAGCGCCACGAGGAAGGGGAGCGGATTTTCCGCGCCATCGGCGAAGCGGCCCCCGCCTTCGGCATGATCGGCACCCTCGTCGGTCTGGTGCAGATGCTGGCCGATCTGGAGGATCCGCAATCGATTGGCCCTGCCATGGCGGTGGCGCTGCTCACGACCCTCTATGGCGCGGTCATCGCCAACCTGGTGGCGTTGCCCATCGCCGACAAGCTCGCCAACAAGATCGAAATCGAACGCATCAACAAATCGCTGATCATGGATGCGGTCATCGGCATCCAGAGCGGCCTGCGCGAGGTCATCCTGGTCGAAATCCTGGAATCCTATCTGCCGGAGGCGAACCGCGACTTCACCAACGATCAACATGACGAGAAAGAAGCGAAGCCGGCCAAGGGCAAGAAGTCGGGATGACAGCCAAGAAAAAGCGCGTAACGGGCGGAGCGCCGGCATGGATGGTGACATTCGCCGACATGATGGCGCTTCTGTTGTGTCTGTTCGTGCTGTTGCTGTCGTTTTCCACCATGGACGCGCAAAAGTTCAAACGCATCGCCGGGGAACTGCGTGAAGCGTTCGGCCTGTCGTTTCAAAACCAAGTAATGGGCATTATCGAGCCGGACGGCAGCCCGAACCGGCCGTTTGCGACACCGTCAGTCGCGATCCCGATCGAACCACCGGCCCAAGAAGACATCGAAGCGCAGGAAATCACGCCGCCGCCGGAGGAGCCCGAAGAAGACGAAGCCACCGAAGAGCCGCCGTCACCCGAGCAGATCGCCGCGACACGCGCCCAGCAGGCCGAACGTGTGGCCGACCAATTGCGCCAGCATCTCTCCAGCGAAATCGCGCAACAAAGCGTGATCGTGAATGCCTCGGAAGAAGGTGTGCTGATCCGCTTCGACAGCCGGTTCCTGTTCGGGTCCGGCAACGCCGATATCTTCGGTGAGATCGGCGAGGTGATCGAAAGCTTGGGCTCAATTCTAGCCCAGACCACCGGCGATATCCTCGTTTCCGGCCACACCGACAGCGTGCCGATCTCGACCAGCATCTTCCGCTCTAATTGGGATCTGTCCGCGGCCCGGGCTGCGTCCTTGGTGCACTTACTCTTGCGGAGCGGCGAGATCGCAAGCGGGCGCATCGCCGCCGTCGGCTATGCCGACAGCCGGCCGATCGCGGACAACGCGACCGAAAGCGGCCGCGAACAAAATCGCCGGGTCGAGGTGCAAATCCGACTTCCGTAATGGCGGCTCTCGCCGTCTGCGCTATAATCCAGACATGAACGCGATCCGCAAACCAGCCGTGGCCGGCACGTTCTACCCCGGTGATGCGCGCGCCCTGGCGCGGGAGGTCGAGGCGTTTCTGAACGCCGCCGAGGCCATCGACAAACCGGTGCCGAAAGCCATCATCGCGCCGCACGCGGGTTACCGGTACTCCGGCGCCATCGCCGGCAAAGCTTATGCGCGGCTCAAGCCGGCGGCGGACAGCATCAGCCGCGTCATCTTGCTGGGTCCATGCCATCGGGTCGCCGTCAAAGGATTGGCGTTGTCCGGCGCGGATTATTTCGAAACCCCGCTCGGCCGGGTCGAAATCGACAAGCAGGCCGAGGCGTTGGTCGAAGACTTGCCGCAAGTCGGGGTGTTTGCCCCAACCCACGAGCAGGAACACGCGCTGGAAGTGCACCTGCCGTTTCTTCAGGAAGTACTGGGCGATTTCAAACTGCTCCCCATGGTCGTCGGCGAAACACCGCCGGACAAAGTCGCCGAGGTCCTGGAGAGACTCTGGGGCGGCCCGGAAACCCTGATCGTGATCTCATCCGATCTCAGCCATTACTTGGATTACGACGCGGCGCAGGCGATCGACCGGCGCACGTGTGAGGCGATTGAGCACCTGGACCCCTCGGCGATCGAACGCAACGGCGCCTGCGGCCGATTTCCGGTGGGTGGCCTGCTGCGGCTCGCGAAAACCCATGGCATGACGGTGGAAACGCTCGATCTCCGGAACTCCGGCGATACCGCCGGATCGAAAGACCGTGTGGTCGGGTACGGCGCCTGGGCCTTCTTCGAGCCGACGTCCAAGAAACGGCCAATTCCCCTGAAGATCGACCTGAACCGCGTGGCGGCAGACCCGAAGCCGGACGACTTCGAAGCCCGGACCAAGAAGTTGCTCGCCGATTTCGGACCGGTACTGCTCGACATCACGGACCAGGCGATCCGCCACGGGTTGCGCCATGGCAAGACGCCAAACGTCAAGATGGACAATGCGCCCCCCGCGTTGCGGGCGAACGGTGCGAGTTTCGTGACGCTCAAGAAAGCGGACGGCAATCTGCGCGGGTGCATTGGCTCGCCAATGGCGCACAGGCCGCTGGCTCTTGATATTGCCGACAACGCCTTTCGCGCGGCCTTCAAGGATCCCCGCTTTTCCCCGGTCACCGAAGCGGAGTACCCCACCCTAAGGCGGTCGATTTCGGTTCTCAGCCCGCAATCTCCCATGACCTTCGACGACGAGGCGGATCTGCTGGCGCAGCTTCGCCCAGGCGTCGACGGGCTGGTCATCGCCGACGGCAACCGCCGCGCACTGTTCCTGCCCTCCGTGTGGGCGCAACTGCCGGAGCCCAAGGTTTTTCTCGCGCACTTGAAGCGAAAAGCCGGCATGGCAGCGGATCATTGGTCGGCGGATTTCAAAGCGCAGCGTTTCATCGCCGAGGAAATCGCCGCCGACTAACCCCCCGTTGACAGCCGGGGCGCTTGGCGCGAATGTCCGCCATCAATCATGTCGGAAAAGCCGGAGCCCTGCGATGGTCCTCAGTATATCCCTTGGTCTTGCAGAACAGGTTGGCGATATCGCCCGCCGCGCAGGGCGTGTCGTGATGGATGTCTATAACTCGGACTTCGAAGTAAACGCCAAAGACGATGCCTCGCCGGTGACCGAGGCCGACACCAAAGCCGAACAATTGATTTTCCGCGCCATCCGCGAGGGCATCACCGCGGAATACCCCTTGGTCGGCGAGGAGGCCGTGTCGTCGGGGCAAATCCCCGAGGTCGCCGATTCTCCGTTTTGGCTGATCGACCCCTTGGACGGGACCAAGGAGTTCATTTCGCGAAATGGCGAATTCACGGTCAACATCGCCTTGATCGAGAACGGCGTGCCGATCCTTGGTGTCGTGCACCTTCCGGTCAAGGATGACACCTACATCGCCAGCAAAGCCGGTGCCTTCGCGCAATACGGCGGTTCCGGCGGCGCGGCACAGATTTCCTGCCGTCAGGCGCCGGCGACCGACCTGATCGCCATCGCCTCCAAAAGCCATATGACCCCGGAAACCGAAGCGTATTTGTCGAAGCTGCCGGTCGGGGCCACCAGCAATGCGGGGTCGAGCTTGAAGTTCTGCCGCGTCGCCGAGGGTGCCGCCGATGTCTATCCGCGGTTCGGCCCGACCATGGAATGGGACACGGCGGCGGGTCATGCGGTATTGCTGTACGCCGGCGGCACCGTCACAACGCCTGAAGGTCCGGCGCTCACCTACGGCAAGCCAGGGTTCCGCAACCCGAATTTCATCGCACGCGGCCCCGGGGTGCCCGCCGTTTCGATCTGATGCCGTGGCCGATACCTCTCCGATCCGATCTATGAACGATGCCGGTGTGCTGGCCGACGCCGCAGCGGCGATCCACGACGGTCGCCTGGTCGCCTTCGCCACCGAGACCGTGTACGGCTTGGGCGGAGACGCCACCAACCCGACAGCCGTGGCGCGGATTTTCGCGGCAAAGAACCGGCCCAGCTTCAATCCATTGATTTCACATTACAGCTCGATTTCAGCCGTGCGCGATGACGCCGTCCTGAACGCCCAGGCGATGGCTCTGGCCGATGCTTTCTGGCCGGGTCCGCTCACCCTTGTTGCGCCAAAGTCGGCGACCTGCCGGATTGCGGCGTTGGCGACAGCGGGATTGGACACCGTCGCCGTGCGCGTGCCGCAGGCGCCGTTGGCGCAGCGGTTTCTCGACGCCTGCGGCGTGCCCGTCGCGGCACCGAGCGCGAACCGTTCCGGCGGCATCAGCCCGACCCGGGCCGAACACGTGCAAGCGTCGCTGCCGGGGCCTGACGGCGGTGGACCGGTTCTCGTGTTGGATGGCGGACCGTGCACGGTTGGATTGGAATCGACCGTGGTCGACGTCACGACAGCGACGCCAACGATCTTGCGTCACGGCGGCATCGCGCAAGGGCAGATCGAGGCGGTGCTCGGCCCCGTCGCGGTCGCGGGATCGGATGACGGCGCGCCGAAATCGCCGGGCATGTTGAGCCGCCATTACGCACCCAAAGCGACGCTTCGGCTGAATGCCGACGCGCCCGGACCGGAAGAGGTGTTTCTGGCATTCGGCGATATCGGTGGGCCCAGTGATGTCAATTTGAGCCCACGCGGCGACCTGACCGAAGCGGCTGCCAATCTGTTCGACATGCTGCACCGCCTGGACGGCACCGGCGTCGCTGGAATCGCAGTTGCACCGATCCCGGAAACCGGGCTCGGGATTGCCATAAACGACCGTTTACACCGGGGCCGCTCTTGAACCGGCGCGACACGAAGGCCAATATCCGCCCATGACCGACACACAGAAACTTTTTGAAACGCTTCGATCGCGGTTGGGGCCCTCCGGCTTCGTCGACGACGAGGCACGTCTCGACGCCTACAACACGGAATGGCGCGGCCTCTACAAAGGCTCCGCGACCTTCGTCGCGAAACCGGCCTCCACCGAAGACTGCGCGTTCATCGTGAAAGCCTGCGCCGAAGCCGGGGTCGGCGTGGTGCCGCTCGGCGGCAATACCGGGCTGGTGGGCGGCGGGGTCGCGACGGACGAGGTGGTGATCTCCACCGAGCGGATGACCGCGGTCCGCGATGTCGATACCATCAACGGCACCATGACGGTCGAAGCCGGATGCATTTTGGCGGATATCCAAAATGCGGCGGACGACGCGGAGCGGTTGTTTCCGCTTAGTCTCGCCGCCGAAGGCAGCTGCCGCATCGGCGGCAATCTCTCGACCAACGCGGGCGGCACCAACGTGCTGCGCTACGGCAATGCCCGGGACCTGGTGTTGGGCTTGGAGGTGGTGCTGCCGGACGGCGAGATTTGGGACGGCCTCAACGCGCTCCGAAAGGACAATACCGGCTACGACATGAAGCACCTGTTCATGGGTGCCGAGGGGACCCTTGGGATCATCACCGCCGCGGTCTTGAAATTGTTCCCAAAACCCCGCCAGACGCAGACGGCGATGATTGCACTGGATGGGGTCGATAACGTTATTTCGTTGTTCGTGCGCGCGGCCGACGCCGTCGGCGATGCCTTGACGGCGTTCGAGTACATCAATCGCGATAGCCTTGCCGTCACGTGCAAGTATACGGACGGTGTCCGCGACCCCTTCGACGCGCCGCATGACGCCTATGTTCTGCTGGAACTGACGTCACCGCGGCCCGGCAGCGATTTACGGGATGCACTTGAGACGTTCTTGGAAGCCGCCTTCGAAGCCGGCGAGGTTGAAGACGCCGTGTTCGCCGAAAGCGGCCAACAAATCGACGAGCTTTGGCAAATTCGCGAGACCATCCCCGAAGCGCAGGGCCACGAAGGCGGGTCGATCAAAAACGATGTGTCGGTCCCGGTTTCCAAAATGGCGGCGTTCCTGAGCCAAGCCGATGCCTTGGTCGACAGCATCGTGCCGGGAATCCGTCCGATGACCTTCGGCCACATCGGCGACGGCAACCTGCATTACAACCTGACGCAACCCGCCGATATGGACAAAGAGACATATCTCGCCAAATGGCACGACGTCACCGATCCGCTCAATGACTTGGTGTTCGAGATGGGGGGCAGCTTCTCGGCGGAGCACGGCGTCGGCAAACTCAAACGCGACGAGTTGGTGCGCTATAGCCCGTCCGTCGAGATCGAGTTGATGCGCAAAGTCAAAGCCGCCCTGGACCCCAAGAACCTCATGAATCCGGGCAAGGTCCTGTAAGCGGCCGAAGAGACTTTACTTAAAAATCAGATCGCGTATTTTCCGCCTGTGGGCCAACGGCAGTCGCCCACCCCATAGGCGATTGAGCCCAAGTACTGCCCTCGCTAAGTGATCTCAGACGCACCTGAGAGTGAGGGTTCATGACCGATCAAACTGCCACTTCCGAAAAGCCATCCCAGCCCACTTTCGCCGACGCCGCCGCGTATTGGGTCAAACTCGGCTTCACCAGCTTCGGCGGCCCCGCCGGGCAAATCGCCATGATGCAGACGGAATGCGTCGACCGCCGCGGCTGGATCGATCAAGGCTCCTTCCTGCGCGGTCTGAATTTCTCGATGCTGCTGCCGGGGCCGGAGGCGCAGCAATTGGCGGCCTATATCGGTTGGCGGTTGCACGGAGTGCCGGGCGCGGTTTTCGCCGGCACCATGTTCATTCTGCCAGGCGCGCTGTTTATGATCTTTCTCGCCTGGGTGGCGGCGGCCTTCGGCGACGAAGGTCTGGTTGCGGCGATTTTCGAGGGCATCAAGCCGGTCGTCGTGGCGATCGTGATCGTCGCCCTGTACCGCATCGGCAAGAAAGCGTTGAAGGGAATTGTCGCGGGGTCGCTCGCCCTTTTGGCGTTCGTCTCCCTGCAATTTCTTGGCCTCCCCTTCCCCGTTGTCGTTCTGGCGGCCGGGGTCGCAGGCATTGTGATTGCCAAGGCCGCGCCAACGGCGTTGGCGGCGCCCGACGATCACGGTGCGCCGGCGGCCTCGACCCGTGCCGGCGGCCCGTCCGGCGGGCGGCGATTGGCGATGCTGTCGGTGGTGTGCGGAACGCTTTTGGTCGTGCCAAGCGCATTGGTGGTGGCCGTGTTCGGCACGGAGCCGCTGATGGATGTCATCAAGCTGTTCACCACAGCCGCGTTCGTGACGTTCGGGGGCGCGTACGCTGTGCTGCCGTTTGTCGCCGACGCGGGGGTCAACAGTTACGGCTGGCTTTCCGGCGATCAAATGGTCAATGGCCTGGCGTTGGCCGAGACGACGCCGGGACCGCTGATCCTTGTGACCACCTACGTTGGCTTCTTTGCCGGATGGATGGGTGGCGATCTGTTGATGGGTATCGTCAGCGCCCTGCTGACCACCTACGTCACGTTCCTGCCGTCGTTTTACCTGATTCTATCGGGCGCGCCCTACGTCGACCGCGTACAGCAGATCGACTGGGCCCGGAATGCGTTGGCGGCGATCACGGCGGCGGTCGTCGGCGTGATCTTGAACCTCGCGGTTTTCCTGGCCATCGCAGCCTTCGTCGGCGACGACGGCGGGATCATATGGACGTCTATCATCGCCTCCGTCATCGCTTTCGCGTTGCTGATGACGAACAAAATCAGCGTGCCGATGATGGTTTTGATCGGTGCGGCGTTTGGCGCCGGCATGTCATTCGTGTGACGGCACCGCGCCGCCGAGCCGGCGCAACAACGCGCTAACCACGGCATACCCCAGAAGCAATACCACCAAGACGGTGACGATGTTTCCGGCCATCAACGACATGTTGGACGATTGGTGAAACATCGGAAAGACCGTCGCCGCATGCACGCCGAAACCGAACGCCCGGTCGGCAAACGTCGAAAGCCATTTGGCCAGCGCGAACAACAAGACGGTCACAATGGCAATGCGGATCAACGCGCTTGTTGCGCCACCGGTAATATACAGATCGACGGTCCAAGGCAGGTTCCAAGACGTGAGGTTGTCATCGGGATTGACCACGCCGTACCGCAATCCAAATGCGTTCCCATGTATCTCCTTGGGCTTAGCCGGCCAGACGATACGCGGAACATGGTTGGCAAACGTATCCATGATGGGCGAACGGTCGCTGTACGGGATTGGGTCCGGCGTTCGCGCCATAACGTGAGAGGTGAGCAGCGAGTGGCTCGATCGGCGCGCCATCGACGCCATCGAGGCGGTCAGACTGTCGATACTGAAATCGGGCTTAAACCCGTGAATATGTGCCGGAATCTCCAGCGCATATTCACGGGCGAAGTACTTTGGATACGCATAAGTGGTGATGGCGATAAGACACACCAAAGCCAAACCGAACGCTTCCTTAAACCGTTGCTGATAGAGCGCGGCGCAGAGGAATATGACGAATGTGAATATCGAGTTGGTGAGCAGCGCCGTGCTCAGCTGAAAATAGAACTTCAGCGGCACGGCAATGGCCAGACCAATGACTTCCACCCGGTTAAGGCGTCCACCGAAGAATAAAAACGCGAACATCGCAATCGCGAAGTACCAAATCGGCAGTTTCAGTTGCGGGAGCGACGGCAGGGCGTTCAAGACCGGGAACAGGTCAAATGAGAACGAAACCGCCATACCGCCCCATGCCAGGACCCTGGCCGTCCCGGCGACACCAGAGGGGCCGTGCCATACGAACCGGTTGGGAAGCCACGACCAACGCGCATGGGTCATCGCATGGAAAACAACGACTTGCGTCGACGCGAACGCCAACACGAAGATGAGCGCGGAAACCGTGATGAATGCGTCATGCGGCGGCCCACCCCATACCGCGGCGTACGAGGAGAAAATGCCGTGAAACAGAAGGTAGTACGCGGCGACAAACGAGATAAACGGGAACATTCCAGCCTGAAACGCGCGACGTTCGACCATCAGGCCATAGGCGAACAGAAACGTCAGCAGAAACGTCAATAAGAGTGGTAAATCAATGTTCAGAGCCGTTAACCCCCGCGGATAGACTGCGCCATTTTCGCCCGCCGCGCACCACTAAGCCGATTTCGCCAACCGTTCCGACACCGCGGGCGAAAATCCAACCAGCACCTCATCGCCGATTTCGAACACGGGCCGCTTAATCAACGCGGGATGCGCTTGCATCAGATCGACCAGGCCCGCCTCGTCGGTGCGGCCTTTGTCTTCGTCGCTCAGTCCGCGCCACGTCGTTCCCCTCTTGTTCAACAACGTCTCGACGCCGATCGCCGAAACCCACCCGGCCATGACCGCGCGCGCAACCGGCGTGTCACGGATATCTTGAAAGTCATGCGAGATCCCCTCCGCGGCCATCCATTTTCGAGCTTTGCGGCACGTATCGCAGTTTTTCAGCCCGTATACCTTCAACATCTCGATCCTCGCTTTAATTTTCGACGTCAGGCCCATATATGAATTTCTGCGCTCAAGACCGCAAAAAAGGAAGGCCGATGCTTGCGCTGATTTCACCTGCGAAGAAACTCAACTTTGATAGTGATCCCCAATCCGGACGCTCATCGCAACCGGAAATGCTGCGGGAGGCCAAGCAACTTGCCAAACAGGCGCGAACCTTGAGCGCCGGCGACCTGAAACGCATGATGAAAATCTCCGATAAACTGGCGGATTTGAACGTTCAACGCTTCAAGGATTTCAAACCGCCGTTCGACCTGTCCAATGCCCGCCAAGCGGCGTTGACGTTCGCCGGCGATACTTACGTCGGCCTCGCGGCGGACACGCTCGGCGACGAAGATCTTGATTATGCGCAGGATCATCTTCGGATTCTGTCGGGGCTTTACGGACTGCTTCGGCCGCTCGACCTCATACAAGCCTATCGATTGGAAATGGGAACCCGGTTCGCCTTCAACGGTCACGAGACGCTGTACGAATTCTGGGGCGATAAAATCACCCGCGCCGTGAACGATGCCACGCAGGATCATGCGGACCGGACCGTCATCAATCTGGCGTCCAACGAATATGTAAAATCGGTGCAAGCCGATGCTTTGACGGGCGGCATGGTCACACCGGTCTTCAAGGAGATCAAAGACGGCGAATCCCGGGTCATCGGCCTGTTCGCCAAGCGCGCGCGCGGCATGATGGCACGTCACATGATCACCCACCGTGTCGACCGGGCCGAGGGCCTCAAAGCGTTCACCGATGGAGGCTATACGTTCCAGCCGGATCTGTCCGACGACGCCTCGTGGGTCTTTACCCGCCCACAGCCCAATTGAGACGAGGTAGGAAGCATATCATGATGGGGCGTTGGGTTTTGATCGTTCTCGCCGACACCAAAGGCGACATGACGACGGCGGTCCTGCCGGGCCACGATGCCGATATCGCGTTTCAAACCCTGCGCCAGTCCGATGCCGGGGCCCGCGCCCGGAACATGGTCCATTGGGAACGGGGCTTCGCAACGAAGTCGGAGGCGCGGCAACGCGAAGCGACTTTGCGCGCCGAACTGGGACTGGCTGAACCGGCGTCCGGTCTCGCCACCGAGACAGTCCACTAACCCATCGTCCTCATGCTTGCCGCCGTTTCGACCGGCGGATATCGTCACCGTCTCATGTCATCCAGGACAAAATTCCCATGAGACGGGTGTCGGTTTTCTTATGTGTTGCGATTCTTGGCGGTCTGCTGGCGATCGGCGCTGCCGTTGGCTATAGCCTTGTCGACAATGACGAAAAGACCCGCGCCGACGCCGAGGCCTGGGTCTCGCAGGTACTGAGGACCGCAACGACCGTCGACGGCGCCGATGTGGCGCTCGGCCGTGGCGATGCCACTTTGCTCGGCGTCAACATCTCCAACCCACCTGGGTTCTCAGAAGCGTCCGCGATCCGCATCGGCTCTATCAGCGCTGAGGGTCCGATTACGCGCGACGTTACCGGGGCCCTCGTGATCCCGCGGATCGTCATCGACGATCCGGTCGTGACCGTCGAGGGATCGGGTGGCACCGTGAACTTGTCCCGGCTCATCAAGTCGGCCGAGACCGCCGCCGCACGTGCGGCAACGGCAAACGACGATCGATTGCAACGAATTGAGATCGAAGAAGTCCTGGTTCTCAACGGCACGTTGATCGCCCCCGCCGCATCACCCGCGCAGGAGCAACAAACCGCTGCAATGCCGGACGGCCGGCGCCGCAAGATCGGCATCGAGACGCCGGCCTCGAGCGCCGACGCCATGGTCGCCGTTTTGCAGGTGATCTTGGTGTCGAGCGAGCGCGCCGCCCGGCGCCTGACATCAACGGCAACGCTCGACGCTTTGCGCGAAGCCGCCACCGCCTTGGATGCGCCATGACATGACAACATACCAAGCCCCCATCGATAACATGTTGTTTTTGCTTGAAGAAATATCCGATTTGCAGGCCATCGCGTCTCTGCCGGGATATCAAGACGTCTCCAGCGAGCTGGTAAAAGACATCCTAGGCCAAGCGTCGAAGTTTGCCGGCGATGTCCTCGATCCGATCAATGGGTCCGGCGATTCCGAAGGCTGTCTCTTGGAAAATGGTGTGGTTTCAACGCCGGCGGGGTTCGTCGACGCCTATCGGGCATTCGTCGGCGGTGGGTGGAATGGATTGGCGTTCCCGGTTGACGTGGGCGGCGCGGGGTTGCCACGCAGCATCGCCACAGCGGTTTCAGAGATGTGGCATGCCGCGAACATGTCGTTCGGCCTATGTCCGTTGCTGACGGCAAGCGCTGTCGAACTGCTCCGCCTTCAAGGAACGCCGGAGCTCAAGGACATGTTTCTGCGCCCGCTTGTCGAGGGGACTTGGACCGGGACCATGAACCTGACCGAGCCGCACGCAGGATCGGACCTGTCGAAGCTTTCCACCCGAGCCGAAAAAGACGGCGATATCTACCGCCTGTTCGGGCAGAAGATCTATATTACGTACGGCGACCACGATCTTGCCGAGAACATCGTGCACATGGTGCTCGCCCGAACCCCGGACGCGCCGCCCGGGGTCAAGGGAATCTCGTTGTTCCTGGTACCGAAGTTCCTGACCGGCGCGGACGGAACGATAGGCGCGCGCAACGACATTCGCGCCGCCTCGTTGGAGCACAAACTCGGCATCCGGGCGAGCCCGACAGCCGTGATGCTGTTCGGCGAAAACGAAGGCGCCGTCGGCTATCTGGTCGGAGATGAGTGCCGCGGGCTCGAATACATGTTCATCATGATGAACCATGCGCGCCTTGCGGTTGGATTGGAGGGCGTTGCCATCGCCGAGCGGGCCTATCAGGACGCGCGCGCCTTCGCCGACGAACGGCGGCAAGGCCGCTCGCCGGATCAGGCGGCGGATGAAAGCGCCACCATCGTCCATCATCCGGACGTCAAGCGCATGCTGCTGGAAATGCGGGCCAAGACCGACGCGGCACGGTGCCTTGCTTACTGGGTGGCCGGACAGATGGACATCTCGGAAAAACACCCCGACCCGGCGCAGGCAAAAGCCGCCATGTCTTTCGTCGAACTATTGACCCCCGTCGTCAAATCATTCGCGACGGACGTCGGCGTCGAGGTCGCCAGCCTGGGCATTCAGGTCCATGGCGGCATGGGGTACATCGAGGAAACAGGCGCGGCGCAGCACTTCCGCGACGCCCGGATTGCGCCGATTTACGAGGGTACCAACGGAATCCAAGCCATCGACCTGGTTGGGCGGAAAGTCGCCCGCGACAAGGGTGCAGCAATGGGCGACCTTATCCGCCATATCCGTCAGTCAATGGCGACAATGTCGACCCATCCGCGTTTATCGGCGTCCGTCGACACCATGGAACAGACCACCGCATGGATCTGCCAGACCTATACCGATGATCGCCCAGCGGCCTTGGCGGGCGCGTCTGATTACCTGCAGCTGGTCGGTATCACGGTTTCCGGCTGGCTCATGGTGCGCGCACTCGAAGCATCCGCGCGGCGCGGCGCGGAAAACCCGGGGTTGGCGGCCCGCCGTTTGGCCGCCGTACGGTATATGGCGCGGCATGTTTTGGTGACGGCCCCCGCCCTCGGCGAGCGGATTTCAACGGGTAGCGCGTTCATCGCCGAAGCCGGCCCGGACGCGATTTAGCAGGTTAACCATAAAACCCTCTAATTTATGGAGATTCCTTGATTTTTTTGCGTCGATAGAACACTTTGACGGCAGGATTTTCCGGGTTTTTGGTGCATGGACAGCTATTCGCGCTACGTACTGCGGCAGCTTTTTGTCGGGATCGTTCTCGTGACCACCGGGCTCACGTGCATCATCTGGCTCACGCAGTCACTTCGGTTCGTGGAAATGATCGTAAACCGTGGCGTTTCGGTGGGAACGTTCGTGTACATGACGACATTGATGCTGCCGAGTTTCATCACTTTCATCCTGCCGATCGCATTGTTCATGGTGGTGGTGTTCGTCTACTCGAAGATGGTCACCGACCGTGAGTTGGTGGTGATGCGCGCCGCCGGCGTCAGTCAGTTCGGTCTTGCCAAACCGGCGCTGTTGGTCGCCGGGTTCACCGTCGTCGCCGGGTACTTCCTGAACATGTACCTACTGCCGGAATCGTACCGCTCGTTTCGAATTTTGCAGTGGGAAGCCTTGAACACATACGCGCATGGTCATGTGCTGTTGAAGGAAGGCTCGTTCAACCAATTGAACCGCAACGTGACCGCCTATATCCGCGAACGGACGCCGGACAATCAGCTAAAGGGCATCTTGGTCCATGACGTCACCGAACCCACCCGGCCTGAGACCATCATGGCCGAACGCGGCGCGCTGGTGGAGACCGATCAAGGACCGCGGGTGGTGATGTACAACGGCAACCGCCAAGTCGTGGATGCGAACGAGCGACTATCGATCCTGTATTTCGACCGGTACGTCTTCGAGATTCCCGCGACAACCGAGAGCTTTTCCAACCGCTACCGGGAACCGCGCGAACGAACAACGGGCGAGTTGATGGGGCTGGAGCTTGAGACCAGCGGCATCCCGCCACGGGATTTCGGCAAGTTCATCGTCGAATTGCACAAACGCTTTACCCTGCCGATCATGGGGTTCGGGTTCGCGCTCATTGGCCTGGCGTGCATTCTATACGGCCCCATAACCCGGCGCAGCCAAAGCCGCCGTGTGATTTTGGCGGCATCGATCATGATCATTTTGCAAGGAACCGCGCTCGGCCTGTTTAACGTCGTCGCAAAAAACCTAACGCTGGTCCCGTTGTTCTATGTCTTGGCTTTTGTGCCAATCGCGGCGGGCCTCTATGCCTTGCGGCTGCACCCACGGACCTCGCGAAAAAGCAGGATCCCCTCTTCACCGTCGGCGGCCACGACCTGATATGCGAATTTCCTGGACCCTTTCGCGCTACATCGGCCGGCAGTTCCTGCTGTGTTTTCTGGCGTGCTTCGGCGTGTTTCTCCTGATCGTCATGTTGTTCGATACCATCGAGTTGCTGCGCCGTGCATCGACCCGGCCGGACGTGACGTTTGCTCAGGTGATCGAGATGGCGTTCTTCCGGTTGCCACATATCGGCCAGGAAATGCTGCCCTTCGCGGTGTTGTTCGGCGGCATGACGGCTTTTTGGCGGTTGGCCCGGACCCATGAACTCGTCATTACCCGGGCAGCCGGCGTTTCGGCGTGGCAATTCCTATTGCCGACCGTCTTCATCGCCGTGCTGATCGGCACGTTTCATGTCACCGCCTTCAATCCACTCGCCTCAACGCTCCTGACACGCTTCGAGCAAATGGAAGCGACACATCTGCGCGGCCAAGCCAATTCGCTGGCTGTGTCCTACGGCGGGTTTTGGCTTCGCCAAGCGAACTCAACCGGGCAGTCCGTTGTCCACGCCAAATCGGTCCTGCAGCAAGGTGATCAGGTGGAACTCGATAAGGTCATCATTTTCGTCTACCAGGGCTCGGACACGTTCTTGGAACGCATCGACGCCGATTACGCGCGCCTCGAAGACGGTTTTTGGTATCTCCGGAACGCGACCATCCAGAAACCGGAGGAGGCTCCCCTGTCATTGGAGGAGCACTGGATGGAGACCGACCTGACCCTAACCAAAATCCAAGATAGCTTCGCACCGCCGGAAACAATGTCGTTCTGGGACCTTTCCGAGTTCATCGGCACGCTGGAGCAAGCGGGCTTTTCGGCAATCCGCCATCGGTTGCATATGAACACCCTGATGGCTTCGCCGCTGCTTTTGTGCGCGATGGTATTGATCGCGGCGACCTTCACCCTGCGGCAGTCCTCGCGGAAAGGCGGCACCACATTTATCGTCAGTGCCGGCGTGATGACGGGGTTCCTTTTGTATTTCTTTTCGGACGTGGTGTATGCGCTCGGCTTATCCGACAGCATACCCGTGACTTTGGCCGCATGGACGCCATCCGGTGTCGCCATGCTGCTGGGGCTCGGCACTTTGCTGCACTTGGAGGACGGTTAACGTGACGCTGCGCCGCGCCCTCGCCGTTTCCACACTCCTTGCCGCCGGCGTTATTGCGCCCGGCAAAGCCATGGCCCAGACGGCAGACAAACCGCTTGGGGTTCTGCTTCGTGACGCGCCGGGCGCGACCCAGACGCCGACTGTCGGCTCGCCGATCAATGTGGAGGGACTTCGCACCCGCCAACCGGGTGCCCAGACAGCACCGGCGGCCGCCCCCGCACCGGTGCGCGACCGTCCCCTAGGTTCGTTGATTTCCCCCTTACCGGGGCCGCGGAACGAAGGCCGCTCGGTTCTACCGCAAAACTGGACGGGCGCGCGTTCCGGTGCGCCATCGCAAGTGCGGACGACCGCGCCATCGCGTCCAGCCGATCAAAACCGCCCCTTGGGCACACTGATTACACCGTCTCCGGAGCAGCGCGTACCCGGGTCGCCGCTGGCCACGCCGTCGCGGACCCCCGCCGCCGCACCTGTTGCACCCAGTGCCGCTCCGGAAGAGGAGCTTCCGGTTCGCTTTAGTGCCGACGCCATGAGCTATGACCGTGAGACCGAGATCGTCACCGCCACCGGCAATGTTCAAGTGTTCTATCAGGACCGTGAACTGCGCGCGCGCGAGGTGTCCTACAACCAAAAGACGGACGTGGTCATTGCAACCGGCGATGTCTCTTTGACGGAGCCTGATGGGCAAACGCTGTTCGGGAACCGTGTCGAGATCACCGGGGACCTTCGCAACGGCGTCGTGTACGGGATCGGATTGATCCTCGCCGATCGCGCGCGGGTCGCAGGATCGGGCGCGCGCCGCACCGACGCGCGCATCACCGACATTCGCAACGCGGTGTATTCGCCATGCAACTTGTGCCCAGACGATCCGTCGGCGCCGCCTTTGTGGCAACTCAAAGCCGTCAAGGTCGTGCACGACAGCGACGAGAAAATCGTCAGCTACCGTGATGCGTGGCTCGAAGTCTTTGGCATTCCCGTTGCCTATGCGCCGTATTTTCAGCATCCGGATCCGACGGTTAAGCGGCAATCGGGTTTCCTTGCGCCCAGTTTCTCCAATTCGACCGACTTAGGGTTCCGTTTGCAGACCCCCTATTTCTGGGCGATCGACGAGCACCAAGACGCCACCATGACGCCCTTGCTCACCACCGACGGCGGACAAGGTTTGATCGGCGAGTACCGCCGCACATTCCAAAATGGTTTCGTCGAAGTAGACGGCAGTTTCGTCGTCGACGATCCCGACCGCGATTTCCGCGGCACCATCGATTTGGAAAGCGAGTTTCACCTTAATCGCACATGGCGGGCCGGTCTGGATATCGAAACCGCATCGGACGATACCTACACGCGCCGGTATGGCTTCAACTCGGAAGCCATTATGACGTCGCGCGCATATTTGGAGGGGTTCCGCGGCGCCAACTACCAAGCGTTTAACGCCTACGTCTTCAAGGACCTGCGCGACGAGTCCGCAGAAGAGCCATACGTAATCCCGATTTACGATTTCAACTACAGCGGCAAACGCGACCGCTTGGGCGGCTTCACGTCATTCGATTTCAACGCATTGAATTTGATGCGCGAGGACGGCACGGATACGCGGCGGGTCTCGCTTCGTCCCCGTTGGGACAGACCGTTTCAGGGCGCCTTCGGGGAGCTCTACACGGCCTCCGTTTCGCTCGCCGCCGACGGCTACCACGGCGAAGATGTTCAACGAAACGACGGGTCCACGTATACAGGGTTCAGCGGACGGTTCTTACCGCGTGCCTCTTTGTCCTGGCGCTTGCCCATGTTCCGCCCAGGTCGGACTTTCAATCAAACGTTGGAACCGGTCGCCAGCGTTGTCGTCGCTCCGAACGGTGGCAACTCAGACAAGATTCCCAATGAGGACAGTCAAGAAATCGAATTCGACGAAACCAATCTCTTCGACGAGGACCGCTTCGACGGCCTCGATCGTGTCGACAGCGGCACGCGGGTGAACTACGGGTTGAATTGGATTGTCACCGGAGAAGACGACGGCGTCGCGTCGGTGTTCGTTGGCCAATCCTACCGGTTGCGGGAAAATGCCCAATTCGCCGTCGACTCCGGGCTCGACGAACACTTCTCCGACGTCGTCGCGCGGGTCCGGATACAGCCACAACGCTACGCCGACTTCGAATTCCGGACACAGTTCGATCCCGAGAACATCAAGCCGCAACGCAACGAGGTAACCACAACACTTGGCGCGCCTGCGCTGGCCGTCTCCGCCAATTACATTTTCGTCGATACCGCCCAAGGCAGTGAGTTCGCCGGACGCGAGGAAATCTCCGGGTCGGTGTCGTCGCAAATCAACCGAAATTGGTCATCCAGCTTTTCGGCACGCCACGACATCGAAGAGGATGACTTAAGATCCCTGGGGCTCAGCGTCGTCTACGAAGACGAGTGCGTGAAATTCACGACCCAGTTGAGCCGGTCGTTCTTTAGAGACCGCGACCTCGAACCATCGGACACCGTCCTGTTCACCGTGGTCCTGAAGACCATCGGCGAAATCTCGACCGGTACATCGATCAATCAGTGATGGCCCGTATGACGCGATCAATACCCTCCCTGACCAAGCGACTTTTGACCTGCCTCACCGTATTGATGTGCGTCGGCGCCGCACCGCCTGCCGCCGCCCAGGGAACGCTGAATATCGTCGCCGTGGTCAACGATGATGTGATTTCCGCCTTCGATTTGGGCCAACGTGTACAACTGACGATCATTCAATCCAACTTGCCGCAAAACGCCACGACGCAACAACGGATTGCGGGCTCGATCCTGCGTCGATTGATCAATGAAAAACTCTACCTCCAAGAGGCGGCGCGAATTGGAATCGAACTTGACGAGAGCGAGGTAGATCAAGCGGTTGCGGGCATGGAGTCACGCGCCGGGATGCCGGCCGGCGGCATGAACCGTTTCTTGGAGCAACGCGGCATTGATCCGGAAGTCCTGCGCGAGCGGCTGCGGGCCGAGCGCAGTTGGCGCGCCGTTATCTCTGTGCTTTTCCGCGATTTGGTAACCGTTTCCAATGTCGAGATCGACGACATCCTGCAAGACATGAACGCTCGGAAGGGCAAGACGGAGTATCTGACCGGTGAAATCCTGCTGGCCTACGACAATGCGCCGCGGACCGAGGTCATGACTTCCGCACAGAATCTGATCACTCAGCTGCGCCAGGGTTCCGCATGGACCAACATGGCACAGAACTTCTCGGACGCGCCCTCAGCGGCGCGCGGCGGCCTGCTTGAATGGCAGACGGCAGAGGAGTTTCATCCCAACGTCGCGCTGGCCCTACGGGACCTCGCGACCAATCAAGTGACGGAACCCATCGAGACCGATGAAGGCATCTATGTCGTGTTTCTGCGTGAAAAGCGTCAAGCCCCAGGGGTCGTCGCAGAAGCATCCGATCCGGACGTAACCCTTCATCAGGTGCACCTCTCCGTACCGCAGAGCGCCGACGCCGCCACAGTATCCTCGGCGATGACCAGCGCGCGCGCCATGACCCAAGACGCGGCGAATTGCGGTGAACTCCCCCAGGCCGGCACCCAGGGTGCCAGTCCCTTGTCGGGCGCATTGGGTACGTTCAAGACCAGCCAGTTAAGCCCGCAACTTCGCACCAGCGTCACCAATCTTGTCATCAACACGCCGAGCGAGCCCATCCGCACCGCGGACGGCGTCATTGTCCTCATGGTGTGCGAACGCAGCGGCGTCACCGAAGACCCTATGGCCGCAGCCCGGGAACGTATCCGGCTACAATTGCTGAACGAGAGATTAGGTCGGCTCGCGCAGCAGCATGAAGAGAAGATCCGCCGCGACGCTTTCATCGACATCCGCCTGTAATATCCAATGGTGACCGAAAAACCCGTCGCATTGACCATGGGCGAGCCTGCCGGAATCGGCGGTGAAATCACCCTGAAAGCATGGATGAACCTGCGTCAGAAAGGGCGCGTGTTCTACATCATCGATGATCCCGATCGCCTGCGTGGGATCAACGACGGCCTCGGGATGAGCGTCGACATTCATCCCATCGAACACCCCGCCGAGGCCGCTGCGATCTTCACCAAAGCCTTGCCGGTGCTGGCGCTCAGCCAACCGGTTTCTGCGGTCTTGGGCGCCCCCTCGCCCAACAGCGGACCGAGTGTTATCGAATCGATCGAGACCGCTTGCCGCCACGCAATGGCCGGCGATGCGGGGGCGGTCGTCACCAATCCGATCCAAAAAGATGTGCTGTACGACGCGGGTTTCGCCTATCCCGGACATACCGAGTTCGTCGCGGCACTGAGCGGCGGCGGCACACCCGTGATGATGCTGGCGTCGCCGATGTTGCGCGTTGTCCCGGTGACGGTCCACACGCCGTTGCGCCGCGCCATCGAAGATTTGGGCACGGAACGGATCGTCGAACAGGGCAAAATCACCATCGCCGCTTTGCGCCGGGATTTCGGCGTGCAGGCCCCCCGCGTGGCCGTCGCTGGCCTCAATCCCCATGCCGGAGAGAGCGGGAAACTCGGTCGCGAGGATGCGGAGATCATCGCCCCCGCCGTCTCGGCGCTGCAGTCGCTTGCCGCCGAGGTCACGGGGCCGGTGCCGCCCGATGCACTGTTCACCGCGGCAAAACGCAAGACGTACGATGCCGCGCTCTGCATGTATCACGACCAAGCCCTGATCCCGATCAAGGCATTGGACGTGGATCGTGCGGTAAACGTCACGCTCGGCCTGCCGCTCGTGCGCACGTCGCCCGATCACGGCACCGCGGTCGATATCGCCGGCCACGGCATCGCCCGCGAGGAGAGCCTGATCTCGGCGATCAATATGGCGTTGGACATCGCCCAACACCGGGCAAAGAGCGATGCCGACTGACACGCCCGCGGACGGCTTGCCGCCGCTCAGAGACGTTATCCGCACTCATGGACTGTCCGCCAAGAAAAGCTTCGGCCAGCATTTTCTGCTCGATGGAAACCTCACCGCGCGTATCGCGCGCGCGGCGGGCTCCCTCTCCGGCAAGACAGTGGTCGAGGTCGGACCGGGACCCGGTGGCCTGACCCGTGCGTTGTTCGCTGAAAATCCGGCCCGCGTGATCGCCATCGAACGGGATCCCCGTTGTATCGACGCGCTGTCGTCGCTTCGTGCCGCCTATCCGGAAACGCTGCGGATCCACGAGGCCGACGCCCTCGAGACATCGCTGGCGTCCCTTGGCGGCGGACGCAAAGTCATCGTGTCCAACCTGCCGTACAACGTCGGCACACCGTTATTGATCGGCTGGCTTCGGCAGCTGGACGAGATCGACCGCATGGTCTTAATGTTCCAGAGCGAGGTCGCCGACCGCATCGCCGCGAGGCCGGGGACCAGCGCCTACGGCCGGCTGTCCGTGCTATGCCAGTGGCTGTGCGAGACGACCCCATTGTTTCAGGTCGACCGGCGCGCCTTCACACCACCACCCAAGGTGACCTCGGCGGTGGTGTCGCTGACACCGCGCGCGGCCCCACTCGCGGATATCGAGATGAGCCAGTTGGAAACAGTCACCCAGGCCGCATTCGGACAAAGGCGAAAGATGCTTCGGCGATCGTTGAAACCGTTGGGGATCGATGCCGCCGCGGTCGGGATCGACCCATCTCGCCGCGCCGAGACCCTGTCGATTGAGGAATTCTGCGCGCTGGCGGCCTTGCTGTAACGGCGGTTACTGACCGACGCCCATATCGCGGAGAAGCTTGGTCAGCCCGGTGCGGCGGTTTCGTTTCAGCCGCTCCGCCATCAAGATCGCTTTCGCTTCAGAGACGCTTTGGTCGATATCTTCATTGACGATGATGTAATCGTATTCGGCCCAATGGCTCATTTCCGAGGTCGCCTTGGCCATGCGGCCTTTGACGACTTCTTCGGAATCCTGTGCGCGGGAATATAGCCTGCGCTCCAACTCGTCGATCGACGGCGGCAAGATAAAGACGCTCACCAAATCGTCGCCGGCCGATTGGCTCAATTGCTGGGTCCCTTGCCAGTCGACGTCGAACAACACGTCCTTCCCCGATGCCAAGGCCTCTTCGACAGGCGCGCGCGGCGAGCCGTAACGGTTCCCAAACACGGTCGCGTGTTCCAACATTTCGCCGGTCTCGGCCATCTCCTCGAACCGCTCGGGACTGACGAAGTAGTAGTCCTTGCCCTCGGTTTCGCCCGGGCGCATCGGCCGGGTGGTCGCCGACACGGACATCATCAGATCCGTATGCTCGGCCAACAGCGCACGGGCGATCGTCGATTTGCCGGCGCCCGACGGCGACGACAACACCAGCATCAAGCCCCGGCGCGGAATGGAAACGGATGACGTCACGGCACTCATTCGATGTTTTGAACTTGCTCTCGAAACTGTTCGATCACGGCCTTCAATTCAAGCCCCACCGTGGTCAGCGCGCGATCATGCGCCTTGGAACAGATGGTATTGGCCTCGCGATTGAGCTCCTGACACAGGAAATCCAAGCGTCTGCCGACGGCGCCCCCACCGCCGAGTAAGTCCCGCGCCGTCGCCAAATGCGCATGCAATCGGTCGAGTTCCTCGCGGATATCCGCCTTAGAGGCGAGAATCGCCACCTCCTGCTCCAACCGGCCGGGGTCCAGTGCGCTGATGTCGTCGGCGACCTGGGCGATCTGATCGAGCAGCCGTTGCTTGAACATTTCCGGATGGTCGGCCGCGATACCGGCGGCTTGGCCATGCAACGCCTCCAAGGTGTCCAAGAAGCCGCCAAGCGCCGCAACCAGATGCGCGCCCTCGCTGACGCGAACGTCGATCAACGCATCGACGGCCTGCCCAAGGTCGGTCAAAAGGGCCTTTTCCAACACCTCACGGTCTTTGTCGCCGACATCTTCCTCAAGCGCGTCGATGACGCCGCGCAGACCGAGGATGCCATGCACGGACGCCGGCTGCAGATCGGGCGCCTCGGCGGCAAGCCTCCGCGCCGCCGCCATGATCGTTTTTAAATGCGCCTCGTTGATGTGGTAGGCATCGCTCGATGCCGAGCGGCGTAACGTCAAATTGACCGTAACGTTGCCGCGTTTCAGCTTGCGCGCGATCGCGTTGCGCGCCGCCGGCTCCAAGGCGTCCAAGAAAGAGGGCGCGCGCAAGCGAATGTCGAGGCCTTTGGCATTAACGCTTTTGATTTCCCAGGCCCATGCCCAATCGGCATGTTCGCCCGATTGGCGGGCGAACCCCGTCATTGACGCAATTGTCACGCTCGGCTCCTGTTTGCTGCGGCCGGTCCTGTTTATATCCAAGTCCCCGGCCCTTGGGAAAGGCGCAATTGGGCGTCGTGTCCCGTGCCCGGCTAGGATATAACCGCCACATGCGCGATACCCCCTTCACCTCTATCCTCATCACCGGCGCCAGTAGCGGCATCGGCGAGGGCTTGGCGCACAGGCTCGCGGCCCCGGGCGTGCACATGGCGCTCACCGGCCGGGACGCAGCCCGTCTGCAGAAAGTCAGTGCCGATCTGACCGCCATGGGCGCGGCGGTACTCGCCGAGACCGTCGATGTTCGGGACATCCATCAAATGTCCGATTTCATTGCCCGGGCGGACCAAACCGCGCCGCTCGACCTGGTGATCGCCAATGCCGGCGTCTCCGGCGGCGCGGGCGTATCCGCGGCGGATGCGGCGCTCTCAACGGGTATCTTCGAGGTCAACGTGAACGGCGTCATCAATACGGTGGTCCCGGCCGCCGAACGGATGCGCTCGCGGCGGCGCGGCCGTATCGCGATCGTCAGCTCCGTCGCGGGGTTCCGCGGCCTTCCGACGGCACCCGCCTATTCCGCCAGCAAGGTCGCGGTGCGCGCCTGGGGCGAGGCGATCCGGCCGCATCTGGCCGCCGACGGGATCGGGTTGAGCATGATTTATCCGGGGTTCGTAGAAAGCCGCATCACCGCGGTCAATAAATTCAAGATGCCGTTGCTGCTATCGGCCGACCAGGCGGCGGACATCATCGTCCGCGATCTTGCCGCCGCAAAGCGCACGATTGCCTTTCCCTGGCAAACCGCATTGGTCGCCCGGGCCCTCGCCGCTCTGCCCGGTCCCATCTTCGATGCCGTGATGCGGCGCGCGCCGAGCAAGAACGACTAACGCTCGCCGCGCTCGCGCTGGATTTTTCGCCAAGCACGGACGTTGCGATTGTGCTCGTCCAAGGTCTTGGCGAAGGCATGACCACCGGTCCCATCGGCGACGAAGTAGAACTCATCCGTTTGCAACGGTTGCAGCACGGCGGCAATGGAGTCGCGGCCCGGATTGGCGATCGGCGTCGGCGGCAAGCCGCGAATGACATAGGTGTTGTAGTCGTTTTCCGCGCGAAGGTCGGCGCGGGAGATCGGCCGACCGAGGGGCCCCTGCCCCTGCGTGACCCCATAGATCACCGTCGGGTCCGATTGCAGCCGCATCCCTTTCCGCAACCGATTGATGAACACCGCAGCGACCCGGGGGCGTTCCTCGGCGACGGCAGTCTCCTTCTCGACGATAGAGGCCAGCACCAGCGCCTCATCCGGGCTGTCCAGCGGCAATCCCTCGGCGCGGGTCAGCCACAATTCGTCCAATGTCGCCGTCAGGTCCCGTTGCATCCGCTGCAACACGGCGGACCTGCTGTCGCCGCGATGAAACTTATAGGTCTCCGGCAGCAGCGTCCCCTCGGCCGGCACCGCCGCGATCTCGCCGGTCAGTTTGTCTTCGCCGCGCAACAGCTGCACCACCTCATGGCTGGTCAGCCCCTCGGCAACCGTGATGGGATGCAGAACGAAACTGCCGCGTTGCAGAATATTGATGATCCCACGGGGTGAAATCGCCGACGGGATCAGGAATTCCCCGGCCCTGAGCGGCGCCGGGTCGGCCAGGAATTTGTGCCCCAACACGAAAATCCTGGGATCGTCGATCAGTTCGGCCTCTTCAAGTTTGCGTGCGATATCGCGCACCCCGAGGCCCCGGTCGATAATCACGGTTTTCGCCTGTTGTTCGGGGTTCCCGGATTCGAACTCGCTGACGAACCAGAAATACATGACACCCGTGCTGAGCGCGCCGCTGAGCAGCATCGCAAGGGTGAAACGGATCAGGGTGCGGCTCATCCCGGCCGCCGGATCAGTCGACTTGTTTGAAAATCAACGACGCATTGGTGCCGCCGAAGCCGAACGAATTAGAGAGCGCGGCTTTGATCTCCCGTTCGCGCGCGACTTTCGGCACCAAGTCGAGCTTGGTCTCCACCGACGGATTGTCGAGGTTCAAGGTCGGCGGCACGACGTTGTCGCGGATCGCCAGCACCGAATAGATCGCCTCGACCGCGCCTGCGGCCCCGAGCAGGTGGCCGATCGCCGATTTGGTCGACGACATCGACATGCTGTCCGCGGACGCGCCGAACAGCCGCTCGACCGCGCCGAGTTCGATCTCGTCGCCGAGCGGCGTAGAGGTGCCGTGCGCATTGACGTAATCAATGTCGTCCGCGTTCATACCCGCGCGTTTCAAAGCGGCCTGCATACAGCGATAGGCGCCGTTGCCGTCTTCGGCAGGCGCCGTGATGTGGTGCGCATCGCCGGACATGCCGTAACCGACAACCTCGGCATAGATTTTCGCGCCGCGCGCTTTGGCGTGTTCGTATTCTTCAAGGACGACAACGCCGGCGCCTTCACCCATCACGAACCCATCGCGGTCCTTGTCGTACGGGCGGGACGCCTTCTCCGGTGTGTCGTTGAAGCCGGTGGACAGCGCCCGGGCCGCACAGAAACCGGCGACACCCAGCCTGCAGACGGCACCCTCGGCACCGCCGGCGACCATCACGTCGGCATCGTCCCACATGATGATCCGCGCCGCGTCGCCGATGGCGTGCGCGCCGGTGGAGCATGCCGTCACGACGGCATGGTTCGGCCCTTTATATCCATGTCGGATCGACACGTGGCCGGACACCAAGTTGATCAAGCTGGCGGGGATGAAGAACGGGCTCAGGCGGCGCGGATTGTTCTCCGCTTCGACCTTGATGGCGCCGCGGGAAATTTCCGGCAACCCACCGATACCGGACCCGATGAGCACACCGGTCCGCCACGCATCTTCGTCGGATTTCAGCTCCCAGCCGGAATCGGCGATCGCCTGTTCCGCCGCGCACAGGCCATAGACGATGAAATCGTCCATCCGGCGACGATCCTTGGCCGGTACGAAGGCATCGGCATCGAACGTGTCGCCGCTGCCGTCGCCGGGCACGATGGTCCCGGCGATCTTGGCCGGCAAGTCCGATACGTCGAACCGGTCAATCCCTTTGATCCCGGACTTACCGTCCAGGATGTTCTTCCAGTTGTGTTCAGCACCGACACCGAGCGATGTGATCGCCCCAAGGCCGGTAATGACAACGCGTCTCATGTGTTACGCCCGTCTCGATCTCAGGGTGTGCATGCCCCGCGCCATACGAAACGGCGCCGGGCAGCAGGTTTAGGTCTTAGCCGTTCTGCGATTCGATGAAGTCGATCGCATCCTTGATGGTGAGGATCTTCTCAGCCGCATCGTCGGGAATCTCGATGCCGAACTCTTCCTCGAAAGCCATGACCAGTTCGACGGTGTCCAGGCTGTCGGCCCCAAGGTCATCGATAAAGCTCGCGTTCTCGACAACTTTGTCCTCGTCGACACCAAGGTGCTCAAGGACGATTTTCTTCACGCGATCTGCAACGTCACTCATAGTTCTATGTTCCCCGACTACTTTACGGTTTGAACGTGGGAGCAAGCTCCCCGGGCCCGGCGGGCCGATACACGAAGGGTCGCGCAACAGGCGCAGCCCCAAAAAAGTGGGCGTTGGTAACATACTCTTCCCGGCTTGACCAGAACGTAGGTGACCGGAAATCAACGCCCAAAAAAACAGCTTAAAGCATCGCCATTCCGCCGTTCACATGCAAGGTCTGACCGGTGACATAGGATGCTTCGTCACTGGCCAGATATACGCACGCGGCGGCGATGTCGTCGACGTTGCCAAGGCGCCCGGACGGAATGCCCTCCAGCAGCTTTGTCTTCAGGTCGTCGGCCAAGACATCTGTCATCGCGGTTTCGATGAACCCGGGCGCGATGCAGTTGACGGTGATTCCTCGCGACGCGACTTCTTGCGCCAGCGACTTGGACATGCCGATCATCCCCGCTTTCGACGCGGCGTAGTTGGTCTGTCCGGCGTTGCCGGTCGCGCCGACCACGGACGTAATGCCGATGATGCGCCCGAAACGGCCTTTCATCATGCCGCGCAGGCACGCCCGCGACAGCCGGAAAGCCGCCGTCAGATTGACGTCCAGCACCAATTGCCAGTCTTCGTCCTTCATCCGCATGGCCAACTGGTCACGGGTCAGGCCGGCGTTGTTGACCAGAACATCAACCCCGCCCATGGCCGCTTCGGCATCGGCGATGAGTTGCTGCGCGCCGTCAGGTTCGCCGAGATTCGCGGGCGTCACGTGCGCGCCGTCGCCGATCTCCGTGGCGACGGCCTCCAACGCCTCCCGCCGCGTCCCAGAAAGCGCCACGACAGCGCCCTGGGCGGCCAAGGATTTGGCGATCGCGCCGCCGATGCCACCGGACGCCCCGGTGACCAAGGCGCGCTTGCCGCTTAAATCAAACATCTCCGCTCTCCCCTTGCAGATAGAATTACAGCGACGCCAAGAAGGCCTCGACGTCGGCGGGCGTGCCGACGGGCGTTGCGCTCAACTCCCGGTCGATCCGGCGGACCAGCCCCGACAGAACCTTGCCCGCACCGACTTCGGCAAAGGTATCGACGCCTTTGTCCTTCATGGTCAGCACGCATTCCCGCCATCGCACCATGCCGGTCACCTGCTCGACCAAAAGACGTTTGATCTCCGCCGGGTCTTCCACCGGCGCCGCGGTCACGTTGGCGATCAACGGCACCGCAGGCGCGTTGACCGTCACCGCGTCCAAGGCCTCGGCCATGACGTCGGCGGCCGGACCCATCATCTGGCAATGGAACGGAGCGCTGACCTGCAGAAGCAGCGCGCGTTTGGCGCCTTTTTCCTTGGCGACATCGACGGCGCGTTCGACCGCGGCCGTGGCACCACTGATGACGACTTGACCGGGATCGTTATCGTTGGCGATCGCCAACACATCGCCCGCAGACGCCTCGTCGACCACCGCTTGCGCGCCATCGAGGTCCAACCCCAGCAACGCCGCCATGGCGCCGTCGCCGACCGGGACCGCTTTTTGCATCGCTTGCCCTCGGGTTTTCAGCAAACGCGCCGCATCGGCGACAGAGAAGGTACCCGCGGCGGCCAAGGCGGAATACTCGCCCAGTGAATGGCCGGCGACGAACGATGCGATATCGGCAACGTCGACATTGCCCTCGGACTTCAAAACCGCAATCGCCGCCAGGCTGACCGCCATCAGGGCCGGCTGCGCGTTCTCCGTCAGGGTCAGGTCCTCGATCGGGCCGTCCGCCATCAACGCCGACAGTTTTTGCGACAGGGCGTCGTCCACTTCCTCGAAGACATGGCGTGCCGCCGGGAAGGCCTGCGCCAGTTCCTGGCCCATGCCGACCGCTTGCGATCCTTGTCCGGGGAACACCAGGGCTTTGGTCATTTCTTGGTCTCCGTGGTCACCGTTCGAAAAGGTGCCGCAAATTGGCGACACGGCATTGCGGAGTCAAGCATACCCGCCGTTCCCCGCTGTTACACTTTATTACACAGCCGACATAACGCGATTACATGCGCCCCCTAGATTGCAAGGACCAACACGCCACGGAGGGAGTGCAATCATGGAACTCAGAATTTACGACGAATTCGACCCGCTGCCGGACATCAACGACATTATGAGCCAGCCGGCCAACGACACGCCGTCGTCCGGCCGCCGCCCCTGGCCGCCGGTCTTGGTCCGGGAATTCGTGAAACGGAACGCCGCCGAAGTGGCCTGCGTGCGCCGCGACCACACCATCGGCCAGGTCGCCGATCTGCTGGCCAGCAACAATATCGCGGTGATCGCCGTCTACGACCGCGGTCAATTGTGCGGAATCGCCGTCGACGACGACGTCATGGCGCTGATCAAGCGTGACGGCATGAAGGCCATGGACTATCCGATCGAATATGCGATGCAGAACAAACGCCCCGTATGCAGCGCCACCGACAGCCCGTACGTGGTCTTGGCGATGATGAAGGAATGGGCCTGGGACCGGATCGGCGTCGCCGAAAAGGGCCGCGTCATCGGCATCGTCACGCGACGCGATCTGGTGCGCTACGTCAGCAGCTGATCGCCCCGACCCTCCCCTCCAAATAAGACCTTTATTTTCGGGCGCTTCTGGCTTGCAGGAGCGCCCGAAAACTGTATATTGCGCCGCCTCAATAACTCCTTGCCGGGATGGGCCCGGCTATGCCCGGCATTGCGCCGGGTTGAGACAATCCAGAGGGAGCAGCAATATGCCCTTTTACGAAAGCGTGTTTATCGCACGCCAAGACATTTCTGCTACGCAAGCAGAAGCCCTTACCGAAACATTTTCCCAGGTCATCGCTGACAACGGCGGCAACGTCGTCGGCACCGAGAGCTGGGGTCTGCGGTCGTTGGCCTACCGGATGAAGAAGAACCGGAAAGGTCACTACGTGATGATGAATATCGATGCCCCCGCGCCGGCCCTCCACGAGATGGAGCGTCAAATGCGGATCAACGAGGACATCCTGCGTTACATGACGATCCGTGTCGACGAGCTCGAAGACGGCGCGTCGGCGATGCTTCGCAACAAAGACCGTGATGACCGGCCGCGCCGCTCGGACCGTGACCGTGGCCCGCGCCGCGATCGCGACGAGGCCCCGCGCCGTGACCGCGACGAAGCGCCCAAAGCCGAGGCCAAACCCGAGGGAGATTCCTGATGCGACGTGGTTTCTTTCGCCGTCGTAAGACGTGCCCGTTCTCCGGTGCGAACGCTCCGAAGATCGATTACAAGGACCTGAAACTGTTGGGCCGCTATGTTTCCGAGCGGGGCAAAATCGTCCCCAGCCGGATCACCGCGGTCTCGGCGAAAAAGCAGCGGGAGTTGGCGCGCGCGATCAAGCGGGCCCGGTTCCTTGGCCTTTTGCCGTACGTCGTGAAGTAAGCAACGCGCGCGGTCTCGCGATATGCCCAACACACCCGTCATGGCCTTAGGTGCCGGTGTCTGCAGCGCGGTGGCGATGTTCTCCATCGTGTTCGGCGGACTGCTGGCGCTGCCTTTGGTGTACTTTGCCTCCCTGCCCATGTACATGGCCGGGCTCGGCATCGGCGTCAAAGGGGCGATGCTTGCGCTTTGCGCCGCGGTTATCGCGGCGGGATTGCTGGGCGGCGTCTACATGGCGTTGCCCATGGCGTTGGCGTACGGGTTTCCGGTCGTTGTCGCGATCCGTCAGGCGATGATCACGGTGCCGGGGTCGGGCGGCCAGCCCGTCTGGGCACCGGTCGGCAATGTGGTGGGCGGTCTCACCGCGCTCGGCATTGCGGCGCTGTTTTTCCTCGGCATGGTCACCATGATGGATGCCGGCGTCCCCACGCTCTACGGCGCGGTCGTCGGCTTCCTGGAACAATGGATGACCGCCATGTACGGGGATATGCCGCTCGACGCCCGCGAGGCGGTGACCGGCACCTTGGCGCCGTTTTTCCCGGGGATGGCGGCCGCCAGTTGGGTCGTCATGCACGTGGTCAACGCCGCCGCAGCCCAAGGGATCGTCGCCCGGTCCGGACGCAACGTCCGCCCCACGCCGGCTTACAGCAATCTGGTTCTGCCCGATTGGTGTTCGTGGGCGCTGGTAATCAGCGGCCTAATGGCCGTGGCGTTGCCCGGGGATTGGGCCTATTTGGGCCGCAATCTGGTGATCGTCGCCCTGGTGCCGTTTTTCCTGTCGGGACTGGCCTTGGTGCACACTTTCGCCAACCGGACCAACAGCGCGACGCTGCTTCTCGTCAGTTTCTACATCATCATCCTGGTGCTCGGCTGGGCCACGTTCCTGGTCGCCGTGCTCGGGGTCATCGAACAATGGGTCGGCCTGCGCAAGCGGATCGATCCAAACATCAACAAGGAGAACGAGTGATGGATGTCATTCTTCTAGAGCGCATCGAAAAGCTCGGCCAAATGGGAGACGTCGTCTCCGTCAAGCCGGGGTACGCGCGCAACTTCCTGCTGCCGCAGGGCAAGGCGCTTCGCGCCACCGATAACAACAAAGCGCTGTTCGAAACGCAACGCGCCCAGCTGGAGGCGGAGAACCTGCAGCGTAAGCAAGACGCCGAAGCGGTCGCCGCGAAAATCGACGGCATGAAAGTGGTCCTGATCCGTCAGGCCGGTGACGCCGGCCAGCTGTACGGCTCGGCCACCGCACGCGACATCGCCGAAGCCGTCACCGAAGCCGGCGCGACGATCAAACGCTCTCAGGTGGTGCTCGACAATCCGATCAAGACCATCGGCCTGCACGACGTGCGCGTGGTGCTGCACGCCGAAGTGACGATCAACATCGTCGCCAACGTCGCCCGCTCGCAGGACGAGGCGGAGACCCAAGAGAAAACCGGCGCCGCGGTCCTGTCGTTGGCACAACAAGAAGAACTGGCGGCACAGGCCGAAGTCGAAGCCGCGGCCGTCGCCGCCGCCGAAGCGGTCGCCGAACAGGCCGACGACATGTTCGATGAAGGTGCCGGCGAGTCCGCCGTCGCCGACGCCGAAGCCGATGCCGAAGCCGAAGCGCAGGCCGCCGCCGATGCGGAAGCCGCTGCCGAAGCCCAGGCCGCCGCGCACGCCGCAGCCGCCGAAGAAGCCGCCGCCGCCGAAGAGGCTGCCGACGCCGAAGCACCGGCCGAGGATGCGGAAGAAAAGCAAGACTGACCCAGGTCAGATCTTTGAATTGAAAGAGGGCGTGCCTGCGGGCGCGCCCTTTTTCGTTGCCCCATCGCACGGAACTGTATTTTCGGGAAATACGTCAACACGCAAATTGTGCGTTTTTTCCACAGGTTCCACAGGTATCCACATTTTTTCCCGGTACCGCTTTTTTCGGGCGTTGGTATTGTCCGCTCCATGATTGGGGATATGACATCAGAAGCGGTGGATCTCACCGCCGACGCCGACGCGACTGCCGAAGACCTTCCGAGTTACCGGGAACTGCCACGCAGCATCGAAGCGGAAATGGGCCTGTTGGGGGCCATCTTCGTCGATAACCGTGCGCTGGAACAGGTGGCGGAGTTCTTGTTGGCGGAGCACTTCGCGCTGACCGCGCACGCCCGTATCTTCGAAGCGATGCAAAAACTGATCGAGCGTGGGCAGATTGCCGACCCGACCACGTTGCGCCCCTATTTCGCCGCCGACGATTCGCTGGAAGACATCGGCGGCGCCAAGTACCTGGCGCATTTGGCCGCCAGCGCCATCAACGTCATCAACGCCCGCGAATACGGCCGCATCATCTATGACATGCATCTGCGGCGGGAGCTGATCACCCTTGGCGAGCAGATCGTCAACGATGCCTATGACCAGGACATCGACCACGAAGCCAACACCCAGATCGAAGGCGCGGAACAGAAACTCTACGACCTCGCGACCACCGGCGATTTCGAGGGTGGGTTCCAGACCTTCAAGCAAGCCATCGTCGAGGCGATCAACGTCGCCGACGCCGCGCATTCGCGCCAGGGCGGGCTCGCCGGGGTCGGGACGGACTTGCTCGATCTCGACAAACTGCTGGGCGGCTTGCACCGATCCGATCTGTTGATCCTCGCCGGGCGCCCGGCCATGGGAAAAACCGCGCTGGCCACCAACATCGCCTATAACGCGGCGAAAAATTACCTGGACAGCGCCGGCGGCGAAGGCGCCGTGGTCGGCTTTTTCTCGTTGGAGATGTCGGCGGAACAACTGGCGGCGCGGATTTTGTCGGAACAGGCGAACGTGTCGTCCGACCGCATGCGCAAGGGCGAATTGTCGAACGACGAGTTCCATGCCCTCGCCACGGTCTCCAGCGCCTTGCACGAGGTGCCGATCTTCATCGACGACACCCCGGCGCTGACGGTCAGTGCGTTGCGCACCCGGGCGCGGCGGCTGAAACGGCAACACGGCCTCGGCATGATCGTGGTCGACTATCTGCAGCTGATTTCCGGCAGCGCCAATGCCCGCAGCGACGGGCGTGTGCAGGAGGTCTCGGAGATCACCCGGGGGCTGAAGACGCTCGCCAAGGAACTGAACGTGCCGGTGCTGGCCCTCTCGCAGTTGTCGCGGCAGGTCGAGCAACGCGAGGACAAGCGCCCGCAATTGTCCGACCTTCGCGAATCCGGGTCCATCGAGCAGGACGCCGACGTGGTGATGTTCATCTTCCGCGAAGAATACTACCTGGAAAAAGCCGACCCCCTGCAGCGGCCCGACGAAAGCCCGGACAAGTTCGCGCAACGGACCGCCAGCTGGGAAGAACGCATGGAGCGGGCCCGTGGCAAGGCCGAGGTGATCGTCGCCAAGCAACGGCACGGTCCCGTGGGCTCCGTCAAACTGCACTTCAACGGCGAGTTCACCCGCTTCGGCAACCTTGACGAACAGCACGACGATTACTGACACTGGGTCTATGCCCGTGTCCGCCGATCTTTACGCCAGCGTCTTGACCATCGATCTGGACGCCGTCGCCGCGAACTACCGCGATTTGACGGCGCGCGTGGCGCCGGGTGTCTGCGGTGCCGCGGTCAAGGCCGACGGCTACGGCCTGGGGGCGCGGCCGGTGGCCCGCGCTCTTTGGGCCGCCGGGTGCCGGGATTTCTTCGTGGCGCAGCCGGGCGAAGGGTTGGAGGTGCGCGCCGAATTGCCGGACGCACGAGTGCACGTGCTGAACGGCCCCCTGCCCGACGCCATCGACGACTATCTGGATGCAGGTCTGATCCCGGTGCTGAATTCGCTGGGGGACGTCGCGTTTTGGCGCGACCAGGCCATGCAACGCGGCGGGCCGCTGGCGGCCGACCTGCATCTCGATACCGGTATGTGCCGCCTCGGCCTGGACCTCACCGAAACGGAGAGATTGTTGGACGATCCGGCGGCGTGGCTCGACGGCATCGACCTGCAGCTGACCATGAGCCATCTGGCCTCCGCCGATGTCGCCGACAGCGACCAGAGCGCCCGGCAGTTGGCTTTGTTCAATGCCGCCGTCGCCAGGCTTGGCCGCTGCACTCCGTCGTTCGCAAATTCCGCCGGCATATTCTTAGGCTCCGACTATCACTTCGCCCTGGCACGGCCGGGCATCGCGCTTTATGGCGGCAACCCGACCCCGCACACCACCAATCCCATGCGCAACCCGGTCACGCTGTCGGCGCGGATTCTGCAGGTCCGCGACATCGGCGCCGGCGAGACCGTAGGCTACGGCGCCAGCTTCCGGGCCGAAGCGCCGATGAAGATCGCGACCGTGCCGATCGGTTACGCCGACGGTTTCCATCGCGCGGGCTCCGACACCGGGTTCGCCAGCATCGACGGCCACCAAGCGCCGCTGGTCGGGCGTGTGTCCATGGATCTCATCACCCTGGACGTCACCAACGTGCCCGAGCCGCAGCGCCAGCCGGGGACCTGGGTCGAGTTTATCGGCGCGCACCGCACACCCGACGATTTCGCCCGGGATTGGCAGACCATCCCCTATGAAGTATTAACCGGACTTGGGCGGCGTTATCGCCGCGAGTACAAAGGGACCGGCGCATGATCAATCCGCTCAGGCCAATCGGCGGGGCGTTCATCTCCTTCCTGGCGACGGTCGGACGATTGACCCTTTTTACCCTCAATGGGGTTTCGCACTGCGTGCGGCCACCGTTCTACGGCCGCCAGTTGCTGCGTCAGATCATCGAGATCGGGTTTTTCACCCTGCCCGTGGTCGGCCTGACAGCGATCTTCGCCGGGATGGTCCTGGCCCTGCAGAGCTATACCGGCTTCGCCCGGTTTTCCGCCGAAGGCGCGATTGCCAACGTGGTGGTGCTGTCGATCACCCGCGAACTGGGGCCCGTGTTGGCGGGCCTGATGATCGCAGGGCGCATCGGGGCGGCGATGGCGGCCGAAATCGGCACCATGCGGGTGACCGAGCAGGTCGACGCGCTGACCACGCTGTCGACCAATCCGATGAAATACTTGGTCGCACCGCGGTTGATCGCGGGCACGTTGATGCTGCCGTTCGTGGTGTTCGTCGCCGACGTGATCGGGGTATTCGGCGGCTATCTGGTGTCGGTCTACAAGCTCGGCTTCAACCCGTCGAATTACCTGCAGAACACCTGGGATTTCGTCACCGCCATGGACATCATCTCAGGCCTCGTGAAGGCCTCGGTGTTCGGCTTCATCACCACCTTGATGGGCTGCTATCACGGGTATCACTCCGGCGGCGGCGCACAGGGCGTCGGCAAGGCGACCACCAATGCGGTGGTCTCGGCGTCGATCCTGATCCTGTGCTTCAACTACATCCTGACCCTGCTGTTCTTCAGTAAAGATGTCGCAGGATAACGCCGCCAAGATCGTCCTGGACGGCGTCCGGAAGACCTTTTCCGGCGGCAAGAAAGTTGTCCTCGATCACGTCGATCTGGAAATCGGCAAAGGCGAAAGCGTGGTCATCATCGGCGGGTCCGGCACCGGCAAATCGGTCACCATCAAGTGCATCTTGGGGCTGCTGACCCCCGACCGTGGGCGCATCACCATCGACGGCAAGGACGTCACCCGGATGCGCGCGTCGGAGCGTGAGGAAATCAACACCCAGGTCGGCATGCTGTTTCAGCACGCGGCGTTGTTCGACTCGCTGCCGATCTGGGAGAACGTGGCGTTCGGCCTGTTGGCGGCCAAGAAATGCTCGCGCGCCGACGGCCGCGACATCGCCGCCGAGAAGCTCAGGCTGGTCGGGCTGCAATCGGATGTGCTCGACCGCTATCCGGCGTCTCTATCGGCCGGCATGCAGAAGCGGGTCGGTTTGGCGCGGGCGATTGCCTCCGATCCGGAAATCATTTTCTTCGACGAGCCGACCACCGGCCTGGACCCGATCATGGCCGACGTGATCAACGATCTGATCGTGCACGTGAACCAGGTCGTCGGTGCCACCGCCATCACCATCAGCCACGACATGCAGTCGGCGCGAAAGATCGGCGACCGAATCGCCATGTTGTATGACGGGCGGATCATCTGGGCCGGGGCGACGGCGGCGCTCGATTACTGCGACAACCCCTACGTTTCGCAATTTATTCACGGCGAAACCGAGGGTCCCATTCAAATCGCGGGACGGGGTTGAAACCCGCCGGACGCCCTCCGTTCCCCCGGCTTGCAGCGACGCGCGGTTTGCCGTAAGCCTCGGTATCTTTAGCGCTTTGGGGAAACCGCATTGGCCAAGGCAAAATCGAGCTATGTCTGCCAGGAGTGCGGCGCCATTCATTCGAAATGGGTGGGCCGTTGCGACTCCTGCGGCGCTTGGAACGCGCTGGTCGAAGAAGCCGCACCTGAGAGCACGCCCAAGGGCCTCGGCACCAAGCGCGGCAAGAAGATCGAGTTCGTCGATCTGAACGGCAGCGAAACCCCGCCGCCCCGTCGGATCAGCGGCATCGGCGAGTTCGACCGGGTGCTGGGCGGCGGCTTGGTCGCGGGCTCGGCGGTTCTGGTCGGCGGCGATCCCGGGATCGGCAAATCGACCCTTTTAATGCAGGTAACGGCGCAATTGGCGCAGCACGGCAAGACCGTCTACATCAGCGGCGAGGAAGCGGTGGCGCAGCTGCGTCTTAGGGCCCGCCGTCTGGGCCTTGCCGACGCGCCCGTCGCTCTTGCCGCCGCCACCAGCGTGCGCGACGTGGTGGCGACCCTCGATACTCCCGACGCGGTCGATGTGGTGGTGATCGATTCCATTCAGACCATGTACATGGACAACCTGGAAAGCGCACCCGGCACCGTCAGCCAAGTGCGCGGCTCGGCGCAGGAACTGATAAAGCTCGCCAAGCGGCGCGGCTTCGCCCTCTTGCTGGTCGGGCACGTCACCAAGGAAGGCACCATTGCCGGCCCCCGGGTGCTGGAACACATGGTCGATACCGTGCTGCACTTCGAGGGCGAACGATCGCATCAGTTCCGCATCCTCCGCGCCGTCAAGAACCGGTTCGGCCCGGCCGACGAAATCGGCGTGTTCGAGATGTCCGACGCGGGTCTCGCCGAGGTCACCAACCCGTCCGAATTGTTCCTGACCGACCGCGAGGGCGACGTCTCGGGCGCCGCCGTATTCGCCGGGATCGAGGGCAGCCGCCCGGTGCTGGTGGAAATACAGGCCTTGGTCGCCCCCAGCGCACTCGCCACCCCGCGACGCGCCGTGATCGGCTGGGACAGCGGGCGGCTCGCCATGGTGATGGCGGTGCTGGACGCGCGTTGCGGTCTCTCGCTCGGACCGCTCGACGTGTATCTGAACGTCGCCGGCGGCCTTAAGGTATCGGAGCCCGCCGCCGACTTGGCGGTCGCCGCGGCATTGCTGTCGGCGGAGAGCGGCGAAGCGATCCAATCGGCCACCGTGGTATTCGGCGAAATCGGCTTGTCCGGCGAAATCCGCCCCGTCTCGCGGATGGACGCGCGCCTCAAAGAAGCCGCTAAACTGGGGTTCCAACGGGCGATCGTCCCGACGGTACGCAGCGCCAAGGCCAAACCGTCCGGCGACCACGGCATGCAGATCGTCGAAATCGCGCATCTGCGCGACCTGGCCGGAATCCTCTATCCCGCCGAGGCAGCGGCCCGCGCGGTGCGGGGGTAAGGCCGACATGGACGCCCTCAACGACCTGCCGATCAACGTCATCGACATCGCCGTTCTGGCGATCCTGCTGATTTCCGCGGTTCTCGCCTATGCCCGCGGTTTCGTGCACGAGGTGTTGTCCGTGGGCGGCTGGATCGGAGCGATTTTCGCGACGTTCTACGGCTTCCCCTTCGTCCGCCCGGTGGCGCGGGAGTACATTTCCGTCGATCTCGCCGCCGACCTTACGGCGGGCATCGTCATTTTCGTGGTTACCCTGGTGTTCCTGTCGCTGCTGACCCGCTCCATCGCCAAGAGCGTACAGGCCAGCGCGCTCAACGTGCTGGACCGGTCGCTCGGCTTCTTGTTCGGTCTGGCGCGGGGCGCCGTGATCGTCTGTATCGCCTATGTCGGCTTCGAACTGCTGATCCCCGAAGAGGATCACCCGCCCGTGGTCCGCGACGCGCGCACCATGGCGTTGGTCAAACCGGGGGCGGAGCTTCTCAAAACCCTGGTACCTGACCATATAACGGTTCCGAGCCCCTCTTCATCGTCGGGCAGCGGACAGACGAGCGGTTCGGGAAGCGATATCGATGTGCAGAAATTACTTGCGCCAACGCCGAAACAAGACCAAACACCGCCGCAAGACGGGTACGACGCCGACCAACGCAAGAGCCTGGACCGCCTGATCGACGGTGCAGGTTCCAATCAATGAGGGAAAGCGATAGGATGCCGCCCATGCCGACTGCGCCCTTCGACACAGTTGATCCTTTGGACGACGATCATCCGCACGAGGAATGCGGCCTATTCGGCATCTACGGCGACCTCGACGCCGCGGCGCATACCGCCCTCGGCCTTCACGCGCTGCAACACCGCGGTCAAGAATCCGCCGGTGTCGTCAGCTTCGACGGCGAGCAATTCCACAGTCACCGCGCGCTCGGCCTGGTCGGCGATAACTTCTCGTCCGAAGACGTCATCGGCCCCCTGACCGGCACCGCGGCCGTCGGCCACGTCCGCTATTCGACGACGGGTGAAACCCTGCTCCGGAACGTGCAGCCGCTGTTTTCCGAGTTCAAATTCGGCGGCCTCGCGGTGGCGCACAACGGCAACCTGACCAACGCCTACGCGGTCCGCCGCGCGCTAATCGAACGGGGCAGCATCTTCCAGTCCACCAGCGACACCGAAACCATCATTCACCTGATCGCGCGCAGCGAGTTCGGCCCGGTCGTGGACCGGCTGACCGACGCCCTGTCGCAGCTCGAAGGGGCCTACTCGCTGGTCGCCCTGACCCAGAAGAAGCTGATCGGCGCGCGCGATCCGCACGGCGTCCGGCCCTTGGTGATCGGACGGCTGGGCGACGCCTACATTATGACGTCGGAGACCTGCGCGCTGGATATCCTCGGCGCCGACTTCGTGCGCGATGTCGACCCCGGCGAGATCGTGGTCGTCGACGCCAACGGCCTGCATTCCCTGAAGCCGTTTTCCAAGGCGCCGCGCCGGTTCTGTATTTTCGAGTACATCTACTTCGCCCGTCCCGACAGCCAAATCGACGGCCACCACGTCTATTCCGTTCGCAAGAACATCGGCCGCGAATTGGCGCGCGAAAGCGCCGTGCCCGCCGACGTGATCGTGCCGGTCCCGGACAGCGGCGTGCCCGCCGCGCTCGGCTATGCCCAGGAATCGGACGTGCCGTTCGAGCTCGGCATCATCCGCAATCATTACGTCGGCCGCACCTTCATCGAGCCGACGGCGCAGATCCGCCACCTGGGTGTGCGGCTCAAGCACAACGCCAATCTCGGGACGCTGAAAGGCAAGCGGGTGGTGTTGGTGGACGATTCCATCGTCCGCGGCACCACGTCGGTGAAGATCGTCGAAATGGTGCGCTCCGCCGGCGCCGCCGAGGTGCACATGCGCATTTCCTCGCCGCCGACCACGCATTCATGCTTTTACGGCATCGACACCCCGGAGCGCGATCAACTGATGGCGGCGAACAACGATGTCGAGGCGATGGCCAAGATCATCGGTGTCGACAGCCTAGCGTTCATCACCCTCGACGGCCTGTATCGCGCGGTCGGCGAACCGGGCCGCAACACCGAAACCCCGCAGTACTGCGATGCATGCTTTACCGGGGAATATCCGATCCGGCTTCTGGATCACGAGGGCGGCGAAACCAAACAGCTATCGCTGCTGACCGAACGCGACTGACGAGACCGGAATTCACACATGAAACGACTGGACGGACGCATTGCGCTGATCACCGGCGCATCACGGGGCATCGGCCGTGCCGTGGCGAAACGGTTCGCCGCCGAAGGCGCGCACCCGGTGTTGATCGCCCGCACCCAAGCGGGGCTCGAGGAAGTGGACGACGAAATCCGCAGCGAGACCGGCATCGAGTCCACGCTCGTGCCGTTCGACCTGACCGAAGCGGACAATCTCGACAAAATCGGCGCCGCGATCTTCGAACGCTTCGGGCGCTTGGACGCCTATGTCGCCAACGCGGGCGTCCTCGGCACCCTGTCGCCGATGCATCATATCGACCCCAAGGTCTGGCAGAACGTGATGGACGTGAACCTGACCGCGAATTGGCGGCTTTTGCGGGCGATGGACCCGTTGCTCCGGGCGTCGGACAGCGGCCGTGCGATCTTCGTCACGTCGACCGTCGGCCACGAACCGCGCGCGTTTTGGAGCGCCTATGCGGTATCCAAGGCGGCGTTGGAGATGATGGCCAAGGTCTACGCCGACGAGGTCAAGAAAACCGACATCCGCGTCAATCTGGTCAACCCGGGCGGCACCCGGACCGGGATGCGGGCGGCCGCCATGCCGGGCGAAGACCCGGAAACGGTCAAGCCGCCGGACAGCATCGCGCATGTATTTGTGGATCTTGCCGCCGCCGATTGCACCCGGCACGGCGAATTGATCGACGCCAAGCCCGCGAATTAGCCCACCGGCGGTGCCACGATCACGTCGGCCTTGAGCCGGGCGAAGGCCCGGTGCATGGACGGCGGCGGTTGTTCGTCGACGATGATGGTGTCGACTTCTTCCAGACCCGGTACCCGCACCGGCGCCGTCCGGTCGTATTTCGACTTGTCCGCCAGCAGCACCTTTGTCCGTGCCTGCGCCAACATTTGCGCCCGCATCTCCGCCGCCTCGCGGGTGTAGTCCATCAGCCACGGATGCGGTGACAGGGCCGTCACCCCAACGAACGCGAAATCCGGGTAATAATTTGCCAGCATCGCCACCGTGTCGTGCCCCAACATCAAGCCTTCACTGGCCTGGAACTCACCCCCGGTGATGACCACCCGGTTCTCATTCCGGCCGGCCAGTTTTCCGGCGATGTGGATATCGTTGGTATAGACCGTGAGCCGGCGTCGGTCCGCCAACGCCTCGGCCAACCAGATCGTGGTGGTGCCGCTGTCGATCACCAAAGACGCATCATCGGTCACCAACTCCGCCGCCGCATACCCGATCGCTCTCTTGCCGTCGGCGTTCAGCGAAATGCGCTCGTCGAACACGGGTTCTGAGTGAAACAACGCCAACGCCCCGCCGTGGGTCTTGCGCAGCTGCCCATCGTCCGACAGGCGGGAAATATCGCGGCGAATGGTCTCGCGCGAGACCTTCAGGCGGCGATGCAGATCGTTGACCGAAATGGCCCCACGTTCGTTGACCAGTTCCAGGACCCGGCTGCGGCGTTCTTCGGCGAGCATTGACGTTCTCCTTAACCGCAACAGTTTTGGAAAACCGTCAAAAGCGGTCAAGATGCATCACACAGGTGTCATAAAAAGTTCTGACAATTTTTGTGGTTTCATGCCCGTTTTTGCCTGATATAAGGGCCGTCAGAATTGCGAGGGAGTGACCCATGCCGTCCACCGAAACCCCATGGTTGTTGACCCCCGGCCCCTTAACGACCGCCGCCGAGACCAAGCAGGCGATGCTGCGCGACTGGGGCTCGCGCGATGCCGATTTCATCGCCATGAACGCCCGCGTCCGCGACCAGTTGCTGGCGATCGCGAATGCCGCCGAGACCCATGTCTGCGTCCCCTTGCAGGGCAGCGGCACGTTCGCCGTCGAGGCGACGCTCGGCACGTTGATTCCCCGCGACGGCAAAGCGTTGGTCTTGATCAACGGCGCCTACGGCCAGCGCATGACAAAGATCCTGGCGTACGCCGGACGCGCCTACACGACCTTGGAGACCCCTGAGGATACCCCGCCGAACCTGGGCGTTATCGCCGAACGGCTGTCGGCCGAGCCTGACGTGACCCATGTCCTGGCGGTGCACTGCGAGACCACCTCGGGCATTCTCAACCCGATCGAGGACATTGCCCGCATTTGCGCCGAACACGGCAAAAGCCTGTTGATCGACGCCATGAGCGCATTTGGCGCGATCCCGCTCGACGCCGCCCACGTGCCGTTCGACGCGGTGATGGCGTCGTCCAACAAGTGCCTGGAAGGTGTGCCCGGCATGGGCTTTGCCTTGATCCGCCAATCGGTTCTGGAGGCGGCCAAGGGGAACGCGCACGCGCTGTCGCTTGATCTGCACGATCAATGGGCCGCGATGGAAAAGAACGGCCAATGGCGGTTCACGCCGCCGACCCATGTGATCGCCGCGTTCGATCGGGCCATCGCGCTATTCAACGACGAAGGCGGCGTCACCGGCCGCCATGCGCGGTATGCGGAGAACTGCACGACGCTGGTCGACGGGATGCGGGCCATGGGGTTCGAGACATTGCTGCCAGACCGGTTGCAGGCGCCCATCATCGTGACCTTCAAAATGCCGGCCGATCCGAACTTCGATTTCGAGGAATTCTATGACCGCCTCAAGGATCGGGGCTATGTTATCTATCCCGGCAAACTGACCGTGGCGCCGTCGTTCCGGATCGGCTGCATCGGCGCGCTGGGCAAACAGCAAATCGACGGCGCGCTGAGCGCGATCGAAGCCGTCATGTCGGAGATGAACGTCGCCGCCGGCACCCCCGCCGCGGCCTGAGAGTTGGAGACACCGAGACCCATGAGCCACCCGGACACCGTCACCGTCAACGGACGCACCTATGCCTGGCCCACCGATCCGCTGGTCGTCGTCTGCATCGACGGCTCGGAGCCCGATTACATCGAGCAAGCCGTCGCCGGCGGACACATGCCGTTCATGGCCGAGGCCTTGGCGGCGGGCACGGATCTGCGTGCGGATTGCGTGGTGCCGAGTTTCACCAATCCCAACAACCTTTCCATCGTCACCGGCGCGCCGCCGGCGGTGCATGGCATTTCAGGGAACTTCTTCCTCGACCCCGACAGCGGCGAGGAAGTAATGATGAACGATCCGAAGTTCTTGCGCGCCGGCACGATCTTTCAGGCTTTTCATGACGCCGGCGCCAAGGTCGCCATCGTCACCGCCAAGGACAAGCTGCGACGGCTGCTGGGGCATGGGCTCGATTTTTCCAGCGGACGAGCGATCGCGTTCTCGTCCGAAAAAGCCGACGAGACGACGATGGCCGAGAACGGCATCGACAAAGCCAACGACTTCGTCGGACGGCCCATTCCGTCGGTCTATTCCGCCGATCTCAGTGAATACATCTTCGATGCCGGCGTAAAGCTGATGCAGCGCGACCGCGCGGACATCATGTATCTGTCGACCACGGACTACATCCAACACAAGCATGCGCCGGGCACCCCGGTCGCCGATGCGTTTTACGCGATGATGGACGGCTATCTGGCGCAGTTGGCCGATATGGGCGCGACCTTGGCGCTCACCGCCGATCACGGCATGAACGCGAAGTTCGGCGACGACGGCGCGCCGGACGTGATTTATCTGCAAACCGTCCTGGATGGGATGCTTGGCGCGGACGCGGCGCGCGTGATCCTGCCGATCACCGATCCCTATGTGGTGCACCACGGCGCGCTGGGCTCCTACGCGACCGCGTACCTTCCGGGCGACTGCGATATCGACGACGTGTCGGCGAAACTCGCCGCCATGGACGGCATCCAGGTGGTCTATGACAAGGCAGGCGCCGCCGCTGAATTCGAATTGCCGCCGGAGCGCCTGGGCGACATCGTCGTGGTGTCGACCCGGCACAAAGTGCTGGGCACGACCGCCGACCGGCATGACCTAACGCAGCTCAAGGAACCGCTGCGCTCGCACGGCGGCATTTCCGAACAAGTGGTGCCGCTGATCGTCAGCAAACCGACCACCCCCCTGCCCGACGGGCACCGCCTTCGGAACTTCGACATCTTCGATGTGGCGCTTAACCGCGTGGCCTAACCCAGGAGACGGATCATGGACACCCACACCCCGCACACCGGCGCGCCGCGCCATGAGACCATGCGCATCGCCGGCGAGCGCGTCGACAACGACGTCCGGATCGAAGTGCTGAACCCCTATAACGGCGAGGTGGTCGGCACGGTGCCGAATGCCGACGCGGCGCAGGTCCAAATGGCGTTCGACAAGGCCGCCGCCTACACACCTGATCTGACCCGTTACGAGCGCCAGCAAATCCTGATGAAAACCGCGGAGTTGCTGGTGTCCCGCAAGGACGAGATTTCCGATCTGATTACGGCGGAGTCGGGACTGTCGAAAAAAGACAGCCTGTACGAAGTCGGCCGTGCCTTTGACGTGTTTCACCTGGCGGGGCAGCTTTGCATTCAGGACGACGGCGAGATCTTCTCCTGCGACCTGACGCCGCACGGACAACGCCGCAAGATCTTCACGCAACGCGAGCCGTTGCAAGGCGTCATCAGCGCCATCACCCCCTTCAACCACCCGCTCAACATGGTGGCGCACAAGATCGCGCCGTCGATCGCCACCAATAACACCATGGTCTGCAAGCCCACCGAACTGACACCGCTGACCTGCCTGTTGCTGGCGGATGTCTTGATGGAAGCGGGCATACCGCCGGAAATGTTCTCGGTCGTGACCGGGATGCCGGACCGCATCGGCGACGCCATGATCCAAAACGAGCATGCCGACCTGATCACGTTTACCGGCGGTGTACCCGTCGGCAAACTGATCGCCGAGCGCGCCGGGTACCGCCGCACGGTGCTGGAATTGGGCGGCAACGCACCGTTGATCGTGATGGACGACGCCGACATCGAACGTGCCGCCAAAATGGCGGTCGCAGGGGCGTGCAAGAACTCGGGCCAGCGCTGCACCGCGGTCAAACGCATCTTGGCGCACGAGGCGATCGCCGACGACTTCGCCGCCGCCTGCGTGGAACAGGCCAAGTTGCTGAAATACGGCGACCCGATGGACCCGGAAACCGACATCGGCACGGTCATCACCGAACAGGCGGCGATCACCTTCCAGCGCCGTGTCGACGACGCGGTCGCGGCGGGTGCCACGCTGCTGCACGGCAACAACCGCGAGGGCGCCGTCTTTCCGCCGACCGTGGTCGATCACGTGACCTCCGACATGGAATTGGTGGTCGAGGAAACCTTCGGCCCGGCGATCCCGATCATCCGCATCAAGGACCTGGACGACGCCATCGCGACGGCCAACGGCACCAATTTCGGCCTGTCGTCGGGAGTCTGCACCAACCGTCTGGACGACATCACCCGATGCATCAACGAATTGCAGCACGGCACGGTGAACATCTGGGAGGTGCCGGGCTACCGGATCGAGATGTCGCCGTTCGGCGGGATCAAGGACAGCGGCCTCGGCTACAAGGAAGGCGTGATCGAGGCGATGAAGAGCTACACCAACGTCAAAACGTTCTCGCTGCCCTGGTCATAATCAACAAGAACGAACCCGCATAGGTCGCAGAAAAGACCGCATCAAATACGCATATTGTAATTGCAACTCATTCTCATTCGCAATACTATTCCCATAGATTTTATGGGGGTATGTGTATGTCACCAGTTGTCGCCGTGATGATCTTCGTGGTTTGCTCGCCGGATTTATTGACCTGTTCGAAAGCCGAGGCATGGCGGCATGCTTGGCAATCCACGGAAGCGTGCGAATTGGACCGTGCCTGGGTGTCCCGACAGGTCATTCCCAGCAAGCCTGGCGTGGTGATGACGTCTTGTGAGTTGTTTCTAGACGAAGATGGCCGCTTTGGCGAAGACGCCGCCGACCTGTTTCACATACGCTTATTGAACTGATGCGGCACGCCGTTCCTATTTCTCGTCGAGCGCCGTCGATCCGTCCCATTCCGGCGGCGGCGGCGTGACCGCGTAGGCGCGGCATTTCTCCAACAGCTTGGCGATCACCCGGTCGTCTGGCAGCGCGTCGATCAATCCCTCCAGCACGGTGATGGCGTCGGGGAAATCCCGGTGCAGGTAGAAATCGAACGCCTGTTCGTACTGTGACGCCCACTTGACCGTCTCCGGCCCGACGAAGAACGCATCGTCCGGGTTCCGCTCCCCCAGCAATTCATAGATTACGATCGGCCGGGTCGTCCCTTTGGCCCGCACGATATCGATACGGCGGAACAGGAACGCGGCCCCGGCCTTGCGGCGGATCGAATCACTGGCGAGAATTTGCGTGCCGTAGTGCTTGTTCAGTCCCTCGATCCGCGACGCCAGGTTCACGCCCGCGCCGAGGCAGGTGTATTGCATCCGGTCCGGCGCGCCGACGTTGCCGACCAGCGCCTCGCAGCTATGCAACCCGAACCGGGTGTGCAACGCGGGCAAGCCTTCAGTCGCGAACTCTTCGTTCAAATCCCACGAGAGCTGGCGCGCCGTCAGCACCGCACGGCAAGAGTTGGAGACATGATCCTCGTCCGCAGCGGGCGCATTCCACATCGCCATGATGGCGTCGCCGATATACTTGTCGATAACCCCCCGGTTGCATTGGATCGCGAACGACAGCTGCTCGAAATACACCGACACCTGCGACATGATCTGTTCCGGCGTCAGCTTTTCGGAAATCGTCGTGAAGCCCTCGATGTCGGTAAACAGCAAGGTCACTTCGCGCCGTGTGCCGCCGACGTCGGCGGTCTTGCCGGTCAGGAGCTGTTCGCGCACCACGTCCTGCGGAATGAACCGCAGCGACGTGTCGAGCGCATTGCGCATCCGGTCCATCGAGGTTTGCAGCTGGCTGATCTCGGTGAAGGGCGACGAGAACGCCTCGACCTTGGACAGGTTCAACCGCGTGATCTGGTCGGCCATGGTCCGAAGTTTCAGCACCGGCCGCGAAATCCAACCCGCCATGGCGGTGACGATGCCGATGGAAATCAGCAGGATCACACCGCTGATAATCAACGAGTTATAGAGCGTCGTCTCCAACCCACCGGTAAAATCGGATGTCGCGGCGGCCGCCAGGATGGTCCATTCCGACTCCGCGCTGGCGCTCACGAAGGTGCGAATACCGATGTAGTCTTCGCCACCGTATTCGAACGGCACCATCCGGTGCGGCGCACCTTCGGTGGCGCGCGCCGTGCCCGCCAGTAACGGATCGCCGATGTCGCCGATCCGCGGGATTTCCGCCGCGGACAGCTTGTCGGACAAGAAATCAAGCGTGCCGGCGATCACCCGGCCGTCGGCGTCAAGGATTGTCAGCTTGCCGTTGTCGCCCGGGCGCAGCCGCTCGGCCAACAGAGACAGATCGCCCAACGCCAAATCGACCCCAACCACCGTGCCGTCGGCGGCGCGCACCGCGTGCGAGATAGTCACGCCCGGTTGCTGCAGGCTTTCGAACACATACGGATCGGTCACGGCGACGCCGTACCGACCGAGCGCATTTTGGAACCATGGGCGGGTGCGCGGATCGTAGACGGAGCGGCGGGCTTCGGCAGAGTCGTGCAATTCAGCCCCATGTTCGTCGAAGTGACGCCATTCCTCCAACCGGGCGACTGATCCCAAAGCCGGCCCCATGGTGCGCCACGCGACGGCCCCTTCGCCGACGGTCTTATCGGGGTTGTTCTCCCTCTCGGCGTGCTGAAAGGCGCGCACCGCCTGTACGAACGCGCCGTCCGGAAACCCCACAAAGACGCCGTAGACGTCCGGCTGGTTCTGTAGCGCGACCATCAACGCGCTCAGCAGCGGTTCCGGTCTCTGCCAAACGAACAACTCGTCGGGCAGGTTGGCGATGCTCTCCGCCGCGCTGGACGAGCGGACCAGCAATCGCTCCAGCGTCTCCTGCGCGGTCTCCACAGACGCCGCGATCTTGAGGCTTGCCGTTTCGCGGATCGACTCGCGGCCGCCGAGAAAGTTGACGGCCGCGACGACGGAGACGGACACGATGGCAAGCACCGCAAACGTCGTTGCAACCGTGATACGAAGGGGGAGCGCCATGGATGGTCGTCTCGGTTACCTCAAGAACGCCTATCCTGACCTTATCGGCGTGCCTTGACCAGACGCAATCGATGCCCTCGCGGGGCGTGCGCCCGCACCGTGTTCACGTCGTGTGCCACGCGATGATGCTGGCGGGATTCCCTTCGTGAATGACGTAGGTGTCCAACTCGACGGTATCGATCACGAGAACGCCGTCCTGTTCGGCGCGCTTGATGACGTCGGCGAAGTTGCGGTTCCAGTTCTTTTTTGCGACGTAGGCCGCATGTGTTCTTCGCTTTTCGGTGCTTGCGTCGAACTGGAAACCGACCGGTTCGATGTGCACGCCGCGAACCCGGGGCGCCGCTTTCGCCAGAACGTGAAAGTAATCATCCGGGAGATGCGGCACCTGTTCGATGGAGTGCACCGTGCAGACCAACGGGAACGAGAACGCAGATAGGAACGAAACGTCCGGCGCCTTGTGATCGATGGCGTGGACTTGCATAGCCGGTGCGTTCTGCCGCCGGAGGAACTCGGCGCACAATGCGCGGCCGCTTCTTGTGTACTCCGCCATGATCAAGGTCAGGTCGCTTGTTCCGGTGCCGCCCTGCGGTTCTTCCCGAAGCGACTGTGCCAACCGAAAAAGGCCCAGACCATATCCCGCGCCGAGTTCCGCGACGGCATCATTCTCGACGGACAAAAAACGGCGCAGAATCTCGGTGCGTTGCGCCTGGGTCCTCTGGCTGGACTCCAATAGCGTGCGGACACTCTCTGCCGGCCTAGGGACCACGTCGACTTTACCGGTCAGGAAAAGCTCCTCGGGCTCACCCGGCCCCCTGGACCCCGTAACGGCTTCGGCACGCCAATAGTGGTTGATATCGGCCTCCACGAACGCATCCAACGCTTCGTACAAATCCTCGATGTGTCCAAACCGTTCTTGGAAAATCCGCGTCCGCGCGGACCAAAGGATGTCGTACATATTCTCGTTGGTGTTCGGTAACACCGTTACCGTTTCAGCCATATGGCGCCTCGATTAGATAGGAACTCTGCACCCGGTATGAGTGTGGCGGCATCCCCGGGGCATGACAATCAGATCCGCACCGCGGCTGCCGCAATGGCCCCGTCCCAGTCTCCGAACGCGGACTGACGGACCAGCGTCATCGACGGGTACCATGGCGTCTTCTCCCCCACCGTGCCCCAGCGCCATTCGGCGACATGCGGCAACACCGCGATGCAGTTGAGCCCCAACGCCCCCGCCAAATGCAACGGTGCCGTATCGCACGACACCACCACGTCCAACGCCGCCATCAACGCCGCGGTATCGGCGAAATCATGCAACGCCTCGGTCCAGTCGATGATCCCGGCACCATGGGCGGCCAGGTCGTCAGCGGCGTGTTCCTTTTGCAGCGAGACCAGCGTCGCATCGGGGATCGCCAACAGCCCACGGAACGGCGCCAACCCGGGCGAGCGCACTGCGTCGCGGGCGTGATCCGGGCTGCCGCGCCAGGCGATGCCGATCTTGGGTCCCGGCGGCAAGGGGCTCAGGCGCTGCCGCCACATGTCGGTTTTCTTCGGGTCCGCCGACAGATACGGCGGCGGCACCGGATCGTCGTGGGGATCGAGGCCGATCCAGCCCGGAATACTTAGAAGCGGAATGTGAAAGTCGATCTTGGGCAGCGGATCTCCCGGCGCGGCAAAACCGTCGATGTCCGTGATGGATTTCAGGACCGGCCGCAGCGCATCGGCGCATTCGAATGTGATCTTGGCGCCGCGGTCCTTCAACACGCGGACATAGCGGCAGAACTGCAAGGTATCGCCCAATCCCTGCTCGGCATGAACATAGAGGTGCTTTCGCTTCAGGCTCTCCCCACCCCACTGGGGTACCGGCCAGTCGCGTTCGAGGGCTTGAAACCGCGCCGTTTTCCGCCGCGCCTCGTATGCCGGCCACCCGGCCGCGAAATCCCCCGCCGCCAATAACGCCATGGCCCGATTGCGGCCGATCTCGGCATCGTCCGGTGCAAACGCCAGAGCCTTGTCATAGGCGTTACGCGCGCCCTCCAAGTCGCCCTTCTCCTGCAACGTCACGGCCAGGTTCCCCCACACAGCGCCGTTTTCGGGTGCGACCGCAAGCGCGTTTCGATAACAGGTCTCGGCATCCGCGAACGCCAGCCGCTCGCGCAGAATATTGCCGAGGTTGGTATGCGCCGCGATCAATCCCGGATCGGCTTGGATGGCGGCGCGGTACGCTTGCGCCGCAGCATCCACCTCGCCGATCTCGTGAAATCCGAGGCCGAGGCCCAAGTATCCGCCCGCGGCCCCCGGATCGATTTCCACCGCGCGGCGCAACGCCGTCATGGCGTCGGATTGCGCAGGGCCGAACAAGTCCTGCAACGCCAGGCCCAGAACCACCAGCGCGTTGGCATGATCGGGATCGAGCGACAGCGCCAGGTTGGCCCGCGCCCGCGCCCCGTCCGCATCCCCCGTCGCCAGTTGCGCACTGGCCAAATCGCTGTGCAGCGCCGCGTCGTCCGGCGACAGCCGCACCGCATCCCGAAAGGCGGCGACGGCAGCCGCGGCATCGTCCCGCTTGCGGTGCACCCGGCCCAGGTTGGCGTGATACAGCGCCACATTGCCGTCCAAGCCGATGGCGGCCTCGATCCGTTCCCGCGCCGCCCCGAAATCGTTTTTCTGAAAGGCGACAACACCCAGCAAATGCGTGGCGTCGGCGTGCCCCGGCACGGCATCGAGAATCCGCCGGTACGCCGCCGCCGCATCGTCTATATCGCCGGCCTCGTGCGCCGCGATCCCTTGGCGGAGCACCGCCGTCACGTCCATTTCCATGCCCGAAGTCTAGCCCCAACAGCGATGCATTCAATCTTTCGCGGGCGTTCGGCGCGACCTATGATACCGCCGACAGAGAGGGAGAGGTCTATGTTTCCGCGTGACGTCAAGAACCTGAAGGACGCCAAAGCCATCGTCGAGAACCGGGAGGCCGAATACGTCAAGGTCGGCGTGTTCGATATCGACGGCGTGTTGCGCGGAAAATACATGTCGCGGGAGAAATTCCTCTCGTCTCTCGAAAAGGGGTTTGGGTTTTGCGACGTGATCGCGGGCTGGGATTCCTACGATCAACTCTACGACAATGTCACCATCACCGGCTGGCACACCGGCTATCCGGATGCGGCGGTGCGCTTGTTGCCGGACAGCTGCCGGGAGATCGCATGGGAGGACGGCACGCTGTTCTTCCTCGGCGAATTCGCCGGCGCGCACGAGGCCGTGTGCCCGCGCGCAACCCTGCGCCGGGTGCTGCAAAAGGCCGACGACATGGGCTATGCGGTCAATGCCGGGTTCGAGTTCGAATTCTTCCTGTTCGAGGAAACGCCGCATTCGGTGCGGGAGAAGAACTACCGGGACATGAAGCCGATCCAACCCGGGTTCTTTGGGTATTCGGTGATCCGCAACACGGTCGAGAGCGATCTCTACCGCGACATTCTCGAAGGCTGCGACGAGATGGACATGCGGCTCGAAGGTCTGCACGAGGAAACCGGCCCCGGCGTGCTGGAAGCCGCGATTGCCGTCGACGGCGGCTTGGCCGCGGCGGACAAAGCCAGCCTGTTCAAGACCTTTATCAAGATCATGGCGCAGAAACGCGGCCTGATGGCCACCTTCATGGCCAAATGGTCGCCCGATTGGCCGGGACAGTCCGGACACATCCACATTTCGCTGACAAAAAAAGGCAAAGGGAAGGACAAGGGCAAATCCGCGTTTTTCGATGCCAAGGACGATGCGGGCATGAGCAAGGCCATGCGCCAGTTCGTCGCCGGGCAGCAAGCGTTGATGCCGGAATTCCTGTCCATGATCGCACCGACGGTGAATAGCTACACGCGGCTGATCCCCGGTTTCTGGGCGCCGACCGACGCGACCTGGGGCGTGGACAACCGGACCTGCGCGCTGAGGGTCGTGCCGGGGTCCGAAAAATCGCAACGGGTCGAATACCGGGTCGCGGCGGCGGACTGCAACCCGTACCTGGCGCTGGCGGCGGCGGTGGCGTCGGGCCTGCATGGGATCGAAAACGGGCTGGAGCTGGGCGCACCGGTGGACGGCAACGCCTATGACAAGACGTTCCCGAAAAAGATGCAGCTGCCGACCACGCTGTGGGACGCGGCGCAGCGGCTGAAAGCCTCGAAACCGGCGCGCGGACTGTTCGGCGATGCGTTCGTCGACCATTATGCGGCGTCACGGGAATGGGAAGAGCGGGAATTCCGCAAGCACATCACCGATTGGGAAATGGAGCGCTATTTCGAGATCATTTGACGGCCATCACACCCAGACGCCGACAATTCGCGTAAAATTCTCATAGAATCGATTTTTACAAGGAAGCTTCCATGCGTTTATTCATTGTCGCCCTTGCGCTCGTTGCCGTGGTGCTGCCCGTCAATGCCCAACAAAACAACGAAGACGTGGTCGCCAAAGTGGTCCGGATCCAAGAGGCCGCCGTGGCCATCCAAGATGCCTTCCCCCGGCAACTGGAGGTCGGCGCCGAGGTGCAACTGGGCGACGTGATCTCGACCGGTAAGAACGCGCGGCTGACCATGGAGTTTACCGACGGCACCTCGCTGACGCTGGGCGAGCGCGCGCACTTTTCCGTGGTCGAGTACGTGATCGGCCAGAACGGCGGCAATGCGGTGTTCCGGATGCTGCAGGGCGCCTTCCAGATGACCAGCGGCAGCATGATGCAACTGGCCGACAGCACCATGAGCGTCGAGACCGAAACCGCGACCATCGGTATCCGCGGCACCACGTTCTGGGGCGGTACCCTCGACAGCGCGTTCGAGGTCTTCTTGATCGACGGCAAGGGTGTGGACGTCACCACCAAGGTCGGCAGCGTCGCGCTGACCGAGGCCGGAGACGGCACCAGCGCACCGGCGGAAAACGCTTTCCCGTCGGAGCCGATTTCCTGGCCGCAGGGCAAAGTGGACCGCGCTGTCGCGACCATCACCTACGACAACTGAGGGCGTATTTTTGCTTTGCCGTCGGCCCGCGCGGGGTCCATTCTCCGCGCGTTCAGCTGATCGCAGGAGCGCGCCATGACCGACCTCTCCCCTCTCTCCGGCAACTGGGGATACCCGACGCAGATCCGCTTTGGCGTCGGCCGCATCCAGGAACTCGCCAAGGTCTGCACGAACGCCGGCATGACCCGGCCGTTGTTGGTCACCGATCCGGGCATCGCCGCCCTGCCGATGGTCGGGGACGCCATGGCGGTCCTGGCCGATGCGGGGCTGGGGGCAGCCGTTTTTTCCGACGTCAAAGGCAACCCGACCGGCGAAAACGTCGATGCCGGGGCCGACGCCTATCGGTCCGGCGACCATGACGGGGTGATCGCGTTCGGCGGCGGCAGCGCCATGGATTGCGCCAAGGCCATCGCCATCCTGGTCGGCCACGACCGGCCGCTGTGGGATTTCGAAGATGTGGGCGACAACTGGAAACGCGCCGACGCGGCAAAGATCGCGCCCGTGGTCGCGGTGCCGACCACGTCCGGTACCGGCTCCGAAGTGGGGCGCGCGGGGGTCATCACGGATAGCGCGACGCATACGAAGAAGATCATTTTCCATCCGGCCCTGATGCCCGCCGCCGTGATCTGCGACCCGGCGTTGGTTGCGGGTCTGCCGAAGAACATCACCGCGTGGACCGGCATGGATGCGCTGGCGCATTGTTTTGAGGCGTATTCGTCCCCCATGTACCACCCCATGGGCGAAGGAATCGCGGTCGAAGGGATGCGCCTGGTCAAGGAATGGCTGCCGCGCGCGGTCGCCGACGGCTCGGACCTGGAAGCGCGCGCGCACATGATGTCCGCCGCCGCCATGGGCGCGGTCGCCTTCCAAAAGGGGCTGGGCGCGATACATTCCCTGTCGCATCCGGTGGGTGCGGTGTTCGACACGCACCACGGCCTCACCAATGCCGTGTTCATGCCCTACGTAATGGCCTTCAACCGCGCCGCCATCGACGACAAGATGCAACGCCTCGCCCGCTGGCTCGACCTCGGTGACGGGTTTGCCGACGTGATGGATTGGGTGTTGGACTTGCGGCAAACCTTCGACATACCCAACACCGCCGTCGATCTTGGGGTCGACCCGGCGCGGGTCGCGGAGCTGTCGGAGATGGCCGCGAACGACCCGACCGCCGGCGGCAACCCGGTCCCGGCGGGTGCGCCTGAGATGCGGCACATGTTCGAGGCGTCGTTCGCCGGAAACCTGTAGACTGGGCCCATGTCCCCGGAATTGATCGAAATCGCGCTGATCGCCTTCACGACGTTGTTCGCCGTGATCGGCCCCATCGACGTGGCCGCGATTTACGCCGGCATGACGGCAGGGATGCCGGCCGCGCACCGCCGCCGCATGGCCGTCAAAGGGGTGATCGTCGCCGCCGGGATCTTGCTGGTGTTCGCGTTTTTTGGCCGCTCGCTGCTCGGCTACCTCGGCATCACGCTCGCGGCCTTGAAAACCGCGGGTGGCATCCTGTTGCTGTTGGTCGGCATCAACATGGTGCTGGCCAACCCCAGCGGCCTCAACACCACCACCGACGACGAGAACGAAGAAGCGAGCCACCGCCCCGATATCTCGGTGTTTCCCCTGGCGACGCCGCTGATCGCCGGCGCAGGCGCCATGGGGGCCATCGTTTTGCTGATGGCGGATGCGGAGGGTGACGTACTGGCGACCGCGGCCGTGGTCGGCGCGCTGATCGCCAACATGACGCTGTCGCTGATTTGTCTGTTGATGGCGACGCAGATCCAAAAACTGTTAGGCGTGACCGGGCTGAACGTGATCTCGCGGGTGATCGGCGTGTTGCTGACGGCGCTCGCGGTTCAGTTCATGTTCGACGGCATCAAGGGCAGCGGGCTGTTCATCGCGGGTGCGTAGGCACGTAGTCGAGCCAGTTCTTGATCTCCAAGCACCGCACGTCGGCATCCAATACATCGTCGTCGATGCCCAGCTGCCAGCGCAGATCGCGGCGCGACGGATCGCCTACCAAGGCCCGGATATCGCCGACATGGGCGTCCAGCGCCCCATCGTCGGCAAAGAAACCGTCGCCCACCATGTCGTCGCGATAGCGCACGTAGATATCGGCGATATGCGGCATGTCGAATTCCGGATGGTACTGGACGCCCCAGAACAGCCCGGCGCCGTGCGGGATCACCGCCGCCTGCACCGGCGAATGATGGTTCGACGCCAGGACCGTCGCCGCCGCGGGCAGCGCCGTGACCTCGTCGTAATGGATGCACGGGCTGTCGAACACGGCCGCCTTACCGGCGTACATCGGGTGCGCCCGGCCCGCCTCGTTGAGCCGCACCTTGCGCGCAACCCCGACCTCGCGGCCGTTCGGGCTGGGTGCCACGTCACCGCCGGTCACGACCGCTCCGACCTGCAGCCCCCAACAACTGCCGAGCACCGGCAACCCCGCATCCAACGCCGCGCGCATCAAATCCAGCTGCCGGGTCACCATGGGATCGTCGTCGAACACATGCAGGCCCGACCCACCCAGGATCATGCCGTCGTAATCGGCGATCGCCTTGCCGCCCGGCAAGTCGACCGGCCCGTCGGCGGGGAATACGATGTCGATCTCCGCATCGGGCCGGTAGCGGCGCACGTCGATGGCATACCGCTCAGCGCTGAGCGCCCCGCCGATGGCTTGCATGGCGCCGTTTCGGGCGGCGTCGTTGCCGTCTGGGATCAGGAGTTTCAGCGCGCTCAACGGTTCCGGCCCTAAACGCCGACCTCGGTGACGAACTTGGTGCGGAGGAAAGCGTCCAGCCCCTCGATCCCGCCTTCCGAGCCATAGCCCGACTCGTTGACGCCGCCGAACGGGGTCTCCGGCGTCGCGACCATCGGATGGTTGACGCCGACCATGCCGGTTTCCAGCGCGCCCCCGATCTTTGCGGCGGTGCTGCCGTTCGAGGTAAAGACGTAGGACGCCAGCCCGAACGGCAAGGCGTTGGCCCGCTCAACCACTTCGTCAAACGCGCTGAAACGGGTCATCGGCGCCAACGGCCCGAACGGCTCTTCGTTCATGATCTTTGCGTCATCCGGCACATCGGACAGAACCGTGGGGGCGTAGAAATAGCCCTGATTGCCGATCCGTTCGCCGCCAGTGGTCACGGTCGCCCCGTGGTTCCGAGCGTCGGCGACGAAGTCTTCCATGATCGGCAGCCGGCGGGCGTCGATCAGCGGGCCCATATCCACGCCGTCGTCGAGACCGTTTCCGACATTGAGGGCCTTGGCACGTTCCGTGAAGCCCTCGACAAACGAATTGTAGACTTTGTCCTGAACAAAAAAGCGGGTCGGCGAGATGCACACCTGACCGGCGTTGCGAAACTTGAACCCGGCGCTGACGTTCAATGCGTTCTCGATATCGGCGTCGTCAAACACGATCACCGGCGAATGTCCGCCCAATTCCATGGTGCAGCGTTTCAGCGTATCGGCGGCGAGTTTCTGAAGATGCTTACCGACCGGGATCGAGCCGGTGAACGACATTTTCTTCGGGATCGGCGAGCCCAGCACTTGGCGCGACACCTCATCCGGCACCCCGAACACCACGTTCAAAACCCCTGGCGGCAAGCCCGCGTCTTGGAAACACCTGGCGATCCCCACGGCTGTGCCGGGGGTCTCTTCGCTCGGCTTGATCAGCATCGAGCACCCTGCTCCGAGCGCACCCGCGACCTTGCGGATGAAGTTGGTCCCCGGGAAGTTCCAGGCAACGAAGGCGCAGGCCGGGCCAACCGGCTCTTTGACCACCATCTGCCGTGCGCCCGGCACCCGTGGCGGGACCAAGCGGCCGTATGCGCGCTTGCCTTCCTCGCCGTACCAGCGGGTCACTTCGGCAACGAAGCCCAGTTCGATTTTCGATTCCGCCAGCGGTTTGCCCATCTCCATGGTCAAGGTGCGGGCGAGGTCGTCCATCCGCTCCTCGACCAGACGGGCCGCTTCATTCATCACGGCTTGGCGCTGGATCGGCGGCGTGTCGCGCCAAACCTTGAAGCCTTCGGCGCTGGCCGCGATGGCCTCATCCAAATCCGCGACCGAGGCGTGCGGCACGTCGGCCAGCACTTCTTCCGTGGCCGGATTGATCAGCGGTTGGGTAGCGCCGTCGCTACCTTGGCGCCATTGACCATTGATGAGCAGTTCGATTTTTTCCTGATACACGGGCTTTGGCTCCAATCTAGAAGGCTTGGGAATGAGGTTGCTACCGTTACTTAAGGCCTGTGGCTGATTCGGGCAACCGTGCCGACCCCCAGGTGCGGATCAGGGCCGGGTCGCGTCCTCGAAGGCGCGCCGGGCGGCGTCTATTTGGCTTTGGTTCATACGCCGTTCGATCCGCGCCAAGGCCTGGCGAACGTCATAGTCCTCCTCATGCGCCGCGACTTGATCCTCGCCGCTCAGCGCCCGCCGGTACCAGGTCCAGGCCTTGATCCGGTCCTGGTCGACACCCCACCCCGCTTCGTACATGGACCCCAGGATGAACTGCGCCACCGGGTGCCCGCCGGCGGCCGCGGTGCGGTACCAGCGAAGCGCCGCCCCGTAATCCTGCGGCGTGCCGAGGCCCCGGAAATACGCCTCGCCCATCTTGAAGTACGCCCGCGGCTCCCGCGACAGGCGGGTCGCGGTCTCGTACCATTCGACGGCCCGGTGATGATTTTGGCTCACGCCCCGGCCATGCTCGTGCAACTCGCCGATGCCCACCTGTGCCAAGGCGTACCCCTCGCGCGCCGCTTTGCGGTACCATTCCATCGCGACCTTATAGTCGCGCAATTCCTCGGGCCCCGTCGCCAACAGGTCGGCGTACGCGGTCCATGCCGCCGCGTCCCCGGTCTCCGCCGCCGCCCGCGCCGCCGCGATCTCGCCCTCGTACGCCATGATCAGTTTTTCTTCCGGCGTCGGTTCGCGTTCGCCGGTGACCAGCCAGCCGCTCACGCCGGAAATCAGCAACAGGACGATGCTGGTGATGAACAGAAATCGAAAGGACATGGCGCGGCGTCGGTTCCGGCGTCAGGGGATTTCCGACGAGCATACCGCCCGCTGCGCGGCGGCGCTAGTTCGCGAGGTTATGGACGTTCCGGTCGACCCGCTCGTGGCCCATGTTATGGGGATCGGGGCGGTCGTAGCAGGTCACGGTACCGATCGACTTGTAGCAATAGATATTCTGGCGAATCTGCGGCTCGTCCTCGACACAGTATGACCGTCCTTGCTCGCGCCGGATGGTCGAGCAATTCTTGCCGCTGCCGATGGACACGATGTGATCGACCACCGTCTTGTCCGTACCGATGACGGAAATCGCCTCGGCGCCGCCGAACGTCCCAAGATCGCACGCCGACGTCGCCAACGCGCAACTCAGCACGAATACCGCAGCCAACGGGGTCTTCAGCTTGCTCATGGTCGGTCGGTCCTCGCCTTGCTCAATCGGATTAACCTGCGCCGATAGCGGTTAATTTAGCGTTAATTCAGTACCTTAGGCGACGCCGGACGGTTTCGCCACCGGTAACGTTAAGTATCTGTAACCGTTTGCATAACGGGCCTCGCCCCGATATGTTTGCACGCTTTTTCGAGACAAAGCACCCCGACCGCCCACAACGACACGGAGATGACGGTGGCCGATCCGCAAGACGATCTCTTGATGCGTGAAATCGAGGAGGAGCTTCGCCAGGAACAGGCGAAGAAACTCTGGTCGCAATATGGCAAATACATCATCGGCGTCGCCGCTTTGGTGGTGCTGGTGGTCGCCGGCTATCAAGGATGGCAGGCCTACGACCGGAGCGAGCGGCAGACCGCGACCGACCGTTTGATCGGCGCCGGCAACACGGTGCTGCAAGGGGACGCGGAAACCGCCCTTGAAAGCTATGGCCGGGTCGCCGCGGAGAGCCCGGCAGGCATCGCCCTGATGGCGAAGTTCCGCCGCGCGGGATTGCTGGCGCAGCAAGGCGATCATGCCGGCGCGGAAATCGTATACGCCGAAATCGCCGGCGATACCGGCATCTCCCCGGCGCTCAAGGATCTGGCCATGGTTCTCGGGGCGGCACAGGCCCTGGACGCCCGTCCGGACGATGCGCAATCGGTGATCGATCGGCTGCAGCCGCTGACCGCCGCCGACCAGCCCTGGCGCCACTCGGCCCGCGAGGTCGCGGCCATGGCGGCGCTGGAGTCCGGCCAGAGAGACCGCGCCATCGATTTCCTGCAATCCATCGTCCTCGATCCGGCGGCGCCGGACGGGCTTCGCGGCCGGGCGCAGCAAGTGCTGCAAGTGATCGGCGAGTGAGCGCATGACGCTGCGACGTAAACACCTTCGGCTGGGCGGCGTGCTGTTGGCATCGACCGTGGTGCTGGCCGGATGCGAATCCCTCGAGGATCTGGATCCCTTCAAGAAGGCGCAGCAACCCTTGCCTGGCGAGCGGATCGCCATCCTCACCAACGAGCGCAGCTTGCAGGCGGACGTCGCCCCCGGCGCCGCACAGATCGTTCTCCCGGCGCCCACACCGAACGCCAATTGGCCGATGGCCGGCGGCTATGCCAACCACGCCATGCATCATATCGCGGTGCGCGACAACCTGGCCGAGGTATGGAGCGTCGATATCGGCGCCGGCGCCGACGACGAGGAACGCTTCGTCGCACCGCCGATCGTCGCCGACGGCGTCGTCTTCGCCATGGACACGGCGAGCGAAGTATCGGCGTATCGGCTGCAAGACGGCGACAATTTGTGGTCGACCGATCTGGAACCCGAAGAAGACGACGAGGGACACATCGGCGGCGGCCTCGCCTACGAAAGCAACCGCGTTTTCGTTGCCACCGGTTTCGGCGATGTCATTGCGCTCGACGCCGGAACCGGTCAGGAAATCTGGCGTCGGCAACTCCTGACGCCGCTGCGCACCGCCCCCGCCGCCTGGGGCGGCCGCGTTTTCGTGACCTCGGTGGAGAATGCGCTCTACACCTTGGATGGACGCGACGGCGAAATTCTGTGGGAGCATACCGGCCGCGAACAATCCGCGTCGCTGCTGGGCGGCGCCAGCCCGGCGGTCGAAGGCGGCACCGTGATCGTCCCTTACTCGTCGGGTGAGATCTACGCCCTCGAGGCCGAAGACGGCGGCCTGCTGTGGCAAGACAACCTGATATCCATCCGCCGCACCGATGCCATTGCCGCATTGGCGCAGATCCGCGGGCGTCCGGTGATCGACCGCGGCCGGGTGATCGCCATGAGCAACGCCGGCGTCCTGGCGGCCATCGATTTCCGCACCGGGCGGCGCATTTGGTCCCGCGAGGTCGGCGGCCTGGCGAGCCCATGGGTCGCCGGCGACTACATCTTCGCGATTTCCAGCGAAAGCGAAGTGATCGCCGTGCAACGGGACGACGGACAGATTCTCTGGGTCCGCGGCCTGCCGCGCTACGAAGACCCGGACGACCGCGAAACGCCGATCGTGTGGAGCGGCCCGTTGCTGGTCAGCGACCGGTTGATCGTCGTCGGCTCGCACGGCGAAGCGTACGCGGTATCCCCTTATGACGGCCGTATCCTCGGCGCGGTCGAATTGCCCGACGGTGTTTCGGTGCCGCCGATCGCCGCCAACGGCCACGTGATCTTCCTGTCCGACGACGCCGAATTGGTGGCGTACCAATAGCGGCGCGGCAACCGGCACTTCGCAATCATGTCCTTCACTCTCGCCATTGTCGGCCGGCCAAACGTCGGAAAATCGACGCTGTTCAACCGCCTTGTCGGCAAACGTCTGGCGATCGTCGACGACACGCCGGGGGTCACCCGCGATCGCCGTGAAGGCGACGGCCGGGTCGGCGACGTCGCGTTCCGGCTGTTCGATACGGCGGGTTTGGAGGACGCGGCGGCCGATACCTTGGAGCATCGTATGCGCAAGCAGACGGAATTGGCGGTACAGGACGCGGACGTGACGCTGATGCTGGTCGACGGACGCGCCGGGATCACGCCGACCGACGAGCTGTTCGCCGATTGGCTCCGGACCCAGAACAAACCGGTGATCCTCGGGGTCAACAAGTGCGAAGGCGGTAAGGGCGAGAGCGGCGTTCTCGAAGCCTATGCGCTCGGGCTCGGCGAGCCGGTGCCCCTGTCGGCGGAACACGGCGAAGGCTTGGATGGGCTGTACGACGCCTTGTTGCCCTTCGACGAAGCCGCCAAGGCGGCCGCCGACGCCGATGCGTGGGACGACGCCGACGACTTCGAAGACAGCGGCGAAGAGGAAGACGACGAAGCCGTCGCGACGCGGCCCCTGCAATTGGCCATCGTCGGACGACCCAACGCCGGCAAATCGACGCTGATAAACCAATTGCTGGGCGAGGACCGCATGCTGACCGGCCCGGAAGCCGGGATCACCCGGGATTCCATCGCCGTGCCGTTCACCTGGAACGAGCGGGAGATCAAGCTGGTCGACACCGCCGGGTTGCGCCGGCAAGCGCGGGTCAACGAGAAGTTGGAGAAGCTCGCCGTCAACGACACGTTCCGCGCGGTGCAGTACGCGCAGGTCGTGGTGCTGATGTTGGACGCCAATTTGCCGATGGAAAAACAAGACCTGACCATCGCTCGCAAGGTCGTCGACGAAGGCCGGGCGCTGATCATCGCGCTCAATAAATGGGACGCCGTCGAGAACCGGACGGAGACCCTCGCCAATTTCCGCGACCGTCTGCAGACGTCCTTGCAGCAGGTGCGCGGCATCCGTTTCGTCACCCTATCGGCGAAGACCGGGCGCAACGTCGATAGGCTGCTGCCGACCGTGTTCGAGGTGTTCGAAACCTGGAACACCCGGGTGCCGACCGGCGCGCTGAACCGCTGGCTGCCGGACATGCTGGCGGCGCATCCGCCGCCCATGGGCAGCCACGGCAAACGGCTGACGATCCGCTACGTGACGCAGGCCAAGACCCGGCCACCGACCTTTATCTTATTCTCGTCGACGGCGGGAAAGCTGCCCGCAAGCTATATCCGCTACCTGGCCAACGGGCTGCGCGACGACTTCGGCCTCGACGGCATCCCGATCCGGATCCTGACCCGGTCCGGCAAGAACCCGTACGTTTAGCGGCGTGTGCGTATTCGAGAGTTCCTTCTCCCACCGGGAGAGGGACAGGATGAGGGGATATCCGACCCACTAGGTGTCTTTGCGTGAAACACCCCCTCACCCTGGCCCTCTCCCAGAGGGAGAGGGAATGCCCTACCCACCGCCGCGCTGATACGAATGATCGAAGTGCAGCAGGAACGCCTCGATGCCGGCGGCGTCGTAGCCGTCGAAGGTGATCGTCACATCGGTCACCGGGATATGCAGCAACGCGATGCGCCGTTCCCATTCCGGACCGAGCAGAATGTGCACCGAGCGCCCGTCGTCGCCGTCGAAGGTGACCACGTCGTCCTGCACGGTATACGCCTCGGAATCCAACGCATGCGGCAGCAGGCGGTAAAAGTCCGCGTGGCTGATGCCCATCTGCTTGTTGACGGTATGCGTCATGGGTGCGCCGGGTCAGCCCCCGGCGACGGGCGGCCAGATCGCCAAGTGATCGCCTTCTTCCAGCAACCGCTCGCTGCGCTCCTCGGGGGCGATGTAGACCCCGTTGATCAGCACCATATGGCACATCTTTTCCGGCACGCCGAGCCGCAGGATCACCTGCGTCGGGGTGGTCTTGTCGTTGACCTCCAGATCGGCCTCGTTCTTGACCGCGTCGGCGGGCAGATACTCGCCGAGCGAGGCGTACAGCTTGATACGGATTTTCATGCCGCGGCGGTCCTAGTACGCACAGGCCACATATGCCTCGGCGATGCGGTGCGGATCGGCGATCAGCTTGTCCTTCCAGTCGCCAAGCGGCACCTCGGTCTGGATCAAGCCGCGCAGCACCCCGACGTGATCGGTGCGGCCCAACGACAGCGCCCCGACGATCTTGTCGCCGTCGAATTCCAGACGCATGTACTTGAACCCGCCTTCGTCGATGGCCTCGGCATGGTCGCCGCCGTCGACGCCGTCCCACTTGCCGAAACTGGCCGATACCAGGCCGACCGTATCCAGCACGTTCATGTTCAGGCTGCCTTTGTACGGCGCGTGACGGCCCAGCATGTTGAGCGCCGCGATGCGGCCGTGATCGACCGCCGTCGGCTGCACCGCGTGGACTTCCCAGCCACCGGTCGAGAAATCGGGGCCTTGCGCGCAGTCACCGGCGGCAAAGATGCCGTCGACGCTGGTCTTCATGTGCTCGTCGACCATGATGCCCTGGTCCATCTTGACCCCGGCGCTTTCCATAAACGCGATGTTGGATTTGACGCCGGTCGCGACCACGACCAGGTGTGCCGGGATCTGCTGGCCGTTGTCGAGATCCACCAGCAACGTATCCTCGGCATCGTTGGACGCTTCAAGCTTGGTGACCATAGTCGACGTGTGCACGTCGATCCCTTTGTTGATGCACCATTGCTTGATCATGTTCCCGGCGGCCTCGTTCATCATCCGCGGCACCATGCGGTCCTGCGCCTCGACGACCGTCAATTTAACGCCGCGCTCGGCCAACGCCTCCATGATGATGCAGCCGATGAAACCCGCCCCCATCAGGGTCACGTGCGCGCCTTCATGCGCCAGATTGGCGATGTTGCGGCAATCTTCCAGCGTCCAGCAGTGATGCACGCCATTCTGATCCAGCCCGTCGATGGGCGGTCGGATCGGACTGGCGCCCGTGGCGATCAGCAAGGTCTCGTAGGTCTGCGTCGCGCCGTCGGCCAGCGTGATCTCCTTCTTGATCGGATCGACGCTTTCGACCGTGCCGTGGCGGTATTGGATCGAACTGGTGTCGTAGTGGCCGTCGTCCTTGCGGAGATATGTCCCCTGCTCCTGGATCAACCCGGTCAGCACGTACGGGATCGCCATCCGGGAATATGGTGGCTCCGGCTCGCCGCTGATCATGATGATCTCGCAGTCAGGGTCGTTCTTACGCAGCGTGTCCGCCGCGGTAACGCCGGCCGGCCCGGCACCGATGATGACGTGGGTCATACTGCCCTCCGATAAGAAAAAGCGAACGGAAACCCCGCCCGGTCCGCATGGACCGGACGGGTCTGATACCGTTTACAGGCCGAGACGGCTCATCGTCTCGTTGGTCGGCACGCCATCCGGCGTCCAGCCACGCAGCTGATAATACTCCGGCAGCATGACGTCCAACTGGTTGGTGAGACCTTCCGCCGGGCCGGTCTTGGCCGCGTCTTTGACCAGACGCTCCGGCAGCTTGTCGTCCGCCGCCGTGAACCCGGCCGCGTTGTTGAACGCGCGCTCCAAGTTCCAGATCCGCTCGCCGACTTCGAGCAGCCGGTCCACCGACCACTCGCCATCGCAAGCGGCGTCGATCTGCGGCGCCACGTCTTCGAGCGACCAGGCGAACGAGGTAAAGACGCAGATCCCTGCGCTGTCGAACACGGCGGTCGCATCCTGGAACGCCTTGACCAAGCCCGCCTTGCCCTCGGCAACCAACGGGTCGGTCTTCTCCGGAATGCCCAGAACTTCGGACGCAACGGTATAGGACCGCAGGTGACACGCGCCCCGGTTCGACGTCGCGTAGGTCAAGCCCATGCCCTGGATACCTCGGGAATCGTAAGCCGGGAATTCCTGACCCTTGACCGACATCGACAGTTCCGGATGGCCGTACTTCTCGCACAGCAATTTGGAGCCGAGGCCGATTTCGGCGCCGAAGCCTTCGCCCTTGCCGGTCAGTTCCGCCAAGTCCGTGAGCGCCTTGGCGCTGCCGAATTTGACCTCGAGCCCACCGGTTTCCTTGTCGGTGATGATGCCTTCTTCGTACATCTCCATCGCCGCACCGACCGTGGCGCCGAAGGAAATCGGATCCAGGCCTTGTTCATTGCAAATGAAGTTGGCGAACGTCAGTGCGTCCAAATCATCGACACCGGTCGCGGCCCCGAGCGCCCAGGCGGCTTCGTATTCCAACCCACCCGATGCGATCTGGTACTCCGGCCGCTCGGCCACCGTGTAGTGGGTGCGGTCGACGGTACTGATCCGTCCGCACGCGATGGTGCAGCCGAAGCACGCGGCGTTGCGGACCAGGTTCGGCTTGCCGTCCGATTCCCGCGGCTCCGCCATCGCTTCGGCGGAGATCGCGTGCGCGCCGTCGAATTGGACGTCGCGGTGGTTGTGGGTCGGCAGGGCCCCCGTTTCGTTGATGACGTTCATCAACACCTGGGTGCCGAATGCCGGCAGGCCCTCGCCGGTGACGGCATTGCCCGCCAAGACCTCTTTGCCCGCCGCGGCGGCTTCGAAGAAGCGTTTCGCGTCCTTGACCTGAACGCCCTTGGTGCCGCGGATCGCGACCGCCTTGAGGTTCTTCGAGCCCATCACGGTGCCGACGCCGGAACGCCCGGCGGCGCGGTGATAATCGTTGACGACGCAGGCGTATTTGACGCCCTGCTCGCCCGACACCCCAATCGACGCCACACGGATTTGCGGGTCCTGATGGTCGGCCTTGATCTTGTCCTCGGTGTCCCAGACGCTGGTGCCCCACATGTCCGAGGCGTCGATCAACTGCGCATCCTCGTTATCGAGGAACAGGTATACCGGCTTCGCCGACTTGCCCTCGAAGATGATCATGTCGTAGCCGGCGTTCTTCATCTCGTTGCCGAAGAACCCGCCCGAGTTGGAGCACGCGATGGCGCCCGTCAGCGCGCCCTTGGTCACGACCGAGTAGCGGCCCGCCGTCGACGCGCACGTCCCCGTCAGCGGCCCGGTGGTCATAATCAACTTGTTGTCGGGGCTCAGCGCATCGACCTTCGGGTCGACTTCCTCGGTGAAGTATTTAGTCGCGAGGCCGCGTTGGCCCAGATATTTCTCCGCCCACTCCATGTTGAGCGGTTCGGTGGTGCAGGTGCCCTCCGTCAAATTGACGCGGAGGAGTTGTTTTGCCCATGCCATGATGTGTCCTCCTTATCCCTTAAGCGGTCGCTTGACCGGCGTCGGTTTTCTCGGCCCAGGCCCGCATCTTGTCGAGCCCGGTCCAGTTCGCATCGACGTACGTGATGGCGTCGGTCGGGCACGCGGTCGCGCACTCCGGCTCGCCTTCGCACAGGTCGCACTTCACCACTTTGCCGGTGTCGGCGTTGTAGTTCACGGTACCGAACGGACACGCAATGGTGCAGACCTTGCAGCCGACACACAGGTTGTCGTGCACGATCTTGGCGCCGGTCGCCTTGTCGAGGGTGATCGCATCGACCGGACAGGCGTGCATACACCATGCCTCGTCGCACTGCGTGCAGGTGTAGGGCACGAAGCGGCCCTTGTCGTGAAACGTGAAAACTTTAATGCGTGATTTCGCCGGGTTGAACACGTTCTCGTTGTCGTACGAGCACGCCAATTCGCACTGCAGACACCCGGTGCATTTATCCGGATCGATATTGAGTGATTTTTGCATGAAGTCGCCTCCGTGATTTATTCAACGGTATCCCAATTCAATACTGAAGAAATCGTCCGGGGCGGCTGCGGTTCGCCGCTTCTTTCGTCGTACGCCCCCCGGCGGTTCCCTCCCTGGAAATAACCATACCACCGAGATGGGTGTTTGCAGCAACAAAAACCGATAACATACTATGTTATGCGCGGCTTGGTTGCGGACAATTCGACGCCGGCATGACGCCGTCGGAATTGCGTTGTGTTTTGCCGTTAAATTTGCACACTCGGCGCCGACTTGGGGGGGTGTGTGACCTGATGGAGACGCACCCTGATTACGATCGATGATACCTTCGACCGTTCGATCGACAACGAGACCGCGCTTGTTCGGCTGACCGGATTGCGAGCGGTGTACGTCGAAGACAACATCATCAACGTTCAGTTGATGGAAACGATCTTTGAAGACATCGCCGACTCGGCGCTGTTCGTCGCGGGCAGCGGTGAAGACTGCTTGGAGAATGTCGAGGCGTTCCGCCCCGACGTGATCTTGATGGATATCGGGCTCCCTGGGATCGACGGAGTCGAAACCACGCGGATTCTCAAGACGAAGTTCAAGACCGCCAAAGTGCCGGTCATCGCGATCAGCGCCGCCGCCATGAAATCCGATCTGGATCGGGCCGAGAACGCCGGGTTTTTCGCCTATCTCACCAAGCCGATCAACATTCCCGACACCTTGCGCGTCATCATCCAGGCGGTCCGCTAGGCGGCACTCGCGTGTGATGCCGGTCATCGCCGACCCATCGGCGATGCGCCTATACAGTCCACACCTAGCAACGGGACGGACGAGGGATTTCTCATGCGGCGATCGATTTCGGCATATCTGACAGCAGTTCTTTTGGCGTTTGCCGCCTTAGGACCGGCGCCGGCGGCCGCCGATCCGGCCCCCGCCCTGGTCACGGTGACAGGCGCCGTCGACGCCCCGAACAGGCCCCCGTTCGAGCCGTTCGACGATGCCCTGTTCAAGGTCTTGGATGTGACCTTCGAGCGCGCCCACGCGCTTTCGTTCGATGCGCTTCGCAGCCTGCCGCAGCAGGAGATGACCCTCAAACACACACCGTGGCCGCGGGCGGTGACGGTCAGCGGCCCGCGTCTCGTCGACGTGCTGGACGCAGCCGGGGCGCGCGGCGACACGGTTCTGGTGCGCGGCGTCGACGGCTACGCGCCGGAGTTCAAGATGACCGATATCCGCGCCGCCGCCGACAAGTTCATCCTGGCCATCGCTGCCGACGGCAAGCCCCTGTCGATCGGCGGCCGCGGTCCGGCGTGGCTGGCGCTGCCCTCCGGCACCTACCCGGACCAGACCGACGACGACGCGGCGTTGGTGTGGGCCGTGTTCAACATCGAGGTCCGCTAAGCCCGCCCACGGGCGGCATCTCACGACCCGGCATCTCACGACAATGTGATCTTGCGGGCGGCACTGCCGGTTCGACCCATACGCGAACCGCCGGTATAAACCTCGCACCCGTCGCAGGCCGTTTTTGGGAGATGACCGTCAGCGATGACACACGAAATGTCAGACGACCCGTCGCCGTTTCGCATCGGGTCATGGTCCGTCGATCCACGATCGCGGACCGTTACCAACGGCGCCGACGTCAAGCGCCTGAGCCCGCGCGCGCTTGGCGTGCTGCGGGAGCTGTTCCGTGCCGAGGGCGCGCCCGTCTCGCGGCAGGGCTTGTTGGACCGTGTCTGGCCCAACGTTCTTGTCGGCGATGAGAGCCTGACCCAAGCGGTGGCCGAGTTGCGCCGCGTCTTCAAGGACCGGGACGGCAGCACCCCCATCGAAACCATCGCCAAGACGGGATACAGGCTGCGGGAATCGGCGCTGCCGTCGGCAGCCGAACACCGAAACCCCGTGGCCGAACGGACCGACCGCTTCGATCTCAATGCGTACAAGCTATGTCTCGATGCCCGGTCCATCATGAACCGTGGGCACGGCAACGTGGTCCGGACCGCCGAAGCCCTGACCAAAGAAGCGGTTCAGGCCGCCAACGATTTCGGGTTCGCGCACGCTGAATACGCGATCGCGCTCTGTTACCGCTGGCTCTATCAGCGCGACGACGAGCGCGGCGCGGAAAAAGCGCTGTCGCATGCGGATGCCGCGGTCCAGCTGCGCCCCGATTTGGGCCGCAGCTATGCCGCACGCGCCATGGCCTTGGGCGCTTTGGGCCAGACCGCCCCGATGATCAAAAGCCTGGAACAGGGCTTGGCCGTCGACCATGACGACCCCGATCTGCATTTTCTGGGCGCGCGGGTGATGTTCGCGGCGCGCGATTACACGGCGGCGGCAGCGCTGGCCGAGCGGGCCGCAACACTCAGCACCGACGACTACTGGTCGCTGTATTTCGCGGTCCGCGCCACGGCCGCGTTCGATCCACCGCGCAGCCGCCGCCTGGCGGTCGAATGCCTGGCCCGGGTCCGCGCGCGTCTGATGGTCGACCCGGACGAGCCCAGGGCGCTCAACCTGATGGGGCCGCTGTTGGCGAGCCTTGGCCGCCATGAAGACGCCGTGGCCTCGGTGACCGCGCAGTCGGGTGAATGGAGCACGCTGCGCTTCTACGATGCCGTCGCCATGGCCACGGCGGGGCAAAACCATTTGGCGCTCGAGACCCTGTCGGAACTGATCGACCGGGGCTGGCGGCACGGCGATTGGCTGATGGCCGAGCCGGCGTTCGACGACATGCGCCGCGATCCCGGGTTCGCCAAGACGGTCGCGCAACTGCGCGCGGCATAACGAGCGGCATTGCGCGCCGCTTGACCCCCGCATTTTCAGAATAGTTTCAGCATTTCTTCAGGTCTTCCGTCGGCGCCGGGCGTATCTCGGCGCCTGAAACGCAGTGGCCATTGGGCCGCCGTGCTTCGCCAACCTCTGGAAATGAAAGAAAAACAATATGACGCTTACACTCGGCGATACCGCCCCCGACTTCGTAGCCAAGACCACGCAAGGCGAGATCCAGTTTCACGACTGGATCGGTGACAGCTGGTGCGTGCTGTTTTCCCACCCCAAGGATTTCACTCCGGTCTGCACCACCGAGCTCGGCTCGGTCGCACGTCTGATGGGCGAATTCACCAAGCGCGGTGTGAAGGTCATCGGCCTCAGCGTCGACGGCCTCAGCGACCACGAAAAGTGGACCTTCGATATCGAGGAAACGCAGAACGTCCGGTTGACCTATCCGTTGGTCGCGGACCCGGAGCTGACCATCGCCAAAATGTACGGCATGCTGCCGAAGACCGCCGACGGCGGCGCCGGCAACCGTACCGCGATGGACAACCACACCGCCCGCAGCGTGTTCGTGATCGCGCCGGACAAGTCCATCAAACTGATGCTCACCTACCCGATGTCGACGGGCCGCAATTTCTCGGAGATCCTGCGCGCCATCGACTCGCTGCAATTGACGGCCGACCACAAGGTCGCGACGCCCGCCGATTGGAAACACGGCGACGACGTGATCATCCTGCCGTCCTTGTCGGAGGAAGCCGCGCACAAGGCCTTCCCCGACGGCTGGACCGCGCCGAAGCCGTACATGCGCTATGTCCCGCAACCGCAGTAACGCGGTTCTGCCGCTGGGGAGCGCCGATGGGCATCCCCAGCGGCGCCTCCTCTTTCAATCGAAGGTCTACCGCACGATCATGTCCGCTCTCGAAAAACCGCTGCCGATGAAGGCCGCCGACGCCTACAATGCCGCCGCCGATCACTTCGACGCCGAGCCGCTCGGCTTTTGGTCGCGGCACGGGGCCCGCACCGTCGAACTGATGCAGCTGGTCCGCGGGGCGCGGGTCCTCGACGTCGGCTGCGGCACCGGAAGCTCGGCGTTGCCCGCGGCACAGCGGGTCGGGCCGGAAGGCACCGTGCTGGGCATCGACATCGCCCACAACATGGTGTTCCGCGCCCAGGCCAAGGCCCGGGCCCGCGGCCTCGACAACGTGCAATTCGAATGTCTCGACATGGCCGATCTGGTGTTTCCGGACGGCGCGTTCGATGCGGTGATCGGCGTCTTCTCGATCTTCTTCGTCGACGACATGGAGGCGCAAATCGCCCGGCTGTGGCGGATGCTGGCGCCGGGCGGCAAGCTGGCCCTCGCGGTGTGGGACAAGACCATGCTGGAGCCGGTGGCACCGATGCTGAAAGACGAGGTGCGCCGGGTCCGTCCCGACGTGTCGATGCCGCAAAAGCCGTGGCAGCGCCTGACCGACCGCACCTTGTGCCGCGCCATGTTTCACGACCTGGGTATCGGCGACGTGACGTTCCATGCGGTGCGCGACCGACAGCCGCTGCTGACGCCGGCGGACGGTTGGACCATCGCGCTCGGATCCGGGCTGCGGTGGGAGATCGAACAACTGTCGGCGCACGACCGCCAACTGGTGCGCAGCCGGCTTTTGGCCCGGCTCGGCACCGCCGACGTCACCGCCGTCGACACCGACGCCATCGTCGCCATCGCGCGGAAGCCCAGCAACGAGGCGTAACCAACCGGCCCCCTACCGGCGCATTGCCGGTCCCGAGCGGCTCCCGGCCCATGGTGCTGGGCGCCGTTCGAATTTTCCCGCAGAAGCCGAGGCGTGCGCTTCGCTTTTCGGTGTGCTATCACCCCGCGCCATGACGAATGCATTGCCGAGTTTCGAGGATTTCGCCGCCCTGCCCCACGCCATCACGCTGCTGGGGATGTCGGGCGTGGGCAAGACCATGCTGTCCACCGGGCTGCGGCGCGACAGCAACTGGTTCCACTATTCCGCCGACTACCGGATCGGCACGGGGTACCTGGCCGAGTTCATCCTCGACAACATCAAGTTCCGGATCATGCAGAGCGATCCGTTCATCGCCGATCTGCTGCGCTCCGACTCGATCTACATCAACCACAACATCTCGGTCGATAACCTGGACCCGGTGTCCACGTACCTCGGCATGTTCGGCGATCCGGCCGACGGCGGCCTCGCCAAGGCCGACTTCCTGGAGCGTCAGCAGCAATACTGCGACGCCGAAATGCTGTCGATGCAGGACGTCGGACGCTATCTGGAAAAGGCGTGGCGGATATATTCCTGCAAGGATTTCATCAACGATGCGTCCGGCAGCCTGTGCGAGATCGTCGATATCGAGAACGCCGACGACCCGGTGATCGCGGCCCTTCGCGAGCATTCGCTGATCCTCTATATCCGCGCCAACGCGGCGGGCGAACAGGAACTGAAACAACGGGCGGAAACGTCGCCGAAACCGCTGTTTTATAACCCGTCGTTCATCGCCGGACATCTGGCCGCCGAGCCCGATGACGGCGTCGGGGTCGACCCGGCCGATTTCGCGCGGAAACTGTTCCCGCCGTTGCTCGAAGACCGCAAGCCCCGCTACGAGCGCCTCGCCGAGTTGTACGGCTTTACGGTCGATGTCGACCGCCTGTTCGACGGCGCCGACATTCCGTGCTCGGACACCTTCCTGCGTCTGGTCTACGATCTCGTTGGCGAACAGACGGCGGGCGGTCCGGTTGCGGCGGCCAACGCGGATCGCTATCTGAAAGCCTGCCGAGACCGCGCGCAAAAGCGCGGCATGAACGGCTGAGGAAACAGACCATGCCGATCAAGATTCCCGCCAACCTGCCGGCGCACCGCACCCTCGAGAAAGAGGGCGTGCCGATCATCGACGACGAGGTGGCGATCCGACAGGACATCCGCCCGCTGAAGATCGCGATCCTCAACCTGATGCCGGAAAAGGTGAAGACCGAGACGCAACTGGCCCGGGTGTTGGGGGCGACGCCGCTGCAGGTCGAGGTGACCCTGCTGGCGTTGACCACGCACACGCCGAAAACCACCTCGGCGCAGCACCTGTTGGACTTCTATCACCCATGGACCGAGGTCCGCGATCAAAGGTTCGACGGTCTGATCGTTACCGGCGCGCCGATCGAGAAACTGCCGTTCGAGGAGGTCCGCTACTGGGACGAGTTGTGCCAGATCTTCGACTGGTCGCTGAGCAACGTGCACGGCAGCTTCAATCTCTGTTGGGGCGCGCAGGCGGCGCTGCATCATTTCTACGGCATCCCCAAGTACCAGCTGCCGCACAAGGCGTTCGGCGTCTTTTGGCACAGTGTGCTGGATACCGCCTCGCCGCTGATGCGCGGACTGAACGACGCGATTCCGATCCCGGTGTCGCGACACACGGAAAACCACCACGCGGACCTGAACCCGTTCCCGCACCTGCAGGTGCTGGCGGAATCGGGCGACGCCGGCATGGCGTTGGTGCATGATCCGGTGCTCAACCACGTGCACATGTTCAATCATTTGGAATACGACTCGACCACGCTTGGCGACGAATACCAGCGCGACGTCGCCAAGGGCGCGGAGATCCAACTACCCCGCAATTACTACCCCGACGACGACCCGTCGCAACAGCCGGTCAACACCTGGCGCTCGAACGCGCACATTCTGTTCGGCAACTGGATCAACATGATCTATCAGTCGACGCCGTTCGACATGAGCCTGATTGGCGCCGAACCCCGCGTCCCGCCGGCGGCGAAAAGCCCGGCGGCTTAGTTTTCCGGCTTTACCCCGGCGAAGGCCGGGGCCCACAGTCTTTCAAAATGGATTCCGGCCTGCGCCGGAATGACGAAACTCGGTCGAACCCTCCCATAACCACCTGCATGAGCAAGGTCGGCTACGTTTACATTGTAACGAACACGCGCAATGGAACGTTGTACATCGGCGTTACGTCAAAACTCGTGCAACGGATATGGCAGCATCGAAATGGCGAAATCGCCGGATTCGCGAAGAAATACGGTTGCAAGATGCTGGTCTACTTCGAAATCCATGAGTCCATTGAACAAGCGATTTCACGCGAAAAGGCCATGAAGGAGTGGAAGCGCGCCTGGAAAATTCGCCGAGTCGAAGAACAAAACCCGGCTTGGCGGGATTTGTGGGAAGACATTGCGAAACCCTAACAAGCAGATGTCACCCCGGCGGAGGCCGGGGTCCATAATCAACGGTCATGGATTCCGGCCTTCGCGGGGGTGACGATCGAGTTTAAGACGCGAACCGCATCGGGATCGCGTGGACCACGTGCTCCAACGACCGCACCTGTTCCAGCACGTCGGCCGGCGGCGGGCCGTCGACCTCGATCAGGGCGATGGCGTCGCCGCCCTCGTCCGACCGGCCCAGGTTGAAGGTCGCAATGTTGACTCCGGCCTCGCCCAGGATGGTCCCCAGCGCGCCGATCAATCCAGGCTTGTCGTGGTTGGCGACGTACAGCATGTTCGGACCCAGCTTGGCGTCGACGTGGATGCCCTTGATGTCGACGATGCGCGGCTTGTTGTTGAACAACGTGCCCTTCACCGCCCGGGTCTGGTTTTCCGTCGTCACCGACACCGTGATCAGGGTGTGGTAATCACCCGCCGTCTCGGAACGGGACTCCAGCACCTTGATGTTGCGTTCCTCGGCGATCACCGGCGCGTTGACCATGTTGACGCCTTCCAGCAACGGTCCCAGCACGCCCTTGATGACGATCGACGTCAGCGGCTTGATGTTGACGCCCGACACGTGCCCTTCGTAGCAGATCTCGATCTCCTTGATGGCGCTCTGCGTCGCTTGGCCGGCGAACCCGCCCAGTTGCTCGGCAAGTCCCATATAGGGTTTCAGGATCGGCGCTTCTTCGGCCGTCACCGACGCCATGTTGAGGGCGTTGGTCACCGCACCCGTCAGCAGATAATCCGCCATTTGTTCGGCGACCTGCACCGCGACCTTTTCCTGCGCCTCGGTGGTCGATGCGCCCAAGTGCGGCGTGCACACCACCTGATCCATGCCGAACAACGGATTGTCCTTGGCCGGTTCCTCGGCGAACACGTCGAGCGCCGCACCCGCCACATGGCCGCTGTCCAGCGCCGCCTTCAATGCCGCCTCGTCGACCAGACCGCCGCGCGCGCAGTTGATGATCCGCACCCCCGGTTTGGTTTTGTTGATGGCGTCGGCGCTGATGATGTTGCGGGTCTGATCGGTCAGCGGCGTGTGCAGGCTGATGAAATCGGCCCGCGGCAGCAATCCGTCCAGATCGACCTTTTCGACGCCGAGCGCCTGCGCCCGCTCTTCGGACAGGAACGGATCGAAGGCGATGACCTTCATCTTCAGGCCCTGCGCCCGGTCGGCGACGATGGCGCCGATGTTGCCGCAGCCGATGATGCCGAGCGTCTTGCCCATGATCTCGGTGCCCATGAAGCGGGACTTCTCCCACTTGCCGGCCTGGGTCGAGGCGTTGGCCGCCGGAATGTCGCGCGCCAGCGACAGCACCATGGTGATGGCGTGCTCGGCGGTGGTGATGGCGTTGCCGAACGGCGTGTTCATGACCACGATCCCGGCCTGGGTCGCGGCGGGCAGGTCGACGTTGTCGACGCCGATCCCGGCGCGGCCGATGACCTTGAGCGCGCCCGGCGCGGCCAGCACCTTCGGCGTCAATTTGGTCGCAGAGCGGATCGCGATCCCATCGTAGCCGCCGATGATCTCGGCCAGTTCTTCCTTTTCCAGGCCGGTTTTGACGTCGACCTCGATGCCGCGCTGCTCAAACACGTCTTTCGCCAGCGGGCTCATTTTATCGGATATCAGGACTTTCGGCATGGCTCAGGCCTCCATGAATTCGGCTTTGACGGTTTGGAACGCCCAATCGAGCCACGGACCCAAGGCGTCGAGGTCGCGCGCTTCGACGGTGGCGCCGCACCAGATGCGAAGGCCCGGAGGTGCATCGCGGTGCGAACCGATGTCGTAGGCGACGTGCTCTTTATCCAGCAATCCCGTCAGCTTCTTGACCACGTCCTTTTGCGCCGCTTCGTCCAGCGCCTGAAACCATGCATCGGTGAAGATCAGCACCACCGAAGTGGTGGAGCGCGCCGCTTCATCCTGGCAGATGAAATCGATCCAATCGGTGCCTTCGACCCATTTGGTCAGCGCCGCGTTGTTGGCCGCGACCCGGTCCAGCAGGCCGCCCAGACCGCCCAGGCCTTCCGCCCATTTCAGACCGTCCAGCGCATCCTCGACGCACAGCAGCGACGGGGTGTTGATGGTCGCACCGGTGAAGATCGCCTCGTTCAGTTTGTCGCCCTTTTTCAGGCGGAACACTTTCGGCATCGGCCACGGCGGATCGTAACTTTCGATCCGCTCCACGGCCCGCGGGCTTAAGACCAACATGCCGTGCGCCGCTTCGCCGCCCATGACCTTCTGCCAAGACCATGTGGCGACGTCGATCTTGTCCCACGGCATGTCCATGGCGAACACCGCCGATGTGGCATCGACGATGGTCAGCCCCTCGCGGTCGTCGGGGATCCAATCGCCGTTCGGCACCCGCACGCCGCCGGTGGTGCCGTTCCACGTGAACACCACGTCGCGGCTGAAATCGACGGCGTCCAGATCCGGCAGTTCGCCGTACGGCGCCTTCGCCGATGTCACGTCTTCGAGCTTCAATTGCTTGGTGATGTCGGTCAGCCATTGACCGCCGAAGCTCTCCCAGACCAGCACCTGGATCCCGCGTGGGCCCAGCAGCGACCACATGGCGATCTCGATCGCGCCCGTGTCCGACGCCGGCATGATGCCGATGCGGTAATCGTCGGGGATGCCGAGGATTTGCCGCGAGCGCTCGTGCACTTCGTTCAGCTTGGCCTTGCCCGTCGCATGGCGGTGCGAGCGGCCGAGGAACGCGCCCTCAAGGTTGTTCAGCGCCCAACCGGGGCGTTTCGAACAGGGTCCGGATGAAAAATGGGGATTGACCGGGCGTGCGCCCGGTTTCGGAAAAGTCTGCATGATGTCTCCTTCCTCGCAGAAGGTCGCACCTCGTTGGGGAGGCGTGGCCCACCGGCACCCTACCCATTTCGGTTTTTTCATCAAGGGGAATTTTGTGACCTATACATGCGTGAGTCCCTTCTCCCGCGGGGAGAAGGACAGGATGAGGGGATTTCAGGTCGTATATCGCCGTGTCGTCGGATATCCCCTCACCCCAGCCCTCTCCCCGGGGGAGAGGGAGATGTAAAACCACGCGACATGCTGTTACGCTCGCATTATGCCCACTCTCGAAACCCTGCTGATCTTCATTCCCATCGCCTTGGCACTCAATCTGACGCCGGGGGCGGATATGCTGTTTTGCCTCGGCCAGGGGGTGAAATCGGGGCCGCGCGCAGGCGTCGCCGCCTCATTGGGCATCGCCACGGGCGCGTTTTTTCATTCACTCGCGGGCGGCTTGGGTCTCGCCGCCCTGATCGCTGCCAACCCTGTGTTGTTCGAGGTCGTGCGTTGGGCCGGGGTCGGCTATTTGGTGTGTCTGGCGGTGCAAGCCCTGCGCCATCCGGTCGGCGCGCTCCGCGGCGCCGAGGTGGCGGCCTCCAGCGGCGTCAAAGCCTGGCGCGACGGCACGGTGGTGTGCCTGCTCAACCCCAAGGTCGCGATCTTCATGCTGGCGCTGGTGCCGCAATTCGTCGACCCGGCGGGCCCGGTGCTGCTGCAGTTCCTGATCTTCGGCGCGATCTTGAACATCGGCGGCACCGTCATCAACGCGGGCATCGGCGTGTTCGCAGGCCGCATCGGCAGCGCGCTGGCCGGGAACCCGCGAATCGCCCGCGGCGTGCAGATCCTCTCCAGCCTGGTGTTTTTCGGCCTCGCCGCGCGCCTGGTGTTCGAGAAGCGGTAAACCCCGTTAAGCCGTCATTCCGGCGCAGGCCGGAATCACGTCGCCGAACATGGACCCCGGCCTTCGCCGGGGTGACGGCGTACAGCGTCACTCCGCCGCGTCGGCGTCGGGCTGGTTGAACTGCAGTTCGGCGAGGCGCGCGTACAGCGGACTGCTGATCAGCAATTCCGTATGCGTGCCGACGGCTTCGATCCGGCCATGCTCCATCACCACGATGCGGTCGGCGTTGACCACGGTCGACAGCCGGTGCGCGATCACCAGCGTGGTGCGCCCGCGCATCAGCCGCTGCAACCCTTGCTGCACCAAACGCTCGTTCTCGGAATCCAACGCGCTCGTCGCCTCGTCCAACAGCAGCACCGGCGGATCGCGCAGCAACGCGCGGGCGATGGAAATCCGCTGCCGCTGGCCGCCGGATAACCGCACACCCTTTTCACCGAGGTAGGTGTCGTAGCCCTCCGGCAGGTCGGCGATGAAATCGTGTGCCATGGCGTCCTTGGCCGCCGCCACCAAGGCGTCATCGGCCGCCTCCGGATCGCCGTAGGCGATGTTGGCCCGCGCCGTGTCGCCGAACAGGAACGGTTCCTGCGGCACCAGGGCCAGGCGCTTGCGCACGTCCGCCGGATCGGCGTCGGTCAACGCGACGCCGTCGATGTCCACCGTGCCCCGCGCCGGATCGAAGAACCGCATCAGCAACTGAAACACCGTCGACTTGCCGGCCCCGGACGGCCCGACCAGGGCCACGGTCTCGCCGGGTGCGATCTGCAGCGAAAAGCGGTCCAACGCCGCCCGGTCCGGGCGCGACGGGTAATGGAATGTGACGTCCTTGAAAGCGACCCGCCCTTCGGCATTTTCGCCCGTCGGCAACGCCACCGGGTGTTCCGGCGCGCGGATCATGGGCGTCACCGACAGCAGTTCGATCAGGCGTTCGGTCGCGCCGGCGGCCCGCTGCACGTCGCCATAGACTTCCGACACCACACCCGCCGAGAACGCCACCATCAGCGCATAGAACACGAACGCGCCCAACTCGCCGCCGCTGATCCGGCCTGCCAGCACGTCGCCGCCGCCGACCCACAGCACGGTGCCGATGCCGAAGAACGCCACCAGGGTGACGGTCGAATTCAGCATCGAACGCAGCCGGATACGCTTCAGCGCCGTGTCGAAAGCGTTCGTCACCTCGGTTTCGAAGCGGGCCCGGTCGGCCTGTTCGTGGGTGAAGGCCTGCACGGTCATAATCCCGTTCAGGCTTTCTTCGGCGAACGCGCCGACATCGGCGACCCGGTCCTGCGACAGTTTCGACAGCACCCGCACGCGGCGTCCGATCATCAATACAGGCGCCACCACCAACGGCACCAGGATCAGCGACAAGGCCGCCAGCTTGGGGTTGGTTGCGAACATCATCACCAACCCGCCGAGCCCGGTGATGGTGTTCCGAAGCGCCATGGAGATGCTGGTGCCGACGATGGTCTGCAACAGCGTGGTGTCGGTGGTCAGCCGCGACAGGACCTCGCCGGTCTTGGTGACTTCGAAAAAGCTCTGATCCAAATAGACGATGCGCCGGAACACCGCGGACCGGATATCGGCGACCACCCGCTCGCCGAGCCACGACATCATATAGAACCTGAGGTACGTGCCCCCGGCGATGACGATGCCGATGAACATGAGGATCAGCAGCGCCCGATCCAGCCCCGCGCCGTCCGCCGCCAGGCCGTCGTCGATCAGCACCTTGAGCCCGACGCCAATGGACAGGGACGCCGCCGCCGTCACCAACAGCGCCGCGAAGGCCAAGGCCACCCGGCCAAGGTACGGCCTCAAGAACCCCGCCACGTGACGGAGCACCCCAAGGTCCTTGCTTTTGGCGCGATCCATGGTCGCGATGCGGATATCTCGTGTTCTCACGGAAATTCTTACGAACCTTCCCGTTGGCGGTTCATTCTCGGCGCATTAAAACATGCGGCTGGACAGGATGCACCGGCTTCCGTAAACCCGACAGAAGGGAATTCCATGGGGGGGATTTCAATTCCGTGACCGCCGACAGCGATACCCTTCAGGTCGCCCTATGGTCGACCGCCGATCTGGTCACCGGTCCCGTGCAGGAGGCGCTGGACGGCGCCGACGACATCGAACTCGCCGTGATCGCGCCGACCGGCATCCGCACCATCGCCGCCGTGCGCGACGGCCACATCGATGTGGTGTTGCTGGACGTCGGGTCCGGCGATCAGGGGACCGCGACGGCGATCAACCGCATCCACCAGGCCGGCGGCGCCAAGGTGGTGATGGTCGGCTCGGTGTCGTTCGCCAACGTCAAGGCGAGCCTGCGCGGCCTGATGGCGGGCGCGGTCGAGTTCGTTCCGGTGCCGACCCCGCACGCCAAGGAAAGCGACGCCCGGGCGTTCCGCAAGGAACTGACGGCGTTGATCCGAGGCTTAGGGAAAGCCGAACCGGTAGAGCGCAAGACCGAGCCTGTCCGCCGGGTGCGCAAACCCGTGGAAAAGCCCAAACCCGTGCCGTTGCGCCCGCCCGCGGCGCAAAAGGCCGGAAAGTTCGAGGTTCTGCTGATCGGCAGTTCCACCGGCGGCCCCAAGGCGACCAGCGACGTGGTGACCGATCTCGGCCCCGGGTTCGGCCCACCGATCCTGATTACCCAGCACATGCCCGCCGGCTTCACCGACATGTTCGCCAAGAACCTGCAACGCAAAAGCGGCCGCGTGGTGACCGAAGCCACGGATGGCGAGGTGGTAGCCTATGGCCATGCGTATGTCGCGCCGGGCGGGCTGCACATGACGATCAAACGCGAAGGCGGCAAACCGGTGATCCGTTTGACCGACGACCCGCCGGTCAATTTCTGCAAACCGGCGGTCGATCCCCTGTTCGACAGCGCCGCCGAGGCGTACGAGGGCCGGGTCCTGGCGGTGGTGCTGACCGGCATGGGCAGCGACGGCGCGCACGGTGCCGTCAGCGTCCGGGCGCACGGCGGCAGCGTCTTGGTGCAGGACGAAGAAACCAGCGTGGTTTGGGGCATGCCCGGCGCGACGGTGAAGCTGGGGGCGGCGGACGAAGTGCTGGCCCTCGATAAAGTCGCACCCCGCATCCGTGATCTGATGGGCTGAGCTACAGTCCCCAGTAGAACCGCGCCAGCGCCATATAGACCACCCACATCAGCAAGATCAGCGGCAGGCCGCCGCGCACGAAATCGACGAACTTGTAGTGCCCGGGGCCCATCACCAACAGATTGGTCTGATAGCCCATGGGCGAGGCGAACGAGCAGTTGGCCGCGAACACCATGGCGATGGCGAAGATCATCGGATCGACCTGCAGCGCGATCGCTAAGTCCACCGCAATCGGCGTGAACAGCACCGCAACCGCGTTGTTCGACAGAATGTTGGTCATGATCGCGGCGAACAGGAACAAGGACGATGCGACCACCATCGGCCCCGCCCCGTCGAACGTGCCGACGACGGCGAGCGCCAGGAACTCCGCCCCGCCGGTTTCGCGCAGTGCTGTGCTCATCGCCAAGGCGGCGGCGATGGCGGTGGCGATCTTGGCATCGATGGCGCGGAACGCCTGTCGCAGGTTCAGAACCCCGCTTGCGACCATCGCGACCGCACCGACGAACGCGGCCACGACGATCGGCACCAGCCCGGTGGCGGCGGCCCCGACGGCGGCGCCGAACAGGATCGCCGCCCGCTTGGCATGGTCCAATTTCGGCAGCACCTCGCGCGTGCTTTCCATCAGCACCACGTCGCGGCTGTCGCGCAACGCATGGATCGCGTCGGGCGGCCCCTGCACCAGCAACACGTCGCCCGCCTCCAGGCGAATGTCGGTCATGCGGGTGCGGATCATGCGCGCCCGCCGCTCGATGCCCAGCACGATGCATTGGGTCTGATAGCGGAACCCGGCCATGCGCAGGGTCCGCCCGATCAAACGCGACGCCGGGGCGACCATCGCTTCGGCGACCGTCTGATCGCCCTGTTGCCACGGCGCGTCGGGATCGTCCGGTTGCTTGTCGTCGCCAAGATCCGGATGAAACGCCGACGGATCGCCGGCCAGCGCGTCCTTCAATTCGGCCCGCGTCGCCGCCACCATCAGCACATCGCCGGGCCGCAGCGCGACCCCGTCAAACGGCGGCAAGTGCGCGGTCTCGCCCCGTTGGATCATCCGCACCGTCATGTTTTCCAATTGCTTGAACATGCCCGCCGTCGCCTCGGCACCGGCCAGTTTGGAGCCCGCGCGCACGTTGACCTGCAACAGGAACTGCTTGCCCGACCCCTGTTTGGTGACGGTATCGGCCAGGGTCGCCCGGTCCGGCAGAATACGCGGCAGGATCACCGCCGCATACGCCATGCCCGCCGCCGCCATGAACAATCCCGGCACCGTGAACGCGAAAAAGCTCAACGGTTCTTCGCCGATGCCGGTCAACGCCGTGTTGACCAGCAGGTTGGTCGAGGAGCCGATCAGCGTCGTCATGCCGCCGAGGATCGCAACGAAGCTGAGCGGCATCATCAGGCGGCTGACCGGGATGTTGAATTTATGCGCCAGCGCCGTGACGATCGGAATGAAGATCACCACCACCGGCGTGTTGTTGAGGAACCCGCTGACCCCGGCGACGATCAGCAGCACCAACAACACCGCGACGAACCCGGGCATCCGCCGGCGCATATGATCGAGAGCCCATTGCGCGCCGATCTCCAGCATCCCGGTGCGGATCACCCCTTGGCCCATCACCAACAGCGCCAGCACCGCGACCAGCGCCGTATTGGCGAACCCGGCGATCAGGCCCTGCGGCGTGACCGCGCCGTCCGGCATCGGAAACAAGGCGAAAAAGCCCAACAAGGCGGCGATCACGCCGAGCGAGGTCAACTCCATCCGCCATTTCTCGGCGATATAGCATACCAGCGCCGCGATGATGATCGCGAACGTCGCCCACATGTGCAGGTTCATGGTCTCCGGTGCCATGCGCCCCCCGGCACAAAAACCCCACTGATATGCTTAAAGTAGTCGGCTATGGCGCGAGCGGCCAGCAAAACACCGCCGCTTTTCGCGCGCCGACAATGCCGGATTTTGCAGGAATGGGGGCTTAACCGCCGCGCCCGAAGCCGGGGAACCCGCACAGCGCCAAGAACGCCTCCAGATCGAACGCCTGCAGTTCCATCGCCGCGATGTACGCCGGCACGCTCAGCACCAACAGGCCGCCGACGATCACGGCGACCCCGTGCTTCATCAAAAACGCCGAGGCGCGCGGGCCGATCCAGTCGGCACGAAGGAAATCACGGGTGCTCATACCCCTAAAATAGGCGGTTTCCGCCGGGAGTGCCAGTGGGTCCCCTCTCCCTCGGGGAGAGGGTTAGGGTGAGGGGGATTCTCGGTCCGCACCACCCTTGCCGAGCGGGACCCCTCATCCTGTCCTTCTCCCATTTTGGCGCGCGCCAAATGAATTGGCGACGGGAGAAGGGACTCTCGGACCAACCCCGTCATTCCCGCGGAAGCGGGAACCTAGGCGGCGCCACTGTTCAATTTGGGCCCCCGCCTACGCGGGGGTGACGAGAATATACAGCCGCCCCCTCACCTGTCCTCTCCCCCTCTCACGCGGGGGAGAGGGACTCTCGCGCGCACGGCACATCTCACCCGCAAAGCCTCGGTCACGATACAGGGTCCTTCTCCCCTATCGAAGATGGGGGAGAAGACAGATGAGGGGGCATTTCCTCACGCACCTGTGATCTTCGAATTATAGAAAAATTGTCACGGTGTGACGGGGATCACTTTCCTCTATGCCTAGGCGTCATAAATTGACAGTGCTTCAAGTCTCTCCCCTTAGAGACTTCTCTCCCTGTCAACTCGCCGGGTTCTCCTGAACCCGGCTTTTTTCTTTTCCGCCCGGACCGGCTACCCTCTGGGCATGACCCCCGACGACATCATCCAAGCCATGCGCGACGCCGGCGTGATCCCCGCCGAGGCCCCTGCCCGCGCCGTGCCGCTGGCGGGCGGGGTCAGTTCCGACATCTGGCGCATCGACGCCGGGGACACGCAGCTCTGCGTCAAACAGGCGTTGGCGAAGCTGAAGGTCGAGGCCGACTGGTTCGCGCCGGTCGCGCGCAACGCCTTTGAGGTCGCCTGGATGGAGACCGCGCGCCGCATCGTGCCCGAGGCGGTGCCGGAGGTGCTGCACCACGATCCGGACGCGGGCTGGTTCGCGATGCGCTATCTGGCACCCGCGGACTACAAGGTCTGGAAGCTGGAACTGGCGGCGGGGAGCGCCAACCCCGGCGCGGCCGCGGCGGTGGGCACGGCGCTCGGCCGGCTGCATGCGGCCACCGCGCACGATACCGAGATGGCGGCCCGGTTCGACACCGACGAGATTTTTCATGCGATCCGGTTGGAGCCCTACCTGCTGGCGACGGCGCAGGCGCACCCCGACCTCAGCGACACACTGCACCGGCTCGCCGACGTCACCGCGATCACCCGCATCGCGCTCGTGCACGGCGACGTCAGCCCCAAGAACATCCTGATTGGCCCGGCGGGCCCGGTGTTCCTGGACGCGGAATGCGCTTGGTACGGCGATCCCGCGTTCGATCTGGCGTTTTGCCTCAACCACCTGTTGCTGAAATGCCTGTGGACGCCCAGCGCCCGGCCCGCCTTCCGCGCCTGTTTCCAGGCCATGAGCGCAGCCTACGCCGACGCGGCGGCGGACTTGGCGGCGGACGGCGTGATGACGCGGGCGGCGCATCTGCTGCCGGGGCTTTTCTTGGCGCGGATCGACGGCAAGTCGCCGGTGGAATACCTCACCGACGAGGCCGACAAGGACCGGGTCCGCGTCTTCGCCCGGCGGTTTTTGACAACGCCCGCCGAACAGCCCATAGACGTGTGCGATGCGTGGCACGCATCGTTGGACGACCGCGCCGACTGAACACCACCACCGCCGGGAGACACCATGCCGGGTCCCACCATCACCGACATCCACGCCCGCCGGGTCTGGGATTCCCGGGGCCGCCCGACGGTCGAGGTCGATGTGACGTTGGACGGCGGCGCCCTCGGCCGGGCCATCGCCCCCGCCGGCGCGTCGCGCGGCCGGTTCGAGGCGGTGGATCTGCGCGACGGCGGCAAGCCGTTCGGCGGTCTGGACGTCAACCGGGCGCTGCAAGCGGTCGAGATCGAAATCAAGGAAGCCCTGGTCGGCCAGGACGTGCGCGAGCAAGCGCGCTTGGACAAGTTCATGATCGAGTTGGACGGCACCGAGACCAAAAAGCGCCTGGGCGGCAACGCCACCGTCGCCGTCAGCATGGCCATCGCCCACGCCGCGGCGGCGCATGCGGGCGTGCCGCTGTGGCGGTATCTGTGGGACGGGGACGATGCCGACCTGCGCCTGCCGCTGCCGGAAATTCAGATCTTCGGCGGCGGCGCGCATGCCGCGCGCCGGGTCGATGTGCAGGATTTCATGGTCATCGCGACGGGGGCCGAGACCTTTGCCCAGGCCCTCGATTGGACCGCCGAGGTGTACCGCCACGCGGGGATATTGATGGAGGACGCGGGCAAGTTGTCCGGCGTCGCCGACGAAGGCGGGTTCTGGCCGTTGTTCGACAGCAACGAAGAGGCGTTGGAGATGCTGACCCGCGCCATCGAGGCGGCAGGCTACAAACCGGCGGCCGAGGTCGCCATCAGCCTCGACATCGCGGCCTCGGAGTTCGGTGAAAACGGCACCTACACGTTGGCCAAGGACGGCCGCACCCTCAAAAGCGAGGACATGTGCGCCATGCTGGTCGACTGGGTCGAACGCTATCCCATCGTCTCCATCGAAGACCCCTTGGGCGAAGACGACGCGGACGGGCTGATGAAGTTCTTCTGGGCGGTCGGCGACAACGCCCAGGTGGTCGGCGACGATCTGTTGGTCACCGACGCGGCGCGGGTCAAACAGGCTGCGAAGGATCGTCTCTGCAACACGCTGCTGGTCAAGCCGAACCAGGCCGGCACGTTGACCGAGGCCAAGGCCGCCGCCGATGCCGCCAAGGCCGCCGGGATGGGGCGCATCGTTTCCGCCCGCTCCGGCGAGACCGAGGATGTCACCATCGTGCACCTGGCGGTCGGCTGGGGCGCGCCGCAGCTCAAAGTCGGCTCGTTCACCCGTTCCGAGCGGATGGCGAAATGGAACGAGGGGCTGCGCCTCGCCGAGCAGCTGCCGGACGGCGGCGCTTTGGCGGACCGGCGCGCGTTCCCATGGCGGTAGGCATCTAGAATGCCGCTTCGCGATAGTCTCCTGGCGGCGCTGGTCGCGGTGATCTGGGGCATCGCGTTCCTGGCGACCGAATTCGGGTTGCAGAGCTTCACCCCGCCGCAGTTGGCAGCCCTTCGGTTCATCCTCGCCGCGGTGCCGGTGCTGTTCCTGCCGAAACCGAACGTCCCGTGGCCGATGCTGATCGCGCTGGGCACGTTCCTGTTCATCGGCCAGTTCCTGTTTCTGTTCTATGGGTTCGAGGCCGGCATGCCGCCCGGCGTCGCCTCGGTCGTGACCCACACCCAAGCATTGTTCACTATCGTGCTGGCGATGCTGATCCTCAGCGAAACGCCGAGCCCGCGCCAGATGCTGGGCATGCTGATCGCCGCAGCCGGTCTGGTGTGCGTCGCATTAAGCGTCGGCGGCGAGCTGACGTATCTGGGCCTCGCCTTCACGTTGGCCGGCGCGGTCAGCTGGTCGATCGGCAACATCCTGTTGAAACGGCTGAAGGGCGTCGACATGCTGCGCCTGATGATCTGGCTCAGCCTGGTGCCGCCGTTGCCGGCGTTGGCGCTGTCGATGGCGTCCGGCGATCTCCGGCTCTACGACGCCCTGCAGCAAGCGTCGCCCGTCAGCATCCTGGCCGTGCTGTACCTCGGCGTGGTCTCCACCGCGCTGGCGTATGCGGTCTGGGGCCGGTTGCTGAACACCTACCCCGCCGTGCAGGTAACGCCGTTCGCGCTTTTCGCGCCGTGCGCCGGGGTCATCGCGTCGTACTTCGTGTTCGGTGAGACCATCGGGCCGCTGAGGGGCACCGGCATGGGGCTGGTGTTCGTCGGCGTGGCGCTGACGATCCTGCGGTTAAAGCGGTCTTAGGGCTGAAGGGCCCCGTCACCCCGGCGAAGGCCGGGGTCCATTGCCAGAGATTAGATTCCGGCCTACGCCGGAATGACGAAAAAGATGTGAACTACTCGTGCATGCGGCCCTGACCGCGCAGCCGGGTCACCAGCACGTCGATCAGGCGGCGCAGCACCATGTCGTCGCCGCTCAGTTTATCGAGCCGGTCCTGCAGGTCTTTTTGCGTGATGACCGACAGCTTGGTGTCCTTGTAGACCCGCGCCGAGGCCATGCGCGGCTGGTTGTCGATCAGCGACATTTCACCCAGCACCTCGCCCCGGCCAAGGAACGCCAGCGATTTCTCCTTGCCGCCGACGGTGCGGAAGATCTCCACCGTGCCCTCCAGCACCAGATACCCGACATCGGCGGCGTCGCCCTCGTTGAACAGGATCTCCCCGGCCTTGGCCTGTCGCCGCTGAATGCCGGCCTGGGTGTATTCGGTGATGGTTTCCTGCGCCGCCGCCGGCGACGCTTCGGGTCCGGCCGGCGCTTCGCTCTGCAGCTGCGCCAGGGTTTCCGAGAACAAGGTCCTCATCTGTTCGGGCAGCGCATCGGACGTCATCTTCGCCGTCAGCCCGGCGATGATGGCGTCGGTCTCGGCCCGGCCCGCGTCGACGGGCACCAACGACGACAGAGACGTCAACTGCCGCACCAGCCGCGCCAGGGTCGCCAGCACCTCGCGCTCGCAGGCCCGCGCCTCCGGCGTCGCCAACACGTCCAGCAGAAATCCCAGCCGCACCGCCCGGTTCGGCAGCAGGTCCGTCAGCCGCTCGGTCGCCTCGGCGTAGCTCAAATCCTCGTCACCGCCCAGCAGCATCTGCCCGCGCTTGACCACGGCGCCCGCCATCTCCGGCCCGCCGACCAACCCGGTCAGTTCCACCGCGTCGCGGACGAAACCCTTGTAGGCATCGGTCTCGGTGGCGCCGCCCTCGCGGGTCAGGGGCCGCACACCGCCCATCGCCGCGGCGACCCGGCACAGCAACACCTCGGCGGTCATGGGCAACGGCTGCACCGCCATGACCCGGTTGAAATCGGCGAGGCACGAACGGTCGTTGACCACCTGGCAGCGGCCCTGGGACAGGTGCACCAGCGCCCGGCACGCCGAGATCACGTCGCCGAAGCCGCCGAACAATTGGGTGATCGCCTCGTGGCCGTCGACGATTTCGGCGGCGACGCCGTCCAGATACGCGGCCCGGGCGTCGGGCGCGCAGTCGCCGATCAACGCCAGCACCATCGACAACTTGTCCGACCAATCGCCGCGTGCCGCCAACCCCTCGGCTAGCGCCGCCAGGATGTGAATGTCGCGGTCAGGCGCGGTTTTTGGCGCGGCGGCGATGACCGCGTCCAGGCCCTGCGCCACCAACATGCCGCCCGCCGCCTTTTCGTCGGCGGCGTGTTCTTTGATCTGTTCGAACGCGGCGTACAGCGCCTCGGACCGCAGCGCCGGCTTTTCGCCGGTGTCGCGGGCCTGCACGGTGGCGATCCGCTGCACCGCGGTGGTGAACAGTTTTTCGTTCCGCTCCAGCGCCCGCAGCAACCCGACGTCGAACATCAGCTCCAACGCGGTCTTGTTGTGATAATCGAGAAACGCCCTCAGCAACCGCCCCGCGGTGCGCCGCGCCGGAAAGCCGTAAAAGTCGCCAAGCTCGGCGCAGGGGGCGGCTTCCTCGACCGGGACGATTTGCAGCGGCTTGTCGGCGAGGTCGATGCGCTCTTCGAGGATCACCTCTTCGTTGCCGGTGCGGTGGCTTTCGGCGATCACCCGCACACCCGGCACCTTGGCCTCGCCGATCAGGGCGGCGGCATAGGTCTCGGCTTCCGAGCGCACGTCGAACTCGGCGTCGAACAGCCACCGGCTGCCGTCGGCGATGAACACTTCATACGTTTTTTGCGCGAAATTCCGCGGCACCACCCTATCCCGGACCCGACCAACCCAAGGTATCTTGTCGGGAACTGGTTCACGTGTCTAGGCGGGAGGGCAGCTTCAAGCCGCCCCCCATTACCAAACCGTCATGCGCGCGCCCGTTGATTATCGGCGCCGACCCGCCCACATCGGGCCGAGACGCCTTCCGCCATAAGGAAACACCGACATGCGCACCCCTTGCACGGCCGCCGCCGTCGCCACCGTCCTGATGACCGCCGCCGCCCGGGCCGACACGCTGCCGCCGCCGGATTTCTCGGCCCTCGCCCCCGCACCGCTGGACGCCGCCGCCATGCCGCTCTCGGCCGCCGCCAATGCGGCGATGGTCGCGGTGCCGGGCGGCACCTACCGGATCGGCCGCGACGACGGCCCGGCCGACGAAGGACCGGCGCACGCGGTCACGATCGAGGGGTTCCGCATCGACCGCACCGAGGTCACCAACGCCGCCTTCGCGGAATACCTGAATGCGCTGAATTTACCGGTGCCGACGGAGCTCAGCTTCGACATGGGTTCGCTCCGGCGCAGCGACAGCGACGCGCCGGTCATCGACCTGCTGACCGAGGGCGGCTGGGAAGCGGGCCTCTATCCGATCATCGGGCTGGACGACGAGCAGGTCCGCATCGGTTTCGCGGACGGCCGCTTCCGCGCGACGCCGGGGCTGGAAGATCATCCGGTGGCGGAAACCACCTGGGCGGGCGCACGTGCCTATTGCGCCTGGCGCGGCGGCCGCCTGCCGAGCGAGGTGGAATGGGAAGCCGCCGCGCGGGGCACGGACGGGCGGCTTTATCCGTGGGGCGGCGATGCGCCCGACGGCACCCGCGCCTATACCTACCCGGAAATCGCCCGCACCCAGGCGGTCGGCGGGCTGCCCGCGGGGGCGTCGCCGGTCGGCGCGCTGGATATGTCGGGCTCCATGGCGGAATGGACGTCGACCCTGAAACGCCCCTACCCCTACGACGCCACCGATGGGCGCGAAGACCCGGGCCCGGCCGGCGAGCGGGTCACCCGCGGCGGCGATTATCTCTATGACGACACCCCCCGGACCCTGACGGCGACCTTCCGCGACGGGTTCTCCAACGCCCCCGAGGACGGCCACCGGCACATCGGCTTCCGGTGTGTCACCAGCGTCGGGAGTTAGGGGGCGTGAGTGCCTTCTCCCCCGGGGAGAAGGACAGGATGAGGGGGCCTTAAATTCTACGACGCCGTTTGTCGGGATATCCCCTCACCCCGACCCTCTCCCGGCGGGAGAGGTAGGACCCTACATCGTCACCCCGGCGTAGGCCGGGGTCCACAATTGTTCGGCATAAAATCCGGCCTGCGCCGGAATGGCGGCAAAGGGCTTGGGGCTGTAGGACGGCCGCTTGGCCAGCCCAGCCATCCCCAAGCGGCCTGTACTGTGTGCGGATGGTGCGGGCGGCCGGACTTGAACCGGCACTGCATAAGCAACACGATTTTAAGTCGTGCGTGTCTACCAATTCCACCACGCCCGCGCCCGGCGACCCTAGCGCCCCGCCCCCGCCCCCTGCAAGACTGATCCGGCGCAGCAAGGCGGCCTTGCCCGGTTGCGCGCCCCGTGCCACCGTCGGCGCATGATCAACGACAACCGCTCGCCCTATCCGCCCACCTTCGACGACGCCTTCCGCGCGCGCCTGGAGGATCTGCTGACCTGGCGGCGCGACGTGCGCCGGTTCCGCCCGGACCCGGTGTCGGACGCGGAGATGCACGAATTGCTGCGGCTGACCGCGCTGTCGCCCAGCGTCGGCAACGCGCAGCCGTGGCGATTTGTCTTGGTCGAGGACGCGGCGCGGCGGGAAGCGATTGTGGCCAATTTCGAGGCCGCCAACGCCGACGCGCTGGCGGAGTATGACGGCGAGCGGGCGGAGACCTATGCCGGCCTGAAGCTGGCGGGGCTCAAGGACGCGCCGGTGCACCTGGCGGTGTTTTGCGATCACGGCACGGAGTTGGGCTATGGGCTCGGGCGGCGCACCATGCCGGAGATGCTGGCCTATTCCGTGGTCGGCGCGATCACCACGCTGTGGCTGGCGGCGCGGGCGCGCGGCATCGGGCTTGGCTGGGTGTCGATCTTGGACGCCGACGCGGTCTGCAAAACCTTGGAGATCGACGCGGCGTGGCAATTGGTGGGCTATCTCTGCGTCGGCTATCCGGTCGAAGAACACGCCGACCCCGAGTTGCAGCGGCACGGCTGGCAGGACCGGGTCGACGTCACCGACTTCATCTTGAAGCGATAAGCCCTTATCCCGACCACAGTGCCGGATCGTCCCACGGCGCCGGCACCCGCAGCACCCCCGTGGGCAGCGCCGCGTCCCCGAACCGCACCGATTGCCACGCGCCGTCCCATTCGGCGGGCAGCGGATACGGCGGCGCGACCGCGCGTTCGGGGGCGAAGCCGAAGCGGCCGTAATAGTTCGGATCGCCCAGCACCAGGGCCGCATCCTTGCCCGCCACGCGGCACGCTTCGAAACCGTTGCGGACCAGCGCGCCGCCGATCCCTTGGCGATGCAGCACCGGGGTGACCGCCAGCGGGCCCAACAATGAGAGCCTCACCGCCGACCCGTCGACGGCGCAGTCCGTGAACATCACGTGCCCGACGACGGCGCTATCCCGGACCGCGACGGTGGACTGCACCGCTGGCCCAAAATCGGAAAGCGTGCGCACGACCGGAAACAAATCCTCGTCCGGGAACGCGGCGGCGTAGAGGATTTCCAGCGCCGAAAGATCCGTGGCCACGGCGGGCCGTAGGGTGATGTCGTCTGTCATCGGCGCAATGTACATCGTCCACGTGCCGGGAACGATGTCTATTCCAAGTTCGTCATTCCCGCGGAAGCGGGAACCCAAGCGGCTCAACTGTTTGAATTGGATCCCCGCCTAGACCTTCGGTCCGCTTCGCGCACGCGGGGATGACACGGGCAAGGCTATCCCTTTACCGGTGACGGCGGCGCGCGTCCCTGCGCATAATGGGATGTGGAGGATTTACTGAACCCCGAGATTTGGCAGGCCCATGCGCTGACCGTGTGGCAATGGCTGCTGGACCACGTTCTGGTGTGGTCGACCGCGGTGCAGGCCGGGATCGTCGTCGGCGCGTACCTGCTGGCGCGGGTGCTGGCGCCGCATCTGGCCAAGGTGTTCACCTTCGCCGAGGAACACTCGCGCACCCCGGTTTGGAGCCAACCGGTGATCCGCGCGGTCGCCCGGCTGGGGGTGCCGCTGATCTGGTTGACGGTGCAGTGGTTCACCCTGCTGGCGGCGACCGGGGCGGACTGGCCCAATCTGTTGATCCGAAGCGCGGTGTCGCTGTTGACCGCGTGGGTGGTGATCCAGTTCGCCGCCGGGTTCATCCGCAATCCGACCTGGTCCAAGACCCTGGCGATCACCGCCTGGACCATGGCGGCGCTCAACCTTTTGGGGTTGTTGGAGCCGACCATGGCGACGCTGGATGCCATGGCGTTTTCGCTGGGCGAGGTGCGGATCTCGGTGCTTGGCCTGATCAAGGCGGTCTTCGTTTTCGCGTTGATGCTGTGGCTCGCCGGGATCGTCAGCCGCCAGCTGGAACGGAAACTGGCCCAGGCCGAAGTGCTGTCGCCGTCGGCGCGGGTGTTGCTCGGCAAGCTGATCCAGATCCTGGTGATCGTCGTCGCCGTGGTCACGGCGCTGGAGATCATGGGCGTCGACCTCACCGCGCTGGCGGTGTTCGGGGGCGCCATCGGCCTCGGCATCGGCTTCGGCCTGCAGAAGGTGATTTCCAACCTGATGAGCGGCGTGATCCTGTTGCTGGACAAATCCGTGAAGCCCGGCGACGTGATCGCCATCGACAATACGTTCGGCTGGATCAACCGGCTCAGCGCGCGTTATGTCTCGGTCATCACCCGCGACGGGACCGAGCACCTGATCCCGAACGAGGACCTGATCAGCCAGCGGGTGGAGAACTGGTCCTATACCGACAACCTGATCCGGCTCAAACTGCCGATCGGCATCGCCTACGAATCCGACGTGCCGCTGGCGATGACACTGGCGGTCGACGCGGCCAAGGATGTGGAGCGGGTACTGCAAAGCCCGTCGCCCGTGTGCCGCTTGATGAACTTCGGCGCCGACGCGGTGGAGTTGGAGCTTCGGGTTTGGATCGAAGACCCGCAGCGCGGCGTCGCCAATGTGACGTCGGATGTCTTGCTGAATGTGTGGAACGCCTACAAGGACGGCGGCGTGGAATTCCCGTTCTCGCAGCGGGATTTGCACCTCCGCTCCGCCGTGCCGCTGGACGTGCAGGTCACGACCCGCGCCGCGGCGGAAAAGGACACGGGGGACTAGGCGGCGCCTATTGCCATTCGGCGTGTTTGTATATTTTATGTCGGCACCGTTTGAACGAAGGCTAAGGGGTGCCGCATGCCAATCCGCGAACTCGTTTACATGTCCGAAGCCCGACCGGATATCACGGACGACGACATCGCCAACATCGTCGAGACCTGCCGCAAAAAGAACAAGGGGCGCGATATCACCGGATTGCTGGTCTACGCCGGCGGCGTCTTCGTGCAAATTCTCGAGGGCGAAGAAGCGACGGTCGGTACCCTGTTCGATTCGATCGCGACGGACGCGCGGCACCATGACGCCGAGGTCATATCGGACCAGATCGTCGACCAGCGGCGGTTCCCGAAATGGTCGATGGGGTTCATCGAGACCGACCCGGCCCAAATCGGTCACCGGATCGGCATGGCGGGATCGTTGAACCGGTCGGAACTGCTCAAATTGCTCGGCACCTCCGACGATTTCGCCAGCAAAGTGCTTTGGAGCTTCGTCGAGGCGCACGACCTCGAAGCCAGCTAGCGCCGGCGTCCCTCCCCCACACCCCTCCGGCCGGGTCGCACGGCTCGGTCCCCGTCACGTAAAGCTCAGCAAGAGCATGCCCCCGACCGTCACCAGCCGGGCAAGATCGGCCCATTGGCGCTCCCCGTCGAACCGCGCCGCCGAGCGCCAGACGCCCACGCAAACCAGGAAATTATAGGGCACGCTGGGGAGGTACCCGGCGATCAGCGCCAGCACCAGCTGGTCGAGCGTGATGAAGACCAGAAACAGCAAACTGGAAAAGACGTTAACGATCAGACCGCCGATGACCGCCCAATTCCAAAAGGCATCCGGCAAAGGCAACTCGCCGTTCCAAAGGTCGCGAAGTTTGTTCATTGAGAGAGATTTAGGGCGCGACCACGCCTAAACCAAGCGTGACGATGGGGCCATCTCGCGACGAATGCCGATTGAGGCTCTTATTTTGCCGGCGGTTCTCCCCTATGCTGTCAGGCAAAGGCGTTTAAGACCGTGCATGCGGCACGGAGAGAGGACCATCGGTGTTCATCGACTTTTTCCTAAGATTGCGCGACGGGGGCGTGCCGTGTTCGCTCCGCGAATACCTGACCCTGATCGAGGCGGTCGACGACGGCCACGCCGACTTCGGGATGGAGGGGTTCTATTACCTGTCGCGGAGCGCCTTGGTGAAGGACGAGCGCAACCTGGATAAGTTCGACCGGGTGTTCGGCGAAGTGTTCAAGGGGATCGAAAGCCCGCCCGGCGAAGACGGGGCCGCCGCCGAGATCCCGGAGGAATGGCTCCGCAAACTCGCGGAAAAGGTCCTGACCGAAGAAGAAAAGAAACAGATCGAAGCCATGGGCGGCTTCGAGAAACTGATGGAAACGCTCAAGAAGCGGCTGGAAGAACAGCAAAAGCGCCACCAGGGCGGCAGCAAATGGATCGGCACCGCCGGGACCTCGCCGTTCGGGGCCTATGGCTACAACCCCGAGGGTGTGCGCATCGGCCAGGACGACAACCGGAACTTCAGCGCGGTCAAGGTGTGGGACAAGCGGGAGTTCAAGAACCTGGACGATTCCATCGAGCTCGGTACCCGCAACATCAAGGTCGCCCTTCGGCGTTTGCGCCGCTTCGCCCGCGAAGGGGCGGCGACGGAACTGGATCTGGACGGGACCATCCGCGGCACCGCCAAGCGGGGGTATCTCGACGTGCGCATGCGCCCGGAACGGCACAACGCGGTCAAGGTGTTGCTGTTCTTCGACGTCGGCGGGTCCATGAACCCGCACATTCAGGTGATGGAGGAACTGTTCTCCGCCGCGCGGGCCGAGTTCAAGCATCTGGAGTTCTTCTATTTCCACAATTGCCTGTACGAGCGGGTGTGGCGCGACAACGTGCGCCGGCGCAGCGACACCACGCCGACGTGGGACGTGCTGCATACCTATCCGCACGACTACAAGGTCATCATCGTCGGCGACGCCTCAATGAGCCCGTACGAGATCGCGACCCCCGGCGGCAGCGTCGAACACTGGAACGAGGAAGCGGGCGGTGTTTGGCTGCAGCGCCTATTGGGCGTCTATCCCAAGGCCGTGTGGCTCAACCCGGTGAAACAGGAATGGTGGCGGCACACGCAATCCGTCGGCATGATCCACGAGCTGATGGACGGGCGCATGTTCCCCCTCACCCTGGGTGGGCTCGAAGACGCCATGCGCGAACTGGTGCGTTAGCCGACGCCGCGCCCTCCATGACATCCACGCCTCATCGATAGGAACGCCCACACATGTATGACTTTTTCTCCGACACCAAGACCAAACCCTCCATGGCAATGCGCGAAGCGGCGCTGACGGCCGAGGTCGGGGACGAGCAAAAGGACGAGGATCCGACCACCCGCGCGCTCTGTGAGCGGGTCGCCGATTTGTTGGGCAAGGAAGCGGCGGTGTTCCTGCCGTCCGGGACCATGTGCAACGAGATCGCGGTCCGCGTGCACACCAACCCGGGCGACGAGATCATTTGCGAGCGCACGTGCCACTTGGTCGGTTACGAGGGCGGCGGCCCAGCGGCGATCAGCGGCGCGATGATGTACCCGGTCGACGGCCAGTTCGGCATTTTCGAGCCGGAACAGGTGGCGGAGGCGATCCGGCCCATCAGCCGCTATATGCCGATCAGCCGTCTGGTGTCGGTGGAGCAGACGGCGAACATGGGCGGCGGCGCGGTGTGGCCCGCCGATAAGATCAAAGCGGTCGCCGACGTCGCCAAGGGCGCGGGCCTCGCCACGCATATGGACGGGGCGCGGCTGATGAATGCGGCGGTGAAAACCGGCACCCCCGCCAGCGTCTACACCGACGGCTACGACAGTTGCTGGATCGACTTCACCAAGGGGCTCGGCGCGCCGGTCGGTGCGGCGTTGGCCGGTTCCGCCGACTTCATCCATCAAGCGTGGCGCTACAAGCAACAGATGGGCGGCGCCATGCGGCAATCGGGGATCATCGCCGCGATGTGCAATTATGCCCTCGACCACAATGTCGACCGCCTGGCCGACGACCATGACCTCGCGGCCTCCATCGGACAACGCCTCGCGGCGATGGACGGCGTGACCAACGTGCTGCCGGTCGAGACCAACATCGTCATCTTCGATCTGTCCGAGAATGTCCCGGAAGCCCCCCGCGTCGTCGAGCTGATGAAGGCGGACGGGGTCGAGGTCGGTGCATTCGGTCCGCGGCGGATTCGCGTCGTCACGCACTTGGACGTCGACCCGGCGGCGGGCGATGCGCTGTGCGCGAGCCTGGAAAAGCATCTCTCCTGACGGTGCCAGAGGCCTCCTGCCGACGAGACTTGCCACCGTGACGCTCGCGAAATCGTGACGCGCGTTGCTTTGATCGCGTTTGGGGCGTTTGCGATTTTTCCCGTCGATGCCATCGACCGAACGGGAACCTCTCAAATGATCCGAAAACTATTGGTGATATTGCCACTCGTCGCGCTGAGCGGATGCGAAGCGCTGCAGCACGCGGGCGCCGGCGATCAGGAATACCGAGCCTGCGTGATCGAGCAGATCGGCGTCTTCGCGGCGGCCAACGGCGCGGGTGCGGTGATGCGTGACAAGGCAACCGCCTTCGTCATCGACGCCTGCGGCCGCGAAGAACAGGCGTTCGTCGATTTCATGGCGGATCAGGCCAGGGCCTCGCAGGGGAGCAAGTTCGCGCTGGGGCTGTACCTGCGCGAAGAAGAAGCGAACCTGCGCGGCGGCCTGCACGACCTGGCGGCGCGCCTGGTCGCGGAAAACCTCTGACGCTCTCTGAGTTCCCATAACGCTGTCATCCTGACGCACGTTAGGATCCAGTATTCACTGCGCCCGTGTCGGTGCAATGAACGCTGGGTCCTGAATCAAGTTCAGGACGATAGGGTTACAATGTGACGAGCGAGAAACCGCGGCGCTTATTGCGCGACGTCGGCGGCGACCTTCATGCTGACGATCTTGTCGGGGTCGGACACTTCGCCGTTGCGGCCTTGGCCGCGTTTGATCATGTCGACGAACTCCATGCCCTCGGTCACTTCGCCCCAGATGGTGTACTGGCCGTCCAGGAAATCGCCGCGCTCGAACATGATGAAGAACTGGCTGTCGGCGCTGTCGGGGCTTTGTGCCCGGGCCATGCCGACGGTGCCGCGGTAGAACCCTTCGAGATTGGTGAACTCGGCGGGGATGTTGGTCCCGCTGCCGCCAGTGCCGTTGCCGCGCGGATCGCCGGTCTGCGCCATGAAGCCATCGATCACCCGGTGGAAGTTCAGGCCGTCGTAAAAGCCCTCGCGCACCAATTCGCGAATGCGTTCCACGTGTTTCGGCGCCAGGTCGGGGCGCATTTCGATCACCACCCGGCCGTCTTTCAACTCCAGGTACAACACGTTTTCCGGATCGGGGGCGGCATCGGTCACGGCGGGGACTCCAATTACGGCTACGAACAACAATAGGCCAAGCAAACGGCGCATCATCGTCTCCTCAGTTTGATTTTCTCAGATGTGGGGGGCCGGGCGGTCGAACGCCAGTCCTAATCGAACAGCGCGTCGATTTCCGATTGGCTGAGGCCCTTGCCTTCCAATTGCGGACCGCTGAGCAATTTCTCGTCCTCGGTCTTTTCTTCGGCTTTGACCTCGACTTCTTGCAGATGCTCCTCGCCCCAAATGGAGACGATGGAATCGACCCGCTGTTCGACGTAGCTCAGCGACTTGGTGATCTTGCCGACCCGCTGGCCGGTGATGTCCTGGAACGAGCACGCCTCGAAGATCGCCTGGCTGTTGGAGGTGACCTCGTCGAGCAGCGCCCGCGCATCGGCGTTCTTGCCGATCATGATCTGCAGCTTGCTGATCACGGCGTCGTTCTTTTCGACCCGTTCCATGATCGTGTTGGTTGCTTTCTCGGTCGCTTTGACGATGGCGTCGAGCTGGTCGCCCATGCTGTCGAAATGGAACTCGCTGTCGGCCGGATTGTTGATCGCGGCGATCTCTTCCTTCACCCGTTGGATGTAATGGAAGAGACCCATGAGTTCGCTTTTGAGGACGTTCGGATCCATAGGTTCGGTAATTCCGTTAAAATCTGTCGGCGTATCTTGAGGCATATGTCGTTACTATAGCTGGAATTGAAAGAGTTGAAATCGCGGTGATTACGTAGGGTCGCCCGGTTTAAGCTCCGACACAAGCATTCGGGCCGCGTCGGTCGGGGTCATGCGGCCCTCGCGGACGTCGGATTCCAACGAGGCCGCAGACGTCTCATCCGCGCGCAGCCGCGCCAAAACGGTCGCCGTCGCCTCCTCCCACATCCAATGAACCGCCTGTTCGGCCCGGATTTCCGCCAGTTTGCCGCTCTGCTTGGCAATCGCGGCAAAATCTTCGATAGCGTCCCAGACCTCGGACAGACCGGATTTCTCGTGCGCCGAGCACCGCAGCACCTTCGGCGTCCACGCGCCGTCGCCGCTGTTCAATAGGTGCAGGGCTGAACCATAATCTTGATACGCGCGCGCCGCGGCAGCCTTGAGATCGCCATCGTCCTTGGTCACTACGATCAGGTCCGCCATCTCGACGATGCCTTTCTTGATGCCCTGCAGGTCGTCGCCGCCGCCGGGCGCGACCAGCAAAACGAACATATCCACCAATTGCGCGACCGCGTATTCGGATTGCCCGACGCCGACGGTCTCGATCAGCACCACGTCGAAGCCCGCGGCCTCGACCGCGAGCACGGTTTCGCGGGTGCGCCGCGCCACCCCGCCGAGCGACGTGCCCGACGGCGACGGGCGGATGAAAGCGTCTGGATGGCGGGACAGTTCCTCCATCCGGGTCTTGTCGCCGAGGATCGAGCCCCCGGATTTCGGGCTCGACGGATCGACGGCGAGCACCGCGACCTTGTGCCCGGCCTCGATGACATTCAGGCCGAACGCTTCGATGAACGACGACTTCCCGACCCCCGGCACGCCGGAAATGCCGATGCGGATCGATTTGCCGGCGTTCGGCAGCAGCTCGGCGATCGCCGCCTCGGCCTCGGTCCGGTGGTCGGCGCGCGTGCTTTCGATCTTGGTGATCAAGCGCGCCAGCGCCCGGCGGCCCGCGCCCGCCGTCTCGGTCGGTTCGGACGTGTCGGTCATCGGCTGGGCTTTTTCTTCGGTTGTTTCTTTTTCGCCGGCGTCTTGCCGTCCATGTCGGCGCCGAAGGCGTGCATCGCCATGACCATCAGCTTTTCCCGCTGTTCCTGGGGCAGATCGTCCAGCACCCTGGATTGCTGGTCGTGGATCGACAGCGCCTGCTCGATCAATGCCTGGCGGCCGGGCGGCAGGTTCTTTTTGCGCTCCAGCTCCTGGCCGGCGGCCTCGATCGCCCGGTGGATCAGCGTTTCCGGCAGCACGTCCTCGTCTTCGGTTGGCGGCGGCGGCGCCTTGGCGGCGGTCGCCGGTGCGGCGGATTTCTTCCCCGCGCCGCCCTTCTTCCTGCGGGCTTGGCGCTTGGTCTCTTGGATCGCGTCGTATTTGTCGCGCGCCTTCTTGTCCATGAACACGGACATCAACGCACGGGAGAAAATATTGCGAGCCATGAAGCACCTTGTCGTCAAAGCGTCACTGGTGGGTGACGACTCGATTATGTAACGGTAGGACTGACTGTTTTCCATGTAAATGGCCATGTGCCGCGGCCATTTTTGTAGCCAACCCAAGGCCTAGCAGGCTAAACACTCCCTATGAGACGCAATCGTAACGCCCGTATTGTCGCGACCTTGGGCCCCGCCAGCAGCACGCCAGACGAAATCGCCGCCCTGTTCGAGACCGGTGTCGACGTGTTCCGCATGAACTTCTCGCACGGCGATCACGCGGGCCACAAAGAGCGCTATCAGGTGATCCGCGATCTGGAGAAAAAGTTCGGTCGCGGCCCGGCGGTGCTGATGGATTTGCAGGGCCCGAAACTTCGGGTCGGCGACTTCGAAAACGACGGCGTCGATCTGAAATCCGGCCAGACCTTCCGTCTGGTTGCCGAGGAGGTCTTGGGCAACACCGAGCGCGCCAGCTTGCCGCATCCGGAAGTGTTCGACGCCATGACGCCGGGCATGGACCTGTTGCTGGACGACGGCCGGCTGCACCTACAGGTCACCGAACACGGCCACGACTGGGCCGAGACCAAGGTGTTGATCGGCGGCCCGCTGTCGAACCACAAGGGCCTCAACGTGCCGGGCGCCTTGCTCGACGTGTCGCCGATCACCGAGAAGGACCGCGAGGATCTGCGCTTCGGCCTCGATCTCGGGGTTGATTTCGTAGCCCTCAGTTTCGTGCAACGCCCCGAAGACATCGCCGAAGCCAAGAAATGGATCGCCGGACGGGCGCAGATCTGCGCCAAGTTGGAAAAGCCGCAGGCGCTGCACCGCCTGGACGAGATCATCGACCTTGCCGATGCGATCATGGTGGCGCGCGGCGACCTCGGCGTAGAAGTGCCGCCCGAAGACGTCCCCGGCATTCAAAAACGCATCATCCGCGCAAGCCGCGAGGCCGGTAAGCCGGTGATCGTCGCAACGCAGATGCTGGACAGCATGATCCATGCGCCGACCCCGACCCGGGCCGAAGCGTCCGACGTCGCCACCGCCATCTATGACGGCGCCGACGCCGTGATGCTGTCGGCGGAAACCGCCGTCGGCGACTATACGGACGAGAGCGTCGCGATGATGGACCGCATCATTCAGCGGGTCGAACATGACCCGCTGTACCGCGAAATGCGGGAATCGGAACGCCGCGCGCCGGAAAAAACCGCGGCCGATGCGATCACCGCCGCCGCCCGTCAGGTGGCGGACACGATCTCGGCGGCGGCCATCGTCACCTTCAGTTCCACCGGATCGACGACGCTGCGGGCCGCCCGCGAACGGCCGGTGGTGCCCATTTTGGGCATGACGCCGCGCACCGACACGGCCCGGCGCTCCAACCTGATCTGGGGCGTGCATTCGGTGCATACCGAGGATTGCCACACATTCGGCGAGATGGTCTCCAAGGCGATCCACGCCGCCAAGGCCGAGGGCTACGCCAAACCGGGCGATCCGCTGGTCATCACCGCCGGCGTCCCGTTCGGCACGCCCGGCGCCACCAATATCCTGCGCATCGCCTGGGTCGAGTAACCGAACTTGTCGGACCGGGGGGACCAACAGAGCGCGGCGGACAGCCGGCCCAGCGGCATGGACGCTGCCGTCGGCAGCCTGTGCGCGCTGGGCGCCTTCGGGTTTTGGGGGTTCATGCCCGTCTATTTCAAAGCGGTCGAAGCGGTGCCGCCGCTGGAGATCTTGGCGCACCGGGTGGTGTGGTCGGTGGTCTTGGTCGGCGGCGGCCTGTTCTTGTTGGGCAAGGGGCCGGAGGTGACCCGCGCGCTGCGCAACACGGCGCTGTTGAAACGGCTGACCGTCGCGACGTTGTTGCTAAGCGGTAATTGGCTGCTGTTCATCTGGGCGGTGACCAACGAGCACATCCTGCAAGGCAGCCTGGGGTATTACATCAATCCGCTGTTGAACGTGCTGCTGGGCGTCGCGCTGTTGAAGGAACGGCTCAGCATCCCACAGTGGACGGCGATCGGCTTGTCGGCGATGGGGGTGCTGGTGCTGACCTTCGGGCTCGGCGCGTTTCCGTGGATCGCCATCGGGCTTGCGATGCTGTTCTCGCTTTATGGCTATGTGCGCAAGACCACGCCCATCGGCGCCGCACCGGGGTTGCTGATCGAGACCTTGATCCTGTTGCTGCCGGCAGTGGGCTATCTGCTCTATTTGCACATGACCGGCGACGGTGCCTTCGGGCAATACGGCTGGGTGTTCGATCTCAAGATCGCGGCCGCCGGCATCATCACCGCGGTGCCGTTGGTGCTGTTCGCCGCAGCAGCCCTGCGTCTGCGCTATGCCACCGTCGGGGTGTTCCAAAACATCACGCCGACGCTGCATTTCTTGGTCGGGGTGTTTCTGTACGGCGAGATCTTCACCACCAGCCACGCCATCACCTTCGGCCTGATCTGGGTCGCGCTGGCGATCTACACCACCGACACCCTGCGCCGGCGGCGGGGGCCTTCGTAAGCACGGGCGCGATGGCCGCGCGGCTGGTCGCCTGATCTTCGGCATGACGTCGAACACGAAGATGCTCATCCACAGCCAGATGATGTCGGATATAGACAATGAGCCAGTTTCCAACACTTGACGCAAAATTGAATTCCGGTGCACGCTTCGCTTGACGGTGCCCTTCGGGGCTAAAAGGGAAATCGGTGCAATCCACAGGATTAAATCCGATGCTGCCCTCGCAACTGTAGGTGGACAGCCACCGCCCATGATTTGCCACTGAACCACGAGGTTTGGGAAGGCGGGCGGAAAGGTGCATGAACCACAAGCCAGGAGACCTGCCGTCTGTGATCGCCCAGTTGTGCATCGAGGTGTGTGCGCAGCGCGGAACCCCGTCGAGGCGATAGACGTGTGTCTAAACTGCCGAGATAGGAGGTATCCGTGGCAAGATTCTGGTCAACGAGAACGTTATCGAAATATGGAATCGCAGGTGCTGTCGCCCTTACGGGGCTTCTGACAGTGTTTGGAACAACGGCTGTGCATTCCCAGGCTTTTTCCGTCGAGGATTTGCGAGGTAAGACGACCGAGTTTTCGGCCCCGGCGGAACGGCTGGTCATCATCCCCATTCCCATGTCATCCGTTGTGATGGCGCTGGACGGCTCCACTCAGCGGATCGCAGCCATGCACCCGGTGGCGGTAAAATCGGTTCGGGACGGTTTCTTGGGGCGGATTTTTCCGGAAGCTGCCGATATTCCGTCCGACATCGTTGCGGGGGGACGGTTCAATCCGAACCTGGAGAGCGTATTGGCGCTAAAGCCCAATGCAGTGATCCAATGGAAAAGCCCAGAAAAGATCATCGCGCCATTGGAGAACGCTGGGCTGAAGGTCATAGGCCTGCAAAACAACCCGAAAAGCCAGGAATTGAATGAACGGAATCTGACGATCCTTGCGACCGTCATCGGCCAAGAGGCTCGACTGGAACAGGTACTTTCGCGGCACCACACGCGCTTGGACGAGATCGCGGAGCAAGCCAAGAAACTGAACGAGGGTGATCGCCCCCGTGCTCTGTACATGCGCATTCAGGGTGGCAAACTGCGCACAGCGGGGACGGATACGTATCAGAGTTTTTGGCTTGAATTGGGCGGCGCGGACAATCCCGCAGTTGATGCGGGGCTAAAGGGCTTGGCGCCCGTCACGGATGAACAAGTTATCGCCTGGAATCCCGAGATCATCATCCTCAGTGCGTTCGACAAAATGACACCCGCCGAAGTTTACGCAAATCCGGTGTATGCCGGGTTGGATGCGGTACAGAACCGGCGTGTCTATAAAATCCCTCACGGCGGTTATCGCTGGGACCCGGCCAGTCACGAAAGCCACTTGGCCTGGAGTTGGGCGTCGATGGTCTTGAACCCTGACGTGTTTACTTTCCCGCTTCGCGACGACATGCGCTCTGCCTACCAGTTGTTCTACGGACACGATCTGACGGATGCAGAAATCGACGAGATACTGCAGGTGTCGTTGAACAGTGATAGCGCGGGGTATGAGGCCTTTGCGCCACACTGACGCCATCCGCACGTCTTGGTCTTCGGGGCGAGAGAGCCTAATTGTCTGGGTCCTGATTTGCGTTTCGCCACTTGTGGCGGTCCTGATCGCATTGGGCACCGGGCGCGTATCGCTGACTCCCCTGCAAATCGTGTCTGCACTCTGGGCACCCGACGCCAATCTCTACGATAGCGCCATCGTCTGGCACGCCCGCCTTCCCCGGACATTGACAAGTCTGCTGGTGGGGGCCGGGCTTGGCGCAAGCGGCGCCGCCTTGCAGGGATTATTCCGAAACCCTCTGGCGGGTCCGCAGACCGTCGGTGTGCTCAGTGGCGCAGGCTTCGGCGGCTCGCTCGCGATCTTCATGGGCCTGGGATCGACATACATCATCGCGGGCGCCTTTGCGGCGGGCCTCTTGGCCGTATTTGCCGTCATCGCCTTCGCGCGTCTGGCGGGCGGTCTTTCGGTTCTGATGATCGTACTCGCAGGCATTCTGGTGAGTTCCTTGGCCGCAGCGGGTACCACCTTGATGCAATACGCTGCCGATCCTGAAGAACAGTTGCCCGAACTTGTCTATTGGCTGATGGGCAGTTTCGCAGGGACGACACTGAGCGAGGTCTTTGGTCTGATCACCGCGGTATCTATCGGCGTGGTTATTCTGTGGGGGTACGCTTTGCGTATCGATCTGATGTCCAGCGGCGAAGATGAGGCCCGTGCTTTTGGGCTGAACTTGAGACGAGATCGTTTCATCGTCCTCGCCGCCGTTGCGCTCACCTGTGCAGCGGGTGTCGCTGTTTCCGGCGTCATCGGATGGGTCGGCTTGGTCGTGCCCCATGCCGCCCGGTTTCTTGTTGGACCTGGCCATCGCCGACTGATTTTGGCCTCAGCCTTGATCGGAGCGGCGTTTCTATGCCTGATCGACACAGCAGCGCGAAGCTTGACGGCTGCGGAGTTACCGGTCTCTGCGCTCACCGCGTTGATCGGCGCACCCGTGTTCCTGGCCCTGTTGGCGGGCTTGCGTAGGAGCGGAGGCCACGATGCTTGAAGCAAAACGGATCGGTCTGAAAATCAGAGGGCGTTGGTTGTGGCGCGATCTCGACCTCGCTGCGACGGAAGGACAGGTCCTTGGACTTCTTGGGCCAAACGGCGTCGGAAAGACGACCCTTTTGCGATGCCTTACGGGTCTACTCGATCCGACCGAAGGTCACGTGACGCGCCCCCGCGTCACTGGCTACGTCCCGCAGAAGAGTGAAATCGGTTTCTCCTTCACGGCCCGTGATGTCGTGGCAATGGGATTGGCGGCACAAAAAAGACTGTTCGAAAATCTCAACCGATCCGATGATGAACGCATCGCGTCCGCATTGGCGCGGACTGAGGCACGAACATTCGCAGATCGTGCATTCACGACCCTATCTGGCGGCGAGCGACAATTGGTCCTCATTGCGCGGGCGCTGGTCACCGGTGCACGACATGTCATTTTGGACGAACCGTTCGCTGCGCTCGATCTTCGACATCAATCGCTTGTTTTGCGGATGCTAAAAAGTTTGGCGCATGACGATGGGTTATCGGTCATATTCGCCGCACACGATCCAAACCACCTATTGGCTTCTGCCGACCAGGCGTTGGTTCTTGCGTCCGGCTTACCGCCTGTACAAGGCCCAACCGATGAAATGCTCTCGGAAAGCCGACTCTCCGAGCTTTACGGTTTGCGCATTGGCGTTTCGTCGTCCGAACTAGGCCGTCACGTCCTGCCCAACTATATTTAATGCATTCGATGGGAGAGCCACCACGATGACTATTCATGTCGCCAGAACGGGCCTTTGCTGGGGGATCGAGCTCGCTTACGCGCGGATCGATAAGTTGGCGGCGCAGGAGGATGCTGTCGCCGTGACCCATCGAACGGCCGCGGACCCCAACATGTCGAGGTGGGACCCGGTACAGCGGATTACCGCTGACAACGAGAAACTGTTCGAGCGTTATCCCAATTTGCGGACGGTCAGTGTTTTAAAGGATGTGGAGAGCGCGCCGGGCAACGCGAAACTGGCAATTGGGCATCAGGGACTCTATCAAGACGAGATCGCGGTACGTCAGGTCGAGGGTAGAGAGATTTTCGACTACAAATGTCCTTTCATTGCAAAATTCGATGAATGGGCGGACCGGCTCGCGGGCGAAGGCTACGATCTCATCGCGTTTGGAAAACCCAAGAACCACCACTCCATCTATGCGATGGCGGCAGCGGAAAGAAACAACAAGATTGGTTTGGTGGCCGAGTCGGTCGACGATATCAGAGACCAGCTTGGCGAAGAGGGTCGCAATTGGGCGTGCATCGGCCAGGTTACCGGCAACACGGCAAACTGGGAAAAATTCAAATCAGACCTTGCGGCGACTGGTGTATCCGTTCGCATTCGCAACACGGTCTGCACGGACTCATACGAACGCCAAGACGAAGCCGTTGAACTGGCCCGCACCTGTGATGTGGTGATGGTCGTCGATGATCGGGGGGGTGCCACGACGAGCGTTTATGAACAGTGCGTCGCCGCGAACAACCGCAGCTTCCGATTTGATCCAGATAGCGAGCTGCCCACCGAGCGATTCGACAACGCCGAAACCGTCGCAATTGTGGGAGGCATCCTCGTCCCCAAGTGGACGCTTCGGGAAGTCGCCGAAAGAGTAAGATCGGTTACAGGCGGAGACATCGTTGTGCGGTAGCGGCAGGGCAACTGCCCACATTTATTCAAGTCAGGACTAGCAGTGTGTCCGTCTGCGCCCTTGGCGCGGACCCGTTTCATCAAAGGTGCGAAAGATATTTGTCGGTTACGACACCGCGCCGCGCCGACCATCCCCGCCCTCCTGAACGTGCCTCAGGATCCAGCGTTCATGGGATAAGCGGTGGCGCCGTGACTACTGGATCCCGACGTGCGTCAGGATGACGTAGAGGCCCTACGGCCCGAACTGCTTGTGGCCCTTTCCTAAGAACCAGAAGCTGATCGCCAGCGTCATGCCGGTCACCGTCACCCAGACATCGAACACGAAGATGCTCATCCACAGCCACGTGATGTCGGCGCGGAACATGATGTCGCGGAGGTTGGCGACGTTGGTCACCAACAGCCCGCCCGACACGCAGAACGACAACAGCGTGCCGAGGATGCCGCGCTTGATGATGAAGGTGAAGAACTGCCGCCGGCTCTCGTACAGTTCGGCGAAGGGGGACGGATCGCTCATGCGGCCTCCGTATCCGCCTCGTCGGAATCGCCGCGCGGCGGGTAGTTGCGCGCCCGGATCATATCGACCGCCTCTAACACGTCGGCGTGGTGGTGCCGGTGGAACGGCGTGGTGTGGATGACGTTGCTATAGAGCGTCTGGTCCGGCCGGATCAGGAACAGCCCCGGCTCCGCGAAATGCCGGGTCTCCTTCTCCTGAAACGCATTGGAGATATAGAGCCCCCAGGCGCGCGCCTGTTCCAGGGTCATGCCGTAGGCGACCGGCAGCTGATGCAGGCCCCATTCGGCGACCGTCCTATCGGCCCGGTCCTGCGGATCGGTGGAGACCGCCAGCACGCCGCAACCGCGCTCCGCATAGCGCGCGATCTTGTGGTCCAGATCCAACAGCTGGCTCTTGCAGCGCGGACAGTGATAGCCGCGATAGACCTCGACCACGGTGAAGGTCTCGGGCGTCTGTTCCGACAGGGTCCAGGTGCCGCCGCCGACCAGCGGGACGCGCAAATCCGGGACCGGCTTTCCGGGTATCAATCGCGACATGGTGTGTTCTCCTCCGATTATCTTAGCGGATTTCAGCGCTCCGCGCTCTGCTCCAAAACAGGGTTGCCGCCGAGCGACGTCAGCAACTCCACCACGTCGGCGGCGGCGGCATCGGCGCGCGCCGCATCCACCGCGCGGATCACGATCGCGGCACCCACCTTGCCGTCGCGGAAAAACGGATACGAGCCGATCTCGGTGTCCGGATATCGTTCCTGCAATTCACCCAGCGGCCCGCCGGCCTTGCCCTCCGGCACGTGGCTGACGACGGTGCGGCTGACCATGGGCTGGCCGCCAGTCAGTTCATGTTTGATGGACTGGAACATCGCCTGCATCACGCGGGGCACGCCGGCCATGACGAACACGTTCTCGACCCGGAACCCGGGCGCCTTGGAAATCGGGTTTTCGATCAGGCTCGCGCCGACCGGGGTCTTGGCCATGCGGTAGCGGGCCTCGGTCCGGTCCTCGGGCTTATAATGCGCATCCAGGATCGCGACGGCCTCCGGGTTCGGACCGAATTCCAGGCCGAACGCCTGCGCCACGCACTCGGCGGTGATGTCGTCGTGGGTCGGGCCGATGCCGCCGGTGGTGAACACGTAGTCATAGCGGCCGCGCAGGTTGTTGACCGCCTCGACGATCCGTGCCGGCACATCGGCGACGACCCGGGCCTCCATCATGCGGATGCCGAGGTCGTTCAGCTGCTCGCCGAGAAAGGCGAGGTTCGCGTCCTTGGTGCGGCCGGACAGGATCTCGTTGCCGATGATCGCCATCCCGGCGGTGACAGTATTTCCGTTTTGTGACACGGGCGGGGACCGATTTTTCGTTGCAGAGGCCGATTATGTAACGGCCCGGGCCGCGGGCTGTCAAAGAACACCCCTGCTCGCCCCCATCGCGTTATCGATCCCATCGATAACAAAAAGGGCGGCATCGACGAAATCGATACCGCCCCCTTGCTGATTTCGGGACCGACTTAACTCTCGATCTTCCAGTCGCCGTCCGGCATTTGACACGCGGTGCCGTAGCCGACCTGCGCCTCGCCGCCGACGATCACTTCGGTCTGGTATTCCCGGCAATAGGCGCCGGTCCGGGTATGGGTTCCTTCGCGGGTCGGCGTGACCGATCCGCTGTTACCGCTTTTGGGGTTCGACCAGGAAATCGTCTCACCCACCGGGGCGTCCCAGGCCACGGTCTGCGCCCGTTGCGCATAGGCCTGGTCGGCGCGGTCGAGGGATTTACCCACTTCGCCGCCGAACAGGCCGCCGAGCACAGCACCCGCCGCCGTCGCCACCAATTGGCCGTTCCCCTTGCCGACCTGAGATCCGGCAAGACCGCCGAGACCGGCACCCAACACGGCACCCACGGCCTGCTTGTCACCGGAATCGGTGACGCAGCCACCCAGCATGCCGACGCTGAGCACGGCCACCAGCGGCAGGGTCCACCGCAGTCGGCGACGTCGTTCGGATATCGCATAAGAATGTGTCATTTTTGGTCCTCCTGTATCGGCACCATTTGAATCCGTTAATGACATCATATTTAAGTTTATTTTTATTGTCAATTATGTTTTTAAATATATATCTACTTGAGCGTGATCTTTACTTCTTGCTTGTTATCAATGCGATAGAGGTAGACACATCGAAGAACTGCCCCTATATATAAAAATAAAATTATCAATAAATTTGTGCTTATTGGGGTGTGAGATGCCGCTGACCTATACTGATAGACAACGCCGGGAGTACCTGACGTTCACGGATCAGGTGGGGCAGAATTGGGTCCGCGTATTTCAGGGCGATACCGAGTTCTATTCCGCCGCGTACTGGGATTTGCTGACGTTTCTGTGGCGCCATGGCCAGCCGGTGCGCAAAACCGAGGCCCTCAAGGCGATCACCGGGGTGCGCAGTCCGCTGACCGCCGCGAAGTATGCCGATACCGCCATCGCCCGCGGCATGATCGTCGAGCAGGAAAACCCGGAGGACGCGCGCTCGAAACTGCTGAGCTTGTCCCACGCCATGCGCGCGCAGTTGGACGGCTTTTTCGACGACGCCGTCCACGAGCTAAGAAAGGCGGCGGACCGGGTCGGCGCGCCGGACAGCGCCTAGAGGTAATCCCGCAGCATCGCCACCAGCGGCGCATCGGCCGGCGGCATGGGGTAATCGCCGAGCCGCACCGGCCGCACCCACTTGATCTCCTGGCCCTCATGCGGCGTCACCTGACCGTGCCAGACCCGGCACAGATACAGCGGCATCAGCAGGTGGAAATCCTCGTAAACATGGCTCGCGAAGGTGAACGGCGCGAGGCAGGTTTCCGTCAGATCGATGCCCAGTTCCTCACGCAGCTCGCGCACCAACGCGGTTTCCGGAAACTCGCCCGGCTCGACCTTACCGCCCGGGAACTCCCACAGTCCGGCCATGGACTTGCCCTCGGGCCGCCGCGCGATCAGCACCCGGTCGTCCGCGTCGATGAGAGCCGCGGCGACAACCAGTATTGTTTTCAGCGACTTACCCGCGCCCGAGAACGGCGCGTCCCAGCAGCCGCTATCAGGACCGGTAGTCGGCATTGATCGTGATGTACCCGTGTGTCAGATCGCAGGTCCAGACCGTCGCCGCCCCATCGCCGAGGCCGAGGTCGACGTCGATATCGATCTCCTGGCCGGTCATGTGCGCCGCCACCGGCGCTTCGTCGAAACCGTCCACCGCGGCCCCATCGCGGGCCACATCGACCCCGCCGATGCGGATCGCCAGCTTGTCCCGCTCCGCCCGCTCGCCCGCCTTACCGACCGCCATAACGATTCGCCCCCAATTGGCGTCCTCGCCGGCAATCGCCGTCTTCACCAGCGGCGAATTGGCAACCGCAAGCGCGATCCGCTTTGCCGCCATCTCGGTGTCGGCGCCGGTCACCCGCACTTCGATGAATTTGCTGGCCCCTTCCCCGTCACGCACCACTTGCTTGGCAAGATCGACACATAGATCGTCGAGCGCGGCGCGGAAATCGGCCAATTCAGGTGCCTCGGCGTCGGAAATGGGCGCGTGCGCCGCGGCCCCGGTGGCGAACACGAGCACGGTATCGCTGGTCGAGGTATCGCTGTCGACCGTCGTGCGATTGAAACTTTTTTCCACCGCCGCAGAGAGACATGCCTGCAGCACATTCGCGGGGATCGCCGCATCGGTGGCGACGAATGCCAGCATGGTGGCAAGGTCCGGCGCAATCATGCCCGAGCCCTTGGCGATCCCGTTCAGGGTGACGGTGGTACCGCCGATCGCCGCGGTCCGGGTCGCGCCCTTCGGAAAGGTATCGGTGGTCATGATCGCCGCCGCGGCATCTTCCCAGCGCTCTTCAATCAGGGCCGGAGCAAGGTGACCCAGCTTTTCGACGATGGGCTCGGCGGGCAGCACCTCGCCGATCACGCCGGTCGATGCGGCGAACACCCGGCTCGGCCGGGTCGCGAGACTATCCGCCACCGCTTGCACCACCGCCTCGCAGGCCGCCGCCCCGGCACCCCCGGTGAACGCATTGGCGTTACCGGCGTTGACGACAAGGCCCTCGGCCTCCCCGCCATGCAAGTGTTGGCGGCACCAATCGACGGGCGCCGACGGGCATAACGAGGTGGTGAACACACCGGCCACCTGCGTGCCCTTGGCGAACCGCATCAGCAACAGGTCCGGCCGGCCTTGATACTTGATGCCCGTCGCCGCCACCGCCATCGCGGCACCGGCAATCGCCGGCATCTCGGGGAACCGGTCCGGTGCGAGGGGCGACAGGTCGGTCACGGTTTGCTGCCGTCGATACTGAACCGTTCGATCTCGGCGGTCGCGCGCAGTTCCTCGACATATTTCTGGCCGGCGAATTGCGCCGCTTCTTCGCGCAGTTGATCGATGCTGTCTTCGAAGCTCGGCGGCGTCACGGCGCGGCGCTCTTCGACCTTGATGACGTGAAAGCCAAACTGGGTCTGCACCGGCTCGCGCGAATGCTGCCCGTCTTCGAGGGCGAACGCCGCCTCCTCGAACGGACCGACCATCTGACCGCGGCCGAAGAACCCAAGTTCGCCGCCCCGTGGGCCGCTTGGGCCGGTCGAATGCTCCTGCGCCAGGGCCGCGAAATCCGCGCCCTCGTCCAATTGCTTGATCAAGTCGGTCGCCGCATCGGCGGTTTCGACCAGGATATGCCGGGCGCGAAGCTCGACCGCCTGTTCACCGGATTGGCGTTCGTCGTACATGGCACGGAGTTTCTCGTCGCTGACGGCGGCGTCGATCACCTGACGCACGGCATACCGCTCCAACAACTGATCGGCCACGGTGGCGAGGCGCCGCTGATACTCCGCTTCTTTGTCCAAGCCGCGGTTGCGGGCGTCGGCGGCAACCAACTTGCTGTCGATCATGCTGGTCAGCAACAGCGTGTAGAGCTGCTCCATCGGCACCGCTTGATACTCGCGCGGCAGGTTCTCGCGTGCGGCCTCAACATCGGAGCGCGTGATTTCCTCGCCATTGACCACCGCGACAACGGGGTCGTCGGCGGCCAGCACGGGGGTCCCCAACAACATGGCGGCCAGCATCAAAGCGCCGAGCCGGGATATCGAACGTACGGTCATAGGAAGCATCCTTGGATTTGTGGGGCCCTCGCGGGCATTGAGGGGGATAAAACACCCCCTGGCCCCGCCGGGCAAGGGCCGACGCGCCATGGCCTGCCACCGGGCCCCACCCCGCCGCGTAACAAAATGAAACACGCCCGAAGCGTTTTATCGCAGTTCCGAAAAACCCCTGTTGCGAAACGTGGCGATAGTGCTCCTCACACACGGCGTCGCGAGGCGCCTCTCGCTCTAGAACAGATCGCAAAAAGAGGTCAAAAAGATGGAATTCTTCAAGAACCCGGAACTGATTAAACTCTCCGCGCTGGGCATCGCCTTCGTCATCGGCGTCAGCGTCTGTGTCTATGTTTTCGTCAAGGAAACCATGGAACTGCAGCAACGGCGCGCCGCCAAGCACCTGATTTATCAAGACGAAGTCCGCCGCGAGGTCAACCGCCGCCGGATGCAAGAGCAAATCCAGGCAGCACCGCACGCCGAACCGCAAACCGCGCCGAAAACCGCCATGAAAACCGCCATGAAAACCGAACGACAGTCATTCGCTTGATCGCGCCGCACATCGTGCTGTTTCGCGCTAGGCGGACGCAGCGTTACACGGCGCGGGCAACTGTCTTGCATCCCCGCGTAATCGGCGGCATGTTGCGGCGCAATAACTGCGTCTGAGGGGATATAACATGAGCTTTACCATTGTCGAACAAGCGCCTGCGCGCCTGAACCGCTCCGAGCTGGCGGTGCCGGGCTCGAGCCCGAAGTTCCTGCAAAAGGCCGCCGAGAGCGCCGCCGACATGGTGTTCTTGGATCTGGAAGACGCGGTCGCGCCGGACGACAAGGAGCAGGCCCGGAAAAACATCATCGAGGCCCTCAACGACATGGATTGGTCGTCGAAAACGGTGTCGGTCCGGATCAACGGGCTGGATACGCATTACTGTTACCGGGACGTCGTCGACATCATCGAGCAAGCCGGCGACAAACTGGACCTGATTATGATCCCGAAAGCCGGTACGGCGGCCGACATTTACGCCATCGATATGCTGGTGACGCAAATCGAAGCGGCCAAGGGCTACACGTCGAAAATCGGCTTCGAAATGATCATCGAAACCGCGCTTGGGATGGAAAACATCCACGAGATCGCCGCCGCCTCGCCGCGCAACGAATCACTGCACTTCGGGGTTGCGGATTACGCCGCGTCGACCAAGGCGCGGACCACCAACATCGGCGGCCCGAACGCGGACTATCATGTCCTGACCGACCCACTGGACGACGGGCGCCGGGACGTGCATTGGGGCGATATGTGGCATTACGCCATCGCCCGGATGGTGGTCGCGGCGCGGGCCAACGGCCTGCGGCCGATCGACGGCCCCTTCGGCGACATCCGCGATGGCGACGGCTATGTGGCGCAAGCGAAACGCGCAGCGGTCCTGGGATGCGAGGGGAAATGGGCCATTCACCCGACGCAGATCGACCTCGCCAACGACGTGTTCAGCCCCTCCGAAGAGGCCGTGGCGCAAGCGCAAGCCATCCTCGACGCGATGGAGGAGGCGCAAAAGCAAGGCCGCGGCGCGGTGACCCTGAACGGCAAACTGATCGACATCGCGTCGATCAAGCAGGCCAAGGTGCTGGTGGACACGGCGGCGCAGATCGCCGAAAGCGCCTAGACCGCCCGTCGCGCCGGACAGTTATCCGTTTTCATGCCGCATGGCGCGTGATAGAGAACGCTGATGCACGCCTATCTGGACTTCGAAAAGCCGATTGCCGACCTTGAGAGCAAAATCGAGGAGCTCCGGCATTTGTCGAGCGAAGGCGAGGTAAACATCGCCGACGAAGTCGGCAATCTGCAGGAAAAGGTGCAAAAACTGCTGACCCAGACGTATGGGAAGCTGACCCCGTGGCAAAAAGCCCAGGTCGCCCGGCACCAGAACCGTCCGCACGCAGGCGCCTATATCCGTCATCTGATCACCGATTTCACGCCGCTCGCCGGCGACCGCACATTCGCCGAGGATGCCGCGATTATCGGCGGCATGGGCCGGTTTCGCGGCCGTTCCGTGGTCGTCATCGGCAACGAAAAAGGCGACACCACGGAAACCCGCATTCAACACAATTTCGGCATGGCGCGGCCGGAGGGATACCGCAAGGCGCAGCGGCTGATGCAACTCGCCGACCGCTTCGGCATGCCGGTCTTGACGTTCGTCGACACGCCCGGCGCCTATCCCGGGGTCGACGCGGAAGCCCGCGGCCAAGCCGAAGCCATCGCCCGTTCCATCGAAACCTGCATCTCGATCAAGTCGCCGTTCGTCAGCCTCGTCATCGGCGAGGGCGGGTCCGGCGGCGCCATCGCCCTGGCGGCGGCGGATACGGTGATGATGCTGGAGCATGCCATTTACTCCGTCATCTCGCCCGAAGGCTGCGCCTCGATCCTATGGCGGGATGCGGAAAAGGCCGCAGATGCGGCGGAAGCGCTGCGCCTCACGGCGCAGGACCTATTGAAGCTGGGCGTCATCGACCAGATTGTCTCGGAGCCGCTTGGCGGCGCGCACCGCTCACCGGCCGAAACCATCGAGAAAGCGGGCGATGCGATCGAAAAAGCGCTGGAGCCTCTGTCGGCCCTGTCGTCGGAAGAATTGATCCGGAACCGGCGCACCAAATTCCTGGAGATGGGGAAACTCGGCCTCGGCTGAGATCTTACTGCAGGACCGAGATCAGCTTCGGCTCGCGCCCGACAATCTCCCCCGCCAGCACCGCATCGACAACCTTGTCCCCATAGACGTCGTAAATCAGCCGCAGGTGCTCCGGCCGCCAATCGCGGGAGAAGAACTGCTTGCCGCCGTGCTTTTGCGGCACGCCCGCAGGCAGCGCATCGAAATCCAAGCCCGGCAAGCGGGTCGCCAAACTCTCCGCATAATCCGCAACCGCCCGCGCCGCGAGGCGATGCAGGCTATCGCCCGCCACCATGGGCGCACCGGTTTGATGAACGACACCGCCGGCGTCGACCTTGGGCGTCGTTTCGTGCAACGTCATGCCGGTCATCTGTGGCTCCAGGAAATAACTCGGCCAGAAATGCGTGATCACGCCACGGTAATCCGGCGACAGACCGCCATGGCTGTTCCAGAACCGTGTATCCGCGGCACTCATCAGGTCGTTCGTCAGAATGTGGCAACCATACGAGATCACCAAGCGGGGCCGCAGCCGCTTCAGGAATGCGACGGTCTCGGCGCCGTTGAGAGTCTCTCGCGTGACCTCGAGGGTTTCGACGTCGGGATGCTTGGCGCCGCCGAATACGTCGTTCTCGGTCGCATCCCGCAAATCGAAGTGCTTCACGAACAATTGCCGCAATGACGGACCCAATCCGGCCGGCGGCTCGGGCACGAACGCTTCGCGCACTTCGCGGACCCAGCCGATGACAAGGCAGGTCGCCGCCAATCGCTCGACCAAATACGTGTGCCGCGGGTGATCGCCTGTAATAAGAACGATGCTCATGGAAATACCTCGTCCAATCGGACGGAAGTATCCCGAACAAACGTTAACGAGAAGCTTAGGGCCTAGGCCACCTTGCCGTGGCAGTGCTTGTACTTCTTGCCCGACCCGCATGGGCACGGCGCGTTACGAGGCACCCGGCCCCACGTCGACGGATCGTTGGGGTCGATCTCGGCGGCGCTTTGCCGGCGGCTGACCGTCGCCGTCGCCGCGCCGGACGCGACCGGCTCGGGCTGTTCATTGGCAAGCGCCGGGTCGGTCCGGGTCTCGTGCATCTCCTGCTGCTCGCGCGGCATCAGCGCGTCTTCCGGCGGCGCGGCCTCGAACTGGACATGCGCCAACACCGACGTGATGCGGTCGCGCAGGCTGGCCAACATCTCCTCGAACAGGTTGAAGGCTTCGCGCTTGTATTCGTTGAGCGGGTCGCGTTGCCCATAGGCCCTGAGCCCGATCCCTTGGCGCAAGTGATCGAGGGTCAGCAGGTGCTCTTTCCATGTCTGGTCGAGCATCTGCAACAGCAGACTTTTTTCCACCATCCGCATGACATCGGGACCGACGTTGGCGGCTTTCTCGGCCATTCGCCGGTCGGTCGCATCGACCAACCGCTCGCGGATTTCCTCGTCGGCGATCCCTTCTTCCTTGGCCCAGTCATGGACCGGCAAGTCGACCCCGAACACTCGCTGGACCTCCTCGTGCAGGAAGTCGATATCCCATTGATCCACATAGGCTTTTTCAGGAATCGCGACACTCACCATGTCTTCGATCACCTCATGGCGCATGTTCGTGACGTCGTCGGCCACGTTTTCGGCGGCCATCATTTCCTTGCGCTGTTCATAAATGACCTTGCGCTGGTCATTCATGACATCGTCGAATTTCAGAAGGTTCTTACGGATTTCGAAGTTGCGCGCCTCGACTTTGGTCTGCGCTTTTTCCAACGCCTTGTTGACCCACGGATGAACGATGGCCTCGCCCTCTTCCAGGCCCAGCTTCTGCAGCATGCCGTCGATCCGCTCGGAGCCGAAAATCCGCATCAGATCGTCTTGCAGGGACAGATAGAACTTGGACGTGCCCGGGTCCCCTTGCCGGCCCGAGCGGCCGCGCAACTGGTTGTCGATGCGCCGGCTTTCGTGCCGTTCGGTGCCGAGCACGTAGAGCCCGCCGGCCTGCAGCACGACATCGCGGTCCTGCGCGATCTCGTCTCTAATCTTCTCAACCGCCTTGTCGTAGGCGTCGGTTCCCGGTTCCGCTTTGATTTCTTGCGCGATGCGCATCTCGAAGTTGCCGCCGAGCTGAATATCCGTGCCGCGGCCGGCCATGTTGGTGGCGATCGTCACCGCGCCGGGCCGCCCCGCCTGGGCGACGATGAACGCTTCCTGCTCGTGGTAGCGCGCATTCAGCACGTTATGCGGCACCTTGGACTTTTTCAGGGCCGCTGCCAGTTCTTCGGATTTCTCGATCGACACCGTGCCGACCAGCACCGGTTGTTTGCGTTTGTGGCAGTCGACGATCTGCTCGACGATCGCGGCGTTTTTCTCGGCCACGGTGCGGTACACCTCGTCGTCGAAATCTTCCCGGGCGACCGGCAGATTGGTGGGAATTTCCACCACTTCAAGGTTATAGATCTCGGCAAATTCGCCGGCCTCGGTCATCGCCGTCCCGGTCATCCCGGCGAGCTTCGGATACAGGCGGAAATAATTCTGGAACGTAATGGATGCGAGGGTCTGGTTCTCGTTCTGGATCTTGACGCTTTCCTTCGCTTCCAGCGCCTGGTGCAGACCCTCCGAATAGCGTCGCCCCTCCATCATCCGGCCCGTGAATTCATCGATGATGACGACCTGATCGTCTTTGACGATGTAGTCGACATCGCGCTCGAACAGCACATGTGCGCGCAGCGCTTGGTTGGCGTGATGCACGAGGCTGACGTTCTGAACGTCGTAGAGCGAGCCTTCCTCAAGCAGCCCCGCGTCGCGCATCTTTTGCTCCATCTTTTCCATGCCGGATTCAGTGAAGCTGGCAGCGCGGGCTTTCTCGTCCTTCTCGTAGTCATCCTCGTCGAGATCGGGAATCAACTTGTTGACGGCGGTATACAGGTCGCCGAGATCCTCGGTCGGCCCGGAGATGATCAACGGCGTCCGCGCTTCGTCGACCAAGATACTGTCCACCTCGTCGACGATGGCGAAGTTGAAGGGCCGCTGGACCATTTCCTCCAGGGTGAACTTCATGTTGTCGCGCAGATAATCGAACCCGAGTTCGTTATTGGTGGCATACGTCACGTCGCAGGCGTAGGCCTCGCGCCGCTCGTCGTCGGACAGGCCGTGGTTGATCACGCCGACGGTCAACCCAAGGAACGTGTAGATCTGCCCCATCCAGGCGGCGTCGCGCTGCGCCAGATAGTCGTTCACCGTGACCACGTGAACCCCTTCGCCGCCGAGCGCATTGAGATACACCGCGAGCGTCGCCACCAGGGTCTTCCCCTCCCCGGTCTTCATCTCCGCGATCATGCCCCGGTGCAGCACCAGACCACCCTTGAGTTGGACATCGTAGTGACGCTGGCCGAGGGTCCGCTTCGCCCCTTCGCGCACCGTCGCAAACGCTTCGGGCAGCAAATCGTCAAGGTCGGCGCCGTCTTGCACCCGGGCCCGAAGATCGTCGGTCTTGGCGCGCAGTTCGTCGTCGCTCAGTGCCTCGAACTCGGACTCCAGCGCGTTGACGTCGTCCACCACCCCATCCAGGGATTTGATGAACCGGTCGTTCGCCGAGCCGAAGAGTTTTTTCGCAAGATTTTGCAGCATGTTAGGCTCCGGAAGCGTGGATCGAACCAGGCCTCGGGCTGGGCGCCGCCGGGCCATCGAAAACGTGTGCAAGAGATAGAGTTACGGACCGGGCCTGTCAACGCGCGGAACCCACCACAGATTTGCCCGAAATCAAACCTGAGCCAAGGGGTGCGCGGTCTCCACCAGCGAGCGTAGGCGCTCCTCCAGCACATGGGTGTAAATCTGCGTGGTCGAGATATCGGCGTGGCCCAGCATCTGCTGCAAGGCTCGCAGATCGGCGCCGTGCGCCAACAAGTGGCTGGCGAATGAATGGCGCAACACGTGCGGCGATACCCGGCGCCGGTCCAACCCCGCCTCGACCGCTAACTCTTTGATCTGTTGGGTGAAACGCTGCCGGGTCAGGTGCCCTTCCTTGCCCCGCGACGCAAACAGATAGCGTGCCGCGCGACCGGGCACCCGTCCTTTCGGCAGGAACCCGTCGCGAACGTCGAGATACGCCCGTACCGCGTCCTGCGCCGGCTCGCCCAGCGGCACCATCCGTTCCTTGCCGCCCTTGCCGGTCACCAACAAGACCGGACTCTCCCGCACGAAGGATGACACAGGCAGGGTGACAAGTTCGGACACCCGGAGCCCCGTGGCGTACAAAATCTCCATCAAAGCCTGCAGACGCAGCCCGTCCGAACCGGGCCGCCGCGCCGCCGCCTCCAGCAACGCATCGACTTCGGCTTCGCTCAAATACTTCGGCAGCCGCTGACCCTGCTTCGGACCTTCGAGGGACGCGGTCGGATTGTCCTCGCGAAAACCCATGTCGGCGACAAAACGGAAAAACCGTTTCAGCGCCGATAGCCGCCGTGCCGCCGTCGCCGCCGACAGCCCGCGGTCGTCCAAAGTCTTCAAGTAGGCACGGATTTGATCCGGCATGGCGCGCTCCGGATCGGTCGCCCGGCGTCCGACGAAGTGCGCGAACTCGGTCAAGTCCCGGCGATATGCGGCCAACGTGTTGGACGATGCGTTGCGGGTCGAACGCATCATGTTGAGAAACGTCTCGATCCACTGGTAGGTCAGTTCGGCCACGTGCGCGCCACCCTCAAGATCAGATTCCGGCGGCGAGCGCCCATTCGACCGCCAACCGCCGCGCCGTCGTCTCGAACCCGAGTTCCCGCAAAGCGGAGACGAAATCGTATGCGAGGATCACGCCGATCCGCTCGGCGGGGACGCTGCCGACGGCTTGCAGCAGAAGCAATGCCGGCTCGGCGGGCCCATTGCGGTCAATGGCCGGGGTCGGCGCCGGGGCTGCGAGTCCCGGCAAGGCGCGGCTCGCGGCCAGCCGCGCAGGCGATGGCGCCGGTGCCACCGGCTGCGCGTTGGCCAAACTTTCTTGGAAACGGAACCACAGCGCCGAGGGCGGAAAGGTCTGGGTCGAAATGGCACCGTCCGACGGCCAAACGTCCGGATCGAGATCGTGCCCAAGCGCCGCGACGAGACCGTTCAGAAGCTCCGCCGCCGCCGCCAGTTCCGGTTGCTCGGCCGTTGCGGCCTGCCACGCGCGCAGCACGTCGTTGACGTCGGCACCTGTATCGCGCACGCCGAGCAGCCATGCCAGCGGCCGCACCCGGTCGAGCGCCAATTGCACTTCCTCGCGCACCACCGCACTCGCACGGAGCAGCGCCAGCCACTTCTCGGCACCGACCGGATCGGCCATGGCGACGTAGGCGCGAAACCCGGTTAAGGCGAACCACGCCATTTCAGGGCTCGGCGGCAAGCGATCCATCAGCGGCTTGAACGCACGCACCGCGGCATCATATGCGCCATCTTCGCGGGCGAGGGTCAGTGCCTGTGTAATAATCTCGGCGCGGGCCACCGGAATATTGTTGGCGGCTGCGGCCTGGTACAGCAACGCGCGGCCTCCGGCGCCGCCTGCTTCATCGGCACGGGTCAATGCATCGGCGATATCTTCCGGCGCGAACGTGAGGTTCATGTAAAGTTGCTGCAGCGCCTGCGCCGTTGCGGTGCCCGCCGCCAGCGCCCGCTCCGCCGCATCGATCCGTGCCCCAAGCGACAACGTCGGCGTCGATACGGCGGCGGCGATGACGGTCGGTGGGGCGTCGGCCTCCAACACATCGGGCAACGAAATCCCGGCGGCGCGGCTCAGTGCCAGATGCACCAAGTTCGGATCTTCGAGGGTATCGAGAAGGACTTTCTCGCCGCTCAACACCGCGTCGGTGAGGATCACCAGCGCCGGGTCGTCGCCCGCGGACTCCCGCAACAACGACAGCCCTAGCGTCACGCCGGCCGCACGCCCGTTCACGGCATCGCAGTAGATCAAAAGCCGTTGCCAGAAGTCTTCGGCGGCGCGTTCCTGATTGTTCTGAGCAAGTCCGCAGGCCCGGGCGTTATCGTAGGCGATCAGACCGAGCGCCGCATCGATCGCGTCCAAGTCCGCCGGGCGGTTTTGCGTCGACGCGGCGGCAAGCAGGCGCCGCACCTCGTCGATCCGGCCGAACCGCATCAAGGTCTTGGCCCGCGCCGCAAGCAGGCTCGGGGCGTCCGCACTCGCCGCGGCTGGCGCGCTGGCGCGGCTGAGCATTATTCGAACCGCGAAATCCCGAAGCGCGCGGGACGCCAAATCGCCAGGAACGGCATCGACCAAGGCCACGGCGTCGGCACGGGTCATCCCCGTCCACAGCGTTTCTCCGAGACCGCCGTCGGCTGGGGTCAGCACACCGACCGACTCCGGGTCGATCCCGGTCAGCCCGTCGATTTGAATACCGGATTTCACCGGGGCAACGGCCGCGCTGGGCGCAACGGGCGCTGTTTCCGGTTGTGCCGGGGCACCCGATTGCGGCAACAAGCGGCGCGGCGCTTGCAGCGGTTGCGGTGCGGACACGGCGGGGTCACCGAGTTGCACGGGGCTGTCCGCCGGGGGCAAGGTTTGCGGCGCCTGGGCACTCGCCACCGGCGGCAGCACGCACGCCATGGCGAAGGTCAGGGCCGCGACCCCGAGCACCCGCGGATTAGCGCGGGAACTGATCATTCGGCAGAACTTTTTCGACGTTGGTGACGGGCGCCGGGATTTCCCACGTCGCCAAGAACGCACTACCGGCCCCGACCGCCACAACAAGCAGCAAGAGTATGAATACCGTCAATTTTCCCATGCCAACCTATCCTTGTTGCCGTCGACGATCGTGGCCAGCGATCGCACATCCACGTCTGCGCCGGTCCCAATGCACGACAATCGCCGTAAACTATGGCGTTTTTGTGCCGAATCGCGATTGAGTCTATCGGCGCATGATTTGCCTTTCAACGGCTGCAAGGCTATTTGAAAGCTACGTTTTTGCGAATTGTGGAGTCCCGCTTCGAAATGGGGTCCAAACCGGACGATTTGGCGCCAGAAGACGACGCCAAAGCACAAATACCGATCGTTCTCGTCGGATTGATGGGCGCGGGAAAATCCTGCGTGGGCCGGCGTCTGGCGGAGAAAATGAACCTTCCGTTCAAAGATTCGGACCAAGAGGTCGAAAAGGCCGCCGGCTGCTCGGTCACCGATATTTTCGATGTGTACGGCGAACCGGCGTTTCGCGATTGCGAGCGGCGGGTCATTCAGCGCTTATTGGACGAAGGCGCGGCCGTGATCGCGACGGGCGGCGGAGCGTTCATGAATGCCGACACCCGGAATGCGGTCAAGGGTGCGGGGGTTTCGGTCTGGCTCAGGGCGACGCCCGACACCCTCTACCAACGAACCAAACGGAGCAAGGACCGTCCGTTGCTGAAGACCGAGGATCCGCTTGGGACCTTGGTCGAACTGGCAAACGCCCGCTATCCGACGTATGGCGAGGCCGACATCATTATCGATACGGATGGGCAGAGCCTTGATGAAACCGTGCAGCGCGTCCTGCAGACCCTGCACGAACCGGAGACCGCATCGGCATGAGCCAACTTCTCGACGGCGTTGATCGGCTGACGGTGGACCTCGGTGCCCGCAGCTACGATATCTGCATCGGCGACGGCGCGCTTGAGGCCGTCGGCCCCGACCTCGCACGGATTCTGCGCGCGCCGCGGTGCGTTGTGATCACCGACGAACTGGTCGCCGCGTATTGGCGTGAACCGCTGGAGGGCGTCCTGCGGGAAAACGGAATTCAATTCCGGACCGTGGTTCTGCCGCCCGGCGAACACACCAAGAGCATGAGCCAACTGGGCGCGTTGCTCGACGATTTGCTGGAAAGCAAGATCGACCGTAAGACGACGCTGATCGCATTGGGCGGCGGCGTCATCGGTGACCTGACCGGATTTGCGGCGGCGGTTGCGCTTCGCGGGATCGACTTCGTGCAGGTCCCGACCACGTTGTTGGCGCAGGTCGACAGTTCCGTCGGCGGCAAGACCGGGATCGACACACCGCATGGCAAGAACCTCATCGGCGCCTTTCATCAACCGCGCGCGGTGATCGCCGACACCAAGACTCTGGATACACTGCCGGCACGCGAGCGGCGTTGTGGTTACGCGGAGATCGTCAAATACGGCGTCATCAATGACCGTCCGTTCTTCGATTGGTTGCTGGCCAACGGGGCCAAGGTTCTGGCCGGCGACGCCGCGGCGCGCCGCGAAGCCGTCATGCGGTCGTGCACCGCCAAGGCGGAAATCGTCGCCGCCGACGAACGGGAAGCCGGCCTCCGCGCGCTGTTAAACCTGGGCCATACCTTTGGCCACGCCCTCGAGGCACAAGTCGGGTATGACGACAAACTGAAACACGGCGAAGCCGTCGCCATCGGCATGGTCATGGCAATGACCCTGTCGGCGGACTTAGGCTTGGCCCCGGCCTCGGACGCCGATGAACTCGCGGCACATTTGACGGACTTGGGTCTCCCCGTCGACCTCACAGGTCTGGTCGGCGGCAATTGGACCGCCGATGCCCTGCTGGACCACATGGGCCGCGACAAGAAAACCGAAGGCGGCAAGCTGACGTTCATTCTGACCCGCGGCATCGGCAAAGCGTTTGTTGCGCCGGACGTGGACCCGGACTCGGTCCGCAAGGTCCTCGACGCTTTCATCGCGAAAGCGCAATGAACCGTACCCTGACCCGGCGGCAGATATCCCGCCGGATTTCGTAAAGGAAAGGAATCGTCATGTTGGAAATCGGGCTCGCAATCTTCGTATTGCTGATCCTGTCGGCGTTTTTTTCAGGGTCCGAAACGGCCCTGACCGCCGCGTCCAAGCATGTCATGCATCAGCTGGAACAAAGCGGCGATAAACGTGCGGGGTTGGTCAATGCGATGCACGAAGACAAGGAGCGGCTGATCGGCGCGATCCTGCTCGGCAATAACTTGGTCAATATCTTCGCGTCCGCGCTGGCGACCAGTTTGTTGATCACCTTGTTCGGCGACAATGGGGTCGCCTACGCCACCTTGGTGATGACATTCCTAGTGTTGGTGTTCGCGGAAATTCTGCCGAAGACCTACGCGATCCGGAACGCCAACCGAATGGCGCTGGCAGTGGCACCCGTGCTGAAGCCGGTGATCGCCGTGTTCGCGCCTGTCACCTTGACCATCAATGCGCTGGTGCGGAACGTTCTGAGCGTCTTTGGCGCCTACAATACGGGCGAAGAGGCGCGCGGCGCGGCCGAAGAGGAACTGCGCGGCGCCATCGAACTGCACGAGGGTGACGAGGCCAGCGTCAAACAGGAGCGCGACATGTTGCGCTCGGTCTTGGATCTGACAGAGGTCACGGTCGAAGAGATCATGACGCACCGGCGCAGCGTCGTTGCGATCGATATCGCGCAGCCGTCGGAAGAAATCGTCAGACAGGTTTTGGAAAGTCCGTACACGCGAATTCCGTTGTGGCGCGACAACCCGGAGAACATTGTCGGCGTGCTTCACGCCAAGGCGTTGCTGCGCGAGGTGATGCGCCGCGGCGGCGCGGTCGACGACCTGGACATCGCGGACATCGCGGCCGACGCCTGGTTCGTGCCTGACCAAACTTTGTTGCTGGACCAACTGCAGGCGTTCCGGGACCGGCGCGAGCACTTCGCCCTGGTGGTCGACGAATACGGATCGAACATGGGGGTCGTTACGCTTGAGGACATCATCGAAGAAATCGTCGGCGACATCGACGATGAGCACGATGTCGAGGTGGTCGGCGTCGACCCGCAGACCGATGGCAGCTTCCTGGTCGAAGGCTCGGTGACCATCCGCGATTTGAACCGGGAGTTCGAATGGGACCTGCCCGACGAGGAGGCGTCGACCTTGGCGGGGTTGATTTTGTACGAATCCCGGCGCATTCCAGAGGTCGGCCAGTGCTTCATGTTCCACGATTTCCGCTTCGATATCGTCGCCCGGCATCAAAACCAGATCACCCGGGTCCGATTGACGCCGCCGAGCGCCGACCACGACGGCGAATAATTCTTGCTTCAACCGTCGCGCAACCTCACCTAGAATGGTGTGGGGTGAGGCAGATCGGCAGCAATCAAGCCGACATCGACCGAGGTACGCGGAGGAGACAAGCATGAAACGTAAGATTGTGCCGGACATTGTGCAGCCGACCAACGTTGCGGCGGCGGAGGTTTCCGATACCGTTGCGGCGGCGGCAAAGGTCATGCGCGACCGCAAGATCGCCGCGCTGGTGATCAACGACGAGGCCGGTGGCTTGGCGGGCATCATTACCGAGCGGGATATCGTCTTTCGCGCCGTCGCCGGCGGCCTGGATACGGCGACCGTTACGGTCGGCGAGATCATGACCGCAAATCCGGACACCTTGTCGCCCGACGATATCGCGGCGGATGCGTTGGAATTGATGCAAACCCGGGGATACCGGCACTTGCCGGTGCTCGACGGCGGCAAGTGCGTCGCCGTGGTCTCGATCCGCGACCTGTTCAAGTCGGTAAAGGCGTCGCTGGAAGAGAGCATCCGCGAGACCGAGGCCTTCGTGTTCGGCGACCGCTACGGTGCCTGACCGGCGCCTATCCGCGCAAAACCCTTGTCATAGGCGGCGACGCCTGCAAACTCCGGATGGCAACAACGGGAGAGCGCAATGCCTTTGTCCAAGGCGGCGAAACGCCGACATATCCACACCCGCACGATCAGCTGCGAGGCGTATGAGCGCGACGACGGCCTGTGGGACATCGAGGGGATGATTACCGACACCAAGTCCTACTCGTTCGACAATCTGGATCGCGGCGGCGTCGCCGCGGGCGAGCCGGTGCATCAAATGCGGGTGCGCTTGACCATCGACGAAGAGATGACCGTGCACGAAGCCGAAGCCGTGACCGAAGCCGGCCCGTTCAACATGTGCGGCAACATCGCACCGGATTATGCCAAGCTGGCCGGGCTCAAAATCGGCCCGGGCTGGCGCAAGAACGTGATTCAGCGGCTCGGCGGCACCAAAGGATGCACACACATCTCGGACTTGGTGCTGGGTCCTTTGCCGGTCACCGCGTTCCAGGCGGTGATCCCGGCGCGGCGCAAGCGCGACAACGAGCCGGCTGACGGCTCCAAGCCGTCGACGCTCGATACCTGCCATGCCCTGGCCGCGACCAGCCCCGTCGTTAAGCGGCGCTGGCCCAGTTTCTATACAGGCGGAAAATAACCCCGCTTAGGCAGCGAGGTTGGCGATCCCTTCGAGGGCGCGGTTGATGGCGCCATCTTCACGGTCGGTATTGATGCCGGCAACACGGTAATAGTTCACCACGGTCGCGCGGACCGCTTGGGCGCGGTTGGCGCCTTTACGGGCATTTTCGATCCGGGTGCACAAGTCGTGACGGGAGAGGTTTTCGCGGGCGCAAATCTCATCAAACGCATCCCACACCGCCATTTCCAGTCTTATTGTCGTCCGTTTGCCGTTCACCACCACATTGCGGGTGATCATCTGCGCGTTCATCGATTACCTCGTATTACTTATTTTGGGTGCCTCAAGCACACATTCGCCGCGTCACGGCGCGGCAGATGCACTGTATTTGGCGTCTGTTCGCCGTATTACAACTAATATTTTGATTATTTTGAGGTCATCACGAAGACGCCGTCCCAGTCGGCCGGCGGATCGGCCTTCAGCGCTTCGCACCGCTCGATGTAGCTGGCGGCCAGCTTGTCGTTCGGGTTGCCTTTCAAGCATTCATTAAATAACGCGATCGCCTTGTCCCAACTTCCATTGTTGTAGTGCTGTCGCGCAGATTTAAAATTATTTACGACTTCCATGAGATTCGGAAATGTTTCTTCGGAGTGGAAGTCGAGCACTTCGTAGACCTCGACCGGCTCGGTCTTACCCTTGACGATCACCCGGTCGATATCGCGGATCCGATACGTACCCTTGAGCTTGGCGTACGTGAACTCGGAGATCAAAATCCGCGCGAAGTACTGTTTGCAGGCGCTCTCCAACCGCGCCGCAAGGTTCACCCCGTCGCCGATCATGGTGTAGTCCATCCGCTTCGGCGAACCGATGTTCCCGGTGACCACGTTGTCGGTGTTCAGCCCCAAGCCCATGTCGATCGGCATGTCGCCGTCGGCCTCGCGCTTTTTGTTCCATTCCCACAGTTCGCTGATCATCGCAATCCCGGCGCGGATGGCGCGGTCTTCGTCGTCGTCGTGCGGGATCGGTACGCCGAACCCGGCCATGATCGCGTCGCCGATGAACTTGTCGAGCATCCCCTCCTCGCGGGTGATGCAATCGACCATGATGGTAAAGTACTCGTTGAGCATCTTGACCGTGCCCTGCGGGCCGAGGCTCTCGGTAATGGTGGTGAACGAGCGCACGTCGGAGAACAGCACCGTCGCCGTCACCGATTGCCCGCCGAGCGCATCCTCGCCCCCGGCCATCAGTTGATCGGCGAGACCGGGGTCCATGTAGCGCGACATGGTCGATTTCATCCGCTTTTCCGAGGAGATATCCTCGATCATGAACATCACACCGAGCTTTTTGCCTTCCGGCGACAGCAAGGGCAGGATCGTCAGGTTCGCCGACAGCTGTTCCAGCTCCGGTTCGGCGTCCTCGTCTTCGGGCGGCTCGCCCCCCTCGACCGGCACGAACAACTCGGCATCCAAGACGATGTCTTCCTCGCCGTCTTCCTCGACCTGTTGGCCGCGTTCGTAGATCCAGGCGTTCTTGCCGGTGAACACCTCCTCGCCCTGCTTGCCGATGATGTCGGTGACTTTGGCGATCCGCATCAGCTTGAGCCCGGCCGCATTGCAGGTCACGACCTTGGCGTCCTCGTCGAGCGTGATGACGCCGTTGGTCATACTTTCCAGCATGCTCTCGTTGTAGTTCTTCATGTTCTGGACGTCTTCGAACAGCTTGGCGTTCTCGAGCGCGATCGCGATCTGCGAGGTGAACGCCTTGAGGCGCGTCTCGTCCTCGCCGGAGAACGGCCCGCCCTGTTTGTTCAACACCTGGGTGACGCCGATCACCTTGCCGTCCTTGTTGGTGACGGGCACGCACAGGATGGACCGGGTGAAGTACCCGGTCTGCTTGTCGAAGCTCGGGTTGAAACGAAGATCCGCATAGGCGTACGGAATATTCATGGTCTCGCCGCTGGTGAACACGGTGCCGGCGATCCCGACATGGTTCGGCAGGCGGATCTCCCCGATGCTGTCGCCCATGGCAACGCGCGAGAACAACTCGTTGGTCTTTTCGTCGTTGATGAACAGCGTGCTGCGGTCCGCGTTGAGCATCCGCGTCGCTTCGCCCATCACCTTCTGCAAGAGCGAGCCGAGTTCCAGTTCCGACGTAACGTCCGTGACGACGTCGAGGAACTCCATCTCCTTCTCGCGGGACTTCTTCATCTTCTCGACGAACTGCGTCGACTGCAGCGCCACTGCCGCCTGGGTGGTCATGGCTTCGAGCAGCGACAGGTCTTCTTCGCTGAAATCGCCTTCTTTTTTGTTGAGCACCTGAATGACGCCGATCAACTCGTCCTTCACCGTGCGCACCGGCGCACATAGGATGTTGTTGGTCTTAAAGCCGGTCTGTTCGTCGACCGTGCGGTTGAACCGGGAATCGGCGTAGGCGTCGTCGATGATGACCCCCTCGCCGTTTTGGAACACGAACCCGGCAATCCCCGAGGTGTTCAGAATTCGGATTTCCCGCTGAAAGTTGCCTTGCGCGAAACGGGAATACAGTTCGTCGGTGATCGGATCGTTGAGGAACAGGGTACCACGCTCGGCGCCGATCTCCCACGTGGTCATTTCGACCAGCGTCGCCAGCACCTCGTCCAGCGTTTCGATCGCCGCCACCCGCCGGGACACGTCGAGCAGCATCTCCGCCTGTTTCAGTTTCTGGTCGGCGATGTCGAGCTTGCGTTTGGCTTCCGGCGGCAAGTCCTCCATCTGCTGGATTTTCTTGCGCATGCGCGGCGGCACGCGCTTGCTGTCGGTGATTGGTGTGACCGACCCGTCGTCGCTTTCGGGCTTCTTGCGTGCGCTCTTCGCCATCGTCTCTAAGCCGTCCCCTTCTTCGCGGCTTCCAGCTCATCGCGGAGTGCGGAAACCATACCCTCGAGGTGAGCGTTTTCGTTCCGGGCGGCGCGCTGAGCCTGCTGAAGTTTCTCTTCGGCTTCAAATTTCGTTGATTCCAGTTCGTCCCGCAACCCTTGAACGGTTTCCTTGAGTTGCTTGGCCTCGTCAGTGCCCGTGCGAACGGCCTCTTGCACCGCCTCGTCCTTGGCGATTTTCAACGCCTCCAGTTCATCGCGAAGGGCGCTTGCGGTTTCCTTGAGGGTACGGATTTCAGCCGCGGAATCGGTGATCGCCTGCTGCACTCGGCCATTGGCGTCGTGGCGCAGGTCCTCCAGTTCGTCGCGCAGCGCCTGCGCGGTGTCGCGCAGTTGGCTGATCTCGCTGGCGTTGGCGGCGACGGCTTCTTGGACCCGCCGGTCGGCCTCGAACCGCAGGTTCTCCAACTCCTCGCGCAGCGCCGCGGCGGTTTCGCGCAATTGCTTGATCTCGCTGGCGCTGTTGGAGACCGCCTCCGTGACGGCTTGGCTTTTCTCGGCGTTCAGTTCATCCAAGGACTCGCGCAGCGCATGCGCGGTTTCGCGCAGTTGCTTCAGCTGGTCGGCATTCGCCGACGACGCCTCGGTGACAGCTTGCGCCTTTTCGATCTGCGTACGTTCCAACTCCTCGCGCAGGACCGCCAGCGTGTCGCGCAGGTGGCGCAACTCGACATGAGCTTGATACAACTCGTCGCCCTCGTTGGGGATCAGCGTGCCGCCGCCGCCGTGTGTGGTTTGGGTATCGCCCATCAAGATCCTGCGTTTATCCCAGTACCCTTACTCTATCGCGGATTCCGACGTCTAGGCCAATTGTTATGGATCGTCAGCAGGGCCATGTGCGAGGCCGACGGCCGAGGAATTGCCGACACGAACTATTCAAACGTGTGCTTAGTATACTATTCTTGCAAAGATTGTTTCCCCAAAGACAATCATAAATTGAATTCTAATTGGGGGGTGCTATGAATTGGATTATTCGCACATTTGCTTCTGGTATTGTCGGCTTGTCTCTTGCAGCTTGCGCTACGCAGCCGGACGAAATGCAATCCGCTTATGTCTCGTCAACACAATACGCTAGCCTGGACTGCCAACAACTCGGAGCAGAGTTAACTCGTGTTAGCCGCCGCGAAATCGAATTGTATGGTCAGCTCAAAAAAATGGCCGACAATGACGAAGCCCAAATGGGTATCGGGCTGATATTGTTCTGGCCGACTTTGTTCTTCTTGGAAGGAGGAGACGGCCCACAGGCAGCTGAATATACTCGCGTAAAGGGAGAGGGTGACGCTGTTGAGCAAGTAATGATCCAAAAATCATGCGAACAGGCGCTCATGGCACCTCGGCAGGAAGTCATTGCCTTGAGAGAGATACCCAAACGATTGAAAAAACTGAAAGAGCTGTATGACTCTGGCGCCATTTCCAGTGACGAATACCAAGAAAAACGCCAAGAGATAATTGGCGAAATCTAGAGTTGGAGAATTGTTTTCCGACTGTGCTTTAAGTGCACCGACGGCGTTAAATGTGCGTCGTAAACGATTGACTATTCATTCGGTGCGGAGAACTTGAGCGGCCTCAGTCCTCCCACTCCACATCGAAATGGGTAACGACATCGCGGATTTGCTCCGGCGTCAGCATCGACATGTCGCATCCTCGGAGCAGCAAAGTGAGCTTCGCGGTCTCTTCCAATTCCTCGATGGCGAAGCACGCCGCCTCGAGGTCCTTACCGGCGACGACCGGACCATGCGCCGCCAGCATCACGGCGGACCGCTTGCCGGCCAAGCCCCGCACCGCATCCCCCATGGCCGGATCGCCCGGCCGGTAGTACGGCAACAGTTTCACTTTGCCCAAGCGCATGATCGAGTACGCCGTGATCGGCGGCAGGAAATTGTCCGGATCCACATCGGGCATCAACGAGCGCGCCACCGAATGACTGGAATGCAGATGCACCACAGCGTTGGCCGCGGACCGGGTTTCGTAAAACGCGGTGTGCAGGTTCATTTCCTTGGTCGGTTTATCGCCGTCGATCTGATGGCCGTCGGCGTCGAAACGGCTGAGCCGCGCCGGGTCCAGGGCCCCGAATGTGGAACCGGTGGGCGACACCAAGAGTCCGCCGTCCGGCGTGCGGGCTGAGATGTTGCCGGTGCTGCCACCGGTCAGGCCCCGGTCGAACATGGATTTCGCCAGCCGGCACATGTCTTCGCGGAGTTTGGCCTCGCTCATGCGCGGCTTCCTTCCAGCATGCGCGCCGCCTTGGCAAAGAAGTCGTGGCCGCCGAAGTTGCCCGATTTCAGCGCCAGCACCAGATCGTCGCCGGCCCGCATGCACGGCACGCCGGGGTCGATCTCCGGACCAATATCCATCGCCGCGACGTCGAGACCTTCGACCACCGCACCCGACGTCTCGCCCCCAGCCACGATCAGCCGCGTGATACCGGCGGCGACCAAATGCCGGGCAAGGTCGGCGAAGAACCCTTCCAACGCCGCGGACGCCGCCTCGCGGCCATAGGATTCCTGGACCGATGCGACCGTCTCCGGGTCGGCGGAACTGTAAACCAGCGGCAGGTGTTCGGCGTAATCCATCACCCAACGGCACAGCGCCTCGGCCGTCATGCGCCCGTCGATCACATCGCTTGCGGTGATCTCCATGATCGGGTGCATCTTTACATGCTCTTCGATCTGCGCCCGGGTCGCACGGGAACACGACCCAGACAGCACCGCGCACGGACCGTCTTGTCCGCGCCATGCCGCCCCTGTTCCGGTAATCTGCCCTCGTTCCTGGAAGTTCCGCGGCAGACCCAGTGCCACCCCGGACCCGCCGGTAATCAGTTTCAAATCGGCGGCGGCGGCACCAATGGTCATCAAATCCGGGTCTCCGATGGCATCGACGACAACCAGCCGCCGACCGGCGACGGCCTCGGCCCGGAACGCCGATTGCACCGCGTCCGCGCCATGCATCACGGTCTCGGCCGGAATGTGGCCAACGGTTGACGTCGTCTGGTGCCCAAGCCAACGGCGAATATCGGGATCGGTCATCGGTGTGATTGGGTGATCCTGCATGCCGCACTCGTTGAGCAGCACACCGTTCACGAACAAATGCCCTTGATAAACGGTGCGCCCAGCCCCCGGAAACGCCGGACAAACGATGACACTTTCGGCCTGCAACGCATCCGCCAACGCATCGGCAACCGGACCGATGTTCCCCTCCGGGGTCGAATCGAACGTCGAGCAATACTTGAAAAAGAACTGCGTGCAGCCCTGCGCCTGCAACCAGCGAAACGCCTCCATCGACTGTGCGACCGCGTCGGCGACGGGGATCGACCGGGATTTCAACGCCACCACCCCGGCTTCGACGTCGGCATCGGCGTCGCCTGTCGGCACGCCGGAATATTGCACCGTTCGCATCCCCTGTTTGAACAGGGTATTGGCGAGATCGCTGGACCCGGTGAAGTCGTCGCCGATACACCCGAGCAGCATCAGTCGTCCCCCGGCAGAGTCAGTCCCGCATTTCGGGCGTAAACCTTGGCGACGGCGGCATCATCCTCGCGCCCAAGGCCCGACCCCGAGGCGGCCAGGAACTGTTGCAGCGCCGCCGCCGTGATCGGGGCGCTGAACTTCGCACCCTTGGCGATGTCCATTACGATGCCGAGGTCCTTGGGCCAAATGTCCACCGACGAATGCGGCGTGTAATCGCCGGCGATCACGTGCGGCGCCCGGTTCTCCAACATCCAGCTGGTGCCGGCGCACTTGCTGATGACTTCCAGAAACTTCTCAGGGGTAACGCCCTGGGTCATGCCGAAGGTCAGGGCCTCGGCCATGGCGGCGATGTGCACCCCGGCCAACAACTGGTTCACGGCCTTCATGGCCGAACCGGCGCCCGCGGCGTCGCCCAGTTCGAACACGGTCTCCGCCGTCGCGTCCAAGATCGGCTGTGCCGCCGCAAACGCCTCTGGTGTCCCCGACGCCATCACCGACAACTGCCCCGCCGCGGCTTTGACCGAGCCGCCGGAAATCGGTGCGTCCAGGTAGTGCACGCCACGCGCGCCGCACCCCTCCTCCATGCCCTTGGCGAACTCCGGCGGCACCGTAGCGCACGACAAGACCACCGCTCCCGGTTTCAGGTGCGGCACCACACCGTCCGGCCCGAACAGCACGCTTTCCGTCTGCGCCGCGTTCAGCACCACCACCACGACCCCATCCAAGTCACCGGCGACATCGGCCAACGCGCCGTCCGCGCCGCCCTCGGCCTTGAACCGGTCCATGGCATGGGCTGCGATGTCGTAGCCATAGGTCACGTGCCCGCCCCGCAACAGCGATTGGGCGATGCCGTACCCCATGGATCCCAAGCCGATGACGGCGGTTTTCTGTTGGTCTGTCATGGGGTCCTCCCGGGCACTTCTTTTTTGTCTACTTGTCTGGTACCTGTCCGGGGTCGGGAACGCAACACCGCCCCCTCAGCCAAGGTGTTGCCCCGCGCGATTTCATGCTATCAACGTTCTTGTTTTGTCCCCAACCGGCAACGGATCAACATGCCCGCGATTTGCCGCGATTGCGCCCACGTTTTGCCCGACGGCCCCGTGCCCGCCGCCTGTCCCGCGTGCCGCGGACAGCGCTTCGCCGCGCATGACGAGTTGCTGTCCCTATCGACGGCGCACATGGACTGCGATGCGTTCTACGCCACGGTCGAAAAACGCGACGACCCGGCGATCCGCGGCAAACCGGTCATCGTCGGCGGCGGTCGCCGTGGCGTCGTCGCGGCGTGCTGCTATATCGCGCGGATGTACGGCATTCGCTCGGCGATGCCGATGTTCAAGGCGCTGGCGGCGTGCCCGGATGCGGTCGTGATCCGGCCCGACATGGAAAAGTACCGCACTGCCGGGCATCAGGTGCGTGATCTGATGCGGAGCGTCACCCCCATGGTGGAGCCCATATCCATCGACGAAGCGTTCTTGGACCTTGCGGGGACCGAGCGGCTGCACGGCGGGCCGCCCGCCGAGACGCTGGTGAAACTCGCGACCCGGATCGAGGACGAAATCGGCATCACGGTGTCGATCGGGCTCAGCTTTAACAAGTTCCTGGCGAAGATGGCGTCGGATATCGACAAGCCGCGCGGCTTTGCCGCCATCGGCGAAGCGGAAGCGATCACGTTTCTCGCGGAAAAGCCGGTTGGCGCGCTGTGGGGCGTGGGCAAGGCGCTGCGCAAGAAGCTGGAGCGGGACGGCATCACCAAAGTCGGCCAGCTGCGCACCATGGACGAGCGGGATCTGGTGGCGCGCTACGGATCCATCGGGCACCGGTTGCACCGGTTTTCCAACGCCCGCGACTTGCGCCGCGTCGATCCAGAAAGTCAGACCAAATCGATTTCGTCGGAAACCACGTTCGCCGACGATGTCGACGATCTGGAGGCGCTGCGGGTGATCCTGTGGCGGCAATGCGAGAAGGTCGCCCGGCGGCTGGGCCGTGCCGGCTACGCCTGCGATGGGGTGCAGCTGAAGCTAAAGACCAAGGACTTCAAGCTGGTCACGCGGTCCCGGAAGCTGCCCGGGCCGACCAAGCTCGCCGACGAGTTGTACCGCGCCGCCGACGAGCTCCTGACCGGCGAGGTGGACGGACGCAAGCTGTTCCGCCTTCTCGGCGTGGGCGCGGAGCGACTGGTATCGGCGGACGAGGCAGACCGCCCCGACCTCGCCGATCCCGACCGGGAGAAGCGGGTCAAAGTCGCCGCCGCCGTCGATGCCGTGCGCGATAAGTTCGGTGATACCGCCATCGGCAAGGGCCGCGGGTTCAAAGGATAGGTCGCGGCAAGTGGTGGCGATTGGGTCGAAACCCTGTACACTCCTCGCCATTCATGCGGGGGACATATGAGCATCGAATTTTTGCTGACGTCATTGGTGGTTATCCTGCTGCCCGGCACCGGGGTGTTGTACACGCTCGCCATCGGATTGGGCCGCGGCTTTCGGGCCAGCACGGCCGCGGCGCTCGGCTGCACGTTTGGGATCGTGCCCGCCGCGCTCGCCAGCATTGTCGGCCTCGCGGCGATTTTTCATACCAGCGCGCTGGCGTTTCAAATCGTCAAATACCTGGGCGTCGCCTATCTGTTGTACATGGCCTGCAGCGTCCTGCGCGACGGCGGGGCGATGGATGTCGATGCCAACGCGAAGCCGGTATCCATGTTCCGCACGGCGCTTAACGGGACGTTGTTGAACGTCTTGAACCCGAAACTCTCGCTGTTCTTCCTTGCGTTCCTGCCGCAATTCGTCGACACGGCCCACGCCAGCGCAACGGGGAAGATGTTCATGCTGGCCGGGGTCTTCATGGCGCTGACGTTCATCGTCTTCGTCGGCTACGGGGCCTGTGCGGCGACGGCGCGCTCGTACGTCATCCGCCGACCGGCAGTGATGACGTGGTTGCGCCGGTGCTTCGCCGGGGCGTTCGGGATCCTCGGGCTACGCCTCGCCCTCAGCGACCGGTAGCAGAGGCAACTCGTACAGCACGAGGTCGTGCACCGCCCCCGGCGCGCGACCGATTTCCGAAAACCCGCAGCGCCGCATCACCGCATGCGACCGCACATTCGGCACATCGACCTCGGCCACCAACCGGTCGAGCCCGACGGTGTCGCGCGCGTGGGCGATGACGGTCTCGACCGCCGCGCGGGCCAGCCCTTGGCCCCAGTGCGCCGATGCGACGGCGATGATCACCTCGACACCGCCCATCAATTCCGGTGCGGCGTCGGCCGCCATGGGCTGAAGGCCGACCATGCCTGCGCATGCGCGCGCTCGATCTTCGATCATCCAGAACCCTAGCCCGCGCGGGTCCAACTCGTCGCTATGATCGAGCATCGCCGCCACGGTACCCCTCGGCAATTGGACACCGTCGCAGAGATAGCGGAGCACATCCGGCTCGTGCAGCAACTGCAGAAGTGCGTCGAGATCATCCGCATGGGCCGGGCGCAGTCGCCCGGCCGGCATTGGCAATTCAGGTTTCATCTGTGCGCCGACATCGCCATGTCATTCAATGGGCAAACCGTTAAGCCGCAGAAACGAGAGCTTGTCCCAATAGCCGCGCTGAAACGCGATCTTGCCATCCTTCACCGTAAAGAAACCGCATCCGCGCAGCCCATTGGGATCGCTCCACTCCATGATCGCGACGTCGCCGTCCTCGTAAATGGCTTCCGGCTGGCACACCATGTCGGTCGCTTCGAACTCACCTGCGAACATGGCGCGGATCGCATCCCGGCCGACGACGGGGTCTTGCGCGACCTGATGATTGACGGCGTCGTCGTGATACAACGCCGCCAATGCATCCGCATCGCCGGCATTAAAATGGGCCACCCACTGCTCCAGGACGTCTCGGGGCGTCACGGCCGCCACCTTTCTCGTCTACGACGCGAATTCGTTATTGCCGCGTCACAATTATGGGCGTTTTCGGGCGGCAACCGCCACCCTGCCAAAGCCTATCCGATGATCCCGTTCAGGGTCGCGCTTGGGCGCATGGCCGCCGCGCGTTTGTCCAGGTCCGGACGGTAATACCCGCCGAGGTCGACCGGATTGCCGGCATGCGCCGCCAATTCCGCGACGATGGTCTCTTCGTTCTCGCGCAGCGCCGATGCGATCGGCGCGAAGTGCGCCTTGAGATCCGCGTCGTCGTCCTGCGCGGCCAAGGCCTCGGCCCAGAACATCGCGAGGTAGAAGTGACTGCCCCGGTTGTCCAACTCGCCCACTTTGCGGCCCGGCGATTTGTTCTCCAGCAGCAGCTTGCCGGTGGCGGCGTCGAGCGCCGTGGCCAGCACCGCCGCCTTGGCGTTGCCCTTGGCGTGGCTCAGGTGTTCCAGCGAGGCCGCCAAGGCGCAGAACTCGCCCAAGCTGTCCCACCGCAGGTGGTCTTCCTCGACCAACTGCTGCACGTGCTTCGGTGCCGAGCCGCCGGCCCCGGTCTCGAACAGCCCACCGCCGTTCATCAGCGGCACGATGGACAGCATCTTGGCGCTGGTGCCCAGTTCCAAGATCGGAAACAAGTCGGTCAAATAATCGCGGAGCACGTTGCCGGTCGCGGCGATGGTGTCCAGCCCCTGTTTGCACCGCTCCAGACTGTGCCGTGTCGCGTCCTTCGGCGATAGGATCTGGATGTCCAAACCGTCGGTGTCGTGCTGCGGCAGGTAGGCGTCCAGTTTCTTAATCAACTCGGCATCGTGCGCCCGGTCCTTGTTGAGCCAGAACACCACCGGCATCCCCGACAGGCGCGAGCGGGTCACCGCCAGCTTCACCCAGTCCTGCACCGGTGCGTCCTTGACCATGCACATGCGCCAGATGTCGCCCTCTTCGACGTTGTGCTCATGCAGCACATCGCCGTTGGCGGCGACGACACGGAAGCTGCCGTCCGACGGCGCCTTGAAGGTCTGCGGATGGGAGCCGTACTCCTCCGCCTTTTGCGCCATCAGCCCGACGTTCGGTACCGTGCCCATCTCGGCCGGATCGAAGGCGCCGTTCTTCTTGCAGAACTCGATGGTCTCGTCATAGACCGGCGCATAAGAGTTATCAGGGATCACGCACTTGGTGTCGTGCTCCTGGTTGTCCGGGCCCCAACCCTTGCCGCCGCCGCGGATCAACGCCGGCATGGACGCATCGATGATGACGTCCGACGGCACGTGCAGGTTGGTGATCCCCTTGTCGGAGTTGACCATGTACATGTCGGGTTGATCGGCCATGGCGGCGTCGATGTCGGCCTCGACCTCGGCTTTCTTGTCGGCGGGCAGGGTCGCGACCAGCGCCATCAAATCGCCCATTCCGTTGTCCGGATTGACGCCCAATTCGGCGAAGGTGTCGGCGTGTTTATCGAACACCGGTTTCAGGTACGCATAGACCGCGTGACCGAAAATGATCGGGTCCGAGACCTTCATCATCGTCGCCTTGACGTGCAGCGAGAACAGCACGCCCTGTGCCTTGGCCTCGGCGACCTGCTCGACCAGGAACCGGCGCAGCGCCTTGGCGCTCATGAACGTGGCGTCGACGATCTCGCCGGGTTGCAGCGGATGGTTGTCCTTCATCACCGAAACACTGCCGTCGGCGGCGGCGAACTCGATCCGCGCCGCGCCGGCTTGGGCATCGGTCACGGTGGTCGATTTCTCGTTGGCGAAAAAGTCGTCGCCCGGCATCGACGAGACATGCGTCTTGGAGTCCGCCGACCACGCGCCCATTCGGTGCGGGTTGGCCTTGGCGTAATCCTTGACCGCGTTCGGCGCGCGGCGGTCGGAGTTCCCCTCGCGCAGCACCGGGTTCACGGCACTGCCCTTGACCACGTCGAACTTGGCCTGAAGCGCACGTTCTTCGTCGGTCTGTGGATCGTCCGGATAATCGGGAATGTCGTAGCCCTGGTCTTGCAGTTCCTTGATGGTCGCTTTGAGTTGCGGGATCGACGCGCTGATGTTCGGCAGCTTGATCACGTTGGCGTCCGGCGTCTTCACCAACTCGCCGAGTTCCGCCAGATCGTCGGACTGCCGCTGCGCGTCGGTCAGGCGGTCTGGAAACTGCGCCAATACACGGCCTGCGAGCGAGATATCCTTGGTCCCCACCGTGATGCCCGCCGGTTTCGCAAACGCTTGGATGATCGGCAGGAAGGACCCGCTGGCCAATTCCGGCGCCTCGTCAACTTGCGTGTAAATGATATCGACCGGTTCCGACATGTCCCTCTCCCCGTGGTCCGAAATGTGCCGCAGTTTCTTATTCGCCACCGCATTTGGCAAGGCTGTGCGCAGGCGTACGCCAGCTTACCATGCGTCCATCGCCGCCTTGAGATTGTCATCCAGTTTGGCGAGGAATTGCTGGGTCGTCATCCAGCCCTGTTCGGGCCCGATCAACAGTGCCAAATCCTTGGTCATAAATCCGCTTTCGACGGTCTCGATACAGACCCTTTCCAGTGTTTCCGCGAACCGGGTCACGTCCGGCGTACCGTCGAATTTGCCGCGATAGCTCAAGCCCCGGGTCCAGGCGAAGATCGACGCGATTGGATTGGTCGAGGTTTCCTTGCCTTGTTGATGCTGACGGTAATGCCGGGTCACGGTGCCGTGCGCTGCTTCGGCTTCGACCGTTTTGCCGTCGGGGGTCAACAGCACAGAGGTCATCAACCCGAGCGAGCCGAACCCCTGCGCCACGGTATCGGATTGCACGTCGCCGTCATAGTTCTTGCAGGCCCACAGGAAACCACCTTCCCACTTCATGGCGCACGCCACCATGTCGTCGATCAGGCGCTCTTCGTAGGTGATGCCGGCGGCCGCGTATTGGTCCTTGAACTCGGTTTCGAAGACCTCGCGGAACAGTTCAACGAACCGGCCGTCGTATTGCTTGAGGATCGTGTCCTTGTGCGACATGTACACCGGCCACCCGAGATCGAGGCCATAGTTCAAACAGGCCCGGGCGAAGCCGCGAATCGACTCGTCCAAATTATACATCGCCATGGTGACGCCGGAGCCGGGCGCATCGAATACTTCCTTTTCGATCACCTGCCCGTCGGCGCCCTCGAATTTGATCGAGAGCTTGCCGGGCCCTTGGAACTGGAAGTCGGTGGCGCGGTATTGGTCGCCAAAGGCATGACGGCCGATGACAATCGGTTTGGTCCATCCGGGCACCAGCCGCGGCACGTTCTTGCAGACGATCGGCTGCCGGAAAATCGTACCGCCGATGATGTTGCGTATGGTGCCGTTGGGCGAGCGCCACATTTCCTTGAGGCCGAATTCCTCCATCCGCTGGGGCGTCGCCGTGATCGTCGCGCATTTGACGCCGACACCATATTCCTTGATCGCGTGCGCGGCGTCGACGGTGATCTGATCGGCCGTCTCGTCGCGTTTTTGGATGCTGAGATCGTAGTACTTGAGATCGACTTCCAAGTACGGACGGATCAGCTTGTCCTTGATGAATTCCCAGATAATCCGCGTCATTTCGTCGCCGTCGAGTTCGACGACGGGCGTGACCACTTTAATCTTCGACATGAGGCGTCTCTCCTGATGGCCGCCGCGGCGCTCTGAACGTCCGGCGGGTCTTCCCCCACAACGCGCACCGCATGCACGCCGGCGGCGGAACGATAGGATTTGCGGTTGGTAATGACAAGGCGGCCCAGCGCGACATTCAGAGCTTGTCCGGGTCCGCGCCGCCGCTTGCCACGGGCACGGTCTCCAACAACTCCAGAACCTCTTCGACGGTGGGCACCACCGTAAATAGCTTGGCACTTTCGGCGTAGGCGTATCCCTCGTCGACGAAGTGCGCCACCATGTCCGAAAGGGGCGACCAAAACCCGTTGCGATCCAAAACGATCACCGGTTTGTCGTGCAACCCAAGTTGCCGCCAGGTGATGATTTCCACGGTCTCGTCCAAGGTGCCCAGCCCCCCCGCCAGGGAAACAAAGGCATCGGACAACTCGAACATCCGTCTTTTGCGGCTATGCATGCTGTCGGTGACTTCCAACTGCTCGATCTCGGTATTGCCGAGCTCGCGGCGCATCAGAAAATCAGGGATCACGCCCGTTGCCTTGCCGCCGGCCCCGGTCACCGCATCGGCGACAGCGCCCATGAGCCCAACCCGGCCCCCACCGTAGATCAAGCGGATTTGCCGCGCCGCTAAGCCCCGTCCGAAAATCTCTGCATCGGCGAGATGCTGCGGGTCTACCCCCGGCTTGGAGCCGCAAAATACCGCGACGGATTTGGGTAACGACATAGTGAGGGGCCTCCCGGGCGTCTTGGCAGAATCAGGGTTGGAACTGAACGTCATTGTAATTACGTTGATAAGGCGAGCCGCATATTATTTTTCGCGGGACCCGGCGTTTGTCGCATTTTCTTAACGCACCGCGGCCCGGCCTACCAGACGGATCGCTGTTATATTTTTTTGATTGAAGGAACAGAGACCATGATCCCCCATCGTTTCACAGCCATTGCCGTTGCCGGCGCGATCACCGTCCTGAGTGCCACGGTATCGTTCGCCAGCGAAGACGCCATCAAGTACCGCCAGAACATCTTTAAGGCGATCGGCGGACACACCACAGCGATTGCCACCATCGTGAAAACCGACGCCGGCGACGTAAAAGACGTGGTCGCCCACGCCAACGCGATTGCCGCGCTTGCAGCGATCACGCCATCGATCTTCCCGGAAAACTCGGGCCCGATGGACGGGCAAACCCGTGCCAAGGCGGAGATTTGGGAAAAGCCCGAAGACTTCAAAGCGGTTCTGGATGCGTTCAAACGGGAAGCGGACAAACTCGCCGAAGTCGCTGCAACGGGTGACGAACGCGCCATTGGCCAGCAACTGGGCGCGCTTGGGCGCGACGGCTGCAAGGCCTGTCACGACGGCTACCGTGCGCCGAAAAGCTAAGGGTTAACGCCAACCAAAACCGCCCGGGCACCGACCCGGGCGGTCAGGCCGTCGTCAGTAGTTGAAAATGTAATAGGCGGCTGCGGCGGCCACCGCGATCGTCACGATCGCTGCGACAGGATTGCCGCGCGCCGCGCTGTCATCCTCCGCGAAGCTCCCAGCCTTGCGGCCATGGATCATGGCGGCGATTAGCTTGTGTCCCTTGAAAGTATAGAACGCAACTGCCGCCAAATGCAGTCCGATCAAGGCGTATAGAACGTTCGAGGCCAAGCCGTGATAATACGTCATCAAGTCGCTGGTCGACTTGTCGACCAGTTTCGCCAGCGGCCCTTCGGTAAAGACATCGTCGTTGGCGAACAACCCCGTGCCGACCTGCACGGCCAGAATCCCAAGCAACGCCAGCACCGATAACGCCCCCATGGGATTGTGGCCTTTGGGCTCCTCCGCGTCGCCCCGCAACAGTCCCCGCGCATAGGTCATGACGGCCCCAGGGCCACGGACGAAGTCGGCAAACCGCGCGTGCTGCCCGCCGATGACGCCCCACATCAGACGGAATACAATCAGTCCCAGCACCACATGACCGCTGATCACGTGGATATCCAGATACCCGAATTCCTCGCTTACCAGCGAGACGGTAACCGCGATCGCCAACCCCCAATGAAAAACCCGGGTCGGCACGTCCCACACATAGGTTTTGTCAGCCGTCGTCTCGGCTTCGTCGCGATTGCTGTCGCTCATGGCATTTCCTTTTCGCTCGTCGCCGCTCGACGGACCCCTTTGCACGCAGTTTACGGCGAAGCCGCTCGCGAAGGTAGCCCTTCCCTCGCGCCCGGAAATGTGGCAATCAGATCGAAATGTCCAGAACACCGATCCTGCTTGCGATCCTTGGGGTTATTGCGATTGTTGTCGCAATCGGCCTGAACGAGGTTGCATTTCAAGACGACCCGGCACCGGCGCCCGAACAAGCTGCCGCACAGCCCGATCCGGCCCCCGCGCCGGTAGAGACCACAGACCCTGAGCCGGCAACCACGACCCCGCCGTCCTTCGATGTGGTCCGGGTCAACCCGGATGGCGACGCTGTGATCGCAGGGCGCGCGCAGCCGGGGAGCACGGTGATCATTCTCGACGGCGACACGGTCATCGGCGAAGCCAAGGCCGACGGCAACGGCGAATGGGTTTTCATTCCGGAGTCGCCGTTGACCGCTGGCAATCGGAGCTTGTCATTGAAATCGACCGAGCCTGACGGCGCGGTGCGCACCAGCGAGGCCGACGTCGTCATCGCCGTCCCTGAAAAACCCACGTCCACTGGGGGCGACACGGCACCAGCGCAACAGGCACTGGTTCTGAAATTTCCGAAATCCGGCGACGGCGCGACGCAGGTTCTGCAGCGACCAGGCGGCCCCGTCGACCGATCCACGTTTCCGCTCACCATCGACACCATCGATTATGACGCGAATGGCCGCGTCGTCATCGGCGGCGGCGCGCCGGAAGGTGCGCTGGTGCAATTGTATCTCGACGGCGGTCTGGTCGACCGGGTGCGGGCCGGCGGCGACCGGCTTTGGTCATCACGACCGGCGCAAGCAATTGCCCCGGGTCTCTATACACTGCGCGCCGATCATGTCGACGACAGCGGGAAAGTCGTGGCCCGTGTCGAGTATCCGTTTTCGCGGGCGGAGGACCTGACCGCTATGGCGGAAGGCACCTTCGTGCTGGTGCAGCCGGGCAACTCTCTGTGGCGAATCGCGCGCCGTATGTACGGGTCGGGCTTCAGTTATACGCAAATTTTCGAGGCCAACCGGTCGCGGATCATCGATCCGGACCTGATTTATCCCGGGCAGGTATTCGAGGTGCCGAGCGTCAACTGACGCTTTTTACGCCGCGGCGGCCTCGGGCCGGTGCACGACCAACGCCAGCAATTCCAGATAGGGCCTGTGACGCAGCACAATCCGCACCGTCTCGGCCAGCAATGATGTCGGTGTCAGCGCCTCTTCGAGGCGGAACACCTCGGCGATGACCAGTTTCTGATCCTTGGTCAGGCGCACGCGCCCGCCCAAATCGGCTCGGGCCGCGTCCAGGATCGCCAGCGCCGTCGCCCGGCGCTCGGGATCTTCGGCGGTAAACGGCAGGGCGCCAAGATTCGCCCGTACTTCCATGTCGATTCCCTGGTCCCGGCCTTGAGCGCGGACCACGAAGGGCACGCCCTTGTACTCGAAGCCGACATCCAACCGATCATGCGGCGGCGGACCGATGAGCGCACCGCTGACCTCGAGGTCCTCGGATATGCTGACCCGTTGCCCTTCGCCGAGGGCAATCAATTTCCGGGTCAAATCGCCTTTTTTCGTTTCCATGTTCGTTACATAGCATGCGATTGCTGCGTTTCGAAGGCTGATTCGCGGAAATTTATGGTGTATGGTCCGCGCCGGTTCGCCGAGCGGCGGCAATATGACGACGGAGTCGATTTGTGATTAAAGACGTGCTTGTTCCCATCAATCGGGCGGGATACCCGTTCATTGCCATCTTCGCGGTGGTCACCGTTCTTCTGTATGCATGGTGGGAGCCCCTGGGTTTCGTCGGTCTCGTGCTCACGGCCTGGTGCACTTATTTTTTCCGCGACCCGGACCGTGTGACGCCCACCGCCGAAAATCTGGTCATCAGCCCCGCCGACGGTGTGGTGCAATCGATCGTCAAAGCGCCCCCGCCGCCGGAGTTGGAGTTGGGCGATGCGCCGATGACGCGGATCGCCGTCTTCATGAACGTATTCAATGTGCATGTGAACCGCGTCCCCATGAACGGCACGATTTCCGCCAAACACTATCGTCCCGGCAAGTTCTTCAATGCGTCGTTGGACAAAGCGAGCGAGTTCAACGAACGCATGAGCCTAAAGGTCAAGACGGAGGCCGGCGTCGAGATCGGTTTCGTGCAGATCGCCGGTCTCGTGGCGCGGCGGATACTTTGCTACGTGGATACCGGACGCGCCGTGCGCGCCGGCGAACGGTTCGGTCTGATCCGTTTCGGCTCGCGCGTCGATATTTATCTTCCGGACGGCGTTGCGCCCAAGGTCATCGAGGGGCAGATCTCCATCGCCGGCGAGACAGTACTCGCCGACCTGAACGAAAGCGGCGACGGATTGACGGGGGAGGTTCGCTGAGGTGAGCCCCGACCCCAACACGTCTGACACATCGCCCCGCCGCCGAAGCGGCTTTCGGGTGATGAGTCTGAACAAGTTGCTGCCGAATATCCTGACGCTGATGGCGCTGGCATCCGGCCTGACCTCGGTGCGCTTCGCGTTGCAGGAGGAATGGCACTTCGCGGTCCTGGCGATCATGGCCGCCGCGGTGTTCGATGCGCTCGACGGCCGGGTCGCCAGATTGCTGAAGAGCACCAGCCGGTTCGGCGCCGAACTCGATTCGCTGTCCGATATGGTGTGCTTCGGGGTTGCGCCCGCGTTGATCCTCTATCTATGGGGGATGGAGGACGCCGGCCGCTGGGGCTGGATCGTGTGCATGCTGTTTTCCATGGGCTGCGCGTTGCGGCTGGCACGCTTCAACGTGGCACTGGACGATCCGAACAAACCGGCCTGGACGTCGCAGTTCTTCACCGGCGTTCCGGCGCCGGCGGGCGCGGGACTGGCGCTGCTGCCGATTATCCTGTCGTTTATTCTCGGCGACGATTATCTGCGTGCGCCGGCCACCGTCGCGGTCTGGATCATATTCGTGGGCGCGCTGTTCATCAGCTCGATCCCGACGTTCTCGTTCAAGACGTCGCGCATTCCCCGCGCATGGTTTCCACCCGTCATGATCGCGATGGCCGCGATGGTCTCGTTCCTGCTGACCGAGCCGTGGTGGACCCTGTCGTTCGTGTTGATCCTGTATTTGGCGTTGATACCGGTCAGTATCCGGCGCTACCGCAGGTTCTCATCCCGCGAGCCCAGACCTGCGCCCACGTCGACCGATGACGACGGCCTGATCGGCTGAGGCAGCTACTCGGCGGCGTGCCGACGCTCGACGACTTGCAAATCTGCAGCCGGTGATGCGATGCGGCGACCGCGAAGACGGTCCCAGAATGCGCGGGCATTGCCCCGCAACATCAACGCGCACGGCGTCACCACCAGGGTCAATATGGTGGCAAACGCCAGACCGAATACGATCGCCGACGATAGCTGCGTCCACCATTGGGTCGACGGCGCACCGATGTTCACGCCACGGCCGACCAGATCGATGTTCATCCCCAGCACCATCGGCATCAGGCCGAGGATCGTCGTCACCGTGGTCAGCAATACCGGCCGCAGACGCTGCGCACCGGTCTTGAGAATCGCATCGCGGATCGTCGCCGTTTCGCCCTTTAGCCGGTCGAAAGTGTCGATCAGCACGATGTTGTTGTTGACCACGATCCCAGCCAGGGCGATGACGCCGATCCCGCTCATCACGATGCCGAACGGTTGTCCGGTGAGCAGCAGGCCAATGAACACCCCGATGGTCGACATCACGACTGCCGACAGGATCAGGAACGCGGAATAGAAGCTGTTGAATTGGGTCACCAGGATGAGCGCCATCAGGAACAGCGCGAACAGAAACGCCTTGGTGAGGAATTCTTCAGCCGCCCGTTGTTCCTCGTCTTCGCCTTTGAAGGTAATCATGATTCGCGGATCGAACCCGGCGCCGCGCAGCCATTCTTGGATTTCCGCGACTTTGCCTTCGACCAGAACCCCCTCTTCGACGTCGGCTTTGACCGCCATGGAACGGCGCGTGTCCGTGCGTTTCAGAGTCCCGGTCTTCTGGTTCGGCTCGATGGTGACGAAGTTGCCGATGGGCACCGAGCCGAACTCGCTCTCGACCCGAAGCTGCTGCAGTTGATCCAATGTCCGGAATGCGGACGGATAGCGGGCCCGCACATCGATCTCATCGTCGGCGTCATCCGGCCGGTAGCCGCCGAGTTTCAAGCCATTGGTCGCCAACTGAACCGAGCGGCCAACCAGTTCGATATCCGCCCCGAACTTCGCCGCCTGGGCGCGGTCCACGGTGATCTCGAAATCGATCCCAGGCAGTTGCCGACCGTCCTCGATATTGAGCAGGCCGTCCATGGTTTCCATGTAGGCGCGCAGCCGCTGCGCCGCCGGTTCCAGCAGCGCGGGCTCGCGGCTCGACAACTCGACCTGGATTGGTTTGCCGACCGGCGGTCCGGCTTCTTCCTTGCGGCGGTCGACGAAGATTCCGGGGATGTCGCTGGTCCGGGCGTTGGCCTCAGCGAGGATTTCGTCGGCGGTCCTACGCAGATCCCAATCCTCGAACTCCAGGGTGATTTCACCGATGATGTCTTCGGCTTCCTCGGACTGCTCGCTCTGACCGACCCGGGTGTAGATGTTGCGGATACCGCGCACATCCAGAATTCGGCTTTCGACCAGCTTCAGCATGTCGTGCTGTTCCCACGCCGACAGGTTCCCGCGGGCGCGGACCTGCAGCTTGGCCAGTTCGGGCTCCACGGTCGGGAAGAACTCGACCCCCTTGCCGAACGACGCATACGTCATCTGCACACCGATCAACAGAATGACCGCGGCCAGCAGGATTTTCCCGGGATGGCGGAGCGCCGCATCCAGGAACCGGACGTAGCGGCCGGTAACGCCGCGGATCTCTTTCGGGTCGACTTCCGACCCCGACGCGATATCGCGCATCAAGGACGGGTCGACACTGCCGCCGGCCTTGCCGACCTGGGCGCCCAGCGTCGGTACGAAAATCAACGCCATCGCCAGCGATGCGCTCAACGTCACCAGCAGCGTCAGCGGCAGGAACTTCATGAACTCGCCGACGATCCCCGGCCAGAACAACAGCGGCAGGAACGCCGCCAAGGTCGTCGCGGTCGACGCGATGATCGGCCACGACATACGTTTCGCCGCCATGGCGTAGGCCCGTGCCTTGGGTTCGCCCTCGGTCATCTTGCGGTCGGCATATTCGGTCACGACGATGGCCCCGTCGACCAGCATTCCCACCGCCAGGATCAAGCTGAATAACACCACGATGTTGACCGTCATCCCCGATGCAAACAGCACTAGGATCGCGGTCAGGAACGACCCCGGGATCGCGATCCCCACCAACCCGGCGGACCGGAGACCGAGGGCAGCGACGATCACAATCATCACCAACAGCACCGCCGACAGAACATTGTTCTGCAGGTCGGTCAGCATCAGTCGGATGTCGTTGGACTTATCCTGCATGTATTCCACCTGCACCGCCTGGCGCAGCGTCTCCGGCCATTCAGTGCGCAATTCCTCGACCGTAGCGCGCACCGCCTCGACGGTATCGATAATGTTCTCACCCGTGCGTTTCGAGACCTCCAACGCCACGGCGCGGCGGCCGTCGACACGGGCGAAGGAGTCCGGGTCCTTGAAGCTGCGGCGGATTTCCGCGACATCGCCAAGGGTGACCACGCTATCCCCGTCCACCTTGATCGGCGTCGAGGCGATATCGAACACGGTCTCATAAAGGCCGGGAACCTTGATCGCGAACCGGCCGACGCCCGTGTCTTGCGCCCCCGCGGCGATCAGCAGGTTGGAGCCCTGCACGGCTTCCGCCGTCTCGACTGCCGAAATGCCGTAACTCTCGATCTTGATCGGATCGATGATGACCTCCAGCAATTCCTCGCGGTCACCGGCGATCTCGGCCTTGAGAACCTGCGAAATACCTTCGATCTCGTCGCGCAGATCGCGCGCCAATCGCAATAGCGATCTCTCAGGCACGTCGCCTGACAAGGTCACGACCAAGATTGGAAACAGGGAGATATTGACCTCGTTGACCGTTGGCTCGTCGGTTTCGTCGGGCAGCTCGGGTTTCGCGATATCCACCTTCTCGCGGACATCTGTCAGCGCCTGATCGGCATCGAACCCGGCATCGAATTCCATGGTGACGTTGGCGCCGCCCTGATAGGCGCTGGAGCGCATCTCCTTGACGCCTTCGATGGCGCGAAGCTCCTGCTCCATCGGGCGGATCAGCAACCGCTCGGCGTCTTCGGGCGAAATCCCGTCATGGTGCATGGAGACATAGATAATCGGGATATTGACGTCCGGATCGGCTTCTTTCGGAATGTCGTTGAAGGCGATCACACCGGCGCACAGCAACAGAACCAGCAGGCCCAAGACCGTGCGGCTATGGCTGATCGCCGCGTCGATGATGGCGTTCATGACTGAGCGCCACCGTCGTCCACCGCGGCCTCGACCGGGGTCACTGTCTGCCCCTCGACCACGAATTCCTGCCCGACGGTAATGATACGAACCGAGCCGGGTAGCCCGGCGACCCAGACCCCGTCGGGCGTGTCGTCCAGAAGCCGAATGGCATAGAACCGGACCATGTTGCCGTCGTCCACGCCGCGCACGCCAAGAATTCCTCGGTCATCCAGGGTCAAGGCGGACTTGGCGATTTTGTGCGCCGGCTGTTGCCCGACGTTCAGCATGACCTCGGCCGTGATCCCGGCGGCGATCCGCTCACCCGGGTTATCGATATGCACGTCGACGCGAAACGTTCGTGTGACCTCGTTGGCGACTTTGGAAACGAAGACAACCGTTCCGCCGAGTTCACGCCCATCGGGCAATCGCACGGTCACCAAATCGTCGACCTGAACGCCGCCGACGGTCAGCTCCGTAACGTTGACCACGACCCGCAACGGATCGAGATCGACAACCGTCGCCACCATGTCTTCGCGGATCACGAAATCACCGACCGTTGGCGCGATGTCCTCGACGAAGCCATCGAACGGCGCGCGGATCTTGGTGCGGCGAATGTCCAGCCGGGCCTCTTCCAAGGCCGCGCGGGCGGCCGCCAAAGCCGCCGTGCTTTCGGCAAGCCGCACTTCGGACTCAAACTGTTTTCGCTGCAAATCTTTGGCGGCGTTGTATTGGATTTCCGCAGATTTCACAGCCGCCTCGGCGTCGCGCAGTTGCGCGCCGCGGTCGTCCATGGCCAATTCCAGCAGGACGGCCCCGGCTTCCACCTGTTCGCCTTTGCGGCCGTTCCGGACCACGACGCGGCCGGATGTTTCGGCCTTCAACTCTGCGCTCTCGATCGCGTCCGTCCGGCCGGTGACGACGATCCGCCGCGGACGGTCCTGGGCGTCGAAGCGGGCGACCTGAACCCGCACGGGCTCGGAAGTGTCGGCAAGGCGTTCCGCCGCCGTCGAGGTTTCCGCAGGCGGTGTATCCTCAATCAGGCCGCTCCCGACCCAGGCGGTCGCGCCAATGGCAATCAGGATCGCGATAAAAATGGATTTACGCGATCCGGTCGCCTTGGCAACCGGTGCCTCGTTGTGTTCGTTCTCGGTCATCGTCTTCTCAGAAGCATTGATAAAATAGGTGCTCTTGCGCGCACGGGTCGCATAGAGCCGTAACCGTTACCATTGCAAAAATGGAAACCGAGCCTTGCACCAAACTTACAGGCGAAGATTACCGTTTATTCGGGATCCGGCATAACGGAAATGTCCCATGGCGGGACCGGGGTAAACGCCTCAACCAAGGCGTCGACGAACGCCCGCACCTTTGCAGAGAGGTTCCGGTTGTGCGGCCAAACCACGAAGATGCCGGCCTCGCCCGACGACTCGAATTCCTGCAACACCGGGATCAGCCGGCCCGCCTTAACATCGTCACCGACGACGAACGAAGCCGCGCGGAACAGCCCTAGCCCCGCGAGCGTCGCCTCGTGCAGGACGATCGCATTGTCCGCCTCGAAGCGTCCGGACACGTCGACCACCCGCGGTCCGTCGGGACCGATGAACTCCCACCGGTTCAGCGACGTCGGGATGCTCAACTTCAGGCACTCGTGGTCCTTCAAATCATCGGGCGTCTTGGGCGCGCCGTACTTCGCGAGGTAACTCGGCGACGCCACCACCATCCGTTTCGGCACCCCAAGTTTCCGGGCCACGAGCGTGGAGTCGTTCAACACACCAATGCGGATTCCAACATCGAAGCCTTCTTCCACCAGATTGACGATGCTGTCCGTCATCGTCAGTTCGATTTGCAGCTGCGGGTACTTTTCCAAGAGCCGCGGGATCAGCGGCACGATCTGATATTGGCCGAACGCCGTCGAGGCATTGACCTTGAGAACCCCGCGCGGTTCCGCCGTCGACAACGAGACAGTCTCCTCCGCCTCTTCGACTTCGGACAGGATCGGCGTCACCCGCTGATAAAAGACCCGCCCTTCCTCGGTCAGGCTCAGTTTCCGGGTGGTCCGGCTGAGAAGACGGACGCCAAGTCTGTCCTCAAGACGGCCAATCATTTTACTGACCGCGGACGGCGTCATGCGCAAGTCGCGTGCGGCGCCGGAAAAACTCCCGGTCTGCACGACCCGCACAAAGGTCTCCATTTCTCCCAACCGATCCATGAGGGCATATTAGTGAAAAAAAATCAAAAAATATAGTCTAAAAATGAAGATTATCGCTTTTGAGGAACTGCAGTAGAGTTGCTCTCACGATGAACGAAGGCCGATCTCGATAGGATTTTTGCACCTTCTGAATACGGAGCAGAGCGATGTCATACGAAATAAACGCTACACGCAATCAATTTCCCACCCGCACGGTGACCGCGGAAGCCATCGATTTGGGCATCCGTAACGGTCGGCGCCTCCGCGCTGAAGTCATGCGCGATGCGATCGGCAAACTGCGGCACGGTCTCCTGCGCGGCGCCTAAACGTACGCCCCCATATTCCCTGTGGCGATCCACTCGCCAACGTCCCCTTAAACCCTTTCGTTCTCCAACGAAGGGGTTTTCTTTTTATGGACAGGGGATAAGCCCCCCCACGGCGGACGCGACTTCGATCGCGCCGCCGCCCAGCGACAGGACCGTGGCCGCATTGGTCACCGGGTCGAGAATCGTCAGCGTTGCACGGGCGAGCGAGAGCGAGGCGCTACCGATCTGTGGGAAGATCACCGGCAGGCCACCACCCCCGCCAGGCCCGGCAGCCGTCTCGAAATCGTTCAGCTCATCCCAATTGGTCTGTCCGTCGCGCCCGCGTTCGACGACGATATCGACACCGATCATCCTGAGGCGCGGTAACGCCATCTCCCCTTGCAGCAAGGGCAGCAAATCAAGCTCGGCGACCATCGTTTCCGCCCGAAGCATATCCGGCCGCTGCCCCCACTCGGCGTTGCGGATACGAACGTCGCTCATCGCAACGCGCGGCGGAAACGACATCTGCAACTCAACCGGGCCGCCGATGGACAATCGGCCGGCGTAGGAGTTCTGCACCGTTTGCATCAATTCTTGGCGAAGGTCGCCGAACTCGCTGAGGCGGGCGTAGGAAATCAGCACCGCGATGCCCGCGACAACGACGCCGATTTTGAGCAGCAGCTTCGACAATCGAAAGAATAAGCCAATCATGGGGTCTCGGGGCTCCTATGAACCATACCGTTTAAGGGGCAACAATGGATGTCGGGCGGAATATCTCGGCGGCGGTTTTGGCGTGGGCGACCAAATCGTCCGGCAATACCTCGGCGATGCGCTTGGCGTTTTCTGCGGCCCCTTCCGCTTCGAATGCGGCGGCGATCAAAAACCATTTAAGCGCCTCGCCCCGGTCTTCGGGGGTCGCGCCCGGCCGGGTCGCCAACTGCTGGGCAAGGTGCATTTGCGCGGATACCACGCCTGCCGAAGCAGCGGCGCGAAGATGAGCGAACGCTTCGTCCGGCAAGGCCGGTCCCCCGGCGCCTGCATACTGCATCAATGCCAAGTTAAAGCGGGCGAAGGGGTCCCCTTGCGCTGCCGCCTCGCCGAACCAAAACCGCGCCGCCGCGAGATCTTGCGCCGTATGCATACCGGCATGCAGCAGGCCGCCCAGGTCATACTGCGCGCGCGCCAACCCGGCTTCGGCGGCGGCCTCCAACAGCATCACGCCGGTCTCCGTATCGGTGGCGCCACCGATCCCTTGCAGGTTGGCCACCGCGAGATTGTAGGTCGCGGCCGTATGACCCAAGGAAGACGCGGCTTCAAATAGGCGCACCGCCTCCGCGGCATTCTGTTCACCCCCAATCCCGTGCAACCGCAAAACGCCAAGTGCATGGATCGACGCCGCGGTCTCCGCCGCCGCAGCTTCCTCGAACAATGCCAAAGCGTGGGCAGGATCACGCCCGCCGCCCAATCCGCGCCAGGTCATCACCGCCAGATTGTGGGTGCTGAGGCCGTGACCGGCATCGGAAAGCTCAGACCATTCGGCGCGCGCATCGCGTAAGTCGCCGGCATGAAACGCGGCCAGGGCCTCATCGAACGCCTGATCCACGGGGCTCGGCGCGCCACCATCCAACCCTTCGGGCAACATGATCCCGTCCAAATCGATGCCGGGCGGCACCTCCAAGGCTTGGGTCTGCGGCAATGCGGGCGTGCTCGGGGCCAGCCCCGCTGCGACCATCATCAACACCCCAACCATGCGGCGAATCCCCATACCGTACGTTAGCCGGGCGGCGGTTCGAATCAATCCGCAAGTTGCCGCCGTCGCAAACCGCCGCCTCGGCGTCGCAATACGAACAGACGCCATGTGTTGACGATGGGAAAGAAGGACCGGTAGCGTGGGGTGCGGAAACAAAAGAACGTATGGGGCGGACCGCAGCCTCGGCAGGGATTATGCGCAAATACTCAATTTTCAGTCTGGCGCGGAACGCGCTCGGGTATCACCGCGATTGGCAAACCGCTTGGCGATCCCCCGACCCGAAGGCCGAATACGACGTGGTCATTATCGGCGGCGGCGGGCACGGGCTGGCGACGGCGTATTACCTCGCCAAGGAACATGGCATCACCAACGTCGCGGTGCTCGAGAAAGGCTGGCTCGGCGGCGGCAATACCGGGCGTAACACGACCATCATCCGCTCAAATTATCTGTGGGACGAGAGCGCGCATCTGTACGAAAAAGCGCTGCAACTCTACGAAGGCCTGAGCCAGGACATCAACTACAACATCATGCTGAGCCAGCGCGGCGTTCTGAACCTGGCGCACAACCTGCACGACGTCCGCGAGACCCGGCGACGGGTCAACGCCAACCGCTTGAACGGCATCGATTCGGAATATTTGGAGCCGGACGGCATCCGCGAGATGGTGCCGATCATCAACCTCGACCCGACGATCCGCTATCCCGTGCTGGGCGCATCGCTGCAGCGGCGCGGCGGCACGGCGCGGCATGACGCCGTCGCTTGGGGGTTGGCGCGGGCCGCGGACGATCGCGGCGTCGACATCATCCAGAATTGCGAGGTGACCGGCATCGACACCGATGGCGGCAAGGTCACGGGGGTACAGACGACCCGCGGCACGATCCGCGCCAAGAAAGTCGGCGTCGTCGTTGCCGGACACTGCACGGTGCTGGCCGACATGGCCGGCATCCGCCTGCCGATCGAAAGCCACCCGCTGCAGGCGATGGTCACAGACCCGATCAAGCCGATCATCGACGTCGTTGTGATGTCGGGGGCTGTGCACTGTTATATCTCGCAATCGGATAAGGGCGAGCTGGTGCTGGGTGCCGGGATCGATCATCACACCGGGTACTCGCAGCGCGGCAGCCTGCACATCATCGAAGAGCAGATCGCCGCCGTCTGCGAGTTGTTCCCCCTGTTCAGCCGTATGCGGGTGATGCGCCAATGGGGTGGCATCGTCGATACCTGCCCGGACGCCAGCCCGATCATCTCCAAAACGCCGATCGACGGACTTTACTTCAACTGCGGCTGGGGCACCGGCGGTTTCAAAGCGACGCCGGGATCCGGCTGGGTGTTCGCGCACACCATCGCCCGTGACGAGCCGCACGAACTCAACGCGCCGTTCTCATTGGAGCGCTTCGTCACCGGTCACCTGATCGACGAGCACGGCGCCGCCGCTGTGGCGCACTAGGGAGGTATCGCATGTTTCTGATCCCCTGCCCTTGGTGCGGCGAACGCGAAGAGAGCGAATTCTCGTACGGCCACGAAGCGCATATCGCGCGGCCGGAAAATCCGGACGCGCTCAGCGATGAGGCGTGGGCCGATTACTTGTTCATGCGCAAGAACCCGAAAGGCCCCCACTTGGAACGGTGGGTGCACACGGCAGGTTGCCGACGTTGGTTCAACGTCGTGCGCAACACCCACACCAACGAAATACTGGCTGTCTACAAGATGGGCGAGAAACCGCCGAAGGGGTTGGTCGAATGACCCAATCCCATCGTCTGTCCGACGGCGGCCGCATCGACCGCGACGCACCGCTGGCGTTTACATTTAATGGCCGCCGTTACGAGGGGTACGAGGGCGATACGCTGGCGTCGGCCCTGCTTGCCAACGGCGTCATGCTGGTCGGGCGGAGCTTCAAATACCATCGGCCGCGCGGCATCATGACCGCCGGGATCGAGGAACCAAACGCGCTGGTGCAACTGGAGCGCGGCGACCGCACCATTGCAAACCTGCCGGCGACACGCATCCCGCTTTACGAAGGCCTGGACGCGACCAGTGTGAATTGCTGGCCATCGCCGGGATTTGACCTGATGGCGGTCAAGGGTCTGTTCCACCGCTTGCTGCCGGCCGGTTTTTACTACAAGACCTTCATGTGGCCCGCCAACGCTTGGCCGTTTTATGAACATTTCATCCGCAAGGCCGCAGGTCTCGGCAAATCGCCGGAAGAGCCGGACCCCGACACCTACGACACCATGAACGCGCACGCTGATGTGTTGGTGGTGGGCGGCGGGCCCGCAGGCCTCAGCGCAGCCTTGGCCGCCGCGAATGCGGGGGCGCGGGTTATCCTCTGCGATGAGCAGCCGGCCCTTGGCGGGCAGTTGTTGAACGAGCGGTTCGAGATCGACAACCAACCCGCCATGGCGTGGGTCGACGCTGCCGAGACGAAACTCGCCGCCGCGGCTGATGTGACGGTTCTCAAACACACCACGGCATTCGGCCTGTATGACCAAGGGTTCGTTGGCCTGATCGAAACGCGCTCTCGGCAGATGAGCACGGACGAGGACGGCAGGACCCGGCAAAGGGTCTGGCGGGTGCGGGCGAAGCGTATCGTGCTCGCCACCGGCGCCATCGAACGGCCGCTGATTTTTGCCGACAACGACCGGCCCGGTTCCATGACGGCGGGCGCGCTTCGGGCCTATGCCAACCGCTTCGGCGTCGCGCCCGGTACGCGCCACGCGATCTTCACCAATAACGACGACGCCTACCGCTCCGCGCTCGACCTCAAGGCCGCGGGCGCGGACGTCGCCTGTGTCGTCGACGTCCGTACGGAGCCGAAGGGCGAGTTGGTCACCCGCGCCATCGAAGCCGGGATCGAGGTGATCGAGGGCGCGGCCATTACCGGCGTTCTCGGCCGCAACCGGGTGCGCGGGATCGAAGTCATGGCGCTGAACGGCGACGGCACCGGCGTCACAGGCAGCGCGCGGACCATCGCCTGCGACGTGGTCGGGTCCAGCGGCGGTTGGAATCCGGTCGTGCACCTGCACAGCCATTCCGGCGGCAAGAACGTCTGGCGCGACGCGGACGGGGTCTTCGTACCGGGAGAGACGATCCAGAACGAGCATACCTGTGGCGGCGCCGTCGGCACGTTCTCGACCCAGGGCGCACTCAACGAAGGCGAATTTGCCGGTACAGAGGCGGCCTCGTTGCTGGGCATGACGGCCAAAAAACGCACCAAGGTGCCGACCGCGACCTCCGACGTCGCCGAAGAACCATGGCGTAACGTCTGGACCATCCCGACCACCAAACCGGTCGGCGAGCGCGGCAAGCATTTCTTGGATCAGCAGAACGACGTCACCGTTGCCGACGTGCAGTTGGCGGCGCGCGAAGGATACCGTTCGGTCGAGCACGCGAAACGCTACACCACGTTGGGCATGGCAACGGACCAGGGCCGGACGGGCAACATCCCCGGGCACGCGGCATTGGCTGCGGCGCTGGGCCAGAGTATCCCCGAGACCGGTACAACGACTTTTCGTCCGCCCTATACACCGGTGACCATGGGGGCGTTGGCCGGGCGCTACGTCGGTGACTTTTTCGATCCCGTGCGCCGGACACCGATGCACGACTGGCACGACCAGTCGGGCTGCACCTTTGAAGATGTCGGCCAATGGCGCCGGCCTTGGTACTACCCAAAAGACGGCGAAAGCATGCTCGATGCCGTCAATCGCGAGTGCTTGGCGGTGCGCAACCATGTCGGCGTCTTGGACGCCAGCACGCTGGGCAAGATCGATATTCAGGGCCCCGACGCCGCCGAATTCCTCAATCGCGTCTACACCAACGCTTGGCTCAAACTTGCGCCGGGTCGCTGCCGCTACGGCTTGATGCTGGGCGAGGACGGCATGGTGATGGACGACGGCGTGACGTCGTGTCTTGGCGAAAACCATTATCTGATGACCACCACCACCGGCGGCGCGCCCAGGGTCATGGCGTGGCTGGAGGAATGGCTGCAGACCGAGTGGCCGGAGCTGAAGGTGTACCTCACGTCCGTCACCGAGCAATGGGCGACCGCGCAAGTCGCGGGCCCATATGCGCGGGATTTGATGGCTGAGCTGAGCACGGGTATCGATCTCGACACCGATGCCTTTCCGTTTATGAGTTGGCGTGACGGCAAGGTCGCGGGCCTGCCGGCACGGGTCTACCGCATCAGCTTCACCGGCGAGCTTTCGTACGAGATCAACGTCCCGTCCGCCATGGGCCTGGCGCTTTGGACCGACCTGATGATGGCCGGCGAGAAATACGGCATCACACCCTTCGGCACCGAAACCATGCACGTGCTGCGCGCGGAAAAAGGGTTCATCATCGTCGGCCAGGAAACCGACGGCACGGTGACGCCCCAGGATCTTGGCATGGATTGGATCGTGTCCAAGAAGAAGCCGGATTTCATCGGCAAGCGGTCGCTGGCGCGCAGCGACATGCAACGCGACGACCGCAAGCAGCTTGTGGGTCTGCGAACGCACATACCGGAAGACGTGCTGCCCGAGGGAGGCCAGATCGTCGCCGAGACCAAACCGAAGCCGCCGATGGACATGATCGGACACGTGACGTCGAGCTACTATTCCGCAGCCCTCGGTCATTCGATCGCCTTGGCCCTCGTCAAAGGTGGGCGGCAACGGATGGGCGAGACGGTCTACGTGCCGCTCGAAGATCAGACCATGGCGTGCGAGATCGTCGACCCCGTGTTCTATGACCCGGAAGGAGCGCGGCTCGATGGTTGATCCTTATCGCCTGCGCGGCCCGCTCGACCATTTGGGGGTCGCCGCCGAGGACGCCGAAAGCAAGGCGCCCGTCGCGCTGGAAGAGATTGCGTTCCGCGGCCTCATCAATATTCGCGGTGACGCCACCGACAACGGATTTGTCGACGCGGTCAAAAAGGCCAGCCGTCTGGACCTTCCGACGGCACCGAACACGGTGACCGGCAAACCGTCAACGACGCGGCTGATGTGGCTGGGCCCGGACGAATGGTGGGCCGTGACCCGGACGGGCGGCGGCGCGCGTTTGCTTGGCGCGCTCAATAAGAACCTCAAGACGGGCGCACTGCATACGTCGGTGACCGATGTCAGCGACAGCCGCACCTGTTTGAAGCTGAGCGGTCCGCAAGCCCGAGACGTCCTATCGAAGGGTTGCAGCCTCGATGTGCATCCGGCCGTCTTTGGTGTCGGCCAATGCGCACAGACGACGCTGGCCCGTGTCGGCGTCCTGATCGCCCCGACCAGCGCGACGGCGTTCGAGATTTATGTGCTTCGGAGCTTCGCCGCGTATCTCTGGGCGTGGCTGCAAGATGCCATGGCGGAGTACGACATCAAGGATTAGCCGCCGGCGTTGCCGCGGCGGGTTTCTTGGCAGCCGGCTTTCGTGCGACGAGTTTCTTGCGTTTTTTCTTGGGCGCTTTGCCTTCGGCGATGCGGGCCTGCTCTTTGGCGGCACGCTGCATTTCCTGCATGCCCGACGCGATAACTTTGAGCATCGCCGCACTCGTTGCCTGGGCGGCATGCCTCTCCGCCGATGCCGGGTCGTCAGGCACCCGTTTTTGCAAATCTTCCAAGCGTGCAACGATATCTGCCAGCGTTTTTGGATCCACCGCCACCGGCGCGGGCCCCTTACGCGGCACCAGTTCGCCGTCGGCGGCGGCACTCAATGTCTGATCGACCCAGGCCCGGATCGTCATACCCGCCGCGTCGGCGGCGGCGCGAACCTTCTCGCGCGTTGCCGGCGAGGCACCGGTGATGGTCCAACTGTTATCGGAAGTTGTCCGGCGGGTGGACGTTGTCTCGGCCATGTGTGTGCTGCCTATACCTGCGGAACCGACGTTTCGCGCAGCATACCGTGATGGTCACGGCCCGCAATAGGTGACGCGGATCGTCAGACGGTCGACGGGGCCAGCCGATCGCGCAAGCGCCGACGTCCCGAGCGGCGCGATGCCCCCTTGCGGCGTTCGCCGCCGGCGCGCCGTTCCGAACTGCCGCTCGGTTTGGTCCCACCGGCCCGGCGGTCATCTTGTGCCCGGCGTTCGCGCGCTCTTCGCTCCTTGGCTCGCCGGTCCTTGCGGCGTTTGCCGCTTTTCTTCAAGAACACCGCGATACCGATCATCGCGAAACCACCAATGGCCATCAGCGCGATAATCCAAATCCACGCGACGGAAATCTGGAAACCCCCGTCGTCTGCCGCCTCGGTGTCCGACTGCTCGGCCAACGCCGCAGCACGAAGCGCCGCGCGCTCGCCCTCGAAGGCGTTGATCACTTGTGCCGCATCCGGCGGGGTTTCGTTCTGCCAGGGAATGTTCCGTATCGGTTGGCAATCGCGGCTACCTCCGTCGATCGCCAAGACCGTCGTGCCTTCGCCCCGTTGCCGCGATCCGGTGACGATGTGCATGCGCCGGAAGGTGCCCTCGCCCGCCGACCGTTCGATCAACGCCCCCAGTTCCAACTGCCGGTCGGTCAGAACGGCGGCGCGCTGGCTCACGAACATCGGGGCCTGCTCGAAATTCAACAGGATGGCGTCAAGCACACGCGGCAGGTTCCGACACAAGAGGACGAAACCGCGTTGATCTGGGACCTCGATGTACACTGTCGCGACTGTCCGGCCGCGGTGACCGGCTTCGCTCACGGCTTGCAGACCCATGGTGCGCAATTGGACGGCAAACGGCGACTCCGCGGCAGACACGCGCGACAGGCCCGCCGTCGCCGCCATCACGGCCGACAAGATGCACAACAGAATTACGTATCGACTTACGCCGCCCATCCCCAGTCCTCGGGCCTCGGTTCAGCCCGTTACCGAACCATGACAGATATTTATGGGGATATGAGGGCGGACCGTGTGACGTGCATCACCCGACGCGCGACTATTGGGTCGGGCGATGAACCTATTTTTACATAAAATTCAATGCTTTAGTAGAGCGCGTCGGCTCCCGGACCACCCGCCGAGAGGTCTTTTGACTGGGTTTCCATCCAGGCATCCCGGTGCTTTCGCACCTCGTCCGCCGCGTGGCGCGCTTTCTTATCGGTCGGCGCGAGGCTTTCTTCGTAGAAGAAATCGGGCAGCTTGTCGTCGGCCACCTCGAACCCAGCGTCACGGTTGAACGCATCCTCGTACGCCAGGGTTTCGACGCCGATGCGTTTGAGGAATGTGTTCGGCAACTCCGTGCCGATGGCGTCGTTGATCGCGCCGACCACCAGATCGTGGTTGATGTTGGTGACCGAGCGGCCGAACAAACACAGCCCGACGCTGTCGGCCGCGGCGCACAGCATCTGCACGGTCAGGCTTTCGCCGACCAGTTCTTCGGTCGATTTGCCGTCGCAATCGTGGGTCGGCAGGTTGCCGGTGGTGTGATCCGCGCCCTGCGCCGTGGACATCATGGAAATACCGGTGACCTCAATCACCCGCGGGTCGTAGGCGCTGATCGCTTGTTGTTTGATGACCGGCACCCGCTTGATGCCAAAATGCTTACCGACCCGTGCGGCACCGCCGGCCAGCAGTTTGCCACGCTCGGTGCCGGTGCGAATGTCCTGAAGGGCGGCTTCCATGAACGGTACGTCGCCGAATTCGGCTTCGCCGTTTTCCATCAGGATGGCCAACGTCGCGCCCAACTCGATCGTGTCGATCCCAAGGTCATTGGCGACCATGTTCAACTTCGCGACGTCGTCCGGATCGGTCAGGCCGCAGTTGGTCCCGAGCAAACCGATGGTCTCGTATTCCAGCGGCGAGACCATTTCGTTGCCGTCCTTGTCGGCATAGATGTTGGAGCATTTGATCATGCAACCGGGCATGCAGGCGTGGGTTGGGATGCCGCCGCGTTCCATGTTCTGTTCGCGGATGAAATCGCCGCCCATGCGTAGGCGTTCCTTCTTGGTGTCGACCAGCTGTCCGCCCGAGAAGTTCTTGACCGGCAAGCCGCCCATCCCGTTCATCACGTCGGCCACGAGCGCCGTGCCCTTGGCGCCCAGGTTCTGCACCGCAACGTCTTCCTTCAGCTTGGCACCGTAGTTTTTGACGCCTTGCATCACGCCGCGGCGGTCGTGGAAGGTCGGCATCTTGTGCTTGTCGCAGACCATCGCCTTGACCTTTTTGGATCCCATGACGGCCCCGACGCCGCCGCGCGCGGCGATCCGCACCGGCCGTCCCTCGGGATCGGAGAACGACACGCCGGCCATCAGGCCGCCGTATTCACCGACTGGCCCGCAGATCGCGAGGCTGACTTTCTCGCCGAATGTATCGTGCAGCAGGGCCGCGGTTTCGATCACGCCAAAGCCCATATACGGCGCGGCATCATGGAAGCTGACCTCGCCCTCTTTGGTGATGTAGATGACGACCCACTCGTCGGAGGCGTTCTCCAACGTGAGGCCGCAAAGCTCGCTTTGGCCGAGGGCAAAACCGAAGGTACCGCCGGCGTTGGCTTCCTTGATGCCGCCCGTCAGCGGGCTTTTGCAGCCGACGCTGATGCGGTTGGCGTTCGACATGTTGGACCCGGCGAACGGACCGGTTGAAAAGATCAGCGGATTTTCAGGCGACATCGGGTCGATGGTGGCGAGGCCCCGTTCATAGAGCGTTTTCGCGATATAGTAGCGCCCGGCCCGGGCCAGTTGTTCCCCTGCCCAGGTTTCGCGGGTGACCGCCTGGGTCGCCAAGTCGATATGCAGATAGTCGCGCATGCGCCGTCTCCAAGCCCCGTGGGCCGCTCGAAATCAATTGGATACTGGCGACTTAACGATTGTGCAGCGCAAGATCAAGGGGGCTGCGCATTATTTTCTACATTTTTTTATAAGAAAATATTTTATTTCACACATTTGAATCGGGGAAAGAGCTCTTTCGTTCCGATATATATGCCTGTAACGCCTCGTCGACGCCGGGATCGATCGGCGGCGCCTCGTAGGCCGCCAGCCATTCTTTCCATTGGGTATTCGCCCGTTGGATCATGTCCTGCGCGCCGTCCGCTTCCCACTGCTCGAAACTGTTGTTGTCGGCCAGCGACGAACGGATAAACGCGGTTTCGAAATTGGCCTGGGTGTGCGCGCAGCCAAGGAAATGGCCGCCCGGTCCGACTTCGCGGAGCGCATCCAGCGCCTGGCCGTTGTCCGACAGATCGTAGCCCTCGGCGAGACGCGCCATCATCGCCAGCTGATCGCAGTCCATGACGAACTTTTCGTAGCCCGACGACAACCCGCCTTCGAGCCACCCCGCCGCATGGAGCGAGAAATTCACGCCGGAGTTTACGGTGGCGTTCAATGTATTGGCGCTTTCATAGGCCGCTTGCGCATCGGCAACCTTTGAACTGCAGAGCGATCCACCCGACCGGAACGGCAGGTTCAAGCGCCGCGCCAAGCTGGCCGCCGCCGAAATCATCAGCGTCGGCTCCGGCGTTCCGAAAGTCGGCGCCCCCGACTGCATGGAAATCGCGCTGACGAACGTGCCGAAAATCAGCGGCGCGCCGGGGCGCAGCAACTGGGTCAGCGCGCCGCCCGCCAGCACCTCGGCGAGGACCTGCGCGAGCGTCCCCAGCGCGGTCACCGGGCTCATGGCGCCGGCCAGAATAAACGGCGAGACGATGCACGCCTGATTGGCGCGGGCATAGACCTTGAGCGCGCCCAGCATGGTGCCGTCGAACACCATCGGCGAGTTGGCGTTGATCAAGCTGGTCATCACCGTGTTCTGGTCGACGAAGTCCTTGCCGAACAAAATCTCGCACATGGCGACGCTGTCGGCGGCGCGCTCCGGGTGCGTGACCGACCCCATGAAGGGTTTGTCGGAATACTTCATGTGCGCGTAGACCATGTCGAAGTGCCGCTTGTTGACGGGCAAGTCGACCGGTTCGCACACGGTGCCGCCGGAGTGGTGCATGGCGGGGGCCAGATACGCGAGTTTCACGAAGTTCCGGAAATCCTCGATGGTGCCGTAACGACGGCCCTGGTCCAGGTCGCGCACGAACGGCGGGCCGTACACTGGGGCGAACACGGTGTTGTTGCCGCCGATCTCGACGCTGCGGGACGGGTTGCGGGCGTGCTGGGTGAATTGCGCGGGCGCCGTGGCCAGCAACGTACGGCACAAGCCCTTGGGGAACCGGACACGGGTGTCCTGCACGTCCGCGCCGGCGTCCTTTAACAGGGCAATTGCCTCGTCATCGTCGCGGAACTCGATCCCGATTTCTTCCAAGATGTTATCGGCGTTGGCCTCGATGATCTCGAGTGCTTCGGTTGATGCGAGTTCCACCAGTGGGATGTTGCGGACGATATAGGGCGCCGAGGGTGCCGCGCTGACCGATTGTTCGCGCGCCGCGCGCCGCGCACTGCGGCCGCGTCTTCCACCTCGTTCCGACATACCAACCCTCCCGTCACAGAACCGATAATTCTGTTTACCGGGAGGGGCTTAGAACGACTGATCCGTTAACGGCTTTTTCTGGTCTGGAGGCGTCTTGCAAGGCGTCATCCCCGCGAAGGCGCGGGCCCAAGTTCACATTCGAGCCGCTTGGATTCCCGCCTGCGCGGGAATGACGGTGGGGGACGTTACTTCCAAATCCCCTTCCCGCTGCCGGGGATACCCAAGCTCTCCCACATCGCGTCGACCTTTTCGATGACCTCGTCGGTCATGCGGATTTTCTGGCCCCAGTCGCGGTGGGTTTCCGGCGGCATTTTGGTCGTCGCATCGATGCCGAGCTTGCCGCCGAGGCCGCTTTCGGGTGACGCGAAGTCGAGATAATCGATTGGCGTCCCTTCGATCACCGTCAGGTCGCGGCCCGGATCGACGTTGGTGCTGAGCGCCCAGATCACGTCGTTCCAATCGCGCGCGTCGATGTCGTCGTCCACCACGATCACGAACTTGGTGTACATGAACTGGCGCAGGTACGACCACACCGCCATCATCACCCGCTTGGCGTGGCCGGGATACGCCTTTTTCATCGACACCACGGCGACCCGATAGGAGCACCCCTCCGGCGGCAACCAGAAATCGACGATTTCCGGGAACTGTTGCTGCAACAGGGGTACGAACACGTCGTTCAGCGCCTCGCCCAGGACCGACGGCTCGTCCGGCGGCCGCCCGGTATAGGTCGAGAGATAAATGGGCTTTTTCCGCATGGTGACGGCGGTGACGTTGAACACCGGGAACGGCTCGACGGCGTTGTAGTACCCGGTGTGATCGCCGTAGGGCCCCTCGTCGCCGTATTCCGACAGCGACACCTCGCCCTCGATGACGATTTCCGCCGTCGCCGGGACCTGGATCGGCTGGCTGACGCAATCGACCAGTTCGACCTTCTTGCCGCGCAACAGTCCCGCGAACTGGTATTCGGACAACGTATCCGGCACCGGCGTCACGGCGGCCAGAATGGTGCCCGGGTCCGCGCCCAGCACGGCGGCGGCGGGCAGCGGGGCCGGCTTTTCGCCCTTCCAGCGTTGGTAATGCTGCGCCCCGCCCCGATGTTTCAGCCAGCGCATCAGAGTCGTGTTCTTGCCGGTCACCTGCATCCGATAAATGCCCAGGTTAAAGCCGTCGCGCTTGTCCGACCCGGGCCCCTTGGTGACGACCAGCGGCCAGGTGATCAGCGGCGCCGGCTCCCCCGGCCAGCAGGTCTGCACCGGCAATTGCGCAAGGTCGATGTCGTCCCCCTTGAGCACCACCTCCTGGCACGGTGCACTGCCGACCTTTTTCGGTTTCATCGCCATCACGGTTTTCAACAGCGGCAGCATCTCGACCGCTTCGCGCCAACCGCCGGGCGGTTCCGGCTGACGCAGGAACGCCAGGGTTTCACCCACCTCGCGAAGTTGCGCCGGCTCCCGGTCCATGCCCCAAGCGACGCGCTCCACCGTACCGAACAGGTTCACCAACACCGGCATCCCGGACGGCTCGCCATCGGCGCGGGTAACGTTTTCGAACAGGATCGCGGGCCCGCCCTCGGCGATCACCCGGGTCTGGATTTCCGTCATCTCCAAGACCGAGGACACAGGTGCCGCGACCCGGACCAAACGGCCTTTCTGTTCCAGCAGATCGATGAATTCCCTGAGCGATGCGTAAGGCATTGGCGTCCCATCTTTTTCCGTCGATTTCGCGGCACCTTGGCCCGGCGGGCGGTGCTCGGTCAAGGCCGCGCCGACGCGGCGCACATGTCCTGGAAATTCAAACACTTCCCAATATTCATCGGGCCATTGTCAATCGGGGCGAACACCGTCTAGAGTCCTCGCAACAGGCGGCAATCGCGTCCCTTCGGTGGCGCGACCACTTCACGTGGGGAGACTATGGCGGACGGAACGGCCACGAACGAAGACATGATCAGCGCATCGAGCTTTCAGCGGCTGATCGACATCGGCATTGCGCTCTCGGCGGAGCGCGACACGAATGTGCTGATGGAGAACATTCTGTTGGAGGCCAAGAGCCTGGCCAATGCAGACGGCGGCACCCTGTATATCCGGACCGAGGACAACCGCCTCCGTTTCGAGATCATGCGGACCGACAGCCTCAACATCGCCATGGGCGGCACCACCGGCAAGGACATCAATTTCCCGCCGCTGTATCTGTTCGATCCGAAAACCGGCGAGGAGAACCACAAGAACGTGGCAACCTGTGCCGCGCTGACCAGCATGTCGATCAACATCGACGACGCCTACGAGGATCAGAAGTTCGATTTCTCCGGCACCAAGAAATTCGACGAAGGCACCGGGTATCGGTCCAAGTCGTTCCTGTGCGTGCCGCTAAAGAACAGCCAAGGAGAGGTCATCGGTGTTCTGCAACTCTTGAATGCCGTGGACGCGGAGACCGGCGCAGTCGGCGAGTTCGGCAGCGACATCCAACCGTTGATCGAGGCCCTGGCGAGCCAAGCGGCGGTGGCGCTCGACAACCAGCAGCTGCTGGAAGCGCAAAAGAAACTGCTCGACAGCTTCATCGAGTTGATCGCATCGGCGATTGACGCCAAGTCGCCCTACACCGGCGGCCACTGTCAGCGGGTGCCGGAACTGACCAAGATGCTGGCCAAGGCGGCCTGCGACGAAACCGACGGCCCGTTCGCCAACTTCGATCTGACTGAAGAGGAATGGTACGAGTTGCACATCGCAGCGTGGTTGCACGACTGCGGCAAGGTGACGACGCCAGAGTATGTGGTCGACAAGGCCACCAAGCTGGAGACCATCTACAACCGCATCCACGAGATCCGCAACCGCTTCGAGATCGTCAAGCGCGACCGGGTGATCGAATACCTGAAGGCGGTGATGGCCGGCGGCGACGAGACGGCCCTCAAAGCGGAACTAGAGGAAGAAATCGCCAAACTCGACGACGATTTCGCGTTTATCGCCGAGAGCAACGTCGGCGGCGAGTTCATGGCGCCCGAGCGGATCGAACGGGTCAAGGAAATCGCCGAGATCAAATGGACCCGGACGTTGTCGGACCGTCTCGGCCTCTCCTACGAGGAGATCAAACGGGTCGAGCGTGAACCGGAGCCGGAACTTCCAGTGGAGGAAAACCTGCTCGCCGACCGCTACGATCACGTAATTTACCGCGACCGCGTCGAAGCGACCGCCGAGGACGAGAACCCGTGGGGCTTCAAGCTCGATGTGCCGGAGCATCAATACAATTTGGGCGAGGTCTATAACCTTTGCATCGCCCGGGGCACGTTGACAGACGAAGAACGCTTCAAGATCAATGACCACATCGTGCAGACGATCATCATGCTCGAAGCCCTGCCGTTCCCGAAACACCTGGCGCGCGTGCCGGAAATGGCCGGTGGCCACCACGAAAAGATGGACGGCACGGGGTATCCGAAAAAACTGAACCGCGACGACATGTCGGTCCCGGCGCGCATCATGGCGATCGCCGACATCTTCGAGGCCTTGACCGCAGCCGACCGGCCGTACAAAGCGCCGAAGAAACTGTCCGACAGCGTCAAGATCATGTCGTTCATGAAAAAGGACGCACACATCGACGACGAACTGTTCCAGTTGTTCCTGACCTCCGGCGTCTACAAGGATTACGCCGAGCGGTTTCTGCTGCCCGAGCAGTTGGACGACGTCGATATCAGCCAGTACATGCCGCAGGCGGAAGCCGGCGACGACTGACCCATGCCGAACATTTACGTCGATGCCGACGCCTGCCCGGTCAAGGAGGAGGTGGTGCGCGTCGCGGGACGCCATGGGCTGGACGTGGTGTTCGTCAGCGACGGCGGCGTACGCCCCCGCCCGGAGCCGTTCGTCCGCAGCGTTTTCGTCGAGCCGGGCGCGGACGCCGCAGACGATTGGATCGCAGAGGCCATCGAGGCCGGTGATCTCTGCATCACAAACGACATCCCACTTGCCGCCCGGTGTTTGGAACGTGGCGCGCAAGCGCTGAAACCGAACGGCAATGCCTTCACGGAAGACATGATCGGCATGGCGCTGGCCAACCGGTCGCTGATGCAAACCCTGCGCGAGACAGGTGAGGTTACCGGCGGACCGAAACCTTTCAGCAAAGCCGATCGATCCGCCTTCATGAATGCATTGGAGGTCGCGGTCCAACGGGCAAAGCGGGCCGCTTCCGCATGACCACAGAGACACTAGAGCGCGCACTCGGCTATCCCTACCCCATCCCGGAAAGCTCCTATGTGGTGGAGAACGGGACCGCAGCCCCCCTGCTTGGCGAGCACGCCGAGGGCCATCGCGAAGGGCGCACCCCTGTCCTTGCCGTCGGTTCCAATCAATCCCCGGCCCAAATCATGCGTAAATACCAAGGGGACGATTGGGGACCGATCCCGTGCGAGAAATGCACCGTGCGCGATTTCGATACAGTCTACTCGGCGCACATAACGGCCTACGGCTCGGTGGCCGCAACCTTGCACACATCGCCGGGCACCGCTGTCTCGCTGTTCGTGAACTGGCTGACCGAGGCGCAGCTGCACCGCATGCACGCCACGGAAATGGGGCACGAGAATTACGTCTTCGCCCGGCTGGACCAGGTTCACGTCGACACCGAGCACGGCGAAGTCCTGGACAGCATTTACTTCTACCGCGGCAACCTGGGCGCCTTCGCACCCAACGGTGCGCCGGTGCCATTGGCCGAGGTCACGGCCAGTCGACGCCGCTGGCCCGCCCGAACGCAAAACGAAATTCAAACGGTGGTGCACCGGATGACCGACCAGCACCTGCCGTTCGAGCAGTTCGTTCTATCTTCGGTGCAGGATGAAGATCGCCGTCATCGCCGCCGCGCCCAGATGCGGTCCGGCGCGCATCCCTTTGCGCACCACGCCGTCACCGTGCTGCAGACCAAAGCCGACTAGAGAATATCCAAGACACAGTCGATGCCGTATTCGCGGCGCAGTGCAGCAAGCCCCTCTGTCACTTCGGCCTGAACGCGCGCAATCACCGCGGGATCGCGGCTCTCGAGCGAAACCATGAAGTGCTTTGTCGCAAGCTCGTTCCATTTCAGATCGAGCACAGCGCTTTGATAATCGGTCAGTTCACACGGTTCGACCACGGCCTGGCGTGTATACTGTGGGTCGACGGCTGCCTCTGCGGACATTGAAAACCCAGCAAAAACCGCAATAAGTGCATATTTCAGTTTCATGGCCAAAGTATTGCAGACTCATGACAGTCTGCAAAGAGAGGCCAATTTTCTTCTTTATTTCAACGGGTTGCAGCGCGAAAGAATATTTCAATGCGCAAAAAGTGCGTTTTTTTGATTCCCGACCCGGCGATCAAACGCCTTCCGGCCGCCCGCCGCCGATGGTGACGCGGTGCATGACACGCTCGAACCCATGATAATCGTTCACCGGATTGTGCTGTGACGCATAATTATCCCAAAACGCCAACGCTCCCGGGGTCCAATGAAACCGGCAGGTGAACTCCGGGCGCGTCTGATGACGGAACAGGAACTCCAATAGCGGCGCACTTTCTTCCAGCGTCAATTCCTTGAAGCGCTCGGTATGGCCCGAGTTCACAAATAGCGCCTTCCGCCCGGTACGCGGATGAACAATCACCGCAGGGTGCTCGGCGATCATGGCTTTCCGCTTGTCGCCGCTCTCGTTAATCCGGTCTTCCCGCGTGCGCGTGACCTCGGCCTTCGCCGAGTTCTGGATAACGGTGAGCCCCTCCAAGAACGCGCGCAACGCCGGCGACAAGGTCTCATAGGCAAGATGCATATTCGCAAACAGAGTGTCGCCCCCAAACGGTGGCAGGTCGACGGCGTACAACATCGCCCCCATGGGCGGTTCTTCCAGGTACGTGGTGTCGGCGTGCCAGATGCCGCCGAAATTGACGCGCTCGTCCTTACGCTTGATGACCGGGACGACCTCGTCCGTGCCGTCCAACCCTTTGACCATTGGATAAGGGATCAAAGGTCCAAACCGCGCTGCAAATGCCGCCTGCTGCACAGGGCTCAACGATTGGTCGCGAAAGAAAACGACGTGATGCGCATCGAGGGCGTTGGTAATTTCGGCGATCACGTCGTCGGACAAATCGCCCGACAGATCCACACCGCTGATCTCGCCGCCGATGCCCCCGGCGACCCGTGTCACCGTGATGTGATTATATGCCGCAAACGTCTGCGGCGGCGCCCAGGTGTCGAGCACGATGTCGTTCCTCCCATCGATCCGCGGTTTTCCACGTTCAAATCAGAATATGCCGCGTCGTCGCCGACGGCAAATTCGGTTTGGCGGGTTCAAGACACGGACGGTCGCGTAACGCCAAGCGAGGCATCGCCCGAGCCCCTACCGAATGGCATAATGTGAGGGCACCAGGCCGTTGCGACCTGGGGATGACGGAGAGCAGAGCATATGGCGGGATTTCGAAAGCAGGCGAACGTGGTGATCATCGGCCAGGGCGGCATCGTCGGCGCCTCGGTCGCCCATCATCTGATCGAGCGCGGGTGGGAAAACATCATCGGGATCGACAAGTCGGGCATTCCGACCGACATCGGCTCGACCGGTCATGCGTCGGACTTCTGCTTCAATACCATGCACGACCAAATGACCATCTTCACGACCCGTTACAGCATCGACTTCTTCGAGCATCGGGGCCGGTATGACCGCATCGGCGGACTAGAAGTGGCGCGGAAGGGCGACGACGAGCGCATGCGCGAATTGGAACGCCGGGTCAGTTCCGGCCGCGCCTTCGGCAGTCGGGTCGAACTGATTACCCCAGCCGAAGCCAAGAAACGGATGCCGCTGATCGAGGAAGACGTCATTCAGGGCGCGCTTTGGGACCCGGACGCGGGACTGGTCATCCCCCGCTCGCAAGTCGTCGCCGGCGAAATGATCCGCGAGGCAGAAGACGCCGGAAAATTGGAAACCATGGCCAACAACCCGTGCATCGGCCTCGATATCGCAAATGGGCGTATTCAAGGTGTCGAGACCGAGAAAGGCTATATCGAAACCCCGTACGTCGTCGTTTGCGCAGGCCTTTGGGGCCGTTTGATCGCCGAGATGGCGGGCGAAGACTTGCCCGTCATGCCGGTCGATCATCCCCTCACCTTCTTCGGCCCGTTCGATGAATTCGAAGGAACGGGCAAGGAGATCGGCTATCCGCTGCTGCGCGATCAGGGGAACTCGGCATACCTCCGCGATACCGGCGATCCGACCACGTCGGAGGGCGGGCAAATCGAATGGGGCTACTACGAAGAAAAAGAGCCCCGGATGGTGCACCCGCGCGATCTGTTGGAAAAGGAACAGGCCCGTTTGTCGCCATCGCAACGCGATCTGGACATGGAGCAGATCATCGAGCCCTTGGAGCGCGCCATGGAACTGACGCCGGTTTTGGGCGAGCTCGGCTACAAGGACAAGTGGTCGTTCAACGGTCTGCTGCAAGTCACCGCCGACGGCGGCCCGTCGATTGGCGAATCGCCGGACGTACGTGGCCTGTGGTACGGGGTCTCGGTATGGGTCAAAGACGGCCCCGGCACCGGCAAGGTGATCGCAGACTGGATGACCGACGGGCGGACCGAATTCGACCATCACGGCATCGACTATGCCCGGTACTACCCGATCCAGAAGTCCGAGACCTTTATCCACGATCGCTGCTATGAAACCGCATTCAAGATCTACAATCCGCCGGTTCACAATCGCGAACCGTATACCAAGGGCCGCAACCTGCGCGCCGCCCCTTGCTATCTGCGCGAAAGGGACCTCGGCGGGTATTTCATGGAACTCGCGGGATGGGAGCGTGCACATGGTTATGCGTCCAACGAGGCGACGCTCTTGGAAAAACATGCCGACCGGGTGCCGGTACGGGAAAACGAATGGGATAACCGGCACTTCTGGCGGGTTTCCAACGCGGAACACCTGGAGCTCTCCGAAAATGTCGGCATGATCAACCTGTCGCATTTCGCGGTGTACGATGTGGGCGGCCGCGATGCGGCGGGGCTGATGGAATACGTCTCGTCCAGCAAGGTCGCCGGCGACACGCCGGTCGGCAAAGGGGTTTACACAAACTACCTGGACGCCGCGGGCGGCGTGCAAGCGGACCTCACCATCCTGCGCCTGGCCGAAGACCGCTTCCGCGTCATCGACGGTGCCGACGCGGGGCACCGGGACATGACGTACCTCCGGCGCATGATCCAAGACAAGGAATGGTCCGCATCCGTCGAGGACCGGACCGACCACTTCGGATGTATCGGGGTATGGGGTCCCAATGCCCGCGAGCACCTTAAACAGTTGGCCGACGATCCGGCCGGGCTCGACCCGGAGAACTTCCCGTTCGCCGCCAGCCGCGATTTCACGCTGCGGGGCATTCCGGTCAAAGGCTTCCGGATCAGCTATGTCGGCGAACAGGGATGGGAACTGCATTTCCCGCTCAGCCACGGGCTCGCCCTCTGGGACATGTTCTTCGAGATCGGGATCACGCCGGTCGGCGTCGAGACGTATGCAAACACGCGCCGACTTGAGAAGAGTCTGCGACTGCAGAACGCCGATCTACTGACGGAATACAACCTGGTCGAGGCGGGCCTGGCCCGCCCCAAGGTCAAAGCCGCCGACTTTCACGGCAAGGCTGCCTATATCGAACAGCGCGAACGACCACAGCAGCCGGCCTATCTTTGCACCCTGGTGATGACCGATAACGTGGATAGTGACGGTGTCGCGCGCTACCCCGTCGGAAACTGCCCAATCGTCGATCCCGCCTCCAAAGAGGTATTGATCGATAGCCTGGGCCGCCGGTCGTATACGACGTCCATCGCCTATGGCCCGTCCATCGGCAAGAACATCGCGCTCGGCTACCTGCCGCATGCGTACTGCGAGGAAGGCCGGGCACTGGAGATCGAGTACTTCAACCAAACCTTCCCCGTCGAAGTCGCGGCGGTTGGCTACAAGCCGCTCTACGATCCGGAGAACGCGCGCCCGAAATCGTAGGGGAGTTTGCCCGCGCCCGAGTGATCCCTTGTCCAGAACCGTCCGTATCCCAACATAAGCAAGAACGGACGGAGACAAGACATGCGTGCACTCAAAGCCGCGTTGGCGGCCTTCAGCCTGGTGGTGTTATTGTCGGCCCCGGTCAGCGCCTACGATAGGAACGTCGACCCAGCCACCGCGGAAGCAATCAAGGACGTCATCAACAGCCAGCTTGATGCGTTTCAACGCGACGACGCGAAAGCCGCATTCGCCCACGCATCGCCCGCGATCCAGCATATGTTCGGCAATGCCGAGAACTTCATCGCGATGGTGCGTCAAGGCTATCAAGCCGTTTACCGCCCGCGCTATGTGGAGTTCAGCCACCTCGCACGGGTCGAGTCGAACCGGTTCGTTCAACACGTGGTGCTGGAAGGTCCGGACGGCGTGATGATCATGGCGGTTTACCGTATGCTGAGAGACCGCAAAGGCACGTGGCGGATCAACGGCGTCTACACCGCGAAACTGCCGCGTCAGAGCGCGTGAGCACCGCCGAACCGGCATCCCTCGCCCCAACACCGACCCTCACCGTTTACTTCGATGGCGCGTGCCCGCTGTGCCGGCGGGAGATCGCCTTTTATCGAAAACGGCGGGGTGCGGAGCGGGTCGCGTGGGTCAACCTTGAAACCATGGCCGAACGTGATGTGCCATTGGGCGCGACGCGGTGCGATCTGACGCAACGGCTGCACGTGAAGGATGCTCAGGGCCAAATGCAAAGCGGTGCCGCCGCATTTTTTGCGATCTGGCGGGCCTTGCCGGCGTTCCGGTTCCTTGCCGCACTGCAAAACATTCCAGGGCTAGAAAGATTAGCAGAATATACGTACACTCAGTTTTTGAAGATTCGGCCGAAGCTTCAAAAACGGGTGTCACATTGAAGCGTCTTATTTATACCTCTCAAGCGACCGCAGCCGCCGACGAAGCCTTCATGGAGGATATTCTGTCGACGGCGCGCACCAATAATCCGGAACACGGCATCACGGGCATGCTCCTGTTCGGTGACGGCACATTTATCCAGGTGCTCGAAGGCCCCCTCAGCGCCATCGATCAACTCGTCGAGAACATCAAACAAGACGCGCGGCACGATAGGTTCGATGTGTTGTACGAAGACATGGTCGACGATCGGGCGTTCGGGGATTGGAGCATGGCCTACCGTGTCCTGACGCCGGAGCGGATGGAGCAGTTCGGCGGGCAACTCGCCGCCCAAGACAAGGACGATCTGGTCAAGTTCCTGCGTGAAGACGACCATTTCGTGAAACGGTTCCTGGCCGAGTGCATCAAAGACATCTCACCGACACCTTAACGTCTGAAAACAAACGATTTATCGGCATCACGGCGGCAGAAATGTCGCAACGATCTTAATTGATGTCCGAAAAATGACAGCGGCGGGCCGCCAACCGGTCGTATTGAGGATAATGGCCGCGCGACGGCCCAACTCATGCGCTGGGAGATGACCATGGCCGAGGCGGATGACGACATTATTCTATCGGAATTGAATGACGACGACCTCGTCGCGCAGATGCACGATGACCTTTACGACGGTCTGGGTGACGAAATCGTCGAAGGCACGCGGATTTTGCTCGACCGGGGTTGGGCGCCCTATGACGTTCTGACCAAGGCTCTGGTCGAAGGGATGCGGATCGTCGGGATCGATTTCCGCGACGGCATCCTGTTCGTGCCCGAGGTGTTGATGTCCGCCAACGCCATGAAATCCGGCATGGGAATCCTTCGCCCGCTGCTGGCGGAGACCGGCGCACCGAAGATGGGCAAGATGGTGATCGGCACCGTCAAGGGCGACATCCACGACATCGGCAAGAACCTGGTCAGCATGATGATGGAAGGCGCCGGGTTCGAGGTCGTCGATATCGGAATCAACATCGACGTCGATGCCTACCTCGAAGCGCTGAACGAACACCAGCCCGACATCCTGGGCATGTCGGCGCTGCTGACCACGACCATGCCGTACATGAAGGTCGTCATCGACACCATGGTGGAACGCGGCATTCGCAGCGATTACATCGTACTGGTCGGCGGCGCGCCGCTCAACGAAGCCTTTGCGGACAGCATCGGTGCCGATGCGTATTGCCGCGATGCCGCCATTGCCGTCGAGACCGCCAAGGATTGGATGTCCCGTCGACAAGGGTCGGCGTTGGCCGTCGGCTGAGGCGACCCGCATGCGCCGGCCGCTGCTGATCATTGCCTGCGGCGCTCTCGCACGTGAGGTGCGCGACATCCTCACCATGAACAATCTGGGGGACGTCGATTTCACCTGCATCCCGGCGGAGTACCACAACACGCCGGCGAAGATCGCCCCCGCCGTCGAGGCGAAAATCCTCGCGGCGCATGCACACTACCAGAAGGTCTTGGTTGCTTTCGGTGACTGCGGCACCGGGGGTGCCTTGGACGGGGTCCTTGAACGACATGGCGTGGAACGACTGGACGGGGCGCATTGCTATGCTTTCTTCGCCGGACACAAGCGTTTCGACGCCCTGCACGACGCGGAACCGGGCACGTTCTATCTGACCGATTTCCTTGCGCGGCATTTCGACACGATGGTCTACAAGGGTTTAGGGCTCGATCGGCATCCGGAACTGCGGGATCTCTATTTCGGCAATTACACCCGGACGGTGTATCTGGCGCAAACCTCGGATCCTGCGTTGCAGCGGGACGCCGAGGCGGCGGCCGCAAGACTAGGGCTCCCGCTGACCATGCTGCAAACCGGTTACGGCGAGTTGGCCACTTTCATTCAACACCATGCAGTGCGAGAGGCCGTCCATGTCTGACGTGACCGTACTATATTGGCGCGACATTCCGGCGCAAGTCGTCGTCAAACGCGGGCGGCGCTCGGCAAAACGCATTCTCTCCAACCGGTTCCAAGAAGCCATCGACGCGGCGGCAATGCGCGCCAAGGCCATCGGTACGGACGCCTATCTCGAGTCATGGCGACGTGAAGCGCACGGCCCCGCGGCCAACGATCTGGATGATACCGCCGCCGAAGTGGCCGACCGGTTAGAGAACGACTATGACCCAGCACGTCTTGACGATCTGATCGCCAACCGCGGCTTCGAGAAAGATCCGAAATGAGGTCCGGCTCGGAAGCGCCTGACGGGCCGATGAACCAACGGGTCCGTCGGCGACGCCGCGGGGTTCGTTTCGCGCGCGCATTCGAAACCGCTTACCGTTGGTTCTCGGGGCTGTTTCCCCTGTTGCAACCTTTCTGGCGCTTGCTGGGCGAACACCGCGTGGAACCACCGCTCGGCTGGGTCGAACGGCAGATCAAGGAAACGCTCTTCGATTGCCAGATGTGCGGCCAATGCGTGCTGTCCGACACCGGGATGGCGTGCCCGATGAACTGCCCGAAGCAGCTTCGCAATGGGCCCTGCGGCGGTGTCCGCGCCAACGGCACCTGCGAAGTTGAGCCCGGTATGCCGTGCGTTTGGGTTCAGGCCTGGGAGGGAAGCCAACGGATGCGTGCAGGGGCCCGTATTCTCACCGTTCAGCCCGCGGTCGACCGTAGCCTCGTCGGGCGTTCCGCCTGGCTACGCCAGACCGGAAACGCCGACGCCCCGGCCAACCCATGAACGCTGTCCTGCAAGAGGATTTCAGCTACGTTCCCGACGGGCATTCGTCGCGCGGGCGGCTTGAGCGGGTCCTGCGACGCGGTGAATTCGCCGTGACCGCCGAACTCAACCCACCTGACAGTGCCGATCCGAACGATGTCTACGACCGAGGATCCGTGTTCGACGGCTGGGTCGACGGCATCAACGCAACGGACGGGTCCGGTGCCAATTGCCATATGTCGAGCGTCGGTATTTGTGCGCTACTGACCCGGGTCGGCTATGCGCCGATCCTGCAAATCAGTTGCCGCGACCGGAACCGCATCGCCATTCAGGGTGATGTGCTCGGCGCCGCCGCCATGGGGGTGTGTAACGTCTTGTGCCTGACTGGCGACGGCGTGCAGGCCGGCGACCAACCCGGCGCCAAACCCGTTTTCGATTTCGACTGCATGTCTCTGCTGACGACCATTCGCCGCATGCGAGACCAGGGCGAATTCCTGTCGGGCCGCAAACTGACGGACCCGCCCAGGCTGTTTCTGGGCGCCGCCATCAACCCGTTCGCCCCACCCTACGATTTCCGGCCGCTGCGCCTGCAGAAAAAGATCGAGGCCGGCGCCGAGTTCGTGCAGAGCCAATACTGCTTCGACCTGCCGCGATTGCGGGACTACATGGCGCGCGTGCGCGATCTCGGCCTGCACGAGAAGTGCTTTATCTTGATCGGCGTCGGCCCTCTGGCCTCGGCGCGGGCTGCACGTTGGATCCGCAGCAATGTCCCGGGCGTACACATCCCGGACTCTGTCATCGATCGCCTAGATGGCGCCGAAGATCAAAAGCGCGAGGGCAAGAAAATCTGCATCGAACTGATGCAGCAGATCCGCGAGATCGACGGCGTTGCCGGCATTCATGTCATGGCCTACCGCCAAGAAGAGTTGGTCGCCGACATCGTGCACGAGTCCGGTGTGCTCAGGGGCCGCAAACCGTGGCGGCGGGAGATGAACCCGGGTGATGCCGCCGCCATCGAATTCGCCAAACGTCAGGAGCGTGCGGACGCCGCGCACGGCGCCTGAGATGTCGGCTTCAAGACAGCAACGGCGTCCGAACCCGTGAACAGTCGCATTCCATCGTTCCCATAGGAGACACAGCACCGTGACCCGTACCGTCGTCAGTTCCGAAACCAAGGAAGTCGTGATCGGCTTCGACGCGCCGTTCGTGATCATCGGCGAACGGATCAATCCGACCGGCCGAAAGCTCCTTGCGGCGGAGATGGCGGAAGGCGATTACAGCCGCGTCGAATCCGATGCCCTCGCCCAGGTCGCTGCTGGCGCGCATATGCTGGATGTCAACGCGGGTATTCCGCTGGCCGATGAACCGAGAATATTGGCTGAATGCATTCAGTTGGTGCAAAACCTCACCGACGTGCCGCTTTCCATCGACAGCTCCATTGTCGCCGCCCTCGAAGCGGGCTTGGCGGTGTACAAGGGCAAGCCGCTCGTTAACTCCGTGACCGGCGAGGAAGAACGGTTGGAGGCAGTGCTTCCCCTCATCAAGAAATACGACGCGGCTGTGGTCGCGATCTCCAACGACGAAACCGGAATATCTGAAGACCCGGACGTGCGATTTGAAGTCGCGAAGAAAATCGTCGAGCGCGCCGCCGACTTCGGCATCCCCCGCGAAGACGTGGTCGTCGACCCGCTGATCATGCCGGTCGGCGCGCTGAACGATGCCGGACGCGCGGCGATGCACTTGATCCGCCGCCTGCGCGAGGAACTGAAGGTCAACACAACCTGCGGCGCGTCGAATTTCTCCTTCGGGCTGCCGAACCGGCATGGGCTGAATGCATCTTTCCTGGCCATGGCCATCGGCGCGGGTATGACGTCGGCGATCACCAACCCGCTGCATGACCCTGAAATGCAGGGCATCATGGGTGCCAACGTGGTTATGGGGCATGACCCGAACTGCGCCGATTGGATTAAGAAATTCCGCGATCCCGCAGCGGGGGGCGGTGCCGGACGGCGCGAAGGCCGACGCCGGCGCCGCGCCGGTTAGTCGCCGGAGGGACTGGTGCCCTCGGAACCCCAAACCTCGCGGATCGTTTTCCTGCCGTCTGGCAAACATGGCACGTTCGCGAACGGCACACCGATCCTGAGTTGCGCGCGCCAGCTGGGCGTCGATATCGACAGCGTATGCGGCGGACGCGGCATCTGCGGCCGTTGTCAGGTCCTGATCGCGGAAGGTGATTTCGCCAAGCATGGCGTTCGGAGCGACGCCGAGAATGTTTCTGCCCGGGGCGAGCCCGAAGATCGCTTCGATGCCCGCACCGGATTGGCCGATGGCCGGCGGCTGAGCTGTCACGCCTTGCTCGAAGGCGACCTGGTCATCGACGTCCCGGCGGAAAGCCAGGTCCACAAACAGGTCGTGCGGAAGCGGGCTGAGGTGCGCGACATCGAGATCGATCCCGCCCTCAAGCTCTATTATGTCGAGGTCGAGCCGGCGCGGATGGACTCCCCCACCGGCGATGCCGAACGGCTCGCGGATGCCTTGACCGATCAGTGGGGCCTATCGCCGGCGCCGAAACCGGATCTGACCGCCTTACAAAGGCTTGGCTCCGCATTGCGCGATGGCAAGGACACGGTGACGGTCGCGGTATATGACGGCGACCGCATTGTCGCCGTCTGGCCGGGTTTCACCGACCGCGCATACGGTGTCGCGTTCGATATTGGCTCAACCACCATCGCCGGGCATCTATGCGATCTCGCGACGGGCGAGGTCCTGGCGTCCGCAGGTGCCATGAACCCGCAAATCCGGTTCGGTGAGGACCTGATGAGCCGGGTCTCCTACGTCATGCTCAATCCGGGCGGCGACGCCGACATGACAGCAGCCGTTCGGACGGCGATAAACGACCTGTGCGCTGAAATGGCCGCGTCCGCCGACATTGATCCGTCCGCACTCCTAGTATGCACCTTGGTCGGCAACCCGATCATGCACCATCTGCTGTTGGGGATCGACCCGACGCCCCTTGGCGGCGCGCCGTTCGCCCTCGCCGTCAGCGGCGCGCTTGATCTTGCCGCTCGCGACATTGGTCTAGGCGGCATGGCGCCGGGTGCGCAGGCGTATCTATTGCCGTGCATCGCCGGACACGTTGGGGCGGACACGGCCGCGGTGATCTTGTCCGAAGAACCGCATCGGCGCGACGAGATATCACTGATCGTCGATGTCGGCACTAATGCGGAAATCGTGCTCGGCAACCGGGACCGACTATTGGCCGCCTCCTCCCCCACGGGTCCGGCCTTCGAGGGCGCGCAGGTATCCGCCGGACAACGTGCCGCGCCCGGCGCGATCGAGCGGGTCCGGATCGATCCCAACACTTGGCTGCCGAGGTTCAAAGTCATCGGCTGCGACGTATGGTCGGACGAGCCGGGGTTTGCCGACGCTGTCAGCGAAACCGGCGTGACCGGGATCTGTGGCTCCGGGATCATCGAGGCGGTCGGTGAAATGTTTCTGGCCGGGATACTGGCACCGGACGGTGTCATCACCGGTAATCCGGATCGGCCGCATACGCTGATCAGGCCCGACGGACGTACTTTCTCGTATGTCCTGAGCAGCGGCGAGATCGATATCACGGTGACGCAGAACGATGTCCGCGCCATTCAGCTGGCGAAGGCGGCACTGTATGCGGGATGCGCCTTGCTGATGGACAAGCTTGGCATCGCGCAGGTCGACCGGATCGTGCTCGCCGGCGCGTTCGGCAGCCACATCGATCCGACGTATGCGCTTTTACTCGGTATGGTGCCGGATTGCCCGCTGGAGCATGTGTCCTCCGCCGGAAATGCAGCCGGCACCGGCGCACGCATCGCGCTACTAAACCGCGGCGCACGATCCGACATCGAGGAAACGGTGCGTCGGATCGAAAAGATCGAGACCGCCGTCGAACCGGCTTTCCAGGCACACTTCGTCGACGCCATGGCATTGCCGCATGCGAAGGCGGCTTACACACACCTGGAGGCGGCGATACCCGGTCTCGCGGCGCGTCGGGCCCTGCCCGCGTCGTCCGAAAGCACGCCGAAGAGGCGCCGCCGCCGCCGATAACAAGGATTGTCTGCGGTCACCCACTCGGAGTAGAGTGGAAAAAATCATACGAATTTGCAAAAAGTATGAACACAGACAACCGCCGTTACTGGCACGGGCGCACGTGGCGCATCGCTGCACCGGTGATCATCACCAACATCTCGGTGCCCCTATTGGGTGCCGTCGATACGGCAGTGGTCGGCCGGTTGCCCGGTCCCGAATACTTGGGCGCGGTCGCGATCGGCGCCATGATCATGTCGCTGCTTTACAACGGCTGTAATTTCCTGCGCATGGGGACGACGGGCCTGACGGCTCAGTCATTCGGCGCCGGCGACGGCAACGAGGTGCGCAATTGGATGGCCCGCGCGTTGTTGATCGCAGGTGCGCTTGGGCTGCTGTTCATCGCCTTGCAATGGCCGGTCTATGCCGGCGCGCGGATCGTCTTGGCGCCGAGCGACGCGGTCGATCCCCTGACCCAAACGTATTTCGCCATCCGCGTTTGGGGAGCACCCGCGGCACTGGCGAACTTCGTCCTCTTGGGCTGGTTCTTCGGGGTTCAAGACGTGCGCGCCGCATTGATCACGCAGATCTACATGAACGGCATCAACATGGTCCTGGATATCTGGTTCGTCCTGGGGCTCGGATGGGGCGTCGACGGCGTTGCCTGGGCGACCGTCATCGCAGAATACACGGCGCTCGGACTAGGTCTGATCCTCGTGATCCGGCGGCTCAGTCTTTTCGGAGGCCGTTTCCAAAAGGCGGAGATATTCGACGCCGCGGCATTGAAGCGGATGTTCCGCGTCAACCGTGACATCTTCCTTCGGTCCATGTGCCTCAAGGCAATGTTCATCGCCATCACCGCCATCGGCTCGCGCATGGGAGACAATGTGCTCGCGGCGAACGCCATCTTGCTGCAGATCCAAGCCTTCGTCGCCTATGCCCTGGACGGGTTCGCGACCGCGGCCGAAGCGTTGACCGGCGAAGCCAAGGGGGCCAAACGACGAAAAGACTTCGACGATGCGGTGCGCTCTTCGACACAATGGGCGGGCGGTTTCGCGGCGGTGCTATGCGTTGCGATCTGGGTCACCGGCGTGCCGATTATCGATCTGCTGACGACCGTCGAGAGCGTCCGGCAAACGGCGTATCAGTACCTACCTTGGAGCATCGTTCTACCCGCCGTCGCGGTGTGGAGCTTTCAGTTGGACGGAATCTTCATCGGCTGCACCTGGAGCCGCGAGATGCGGAATGCGATGGCGATGTCGCTGATGCTGTTCCTCGTCGCGCTCTTGGTCTTCGTTCCCGCGTTCGACAATCACGGCCTTTGGGCCGCGTTTCTGGTCTCCATGATGGCACGTGCCCTGACCATGGCATGGTTGTTTCGTGGACTGCGGTCTGAAATAGGCGAAACGGCTTAGGCTTCCGTCCGCCGTTCCTCGCTTGGGGTGCGGTAGAAATACTCGCGATAGCATTTGGAGAAATGCGACGCGGAAACAAAACCACATGCCAACGCGACGCTGAGGATCGGCATGCTTGTCTGGCGCAATAGGTATCGCGCCCGGCTGAGACGGAGGCCGATGTAGTACTTCGTCGGGGCGGTGTTGAGGTACTTGCGGAAAAGCCGCTCCAATTGTCGCGTCGAGAGGCCCACGTTGCGCGCGAGATCGGCACAACTCATGGGCTCTTCAAGGCTGTTCTCCATTTCTTCGATCACGGCGATCAACTTCGGGTGCGACACCCCAAGGCGCGCACGCAATTCCATGCGCTGCCCTTCCGCCCCCTCCCGCATGCGATGGTGGATCAGCTGATCCGACACCGCCACCGCGATTTGCGGATCGCATTGCAAAGCGATCATGCGAAGCGACAGGTCGAGTGCCGCCGTCCCGCCCGCGCAGGTATAGCGGTTGCGATCGATTTCATAGAGCTCCGGGATCACTTCGATATCCGGATACTTCTCGATGAACGACGGCATGTTCTCCCAGTGGATGGTGCAGCTGTAGCCGTCCAAGAGCCCGGCTGCCGCGAGGACCTCGGTGCCCGTGCAAATGGCGCCGATCCCGGCGCCATGGGTGGCGAGACGCCGAAGTTTACTCATCACCAGTTTTTCGAGATGGTTCTCAACGTGCAATCCGGCGCAAACAAACGCCGTGTCGATATCGCGCATATCGTCCAGCCCGCCGTCGACGCAGACCTCCATCCCGTTGCTGGCGCGGACCGGCGCCCCATCGATGGAAAATGATTGGCAAGAGTACAGGGTCTTCTTGCTGAGCCGGTTGGCCAGCCGGAACGGCTCGACACCGGCGCTGAACCCCATCAGGGTAAATTCGGGCACCAGAAAGAACCCGAGCCGGTGCGGTTTCTCGTCGGTGTCTCCCCCAAACATCGGCACATCCCCACGGCAAAGCAGACCTGCGCAATTGGCTGACGATACTGCAAGCAATTTGCGGGGAAAATAGACAAAATGACAATTCTGTTTCACGTCGAAAGAGGGTCGACATGCACTTCAGCCGGGACGAGTACGCAGAAAGATGCCGCCGCGTTCAAACCGCGATGGAACGGGCCGGTTTCGATCTCCTGATCTCCGCCGATCCCGCCAATATGAACTATCTCACCGGATATGACGGCTGGTCATTCTACACACCGCAGATCGTCGCCATCGCACCGACATTGGCAGAGCCAATGTGCATTGTCCGTGGAATCGACCGGGCCGGCGGTATCGAGACGTCCTATCTCGGCGAAGAAAACATGCTCGGCTATCCCGACGATTACGTTCAAGCCGCCGACCGGCACCCGATGGATTGGATCGGTGCGCATCTCAAGGATCGTGGCTTGGGCACGGGCACCATCGCTGTCGATACCGACGCCTATTACTACAGCGCCAGGGCGCATTCCGCGCTCACCACGGCCCTGCCCAACGCGACGTTTGTCGACTCCGGCAACCTGATCAACTGGGTGCGTCTCGTCAAATCGCGCGCCGAGATCGCATACATGCGCGACGCGGCAAAACTGGTCGAGGCGGCAATGACGGCAGGTATCGACGCCGTCACGGCCACCACGCGCCAGTGCGACGCGGTTGCCGCCATCTACGATGCACAGATCCGTGGCACGACGGATTTCGGCGGCGAGTACACCGCCATTGTGCCGATGCTACCGACCGGGCGCGGCACCACCACCCCCCATTTGACGTGGTCGTCGGAGACGTTTGCGGATAACGCCCCGACGATTCTGGAGCTTGCAGGGTGCCGGGCGCGATACCATTGCCCGATGTCGCGGACGGTCTATCTGGGCACACCGCCGGCCAAGGTACTGGACATCGCCGCCGTCGCCATCGAGGCGCTGAACGCCGCCATTGACGCCATCCGCCCCGGGGTCACCGCCGAAGACGTGCATCGGGCCTGGACCGCCGTCACATTCAGACACGGTATCGAAAAAGATTCCCGCATGGGGTATTCGATCGGCCTGAATTATCCGCCGGACTGGGGCGAGCACACCCTCTCCATCCGCCCGGGCGACACCACGGTCCTCGCTCCCGGTATGGCGCTGCACGTGATGCCGGGTCTGTGGTTCGAGGACTGGGGAATCGAGATCAGCGAAGCCGTGATCGTTACCGAAACCGGCGCCGAGAAACTCTGCGACTTCCCGCAAGCATTGGTCGTGAAGGATTGAACCGGATCAGCCCGGGGTCATTCCGCGCAGTCTTTCCGAGCGCCGGCGCAAAAGCTCGATGGTCGTCAGCAGCATGATCGAAATGATGACCAGCACGGTCGCCACGGCCAGAATTGTCGGCGATATCTGTTCACGGATACCGGAGAACATTTGACGAGGAATTGTTCGCTGGCTGACATCCGCCATCTGCAGCACGACGACCACCTCATCGAATGACGTGATGAAGGCGAACAAGGCACCGGAGATCACACCGGGGAGGATGAGGGGCATTTGCACCTTGAAGAAAGTCGTCACCGAGTCCGCCCCCATGGATGCGGATGCGCGGATCAAGCTCTTGTCAAAACCGACCAGCGTCGCCGTAACCGTGATAATCACGAACGGCGTTCCGAGAACCGCGTGCGCGAGGATCAGACCGATATACGATCGATCCAACCCAACCTGGCTGAAAGAGAAAAACAGGCCCGACGCCGTAATGACCAGAGGCACGATCATCGGCGAGATCAGGATGGCCATGATCGGCCCTTTGAAAGGCATCTCGGACCGCGCAAGACCGATCGCCGCCAACGTCCCGAGAGCCGTTGCCAAAATCGTCGAGAAGAACCCGATAATGAAGCTGTTCTTGATGGCACGGACCCATTGCGCATTGTTCCACATATCGGTCCACCAACCCTGGATGGCCTGTGGCGCCGCCATGCCGTTGTGCAGAATGTCCTGATACCAACGCAGGGAGAACGCATCCGGGTCAAGGCTCAGCATACCCTCGGTAAAACTGAAATAGGGCGTTGCGTTGAAGCTCAACGGAATAATCAGGACGATCGGCGAAATCAGAAAGAAGAAGATCAGTCCGCAAATGACACGGAACGAATAATACCAGACTTTCTGACCTGTCGTGGCGTATGCGGGAAGAGCCATGATCCGATCACCCCAGCTTCATGTTATCGATGCCGACGATGCGGTCGTACAGCCAGTACAAGAACAGGACGAAGACCAACAGCACCGTTCCCAACGCTGCCGCCAACGAATAATTCAACGAAGACCGCATGTGATTGTCGATGATGTTGGAGATCATGACCCCATCCTGGCCACCGACCAGGGCGGGCGTGATGTAATAACCGATCGACAAGATGAAGACGAGGATGGCGCCGGCGCCGATTCCGGGAATGGTCTGCGGGAAATAGACCCGCCGAAAGGCGACGATATCCGTCGCGCCCAAGCTGCTGGCAGCGCGAACGTAATACGGCGGTATCGCCTTCATGACGGAATACAAAGGCAGGATCATGAAGGGCAACAAGATATGGGTCATCGCGATGAGCGTGCCCAGTTTGTTGTAAATCATCGAGAACCGGGCATCGTCCGCGGTAATACCGATCCATACGAACAAGTCATTGAGGACGCCTTGCCCCTGCAGGATCGCGATCCAAGCGGTCGTCCTCACCAAAATGGAGGTCCAGAACGGCAACAGCACCAGGATCAACAGAAGGTTCGAGGTCCGCGTGGGAAGATGGGCCAGCAGGAAGGCGACCGGATACCCGAGAACCAATGTCATCAAGGTCACGATGAGAGAAATCTCGAGCGTGCGCCAAAACAGGCTGACGTGAATCCGGAGGTTTTCCTCGATCCGCTCGATCCCGCCGTCGTTAGAAAGCTGCAAATCGAGTGATTTCAGCAGGAAGGATGGCGTAAAGCTCCAAGAGGCCTGCTGCATGGCGTACCAATACGCAGGATCGCCCCATTTATCGTCGAGCTTGATCATCGCCTCCTTGAACGGAGGCTCCATACGCGGCGCACGGCGCGTCGTCTTCTTGAAAAGCGATGTCGCGCCGGAAATCTCGCGATTGACCCGGGCGCCAACCTTGGTCGGCAATGCGCGTTCAATGCTTCGGGCTTCGATGAGATCCGCGACCACAGCGGCGTAAACGTCTTCGCCGGGGAGTTCAGGCCCCTCCCAGTCCGCCAGCAAGACCGTGGTCCGCGGCATCCCTTCTTCGAACTGGGGATTGTAGATGCCCTGATATAACAAAACCAAAATCGGGAGAAAGAAAAAGACAGCGATAAACGCCAACAGCGGGGCCGCCAGACCGAATGCCCGCAGGCGCATCCGAAATAACGCTTTTGCCAGTGCTGTTTTGAGGGGTGTTCCGTCAGAGGCAAGAAGACGGCCCTGCGCATCCCTGGCATCGCCTGGTGCTGATCCACCTGCAGTTGGCACTGCGCTGTCGTTCATTGTTGTCCCCCGATGACACTAGCCTCTACGGCACCGCGCGGTGGCGGCCCCGAACAAATTGGAAGTCGGGGACGCAGTACTCTGCGCCCCCGGCTCCAACGGTTTGGCTTACTTCGCCAACCAGGCGTTGAACCGTTCGTTCAGTTCGTCCTGGTTGTCCGCCCAAAACTCGAAATTGTTGACCAGTGCGGTCTTCAAGTTCGCTTCGGCGGTCGGCATATGCGGCGCCATTTGGGTTTTGCCGTCGTTGTAAAGACCGACAAGCGAACCCGACGACTTACGTGCCGGGCCGTATGCGATCCAGCTCGCTTGATCGGCAAGACGCTGGGTATCCGTCGAGAACGCGACGAAGTCGAGGGCCGTTTTCATGTTCTTCGAGCCTTTCGGGATCACCCAGAGGTCAAAGTCCAGGATCTGACCGTCCCAGTTGACGACGAAGGGCTTCCCTTCACCGGCAGCGGCATTGAAGATCCGACCGTTGTAGGCCGTGGTCATGACGACTTAACCGTCGGCGAGGAGTTGCGGCGGTTGCGCGCCAGCTTCCCACCAAACGACTTCGTCCTTGATTGTGTCCAGCTTGGCAAACGCGCGGTCGACGCCCGCTGCCGTCTCAAGCGTGGCGTAGACATCGCCCGGTGCGACGCCATCCGCGATCAGTGCCATTTCCAGGTTTGCTTTCGGGTTCTTACGAATCCCGCGCTTGCCCGGGAATTTTTGCAGATCGAAGAAATCGGCAATACCCGTGACGCCCGTGGTCTTGGACGAATCATAGGCAAAGATGGTCGACCAAACGATGTTCGCGACCGCGCACTCCGGCAGCGCTCCCTCGATGAAATCGTTGATCGCCGGCGTTCCGTCCGGGGCTGCCGGCAAGATCGAGTGATCGATCGGCTCCAGCAAACCTTCGTCGCAACCGCGAACCGCATCGGAATACTCGACGTCGACGACATCCCAGGTGACGTTTCCGGCTTCAACCTGAGCCTTCACCTCGGCGAGACCGCCATTGTAATCCTCGGAAATGATCTGATTGCCGGTCTTCTTGATCCACGGCTTGTGGTAGGCCTCAACTTGCGACTTGGTGTAGGCCCCACCCCAAGACACGACGGTGATCGTTTCCGACGCCGTTGCCGGGGTCGCCGCACCGAGCCCCAGAATAAGCGCGCCGGCGGCAGCGTAGGTGGTAAGTTTCAATTTGATCTTCATGTGTAACGAGCTCCCTGATGTTTACGTTACCGTTTCAACTAATGGGCCGGCTTTTTTCCGGCCTTTCGGCCTCAATGGGCCAAAGGACGACCGTTCCCAGCCGCCCCAGTCACCCAGGCGCTAAGCATCAAGCGCCCGGCAATCCTCGTGCTTCCATCCGAAGGTGACCTCCGCGCCTTCGCGCAATAGGGCATGCTCGGACGTGTTGGCGATCTTGACGATAAACTCATCGTCACCGCACACCGACGCCCGAGTACGAATGTGATCGCCGAGATAAATCAACTCCTCGACCTTTGCCTGGAACACATTGGGGAAATCGCCCTCGTTAGAGGGGCTCACGGTGATCCGTTCAGGCCGAATGGACAGCGTCGTCTGGCCTCCAGCACCACCCGTATTGACGTCGAGCGCCTTGATGATGTGACCGTTCACATCAACGGTCGCGACATCCCCGTTCACTTCTTTCACGTCGCCGACCAGCGTGTTGTTCTCGCCGATGAACTGGGCAACGAATGCATTATCCGGCAGTTCGTACAAGACATCCGGCGGCGCCAATTGCTGGATCACGCCATCGTTAAAGACGGCAACCCGGTTCGACATCGTCAGCGCCTCTGATTGGTCGTGCGTCACATACACCACGGTCACGCCGAGATTCTCGTGGATATGTTTGATCTCGTACTGCATCTGTTCGCGCAGTTGCTTGTCCAATGCGCCGAGCGGCTCATCCATCAGAACCAATACCGGATCGAACACCAGAGCGCGCGCGACCGCGACACGCTGCTGCTGACCGCCGGACAACTGCGCCGGGCGTCGGCTCCCAAAGGTGCCAAGCTGCACCATGTCGAGGGCCCGTTTCACCCGGGACTCGATTTCGCTTTTGCCCATTTTCCGAACTTCGAGCGGGAACGCCAGGTTCTCGGCGACCGTCATGTGCGGAAACAATGCGTAATTCTGGAACACCATGCCGATCCCGCGTTTATGCGGCGGCACGTTGTTGATGGGATCCCCATCGAGATAAATTTCGCCGTGTGTTGCGGGCTCAAATCCCGCAAGCATCATCAGGCACGTGGTCTTCCCCGACCCGGACGGCCCGAGCATCGTGAGAAATTCCCCCTTTGCGACGTCAAGGTTCAGGTCCTTAACGACCAGGGACTCACCATCATAACTTTTTTGTACGGATTCGAATCTGACTAACGGTTCATCGTTTTCCGGCATACCACCCTTTGCCATCCCTGTTTTGCGCCGCGCCGCAACTTTTCGTGCCGCTTCAGCTCTTTTCGCTGGGATTATTTCCTTCCCGCGTATCGTTCGTTATCCCGTTTTCGACCGTTCTTGACGCGATCCGTTACGGGGATAGGCAATCCATCAAGCGCATTCACTTGTGCACTGCAACGCAACGGTAACATGGTCTATCGCAGACTTTCAAACACCCATTTCCGGCCGATCCGCGACACATGCCGAATTCCTGGCTTGCAGATCAAACGTGACTGAGCGACACATACCAAATGCCCCATGACAACGACCAGATTCGCGAAACTGCCGGGCTTCTGACATGCCCAGGTACGGAAGATCCCCTATCATTCGACGACACGGCATCCCCTGATGGCGCGTGGGTGAGCGAAGACGGGAAACAAACGTTCCCCATCGTGCGAGGCGTGCCTCGGTTCGTCGGTGGCGATACCTCGGTCGTCGACAACTTCGGCACCCAATGGAACCTGTATAAGCACATCCAAATCGACCGGATAGCCGGGCACACCCTGTCGGAGACGCGGCTGATGTCCGATACAGGGTGGACCGAAGAGTGGCTGCGGGGCAAACGGGTCTTGGATGCGGGATGCGGCGCGGGGCGCTTTACGGATGTTCTGGCCGCAAAGGGCGCCAATGTTTTTGCCTGCGATTTGTCGAGCGCCGTAGACGCCTGCTTCGAAACATGCGTGACCAATGCACCGGCCGATGACAAACGCGGCACCGTTCAGGTCTTTCAAGCCGATTTGATGAAGCTTCCCTTCAGGTCCGGTGTATTCGACGCGATACACTGTGCAGGCGTCATTCAACACACGTCAGACCCGGAGAAAGTCATGAGGGCGCTCACGACATTTCTGAAACCGGGCGGAAAACTGTTCTATAATTTCTACGAGGTGACGCCCACTCGGAACTTCCAAGCGATCAAGTACACCCTTCGAAAATGGACGCCCAACTGGCCGATGAGCCGCCTGATGACGTTCTGCAGCTTCCTTACCGGCCTTTTCTTTTGGCCGTCTTGGATCATGGCGCACATTCCCGTGGTTCGCGCTGCGAACCGTTTCTTGCCCATCTGTTCAACGCATCCGAAGGGCATTCCTGTGATGCAACAGTACACAATGACGCTCTTGGACACGATCGACTGGTATGGACCCGTATATGAGACTCGCCAACACCATGAACGTGTCGCCGAGATATTGCGCGAACAAGGCCTGACAAATGTCGCCAGCGATGCCGGCCGCGCCTGGGCGACGCGCCCGGAATAATGTGCGGTATCTCCGGCATCGCGGCGCTCACGCCCGTCAACATGGCGGCGGTCCAAGCGATGACCGACGCTCTCGAACATCGCGGTCCGGATGGCGAAGGCACGTGGTGTTCGGAGAATGGTCACGTCGGATTTGGGCATCGCCGGCTGGCGATCATCGACGTTTCGGACAAAGGTGCGCAACCAATGGCGTCAAACGACGGCAATTTGGCCATCACCTACAATGGCGAGATTTATAACTACAAGGAACTGCGCGCGGAGTTACAGGAACTCGGTGTTCAGTTCCGCACGCACAGCGATACCGAAGTGATCCTCGAAGCATATCGCGCTTGGGGCACAGCGTGCTTGGACCGGTTCAACGGTATGTTCGCCCTCGCCATCCATGACCAACAAAGGCAGTCGCTGTTCCTGGCACGTGACCGCTTCGGCGAGAAGCCCCTCCTCTTTGCGATGTCGGACGGCGTCTTCGCCTTTGCGTCCGAGTACAAGGCGCTGCTCCTCCTGGAAACCGTCGGCAGCGATGTCGACGACACGTTGCTGATGCGGTTCCTGGTTGATCCCACCGACGCTCTTGATCAAAGGGCACAGACCGCATTTCTGGATATCCAAGAAGTTCGCCCGGCGGAAGCGCTCACCGTTTCCTTGCAGGATTTATCGGTGACACGACGGACCTACTGGACCGTTGCGCCCGAGGAGGCCGGCACAAAGGCCGGAACAGCCGACGAGGCGGCAGCACAGTTTCGCGAACTCCTCACCGACGCTGTGAAACTTCGCTTACGCAGCGACGTTCCAGTCGGCTCTTGCCTTTCGGGCGGATTGGATTCGAGCGCCATCACATGCTTGGCGGCAACTCTTCGAGGCGCCGGCACCCCCTACCACGTCTTCACAGGCCGCTTTCCGGGTACAGATGCCGATGAAGGCGCGTGGGCCGATATGGTGGTCGAGAGAACGGGGGTGCTTCAGCATGAGTCCTTTCCCGATGGGGAGAAGCTATTGGCATGTTTGGCAGACTTCATTTGGTACAATGATCTGCCCGTCGACAGTGCCAGCCAATTCGCCCAGTGGAGCGTTTTCGCATCGGCCAAGGAAAACAGCGTCACCGTTCTGTTGGATGGTCAAGGCAGCGATGAGATCCTCGGCGGATACGAACAGTATTTCGCACCGTATCTGAAGAGCCTTGCCCCTCAGTCAGAAACGCGCCACACGGAGGAAGCGTTGATCCGCGCCCGCTATGCCGGTGCCTTAGACATGCACGACGCGGCTGCGAAACGGCGGATTCCGATCGGCCTAAAACGCTTTCTGGGTCGTATCGCCGGCCGCGGCTCTTCGGTCCTGCTTGGGATGCAACCGGACTTCGCGGCGTCTTTGGCTTTTCTCGAGCGCCCTGAGAAGGAACCACAAGACCTTCATGCTGCGCTCCGCAAAGACGCTTTGAATGGCTTTTTGACAACGTTGCTACGGTATGGCGATCGGAATTCCATGGCGCATTCCCGCGAAGTTCGCTTGCCGTTCTGCGATCACCGCATCATCGAATTCGTCACGCAGCAACCCGCGCACATCCTGATGGGCGATGCACAGACCAAGAGGCTCTTGCGGGAGGCAATGCGCGGTATTCTACCGGAACCGTTGCGGACACGTTGGCGCAAACAGGGCTTTCAACCACCTATCGCCCACTGGCTCAAGGGCCCCTTGGGGCAATCTGTACGACAGACTTTCCACGATCCGTCGTTTCAAAGCGCCCCATACTGGGACGCCGCATGGTGGCGCCGGGCGTTCGAGCGTTTTGAAAGCGGCGAGATCACGCTCGGCGCAACGCTTTGGAAAGGCTTCGTCATACATCAGTGGCAGCATCATTTTCTCGACCGCATTCGGGCGGGTCGTAGATATGCGCCGACCATGCACTAGATCGACAATAGTTGCTGGTACCGCGCGAACGCACGGGCGGCATAGGCGTCCCAGCCGGTAAGTGCTTCGACCGCCTGCCGAGCGCGCCGTCCCATTTCAATTCGTTTCTCACCCTCTACGACGAGGGTATTCAAAGCTGCCGCCAACGCCGCGTGATCTTGGACGGGAGTCACCACTCCCGACACTTCGTGCTCAACGATATCTGCGGCGCCCACTTGATCAGAGATCACTACAGGAAGACCGCTCGCCATTGCTTCCAGAACGGCCATTCCAAAACCCTCTTCGATGGACGGCAGGCAAAAGATGTCGGCGTCCCGGTACGCCTGATGCACCGACGTTCGTGCCAGGGGCCCGGCGAATTCGACGCCGGTCAATTCGCGGGTCGCCAAGGCAGCGCGAAAATCCGGCTCAATCTGACCGACGAACGCCACCGTGGCAGCACCGTCGAGTTCTTGGACCGCATCGATCAGATCGAGCGATCCTTTGCGAACCCCGACCTCGCCGACGCACACGATCCGCACGGGCCCCGCGCTCTTCGCCCTCTCCGCACCCGTGAATTCATCAAGATCTACGCCCAAATGGTTCACGAATACCTTGTCGGCTGAGACTCCTCGATCAACAAAAGACCGCGCGGCGATTGCCGATGGAACGCAAATTAGATCGGCGGCGGCATATTCGGCGCGCTCGCGCCGGACGATGTCCTCCGGCGCGGTTCGCGGCCTCAGTCCGGCCTTCTCGTAGGCAAGGCACAACGCCTCTGTCTGGTGGTCGATGTGCGTCGATCCACGTTCCAGGACGACTTTTAACCCTCGGTCGTGCGCCGGCCCGATCGCCTCCAATAATGCGGAGCTCCACCCCACCAGGATCGACGCCGTACAGGGTTCAAGGCGATCTGCAACGAAGGACGCGAACCGGCGTGCCACCCATGGGTCGATCCGATCATGCAGCCCGAAGGACTGTCCGATCCGTCGCGCCAGTTCCAAGCCCGTCGCGCTGTCGATGGCAATGTCCGGCCCGATGACCCGACGGGCTGCAAAAGTCGGAAAGGTCGTCTGTAACTTCTCCAGAGCACCTAATTTATCGAGCCCCATCGCCAACGCAAAGGCATGGAAACGGCCGTGGACGGCGACGCGGACCTTCATCTCTCCGTGCCCACCACATCCAACAGTACGTTTCGGAGGACCGCGCCCTGTGACGTCCACGTATAAGCACCGACGTTTGCCGAAACATGCCCCGCGTCCAGACGCTTTAAGATTTCATCGATCGCGTTCGACACTGCTTCACCGTCCGGACACGAGTACAAGACACCACCAACATCGGCGCAAATATCGATGGCCTCCTGCGTTTCCCCGGGTATCGCCAAAATCGGCCGCCCGGCCTCAAGGAACTCGAAAATTTTGTGCTGAAAAAGGCTGGTAGGATTCACGATATAGGCGTTCGCAATGCTTCTTGACGCCAATGACATGACGTCGGCGAGCGGCAAAAAGCCAAGATCCTTAGCCTCGATGGATCCTTGAAGGGGCGCTGTAAGTTCCCGAAACAGGTGCCCGTCATTTCCGGCATACAACAATTGCACCTGCGACGTGTCGTATTTTGCACCGGATTGCTGCTGCCAATCCAAAAGGCCGCGCACAAGACTGGCGACGGCATCACGCGAATAGAGGCTGCCCATCAAGAGAAAGTGGTTGGACGCTTCTTCGGTCGGCGGATCGTCAAGCGGATCGACCCCGCTATAAACAACGACCGGCTCCAGATCGAACCACTTTTTTGCCAGGCGCGCGTGCCCACGAGAGAAAACCGTCATCGCCGACATTCCGCGAAATCGATCCGCCGTACGTCGGCGAAACTGGGCTGGCACGAAGGCCTCATAGTTATCTTTGAGATCCGCCACCCAGGGTATCCCCATTTTTGAGGAGAGCGTTTGTGCCGCCTCCCAATTTCCGGTGTTACCGAGGGTGGCGTATATCACATCCGGTTTGAAGTCTTGCAGCAGTTCCTCGATTTCGATGACAACGGCGTCGCTCCAATCCCCAAAGACGCTGCCTTTGCGGATGAACGCGGACGCCAGCACGACTTGCCGGATCCCCCAAGGCAAGGAACCGGTCCTCGCCGCCTCGAGTACCGGCGCCGACCTTGGTTGAACCGGAAACGATAGAGGACGATCCCATACATGGGCGGCAACGGATACTCTTCGGTTCTCGGCCGACGTGTCGTCCTGCAATGGCGGCGTGACGATCACAACGCGATCGCCTTGTCGTGTGAGGGCATCCGCGAACCGCCCCATGCGAACGGCCGACACATGCTTCGACTCCGGATGAGTGTGATTTATTAAGATCACGCGCAGTTTTCGGTCCCCCGTTCCTAAAACCACGACAGCATAACCCTAGCGGCGACTGTTATGCACCGCTTCGAAATGTCCCAAGAGACGATCGACATGCGCTTCCCAGGCATATTGCTCAACGGATTGAGAAGATCCTTTCTCGATCAAGGTGTGGCTTACACTACTGTCTTCGGCCAGGGTGGTTAGTGCGTCGACCAATGGCGGTGGCGTATAGGGGTCGAAATACAACGCGGCATCACCACAAACCTCCCGGTGCACTGCCGTATCCGACGCTACAACCGGAATGCCCGCCGCCATCGCCTCGACAAGTGGGTGCCCGAATGTCTCCGACAAGGACGCCGTGACGAAAGCGTCGTGACCGTGATATAGGGACGGTAGCTCCTGATAATCGACCCGACCAAGCAGCGTAATCTCGCCGCGCTCGACACCCTTCTCCAGAAGAAATACATCTTTCGCCCCCGCCGGTACGCGCGAAATTTCCGCGAGGTCCATCGTCAATGTGAAGTGCGCCTTGATGCCGCGTTCGTTAAGCAGCCTAACGGCCTCGGCCACCAATCCCGGCTGCTTGTGCGGATAATACGCAGACACCATCAGAAGCCGAAGCGTCGCATCCGATTGCTTCTGCTGGTTCGGCGATAACGGCGTGAAGTGCTCAACGCGCGTGCCGTACAAGTTTTTCTTCGCCCGGTTCCCAAGGTCCTCGGACCATAACTTGATCAAATCTCGCATCGCATCGGTAGGCGTGAGGATCAAATCCGACGCGCGCGCAGACGCCAGGATCAGTCGACGGCGCAGGATTCGGTTGATGACGGCCCCGGCACCAAAACCTGGGGCAGTGTTGGCAAGATAATCGGGGTCGAACAAACCGCCTTCACGGATCAGCAGGACCTGTGGGACGGGGCTTGCGAGAAGACCAAAGTTTGCCGACGAATAAAGAATGTCCGGCTTCTCTCTCGAGACGATCCGTCGCCATATCAATTGCTCCCATGCAGCCCGTTGCAATGGCATCATATCCGTCACCGGAAGCCGCATCGTCTCGACATCAATATCGAAGTCACCGGACTGCGGCAGTGCGAACAGCACATCGATGTCTCGCTCTTTGAACGATCGCATCAAGTTTCGCGTGTAGGTGACGATTCCGCCCCGTCGCGCCGACAAGGCGTTAACAAGTATTCTCAAGGCGTTGCCTCCGAGACCGATCCCAACGCGGTGCCGACGATCTTGCGGACTATGGAACGATGATCGAGTTCTAGTTGCTGAACGCGACGCCGTGCGCGCCCCGAGACATCGGCGCGCTCTACGGGCCGTTTCAGCCAGTAATCACATTTTTCGACCAGTTCGCTATCGGACCCGAAGTAAACAGCCTCAGCATCCTCACGAAGAAGGGTTGTGATTTCATCATTGCGCTCGTGCACCATAAAGCCGCCGCAAGCTGGAATCTCGATCGACCGGCACGTTTGTAGATCGCGGTTCGCATGCCGAAGAAAACAAAGGTTGATCGCCGAGGCGCCAATCACCCTGGCATAGTCATCGTTGTAAACCGTCGCATTCATGACTTCCATGTTGTCGTGCGAAACAGGACACCTGCCCCAACCATTGCCCCAAACCCGCACGCGAAAGCCCGCCGTCGCAAGAGACGCGATCGATCGCGCGCGCGGCTCCTCATAGGTTCCGACAAAGCTGATGTCGGTACCAAATCGCTCGGAGCCGGTCTCAGGAACATCCACGGGCCGATGGACGGAAGGATCATAACTGTTGTTGACGAACAGCATCTTGCGAACCCCGAGCGAAGGCATCTCGTCGGGCGCCGTGTTGAAAGACTTGGTGGTAACCCAAAGGTCGATCTCGGGGATCAATTTCTCCAGCCAGACGGTACGAAGACGCGAATTCATCAAGTCGTCCTCAGCATACCAGACGACACGAAGGCCGGGCGCGATGCGCCGGGCCTTGGCCACTGTATCGCGACGAACCATATCGGCCGCATCCAACCAAAGAATATCAGTCTCTGGTTTCACCGCTGTAAGGATTCCCACGTTTGCGTTTGCCGGGTCCGCGGGCCTGCGCAACCGGTATCTTACTCGTGCCGATATGGTCGGCGGCGTATCGTAGTCGTTCCCTTCAGGGACCGTTGGAACCACGGCAACGTTTACGCCCTCTGCCTGCAAGGCTGAAATCCTCTGCGTGGTGCGCGAAGAGGCGAACGTCTGCCCCACAAGTACAACGTTGAGGGTCTGCAATGAACGAGTGTCATCTTGCACGTGACTTTACCCATTTTAGGGCCTGGCGAAGGCCCGCGACATCCTCCTCGAACCCCCACTGGAAGATCCGGGCCTCCGCGCTTTGGCCTATTTCCTGCGCATTTTCGAGGCACTCTTGGATTGCGGTCGCCAATGCACGCGCATCGCCAACCGGAAAAACGCGGCCGGTATCCGGGTTCACTAGGTCGTCCGCCGCGCCGACCTCGTCACTGACCACGACGGCCGTACCACAGGCCATGGCCTCGTTCACTGCCAACCCCCATGGCTCGCGCTCTGATGGCAGGACGAAGACGTCCGCCATGCGATAATAGGCCGGAATAAGCGACTGATTGACGAATCCAACGAACCGCGCATTCGGGGCTTTTCGAGCCAAATCGCCGCGCAACTCCCCGTCGCCGACAATGACCAATACGGGATCGCCGGCCTCCGGCGGCAACATGGCGAATGCCTCAATCAACGTGTCCGCTCTCTTGCGCGGCATGAGTTTCGCCGCGAACAGGACCACCTGTTGATCGGGACCGATATCAAACTCCGCGCGGAGGTTTTGTTCTTGTTCCTCCGCCGCCGCTGCTCGATCGCGGAAGGTCTCATTGTCAATGGCATAGGGCACCGGAAACAGTTGTTCGGCACGCACACCCCTGTTTGCATAGTACTCCCGGTTGGCCGCGCCGATGTACAGGAATGCATCGCATTTGTTGAACAACCAGCGGACATATCGCCGTTTAATCATTCCGCGCAACGCAAAACCATCCGGCATCGCAATTTCGCAGTTCTCGCCGCGCATCAAGACTGGCTTCTTCAACCGTTGCGCCAACGACAAGACCTTGATCATCGTCGCCGACTGCCATCCGTGCACCCATATGCACTGCGCTCTCTCAACCTCGCGTTGGACTGATGTCTGGTCCAACGCCACATGCTCGTATCCGTCGGTCAGTGCCACGTCCCAACGAACCTCGCGTTTGAAGCCCGGATCGTAGCTGCCGTCTTCGTCGATACGCTCGAAAACGACGCGCAGGCGGATACCCCGTTCCTTGGCGATACGTCTCAGCAGAGGCGCCTGATACTGGATCGGATGCGAGACGAAATACGTCAGTCTCACGCTCACAGTTCATCTCCCCATGTCGCCCGCCATGTGCCTCGAATGTCATCATGGAATCGCCCAAGGCCGTAACGACCGTTGATCAGAGTCACAGCGTTGTCCGACATCAATCGACGCTTTTCGCGATCGTCTATTACCGACCAAACAGCATTTGCCATTTCCTCGACGGAAAAGTCGACCAGCACCCCCGTTTCACCGTCGACAACGTAGCTCTCGGGCCCGCCGCACCTCGTCGACACCACCGGCACACCGCAGGCCATGGCCTGAACCCCCGAGATCCCCAAACCTTCCTGCTTCGATGGAAAAACAAACACATCTAGGCTTTGAAAAAATGCCACTAAGTCTTGTTGCGTCAGCCATCCTGTCCATTCGACATGGGCTGATATACCCAACGTCTCAATGTGGCGCACCGCAGGCGGGGACGGATCGCCAGTCAATCTGAGGCGGATCGACGGATCTCGCTCGATCAGTTTCGCCGTCGCCTGCAACAACAAAGCGATGTTCTTGCGAGGATCATCGGCGCGCCCCGCGAACCCAATAACCCCTCGCCGCACGGAGGGGGCAGGCGAAAACTCGGACGTATCGACGGGCACGGGCGTCACTTGAAAACGGCTCGCATCTCCGCCCGCCGCGACCAACGTGTCCTTCGTGTAGTTGCTCACACATAGAAACTGTGTACGCGAGCTGAGTATTTCTTTCTCCATGCGCCGTTGTATGGGCCCGACGAGCGTTTGATCCAGAATCCGACGTGGCCATGGCATTGCGGCACGGCGATCCAAACGGTCCTCGATCATCGTACTCGCACACCACACGAAATGCGGTTTGCCGAAAGACATCAAGAGATTAGACAAAAGAACTGTCCCACTCACGACGATGTGCCGGTCGTAGTTGTCAACGACTTCCCGCCAAAGATCAGAGGGCCGAAAGTAAGAGAATTCAAGCTCCGGAAAGTAACATCCCACGCGAGTCCACGGAAAATCGTCAAAACACCGATCATGCATGACCGTCGGTCGCCGACCGGACAGCAGCCGCCAACTCGGAATCACTTGCCCTGGATTCTCCGACAGGGTCGCATATGAGGCGATCGTCACGTCATATCCGCTATCGCGCAGAAAGCGAGCAAGAATCTCGGTTTTGGCGGGCACGCCGCCGACCGTCGGTGGCAACGTCACAATCAAGACGCTCGCCGTCATCTATAGCGAAGTATCTTGTGTGGTATCGGTTGCGCGGCATCCCGCAAGACAGCGATGGTCTCTTCCGCGCAGTTCGCCCAAGTAAACTGCTGCGACCTCTGCAACGCTCTTTTACCGAGTTCCGCGCGAAGCGCCGGGTCTTGATGCAATTTTTCGAGTTTGTCTGCGATATCCTGCGGAGAATGCGGATCAAACTGCAAAGCTGCGTCTCCGACCACCTCGGGCATCGCAGCCGTGTTTGAACAGGCAATCGGCGCACCAACGGACATCGCCTCAACCAACGGGTTTCCAAAAGTCTCCACATAGGATGGAAATACGAATATGTGGCAATCTAGGTACAACTCCTCGACCTCTTCGAGAGAAAGGTGGCCCAGGAATTCGACCCGTTCCTCAATGCCTTGGGCACGGGTCTGCTCGTATATTCTGTTTGCATAGACCTGATCGATCTCACGGCCGGCAATCGACAATGTGAGTTCTGGATAGCGCTCGCTGAGGGTTTTGAACGCTTCGACAAGTGCCAAATAGTTCTTTTGGACGTAGATATCTGACACAGCGAGGATTCGCGTTCGCTGTTCCGTGTTATCCTGCCGTGTTCGTGAACCGTGTGTAACGCCGTGGTACACGATCGAGAGCTTCTGCTTCATTCGGCTCGGAAGCCCAAATGTTAGGAGCCGCGCCGCGTAACGCGATACGGCAATAGCCCTCTTCGCCGTCAGATATGTTGCCAGCGTCGCTAGGGAGAGCATGATCCAATAAAGCGCCGGTTGAATGCGATCAATCAGTCGGATCACCGACACCGCATTTCTTAGAAGACTGACATGATTCCGCGCAAAGATAGGGCCATAGTTTGCTGGCGAAAAGACAACGTTCGCTCCCATGGCCCAGGCAATTATCGGCAACGAGAACTGCTCCCAAACGAATGTGGACCAGAAACTCGGCTTGAAATCGAACACGGTTAGGCGGATGGAGTCCTCGATGGGATAAAAAACCTCCAATTGGTCTTTGTTTAAGAACAAATGGAAGGTCACGTCGGGATAACTCCCAAAATGCGACAAAATTCGGCGCAGATACGTGACGCCGCCGCCGCTCTTGGCGTGAATGCCGTTTATGACAACAACGATCGGGTCCGTGGAGGCATTTGAGGACTGCATGATATCTCTGTCTTACAACAACTGCCGCCCACAAGGCGATGCAGAATTCCGCCCCTATCGGCAACAAAAGCGCCACGAGAGCTTTCCTCGCATGCGACGACAAGTTATGACACACCACAGACTGAAAGTGGCAACAACGTGTGTGGCATAGCTGGCATCTTATCAATTGAAACGGGGCGGTACGTCGAGGCAGCTGAACTTCACGCGCTGAACGACGCAATGCCCCACCGCGGCCCGGATGGTACCGGCGTCTGGTTATCCGAGGACCGGCGCATTGGGCTAGCGCATCGGCGTCTCGCCATCGTCGATTTGACGGATGATGCGGCGCAACCGATGCAAGACGCCACAGGATCGGTCCTGCTGACGTATAACGGCGAGATATACAATCATCTTGATCTTCGCGCCAAACTCGAAGCGGCGGGCCATGTATTCCGAACAGACCACTCGGACACGGAAGTTCTGGTCCACGGCTACAAGCAATGGGGCATCGACGGCCTGGTCGAGCGCCTCATCGGGATGTTCGCTTTCGCTATTTGGGACACACGGTCCCAGCGTCTTACGATCGTTCGCGACCGGGTCGGCATAAAGCCCGTCTATTTCGCCCGAGCAGGCGGACGGTTCTTGTTCGGCTCGGAAATCAAAGCGCTGATGACCGATGGAAGCATCCCCCGCGAAACCAATGGCACGGCGATCGCACATTATCTCAGTTTCATGGTCAGTCCCGCACCGCTGACGATGTTCCGAGGCGTCTTCAAGTTGCCGGCAGGGCACATTATGGAGGTCGAACAGGATGGGCGCATGCGGGCCCGGCGCTATTGGGATGCAACCCCCGGCCGGACGGACCTGGCGCAACGAATCGCCGGCATGTCTGACACCGAAGCCCGCAGTTATCTCGGCGCGGAGATACGGTCCAAGCTCGAAACGGCAATCGACCGGCGGATGATGTCCGATGTGCCGTTTGGCGTGTTTCTGTCCGGCGGGATTGATTCTTCGGCAAACGTCGCGTTGATGAGCCGCATTTCAGAACAACCGATCAAAACCTTCACCATCGGTTTTTCAGATCACACCCATCTCAACGAGTTGGATTACGCAGAGAAAGTCGCAAAGGAATTCAACACCGACCATCACGTCGTGCGCGTGAACGGCGACGATATGCGAGGGTATCTCCACGATCTGATCGTCAGCCAGGATGAACCGATTTCCGATTGGGTCTGTGTGCCGCTTTATTTCGTCTCCAAACTCGCCCGCGACAGCGGCGTCACCGTGGTGCAGGTCGGTGAAGGGTCTGACGAACAATTCGCCGGGTACGATAGCTATATGAAATTCCTTGGGCTGAACGATCGCCTTGGGAATGGCGCCCTAAGGGGCCTATTCGGAAGCTTGTCTCCGTTGCTCGGGGCAATGGCTCGGGCCATGCCGGGACGTCGATCCGTATTCGAGCAAGCCTACGAAGTCACACGTCGGATTAACCTTCAGCATGAACTGTTCTACGGCGGATCAAATGCCTTTTGGGCGATTCACGTCGAGCGTTTCCTGGACGGATCGCGTATTGCCGCCGATCCCCGCGACGTCGACCACGGCGTTGAGGGTTTGTCCATCGACGGTGCTGGGTCAACGGATAGCGGCGAGATCATCGACACCTTGGCAAAAGCGGTCGTAGATGCACACCCGCAAACCGATCAACTCGCGAAGATGATCCATGCGGAGTTCCGTATGCGGTTGCCCGAGTTGCTGCTGATGCGGGTCGACAAAATCACTATGTCGACATCGATCGAGGCGCGCGTGCCGTTCTTGGACCATGAACTCGTAGAAATGACGATGGACATCCCGCGACACCTTCGGGTGGGCGATTACAAGACGAAGGATCTATTGAAACACGCACTACGAGGCGTGATCCCCGACGAGATCATTGACCGCAAGAAAATGGGCTTTGCCGCCCCAGCGGCTGAGTGGCTTCGTGGCGACTTCGGACATGAAGCGGAAGGCAGGATTCTCAACTCTCCTTTGACGCGACAAGGACCTCTGCGCGGTGATCGTATAAAGGCGGCATTCGCGCAACACCGAGAAGGTAAAGCGGACAACGCCTTACACCTCTGGGTGTTGCTGAACTTGGCAGCCTGGCACGATCATTGGATAGAGGGCCATCCTGCGTGACGCCATGTCATCCTTTCTTGCTCTAGCAAAGGTCGCATTGCGATCGTCCCCGACATCTCTATGGACCTGGACGAAACGCAAATTGAAATCGCGCCGGACGGCCCGCCGGTTGCCGCGCTGGGATCGCTGGCATACCCCGCAAACGGTTGCCGCAGCGGTACACCAGGATGATTTCGACTCGCTGTTAAGGGCGATGCGCCAAGCGAACCCGTTCCCCGGTCTTCGGAAGCGAAAAGAAGTCCGTGAGGCCGCAGGCAAGCAGGACATCGGGGGAATCGTTGAACGCGCGGACCGTGCACGACGCCGGCAAGTCGATATGCTTGGATCGGGTCTGACACAACTCCATCAACCCATACAGTGGAATATTGACTTCAAATCCGGCGCGCAGTGGCCAATGGATTCCAGCGGCGGCCTGGCCATCAACGACCTGGACCATCCTTCAGACATCAAGGTGCCGTGGGAACTCTCCCGGCTGCAGTGGCTGCTCCCAGTCGGCCAGCGGTACGTTCTGTCAAGGAACGACGATGATGCAACGTTTACGCGCGAAATCATCGAAGAGTGGTTGAGCGCCAACCCCGTCTGCCGTGGACCAAATTGGATCTGCGCTATGGATGTGGCCATTCGGGCCATATCAATGGTCTGGCTTTTTCATGCCTGCAAGGACAGCCCGGCTTGGCGGGATCGCATATTCCTCGAACGTTTCGCGAAGTCGCTCCTGGTTCACGGCCGCTTCATCGAGGGGAACCTGGAATACAGTGACGTCAATGGCAACCACCTGACCGCCGATTTGGCTGGTTTGACGGTGATCGGGGTTGCACTCGGTGGTCAGGGCATGGCCGAAAAGTGGATCTCACTTGCATGGGATGCATTGTGCACGGAGTTACTGGAACAGGTGCCCGCCGATGGCGTCTGCCGAGAAGGCTCGCTGCCGTATCATCGACTGGTAGCAGAATTGTTTCTGATACCCGCGTTGGCACGACAGAACGTGGGGCTTCATGTCGAGACCGACTATATCGATCGTCTCCGCAAGATGTCTGAGGTCGTCACGGCGGCGACCGTGTCCAACGGTACGGTGCCGGTTTGGGGCGACGCTGATGACGGTCGCGGGCTGCCGCTCGGCGGACAAGACATCAACGACCACCGCTACCTCGCGGAGATCCTTGATCACTTCCCAAAATCGCCTGCCCGACCCACGCACGAGGAGACACTCTGGTGGATGGGTCCGGGCACAGTTAAAAACAGCGCAACTACCACCCCCTCTTCGAAAAGCTTCGTTCACGCAGGCGTTTACATCTTACGTGATGATAAAATCCGGGTTTTCGTTGACGCAGGCCCGGTCGGCATGGGTGGCCGTGGGGGGCATGGCCATAATGACTGCTTATCCATCGATGTTTGCGTGAACGGAGAGTCGTTGATCGTCGACCCGGGCTCTTACGTTTATACGCCGGATTGGCAAGCACGGAACCGTTACCGCTCGACCGCCGCGCATAACACGCCACAAATCGATGGCCAGGAAATTAACCGTTACACGCACCCGCGGCATCTTTGGCGCTTACACGACGATGCCGTCCCGACGGTGCGGCATTGGAGCACAGGCGCCGATATTGACGTGTTGGTCGCCGACCACAGCGGGTATCGCCGCCTAGCCTCTCCCGTGACACCGGTTCGGGGCATCATGCTCGACAAAATGACGGGCAACATCATCATTGCCGACGGCTTCGAAGGCGACGGCGATCACGATATCCGGATACCGTTCATGCTGGCACCAGATGTGTCGGTGGAGCAGCTTGCTGCCGGGATTCTCCGGCTTTCCGCACCGAACGCTCAGTTCCTGTTCGTTCAGGCTTTCCCCGAGGCATGGGACGCGGATATCGAGCCGGCAAACGTTTCACCCTGCTACGGCGTCGAGCAAAATAGCCATGCGATTGTTTTCCATCGTCGGGCGGCCCTGCTCCCGTCTGCGGTCGCCATCATCGCAAATGAAGATGCACCGGCAGATCCGCAGCGATGGCTGCGTCAGCTCATTGACGGCCGGTTTCCAGTGCCCGGCTTGTCCTAAGTGCCCATGCCGAAGCGTTTCAATCGCCGCGCAACAGACGCGCAGCGGCGCCGGCCAGTACACCCGTCGCCAATCTCAGGTCGTTAAGATTTTGCCGCTCGTCGGCGCCGTAAAGCCCCGATGCCGCAGGCTCAAGTGGCGCCGTCCCGTAGAGCACCGTGGGAACGTCTTCGGCGGCATACCAGCGCGCCGACGTTTCATACCCGACACCCATTCGCATCGGTGGCTTCTCCACTTTGGATGACAAGACCTCGTTCAAGGTCTGTGCCAGCAACTTAGACTGTGCAGTCGGCTCAACCGGGGGCTGCATCAACGGCTTACGTATTCGGCACCGCACCCCGGGTATGCTGGCGATCGTCGATCCAATCAACTTCGTCAATTGCTTGTCCACCTGGCTCACGTCTTCGCCCGGCACGATCCGCCGCTCCAATTGGAAATCTGCCGTGCCTGGGACCCCACCTTCGGGATTCCCTGCGCGCATTCCGTCGATGACCATGGCAGGGTCGCCGACACCGGGGATGTCTGATCGATGTCCCGAGAGGCCGCTCCTGAATTGGTACAACCGAGTGACCGCTTGGGCCGCCGCCTCCAACGCATCAAGCCCATCATCAGGTGCGAAAGCGGGTGCCGGCTTGCCAATGACCTCGACATCGAGACGGATAACGCCGGCGGTGTATTGCGCCACGGCCCGCGCGGGACCGCCGACAATGGCCATATCGGGTTTGGCGATGACGTCGGACAGCAACCATTTGGTGCTGCGGGCGCCGGTCTCGCCATCGAAGGAAATGTGAAACTCGATCGCGCCGTTGACCGGTGTGCCCGAGTCCATGAGCGCCAACACCGCGAACACCTGAGCCGTCAAATGCCCTTTACCGGACAAAGCGCCCAATCCGAACAACTCTCCGTTCTCGATTTTCGCGTCCCATGGATCGAACCGCCAACCGTCAGCGGCTGCGAGCGTATCCAAATGGCTGGCGAACGCGAGCGTCGGTCCGTCGCCGCCCACCAGACGCGAGACCAGCACGGGATACCGCGCGCCGTCTTGATGATAGCTTTCAACGGAAAAACCGAAGCCTTCGATGAGGTCGGCGATCTTGTCGACGGCCTTGCTCGGAAGCAACTGCGCGGGTGACGTATCGATGCGCACCAATTCCCGCATGAACGCAAACTGTTCCGCCCGGCGCGGCACAGAAGCGTCCTCGATATCCTGATATGCGTCGCTGTCCATCCGGCTCTCTCGAATCCCCACGAAACCCTTGCAAACCCGGTTCAATTCGTCAATTTGGTTGGTGAACCTCAATCGAAATTGGGAGCGCCACCATGCCGTCTCAGGCAAGCCTCGACATGATTTCAAGACTCATCGCGTTCGATACCACGAGCCGCTATAGCAATATGGAGCTCATATCCGACGTGCAATCCTACTTGTCCGGGCTCGGCATCGACAGCACCCTGGTCCCGAACGAAGATGCGAGCAAGGCAAACCTGTATGCCACCGTGGGCCCGATGGACAAGCCGGGCATTATGTTATCCGGACACACCGACGTCGTACCCGTCGACGGTCAGGAGTGGGACAGCGATCCTTTTTCGGTGATCGAGCGCGACGGTCAACTCTACGGCCGCGGCACTTCGGACATGAAGAGTTTCATCGCCCTGGTCCTGGCGAACCTACCGAGGTTCATTGAGCGGGGTCTCGCCGAACCTCTGCACTTGGCATTCTCTTACGACGAAGAAGTCGGCTGCATTGGGGTGCGGCCCATGATCGACATGATCAACGGTCTGCCCATCAAGCCGCGCATGGCGATCATCGGCGAGCCGACCAGCATGCAGGTCATCACCGGCCACAAGGGCAAGCGCAGTTACGTCGCCGAGTTTCGGGGATTGGAAGCGCACTCGAGTCTTGCCCCACATGGCGTCAATGCCATCGAATTCGCGGCCCGGTTCATCGCGCATCTGCAGGCCATGGCGCGGCGGCTTCAAGACGGCGGCCCCTTCGACGAACTGTACGACGTTCAGCACACAACCGTGCACACCGGCACGATTAGCGGCGGCACGGCCCTCAACATCGTACCTAAGGATTGCCGGGTGGAGTTCGAGTTCCGCTACATCGGCGATGACGACCCGGATACGATCGAGGCTGAAATCATCGAGCAGGCGCGCGCCGTGCTGGAACCGGAGATGAAGGCAATCGACGAGTCCACGGGTATCACCGTGACGTGCGTCAACGACATGCCAGGATTGGATATGAATGTCGACGCCGAGGTTGTCACCTTCGTCAAACAGCTAGCGGGCCGGAACGACCATGCCAAGGTGGCGTTCGGGACGGAGGCCGGATTGTTCCAAAAACGCGGCGGCATCCCGTGTGTCGTTTGCGGACCCGGCAGCATCGACCAGGCCCACAAACCCAATGAGTTCATCTCCCTGGAGCAATTGGATAAAGGCGAAGCGTTCCTTGAGAGGCTGATGGACAGGGTTTGCCACTCGTGAGAATATGCGGCCATGTTTGGCTTCGGTAAAAAGAAGGACGGCGACAACAAGCGCGAGCATGAACGCATCGCCGCGCAAGGTGAACAAGTGCGCATATACGGCGAGGTTTATGAGCTCGGGGACCTATCCGAGGGCGGTATGCGCGTCACCGGATACGCTGACGACCTTCAGGCCAATCATTACTTTGAATTTAATCTCTTGTTGAAGCCACAAGGCGAAGACTTTGAATTGCGCGGCCACGCCAAGGTCGTGCGCCAATGGGATGACCAGTTGGCCGTTCAGTTCACCAAGCCTCAACCCGACTTGGTCTTTGAAGTCCGCGATTATCTGGAAAAACGCTGAACTCAGATCAGTTCAACAGCAAGCGCGGCCGATACCGACCCTCTTCAAGACCATCAAAGTAGTCCCCCATCTCAGGATGGGTGATCGGCTCGTCGTCGTCATCGGGAACGAGGTTTTGTTCCGACACATAGGCGACGTACGGTGAACTTTCCGCCGACTCGGCAAAAAGGTGATAGAACGGTTGGTCTTTGCGCGGCCGCACTTCCACGGGAATGGACTGGTACCACTCTTCCGTGTTGTTGAACTCTGGATCGACGTCAAACACGACACCCCGGAAGCCGTATACACGGTGCCTCACCTGGGATCCGATCGAGTACTTTGCGAAGTTTCTGCGATGTCTCACGACATGCTCCATGTCTCGGCGGCGATATCCTGCCCCTCACCCGCGTAAAATAGCGTCCGCGGGCGCGCTTGCAAGCCCGTTTACCCTGGAAATCCAGTGCGCCGCATATTACGTAATCAGCCCAAAGCGTTAGCGTCTTCATAGATTGGCCATCGGATTTAAGTAATATGCCCGATTCAACGGATACATCCCGCCCCAGCATTCAGTCGGTTCAAGACGAGATGATCGAAGAGTTTCAATTTCTCGACGATTGGATGGACCGATATCGATACATCATCGATCTCGGGCGACAACTACCCGACTTTCCCGAAGAATGGATGACCGACGAATTCAAAGTGCGCGGCTGTCAATCTCAGGTATGGCTGGTTCCGGAACACAAGGATGGCCGGCTGGTCTTTCATGCCATATCCGACGCGGCGATTGTTTCCGGCCTGATCGCTATTCTCCTGCGGCTCTATTCGGACCGCAGTCCGCAAGAAATCCTCGCGACGCCGCCGGCCTTTATCGAAGGCATCGGATTGGATGAACACCTGAGCCCGAGCCGCTCCAACGGTCTGCATTCGATGATCAAGACCATGTTCTCGTATGCGGAGAGCGCCGCTTAAGCCCTAGTTGAAACGTGCCGGATGAACAGCTGCGAGAAGCCGCTTTTCAATCGGCGGCGGCACATCTGTGATCTCATCTGCGATCACCTCTGCCATGATCGGTGCCGTCAGGAACCCTCTCGATCCCAATCCCGACAGGATGTAGGCACCCTCGCCTATCTGGCCGACGAGAGGAAGATAATCCCGCACCGTCGCCCGCAACGACGTGCGACCACCAAAAGTTTCGGTTACCTCCACATCCGGCATATTCTCAAACAGCGCATTTTGCATACTGTCCGTATCGGTCTGACGGACGCTCTCCCAATCATCGCCGGGCAGTTCATCCCGACGTGCATAGGTCGCACCTAGCACTTGCGCCTTCTCGCCCGTTTCAAGTTCAATCAATGGCGAGAGGTACCCGCCATAGGTCACCGGTGCCCGTTGGCCGTTACCGTCGGCGCGTACATAAGCGATCTGTCCGCGATTGGGCCTGATCGGAAGGGGCGCGCCGGGAAACAACGCCGCGCTTCCAACGCCCGCGGCAACGATAACCGTTTCGAAGGTCGCCTGCTGCTGGCCAACCGAGTGCAGCTGCCATCCGTTTGAAATGGGCGATATCTGCGATACTTTTTGCGTTCGCCGCTCGATGCCATCGCGCAGGCACGAGACGATACCCCTCGGATTGAGCGTGCCTGCGTCAGGGAACCACGCGCCCGGCTTGGGCGTCGGCGCACCGGTCAAGGTATGCGCTGTGTCGGCGTCGACCAATTGCATGACCGCATCGGGCCAAGCGAAGGCCGTTTTGGCGCGTTGTTGACGCTCCGCCTCTCGTGCGTCACGGGCCATGGCAAAAGCACCCCGGTCTCCATGCCAGATATCTGCGCCCTTCGCAGCGAGAGCATCGTAGAACCGCGTCGCGTACAAGTAGCTACGGGCCATGACCTGCCCCATCAGTGTTTGTTCGCGCGGCAATCTCGGCGCCAACAAAGCTGCCGGATTGCCTGATGCGCCGAGATATTCGGACGCATCGAATATCGTCACGGGCATGCCACGCGACCGCAGCGCGTACGCGGCGCAGGCACCTCCCAAGCCCGCGCCGATCACGGCAACCGACCCCTTTGCGCGATCCCGACGCGCACCCGCCTTTGTGGCGCGAATGCACTCCCGCTTTCGCCCGAAACCAGGCCGTTTCTCGACGTCAAAGCCATGTGCGGCAAGATTTCGACGCACGTCGCCCGCCGCACTGAAGGTGGCGACACGCCCGCCGGGCGCGGTGCGCCGCGCCACACCGGCCAGCACCTCCTCGCTCCACATCTCGGGGTTTTTTGCTGGGGCGAACCCGTCAAGATACCAGGCGTCCACTGTGCCACTCATTTCAGCCAGCATCTCGCCGACGGGTCCGTACATCAGCGTCAGGTGCACACGGCCATCGGCGAGAACACGACGGTGAAACCCTGGCGTCCGTATCGGATAGGCCTCAAGGAAGGCGTCAATTTCAGGCAATTCAGACCGCAGCGGCGCAAGAGTGCGGCGGAGATCCTTCGTCTCGATGGGATATCCTTCAATCGCCACGTACGACAGGACGGCGTCGGAGGACGCCGATCTGATCCAATCGTGCCACGTAACTAGGAAATTCAGGCCAGTCCCGAAACCCAACTCGCCGATCCGAACGTGCCTCGTCGACGGCCAAACGGTTGTCGCATCAATACCGCCTATGAATACATGGCGCGTTTCCGCGACGCCGCCATCGACGGAGAAATACACGTCATCGGTGCGCCCGGATCGCGGCGTACCGTCGTCAGCAATGTAAACTTCCGGATTGGGTAAATGGCCATCCGTCATATACGAAGCCTAGCGCCCCCGACTGGGTCGGCCAACCGTCTGCTGCGCTTACAACCGCCCTGCCTCAGCCAAGCAGCTTCGCCCGCAACAGCTGGTTCACTTGCCCAGGATTGGCTTTTCCCTGGCTCGCCTTCATCACTTGGCCGACAAACCAACCGATAGCTTTTTCATTGCCCCCACGCACTTCGTCCGCTTGCGACGGGTTCGCGGCGATCACTTCTTCGACGATCGTTTCGATCGCCCCGGTATCGGTGATCTGTTCCAACCCCTTTTCTTTGACGATGTCGCCCGGCGCGCGGCCCGTATCCAACATGTCTTCGAATACATCCTTGGCGATGCGGCTGGATATCGTGCCGTCCTCGATCAAGCCGACGAGCGCGCCCAGGTCTTCGGCCGCGATGGGGCTCTCGGCGATTCCGACGCCCCGCTTGTTGAGCGCTCCAAACAAGTTCGTCGTCAGCCAGTTCGCGACCTGTTTGGCATCGCGTCCATCGGACGCCCGCTCAAAGTATTCGGCCGTTTCTTTATCGGCAACGATTACACCCGCGTCATAGGCAGATAGACCCCGGTCCTCGATCAAGCGAGACTTCTTGTCGTCCGGCAGTTCCGGCAGGCTGATGCGGATTTGCTCGACGTAAGCGTCGTCGAAAACGATCGGCAACAGATCCGGATCCGGGAAATACCGGTAGTCATGCGCGAATTCCTTGGTGCGCATGGCCCGGGTCTCGCCTCTATTCGGGTCGAACAATCGTGTTTCCTGAACGACTTCGCCGCCCTCTTCCCAAATTTCGACCTGACGTTCCGCTTCGATCTCGATGGCCTGCATGACAAAGCGGACCGAGTTCACGTTCTTGACCTCGACACGGGTGCGAAGCTCGCTCGCGCCGGCGGGCCGCACCGACACGTTGACGTCGGCGCGCATGGAGCCTTCTTCCATGTTGCCGTCGCACGTCCCGAGATATCGCAGGATCGCGCGTACTTTCCGGAGATACGCGCCCGCCTCTTCCGGTGAGCGGATATCGGGCTTGGAGACGATCTCCATCAAGGCGACACCGGACCGGTTGAGGTCAATCATCGACCGCGACGGATCCTGATCATGCACGGATTTGCCGGCATCCTGCTCCAGATGCAGCCGCTCGATCCCGACATCACGGGTTACACCGTCATCCAGATCGAGGGTGACAGTCCCCTCGCCAACGATGGGGTGCAGGTACTGGCTGATCTGGTAGCCTTGCGGCAGATCCGCGTAAAAATAGTTCTTACGCTCGAAGACCGAACGTTTGTTGATCTGTGCGCGAAGTCCGAGCCCAGTGCGCACCGCCTGTTCAATCGCCTTCTTGTTGACGACGGGCAACATGCCCGGCATCGCGGCGTCGACCAGAGAAACGTTCTGGTTGGGCTTCGCGCCGAAGGCCGTCGCCGCGCCTGAAAACAGCTTCGCTTCGGATATCACCTGGGCGTGGACTTCCAGCCCAATTACGACTTCCCAGTCGCCGGTTTCACCCTGGACCAGATAGGTCATGCTCCACCTCCCGGTTTCGCAGCAAACCCCGCCGCCGCTTCCAGCGCGCTGGCGGCGCGGAACAACATCGCTTCTTCACACACGCCGGAAATGAGTTGCAGGCCCAGCGGCAAGCCGTCTTTGTCCATCCCGGCGGGCACGGAGATCGCCGGCAGTCCGGCCAAGGACGCCGGCACCGTGAACACATCGTTCAGATACATAGCGATCGGATCATCCATCTTTTCGCCTTCGTAGAAAGCGGCACTCGGCGCTGTCGGGGTTAACAGCACATCGACATCGGCAAATGCATTTTTGAAGTCCTGTGCGATCAACGTCCGCACTTGCTGCGCCTTCACGTAATAGGCGTCATAGTACCCCGCGGACAAAACGTAGGTCCCGATCAGCACCCGCCGTTGCACTTCGTCGCCAAAGCCCTCACCACGGGTAAGCTCATACATGTCATCCAGGCTTTCGCCGGGCACGCGCAACCCATATCGAACGCCGTCGTACCGCGCCAGATTGGACGACGCCTCGGCCGGCGCGACGATGTAGTACGTCGGCAGCGCGTATTTGGTATGCGGTAACGAGACTTCGACGGTTTCAGCGCCCATCTCCTGGAACCACGCAATCCCTTGGTCCCACAACGCTTGGATTTCGCCCGGCATGCCGTCCAGCGTGTATTCCTTCGGAATGCCGACACGCAGCCCCTTGGCATCGCCGGTGCACGCCGACCGAAGGTCGGGGAGCGGCATCGGCAGAGACGTCGAATCCTTTGGGTCGTGCCCCGCCATGGCGCCCAACATAATCGCCGCGTCTTCGACCGTCCGGGTGATCGGTCCCGCCTGATCCAGGCTGGACGCGAACGCGACGATCCCCCACCGCGAACAGCGGCCGTACGTCGGTTTCATGCCGACGAGGCCGGTGAATGACGCCGGCTGCCGAATCGAGCCGCCGGTGTCCGTACCGGTCGCGGCAATCGCCATGCCGCCGGACACCGCCGCGACGGAGCCGCCCGACGATCCGCCGGGCACAAGGCTGGTGTTGGCGCCTTCCGGCGTCCACGGGTTCTTAACCGAGCCGAAATACGACGTCACATTCGCGGAACCCATGGCGAATTCGTCCAGGTTCGCCTTGCCGAGCATCACGGCGCCGGCATCCCGCAGGTTTGCGCTCACGGTGCTCTCGTAGGTCGGCACAAACCCCTCAAGGATGTGAGACGCCGCCGTCGTCTGCACACCTTCGGTGCAGAAAAGATCCTTCATGGCGATGGGAATACCGTCCATCGGCCCGGTCGCCTCGCCCTTGGCCCGCCGCGCATCGGAGGCGTCAGCGCGCTCTCGGGCGATTTCGGGCGTCTCGGTGATGAAGGCGTTCAGCGTTCGCCCGGACTCGACGGCAGCGATGTGCAGGTCCGTCAGGTCACGAGCCGAGATCTCGCCGCTCTCAAGCGCAGCTGCCGCCGACGCGATCGTCCAATCGGTTAGCGCGCTCATTCCACCACCTTCGGCACGGCATAAAATGCATCTTCCCGGTCAGGCGCATTCGACAAAACACGGTCGACCATTTCGCCGTCGTTGACCACATCGTCACGCATCGGCGTTTCCGTCTCGACCACGCTGGTCATGGGCGCGACGCCGGTCGTATCCACCTCGCCGAGTTGTTCGACCCACCCAACGATATTGTTCAATTCATCAGCCAGGGGGGACAAGCGTTCATCGGGAACCCTTATACGGGCCAAAAAGGCAATCTTGCGAACATCGTCCTCGGATAACGACATAGACGGCTCCGTCGGCAAAAATATGTCTTAATGCGCAGGTTTTAGCGCGGCGACCGCGATATGCAAGGCAGCAATCCAAGATGCCGTCGGGCTCAGCCGGCGGCGGCGAATATCTCGTCCCACGCGGTCTCGGACCAATGGCTCAGGGCAATCTCAACCGCGGACGCAAGCGCTTGTGCAACGCTGGTCGCCGGAAGCGACTCCAACCCGCCATAGGTGGCCTTGTACTCGCTCAGTGTTACCCGGTCGAACCGCACCTGACCTTGGTCCATGTCGAACAGCATCACTGTGGAGACGACGTCATCGCGACCATGCACCACATCCAAAAGATCCACGTTCACCTGAAACACGCGCTTGCGGCGAGAGCCGTCGTACGGGACTTCGGTGATGAACATCTGTGCCGGAAAACGGATCCGCGTTCCGCGCCGCTCGCACACGATGCTCGCATCGTAATCCGATGTCCGGACACCGGTCGCATCTTCTTCCTGGCCCGTGCGGCCAATGAAATGCAAACGGAAACCGCAACGGTGGTTCAAAGACACATCGAACTCGCCGGTCACGTCCTCCATGATCGCGCCGTCAAGGATCGGTGACAGCACGGTGCCGTAGACAAACCCCAGCGGCGCACCGTCGCGGATCGCCGCGACCCACGGTGTTTTCGGCACCCTCCCGACAACATCGAGAATCTCTCCGGCCTCCAGTCGCCCCAGACGTTTCGAACCGGTCTTCGGTTTGGCACGAATGTTAACGTCTTTGTTGACGAGATAACTGCCCTTGCCGACGGCCACGGTCTCCCCGAGAAATGTCATCTCCCCCGCGAGCACGTTGTCGGGCCTTGTGAAGATGCCTGCGAACAGCAAAATCACAGCGACGCTGGAAATCAAACAATGCGGTCGGATCATGGCACTCTGCATCCGCCAGTTCGCACATGCGCGCGCGTGCAAAGCCGCGCTGTTGCCGATATCGTACCGCACGCCACTTTCACCGCCAACTTCAAATCCGCTGAGTCCACCGTTCCAGAATGACACAAATATTTGATTCAATTAAAGAATTGTCAGATGCCATTGCGCCTGGAACACGCCTTTTGGGCCTTGATATCGGCACCAAAACCATTGGCCTCGCCATTTCGGATCCCTCTTTGATGCTGTCGAGTCCGCTGCGAACCCTGCCACGGCAAAAGAAACTGGGAACAACGATAAAATTGCTGCGCGATGAAATCGCGGGCGAACGTGTCGGTGGTCTGATCGCGGGGCTGCCGATCGGAATGGATGGTACGGAGGGGCCTAAGTGCCAGTCGGTCCGAGATACCGTGCGCGAGATCATGCGCGTCTTGGAGCTACCCGCAGCTTTTTGGGATGAGCGGTTATCGACCGTCGCCGTGGAACGAATCCTGATAGACGAGGCCGATATGTCGCGTCAGCGGCGTCAGGAGGTCGTGGACAAAATGGCGGCGGGATACATCCTGCAGGGCGCGCTCGACAGTCTTCGCACATGACCGATATCGCGTTGGCCATTGCGCCGATCTTCTTGTTGATCTGCCTCGGCGCGATCCTGCGTGCCAAAGGGGGGTTCGGCGACCCGTTTTGGCGCGCAGTTGAAAAACTGACGTTCAATGGCCTCTTTCCGTCGTTGTTGTTCGTGAAGATCTCCGCCGCCGACGTGGATTGGGGCACCGGACTGCCAACCGCGTTGGCCATCGTCGGTGGCATCCTGGTCACAGCGGCGTGTGCGATCCCGTTTCGGCAATGGCTCGATCTGGATGCCACCCGCTTCGTCGCTGTGTTCCAAGGAGGCTTTCGCTCAAACGCCTACGTGGGGATCGCTGTGGTCATCGGCGTTCTCGGTGATGAAGCGGCAGGCCCCTTGGCAATCAGCATGCTGACCGTTGGCATCACCATCAATTTCCTCGGCGTCGTCGGACATCTGGTATGGCTTCCGAACCAGAACGCCGGCACACGCTGGGCCGGCATCTTGCGGGATACTATCAAGAATCCACTGATCTTTGCCTGTATCTTGGGCGGTGTATTCAACGCCGTGGGTTGGGGGCTTCCGCCTGTCATCGGCCCGACCCTCGTGTTGTTCAGCCAAGCCGCGTTGCCTATGGGTTTGATGGCCGTCGGCGCCGGTCTGACCTTTTCCGCGGCCTTGGATCAACCGGGCGCCGTCGGGCTTTCGTGTGCCTGCAAGCTCTTGTTGCAGCCATTCATGACGTTTCTTTTCGCCATGTCGTTGGGTTTGAGTGGATATGCCCTGGCCGTCCCAGTCATCTTTGCTGCCCTTCCCACATCGTCGACCGCGTATGTGGTCTCGCGCCGCATGGGGAGCGATCCGGAGTTAATGGCGGTCATCGTGACCGCGTCGCATTTCGCCGCGATCATCTCATTACCGGTCTTGCTTGCCGTCCTCTAAGTCACTCACAGGCATTTGATTTTCCGCAATCGGGCCCCGTCGGCAGACTACGCGCGAACCATTCATCGAATGCGTAATTCTTCTTAGGAGTTTTTATGACCACCGGTCTCCTCGTCGCAGTTATTCTCGTTGCGATCGGCACAATTGTCGTTTCGCCCCGCCATGCCACCGTCGACGGTTTTTTCCGTGGCAAGGACGCCAATGGCGCGGCACCGACCCTGTTCACTCTTGTATTATCCCAGGTCACGACTTGGATCTTCGCCCGGTCGCTCATGAATGCCGCCATTCTCGGCTATTACTTCGGCATCGCGGGTACGCTTGCGTACGCCGCATATTATTTTTCCTTCGTGACCGGCGCCCTCATTATTGATCATCTGAGGTTCCGGCACGGTCACACGAATATTCAGACTTTTTTGGCTGAGCGGCACGGCAAAGTCGGCACCGCGTGCTACAACGCTGTGGTCGCGGTGCGCCTACTGTCGGAAGTATTCGCGAATCTGATCGTCATCGGTCTGATTTTTGGCGACGCGGGCTCTGGCACGTATGTGTTCGCGGTCATTGTCATGGCTCTGTTCGGCCTCGCCTATTCGATGTTCGGTGGATTGCGGGCCTCGCTCCGCACCGATGTCCTGCAGATGCTGATTTTGCTCGTCGTGCTGATTGCCATGACTGTGCAAACGGTGACGGGGCCCTTGTTCGATTTCGGCGCCGCCATGGCGAGCAGCCCCGACTTGACGTCACCCGGGTGGATTTTGTTGGGCGTCGCGGCCCTTCAGGTCCTGAGCTATCCCATGCACGACCCGGTCATGATGGACCGGGGTTTTCTCGCCGACCGCAAAACGACGTTTCGGAGTTTTCTGCACGCGGGTTGGCTCAGCGTTTTATGCATTCTTGCCTTTGGTTTGCTCGGCGTTTTTGCCGGCCTGCACAAGAGCGACGGCGAAGCCATGATCGATGCCCTGTCGCGATTGCTCGGTGATCAAACCATGATGCTGTTCAGCCTCGCACTGATTGTTTCCGCGATCTCAACATTGGACTCCACGTTGTCATCGGCGGCGAAACTCGCGGTGTGCGATATGCGCATCGCCGAAGAACGCTTGCGAAACGGCCGCATCGCCATGGCTGTTTTCATGCTCGGTGGTCTCGGTTTCTTGTTCCTTGGGAGCAAGGACCTTTTCGGTGCCGTGGCCGTTAGCGGCACGGCGTCGATGTACCTCACGCCCGTAATTGTCTTTTCGATCTTCATGGGGCGCACCGACGTCCCGACATGGAGTTACGTTGCATCGTTCGTTACCGCGATTACGGCCGCCGCCTGGTACTTCCTGGAATCCAGCGGCTACATCGGCACGATGGGAGCATTGACCGGGGTCGAGCACAAATATGCCAAGTTGCTCATACTGTGCCTCGGCGTGCTGACCATCAGCTTCGGAGCTTACGTGATCGGGATCATTGGCAACCGGCATCGTCCTGCGCCGCAGGGTGCGTGACGGCAGCTTAGGATTCGACGACGGGATAGTTCAGAAGTTTCAACAATTCGCCCGCTTGGCGATGGAACAGGCGCGAGGCCTCGTCGTCGAAGCGGCGGCGCCAAACGCCTGGGTCGATGTCCAGGGGCGCCACCTGATGCGCACGCTGGATAGCGGATTCGACGTGTTTGTCATCGTCGCTCACATCGCAGAAACGATACAGCCGCCGCACAATTGGCTCCGGCGTATCCGCGATATCTTCAGCGCGGACTTGATAATACCGCCGCCTGTTCAACCTACCGTACCGGCGCGCAGCGCCTACGGACCGCGACCAATTGCGGGCGAAGGTCTCGGCGAAGTCCGCGAACGTTGGGTACTTCCTCGGAAACTCGCCCTTCGAAATCCCCATGTTGAAGTCCCAGGCACTTGCGGCTTCATCCCGTCCATCGCGGAGAACATGGATCACGCGCATCCCTGGGAACAGCCGGTCGAGAAGTTCCAGGGACAGAATGTGTTCAGGCGTCTTTTCACCGATACATGTGATGTCCCGATCGTCGGGCAGCCAACGCTTCAACATCAGCAACACGGCCGTCCGCATTAAGAACTCGACATCCTCAAACGTATAGCCGGCGGCATTCCCGGGCAGGCCTGACAACTGCATGCGATTGCCGATTTTCTCGGCGTCCTGGTTATATTGATCGATCAGCTTTGCGAGGCCGGGGAACAGCGAATCCGTGAAATGCCCTTCTCCCTTGCAGCACACGTTTGGATGAGCATCCAGGCACTGCTGCACCCAGGATGTGCCCCAGCGCGTTGCGCCGACCACAAACACCATGTCTTTGTCCATAATGGCGGAGAGGTCGCGATGCGCTGTCAGATGATCTTCCATGCGTCGTCCGATGGTGGAACGAATTCCTGCGGCCCGAATCGTGCCGGGCCGTCATATTACTGCATCCGCCCCCTGCAACCAACGAAGCTGCATTCCGCTTGCCGAATTTGCCCCGTCGGACATATAGTGCGCGCCTATGAACGCCGACATGGCCCCATTTGATTTCCCGCACAAACACCTTCTCGGGATCGAGGGCCTTAATCCCATTGAAATTACCGCTCTGCTGGACCGCGCCGAGAGCTATGTCGAGCAAAACCGACAGGCCGACAAGAAACGTAACGTTCTTGGCGGTCGCACGATCATCAACCTGTTCTTTGAAGACTCGACCCGCACACGAACGTCATTCGAGCTGGCCGGCAAGCGTCTGGGTGGAGACGTCATCAACATGTCGGTGGCAACCAGTTCCGTCAAAAAAGGCGAAACCCTGATCGATACGGCGATGACCCTAAACGCGATGCACCCCGATGTCTTGGTTGTGCGCCATCCGGAATCCGGATCCGTCAAACTGCTGTCGGAGAAAGTGAACTGCGCCGTCATCAACGGTGGTGACGGCGCACACGAGCACCCCACCCAGGCGCTCCTGGATGCGTTGACCATTCGCCGCCGAGTCGGAAAAATCCAAGGCCTGCGGATCGCCATTTGCGGCGACATCCTTCATTCACGGGTCGCCCGTTCCAACATTCATTTGCTGACGACCATGGGTGCCCGCGTACGGCTTATCGCGCCGCGCACCCTGATACCGACGGGGATCGAGCATCTCGGCGTCGAGGTCTTCAACGATATGCGCGAGGGCCTGCAGGATTGCGATATCGTCATGATGTTGCGTCTGCAAAAGGAACGTATGCAAGGGAACTATTTCCCCTCGGTCAGAGAGTACTTCCACTTCTTTGGCCTCGATTATTCGAAACTGGAGGGGGCGAAGCCTGATGCCCTGATCATGCACCCCGGCCCGATGAACCGTGGCGTCGAAATCGATAGCGAGGTCGCCGACGACTTCGGGCGAAGCGCCATCCACGAACAGGTGGAGATGGGCGTTGCGGTGCGTATGGCAGCACTGGAAATCTTGACGGCCAACCTCGAGCATCAAATGCAGAGGAACCTCTGATGGCGGTCAAGGGGGATCGGATGCCGGGCCGCGTGGCTTACGTTAACGCGCGCCTTCTCGACCCCGCGACGGATCTCGATACCTTAGGTGGCGTCCTAACCGACGGCGAGGTGATAAAGGACATCGGTCCGGGCGTGACGGATGGACTTGCGATCGAAGGCGTTACCGTCATCGACTGCGCGGGCGCCTGCTTGGCGCCTGGGTTGATCGACATGCGGGTGCATCTGGGTGAACCCGGCGAAGATTATAAAGAAACTCTGGCGAGCGCCGGTCGCGCCGCGACCAAAGGTGGCGTCACCTCGATGGTGTGCTTACCCAACACCGACCCGGTAATCGACGATATGTCGGTGGTGGAGTTCGTCGCCCGACGTGCGCGCCTGCACGGTCTTAGCAAGGTGTACCCCTACGGGGCCGTCACCAAGAATGTCGGCGGCAAGGAGATCGCCGAGATGGGGCTTCTGGCGGAGGCGGGCGCAGTGGCCTTCACCGACGGCTTCAACGCCTTGGCCAATGCCCAAGTGATGCGACGCGCGCTGATGTACGCGCGCACCTTCGATCTCTTGATCTGCCAGCACCCGGAGGAACCTTCACTCGCCTCCGGCGGCGCAATGAACGCGGGAGAGCAGGCGACACGCCTGGGGCTCACGGGGATCCCGCGCCAGGCGGAAATCATCATGGTCGAGCGCGATATCCGATTGGTCGAATTGACCGGCGGGCGGCTGCATTTTGCTCATGTGTCGACCATGGAGGCTGTCGAGGCCATCCGCCAAGCCAAAGCCCGTGGCCTGCCGGTTACCTGCGATGCGACGCCGCCCCACTTCGCGCTTAACGAAGTCGCCATCGGCGATTACCGAACTTTTGCGAAACTCTCGCCGCCACTCCGTGACGAACAAGACCGGCAAGCGATCGTCGCCGGATTGAAGGACGGCACCATCGATTGCATCGCGTCGGACCATACGCCGCAAGACGAGGAGTCGAAGCGTCTGCCGTTCTCGGCTGCAGCCACGGGCGGGGTCGGGTTGGAGACCTTGCTCCCGATCGTGCTGGAGCTGTATCAGAATGGGCACGTCAGTTTGCTAGACGCCCTTCGGTTCGTAACGATTGCCCCAGCCGAATTGCTGAAACTTCGGGCTGGCCGATTGGCCAAAGGCCGCCCAGCGGATCTTTTGGTCTTCGACCCAGATCGGGGCTGGAAAGTGGATGCCGATCAGCTACTCAGCAAATCCAAGAACACCCCGTTTGATGGTAGACTTGTGCAAGGTGCCGTACTGCGTACGGTCGTTGATGGTCGGACTGTCTTTGTTTCGGACGACTGAATATGGAAACCCTTAGCGTCGGCCCGATTCATGCTGCGGCTTTGGTCGTGGGCTATCTTCTGGGATCCATTCCATGGGGCTTGGTCCTCACGCGCATTTTTGCGGGCACAGACATAAGAGAAATCGGTTCGGGCAACATCGGCGCGACCAATGTCTTGCGAACCGGAAATAAGCTTCTCGCGTTCCTGACACTCATTTTGGATGCATCTAAGGGCGCTGTCGCCGCATTGGTCTTTTTACAATTCGACCACAGCGCGGGTCTGATGGCCGGCGGCGCTGCCGTCCTCGGCCATAACTTCCCGGTCTGGCTGAGTTTCAAGGGCGGCAAGGGTGTCGCCACAACGCTCGGGATGCTGATCGCAGTATCGTGGCCCGTCGGGGTTCTATCGTGCGCAGTATGGCTACTCGCGGCAGGGACCTTCCGGTACTCGTCGCTGGCATCCATGCTTTCCCTCGTGGCATCACCGTTGATCGCCTTTTGGTTTGTTGGCGACGTCTTGCTGACAGGTATCGCGGGATTGCTCGCCGTCGTCGCGCTGATCCGCCATAAAGACAACATCAAACGGCTCACGAAGGGCCAAGAAACAAAGATCGGCCAATCCAAGACAGGGTCGTAGAACAGGCAGACCATTCGTTTGGATCTTGCGCATGTTGCAAATTGCACCCGATGCAAAGAATGAAACGGAAACCGCCGAAGACGATCCGATCTACTGCGCCGGTTGCGGTCACCTGATTACACGGGAACGATGGGCGATCAGCATTGACGGCCATGAGCGGGTCTTCATCAATCCCGCCGGACGAGTGTTTCGCATCCGTTGTTTCGACGAGGCACCGGGGGCCGCGGATACCGGCGATCCGACCAAAGAGCACACCTGGTTTCCCGGCTACGCCTGGAACTTCGCCCTATGCCGGGTATGTGATGCCCATCTCGGATGGCGCTTTGTTGGCGGCCAGGCCCCGCCGGTTTTCTATGGGCTCATCAAAACGGCATTGACCACCGCACCATCGGACGGCCAAGGTTAACGATCGATTATTTTGAAGATTTTTTGGGGGAAAGAATGGCGAAACCATTCATCGAGATTCACTATTGCGCCACCTGCCGGTTCGTATTGCGCGCCACCTGGATGGCGCAAGAACTGCTATTTACCTTTGGCCAAGAGCTTGGCGGTCTCACTCTGGTGCCGAGCGACGGCGGTGTGTTCCGGATTCAGACAGCGGACGGCGACGTTATTTTCGACCGACATGCCGAAGGCGGCTTCCCTGAAAGCAAGCAACTCAAACAGTTGGTCCGTGACAAAATCGCACCGGGTAAAGACCTCGGTCATTCCGATAAGGAGTAGAATCGATGGCGGCGGCGACGGTTTGTATTTTGATGCCTGGCGACATGGGGCATGGAGTCGGCTTGGTTCTTCGGGAGCATGGCCACGAGGTCATAACCTCTTTGGACGGCCGGTCCGAGCGGAGCCGCGCCTTGGCGGACGCGGGCAAGGTTAAGGACGCCGGCACCCTGGATGATGCTGTTTCAGCAGCGGATATTGTTCTGTCTATCCTGCCACCAGCCGCGGCGCCGAGGCTGGCCAAGGACGTCACGGCGTCGATGTCACGGACCGGAAAGACCCCGGTATACGTCGATTGCAATGCGATCTCGACGCAAACTGCAGTGGATATTGGTGACGTGATCACCGGTGCGGGCGCAACGTTTATCGATTGTGGCATTGTCGGTCTGGCACCCAATAAATCACCGGGGACGCGGTTCTACGTATCTGGTCCCGATACGTCGGCGATGCAGTCGTTGGACGGCAAGGGTTTCAAAGTTGTCGATCTGGGTGAAGCGCCGGGCCGCGCGTCGGCGATGAAGATGTGCTACGCGGCACTAACCAAGGGAAGTTGGACGCTTTGGACAGCGGTCCTCCTAACCGCGGAACGAAACGGGCTCCTGCCGCCATTGCTGCAGGAGTTCGATCATTCACAATCGGCGACGCTGGCCAATATGCAGCGCATGGTGCCACATATCCCAGCCGACAGTGCGCGATGGATCGGAGAGATGGAAGAAATCGCCAAGACCTTCCGCGAGGCGGGCGTCAGCGGCGGTTTTCACGATGGCGCGGCATGGATCATGACGTTGCTCTCGGAAACCCCGCTCGCTGCAGAGACCCGGGAGACGGCCGATCGGTCCCGTACCATCGAGCAGGCCCTCGCCGTCTATGCTGACGCGCTCGCGAAGCGCGAAAGCACCTCTTAAGCGAGGCGAAGTAGTGTTGGCGCCGACATCTCGAGACCGTCCGGCCCGCTGATCCGGCCACTGTCCAGATCGATTGCTTCCGACACCGAGACATCTGGCAGGACTGCTTCAACCGACACGTTACCGGCGCTCGGCAATACCAGCGCCACCGCGCCGGCGGCATCGCTGCTGGCGCTGACGACACGCCCCAGCGCCATGTCGCGAACGGTCGGCTCCAATCGCCAAGTGCCCTCGCCCATCGCGGCGAACAGATGTCCGACTACCCGGCTGCCGATCTTTGGATTGAACCGACGATCCAGCAATCCGTTGCGGGCGAAGTATCCCCGATCCGTATCATCGAACGTATCGAGGATGATGTCCAAGTTGTCGACGCAAAGACCGGTGAAGACTGCCTCGGCGATCCGGCAGGCATTGTCGGCGTCGTCCTGGAAGCCCTCGGCCGGGCTGGCCGAAGTGGATTTGACATACAGACAAATTGAGCGTCCGAGGGACTCAATCAGATCCATAGCCCGCAGAGCCGCATCGACGGGCGCCGTTTCTCTGAGGATCGACATCATGACACCGGAAACAGCGCGGGCCTTGTCCTCTGCCGCAAAAAACGCCGCCAACTCCTCGGCTTCCGCCGCAACGAAACCATGGCTGATCAGGTGATTGTAGCGGCCGCCGGTGTGTTTATTTGCGTCCTTCCGGTTTACTCGAGACAGGAAGATCGGCACCTCGCATTTCTCATGCAATGCCGTGATCGCAGGCATGGTCTCCGCCGCCTTCTCCCAATTGATCACGATCTCCAACCAATCGCAGAGGTCTACGTTTTCCGCCAGGATGTGTTGCGCGCTCTGGTCCGGCACGCCATAGCTATAAACCTGAAACGCTTGGCCACTCCCCTTGAGGATACGCATGCGCTCGCGGGTATAAGGGTCCAAGATATCCTGGATCGGCACCCGTAGCCGTCGCAGTCCCATTTCCCACATGGCGAGAACCGGGTAGTCGTTACGCGCCAATTTGCGCTCGAACTCATCGACACCCCCGGATGGCGAAATAACCATCTCTTCCGCCCATGCATGACGCATGTCGACACCGACCGACGTGACGTTACTTTCCTTGCTCTGCGGCACATGCAACGCGAGTTCTACCGGCGGAAGCGAATCACCTGGGTCCAAGGTGCGGCCATAGGTTCGGATATTCTCCACGACGTGGCCGTCCTCATAGACGCGAACCAGGAAATACCCCAGCTTGGCCTCGTCGTTGCGGCCGAACTGATCGCCGGGCCCGATCCGGTACATCTCGCTGTAGTCATGTCGAACAAAAGCGGTCGACGGCAAAATGTACATCTCCGTCTCGCCGACCAGATCGTACCAAAAGTTGTGCACATGGCCGCAGAAGACAGCTTCCGGTGCATGTTCACGAATAAGGTCCAGCAACCACGAGCGCCCTGGCTCGTCGATGTTATCGTACGAGCCATTCTCGTTCGGATTGGAAACATACGGCGGGTAATGCGTGCACAGAAAGACCCGCTGGTCTGCATGGTCCGCCAGTTCCTTTTCCAGCCATTCCTTTTGCTGTTGCTCAACAGCCAGACCGGAATTGATGATCTGTGCGTTAATCACGACGATCCGCAATCCGCGATGCTCGACCGAATAGTAGTGTGCGCCGAAATGACGCTCATACAGCGCTATATGTTCGTCACAAACGGTGCCGGCAGGCATCCAAGAAACCGGCTTGTCGCCGACGTCGTGATTCCCCGACACCAAGTGCAGTGGCGGCGCCAGGTCTTTCACAAGATCTTTGAAATGGTTCGCTGCATCCTCGTACGTCGGCAATTCCGGAACCGGATTTACGATGTCGCCGAGATGAACGACAAACGCCGGCGCCGCTCGGTTCAACTCGGCAACCACCTGGCGCGTACGCGCATTCGCGAGTGCGTTCGCCGGATACGGCGAAGACGAGTAATCTTCAGCCTGGTTCATGTGAGTGTCGGCGACGACGGCGAACGTAAACAAGTGCTGACCAGAGATCGGCATCAGAACCTCTTCAAAAACGGTGTTTGACCGGAAAGGCCGGGGATGTGTATGTCCAAATCGATGTAAAGATTGCGGGTCTTGTTTTCCACCCCTATTTCCACATCCGCTTGCGGGAGATCGAATGATCCCAAGATATCGACCAAAGGTCCCAGTCCTTTGACACAACGGCTAGAACACGGCGGCGACCCGGCAGCCTTAGCCAATCGGTTCGGTACGCCTGACGGTGGATGGCTCGATCTCTCTACGGGCATCAACCCAACCCCGTACCCGGTACCGGACATCCCTTCGCAAGCATGGCAACAATTGCCCTTGCCCGCAGACGAGCAAGACCTATTCGCAGCCGTACGAAACTACCTCTCGGCACCTCCGAACGCACCTGTGGTTGCCGCCTCGGGGACGCAGGCGATTATTCAGTGGCTGCCACTATTGCGCCCGAGCGGCTCTGTGGATGTGGTCGCGCCGACATATGGCGAACATGCGGAGAGTTGGCGAAAGGCAGGACACAAGGTGCGGGAGATCGAAAGCCTGTCGCAAGCGGACGCGGATGTGGTGGTCATCGTCAATCCAAACAACCCGACGGGAACGAGAACGCCAAAACAAGACATCCTAACCGCTGGGGACTGTCAGGCCGAACGGGGCGGATGGCTTGTCGTCGACGAGGCCTTCGCCGATGTGTGCCCAAGTATTTCTGCCACACCGCACGCCGGACGGGACGGAATAATCGTCTTGCGGTCGTTTGGGAAGTTTTTCGGCCTGGCCGGCCTTCGGCTTGGTCTTGCGCTTGCGGCGCCCGCCGTAACGGATCGGTTGCAGCAAGCGCTTGGCCCCTGGGCATCGTCCGGACCGGCGCTAATCATCGGCAGGCAGGCGTATCGAGATATCGATTGGCAGAATTCCATGCGGCAAAGACTACGCTCAGACGCAGAGCGCCTGGACCGTCTCTTATCCCGGTCAGGGGCAAGCGTTCTCGGCGGCACAGATCTATTCCGCTTGGTCCGCTCGGAAGATGCCTTGGAGATATTCGAGCGGCTCGCTCTGGGTGGCGTTTACGTCAGAAGGTTCGCAAACCACCCCCACTGGTTGAGATTTGGTCTGCCTGGCACCGAGCAAGATTGGGAACGGCTTGAGAGTGTGCTTTTGGGCTAAGTACCGCCATCGAGGATCGAACACAGCGTGGCGTTGAACTCCGCCGGTCGCTCGTACATAACCCAGTGACCTGCGTCTTCGATGATTGCGATCTCTGCATCTGCCTGGAATTGGCGCAGGATACCTTGACGGTCCAAAATTGCTTCGCGGCCGCCGCCGGTGGCGTCGTGTACGCCCCAAATTCCCGCCACGCGCGCCGATACACCGGGCAGCGCATCGACGAGATGGTTGCCGAGCGACATCGGCCGGGACCGAACGCGGGCGCGGCTGACATTCAGTTTATGCGTATGAATTGCCATCGGATCGATCCGAACAGGATCGTGCAGCATCAAGATGTTCAGATTGCTGACGTGGATTTGGTCTTTCTGCTCCTCCGTCATATCAGGAGCAGGCACTTCGATTCCCAGGACGCGGACATGCAAGCCTGCAAAGCCACTGGCACCAACCGGCACGAACGTCCGGCACCGGTCACCCACCATGGCCGCAACGCGCGCACCGATGAGCCCTCCGAAGCTGAATCCGGCCAAATCGAACCTGTTTCCGGCGCCGATTGCGGCATCTAAGCCGTCTGCGATGGGGCGCGCGATATTGTCCGGCGTGACATCGCCGGGCGCCACGGCGCTATCGCCCAATCCAGGGGTATCACAGGTAACAACCAAGCGGTCTTCGGACAGGCTTTCGACATTGGCCATCCAATGGGTCCAAGAACCGTATCCACCGTGGAGCAGAACCAGCGGCGGCTTATCCGTCATTTTGCCCCACTGTTGCCAGACCAGCGAACCATCGCCGCACGGCGTCTCAACAATGCGGGCACGTGAGAGCAAATCCTCGAGGGCGGCTTTCGGGTCTGACATGAAGCTCTTGGTTCTGGCTGGTCGAAAACGGAGTTCAGAACATGTCCGACCGGGCGCGCCTTGGCAAGTCCGTGCCGGAGACTTCCATTCATTCAATGCCGTGTCATAATGCGGCAAACCCAAACGACGGTGGCCAAGGGGATAGTGCATGTTCGGAATGTTCGGTAAGAGTGACGAGAAGATTCAGGAACTCATCGACAACAAGCAATACGACGAATTGCCCACAGACGTGATCGACGAGTTGGCGAAGGACTTGATCGTCACCACCGAATTTAGCATGCCGGAATACAGCGTTACGCAACGGATCGAAGTGATTACAGCCGAATGCGTATTCGGCATGAACTTGTTCAAGGATTTCTTCGCCGGCATTCGGGATATCCTTGGGGGCCGCTCCGCTTCGTCGCAGAAGGTCCTACGCGACGCCCGTCGAACTTGCATGACGGAGCTCCGGCGCGAGGCTCTCATCGTCGGTGCCAATGCCGTCATCGGCGTCGATCTCGACTACAGCGAGATTTCAGGGGACGGCAAGAGCATGCTGTTCGTGGTCGCGAGCGGCACCGCGGTTACCATCGAGCCCAAGTAACACAAACATGCAAAGCAATGTCGAAGAGACCGTTGGCCAACAGATTGAAACGGTCTCGCGCTACGTGGAATTATTGACCGAGTTCGCCATCGAGTATGGATTTCAGATCCTTGGCGCGCTGGTCTTCCTGCTTATCGGCTTGAAAGTCGCTTCATGGATCGGCAGGCGGGTCGCAAAACTTCTCGAGGCCAAGGACGTCGACGTCACCCTCGCCCGCTTCATCGGGAACGTCGTCAAGATCGTGGCCATAGTATTCTTGGTGATCATCACGCTCGGCAACTTCGGTGTGTCCATTGCGCCACTGATTGCCCTTGCCGGCGCCAGCGCCTTCGGCGCCACGGTTGCAATCCAGGGTCCGTTGTCGAATTACGGGGCGGGCGTGTCGATTATTCTCAGCCGGCCATTTGTCGTCGGGAACACAATTACCTTAGCCAAAGGCGCAAGCGGCGTGGTCGAGGAAATTACGCTCGGGCATACGGTCCTTGTCGGTGAGGACGGTGAGCGCATCACGGTGCCCAACAAGGAAATCGTCGGTCGAGTAATCGTCAACTCGGAGACCCGGCGGGTTGTCCAAACCAAGATCGCCATTGCCGACGATCAGGACATCGAAGCGGCGAAAAAGGCCGCTGCCGACGCGCTGTCGGCGGTTGAAGCGCTCAACGACGGTCCCCCGGCCGAAATTGGCGTACACGATTTCACCTATGGTGGCGTAATCTTAGGTATTCGATATTGGGTTCCCTCCAGCAAATACTTCTCCGTACGGTATGCTGTGAACGAAGGCGTGTTGCGAGCGCTGGACAACGCCGGCATCAAACGAATGACGGCAGCGGCCATTTCCGTCGCCGGTCAATCTCTGTCAGCCGACGACGACGAAACCGCCGAAGACCGGATTCTCTAGGGCTTACTTGCAGCCAGGGCTATGACTTGTCCGCGAGGAATTCGTCGATCGGCTTGTCGATGTAGAGACCGCAATCGCTGGGATTTATACCGAACCTTGAGCAGATCGAGACGATCTCAATTTGATCGGCGAGTGAAATCTCGCCGTCCGCCTCACTGATCGCCAAACACACGCGGATCAGCAGCTTTCCGTGCTCAGGGTCGCGGGCAATCTCCGCAACTTTGGCCATCGCGGCGTCATGCCCGATTTCGGGATTGACGAAGATCGCATCCGTGTAGTCCTTGAACAAATCGACACCCTCGTGAGGGTCAAAAATGCTCAATTGATCCAAGGTCTGCAGAATTTGATCGACCCGCACTTCTTCGGCAAAACTCACTTCGCCGTCCGTTGAGGCCACTAGAGCGCACGCCGCCATCAAGCCTTCCAAGAAGGGGCGCCGCCGCTGCCGCTCCAAACTGTCTTGAAACGCATCTACCAGAGTTGCCAAGATACTAGGCACGTGGGGTTCCACTCCGTGAAAGCACTGTATCTTCGTCACAGTAACCCATCGGGGCATGAAGTGAGCGAAAAAAAGAGGTTCAATGTGCGATTGATGCGCTGGAGCGACAGCAGCGCCAGCGGTCGAACCGTCACCTTGAAGCTTCCAGATGGTGACGGTGAGCATCCGTTCAAAGGCTATGCGGTCGGCAGCAAGAACGGCCAACCGATGGAGATGGAAATATGGATTACCGAGGAGGGAGAACTTGAACCGGCCAAACCGGCCAAGAAACCGGTGCCGAATAAGCCCGCAGCAAAGCGGAAGACGCGGCGCGGCAAAGCCGTTATGAGCAATTTCAAGACCCGGATATTGCCTCAGGTTCCTGTAGCGCCAAGCAAAACGGCCTTGACCTCTTCAACATCTCTACCACCCGCATCGGCTGCGCCCGTTGAACCCATTCCTCCCGTCCGCGCATCACCGCCTGCCGCCTCGTCGGGCACGCCTGCCGCGCCGCCCCAGCCGGCCGGGCCATCGGCATCCACACCTGAAATCGGAGATGGGCTCGCCTCATATGCGGATAGAATGGGCGTCGCGGCCGAAGCCCTGGCCGCCGTTGCGGATCGTATCGCCGGTGACGAAGACGAGGATATGCCAACGGAGCCAACCCAGCCTCCGGATCCCAGCGAGATTGGCGTCCGAACTGTTCGTCGCGCCGTTGATCTATGCAAATCGGTCGATCAACAGCGGGCCGGCTTTTTTTACTTCATGCGCACCCTTTACCCGAACGTTCCGAGCTTGGATGGAGAGAGCGATGGTTGGAGCCGGGATTCGAAAGCAACCAGAGACCGGGTTTGTTTTCATTGCGAGATGAATGCACTCGATCATCTTGCCGACGACGAGCAGGCTCGCTCGCTATTTGAAGCGCTGGAAAACGATTTTGAGAAATCGGAGCGCTATCGATAGCGCGACCGAGACCTCCGATTTATCCGCACACATCCGTTGGATGAGGTCCTTGCAACGGGTGCTCTTCTTGCGGCCGTGGATCTATCACGTCGGTCACGGTGTACCTCCCAGTAAGCGAACCGGTAAATGCAAGCCTACCGGTCTGGCAATGAGAAGATGTCAGACAGATGACAAGGTCGTGACAAAAATCCAGCGCGCGAGATTGCGCTATTTCATCCGCGACATCACCGCGCAAAAAAAGCCATCGGTGCCCGTCGTCGCGGGCGACAGTCGCAAGACCGGTGAATCATGCTGTCCCGCGCCGCCGATCGTCTCCCGCCAGACGTTCTGTATCGGCAAGAGTTCATAGTCCTGCCGTTGTTTCAAAAACCAATCTAATTGTTGCTCATTCTCCTCTTGGAGCAGTGAGCAGGTAACATAGATCAGCCGCCCGCCAGGCTTTACCAATGTCGCCCCACGCGCGAGTATTTGCCGCTGCGTGCCGACGAATGTATCGAGATCGTCAGGCTCGAAACGCCACCTCGCATCAGGGTTTCGCCGCCAGCTCCCAGTACCTGTGCATGGCACGTCCGCCAAAACCCTGTCCGCTTTTCCGTTCATACCGTCGATCCAAGTGTCGTCTCCCGCGGAGATAACGCGGCGACGGATCGCGCCGGCAGCTGCCCGCCGAGCACGGGGATCAAGACGGTCCAATCGATATTTTGAGACATCAAGCGCATGCAAGTGGCCCATCACCCGGCCCTGTTCACCCATTGATGCGGCAAGTGCCAGCGTCTTGCCCCCGGCGCCGGCACATAAATCCATCACGATCATCCCAGGCCGGGCACCGACCAAAAGCGAGACCAGTTGCGAACCTTCGTCCTGAACTTCAACCCATCCCTCTTTGAAGGCCCGCTTACCGCCCAAGCGAACCCTGCCGGATACGCGGATTCCGATCGGCGATATGGCTGTTGGCGCGCACTCGACAAAGTCGTCCCGCAACGCCTGTAGTGCATCTTCCGGCGTCGCCTTAAGCGTATTCACGCGCAGATCGACCGGCGCGGGTTGATTGAGGGCCGCCATCTCTTCGCCAATCGAGTCGCTCCAAAGGGACCGAAACGATCGGTCCATCCATTCCGGATACTCGTAACGCACGTGATCGGGCATCTCACGATGAAGAAGGGGCCGCCCATACAGTGCGCCGAGGAGCTCCTCCTCCGCGAAATCCAAGTGTTCCGGGGCATGGCGCGCGCCAGAAAAGCACGCCGCGATTTGATCCGGCGATGTGCGCTCTTCTAGAACGAGGTGAGCAAGGGTCTGGGTGCGGGCATTCTTCGCCAAGGTCGACCCAGTGCGTGACGTCCACCAATCGAGCTTTGCGCGGTGACGCAGAACGCTGAACACGCGATCAAAGATATCGCGACGATCGCCGGACCCCGCATATCGTCTTTTTCGAAAATAGCCATCAATGACCTGATCAGGTGCTTGATCCGTCGCGGCGATAAGGCCGAGCAGCTCGATACTGGCCTCAATCCGCGCGCCAGGCGTCATAGCTCATTCTAGCCGCCGGACCGATAATTGGGCGCTTCTCGGGTGATGGTGACGTCATGCACGTGGCTCTCACGCAATCCCGCATTGGTAATCCGCCGGAAAGTGGCATTCTTATGCATGTCTTCGATGGTTGGGTTCCCCGTGTACCCCATCGCGGAGCGAAGCCCACCGACCAATTGATGAATAACGGTTCCAATTGGCCCTTTGTATGGCACGCGGCCCTCTACCCCTTCCGGGACCAGCTTGAGACTGTCCGACACCTCCTGCTGGAAGTAGCGATCCGCTGAACCGCGGGCCATGGCACCAATTGATCCCATGCCGCGGTATGTCTTGTACGACCGCCCCTGATACAAAAGCACTTCGCCTGGGCTTTCATCAGTCCCAGCAAAGAGCGAACCGATCATCACAGCCTCCGCCCCAGCAGACAGAGCCTTGGCAATATCGCCCGAGTACTTGATTCCACCGTCGGCAATACACGGCACATTCGCCTTTCGGCATACCTCCGCCGACTCCCGAACCGCGGTGAACTGCGGCATACCGACCCCTGCGACCATACGGGTCGTGCAAATCGTACCCGGGCCAATGCCGATTTTGATGCAATCCGCACCGGCATCGATCAATGCTTGCGCCCCGTCAGGCGTCGCAATATTGCCTGCAATGACCTGTGCGTAGTTGGAAATTTTCTTAATCTTTGACACCGACTGCAGGACGCCATCCGAGTGCCCGTGCGCCGTATCAACGACCAGCACGTCACTCCCTGCATCCAACAAGGCTTCCGCGCGCTCGATACCGCCAGGCCCGACACCGACCGCTGCAGCCACCCGCAATCGGCCCTGCTCGTCCTTGCAGGCATCCGGGAACTGCTCTTCTTTCTCCATGTCTTTGACGGTGATCAGGCCCACACACTTGAAGTCCTCATCGACGACAAGCAGACGTTCGATACGGTACTGATGCAGTAACCGCCGCGCTTCGCTGCGGTCCACGCCTTCGCGCACCGTGATGAGCGGCATCTCGGGCGTGTCCTTGGTCATCAACTCGCTCACCGGCTGGCCGGGATTGTCGGCAAATCGAACGTCACGGTTGGTCAGAATACCGACTAGCTTGCCGCTCTCTTCAACCACCGGCATACCCGAGAACCCTGTCTCGGCCTTGATTCGCAATGCATCAGCCAATGTTTGATCGGGGCGGATTGTTACCGGGTCAGAGACCATCCCACTTTCGAACTTCTTGACCCGCCGAACTTCTGCCGACTGTTCCTCGACGGTCATGTTCTTGTGCAGAACACCGATGCCGCCGGCCTGCGCCATGGCAATGGCGAGCGCGTGCTCGGTCACCGTGTCCATAGCCGCGGAGATCAGCGGAATATTGAGGCCGATCGACCGGGTCAAGCGGGTGCTGGTATCGGTCTCGTGAGGCAGCACCTTGGATGCCGACGGCACCAAGAGAACATCGTCAAAAGTAAGAGCTTCTTCGATTTTGGGCAGGGCCATGCCGACTCCGAAAGGTTGTGGCGATTGGCGCGTCATCATACACACGGTCTGGACTTAGACAAGCGTCGCCGCGATGTCCTTGAACACTATCAAGATTGACCGCGAAACCCGGTCGCAACGACGTAGACTTCTGACGAATCGCTTCGGCTTGCGGCAGGTTTCGCGTGCTTAACTGACCGAAAATCGCGCTTCAAATCCGCGAGTAACTCGTTCTCGGTTCCCCCTTGGAGGACTTTGCCGACAAATGCGCCACCGGGCTTCAAGACATGCCGCGCGAAATCCACCGCGACCTCCAACAGACCGATAATTCGCAGGTGATCGGTCTGCTTGTGACCTGTTGCGGACGCTGCCATGTCGCTAAGCACCACATCAGCCTGGCCACCCAACAAATCCTGCAAGCGTGCAGGCGCATCATCCGCCAGAAAATCACCTTGAATGATCGTCGCGCCGGGGACAGGCTCGACGGGCAACAAATCGATACCAACGACGTCGCCCGTTGGCCCGACACGATCGACGGATATCTGCGTCCACCCGCCAGGCGCCGCCCCAAGATCGACAATCCGCCCGCCGGCTTTCAGGAAACGGAATTTGTCGTCAAGTTCTATCAACTTGAACGCAGCCCTGGAGCGATATCCAAGGCGCTTGGCTTCTTGCACGAACGGATCATTCAATTGTCGTTGCAACCATCTGGTAGACGACAGCTTCCGGCCTTTCGCCGTCTTTACGCGGGTATGCAGCCCGCGTGAACCAGAGCGCTTCTGAGATCCACCCCGTCTCTTTTGGCCCGACATGGCTTCGTCCTCCGGCCTTAGCTTAACGAGCGAGCCAGGATCGGACCCATTTGATGATGTCCGTCCGCAACCATCAGTTCAGTGAGAACGCCTTCACGAATTCCACGGTCAGCGATGCGCAACTTACCGGTCGGCCACCTCTCACATACCGCCCTCAAGACGGCGAGCCCCATCAGCATCAAGTCACCTCGGCCATGCCCAAGACATGGATGTGCAATCCGCTCGCGCGCTGACATTCTCGCGAGTTTTGCGCCGATCTGACGAATGCTGTCGAAACGGATCTCCAATCCATCGACCCGGTTCCGAATGTATCGCGGCAAATCCAAGTAAATCGCTCCAACAGTCGTCACCGTCCCGGACGTGCCTATCATCCGCACATTTCCCTCCGCAACGGCGTCGGATACGCCATTCCGCTCATCGAACGGACGCAGCGCATCATCAATGCGCGCGAGCAATCGCTCGAAGCGCTCGAAGGGTAGCGATTCCGGTCCGTACTCGTCCCGAAGCGACACGACACCAAATGGCAAAGAAACCGTATCAATCAGACACGGCGGCTCACCGCGCGCCGTGCGAACCCAGGAAAGTTCTGTGGACCCGCCGCCTATGTCGAACACCAGCGAGAAGCCGTAACCCGAATGCAGCAATTCGCCACACCCGGCCACGGTCAATGCTGCCTCTTCTTGGGCGTCGATGATCTCCAGGTTAAGGCCCGTCTCCCGCTTGACCCGATCAAGGAACGCCTCGGCATTGTCGGCCTGTCGGCATGCCTCCGTCGCGACGGCCCTGATAGATTTTGCGTCTCGGCGCGTGATCTTATCAGCGCAGGCTGAAAGCGCCCGGACGGTGCGGTCCATTGCTTGTGCATCCAAGCGCCTTGTCTCCGCAACCCGCTCGCCCAAACGCACAATCCGGGAGTAACCATCGACAACGTTGAAACCGGAATCAGACGGAACGGCAATCAACAAACGGCAACTGTTTGTGCCCAAATCCACGGCCGCATACGCGCCATTCAATGGCGAACCATGACGAGGATTATCGGCCTCCCTGTCATGTGCGCGAGCCCTGTTCACATATGCCTCCCACGCGCGAGCCGGTCGCAATAGCTGGCCAGCCGCTGATGCTTGTTTTGCTCACCTTAATGAAAGCGAACGGGGATAGCCAGCGCGTGGATCGACCAGGTCACTGCTCAAGCTCCGCAATCATTTTGTTCGCCAGACGCAATCTGTTGGCAAACTCGCCGCTTGAATTCCGAAGCAATATCAGCGCGATATCTGGTCGGTCGCTCTGCAATCTCGCAAACTGATCTACCGTAATCGAAAAACAACAAGAGTGGCGGACCGCGGTAACACTGGCTGAGCGCGGCGCGCCGTCGATCAACGCCATTTCGGCGAAGAGCGTCCCCTCGGACAAGGAACTGACCCGCTTCTTTCGATCCGATCCCGGAATGTCGATCGTCACATCCATTCTACCGCGTACGAGGAAATATGCGGCATCGCCCTCATCGCCCTGACGAAACACGGTCGAGCCGGCAAGGAAGAAATGACGCCCGGCATAAGGTGCCAACTCGCGCACCATCGCCCGCGACATCCCTTCGAACAACGGACTGTTGACGACGATCCCACGACGACCGGCGAGCCCTGCTTTCCCGAACCGCGCAATCAGCGCATCCTCGCTTCGGGTGAGCGCCAGATCCGTTTCATCGAAAACGCTTTTTTCTCCAATCGCATCAATCACGCCATTGGCATGCATGTTTAGCCAAATCCATCGGAGGGATGTGCGCGCAGGTGTCTCGCCTGGCGGGATTCCATCTCGAAATCGCGACCGGGATCGTCGGTCCAATCGCCGTTCCGGTTCGACGTTGCTCAGCAAGAGCCGCCCTCCTGCCTCCTGACAAGCAACGGACAGGGACCGCAACATCGCGCATCCAGTACTATCGATAGAACTCACATGCCGAAAATCCATAATCAGGAACTCGGCTCCGGCGCCGATCAGGTCTTTGGCCTGCGACTGTAGACGCGCACAGGTTCCAAAGAATACGGCCCCTTGTACTTCAATGACGGCGATACGGTGCCCCTCGCGCTCCAGGAACTGGAGTTGCGTTACGGGCCGATGCACTTTGGACCGAATGCGCGAAGCGTCAAAATGACGGCGGACCGGGTCTCGTCCCATGCCCAGAACGAAAAGAGCGACGGCAAGTAACACGCCGACGCCGACAGCAAATATGAGATTGAAGGCCAACGCCGTCACAACGACGGTCGCCGTAACAAACAGGTCACCAGCCAAGACCCGTGGATAGGGCACTTCGCGCCGCACGATACTCTTGAGGTTCAAGAGCGTTTGTTTATCGATGGCCTGAACGGCCGTTGCGAGGAGCATCCCAGACGATGCCCATAACGGCAGTTCGGCGATAATGGGGGCCAGAAACACCAGCATCAAAAGGAACGTGATCGCAGCCCCGACGTTTGCGGCGCGCGTCTTGGCCCCACCGGAGATGATCGCCGAAGACCTACTCATGGTGCCGGCTCCCGGAAGGAATGACAGCGCACCCATGAGCATGTTCGCTGCGCCTTCCAAACGCAGATCTCGGTTGTGATCACTTTGCGTGCCCATGCGCGAGTCCAATGCGGTGCTTGAAAGAACCGACGTGAACGCATTGAGCAATCCGATGGAAAGACCGGAAAGGACCGGGATGTCGGCATTGGCGAGAAGCGTCGCCACGGTTGGCGAATACTCGACCGTAACAGGTAGATGGATAAGATCCATCAACGCAATATGACCAACAACGGGGCCCGCCGGCAGGCCGCCGAAGATCAAGCCCGCGTGATACAATACCGCGCCGAGGATCAGCCCAGCCAAAGCCGCGGGCACGAAACGTAACCGATCTTCGAGAATAAATATCGAGCAAATTGTCAAAGCCGAAACGGCGACGGCCCATCCGCTCGATTGGGTGAACCCGCCTGCCAGAACGTCCTCGAGGGCCATGTCGGGAATACCTAAGACAACGGGTACCGAACTCAGCATCACTAGTATGGCTGACGCATTTACGAAACCCGCCAGCACCGGCAGGGGCATGAAAGAGACAGCATGACCCAGGCGCAACAAGCCGGCGAGGAGTTGGAAAACACCGGCACAGAAGACGCCTGCCATGCCCATAACGACCGCATCCACGGGTGCGAAACCACGATCCAAAGCGGTCTGGATTCCAACGGCCAACACCAAGGCCGGCACGACAGACGGTCCACAGACTTTGAATTTATTGCTACCGAAAAACGCTGTTATCAGACCGAATACGATCGCGGAACCAACACTGGCGAGGATCCCCGCAGCAGCCCACTCGGTGCCGAGGGGAGAAAAAGCGATTAGGCCATACGCAACGGCTTGCGGCAGCGTCGCAAGCGCGCCGACCAAAGACGCTCCCACGTCTTGCTTTGCGAAAACAGTATTTGATCCGCCGCCTTTTATGTCGGCCCTCTTAAGCACAGAAAGAAGAATACACAAACGTCCGCCTTGTCCAAGGGACGGTGACCTTGTGGCTGAGCGGAATGATCTCCTTATGCCGGGCGGCTTAAACCGTCCAGAATGGGGCAACTCGGGTGTGCATCGCCCGGGCACAAATCGATGAGACTGTTGAGCCCATTGCGGAGATTTCGCAGGTCCTCAATGCGCTCGTCAATTTCCTCAAGCCGTTTCCTTGCAAGCTCTTTGACGTCCGCGCTGGCCCGGTTTTCGTCCCGCCACAAGGAGAGAAGCTGACGGCAATCGGCAATTGAAAACCCGATCTCGCGAAGCCGCCTCACGAAGGTCAGCTGCTGAACGGTTGTTTCGTCATAGCTGCGGTATCCGTTCGCCTGCCTGTCCGCTTGAATCAATCCAATGTCATCGTAGTAGCGGATTGTCTTCGTGGGCAGACCACACGCTTCGGCGGCCTCCTTAATATTCATGCATCACCCCATTCCCTTTGGCCGCCAACGTCGTAACAGCAATGAGTTCGAAACCACCATCACGGAACTGAGGGCCATGGCCGCACCGGCGAATTCTGGACTGAGGTAGCCAAAAGCCGCCAATGGCAGTCCGATAACGTTGAAAATGAAGGCCCAAAAAAGGTTCGACTTGATTTTGTTCCAGGTCGCTTTCGCGGCATCTATTGCGCCCGCCACCAACCGCGGGTCGGAGCGCATAATCATGATGCCTGCGGTTTCCATGGCGACATCGGTCCCGCTTCCCATGGCGAAGCCAACATCGGCTGTCGCCAGCGCCGGGGCATCGTTTATGCCATCCCCGACCATGCCGACAGTTCTTCCCTGACGCTGCAACTCGGCAATGTCCAGGGTCTTTTGCTCAGGTGTTCTATCCGCTCGGACATCGCTAATCCCGATCGAGCGACCGATCGCCTGGGCGGCTTCGTTGGAGTCTCCGCTCAACATGAGTACCTGCAGATTTCGCCGCTCCAGCAATGTGATCGCTCCCGCCGCCTCCGGGCGCAAACTATCTCGAACGCCGATCACGCCGATCACGTCATCATCAACGGCGACCAACACAGGCGTCGCACCGGATGTCGATAGTTCGACGAGTTTGTCCGACATCCCATGCCAATCAATTTTTGCTTCGGACATCATCGCACTATTGCCCAGTCGAACTGTCCGATCGTCGACACGACCAGAAACGCCCCGTCCAACCACGGCCGTCACATCGGAGGCCGGTCGCAACGTCACTTGCTGTTCTTCTGCCGAGGCCAAGACCGCTTTCGCAATGGGATGTTCAGAATACACCTGCACGGACGCCGCCAGTTGCAGCAACTCGGCGCCGGTTCCTGTAATCGCGGAGATTGACGCCACGACAGGATGCCCTGTGGTCAGTGTTCCAGTCTTGTCGAAGGCCACCGCATCGAGTTGGTGCGCGCGTTCGAGCATTTCGATATCGCGTATCAGAATGCCGGACCGAGCAGCCGCACCCATGCCGGCGACCAGGGCGGTCGGTGTCGCCAGCCCAAGCGCACATGGGCACGCAATCACCAGAACAGATACAGCATTTATGATCGCGGTCTCGAGGTCGCTACCGACCGCCAGCCACGACCCAAGAGCGACCGCAGCGATGGCAACAACGATCGGCACGAACACCGCACTGATGCGATCCACCAGACGCTGTATCGGTGCTTTGCCGGTTTGCGCACTTTCGACCAAGCGAATGATCTTGCTGAGCGTGGTGTCGGATCCGGTCCGGGTGGTCCTTATCTCGATGGCGCCGGTCCCGTTAACCGAACCGCCGGTCACTGGGGCCCCGATGTTTTTAGGAACCGGCAACGGTTCACCCGTTATCAACGCCTCGTCCACATCGGACGCGCCCGCAACGACAACACCGTCAACGGGAATACGTTCACCCGGCCGCACGCTAACGATATCATCGCTGCGAACATCGGCGACCGGCACCTCGATCCAAACGTCCCCCTTCTTGATCCGACCGATGCGTGGACGAAGATCCATCAGCCGACGGATCGCCGCCGTTGTCGCCCGTTTTGCCCGCGCCTCCAGGAACTTACCCGCCATCACCAAAGTGATGATGACCGCCGATGCCTCAAAATACAGGTGCGACGTGGTCTGGGCTCCCTCGGCGTACATGATCCAAACACTGAGACCGAAAGCCGCGGAGGTTCCCAATGCGACCAAGACGTCCATGTTTCCGGCACCGGCGCGAAGAGAGCGACAAGCACCCACATAAAACCGATGCCCGAGGACGAACTGCACCGGCGCCGCCAATGCCATTTGTGCCCACGCCGGAATATGAAACGTCAGCCCAACAAAAGGCGCAATCATCATGCTCAACAATGGCGCCGTAAGCGCCGCGGCGAGGACCACGCTCCAAAGTTGCCAATCGACCGCCGGCGGATCGGAGTTGTCCGTATCCTCGTCATTTGAATGGGGCGCGGCGGAGAACCCAGCATCTTCGAGCGCAGCCATGGCCGCTGACTGAACATCTAGGGACGGAGCAATTTTGAGGGTCGCGCGGTCTAGCGCCAAATTAACGTCGGCAGAACTGACGCCATCCACGCCTTCTAAGGTTCGCGACACCCGCGCCGCGCAGCCGGCGCAGGTCATCCCCTTGACGTCCAAGACAATCGTCGTCGTTTGAGCTGTCATCCTGCAGTCATAGCCCTTCCGGTCGCTGGAACGTCAACATTAAAGTTTACTGTATAGTTTAGTGTTTGTAGCGGCCCTTTCCTTACATGTCATCAGCGTGCATGCTTGGGACGCATTCGGAAATCAATCAGAACCAATCCGACGAGTGCGGGATAGGAAACATGCCGGACGAAAGTAAAACGGGCGAGCGCGCGCCAGACGACTCGAGCAGCACGAAAGCTGCTGATGAGGTGACATCAGAACCGCGCAAGAGCCGTTTCCGTCCCACTTGGGTCATTGCTGCCGCCGTTCTTGCCATCGGCGTTTATTTTCTGACCGTCGAAGTCCACGAACGGGTGAATTTCGTGTTCGAGGAAGACGCGAGAATTCACGCAGATCTCATTACGATATCATCGCGGGTCTCGGGGTGGGTGACGGACGTGCCGGTCGAACAAGGCGACCGAATTCAAAAAGGCGCTGTCGTTGTCCAGGTCGATGACCGGCAATCGCAAATCGTATTGAACGAACTCGAAGCGCAATTGGCCGGTGTCGATGCCGAACGCGCGCGTCTCGCCGCCGAAAAATCCCTGACTTCCGCTCAGGTCGATAGCCGCCTTGTCTCGGAAAAATCCCGTACGGCCGCGGCCGAGGTTGCCGTTTCCTCGCTCAGGCCTCAGCTTGAGCTCGCTAAACGCGAACTGGACCGCACACGGCAACTCTTCGAGACAAAAGTCGCCTCGCGTCGGCAGTTGGACCAAGCCGAAACCCAACATCAGCAATTGGACCGGGAGTATCGCATCGCCGTCGCAGATATGACTGCGGCACAATCGCGCATCGCCGAGGTCGAGGCAGACCGAACGCGCCTTGACGTTCTTGCCGCTGATCTTCTGGTCCTTGAGCAACGCAGCGCTGAAATTCGGGCCCGCATCGAACGGCAGCGCCTTGATGTCATTGATAGAACGGTAAAAAGCCCTCTCGAAGGCGTCATCGACAAGACGTTTGTCGACGCCGGCGAGTATGTGACGCCAGGCCAGCGATTGGCGCTTGCCCACAATCCGGAGACCGTCTGGGTCGAAGCCAACATTAAAGAGACACAGATACGAAAAATCGCCGCCGGCCAGCCGGTCCAAATTCACGTCGATGCCTACCCCGACGAGACATTCAGCGGCACGGTCAACAACATCGGCACAGCCGCAACCAGCCAGTTCGCACTTCTGCCGACACCGAACCCAAGTGGCAATTTCACCAAGATCACGCAACGCTTGCCGGTTCGCATCAACATCGACAATCCGGACTTGCGTTTGCATCCGGGCATGATGGTTGAGGTCAAGATCGCCATTCAAGAGTAACGCGATGGCGGGCACGTACGATAACCCGGCAATTCAAGCGCAATTCGATCGGTTCGGTCCATCGTATCGATGGCTGGTGACGATTGCCGGATTGACCGGGGCCATCGCCATGATCCTATCCGCCACGATCGTCAACGTGGCGGTCCCCAGCATCATGGGGGCGTTCGGCGTCGGGCAAGATGTCGCACAGTGGGCGGCGACGGCATTCTTGGCGACCATGGTGGCCAGCCAATTGTTGAATTCCTGGATCGTGAAGGCCGTCGGACAGCGCACCGCATACGCCTTTACGCTGACGGTCTTTACCGCCGGCGCATTTATTTGTGCATTCAGCCCCAATATCGATCTGCTCATTCTCGGGCGCATCATGCAGGGGTTCTCGGCCGGTGTGATCCAACCACTTGTCCTCGCCACCATGGTGGCCGTGTTTCCCAAGAACAAACGTGGCTTTGCAGTCGGCATGTATGGGCTGGGCGTAACCCTCGCGCCCAGCTTCGGGCCGTTGGTTGGCGGCGTGACCATTGACGCATTGACGTGGCGTCACGCCTTTCTCATGCCCTTGCCTTTGGTCTTGTTCGCGTTCGTGGCTGGACTGATATTCATGCCAAGCCAGAAATGGGAACGCCGGCTGCCGCCGTTCGATTGGACGGGGTTTACGCTGGTCTGTCTCGCCTTGATCTGTGTGATGAGTGCCATCGGCAACGGCCAGAGATGGGGCTGGTCTTCGGACAAAACGCTGGTCACAGCGCTCGTCGGCTGCGTGGCATTTGTCGCCTTCTTGTATTCTCAGCTGAGATCGAAAAGCCCGTTGCTGGATCCGACTTTGTTTCTGGATCCAAAGTTTGCCGCGGCCATGGCCATCGCCTTTGCGTTTGGCGCGGGGAATTTTGCAACGAATTACGCAATCCCGGTCTTTGTCCAAACCGTTCAGTACTTTTCGCCAACGCAGGCCGGCCTCGTCTTGGTGCCGGCTGGCCTTTTCCTGGTGATGCTTATCCCCGTCTCGGGCCGTCTCGCCGACACCGTGCCGCCGCAATATCCGATCACCGCGGGGTGCCTGATCTTCGCAACGGCGAGTTACTTCATGTCCACATCCGATGTGAATACGGCATTTTGGACAATGGCGTTTTTGACGGTTTGGAGCCGATTGGCGATCGGGTTTGTCATGCCGAACCTCGGTGGGGTTGCGATGCGCTCGATATCCAACGAGAAACTAAACGCTGCCGCCGGGGCCTACAATTTCATCCGCCAGGCCGGTGGCGCTTTCGGCGTCAACATTACCGCGGCGCTGATCGAGTTCAGGAGTGCGAACCACGCCGACTGGCTGACGGCGACCCAAACGTCCGGAAACGACTTCACCCGCGAGCTTATGGACAAGACCGACCAGTTGCTGCGGGAAGGCGGATTGCCGGACATCGCGCGCGAATGGGGAACCCTCGATTATCTCGGCACCACGATTTACGCTCAGGCCCTAACATTCGGCTTCCAAGACACCTTCTTGATTACATCCGCTGCGTTCATAGCCGCTTTGGTGCCGTGCATGATCCTGGCACGCTCCGGCCGCCGCCCCCGCTAATTGCCGCAGGGCACACATTCCTGGCGAAAGCCTCGCATAGCATGTGTATGCAACGCGACACCCCCCAATGACCGCTCCGTCCAACGAGACGATCCAGCCGGATGAAACTGAGAGAACCGCGCGGCTGCGGTTGATCCGATCCGAAAACGTCGGCCCGATCACCTTTCACCGGCTGATGGAACGTTATGGGACTGCGACGGATGCGCTCGACGCCTTGCCGGAACTTGCACGTCGGGGCGGGAAAAAGACCGTGCGCATCTGCACTCATGATCGAGCCATACGGGAAATCGAAGCACTCGAGAAGGCGGGGGGATGCCACATTCACTTTGGTAGCGTCGGGTATCCACCGCTCTTGACGCAAATAGACGACGCACCTCCGGTTCTTTCCGTCCTTGGTCATCATGCCCTGCTCGGCAAGAAATCTGTCGCGGTCGTCGGCGCCCGAAATGCCTCAACGAATGGCCGGCAGCTTGCCAGACAGTTCGCCTCTGCACTCGGGGCCGCAGGGTATCTGGTCGTTTCCGGTATGGCGCGTGGTATTGATGCGGCGGCGCACGACGGCGCGCTTGCGACCGGGACAGTCGCTGTCATGGGCGGTGGCGCCGACGTAATTTATCCGCGCGAAAACGAGACGTTATACGGCCATCTCATTCAAACAGGCGCAATCATTGCCGAGATGCCGATTGGAACCAAACCCAAAGCAACCCACTTTCCGCGGCGTAACAGGATCATCTCCGGCATGGCGCGTGGGATCGTGATTATCGAAGCCGGCGCCAAATCGGGCTCGTTAATCACGGCGCGAATGGCTCTCGAACAGGGGCGCGAAGTCTTTGCAATCCCGGGGGCGCCCCAGGACCCCCGCGTCAAAGGAACGAACATGCTGATCCGCGACGGCGCCATGTTGACGGAAACGGCCGATGACGTCATCAGCTTGCTGCGTGATCAGGATACGTATGCGCTTTGTGACCACCGAAGCAATGTACCTGCACCGCCCATCAAGACGGCTTTGAACGTGCAGGGTACCAAGGAAATCCAGGCCGATTTATGCCAATTGCTCAATTATGGACCCACGGATGTTGACGACATCATCAGAGAGAACGGCTTCGATCCGAGTGATCTTGCCGGTGCTTTGCTGGAGCTTGAGCTAGCTGGGCGTTTGGAACGGCTACCGGGGAACAGGGTGTGCTTGATAGCGCACTAAGATGTCGTCCAGCGAGCCGAGCTGAAAAAAATGTACGCCTACTAGTGTGTTGTTTTAGATGTATAAAATTCTGAAACACATTAGCCGGCCAAACACCCCATTCAACATCGGTTGTTGACGTCGAAGTAAATAGTGGCCAATTCTCCCGGGCCTTGGGCCTCCCGAGTGGCCTTTCGTCCGGGCCCAAGGCGGAAAAGAGCGGTAGGAACCTATATGACCAACGTGGTTGTCGTTGAGTCGCCCGCGAAGGCGAAAACGATCAATAAGTATCTCGGCGCCGATTATACGGTGTTGGCCAGTTATGGTCATATTCGCGATCTCCCATCGAAGGATGGCTCTGTCAATCCGGACGATGAATTCTCCATGACGTGGCAGATTGACAGCCGCTCGAAGAAGCATGTCGATGAAATCGTAAAGGCCGCAAAGCGCGCTGATGCCGTTTTTCTTGCGACTGACCCAGACCGCGAGGGTGAGGCCATTTCGTGGCACATCAAAGAAGTGCTGCGTGATCGAAAGGCGCTTGACGGCAAAGAGGTCAAGCGGGTGGTGTTCAACGAGATCACCAAGTCCGCAATCAATGATGCGTTCGATCACCCGCGGGATTTGGATCAGGAGTTGATCGACGCCTATATGGCGCGTCGCGCACTTGATTATTTGGTCGGCTTCAATTTGTCGCCGGTGCTCTGGCGCAAGCTACCGGGGTCACGTTCTGCGGGGCGGGTTCAGTCGGTCGCATTGCGATTGATCTGCGACCGTGAGTTAGAGATCGAGAAATTCGTCGCCGATGAATACTGGTCGATAGATGCGACCTTCAAGACGCCTCGTGGCGAAACATTTGAAGCCTCTCTGACACATCTCGACGGCGAAAAACTGGAAAAGCTGTCTTTGGGATCGGAACAGGTAGCGATGGCCGCTGTCTCCGTTATCGAGGCCCATGACTTCAGCATCGGCAAAGTCGAGAAAAAGCAAACTCGTCGACATCCCTCGCCGCCCTTCACCACATCGACGATGCAACAAGAAGCGTCTCGGAAGCTTTATTTTCCTGCCCGCAAGACAATGCAGGTGGCGCAACAACTGTACGAAGGCGTGCAAATTGGCGGAGAGACCGTCGGTCTCATTACCTACATGCGGACGGATGGCGTTCAAATGGCGCGGGAAGCGATTGCGTCGTGCCGCAACTTTATCCAAGAGACCCATGGCTCCAGCTATGTCCCGAATAGTCCTCGCGAGTACAAGTCGAAGGCAAAGAACGCGCAGGAGGCCCACGAAGCTTGCCGTCCGACAGATATCCGCCGAACGCCTGACGATGTGGCGAAACACGTGTCGCCGGACCAATTGAAGCTCTACACACTCATCTGGAAGCGCACGTTGGCAAGCCAGATGGAAGCCGCGGTGCTGGACCAGGTGGGAGTCGATCTCATCACGTCTGATAAGTCGGCAACACTTCGCGCAACGGGATCGGTCATCGCTTTCGACGGCTTCATGAAACTTTATCGCGAAAGCCGCGATGAGCGGAAAGACGATGAGAATGGCCGGATTTTGCCGGAGATGTCGGAGGGCGAAGCGGTCGAGCGCCTTGAGGTCAATCCCGAACAGCATTTCACCCAGCCACCGCCACGGTTCAGTGAGGCGTCGCTGGTCAAGAAACTGGAAGAACTGGGCATCGGTCGCCCCTCAACGTATGCGTCCATCATCTCGGTTCTGCAGGACCGGAACTATGTCCAGTTGGAAAGCCGGCGATTTATCCCGGAAGACCGTGGCCGATTGGTCACGACGTTTCTCGCGAGTTTCTTCGAGCAATACGTCGAATACGGCTTTACGGCGGAGTTGGAAGAAAAGCTGGATGACATCTCGGGGGGGCGGATCGATTGGAAGCGCGTACTTGTCGATTTCTGGATCGCCTTCAAATCGAAAATTGAGGAGACCAAAGACCTCACGGTCCGCGACGTCCTCAATGTCCTAAACGATGAACTGGAGCCGCATTTCTTCCCCGAGCGGGCAGACGGAAGTGCGCCGCGAAGTTGTCCAAAATGCAAGGAAGGCGAGTTGTCGATCAAACTCGGGAAACACGGTGCTTTCCTGGGATGCTCTCGCTACCCGGACTGCAACTTCACGACGCCGCTTGGGACCGATCCTGCGCAAAGCAGCATGTCGGACGGGCCGCGAGAACTCGGTACCGACCCGGAGACCAGCAAGAGCGTGACGCTGCGCGAAGGACCTTACGGCATCTACGTCCAGTTGGGCGAGGCTGAGCAAGTCGGCCGCAAGAAGACGAAACCCAAACGGGCTTCTCTGCCGAAAGGAATGGATCCCGAAAGCCTGGATTTGCAAAAGGCCCTCGCCTTGTTGTCGCTCCCGAGGTTCGTCGGAATTGATCCGCAATCCGGTATGGAGATTCGCGCAGGGATCGGGCGGTTCGGGCCTTTCATCCAAGTCGGTGGAACGTATGCGTCCTTGAAGGACGACGATGACGATGTTTTGACAATTGGGCTCAACCGCGCCGTGGCGCTGTTGGGAGACAAGCCCCGAAAGGCCCCGCCGAAGGAACTGGGCAATCATCCGAAGAACAAGAAGCCGATCATGCTGAAAGAGGGCCGTTGGGGGCCGTTCGTCCAGCATGGCCGCACGATGGCGCGCCTGCCGAAGGATATGGATAAGGATGCGCTGACCTTGGAAGATGCAATCGCCCTAATCGACGCGAAATCGGATGGCGGCAAAGGGACCACAAAGAAAAAGGCGGCACCGAAAAAGAAAAAAGCGGCGCCAAAGAAGGCAGCGTCCACTTAACGCCACTCACACCAAAGGGCCGACATTATGCGCTTGTGCGCAAAATGGGCCGCGCATACTTTCGGTTATGAGCCGATCTCCTTTCCCAAGCAAACAGCAGATCGCCGAATTCGTCCGCGAGAGCAAGGGGCGGGTGGGCAAACGTGAGATCGCCCGCGCCTTTCGACTCGATACGGACCAAAAACGCGAATTGAAGCGCGTCCTCAAGGAAATGAAAGATGAGGGAACGCTCGCGCGAGAACGCGGCAAGTCCCTGAGCGACCCGAACCATCTTCCCAATGTCACGGTCATAGAAATCACAGGTGTCGATCTCGATGGGGATGTGCTCGCCCGGCCGGTGAAGTGGGACGGTGACGGCGCGCCACCGATCATCTACGTCAAACCGGACCGCACCGGAGGCCCCGCGCCCGGCACGGGCGAGAGAGCACTCGCCCGATTGACCGAGGCGCAGGGCGCTTATGAGGCACAGATCATTCGGCGGATCGCGGCCGCGCCGAATGACATTCTGGGCATCGTGTGCACGGTCGACGGCGCGATGCGGATACGTCCTGTCGACAAGAAGCAACGCACCGAGTACGAAATCGAAACCGAGGCCGATACACCAGTGAAGCCCGGCGATTTGGTGCGCGCGGAACCGCTTCGGGGCAGTCGGCTTGGCTTAAAGCGCGCCCGCGTTCGCGAGCGCATCGCCGATGCCGAGGGACCGCAATCCGTAAGTCTTATTTCCGTGCATCAACATGGCATCCCGGTAGCTTTCCCCGCAGGCGCCCTCAAGCAAGCGTCGGCAGCACGCGAAGCGCCACTCGACAAGCGCGATGATCTTCGGTCCGTGCCGCTTGTGACGATCGATGGGGCGGATGCCAGGGATTTCGATGATGCGGTTTTTGCCGAGCCAGACGACGATCCAGAGAACCCCGACGGTTACAAGCTTATCGTCGCAATCGCCGACGTGGCCTGGTATGTGCGCCCTGGCGACGCCCTGGACAAGGCCGCATTCGAACGCGGGAATTCTGTGTATTTCCCGGACCGCGTTGTACCGATGTTGCCCGAAGAGTTATCGAACGGTTGGTGCTCCCTCCGCCCCAAAGAAGACCGACCGTGCTTGGTCGCTCATCTCAGAATCGATTCCAGCGGCCGTTTGCTGTCCAAGCGTTTCAAGCGCGCGATGATGCGGTCAGCAGCCCGTCTCACCTACGAGCAGGTGCAATCGGCGCGCGACGGCCAACCTGACGAACAATGCGACCCGCTGATGGAAAGCGTCATCACTCCTCTTTTCGGCGCATTCGAAATCTTGGATGCAGCACGGAAGGCCCGCGGCGCCCTGGACTTGGATGTGCCGGAGCGGCGGGTCCTGCTGAACGAGAACGGCGAGATGGAAGGTGTTGTCGAGCGCGAACGTTTCGACAGCCACCGATTGATCGAGGAATTCATGGTGCTGGCGAATGTCGCAGCGGCGGAATTCCTGGAGGAGAAAAAGCGACCGTGCATGTATCGCGTTCACGATCAGCCATCGATGTCGAAAATTGAGGCGCTCGGCGAGTTCCTCAGCAGCATTCAAATAAGCTTCGACAAAGGTCAGACCCTGTCTCCCGACCGATTCAACCGGATACTGTCCCGTGTACGCGGAACACCGACGGAGCGGATGGTCAACGACGTCATTCTGCGGTCACAAGCGCAGGCGACGTATGATCCCAGCAATATCGGTCATTTCGGTCTAGGCCTTCGTCGCTACTGCCACTTCACGTCGCCGATCCGTCGATATTCCGATCTGCTGGTACACCGCGCATTGATACGCGGCATGCGCCCGTCTGCTGGAAGCCTGCCGGAGGACCCGGGCGATTTCGCCAAAATAGGCGAACATCTGTCGATGACGGAACGACGCGCCCAAGCGGCGGAACGTGATGCACTCGACCGCTATGCGGCGCATTTCATGAGCGATCGCGTCGGCGCCGAGTTCGATGCACGGATCAACGGTGTGTCGCGATTTGGACTTTTCGTCAGCATCGATCAAGTCGGTGCCGACGGATTGGTGCCGATCCGCGCGTTGCCTGACGACTATTATGTTCATGACGAGGCGCGGCACACCTTAACCGGTCGTCGTCACGGCATTTCCTATCGGCTTGGCGATCAAATCACTGTCACTCTGAGAGAGGCCACACCGATCAACGGAGGCCTCCTTTTCGACGTTGCCGGTTCTGAGCCCGCGTCGACGAGCACTCAAAAGCAAAGAACGGCACGATCTAGTCACAAGCCGAAAAAGGCGAAGGGCAAAAGCAAGGCCTCCCGGCGTAAACAGCGGCGTACGGTTCAGTCGGCTGCCAGCGGTTCCGGGACACCTAAACGCCGACGCCCCCGATAGGCGAATTACCGCCCAGAAAATCGGACCGTATACAATTCGCCCATTTTGTCCTTTAATTGCGCGATGTTACGGAAATTCCACCGGCAGGCCCTTGTAAGCAGCGCCCTAGCGATGCTTGTCGCCGCATGCGCAACGCCAGAGCCGGCAGAGACAATCCCCGATCGCGGCTTCGCCGAACCGGCGGCGGCGGAGGTGATCGCCGTTGGTCTTGGTAATATTTCGGATAAGTACATAGAGCCTGTCGATTTAACCCGGATCGGTGTCGAAGGCTTGCGTGGCCTTGGTGCGATTGACGCCGGTTTGACGCTCCGGCGGGGCGATGGGCAGATCGCCTTGTTTGAAAACGGCTTCGAAATTGCGCGCATGGGGATGCCCGAAGATGACGACGCACATGCGTGGGCGGCGGCGATTGTCGCGCTGACAGAAAAGGCGCGTCGGCATTCACCGGATATACAGCAAGCATCTTACGAGAAAATACTAGAAGCCATTTTTGATGGCGCCTTGTCGGATTTGGATATCTTTTCGCGCTATGCCGGAACGGTACAAGCAACCCGGAACAGAGCCAAGCGCGAGGGATTTGGCGGCATTGGCGTCCGCTTCCGCTCCGAGCAGGACGCAATCGTCGTAACTCAGGTCCTTGACGGGACGCCCGCCGCCTCGGGCGGGATCTTGGTCGGTGATCGCATCACGCATATCCAAGGCACCTCGATACAAGGTCTCAGCGGGCGAGAGATCACCCGCCTGATCCGTGGGCCAGTCCATACCCATGTCCAACTGACCGTGCAGCGCAATGGGCACAACACCCCTATCCGCGCGGACATTTCTAGGGCGCACATTGTCCCGGAAACGGTTTTTGTCAAAAAAGAGAACGGCATCGCCATCGTTCGGATAAAGAGCTTCAATCAAGATACCAGCACGGCGCTTGAGAAAACTCTGCTGAAGCTAAATGGTGAAAATGACGATCTCGCTGGGGTTATTTTGGATTTGCGCGGCAATCCGGGCGGCTTATTGCGGCAGTCGATCAAAGTCGCCGACTTGCTCCTGACCCAAGGCGATATTCTCCGGACCATCGGCCGGCATCCCGACAGCCTGCATCACTATGAAGCAAGCGGCGAAGATCTTGCCGCCGGCTTACCGATGGTCGTCTTGATCGACGGTAAATCCGCATCAGCGGCTGAAATCGTCGCGGCTGCCTTGCAGGACCGGGACCGCGCCGTTGTTATCGGCACATCATCCTATGGCAAAGGCAGCGTCCAGACGGTTATTCGGCTACCGAATGACGGCGAGATCACCCTCACCTGGTCGAAATTCGTCGCGCCTTCAGGATACTATCTGCACGGCTACGGTGTGGTGCCCACGATATGCACCAGCGGAAAGCTTAAACTCGATGACGCGAGCCTGATCATTTCGGAAGCATTGGAAAAATCCGCGTCCGAGAAGCTGGAGTCCTGGCAGCGGCGTGCATTTTTGAGCGTCTCGGACCGTCAACAGCTTCGAAACGGTTGCCCTGCTGAAACCCGGAACGGCCCGCTTGATGTGGAAATTGCCAAGAGATTGATTTTAAACGACCGGCTCCATTCGCGAGCGCTGCGAATGACGACGGTCACGGCGCAAGCCCGCCATTGAGGTTCGCGGACGGTGGTTTGATAAGCACTTGACTTGCCATCGGCCAACGGTATTGTGCCGCCTCTCTGGCAAGGCAGTGGCCAAGATATAAGGACGCAAGGAAATGGCGAAACCAGCTACCGTTCAAATTCGCCTCGTGAGCACGGCGGGTACGGGTTACTTCTATATCACCAAGAAGAATCCGCGTAATTCCACGGAAAAATTCCAAATGCGGAAGTACGACCCCGTGATCCGTAAGCACGTTCTCTTCAAGGAAGCGAAGATCAAGTAAGCTCGCTGCCGTTGCGGATATAAAAATGCGCGCTTCATAGCCGAAGCGCGCTTTTGTTTTTCTGAGTGATGTAGGTTGAGCGCCTACTCTTCGAGAAACTTCTTCACTGTTTCAAGGAAGTACGGCACGGAGATCGGTTTCGCGATATAACCCTCGCACCCGCCTTCGCGGATTTTCTCTTCATCACCCTTCATGGCAAACGCCGTGACCGCGATGACAGGAATACCCTTCAACTCATCGTCCGCTTTCAACATCTTTGTGACTTCTAGGCCCGAGATTTCGGGCAGTTGAATGTCCATGAGTATCAAATCGGGATTGTGCTCACGGGCCAGTTTTAGCGCATCGCGGCCATCGACAGTTTGTACGGTCTCATAACCATGAGCCTGCAACAGGTCGTTAAACAGCTTCATGTTGAGATCATTGTCTTCAACAATGAGAATTTTCTTTGCCATCGGTGTCTCAGGTCCCCAAACGGTCGTATGGCCTGCACAATGCCGGAGCACTCTGCGAACTGTTAATGAAGATGGGGTATACGCACTGGCAAGTCAATTCGGTGCAATACGCCTCATTCAGTGTAAACGGAGGAATCGTTCCGCCTATTCACCTCGCACTTCCTCAACCATGTCTCTTAGCCGGCCGAGGTCTTTGATAAGCAGCGCGTTCTTACGCCGCTCGACGATATCCCGACGTGCCAAATCACTTAAGACCCGAGCGACCGTCTCGCGCGTCGTCGACACACGGCTCGCGATATCGCCATGAACCGGAATCGGTCTGATCTCCGCCTGATTCTCACCGATTAGGCCGCCACGCGCCTGACGTAGGAGATCGGCCTGGACCCTGTTGTTTGCCGCCAACGTGCTGAGATCCATGATTCTATCCGTGGCGTTCCTGACGATGCCTGCCAAACCGCGCAACAGCCGCATAGCTATCTCTGGATTACCACGTACGAGTTCTAGAAATCTATCTTGTGGAAGCGCTGCAACCATCGACGAACCGAGCGACATCACGCTCGCGGATCGCGGCTGGCCATCCAACGCGGAGAGTTCGCCGAAATGGCAACCTGACTCCAAATCTTCCAGAGTTATTTCTTTGCCCGCGAGGGAGTAATTGACGACCCGAACCCGGCCTTCCGTAACGAAGAATATGTCAGTCGAATCGCTTTGCCGATCAATGATCTGCTCGTGATCCGTGTATTGGCGCCATGTGCATGCACGCGCCAAATCTTCGACGGCCGATGCGTCCAAACCATCCAGCAACCGGATACTTTGCAACAGGCTAGCTTCAGACACCTAAAGGGCACCCTTCCTCGAACAGAGCTTTTGGCCGCGTCTTTCGCGCGGCATCCGGCTCAGTTTAGCCTCAAAGGCCAAGGAATGCGAAGCGCGTATTTCTTTTCGCATAAGAATGGCGGTATGACGGCCGCGACTTATTCTGGTCATTCATATGTTAGCCATCTAAAAAATGGCTATGAACGAGGCTCCGAAAACACCCCGCGAAGCTTCCGGCCCGCGGGTCGCGGTGATCATACCCTGCTATCGGGAGCGCAATCATATCCTGGAGGTTATCGCCGGGATCGGTCAATCGATCGATTCTATCTTCGTTGTCGATGACGCCTGCCCAGACAACACAGGCGATTTCGTGAAGGAAATGAGTGACGATCAGCGTGTTACCGTCCTCCACAATACCACAAACCTTGGGGTCGGCGGCGCCACGCTAGCCGGCTACCGCGCCGCCATCGCGGCAGGTGCCACGATCCTCGTTAAGGTCGATGGTGATGGCCAGATGGACCCAGCGCTGATTCCGGACCTCGTTGAACCGATTCAAAAGGGGCAGGCAGACTATGCAAAAGGCAACCGACTGCATCGTCGAGAAGCCATGCGGGGCATGCCAGCCATTCGCTTGATTGGCAACATGGTGTTGACGTTGATGTCAAAGGTATCGAGTGGGTATTGGTCGGTTATGGATCCAACCAATGGCTTTACAGCTATTCACGCCCATGTCGCCGCCGAACTTCCCTTCGATGATATTGCGAATGGTTTTTTTTTCGAGTCCGACATGCTCAGCAAGCTTTCTTCGCTGGATGCGGTAATCATTGATATCCCAATGCGCGCGAAATACGGCGAAGAGCAGAGTCATCTGTCCGTTCGGCGAATCTTCTGGCCATTCCTGCGCGGACATATTGGAAATAGTTTTCGGCGCATCCGCGATACGTACTTCCTGCGGGATATGGGCATCGCTTCGGTAGAACTTGTACTCGGACTCCTGCTCTGTGTACTTGGCGCGATCTTTGGCGGCTACAAATGGTGGATCAGTATCGTGACGGATGTGCCGGCCACGGCCGGGACCGTCGTCCTCGCGGCCCTTCCCATTCTTATCGGCTGCCAGCTATTGCTTGCGTTCATTGGCCATGATACCCGCCGCGCGCCGACAGCACCGATCCATCCACATCTCCGACCAGAGCCGAAGAGCCCATCCGTCGATTAAACCGCGCGAAAAACACCGTCCCTCCGCGGATCCCCACCGCCGCCGACGATACACCCATCACGCTCCGATACGAGATGCGCACCGCCAAAGAACATGTTGGGTTCCGGCCACAGTTCTATCTCGTCAACAAGACCCTCCAGCGCGTCCACGGCACCGTCTTTGAACCCCGGTTCGCAGCTTAGCTTTCCGTTCTCGAGATGGATGCGCGGTGCGGACACAGCAGCCGCGCAGTCAACTCCATACACGGCCATATTGACAATAACTTGCGTAAGAGCCGATCGGATCCTGTTTGAACCACCTGAACCGAACGCGGTCCAACAACCATCGGGCGCCACCATCACACCGGGCGCCATCATCGAAGAAAGTCGGACGCTCGGCGCCCATTCGAAGAAACCGGCGGCGTTCAAGTCCTCTTCGCCGAGCATGTTATTCAGCATTATTCCCGTTCCGGGGATAAGATGGCCGCACCCCTCGCCGTTCGAGACTGTCATCGCCGCGATATTCCCATCGCAGTCGGCAACGCTTATGTGCGTCGTCCCGCGGTAAGCAGGCGGATGTTCAAGAGCACGGCGCAAGGCAGCAGCGCCCTCAATAGGATCGAAATCAATCCGGCTGCTTCGTCGCGCGTCGTTGCAGTGGCGCATCACGTCGTGCATACGCTCGAGATGTGCAGCACCACCGAAATCGCATTCGTCTGTCGCAACTTGATCAAACAAGCGAAGAGCCAGATCGATCAAAGCCCCGCCGATCGCAGGTGGCGGGTTGAGATAAACGCGGTGTCCCCGGATATCCGTCACGATTGGTTCGCGCGATGCCACGCGGTACGTGTTCAGGTCCTCGCGATCGATGCTGCACCCATTCATATTCGCGATCTCATCCGCGATCTCGCCGCGATAGAAGAGATCGGGACCCTCACGTACAAGTGCCGAGAGAAAATCAGCGAACGCAGGAACACGATAAACGTCGCCCGTCGACCTCATGCTTGTTTCGCAATCCTCTGACGTCTCCAAGCAGAACAGTGAACGGCTTTCTTCGGTCGCGCGGTAAATTGGCCCGATGACTTGAAGCAAGTATGACTGGAAGCGATTGATCTCCAACCCCCGGCTGGCCAATTCAATAGCGGGTGCCGCGATTTCGGACATGGGTATTCGTCCGAACGTCTCGTGAATATCGAATACCCCGGCTACGGCGCCTGGCACGGCAACCGATCCCAAGCCAATGTGAAACTCTTGGGTCGCAGTCCCGAAATCCGCGACAATCGGGTAAAACTCGACGCTATCTTCGAGTTGCTTTTTTCTGGGCGTCTGCGTGAAAAAATCTCGGGTCACAACGGCGCCATCGGCGGTGCGTCCAGTCAAAAACCCGCCCCCGCCCACCGACGCTAAGACCGGCTCGGCGATGCATGCGGCAAGAAACCCGGCAAGCGCTCCATCAAATGCGTTTCCACCGGCATCGAGCACATACTGGACCGCCTTCGCCGTTTCTTCATGACCAGCTGCAACCGCGCCGCGGGTGGCATTTTCTATACTCGTCATGGGTAGGTATCACCGATGTTCAGGAATTCTCACAGGGCTGTCATAAAGCCGAAACAAGATGAAATCGAGACTTCGTTTCGAGGCCGATGGTTGACTCCCACAAGTGAAGGTGATTCTCTCTGCCTGTTATTGCAGTGCGGCAATGGAGCAACAGATGCGATTCGGACTACTCGTCCTATGCGGTGGCTTTGCGCTCGCGGCCAGCCTCGCGACACCGCTGTCCGCATCCGACGTAACCGTGAATTCGGTTGTGTTCGATGACGTGCCGAAGAACGTCCCCGTTACCGTCGAAATTTATGATGACTCGGACGAGAATCTCGCCTTGAAAGCCGCGTTGGAGGACGAGTTGTCGCGCCAGGGTTATGTTCTGCAAAATGGCGCAAACCTGATCGTTACAGTTGAGACCCGCGACTCCTCGGGTCGTTGGACGGGTGGCGGATCAAACAGAGTGGTTCGGATTGGTAATAGTGACAACCACACCGGTACCGACGCACCCGACGTGCGTGTGAGCCTTTTCGATAACGAACGAGGCGGCATTCTCAACCCCAAGACAGGTTCAGGGGTGACGCAGGTCGCTCCTAGCCAATTCAGGATCGACGCGCAGATCGAAGACCGCCTGAACGGACGTACCTTGTGGCAAGGTTGGGCCGTTCGGAACATTTTGGCCACTGAGAACACTTCGGTTTACGCAAACATGCTCCGGCCGTTGGTTTCCGCCATCGGTCAGACTCTGCGGGATGGCGATCCTACGCCAAATTGAGCGTCAAGACGCTTACCCACATCCTCCGGGGTCCTTGCCCAATCGCAACAAAACCTTTACCAAACGGCACGCATCGGAGGATGCGTGACGATTGTTGGACGCCCGGGTTTGCCGAATGAAAAACGCTGACGACAAAGCACTATTGCCAGCGGGCCTATCGGATCGTTTGCCTCCTGATGCCTCGTTCGAGGCCAATACCTGCGAGGCATTGGTCGCGAGTTTCGGACAACATGGTTTCGAGCGGGTCAAACCCCCGTTGGTCGAGTTTGAAGATAACTTGCTGACCGGGACCGGGGCGGCGATGACCGACCAGACTTTCCGACTCATGGATCCGATTTCGCAGCGAATGATGGGGGTGCGCGCGGACATGACCCCGCAGGTCGCACGTTTGGCGACGACGCGATTGGCGCACGTACCGCGGCCATTGCGCCTGTGCTATGCTGGAGACGTCTTGCGAATTCGTGGCTCTCAACTGAGGCCGGAACGTCAGTTTACACAAGCCGGCGCCGAGATCATCGGCACGGACGCGCTATCGGCGGATGCGGAAATGGTGATGCTGGCAGCGGAGTCCCTGTCTGCACTCGGCGTACATGATCTCAAAATTGATATCTGCCAGCCCATGCTATCCACGGCCGTCATGAATGCCCTTCACCTTGATGACGAGAGTAGAGGCCTTTTACGCCGTGCGCTGGATCGCAAAGATCGGGCAGAGGTCACGTCGGTTACCAAAGACTTACCGAGTGATGCGCGTGCGCTTTTGTCTGAGCTCTTGGACGCGACCGGAGCGGCAGATCCTATCGCCCGTAAACTTGAAGGACTAAAGCTTGAGGGTCCCGCAAAAGATGCGCGCGACACGCTTCTAGAGGTCGTTACGATTTTGCGCAGCCAAGCGCCGGGCCTCTCGCTCACCATCGATGCGGTCGAAAACCGGGGCTTCGAGTATCACTGCGGTGTGACATTCACTATTTTGGCAAAAGGCGTTCGAGGCGAACTCGGATCCGGCGGCCGGTATGTGGCCGGGCATGCCAATGAGGCAACATCGGAACCTGCCGTCGGTTTCACACTGTTCCTGGACAGCATCGTGCGCGCTCTGGCACCGCTGCCTCAATCAGAGCGGGTTTATGTGACCGCCTCCGAGCCCCGGGAGACGCTCTCGGTGTTACACGAACAAGGATACTGTACAGTATTGGGGCATGCATCGAATGCAGACGCATCTCAAGAAGCGCAATCATTGGGATGCACGCATCTCTGGTCTGGTGGCCAACTCGTCAAAGTCGGCGATTGACTAATATCAAGGGAGTGAAGACGTATGGCCAATGTGGTGGTCGTTGGTTCGCAATGGGGTGACGAAGGTAAAGGCAAAATCGTCGACTGGTTGTCGGAACGCGCAGGCGTGGTTGTTCGATTTCAAGGCGGCCACAACGCAGGGCACACGCTGGTCATTGACGGGGTCACCTACAAGTTGAGCCTCTTGCCGTCCGGTATCGTTCGCCCCGGCAAGCTTTCTATCATCGGCAACGGCGTCGTTTTGGATCCATGGGCGCTAATGAATGAAATCGAGACCGTGCGTGCCCTAGGCGTCGAGATCGGTCCGGAGAACCTAAGGATAGCCGAGAATACGGTTCTCATCCTGCCGTTGCACCGGAATTTGGATCAGGCACGCGAAAAGGTCGCCGGCAAAGCGAAAATCGGCACCACTGGCCGTGGCATCGGCCCAGCCTATGAGGACAAGACCGCTCGGCGCGCCATTCGCGTGGGCGACCTGGCATCGCCGCGCGACATTCTTGAGGCAAAAGTTGAAGTGCTTCTCCGTCACCATAATGCGCTGCTGAAGGGCATGGATATGCCACTGATCGACCAGAATGAGTTGATGGCGGATCTTGAGGCGATCGCACCGCAAATCCTGACATACGCCTCGACAGTATGGCAGGATCTCGACGAAATGCGCCGCAAAGGCCAACGTATCTTGTTTGAAGGTGCCCAGGGAACGATGCTTGATATCGATCACGGCACGTATCCCTTCGTCACGTCCTCCAATACCGTTGCGGGACAAGCTGCCATTGGGTCAGGCCAAGGTCCGGGTGCCATCGATTATGTACTCGGGATAACCAAGGCCTACACCACCCGCGTCGGCGAAGGACCGTTTCCGACCGAATTGCATGACGAGGTCGGACAAGGTCTCGGCGAAAGAGGGCGCGAGTTCGGCACGGTTACGGGCCGGGCACGCCGATGCGGATGGTTTGACGCAGTCTTGGTCCGCCAATCAGTAAAGGTCAATGGGATCAGCGGCATAGCTCTCACGAAGTTGGATGTCCTCGACGGCATGTCGGAATTGAACGTTTGCGTCGGCTACGATATCGACGGCGAAAAATACGACCATTTGCCGGCATCTACCATTCATCAACGCAATGTCACGCCGATCTACGAAACGCTTGAGGGCTGGCAGGAGAGTACCTGCGGCGCGCGGTCGTGGGCCGACTTGCCGGCGACAGCGGTAAAGTACATCCGAAGGATAGAAGAATTGATCGAGGCGCCCGTCGCCCTGCTCTCGACCAGCCCGGAGCGCGACGATACGATTTTGGTGCACGACCCATTCGAGGACTAACGCGGCCTCGCATTACTCTCTCGACGTTGCAGGATAAGTTTCGACAATCGAGTACCCGTCGGCAAGATCGGACCGTGTTAACCATAAAGCCTTAAAAAGCCCGGAAAACTTGCGATTTTTCCCTTTTCAGGATTTAATGGGGCACCCGAGTGGGGTCTCCTCCGTCGACATCGGCAAGAAGCCGTGATGTTGACGGTATGATGATGGGACGCGGACGATGGCAGAAGAGCCTAAAGACGCGCTAGAACCGGATTCGCCTTCGGAAACACCGAGTGGCAGTGCGGTTGTACGTGAGCGATTTTTTGTTGATGGTAGCAAGCCGCTGCCACAATTTTCCTCGCCAAACGCAAAAGCGTTCTTGGCGGAGGATCGACACGACCTGTCGCGCGCCCTGTTCGCCCTAGTTTGCACGCCTGGAACCCCTATTCGGCTCGGCAATATCAGCAAAATACGCGAAAACCCGGGGCGGGGAGTCCTGGAAATCGTCGAATCCGAAGTCGTCCACTGGCCGGCGGTCAGTCAAAAAACGATGATCATCATCTTTGCTCAGCCGCAAGGGGGCCGAGTTGTCGACGAGATCAAATCCGGGAGTTCTCGCCTAACCGAATATGATATTCCGCGCCGGGTCATCAGCCCGATCGTGGATGCGATACGGCACATGAACTCAATCGGTGTTACGCATCGCGCCATCCGGCCGGACAACGTTTTCTTCTTGGATGAGAACAAAGAAGAAATCGTTGTCGGCGAGTGCATCACCACCCCGCCGGGTTATGATCAACCGTCCATCTTCGAACCTCTTGAGCGCGCCATGGCGCCACCGGCCGGCCGCGGCGACGGCGGCATTTCCGATGATCTATACGCCCTGGGCGCAACACTTGTCATATTGACCTTGGGTCAAAACCCTGTGGAGCGCATGAGCAATGAAGACCTCTTGTTCCGGCGCATGACCATGGGAAGCTATGCGGCTATTTGCGGCAACGCTCGTGTGCCAATCCCCCTTTTGGAGCCCCTTCGTGGGTTGCTCTCAGACGAACATGACGAGCGATGGGGCCTTGAACAGATTGATCAATGGCTAAACGGCCGCAAACAGACACCGATGCAAAAGAAAGCGGCGAAAAAAAGTGAAACGCCGTTTCGTTTTGGTGGGCAAGATCACACCAATGTCCGCACGCTCGCACATGCGTTCAACAGGCAAGTATCAGATGCCGCAAAGATCCTTGAAGACGAAACCTTTCACGCCTGGCTGCGCCGAGCGGCTGGCGAGCAAGAATTGTCCGAGACCCTCAAGGGCTTCATCGACAACGCCAAGTTTCACAAGGACTCTTTCCAGGGTAGCGAAGAACATCTCGTCTCGCGCTGCTGCGCGGCCATGGATCCGCACGGGCCAATTCGCTACAAAGGGATCACCGTGTGCGTCGACGGCTTTGGCCCTATGCTTGCGATCGAGATGATCCGTGACGGCAATGTTCAGACGCTCGCCGAGATCATCTCCAAAGATATCTTTCAGTTTTGGACCGGCGAACGAAGTGCCTTTGTCGATCTACTCGATACGGCGCGCGATTTCGTTCAGATGAAGCAATGGCTCTCGATCAACGAGCCGGGCTATGGATTGCAGCGTTGCCTATACGAATTGAACTCGGGGTTGCCTTGCCAGAGCACCTTGATCCTCGAGCAGGCAGTGTTCTCGGTCCGCGAATTGTTGCCTGCGCTTGATGACGCATCGAACCAATCCGACGCTAACGCCCGACCGATGGATCGGCACATCGCCGCCTTCATCGCGTCTCGCTTCAACGAAGACATCAATCCGCATTTGCGCGCTCTCGCCGCACAACGGGAAAGCACGTCGATCATTGGCATGCTCAGTCTTCTCGCCTTTCTGCAATGGAAACTCCGGATAGCACCCGTATACGGCCTCGCCAGTTGGATGGGCGGGCTGCTTGGTCCTGCGATCAATAGCTATCACAGTCGGTCGACGCGGCGCGACCTTGAGCGCGAAATCCCCAAACTGGTCCGCCGAGGAAGCTTGCCCGATCTATTCGATATGATCGACAACGCCGAACGGCGGCAGGAGGACCAAGACGGCTACGCCGACGCCCTGGAGGAATACAGTGCGTGCATGACCGAGATTCAAGAAATCGAAGGCGCAGGCTCAGAACTCATCGAAAACGCGGAGCGGACGGGGCAAAAGAGCGCAGCTATGGTCTCGGTCCTGACGACCATGATTGCCGTCTCCATCATTTTCATTAATCAGATGCTGTGAGGATGGCATGAGCATAAAGATCATCCTCTGGGTTCTGATTATCTTCTCCCTTCTGCTCGTGGTGGCAATGCCGACGGTATTGTTCATCGGCTTTTCGATGATGCCCGGATTTGTCGCCTATATCATCGACCGGACGGAGGAAAAATCGGCCACCTTCTGTGTCGGCGGGCTCAATTTCTGTGGGGCTTTCCCCTACCTGCTGGACCTGTGGCTCGGCGATCACTCGGTTGAGCAAGCGATGCGATTGCTGACCGATGTATTTGTTCTCGCCGTGATGTACGGCGGCGCAGCCATGGGCTGGATGCTATACCTGTCGCTGCCGCCCGTCATCGCGTCGTTCATTCAAGTGATGTCGCAAAAGCGGTTGGATCAATTGCGGAAAACGCAAAAGGACCTGCTGGAGGAATGGGGCGACGAATTGATCACGGACGCCGATCTCGGCGGCGAGATGGCACCTCCAAGTGCGCCCAGCGATGAAGCCGAAAACATGCCAGAGGCCGCCGGCGCGCCAGCCTAGTGGTGTTTCTCTCCTAACGTGTTGAGAACGCGGATAAATCCGAACAAGTTTAAGTGAAACAGTGACCCGAAAATGATCGAGCCGCCGGAATTAATCCGGCGGCTCTCCCGAGGAGGATCGGAAACAACCCGGGGGGGAGATGACTAAGGGGGGCTGGGTTGCACCCGATCTTACTTCATGTACGGGGACCTCTCAGCGGCGGATCACCCATCGGCAAAAAAATACCCAACTATTTTCCGCCCCCCTGCTCGAAGACGATTTGGGCGGCTCTCGCGGCAAAAACTTGACCTCAAAGCTGGAACCCCGCACTTTACACGTCTCGTTCCGCGGGGGGCTCCAGGTGGGGGCTGAGATACCGTTCTAGCCGATCCGGCGCCACGGTGACCCGTCGAACCTGATCCGGGTGACACCGGCGTAGGGATCGGAACCGAACGCCTGAACAACGTTCCTTTTCAATCTTTCGCCGTCCCGGGTCTCCGCAACCAACAGGGAGAGCCCAGGATGAACGTAATTCGCAAACCAGCCACCGACGATGTGACGCACGGTCCGCTGCCGGCGTCGGAAAAGATCTATGTCGATGGCGAACGCCTCGGCGACGTCCGCGTGCCGATGCGCAACATCCACGTGCACGAGAGCGCCAACGAACCGCCGCTGACGGTCTATGACACGTCAGGAATCTACACAGACCCCGCGGCGCATATCGATATCGAAGCCGGCTTGCCGCGTCTCCGCGAAGGATGGATCGAGGCCCGCGGCGATACGGAGATTTATCGTGGCCGCGACGTAAAACCCGAAGACAACGGCAACGTCGGCGACGACAAGCTGGTCCCGGAATTCCCGATCAAGAACCAGCCGCGCCGCGCCAAGGACGGCGTCGCTTCGGTGTCGCAACTCGCCTACGCCCGTCAGGGCATCATCACTCCGGAAATGGAGTTCATCGCGATCCGGGAGAACATCCTCCGCGAAGTTTCGCCGGAGGAAGCGGCCAAGCTGAAGGCCGAGGCGGAGCGCTGGGGCGCCGAAATCCCGGACATGGTGACGCCGGAATTCGTTCGCTCCGAAGTCGCGCGGGGCCGCGCCGTCATCCCGGTTAACGTCAACCACCCGGAAATCGAGCCGATGATCATCGGCCGCAACTTCCTGGTCAAAATCAACGCCAACATCGGCAACTCCGCCGTCACCTCTTCCGTTGCCGAAGAGGTCGACAAGATGGTGTGGGCGATCCGCTGGGGCGCCGATACGGTGATGGACCTCTCGACCGGACGTAACATCCACAACATCCGCGAATGGATTATCCGCAACTCACCGGTTCCCATCGGCACGGTGCCGATTTATCAAGCGTTGGAGAAAGTCGACCGCGCCGAGGACCTGACGTGGGAAATCTACCGCGACACCCTGATCGAGCAGTGCGAACAAGGCGTCGACTACTTCACCATCCACGCCGGTATCCGCCTCCGTCATATTCATCTGACGGCGGACCGGGTCACGGGGATCGTGTCGCGGGGCGGTTCGATCATTGCCCAGTGGTGTCTGGCGCACCACAAGGAGAGCTTCCTCTACGACAACTTCGAGGAAATCTGCGACATCATGGCCGCCTATGATGTTTCGTTCAGCTTGGGCGACGGTTTCCGCCCCGGTTCCGGCGCCGACGCCAACGACGCCGCCCAATTCGCCGAGTTGGAAACGCTTGGTGAGTTAACGAAGGTTGCCTGGGACAAAGAGTGCCAAGTGATCATCGAAGGCCCTGGCCACGTGCCGATGCACAAGATCAAGGTCAACATGGAAAAGCAGTTGGAACTCTGCGGCGAAGCGCCCTTCTACACCTTGGGCCCGCTGGTCACCGACATTGCGCCCGGTTACGACCACATCACGTCGGGTATCGGGGCAGCGATGATCGGGTGGTACGGCACGGCAATGCTGTGTTACGTGACGCCGAAGGAGCACTTGGGCCTGCCGGACCGCAATGACGTCAAGGAAGGGGTTGTCACCTACAAAATCGCGGCCCACGCCGCCGACCTGGCCAAGGGGCACCCGGGGGCTGCAGCCCGCGACGATGCGCTCAGCCGGGCACGGTTCCAGTTCCGCTGGGAGGATCAGTTCAACCTTGGCCTCGATCCGGACAGGGCGCGGGAGTTCCACGACCAGACACTGCCCAAGGAAGCGCACAAGACGGCGCATTTCTGCTCCATGTGCGGCCCGAAGTTCTGCTCCATGGAAATCACCAACCTGGTCCGCGACTATGCGCAGCAGGGCATGGACGAAATGAGCGAGAAGTTCAAAGCCGAAGGCGCGGAACTCTACAAGGAAGAGTACGCCGACCAAGCGAAAAAGGTCGCCGCCGGCGACGACGATTAATCCGCAGACCTATCGCTGACGTTCTTGAGCCCGGGCCCGCGATTGTGGGCCCGGGCTTTTTACGCCCCGAGATACGCTCGCCGAAACGCCACCCGGCATTCCGCCGGGTTCATGTTACGCCTGTAGACCGTGGGATCGCCGGGCAGCACACGAAGCCACAGGAACCGCGGCCCCTGCCCTGAGGCGACGAAAGCCGCGGCCTCGCCTAGACCAGCCTCGGTCGAGACGGTCAGAATGTTCTCGATCCCGGCGCCGTCGGCCATTTTCGCGAGGTCCGTGCGGCGCGATGTATGCCCGTCCTGACCCCCGGTTTCGCCGTGCCCACCGTTATCGACGCAGACGATGGTCAGGTTCTTTGGCGCCTGGCTTGCGACCGTCGCCAGGGATCCGACGTTCATCATCAATTCACCATCGCCGGTAATCACGGCGATTTCGCGGTCAGGCGCACTCAACGCCATGCCGAGCCCCATGGCCGCCGCCGCCCCCATGCAGCCGGCCATGGTGAACATGTTGGGCCCGTCGCCGGTCAAAGCGGCCGCGTCGCGCGCCGGACCGGCGAGGCCCGTGACGAACAGGTACTTGTCGGGATCGGGAAAAATCACCGGCAGCGCGCCGATACGATTGAGCGTAATCTCTGTCATGTCTGTGCCCCCTTAGAACGGCTTCGCACCCAAGAACGTTTGCCCCAGGATCAGCGCCGAGGATTTACCCGCCTTGAACGCTGCATTGGTCGCGGCGGTCATCGCGCCCTCCAACTGATCCACGGTATCGACGCGATAGATGAGCACGCCCATGGCCTCCAAAATCGGTTCCACGGCTTCACCCATGGGGTATTGCCAGGGGTTCTGCTCCCCATAATCGCCGCGCATGGAGATCATCATCATGATCGGGACGTTCGCCGCTTTTACAAACGACAGGAAGTTCGGGCAATTGCCGACGCCGGACGATTGCATCATCAACACGGCTTTTTCCCCGACCAGATCGGCGCCGGCGGCAAGCGCAATGCCCTCCTCCTCGGTCGTCAGCATGACCAAACGGCACGCATTGTCCTCCTCGACCAATTCGGCGAGGCGCGCGTTCCCCGCATCCGGGATATAGCTGAATAGCTTTACGCCTGCGTCCTTGAAGTGTTTGAACATCGCCCGCGACCAGGCATCGTTCGGATGTGCGCCGTCCGGCATACGTATTTCCTCCCCATTCATGTATCGCCTAGCCTAGTCACTTCGCCGCGTTTCGCAAATTTACGGCGCCGTGCTACGTTTTCCGTCGGGGAATTCGCATCACGGAGGTGGCATGATGGTGCGCAGCCTATCGATCTTTGCGGCGACTATCTTCGCTTTGATCTCGCTCACGGCGGTCAATGCACATAGTAATCCGGCTATGTGCCTCAAGACATGCATGGAGACCTACGGGGCGGACAAGAAGCAGGCGTGCGCCCTGCAGTGTGGTTACGGCAAAGATAACCTCGGCGCCGGGCAAACCCGGGATTGCGGCGCGATCTACAAACAATGTATGCGGTCGTGCACCAACGACACCACCTGTAAGTCCGCCTGCCGTAAACAACGCACGAGTTGTTACTGAGGGCCCCTACTGCGCCGACATCATCTCCCGGCATTTTTCCGCCAGCTCGGCGCTCGACGCATCCGTCAACGGCTTGCCGTTGAAGGTCATCGCGCCCGTGTTGATATTGAACCGGACGGTGCCGATGTTGAGCGACATATCCGCACTTTTTGCGACAGTCTCTGAGGCACTAAGCGCCGCCGCATCAGCACTGGCGGACGCGGTGGCTGCCTGGGTCGCCGTCGTACTGGCGGTCGCCGCCGCCGTATCCTGCGTATAGCCCATGGCCTGCGCAGCGATGAGGGTTGCCTCCGCATTCGATAGCGCGCCCATGACGTCGTTCCCGGAGGCGGATGCTTGAGTAGCATCGTAGGCCGACTGTGTGGTGGCGAGGTTGGTCGTCGCCGTGTCCAGCGACGTTTGCGCCGCCGCGGCAACCGCCGCCAGCGTCGTATTGCTTGGATCGGCATCGGCCGCGGTCTGGGCCGCCGTCGCGGCAGAAGACGCACTGTCGAATTGGCTTTGCGCACCGGCCAACGAGAGTGCGGCGGACGACACCGCCGCATCGGTCGCCGCGACGGACTTCTCCGCGGCGATCGCCGCCGCCTTGTCCGCCGCCAGCTGTTCTTCGGGGCCATCCAAATAAGCGGTGAGGTCCTTGGTGATGTTGAATTCATAGACATCGGGCAACGGAATCGTGAACCCGCCCGATGCATCCGCCGGCACGACGGGGTTACCGCGAACATCGACACCCGGTTGATACGCCACGTCGGCGCTGGCGGTATGACGCACCAGACGGCGGCAATCCTTCTTGGTGATTCGGACCTTTGGCGGCTCTGCGGTGGTTTCGGTTTCGGGTACCGCCGCCTGACCGAACGCCCCATCCGATGACGAGAACACGAACAAGACGCCCGCCGCCACAAGCGTCCATAGGCTGAGAATATCGGATTTCCTCCGTCTCGTGTGTCTCATGCTCGGTTGGCCTCGTCCCGCAAAATGAGTATCACCTGATTCCCGCGCTAATTGGTTAATGAATCGTCAACGGCCCCTTTCCATCCCCGTTGGGGTTGTGTATCAGAGCACATGACCGATATCAGTGTCCTCCACGACCGAATTCTGATCATCGACTTCGGGTCCCAAGTCACTCAATTGATCGCCCGGCGCGTACGGGAGTCCGGCGTCTATTGTGAAATTCATCCGTTTAACGCCGTCACCGCCGAGAGCCTGAAAGCGTTTTCGCCGAAGGGCGTCATATTGTCGGGCGGTCCTGCAAGTGTGCACGAGGCTGAGACACCGAGCGCGCCAGATGCCGTCTTTACGTTGGGGGTGCCCGTCCTTGGTATCTGTTACGGCGAGCAGACCATGGTCCAGCAGATGGGTGGACAGGTCCAACCCTCCAATCACCGGGAGTTCGGCCGCGCATTCGTCGAAATCACCGATGACTGCTGCCTATTCGAAGGCGTTTGGAAACCGGGGGAGAAACACCAGGTCTGGATGAGCCACGGGGACCGGATCGATGCGATCCCCGACGGCTTCAACGTCGTCGGCGTCTCCGACGGCTCGCCCTTCGCCATCATCGCCGACGAAACGCGGAACCTCTACGGTGTGCAGTTCCATCCGGAAGTCGTCCACACACCGGACGGCGCCAAACTGTTAAGGAATTTCACCCATACGATCTGCGGCACCACCGGTGACTGGACCATGGCGTCGTTCAAGGACGAGGAAATCGCAAAAGTCCGGGAGCAGGTCGGCGACGGCAAGGTGATCTGCGGGCTATCCGGTGGCGTCGATAGTTCCGTCGTTGCGGTCTTGCTGCACGAAGCGATCGGCGACCAGTTGACCTGTGTTTTTGTGGATCATGGCCTGATGCGCGCCAACGAAGCGGACGAAGTCGTCTCGCTGTTCCGCGATCACTACAACATTCCGCTGGTGCACCGGGATGCCTCCGACATGTTCTTAGGCGCCCTCGAAGGCGTCACCGACCCCGAGGTGAAGCGAAAAACCATCGGCAAATTGTTCATCGATGTCTTCGAAGAAGAGGCCGGCAACGTGGGTGGCGCCGATTTTCTGGCCCAAGGCACACTCTATCCCGATGTGATCGAAAGCGTGTCCTTCACCGGTGGACCCAGTGTAACGATCAAATCGCACCACAATGTCGGCGGCCTGCCAGAACGGATGAACATGAAGCTCGTCGAGCCGCTGCGCGAACTTTTCAAGGACGAAGTCCGAGCTCTGGGCCGAGAACTGGGGCTGCCCGAGACCTTTGTCGGCCGGCATCCGTTCCCAGGACCCGGATTGGCGATCCGAGTCCCGGGCGCCATCACGCATGACAAGTTGGAAATCCTACGCCAAGCGGATCTTATTTATCTCCAGGAAATCAGAAATGCCGGATTGTACGATACGATCTGGCAGGCGTTCGCCGTCCTCCTGCCGGTGCAGACCGTCGGCGTCATGGGCGATGCTCGAACCTATGATTACGTCTGCGCGCTGCGCGCCGTCACCTCGACCGACGGCATGACGGCTGATTACTACCCCTTCGACCATGAGTTCCTGGGGCGCGTCTCGAACCGGATCGTGAATGAGGTTAAAGGGATCAACCGCGTCGTCTACGACGTTACTTCGAAACCACCCGGCACCATCGAGTGGGAGTGAAGACCTCAATGCCAGTTTGGTCTCGCTGAGAGCGATGCCCCTCCCAAACTCAGTGTGAAATGCGACACGGAGTTCTTGTGGGTATTCGCTGAGTGAGGGAGCATACAATCACAGGCACGGCGGCACGCAGTAAGTATGCTAAACAGGTTACTCCACAGCAAATTCAACTACCCTCGGCGCGCTTACCGAAAACTCATTCGGTTCTTGGCGCTTCGACTTGGCTCGTATGAAATACCTGCGGATGACCAAACAGGTCTTTTTGCACAACTCGGATTGGACCGGCAGCGTGGCTTAGAACTCTTAGACGAGGCTCTTCAATCCGTTCTTCAAATACAATTCAACGAGAACGACGGAATGTTCTCCGAGCATTTGGTGCTCCTCGCTGCAATTGCCGCTTCTGACGAGAAGATCACTAACATATTAGAAATCGGGACATTTGACGGCAGAACCGCTTTGATCCTGAGTCGTCTATTTCCAAACGCCAATATCCTTACGATCGATTTGCCTGCGACCGACGATGAATTTAAGTCAACCTATGACCGAAATACGAATGCGCAGGCGTTCAGCACTCAACGAAACGCTTACCTGGACAAATGCAACCGTATTGAGTTTAGGGAGATGAATTCAATCGCTTTGAGCCAAGAAACGGGCGGATTTGATCTGATTTGGATCGACGGCGCTCACGGCTATCCCGTCGTCGCAATGGACATCATCAATGCATTCCGACTTTGCAATGATGGCGGCTTTGCATTGATTGACGACGTTTGGACGAGCACAGATTTTTCGGATAGGTACTATAAGTCAACCGGAGCTCTTGAGTGCATGTTAGAACTCAAAAATGCTGGGCTCATCAGCGGTTTTACACTCGTCCCAAAAAGGCTAGGTGCGAGTTTCAATTTGCCTCGGGAGAAGAAATTCGTCGGATACATTCGAAAGATCATGGACGAGAGCAGCAAGTGAGAACGCCGCCAAATCTGGTTACATGCCATCTTGTTTATCCCGAAAACTCATCAACGTGATGAACTTCCGGACTCAATTGCAATCCACAGGAGCCTAAAGTGCTTTTCTTGTTAATCGGCCTAACGATTTTCTACACCATCCATATGGTTCCTTGGACGCCTGCCCTACGCGACAAGCTCATCAACAGCATGGGACCGAACGGATACAAGATTCTCTTTTCCGTCATATCGGCCGTCGGCTTGGGGTTGGCCATTCTCGGCTACGCTGTTACGGACGGGCCGGTGATGTGGCCGACACCGGTATTCGGGACCCGCGTCGCCTTCTTGCTGATCCCCTTCGCGTTTATTCTAGTTGTCGGCGCCTATGTCGGATCGAACATCAAGCGTGTCACACCGCACCCAATGGCATGGGGCGTCGCTCTATGGGCCTTTGCACACCTGATGAATAACGGCGAGATCGAGTCGGTGATTCTGTTCGGTACGTTGCTCGTCTTCGCGTTGGGTTCCATCGTTAGCGCGAACAAACGCGGTGCCACGGTCATGGTAGAAAAGGCGCCGATCTGGCGCGACATTGTGACGGGCGTCGGCGGCATGGCCGCGGCCATGATTGTCGCGATGAACCATGCCGCGTTATTCGGTGTCTCGATCATTCCCGCCGGCGCGCAATGAAGGTCGCGTTGCAGCGAGTGACGGAAGCTCGCGTCGACGTTAACGGGGGCACCATCGGCAAAATCGCGGCAGGCCTTTTGGTTTTCGTTTGCGCCGAGCGCGGCGACACCGACGATCAAGTTCGCTATTTCGCCGAGAAAATCGCGAAGATGCGGATCTTTGCTGATTCGGCAGGAAAAACCAATTTGAGTATTCTAGACGTCGGCGGCTCGGCGCTGGTGATAAGCCAGTTCACCTTGGCCGCAGAATGGCGGAAAGGTAATCGGCCGGGTTTTTCGCGGGCTGAAGCACCCGCGCGAGCAGAGCAGCTCTTCAATCATTTTTGCGATGTGCTTCGACATTCTGAGGTTCCCGTGGAAACGGGCCGGTTCGGCGCCGACATGCAGGTGTCGTTGGTGAATGACGGTCCGATGACCATACTTATGGACGATCGAGACTAGCTCAAACCAGACCGGCGATACGCTCCCGAAGCAACGTCAGCAGTTGTCGGAGTTCATGCTCCAGTTTCGGCTGCGCCCCCTTCAAATTCTGACGAAACACGGCGCGCATCGCCAAAATATGCACTTTCACCACTTCCAACTCTTGGGCAGTCAGGTCCGTTTTCCCCTCGATGAATTTGCAAAGGGAATCACCGACGACGGAAACAAGAGGGAAACCGAAACTGCCCCCTTCCCCGCGAATCGAATGGGACATATCGAACATCTCGACGATGTGGCTTTCCATGTCTTCTCGTGTGGGTGAATCTTGGAACGCTCGCCACAAGCGGGTGAGATCGTCTACCGCCCACCCTTGATACCCCTCCATGAGATCTTCCGCGGCATTTAGAGCGCGCATGATCGCTTGTTCAGGACTCGGACCGCCGGTCTTGTTGACCTTTTCCGATAGGCGTTGCGGAGGATTAACTAGGTGATCTTTCGAAGACATAAGGGGTTACTATATCATTCCCGACGACGATCATAGCCTTCATACGCGCCATCGCGTCTTTTTGAACGCCGGTCAGGCCCAAAATAATCGCCAACCCGCACGAACGGTCGCTGATCATCTATCACGGCGCAAACACGTTTATAAAGCGCCGATGCAGATATTGGTTTGGCCAAAAAGGCAGTCACTCCGGTATCGCGTGCCTGTTTCACGCGATGCAGTTCTGTAAACCCAGTCAGCATGATGATCGGAAGATAAGGGTTTGGACTGTCATCCTCCCCGCGAATACGCCGAACCAGTTCAATCCCATCGGTTGGATGCATGCGCCAATCGGTTATCACGATGTCCGGAAAGATGTCACGAACCGCTTCGTAAGCCTCATCAGCGTCCGCGGCTTCAAAGATCTCTTTGAAGCCGAACCCCATAAGAAAACTCTTGATCAACGAACGCATATGACGGCTGTCGTCGACAACAAGAACCTTCAAAGTTTCGAAATCGTATCCCGACATTTGGAACGACCTCACACATACAAAAGACTATAGACTGAACGACGTGCGTTTCCTGGCCGCCCAGCGGCGGTACCCTATATACTGGAACGTCCCTCTGCAACGCGAGAACCCCATGCGCAGTTTACCACCGCAGTCCAACGACACGCACCGACGCGCCGATTGGGAAACAATACGTGTTTTGCTCCCATACCTGTGGCCCAAAGACGAACCTGGGCTCCGTTTCCGAGTCGTCGTTGCGATGGTTTTCCTCGTCGCCGCAAAGGGTACGAATGTTGCGGTCCCCATATTTTACAAAGAAGCTGTCGATATCCTGACGGCAACGACGGATGCCACAGCGCTCGTCGCCGTCCCGATTGCCATTTTGTTGGGTTATGGCTTGGTGCGTGTCCTCGCGCTCGCATTTGGTGAACTTCGGGATGCAGTCTTCACTCGAGTTGCACAACGGGCCATTCGGCTCGCCGGATTGAAAACGTTCCGGCACTTACACCGGCTATCGCTTCGCTTTCATCTCGAACGCAAGACCGGCGGTATCAGCCGCGCAGTTGAACGGGGTACCAAAGGAATCGAGTTTCTGCTCCGTTTCATGCTTTTCAATGTGCTGCCCACCATCCTTGAGGTGCTGCTCGTGTGCGGCATTCTCTGGTACCTGTATGGCGTCGGATATGCCGCTTTAACATTTGCGACGCTGGTCACCTATGTGGCGTGGACGCTAATCATCACGGAATGGCGGCTTAAATTTCGCCGAACCATGAACGAGACCGACAGCGAGGCGAACACCAAGGCCATCGATAGTCTGCTGAACTTCGAGACCGTAAAGTACTTCGGCAACGAGGAGCATGAGGCCAAACGTTTCGACAGCGCGTTACAGTCCTATGAGGGGGCCGCGATCAAAAGTGGCACGTCGCTCGCGCTCCTAAACATTGGCCAGGCGGTCATTATTTCGGCCGGCGTCACCGCAGCGATGATATTTGCCGGTTCTGGCGTCGTGAACGGTGACATGACCGTTGGCGACTTCGTCTTGGTGAATGCGTATCTTCTGCAGATCTTCATGCCGCTGAATTTTCTCGGGTTCGTGTACCGTGAGATCAAACGCTCTTTGACGGACATGGAGACCATGTTCGAACTACTCAATGAAAATCCGGACATCGCAGACGCACCGAACGCAAAACCTCTGGCGCGTGGTTCTGGTGCGGTCCGTTTCGACCGCGTGTCGTTCGCATACGATCCTCGACGCCAGGTTCTCAAAGATATCTCGTTTGACGTCGCCGCCGGCAGCAAAGTCGCCATCGTAGGACCCTCCGGCTCGGGAAAATCGACGATTTCACGCATCCTCTATCGGTTTTACGAGGTGACAGATGGAACTGTCAGCGTCGACGGACAGGATATTCGAAGCGTAACTCAAGACTCGTTACGGGCATCGATCGGAATCGTCCCTCAGGACACCGTGCTCTTCAACGATACGGTCTACTACAATATCGCGTACGGTGACCCGAGCGCCTCGCCAGCGGACGTCGAGAAAGCGGCGAAGTTGGCGCATGTTCACGATTTCATCATGGCCTTGCCCGATGGCTACCAGTCCAAAGTCGGCGAACGAGGGTTGAAGCTATCCGGTGGCGAGAAACAGAGGGTGGCGATTGCCCGAACGATCCTCAAGAACCCGTGCATCCTGGTATTTGACGAGGCGACGTCGGCATTGGACAGCCGTACAGAACAAGACATTCTGGCGTCATTTAGGGAGGTGTCCAAAGATCGTACGACGTTGACCATCGCGCACAGGCTATCGACGATCATCGACAGCGACGAAATACTCGTCTTGCAGGCGGGTACCATCGTGGAAAACGGCACGCATAACGACCTGCTGGCTCGGCAAGGCGTCTATGCGGATATGTGGCGCCGCCAGCAAGAAGCCCAGGAAGCCGAAGAAAGGTTACATACCCTCGGTGAAGACGCCGTCAGTACCGCCGATTGATGAGCGCGACCATCAGGCCATCAATGGGTGTGGCCGGATCCGTGCTTGTGCGACCCGTGACCAGAATCTTTCGCCCCGACGCCTTTGATCGAGACATTGACCTCAATCTCGCCGGCATGCTCGAAGACCAGTGTCAACGGAAACGCATCCCCCTCCTTGAATGGGGCATGCAAACCCATGAACATGATATGAAGCCCGCCCGGCTGCAACACGACCGGCTCGCCCGCGGGGACTTCGATCCCTTCGATCTGACGCATTCTCATCACGCCGCCATCCATCATATGCGTATGGATCTCGGTGCGTTTGGACACGTCAGACTTAACGTTAATGAGGGTATCCGCCGCGTCACCGTTGTTGACCAGTGCCATGTATGCAGCACCCGCACGCGCCGCGCCAGCAGAGGCCCGAGCCCATGGGTTTTCCACCTTGATCCCGTCTGCATAAGCAGTCGATGGCGTTGCTTGAACGATTCCAAACATGATAAGGGCGACAACTAGCAATCTCATTCCGAGTTCCTCCAGGCCTACGCAAGTGTGTTTGGCGGCAACTACACTGCTTAATGCCGTCCGCCGCAACTCAAATTACATTAGAAGTTGGTAATTTTGTGATTTCAGCGGTTGATCCATCCACCGCCAAGGACGCGGTCCGCATCGTACATGACACAGGCTTGTCCAGGGGCAACACCTTCCTGAGGCGCGACGAACCTGACCCGCACTTGACCGTCGTCATCTGAGACATCCGCATCAACGGGCTGGGTCGTGGAACGGACCTTAACCTGCACCCGTCTTGGCGTTCCCGCGAGCGGTTGTGCATCTAACCAGTTAACGTCCGACAGAGAAATCTCATGGGTTCTTAGGGCTTCTTTCGGACCGACGATGACACGCCGGCTATCCGGCTCGATACGTACAACGTACAGTGGCTCCCCTGCTGCGACGCCCAACCCCCGGCGCTGACCGACCGTAAAATTGATCACCCCGTCATGGGTGCCTAGTACCGTCCCGTGCATATCGACGATTTCGCCGGGATCGATGGCACCGGGGCGCAGGCGTTCAACAACTCTTGCGTACGAACCATTTGGGACGAAGCAAATGTCTTGGCTTTCCGGCTTTGCAGCCACGGGCAGATCGAAACGTTCCGCATGGCGGCGTGTTTCCGATTTGTCCAATCCGCCGAGCGGGAACCGCAGGAAGTCCAATTGCCCGCGTGTCGTGGCGAATAGGAAATAACTTTGATCCTTGGAATGGTCCACGGCGCGGTGCAACTCAGCGCCATTCGCGCCCGCCAATCGACGGACATAGTGACCGGTGACCATCGCATCCGCGCCAAGGTCCTTCGCTGTCCCAAGCAAGTCCTTGAACTTAACAGTCTGATTACATCGAACACACGGTATCGGCGTTTCGCCGCGCATGTATGCGTCGGCGAAATCATCCATGACTTGCGCCTGAAACCGGCTTTCGTAATCCAGTACGTAGTGCGGGATATCCAGCCTGTCTGCGACCCGTTTGGCGTCATAGATATCCTGACCCGCGCAACAAGCGCCCTTCTTTTGAACCGCCTCTCCGTGGTCGTACAATTGAAGCGTCACGCCGACAACGTCGTACCCGGCCTCAACCATCAGTGCGGCCGTGGTTGCGCTATCCACACCACCAGACATCGCGACGACCACGCGCGTATCAGCGGCCGGCTTATCCAACCCAACAAGTTGCTGCATTCCGTCCATGGCGCGGAATATAAGCACTCTGAGGCTCATCACAAGGCCAAGCCCGTTTAGGTCGTGCTTGATCCCGCCGAACGTGCATGGTCTAACCCCAGATCATGTCTTTTTGCAGTGAAAGCGGCCTCGCGAGGCCTCCAGTTCGAGCGCTCCTGGCACGAGGGTGGCGGCGAAAATGTCCGTGCTGCGGGCAACAGCCTTTGTTTCGCGGCTACACCAAGCTCGTCGACGAATGCCAAAAGTGTGGCGAAAAGCTCAGTGAACTTCGAGCGGACGATTTCCCGCCATACGTCACGATGTTTCTGGTTGGCCACATCATTGTCCCTCTGGTTCTTCTCACGGAACGCTTTTACGCACCTTCCATGGTGTTCCATCTCCTCGTGTGGTTGCCGCTGGCGGCGTTGCTCTCGGTGTATGTGCTGCCACGTGTAAAGGGCCTGATCGTCGGATGGATGATGTATCTGGGTATCCGCGGCGACGAGACCTATTAAGGACAATTAATCGACCTAATTGCAGAATACGGTCAATTCGGCTACGCTTATACTAGCCGTCGGAAGGACTACCTATGGTCGAACAAGGTTCTGATTTTATCAACGGGCGCGGTAGCAATGGCCGGCAAGACCTCGTTAGTCACGTGTTGCGGTATGAATTGTACCGGCATCGCGATATCTCAGAACGACTCGGGCAGTTCCTGCATCTCGACTCCGACCCAGAAGCGTTCAACCGATCAACCTGGGACATACTCTACTACTTGATGCAGTGTTATCTGCAGAACTTCATCCCAACTGTGACCGATATCTATTTATCGACCAACCTCTCGAAAGGCACGGCGATCAGCGGCCTCGCGGAATTGGAGCGACGAGGCGCTGTTGGCAAAGCGCGCGACAATAAAGACGGCCGGCGACGACTTATCACCGTGTCCGACGAGGTCGCTGCATTGCTCGAAGATTTTGTGACCGAATGCGGGGAGAGACTGGCTCCTAGTATCGACGTCAGTAATTTTGGCAGAGCATCCGACGCCAAAGTGAGCGGCACGTCGGACGACCCGATGATTAACCTCCTCCGACAACTCAGCCGCGAACTGCGCACATCGTTGACGGCGATCCTCGGGTTTTCGGACATGATAGCGGACGAGACCCTCGGTCCCGTACAACCGGCCGGATACTCGGAGTACGCGCGGGATATTCGCAGTGCTGCCTCGCATCTCCTGCACGCAATGAACGATCTCGTGGATACGACACTGGCCGAACACGGTGTTGAACTCGAGCTCTCGGGTAGATCTCCCGTGGATATCCAAGAACTCGTCGATACCGTTTGCCGCAGCGTCAGCAAGGAGGCAGAAAAACGGGGCGTTCGACTGCGTCGGCAGTGGGGAAAGATCAATGGCACCGTCGTAGGCGACCGTGGCCGTCTCACACAAGCAATGCGCAAACTCGTAGAAGGCGCTGCATCGTCTGCGCTACGCGATCATATTATTGACGTCGAGACCAATATGGATGCCCGCGGCAATGCCCACATTCGGGTGATCACTCCAGAATCTCCGTTCGTTCCATCCGATGCGGATCTAGAGAGGCCGTTTGGCGCGCCGGACGGCGGCGCCTTGCTTCGCGCTCTACCTCTTATCGAGGCGATCGCTCAAGCTCATGGCGGCACCCTCTCGCAAGAACAGCTGTCGCCGACGCAACATGCTATTTCCGTGCGGCTTCCCACTGCTTGACCGAGCCATGGACGCTTAACCGCCTGCGAGTAACCGCAAGGACTCCGCACCTCTAAGGAGATCAGTGCGGCGTGCAATTTCCGCGTCCGACATGGGCTCCATTTCGCCAATCCCCCATACCGGCCTAGGCCAGGCCGCATCGCCGACCGTTCGCGCGACCACATGGATATGCAACTGACGCACCACGTTGCCTATGGCGGCGGTGTTGATTTTGTCCGCCGCAAACACGCGGGACATGTCGCGAGCGATATCGCGGGTGAGGTTGGAAATGAAAACAAACTCTGCGTCACTCAAGTCCGCCAACTCACTGGCGTTCTCAATGCACGGTACAATGATAACCCACGGATATCGGGCATCGTTTATGAGCCGAACCAGCACCTTATCGGTCTCGACAAGCGATACGCTATCACCCCTAAGGGTAGAATCGAGTTCAAACATCTTGCCCCATCGGGTGTAGACTCCAATGTTTAGGATGGCTCACTACGGTATTACAGCATTGCGACGACAGAACATATGGACATCTTCGATCTCATCTTCGCAAAGAATAAGAAGCCTCGGGGCCCTGATCGCCGAGGTTCGACCCGACGTGATTTCAAGGGAGCCAATCGGCGTCAAAACTCGGATCGGCGTGGCTTGGCGTGCGGCCTCGCGTTCAAGACTTCGAAACCCGTGGCGCCGATAGAAGAATGGCTGGCGGAGACATTCCCAGACAGCCACCGTTTTAACATCGAAGGCATGTCAGACGATCTCTCTGTAAAGCACGTGCGCGTCCTGCTATCTAGCCCTGAGGATCGTGATACCTTTCGCGATTTTCTGAACAGGTATCTGCAGGACAAGTTCTAGGTCAATGCGGCGCAAGCACGCTGAATCCGCATACAGGCATCGCGCAGCAACTCCTCTGACGTCGCAAACGAAATCCTGAAATAGGGTGAGAGTCCGTATGCGGCCCCATGGACGGTCGCGACGCCCTCGGAGTCCATCAGATACATTACCAAGTCTTTATCCGTTTCGATGGCCTTGCCGTCGGGCGTTTTTTTCCCAATCAGCGCCGAACAATTGGGAAAAAGATAGAACGCCCCTTTCGGCGAGAAGCACGAAAGTCCATCGGCCTGATTGATCATCGAGACCACAAGATCCCGCCGACTTTCAAATGCTTTTGTTCGCTCAGCAACATAGTCCTGGGGCCCACTAAGCGCCGCGATGGCCGCTGCTTGACTGATCGCACAGATGCTGCCCGTCGTCTGCTGCTGCAACTTCGTCATCTGTTTGATTAGCGACGCCGGCGCGCCGCAATAGCCAAGCCGCCAACCTGTCATGGAATAGGCCTTGGACACACCGTTCATGGTGACGGTCCGATCCTTCAAATCTGGCGCCACCTGAACCAGCGTCGCAAATTCGAGACCATCAAACGTAATGTGTTCATATATGTCGTCGCAGAAAATCATGATGTCTGGGTGTTTGCGAAGCACTTCTGCAAGTCCGCCCAATTCCGCAGCCGAGTAAACGGCGCCAGACGGGTTTCCCGGCGAGTTCAGCATCAGCCATCTTGTTTTGCTTGTGATTGCGGCAGCGAGTGAACTTGGGGTCAATTTGAATCCGACATCATCCCCGCAAGGGACGACCACCGGTGTCCCTCCGCCGAACTTGACCAAATCCACGTAAGAGATCCAATACGGGGCCGGGATGATTACTTCGTCACCGGGTTCCACTGTCGCCACCAGCGAGTTAAAGAGAACCTGCTTGCCGCCATTGCTGGCCATTACTTCGTTTTCCGAAAACTCCAAGCCGTTTTCGCGTTGGAACTTGTCGATGATCGCTTGTTTCAGTTCCGGCGTACCGCCTGCGTTGGTATATCGTGTTTGACCGGACCGCGCCGCATCGAAGGCCGCATCAATAATATGATCCGGAGTTGGGAAATCAGGCTCTCCCACGGACAGCGTAATAATGTCTCGCCCTTCCGCTCGCAATTCGCGCGCTCGTTGGGATGCGAGCGAACTCGCTGATTGTTCAATGCGGGCAAGCCTGTCCGCAATCTTGATCTCGTCCATGAATTCCCTCAAATCCCCTGAAATTGTGGCGGCCGCTTTTCGGCGAACGCCCGTCGTCCTTCTTTGTAATCCTCGCTGTCGTGACAGCGATCGACATGCTCTTGGCACAGTTTAACGTCGCGATCCGCCCTTTCTTTAACAGCCTCGCCAACGATCGCCTTAGCCGCCTGAACCGACAATGGGGCATTTTCAGCGATATGGGCCGCCAAGCGATCGACGTGCGTATCTAGGTCGTCGAGTGGAACCACCCTGTTGACGAGCCCCCATCGAAGCGCCGTCTCGGCCGCATAAAGATCGCCTGTGTAGAGCATTTCCCGCGCGAACTTGGCAGGGATCCGCTCTGTCAACAACTGCACATCGCTCAATTTATACCCCAACCCCAATCGCGCCGGCGTGACACCGAAAACGGCATCTTCCGACGCTACTTGGAGATCGCACATCTGGGCGATCTCCAACCCGCCACCGACGCAGTACCCCGCGACCCGTGCGATCACAGGTTTCGGGAAGCCCTGCAGCGCATTGTAAGCATGCTTGGTCGTGTTCTCGTATTGCGCCGCTCCAGCCGCGTCACGCCGCAGTTCATCAAACTCGGATATGTCATTGCCGGCGCAAAAGCACTTGTCTCCGGCCCCTTTGACGACGAGAACGCGCACGTTGTCATCCATCGCCAAAGCGTCGATCTGCTCACCGAATCTACGCCACATCGAGAGTGCCATGGCGTTTCGCTTTTCTGCGCGGTCAATCGTCAGATGGGCAACATGCCCGTCAATGCGCGTTACGATTTTCTCGGAAAGATCCTGCATGCACGTCTCCTAGTAACCGTAAAAAGTATGCACGCGGACACGATGATGTACAGTTCGACGGGAGCGGCCCAGTATCTGGGCACATCGTTATCTCAAGAAACGATCCACGTAATCAGCACCGAGACCGACGTCGTTGAAATGCCTTCGGCACGCCTCAACCCGATCAAAAACATCGGTGGTGCCGACGCTGTTCCCTTGTTCGTCGCAGTAGATCAGGGCGCCTGTGTTATGGAACAACGTGATCATCTCGTCGCAGTCTTCATCCACAACAAGTGTGTGAATCTCGCCGGGGGGTTCAAACAGATATGATCCAGGTGTTGCCGTCCAATCGTGTTCCAAGTAGCGCCACGATCCCTTCAGCACGAAGCCGTGCACGGGCGCCGGATGCTTGTGCCGCGACAGAAATCCCCCGCCTCTGACCTTCGTCAAATGCACCCAGTAACCTTGGCTAATGTTAAGACACAGCGGGCGCGACCAACGGTCTGGCGCCAATGGAACCCACAAACGATCGTCATCTTCGGAAAAAGCATCCTGAACGAAGATCTCCGCAAGAGCACCTTCGATCTGCGGTCCATTATAAGCCCTCGGAATAGCTGGCTTTATCAGGTCATCCATTCTCGCCACCTTGTTGGGTGTCATTTCGATAGCGTGCCATCGTCTCGTCATTGGGCGGGTATAGACCTGGGAGCGGCACGCCGCGGTCTACCTCGCGAACGATCCAAGCTTCGAGTTTTTCCTGCTCTACGGCGATCGCGGCCACTTCCTCGACCATTGCCTGCGGAATAACCACGGCGCCATCTCCATCGGCCACGACAACGTCACCCGCCATGACGGCGACGCCGCCGCACCCTATCGGCTCCTGCCATCCCGCGAACTCCAGTGCATGGATGGACGCCGGCGCCGCCGTTCCAGCACACCAGACCGGCAAGCCAGTACCTTTCACCCCATCACCATCACGGACCACGCCGTCGGTTACCAATCCCGCGACCCCACGTTTCTTCATACGCGCAAGCAGAATATCCCCACCGACGCCGGCAGCCGTCTCGCCACGCGCATCAATCACACAGATGCACCCTTCGGGCATATCTTCGATGGCGGCGCGCGTTGACCGCGGAGACGACCACGCCGCGGGCGTCGCTAAGTCCTCTCGCGCGGGAATGAACCGAAGCGTAAAAGCCGGTCCGACGATGCGCTTCTTGGTCGCCGAAAACGGCTTGGCACCTGCGATCCAGGTGGTGCGCACGCCCTTCTTGATCATCACCGTTGTCAACGTCGCGGTAGCGACCTCAGACAAGGCCTCTCGTGTTTCTTGGGATAGTTCGCCCATTCCTCGCCTCCCGGTGCCGCGGAAATTGATGCCCGCGCTTGCGACCAACGCCCGTCATCGAACAATGAGGCGATATGGAAAGCAATTTTAAAATGCAGCTTACTTACATGAGGTTGTGTTGCTCGTCAGGGAGTATGACCCGAAGACCATCGAGGTCAGCCGTCATTCGGATCTGACAGCCAAGCCGTGACGTCTTTTTCAGACCGAATGTGAGATCGAGCATGTCTTCCTCTTCCTCACACGCCTCGTCCAGCTTTCCGAACCAATCCGGGTCAACAATGATATGGCAGGTGGAGCACGCCATAGACCCTTCGCAAGCGCCTTCAAGATCGATCATATTCCCATGTGCGACTTCGAGCACCGAAAGGCCATCTGCCGCCGAGCACTCCTGTTCTCGGCCATCGGGATGAATAAACGTGATCTTATAATCGCTCACTGGCGCGCTCCGACGCTTATTGCTCTTGTTCTGATTGCCGCCGAATGTCTTAGATCGAGAAACTCTCGCCGCACCCACAGCGGCTCTTTTCGTTCGGGTTCGAGAATGTGAAACCGCTTCGAAGCATACCGTCTTCATAATCCATTTCGGCACCGACGAGGAACATGGTCGCCATCGGATCGATAAAGACACGCGCACCTTCGTGCTCAACTTCTTCTTCCATCGGACGCTTCTCATCGGCGTACTCGAACACGTACGACATACCTGAGCAGCCTTTAGTCGAAATGCTGACCCGCAATCCCGCGACCGGTTGTTCGCTACTCGCCATCAAGGTGCGAACATGCTCCGCAGCGGCATCAGTCAAGGTGATTAATTGCTGTTGTCCCGACATCTTTGTGTCTCCGTTTAGACTTTGTCTTAGGTAACCCGGTTTCCAGTCGGCTTCAAGCCATGCCCAGCGCGAGTTTCGCGTCTTCCGACATCAGTTCCGGCGTCCATCCCGGCTCCCACACAAGCGTTACCTCGATCACGCCAGTACCAGAGAGCTTATCGACCGCATCGGCGACCATACCGGGCATTTCGCCCGCCACCGGACACCCGGGTGCAGTCAAAGTCATATCAATATTGATATCGCCATTGCCCTGCATTTCGAGCCCGTAGATCAAACCCAGGTCGTATATGTTGACCGGAATCTCAGGGTCGTAAACCGTGCGAAGCGCTTCGATCACTTCTTCCTCGGTCGACAAGTCTTGCCCAGCCGGAAGCGCCTCCCCCCGTGTCGCCTTGAACTCTTCATTCGGGTCTACAGGAGAATAATCAAATCCTGGTATGCCGCTTGCCTGCCCGGCGGCTCCTCGCATACCGGGTGGCGGGATGAAATCGGACAACCCCGGACCATCGGCAGGTATCGTTCGATCACTCGCCGACTCTGAAGACGACGACGCGGAACTATCGTCTCGGTTTTCATTCTCCACGTGCTTCTCCATCAACGTATTGTGCGCAAGTCGGAGCCGACTTACGCGAACATCTCCTTGACGACGATCAATGCATCATACAGCGCGTCAATTTCTTGCTTGGTGTTGTACAAACCGAAAGAAGCGCGCGCCGTACCTGGAATACCAAACCGGTCCATAAGCGGTTGCGCACAATGATGGCCCGTTCGGACCGCGACACCGGCACGGTCGATAATCGTCCCGATATCAGATATGTGCGCTTCCTCCATAACGAAGGACACGATGGACGCTTTGTCATCCGCCGTCCCGACAATCGACAGTCCATCGATCGACTGGAGGCGTTCCGTCGCGTAGTGCAACAAGCCGATTTCGTGAGCCGCGATGTTATCGAGGCCGATGTTCTCGACGTATTTGACGGCCGCGCCGAGTCCTACCGCTTCGACAATGGCCGGCGTGCCCGCTTCGAAACGATGCGGCGCAGGCTGAAACGTCGTTTCCTCGAAGGTGACGCGATCGATCATCTCACCACCGCCTTGGTAAGGCGGCATGGAATTCAAGATATCCAGCGGCGCCCACAAAATACCGATACCGGTCGGTCCGTAGAGCTTATGACTGGAAAACACATAGAAATCGGCACCGAGCGTCTGGACATCGATCTTCGTATGCGGAACCGACTGACAACCGTCGATCAAGACTTTTGCTCCGGCCGCATGCGCCTTGCGGATGATCTCTTTCACGGGCAACACGGTCCCAAGTACGTTCGAGATATGCGGTACCGACACCAATTTTGTCCTCGGCGACAGAAGCGCCTCGAATTCGTCCATCAGGAAATTGCCGTCATCATCGATCGGTGCCACCTTGATAACGACGCCCTTCTCGGCCCGCAGCAATTGCCATGGAACGATATTGGCGTGGTGTTCCATGACAGTGAGGATGATCTCATCACCCTCTTTCAAGAACTTCCGCCCAAAGGTTGCGGCAACGAGGTTGATCGACTCTGTTCCGCCCTTGGTCAGCACCACCTCGTCGGAACTCTCGGCATTGATGAAACGCGCCACGGCATCGCGAGTGTCTTCGAAAGCTTGCGTCGAAAGTTGGCTTAACCGATGGTTCCCGCGGTGTACATTCGAGTAATAGCCTTCCATGCATTCCGTCATGGCGGCGATGACTTGCCGCGGCTTCTGTGCACTCGCCCCGTTGTCTAGGTAAACCAGCGGTTTGTCGTAAACCGTTTGGTTGAGGATCGGAAAGTCTGCCCGAACCGATTCGACATCGTAGGCGAGCATCGAATTGTCGCCGGCTTTCGCCGTGGTCATCGCCGCGTCAGTCATCACGCGCTTTCCTTCCACTCGTCAGCCAGATAACAGTGCGCGGGGAGCCAATGCAAAACTCGATGGTTGAACGCTTCGCGAACTGTCTCGTCGGAAATCTGATCCAGTGCATCCACGAGGAACGACTGAACCAACATATTGCGGGCCAACGCTTCAGGAATACCCCGCGACCGGAGATAGAACAGCGAAGTGTCGTCCAGTTGTCCGCTTGTCGCGCCATGCGCACATTGGACGTCGTCCGCATAAATCTCTAACTCGGGCTTGGTATCGATCTCCGCACCATCCGATAGCAGCAAGGTCTTGGAGAGCATTCGTCCATCCGCTTTCTGCGCATCTTTTGCCACGCGGATTTTACCTTGGAAGACGGCCCGGCTTTCATCATCCAGCACGCCTTTGAAGACCTGATTGCACGTCGTATGCGGCACCGCCATTTCGATCAAAGAGGTGTTGTCGCAATGCTCCTTGCCGCGCATAAGGTACGCACCGTGTATCCCGGCGTGTGCCCCCTCGCCGGCAAGCGTAATCAACGACTCCGTGCGCGAAAGGAGACCGCCGATCGACAGGGCAAACGATTCATACGTCGCATCCCGGCCGACCGATGCATGTAACGTTGTGACGTGCGTTGCATAGAGGCTCTCGGCCTGCACCTTGTAATGCCGGAACAACGCCGCATCGCCAATAGAGAGTTCAGTCACCGCATTGGCGAAATAGGCTCCGACACCCTGGCCGATGTGTTGCTTCACCAGTGTCGCCTGCGCGCCTTCGTCGAGAACGATCAAATTGCGCGGAAAATAAGCAACAGGATCGGACGTCAGACCTCCGACATACACCACTTCGAGCGGCGCCGTGAGCGCCACACCGCGCGGCACATGAAGTACAAAACCGCAATCCATCATCGCTTCATTGAGCGCGAGCATCGCCTGATCGCTGTCGCCGACGACGGAACCCATGTGCTTTTCAAGCCATTCGGGATCTTCGGAAAGCACATCTTCCAATCGACCGAAACGCACACCCTCCGGCAGAGACCCCGTATCGCTGAGGGTATCGTTCAAGCGGCCGTTGACGAAAACCAAACGGGCCACCGCATCGACCAGCGCCGGAACCGCGCCGACGGTTCCGGTCTCGGAGCTCTCACTGACCGTTTTGTACTTGGTGTCGTCCAGTGGGCGTAGTCGTGTGTACTTCCAACTCTCCAGCCGAGGTGTCGGTAGCCCGTGTTGGCTGAACCGGGTAAGTCCGGCCGTGCGTCTGGCAGAAAGCCAATCGACACCGGCCCCTAGAGCGGTATCGGTTGTTTGGCTCCCACCCTCCAGAAAAGCGATGTCTTGCATCAAGCGGCCTCCCCGACGAAATCGGCATAACCTTTGGCCTCAAGTTCGTGTGCAAGCTCCTTGCCGCCGGTCCGCTGGATCTTTCCGTGGGCCAGAACATGAACCTTGTCGGGAACGATGTAATCGAGAAGCCGCTGATAGTGGGTGATCACCAAGGTCGCGCGATCCGGTGACCGCAGTGCGTTCACGCCGTCGGCAACGATTTTCAGCGCGTCGATATCAAGGCCGCTGTCGGTCTCATCGAGAATGGCGAGTGTCGGCTCAAGAACCGCCATTTGCAGGACCTCATTCCGCTTCTTCTCGCCACCGGAGAAGCCGACGTTGACAGCACGCTTCAGCATCTCATCCGACATGCCCAGCTCTTTGGTCTTTTCGCGTAGCATCTTCATGAACTTGAGCGCGTCGAGCTCTTCCTCATTATTATAGCGGCGAACGGCGTTGACAGCCTCTTTGAGGAACGTCGCGTTCGGTACACCGGGGATCTCAACGGGGTATTGAAACGCCAAGAACACGCCTTTCGCTGCGCGCTCTTCCGGCTCCAGATCAGTGAGATCTTCGCCGTTGTAGATGATACGGCCACCGGTCACCTCATACCCGTCGCGCCCTGCCAAGACATAGGACAGCGTCGATTTACCGGACCCATTCGGCCCCATGATGGCGTGAACTTCACCGGCCTCAACCGTGAGGCTCAGACCTTTGATGATTTCAGTGCCATCAACGGCTGCGTGCAGATCTTTAATTTCCAGCATTTTACTATTCCCTATTCACCGGCTTAGCCGACGCTTCCTTCAAGTGAAATTCCAACAAGTTTTTGCGCTTCGACTGCGAACTCCATCGGCAGCTGTTGCAGAACCTCGCGGCAGAAACCGTTGACCACCAAGGCCACGGCCTCCTCCTCGGGAATGCCCCGCTGGCGCAGATAAAAGAGCTGATCCTCCGAAATGGTCGACGTGGTCGCCTCGTGCTCGACAATCGCGCTTTTGTTCCTGCTTTCGATGTACGGCACCGTGTGGGCGCCGCACTTGTCGCCAATCAAAAGCGAGTCACATTGAGTATAGTTCCGCGCACCTTCGGCCTTGGGCGACATTTTGACGAGCCCGCGATAGGTTTGATCCGACTTACCCGCGGAAATACCTTTGGAGATGATGCGCGAGCGGGTGTTCTTGCCAAGATGCAGCATTTTCGTTCCGGTATCGGCCTGCTGCGCATTATTGGTGATCGCGATGGAATAGAATTCGCCGACCGAGTTGTCGCCCTGCAGAATGCAGCTCGGGTACTTCCACGTGATCGCAGAGCCGGTCTCGACCTGGGTCCAAGAGATCTTCGAATTCTTACCCCGGCAAGCACCTCGCTTGGTCACGAAGTTGTAAATGCCGCCGTTGCCGTCTTCGTCCCCGGGGTACCAGTTTTGAACCGTCGAGTACTTAATCTCGGCGTCATCTAAAGCAACGAGTTCCACCACCGCCGCATGCAGTTGGTTTTCGTCGCGCATCGGCGCCGTGCAGCCTTCCAAATAGCTCACGTAAGAGCCCTTATCGGCAATGATCAGCGTGCGTTCGAACTGTCCCGTATTCTGCTCATTGATCCGGAAATACGTCGACAATTCCATCGGGCAGCGAACGCCGGGCGGGATGTAGACAAAGGACCCGTCGGTGAAGACAGCGGAGTTCAAACAAGCGTGCTTATTGTCCGACACCGGCACGACCGAGCCCATGTACTTACGCACCAGATCGGGGCAACGCTCCAGAGCCTCCGTAATGGGGCAAAAGATAACGCCTGCCTCTTCCAATTTCTTCTTAAACGTGGTCGCCACCGAGACGCTGTCGAAGACATAATCAACAGCCACGTTTTTGACGCCGGCCAGAACTTCCTGTTCACGGAGTGGAATGCCGAGTTTTTCATATGTGGCCAGCAGCTCCGGATCGACTTCATCCAGACTATTCGGTCCGTCCTCGTTGCCCTTCGGCGCCGCATAGTAGTGGTACTGTTGATAATCAATCTCGGGAAACTGGACTTTCGCCCATTCCGGCTCCGGCATCTCCAACCATCGATCAAATGCCTTAAGCCGCCATTCAAGCAGCCATTCCGGTTCATTCTTCTTAGCCGAGATGAACCGGACAATATCGTGGTTCAGACCCTTAGGGGCCTTATCCGACTCGATATCCGTGACAAAGCCGTACTTGTACTTGTCTCCGGCAATTGTTTGTACCTGTTCGACGGTTTCGGCAGTTGCTGGCATTTTGCTCTTTCCTTCTGTCAGACCGTGTCTTTTTTATCCGTGCGCACGTTCGTGCGGTTCGTTCTTTCCAATTGGGCTACCGCTTCGCAGCGCGGCAACCGCGTTACTTATGCAATCGATCGCGTACTCAATCTCGCTTTCCGTGGTCATGCGGCCCACGCAAAGCCGTATCGATGACGCAGCGTCTTCATCCGAAAGGCCAATCGCCTTCAAAACGTAGGACGGCTCAACGGAGGTCGATGTACACGCCGAACCGCCGGACACAGCGATGTCGTCTTTGAGCGCCTCCATAAGGGTTTCAGAGTCGATGCCCTGAAATCCCATATTGAGGTTGCCCGCGATGCGTCGATCTAAGGTCCCGTTAACGAATGTCTCACCGATGCGGTGTCGAATGCCCGCAAGCAATCTATCGCGTAGGTGGCGAATGCGTTCGGATTCGTCAACCATCTCCCGGCGGCAAATTTCCGCTGCCTGGCCCAATCCGACCACAAGAGGTGTCGGCAGCGTCCCGGAGCGAAGCGTTCGCTCCTGTCCCCCGCCTTCAAACAGCGGCTCAAAGCGGACACGCGGCCGTCGACGGACATACAGTGCCCCTATTCCCATGGGGCCGTAGGCCTTGTGCCCGCTCAAGCTCAATAGATCGATCTCCATGGCCCGAACATCGATCTCTATCTTGCCGGCTGCCTGGGCGGCATCCGTATGGAAATAAACATCATGCTCGCGGCAAACCGCACCGATTTCCGCGACAGGCTGGATGGTACCGATCTCGTTATTGACCGCCATGACGGACACCAGCGCGGTATCACCGCGAATGGCGTCACGGACCGCGGCCGGATCGACCAATCCATCGGAACCTACCCGCAACCACGTGATGTCATACCCGAGCCGGCTCACATACTTTGCCGATTCCAGCACGCATTTGTGCTCGGTCACAGGAATGATCATGTGCCCTTTGCGACCCTCGAAAAACCGACCAACGCCTTTGATCGCCATGTTGTTGCTTTCGGTCGCACCGGACGTAAAAAGGATCTCACGCGGATCGGCATTGAGAAGACCCGCAACCTGTTGTCGCGCGTGCTCAACGGCTTCTCGTGCCTCCCAACCAAAAGCATGGGAACTTGAATGCGGGTTGCCGAAAGCTCCTACGAAATACGGCGTCATCGCGTCCATGACCCTCGGGTCGACAGGCGTCGTCGATTGATAATCGAGGTAGATCGGGCGCGCTTTATCGTGCATGTCTCACGCGGCCTCCGAACCGGCCTGGTCAGACAACCGCTGCCATACCTCAATAAAATATGCGGCGTTCTCTCGGGTCGTTTCCGGGCCCAAAGACACACGAATGGACTCGCTCGCATCGGCCTCGGGCAATCCCATGGCGAGCAAGACATGGCTGGCATCGATTTTCCCGCTGGAACATGCGGAGCCTGCACTCACAGAAATGCCAGCAAGATCGAACGCCATCACTTGCGTTTCCGCCGTAACACCAGGCATCCGCAGACAAGATGTGTTGCTTAAGCGCGGTGCAGAATGCCCGTGAACGATTGCCCGATCGCGGAGCGTAGCCTCAATCTGATCGCGAAGTGCTGCAATCTCTTGCTGCGCGTCGAGGCGCTCTTGGGCAGCCTTACAAGCAGCACCAAAGCCGGCAATACCGATAACGTTTTCCGTCCCGGAACGGCGGCGGCGTTCCTGACCGCCTCCGCGCACCAACGGCTCAAATGGCGTGCCATCACGCACGATCAACGCGCCGACACCTTGAGGCCCGCCAAACTTGTGTGCGCTCAGGCTTAATGCGTCTGCGGCATCGACAATTGGCGCGAGCGGCATTTTTCCAGGCGCCTGAATCGCGTCGACATGAAGCTTAGCGCCCGCCGCGCGCGCAATCTCGGCAACTTCGCCAATGGGCTGGATGACGCCCGTTTCATTGTTGGCCGCCATGACGGACACCCACGCTGGACCGCTCTCGCCGTCCAAAGCCACTCGCAATGCTGCCAAGTCGATGAGACCGTCTGACGTCACAGATAGGCGATCGGCTGACGGCGCGGCATCGAGAACGGATGCGTGCTCAATTGATGTCGTGAAGATGCGCGCGGCCGGCACACCTCGAAGGATTGCGTTGTTCGCTTCGGACCCGCCCGAAGTGAACACCACATTTGCCGGAGACGTTTCGGCCAAGGCTGCGACGCTTTCACGTGCGTCTTCGATGAGCTTTCTTTGCGCTCGACCATCGCCATGCACGGAAGACGGATTGCCGATCAAGTCCATGGCATGCGTCATCGCCGCCCTCGCCTCTTGGCATAGGGGCGTCGTCGCATTGTGGTCCATGTACACGCGATCAGACATTTTTTCGGCCCAGTAGTATTCGATCTGCCGGTACTATTCGTTCACAGCCATCGCGTGATCGCGGCGCTGGGCGTATAACACGCCGCTCGATCCCAGTACTTTTCGGGTCACGACATCATCGAGCGACACGGCGTTCAGGAATAGATAAATCTGATTGCCAAGTTCTTCCCAAAGGTCATGGGTCAAACAACGTTGTTGCCGTCCCTGGCACCCTGACGGGCTGCCGGGCGTGCAACGAGTGGCCTTAATCGGCTCGTCGACTGCCATAATCACGTCGGCGACGCGGATGTCGGCGGCATCACGGGCCAATAAATACCCACCGCCGGGGCCGCGCACGCTCTTGACGAGCTGATTACGTCGCAATCGCCCGAACAATTGCTCTAGGTAAGACAGCGAGATTTCCTGGCGGTCCGCAACATCGGACAAAGCGATCGGCTTACCATCCGTGTGGGTCGCAAGATCGACCATCGCCATTACCGCATAGCGGCCTTTTGTGCTGAGTTTCACCTTTCTACTCCTTCACAATCCGTCATCAAGCCACCGCCCCTCAGGCGACCGACGACTTCTTACCCCCATTCATGTCGTCATCATTCACATCACCGTCGGCGAGCGCCTGCTTTAACGCATCGCGCTCCTCCTCCAGTTCCACAACTCTCTCCTGCAATTCCTGAAGTTGCCCGCGCACTTGATCCAAGACTTGCTGAACCGGATCCGGCACACCCTCCGGCATAGTTGCATAGGCCCTGAATTCTCCAGCTTTGCTCTTATCGCGCGGCATCACGATACGCGCCGGAATGCCGACCGCCGTCACGCCCGCCGGGACATCTGAGGTAACCACCGCGTTGGCGCCCACGCGCGCGTTGTCACCCACGGTGATGGGTCCCAAAATTTGTGCGCCGGAGCCAACGATGACACCGTCACCCAATGTCGGGTGCCGTTTCAGACCAACTTGTGCGGCGGTATCCACGCTGGGTGCAACACCACCCAGCGTCACATCGTGATAGAGTGTGACGTTTTCACCGATTTCTGCGGTCTCGCCGATCACGACACCGGCGCCATGATCGATCACAAAGCAACATTTAATGCGCGCACCCGGGTGAATTTCGATCCCTGTAAGAATGCGCCCGATCTGCGACAGCATCCGCCCAATAAACCGAAGATCTTTCTCCCACAGCCAATGAGCCGCTCGGTAAAAGACAATTGCATGAAAGCCCTGATACAGGAGTGCGACCTCGAACGGCGAACGGGCCGCCGGGTCCCGCTCCATAAACGCCTGTAGGTCTTCCTTTAATCGCTTGAATATCATCACATTATCTTTATGTTCACTGCTCGCGTCGTCGATCCGTCGCCGACGAACGCACCGTTCCTTCGTTACGACGCGATACGATAAGCCAGATATAAGAAACCCGAGTAATATGGTCAAGAATATGAGGGGCAGAAAACGTCGGTTTCCCTTGCTCCCGCCTTTAGTAGCCGAGTAAAAAGCTAGAGAATTCGCGACCATGTTCCCTAAAAAGGATATCACGCATGCCTGACGTGATTTTCAACGGTCCAGAGGGCCGGCTTGAAGGGCGTTATCAACACGCCAAAACGAACGATGCGCCGATCGCACTTATTTTGCATCCGCACCCGCAGCATGGCGGGACGATGAATAACAAGGTCGTGTATTCGCTCTATCACAGTTTCTCACGTCGTGGCTTTTCGACATTGCGGTTCAATTTTCGCGGCGTTGGCCGGTCACAAGGTGAATTCGACAATGGCCTCGGGGAACTAAGCGATGCAGCCTCGGCACTCGATTGGATGCAAGGACACAATCCAAATGCGACGGGCTGCTGGATTGCTGGCTTTTCCTTCGGCGCCTGGATCGCGATGCAACTCATGATGCGACGCCCGGAAATCAACGGGTTCATCGCCATTGCGCCACCGGCGAGTATCCATGACTTTTCGTTCTTGGCCCCCTGCCCGGCCAGCGGCCTCATGGTGCATGGCGAAAGTGACGATATCATTCCCGAAGAGTCGGTAGCCAAATTGGCCGACAAACTCGGAAAACAGAAGAACATCGAAATCGACTACAAAGTGGTGAAAGGGTGCGGCCACTTTTTCCGCGACCATGTCGACACGATGGAAAAACACGTCGAATCTTATCTGGAGAGCAATCTCTAGCCTGGGTTAAGTACTCGCCTTCGGTATCGATAGGATGCCACCGCATGTTGGCTGGGGAACCCCTGTCGTCGACGGCAGACTGAGGGGCAAGCCACGAACGGAGCGCACCGCTAGGTACGCAAAGGCCTCTGCTTCCAGTGTGTCTCCCGACCAACCGGCTATCTCGACCGGATCGACTGAGCCGGACAAACGCGACCGCAAAGCCGCCATCAGGGTTGGATTGCGCCTCCCGCCCCCTGTTACAAGCCAACAAAATGGGCGCGCCGGCAGTAGCTCTTGCGCGCGCGCTAAAGATGCCGCCGTGAATTCGACCAGGGTCGCGGCACCGTTTTCGGGGGACAGGTCTCGAACGGGCATTAACGAGAAGTGGTCTCGGTCCAAGGATTTTGGGAATGGCGCGGAGAAGTAAGGGTCCGACATCAACTCTTTAAGAACCGCCTCGTCAACCTGTCCACTCTGTGCCAACGCGCCATTCGCGTCATAAAGCTGCCCCGTTTTTTCGAAAAGCCAATCGTCAAGCAAAGCGTTCGCGGGCCCAGTATCGAATGCGATAACTGCTCCCTCGGCGCTGATCCAGGTCACGTTGCCAACACCACCCAGATTCAAAACACAAACCGGCTTCTCGACATCCTGAGCAAGCGCGACGTGATACAATGGCGCGAAAGGAGCCCCCTCTCCGCCCGCGGCGACATCCGCGGCCCGAAAATCACTGACTACAGGTATGTTGAGGGCGTCGGCCATTCTCTCTCCGTTGGAGAGTTGGCACGTGAAATGGTTTTTTGGGTCATGGAAAATCGTCTGCCCGTGGAAACCAATCAGATCGATCTCGTCCAGACGCACGCCAGCCAACGTTGCGAATGACCTAATTGCCTCGATTTGCGCGTCCGTCACATCCCGGGCCAGGCTTGGATCGAGTTGATCCTGCCGTGGGTCGCGTCCGCTCACCTCGATCAATCGTGACCGAAGGTTCTCGGCATAGGGAAACGTGGCAGACTTGCCCCGGACGACGGCATCTTGACCGTCCGTGTCCATCACGGCGACATCGATCCCGTCCATGGAAGTCCCGCTCATGAGCCCGATGACGCGAAGCAACTTACCCGGTTGACGCAACAAGGAATCACGGCCTGGGGCGTTGTACGATGTCGTGACCATATGGTAATCATCCGCCGCATTCAGCCAAACAGCAAGCCGGACTAATGACCCAATTTACATCGGAATTCGTCACAGAGGTGACGCAACGCGGATTTATGCACCAATGCACGGACGTGGAGGCATTGGATCAGCGCGCATCGGAAGGCGTTGTAACGGCCTACATCGGTTTCGATTGCACAGCGACAAGCCTTCACGTCGGTTCTTTGGTGCCGATTATGCTGTTGCGGCTGCTGCAAAAGACCGGTCACAAACCCATCGTGTTGATGGGTGGCGGCACGACTCGCGTGGGCGATCCTTCCGGCAAAGACGAATCTCGTAAGCTGTTGAGCGACGCTGATATCGCCAAGAACATGGCCGGCATCAAGAGCGTATTCGAGAAGTTCCTTGATTTCGGCGACGGGCCAACCGACGCGGTCATGGTGAACAACGCAGATTGGTTGGATGAGCTCAACTATATCTCGTTTTTGCGCGATTACGGCCCACACTTCACCATTAACCGGATGCTCTCGTTTGACAGTGTAAAACTTCGGTTGGAACGCGAGCAGCCGCTTACCTTTCTCGAGTTCAATTACATGATTCTGCAGGCGTACGATTTCGTGGAACTCGCGAGAAGACATGACTGTGTGCTTCAGATGGGCGGGTCCGATCAATGGGGAAACATCGTCAACGGTGTGGACCTGGGTCGCCGCGTCGCGGACAAGCATCTGTTCGGACTCACAACGCCACTATTGTCCACAGCGTCCGGCGCCAAAATGGGGAAAACGGCGGACGGCGCCGTTTGGCTCAACGAGGACAAACTCAGTGCATATGAGTACTGGCAATACTGGCGGAACACCGAAGACGCGGATGTCGGACGGTTTCTGCGCCTATTCACCGAGTTACCGATGAGCGAGATCGAGCGCCTCGAGGGCCTGTCCGGTGCCGAAATCAACGACGCAAAGAAGATCCTTGCCGATGAAGCGACTGCCTTGTGCCGAGGTCGCGCAAGCGCAGACGAAGCGAGGCAGACAGCCGAAACGACGTTCGAGCAGGGCGGACTTGGCGAGGCGTTACCAACCGTCGAGGTCCCTTCTGCTGACCTAAAGAATGGAATTGGCGTCCTGGCACTTTTTGTGACGGCGGGCCTAGCCGCGTCTAACGGCGATGCGCGGCGATTGGTCAAAGGAGGGGGCGCGCGCTTGAACGATGACGTTCTTCAAGATGAACGAACCGTCGTCGATGAGACATGGGTCAACACGGACGGTGTTATTAAGCTATCCGCCGGAAAGAAAAGGCACGCCTTGATAAGGCCGCGCTGAGGAACGCATTACCGCGCCTGAAGCGGCGTTTCCGGATCACCCAGCAAGGTAGGCGTGTCCGAGCTATCTGATTGCGGGGCCAGTGCACCGAACAAATTCCTGAATATACCCGGTGTCAGAGCCGAAAGCGGATTTACGGTTGTTTCAGGGTCTTCGACAGGACCTGAAATCGCGAAGTTTGCAGCAAACACACCGCCACCCTCCTCCGTACCTGTCAGAATATCGCCAAGGATCGGAATGTTCCCGAGCAACGAGTTCAAGGCGTATACCGGCACGACGGTTCCCGATAAGTCTAACACATCGGCATGCGTATAAACGGTACCGGTGGCGGTAAAACCGAGGGAAGGCCCTGTCGCTTTCGCGTCAGCGATGTCGAGCACTCCATCTTTATAGGTGAACGGAATTTCAAGCGCGGTAAAACTCAACCCTTCGCCAGTCATCGCCTCGAGGATGCCGGTCAGCGCCATGACTGAAAGGATCCGCGTCAACAAAGGCGCGTTCCGGACCCTGTAATTTGCGGCGCGCAGCTCGCCACGGAGCGGCTGGCCAGGCGCGGCATCATCGTATCGCCCGCGTATCTCCAGAAACCCGCCATGCATGTTTTCGAATAGGTCAAGGAACCTTAGCGACTCTCCGGCGTTCTCCGCGCGGATTGAAAGCACGCGGCTTCCCGTATCATCGGGCGCCATACTAATCGTAAATGGATCTTCGCCGTTCAGCTTCGTATCCAGCAAAACTGTCCGCCATACATTGTGCCGATGGACAAAGGTACCCGAAACGTCGGTCATAAAGCGGGACCGGTCGATCCAGAGTTGATCGAACTCGATGGCGACCGTGAGGTTTGGAAGATCAGCCTCTTCATCCTCGTACTCATCGTGGATTACTCGGTCCCAAAGTGGCGACACGTCAATCGATGGCCCGTGCAGCCCCAGCTCCCACCCCCCATCCGGCCGCGAGATAATTGCGCCAGCGACGTTCGTTCTGCCGTGCTGGATTTTGTCAAAATTAACGCGCTCCAATCCCAGCCCGGCCGGGCCGTACACGATGTCACCCGCAACCGATAGTTCGGCCGATGTAATCTCAAAGGCCGGCACACTCTTCACAAGATTGTTCTCAAGTAGGATCGTTACCGCAGCCCGGCCCGGCTCGCCCTGAGCCTTACGCCAGCTCATGACCGGCACGACTAGGTTCGCATTGGTGATGTCCGCATTGACGTCGACGCGGCTAAGTCGGCTATCGAACACAGTGTATCGGACCGATGCCTGCGCTCCGCCGCTGATGTATCTATGGGTAAGGGGCGCCGCTTGAATGCCCAAGTTCTCTAGATCATGAATGTCAGCAATGTCGGCGCTCAAAACGAAATTCGCCTTGAAAGGCGCATCCGCCAAGAAGTTCTCGCGCCATTCCAATTGGGCGGGAATATCTTCCATGGAAACCGTGCCGCGCACATCCATACCGTCTTTGTCGACAGTCAGCTGAAGTTCACCGTTTTCTACGTCCCTGCCGAGAACGACATTTGACATATGGACTTCACGTAGAGCCGCGGAAGCCGAGATATCCACTTCGTCAAGGGTCAAATCCTTCGCCAATAACAATCGCAGCGTAAGATCGATCTCGCTCGCGCCGTCTGTGGAGGCGAGGTCAATACCCATCTCCGACGCGAAACCCAGTGGTTCGTGATCGATGAGTTCGAGCGCACCTCTCAGAGGCGCTTCAAGCCGCAAATCGATGTCGGCATATTGGTCCTCATCTTGAAGCCCGGAGATATGAACCGTCCCGCCTGCGACCATGACATCTCCGGCCTTACCGCGCTCCACGGCAATATCGAACACATTGGCATCAAACGTCATAAGTGCCGCCGCATCCGCGACAGGCGGCAGCCCCTTCAAATACGAAACCTCAACGCCGGACGCGCTCATGGAGCCTGAAAGTTCGTTGACCAAGAGTTCTCCATCCGACGTGACCGTTGCCGTCAGAGCCGCTTCCGCGGTTGAGAGCAACCCGCCACGCAAGTTCTCAGCCACCCATGCATGCGCATCACTTCCCAGAGACTTCGGCCAATACTGGCCAACTTCATCGACGGGAACCTCGATTAACTCCGACTGCGCTGTAACGGTCATATCACCTTGCGGGCTCACAACGACAGTCGCCTCCGAGCGGAACTTCGGCCCACCCAGATCGACGGAGAGACCGCTGAGCCTGAAAGCTCTTTTGGCGAGATCGATGTTTGCCTGCGTTTGGATCGATTTGACGGGAAACGTATGCGCGATGGGTGCTGGCACATCTATCCGTGTGCCCGCAGGGAACCGAATTTCCGCTTCATCGACCGTCAACTTCGCGGACCTGCCGTCAAACAATCCTCTCGCACGAATACTCTCGACGTTGATCGGTTGGTCGAATGGTTGCGGAGGTTTGAGCACACCCGCCGATGCCGTAACGTTGAAACCGACGGTATCGATGTCTCCGTCGAGAGAGACGCCGACCACGACGGTTCCGCTGATCGGAGTCCCGATTCCCGTCAACAGTTCGAGGTTGGCGTTCAGGCCGGCGAACACATCCGGCGCGATATCGGAGAAGGATGCCGTCACTTCCAACCGGCGGTCCGTCTCATGAAAAACACCGGCGACCGCCACGTCGGATAGGCGACCGCTCGCGTCGATGCGGACTGACCCCTCTCCGCTCAATCCATGCGCTTCCCGTCGGAGGACCAGATGGCCAACCGGCATATCCCAATTTTCGCCACTTTGGAGATCTTCGTACATCATGGTCGCACCGGTGATGCGAACCGTATCTAGATGGCTCATCGGAGAGTCGGCCTGCGGGCTTTTCAGGAGCCATCCGACCAAACCCGTTGCAACTCGGCCGCCGACATCGCCTTCCGCACTCGTGATGAGCGCAAAATCCATCGTTCCATCTGCGCTCCGGCGAATGCGAAGGTCAGGCCCAAGGAGTTCGATGTACTTCGGCGCCAACACCCCGTTCAGTAAAGCCTCGCCACTCAGCGAAAGCGACAACTCAGGTATCTTTGCGATGGCCGAGCCTTCTTGATCGATCGCACGAACATTTGAAATTCGAAGATCAACGGCGCGATCCCACCCGGCCCAAGTCAGTGTTGTATCGTCGAAAGCAAGCTTAAACCCGCGGTGCCCCGCATTCAGGGCCTGCTCGACATACGACGTCAAAAAGTTTAACGAAACCGGGCCTTTGTGCAGCTGCCACGCGATTAAGACAAAAATGATGGCGATCCCGGCGCTGAGACCGCCAAGAAGCTGAACACAGACCTTGCCAAAGTGCTTGATAAACAATGCTATGGTTATCCGAAGGCGAAAATAGCGTCGCCGGGGTCTCCAGCCGTCACAGAATATGCATAAAACAGCATTAATGGTCCGTAAACAATGTGAGCGAGAGTTAATTTATCTTCACGCCCCATGCCCTCTTGCTTTGCGAGACCCTTTCGAACGCGCACAACGACATAGCGATTGCAATGAACTATCGGCTTAAAATTGACGGCTCCCGGTTACCCTTACCATCCGACGTCACTCCCGTGGAAAACGCCTGGGACGACATTCTCAGTGGTATTGGCGATGACCATGGAAATGGAGCGGCTACGAAAAACGCTTGGCTTGAGCTTCGGTCGCATCAACCGACGCGCGCACTGTTGGACGGCCTTTTCGGCAACAGCCCATTTCTGACATCTTGTATCTTGCAGGAACCCGTTTGGCTGCTTCGCATCTTCGACGAAGGACCAGACGCATGCAGAGACCTCGTCCTTGCTGAGGCGAATGAACTTAAAGCTGTTAGTGCCGACGAGGCGGATCTCATGCAGAGTTTGCGTCTTGGCAAAAGACGCCTCGCGCTGACGACTGCGGTCGCGGATGTTTCCGGGCACTGGTCGCTCTATGACGTTACAGAAGCACTGTCAGATTTTGCGGATACGTCGATCTCGGTCGCCGCCTCTCATGTGATCCGCAAGACTGCTGAGCGAGGCGGATTTGTCCTGAAATCTCCAAACCACCCAGAGATCGAAAGTGGCTTTATCGTCATCGGCATGGGTAAGCTTGGAGCGCGGGAACTGAATTACTCGAGTGACGTCGATCTCATCTGCCTATTCGACCCGGACCGCATTGAGACCGATCAACCAGACAAACTTCAAAAACATGCAATTCGTATGACCCGGACGCTGGCCCGCATTCTCGATGAGCGGACAACGGCCGGTTACGTCTTCCGGGTGGATCTTCGGTTACGCCCCGATCCGGGATCGACGCCTTTGGCGATCTCGACGCTCGCCGCCGAAACGTACTACGAAAGCTTGGGGCAGAATTGGGAAAGAGCGGCAATGATCAAGGCACGCGCCATCGCAGGCGATTTGGAAGCCGGTGAGAAGTTCCTTTCGCACTTGCGCCCATTCGTCTGGCGAAAAAGTTTAGATTTCGCGGCCATTCAGGATATTCACGCGATCAAGCGGCAAATGCATGCGCATAAAGGCGGCGGGGAAATTGCCATTAACGGCCATGATGTGAAGACAGGACGGGGTGGCATTCGTGAGATTGAGTTCTTTGCACAGACGCAGCAGTTAATTTGGGGTGGGCGCGTCCCTCAAGTGCGGTCGCAGCGAACTATCGAAGCCATTCGCGCGCTCGTTGAACTTGGACAAGTTGGCGATAACGTTGCAAATGATCTCGATGCCTCATATGCATTCCTTCGCAATCTCGAACACCGCCTTCAGATGCGGAACGACGAGCAGACACAAAAGCTGCCCGCTGAGGACTCCGGGATCGAAAGTCTTGGAAATTTCCTCGGCTATAAGACGGTCGGTTCTTTTCGAGCGGAACTTCGGTCGCATCTCGAAACGGTAAGCGATCATTACAGCCAGTTGTTCAATGAGGCGCCCGCTTTGACTCCTGAGGATACCATGGAGGGGAACCTCTCGTTTACTGGTGTCGAATCGGACCTCGAAACGCTGACGACATTGAAAGCCATGGGCTTTGACGAACCAGAGAAAGTCGATGCAGCGATCCGCGCTTGGCATCACGGCAGAATTCGGGCGACGCGCTCTGTCCGATCACGTGAAATCCTGACGGAGTTAACCCCGGCCATGCTCTCTTCCCTAGCAAGGCAATCCGACCCCGACTCTACTTTCTTGCGCTTCGACACCTTTATTTCCGCACTGCCCGCAGGCGTACAGTTGTTCTCGTTGTTTCAATCCAATCCGGCGATCCTTGACCTGATCGCCGAGATCATGGGCGACGCTCCCCGTCTGGCGACGCACCTGGGGCGCCATCCCAATCTCTTGGACAGCGTGCTCACTGCGGATTTTTACGATCCAATAGGCAGCGTGGACGATCTCGTGACAGATTGCCGCTCGTATCTTGAAGATACTGTCTTCTTTGAGGATGTGCTCGACGCTACACGGCGTTGGAATCATGACCGGAGATTCCAAGTAGGCGTACAAATGCTGAGACGCGCCATTGCGCCAAGTGCCGCCGCCGCCAGTTTCAGTGACATTGCCGAATCCGTCTTGCGCATTCTCATTCCTGAAGTCATTCAGACCTTTTCGGATAAACACGGTGTTGTTGCTGACGGGCGGTTTTGCGTCCTGGCGCTGGGTAAACTTGGATCTCGAGAACTCACGCCATCCAGCGATCTTGACCTCATCTTCGTCTACGATGCACCGGACGACAGTGAAGTTTCGGATGGTGCGAAGCCGCTGTCTCCGTCACTGTATTTCACGAGATTGGGCCAGCGGATCATATCCAGCGTTTCCGCCCTGACCGCGGAGGGAACACTCTATGAGATCGACATGCGGCTGCGCCCGAGTGGGAACAAAGGCCCAGTAGCTTCCTCGTCCAGTGCCTTCGAGAGATATTACCGTGAGGATGCCTGGACATGGGAGCATTTGGCGCTTGTCCGCGCGCGGCCCGTTTTCGACACAGATGCGCTTGGCGTTGACATCATGTCCACCGTTCAAACGGCGTTGTCTCAGGCTCGCGACTTAGGCACTCTGGCCTTTGACGTTCGAAACATGCGCAAGAAGATTGCGGAGCAACACAAAACGGAATGCATCTGGTCGCTTAAACATGTCCGAGGCGGGCAAGTCGATATCGACTTTATGGCTCAATATCTGGTCTTGGCCCATGCGAATACGCACGCCGATCTTCTTGTTCAGAACTCGGATGAGATATTCCAACGTGCATGGGAACATGGGCTCATTGAGAAACTTGATGCTGAGAGTTTGCTTGAGGCCAAGAACCTTTTTCGGCGGATACAGACCTTCCTCGCCCTCGCCATTGAAGGCGAGCTTACCGATCAGAAAATCTCACAGTTTTCACCGTCTTTGAAGGATGACCTGGTTCACCTCAGCGACTCCGAGACATTTGATGCATTGGAGAAGACGCTGCTCGCCTTGCAAAGACAGATCGTCGCGATTTTCGATCGCACGCTGGGCCCATGAGGCGCTCCCCAATGCTGAACCGAGATCAGTCTTAGATCGTACCCGAACAGAATTCTGAAAACGTAGAACGGAGTCTCACATCATGCTCGAAGTTGGCGATACCATTCCAACATTCTCTCTTCCGACCGGAGGCGACGGAACTCTCTCTTCCGAAGACCTGAAAGGCGGCAAGGCCATCATCTATTTTTACCCGAAAGACATGACGCCGGGGTGCACGACCGAAGCGCAGGATTTTCGCGACCACATAGAGAACTTCAATGCAGCGGGCGTGCGTATCGTCGGCGTGTCGAAAGACAGCGTGAAGCGCCACGATAATTTCGTCGATAAGCACGATCTACCATTTGTATTGGTGTCGGACGAGAACGGAACCCTTTGTGAAGATTTCGGTGTCTGGGTCGAAAAAAGTATGTATGGCAAGAAATTCATGGGCATCCAGCGCGCGACCTTTCTGATCGGCGAAGACGGCACTGTCCTCAAGGCTTGGCCAAAGGTGAAAGTTAAAGGACACGTCGAAGACGTGTTGGAGGCGGTCAAATCGGCCTAAAGATCTAGATCGATGCCGAAAACGCTCGAAGACGCGGCAGTCGCAGTTCTTCGGTCGGCGCGACCAGAGGAAAAAGTTGCGCTGACCCGAAAGACCGTTGCGCAATGGCGCGATGGCGCCCTTGAGCTTGGTGGCCGCCCGATTGTGCCAGACCGACCTGAGAGACCGGCAATCCCGGCCCTTTGTCCGCCGAACAAGATGCCGAAACGGTCGTTTGGGTCGACAATAGGGCGCCAGGCGTTTCTTCATGCGATCGCGCATATTGAGCTCAATGCAGTTGATCTCGCATGGGACGTGATCGCAAGATTTGGTGACGCTGGAATGCCACGTCGCTTTTTCGACGACTGGACGGATACGGCATTGGATGAGGCGAAACACTTCACCTTACTCGAACAACGATTGGAGGCCTTGGGGGCTCGATACGGCGACTTTGACGCCCACGACGGACTTTGGGAGGCAGCGACTGCGACATTTGACGACCTCAAAGCGCGGATGGCACTGGTCCCCATGGTCCTGGAAGCGCGTGGTCTGGATACAGCTCAGGCTGCGGCCGACAAATTGAGGAGCGCCGGAGACCATTCTTCAGCCGAGTTGATGGAGACAATCGGGCAGGAGGAGATCCCCCATGTGGCCGTTGGCGTTCGTTGGTTCGAATTTCTCTGCCATCGAGAGGGTATGGAACCGATTGCGGCTTTCCACGATATCATCCGCCAAAGGTTTAGTGCGAAACTGAAGCCTCCATTCAATCGGGAAGCGCGCGAGCGCGCCGGAATGGATCGTGCCTATTATGCACCGCTTTCATGAGGGCTTCATCGAAGCCTCGTTTGCCAATCAACAACTGTAACCTGTGCGTTCAATGTCTTTCTCATCGCGAAATTCTGGTACTGAGAAGGTGGCGCCGCCCTCTGCGCGGGTAGTCATTGTCATCGCACTTGTGCTAGCCGCTTTCCTCGCGCTGTTCCTGTTTTACGCATATGACCGCGTTCGCTTTATCAGCGACAGCTGGCACACGCAGAGCGAGGTCGAACTGCAAAAAGTCTCTGCCTTATCCAGCCTTCACAGCAGCCTCGGGTATGAGGGGTTCATTCACAATTTCAAAGATTACGTCCTCAGCCAAGACACTGCATATCTTCGTGCTGCCGAAAACGACACGACCACAGCATTAGGCGTCGTCGATCGATTGCTGGAACTCGCATCAACGACGCGCGAAAAAGAGGCGTTGCTACGAATCAAGGAGATCATAAAAGACTATCAACTCCGTCTCTTTACGGCACGCGACGCTGTCACCTCAGGATTAAACGTCGAAGAAACCGATGCTCTTGTGCGGTTGAATGATACGCTGGCATCCGCCGAGTTGGGTCTGCTCGTCGATGAGATCATGACGCAAGGGGACAGCATGGTGGCCGTCACAGAAGCCGCCATGTCCGATACAATCCGCCTGCTTTTTTGGGGCGTCTTGGGTATCCCGATCATCTGCGTCGTCGCCTTCTATTTCATTCGATACCTATATCGGATCGACGAAATGCAGGCTGAGGTCGCTCGGCAAAGCGAACGCCTCGAATTGACGTTCGACAACATCAATCAGGGAATCTGTTTAGTCGATGCGGACCTGTCGATCCAAGTTGTTAATGACCGATACTATGAAATCCTCGAGTTGACCAAGGAACAGGTCAAGCCCGGAACAAATCTCAGAGACGTCTTCAAAATACTCGCTGAGCGCGGAGATTACGGAACGGGCGACGTCCGGAAAATGGTCGAAGATCGCGTCAATCAAGCCCTGGAGTTCATGCCTCTGACGATCCAAAGGGTTCGTCCCGACGGCAAGACCATCGAATTTACGGGCATTCCGATCCAAGGCGGCGGGTATGTCGCCACGTATTCCGACATTACCGATCGTGTACGAGCGGAGAAAGCTGCAGACGATGCGCGTGCCCGCCTTGAGGACGCAATCGCGGTAATGAACGAGGGGTTTGTCTATTACGATGCCGGCGACCGGCTTGTGCTGTGCAACGACAAGTACAGAGATTACTACCCCAAGTCCGCTGATCTTTTTGTCCCTGGGACGCCATTTGAGTACATCTTGAAGAAGGGGCTGGAACGCGGGGAGTACGACGTTGCTCCGGAGATGCACGAGGAATGGCTTCGGGAGCGATTGGCATCCCATATGCGCGCAGAAGAAGTCATCGAACAAAAACTCGGTGACGGGCGTTGGCTGAAGATTGCTGAGCGGCGAACACCTGAGGGCGGCACAGTTGGGTTCCGTGTCGACATTACGGATCTCAAGAAGGCGCAAGAAAAAGCGGAAGCCGCAAGCAGGGCAAAGTCGGCGTTCGTCGCGAATATCAGCCATGAAATACGAACGCCGATGAATGCCATCATCGGATTGACCGGCTTGGCGATGAAGACCAACACCGAAGAACGAACGCAGAAATACCTCGAGGACGTTTATGCGTCAGCCACATCTCTCTTGGGGATCATCAACGATGTTTTGGACTTCTCTCGTCTGGAGACAGGCAAAATCGAATTGGAGCACGTTCCATTCAAATTGGCGGACGTATTCGACAGAGTAGCTCGGAACGTCGCAGAAGCGGCGCGAAAGAAGGGTCTTAATGTCCTACTGTCGATAGACCCCGACGCACCACAAGGTTACAACGGTGATCCTCTGCGCCTTGGTCAGATTCTTACGAACTTTGCCAGTAATGCGGTCAAGTTCACGGACAACGGCAACATCATCCTGCGATGCGATTGTCATCACGTGTTTGGTAATCGCGCACGTTTGGTCTTTTCCGTAAGCGATACGGGCATAGGTATATCGCCGGACCAGAAGAGCAGGCTTTTTCAACCTTTCAGCCAAGCCGACAGTTCAACCACGCGGCTCTATGGCGGGTCGGGGTTGGGTCTCGTCATCTCCAAGGAACTCGCCGATGTCATGAGCGGCATTCTCCAGGTCGAGAGCGAACCCGGGATAGGGTCGACGTTCTCGATGGAAATTACATTGCAGCCAACGGATTCTCCCGTGCCATGGAAAAGCCGGTATCGGGCTCTCGCGACATCTAACGTCTTGGTTGTTCACCCAAGTGATGTAACGAGGCAAATGATAGGAAACTCGTTATCACAAGTCGGGGTCGGTGATGTGCGTTGCTTTGCCTCATTGCCCGACGCAGGCACAGCATTCGAAAACGCACCTGAGCTTGGGGCACATCTTGATGCGATTATCTGCGACCACTCGATCTTGGATGACGGCTTCGCGGCGTTCTTAAGATCAGTCGCATCCGGTGGAGCGGAGCCCGGTGCACCAAGAATCATCGTCATCGGTGATGGCAAGGATATGAACCAAATCGACCCATCCGTCATTTTGAATGTGCATGATTATGTGACGGCGCCCTTGAAGTCGTATGACCTGATCGCCTCCGTAACTGAACTCCTCGAGCCCAATGACAAGCCCGCACATGACGCAACACCCGACCGGCGCCCGGCCATAGACGAGGATATGTCTGAACTTATGGGACTTCATGTCCTCGTCGTCGAAGACAATGAATTGAACCAAAAGGTCGTCGCGGGGTTATTGCAACAGGCCGGTGTAACGTTTGAGATTGCGGACAACGGAGCGGCTGCTATCAAAGCGCTCGACACTAACGATGGTTCGATCGACTTGGTTTTGATGGACGTTCAGATGCCGATCATGGACGGTCTTGAAGCGACCAAGAGGATAAGAAAACAGCAAGCGTATTCCGATACCCCGATCGTCGCCATGACGGCGCATGTCATGGCTGCGGAGAGGACTGCGTGTTTCCATGCCGGGATGAACGATCACCTCGCCAAGCCGCTCGTTCCGGATGCTTTGTACGAAGTCTTATTGCGGTGGAAGCGCCAACGACAGGATCCAATGGGCGAATTGTCCGCCCTAGAACCGAGAGACTCATCTAGTTTAGACGGCACTCGATCATCAAGCACCCCCGCAGGGTTCCCAAACAAGATAGGCCCTGTCGATTTATCGCGCGCCAAAAAAATGCTCGCCGGTAATGACACCCTTCTTTTCGAACTCATCTCGGACTTCAAAGACAAGTACAGTGATTTCGAGGCACGGTTAAAGCACTTGTTGGACGAGAGAGAAATGGCCGAGGCCTCCCGTCTTGTGCATACGGTCGCGAGCCTAGCAGGCACCCTAGGCGCCTATCACCTGATGGAGACGGCGCGTGTACTTGAGCATCAACTTGACGCCGAAGGCTCCGAGTATGACCTAAGCGCCGTTTTTGTTGATTTCGCAGAGGCAATGTCAGCGTTTCAGTTGATATCCTCTTCAACAAACAAAGAGATCGACGTTCCGACGGACGAGAACGTCGACTCGTCACAAATCCGACCGTTGATTTTCGAACTGGAGGAATGCCTGTTAAACAATAGATGGTCTGCCAGCGAGATATTTCCGAAGCTGCAAACGGCACTTGGAAACTCAAGCCGAAGCGACCTCGAAACTCTGGGAGCCTCAATGAAATCTTTTGATTTCGATCAGGCGCTCATCGCCTTGCGTCGGATAAAGTCCAAATTCGGTCTAGAGGAGCACCCCAACTCATGATGATGGCATCTTCGGACGCGAAAATACTCGTCGTCGATGACGAACCCATAAACATTGAGATTCTCAGTGAGGCCGTTTCGCGCCTCGGTGACGTTATCATCGCTAAGGATGGCGAGTCGGCAATTGATCTCTGCAAGTTGGAGAGGCCGGACATCGTCCTACTCGACGTCATGATGCCAGCCATGGACGGTTACGCCGTCTGCCGTGAATTACTCGACGACCCCGATACAAGGAACATTCCGATCGTTTTTGTTACGGCGCTAAGCCAAGATTCCGATGAGGCCATGGGGATCGAGATGGGTGCGGTCGATTACATTACCAAGCCGATTAGCGCACCCGTTGTCGCAGCACGTATCGGCAGCCATCTGGAACTCAAGAAAACGCGGGATTACCTCGAAGAGATCGCTTTTGTGGATGCATTGACAGGCATTGCGAATCGCCGCCGCTTTGACGAAGCCATTCGGACCGAATGGCAACGGGCACTACGAACGGGGGCACAAATGTCGCTGCTGCTCATGGATATCGACCATTTTAAGCAGTACAACGACAATTACGGTCATCAAAATGGCGACGAGTGCCTGCGCAAGATTGCCTCGGCCCTAAATAGTGTCGTGAAGCGGCCCGGCGATCTTGTCGCTCGTTACGGTGGCGAGGAGTTTACGTGCCTTCTGCCGGAAACTGATGCTGAAGGCGCGCATGCAATTGCAGGGACGCTCTGTCAAAAAGTGCGCGATTTGGGTATCCCGCATGAGTATTCATCGACTGCAGACACCGTAACTTTGAGCATCGGTGCCGCGACCGTTTTCGTCGGTCTGGATACGTCGATCAACGGGCTGATTGAGACGGCTGACAAAAATCTATACGCAGCCAAGAAGGAAGGCCGAAATCGAGTGTCTGTTGGGCAGACCTTTGCAGCCGCGTTGGGTGCGCCTACGCATTGACACAGGACAGAACCGCGAAGCATTCTAGTTTCGCTGGTTTGAGGAATATGAATGGCCAAACTCCTTGTAATAGAAGACGAAGACATCGCTCGTGGTCTTTTGGTACAGGCACTTTCGGCCGACGGACACGTAGTCATTGAGGCCAAAGACGGCACCAGCGGACTTGACGCCGCGAAACAAGAAAAACCCGATATCGTTATTACCGATATGAGTCTTCCTAAATCCACGGGATGGGAAGTCATTCGCGCAATCCGAGATGACCCAGAGATTGGCGACGTGCCGGTCATTGCCCTGAGCGCACATGGCACAGCTGAAGATCGCTCTGCGGCCTACGATGCAGGCGTCACAGCGTACGAAGAAAAGCCCGCTGATATCGGGCGAATAAAGAGTAAGATCACCGAAATTCTGGCTTAGGGCTCACCCCGGCTAAGCGTGGGACTTTTGTTACCGAGCGCGAACGCCCGCTATCAGCAACTTACCGAGGATTCTTCAGAATGGGCGAAGAGACAGAACCCAAAGAAGACGAAAAAAGTCGCAAGCCAAAGTCCAAGAAAAAAGGAAACGGCAAGAAGAAGAAAAAGGGGGGTGGCAAGAAAGTGGCCATCATCTTAGTTGCGGCCATCGTCTTGTTAAGCGGCGGAGCAGCCGGCGCCTATTTCTCGGGCCTCATTCATACGATCATGGGCTGGGAGAAACCGCAGTCAACAGCGGCAATCGATCTCGGAAAGCCCGTGATCCACCCCTTGCCGGAAATACGCACGGATCTTAAGACCGGCGCCTGCCGCTCACCATTCTTGCGGGCAATCGTTCACGTGCAATTGTCCCCGGATGATCTGTCCCTGCTACAAGACGAAGAGGCCCGCGTCATGGACGCCGTGTTGACGCACCTCAGGGATCAGGAGCGGCAACATGTCGTCGGCAAAGCCGGATCGGAACGGCTACGCTTCGAACTGGTTCAAATCATTGATAATTTAATCCAACCCGCCCGGGTTCATACGGTCTTGTTCAAGGAACTCATCGTTCAGTGACGCCCGCTCAGGCATCTGGTGCGTCTGACGTTTCTTTAAGCCTTGATGCAAGGGAAGCTTCCAAGAACATATCGATATCCCCGTCAAGCACCGCAGAGGTATTTGACGTTTCGACTTCTGTTCGTAGATCTTTCACCATCTGATAGGGCTGCAGCACATACGACCTAATCTGGTGCCCCCAGCCAACGTCCGTCTTGCTGTCCTCGGTCGCCTGTGCCGCCGCTTCTCGTGCCTGCAACTCTTGTTCGAACAATCGGGCCCGTAACATGGCCATGGCCTGGGCGCGGTTCTTATGCTGCGAACGGTCATTTTGACATTGAACGACGATACCCGATGGATTATGGGTAATTCGCACGGCGCTTTCCGTCTTGTTGACGTGCTGCCCGCCCGCGCCGGAGGCACGATAGGTATCAACCCGCAGGTCCTTCTCGTCGATCTCGATATCGATGTCTTCATCGATCACAGGCGAAATCCATGCGGACGCGAAGCTTGTATGGCGTCTTGCCGATGAATCATATGGTGATATGCGCACCAGCCTGTGGACGCCGCTTTCGGTCTTCAACCATCCATAGGCATTCTCGCCGGAGAACTTCACCGTCGCCGATTTGATCCCGGCTTCTTCGCCTTGGCTTTCCTCAAGCCATTCGATGTTGAATCCACGCTTGTCGGCCCAGCGAGTGTACATCCGCAGCAACATGTCGGCCCAATCCTGTGCCTCCGTGCCGCCTGCACCGGCTTGAATCTGCAGAAAACAATCGTTCTCATCGGCCTCGCCCGACAAGAGTGTTTTCAGTTGCGCTTTTTGCGCGCGGTCGAAAAGACCGTGAATACTCTGCTCGGCCTCGGCCAACACCTCGCCGTCATCTTCCAGCTCGGCAAGCTCGATCAAGTCGATGGCGTCGGCGAGATCCCCGAACAATTTGTCGACTTCTTGGATTCCGCTTTCCAGCTTTGTGCGTTCACGCATCAACGCTTGAGCTTTATCGGGGTCGTCCCAGAGGTCGGGGCTTTCAGCGAGCGAATTCAGCTCTTCTAAGCGCAGTACAGCTTGGTCGTAGTCAAAGATGCCTCCTCAGCAGTCCCGCGGACTGCTTGATCTCTTCGGCCATCGACTGGATCTCTGCGCGCATGAAAAACTCCCTCGAAACACAGCGGACACTCTTATTAGCGCCCGCCGATGTATCGCTCAAGCAATGTCCATTCAAATCAGGATGGATCTAGTACAAACCACCCGTTCCGGTGGAGGGTGATCGACGAACGGACGATGTGCCGACATCGGCAGTCCAACCCACGCCTTCGATAACCGCCGTATCCGTCGTCGGCGACGTACCCGCCTTGAATGCCTCCAGAATGACATCACGGTCGCCGGAAGCTGCCGGCAAACCGGTTCGTGCATTCACCCGCATAAGCCGCACACCAGAGGGCGTTCGGAATGGGATCGCTGGCTGACCTTCGAGGGCTTGCGACATGAAATCGCGGAAAACAGGAGCTGCCACGGAAGAGCCGGTCTCTCGCCGACCAAGAGGCGTTGGGGTATCAAACCCTACGAAAACCCCGGCGACCAAGTCCGGCGAGAAACCGATGAACCAAGTATCACGCTCTTCGTTGGTCGTGCCGGTCTTACCTGCAAGCGGCTTGCCTACCGCAGCGACCCGGCGCCCGGTACCGCGTTCAACTGCGCCCTTGAGCATATTCACTACTTGGTAAGCGCTCCCGGGATCGGTCACTTGCTCGCGTGTATCCGGAATCCGGGGCACGCGCTGACTGGACCATCTTTCGGTCCGGCATCCCTCGCAAGCCCGTGAATCATGGCGAAAAACAGTTCGGCCGAGCCGGTCCTGAACGCGGTCAATGAGTGTTGGGGTCACCCTTTTGCCGCCGTTCACCAGCATTGCGTAAGCCGTCGTCAGCCGCATGAGCGTCGTCTCTCCGGCGCCAAGGGACATGGCCAGCGTTGCTGGCATGTCATCAACGATATCGAACTTGTTCGCGTACCTCGCGATATTGTCCATCCCGATTTTCTGCGCCAATCGCACGGTCATCAGGTTTCGAGATTTCTCAATGCCCAGACGCATCGTCGATGGGCCATAGAATTTATCGCTGTAGTTGCCCGGTCGCCATTTCGGCAAGCCGGGCCCTTGGTCGATCACGAAAGGCGCATCGAGGATTTTGCTCGATGGCGTGTAACCGGCATCGAGGCCGGCAAGGTACACAAATGGCTTGAACGCAGAGCCTGGTTGGCGCAGTGCCTGCGTCGCGCGATTGAATTGGCTCAACGCAAAATCATACCCCCCGGACATCGCCTTCACGCGGCCGGTATGCGGGTCCATGGCGATGATCGCCCCCTGCACCTCAGGGATTTGCCGAAGCCGGTATTCCCCTTCCAGAATCTCACGTTGTTTCTTCTCTTCATCCGCGGGTCGCGGTTCAAGCTTTGAAACCAAAACAACATCACCAACCTTCAGAACATCCGAAGGTTCATTGATCGACGGACCGCGCTTGCCATCCTCAAGCGCCTCACGTGCCCATTTCAATTCAGGCAATGTGAGATCCCCGACCGCGCCATCCTCTATTCCGATGTTCGCCTTCTGCGCCGCATCGTCCAGTCCGCGGACCACGGCCAATTGCATATCGACGGCGCCTTTCGGCCGGGGCAACGACGCCAGATACACTTTCCAGTCAGAAGGCACATCGAAACGTGTCCCCTCCGGGGCCGCTGCGACCGGGCCACGATATCCGTGACGGCGATCGTAAGCCTCCAAGCCCAATCGCAAGGCTTCTTCGGCCGCCGATTGCATTCGCGGGTCAAGCGTCGTCCGCACTGAAAGGCCGCCTTTGTAAAGTTGGCCCTCGCCAAATCTCTCCACCAATTCCCGACGGACCTCTTCGGTGAAATAATCGGCCTCAACGAATTCGGTGTCGTCGCGGCGTCCGACCAAAAGCGGCGCCGAGACGGCGGTTTTGGCTTCGTCCGTCGAGATTTTCCCGTCTTCCAACAAACGACCCACGACCCAATTGCGGCGCGCCTTCGCGGCCGATGCTTTCGTCCTTGGGTTATAGTTATTGGGCGCCTTGGGAAGAGCAGCGAGGAATGCAGCCTCGGCGACCGTGAGTTGATCGAGTGACTTGTTGAAATAGTTCAGAGCGGCCGCAGCGACACCATACGACCCAAAGCCCAAGTATATTTCGTTCAGATAAAGCTCGAGAATACGATCCTTGGTGAACGCACGTTCAATACGAACCGCCAAGATCGCCTCCTTAATCTTCCGCTCGAATGACACTTCATTCGTGAGCAAGAAGTTCTTCGCGACTTGCTGGGTAATGGTCGAGGCTCCGACAAGCCGCCGACCGCTTGCGAAATTCTGAACGTTGGTCACGACCGCTCGTGCCACGCCTGTGAAGTCGATCCCCGGATGGCTGTAGAATGTCTTGTCTTCGGCCGACAAGAAGGCGTCGATAATTCGACGTGGCATAGCTTCAATCGGCACAAACGCACGCTTCTCAATGGCAAATTCGGCCAAGAGGCGCCCGTCACCCGCATGAACCCGAGTCATCACATCGGGCTTATGCGTCGCAAGCTGCCGATAATCAGGAAGCCCCTGACCATACTTGTATAGGACCCACAGCCCACCGCCTCCGATCCCGACGCCGGCCACGATCAACAGTACAAGTGAGAATAGGATAAACCTGTAGAGAAACCTCATTCGGCTCTCAAGCCTCCGCGCGATCGCATTCTTTAACTTTGTCAGCTTTGATGGCTGACAAGCGTACGTGCTTACCTAACAAATGTGACAATCTTAAGGTGCTGGAGCAAGTTTGTTGGCCGCGCCGAACCTCTAAATCATCGGCTCGCCGATTCGACGCGGGCGAAGTACTTGTCGACGGCGGCAGCGATGGATTGAGCGAGCTTTCGTCGGTGCGATTTCGATTTTAGTGCCTTCTCGTCCTGACGATTTGAGAGAAAGCCAAGCTCAATGAGCACTGAAGGAATATCCGGCGCCTTCAATACAGCAAAACCCGCAAACCGGTGAGGATTGCGAAGAACCCGCACTCTTTGACGCATTTCGTCGACCAGGATGGATGCTAGCCGCGCGGATTGGTTCATGGTTTCGCGTTGCGCGAGATCGATCAGAATGTTGGTCACCTCTGCGCTTTCATGTGTCAGGTCGATGCCGGCGATCAAATCTGCCTTGTTTTCCCGCTCCGCAAGTTCTGCCGCCTCTTTATCAGATGCCCGCTCGGACAAAGTATAAACCGAAAGCCCGCGTACTTTGCTGTTGTTTCGGATTGAGTCTGCGTGCAACGACACGAACAGATCAGCGTTTTTGTCGCCCGCAATTTCCACTCGGTCGCGCAACCGAATAAAAATGTCCCGGTCTCGAGTTAGATAGACGCGAAAACGACCCGTTTTCTCAAGATGCTTCTTGAGGTCTCGTGCCGCCGCCAGCGTCACATGCTTCTCGTAAATGCCCGAGATTCCGATCGCACCCGGGTCTACGCCACCATGACCGGGATCGATGACGATAATACGTTTCTGGACTCGGCCAGGTGCGTTGGGCTTAAGCGGCACCCTGAGCGACGCGAGACGTCCGAGCTCCGTATTCGCAGTCTTCCGGGTCGTTGGTTTTTGTGTACGGGCGCGCACTGGTGCCGATGGCTTCGCAGGTGCCGCCAATAGCGTGGCCTTAGTCCCCTTCGACCTAGGCGCGCTCGCCAAGACGCCCGCTGCCCGAATCCCCTGGATCGTTAGAGGCGGTGCTTCGACGGCGGCCAGAAAGGCTTTGCCGCTCGCGCGTGCAAGGTCGATCACGAGACGGCCCGGGCGACCCTCCGCCGCGGGAAGAAACGATGCCCCGTGCACGCGGGAGGGTTGGTTCAGGTCGATAACGATCCGTGAGTTCCCGGGCTTGAACAAACCATAGCGAAGACGCGATAGCACACCGATGTTCGACGGCAATGGTCTCGGCGGCAGCCGCCATCCTACCTCAGGAAGGTCGACAACCAGCCGGGCCGGCCCCGCCAAGGCAAAAATCTGTGCATCAAGGGATCGGTCGACGTCAACAACGATCCGGGTGCTCAATCCATGCTCACCAACGCGAATATCCATGACTTCCGCGTCCGGGGCCGTATGGGCGAGCGGCGAATACGACAGCAAAATCGCTGCCGCAAGCAAACCCGCTCGCACAATAGTAAGAAGCCCCATATTTGCGCCTGTCTTGCCTATCGTATACCCAAATATCGTGATTACAGCTGATCGACTCTGGCGTTCGCCGGACATAACGTCAATCGCTGTCATACGAACAATATGCCATTGTGGAATGAATTTCCTACGGTTATGTTAACGTTTACAGAGGCCGATTGGGCGATTCGTGGAAAACGCTTTTGCGTTCCCTCTCTCGTCCGCTTCTGTGGATCGGCAGTCACGAACTGCCCAGTTACAAGGTTTTTTCACATGCCGGTGCCAGCCGCCCAAGCCCCATTGATGTCCCGCCAGTCCGCCATTCTCGGCGCTGATTTTGGTCCGTCATCGACACGGGATCGAGGCGCCACCGGTTTTTTCAACATCTATGAGCCCAAATCGACCGTGATTACCTCAGATATACCTGAGAATTCACCAAGGCGAGGGCTTCGGAGTTACACGATAAATGGCGACGAAACGCATGCTTGTCGACGCCTCCCACCCGGAAGAAACACGGGTCGTGGTGGTGTCAGGGAACCGGGTCGAAGATTTCGACGTTGAAGTTGAATCCAGACGACAACTAAAAGGCAATATTTACCTCGCAAAAGTTACCAGGGTCGAACCTTCGCTCCAGGCGGCTTTTGTCGATTATGGCGGAAATCGCCATGGGTTTCTCGCTTTTAGCGAGATTCATCCGGACTATTACCAGATTCCGGTAGCAGATCGCGAAGCGCTCCTAGCAGAGGAAGAAACGGCTCAACGCGAGGCCGAAGAAGCTGAAGATGCAGCGGCGCAAGACAACGCAGAGGCGAGTGTCGAGGAAATTGGCGGCGATGAAGACGAAATTGACGTCGCAGAATCAGCGCGCCGACCGGTCATCGATCGCCGACGCTACAAAATCCAAGAAGTCATAAAGCGCCGGCAGATCCTTCTCGTTCAGGTCGTTAAGGAAGAACGAGGAAATAAAGGCGCTGCCCTCACGACCTATCTTTCGCTCGCGGGCCGCTATTGCGTATTGATGCCGAACACGGCGCGGGGCGGCGGGATCTCTCGTAAAATCGCTTCCGGTCAGGATCGTAAACGCTTGAAGAACATCCTCGCGGATCTCGGTATTCCCGAGGGTATGGCCGTCATCGTACGGACGGCCGGCGCGAAAAGGACGAAAGCCGAAATCAAGCGCGATTATGAATATCTAATCCGACTTTGGGAGCAAATCCGGCAAAAGACCCTGGAGTCCATGGCGCCGTCAGTTATTCACGAAGAAGGCAATCTCATTAAGCGGTCCATTCGCGACATTTACAGCAAAGAGATCGAAGAGGTCGTCGTCGACGGCGAAGAAGGATACAAGACGGCCAAGACCTTTATGAAGCTCATGATGCCGAGCCACGCGAAGAAGGTTCAGCCGTACAAAGAGAGCTCAATTCCGCTTCTTCAGCGCTACCAAGTCGAAAGCCAGATCGACAGCATGCATCAACCCGAGGTGCACCTGCGATCCGGTGGCTATATTGTCATCAATTCGACGGAAGCGCTTGTTGCGATCGACGTGAACTCAGGGCGTTCCACCCGAGAGCGGAACATTGAAGAAACGGCTCTCAAGACCAATCTGGAGGCCGCTGATGAAGTGGCACGTCAACTGCGGCTTCGCGATTTGGCCGGCCTCATCGTCATCGATTTCATCGATATGGAGAATCACCGCAACCAGGTGAAGGTGGAGCGCGCGTTGAAGGACGCCATGCGGAGCGATCGTGCGCGCATCCAAATCGGAAGGATTTCGCCATTCGGCCTTTTGGAGATGTCGCGCCAACGCCTTCGTCCCAGCCTATTGGAGATGCACTCGGAGCCCTGCCCCCACTGCGGTGGAACCGGTATCCGTCGGTCCGCGGACACGACGGCCGTCCACATTCTTCGCGTCATTGAAGAAGAGGCAATGCGGCGGCGCTCGTCGGAATTGACACTCCATGTGCCGACGCAAGTCGCCTTGTACATCTTGAATCAGAAGCGCGAACAGCTGGCGAAGCTGGAAGCAGACTACGAGGTCCGCGTTTTTCTTGAGAGTGACGATACCTTAATCCCGCCGGACTACCGGATGGAGCGTGTCAAAGCGGACGGCTCGATCGCCGATTCCCGTGATGATGACAACGCAGGTGATGAGGCCGGTGAAGAAGGCGGACGGAAACGCCGCCGTCGTCGTGGTCGGAGGCGCAAAAAGGACGACGACGCAGGGCGCGATCAAAACGCGGCTAACGACTCTGCGGAGACAGAAGATGCGTCCGCAGATTCCGAGTCAAGCGATGAGACAGCACAGGACGACAGCAAGGACGGAGATGAAGAGCGGCGGCCGAAAAGACGTCGCCGCGGCCGTCGTGCGGGCCGGAAGAGAGCAAGCCGCGAAACGGATGAGACCACTCAAGACGATGATACCAGCCAGGCCGATGACGGCTCTGACGACACGACGAGCGAAACCCAAGCGAACGCCGATACCGGGGAAGCAACGGACGAGGCTAAATCTGAAAAGCCGAAACGTCGTTCCCGCCGCCGCCGTAGTAGCAAGCCATCTGAAGCTAATTCGGACGACGATACCGCATCGAAAACTGAGGACGACGCAGCTGATGTTGAAGCTAGTGCCGATGTTAGCGACGGCGACGCGCCGAATACGGTTTCGGAAGCTCCCCCAGCCTCAGACGCACATAGTGATGCAGAGCCGATTAAGTCCGCCGAGATCCAGGTGGCCGTCGAGGTACCGGAAACTCAGCCAGAGAATGAAATAGAGGCGGACGAGCCGGAGGCTGTCGCTGGCGAGGACATGTCAAAGACGACAGTGATCGACGTTTCGCAGATGAACGAAGAAAAAAAGCCGGCCCGTCGAGGATGGTGGCGCCGAGGATAAGGCGCCACTGGAAAAACGGGCTTTACGAGGCCGCTCGCCATTTCTTAAGTCGGCGGACGGCCTCTTCCATGTCGTCGAAAGACCGCGCGAACGAGAATCGAACAAAGCGATGACCGCGTGTGGGATCGAAATCGACACCTGGCGTTGCCGCAACGCCCGCCTCGTTCAGCATCCGCTTGCAGAACTCCGTGCTGTCATTGGTTAGGGCGGTTACATCCGCGTAGATGTAGAACGCACCGTCGGCGGATGCCAACTGGTCAAAACCGGCTTTAGGCAGCTCCTGCAGGAGCATCTCTCGATTTCGCGCATACCCCGCGACGTGCCGCTCCAACTCTTCGGTACAGCCGAATGACGCAACGCCAGCATGCTGTGAAATCGCGGGCGGAGAAATGAACAAGTTCTGGGCGAGGCACTCGATCGGACGAACGAGATCCTCCGGCATGACCATCCACCCAAGACGCCACCCCGTCATCGAGAAGTATTTTGAAAAGCTATTCACGATGATCGCGTCGTCGGTAAATCGTAGGACGGTTTCGGCCGGTTTCTCAAACGTAATGCCGTGGTAGATTTCATCGGATATCAGTCTAATGCCACGTGCGGCGCAGTAGCCGGACAAGTCGGCCAGTCCTGCAGAATCGATCATTGTGCCGGTCGGATTGGACGGGCTCGCAATGATCAAACCGTCCAAGTCACCGTCGACTTTGTCGATCAGCGCGCCCGTGGGCTGGAAATTGGTCTCCGGTCCTACGGGAATATCTACCACCTGCACATCCAGCGCTTCGAGAATGTTCCGATACGCCGGATACCCCGGCGATGCCAATGCAACCCGGTCGTCAGCATCGAATGCCGCCAGAAAAGCGAGAATGAAAGCCCCGCTTGACCCCGTTGTCACGGCGACTCGCTCGGTGTCGAGGTCTATTCCATAGACATCGTCGTAATGTTTGGCGATCGCCGATCTTAGTGACGGTATCCCGAGTGCATCCGTGTACCCCAAGCGATCGACGTCCATGATTCGATGGAGCGCAGAAAGGACGCCTTCGGGCGCACCGGTCCCAGGTTGCCCCACTTCCATATGCATCACGCTGTCACCTGCCGCCTCTTTTTCTTGCGCGGCACGCATCACATCCATGACAATGAAAGGTGAAACATTGCCGCGGCGCGCCACTCTCAGAGGCATGATTCAATTGCCTCCGAACGAGAGGCCATGCCCACGTGGGTCAGTAGCCGAGGCACACCGAACACCGTCCTCATTGGGAATCCCCGTATTACAATATCCAACGGCAACACGCCCAATAGAACGGGTTAACGCAACGTCATGCGCCCGTCGCCGCAGTGCTTCCACGACATCCGCCGGCATCTCACTTTCAACGAACACACGGTCTGGAACACCTGAATAATGGGTTCGAGGGGCCGCGATCGATTCACGTAGAGACTGTGGCCCCACCGCAACGCGCGCCAGGACATTGACCAAGGCTGTTGGGGCGGTGACGCCACCCGATGCTGCGGCGGCCAAATATACCCTGTCATAAAACTCGCTGGTTAATAAAACGGGGCCTACAGGCGTGGATGTCCTACCCAGCGTATCGGGCGCAGCGGCCAGCATGAAACCATGGCCTTCGGCCATCCGACCTGTGCCAAACGCATTGTTCATCGTCAATGTGCACGCGACCGCGCCACCGGTGATATCTATCACGATGAAACTCACGGCCGACGGCGTCTCCGGCCAATCAACAGGCGAAGGTATAAGGGATGACAGTGGCGTCGCTTCGTCATCCTCAATCGCATCAAATGTATCGTCGACGTAATCATCGGACACAAATCGAGACGCATCGGCCGTAAACGATCCGTCGGGGCCCAAGTTCCTCATACGGTTGGCGTAGGCACGCTTCGCAACCTCCGCCAATAGATGCTCTCGCAGCGCTTGTGGTGCCTTTTCGAACCGAACACCGTCCAGCAGAAGGGCAAGCATTTCGGCACCGACGACACCACCGACCGCCGGGGGACCGGCAAAGTGCCAAGTGGTGCTTTGCACCCAATTGAACGATACAGGCTCCAGCGATCGCGGCGTATACGCACGCAGGTCTTCCTTGCTGACGCTACCGCCGGCAGAGTTGATGGCATCCGACAACGCCTCGGCACCGGCGCCGAGATAGAACTCTCCCGCGCCTCTCAGTCGAAGTCGCGCCAGCGTCGCCGCTAACTCAGACTGGATGATGACGTCGCCCTCCGAGAACGGCTTGCCATCGGGGCGGCGAAAAACTTGAGCGGCGTTTGAATCCTGAAACAAAGCGTCAGCCACCGGCGTCAACTCGGTCGCGAATGCGCGCGAGACTGTGTACCCAAAACGGGCGAGCCGTTCCGCGGGCGCAATAACTTGCTCCCAATTCAAGCGCCCATAGCGCGTATGCACGAGGAAGAGGCCGCGAGGATTGCCAGGCACCGCAGTCGGGCGCACCGTCCCGCTCGGGATAGAAGACGGGGCGCGGGGCAGGAACTCGATGACTTCGGGAACCGCTTGGCCGGCCTCACGGGCTATGCATAAGCCGCCCCCTCCCAAACTGGCCGCCGACGGCATCGTGACCGATAACGCAAGCCCAATTGCCGTCGCCGCGTCCCCCGCAGACCCTCCGGCCGAGAGAATATCTCGGCCGATAAGAGCTGCCTGTGGCTCATCAACGGATACGAGACCAAGCAAGCCAGAAACATAGCCAATGGTGCCGCGCGGCACCTCCGGTTCTTCGGAAAAAGGGTTGCCACTGCACCCGGCAAGCAAGAACAGCGACAATGACGCGACTGTCATTTGACGCCGAATAGGGCCAGCGGTACCCTCGCTGCCGATCTTGAAGGACCGCGATTTGCGCGCAAGAAAGCTTCTCATTCGTGCCACTCTTGTCATCGTCATTCTGGCGATATCGTTTGGTGATGCGCTTGCACAAAATCTCCGACTGGTGAGAGACGCTGAAATCGAGTCCGAGATCCGCCGCATTTCAACCCCTCTCTTTGAAGCTGCGGGACTGGTTCCGTCAGCAGTACGCATCCACTTGGTTCAAGACAAAAGCCTAAATGCCTTTGTCGCCAATGGGCAACGAATGTTTATGAATACAGGTCTCCTGATGCAAGCGGAGAACGTTGAGCAAGTGATCGGTGTTATCGCCCACGAGACCGGTCACATTTCCGGCGGGCATCTCGCCAGATTGGGCCGCGCCTTTGAGCAAGGTGCGACGACGAGTGTGATCGCAACTCTTTTGGGACTGGCCACGGCCGTCGGAACCGGTCGTAGCGACGTCGGCGCAGCGCTGATTGCTGGCGGACAAACATTGGCGACGCGGAATTTTTTCGCCTTTACGAGAACCCAAGAGTCCTCTGCCGATCAAGCGGCACTCTTTCTGTTGGATCAAACCAAACAGTCCTCACGCGGATTGCTGAGCTTTATGGAAAAACTCAGAGGGCAGGAGATATTGATCTCGGAGAACCAAGACCCTTACGTGAGAACCCATCCACTGTCAGAAGACCGTATCCTTGCCATACAAGCCCATATCGCCTCTTCCCCTTATTCGGAGGCCCAGACCGACCCGACTTTCGTCGCGAGTTTCGAGCGCATTAAGGCGAAACTACGCGGGTACTTCGACCCTCCGCAAACGACGCTGCGGTTCTACGCCGAGACGGATACCTCCGTTGCAGCACGCTACGCCCGCGCGTTCGCATATTCACGCATCCCTGATCATGCCAGAGCGCTCGATACGATTGACAGCCTTCTCACTGAATTGCCCGATGACCCCTACTTTCTCGAGCTGAAGGCCCAAATCCTGTTTAACAGCGGTGATGTGCAAGGCGCGCTTCCTGTATATCGAAGAGCCGTGGAGAGCGCCCCAGATCAAACGCTTATCCGTTCGGAGTACGGTCGCGTTTTGATCGCCGCGGGAACAGACGACGGATTTCGCGAGGCCGTGGTCCAACTTCGCCGTGTCGTCGCGGACGAGCCCAGATTGGAGGGGTCATGGCGGCAACTCGGCATAGCATACGGCAGATTGGGCGATATTGGCCGCAGCTCCCTCGCCCTTGCAGAGAGCGCACTGCTGCGGCGCGATGCAGCACAAGTGCGGTTTCATGCGGGACGCGCCGAAGGGCTTTTTCCACGAGGATCTGCCGAGTGGATACATGCGCAGGACCTACTCCTCGCCGTACAAGATCGTTCGCAATGATCTTAGGCGGCGGCTTCATCAAGGGCTCCGTGCCGATGCAGCTTTTCCTATTCCTTGCCGTACTGATGACGGCGGGCTGCGCGACGCGCACAGAGGTTACGGCGATTGGCAACACGCTAAGCGTGATGGAGCCCGATGCCCGGTTGGTACGATACCTCAACCAGGCTCAGTTGCCGGATGAATGGGATACCGAGGGGGTGTTTCAGAGAAACAGCTTATCGACGGGGGCTGTCGAAGGCAGGAACGCACTGATCGTGAACCCCGGCGGATCGAGCTTTGCCGCCCTTCGTCGTATTCACGCGAGAATGCTCGCGATGCCATATCTCACGTGGTCCTGGCGCGCTGTTCTGCCGAGACAAGGAGTGCATCCCGTTCGTTTGGTCGTTGGCCTGGCGGTGCCCAATGAACGCAAAAATCACTCGTTCTTATCTTCCGGTTCGTCGCCTCGTGTAAATCGCGTCATTGAAATCGAATGGAGCGATAGCGCACTGCGCCGCGGCGCCGTCATGGGGCCACGCCAACTTTCTGAAACGGTGAGCTCCGGCACATATATCGCCCGCGGCGGCCCCGAATACGGCGGGCGTTGGCAGATGGATACGGCGGACATCGCGACAATCCAGGCCACACTATGGCCCGATGACCCGCAAGGCGATGTTGAGATACGCTTCGTCGGCATTCGGGCGTTGCCGTCTACCGTGTCGTCGCCCATGGCGGTTGCAAACCTGCGAATCATCAGATGAGAAATGGCCTGAAGTCGACTCTTGCAGGCAAAACACATCACCGCCATCATACGTCATCATCGCCAGAACGAAGGACCTTGTATGCGCCGCACGTTTATTGCCATCTTTTTTGCCGGACTAATCGCTTTTGGTTCTGGCCCGCTCTTGGCTGATGATACCGCCACATCGTCTGGCCTATCCGATGCACAGAGGGGCGAAGTTGAAGCACTTATCGAAAGGTACATTAAAGAGAATCCGGAGATAATCGTCCGGGCAGTTCAAGAGTTCCAGCGGCAAGAACGCCATGCCCGAGAACAGATGCGGTTGGCGCGGCTTTCAGAACTCCAACAGCAACTAGAAAATTCGCCGACCTCGCCCATTGGCGGCAACCCGAATGGCGACGTCACCCTTATAGAGTTCTTCGACTACCGATGTGGCTACTGCAAGCGCGTCCACGACACCGTTGTCGAGACGGTGAAGGCGGACGGGAACGTGCGACTAATCTATAAGGAGTTCCCGATACTGGGGCCTGAGTCACAAGCGGCGGCGCGAATGGCACTGGCTGTTCATTTTGTGATGCCGGAAAAGTACAAACCGTTCAACGATGCCCTGATGCGGGCTCGAGGCACTCTCAGCGAAGAGAGAATGCTCCAAATTGCCAATGACATCGGCATTGCCACCGACGCTCTCCGCCAAGCACTGTCGGATCCAAGGATAGAGCAGGAAATTCGGCACAATATTGCCGTCGCCAGGGAATTAGATATCAACGGCACGCCAGCATTTGTGATCGGCAACCGGATTGTTCCCGGCGCAGTCGACGCGGCGACCCTTCGTCAGATCATTGCGGAAGCGCGACAAGGCTGAAAAGAAGTCTGATTACTGACTTTGTCCTGGGATTTGAAAAAGCGGCGCGTTTCCGCCGCCGGGTGCAGCGTACACGATCGGCTGCAACAGATATTTGAAACCATCTGTCCGCTCGACAAGAATCAATAGTGATGGGCGGCTGGCGGCTTTTGCTTCCGCATATGCATCAATAAAGGCCTTTGGATCCCAGATATCACGCTGATTAATTTGGACGATGATATCGCCGCGGCGGAGCGGCGTGGTGCCGGCAAACTGATCGTCTGAAACCGTAACGACGACGCCGGTGGATCCCCACCGAATACCCATCCGGTCTCTGAGTTTCGGAGTTAACGCTGCCACAGTGATGCCCAATTCGGGTTGCGCCGCAAAGCTCGACTGCGCCACCCGCCAACCGTCCGGCCATCCTGACAAAGTCAGATCAATCGTGCGACGTTCTCCCTCGCGGACGAGATCCAGCTTAATCGTATCTCCCGCCGCGAACTTTGCCGTTGTCTGAAGCAATCGATCGAAAGTATCAATTTCAACACCGCCAAAGCCGACGATCAAATCTCCGCGTCGGACGCCCGCATTTGCGGCTGGACCATCGAGACTCACATCCCGAACCAGGACACCCGCCACTTTTTCCAACCCAAGTGCGCCCGAAATCTTGCTTGATATGCCTTGGACCTGCATGCCCAGGAAGCCACGTTCGGCAGCCATCGCAACCGTCGAATGCATGGTGTGAACCGCCATCATCAACGAAATGCCGAGAAAAATATGGCCGCACCACCGCTTCGTCATGGCCGTTCCTCCCTTGATCGAGTCAATGTTCCGTAACCTAATGTCATCAAAGGTTTGGTACAACGGCCATGGCCCCGTCACGTTCAACCACAACCCTCATCTTTGGCTGGGAGCACGTCGTCCAACACCTGGTCGACGATCAGATCATCGAAGATCATTCGAAAAGAAGTTACGATACCGTTCGACAGTATTCGAAGCGCAATCTCGAACTCCGGCTCCGATACCTGCCCCTCAGTCCGGAAGAAAGCCAAACGGGCACGCCAACCGGGGGCTGCCAAAAGCGCCTCGTCTCCCGATATTCCTGAATGTGCCCCTTGATCGGGAAGGATGAAAACCGTGACTTTCTGTGCGCCCTCATCGTCCGTTCCGTCAAAAGCGAATGCCTGGCCCGTTCGTTCACCCGACGCAGCCAAGTCAAGCAACCACTTGGTCAGCCCGAGGTAGAACAAAGTCCCATCCGGCAAATCCATCTCGAAAGGCGATGGGGTTATGAACTCGGCTTCGGCATTTTCATCTGCGGACCGCGTCGCAGTTCCTGAATATCGCTCTGCGTTGCCATTGGTGGTGCTGCGCGAGTCAAAGACATACGACCGACCGTCGAAGCTCTCACGCGCCGTAAATTGCATTTCCCTCTCGATTGCACCGCCCACGGTCGTCAACATGGTCATCACGACTTCTTCGCTAATGACCCAACCTTCACACACCCGTTCAACAACAGAGACAGCGGCGCCTCTGATACCGCTGAAGCGTGAATTTGGGCTGTCTGACGCCAAGCGCAGGCTGTAGATGGCCTGATGCGGCGTTAACTCCACGCTCGTATCAGCATGCGTCTCGCTATCAAGTGCAATTGTCGAGGCGAGAGATATCGCAAGCACGATGGGCAATGTGGCGGAAAAACGCATAAGGTACGTCCAATTTCTTAATGATTGCGCCATCGCAGCTTAGGAAATGGATCGCGCGCGCGAAAGCCAAACTTGCGTTGCTGCCAAGCACCCAGTATCCAGTACATCTCGCCAGCACGTCGGCATTTATGAGACAAGTATTTAGATCGTGCGCGTCCTTTCCATATTTGGCACCCGGCCTGAAGCCATCAAAATGGCTCCTGTCATTCGTGCACTACGTGAGCGCGAGGTCGATGCGCGGATTTGCGTTACGGCACAACACCGCGAGATGCTCGATCAAGTTTTGGCCTTGTTTGAGTTGAAGCCAAATTGGGATCTCAATCTCATGCGTCCGGGGCAAACGCTTGAGCACCTGACGGCGTCGATCATCACGAGCCTAAAGGACGTTCTGACCGATCAACAACCCGACTTGGTGCTCGTCCATGGCGATACGACAACGACGTTCGTTGCGTCCCTTGCCAGTTTCTATCAGCGCATTCCAGTCGGCCACGTTGAGGCGGGGCTCAGGACGGGTAACATTCACGCCCCTTTCCCGGAAGAGATGAACCGCTGCCTCACCGACGTTTTGTCGCAAATCCACTTCGCCCCCACCGAGAAAGCGCGCGACAATCTCTTACACGATGGCTGCAGCCCACAGAGCATTCACGTCACCGGTAACACCGTCGTGGACGCTCTTCTATACATGCAGAAGCGGCTTCAGTCCGAGGAAGATCTGCGAGCCCGTTGCGACGCGGATCTGCCGGAGCTTCGAGACGACAAGCGAATTATTCTGGTGACCGGGCACAGACGCGAGAACTTCGGGGTTGGTTTCGAGAACATTTGCCATGCGCTTGCGGATCTGTCGGACCGCGACGACGTCGACATTGTTTACCCTGTTCACCTAAATCCAAACGTACGCGAGCCGGTCAATAGACTGCTGGCGGGGCGGCGGAACGTTCATCTGATCGAGCCACTCGACTACGTCCGATTTGTCCGACTAATGGACCGGTCGCATATTGTGATTACGGACTCAGGCGGCATTCAGGAGGAGGCTCCCTCCCTCGGAAAACCGGTTCTGGTCATGCGCGATGTGACCGAGCGGCCTGAAGCGGTGTCCGCAGGCACGGTAAAGCTTGTCGGCACGTCCCGAGATCGAATTGTGGACGCCACGAACGAACTTTTGGACGACAACGCATGCTTTGACACAATGAGTCGTGCACATAATCCCTATGGCGATGGCCACGCCGCGGCCAGAATCGCTGAGGAGGTGGTCCGATATGAGCTTTGAACATGTATGTGTAATCGGATTGGGATACGTCGGCTTACCGACCGCGGCCGTTATCGCCAGTAGAGGCATTCGTGTCACGGGTGTCGATATTAATCCCAAGACCGTTGGCACGATCAATGCGGGGAAGACTCACATCGTCGAGCCGGACCTCGACATGATTGTGCACGGCGCGGTCTCTAAGGGCTGGCTGGTCGCAGCAACGGAACCAGTGGCCGCCGATGCATTCATCATCGCCGTTCCAACACCGTTCAACGATAAACGCGAACCGGATTTATCGTACATGGAGGCCGCGACGAAATCGATTGCTCCTGTCCTAAAGAAAGGCGATTTGGTCATTGTTGAGTCGACAGTTCCCGTCGGCGCAACGGAGCGCGTACGCGATTGGTTGGCTAGGGCCCGAGAGGATCTGTCATTCCCCGATCACTCACCCAATGCCACGGATTACGACATCCGCGTTGCGCATAGCCCAGAGAGGGTATTGCCGGGTCGGGTGCTGTTGGAACTGGTTCGTAACGATAGGGTCATCGGCGGCATTGGCGGCCAATGCGCCGCGACCGCGGCCGCTTTGTATGAGGTCTTTGTCGACGGCACATTGCATCTCAGCGATGCCAGAACGGCGGAACTCGTCAAGTTGTCAGAAAACGCTTATCGCGACGTGAACATTGCCTTTGCCAATGAACTTGCAAATGTCGCGGAACCTTTGGGCATTGAAGTTCGAGATGTCGTGGAACTCGCGAACTTTCATCCGCGCGTAAACATCCTAAGTCCGGGCCCGGGCGTGGGCGGGCACTGTATCGCGGTAGACCCATGGTTCATCGTTGCGGGTGCGCCGGAGAGAACACCCTTGATACAAGCCGCCCGCAGCATCAACGATCGTCGCCCCGAGGCTGTCGCAAAGATGATTGCAGCCTCGCCCGCCGCGAAGGCTGGCAGAGCCATCGCGTGTCTTGGTTTGAGCTACAAGGCGGATATCGACGATCTTCGCGAAAGCCCCGCGATCGCTGTGATCCATGCCTTGCGGGGACTTATCGAGAACGAAATCCTGATTGTGGAGCCACATACCGAACAACTCCCGGACGCCCTTGCGGACCTCAAAGGCGTCGAGTTATGCGATGCACATGAAGCTCTGATGAAAGCTGGGGGCGTCGCGGTCTTGACCGATCACCGGGAGTTTTTGGCCCTCGATACGACGAAGTTCGAGAGTGCCGACATCATCGATACCCGCGGCATCTGGCGAAGCGTCAATCGCGCTTAGTCAATCGTCTTCAGGCTGCTTGTCGTCGGCCTGGGCGCGACGCTCAGGCCCGGCATAGGACGGATCGTCTTTGCGACGTCGATCGGGCCCAAAATAGGACGGCGTTCGAATATACTGCCTCGGCGTCTCTATAATGGCGCGAATTCGCTGATAGAGTTTCTTTGCCGAGACCGGCTTCGCCAAAAACTCATTGATTCCAGCGTCGCGTGCCTGAAACACCCGCGACATTTCCGTGTGCCCTGTCAACATAATGATCGGAATGTAGATGTTTGGGCTGTCATCACTTGAACGAATGAGCTTCGTGAACTCTAAGCCATCGATCGGCTCCATGTTCCAATCGACGATGACGAGGTCTGCATCGAACGTTTTCAGAACCTTCAGAGCATCAGCGCCATCCTCAGCCTCTCGGACTTGGCGAATACCGAGTGCCACGAGGATCGACTTCACCAATCGACGCATATGATAATTGTCATCGATCACGAGCACGCTGATTTCTTCGAGATTGTAATTCGCCACAGCGAGCGCGCTCCCTATTCTTCCGATCGCGCGTTAAGTCCGTGCAAGGCGTAAGGCTACGTCATGTAGACCAGGGCTTGTACCGTGTATCGATTCGCTTATGTTCAAGGACAATCATTTCGAAGTCATTAATTTCATTTAGGGAAAAAGAGCGAGAACATGATCCATCTACACACATGGGCAACGCCCAACGGCCGGAAAGCCTCCATCATGTTGGAAGAGCTTGGACTTGAGTACGAGGTCCACGAGGTCAACATCGGCAAAGGCGAGCAATTCAACCCCGATTTCTTGGCTATCTCGCCGAACAACCGTATCCCGGGGATCGTTGACGAGGACGGCCCAGACGGAGAGCCCCTAAGCTTGTTCGAGTCCGGGGCTATTCTTGTATATCTTGCGGAGAAGACCGGCTCGGAGTTGCTTCCTGCGGAGCCGCGTGCCCGCGCCACCGTCATGCAATGGCTGATGTGGCAGATGGGTGGTCTGGGCCCCATGGTAGGCCAAGCCCATCATTTCCTATTTAATCCCAAAGAAGTCGTTCCGTATGGGCAGAAGCGGTATCACGATGAAACAAAACGCCTATACGGAGTCATGGACAAACAGTTGGCCGCCACCGCTTATCTTGCCGGTGAGGCGTATTCGATTGCCGATATCGCCTGTTATCCATGGGTCGCACGTTTCGAACGCCACCAAGTGGATTTGAACGATTTTCCGAATGTGAAGCGATGGTTCGATACGATTTCCGAGCGCGAGGCCGTCAAGAAAGGTATGGCGGTTCCGTTTCTCAATTGACCGCATACATCGAGGGGAAAGATGAGCGCGCTTGAAAGACCAGCCGTCGTTAAAGTGCGAGATCTGCTCCGTGAGCACATAGGAGACGACACGGTCGTCGACCTCGGTGAGCCGGCCCGCTCGGCGGCGGATGCTGCCAATGCGCTTGGCTGTCCTCTCGGTGCAATCGTCAAATCTCTCGTGTTTTGCATCGGATCGCGGTTCGTCCTCGCCCTCATCGCAGGCGATCATTCGTGTGTCGAAGAAAATCTGCCACGTGCTTTGAACATCAAAGGAGCGGTGAGGCAGCCGAAAGCTTCTGAAGTCAAAGGTATTACTGGATTCACAATCGGGGGCGTTGCGCCCGTTGCGATGGCGCATCCCCTTCCGACGGCCATTGATGCCTCCTTAAAGCGGTTCGATACAGTGTACGCGGCGGCGGGGCATCCAAACTGCGTGTTCTCGATAATCCCGACCAACTTGGCGCGGATATCGAATGGGATCATATCACACACGATTGCGTCTCCTGTGTCGCCGGAGAATGCGTATACACCAACGCTCAGGCGCTCAAAGACCTTCGCCAAGCCCTAACCCGCGTTTCACAATGCACAGGCTGCGGACGCCCTCTTTTCCGTCTCCACACAAGTCTTGTGAAATTGTGTCCGTTTTCTCTTGATCTAAGGCCAAATGCGCGCATTCTATGCGGCAGTGAAGTTGTGACCGCCACAATCACTTTAAAGAGCACGAATACTGTTCTTTCGTCTTATCGTCTACAGGGAGGCATAAAATGAAAAGACGTGAGTTTTTGAAGAAGGGCGCTGTTGCCAGCGCTGGGGTCGTCGCCGCATCGACGGCGATTCCGAAACCCGCTATTTCCCAAGGTTTGAAGAAAATGGCGATCGTCTCGACTTGGCCCCGGGATTTCCCAGGGTTGGGAACAGGCGCCCAACGAGTTGCTCAACGCATCTCCGACGCGACCGACGGACGTATCAGCGTCGAGTATTTCGCTTCCGGTGAGCGTGTTAAGGCGTTCGACTCGTTCGACGAAGTCGCCTCCGGCAACGCGCAAGCGTACCACGCCGCCGACTATTACTGGAAAGGGAAGCACCCGGGTTGGGCGTATTTCACGGCGGTACCCTTCGGTTTCTCCTACACCGAGATGAACGCATGGATCCGCTTCGGCGGCGGCCAAGAATTGTGGGATGAACTTGCTGCCGAATTCGGTCTGAAGTGTCTCATGGCCGGAAACACGGGCTGCCAAATGGGTGGCTGGTTCCGCAAGGAGATCAACTCCGCCGACGACCTTAAGGGTCTCAAAATGCGTATCCCGGGCCTGGGCGGTGACGTCATGGCCAAGCTGGGTGCCTCGCCGGTCTCGCTGCCGGGTGGCCAAATTTACGAGAACCTCGTGTCCGGCGCGATCGACGCAACGGAATGGGTCGGCCCCTGGAACGATAGCTTCATGAAGTTCTACGAAGCCGCCAAATACTATTACTACCCAGGCTTCCACGAGCCGGGCTCCATGCTCGCCCTCGGGATCAACAAACAGTTCTGGGACAGCCTTCCGAAGAGCGACCAAGTCATCATCGAATCGGCCGCCGGCCTCGAAAACGATATGATGATGGCCGAGTACAACATGAAGTCGGGTACTGCTTTGACGCAGCTCATCAAGGAGCAAGGCGTCGAACTCCGGCAGTTTTCGGACGATGTTTATGACAGCTTCGGCGAAGCGGCCGAGGAAGTCTTCGAGAGCGTTCGCTCGCACTCGGATTTGGCCAAGCGGATCGACGACAGCTTCAAGTCTGCACGCGCAGATCTCTCGGGCTGGACGAAGATTTCGGACCAAGCGTACATCGCGCAACGAAATCGAGTGCTTGGCGGTTAATCTGCCGGTTCGATTTTCAACAAGACACCGCAATATCGGCATGGAGCACACGCTCCATGCCGACTATTGGTTTGGTTGATATTTGACACATTCCTCGTGACCGATTGGGGGGAGCCTTAAATGTCTCATGGACCCGGCGAACCGGCAGCTCCTGCGACGGCGCTTCCCGTTACGATCGATTCCCATGGCGGCATCGTCACAGCTGTTCGGTTTTTTGCACTGCTGATGGTCGCCTGGGCCTTCATTTATCTTGCGAATAATGTACTGAATTTTTGGTTCGATTGGCCCAGTACGCTTAGCATCTTTGGCACTGCCGGCTTGTTCGGCGCGACGGCGCCGGCAGACGGCATTCCCGGATTGGCCTGGGTGCAATTTGCGACATACGCAGTATCGGCTTTTGCCATAGCAGCTGCGGTTGTTTTGTCGCCCAATCGCACCCTGCATGCCGATTCCGATTTCCTAGACGGCATTGCCGGGTACATTATCCGAGCAGCATTCTGGGCCGTGCTTATGATTGGAATCGCCGATGCGGTAATCTCCTTCTTGCGCGTTGAAGGGCTGCTCGCAAGCGTCGTTGGCACCGCCCTCGCCGAAGACCTCGGGCGACCGAGTTTTCGCGGGCACTTTGTTCATTATCCGCTGATCGTCGCGGCCTTGGTTATTGCCAAGCTCAAGAAATCCTTGGGCTTTCAATGGCTTGCTTTGCTGATCGTTGGTGCCGAACTCGCCATTGTCTTCGCGCGGTTCATCTTTTCGTATGAGCAGGCGTTCATGGCCGACCTCGTCCGTTTCTGGTACGGCGCGCTGTTCCTTTTTGCCAGCCCGTACACCCTGATGAAAGAGGGACATGTTCGCGTCGACATCGTTTACGCTGGTTTGAGCGATCAAGGCCGCGCCACGGCCAACACCATCGGGTGCCTGTTTTTCGGCCTGCCGCTCTGCTGGACAATTTTGACGCTCGGCATGTGGAGCAATGCAAGCACGATTAATGGCCCCCTCTTGTCGTTCGAAGTCACGCAAAGTGGCTTCGGTCTCTATACGAAATACTTGCTAGCGGGTTATTTGCTCATCTTCGCATTGGCGATGCTGGTGCAGTTCATGAGTTATCTTTTGAGCAACGTCGCGACCATTTTGCATGAGCCGGGACACGAACAGGACCTGGAAGAGCATGCAACGTTTTAGGCGCGGATCGGAGCGTTAACTCATGGAACTGTTCTTTCTCCTCGTCCTGATCGTCATCATGGTGGCGGCCCTGGGGTCGGGCTTCCCCGTGGCATTCGCCTTACCCGGATCGGCCATTTTGACCATCACCCTCGCTGCGCTCTCGGGCTTCGTGTTCGAGGGCAATGTGGCCGCATATTTTGCGCACGGCGACCCCGTTCAGTGGCTCTCATCCGGCGTTACCAACCTACGCGGCATCTACTGGGAGCCAGAAGGCGACACGCTGATTGCCATCCCATTGTTCATTTTCATGGGGATCATGCTCGAGCGTTCGAAGATCGCCGAGGATCTGCTGGTCACCATGGGCCAATTGTTTGGGCCAATGCCCGGTGGTATCGGGATATCCGTCGTTGTCGTCGGCGCTTTGTTGGCGGCGACCACCGGAATTGTCGGTGCGACAGTCGTCGCCATGGGGCTGATCTCTCTCCCCGTCATGCTACGCGCAAACTACTCGCACGCTCTCGCGACCGGGACCATCAGCGCATCGGGCACTTTGGGCCAGATCATTCCACCGTCCATCGTTCTGATTATTCTTGCCGACCAGTTGTCGAATGCGACGGACCAAGCCGCTGCCCTAAGGACCGCTGACTACAGGGCGGGCACAGGCGAGTTTTCCTTGCCATCGGAATTCGGCATCACCTCTTCAAGCGCCGGCGACATGTTCCTCGGCGCCTTCATCCCCGGCCTGATCTTGGTTGGCCTTTACATCACTTACATCTTGGTGATTTCGCTGATCCGGCCAAAAGTGGCGCCACCGGCGCCTCACCTCGGAGAATACAACCGCGCCTTCTGGATAAAGGTCGGTTTGGTGCTCATCCCCCCCCTCGCGCTGATTTTTGCCGTGCTGGGATCAATCATCATGGGGGTCGCCACGGTCAACCAAGCTGGCGCAATCGGTGCCGTGGGCGCCATGATCATGGCCGGGTATCGGCTCGCGCAGGGCCGAAAAGACCAATATTACCCGGCGATCCTCGCCCTCATTTCTTTTGGCATCTTGTTCTTCGCGGTCAATACCTACGAAATCAACGTGAAGAATATTGAGGGCACCGGCGGGTGGCCAAGTGTGATCATCGCCGCGATCGGCTCGATCGGGATGCTCGCCGCGATCATTTGGAGCGCGAGCCGCGTCAACAAAATCAACGACACCCTTACGGGCGTCATGATCGAAACAGCGAAAACGACATCCTTGGTTTTCGTGATCCTTTTAGGTGCCGCGATGCTGACGGCCGCGTTCCGCGCGTTCGGAGGCGAAGAGATCGTCCGCGACTTCCTGTCCGGACTCCCCGGTGGATTTTACACGAAGTTCGTCGTCGTCATGGCGGTGATCTTCATCCTCGGCTTCTTCCTCGATTTCATCGAGATCGCCGTGGTGGTTGTTCCGATCATCGCGCCGATCCTGCTGGCAGATCCGACCGCGAACGTCACAGCCATGTGGCTGGGCGTGATGATCGGCGTCAACATGCAGACATCGTTCCTGACACCGCCGTTTGGGTTCGCATTGTTCTATCTTCGAGGAGTCGCTCCAAAGGAAGTCAGGACCCTCTCCATGTACAAAGGCGTGATTCCGTTCATCACGCTGCAACTCCTTGGGCTATTTATCGTCGGACTGTATCCGCCGCTTGTGAACTATTTGCCAACCCGGATCCAGCTGACTTCAGAGAATGCGCCGCCACCGGCCAACCCGCGTCTTCAAGCCTGCCTCCAGGAGTACCTATTCCCAGTATTCGACGCCCGTAAGGGCGAACTGCTTGAGGCCGTCAAAACGGCGCGGGCAATCGATCTTTCATCGCTACCGGAGAACCTCCGCAAGTCCGTTCAAGGAACTTTCGATGCCGCGGAAGCAACATTTGAGCACGTCGACAAAGTAAGGGCGGCTGAGACCGCTCGGATCGCTTTTGTTCCGACCTATAAGCCGATCCATTCACAGGTGCGCGACATTCGGATAGAGATTCAGTCACACGAGCGTGACATGAAAAGAACGCAGGACGACATCGATGCGTTCCGTTTCGTGGAAAATCCCGACCAAGACGATATCGATAAGCTGAAAGCACGCCTCGAGCGTCTGACGAGAGAACGCGACGAACTCCTAAACACAAAACCGGACGGCTGGACCGAAGCGCAAACAACCTACCGCGAGCTAGAGAAAGCGCAGCGAACCGCTGAGCGCCTTTATCGACGGACGGTCGACGAAGCGTATGAGCCACTTCCGAACGTTCAGGCGATCATCAGCGCGGGGCCCGCACTCGCCGAGATGGCCGACGATATCCAAAGCCTCTCGTCTGTCATTGCAGGTGAGCCCGCCGATCAAGCCATGGATACCATTCGCGAAGTAGAGAACAGAATTGGTGAGATTGATGGTGCCAGCAGCGTAAAGTCTGCGGTATCGAGGGCGCGACGTGCACTCCGGGGAGATTCGCCCGACCGCGCGCGTGGTCAAGAGCAACTCCAAAAGGCTCTGGCCCAACTTGAGACTGAGGTCACATGGCGTTCGAAAGCTTCAACGGATGTGCTTCCCGGACTTCAGGCTTACGATGTGGCTATACGCGATACCATTGGCGCACGTTTGCAACGCCGCTTGACAGAATCACAAGCTGAGCAAATTGCCGCTTGCCGGGCGAAACATCGGGATATCTCACTCAGTTTCTAGTACTCATCTTCCAGAGGCCCCCTCGTATCAATACAAGAAACGGAAAAGAGCGGAGACCTCGATCAAGACGTGACGGAATGGCCCCATGAACGCTGTTTTACTGGCCACCTTGTGGATGGGTGGTGCCCTCATATCGTTCATTTCTATGGCCATCGCGGGCCGGGAACTATCTGCAGAGCTCAACACGTTTCAGATCCTGTTCTTTAGAAGCGCAATTGGCTTGATCATCATTGTCGGGTTGTTGAGTTGGGCCGGCTGGAGCCAAATCAAGACCAACAAACTTGGCCTACACTTCATTCGAAACCTCGCCCATTACGTCGGACAGTTCGGTTGGTTTTTTGCTATTTCTCTTATCCCATTGGCGCATGTTTTTGCGATCGAGTTCACGGTGCCAATCTGGATGGCGATCTTTGCGCCGCTACTGCTGGGCGAGCGACTCACGCCAATGCGGCTATTCGTCATACTTATCGGCTTCGTTGGCGTTCTCATTGTCCTGCGTCCAGGCATGATCCCGATTGAAATCGGCGTGATCAGCGCCTTGATCGCCGCGCTTGGCTATGCCCTCGCCCACACCCTGACTAAGAAACTCACGATTACGGATACACCGCTATCCGTTCTTTTCTACATGACGCTCATTCAACTCCCCATGGGCGCCATCCCGTCACTTATGGATTGGGTGACCCCTTCAGCGTCGATGGCCCCCTGGATTTTGATCGTGGCCGCAACGGCCCTTTCCGCACACTATTGTATGGCGCGGGCCTTTGCCCACGCCGATGCCGTTGTCGTCGTGCCCATGGATTTTCTGCGACTTCCGCTTGTCGCGTTTCTTGGCATGTTTTTATATGGCGAACCTCTGGACTTTTGGGTTCTTGCGGGTGCCGGTATCATTTTCATCGGTATTTTCGCCAACGTCGTCAACGAACATCGACGCGCTCATTAAGTTCGATCCGAGGTTCATTCCTCTTTTTTTCGCCGCTCGGGACCATCATACGGCATGTTTCGGCGTTCCCGCCGTCGGTCGGGGCCAAAGTATGTATTGGTCCGAACGAATTTCCGTGGATGTTCGATGACAGCGATGATCCGCTGATAAAGGTTCGCCGGCGAGACAGGCTTAGCAAGGAACTCGTTCACGCCGGAAGAACGGGCTTCGACGACCCGGGAATACTCCGTATGTCCGGTGAGCATGATGATTGGTACGTAGGGATTTGGACTATCCCCGCTGTTGCGAACCAGATCAACGAACTCCAACCCGTCCAGCGGCTTCATGTTCCAATCACAAATAATCAGGTCACAACTGAAGGTGCGCATCAGCTTGAGGGCATCAGCGCCATCATCTGCGGTTTGGATAGCTCTAATGTTGAACGCCCTCAGGATTTCTTTGAGGAGCAACTGCATGTACTTGTTGTCATCAACCACCATCACGCTCAGGCGCGAAAGGTCATAACTTCTTTTTGTCATGCTTATCGGCGCTTTCTGACAATCATGGCAGTCCATTCCTACCGAAACAAAGGTACACCTCACCGGTCCTTTCCGTCCAGTTCACAGCGGACAACTTTCCGGTTCAAACATTGAGAAGCAGATTGCGGCCGGCAATGAACAGCCCGACCACCAGAACCGATAGGAAAAACACACGCCTGAAAACAGCTTCGGACAATCGACTCCTGAGCCGTTTGCCAAACTCCATTCCGATAAGCGCTGGAATCACCGCGGCAAGAGACAGCCAGCCTAACTGCTGATCGAGGAACCCACGGCTTCCCAGAGTGATGGCAAGTGCCACCGTCGAGGCGGTGAACAAGACGCCCATGGATTGAATGAACATGTCACGCGGGAGATTGAGAGATTGAAGATACATGACACCGGGGACAACGAAGGAACCGGTCATGCCGGTCAACACACCATTTGTCACCCCCATCAGAGGCCCCACCCATGCTTCGTGACGAGGTTGCGTTTCAAAGCGAACGCCGAGCAGGCTGAGCAACGCATAAGCTACCAGCAAAACCCCGAGCAGTGCTGCAAGGTACGCTAGGTCAAAAGATACGAGCGCCGCTCCCCCAATCCAGACCGTGATCATCGCGAGCCCGAGAAAAAGCCAAAGACGGCGCAGGATCTCGCCCAAGTAGCCGCCGGCCACACCCTGCCAGAGGTTTGTCACAAACGACGGAACAAGAAGAAGAGCCATTGCTTCGGGTAGCCCCACAATCAACGTGAGTAACGCCAAGCTAACCGTGGGCAAGCCCATGCCGATGACGCCCTTGACGCCTCCCGCCAGAAGAAACGTAAGCCCGACGATGAGAAGGAGCGCCATATCGATCATACCGGACCGTATGAAATAGGGCCGGAGCCAGCAAGCACCTTCGGGGATTGCTTGACTGGTCCATTGGTCGATGACTTGCGTATCGACCAGGCGCGCTATACAGCTAACGCACTTCGCATCGTAACCCACTCAAAGGAACACCTTTAACATGGCAGAGTTAGTCAGTTTCCAAACGCCCGATGGTGCGACCGTTGAAGCGGATGTTTACGGAACTGGAACCCATGGCGTCGTACTGGCGCACGGTAAGGTGTTCGATAAGGAAAGTTGGTCGGACTTGGCCAACGCGCTAAGCAAAGACGGGCTTCGCGTCATCGCCGCGAATTTTCGAGGCTACGGCGCCTCCGAAGGCCCGGAGGCAAGCGATGGGTATGCAAACGATGTTGCCGGCGCGGTCGCGTATCTGCGCAATAGTGGTTGCGAGCGCATATCGCTACTCGGTGGTTCCATGGGAGCTGTCGCCGTTGCGGCGGCGGTCACCCAAGGCCTTGCCACGGATATCGATACGCTCATCTTGCTGTCACCCCGCGCCGCGGGATCTCCGGAAGCGCTTCATGCTTCCCATTCGCTTTTTGTCGTTAGCGAGGACGAGGATTGTGCCGACACCGTCCGCGCCATGCATGCTGCGGCTCCCGGCGAAAAGGTGCTGAAAACTTACTCGGGCGACGCACATGCCCAGTTCTTGTTCAAAAGTCCGCACGCCAATGATCTCATACATGTCATTAGCGCGACATTGAATCGGTAAGTCGATCGCTTTACCTAAAAGTTGGCTCTCTGCAGGCGATTTACCGGCCTTCCGACTTTCACGCAACACTGCACATTCCCATATGCGATCTCAACCGCAGGCGTCATATGACGCCGCATTCTGTAATCATGAAACGGCGGACCATTGGGATAGCACGAATGAAAGACGGGAATATTGATGTCGTCACTGAGGTCGCGAGCGAGGTCGGTCATCTCGGCATCTCAGCAGCGGAAATCGCTGGACAGTTGGGGGAAGTCTCGGTTCGAAGCCATGCGCAGTCGGAGCGCATTAAGGATCTCATCAAAGCCTCTGAAGACATGGTCGAGACCAATCTCGATATCGGACAATCGGTAAGATCGACCGAAAATGCCACCCGCGAGGCGAGCACCCATCTGCAAACGTCACAAGACAGCATCACCCATGCGATCGACAACATTATCGACCTCGTACGAGGCGTTAATCAGGTTGCGCAAACGCTCGAAAGTCTCGGCGCGGCACTGGGCCGCGTCGCCAAGGTCGCCGACGGAATTGAAGGGATCGCGAGGCAAACGAACTTACTCGCTTTAAATGCGACGATCGAAGCGGCTCGTGCCGGAGACGCCGGCAAGGGGTTTGCCGTCGTCGCGAGCGAAGTGAAGAGCCTTGCCGATGAGACGCGCCGCGCGACCCTAGAGATCGCCGAAACCGTCAAGGACCTTACGGATCAAGTTCAAACGCTGCGTGTTGAAGGAGACGCGAACAGAGAAAAGGCAGAGATTGCGCGCGACGGCGCGAGCGGCATTTCGGATATCTTTGGGAGCATCGGCAACCAACTCCAGCAGGTTGGGCTGGATGTCGCGAACATCGCAAGTGTCGCCGACCAAAACCGCGCTCAATGCGACACGGTATCGACTTCTTTGAATGTCCTAATACAGGAAAACGACAAAACGCTCTCGAACATCGACGCTGCGGACAAATCCGCCGATACCTTGCTCAACATGAGTGAAAGCATGATCGAACTGCTCGCGAGCAGCGGCCAAAAAACCGAAGACACGCCTTTCATTGATCTGGCGATCCACAAAGCGCAACAGATCTCGCGCACATTCGAAGCAGCGATTGACGACGGCCGGATCTCGATGGCGGAGTTGTTCGATGAGAATTACACTCCTATCGACGGGACAAATCCGGTTCAGATGATGACGCAATTCGTTGCTCTGACTGACGATCTGCTCCCCGAGATACAAGAGCCTGCTTTGGCATTTGATTCGAACGTCGTGTTTTGCGCAGCCGTTGACCGAAACGGCTTTTTGCCGACGCACAACAAGAAGTTCTCCCATCCACAAAGGGCCGAAGACCCGGAATGGAACATGGGCAACTCCCGTAATCGCCGAATTTTCGACGACCGAACTGGTTCCAGAGCGGGAAAGAATACGCGACCGTTTCTGCTGCAGACCTATCGCCGCGATATGGGTAACGACACCTTCGTCACCATGAAAGACCTCAGCGCGCCGATTACGGTCAAAGGGCGCCATTGGGGCGGACTTAGGCTGGCGTATAAGCCAACATAGTACAGTCTCAAGATAGGTCACCCTTGGAGCTTACCGCGTTTGTTGGCGGTGCCAAGAATCCCGGCTAGTTTGCCAGTAAGGGTGTGGCGGAGAGAGAGGGATTCGAACCCTCGATACGGTTTCCCGTATACTCCCTTAGCAGGGGAGCGCCTTCAGCCACTCGGCCACCTCTCCATAACAACCGAGGCCTTTTACCCCGCGAAGTCGCCGGAATGTAAGGGTTGCCAATCCTACCGTCAACTGCCTGTGGGCGGCGGCGCGTCCGGGCGCAGGGTTAATTGGGCTCCTGGAAATAAGTGAGGTGACGCGCCTTGGCAGATTTCGATCTCTGTCCCACTATCGACCTCAAGTGGCCAGCAATAAAGGAATAGAAAATGAGCGAAAGCGCGAAGGAAATGATCATCCGGCGGTTCGGCCCGTCTGATTTGGACGTCGGGACGGCTCCCTTGGACACCGTCCATGCGCAGCTTCTATCCCATCGGTCGCGGCGGCGTTATGCAGAACAACCAGTTGAACCAGCGCTGTTAAATCGGCTTATGGCGTGTGCGCTGTCGGCCCCAGCGAAATCTGACTTGCAGCAAGTCTCGATCATTGATCTCGTCGACGACGACCAAAGGTCCAAGGTCACGAGCCTTGTCCCGTCCATGCCTTGGATTAAGCAAGCGCCGGTATTTCTGCTAATATGCGGCGACGGTCGCCGCATTAAGCGCATCTGTGATATTCGGGGCACGACCTTTGCTCACGATCCCCTCGATGCTTTCCTAAACGCGGCCGCAGATGCGGCGATCGTGATGCAGAATTTCATCGTCGCTGCAGAGGCTGTCGGCTTGGGTTGTTGTCCTATCAGTGGCGTTCGCGACGCAACGTCGGAAATTGCAGATCTGGTCAACTTGCCAGACGATGTTTTTCCGTTTGTCGGATTGTGCGTCGGGTATCCGACAGACGATCCGGCCATCAGTCTCCGATTACCAATGTCGACAACCGTCCACCAAGACGTTTACGACGACGAAGAATTGGAATCGGATATCGCGCGTTACGACAAGTCTCGATCGCGTGCAAATCCGTATTCGAAACAAAGAGATACGGACACCTACGGATCGAAGGAAAACTACGGCTGGTCCGATGACAAGGCGCGCCAGACGTCACATACCGATCGCATGAACTTTGTTCAGTACGTTCAAGAAAAAGTGCTTCGGTCGGCCTGACGCCGTAATGAACGGCGAAATTTCGCCATGAAGACTTGCTAAGGCTTTCGGAACGACCAGGTTCGTCCTCACGTGTCCATTTCAGACACATGGATTGGGGATGCTGTCGCCGAAAGGATAAGCCCATGGGAAATGTTCAAGATCCGTCAAACACATTCGTTCGAGCCGCTGGCCGGTCGGTCAATTCAGGCGCGAAGGTCGATTCAGATCGCTGCAGGTTACAGAGGATTGCTCATCGATCGGAAGCTCTCCCGCCGGGCCTCTTAGACGATCGGAGGGTCGACTGCGCAAAACATGTGGCATCGCATTTCGCGGCGATAATTCCTGGGATTTCGTCCTCTCATAACGGATATCACGTTGAGCGGTTGGCCCGGCGCGCCCTCGCCGAGCATCGATGTGGTCGCGCATCGTCACGACCTGATCTACTCGCGCGCAAATCGGCATCTTTCCATAGACATGTAACGATTGGCCTTACTACGGCGCGCGGTGCCGCACGGCGTAGCAAAATCGCATTGGAAGACGCGAAGACTGCGCAGCGTTCGTTGCTTCCCCCCATCTCGCAGCGCACGGTTCAAAAGAACAAAGCAATTGCAACGGCCATCGTGAACGGTGCCGCCATTGACGATCTAGCCATTTCCATCGCTGGGCGCATGGCCACAGGTGGCAAACCTGGGTATGTGGAGATATCGGACTTTATGTCGGTGCTGTCGAAAGCCGCACCAGAGCGATGGAGCCGTCTCCGAAGCGACGTCGCTTGCCAATTGTATGGGCTGCCGGCACATCGCTTCGGCAAATTAGTTCAGAACGAGCCTATCCGTGAGGCGGATTTCACGGACAAAGCGAATGTTAATTGACGATATGCTCTCGAATGGCCGCGCTGCGGACGGACTTCCGTACCTTCTCAAACGCACGGACCTCAATTTGACGTACCCGCTCCCGACTGATGCCGTAAACATCGCTCAAATCCTGCAATGTGGTCGGGTCGTCCTTCAAGCGACGCTCGGTGAGAATATGCCGCTCGCGATCAGTTAGGCATTTCATCGCGCCCATCAACATGTTGTGGCGATTGTTGAATTCCTGCCGCGCAGCCGTGACGGTCTCCTGATCCGCCTGATCGTCTTCAAGCCAGTCGATCCATTCCCCTTCACTGTCGTCGCGGAGTGGCGCATTCAAGGAGTGGTCAGGACCCGCCAGCCGGCGGTTCATCGACACTACTTCTTCTTTGGAAACGTTCAATCGATTGGAAATCTCTTGGACATGCTCCGGCCGCAGATCGCCGTCGTCAATGGCCTGCAGCTCGCCTTTGATACGACGAAGGTTGAAGAACAGCTTTTTCTGTGCAGCGGTTGTACCCATTTTGACCAGTGACCACGAATGCAAGATGTATTCTTGGATTGCAGCACGAATCCACCACATCGCATAGGTCGCGAGACGGAACCCACGTTCCGGATCAAAACGTTTCACGGCCTGCATCATGCCGACATTGCCTTCGGAAATAAGTTCGCCGACCGGCAAGCCATATCCGCGATAACCCATTGCGATCTTTGCAACTAATCGAAGGTGACTATTGACCAACTGATGCGCGGCATCATGGTCTTCGCGTTCCTGCCAACGCCGAGCGAGATCCAACTCCTCCTCTTGCGTCAGCATTGGGTAGCGGCGAATGACCTGTAAATACCGAGAGAGATTTTCTTCTGGCGTCGGATTAAAATCGTTTGCTAACTGCCCCATGATCCCTGCCTCTAATTATCTCAATATGAATTGCCTTGGCGGATTAATTGCCGCTCTGAATATTAATTTTGTGGACCCCCACATGAATTACCCGATTATAACCAAGCTCTCTGATCGGGTATAGTTGAATCTTTATATCTCATCTAATTTTTTTATTAAGTTACTCATTTGTAATGATAATGGTCGCTCAAATGTCATCTTTTTCCCGAATATGGGGTGAATAAACCCCAAATTATATGCTTGCAATGCTTGGTTATTAACCATCGCGATCGCGTTGCGGGTATCGGACCCCTTATTCAGTATGGGATTCCGCTTTGGACGGTAAACCGGGTCACCTACCAACGCATGTCCGATTGACGACATATGTACCCTGATTTGATGGGTCCGTCCTGTGAACAAATGGCAATCGATAAGTGACGCGAGGGAACCAATTTCTCGCAACGTGCGATACGCCGTCTTTGCTTCTTTCCCACCTGTTTTCACCACCGCCATTTTCTTTCGATTGTGCCGATCGCGGCCGATCCGCTCCTCGATCACCCCTTTCTTCGGCTCCGGGGCCCCATAAACGATAGCAAAATAAGCACGATCGATAGAGTGATCTCGGAATTGTTCGACGAGACCTTGATGAGCGCCGTCGCTCTTGGCGCACACCATGATCCCTGACGTGTCCTTGTCGAGACGGTGGACAATTCCCGGTCGCGTCACGCCGCCTATTCCTGACAATGTCCCTGCACAGTGGTGAAGAAGCGCATTTACAAGCGTGCCGTCGTGATGTCCTGGCGCCGGATGCACAACCAGCCCCGCCGGTTTGTCGATAACGATTAAGTGCTCGTCTTCAAAAAGCACGTCGAGGGGAATGGACTGTGGCTCTGGTATTGCGGGTTTCAGCGGCGGAATTACGACTAGGTAGACGTCTCCATCGCGAATGCGCTTCGATGGGTCGTGACACTCCTGCCCTGGATTTAGGCTTACATGTCCATCCGTGATGAGGGCTTGAATGCGATTACGCGACAACTCGTCGATTTGTTCGGCAAGCCATCGGTCCAGTCGGCTCCCATCGTCGGAGGCTGTGACTTCGCACTGAATTGACTTGCCCGCTGACAATCGTCTAAGCCCCTTTCCTCGCCCGCCAATGTCCACAACAATACCTGCCGAGCGGGCGAAAACCAGCCGCGACACAGAATATGACGCCAAAAAGGGACAAGATAGTATGCAAGCGTTAAAGGCCTTAGTTATCGGTATGGGCGTCCTAATTGTATTCGCGATCTTTCTCTTGGGGTACGGTCTTTACAAACGGACCGTTGAGCCGGACTGGCGGTTGTTTGGCCCTTCGAGCGAAGGACTGGCTGCGGAGCAAAACGTCGCTTTCGGAGACGTATCGCTTGACCTTGCTCCATCCTGCCAAATCGATTCCGTTACGGCTGACGGCGCGCGCGCCCTGATCACGATCGGCCCTGACCGAAACTGCTCAGAAGTTATCATCATCGATCTTCAGACCGGCGCAATCTTGGGACGTCTTCGTCCATGAGTGACCTGCTGATGCCACGCGACGTAATTCAGCACATCACGGACCATGCCGTCGAAGCATTCCCACGAGAATGCTGCGGACTGTTGATTGGTCAACGCGAGGGCGCCGCTGCGACCTGCGAGACGGCGCATGCAAGTATGAACGTAACCAACGGTGATCCGCACAGAACTTTCGAAATCGATCCAAAGCTGCGATTTGACTTAATGCGTCAATACGACCGCGCCGATGATGAACGTGAAATCATTGGTCACTATCATTCTCACCCAAACGGGTCAGCGGAACCGTCCGCAGCGGACTTAGCGATGACATATGAAACCGAGTTCCTGTGGGTTATCTGCGCCGTCTCACCCACGGGTGCGGCCGAGTTAAGCGCGTTTAAGCCACGGGCAAATAGGGAAGCCTTCGATGCTTGGGAACTGGTTGAGATATGACATGCCCACTAGGCCACATAGTCCGTTTAGATCGTCGGAGCGGCCAATAGAGTCATGACCAAGTATGGCAGACCGTTCTGGTGGGACGACGCGGAACCTCGGACGACCGAATGCGGCTCGGCGCCTGAGAGCGTTGACGTTTTGATCGTTGGCGCCGGGTTTGCCGGCCTCGGCGCGGCTATTCCTCTTGCGCGTGCAGGAAGACAGGTCGCTGTTTTCGACCGGGTTCGTGCTGGTGATGGGGCATCGACACGCAATGGCGGAATCGCCAGCGGCAACATTCGTTGGCGATATAGCGAACTGACCAGCCGCCTTGGGCGTGAAAACGCCGCTGCCGTCTATAAAGCCGGCATTAAAGCAAGGATCGATCTACTAAGGTTTATTGAGGCTGAAGAAATCGACTGCGACCTTCAGCACACCGGCCGGTTCACGGGCGCGTTCAGCGCGCAAGGACTTGTTGAGATGGAACGCGAAGCAGACTTGATGCGGCGGGACCTCGGGATCGAGTCCGTGGTCATCTCGCCTAACGAGCAATCTGCGGAAACCGGAAGCGATCTTTATCATGGGGGCATTGTCCGTCCGGATATTGGCGGTCTACATCCCGGCAAACTGCATCGCGAGATGCTGCGACTGGCGATGGGCGCCGGTGCCACCGTGTTCGACGGTGTCTCTGTCAACGGCATATCGCGAGCACCCAGCGGATTTGACGTGTCTGTTGATGGGCGCAGCGTGCGTGCGGATCACGTCATTGTTGCGACGAACGGTTATACGAGCAAAGGCCTGCCTTGGCTGCGGCGACGCCTTGTCCCTGTGATTTCCGAGATCATCGCCACTGCGCCATTGCCCGATGGCATGATGAACATATTGATGCCAAAAGCACGCATGTGTGGAGAGGCAAGAGCCTTGGGTCACTACTACCGCCCTTCGCCGTCCGGAAATCGAATACTGTTCGGAGGGCGGCGTTATGATCGGGATTCGACGGCAGCTCGCGCACGTCTATTTCGGCATCTCACAGACGTTTTTCCCGAACTCGCTGGGATTGACATTACACACCACTGGTTCGGATACGTTGCATTTCCAAGAGACATGCTCCCCAAGTTAGCTGTCCAAGATGGCGTGATCTACGCCACAGGGTTTTGCGGGTCGGGCGTCGTCTGGGCTCGATGGTTCGGTGAGCGCGCCGCCAGCATGGTCTTACAACGCGACGACGCGACGACACCGTTCTCTGACATGCCGTTCGCTAGGATACCACTTTACGATGGGACGCCATGGTTTATGACGCCCGTCATGGGCTGGTACCGGATCAAGGACTGGATGGACCGTCGATGAGGTCGTCTAAATCCGCGCGAAGGGCTGTGCCAAGCGACCGAATACGTCGAAAAACTTCAGCGGCGCCGACGTAACGGCGAGACAAATACAGTCCTCACCTTCTTCGGCAATCGGCTTGTGCACCAAATCAGGGTCCGCACATTCGACATCTCCGCGGGCAAAGCGTAAATCACCGTCTTTGAAGCTACCCGACAGTACCAACGTCATTTCATCGCCATTGTGGCCGTGTTCCGGCACTGCGGTTCCACCGGCAATCTTTAACAGGCGCAAAGACGACTGACCCTCAAGGCCTTCAAATCGATGCTGACGCACCCCCGGGCCGATCATCCGCCATGAAACAGTCTCGGCATCGCCACCGATCCGGCTGCGAAGCGGCTCAGGTATAATCGGGGTGCCGGCGTATTCGCGCGGTGTCTTTTTCAGCACCTGTGCGGGTCGCGCCAAACGCGCCAGTACGCTATCCAGCGCACCGTCCGACATCTGCGTTGGCGCCAAATCTTCGATCAATGCGCCGCCCACTTCCTCAGCTGCCGCAACAGCATTCCGGCAGGTCGGACAAAGAGCCAAATGGGTCGCCACGAACAAAGATGTCGCCTCGTCCAGGTCCCCGGCTGCATACGCTAGCAAAAACTCATCGCTCACGTGATGCTGTGTCATTCCAATTCTTCTCCAATGGCATTGCGGATACGGCCAAAAGCCAGCCTTAGCCTCGATTTGACCGTTCCAAGAGGAATGTCCAATTCCTCTGCGATTACACTGTGGGACTTATCCTCAAAAAAAGACAAACGGACGACCTCCGCCTGCTCCGGGTTCAAGTCCTTCAATGCCTCCCTTACTAGTCCCGCCCGTTCAAGGCGGCTAATACGATCGTCTGCCGCTTCATCCGCCTCTGGCACCAATGCCGGGTCTTCCGGATCAAGCTCTGGTCTATTGATCTTACGAAAAGCGTCGATCCTCAGATTTCGCGCAATCGTAAAAATCCATGTCGAAGGAGATGCCTTGGAGCGGTCAAACTGGCCCGCTTTTCGCCACACCGTCAGCAGAGTTTCTTGCGCAAGTTCATCAGCAAGTGAACCTTCTGTGCCCAGCTTCAACATGTACGCTTTCACGCGCGGCGCGAAATGCGCAAACAAGGTTGCGAAAGCGTCTCTGTCCTGTTCAGCAGCGATCGCCTCCATGAGGCGCGATGCTCCCTCTGGTGTATCGGCTGTCGGACTTTCTTCTTTCATCGCGATGCTCGAGACTGCTGCGCGCCGCCGACCCCGTTCGGCGGCACCGAACGTGGACGAGGGTGAACCTGAAGTGCTCGCTGGCTCCACGACATTCAACATGCTTACGTCTACGGTGCCTATTCGGCAATGGATCATTTGAAAGTAGAAAAAAGTGATCTATCAACGATGATCACTCGTATGTTTCACATATTAAAAATGATTTTTTATAAAGACATTAAGTGAGGTTTCCGCGCATGAATTCGGGTGAATGTAAACGCATTGCCGTCATCGGTTCCGGTATTTCCGGCTTGTCGGCGGCTTGGTTACTGTCCGGGTCGCATTCGGTCACCCTCTATGAACGTGAAGCTCGGTTGGGTGGACATTCAAACACGGTCTATGTCGATACGCCCGAGGGAGCGATTCCTGTTGATACGGGCTTTATCGTTTTCAACGAATGGACTTATCCCAATCTGATCGCCCTTTTTTCACACTTGGGGATCGAGACTTTAGCCTCCGAGATGTCGTTCGCGGTTTCTGCGGAAAATGGGGGGTTCGAGTATTCCGGCGGTAGCTTGGCTGGCCTCGTCGGACAACCGCGCAATATCGTGCGCCCTCGTTTCTGGCGGATGATGCGTGACCTGCATCGGTTCTACACGCTCGCACCTGCTCAACTCGCTGCGGGCGAACTCGATGACATTAGTCTAGGGAACATGTTGGATGAGGGCGGATATTCGCTCGGATTTCAATCGGACCATCTGTTGCCGATGGCGGCAGCAATCTGGTCAGGTACAGTCGATGGCATGCGCGATTATCCCGCTGCCGCCTTCACCCGTTTCTTTATTAATCACGGCTTGTTCAAATATGTCGGACGCCCAGTTTGGCGAACCGTCGTGGGCGGCAGCAAGGTGTATGTTGATCGTATTTCGGAAGGTGTCGAAACGCGCATCGGCATCGGCGTGCGAAGCATCAAACGTCATGAAGGCCGGGTCACCGTCATCGACCAAAAGGGACACGAAGATACCTTCGATCACGTGGTGATGGCTTCCCACGCCGACCAGACTCTGAGCATGTTGAGCGATGCCGATGATTTGGAACGACAAGTCCTGGGCCCATTCAAGTATCAGCAAAATTTAGCCGTTCTGCACAGCGACCCGGCCCTTATGCCCACGCGCAAAAGACTGTGGTCGAGCTGGAACTACATGACGAAACAAGGGACCCCAACGTCTGATGACGCGAGCGTCTGTGTTACCTACTGGATGAACCTACTTCAGAGCCTGAAAACATCCACAGACCTGTTGGTCACCTTGAACCCGATTGAACCGCCGAAACAAGAGCACATTTTTCAGACGTTTCAATACCAACACCCCCTGTTCGACGAGCATACAGATGGTGCGCAACGCAGGTTGTGGAGCCTTCAAGGGCATCGAAACACCTTCTATTGCGGAAGCTACTTCGGAGCGGGGTTCCATGAAGATGGACTGCAATCCGGTCTAGCTGCGGCGGAAGCGGTCGGCGGTGTGCGCCGACCGTGGAACGTGGAAAATGAGTCGAGTCGCATACACGTAGTCGCTGAGGCGGAGCGCGCCGCCTGATGAACGCTCCGCTCTCGATTTACGACGGTGTTGTCGTGCACCGCCGCCTGCGGCCGAAAGAACACCTTTTGCGCTACAAAGTGTTTTCACTGCTGATCGATCTTGATCGGTTAACCGATATTTCAAAGTCAACGCGGTTGTTGCGTGTCAACAAGTTTGGGCTTCTCTCGTTTCACGAGCGAGATCATGGCGACGGACGCAAACAAGGCTTAAGGGTTTGGGTTACCGAAAGACTGGTTGAGGCAGGCATCGAAGAGGCGGCCTCACTGACCGTCGAAGCACTGTGTTATCCGAGGATATTCGGCTACGTCTTCAATCCGCTGACCGTATATTTCTGCAAGAATATCGACGGCGAGACCGTCGCCACTCTATATCAAGTCAACAATACGATGGGTGAACGGCATACGTACGTGATACCCCTTAGCCAGCCCACCCGTCATCGATACCGACAGCAGTGCGACAAAGCGATGTACGTTTCGCCGTTCACACCGATGGAATGCGCATACGAATTCAATATGGTCGCACCGGGTGACTCGGTCGTTGTCGGCATTCGACAGTCGGACTCCGAAGGACCACTCCTCAACGCAAGCTTCGTCGGCGCCCGCAAACCGGCAGATGACCGCGCACTTTTTCAATCGTGGCTGCGCCATCCGCTGATGACCGCAAAAGTGATATTGGGCATTCATTGGGAAGCATTCCGCTTGTGGCAAAAGCGGGTTCCTTTTTTCCGCCACGAGAAGCAACGACTGGGCAGTGTTTCTGTCGTTACGTCCGCACCTAGAGAAGTTGGAGCCGATTAATTATGAACGTGCGTATTATGCAGGGCCGACAATCATCGAAATCTCCGGATTACCCAATTGTCTCATGGCTTGCCGGCTGGCTTATGAAACTCGGGACCGGCGTTCGCGTCGGCACATTGCATGTTACCCTCCCAAATGGCGAAACTCATTCTTTCCGCGGCGCGGAATCGGGACCTACTGCCGATTTCAATGTTCACAGATGGCGCGCCGTGAGCAAGATGTTGGTCGGTGGCGATGTCGGCTTCGCAGAAGGGTACATGGACGGTGATTGGTCGACGCAGGACTTGAGCGCGTTGCTCGAACTCGCCGTCGAAAACACCGAAACGCTTGAAGCCAAGGTCGAGGGCACTGCGCTAATGCGCCTCATCGACAGATCCAAACATCTCCTGCGGCCAAATTCCAAACGAGGCTCTAAACGGAACATTCAGGCGCACTACGACCTAGGCAACGATTTCTATCGCGAGTGGCTCGACCCGACCATGACCTATTCGTCCGGGATCTACGAAGGCGCGAACGACCCGCTGGAGCAAGCACAGCATCGTAAGTACGACAGGCTGGCGCAGTGCCTTGACCTTCGTCCAGGCCAAAAGGTTCTCGAAATCGGTTGTGGATGGGGTGGACTTGCGGCGTACCTTGCGAAGAAGTACGGCTGCCATATCGATGCTATCACCCTGTCGCAAGAACAGCACGACTTCGCCAAGGAGCGCATATTCAATGAGGGCCTAGACGGTCAGGTGGACATTCGCATCCAGGATTACCGCGAGGTCAATGGTCAATACGATCGGATCGTATCCGTCGAGATGTTCGAAGCGGTCGGCGAAAACAATTGGCCGACCTACTTCCAAACGGTTTCCAGGTTGTTACCGGAGGATGGCCGGGCGGCTTTGCAAGTGATCACGATTGATGAGAAGCGTTTCGATAGCTACCGAAAAAGCGCAGATTTCATTCAACGGTATGTGTTTCCGGGCGGGATGCTGCCGTCTCCTACCATCTTCCAAGAACATGCCGGGCGCGAAGGCCTTGACGTTTGTGACAGCTTCTTCTTCGGCCATTCATATGCGACGACCCTCGCCGAATGGCACCGCCGATTTATCGAAGCATGGCCGAAGATCGAGGAAATAGGGTTCGACGATCGTTTTCGCCGTTTGTGGGAATACTATCTCGCTTACTGCCAAACGGGATTCAAGACGGGCGCTATTGATGTTGGGCAGTTCGTATTGGCGCGCCGCTAGCCGTCGTTCACCATCCGCTCGGTGATCTTAAAATAGAGCCAATCCGGCAAGAGCCTGATGAACTTCAGGATCAGGACGAATCGCGTCGGAAACGCGATCTCAAACGAGCGCCCACGCAGCCCTGCGATTATCGCCGAGGTAGCGGCATCGGGCTCCATCAAGAACGGCATTGGAAAGTCGTTCTTGTCCGTCAAGGGTGTTCGCACAAACCCAGGGTTAATGACGCAGATTTCCACCCCTTCTGTCGAAAGTTCCGGGCGCAGCGACTCGCACATGGCGATCAACGCGGATTTCGATGCGCAGTAGGCTGCCGCCTTTGGCAGCCCTTTGTAGCCTGCAACGGATGCCACGACTGCGATCTTGCCGTATCCTTGTTCGCGCAAAACGCTCATCGCCGGCGCTAGGCAATTCAGCGTACCTGTTACATTGACGGTCATAATTCGGTCGACCGTCTCGAGGTCAAAGTTCGAGGCCGGCGTCGGTGTGTGCGTACCAGCGTTGAGAACAACGAGACCTAGCGGTTCTCCACCATCATTAATGGTCTCCAACGCGCGCTGACAGGCGTCACGATCCGTGACGTCGAGCGCTAAAGGCACTGCCTCGCCAGGCAGTCCTTTGGCTTCTTCGCGAAGCGACGAGAGGTCTGAATCAGTCCGGGCCGACGCATAAACCGTCCATCCGTCCTTGAGCAATCGACGAACGAGTGTGCGGCCGATGCCTTTGCCGGCGCCTGTTACCCAAGCGCACTTGGGCAACTCCTCGAAAGGTCTAAGCGGATTGATTTGTGTCGAGTTCATCTAAGAAAGCCTCTGCATTCTTCATAATTGCCGAAACACGAGCCGGGTCCATACGATCGAGCGAACTGTAGACAGTGCGCAGTCGGTGATTTTCACTTAGCTCTCCGCGATTTCGTTCTAGAAAATGCCAATAGAGAAAGCTGAAAGGACACGCATTCTCTCCCGCAGGGTCCTTCGGATTAAACCGGCAAGCCCCACAGTAGTCCGACATCTTGTCAATGTATCGCCCGCCAGCCGCATACGGTTTCGTGGCCATGACGCCATTGTCGGCGAAAAGCGCCATCCCATGTGTATTTGGTAACTCGACCCATTCGAATGCATCTATGTAAACAGCCAAGTACCAGTCTTGTACCTGCTTGGGCTCTAATCCTGCCAACAGTGCGAAGTTGCCTGTCACCATCAATCGCTGAATATGGTGCGCATAGCCGTGCTCGCGGGTCTGGCCAACGCATTCCCGAATACACACCATGTCTGTTGGGTCGCCCCAATAGAACGACGGCAGCGACCGCGATGCCTTGAAGGTGTTCGTCTCCGCATATTCGGGCATGTGTAACCAATAGATGCCCCGTACGTACTCCCGCCAACCGATGATTTGACGGATGAAGCCTTCAACAGCATTGATCGGCGCATGATTGGTATAGAACGCTTCCTCAGCCTTGCGACAGGCTTCTAGAGGATCGAGCAATCCCATGTTGATGTACATTGAAATGACCGAGTGAAACATGAAGGGCTCATCTTTGAGCATCGCATCCTGATAATCACCGAACGACGGCAGGTGATGCGTGATGAAATCATTCAGCGCCTTCTCAGCAGCGCGCCGCGTCACGGCGAATTGGAAAGGATGCAGCGCCCCGAAATGGTCGCCAAAACGACCTTCGACGAGGGTTAAGACCTCTTGCGTGATATCGTCGGCAGGCGCCACTGCGCGGCCCGGAATGTCGACATCGCCCTTGATCGACTTTCGGTTCTCCTTGTCAAAGTTCCATTGCCCGCCGACTGGCAAACCTTCCTCCATCAAAAGGCCAGTTTGTCGCCGCACCTCGCGATAGAAATCCTCCATCCGCAATTGTTTTCGACCCTCCGCCCAGCTCCGAAACCATACAAGGCTTACGACGAACCTGTCGTCGGCAAGAAAGTCGACAGGCGTGGCGCTGTCCTCTCGCCAGGTCCGGAGCGCGTCCAACAGCCGCCATTCGCCGGGTTCCGTTATGGCCACGCGCCGAAGATTGAGCGAATTCACAACCTCGTCGAGCACGCCAATGAGCGACTCAGGAGCCTCGGCGTCGTCCAAACGGCGATACAAAACCCGTATGCCGGCGGACCGCAATTCCTCGGCAAAATGCCTCATACCGCTGAGAATAAGTGCGATCTTTTTGGGATGGTGTCGAACGTACGTGCACTCGTCGATGACCTCGGCCATCAAAACTGTATCCGTCTCCTTGTCGATGTCGCGAAGAGACGAGAGGTTCAAGGATAACTGGTCACCCAGAACTAATCGGAGCGTACCTTCGGTGTGGTCATGGTCCATGGCAGGCTTACGAATACCGCTCGGCGTCGGATCATGGCGAGTGCCAATCGCGATGGATGACGAGATAACCAAGACGCGCCAGACGGTCGACCGCCGCCCGAAATCCGACCGAGTCTGCGGGCAGAGAATTTAGCGCAGAATACCATGGCTGCGCTCCTCGGGGTTCGTAACGCCCGGCGACCACCACAAGCCGTGCAGCATGAGCGCCGGCGCCGTCAGCTTCAACCGGAACGACCCATTGCCGCTCGTTATAGTTCCCGCTCCCTCGTCGGACCGTTGCCGGCCTGTCACTCCCCAGGCCTCCCCGCCATAAGCTTGCGCGACCGGAAACGTTGTAAGCCGGGTAGGCGATCACGGCGCGCCATACGAGACTGCAGATCGGCGTCGTGTGCTCAGGTGCCGCTGCGATGGTCGCTCCACCCACGCAAGACGCGACAGCATCCGCATTCGAGAGTTCGATCTCGATATCTTTTGCTTCGAGGCGGCGGCTCTGTAGCCAAACACGGTAGAGTTTGGACTGCGGCCATCGAAGAACACTGCGCTCCGCAGTATTCATCTTCTGTTCCAGCATCAGAAGTTGCCCCGAAACAGCGATACGATGCCATTCGATAATGTCCTTCGCCCATGCTCCGAGAACAAACAGAGTTGCCACGCCCACCGCCAGATAACCGTACATCCACGTCCGTTGGCGTTTTTTGGGCACGCTGTGGGTCGGTTGCATTGCGTTTGACGTACTCGGGGCAGGTAATCCAGCAATTTCCGCCGCCTCGCGGATCGTTCTCGGCATATAAGCCCGAATACCGATGCCCGTTGCCGCTCCTTCCCCACTTTCTGGCGGCAGCAAAATGATCGACTTGTCTCGTGGGATACTCTCTCGCGCGACAAAGGCGTCAAGCGCTTCGATCTTCGCCGAGATATCATTAACGCTTCTGATGCCCAGATCTTGATCGACCTCACCGGTTGCGAAAACATGAACATCGGTCTCAAGGTCTGTTGCCAAATGGGCGAGGAGAACCGGGAGTTGCCAAGACACACCGGCATCAATGGCGCCCGCAACGTCAAGCCGAAACGACCCGTGCCCCACCAATCGCTCTATGACCCCGGTCGGCCGACGCACGAATGCATCGTAATCCGCACTTATCGGCAGAGCCTGGGCCCGTCCGTCAACGCACACCGCCGAGCGAATACCCTGCTCCTCCGGCATCACACGTTGAATACGTACAGGCCCATGAGTTGTCAGAATGAAGATGCCCATCGAACTATCGAACCCGAATGCGCGATTTCGGATCACGTAGCGCACGAACAATTGGCGCCGTCTCATCGGAGAGACCTTGCGAGACCGAGCCTTCATAAGGTTGCAAGGCCAGTCGATGCCAATTGTCCTCCGCATCAACGACAACCAATAAACGTGCAGGACTCTCTTTCGGCGCCCGGAACTCAACCGTTACAGCGACCTCACCGGGAACGGCAGTTGACGAGCGCACTTCCAATATGACGGCGTCCGACATTCGTCGATCGATAGGTGTACTTGCAGCAATTGCGGCACCGATTTCCGCTCGCGCTTGTTTCCGTGAGAGCGCATCCAAGTCACGTCGGGCCCTCGGGTCCGCACGCAATTGGGCATCGAAGTCATCCGGCAACGCTGTTTGAGCGTCATTAAAAAATGAATACAACAATGACATCGGGATGCGAGTGCGCTGAGGTCCCTGCTCCCGCAGACGGACAAGCTGTCGATGAAGGTCTATCGCCCGAAGCGCTAGCTCCGTTGCTTTTTCATTCTCAGCCATTCCGAGAACCTTCACCGTCTTCGGAAGAAAGGTAAAGACGCTCGAACACTTCGCCGAAACCGGCGGCGTCCTTAACTTCGATCGCCGGCCAGTCCAGTGGCCGCAAGTGCTTTTCCAGGCTCATACGAACGTGGTCTTGAAGCGATAGCACATCTGCGATCACGTCGGCGATGGCGGTAACGGCTTCCCGGTCACCCGGGTCCTTAAATCCCTGCCGGTTCGTGCGCCGATAGATTTTTCGCGCGTCCGCCAAGAATGAACCCAGTTCACTTGCGCGGTCATCCGGATGCGCCAAGAAGAATTCCGCACTTGCCGTAAGCTCAACTATAGACACAACGTTCTCCGAACGGTCTTGCGCCTCATCCCGCGCCAGCGCCCCCCAATCGAGATCCGGCGCAAGGTGAAGCGCGGTTGTTATGGCCTTTGCGTCACGATGCTTGTGAAGGACGTAGACCGAGGCGATGCATAGTTTTCGGAGCCGCTCTACGTGTTTTTCATATGCTGCAAGCTTCTCGCGATAGACAGGCTCCGTTGGGCTGGGAAGAAGTGACCGCAAATCGGACTCACCAGCCCTAACCCGCGCGCCGAACCTGAGCTGAAGGCTTCCATACTCCGCATTGCGAAGAACCGATTTTGGGAGTTGCGCAATCACTCGCTCATTATCCGGAATTTCAAATAGAGATTGCGCCTCCACATTTGACATGAACTTAACGCGGTCTCCACTCAATTCTCTGATCCGGTTGATCCGTTCCTCTTCCTCATCGACAGTCGCCAAAATGTACTCGACATCTTCAGGGTCCACCTCGCCAGCCTCAAAATCCAGGCCGATTGTCGCAGCTCGCTCACCAGCGATGCGTTCGGATGCCGCCGTCAACGCAGTGATTAGTTGTCTTGCCGTTTGGTATACGGATCTAAAGGTGCGTGTATCTTTGCTAGGGTCCGAAGCGAAAGCCCGCCAATAGTCAAAGACCGCCTCGTCATCAATCGACGCCACATCGGCATCTTGCCCGGCGCCTTCAGAGACGTACGAGAGAAAATGCCGTTCTCGCCGCTGTTTTTGCGCCGGAGGCAAGTGTTCACGAAGGTAGCGATAGAGGGATTTCTGTACATCTTTCGCGATTGCCACAACCTGCTCCTCGGAGCCGGCGACAGAAGCCGCCCTCTCGGCAAAAGCATCTACGTCGGCAAAACCAATGGCGGAGGCGAGAAAATCGATAAAGGCCGCCAACACCGGCATACGGCTGTAGGAGATGTCGAAAACGCCGGTCTCTGCGTGGAAACGTATTCCCTGCCGGTAGACTTGTGGCGACTTTGATGTATCCGGCACCGCCTTCGAAATAGCCGCGCGAAAAGCGGAAGCAGAAGCCCGCTCTACCCCCCAAATCATATCCAGATAAGAGACGTTGAGTTGCGCCAATGCGGCCAAGAAGTACGACAACTCGAGCGTTGCCTTCGCGTAAGATCGGCACACGATAATGCGCTGCAGGTATCGGCAGACATCACGGCCATACCTCGGCCCACCGTCGGGCGCACTGGAGTCCGCGACGCAATGGAATGCGGCCCGCAACTCTTCGCTCTTTGCATCCTCAAGGTTCAGGCTTTCGAGCGATGTCACCATGCTTTTGGCGGTCCAGAGCTTAGACCAAAGAGACCTGTTTCTCGATTGCGTCGCGAACATCTTCCGGAGGCGCCACCGATCGCCGCGTATTCATGTCGTAGAACACATTGACGCTGATCGCCGTGGCAATGCACTGGTCGCCTAAGAAAACACCATAACCGGACGTAAGAGATTTCGTTCCGAGTCGCGTCAGACGCGCACCGACGTCAACCGTCCCTGGATAGTGCAATTCTTGCAAGTAATCGATCGTGACGCGAGCGAGTATGAAATCCAACTCGGGGTGCGAAAACTGGTCCAGTAGGCCTTGTATGATCATTGTCCGGGCTGCTTCAACATATGTCGCAATAGCCACGTTGTTCACGTGTCCCATGCTGTCCTGATCCGAGAATCGAATTGTAACCGATGAAAAATGTTGGAATGACCCACGGTTCGTTAGATCGATCTGTTCGCTCATATCTCGCAGCCTACCCTGTGGAACCATTCGGAAATCAACTTCTAGAGCGCTTACGCTTGAGCAATCTCGTTCGACGCGCGATCCGGGTCAACGGATAGCAAACGGGCCAAACTTCGGATTTCTTCAAGCTCGGATTGGCGAACGACGCCGTCTGCTTCGCTGATCGATTGACAGATGACGATGAGGAGCGCCGCCGCTTCTCGGTCCCCGTCCGCTGCCTTCAGCACGATCCCGCGCGCCCAGTTCGATCCATCGGCTTCGCGGCGAATGCGGTCGATGCACTTGAGATAATACTCCACGCCACGTTGTTGATCATGATGACGCAACAAGTCGAAGACATGCATCAGCCGTCCTACCTCGGCACCCTCTTCAAGCGAAGCGTCGCCATCGGCAAGAGCAACGAGTGCCGCTGCTGCCATCGCTCCCTCCAGGAACTTTGAGCTTCGATGACGGGCAACGACTTGCTGCGTGTGATTTGATAAACGGCCAAAAAGTCCGGCCATGATCATTCCTTTGCGACGGGTTTTGTCGAGCCTATCATGCAGATCAAGGGATTTTCTAGGGAACAACACCCATGGCGGGAAACTTAACCATTCGCAACGTGCGGCCTCTCGGAAACGCTCCCTGCACGATCTACGTCAAGAATGGTCGCTACGCTTTAGAGCCACCCGAAGACGGGCCATCTATCGATGCCACGGGTCAGACACTCCTGCCAGGATTGGTCGATGCGCATATGCATCTCGACAAGACCCTGTGGGGGTTGCCTTGGCGACCCCACTCAGCGGGAGCCTCTTTAGCGGAGAAAATCGCGAATGAGCGGCAAGTCCGAAAATCTCTCGGTGCCGATACTCATGCGCAAGCGGTGGCTTTGATCCGCCAAGCGAGCCAAAACGGCACGACGCATATACGGACACATGTCGACGTCGACCCGGAAATAGGGCTCGACAACATTCACGCTGTATTGAGAGCCCGCGACACCTGCGCGGACTTGGTCAACGTCCAGATCGTCGCTTTTCCGCAATCCGGTCTGGTTTCACAACCCGGTACTGCGCAGTTATTGGAAAACGCCATACACAAGGGCGCCGACTTAATAGGCGGCATAGATCCTCAGGTTATCGACGGCAATGCGAAGGAGCATATCAAGACGGTGTTCGATATCGCCGACCGGACAGGTGCTGGAATCGATATCCATCATCACGAGGAAGGTGAAGAAGGTGCGGATACCCTGGCAATGATCCTGGACGCCGTAGCAGCGTGGGGTTTCGAGGGCCGGGTCACACTAAGCCATGCTTTTTGCATTGGAATGGTCAACCAGGCACGCCGGGAGGAATTGCTCTCCCGAATAGTTTCCCTCGATGTATCTATTATGACACACGCGCCCGGCTACAAGGCGTTCCCTCCGATCGAAGACCTACTTCGGTTTGGCGTCCAAGCATGCAGTGGCTCGGATGGCGTCCGTGACGTCTGGTCACCTTACGGCAACGCTGACATGCTCGAGCGCGCGATGCTTCTTGGGTATCGATCGAATTTCCGTCGTGACGAAGATATCGAACACGCCTTCGAAATGTGCACCGCTGGTGGCGCCGCTGTCCTTAAGATTGACGATTACGGTCTGGATATCGGATGCGTGGCGGATGGCGTGATCTTGGACAGCAGTTGCATTGCCGAGGCTGTCGTCTCACGACCACCGAACCGGACAGTCATCAAAAACGGTGTGATCGTTCAATAAAAAACCGGGCCCGTCGGCCCGGTGAAGGAGAGGTAAAGTGAACTTGACCTCATCATACGCAAATCACGCGATCAGACAGTGACAGTCATCACACGATCGACATTTTTATTCCTCGCGCGGAACATGGGTATCGCTGAGATACGGACGTTGTCCTCACACGGTATGGCGGAAGAGGTTGCCAATGCTTAAGACGAAACTGTGGGTGTCAGCCCTCGTTCGGCGATGCGACCTTGAAATGAGGCAAATCGTCGTGGTGAAAAAGGGGGACGCAGACGCCGGAAGCGTCCTCCTCCGCCTGGACAGAAAGCATGGGAAATACCTTGTCCTCTCGCAAAGTCGGGACGCCGCCGGGAACAGATGCTGGTTAGTCGTCGCGGGTTCAGGTCCGGTAGATCACCAAGACGCCGACGTTTACATCCAAAAACGGACGGCCACAGACCCAGATATCTGGGTCGTCGATATCGACGACTACGACGAAGGGTTCATACCCGACGAACCTATTGTTTCTTAAGCGCGATTATGCCGTCCGCAGGATCAAGTGATAGCCGAAATCGGTCTCGACGACATCGCTCAGCGCACCCGGCTCAAGTTCAAACGCCGCCTTTTCGAATTCGGGAACCATCATTCCACGACCAAACGGCCCCAAATCGCCGCCCCGGCTACCGGAGGGGCAATCCGATTTGTCGCGCGCCACATCCGCAAAATCGGCTCCTTCGGAGATTTCCTTATGCAAAGCTTCGATTTCCGACTTGGCCGCGTCTTTGTCACGGCCATCCGTTGAAATCAGGATATGAGAAGCCGTTACTTGATCCGTCATGATTTACTCCCGTTCATGCGCGCTGAGACGTCGATGAGACGACTGGCTACAGCATGTGGACACAGGACTCAAGGGGAACGGCTGGTGAACTCTGATGCAGTGATGGCATCCGCCGAGAGAAGTGTTACGATTCATCAGATTCGCGACTGAGGGGAATGGCGGTACGTGATTGGAAAGATTGCGCGATATCTTGTGATATCAAGCCTTGGTGGCGTTCTTGTGTTGCTTGTCCTCGCGTTCGTTGTCGATGACCGGACAATTGAATCGATCGCGGGCCCTGCCGCGCCACCGTTGGTGAATGCAAAGAGTAACGTTGTCGCTTCAGTCGGTGGTTTCTTTGACACTGCACATGGCTGGGCAAACTCCGTGATGGGGGCCGGACCCCCGTCATCAGACACCCATCCAACGACGCGCGTTTCTATGCCCATTCCGCCTCCACCGGATAGGCAGAGCGCGGAGGTAACCGACGTTCAGCCCGCACCCATGTCACAATCACTGGGCTCGCAAGACTCTTCCTCGCAGCCGGTGGCTAGCGGCCCGACCGCGCCGACGACAGATACCATGGGCAATGCGCCAGCCGGACCGACCGACGCGCCTCGATCAATCATGACGTCGACCATGAATGATACCGAAGCCGTCTCCTCGGACGAGGTGCCGAGTCCATCTCCTTCCGAATCATCTGACGTGTCTGAAACGAGTATGTCACCCTCGTCCGAGATAGCGTTGTCATCGACGGCGGCAAACCAAGAACCGGGACGTGCGCCCGAGGCGCTGCCAACAGTCGACCCGGATCCGGCTCCACCACCCGCACCTGCACCGGTTGCACCTGTCGTAGAGACCCAGCCCAGCGACAACCAAGCGTCGATCACTGATCAAGGGGGGATCGAAAACACCGAACCAGAAAATGCACCCATCGAAGGCACTGACGAGATTGTCGCAATGCCTCCACCTCCTCCGAACCCGGAGGAGCAACAACCCGGCGAAGCTGATTATCAATCCGGCCTTCGTTACTACAGCGGTGAAGGTGTCGAGAGAAACTTTGGCGAAGCAGCGCAGTTCTTTTTGAAAGCGGCCGAGGCTGGCCATGTTGATGCGCAATACAATCTCGGCATCATGAATTATATCGGTCAAACCGGCGGCCAAGACTTCAGCAACGCGGCAAAGTGGTTCCTTCAGGCAGCCAGCAATGGCCACGCCGAGGCTCAGTACAGTCTGGGTTTCCTGTATTATGAAGGGAAAGGCGTCGAACAAGACTTAAAGACTGCCTTCAGTTGGATATCTCGCTCCGCCGACCAGGGTTACCCAAAAGCTATTCAGGCGAGAGACGCCTTCCAGCAGGCCATGCCAGACTCGTTCGGCGGCTAGTCCGATTAACGATACCTTGCCCGCTTATTCCACGTAACGTGCTGAATCCATACGGGAATAATAAACCCGATTCGAACCCGTTAACCACGTTTTTACACCTCGCTGCCATTCTGACGTCCTGGGGGCTCGCGTTGAGACATGTGAGAGCAAGGACTGGGCAATTATGCGTAATTCGACGATGCTCGTCGCCGGCGTCATGGCAATGGCAATGGCAATGGCAAACGATCCATCAGTGGTGCTGGCTTCAGAGCCGCAGCGTCAGGCGTTCAATTTCATTGTTGAAATCGCCGGCGCCGATGAAACGGACGCCGCGACCGATGATGAACTCCGAAAAAGTGGACTCCCCATGGTTCCCGCTGCGCCAAGCGCAGACGCGCGGGATCCGCTGAAAACACCACCACAACCGGAAGCGACGGCAAGCCCAAACCCATCGGAAAAGGCTCCCTTACCCAAAGCCCAAGCCGACGAAAATAACGGCAGTACGCAACCAAGCACGCCAACAATTCAAACCACGGCTGAGCCGGTCAAGGCAGAGCCCGAGATGGCAGTCTCGACGCGCGATTATTATCTGCGAATAGATGGTGGTGGGTTGGCGACCAATGACCCGGATGGCGCAGGACGAAATGGGACGCATCAATCGTCTTCGATCGACGACAGCTTCTTAGTGAGCCTGGGTATCGGCATGCCCTTGGACACGAACATCCGCGGGGACGTCACCGTGACATATCGGAACGCAATGGACATTTCCGGCACAGATGGCATTGGGCAAGCAGTGAGTGGCGAGGTCGACAGCTATGGCGCAATGGTCAATCTCTACTACGACTTTACGCAACTGCATGACCTGATTGGACGCGATACCATCACGCCTTACATCGGGGCCGGGTTGGGGTTGTCGTACTTAGGGGCATCGGATTTAACAACGGTGGGCGCCGCGACCGAGCGGGATGCATATGCGGTCGATTTGGCTTATGCCGGCATGGCAGGCGTATCTGCGCAACTAACTGACTCATTGGCCATGGACGTAGGCTACAGGCTCATCAACCTTGGTCAATTCGAGCACGATGGCACATTCTCGGACGGTTCAGCCGCTAAAGCGACGGAATACGACGACCTGATCGCACACGAATTCCGCGCCGGGTTTCGGTTCCAATTTTGATCCCGCACCGTTGATGTAGGTCAATGCTCCGCGGCCGCGCGGCGCGCACAATCTACTCATATTGGCAGTTTCCGAACCGCTCACGAAAGCAATTGGAAAGCTCAAATGAGTATATCGACGCTCCTGACCATCGTAGACGGCGGCCCTCTCAGCGAACGTGTCGTTCGGACCGCGATCGACATCGGTAGCCAGTTAGATGCGGAGACGGTGCTCATGCACATCGCCGCACCTCCGAGCTACGTCATGTACCCGGCCGCGGAGCTCGGCGCGACGCAAGTTGTGGCTGAGATGATCTCCGGCATGGAAAATCGGGTCGCCGAACGAGAACAGAATTTTGATTTTGTGATTGATAAACTGGTGACGTCTCGAGACCTGCCAACGCATTCTGTCGGCGACGAGAGATGCGGTGGTTTCTCTGCGGCACCGATCAAAGTCGCCGCCCATGAAAACAGAGAGATTGCCCGACGAGGCCGCCTCAGCGACATGATCGTTATGGCGGTGCCGGGCGTAGACGGCGGTGGCGTTGATAGTGCCGCTCTCGAATCCGCACTTCTTGATACGGGCCGGCCCGTGCTGGTAATCCCCGACATCGACCTGCCAGCTCCTGCCAGCCGTGTGACCATCGCTTGGGATGGTTCCCGGGAATCGGCTGTTGCTGTTCGAAACGCACTGCCAGTTATCAAGCTTGCGTCGGAGGTTGAGGTTGTTCACGTGAGCAAGAAGCGGCGAAACGAAGTCGACCCAAACGACGTGGTCAGATATCTCGCCAACCATGGCATCAAAGCAAGCAGTGCAATGCTTCCGCCCCAAAACCAGAAGGTGTCGGATGTTCTTGTCCAATGCGCCAGAGACAATGGAAACGCGATCCTCATCATGGGCGCCTACGGGCAAAGCGCCATTACCGAATATGTTTTTGGTGGGGTAACTCGAGCCATTCTCGAAACATCTAAAGTGCCTCTCCTCCTGTCGCACTGAGCCCTCCGAAAAGTCGTTCAGTAGACATTCGTCATCAGCACCACGCGAGACGACTTGCGGTGCCGACTGTCTGCGGTATTATGAAGCGACAAAACTGGGGTGGCCGAACCCATGAAGAAAGACTCTGAGGGGAACTCCGTACTAGAACCGGCGAAGCCGCGACATGGCTCAAGCCCATCGCCATGCGCAGCCTGCCAAGCACGAGACATCTCTGTCTGTGGTGCGCTTTCACCGGAGGAACTGACCGTATTCACCGAGTCGATGGTGACAACGACGTTGGCACCAGGCATGCCCGTTGTCGATGAGGGTGAACCAGAACGCTTTGTTTTCTCCGTTAACTCAGGATGCCTTAAGTGTTTCAAACTCTTGCCGGACGGTCGGCGGCAGATTACCGGCTTCTTGTTTCCGGGTGACTTTCTGGGCCTCACGCGAAGCGAGACGTATCCAAGTAGCGTCGAGGCAGTCACCTCTTCGACACTATGTCGTATGGAACGCTCGGAATTGCGGCGTCTCGCAGAAACAATTCCCAATCTCGATCGACGGCTACACGAACTGGCCTCCGAGGCGCTGGCGGAGGTGCAAGGGCAGATCGTCTTACTTGGCAGAAAGACCGCTCAAGAACGTCTTGCAACGTTCTTGCTAACCCTCTCCCGGCGGGCGGGCGAGCGCGGACAATCGACAAATCCCATCGATGTGCCCATGAGCCGCGACGACATTGGCGACTTTCTTGGCCTTACGACCGAAACGGTTAGCCGAACGTTTTCCCGTCTTCGGAAAGACGGGCATATCGGCATGGACAAGGACAAGCGGATCGAAATCCTCGATTTCGAGGGTTTGAACGATATCGCCGAAGGATTCTGATCCGTCAGGTTCGTTTCATCAAATTTTGTTTAAGTCTCCGCATCTTATTTGAAACGTCCCTTATGGATTGATCGATATGCGCAGATCATTCATGCGTGCACTTTGTGTCTGCATCTTGGGTGGGTCCTTGACCTTGATTCCAGCCTTTGCGTCAGCTCAGGCTCCGCTTGTCCTTGAAAAACGGCGTGACATCAAATTCGGTAAATTCGTCCCGGATATGGCAAGTCCAGGTACGGTCGTGTTGAGTCCGACCACCGACAGCGTCACGGTTACCGGTCCACTGATCAATTTCGGTGGAACCGTGCGACGCGCTCGCATCCGTATCACGGGGGAACCCCGGGCAGAGGTGATCGTAACGTTGCCGACCTCAATTACCATCCGGCGCGGTACGTCCGGCAATGTCATGACCGTCGACAGCTTCACGATGGATCGCACGAACCCCGTGAAGCTCAACCGGAATGGCATCCGAACGATAAACATCGGCGCGACACTGCGCGTTGGCCCAGGCCAGCGGAGAGGGAATTACAACGACGACAATGCGTTTACGGTGAACGTGGACTACTTCTGACGAGAGCTCGTCTTTAGGGAAGAACGGCAGAGCCTGAGGCGAGGTTTTGACCCCCCTCATCGGCGATTGCGTTGTAATCGACCGTCACTGTCTTTCCAGAGATGTTGAAGCCATCCGGCACCCGAAGGTTCAATTCGACGGTTCGGCTCGTATTGGGCGTATAGACGGCCAAGCGGAGGGCCTGAGCCAGCACAACCGATTCATCGCCCTCTTTGACGGAAACGACGACATCGCCAAAAGAGGACCGCTCGCCGGTGCGATTGAGATCGAACCGTATTTTACTTTGCGGCTCTTCGGAGGATCCAGGCACATAGGCCACATTGCTAATGTCGACACCGTAATCGAGTTCGCCGTGGCGTACGATGACGGGGATGGCGATCCCGAAGACCGGAATCAATTGGACGGTTGCCGCACCCGGCTGCGCGGACTCAACGCTCTGAGAGGGAATATTGGGCACGGCCCGCATCATAATGTGCGAGCGGTACTCACCGGCGGCCAAATCCGCAGGTTTCCGCAAGAGAATACGAATTGCTTGCGACGCGCCAGGCTCCAATGTGATTTGCCGTGGTGAGTATCTAAACAGAGACTCCGCGAATTTTTGGCCCGGTTCCGGGCGAGAAATCTCGGTTACTTGGCCGGTTTCGCTCATCTTCATGTTGACGATGGAGATGCGATACGTGGCCGTTTCCGACCCGCGATTGGACAGTGCCAGTTGGGCGGCTCGGGTCCGCCCTTCGAAAACTACCCGCGTCGGCGACACGATCAAATCGCCAGCACCTTGAGCAACCGCACCTTTCATCGTGGCGAAGCTGACAAAGCCCGCCAATGCGATGGGCGTCAAAAAAGCGATGGTGAGCGCAGAGATTGCGAGGATGAAATGTCTTAAACGGTGCCACGGGAAGCGCATGATCACTTAGCTTTCTTGAGAGGTTTACCCGAAAGAGAAATCAATCGAACAATAGATCGACGCCCAAAATAGCCGGACCGGTTGTAAATGCATCTTGGGACACTGAGGTGGACTGCGACGTTTCCGTCGATACCCTCGCACCAACTGCAAACACGTCCGAACCACTGCTGTCCATTGATGGCGTCTGACCTGCATTATGTTGAAACTCGTCAATATTAACGATTTCGGACCCATTCGAAAAAGCGGTCCGCTCCGGTAATACAATAGAATAAGTTTGATTTGGCGAACCGGCCACAGCGATCGCGGACCCATTGCCGATACCTATTGGAACCGCGTTGAGACCTGGGAACGGCCGAGCGGCCCCGGTGGGAGCAGCGGATTCGCCGGCTGCACCTGAAGTCGCAGACGTTTCTGCGTCTTGCGCATCTTCAGTGGTCGCAACAGGCGCCGGGTCACTAAACAGACCGACGCTCGACGTGGTGCTGACAGGCGTCGTCACAATAGCCGTGGAAGTCGATGTCGTCGTTTCAGTTGGCTCGACAGTCGGGCTCTCAGTTGCCTGGTCATCCACCACACCGATCGCCGCCGATTCTGATATGGTCACACTCGCTTCTGCGGATGCACTCGATGCATGACCATGTTGGCCAAAAAAGAAGAGAGCACTCGCGGCGCCAATAACGACGACACTGGTCCACGACTTATGCAGATGGCATGTCCAATTCAAACGCCGTTCCCCCACACAGAAGTGGCCCATTTGTACAACGATAGTTGTTCAATGCCAATTCTTTAGGGCTCCATTAACTGCGCAAAAAAGAGAAGCCGCCGGTCCCATTAAGGACGGCGGCCTTCTTCTCGTGAACAACAATCTGTAACGATTGCTCAGTCGTAAGCCACCGTCACGTCAAACGTCGTACTGTAGGGGCCCGACGCCTGGTTTGCACCAACGGTGAGCGTCGCTCCGATGTTCAGCGTCGTTGCAGTGCTGCCGAGCGTTTGTGATTGGCTGACGTTCAGGCTGGGATCGAGGGTCGCGGTCATCGACGAGCCGTTCGCCGTACCCGAACCGTTCAGCGTAAGCGTGCCCGCAGGGTTCAAGGTGATCGAGTAACTCGCGTTTTCCTCACCTGTGATCGCAAACGACGCGGCCGAAATGGTACCACCCGGGACTTCCGTTACCCCGGTCGCAGTCCGCCCACCAGCCTGACTGATTTGAACCGTACCCTGGCTTGCAGATGCGATAACCGTGCCGAAGCTGAGGTCGCTGTTCTTTGCAATCTGGATCGCTGCAGCGATGTTTGCTTGGGCCGTCGCTTGTTCGCTGGCCGCGTCAGCCGCTTGGGGCGCCGCCAAAATCGCAGCCAATGCAGCTGCCGCAAGAAAACTCTTGAATTTCATATCTCTAAAACCTTTCGATTCAGTGCCGGCAGAACCGATTGCCCCCGGATCACCAATTGCGATGGCGTCTTGATAGAATCACGACCTGACAGAAACATGACAGAACCAAAAAATGTAGATATTTCTTCGCCTTACAGAAACCTGACAAGAAACCACCCGTTCCTGGATTTAATCCGCCCTTAACCAAAAACCATGCAATTTGACCGATGGCGCCGAGAAATCACTCGGCTGCCAAACCTTGTCGGCTGCGCGTTTGGCATTTGCGGCATGACGAGAAGGAATGAGCGCGAGACACGTCACGTGAGCATACGGTTGCACAACGATCACGAAACATCCAAGGCCATATCGCCTCGGCGTTTCCAACATGTTGCGACGGTTGCGCTGGCGCTCGCTTTGCTCATTTCGGAGTCGCCGGCGACGGCGAAAACGGTGAAGTACGAAGGACCACTAGCCGTCTCGTCGGTGATCGCGCAAGTACCGCCGCCGTCAAAGCGATTTCGTTCGGAGCAGCGGCCTCCTGAAGAGGAACTGATCCTTGAAATGCGGCTCGGAGGTTTCATCCTCTCCGACGGACTATTCGGATTCGCCAACCAAGGCAGTCTACTTCTTCCTCTTTCGGATTTTGTCGCCGCTCTGGATTTTCCGATTAGTGTCGACCCTGACAACGGCCGCGCCGAGGGCTGGTTCATGTCAGAGAACAGATTGTTCTCTCTGGACCTGGCGGCAGCGCAGGTTGTGATCGCCGGTGAACGTCGCGAGCTAACGCCAGGTATGATCGAACAACAGCCGACCGATATCTATGTTGATGTCCGGACTCTGGCCCAGTGGTTTCCGCTCGACATTGCGTTTGAACTTTCAGCTCTGCAGGTCAACATCACATCTCGCGAACCGTTACCGCTGGAAGAGCGGTTGGAGCGCCAGGAACGGCGCGAGAGCGTTATCTCGCAACGCCGCCGCGGACAGCAAGATCTTCCTACTCAAGATGTACCGTATCAGTGGATTAGCTGGCCCGTCTCCGATACGACCGTGGAGTTTACCGTCAATTCCAACAACGCCGACTCCAACTTGTCACGGACCTACAACACTTTGGCCACCGCCGATCTGTTGAAACTCAACGCGGATTTCTTCATTTCGGGAACCGACGACGAACAGATTTCGATCGCTCGACTAAAACTTGGCAGACGCGATAACCGTGGCGGACTGCTCGGTAAATTGGACGCCACCGAGTTTGAAATTGGTGACATTTTTGGCCCTCAGATTACGCACATATCGCGTACCGCGGTTGGGCGGGGATTCTTAGTCACAAATGAGCCTATCGACCTTGATCGGCAATTCGATACGGTCACGCTGCAGGGTGATCTTCAACTGGGGTGGGAAGTCGAACTCTACAGAAACGAAGTCCTTCTCGATTTTCGCGAGGCACAGACCGACGGCCGCTATCTATTCGAGGACGTGCCTCTTCTTTTCGGCGTGAACGTCCTCCGTCTTGCGTTTTATGGACCACAAGGACAAAGGCGCGAGGAAATTCAGCAGGTTAGCGTCGGTCCAGAGCAAATCCCACCAGGCAAGCAGTTCTATTCATTTTCTTACAATCAACAAGACCGCCTACTCTTAATGGGTGACGACGAAGATCTCGCGACGGACGGTTTTCAGGGCAAGTCGCGGTATACAGCACAATACAAGTATGGCGTCAGCCGCTCGCTTTCGGTTGGCCTAAATGCCGCCAGTATTCCTTTTGAAGGCGGCCACAAACGATACATCGGCGGCAATATCGTAACATCCTTGGGGCCCGTGTATGGGCGCGCCGATTTGACCCGGAACATCGGCAGCGGTTGGGCAGCGAGCCTGTCCGCACAAGGACGGGTATTCGGTGCGTCAATCTTGGGCGAGCATACGATTTTAAGTGATTTTCTGAGTGAAGAATTCAGCGAGGAAAACGATCCCCGCGAATCCGAGAGCCGCGTGCGGGTCGACGGCGTGATCCGGCTTCCGAACCTTCCGCACGTACCCTACGCACTCAATCTCACCCGAGAACACAATGAATCCGGGGATACGACAACAACCGTACAAAACAGGCTGTCATCTGCGATCGCGCGGACATCTGTGTCGAACACTATCGATTACAACTTAGATGACCCTAAGGGCGCGGAATCAACCGACAGTATGAATGGCGTGTTTCAGATCGGTGGCCAAATCGGTGAGGTACGAACCCGCGGGCAAGTGTCATACAATTTGATGCCTGACCGCGAAGTAACGTCAGCGACACTAACCGGTGATTGGCGATTAAGCCCAAAGCTCAATGCCCGCGCGGGAGTAAGCAAAGCACTCACGGGAGACGAGTTGACCACATTGACCGGCGGCGTAAACACCGACCTGAACTATGTGAATATGGGTCTCAGTGGCAGCGTCGATGACATGGGCGACTATTCTGGAACCTTGGCTTTTACCTATTCATGGGGCAAAGACGCGGCGGATGGAGGCCTTCGTCTCGCATCCACGCCGACTGCGGAACGCGGCACGGTACTGGCACGGGTCTTTCGCGATCTGGATGGTGACGGAGAATATACGCAAGGTACTGATGAACCGCTTGAAGGGATACGATTCCGCAGTGAACAAGTCCAACTTAAGGGCGCCACCAACCCCGATGGCCTGGCGTTCTTGACGGGGTTGGATACGCTGAAGCCGGTCGCCTTTACGGTCGACGAGGCATCTATCGAAGACCCCTTCTCGATCGCCGATCCGCCAGGCTTTGAAGTGACCCTCCGGCCGGGCGTTCCGGGCGAGGTGAATTTCGCCGTCGTCACAACAGGTGAGATCGACGGCATCGTCTATCGACGCGATGAAGAATGGTCGGATCCGACAGCAGACGCGACCGTCCAGTTACTTGATGCAGAGGGCGCGGTCATCAAGGAAACGCGGTCCCAGTTCGACGGGTTTTATCTGCTCGATTTCATTCGCCCAGGCACCTACACCCTGCGACTTGACCCCGAACAACTCTCTCGGCTTCAGCTTCCGACCGTTCCGGAGAAAACTTTGGTCATTGGCGATGATGGAACGATCCTCAACGGAGAGGACTTCGTGATCGGCGGCGATGATACCGATTCCGACGATTATCGCGCTTACCTCGCCGCATTCTCCTCGGTAGATCAGGCGGAAAAAGCCTGGCAAGAGGTAACAGCAACCCTGCCCGGCATGGTCTCAGGCTTGAAGCCGGAGATCGTTCCCCAACCAACGGCCGCCGGCGCCCCTATTGTCGTCGATCTGTATGCGGCACCCTTTAGTAGCCGGAAACGTGCAGAGGATACCTGCATCGAACTCCGCGCGCGGTTCGGCGATGCCTGGTGCAACCCACTTAATATAAGCACGCGCTGACGCTTCACCGGAATCCTGCCCTGGCGCACAGTGTGCACCTCCATTCCTTGACATGGATCAATTACGCAACGCGGCGCGCGCCCTATTGTGCAACGCGAAACGATGGGGGCGAAGTGCGCCCCCACCGTATTTGTCATAGGTCTAGACGGGGTTGAGATGACAAGTCTTTTGACGATTGCTCCACTGAGCCTTGGTGCTCTGTTGGGGCTCTATCTTTCCGCTGGTTCCGTCGACACAACGATCTACTTGCACGGTCTATTACTGACCGTTTTTTGTGTCATTGGGATCTTTTGGGTATTGAAACGCGGCGATGCGGTCGGCGGTCCGGCCGATCCAAACGCCGAAGTCAATTATAATGACGGCGTTATTCGCGCCGGTGTGATTGCGACGACATTTTGGGGGGTTGTCGGCTTTCTCGTCGGTTTGGTGATTGCGCTTCAGCTGGCGTTTCCGGTTCTCAACCTCGACCTCCCGTGGACAACGTTCGGAAGGCTGCGGCCTCTGCACACGTCGGCGGTGATTTTCGCATTCGGCGGCAACGCGCTGCTGATGACGTCTTTCCACGTCGTTCAGCGGACCTGCCGGGCCCGCTTGGCCGGCGGCTACGCACCCTGGTTCGTTTTCTGGGGCTATCAGTTGGTCATCATCCTGGCGGCGACTGGATACGTCTTCGGCGTCACGCAGGGTAAAGAGTACGCCGAGCCCGAATGGTACGTCGATCTGTGGCTGACCATCGTCTGGGTCGTGTATCTGCTGGTGTTCTTGGGCACGCTGTGGAAACGGAAAGAGCCGCATATTTACGTCGCGAACTGGTTCTTCCTGGCGTTCATCGTTACCATCGCGATGCTGCATATCGTCAACAACCTAGCATTGCCGGTAAGTTGGTTCGGCGCCAAGTCGTATCCGGTTTTCGCCGGGGTGCAAGACGCTCTGATCCAATGGTGGTATGGACACAACGCCGTCGGGTTCTTCCTGACCGCAGGCTTCCTCGGGATCATGTACTACTACGTCCCGAAACAGGCTGAGCGTCCTGTGTATTCCTATCGCCTGTCGATCGTGCACTTCTGGTCGCTGATCTTCCTGTACATCTGGGCCGGTCCGCACCACCTGCACTACACGGCTTTGCCGGATTGGGCGCAGACCCTGGGTATGACGTTCTCGATCATGCTGTGGATGCCCAGCTGGGGCGGCATGATTAACGGTCTGATGACGTTGTCAGGTGCGTGGGACAAGCTGCGGACGGACCCGATCCTTCGGATGATGGCGATCTCGGTGGCGTTCTACGGCATGTCCACCTTCGAAGGTCCGTTGATGAGCATCAAGGCCGTCAACAGCCTCAGCCACTATACCGATTGGACGATCGGTCACGTGCACTCCGGCGCGCTCGGCTGGGTCGGCATGGTCAGCTTCGGCGCAATCTACTTCCTTGCGCCAAAGATGTTCGGCGCCGCCAAGCTCTATTCGCTCCGACTGGTCTCCGTACACTTCTGGCTGGCGACCCTCGGCATCGCGATCTATGCGGCTGCCATGTGGGTTTCCGGGATCCTCCAAGGTCTGATGTGGCGGTCGTATGACGCGCTCGGCTTCCTCGAATACTCATTCGCGGAAACCACCGAGGCGATGCACCCATTCTATGTGATCCGTGCGTTCGGTGGCGCGCTGTACGTCCTCGGGTCGCTCATCATGGCCTACAACGTCTACCGCACGGCGCGTGGCGACATTCGGACTGAGAAGCCGTACGTCGAAGCCATGCCCGCAACGGCCAACGCTTGAGGAGAATAAAAAATGATCGATCACGGTAAACTCGAGCGCAACTCGATCCTCCTGACGGTGAGCGTCCTTGGTGTCGTCTCCATCGGCGGCATCGTCGAGATCGCCCCGCTCTTCTATCTGGAGAGCACTATCGAAGAGGTGGAGGGGGTGCGCCCCTATTCACCGCTCGAATTGGCGGGGCGGAACATCTATATCCGCGAAGGGTGCTATAACTGCCACAGCCAAATGGTTCGGCCGTTCCGCGACGAGTTGGAGCGTTATGGCCACTACTCCTTAGCGGCGGAGAGCATGTACGACCATCCGTTCCAATGGGGCTCGAAACGAACGGGCCCCGATCTGGCGCGGGTCGGTGGTAAATACTCCGACGAATGGCACCGGGCCCACATGATCAATCCCCGCGACTTGGTGCCGGAGAGCATCATGCCCGGCTATCCGTTCCTGGCGACGACACCGCTCAAGGCATCGGACATCGGGGACCACCTGGCCGCCAACAAGGCAATCGGCGTCCCGTACACCGACGAAATGATCGAAGTCGCAGTGGACGACCTGAACGCTCAGGTGGATCCAGACTCCGACGGCGCCGACGGTGTGATGGAACGCTATCCCGGCACAAACGTCCGAAACTTCGACGGACAGCCGGGTGCGCCGACCGAACTCGACGCCTTGATCGCCTATCTGCAAGTCCTCGGCACTATGGTCGATTTCTCGACCTATGACGCCGAAGCGAACTACCGGTAAGGGGGAAGAAATGGACTTTCAAACAGTCTCTGAATTCGCCCGCACCTGGGGGCTCGTTTATTTGGTGGTGCTGTTTGTTGGGGTGTTGATCTACGCCCTGCGGCCCGGCGCCAAGAAGACTTTCGACAAAGCGGCGCGCATGCCGTTGATGGAGGACTAAGAATATGGCGGACAAACACATTGATGAGATGTCCGGGATTGAGACCACGGGGCATGAGTGGGACGGCATCAGAGAACTCAACAATCCCCTGCCCCGCTGGTGGATTTGGATTTTCTACGCCACGGTTGTGTGGTCGCTCGGTTACTTCGTTGCATACCCCGCGATCCCGCTCGTCTCGAGTTACACCAAAGGTATGCTTGGCTACAGTTCACGTGCCGAGGTCGCCAAAGATGTGGCTGCAGCCGCAGCCGCACAGTCAGAGTTTGTCGCGAAGATCAATGCGGCCGATTTGGAGCAGATCCGAACCGACCCGCAATTGCTTGAATTCGCGCTTGCGGGCGGCCGGTCGGCGTTCAACGTCAACTGCTCGCAGTGCCACGGATCGGGCGCGCAAGGCTTCGTCGGCTATCCCAACCTTAACGACGATGAATGGGTCTGGGGCGGCAGCCTTGATGAAATCTACACCACGATTGCGCACGGCATTCGTAATGATCAAAGCGATGACGCGAAGTTCTCGGAAATGCCGGCGTTCCTGCGCGACGGTATCTTCGAGCGTGAACAAGTCGAACAGGTCGCCGAGTACGTGTTGTCGCTGTCCGGGCAAGCTACGGACACCGCCATGGCGCAAGCCGGCCAGCCACTCTTCGAAGAGCAGTGCGTTGCCTGCCATGGTGATGGCGGAGTCGGTATCGCCGACCTCGGCGCACCAGCGCTCAACAACGACATTTGGCTTTACGGAGGGTCCAAAGAAGACCTGATCGAGACGATCGCTTACAGCCGTGCCGGCGTCATGCCGGCCTGGGGCCTGATTCTCGACGACGAAACCGTAAAGAAGCTGACCATCTACGTTCACTCTCTGGGTGGAGGTCAGTAATCCACCAACACATCTAAGCTTCCGGGGGCCGGGCATCGCCCCGGCCCCGGGGCCGAACCACGAGGCTTAGGAGAATAGTTCCATGACGACCCTAGGGGACGTCCAAGAGAAAGAGACCGCCGCCGCGCCGGAAATCGAACGGCACGACGTCGAAGCCGTCAACAAGGCGGCAAACCGCTCTTATTACAAGAAACGAGAGAAAATCCATCCGAAACGAGTTTCCGGATTCTACCGCAAACTCAAATGGTGGATCATGGCGGCAACGCTCGGCGTGTACTACATCACGCCCTGGTTACGCTGGGACCGCGGCCTTGGAAATCCGGATCAAGCCGTCTTGATCGACTTCCCCAATCGGCGGTTCTACTTCTTCTTCATCGAGATATGGCCGCAGGAAGTCTATTACTTCGCCGGTCTTCTAATTATGGCTGCAGTGGGATTGTTCTTCATCACCAGCCTGATGGGCCGGGCATGGTGCGGCTACACGTGCCCGCAAACCGTCTGGACGGATTTGTTCATTTGGGTCGAACGCATCGTTGAAGGCGACCGCGGCGCCCGCATCCGTCTCGATAAGGCGTCGATGTCCGTCAGCAAGGCGTTCAAGCGGGTCACAAAGCACACGATTTGGCTATTGATCTCGGTCGCCACCGGCGGCGCATGGATATTTTACTTCGCCGACGCGCCGCAACTCGCATGGGATTTCGTACACTTCGACGCGCAGCCCGTGGCGTACATGACGGTCGCGGTACTGACGTTCACCACCTATTCCCTTGGTGGCCTCATGCGCGAGCAAGTCTGCACATACATGTGCCCATGGCCACGGATTCAAGCGGCCATGATGGACGAACACTCACTGACCGTGTCCTATAAAGCTGACCGCGGCGAGCCGCGGGCCGCCTTTCGCAAGGGCGACAGCTTTGACAATCGCGGCGATTGCGTTGACTGCAACGCTTGCGTCGTTGCCTGCCCGGCAGGCATCGATATCCGCGACGGCCAGCAGTTGGAGTGCATAACCTGTGCGCTCTGTATTGATGCGTGTGATGACGTCATGGCGAGGATTGGACGGCCGCGCGGCTTGATCGACTACGACTCTGTCGCCGCTATGAACGACCGCATCGAGGGCAAGCCGACGAAACTGCGGCTCGTGCGTTTCCGTACGATTGCGTATTTCGCGTTATGGGCGGCGATCGGGCTCTTTATGTTGGTGGTCTTCGTCAATCGAACCGAACTCGATATCAACGTGCTTAGGGACCGAAACCCGATCTATACCGTCTTGCAGAACGGCTCGATTCAGAACGCCTTCACCTTCAAAATTCTCAATAAGGAACGGCGCGAAAGAACCATGGTCCTAACGGCAACCGAGCCGGAAGGAGCGTTGCTACGCATCGTTGGCGCCGCCAAGACCGACCCTGTCGCAACCTACACATTCGAAGTGAAACCCGATGTTCTGCAGAGCTATCGACTGCTGGTGCAAGTTCCGCGGAGCGAATTGGACGGGCAGGCAACGGATATCGTTTTCGAACTCAAAGACGTGAGCACCGGCGAAATCGCAACCTACGACAGTGTATTTAGGGCACCATAAAAATGAGCATGACCGCAAACACTCCAAGTCTTCCGTCACCCCGCCAAATTACCGGCCGAATGGTTCTCTTCGGTTTTATCGCCTTCTTTGGCGTGATTGCCGCGGTGAACGGGGTCTTCATGTACATGGCCATCAACACATGGCCCGGGCTGACCACCGAAGATGCCTATAAGAAAGGTCTGAACTACAACGCCACTCTTGCGGACGGTGAACGACAAGCGGCCCTGGGTTGGCGCTCTTCGGTCGACCTAACCTCCCAGGGACGGGTCGTGGTTCTAATGCACGGGCCGGACGGCATCCCGGTCGGCGACCTCAGCGTTAACGTAGAGTTTGCACGTCCGGTCGGCGAATTGGGAACTGAGAGCGTCTCGCTGCGCGAAGAAGCTGCGGGTAAATACGTTGGCGCTTTTGATGTTACCTCCGAGGGGCGCTGGAAAGCGGAAGTGACCGCGAATAACGCCAGCGGCGAAACGAAGTACAGAATGATACATGAGTTGATGCTTCGCCCATGACGGCCATAGAGCGCCCGAGAACCGACAACGCAGACATCGGTGGCAACGCTGCCGATTGCTGCGATGCGAGCGCATTCGCCTCCTTCGTCACGGATGCCACGGGGCCTCAATCTGTTCCGGCTGACACATTACCGCTGACCGACCCGACTGCGTTTGTCTGCCACGGTGACGACGGGATCGACCGTCTCAATCTACTCGTCGAAAACCTTCAATGCGCAGCATGTATCGGAAAGATTGAGAGCCGGCTCAGGAGCTACGACGGCGTAACCGAGGCTCGTGTGAATATGAGCACCCGGCGCATGACTGTCGCATGGCATGCCGGTCAAGAAGACCCAGCGGAGATGATGCGGTCGGTCGCAAGCCTCGGCTATCCCGTGGCTCCGTTCGACCCCGCTGATGCCGCCAAAGGTATCGAGAAAGAAGAGAAACAGCTCTTATCTGCGCTCGCCGTATCTGGTTTTGCAGCCGGGAACGTTATGCTCCTGTCTGTTGCGATTTGGTCCGGACATGCCGGCGGCATGGGTGAAGGCACTCGCACGCTATTTCATTGGATTTCTGCGCTGATCGCATTGCCGGCAATCGTATACGCGGGCCAACCGTTCTTCCGCTCCGCGATCGCGTCGGTTCGCGCTCAACAGTTGAATATGGATGTCCCGATCAGCCTTGCCGTGATCTTGGCGTCCGGCATGAGCATTCAACAAACGATGCAAAATGCGCACCACGCCTATTTCGACGCGGCCATCATGTTGTTGTTCTTTCTTTTGATCGGGCGATACCTCGATCAACGGGCACGAAACAAAGCACGCTCTGCGGCGACACATCTACTGGGTCTTCAAGCAAATGCCGCAACCATCATCGATGCACAAGGCATACGCCGTGCCGTAAGGCTTGGAGACGTCCACAAAGGGATGACCGTGCTTGTCGCTCAAGGGGAGCGAATCCCGGTCGACGGCGACGTGCAGACCGGTACCTCCGAGATCGATACAGCGCTGATCACGGGCGAGAGCCTGCCGAAGTTGGCGCGACCGGGGGATCAGGTCTTTGCGGGCACCTTAAACCTGAGCGCACCGTTGACGCTGACGGCGACGGCGGTTGCCGAAGGGACCCTATTGTCCGAGATCGTTCGCCTGATGGAAGTGGCCGAACAAGGCCGTGCCAGATACGTCCGCCTTGCTGACCGAGTCGCGAAGATCTACTCGCCCGTTGTTCACATCCTTGCCGCAGTGACGTTCATCGGCTGGCTGCTCCTCACAAATGTCGGGTGGGAACCTTCACTAATGGTCGCGATCGCGGTTCTCATCATCACCTGCCCTTGTGCCCTCGGGCTCGCGGTTCCAACGGTGCAGGTCGTAGCGTCCGGTCGCCTTCTGAAAGCGGGCGTATTGGTGAAATCTCCAGACGCCCTGGAAAGACTGGCGAGCATCGATACCGTTGTCTTCGACAAGACCGGCACGTTGACCCGCGGTCATCCCGAACTTGTGGGCGGCACCTATCAGCCAACGGACTTGATCCTGGCATGCAGTCTCGCAGATCATAGCCGTCATCCTTTGTCGCAAGCTCTGGTCCGCGCGTCGACCGACCCTAAGCGCGACGATGTGAAAGATGTTCAAGAAGTCCCAGGGCGTGGCATCGAAGCCATGCTGAATGGTGAACGCATCCGCCTGGGCAGCCGGAATTGGTGCGGCATTGAACACGAGGCGGCGTGGAGCGAAGGCCCGGAGATTTGGCTCTCACGCACAGGATGTGCACCTGTATGCTTCAAATTCCGCGACTCGCTGAGATCAGACGCAATCGATGTGATCGGAACTTTGCAGAAGCAAGCAGTACACATTGAGCTCCTATCCGGGGATACGCCGGAAGCCGTAGAGCCGATTGCCAAGGCATGCGGCATTGAGGCTTGGCGCTCGGGATGCATGCCTGGCGATAAGACGGATCGCCTCGAAGCGCTGGCAAACGATGGTCGGACGGTGCTGATGATCGGCGATGGACTGAACGATGCGCCGTCGCTGGTCGCGGCCCATGTCTCCATGTCGCCCGTCAACGCCGCAGACGTCAGCCAGACGGCTGCTGATCTCGTGTTTCAGGGAGCAACTCTTCGCCCGGTGTTGACGGCAATGTCCGTCGCACGATCTGCGACGCGGCTGGTGAAGCAGAACTTTGCCTTGGCCTTTGGTTATAATGCCATTGCAGTTCCGATTGCCGTGCTTGGGTTCGTGACCCCTCTCATCGCAGCTATTGCGATGTCATCGAGTTCAATCGTCGTGACTGTTAACGCCCTGCGGCTGCGGCTGATTAAGTGATGCGACTGTGATAGGATAGTGCCATGGAAATACTGACATATCTCATCCCCATCGCCTTGTTCTTGGGCGGCATAGGATTGGCGGCATTCTTTTGGTCGATGCGAAGCGGGCAGTTCGACGACCTGGACGGCGCGTCGATGCGGGCGCTCAGAAACGACGATGGCTCGTTGCCTGGTCAAGAACGAAGCTAAGCCTGCCCACGTCTTAGTGCTCTGCTCGTTTCCGCGTTTCCCTGTGTAGTATGTACAGCCCGCTGAACGTCAGTATCGCGGCCCCGCCGAGCGTCATCAGTGTCGGCAGTTCACCAAAAAGAAAGAACCCAAAAAAGGTTGCCCACAGGAGGTTGCCGTACTTGAACGGCGATACCAGAGCGGCCTCGCCGTATCGAAACGCTTCAATGATGCAGTAGTGCGCGACACCGACAAGTATCCCACTGGCGCAGAAGTACATCAGATAATCGGTCGCGATCGGCTGCCAATCGGCGAAAGGATAAGAGGCGAAGCCCGCGCCGCAAACGGCAACGGTGGTCACGAACAAGACCGCCACGGAGGTCTCGGTCGGTGCAAGTTTTCGGGTGATGATGTCCCGCAGCCCGCCGAGGAACGACGCCATTATCGGAAAGATCGCGAACCATTGGAACGCCGAAGTACCGGGCTGTACGATGATGAGCACGCCGATAAATCCGACGATAACCGCCGACCATCGACGCCATCCGACCTGCTCACCCAAAAGGAACGGCGCCATCGCGGTGACGAACAAAGGACCGGCAAAGGCGATGGCGATGGCATCCGCCAATGGTAGGTAACTAAGACCGGTTACAAAGGAAAACGAGCCGCCGATCACGCAGAACCCGCGAAGCGCCTGCCCTTTCCAACTTCGGATTTGCCACATGGTAGCGACCCCACCGGCCCGCCAAGCGAAAAACAAAATTGGCAGAAAGACGAATAAGCCGCGGATCGCAAGAACTTGCCCAGTCGGATAACCGGTGGTCAGGATTTTGACCAATCCATCGTTCAACGTGAGGACGGCTCCGCCAGCGAGCATGTACAGAATGGCTTTGCCCGGCGCATCCGAACTTCGTCGACCGTTAACGGTGGCGGTCATCCGTACAACAACGCAACGATAAAGACGGCCGCGCAAATACCCGCAGCGTCGGCGCTGAGCGCTGGCACCAAGGCGTACCGAAGCCGTTTGATTTGCACCGCACCGAAATACACCGCGATAACGTAGAACGTGGTCTCCGTGGATCCTTGAAACGTCGAGACCAAATATCCCGTGTAACTATCCGGCCCAATGGCCGGGTCATTAATGATCGAGGCCAAAATACCATAAGCCCCGGACCCGGAGAGCGGCCTTAGCAACGCCATCGGCAGCGCCTCTGGCGGCAGGCCGACGAGCTCCGTCACGGCCCCAAGCGGTGTGATCAAGAGCGCCAATGCGCCGGACGCGCGAAACATCCCAACCGCCACGAGGATGGCCACTAGGTATGGAATAATGCGAAGTGCAACGTTGAACCCGTCCTTGGCGCCTTCAACAAAGCACTCGTAGACCGGCACCCTCTTGGCAACGCCGATCGCCAGAAGGCCCACCATCAATCCGGGAATGATCCAAGGCGCAAACGCGCGACCATAGAAGATCGTCAACGGCACCAGAGCCAAGACCGAAACCAGTGCGAGAGCCGAAACCCAAATTGGGTAGCCCTGAACCGGCGCGTCCTCATCACGCTCAAATTCCGCTTCTTCGGACGCCGCGCCGTTGTCTCCCGCATCGTTGACTTTCTTGCTGAACATCCGAGCGCAGAATTTAGCGGTGACGATCGCGACCGTCGTCGAGACAAGCGTGGCGAACAAAGTCGTCGGCACAATGCCAGCAGGATCGTCTGACCCGGCGGCTGCCCGCAATGCGATCACACCCGTAGGCAGCAAAGTGACACTCGACGTATTAATCGCCAGGAACAAGATCATCGCGTCAGTTGCCTGACCTTTCTGCTTGTTCAGCGTATCCAGGTGTTCCATCGCCTTGATACCGAATGGTGTCGCGGCATTCCCGAGACCAAGAACGTTGGCGGACAAATTCATGATCATCGCCCCCATCGCCGGGTGATCGGCGGGCACGCTTGGGAACAATCGGGTCATCAACGGCCGCAACGTCCGCGCAATGACCAAAAGCAGACCCGCCTCCTCCGCCACCTTCATAAGGCCAAGGAACAGTGCCATGACGCCGACTAGGCCAAGCGCCAAGGTAACGGCATCAGCCGCGGTGCCGATCATCCCCTTGCCGAGCAGCGTCATCGGGCTCTCGATATCGCCGTCCACGGGCGGCACGAAAGACAGTTCGTTGTAGCCTGCAACAGCGAATGCAATCGCGACGATGGCGAAGAATATACCGTTCACGTTGCCCCCTTTACGCGACCATGAACACACGACGACTCGAAGCTAATCGTCGCCCATGATGCAAGGCGACGCAATCAACTGGATGGGCCGTCCTTAATCAGGTCTGGCCGATCAGTGAAAATAGACTGCACCCCCCAACGCCTCAGCGTCTCAGCCCGCGCCGGGTCGTTTACGGTGAAAATCCTGACTGGAAAGCCCGCCAAATTGATAGAATCGACGATCTCGGGGGTCGTTGACGAATCCATCAAATGAACAGCCTTGCCATCAATATCTGAAATGGTCTGCCGCCAATCGCGTGGCAGGGCATAAAAAAGGACTGCGCGTTCGGTCTCCGGCAATTCATCCCTGGCAATCTGGAGTGCCAAGAGATCAAAGCTCGAGATAACTGGCGGAGGAAGTCGTGCTGGCCAATGCGCTCTGATCAGGTTGCAGGCCTCGACGGCGGTTTCCCGCCAAGCGCCGGGAGAAGGCTTAATTTCGATATTCGCCCCCATACCCAGCTCGGCCAGCACGTCGAACGTTTGTAGCAGTGTCGGCACTTGCAGATCGCGGAATGCGTCAGCGAACCATCCTCCTGCATCCAGAGACTGCAAATCACGCAAAACCGTGTCCGCAACCATGCCGACGCCCGACGTCGTTCTCTGCAGGGTATCGTCATGGAATAAGACAGCGACGTCGTCCTTACAGAGTTTGACGTCGAACTCGACCCAAGTTGCACCCTCCTCGCGCGCCCTTCGGATGCTGTCCAACGTGTTCTCTGGCGACAAACCAGCCGCACCCCGATGGCCGATAACAAATGGCAAACTGTTCATGGAGAAAACCGACCTAGAGCCTAAATTATGTTGCCGGATTGGACTTATACGCGCACCCTAAATGAATAAGATGACAAATACCCGTCCGAACTGGCGGGAACTCGTTGAAGAGGGGACAGAGCATGGCAGAAGGCAACAAGACGCTTGAGGAAAGAGCGCTTGAATACCACCGGCAAGCACCTGCCGGGAAACTCCAGATTCAAGCAACGAAGCCACTCGCGACACAACGCGATCTTGCCCTCGCCTATTCACCAGGTGTCGCAGCGGCATGTACAGCCATCGTCGATGACCCCATGCAATCGTATGAGATGACGAACCGTGGCAATTTAGTCGCCGTCGTCAGCAACGGAACCGCAGTTCTTGGGCTCGGTGCCATTGGAGCCGAAGCATCGAAACCCGTCATGGAGGGAAAGGCGGTCCTGTTCAAGAAGTTTGCGAACATCGACTGTTTTGACATCGAGATTGACGAGCTTGACCCCGAGAAACTCGTCGAAGTGGTGGCCCCATTGGAACCAACGTTTGGCGCCATCAATTTGGAAGACATCAAGGCGCCGGACTGTTTCATCGTCGAAGAAAAACTCCGCGAGCGGATGAACATCCCGGTTTTCCACGACGACCAGCACGGCACGGCGATTGTCTGCGCCGCGGCGATCCTCAATGGTCTAAGGCTGCAAAATAAGAGCTTTGAGGACATTAAACTGGTGTCGACAGGCGGCGGAGCGGCAGGCATCGCATGCCTCGATCTCCTGGTATCCATGGGGGTGAAGCGCGAGAACATCTGGCTCGCAGACCATATCGGCATCGTATACGAGGGCCGAACCGAGTTCATGAACGAGCGCAAAGGTCGCTACGCCCAAAAGACCGACCTGCGGGAGCTGTCTGACGTGATCAAAGACGCGGACGTGTTCTTGGGCTTATCCGCAGCAGGTGTCCTGACACGTGAAATGGTCAAAACGATGGATGATAAGCCGTTCATCCTCGCGCTTGCGAACCCAAACCCGGAGATCAGCCCGGAGGACGCGAAAGAGGCGAACCCGAACGCAATTATCGCGACCGGACGCTCGGACTACCCAAACCAAGTCAACAATGTGCTTTGTTTTCCTTTTATTTTTCGTGGGGCTCTTGATTGCGGTGCGACGACCGTCAACGAGGAAATGAAGCGCGCCGCGGTACAGGCTGTCGCCGATTTGGCAATGGCCGAGAGTTCTGAACGAGTAGCCGATGCTTATTCAGGCGAAGATTTGGTGTTTGGCCCCGAGTACTTGATCCCGAAACCTTTCGACCCGCGTCTCATTTCAGAGGTTGCGCCTGCGGTTGCGAAAGCCGCTATGGATACGGGCGTCGCATCTAGACCGATTGAGGACTTTGATGCGTACCGTGATCGATTGGCCGGTTTTGTATTCCGGTCAGGGATGCTGATGAAACCCGTTTTCGACCGCGCCCGGAGTGCCCCAAAACGTATCATTTTCGCTGAAGGAGAGGACGAGCGCGTGCTGCGTGCCGTTCAAGCGTTGATTGACGACCGGCTTGCAAAGCCGCACCTGGTTGGACGTCCCGATGTGATTATGAGCCGCATCGCGAAGCTCGGGCTTCGCGTCCAACCTCATGTTCATTTCGAGATCACCGACCCACAAGACGACCCACGCTATGAAGAGTACTGGTCGCAATACCACGAAATCATGGAGCGCAAGGGCGTCACCATCGATGACGCGAAAACCATCGTTCGCACCAATACCACCGTGATCGCCGCAATGGCGTTGGAACGTGGCGAAGCAGACGCGATGATTTGTGGCACGTACGGCCAATACAATTGGCATTTGAAGTACGTCCTCGACATCATCGGCAAGGCAGAAGGCGTTGAGGATGTCTCGGCGCTGAGCGCGCTCATCTTAAGCAAGGGCACGTATTTTCTCTGCGATACCCATGTCACGATTGATCCGACGGCGGAAGAAATCGTCGAAATGACAGAACTCAGTGTCGAAACGGTCCGCCGCTTTGGCGTCACACCGAAGGTTGCCTTGTTGTCTCATTCAAACTTCGGAAGCTCCGACTGCCCGACGGCGAGTAAAATGCGGGACGCAATGCGCAAATTGATGGACCGCGGCATTGACTTCGAAGTCGAGGGTGAAATGAAGGCGGACACGGCGTTGGATGAGGAACTGCGCCAGAGGATATTCCCGCGCGCACGGATGAAGGGCGCGGCAAATGTGCTTGTGTTCCCGAACCTCGATGCCGCGAACGGCGCATTCAACCTTCTTAAGCAGTTGGGGGACGGTCTGTCGGTTGGTCCCATTCTGGTCGGCGCGGCCAAGCCAGCACACATCTTAACCCCCGCCGTCACGGCCCGAGGGATTTACAACATGAGCGCAGTCGCCGTTTTAGGTGCAACGGCGGGGTAAGGTTTCACGGACCGAATCGGGTCTCATGTGACGTATACCGGAATGCAAGTTCCCGGCTGGCAACGCAAACGCTCAATCGACACCTGACGCGCAACGGAGGAGTACCGTGCTTTTGCTGCTATTTGGGTATCAAAAAGCGAGACCGAAACTCGCTCTGAGTAAGGGATCGCAACCCCTCACGCATGGTGTCCCCGAGCATTAACCAATTGTATCCACAATTCTGATTGAATTGAGCCCGAGATAAGTCTTGAGGGCATTGATTTGGTTAACAAAAGACCGTATCACGAATCGATGAAAGCGTTCGACGACGATCAATGTCGAAACATCGTGTCGGTCACGCGCGATATCCTCAACGGCAAACTGTGTTTTGCCATGAGGCTGCGTCCGCTGACACGCATGGTGCCTCGTACGCCTTCTGGCTGCAGCCTCGCCTTATGCGTTGTCGTTGTTTTGCTTATGCAACCCGTCGTCGTGGGCGCGGAAACGGATGACGATACGGCGTCAGACAACGAGCAATCGGCAATTGTCTGGCTCTTAAATGATCTGGGGGATGTCCTATCCCGAGTGTCGAAGGCTATCAGCGAAACGGCACAAGAAGATTCGCAAGCTACGCCACCTGAACAAAGTCTAGCATCCAGTGAGACTGCTGGAACGCCAGCGACGAGTGCGGAAGACGCGGAACAACGGAATCGACCAAAGGCAAACCCGATCGCGGCGATTTTCCATGACTTAGCAAATCTCTTTTCCAAGTCGGAGACCGAAGTAGTCGATCGCGAAACGCCCGCATTCGAAGAGAACTCACGCAACGAGAACGTCGCTAATAAGAACCTTCAGTCGATCGAGTTTGATGAAGAGGTTGAGAAACCTCTTGCCGTTGAGGCGGAGATCGATATGGACCCTGCGGCAAACGCGCGTCGAAATCCCATTTCGTGGCTTCTCAGCGACATCGGTGGTTTGCTGTCTCCCTCCGCTTCTGACTCGCCGCAAACCCTAGACGACCCGGTCCTCACGATAGAGGAAGCAGCTCCGCCGCAGATCGAACCGAAGGAACCGGCGAGCGAAACCAACATAGGCAGCAATGATGCAATCCCAGCGGAGATCGTCAGCGTCGACTCTTCGGCAACTGCATCAAATAATCCCGTCACTGAGATTTTTTCCGGTCTCGCCGCCTTCTTCCAACCCGCACCCAAGGGCACGGAGACAAAACTCGCGGAGGCGCAGAAGAAACCCGTCGGCAGCGGCCTGCCGGACGACATTGCGGCCGGGTCGACTAACGTCGCACAAGAGGGTGACGCTTCGCCTTACCCCCTTGGAGCATCTAACGTCGTTTCAGACGACGACGTTGAAGTCGGACCATGGACAAAGGCAGCAACAGATCACATTTTCGATCCGTCCAAATCGGTCGTGACGCAACTAGAATCGCACGTACCGGAAACCGTGCAGATTGATGTTTCCGACCAAGCCACCGATCCCTTGCCGCAAGAAACAGTCGCCGAACCGGCGCCCCTTCGGACGAAACAAGATCCTATCTTCGAGGCGCGAAATCACAGAGCACTCGGCCGCGAAATTGGCCGAGAGGAAGCTTCTCCTCGTGAGGAGAGTATCATCGCGAACTTTATGGATGCGATGTTCGGCGAGCCTGAGAGTATCGAAGAACAGTCGGAGACAGTGGCGAAAGCCGTTCCGAACCGGATTATCCCGGAAGAGCGTTTGGACCTAGGGAATGGAACGCTGCCGAGCGCGACCGGCGCAACAAGCGCGCAGAGCGTCAAGATCGGAGACGGCGTGCTTTCAGACATCGATCTGTACATGGGCCGCGATTTGGTGATCGGCGCCCAATTCGACCGCCAGGACTTCGATGCGGAGGCCTGTATCGATCGCCCCGTGCACGCCAGCGTCTTTTGCTTGTCACCACTCGATTGGCCCGCCGAAATTGCCGATAAGTTCACTCGTGACACGGCTTTCTTCAATGCCGACGAAGCCGTTGTACGTTACGAGAACGGCATCGTGAGCCGCGTTTACACGGTGTTTGACGCCGCCGACTTCACCGATGTCGTTAAGTTCATGCAACGCCGGTTCGGACCGCCATTGGAACGCGATATCGTGTGGATGAATGTGATGGAAGCACCGGCCTTACCCAACACGACTTTCCGCTGGAAAGCGATTACGCCTGATCGACGGGACATTATCGTTCTAGAAGTTCGGAACTATGACGACGTTCGGCGTTCGTTTGCCAATACGGAGCACGGGATGGTGCGCCTTTTCCGCGAGGGATCGCGGCCCATATTCAAGCATCTGACAACAATGGACTTGATGCTGATGCAGCGCCGGCGGGTTTCTCGCGCGCCTGTTGATATCGACCAACCGCCGCCACAGCGTTAACCGCCGCCTCTTTCAATGAAACACCAACTGTCGTAGGCTTTTTCTAGCGGCTTTACGCTGGTCACCACGACATTTGCACTGACATTTTGCGGAGACTTGTGACATGGGTTGGCAAGGCAAACTCCTTCGAATTGACCTGACGTCTGGTACGATTACGCCCGAACCCCTCAACATGGACTGGGCCGAACGATACATCGGTCAGCGCGGACTAGGCTCGAAGTACCTGACCGAGGAGGTCGACCCGACAACGGATCCTCTCGCCCCTGAAAATAAGCTGATATTCGCAACCGGACCCCTGACGGCTACGGGCGCCTCTACCGGCGGTCGCTACTCCGTCATCACCAAAGGCGCACTGACCAATGCGATCGCATGCTCCAACTCGGGTGGCCAGTTCGGTGCGTACTTGAAACTCGCCGGTTGGGATTTGCTCATCCTTGAAGGTAAGTCGCCCCACCCCGTGTACATCACCATCGAAAACGACGCTGTGGCGCTGCATCCGGCGGAAGAGTTCATATGGGGAGAGACGGTGTGGGAGACCGAGGATCGGATCGTTGCAAAGCACCAGAACCCCAATATGAAAATCGCCTCCATCGGCATCGCAGGAGAGAACTTGTGCCGCTTTGCTTGTGTGATGAACGACCGTGACCGCGCTGCTGGGCGATCAGGTGTCGGTGCCGTCATGGGCTCCAAGAATCTGAAAGCCATCGCTGCCCATGGAAGCGTCGGCACAAGCGTTGCCAAACCGTCCGAGTTCATGGCGGCCAACGCTGCTGCGCGTGCAAAGTTGGACCCTAGCGCGCCACGCAAGCGGCTATCGACCATCGGTACACATGCGATGCTAGACGTCACGAACGCCTATGGATCGCTGCCGACGCTCAACTGCCGGTCGGTCCAATTCGACGGTGCGGACAAGGTCAATGTGAAGGCCGCGCATGCGCCTCGGCGAAGTGATGGCCGCGCAAACGTCCAGGCCAACAAGGCTTGCTTTGCGTGCTCGATTGGTTGCGGTCGCATAGCGACCATCAATCCCGAGCATTTCTCGGTTAAGGACAAACCTCAGTATCAAACGTCGCTGGGCGGTCTCGAATACGAGAGCATTTACGCCGTCGGCCCGATGTGCGGTGTCGAAGACATTGACGCGGCAACCTATGCCAGCGCCCTCTGCAACGAACACGGCATGGATCCAATTTCCTTTGGTGCTAGTGTCGCAGCCGCCATGGAACTGTTCGATGTCGGCGCGGTCACAACCGAGGACACCGGCGGCGTCGATCTCTCGTTCGGCTCGGCCGAGGCGCTCGTTTGGGCTGCGGAAGTGACGGGGACGGCCACGGGCTTCGGCAAGGATATCGGCCTCGGCGCGAAGCGCTTGTGTGAGAAATACGGCCGACCTGAATTGGCGATGGTCGTTAAAGGCCAAGAGTTCCCGGGATACGATCCTCGGGCGATGCAGGGTATGGGCCTCGCGTACGCGACGTCAAACCGGGGCGCCTGCCACTTGCGGGCAAGCCCATTCCAAGACGACTTTGCGCATGTCCGCACCGAGGGCAAGGCCAAGATCGTCAAGACGTCTCAGGACCGGAACGCGGCGTGGGACTCGACCGGCGTCTGTCTTTTTGCCGGTAACGCATGGGAGATCGACGATCTGGTCGCACAGCTTGCGGGAGCGTTACCCGGAGAATGGGACAGCACGCGGTTCTTGGAGGCCGGCGAGCGTGTATGGAATATGGAACGATTGTTCAACAATCGTGCCGGCTTTACGAAGGCGGATGATACCTTGCCAAAACGGGTGCTCGAAGAACCCGCCCCGTCGGGCGCTGGGCAAGGCCGCGTTGCCGAAATCGACAAAATGCTGCCCGAGTACTATGAACTTCGGGGTTGGACGGCAGACGGCGAGCCCACCACCGAAACCCTCGACCGACTGGGGATCGGATAGAAGTGATCACGATCGGCTTCCAACTGGTCTCTATCGACCCGTCCGAGGTCCGTGGCCTCGGATCGGATGGTATCGGCGATATCCCCGTCAAAGACGATGGGACGCTCGCCGACGCCATGCGCATGGTCGGATTGCCCCCGGACCAACCATTCATGACCCTCGTGAATGGCAATCCGGTAGCCCAAGAAGATCGCGCCAGTAAATCACTGGCTGATGGCGACCAAGTTGTCGTTTTCCCACCGATCGAGGGCGGATAGCACAGTTACGCACTCAAAGCCGACGCCGGTTCGACATAGTCGTAACCGAGATCGTGCGCGACGGCTTGCTCGGTAACTTTGCCGTCAATCACGTTCAGACCATTTAAGAAATGCGAACTGGAGAGCAGCGCCTCTTTGTATCCGCGGTCCGCCAGCATGAGGGTGTACGGCAATGTCGCGTTGTTGAGCGCATAAGTTGATGTTCGCGGCACAGCCCCAGGCATGTTCGCAACACAGTAGTGCACGACGTCATCGACCACGAATGTCGGTTCCGCATGGGTCGTCGGGTGTGATGTTTCGAAACACCCGCCTTGGTCGATTGCAACGTCGACCAGGACAGAACCCGGCTTCATGTCGGATACCATTGCGGCCGTGACCAACTTCGGTGCGGCAGCGCCCTTAATCAACACGCCACCAATCACGAGATCCGCACCCAGCACATTCTGTTCGAGGGCAGCACGGGTCGAGTACAAAGTGGTCAACGCCGGGCCAAATCGTTCCGCGAGGTGGTTAAGCACATCGAGATTTCGATCCAGGACGGTAACTTCGGCGCCGATGCCTACAGCCATTTGAATGGCGTTCTCACCGACAACACCGCCACCAATGACGACGACTTTTGCCGGTGCGACACCTGGCACCCCACCGATCAGAATTCCTTGCCCGCCTTGAGCCCGTTCCAAACAATGGGCGCCAGCCTGTATGGACATGCGGCCCGCGACCTGCGACATAGGCGCAAGCAAAGGCAACCGGCCCGTGGCGTCGGTGACGGTCTCATAAGCGATACAGATCGCTCCGCTCTCCACCAAGTCTTCGGTCTGCTCAGGATCGGGCGCGAGATGCAAATACGTGAACAAGACCTGCCCGGCCCGCAGCATTTTCCGCTCCACCGCTTGTGGCTCCTTCACCTTAACGATCATGTCCGCGCGCTCAAATACCTCAGCCGCGGTTCCAACGACTGTTGCGCCATGCGCTTCATATTCGGCGTCTGCGCTGCCGATCCCCGCACCCGCCGCCGTTTCTACGATGACTTGATGGCCGTGAGCGACAACTTCACCGACACTGTCAGGCGTCAATCCGACCCGATACTCGTGATTCTTGATTTCTTTCGGCACCCCGATAAGCATCTTGTTTCCTCCATCTTCAGCTTGATCGTTGGGTCTTTCATACGCCGAAAGACACACGCATGTCCTTGCAAATATCCTTCATCTAGGGGTTATTTTTGCAATTTATCCTATTAATAATCCTATTTTTCGAATTATATTCGAATGATGTTGGACGATATTGATATTCGTGTGATAGATGCGCTTCAAGAAGATGGGCGCATTTCCAATGTGGCGCTGGCGGAGAAGGTCGGGCTGTCGCCATCCGCGTGCTTGCGCCGGGTACAACTCTTGGAGCAACGAGGCGTCATCGAAGGTTATGCCGCCTTGGTGAATTCGACGGAACTCGGCTGGGGCACGCACGTTATCGTCGCAATTACGCTGGATAAGCAAAGCGGGGAACACTTGGATGCGTTCGAAGACGCCGTCGCCGATTGTTCAGACGTCATGGAATGCTACTTGATGGCCGGAGACGCAGACTACGTTCTCCGCGTCGTTGCGCGTGATGCCGCCGATTACGAGCGAATTCACAAAGAACGGCTGTCACGGCTTCCGGGTGTTGCCCGAATTCAATCGAGTTTTGCATTGAGGCAGGTTGTGCGGCGGAACGGCGTCCAACTTCGTCACCCCAAGTAACGAACCTTTGCATGGCGATGCGCGTACTTTCGTCCTATATGGGATGAACACCGCAGAGGAGTTCAATCCATGTTTGGCTTATTCCGCAAACCCACGGGCCTACCCAGCAAAGAAACGGCGTTGCCGGGTCGCGACACTGCAATCCCAACAGCCGCGCAACATGCTGTGAATGGAAATCCGCTCAAGCCCCCATATCCCGACGGCCTTGAATCCGTTATCGTCGGCCTAGGGTGTTTCTGGGGCGCGGAGCGCATGTTTTGGAAACTTCCCGGCGTTTATGTTACAGCCGTCGGTTACGCGGCGGGCGTGACACCCAACCCCACATATGAGGAAGTATGTTCCGGAATGACGGGGCATAACGAGGTGGTACTCGTCGTTTTCGATCCCAAGAAATGTCCGTTTCGGCGGATCATGCAGACCTTCTGGGAAGGCCATGATCCCACACAAGGCATGCGCCAAGGAAACGATGTGGGGACACAGTATCGGTCCGGCGTGTATGTGACTACCGGCGAACAACGCGCCATTGCAGAAGAAACCAAGAAGGCTTTCGCAACGTCACTGAAGAAGCAAGGGTTCGGCGACATCACGACCGAGATACTGGATGCGCCAGCGTTCTTCTATGCTGAGGACTATCATCAACAGTATCTGCACAAGAACCCGGGCGGGTATTGCGGTCTCGGGGGTACCGGCGTGCAACTGCCGTGACTTCCTGACGGTCCTTCGTGTTGATTCTTATACACGGCGCCTATCACGGCGGTTGGTGTTGGCAGCGAGTGGTCGACCTGCTCGCGGACGACGGCATCGCCGCCATTGCCCCAGATCTGCCAGGTCACGGCACCGACGACGGTTGGCTAGCCGAACAAACGCTTGAAAACTATGTCGATCGCATCGTCCAGACCGCCAGTCAGGCGTCTTCGCCCGTGACCTTAGTGGGGCATAGTTTAGCGGGTGCCATTGCAATTCAAGCTGCTGACCGCTTGCCCGATAAAATCGCACAAATCGTTTTCTTGACGGCCTACATCCCAATAGACGGCGAAACACTTGGCGAATTGGTGGCAACGGACCCTGATTGCCATGCCCGCGTGGACCGCGTCGACGTTGTGGGTATCAATGCGATATGCCTGAAAAAGGGCACCCTTCGAGACGCATTCTACAATTTAGCGCCCGATCAAGCAGCCGCCTTTGCGGAGGATCGCGTTCAACTCCAATCCCCCACCCCCTTTCGCGAGGTTGTGACACTCAAGGGTGGTCCCAGCCGGATGCCCCGCAAATCAGCAATCCTGTGTACGCAGGATCGCGCAATTTCCGTTGGCCACCAAAAATGGATGGCGGAGCGGGCCGAGTGCGCGCCGATCGTTGAAATCGATTGCGATCATTCACCCTTTTTGTCGGCCCCAATGGTTCTATGCGATGCACTGAAACGGATCGCCAACTAGATGCATTTATTCAGCACTTAGGAATGCGTGATAGTCATCCGCCAGATCCTTGACGGCGGCGGCGCACAGTTTTTCTCCGATCTCCACGGTTGCGAGCGTGGGATCAGAGCCGATCCGTCCATCGGGGAACCGCCGGCGGTAATCCTCGCAATCGAAGAAACTCCCTTCCGGCGCGCGTTCTGGCGACAGCTTGCCGGCGCTCTGAATGCGAGCCCCGTCTTCGGGATATCCAAAGTATGTAAGCGACACTTCGCCCGCCGTCGCGTGGCTGCCATTCGCGTCCCCGAATGCCTCCGCTTCGATGGCCGAAACGGATGGGCAATCAAACCAGTTCCGCAAAACGCATCGAATGCCGGTTCGATTGTGCCGCGCCGTTCCAAGACTACTTTCAGCATATATCTCGTCAAATGCCGCCTTCGTCGTCGCGATGTTACCTCCATGGCCATTCACGAAATAGAATCGATCGAATCCATGCCGCGAAAGCGAGGCGACATAATCACCAATCACCGAAATAAGAGTCGACGGACGCAGCGTGATTGATCCTGGGAAACCCAGATGATGCTGCGCCATGCCGACGCTGATAGTCGGCGCGATCAGCGAATTGACCTCCTGTGCCAACCGGGAAGCGACAATCTCCGGACAGAGCGCATCAGTTCCAATAAACCCCGTTGGTCCATGTTGCTCTGCCGAACCAATCGGAATGATGATCCCGGTGGACCGAGCTAGGTAATCTTCGACTTCCGGCCAACTCATCAACTGCAATCGCATGATCGTCTCCCTTGGACCTATGCATGTAACTCCTGCTTAGCACATCGAGCTTCTATGGCCAGTCGCGAATATATATGACCATTTTGGTCACGCTTTACCCGTATACTGGATCCATGAGCTTGAGATACGAAAAGTCTGACAATGTCCTGCAACTGGCGCTTGAGATGCAGGCCGCGCGCTACGGCATTTCTCTAGCGGAGATTCAGGCACGGTTCGATGTGGGTCGGCGGACCGCCATGCGCATGCGCGATGCCGTTCTTCGGAACTTTCCACAAGCCGTCGAGGTTGAGACCGGAGAAAAAACAAAACGTTGGCGGATTCCAAGAGGGACCCTGGACCCATTGGTCAATTTTGGCGCCGACGACCTCGCGGACCTAGATCGCGCTGCAGCCCTCCTGAAGAAGAACGGCCAAGCTGATCGCGCGGCGCGGCTGCTCTCGCTCAAGGGCCGAGTCAAATCTCTCATGCCGGATCACGTCGCTCGGCGGACGGAGCCCGATATCGACGCGCTGTTGGAGGCGGAGGGGTTCGCTATGCGCCCGGGCCCGAAACCGAAGGCCCCCGGCGAGGTAATGGCGGAGCTACGCGACGCCGTTAAAGCCTGCAACAAAGTGAAGCTCCACTACCGCAACCGCCGAAACGGCAAAATTGCAGAAAGGCTTGTCCATCCATATGGGTTCCTGTTCGGACACCGAAACTACTTGGTCGCCTTTCACGAGCATCCGAAAGCCAATGATATCGTTCTGTTTAGTCTTTCCAATGTTGAACGCGCTGAAACGACCGAGACCTATTTCGAGCGCGATCCAAGCTTCTCCTTGGCGGATTTCGCCGCCAGATCGTTCGGCGTGTATCAAGATGAACCACATGAAGTCGTGTGGCGCTTTGTTCCGGCGGCAGCAAAGACGGCGGCGGAATTCGAGTTTCACCCGACACAGGAGTTAGAACCGCAGCCCGACGGATCATTGATTGTTCGCTTTCGAGCCGCCTCCGATTTGGAGATGGCATGGCATCTGTATATGTGGGGCGACAAAGTGGAAGTACTCGAACCAGCTCGGCTGCGGCAAATGGTGGCGCCGGATCGAAATGATTGGCCAGCATTACCCTAATCAACACAACGCTGTTTTGATATCATGGCTCTGATTCGCACTTTTAACCTATGGAGAGTTCTGACATGCGCTGCGAAACATGCGACGGTCGCGGGTTCGTGACCTCCAAGCAACCGCACCTTCGTCCCACCGATCCGTGCCCCGATTGCGGCGGCACGTCCATCGCACACTGCTGTGACGGAATCGTAGCCTGCCCCATTCTCGACGCGGAGGAGGAACAGGGCGGCTCGGCAATCAGCCGCTAGAAGTTCTGCCAAAAAAATGGGCGTGCCGTGGCACGCCCATGAAGGTTAAGACAGGGTGTTGAATTAGAACAATCGGTTCGCCGGTCCCAGATCCAACAGCAGAGTTTCTCCTGTAGCGTCATCGACGCCATCGTTGTCCGTCACGGCGATCAGGCGGCCATCTTTGGTTACAGCAAGACCTTCGACTTTGTCTGGCGTCCAGCCGTTGCTGGCGGACATCGCCGGCAAAAGGTCCATCGCCATCTGCTTTTCCAAAACCGGTAGGTTAGCGCCATACGGCGCCGGCGTTACGCCTTCGAGCGATACCACTGTTACCTGTTTCAAAGCAGCATCGGGGCCGCCCTTGTTGTCGCGCTCGATGAGCGCAAATCGAGAGCCGCCCATGTAGGTGATTTCGGACAGTCCGACCCACCCCCCGGCCGCACTGCGCGGTTTATCGAGCGGATAATGGACAAAGCCCCATTCGCCGCTCGCAACATTCAAAACGGCGAGCTTGGTCAGGCCTTTAGGATCGTCATTCCACTCGCGTTGTACTGCAACAATAACATGGGTTTGACCATTATGTGGAAACTCCGCGACGCCCTCCAAGCTGAAGCGCTTGGCCTGTGCGACGAGTTCTTTCGGTAAGCTGATTTCCTTTTCGACTGTGCCGTCCGGCGCCACTTGAAGCAACAAATGGCCTAGGCCTTTCTTGGGATGGCCTTCGCTGGCAAGCCAGAAACCGCCGCCGCTCCGAACGGAGATACCTTCTAGATCGTACTTCTCTGCAGCTCCACCTTTGAGATCGACGTGAGAAACGATCCGCGCCGGCATCTTGGAAATATCCAGGGTGAATATCCGCGCCGAATCGTAGAAGCTGTCACTGACGGCATAAACGGTGTTCTCGTTCGTTGGGTCGGCTGCGAGACCGGACAACGCTCCCCAACCAATAGGTGCTCCGGTCGCCGGGTCGGCATCCGAAACCAATGTCGGATAGCTCGATGACTTTGCGCCGAAGCGATAAACACCGATCGTCGAGCGAACATTGTCCTCAGCACTGTCTTTTTCTGCGGCGACGACAAACAGATCACGGCTGGGGATGGTCAGCAGGCCCTCCGGAGCCACGTTCGTGGGGAGAAACTGGACGAATTCGGGCGCGCCGCCCGTGTCCTTGTATACAGCAACAAAATTAGCCCGTTCGGAGTTCACGAAGATTAGCCGCTCACCACCAAACGTACCGACCGCAACGCCCTCGGGTTCAGTTCCCTTCTTGTGGGCGCGCTTCGACGGATAGTGACCCGTCTGCATCCCCAGATGCTCCATTTGTGCACCGCTCTCAAACAGGACCTCACCCGTCTTACTGAAGATCGTAAAGCCGCGGGATCCGCCCTCATAGTCCCCCTCGTCCGCGGTTACGAAACGCTCGTTGTCGATCCAGGCCACGGCATCCGGCTCACGCCGAACGTTTTCGATGTTCCCTGACGCATCGCTCATGCGCGCTTTCTTCGTCGGCACGGCGGCAGCGTTAGCCGTGCCGGCCGAGAAATGGGCTGTCACAGCACCCGAGGCCAGATCCACGATCGCCAGATGATTGTTCTCCTGAAGCGTCACAACGGCCATGTTTTCATCGTTGATGGCGACGAATTCAGGCTCGGGGTCGCTCGGCGCCACATCGGCCAAGCCACTCATGGACACGATCGTGACGTTATCGCAGTTCTCCGGCACACCGTTGGAGCCAATCGAGAATACCGACAGATGACCTTCAGGGAGCTGTGGAATAACACCATCGTTTAGGTCTTCATCACGCTCGTTCTCAATAGCGATTGCGACAAACGATCCATCCGGGCTGGTAGATACGGAATCCGGTTGTCCTTTGACATCACAGCGTGCTGTGATCATCCGCTTTTCGAGGTCGATTACGGCAAGGTGCCCCGAAGGTTTGACATAGCTCTCGCTCGTATTGACGCCGGCGTAGGCAAAGCCACCCGTCATTGCAACGGATGTCGGCTCGCCGCCCAAGAAAACGCGACCCAGCGGCACTAGGTCTGCAGCATGCGTAGCGTCCAAGAATACCACGGCCTGGCCCGGGCTATCCGTGAAAGCAAGGGTACGACCGTCATCTGATGCGGCAACGATCTCGGCGGCGGTCTCCGTCTTCTTGTCGACCTCTGCGTCAAGGGTCCGATAGACCGGAAACGTCGTGATTCGCTCGAAATAGTGGCCCCGCTCCGCAGCTGCCAAGCTACCAACCGAAGACTGGATCGCCAAGACACTGACAATACCAATCATTGTGCCGCGCATTGCACGCATAGATGAGCTCCCTTTTTTCCGAAAGTAAGTGAGATATTCGGGGGGAGACGCTAAAGATGCGCCATAACGCATGGGTGACAGAATGATGAACCTTGCGTTACGGTCGCGTACCCTCAACCGCAAGGAGCCCACCGCGCATTTGGGTTGGCTCTGATACGGTTTTTCTTTTGTCTAAGAGCCGTATAGAACTTCGCCGAATGACGACACCTAAGGACGACTTGGCAATGGCGATCCCACCCTCTACGTGGATGCTGATGTTAGTTACTGCGGCATTTCCCGTGGTAACGACCCTGGCCCCCAAGGGTACAGTGATCGTTTTTGTGTTGCTTGCCCTCATTGGTGTCTTCAAGACCGTAAAAGATGGAAATTTAAGATCCGTTTTTCCCAAAGCTGCCGCTCTTCTCGCACTGGCCATTTTCGTCTGGCTGTTCGTTAAGACCGTGAACACGCATATTCCCATCGACGCCAGTTTACGCTTGGTCAAAGTCACGTCGCTGGTGTTTTTCGGTTTCTTTGTCGTCTCTCTTTATCGTGACCTCCCCGTCGACCAGCAGCATCTTGTCCTTAACGCGGCTGCAAGCGGAGCATTCGTTGCGTACTTACTGATGATCTACGGCATTGCCGCAATGGAGTATTCCTGGGCGCACCCGTTCCGGATCGATGGACGCTCTGATGAGTTTTCCGTCTTTAGTACAGGCGTGGTTGCGTCCACCGCATTGCTGTCTGCCTTTCTTATTCCGGCTTGGCAGGCGCGAAAGAGGACATTCGCCCTCTTAACAGTGATGCTTGCTCTCGCATTTGCGATCTTCACTGGAACCCTCGCTGTGGTTGTGGGTTTGATAGCAGCCATTGGAGCCGTCGTGTTTTGCAAACTCATCGGTGAAAAGAACGGCCCTCGGTCGGTCGCTGTCGCTCTCATCCTCCTAGTTTTTGCGCTCCCGGCCGCTATTTCCCTCGAAGGAGAAGAGATATCTCGCGACATGGTGCCACGGGATCAAAGCGGCGCCGTGATGAAATCTGGTAAAATGCTCGGCTCCGTCATGCATCGCTTCGAGATATGGCACTTCACAACGCAAAAGGCATTGGAATCGCCCATCTTCGGATGGGGTTTCGATGCTTCACGCTCAATCCCCGGCGGATCCGAGGAAATAGATGTGGGGAAATCGAGACTCCCATTGCATCCACATAACGGCGTCTTGCAAGTTTGGCTTGAACTCGGGATTCCGGGGTTAATTCTTCTTGCAGCAGTATTGTGGTCGGCAGTTCAGACGTCTTACGTGGTCGGAAATTGCGTGCGCAACCTAACTCGCGTCGCATCAATTGTGTTTCTTTTCGCAATTGGCAACGCCACGTTTGGGATTTGGCAATCATGGTGGATGGCGACGATCATTATCGTATTTGCACTGACCACCCTATCGCCATCGTGGGCTGCAGAAGACGATGCCCGCGCAAACGATAGCCCTCAAAACGCGCACTCTTAATACTCAACTACCCGCTATCGGCCGCGAAATGTTCGATCTAAGTCGTCGCTTCCCGGGTTTCGACCCAAGTCTGCTGAATGACAAGTGCATCATTGCTCGCACGATGGCGAACGATGGACATTTCGGCGACAACGCGGTCTTTCGTCTCGTGCCAAATCTCCATTTGCGCTTCGGAAAGAATCATCTCAAGCGAACTCGTGGTGAATTGAGGGTCAGTTCGACTGGCCCGGAAGAGCTTGTTGATCCACGGATGATCAACAACCCAACCGTCCGAGAAGACCGTCTCCCGGCCAAGAATTTCGTTTAAATCGGCAGCCACCACATCAACCGATTTTCCGTGTTCATGCAAAATCTCACGGGTAATCTGATGAACCTGCGCGGCGCCATCATCCCAATGAACCCAGTGTTCCGGCGGTGCAATCAAGGAGCAGTACTTATTGCCATTACTCAAGGCGAGGCCAACCTCGATAGGATAGCTGTCGGGACCAAAACCAGACGCCTCAACATCTATGACGCTGGGCTGGGATCCCGGTGCAATTCGCATCATCTCGTTGTCGCCCGCTCAGTCATTCACGCTGATGGCCGTCAATTCTTACCTCGAAAAACGTAGATCGGGCTCGACCAAGCGACGTGACCGTCCTCTTGATAGACCTTCACGTGATATCGACCGTCTCCGGTCTGTGGCAGGTCAAAATCTACATGCCCGCGGATGTCATAGTCTTGCAAGCGGGCTGGGAGACGCCGAACAGTCAGTTCTTTATCCATGCCACCACAAGCAACGCCGACCCCGGAAGAATCCACTGCGATCAAATCCGTTTCCAATGAACCGTGGTTGGTTTCGATACTGATCTTGGCGTCATCAAGCGGCTCTCCGCCGGAAACCCATACGTCAACGAGACAAAAGCCGCCCGTGGTTACACCCGAGAATGTCACCGTATCATCGGAATCGATTGAAGGCTGATGATCTGGGTTCCAGAAGTTATGTGCCTGTATCCGTTCAATCTTCCGTCCATCGATGCGAGCAGTCCCGTTCCAATGAACCATTCGGCCACGCCCGCGGTATTCTTGCCCTTTAATCATCACGCGAATTCGTTCGAGCTTGGCATCGTCGGCAAATCCGTAGCGTGTTGCGACCTCATTGGGGCCGTCAAAAATGACAATTCGCTCGATCGGAGTATTGCCGATCACGTGATAGCTGAACCAAACGCTCTCACCATCGACAGAAACGATATCTCCCATGATCGCGGTCTCGACCTGCGCTGATGAAGCATCGCTAACCGCCGGATCGGACTCGAATACTCGCATGCCATGCGATGACGTCAGTTTCGTCGAAACATACATGCGCGCGCCGGTGGTTGCGAAGTGATGGCGGCGGCGGAACGCATCGAAAAGCGCATCGCGCGTGAGTTCCGGCATCAGATGGCACGTAAGTCCTCCATACGAACCGAATTTCGCATCACCCGGATAACTCGCCCCTGGACGCCCCTTGTGGCCATCGCTGGCAGCCACAATCCCGACACGATAATCCATTGAAAAAGCGTCGTGCACGATCCAATCAAAAGTCCCCCACGCGGAATGCACCTCGACCGACGGTTCAACCTTCGCGTCGTGCGCATGCGCGACGTCCGCATACCTTCCACCAACGTGGGCGGTTACGAGGACATCCTCGGTCTGAAGCTTCTCGAACAGGTCGGCAACATCGTGGCAATCGTTCTCGGGGAGTGTCCGGTCGGATACCAATGCTCGGGAAGAGCGATAAATCGGACGCCCTTCGGTCCGGTACCAAACATTGTGGTCTCCTCCCATCCCTGTATTGCCGGACCACTCATATCCGGGAATCGCCAGGAACGTACCTTCATCGTTGAACTCCGCCGTGAGTTCATTGAGTTCCTGCCAAAAAGCATCTGTGATTTGAAAGTCATTTCCTTGATGGCCGATGATATCCACAAATGCTCGGTCCCGGGCGAAAGTGAAGTACTCCCGCGCTGTTCCCGTACCGATGGTCTCACCGCTTTGGCCATGTAGATCTGACCAATAGTGAACGAGATCTTGCTCCCCAAGCGCCATCACGCGAAGTGGGTTCGAGCTTGCCAAAGCCTCGCCGGAACACGTGAATGTAATCCGAAGATCAGCCTCTTCAGGGCACGACAATCCCTCTGCAATGATCGCGAACTGAGTGCCATCGGCCATATAACCCTCTGCCACGCCTTCAATAGAGACATCTGCCGAGACTGAATATGTTCCGGCAGGCAAGTGCGTCGAATTGCCCCACCGATCCTCTGCCTTGAGAATGACCCGAAACTCTTGATTGGACCGGCGCAAAGTTGGCGCGAGGACTTTGTATAGGACAGGCGGGCCTGGCACGATCGTCAGCGTCGCCTGATTGCTGTCAGGCAACGGGATGTGATCGAAGCTTGCAAACGTATCGACGCTGATCCGGTACATCAGCGCGCTCTCGCAAAAAGTCTGGGCACGTATACCGGGACATCCGTCGCGTTGATCACCAATTCGAAAAACGAGTTGATCCCCAGGCGCCAAGAACCTCAGACACACAACGGTGATGCATATCCCCCATGGCCTGATGTTCCGTCGTTGGGAAATCGTTACTTCAAGTGGCGCGCCATTCGTCGCTTCAACAGTCAGATAACCAGGTGCTGATGGATCCGACATTTGCAGCTTCGTTTGATCACAATGCGTTCGCATCGTGAGCTTCACTCCGCCTTGGTCGTCTATACCAAATGCTCCCGCAGTATAAGTGAGTGTATGGCTGGTCCAGGAGCCGGCAACGACCGGATCATTCGGCGTGATCTCGGAGTGTCCCATCAAGTCTGGTCGATAGTCGTTCTCCGGCATGTGTTTCCCTCTTAGTTAAGTGTTTCGCCAGTCAGATTATAGCGCTCGTCGTCAAACCGCAAAAAGACACCCGTGTTTCATAACGCAGTGAGAGCGCTCCTCGTTGATTTGCCATCTCGACGGAAAGCGGCGACATTTATGGCAACATGATCTCTCATCCAACACCCACATTGCGTGAGCCCCCTGAAATGGCGACGGAAACCCGTCTTGAGCGCGATCTCGATGCCTCGGACACGGCTAAAATCCTAACTCCTCATCTTGATTCCAACCCGACCGCAAAGAAGCATGAGCGCCTCTTGGAGGCCATCGTTCAGGCCGTCGGTGCAGGCACGTTGCGCCCTGGCGACAAACTGCCGCCAGAGCCTGTGCTTGCAGACGTCACCGGCATAAGCCTGGGCACCGTTCGGCGCGCCCTTACCAAACTCGCTAACTACGGCGTCGTCTCGCGAGAACATGGGCGCGGGACGTTTATTCTCAGGACCGCTCAATCGGCAAATGATCTTTGGCATGCCCGCTTCATTGACGAGGATGGCAACGTTATGCCGCTCGACTACGAAATGACACGCCGAAAGGTCGTCACCAAGAAGGGGCCGTGGGAAAATGTGCTTCCGAAAAGTGGATCCGGGTACATTCTGATCGAGCGGCGTGCGATAGGACCCACGGGTATCGTCTGCTGCTATGAATTCTACGTCTCCGCAGACGACTACATTGATTTGCTTACTGTTTCGGAGTCGCAAATCGAAACGTTTGGGCTTCGTAGCCTTATGGCGAGCCGCTTCAATGTTCCCACGCTCAGTGTCACGAAACATGCCCGGATGAAGAAAGTCGATGCTCGTATGGCTCGCCTTCTCGGTGTCGAGACCGGACATCATGCTCTAGTCTTGGATATCGTCGGCCTCTCGTTCCAGAACGAGCCAATCTCGTTTCTGGCTTTGACCGTCCCCGAAGGTGATTGGACCCTGGACTTGGGCGTCTTCGTTGGCGGAGAGCGAGGTCAAGTTTCGCCGCTATGAACGACGCCTAATGACTTAGTCGGCAGCGGGGAGGGCCGGACTCTGCGCCGCATGTTTCAACAGACGCCTCCTAACCTGCTGGCCGGGTCAGGCTGCATATTTCTGCAGCGACTCCGTCCCAAGAGTTTTCCCGGCATGCACGCAATGCGCCGGCGACGCCCAGGGATTCAATCAGCTTATTTGCTAGTTTCTCGACAGTAGACATTGTGGACTCTCCTTTGCGGCAAAATGATGTTTCACGCGGCGACCATGGGCTCAGGCGCGATTGCGTCGATGGTCGCATTGAGCCCTTGGCCTAGCTCCGTCTTGGCCCGAAAATCTAGTTTCCGGGCCGCTTTATTGGGATCGCCAAGCGATAACCGAATGTCCCCCGTTCGGGCTGGGCCGTGATTGAGGTCGAGTTCTCGGCCCATCACGCCGGCAATCGTCTTCGCCAGTTGATTGATCGACGTAATCTTGCCGGTGCACACGTTGAAGACGTTGGCGCACGCGCTGCCCATGCCGTTCAGCCAGTTCATGCCCTTCATCAGCGCATCGACGACATCGGCGACATACACGAAGTCGCGGCACTGCTCGCCATCACCAAACGCCGTAACGGTTTCACCGCGCGAAATGCGGTCGACAAAAATCGAGATGACGCCGGAGTACGGCGAAGACGGGTCCTGGCGCGGGCCGAACACGTTGAAGAACCGGAACCCGGCATTGGGCACGCCGTGCACCAGCGACGCGACCCGGCCATGCAGTTCGCACCCGAGCTTGTCGGCCCCGTAGGCCGTCAACGGCCGCACGGTCTCGAGTTCGTTCAGCGGAACGCTGGCATTGTCGCCATAAACGGCGGCCGACGACGCATATACAACCGGAACGGCCGCGCGATTTTCAGTCGCCCGCGCCGCATCGAAGACGTTGATCGCCGCCGACAGGTTGATCTCATGCGTGCGTTTCCACGCCTTGTTGGACAGTTCAACGGACGCAACCGCCGCCAGATGGAAGCAGCCATTTACGTCGGCCATCAGGTCACGGACCAATGCCGCATCGCAGACATCGCCGACGATCAATTCTGCCCGGGGATCGAGATTTTCTCGGTACCCGGTCGATAAGTCGTCCAACACGACGACGTCATGACCGCTTTTCAACAGCGCATCGGCGAGGTGCGAGCCGATAAAGCCGCAACCGCCCGTCACTAAGTACTTCGACATTCCATAGTCTCCTTTGCCAATCGGTTGGCGGAGAGAGCGCAAAGGGAATGCCAAGACCGGAAAGTGCGGATTTCTGCGGAATCTGTTGCCCGCGGTCGCCAAACGCATCGATGCGAAATGCAAAAAATCTCAAATCGCGACGCAGCCTGTTGATACGGCGACCTGCCCCGACCGGATTCTGGGCCCTGCAAACTGGCATCAAGTTTGCGGAACGTCCGACACAAGTTTGTCAGGAGTACGCCATGAACGACCGTATCTGGATTATGTTGGACTCGCGCAGCCAAGGCGGAATCGAATCTCACGTCGCGGAACTCGCAACGGGTCTCCAAGACGAAGGCTGTGACGTCGGCGTCGTGTTCTTAAAGGACTACGGCCCGCACCCTCTCCGCGACCGGTTGCGCAGCGACCGCGTGCGTGTGATGACCGCAGGAAGTGTCGCGGGGCTCTATCAGCTGTTGCGGACCGGACGTCCGCACATGCTCCACACGCACGGATACAAAGCAGGCATTCTGGGCCGCTTGGCGGCGTCGGCTTGCGGTATCACCGTCGTCTCGACCTTCCACGCCGGCGAACCCGGCAACTTCAAGATGCGATTGTACCAGGCAATGGATCGTTGGACGGCGCACATATCCACAAACATCGCCGTCAGCAAAGAGATCGCGGCACGTCTGCCGCGCGGAACGACCGTCATGGACAATTTCGTCCGCTTGCCGATGCGCGCACCGTGGACCACGTCGAATGCCCACCGGATCGCTTTCGTCGGGCGGCTGAGCGCAGAAAAAGGCGCCGATACATTTATTGAAATCGCTCACCGGAATCCTTCACTGGTATTCGATATCTACGGCGACGGACCGCTACGCGACGGCCTGGAGGCGGGCGCGTCGGACAACGTGACGTTCCACGGCATGCAGCCGGGGATGCAGAACACCTGGCAAGACATCGGGCTTCTGTGCATGCCGTCCCGCTTCGAAGGCCTGCCGATGGCGGCCTTGGAGGCAATGGCGCACGGCATCCCCGTGGCCGGTTTCGGCGTCGGTGCGTTGCCGGACGTCATTTCCGACGGCGTCGACGGTTTCATCGCGCCGCCGGGCGACGTCGACCTGTTAGCACATCAGGTAGCGCAATGGTCCCGTTTCGGGAATCTGCGGCGAACGGCGATGTCGGTCAACGCACGGCAGACCGTTCGAGACGGCTATGCCGTCGAGCGTCTCATACTGCAGGTCGCCGACGTTTACGGCAGCGCGCTCGGTCGACGTGTCGCGCCGACGATGCCGACGAATAGTGTCGAGTTTCCCGATGCCGCTTAACTCCCTATTAATCGCCGTCATGGCGCTTGGGTTCGCCAACGCCGTAACCGGACCGCTGGTGAAGGCGATACTGGATCACGGTCTTATGTCCATGGCGACAGGGGCGGGCCCAGGTTTCGTGATTTGGATGGTCGCTGGATGGTGCCTCTGGACCGCGCGCGACATACCAAACGAGAAAACGGCGACGCGCGCCGACATTTTGTTGATCGCGCCCGTCGCATGCATGCTGCTGATCCCCAGCGCCATGGTCGCCTGGATTGCGTGTGCGATATTCGGATTATGGGGTTTCTGGCGGTTCCGGACGTCGCCCGTCGCGCGGAGCGTCTGTCTGGTTTTCGTCGCCATGGCGCTGCGCGTACCGACGACGACGTTATTATTGTCGGCGGCGTCCGAGCCGGTGTTGGCGCTCGATGCCGTATTCGTTCAGGCGATGTTGAGCCTCACCCCGTTGGAAACGACGCTGGTCGGCAACGTAATCGTCGGAAGTGACGGGCACAATCTGGCGGTGATGACGGGCTGTTCGTCGTTCACCAACATTTCGATGGGGTTACTTGCATGGTTCGCCATGACACGTGCCCGTTTCCACAAGATACCTGCGCGCGCTGCACTGGCCGGTGTCGGCGTCGCCATTTCCATCGTCTTCTTGAATGTCGCTCGCCTTTCGCTCATGTCAATCGACGCTGAGATGTACACCCTCATCCACGACGGGTGGGGCAAATCGGCGTTCGAAGCATCATTGGTTCTGGCCACGCTAGTCATCACACAACATGGATTGGGAGGACGCCATGCGGACCACGCTGTTCAGCGCCGCCATCGTCGTTTGCGCCGCGCTTAGCCTGACCCCGAAAGTCCTATCGGCAATATCCAGTGCCGAGGACAAACCTATCGTTTCAAGTGTGCCGAATGCCGTATCGGAACATCTTTCGAGCCGCGGTTTCGTTTGGTTCGGGTCCCGTCCTCTCGCCAACGATGGCATCCATATGGCCCAGTTCTACCGGTCGCCCAGTTGTCCGGGTTGGCTCGCAACGGTGCGATTGTCGCGGAATGCGGAGGGCGTGCACCTGCTTTCGGCGCTGAACCGCGACCCTGGGATGGAAACCGTGTTTTACTTGAAAGATCAACGTTATGACGACTATCCGGAGATTGCCGCGGTCATCCACAGAATATGGAATGGCGCATTGGATAGGATCGGCATGGACGAGGCGCCCAGCGATGTCTGGGCGATTACCGGTCGATCATCGTGTCTTCCGGAAAACTAGAGAGAAAAAGAGCCGTGTCGCCACGGCTCTTTTCTTAGTGGAGGTAACGCCGCCGTGCGGCAGCGCCCGCCCCGAACAAACCAGCCACGATCAACGCAGCTGCCGAGCCCATCGCCGGCCCCGGCCCTGCGGACGTTGAGCCGCAGCTGATCACCAACGCGGAATTGCAGTTGGCATTGTTGACCCCATTCGCATTGGCGTTTCCCGCTGCATTGGGGTTGTAGTTGCTCGCCCTTGCATGGGCGTCCGGAGCCGCCGCTAAAACTGCAAGCGCCAGCATGGCAACGATGATCTTCATGTGCATTGCCTTCTCCTGCACTGTTTCATCCGACTTTCAGACTGCAAGCAACAGGCCAGTTTCGCGCGCGCTAGGACCTGCCTTTACAGGCATTCAGATGTCGCAAAATGCGAGAAACGCAGGCTGGACTCTCAATCTGCGACGAAGTCTCGACGGAAATGCGCGGATTTCGCGCCGTCTTCGCTGGCATGCCGTTTGCTGGCTAGGGGGAAATCGATTTTTGGAGCATAGCTATGTCGAATTTTTGGAAGTCAGCTGTCGGAGGCATATTCGCCCTACCACTCATGATCTCGTCTGTGGAAGCGCAAGAAATCCCCGACAATATAACAAACGTCGGCTTGGAAGCGCAGCTGAAGCAAACAATCAACGAAGCATTGCCCGAGGGCCGGGCCGTGGATGCCGCGTTTTTGAACCCGACCTACGACGCCAACATTAATTTGAGCGATAACGCGCAGGTCTCGGTCACCTTTGTCGACGAGGGCGCGGGATACAAAAACAGTCTCGGATATTTCACCTTCCAGAACGACTCGTTCAGCGGATTAACTAAGAACGACATCGATACGGACGGCTCCGGCGTCATTTCCGTGAATGAGTTGAATGCGGTTGGTGGCGTTGAGACCGGGATCGTCTTTGCCAATGCATCTTATGCAGGCAAAGGCGGAAGCCTGACGGCAGGTGATTCGATTGTCCTTGGCGGTGGTTTGCTCTCTATGGACGGCAGCGAGTACGTCATGAACGGCGGCACGGTGTTCGACGCCGGCACCAACGTCGGGTTCTTCCTTTCACAAAACTCGTGGACAGGGTCAGGCGTAAAGGGGATTGATACGGCACATGACCCCCAGGTCATGTTTACCGCCGACTTCCTTAACCCCGAAGCGGTCGGCTCGTCGACGTACGCATCGACCTTTGCGATCGATCAACAGGTTCGTCATACGGCGATGCTGTTTGCAGATGACGATCGCGAAGAAATCATCATGGGTTTTGAAGATCTAAATCGAACGAACCGCTATGAGAACGACTGGCGAATAAGTTCCGACGAAGACTTCAACGACGCCGTTTTCATCGTTCGCACAAATCCCGTAACCGCAATAGCAGCCACGAATATAGCGACAGCCGGCGATCCGCCTGTCCGCGCCGCCCCTGGTCCCATTGCTGGCTTCGGTCCAATGGGACTATTGGGGTTCATCGGTTTTTCCGCTTGGCGACGCCGCAAAATGAGCAGCTCAGCTTCCGAAGGGAGCAATAAGAATGGCTAAGAATCTCCTCGTACTCGCAGCGGTCACCATGTCCCTCACGGGCGTGCAAGAGGCAAAAGCGCAAAGCGCCCGGCTAGATGAGACCCCGGACGGCATGGCGCGTATCGAATTGTCCGACGAGCTACTAACGACAGTCGATGCAATGTTACCAGAGAGTTCCGCTGTAAATGCGGAATTCCTCAACGATGACTATAACCCCAACCTTTCTTTACAGGAGGACAGCCAACTCGGCGTCACCTTCGTGAGCGAGGGTGCTGGGTATCGAAACTCATTGGGTTATTTCACGTTCGCTGACGACACATTTTCCGGCATGACACGCAGCGACATCGATGTCGATGGGTCGGGCGTGGTCTCGGCGTCTGAACTTTCAGCCGTCGACGGCGTATCGATGGGCTTGGTCTTCCCGAACGGATCGGCGGCGGGTGCCGGCGGCCAGCTTGTGGCGGGCGATACCGTCGTTCTGGGCGGTGGGAACACCATTCTGGGCGACGATCCCACGCGGTATACCATGGAAGGCGGCACTGTGTTCGAGACCGGCACCAATGTTGGGTTTTTCGTCGGCGCAAACGCATGGAATGGAACCAACGTCAAAGGCTGGGACGGGGTCGCCGGCAATCCGAGCATGTATTACACGCTTGATTTCCTGAACCCGGAAAACAGCGGTTCGGCGTCACTCAGTGATGTCGACAGCAATTCGCGGCATACCGCTATGATGTTCGTCGATGGCGGCACGACCGACGTTCTCACCGGTTTCGAGGACTTGCGACGCCCATACGGCGACAACGATTTCAACGACATCGTCTTTTTCGTTCGGTCCAGCCCTGAGACGGCAATCGCGCAAACCAATATCTATCAAGCGCCCGAGGCCGAAGTGCTGGCTGCCCCCGTACCGGTCGCCGGGATGGGGCCGCTGGGCTTGATCGGGTTCCTTGGGTTCTCGGCCTGGCGCCGGCGCAAGCAGGCGTAAATCGTGCAAGCTGTCCTCCAACAAGTCGCAACCGTCGCCCCGCCGTTTTCGCGGCGGCGCGATCTGTTGGTGGCGCTGGCCGTCGTCGGCCTGATCGGCGCGGCCTGGTTGACCGTTCGGCACCCGTTGGTCGGTGTTGCGGTCGGGTTGTTGCCGGTCGCGATACTGGTTGTCCTATCGCAGCCGCTCTTGTTCGCAGTCGGGTTCGTTGTGTTCTCGTTCTTTCGAATTCACGAGGTCTTTCCCCAGCTCTATTCGCTTAAAATTCCGCTGCTGCTGTCGCTGGCCACACTGGCGTCGCTGGGCTGGAACATGTGGGCCGGCAAGATCAAACCCTTCTGGTGTCGCGAATTCACGGTTTTCTCGTGCTTCTTCGTTCTGGTCGCAATCGGCTTGATCATGGCCACCAATCGCGGCGCTGCGATGTCGGCGTTCACCGGGGTCTACGCCAAGATCGCTCTGATGGTGTTCGCCATTGCGTATCTGTCCACCACCAAGGAAGCATTCCGCTTGATCCTGCGGTCAATGCTGCTTGCAGGCCTCTGCGTCAGCATTGTGGCGCTTCAGAACAAAGCAGCCGGCATCGGTCTCGTCGAGGGCACCCGGGTGACCATCGGCCGGGATATCGGTTCGGTTCTCGGCGATCCAAACGACTTGGCCCTGGTTTTGTTGTTTCCGGCCAGCTTCGCCCTTTCCACGTTTCTCAACAAAGGGTCCGGCAAGCTTGAACGGGTGTTCGGCCTCTCGGTCTTCATCGCGGTGCTGTGCGCCGTCGTCGCGACGCAAAGCCGCGGCGGACTGCTGGGGATCATGTCGGTGATGGGAATTTTCACCTATCGCCGCGTGCGCTCGAAAATGCTGTTGATCACAATCGCCGCCGTGGGCCTTAGCATTCTGTTTGCCGTCGCCGGGATCAGCGACCGTGCCTCGGGCGGCGCGCACGAAGAGGGCATTGACGAGTCCGCCATGGGCCGTCTGTATGCGTGGGAGGCCGCCTTCGGCATGGCGCTCTCTCATCCCCTGACCGGCGTCGGCATCGACAACTTTCTCTCAAATTACTGGGCCTATTCCAGTCACTGGGACGGTCGCAATCATGCGGTCCACAGCACCTGGTTCGGCGTCATGGCCGAAACCGGGTTCCTCGGCCTGCTGTTATTCCTAACCATCATCGGCCTCGCGTTTCGAAGCATCCTTGTAGCGCTGAGCACCCTTAAAACGCGCCTGACTTCACGGCGCAGACCCGCGGACGAAGCGGCGTTCATCCTGTCAGAAGCCACTCTCGGCGGACTAATCGGGTTCATGGTGTCCGGCACGTTTCTCACCATGGGGTTCACATGGCCGGTCTACATCCTGATATCCCTGACGGCGGCACTCGGCCGGTATGTGAGGGTCACAGAAAAAGACACTGCACTGCAGTCTGATTTGCAAACTGCGAAAACCTCCTAATCCGCTCCGATAAAATCCAATAAAATCAATATGTTAGTTTTGGCCCGCTTCGTGCTCCTTTCGTGCCAACGCATCGGACACATGATGAAGGAGGTCAAAGATGTGCGGCATTGTTGGAGCGGTTAACGGGCGCAAGACCGCAGCGCAATTGATCCAAGGTTTACAGAAACTCGAATACCGAGGTTACGATTCATCTGGCGTCGCGATCCTCAGCGAAGGTGAGATTTCAGTCCGAAAAGCTGTCGGCAAACTCTACAACCTGGAAGCCGAAATGAAATCCGCCCCGGTCGACGGTGCGGTCGGCATCGCCCACACGCGCTGGGCCACACATGGCAAGCCGACACACGAAAACGCGCATCCGCATGTGTACAGAGACGTCGCCGTGGTGCACAACGGCATCATCGAGAATTTTCGTGAGTTGCGAGCGGAACTAGGCGCCAACGGGCACGCTTTCGAAAGCGAGACCGATACCGAAGTCATTCCGCATTTGATCCAAGACTTCCTGGATGACGGTCTAGAGGCCGAAGACGCCTTCGAGGCAACCTTAGGCCGCCTGGAAGGCAGTTACGCGCTCGCCGCCATCGTAAAAAGTCAAAAAGACCAGATGATGGTCGCCCGGCGCGGCAGCCCGCTTGTCGCCGGGCATGGCGAAGATGCCATGTACGTCGCCTCTGACGGCTTGGCGCTGGCGCCCATGACCAACAAGCTGACCTATCTGGACGAAGGCGACTGGGCCGTCGTCACGCACGATGGATTGGAAGTGCGCGACGAGCACGGCAACAAGGTCGAACGCACGCAGGTCGTCAGCAACCTCTCCAGCGAAGCCGCTGACAAGAACGGCTTTGATCACTACATGCTGAAAGAAATTCACGAGCAACCGGCGGTCATCCGGCAAACGCTCGAAGCCTATCTCGGCGCATCGGCCGATGCCGTCGCGTTGCCGTTCGATTGGCTGAAACTGCCACGGCTCAGCATCGTTGCCTGCGGTACGTCCTGCTACGCCGCCTCGATCGCCAAGTACTGGTTCGAGGAATACGCGGCGCTGCCGGTCGACGTCGATATCGCGTCCGAGTTCCGCTACCGCAAAGCGCCCATGGCGCCGGGTGGCGCGGCGCTGTTCGTATCGCAGTCGGGCGAAACGGCTGATACCTTGGCGGCGTTGCGGCACGCACGTGAGGCCGGTCAACATGTGGTGAGCCTCGTCAACGTGCCGGAAAGCAGCATGGCCCGAGAATCCGACGCGGTGCTCCGCACCTATGCCGGACCGGAGATCGGCGTCGCCTCTACCAAGGCGTTTACGGCCCAGCTGACGGCGTTGGCCTGCCTCGTCATCAAAGCAGCAAAGGCGCGCGGTATGACAACCGACAAACGCCTCGAAGACATGCAAACTGCAATCACACGCCTACCATTCGCCATCGAGCAAGCACTGGAGGGCGCGAAGGATATCGCCGCTATCGCGAGCGGCATGACCAACGCCAAAAGCGCCATGTTCATGGGCCGCGGCGCTGCATACCCGTTAGCCATGGAAGGGGCGCTCAAGCTGAAGGAGATATCCTACATCCACGCCGAAGGATTCGGCGCCGGCGAATTAAAACACGGTCCCATTGCTCTGGTCGACGACGCCATGCCCGCCGTGGTCATCGCGCCCAGCGACGAACTGTTCGAAAAAACGGTCTCGAACGTGCAAGAGGTTCGCGCCCGCGGCGCCAAAGTCATCGCCATCACCGACCGCGCCGGCATGAAGCGGATTTCCGATGACGCCGATGCAGTCATCCCAACACCGGACGTCGATCCGTTCGTCGCACCGGTCGTCATGGCGGTGCCGCTGCAGCTTCTGTCGTATTCGACGGCGCTCAGCCTCGGCAACGATGTCGACCAACCCCGCAACCTCGCCAAATCGGTAACGGTCGAATGAGCGCGCCCGGCACGTTTAAGCGGTGGGCCAAAGAGAGCGCCCATCCGCTGGCAAAGGTCGTTCGCGGCGCACACGGTGCATATCGGTACTTCGAGGCGCCGGCCCCGAAAGCGGTTTACAAGCCCGTGACGTGGGCATTCTACGCAGCGCGAAAGATGATCCGCTGGCCGACGCGCACGTTTCTGTGGGCGCCCATGTTCAAGGTCCGCTTGGAGGCCTATGGCCGGCGCCTGTTCGTTTACGGCGGCCTACCGATGGTCACGGGACCGGTACGAATTTCCGTCGGCGACGACTGCCGGATTTCCGGCCAGACGACCTTGAGCGGCCGCTGGTCTGGATCGGAAGCACCCGAACTTCGGATCGGATCCAACATCGATATCGGCTGGCGAAGCACGCTGGCGGTCGGCAGCAAGATCGTCATCGGCGATAACGTCCGAATTGCCGAGCGCGGATTTCTCGCCGGCTATCCCGGCCATCCGATGGATGCCGCCGACCGCGCCGCCGGATTGCCCGACACGGACGACCAGGTCGGTGACATCGTCCTCGAAGACGATGTCTGGCTGGCGAGTGGCGTCACGGTTTTGGCCGGAGTGACCATCGGCAAGGGAACGATTGTCGGCGCGGGCAGCGTCGTCACCCGCGATTTGCCGCCCGGCGTCATTGCCGCCGGCGTGCCGGCCAAAGTCATCCGGCCAGTCGAGGAACCCATCCGGGGGATCGCCGCATGAAACGCGATCTGATCGTTTTCGGCGAAGATTGGGGACGTCATCCGACATCCACGCAGCACATCGTTCGCCGTCTCACCAAGGACCGAAAGATCGTTTGGATCAATTCGGTCGGGATGCGCCGGCCACGCATCGGTGTCCGCGACCTCAAGCGGATTGGACAGAAAATCCAAAGCATGTCCGGCAAACGCGAGGCCGCCGGCGCACCGATTTCGGTACCGGACAATATGATCCTCGTCGAACCCAAGGTCGTTCCATGGCCCGGCAATTCGATTGTGTCGCTGCTCAACCGGCAAATTGGCGGACAAGCGTTACGACGGCACATCGAAAGCACGGATTTGACGGACCCCGCGATTTGGGTTTCGGTCCCCACCGCGGTCGATTTGCTGCCGACGCTGCCGGACTGCCCGATCGTCTATTACTGCGGGGACGATTTCGGCGGCCTCGCCGGCGTCGATCATGAGCCTGTCTTGGCGTGTGAGCGGCGTCTGGCGGACAAGGCGAAGAAAGTGTTTACCGTCAGCGATATCCTGGCGAATAGGTTCGACGCGGCGAAAGTCGTCGATCTACCGCACGGTGCGGATATCCGGATGTTCTCGTCGCCCGCGGAAAGGCCGCTCGACCTTCCCGACGGCGGCAAAATCGCAGGATTTTACGGTTCGATTTCCGAATGGCTGGATCAGGACTTAATGGCCGACGTCGCGACCCGTTTAAGCGATTGGACGTTACTTTTCATTGGCGACATACAATGCAACGTGTCGACGCTCGCGAACCGGCGGAACGTCCGGTTCCTGGGTCAACGCCAGCACGACCAGCTGCCGGGCTATGCGCAGCACTGGACCGTGTCTCTGTTGCCGTTCGTCGACAACGATCAGATCCGTGCCTGTAACCCGCTCAAGCTTCGCGAGTACATGGCGGCCGGAACCCCCATCGTCGCAACGCCGTTTCCCGCCCTGAAAATCTATCAAGAGCACATCCGTGTCGCCGACACGGCGGAGGCGTTTGCAAAATCGATCCAATCGGCTTCGTCGGAAACGACCAGCAGTCGAAAAGCGCGGTCGGCGGCGGTCCAAAACGAAAGTTGGGAAAGCCGCGCCCAAGTCGCTGCCGACGTTATCGACCGCCTCTAAGCATTCGCAAATTGCGACACAAAGCGTTGCGCTGCTCAGCGCAGTCAAAACCGCGCAAACTAAAATGCAATAAAAACATACACTTATGTCCCTTTTGGGTCAGTGAGGTTTTGGCCCGCGCCTTGCTCATTCGTCTTCAAGAAATGGCAATTGGAGACCGACCGTGAGCAAACAGGTTCTGAAAAACACTTTTCTCTATGCATGCAAAGGCCTCGGCCTGTTCAAAATGGCGCGCCATCTGACGGCGAACCGTCTGCGCATTCTTTGCTATCACGGCATCGCCGCCGCGGACGAGCATCGCTGGCGTCCCGCTCTTTATATTGCCCAAGGCACATTTACTCAGCGCATGCGGTTTTTGCGCGACGCCGGCTACCCGGTCCTCGATCTGGATGAAGCCATCGAGCGGCGCGCCGAAGGAACCTTGCCGGCAAGTGCCACCGTGATCACCTTCGACGACGGATTTAAGGATTTCTACGATCTCGCCTGGCCCGTGATGCGAGACTTGAACCTTCCATCGACGCTTTATGTCACGACGTATCACGCGGTCAAGCAAACACCGATCTTCCGGCTGGCTCTCAGCTATTTGTTTTGGAAGACGACGCGCCGGGACGTGAACCTACGTGCGGTCGCCCTGTTGCCGACCGGTCTGCGTCAATGGTTCCAGATCATCGCGCCGAATTTAGAAGACCGTATCGTTCGGCACGCTGAGACCAATCTTTCCGATGCTGAGCGCATGGAACTTTTGGAGGATCTCTACGAGTGCTTCGGCGTCGACTGGCAAACGATCGAGAGCAGCCGCTTATTCCGCATCGTCGATACGGAGGAAATGCGGGAAATGGCGCGCGGTAACGTCGCGATCGAATTGCACACACACCGGCACCGTTTTCCCACGGACGTTCAGTCAGCTCTGGCCGAGCTGTTCGAGAACGGCGAATTGCTGAAACAAGTCGGCAGTTCGGCGCGCCATTTCTGCTACCCCAGCGGCATCTGGTCCAAATCCCATTTACCGGTCTTACAGGCAGCCGGGATCAAAAGTGCCACAACTTGCAACGAAGGCTTGAACGGCGCGGACCAAGACCCCCTGACCTTGAAACGTTTCCTGGACGGGTCGCAGGTCTCGCAAATCCGTTTCGAGGCCGAGATTTGCGGGTTCATGGATCTGCTGCGCGACCTCAAGAAGTTCCAGCGGAGCATCCGCACCAAGATGCGCGGCGTCAATGCGCTGAACCCGATGCCCGCCCATGGGGAGGGTTGAGATCATGAACGCATACATGCAATCGGCGTCGTCCGGGCGCCTGGCCCGCGCTACTGCGTATCTCAATGCCTTCTGGACCATCAGCGACCGCAACGTCGTCACCCTTTGTCGGGTTGTCGGCGAAGCGGTTTCGCTTCGCCTCCGCCGAGGTGTGCAGCTCAGCTACTATCTGACCGGCGCGCTCGGCACCGCACCGCTGACGTGGAAACAAAAGCTGGGTTACGTCGGGCCCGAAGCGTACGAGCGTATGGTCTGGTCGCTGAACGACACCGACTACCGCAAAATCTCACAAAACAAACTGTCGGAAAAAGCGCTGCTGCAGACACTCGGCATCCCGACCGCCACGTTTCTCGGGTACTTTCACCGTCAAGACGGATCGGACACCGATGGCCGGCGGTTGCGCACGCCCGGTGAACTGGCGGCGTTCCTGGCAAGTTGCCGAGAGCAAAAAATCTGTTTCAAACAGACCGAAAGTTGGAACGGATCGGGATTCATTTCCGTGACCATTGGCTCGCCGGAGGATGAGCGGTGGCTAGACATCGGCGGACATGGCGCCGCATCCTTCGGCGATCTTTACGACATGCTGTCGACCGGTGCGGGGTATGTCATCGAAAGCTACATCGATCAGCATGCCGATTACGCTGCCTATCACCCTAGCAGTATCAACGGTTATCGTTTCTGGGTTGTGCAGGATACCCGCGGCCGCGTCACGCCATTGATCGCCAATCTGCGCTTTGGGTGCGGTGGTGCACTGACGGACAACAGCGACGGCCGGGTACTGGTGGACGTCGATATAGAGACAGGAACGCTCAGCACGGCACACCTTCTGACTTACACCAACGATACGACTGCAACGCACCCGGACACCGGCTTGCCGTTGACCGGCGAACGCTTGGCGCTTTTCGACGAAGCGAAGCAGCTTGCGTGCCGCGCGCTGCGAGTTTTTCCTCACACACGTTTCGCCGGCGTCGATATCGCGATGTCCAAGGACGGCCCGGTGGTGCTGGAACTCAACGTGCAGCCGAGCTTTCTCGCCCCTGCCCTGTCGCGGCGCCCGATCAAGGACCTGTTGGAGCCGTATCTGACCGAACTGGAGGGTGAGCAATGAGCACGTTCAACCGCGCGGATAAAACGGTGCTCGTCACCGACGTACAAACCTTAGGCGCAATCGGCGTCGTCCGATCACTAGGCCGTGCCGGCTACAAAGTCGTCGCGGCATCGAACGATCCCGAAGCCTTGGGGTTTCGGTCGAATTACGCGGCCGAGACGATCATCGCACCGACCTATGGAGACCAAGGCTTCACCACGTGGCTTTTCGAATTCATCGAGGCACGCGGCATCGATCTGATCATCCCGAGCGAGGCATTCCTGTTGGCGACCCAAGAGCATTACGATCGCCTACGGTCGCGACTGGCTCTACCGTTGGACAGTGACACGACGTACCGCGCGTTCAGCAAGCTCGCGGTGACGCAACGATTGACGGACCAAGAAGCGAATGCCGACTGGAACCAACATCTGCCGCCGAGCCTGATTTTCTCATCCGACGACCCGGTGCCGTGCGAGGCGGATTTCGCGCACCTAACTTTGCCGATCTACGTCAAATCGGACGGTGCATTGAATAGGTACAACGATGACGCATATCTGGAACGGTGCGAGAATTATGCCGACGCGGTGACCGCGGTTCGCGCCTGCTTATCGCGGCACGATGCCGCACTGGTGCAGGGTTACGTAACCGGCGTCAAAGCGGCGATGTCATTCTGCATCGATGCCGACGGCGAGGTGTTAACGGAATCAGGTGTCATCGGGCTTCGGACAACACCGCACACCGGCGGCATGATGAGCCATCGAAAATCGTGGCGTCACGACCGCATGGCCGCCGTCGCCAAAGATTGGCTTCGGCATCTGGGTTGGCGCGGCGTCGCCATGGTCGAATGCAAATGGGATCCCGACACGGATCGCTTTTGGTTGATCGAAGTGAACGCCCGGTACTGGGGCTATCTGCATCTGGATCTGTTCGCAGGCGTCGATGTCCCGACCATCCAAGCGGATGCATTTTTCGGCCGTAAGCCGGCACAACCGGTCGAACCGAAGCTGGGCGTCGCGTGTCGACACACACTCCCCGGCGATGCCGGTTGGTTGATCTCCGTTTTGAAGGATCGGTCGCTCGGCGTCGGCCGAAAAGTTCATGCGCTGGCGACGTTCGCGTTCGGCTTCGCCGACGTGCGCGCGCACAGCGATCTTCTGTTTCCCGGTGACCGTTACCTCTATGCGATAGAGGCGATCCGGTACTTTCGAACCCTTTGTCGCGGTCTGAAAAATCGCGTCACCGGCAAATCGTCCCGGACCCGAGCGGAAGGAGTGATCTCGTGCGAAAATCGTTGATCGACAGAGTTCCGGCCGGCGTCCGGCAGGCGGCCATTTACGGGTTTGCGCTCTTGGCCGCTAAGGCAGTCTCTCTCCTGATGGTGCCCGTCTACACGCATTATCTGATGCCTGCTGACTACGGGCGACTGGATGTTCTGCAAACCCTCGCCAATTTGCTCAGCATCGTCATCGCCTTCGGGCTGGGCGACACCCTCTTCAGATTTGCGGGAACCGACAAAGACGACGACGCGCGTCGGCGGACGACCGCCAACATCTTCGGTTTCGCGCTCCTTCTCGGCGTCATCAGTTTATTGCTAACGCAAGCAACCGCCCCCTGGATCGCCGCCGCACTGCCGGGCGATGTGACCGTCATGCAGACGCGCATGATCCTGGGCTCGCTCGCGGTAACGGGCGTGATCCTGGTCCCGATGTCATGGTTCCGCATGCGTGACCGGGCCGTCGCCTTTATGTCGGCCAGCGCCGGCTACGCCGTCGTCCAAGCCATCGGCGCGGCAATCGCACTGTGGTTGGGGTACGGTATCGACGGTGTATTGTTCGCCGGGCTGCTGACGGCCAGCGGTCTTAGTGGATTGCTCTTGTCCATTCAATGGCGCGACACGGGGGTCCGATTGGAGCGCGCATTCCTCAAACGACACGCGCACTTCGGTGGCGTCATGGTATTCTCCGGCATCGCGGCTTTCATCCTCGACAGCTTCGACCGCTGGATTTTGGCCGACGCCGTCGGCCCGGCCGAGATGGCCATGTACGCGCTTGCCGCCAAGTTGGGATTGATCGCGGCCGTCGCCTGCCAGCCGTTCGCGATGTGGTGGATGCCGCGCCGCTTCAAAGTATTGAGCGAAACCGACGGCGCCGCGCGCTGCACGCGCACGATCGAAATCGGATTGATCCTGGCGGCCGCTGCGGGCCTTTCCGTGGCAGGCGGCGGACCGCTGATCATCACGTTGATGACGCCGGCGGAGTACCATGCCGCCATACAATACGTGCCCTGGCTTGCGGCGCTGGCCGTATTCGCCGCAGCGACGCGGCTGATCAACATGGCGGTTCTCAGCCGCGAAGGGACCATGTGGCCGATTGCCATCGATGGCGTCGCGGCCCTTATGGCCCTTGGGCTGTATCTGCTTCTCATACCGATGCTTGGCGGCATGGGCGCTATCATCGCAACGGCCCTGACGCTGACCACGCGCTTTATCGCCTACGTGGTTCTTGGCAACCGGGTCGTGCGGATGTCGTACCGGTGGGGCCGTCTCGCTCTACCGATCGGCTCAGCGATTGCCGGTTTATTCGCTGTCTGGTCGGCTCCGGGCGTCTGGATGCCGATGGTGTATGCGCTCGGCTTTCTTGGTCTACTCGCGGCATTGGCGGTGGTGACGGGCCTGTTACCAGCGCCGACGCGCTTGCGTCGCCCGGCGGCGCGGTCGGCGCCCACATGACCTTTCGCGCCCTCGTTATCGTTTTCGCGTCGATGCTGACGGCGCAGGCGGTGTCCGCTGTGCCGAAGCTTCTGCATCCCGTCGAGCGGATCGCCTATACGACGGACTGGCGAACCGAGACGGCGCGCCGCGTGTCACCGGGGGACGCGACCTTCGTCATCGTGCGTGCAGGGTCCTCGGCATGTGTCTCCGTCGAAACGTCGTTTCCGGCAAAAACGTATGCGATGGCGCCGACACCGATATCGGTCCCGAGCGGCCGCGGCGGCAAGACCGGCATATTCTATGAGGCGCTTATTCCCCTGAATCCCGTCAGTTGCAAGCTGTCGAAGTACATTCTCGTCGATTGGACACCCAAGGCCGAGGGCAAGTATATATTTCGTGTCGACGGCACGCCGCTGCGGGTCAATGTCGCATGGAGGGACCAAACGAAGCCGATACGCCGGCCGTTCTTCATCGGTATCGCCAACAGCCATCTGGTGAAGGCTCATTGTTTTGGATATTGCCGGAAAGAGGGGGAATTGGGCCAAGCGTACAATCGCATCCTGACCGAGCACGGCCTGCAGCCCATGCAGAACTGGGTACGCTTGCCGCGGCTCCGCGATGGCCGATTGGACTTGGACGACGGACATGAGACCGGCACGTCCTTTCGCCAGCTCGTGATGATCCCTGCCATCAGCGGTCAAATCGGCTTCCCCCGGGCATCCCGGTACAATGACCCCATCGCGTATCTCAGGGCCTTGGAAGCGACCGTATCCGAAGAGGGCCTCTCGGGCCGGGCCTGGGTCTATGCGGTCGACGAGCCGAAAGTCGACGGCGCCTTGAAAGCCATGCTCAAGTTGTACCGCCTGTTCGCGCCGAGCGTGCGCGTCATGGTGACGACACCCTATCGCACGGATTTGGCGGACCTGGTTGACATCTTTGCGCCCGTTTACAACCAGCTACTGAACGGGCATGCGGCTTCGGGCGGTTCCGAGACCTGGTCGTATGCGTCGTGCATGGGATCCTGCGGGCCGCGGCGGCGATTGAATATCGAGCCTGCGCGAAAGCCGGGACCGGACACCAGGCTGCCCGACCTTCTCATCGACCGACCGGCGGAACGCCTTTTTCAGTTCTTTCGCGATGCGGATCGCCTGAACCTCAAAGCCGGTCTCTATTACGAGGCGACGGAGGGGTATCAGCTGGCGCAACACGGGCATGATCTGATCACCGACCCGTGGAACTACGGCGGCAACGGCGACGGGTTGTTGCTGTACCCCGGACGGCCCGGCGAATATGGGCTGACGGAGCACCAACCGCTGCCGTCCATGCGCCTCAAACTCATCCGGCATGCGTTGCAACGTTGGTGGTAGGTATTTGCAGATTGCGACTCACATTGTGCGAAATCTGCGGAACGACGCACCATCGCGTCGGCGCAGAAATATTATATTCAATTAAAACAATGATTTAATGTCATTCTCGCCACCGCTTCGACCTGGCATCCGACTTGCTCTGTTACCGGCAAAACAACTGTCAGGAACAGAACGTCATGTGGACATCACGAATTCAGACGATCGCCCGTCGAACGATCCTGCTCTGCGCCCTCGGGGTCACGGCCAGTGGCTGTGCGACGTCGCCGATGGATCTTCTACCGGACTCCGCGCGGACGATGATCCAGGCCGAGATGCGGCTGTCGGCGAATTTCGATCCACAGTCGGGGCCGATGTCCGTCGATCAGATGCTGCAAAACGCACGCGGCGCCGCAAAACCGGGCGCGGGCAACAAGATCACCGATCAGATGGATGCAGCGGATGCGGGGAATGACGGTCTCTCAGTCGCGGAGATGCTGGAACGGGCGCGGGTCGCTGCGCAACGCACGACGCAACAACCAAGCGAAGAGTTTTTCATCACCCTCGGCACCGAGGGCGTCGGTCTCAACAACGCCGATGTCGACACTTACACGGAACTGCTGTCAGCGCTGTCGCCTGGCGTCGTATATCAAGCGGAAATCCGCGTCGGAAGCGCAGGCGACGCCACTTCGCGCGCCGTCGTCTTCAAAACTTATGCCGATCTATACAAACTGAGGCAACGCACCAAGACGCTTAGGCATCAGCTTTCCGCGTCCATGGACGCCGGTCTCATGGCGGGCTTGGTCGATGTCCGGATCGTCCGGAAAGGCGCAGACCATGATGCGTAAACGGATCCTCGAAAACGCCCTGGCCATCGTTTGGTCGGGATGGCGCCGCAGATACCTGATCTGCGTGCCGATCCTGCTGATGCCGGTGATCGCGACCGCGGTCGGGTTGGTTTCGCCAAAAAAATACGAGAGTTACACCACGATCCTGATCCAGGAAGCATCCAAGCAAAACCCGTTCCTCAAGGATCTGACGGTCGCCACCAACCTCAGCGACCGTATGGACGCCCTCAACGCGCTGCTGCACAGCCGCCATATCTTGGCCGACGTTGCCTTCAAACTGGGCGTTATCGACCGCGAGACGTCCAAGGAAGATGCAAGCCGCGCCATCGGCATGCTCTCACGCCAACTGCGCGCCACGCTGGTCGGCGAGGACCTCATCAAGATCATTCACACCTCGGACGATCCGTCCCGCATGGAGGAAACGCTGAAGTTGGTGAGCCTCAGGTTCGTCGAGCGTGTCATCGCACCGCAGCGCTCTTCGATCATGAACTCCGAGAGTTTCTTGCAAAAGGAGCTGGAGGCGCGGCGCGCCGAGTTGATCGAGGCTGAACAAAGCCTTGCCACCTATAAGACCGAATTCGCGAGCGAACTGCCTGCCTTACATGGCGCCAATGTCGTCCGCCTCGGCAACCTTAAGCAACTGCTGTCAACAAAGCGCACCGAGTTGCAAGGTGCGAAAGTGGCAAGCGAGGAGTTACAGGATCGCTTGTACCGTACCAATCCGGTGGTCGGCAAAATTGAAGAAAAGATCGTCGGCGTGATGAGTGAACTCGCGGTGCTGCGGTCACGTTATACAGACAACCACACGAAAGTGCAGGCGGCACTTCGTAAGCTCAACAGTTTGGAGGAAGAACGCACCAAAGTCCTCAGCATCAGTCAGAGCCTGAAAGGCGAAGAATTGGAGCGCTTGTGGAGTATGGCGGCAGACAGCGCCCTCGCGCAGACCATGTCCGCGGACCGCCAACCGCTGTTGGTGTCACAACTGGAACGCCTTCAGGAATCAGAGAGCAAAGCCGTCAGCCTCGCCGAGGAAGTCAAAGGTATAGAGGGTGAGATCGCCGAACTGGAAGCCAAAGTCGCCGGGTTCGGCGAGCATGAGCGCCGCCTCGGGGAATTGGAACGTGATCTCCGGGTCAAACGCAAGATCTACGAAGATTTGGCCGAGCGACACCAGTTGGCCCGTGTAACGGGGGCACTGGGGAAAGCGGAGGAAGGTGAACAAGTCAAATTGATCGACCCGCCGTTCACCCCGGTACTGCCCTCCAATCTGCCCATCTTCGTCTTCACCGTTCTCGGCATCTTCGTCGGCATAGCGTTGGGCATCGGTCTTGCCATCATCGCCGAGGTCATCGACCTGACGATCTGGCGTCGCAAACAAATCGAAACCCTTACCGACATTCCCGTCATTACACGTATCCCGCCGCTCGGCGGACAGCCAGATGGATTGACGTCCGACCCGGAACCCGCATTCACGAACTGGAGCGAAGCTCATGCATAGGAACGCAGTCGTTCATATCGTCCAGCATCTCAGCCCAGGCGGCATCGAGACAATGGCGTTGGACTTAATCGGAATGGACCCGAATCGCTACATCATCAGCCTTGAAGGCGACAAGAGGAAAGCCGTTCGGAATTGGCCTCGACTCAGCGGAATCCGCGACCGGCTCATCTTCATGGAGAAGAAGTCCGGCATACGGTTGGGCTTGGTGACAGAAATTGCCAAAGTCCTTCGTAGGCTCGATGCGGTCGCGGTACATACGCATCATGTTGGACCACTGTTGTATGGCGGTTTGGCAGCGCGGCTCGCGGGAATCAAGCGGATCGTGCATACGGAACACGATGCATGGCATCTTAACGACCCGGCGCGACGGAAGCTTCAGTCGCTGGTCGTCAAAATCGTTCGACCGGTATACGTCGCGGACGCCGGCGCTGTGGCGCGATCTGTCCGTCGAAATCTCCCTGGGACACATCCCATCGTGATAACCAACGGCATCGACACCGAACGTTTCCAGCCGGGTTCGCAGGAGCGCGCCCGCCTCAACCTTCGCCTGCCGTCGCACGCACGGACCATTGGATGCGCAGCGCGGCTGGAAGCGGTTAAAGGCCATGATGTCTTGCTAGATTCGTTCTCGAGATTAGATGGTGATGTTCACCTTGCTTTGGCCGGCGATGGGTCATTGCGAAGCTCTCTGCTCGAAAAAGCCAAAAACCTTGGCATCGCAGACCGCGTCCATTTTCTTGGCGCCATCGACGCAATGACGGACTTCTACAACGCGGTCGATGTATTTTGCCTGCCGTCTCTCAAAGAGGGCATGCCGCTTTCACCTCTGGAAGCGCAAGCCTGCAACGTACCTGTCGTGGCGACGAACGTCGGCGCCGTCAAATCGGCAACATGCGATGTGACCGGCCGTCTGGTGCCGGCGCAATGCGAAGCATCCCTAGTGAATGCACTGGCAGCGGCCTTGGTTGAGCGACCCAAGCAACATCCACGGCGGTTCGTTCTGCGCGAGGCCGACCTGCGGGACACGCGCGATGCCTACGAAGAACTCTATGCGGCTTGAGGTGCCATCATGATCGAACTTCTTACGACAACTGCCATCGGACTGATTGGGTACCACCATGCAGTTTACCCGCTGATCCTGCGCGTAGCCGAGAAGCTGGCGAAGACTCCTGAATCGGGGCGATGTCCCTCTGAGGAGGATCTGCCGCACATGACCGTGCTGATCCCCGCACACAATGAGGCGGCGGTCATCGAGAGCAAGGTTCGGAATGTCTGTGATTTGGACTATCCAGCGGACAAGCTGAGCGTCATCGTCGCCTGCGACGGTTGCACCGACGACACGGCTGATATCGCACAACGCACCGCCGACTCGATTGGGGCATCGAGCCGCGTAAAGGTCGCGGTAATCAATGAGAACATTGGCAAAATTGCCGTTCTCAACAGCTTCCTCCCCGCGATCGACAAAGGCATCGTCGCGCTTTCAGACGCCTCTGCCGAGATCAACGCGAGCGCGCTGCGGCGCGCCGCCGCCTGGTTTGCGGACGGCACCGTCGGGGTTGTCGCAGGAACGTACGAATTGGCTGTCGCCGGGTCGGAAGGCGAAGACACTTATTGGAAGTATCAGCGCGCGGTGAAACGCGGCGAAGCCGCGATGGGCGCGCCACTTGGGGTTCATGGCGCGCTATATTTCATTCGGGCTGGCCAATTCCGGGAATTGCCAGTCGACACGATCAATGACGACTTCATCATTCCGATGTCGATCGTCAAGGATGGGTACCGCGCGATCTACGACACCAGCATCGTCGCGATTGAGCGCGAAGTATCGACCCTGACGGTCGACGCCAAGCGCCGCCGCCGCATCGCCGCCGGGAATTTTCAACAAATGGTTCGGATGCCGGGATTGCTGAACCCTGCGCTGGGCGGGATCGCCTTCGCATTCGCATCCGGCAAGGCCCTTCGCGCTTTGATGCCGTTGCTTTTGCTCATCGCCATCGCCGGATGCGGCACACTCGCGGCGGATCACGCCGGATGGGCCGTCCTCTTCGCAGCGATGCTTTTTGGCATCGTCCTTGCTGTCATTCGTCACAACGCCCCGAGGGTAAAAATGCCGAAGATCATCGACGTCGGCTACTACATCGCCCTCGGTCATTTCAACATCGCCATCGGCACATTTCGCTACGTGCTGGGGCTGGACCACGGCGCATGGCGCCGGGCCAACGCATAAAAGGAGAAACCGTTATGAAAGCGACCTACCAAGATCGGATCGTCGCCACCGGCAAACGCGCAATGGATATCGCGGGCGCATTGGTCGGCCTGTCACTCAGTATGACTTTCGTGCCGTTCATTGCCCTGGCCATCAAGCTCGACAGCCCAGGCCCTATCATATTCAAACAGCAACGGGTCGGGCGCGCATCGCCGCATGTCACCGAGCTGTTCTGGATGTACAAGTTCCGAACCATGCGGACCGACGCCGAAGCCAAAACCGGCGCCGTGTGGGCGACCAAGGATGACCCGCGCATCACCCGAATTGGCAAATTTCTCCGCAAAACGCGCCTGGATGAAATCCCGCAGCTGGTCAACGTTTTGAAGGGTGAAATGTCGATGATCGGCCCGCGCCCCGAGCGCCCCGGGTTTTGCGGCAAGCTGGAAAATGCCATTCCCTACTACGCGGAACGCACCTACGGCGTGCGGCCGGGTATCACGGGCCTCGCGCAGGTTTTCCAGGGATACGATGAGACCATCGAAGACGTGCGGTCCAAGGTCTCCTATGACCACGCCTACGCGGCCTGCCTTGCCAGTCCGGTCGCCTGGCTACGCACGGATGTGGAGATTATCGTCCGCACCTTGGGCGTTATGGTTGGAATGCGCGGCCAATAACGCACGCAAATCGATGCGAACGGAAAACTGGCAACGCCTGCCAATTGCGTCGCAAATTGCAAAAAGGGAGTGGCTCTCAAGTTGAGAGTGCTCCCTAAACATTTTCAACTTACTGAAAAACAACGATTTTATAGAAAGATTGTTATTGGCACACGGCTTGCTCCTAGACCGGAAACACCGGTTTGAAAGGAAAAGCCATGTTTCAGATTATCGACAACTATCGCGGCAAACGAACCTGCCTTATTCAGGGCGACATGGATGCGTACGGCGTCCTGGAGAGCGGCCTGAACAACGTTCTCGAACGCCTCGCAGACAATTGGGACGGCGACGTCGACCTGGATTTCTCCGAGGTCACCTTCATGGACTCGTCGGGCATCGGCGCCATCGTCTATCTCTACAAGCGCATCAAGGCGAGCGACCGAAAGCTCGAAATCGTCGGCGTTAACGGACAACCCCGCGAAATCATGCGGAACCTGCGCATCGACCGGACGATCCCGATCAGCGAGACCGTTCCGTCGGACGCCTCGTCGCAAACGCAACAAGCCATCGCACCGGGAGTGTAGTCCCATGTGGCGCGCGCTTATCCTCAGCATCACAGTGGCCACGTCGGCTTGTGGCTGGCCCGGCTATGACGGCGGCGGCATGGACGAGGTCTATATCTATGCCCGCACCGACCGGGTCGCTCCGCAGTCCATCGACGAGTTTTACGATGTCACCGAAAAACGCCACGTCCTCGCCGAGAAGATCGACGAGGCGAAAGCCCGCGTCTCGGTTATCGCCATGCAGTGGCGGCCGCAGTACCCGGGCCGGGTCGCGCGCCTGGAAGTTCAATGGGGCCGCGCGGCACGAACTTTCGCCGGCGACATGCTCGACGACACGATGCAAGACCTGATGGTCCTCGACCTCATGATTAAGCAGCTCGAATCACGCGCCCAACACGACAACGCGCCAGCAAAAGATCTGTCGATCTAAGAAAGGAACACGATCATGGCACGCACAGTTCAAATCATTTTCGCTGCCGTTGCGATTGCCGCGATTCTCGCGGTCTCGGTCACGGCCTTTGCCCGAGAGGCAACGCCGCTCCGCGCAGGAGACGTGCTCGCTATTCAGTTGCCCGGCGAAGAAGCGTTCGATGACCCATTCCAGATTGACCGCGACGGCGAAGTGATCTTGCCGGAAGTCGGCGCCGTGCCAGTCGCGGGCCTCTCGGTCCCGGCGGCGAAAGAACTGATCGTCGCTGCCCTCGGCAATGTCTATCGCGACATCGGACGGGTGTCGGTCGCATTGGTCGATCGACGCCTTTCGGTCAGCGTCCTAGGCTACGTGGAAAAACCGGGCCCCGTCGATTTGCCCGCAAACGCAACGGTACAGATGGCGGTCAATGCAGCAGGTGGGCTGTCGGAAGGTGCGCAACTCAACAAGCTTCAAGTGCGTCGTGGCAAAGAGACCATCACTTTCGACTACAAGGCTTACCTGGACAACGGGGATCCGTCCCTGATCCCGTCCCTGCAGCCGCTCGACACGATCTTCGTTCCAGCGTCGCCGTTGACCGGTAATGTTCAAGTCAATTTCGACGCGCAGACGCTGACCGCCGCCGGGGACGCTGCCAACGACGGCTCGTCGATCAAAGTATTCGGCGAAGTGCACCGCCCCGGTCTGTTTGCCTACAAAGACGGCGCCGACGTGGTCGATATGATTATGCGGGCAGGTGGCGTGACCCGGTTCGCCGGCGTGGAGCAAATCCGCCTCATCAGCCAGGGCGAACCGATCCCGTTCAACCTCAGGGAATATCTGGATACCGGCGACACCTCGATGATGCCCGCGCTCAAACAAGGCGACATGATCTTCGTGCCGCAAGCGAGCGAACAGGTTCAAAAAGGATCGCGCACGGTTTACGTCATGGGCGAAGTCAAAAAACCCGGCGCGTTCGAGACCAAGGAAGACGCCACGTTCTTCGATATTTTGGCGAACGCGGGCGGGCCGACGCGGTTCGCGGAAACACGTCAAATCCGGATCATCAAGCTGGACGGCTACATCGAGAAGTTTGATCTGCATGCCTATACCGAGGGATTGAGCGAGACCGGCATGCCGGTCGTCGAACCCGGCGACGCCGTTCTGGTCCCCGAAAAGACCGACATGAACGAGAAATCATGGCTCAAAGTCACGACCGACAACGCGATCCGCATTATCGGCGCCGTAAGACGCCCGGGTCGCTACGAATGGGCGCCGGAAATGTCGATCATGGATATCATCGCCCATGCGGGTGGCCCCCGCCCGCAAGCGGACACGGCCAACGTGCAAATTTTGCTGGGCAACGAGGCCGGCGAGCACAAGCCCATGAACTTCGATCTGGAGAAATATCTGAAGGAAGGCGGTTCCGTCGATGATCTGCCCAAGGTCGCCGCCGGCGACACCATCGTCGTCCCTGAGCTCCCGCAGGACCCGAACGACAACCGCTCCCAGTGGATCCGGCTTACCAAGGAACGAGCAATCTACGTCTTCGGCGAGGTCGGCGCCCCTGGCCGCTTCGCCTTCAACGAGAATCTCTCATTCCTGGACATCCTGTCGGCGGCCAACGGTCCGACCAAGAACGCCGATTTGCGCAACATCCGGATCTCGCATCGCGGGGAGCGCAACGCCCGGATCACGAAGCTCAACCTCTCGCTCTACTTCGAAACAGGCGACGAGAGCCTGCTGCCGAAGGTCAAACCCGAAGACGTGATCTTTGTGCCGGAAGTGGGCCGCCAGTGGCTCGACAAACCGAAAGAAGAGACTGTCCGCGTTCTTGGTTCCGTCGCCAAGCCCGGCCGTTACCGCTTCGACGACACCATGACCATTCTGGATTTGTTGGCCGAAGCCGGCGGCCCGACCCGCGATGCCTATCAAGAGCGGATCGTCGTCGTGAACCGCTCGGTGTCGGAACCGCAGGCAAGCTCCTTTGATCTCGTGGCATTCGCGCGTGGTGGTGACTTTAACGACCTCCCGGTTTTGCGGGTTGGCGACACGGTCTACGTCCCAAACATCAAGGAAAGCCCGGGGTCGATCTTCCGCACCGCGGTCCGCGACATCATTTCTCTCATCACCATCGCATCCTTGGGACTGTGAGTAAGATCATGCAACAACTCCCCATCCATTACGAAGAACTCGAAGCCGTATACGCAACGTCGGTCGGACAAGGAAATAAAGCGATCGCAGTCGTCTCTGCGGTTCAGGGTGAAGGGGTCTCGACCCTGGCGTATGCCTTGGCACGTCGTGCGGCCGCCAATGGCAAGAAGACGCTTCTGGTCGATTTCAACACGGCGCGGCCATCGGTGGCGCCACGCCTCGGGTACCCGGATGCTGCCTGGCGCCCCGCCAATCAAACCTGGAAAGACGCGGCCATAGACTGCGGCATCGGATTGAGTTTGTTGCCAGCACCCGTTGGCAGCGAGGGCGTTCTCAACCTTCGCGAGACAAGCCGCCTCAAATCGTTAGTCGATGAATGGGAGTGTACTTTCGAGGTCGTGATTTTCGACACGTCTCCCCTGACGTCGGCAAACCAAGCCAACATTCCGCCGGAACGCATTGCGGCGATTGCCGACGGATCGATTTTGGTGACCCTCGCAGCACGAACGGCGGAAACCAAGGTAACCGAAGCACTCTCGAAACTTCGGTCCGCCGATGCCAGGTTGCTCGGCTCCGTGTTGAATGACCGCTACAATCCAGGCGTTGCCGACGAGCTGTGTCGTGAAACCCACCGCCTGGACCGCTTCGTGCCCAACCTCATGGCGGCGGCACGACGCATCATTCGCGCGCATCCATTTCTAAATCAGGAGATCTAAGTCTCGATCTCCACGTGATCGCCTACCTTCAGCGATGTTAACAAAGCCAACGGTTGGCCCGACACACAGATCAATTTCAAACCTCCACCAGCCGCAGTGCAAAACTTGTGAAGCTGCGAAATGAAACCAACCCCGGCGCTATCGGCAAATTCGGTCTTCGACAAATCGAGCCGAACTTGCACCGCCCCCTCCCCACCGACCCGTTCCAAGGCCGACGAGAACCCAGGCTGTGTCGCGGCATCCAAGGTCTGTGGTGCAATGATGGTCAAAACACCATCCTGCAGAACGTAATCGAAGAAACTATCGGTCATCTCTGGACAGGATAATGGCCGTCGCATCGTCGGCAAGCCCGTTCGGCGAGTGCGCGAATATCTGCTCAAAGACCTGTTCCAGCGCAACGGCGGGCAGATCTTCTAAAGTCGCATCAATCATCGAGAGGAAAAGCGCCTCCATGGCATCATGTTTGCCGTGCTCCCCCACTTCGACGCATCCATCTGTCCAGACCGCGAAACGGTCGCCTGGTTCAGTTTTGAGAACAAATTCCTCGTAGGCCAGGCCTTGCGCCAGTCCTAGGAGCGGTCCTGACACATCAATTTCTGTCCTCGAACCACGTCGCAACAAAATCGGCGGCGCGTGCCCGGCGGATGCGATCACCAAGCAACCATCGTTCCGCACCGCGATGGCGACGGCGGTCGCTATGATACTTTGCAGCGTTACCTCGCGGGCGAACGCATCAGAAAGATCGGCAAGCAGTTCGGACGGGGCACGGTTCCCCGACGCGGCACCGAGGTATCCGGTCAGAAACCCATTCAGGACGTGCGCATAGAATTTTGCCGGCAATCCATGACCCATGACATCGATCAGAACCACAAGATCACCGTACGCCGTTTTTCGGTGATAGATCATATCACCACCGCCCATCGAAGCCGCTTCGGCGCGCGTCGTACACGTCCATGCTCCCATGCGGTTCGGCACCCCGTGCACCAACGCATCGGTAATGCCGCGGTCCAACAAATTGCCGAAAGAGGCACGCAAATCATCGACGCGCGTCATAACCCGATTTATGACCGTCATTAACCTGGCTCGGTCGACGGGTTTGGTCAGAAAATCATCGATTGCCAGCGCGTCTGCCTCGGCTTCGATCTTTTCACGCTCCATGCCGGTCAGAAACACGAACGGTATGGTCGACGTCCTTGGGGAATGACGTAACTGTCTTCGAAATTCCAAGCCGTCTATCTCTGGCATTCGAATGTCACACAAAATGACGTCTGGCACTTGCTCCGCAAGAGACTTCCTCGCCTGTTCTACGGATAAGGCTGAGACGACGTCGAACGTCTCTTCGAGAAAGGCTGTCACAATATCGATCTGGATTTGCTCGTCATCAACTAGCAGTACCCTTTTGCGATCATCGCTTCGCGAGGCCAATGGCCCTGTGTAGCTCAGGGTGTTGTCGCCGGTATCTGCCTCCCGTGGCACATAGACCCAGCCGGGAAAATGCGTGTTGAGCAGCATGAGGCCCATGCCGCTTTCTCGCAGGGCTTGGCCCTCTTCACAACCAGCTTCCATCACTTTCTCCGCGATGTCGGTAAAGGTCCCGCCATCGTCGCGGATGGAAACTTCCCAAGCCGAGCTTGTAACGGAGAGATCAGCGACGATGCGCGTTGCCGCTGGCGATGAATGCTGCACAATGTTCACAATGATCTCGGAACCAACGAGGAGCACGGTGTCCGCCGACGTGGCGTCGATGTCCAACCGCGCGAGAGCGGCTCCGAAACGTGTCCGAAAATCTCGCGCAGCATCCAGGCGCGGCGGCAGAACGGCAGATAGCATCCGGGCCATTGCAAACCCTCAACCATAGAGAGCGGTCACCGTGACCGCTTCGACGTCTAAACGATGCAAACCTGAGGCCAATAACCGTCGACGGCAAGCCGTGTTTTGTAAGTAATTGTGCGGTCTTGTGGGCCAAGCATAGCTTGTCTAGGGTTGCGCAGTCCTAACAGGGGGTCACTATGGCCGCAGACCGTCCACGTGTACTATTGGTCGAAGACGAACCGTCGATGGCAGAGGTCTACGCTGCGTATCTTGAAGAAGGCGACTATGACGTGCGCCATGTCGATCTCGGCAAGGAAGCGATCAAATCTCTCGACGACAATCCATCTGACATCGCGTTGCTGGACCTCAAACTTCCCGATATGGACGGGTTCGAGATACTGAGGCATATCGCCGAACGTCAGCTACCCACCGAAGCCATCATGATTACCGGCCAGGGCTCGCTGAACACAGCTGTTGAAGCCATGAAACTCGGGGCACGAGATTTCCTGGTTAAACCGTTCGACAAGAGCCGACTGCTGCTGACATTGGAGAACGTCCTCGAGGCCCAAGAGCTAAAACAGATCGTCGCAACCTACCGCGAGACTGACCGGAAGAATTTCAGTGGCTTCATCGGCTCTTCTATCGCCATGCAGGGCGTCTACAAAATCATCGAAAGCGCATCGCGCAGCAAAGCGACGGTTTTCATCACGGGCGAAAGCGGCACCGGGAAAGAAGTCTGTGCCGAGGCGGTGCATGCACAAAGTGAACGCGCCGGAAAGCCCTTCATTGCCATTAACTGCGGCGCAATTCCTCGCGATTTAATCGAGAGCGAGATCTTCGGTCATGTGAAAGGTGCCTTCACCGGCGCCGTGAACGATCGTGTGGGCGCGGCGGGTCAAGCGAACGGCGGCACGTTGTTCCTGGACGAGATATGCGAGATGGAGTTGGAACTGCAACCGAAACTCCTGCGATTCTTGCAGACCGGCACGTTCCAAAGAGTCGGAGCCAACAAAACCGAGACAGTTGACGTCCGCATCGTCTGTGCGACCAACCGTGATCCATGGTTGGAGGTTCAAGAAGGCCGTTTCCGCGAGGATCTTTACTATCGGCTGCATGTTCTGCCGATCACCTTGCCGCCCCTGCGCAATCGCGACGACGACGCGGTGGAACTGGCACGTCATTTCTTGAGCGTCTACGCCAAGGAAGAGGACAAGAATTACGAAGGGTTCTCTCCGGACGTCGAAGCTATGTTCGCGACTTACGACTGGCCTGGCAATGTTCGTCAGCTTCAGAACGTAGTCCGGAATATCGTCGTGCTGCATGAAGGCGGGATCGTGACGCCGGAAATGTTACCCGCTCCCCTTGACCGGGAGTTATCGGATATCAAGCGCGGACGGCGCACGGGCGGAACGCCTGCTGCGGCGGGACCAGCTGCTCCGGCAATGGCAGCGGACATCTCAGATATCGTGCCGCTCGATCAATTGGAGCGCAAAGCCATCGAACGCGCGATCGAACTTTGCGACGGTAACGTGCCGCAGGCGGCTGTACACCTGGGCATCAGTGCGGCGACGATCTACCGCAAAAAGAACGCCTGGAAAGACAGCGAGTAAAGGCCGCACGCCGGACAAAACTGGCACGGAATCTGCTGTGCTTGTGGTGGAGGTAACCATGAGCACAGACGTAAAGAACATTCTCTCCATCGACGACGACGAGATGATTCACGAACTCCTGCGATCTCGCTTGGAAGAGATCGATGGATACACGGTGTCCACGTGCATGACAGGGACATCGGCGCGGAAATTCTTACGGAAAACTCGGCCAGATTTGATCCTTTTGGACTGGAATCTGCCGGACGAGCCAGGTTTGGGCCTGCTGAGATGGATCAAAGGCCATTCGAAGCGCGTCTGGACACCTGTCTTTATGTTGACCATGCGGACCAGCATGGAGGACGTGGAGACGACCCTGGAAAGCGGCGCCAGCGGCTACTTTACCAAGCCGATCAATCTTGACCTCGTCTCGAGACGTTTGAAGTCGTACTTCGCCGATCACATCGCTGCGTAACATGCTGAGTCGCATTTTGCGACTCGCAGAATGCGAAAACAGCCGCGTTTGCGCGCCGCAGCGGCAAGTAAACGGCGGATTTCAGAGCATTGCGCCTCACCGCAGCGATGGCACAGTGTTTGCTGAGTTTGGCCCAAAACACCCACGTAGCAGGAGCCAAGTGATGCTGAAGAAATGGATTGCGACTCTGATGATCGTCGGTTTTTTCGGCGGCTCGGGCGCCGACGCCGCCACCCTCGACAATCAAACAAGGGTCGAGCTGCAAACGGAGATTCGGAGCTACATCGCGCGAAAGATCGACAGCGGCATCTATACTTTTTTTGATGAAAAATCAGGCGAGACCGTTCCACTGCGTATCAAAGCGATCCATCCGGTCGTGCTTTCCCGAGGGAAACGGTTCCTTTTGTGTGCTGATTTCATCGACGCTAACGGAGAAGATGTGGTCATCGACTATGTCGTCCTTCCCACAGCGACGGGTTACCTTGTCGAAAAAGAGATCGAAGGGCAGCGGCCGCGAATGATGACGTTGTTCGAAAAGCTGATGTAGGCTGAACATCGTTATGAACAGACGCGGTTACATTCTTCTCGCTTTCTGCATTTTTTTTGCGGCCATCGGTGGCGGATCGATCTATGGCTCCCACTTGCTCGGCCAGAGCAACGCTCGTCTTGCCGGTGAGACGGCGTCGTTGTCGCAATTTGTCGATCAACTGGAACGCTACGGCGAAGGTCGCTATTCCGGTCCCGAGATTGAATCCATGCTTTCAGGCTATTTGTTGAGCAGTGAATTCGACTGTGTTTCGGTACGCGATCAAACAATCGACTGGCAACGCGATTGGCCGTTCGCGTGCAGCGATCTGACAAGTGACACCGACTACTACGTCTATGAAAGCCAGCGTGGTGATGAGACCGCCGTAGTCGTCGCCATGAAAAAGAGCTCCGTTCTGTTTCCGATCTATCTTGAAGTCGGGAGCTACGGCGGATTGCTGATCCTATTCGCTTTGACGCTCCTCGCCTTCGGCGAGGTTCGCCGTCGGCAGCTTTCGCAACGTGAGGAAGAACTTGCGCGGAATGCGGCAGAGCGTCTCCAATCGACCATCTATGCCTCATTGGATGCGGTCGTTACCATGAATGAAGACGGCATCTGCACGGACTTCAACCCCGCGGCAGAAGAGATCTTCGGACTGCCTAAACACAAAATCATTGGCGAACGCCTCGCCGATTACATCATTCCCAAGGAGTATCGCGACGCCCACGAGAATGGCATGGCGCGATTCCGCAAGACCCGGTCCAGCGCATTGGCAGGTAGACGGCTTGAGCTTCAAGCGATGCGCGCCAACGGCGAAGTGTTTCCCACGGAAATGGTGATACAGGTCTTCGAACTGGATGGCGAAACGAACTTCGTCGCCTTTATTCGCGACGTGTCCGAAGAAAAGCGCGCCGCTGAGGAACGCGAGGAAGCGCTTGCGCGCGCTGAGAGCGCGGCGACAGCCAAATCCGAATTTCTGGCCACAATGAGTCACGAAATCCGCACACCGCTGAATGGTATTATCGGGATTCTGGGGCTGATGCGCGGCACAACAATGGATACCGAGCAGAAAAAGTTCATCGAGATCGGCCGACGATCCAGCGACGCTCTCTTGCAGCTCATTAATGACATTCTCGATTTTTCGAAGTTGGAAGCGGGCAAACTGGAACTCGATCTGGCGCCGTTTCACGCGGCCGACGTTGTTTCCAATGTGGTGGAAATGCTCCGCCCTGAAACCGAGAGCAAGGGCGTAGCATTGAACGTGGACCTGGGTATCGATACCGATGCGCGTGTGATGGGCGACGCCGGGCGCCTGCAACAGGTTCTGATAAATATCCTTGGGAATGCGGTGAAGTTCACCGACGAGGGAAGTGTGACCCTAGACGTATCCGAATTCACCGATGGCGTGGATAAACGGCGTCTGAAAGTGACGGTCACCGATACCGGTATCGGCATCCCACATGACCGGCAACCGAACCTCTTCGAGAAGTTCAGCACTGGTCAAACAACCGGTTCCGGCAAGATTCCGGGCACGGGACTGGGGCTTACAATCTCGCGGACCCTTGTCGAGTTGATGGAGGGCGAGATCGGCTTCGAAAGTACACCTGGCGAGGGCTCGCGTTTCTGGTTCTCCATCCCGATGCCGGCCGTGGCCGAAATCGAAGCGCCAAGCGACGAAGAAGTGCTTAATCAGAGTCAGTCCGATATCTCAGGCATCACACCGCAGAGAATCCTGCTGGCCGAGGACAACCCCACCAATAGCATGATCGCGCGGGTCATGTTGGAGAAAGAGGGCCACAGCGTCGACACCGCAGCCGACGGCAACGAGGCGGTCGAAGCCGTACGGTCCTTCGATTACGATCTGGTCTTCATGGACATCGGGATGCCGGTGATGGACGGGGTCGATGCCACTCAAAACATTCGCAGTTTGCCCGACGGGCGCGGCACGCTTCCGATCGTCGCGCTCACAGCACACGTATTGGAACAGGAGAAAGAACGCTTGTTCGATGCCGGTATGGACGATTACCTGGCGAAACCCGTGACCCGTGAAATGCTCCTACGCATGGTCGGAAAGTGGACAGCCGGGAACGATGATGCTGCTGCACCGATCGACGAAGTCCCGCCGGAGCATTCCGGCCCGTTGAGCGAGCCGATATTCAGTGCGACGCCATTGCAACAACTGCTGGCTGACACATCCCCATCCGCTTTGTCGCGGCTCGTCGTTTCCTTCGAGAAAACAACCGGAGACCGAATTGCCGGGATCGTCGCCGCGGTAGCGGCATCGGATAAGATGGCACTCGGACACGAGAGCCATGCGCTCGGAAGCAGTGCCGGTACTTTTGGCGGGCAGCGCCTGTTCGCGATTTGCCGCGCAATTGAGGCCGCATGCATGGAAGGCGATCTTGCTCAAGCGATGGCTCTCGCCGACGGGATCGAGGAGTTGTCGGAAAAAACACTTGAGACCGTGCAAGAACAGGCCTCGATATTGATCGATGATGCCGACGCAACGGGATGACCGAGGGCCAATCGCCTTAAGACGGCTATGAGTCGGTGCGTTCCCTCAAACCGGCGCGTCGAGTTCCGCATAGTTTCGGAATATGCCCAATTCGTTGAAAGCGATGCGTCGATCCGAGGCAAGATACGCCGCAATCCGCGGTCGTTCCGAAACGCGCTCGTGCAGGCTGAAGGCCTTTGGATACAGATCGTGCAAAGCATCTAGTGCTTTGGGAAAAGCATACTCCAGACCGGCGATTACCTGAAAAAGTGACAGGTCAACGTGTGAACAATCTTCACCGATGAGCCATCGGCTCTCCGCCGCCGTATTCAATTCCAACACGCGCTCGAAATAGCCCAGGAACTTGGGCAACCGTTCTTCACGAAACAACACGGAGCGGCGGTGTGCTTCGGATTTCTGGTCTTCGTAATACAAGGACCCTGCAATTGGGTGATGGGTGTCGTGAATCTCCACCACGAAATCAGCTAGGGTTAGTTGCAGATGCTGCGCTTGCCAGCGTGCGTCGCCAGAAGGCGCAAGCCCATGCCGCTCGCCAAGATACGCACAGATTGTCGCCGTCTGGCTGATATAGAGATCACCGTGCTGCAAGACCGGTGGAGCGAGGACCGCCGTGCCGATATCATCTCGCCCAAGCAGTTCCATCAAAACTCGCACACCCTCCGCGTCGTCGTGTTGCGCCCGTGCGACGTCGATATAAGACGCGCCGCTGTCTTCAAGGACGATGCGCACGAACTCTCCACGTCCTTGGATATCGGGCCAGTAGTACAACTGATATTCTGCGTCTGACATCCGGCACTGCCTGTGCGAAAGCGACAACTGCAACGAAGAAAAAGGATAGCCCTGAAACTATCCTTTTCCAATGCAGTCACGTGTCACGGCACATCGTTCAGGTGCGTGGTGGTGGAAGCTTAGGCCGCCTCACGGTCATGGGCTCGCAACTCGCGGACGCGCTGATCAAGAATAGCGAGTTCACTTAGATCATTCGCACCGGCGAGTTCCAGCTCGTCTGCGATCACGCACGCACAATGAAGGCCCGCACGGTTCGCCAATCCGACGATGTCCGTCAGATAGAGCTCGCCGGCCGCGTTATTGTCGGACAGCATCGGCAGCAACCGGCGAGCCGTAACAATGTCGATTGCGTATATCCCGCCGTTGCATAGATTGATTTCAAGCTCGGACGGCGTCGCGTCCTCGGCTTCGACGATGCCGTTCAGGAGTTGGCCTCGCGTCTTCAATCGCCCATAGGCGCCGGGTGTCTCGGTTGTGAACCCCAGAACGCTGACAGCGCTCCCGAAACGAACATGACTGTTGATAAGCCGGGCCAGTGTGATCGACGAGATCAACGGTACGTCGCCGTTCAATATCAGCATTGTTCCCTCGGTCGCCTGCACTGCGTCCATCGCGACCAGAACGGCATGACCAGTACCGCGCCGCTCGGCCTGAACGACGCACGGGGTCGGCGCGACGAAGCGGCGGACCATATCCATTTGTGGCCCGACAACCACATAGCTTTCATCCGGGGAAAGACTACTGGACGCCTTCAATACGTGTGCCAGCATCGGTTTACCCGCGACCGGCAGCATCGGTTTCGGAAGCGGGCTGCGCATCCGGGTTCCCTTTCCGGCCGCCAGCATGACGGTAACGAGATCGGTTCTCATACTAGGTTTCTCCTTCATTGAATGTCCGTGAGGCGGTTGGTTTGAAGGTCCGCTTCGCCGCATTTCAGCGTGAAGACAGCGATCTCGCCCCGTGTGTTGAAACGGATGGGAAGTCCGGAGAAGCCCGCGCCCGCATTGGTGTAACCGGACATGGAGTCGATTTGCCAAGCACCCCGGGCGAGTTCTTTGTTCCGGTTTAGATGGGTGATGACCGGTTGTCCGCCCGGCAAGGCAATCTGGCCCCCGTGAGTGTGGCCGCACAAGTAGAGTGCGTGACCGCCCTTTACCGCCTCATGCGCCATTTCCGGCGAATGCGCCAACGCGATCCCAAACCCATCAACCTCGGCCTCCAGGGCATCGCGGGCATCGGTTGTGTAGAACCGGTTGACGTCATCGATCCCCGTAACGGTGATCTTTTGGTCACCGCGCCACACTTCGATGGCCTCGTTGATGAGAACACCAATGCCCAGGTCCGTCTCGAACGTGTCCGCCATCGCATGGTCATCGTGATTGCCGAGAACCGCTAAGGTGCCGTCCCGCGCTGCGATCTGCGACAGCATGTCGGCCATAGGTGCGACAATCTGTGCGTGGGGGCCGTCGTCCGCCAAACGGTAATCGCCGGTCATGACGCAGAGGTCCACGTCCGCCTCCGATAACGCCTCCGCGATCGTACGTCCGAGTTCCGGTGTCGCATCGATATGAAGATCGGTCAGATGCAAAATACGATAGCCGTCAAAGACGCTCGGTAGGTTCGCGCACTCCAAGACATAGTTCCGGCGCGCAATCGTATGCGCGTTCCGGTAGCCCTGGGCATGCAAAGGCGTCTGTTTCAGCAACCAACCGAAAATGCCGATGGCATATTCCAGGGGCTTGTTAAGAAGACCGCGCTTTACGCCGAGCGGCGTGAATTGCAAGCCACTCTTTTCCTGGAGGAGGCGACGTTGTCGCCACAGCTTACGGCGTGCCGTCTCCACAATTGGCGCGGATACGCCTTCTTGTCTTTGCCGCTGCATATCGGTTTTCCAGTTATGCGTTAATTGACCCAGAACACATCGACGTCGTCGGGTTCGATATCACTGAGGGAAAAGTCGTCGACCAGCGCGGCAAGATTTTGACGAAATTCGTACGACAATTGGGAACGTTCGAAGATGTTCAACGCGGTTGCTTCGATGGAATGGCTGTTCAGTTCAGTGCTCAGCATGATGGCCTCTCTGGTTGCAGTGTCTGCGTCCAGAGCAGCAATCGCCGTGCCAGGCATGTCCATCTTGAAGGAGACCCAACAAGGGTTCGGTTTTATTTACATGAAACAGAGACTTAATGGAAATGCGCCTGTTCGCGTGTGTGCGCCGCGAGGAGGCATACGCCAAGCAATCGAAACCTCTGACGTAGTTTGCGTTGCAGATTGCGACGGATATCGAGGCGCGAGAATGGCTCGCGAACCCAGCGTTCAAAGCGATCACATACGGAGTCTTAAGCCGCAGCGTGATACCGTATCGATTAACTGGTGTCTCTCGGGAGAAATGGTGCCCAGGGGCGGATTTGAACCACCGACACCCGCATTTTCAGTGCGATGCTCTACCAACTGAGCTACCTGGGCACCGTGTCGCCGACCGGCGAACGAGGAGCCTGTATAGAGGATGAACTAGGGACTGTCCAGCACGCCTGAACGTAAAAAACACCGGAAGTTAAGGGCGATAATCGTCGTCGTCGTCGGGAAAAGATTCGCCCCCAGGGGCCTCGTTCGTCGGCATCCGATAGGCGCCATCGAGCCATTTGCCGAGGTCCAGATCGGCGCATTTCTTTGAGCAAAAAGGCCGGAAATCTTGCGCCGCGGGCTTGCCGCATGTCGGGCATTTGCGGCCCGGCAACGGCACCACTTTGGCACTCCCGTTCGTTTCCCTCATTTGCGATCCTCTACAACTTCAAAACCCTGACGGTCGGCATCGGAGTAGTCCTCGATCTGAATGTCAACGCCAATATCCGCTTCGACCTTGCGGAGCTCGTCACGAAGTGAGCCTTGCAGCAAAGCCGCCGCTTGGCTGGGAAGCCGCACCAGTGGTTGGGCGGACCCCAGCTGGCGAATTGCATGCAAAGCCTCCAAAGCGGTGGTTTCAGGGCTCGGGCTTTGAGTGCTGTTTGACATCAATCTGGTAAGCGAGGGAAACGAACGCCGCCGAACAATCTCGATCAGGCCGTTTCGGCTGAACCCGGATACCCCCGTCACGGCTGGATCGTTCCGCACCGCGGCGCGAAGCGCGCCCAGGACCTTCTTCCGGTTCTCCGCCGACCTCATCCGCAGGAAATCGACCACAACGAGACCACCGAGTTGTCGGAGCCTCATCGCCGTCGACAATGCGTCGACCGCGGCTAGGTTCGTTTCCAATGCCAGCCTTTCGGCATTCCCAGAGGTTGCTTGCGCCTGGTCCACGTCGATGGCCGTTAGCGCCGCAGTTTCCTGCACAATCATCCGGCCCCCGTTCGCCAGTGGCACCGTGGGCTCAAGCGCATCGTAAAATGCCTCATTGATACCTTCGTGATCGAATGCCGGCCTGCCGCCAGGCGAAACGGCAACCGACAACGCATCATCTTGAATGGCGCCGCGCATAAGTCCGCGCATTCTATGGGCCAGACTCGGATCGTCGACGACGACCTCAAGGGTGCTCGTCGACATCCAATCGGAGAGCGCTCTGTCGACGATGTCCGGCCCTGGCCGTAGCAGCGCGGGCGCATTCGTCTGCGACGCCGCTGCTATGATCTCTTGTAGGGTCGTGCCGTCGCCATCGGAGAGTGTGATCTCTGTTGATAGGCGTGGCCCTTTATTTGCGATCGCAGCGCGGTCGATCTGGACCAATACCCCCGCTCCTTCTTGGATCGGGGTACCCTTCATATCCATGAGAGGCGTGCCATCGGCCCCCACGCGCAAGTTTAAGAAACCGTCTTGCGGCAGTCCGACATTGATAAATGCCGCCCCGACACCCTTGTTGACCGACTTGACCCGCCCCAACCGAATATCGCCCACGTGGCTGCGGCGATGAGACCGTTCCACGTCGAAGGCAACCGCGTGCCCATTCTTGTCCAGTGCCGCCGCGCGGATCTCCCCTGGCCGGCTCTCGAACACGATCCGCGAGACCTCCATTATCCGGCCTCGCTATAGCCAACGCCGCGCAAAAGGTTGAGGGTTTCCGGTAACGATAGGCCGACTACATTCGTATAGGACCCGTTGACCCATGGGATAAACGACGCCGCTCGCCCTTGTATCGCATAGCCACCGGCTTTTCCCGACCACTCCCCGCTATCGATGTAGGCGTCGACATCGTGGCCGGCGAGGCGACGGAACCGGACCGTTGTCGTCACCACGACTGAAACACGTTGCTGGGTAGGAGAAACAACACAGATACCACCGTACACACGATGTCGCCGGCCGGATAACATCTCGAGGTACCGGCGTGCATCCTCTGCGGTCCGGGGCTTCCCCAAACACCGATGTCCCATCGCGACGACCGTGTCCGCAGCGAGGACGAAGGCGTTCGGCCAATCGACCGCCACGGCCTCGGCTTTGTCAATCGCCAAACGTTGTGCGAGCGCCCGTGGCGCTTCCCTAGAGCTGGGCGTTTCGTCAATGTCTGCCGGGACGACACTGCTCGGGACAACGCCGATTTGACTCAAAAGATCGAGGCGGCGGGGCGATGCGGATGCAAGGATCAGTTCTTGCGTTACCATGCCTTGGCCATCGGACGGTTCGGCACGCGAAGCTACTTGTAGCGGAAGGTAATTCGGCCTTTTGTGAGGTCATACGGGGTCATTTCTACGTTCACCCGATCGCCCGCCAACACCCGAATGCGGTGCTTCCGCATCTTGCCGGCCGTATGCGCCAGGATCTCGTGATCGTTATCGAGCTTCACACGAAACATCGCGTTCGGCAGCAATTCGGTCACTGTCCCCGTAAACTCAAGAAGGTCTTCTTTTGCCATTCTTACCCGCAAACTCCAGAAAAATCGTGGCGACCATGCCCATATCGGCCCGCGAGGTCAAGGTTTCAATACATTCAATGGACTAGTTCACGTATGTGACGAGGACTGCACCGGGAATCTTTGCTTAATACGGGACATCAACTGATCCCGTACATCTCGATACGCCTGTAGGCGCACTTCGCGATCCTCGCTTTCGACGAGGGCCGGGTCCATGGTGTTCCAAAACTCCAGGTCACACGCCATCACGCGCGTCAGCTCGATCGCCCGGTGTTGTGCTTCCGGTGACAACGTAATCACAGTATCGAAGAAGGTATCCTCCAGATCATCAAACGTTTTCGCTCGATGCCGGGTCAGGTCGATCCCGATCTCATCCATGACCGCGATTGCGAAACCGTCGATATCGGTCGCCCGTACGCCAACCGAATCGACAAAAATTTGATGACCATGCAGGAACTTGAGAATCGCCTCGGCCATTGGGGAACGTACGGAGTTCATTGAACACGCGAACAACACAGCGGAGGGAAGATCGCTCATTGTCGCGTCACGATTTGATGTGCAAGACGCAAATAAGTGTGAATAGTCGCCGCGCCGTATTTTCGTCGACGGCAACCTTGTCCTTCAACCGATCCTGGAGTAGCGCGGCGCCCTCGTTGTGCAACCCCCGTCGTCCCATGTCTATGGCTTCGATTTGTGAGGGCGACGACGTCTTGATGGCTTCGTAATAGCTGTCGCAGATAAGGAAATAGTCCTTCACGATCCGCCGGAAAGCGGCGATCGGTAGCGAAAACTCGTTGAGTGGCTTATCGGTATCGGTCCGAACATCGAATACAAGCCGGTTTTCCTCGATGGAGAGTAGCAGCGAGTAAGGACCGGGCGCGACATCCACCGGATCGAACCGATTGTCCTCCAGCAAATCGAAGATTGCCACGCGCCGCTCGTGATCGACCTGCGGACTGTGGCGCACGACAGACCGTTCATCGAGTTGAATATGCGCGATCCTTTGCGTCTCGCTCATCGTTCGAACTCAACCCGTCGGCAAATTCAGTCGGATGGCGATGGAGAGCGCGTGTGCGTCCAATCCTTCGGCATCAGCAAGGGTCTTCGCCGCCGGACCGATAGACCGCAATCCTTCCGCATCGCACTGAATGATCGACGTACGCTTCATAAAATCCAACACGCCCAGACCACTGGAGAATCGCGCTGAACGCGCCGTCGGCAATACGTGGTTTGGTCCTGCGACGTAATCTCCAACTGCTTCCGGCGCATGGCGACCGATGAAAATCGCCCCAGCGTTCCGGATATCCGCCGCCAGGTTTTCCGCATCATCGGCGGCAATCTCAAGGTGTTCCGGCGCTATCCGGTCGACAATCGGCAATGCGTCCATCAGCTCAGGAACAAGGAAGATCGCACCAAAATCCCGCCAACTTTGAGAAGCGATTTCCGCGCGTGGCAGCGTATTCAGATGAGTCTCAACGGCGGTTTCGACCGCATCGGCGAAATCCGCATCATCCGTGACCAAGATCGACTGCGCCGCCGTGTCGTGCTCCGCTTGGCTGAGAAGGTCCGCAGCAATCCACGCCGGGTCATTTGCGGCATCGGCAATCACAAGGATCTCCGACGGGCCTGCGATCATGTCGATACCGACAGTGCCGAAAACTTCTCGCTTCGCCGCTGCCACATAGGCATTTCCGGGGCCGACGATCTTATCAACCGGCGCAATACTCTCAGTACCATACGCCAGGGCGGCGACCGCTTGCGCGCCTCCGACCCGATAAACCTCGTCAACGCCGGCAAGCTCTGCCGCAGCCATCACCAAAGGATTAATGATGCCGTCTGGCGTCGGCACCACCATCACCAGTCTTTCGACCCCTGCGACTTTTGCCGGCACGGCATTCATCAAGACCGAAGACGGGTACGCGGCGGTGCCACCCGGCACGTAAAGGCCCGCCGCCCCAACCGCCGTCCAACGCAAACCAAGTCCCACGCCGGCGTCGTCGACGAACGAGAGGTCGTCGGGCTTTTGGCGTGCATGGAAGTCGACGATCCGATCATGGGCAAGACGCAGCGCATCAAGCGTTTCCGCGTCACACTTGGCGCGTTCCGTCTCGATCACATCAGGCGCGATTCGAATGCTCTTACCGGTCAATGGAAAACGATCGAATTTTTCCGTGTAGGCGAACAGAGCCTCGTCGCCGTTTTGTCGCACGTTGGTGAGGATTTCAGTTACGGCATCGACAACATCCGATTCCGTCTCGCGTTTCTCCGTCAAGAACGCGCGGAACCGCTCCTCAAACGCTGCATCAGTAATGCTAAGCCGCAATGGCATTCGTCGCTTCCCTAAAACGTTCGACCCACGCGCCAATCTCTTCGGACCGTGTCTTCCACGCCGCCCGATTCACGCAAAGCCTGGACGTGATGTGGCATAGGACTTCGACTTCCACCAGTCCATTCGCCTCCAACGTCGCGCCTGTCGACACCAGATCAACGATGCGGCGGCAGAGACCAAGGCTGGGCGCCAACTCCATGGCGCCATTTAGCTTAATGCACTCAGCCTGAACGCCTCGGGCGGCGAAATACTGGCGCGTTAGCTCTGGGTACTTTGTCGCGACGCGCACGGATGACCAAGTTCTAGGATCGTCCTCACCAGCAAGATCCTTAGGCTCGGCAACTGACAACCGGCAATGCCCAACGTTTAGATCAAGGGGCGCATAAATCTCCGGGTAGTCGAACTCCATCAGGACATCGTTCCCAGCCACGCCGATTTGAGCGGCGCCAAACGCGACGAAAGTCGCCGCATCGAAAGAACGCACGCGGATAATATCGATTTCCGGATGATTGGTCGTAAACCGCAACTGCCGTGCGTCTTTATCGTCGAACGCCGGTTCCGGTTCTATACCGGCAGCGCGGACAACCGGCATCACTTCGCTCAGGATTCTGCCCTTTGGCAGGGCAATGACAATCTTCTCGTTGGCGCTCACACGGGGCTCCATATACGGCATTAGGCGTCAATTTGGCGCCATATGTAGAGCGTTTTTCAGCGCATTGCCAGACGCGATTGAGAGCCTACGGCTCGCCTGCCATGCGCTCAATCGGCCTCGTTCTCGGCCAACCGCCGAACCTTGGCCCCGCAAGCGGCAAGCTTCTCCTCTAAACGTTCGTACCCCCGGTCAAGATGGTACACGCGGTTGACGACTGTCTCCCCTTCTGCAGCCAAACCGGCTAGCACGAGTGACACCGAAGCCCGCAAATCCGTCGCCATTACCGGCGCGCCCGACAGACCACCCACGCCCCGCACGATGGCAGACGCACCATGCACATTGATATCCGCACCCATTCTTCGCAGTTCGGGGACATGCATGAAACGGTTCTCGAAAATGGACTCTGTAATCATCGATGCACCGTCGGCGAGGCACATCAACGTCATAAACTGCGCCTGCATATCCGTCGGAAAGCCTGGAAAGGGTTCTGTCATTAGGTCTACGCCTCGGACCCCGCCGTTCATTTGCGTAACTCGAACGCCATGGTCGGTTTCCACCACATCCACACCAGCCCGGATCAACGCGCCAAAGACAGCCTCATTGGTCTGAACGTCGGCACCAAGTAAATGCACATCTCCTCCGGTGATCGCCGCGGCAATGGCGTACGTGCCCGTCTCGATCCGGTCGGGAATGACGCTATGCGTCGTCCCGCTCAGTGAAGGCGCGCCGCGGACATGAAGTGTGTCCGTTCCAACCCCCTCGATTTCGACACCCATACTCTGCAAACACCGCGCAAGATCGGAGACTTCCGGCTCGCGCGCCGCGTTGCCAATGGTCGTCTCTCCTTGAGCCAAGGCAGCCGCCATAAGGATATTCTCGGTGCCACCGACCGTGACACTTGGGAACACGACATGGGCGCCCTTAAGTCCTTGCGGCGCGGAGGCGTCGATATACCCGCTACTCAATTCTATGATCGCACCCATTTGCTCAAGTGCCGTCAGATGCAAATCGACCGGTCGCGTACCGATGGCGCACCCCCCCGGCAAACTGACCTTTGCTCGGCCAAACCGGCCCAACAAAGGACCAAGGACCAAGACAGACGCTCGCATTTTTCTAACGATGTCATAAGGTGCCGTTGTTTCGTGAACCGACGAAGTAGCGATGGTCATCGAACTAGGTGACGCACCGGGCGTCACAACGCCTCCAAGCTCTTTAACGAGATTGGCCATGGCATTGATATCGGCGACGTTCGGCAGATTGTTGAACTGGACCGGCTCTTCCGTTAACAGCGACGCCGCGAGGAGCGGAAGGGCCGCATTCTTCGCGCCGCCAATTTCGATGTCACCGGTAAGCGGCACCCCACCTTGGATTTGAATGCGATCCATGTTTTTCCCTAGGACTGGCGATCATCCGATCGCGGAGAGCAGAAGACACCCTTATGCTGGGTAACGTGTGCGATGCCAACCATCGTTAACGACAATTGCGGTCATTTTTGGGCGGATTACTCTGCTCTTTTCTGAGCTTGATTTGCTGTTTTCTCTTTCGAAGATTCTCGCGCAAGGCCTCAGCCGCACGTGATCGGCGGACCGAAGCTTTGCTTTTATCGGATAATCCCGAGCTAGTTTTTACCATGAGTTTCCCCAATCAGGTCGGGTCGTTGAAACAGCATTCTCAGGCCTTGCCTCGTTCGGAGGCGTATGGCATGTTCCGCCGCACTCAGCAAGCCGCCGTGGCTCAGTGGTAGAGCGCCCCCTTGGTAAGGGGGAGGTCGAGAGTTCAATTCTCTCCGGCGGCACCATTCCCTCTCCCCTTCAGTAAATATCCCACTCCTATATGAATAGGCGATCTGAGACATATCGTAGGTTGTCTCGCCGCTTTTTTTTGTAACACAGTTGTGCCACGCTTCCAGGTCATGAGCACAACACGCGATCAGCAAAAAGAACGCGAACCGTCCGCCACGGACGAGATACTTGAGGCCTGCCTAAACAGCCTCGATCAAGGAATCTCGCTGATGCGTATGCATGACGGCGTGCTTACCATGGATTACTGCAACGAGAGTTTCTTCGCGTTGACGGGCTACCCCGCCCCGTTTCGCGACCTTCCACTCCCGGTTATCGACTTCATACGGCACAGCGTTACCTCAGGTGAACTCGGCCCGGGTGATGTCGATAGCATGATTGAAGAGCAAATGACGCGCGCGATGAGTTTAAGTGCGCACCATCAACTTCGAACACGACCGAATGGGATAATCCTTGAAATTCAAGGACGGCCTTTGCCGGATGGTACCGGATACCTGACCACCTACAAGGATATCACCGCCCGCAGTCAAGCGGAGACATACACGGATGTCTTGCTGCAAGCGCTTGAGGGCGCAGAGGCTGGCATCGCGATTTACAACGACAAGGATGAGTTGATTTTCTCGAATGAGGCGATGCGCGGTTCGAATTCCCTGGCGCCCGGATCGATGCGTCCTGGAATTAAGTTTGAAGAGCGGATGAAACTCCTCATCGAGTCCAAAGCGATCGTTGGCATTGAAGGGCGAGAAGACGAGTGGCTTCAACTCCGCATGGAAAAGCACCAAAATCCGAGCGACCCCATTGAGATCGAGCGCCGCGATGGATCTTCGTTGTTGGTCAACGATATCGCCGTCAGCAATGGCTATAGGGTGAGTGTTGGCACCGATATCACGGAGTTGAAGCGGACCCAGGCCGCCGTTATCCGTGCGAAAGAAGAGGCGGAGCTCGCGAACCGCACGAAAACCGAGTTTCTCGCCAACATGTCGCACGAGCTTCGCACGCCCCTTAATTCGATTATCGGATTCTCGGAGCTCTTGATCGCCACCGACTTCAACTCTCTCGGCGAAAACCGGATGAACGAATACCTGGGGGACATCAATCGTTCGGGACGGCATCTACTCAGGCTGATCTCTGACATTTTGGATATTTCGAAGGTCGAGGTAGGCGAGCTTAGATTACACGAAGAGGCACTTTCGCTTGCGCAACTCACCGAAGAAAGCGTCCGCATGATCAGCGAACGCGCCCGTCGGGCCGGAGCAAGTATTCTCATCGAGAATACGGCCCCCAATGTCATGTTGTTGGGTGACGAGACCCGCGTTAAGCAGATCATGCTCAACCTTCTTACCAACGCGATCAAATTCACAGACGCCGACGGTACCATTTCGGTAAATTGGCGTATCTGTGGCGACGATACGGGACGTTTGTGCATGTCAATTACGGACGACGGAACCGGCATGACACCGGAGAATATCCGCGTGGCCATGGAACCCTTCGGGCAAGTTGCAAATTCAATGACGCGCAATCACGAGGGAACAGGTCTCGGCCTACCATTGAGCCGCCGTCTCGCCGAACTACATAGCGCGACACTTGAAATCGATAGCATCATGGGCAAAGGCACAACGGTAAACGTCGCATTTCCGCCGGAACGGATCCTCAGAAAAGCCGTAGACGATTGAGGTGTTTCTCAAGAATCGGGTGGTTCTACCCCCTTCTCTTTCTATGCTGAAGGCGCTCATTGCACAATCTGGAGAACATTATGCAAGCCGACGCTACCAACGCAGCATCCAAGAGACCGGCAACCACGGAGCGGCATTTCGAGAAGATTGCTGACGCCATAACGTACATGGTTGAGAGCCATCAACAACAACCTGAGCTCTCAGATCTGGCGCGCCACGTGGGCATGAGCCCGCATCATTTCCAACGTATCTTCAGCGACTGGGCGGGCGTCAGTCCAAAGAAATTCCTAAAAGCCGTGACATTGCAGTCGGTGAAAGAACGCTTACGGGCGTCGGAGACGGTCTTGGATGCTGCATTCGACGTCGGATTGTCGGGCCCTGGCCGATTGCACGATCTATTCGTCAGCATCGATGCCGTGACTCCAGGCGAATTCAAGAACCGCGGCGCCGGTATGACGTTCCGCTATGGGTATCACCCAAGTCCCTTCGGAGACTGCTTGCTCGTTTTATCGGAGCGCGGTTTGACAGGTCTTTCATTTGTGACGGCGAACAGATCCGACGCACTTGCTGAACAGATGATGGGGTGGGAGCAAGCGGAATGGATCGAAGCCCCTATGGAAACCGAGCCGGTAGCCGTATCCGCATTCCGCACAGGCGAGAGATTGGACCTCTTGCTGAGGGGATCGCCTTTTCGGGTCAAAGTATGGGACGCACTGCTTCGCATCCCCGAGGGCAGCGTCCTTTCCTACGGCGATCTGGCATCGCGCATCGGACGTCCCGGTGCCGCCCGCGCTGTCGCGTCGGCGGTGGCAAAGAACCTGATCGGCTACGTCATCCCGTGTCATCGCGTCATCCGAGAAAGCGGCGCTCTCTCGGACTATCGTTGGGGGTCTCACAGGAAACGTGCGATTTTGGGCGCCGAGGCCTTGCCCCAAGGTGATACGAGGCTGGAATCCGCGCGCGTGTCGACATAGAGTTCGGACACACTCACTACGGAGGAATACATGCGCTATCTTCACACGATGGTCCGTATCTCGGATGTCGACGAGTCCCTTAACTTTTATTGTAACTTGCTCGGTCTCAAGGAAACTCGACGCATCGACCGACCGGAACACGGGTACATGCTGGTCTTCGTCGCAGCCGAGGAAACACCCGACGCAGAGATCGAAATGACCTACAACTACGATCCTGAAGAGTATTCAGGGGGTAGAAATTTCGGGCATCTCGCGTTTCGGGTCGACAACGTCTACGAGTCCTGCCAACGCTTGATGGACGGTGGCGTGACCATCAATCGGCCACCACGCGACGGTAGAATGGCCTTCGTTCGGTCGCCTGACGGTATTTCCATCGAATTGCTGCAAAAAGGCGATCCTCTTGACCCGGCCGAACCGTGGTCAAGCATGGAAAACAGTGGTGCCTGGTAACTAGCTTACGGCGCGATCTCGGCGGTGGCCCGCTTTGAGCGCCGCCGGCGGCCGCCGCCGTTCGATTCCCGGCGCTCATGCAATCGGCCCAGGATATCTAACCGAAGCGCTCCATCGGCCCGACCCCAAATTGCGATTTCCTCGCGCGTTCGCCAGCACCCGAGACAGAAGCCGGTATCGCCGTCAATTTCGCAGACGCTGATACACGGGCTTTCGACTACGATCTCTGAATCCATGGCGTACATCCTGTTTGCAACGCTTTTCGGCAAATAAAGAGTGCGCTGCTGGATTTCAAGTGCCATCCCCAGGCAGATCAGGATTGAACAACCGCTTCCACGTCGATCTCCATGAGCATCTCAGGTAGCGCAAGCCCAGCCACAATCAATCCGGTTTGGCACGGTCGCACTCCCGAAAGCCAACGTCCAATGACTGAATACACGGGTCCACGGTGCATGCGATCCGTGAGATAAACGGTGGTCTTAACGATATCGGTTAGTGAACCGCCTGCCTCTCGCAATAGTGTGTCGACACATGCCATGGCATTTTCTGTTTGCGCCGCTGGATCGCCGGCGCCAACGAAATTGCCATTAAGATCAAGACCGGTTTGACCACGAAGCCAGACTCGATTGCCGACGCGGACGGCCATCGACATTTCATATTCAACGGTCTGTCCAGCATGCTCGATCTTGCTTACATAAACCCTGTGTCGTTCCGCGACCATGGACGCCTCCCATCACTTGTAGCCCGACCACGCCGCTGACGTGTGACGCAGTTCTATTCGACCAATAACATACGTGAAACTTCTTTGGGCCGAATTGATATCCGGGCTTTCGGCAGCAGGGACGCTTTGTTTATAGTTTTCGGATGAAACCGCTTCCAAATGATGTCGGGGCTTTGCTGGGCCCGGACGACCCAGAGCCCTTTGAAGTCGTTAACCGCGAGGGCAGCGCCCATCTCCTGCTGGTCTGCGATCACGCCAGTAAGATCGTCCCGAATTCACTGTCTCATCTGGGACTAGACCCGGAGATCTACGATCATCACATCGGCCATGACATTGGTGCGGCTGCCGTCACGCAAGGGCTATCTCAGCGTCTTGATGCACAAGCCGTCCTGGCCGGGTACTCTCGGTTGGTCATTGACGTCAACCGACCTCCCGGACACCCTGACAGTATCGTTCCCGAAAACGACGGAATAGCCGTACCGGGGAACCAGGGCCTGGATACAGGACTGCGGCGCCAACGGGTTCGAGAGATATTTGAGCCTTACCATGACGCCGTGAACCGGGCGTTGGCGCGGCTATGGGATCGTGGCCCGGCGCCTGCGATTTTCTCCGTCCATAGCTTCAGCCCACGGTTCGGCGACAAACCTCGGCCCTGGGACATCGGAGTCCTTTGGAACCGCGATCCTCGTATCGCTATCCCTCTCATGGAGCATCTCGAGAAATTCGAGCTCAACGTCGGTGATAACGAGCCCTACTCCGGACACGATCTCGCTTACACGATCGATATGCATGGCGCCGCCGCGGGAATTGCGAATTGCGCCATCGAAATCAACCAAGACCAGATCGCCGACCAAGGCGGTGTTCTCCGGTGGGTCGACATGCTGTCCGAAGCCATTTTACCGATTCTGGACATCCCGGGACTCCACCGGATTGAGCGCTTTTAATGGTCGGAGACGCGCCCAGTTTCAGCGTCGGAATCGAAGAAGAGTATCTTCTGGTCGACAAGCAAACTCGTGCGCTCGCGGCCGACCCGCCAAAGGCTCTGTTCGACGCCTGCGAAAAGGATCTCGGTGGTCTCGTCGCGCATGAGTTTATGCGCTCGCAGATCGAGGTAAACACACCGGTCGCGGACTCCGTTCCGCAAGCGGTTGATATGCTGATCGACCTCCGCCGGACGATCGTCGACCATGCTGATGCTTTTGGCTTAGCGCCCATTGCCGCTTCGACACACCCTTTCTCGCATTGGGAAGATCAGTCTTTTACCGACATGGATCGGTACATCACCATAGCGGAGGACCTACAGACCGTGGTCCGCCGCCTCTTGATCTGCGGGATGCATGTTCACGTGGGTATTGAAGACGATGAACTGCGGATCGATCTCATGAATCAGGTACGCTATTTCCTTCCGCACTTGTTGGCCCTTACGACATCGTCTCCGTTCTGGCAGGGAAATGCGACGGGCTTGAAATCATACCGCCTCAGTGTTTGGGACGAGATGCCGAGGACAGGTCTCCCGAATGCGTTCGACAGTTTTGCGGAGTATCAACGGCACGTGGACGCCTTGGTCAACGCCGACATCATCGAAGATGCGACGAAAGTCTGGTGGGACATCCGCCCAAGCGCACGCTTCCCGACGTTGGAGATGCGGATCGCGGATGTGTGTACGTACGTTCACGACGCAGGCGCCGTGGCCGCTCTTTTCACATGTCTGCTTCGCATGCTTTGGCGCTTGAAAACCAACAACCAGCGTTGGCGGCAATATGCCGTCATGCTGATCGAAGAGAACCGTTGGCGCGCGCAGCGTTATGGCTTGGATGAGGGGCTTGTTGATTTTGGCAAGGGCCGTATCGTTCCGTGCAGCGATTTGATCGAGGAGATGATCGACCTCGTCAGTGAAGACGCCGAGGCGCTCGGTTGCGCTGATGAGATTCAGAAACTGAGAGCCATCACCCACCGTGGCACCAGTGCACATCGACAATTGGCAAGATATGACGCTTTTACACGCGACGGCGCCACACAACAGGATGCGCTGTGCGGTGTGGTGGACCACTTGGTCGCGGAAACACGCTGCTTCGAGCCCGATGCGATCTGACGCGAATTGGCATTCATAGCCGCGGAACGTCCGCCGGATTCAACGACGCCTGATATTTTGACCGTTTCTCGATATTTCATGTCATGAAATCGAGATACGGCAATAATTTGATCTGATAAGATCTAAATATGTCGATTGCCAAGCGAAATTTCCTGTTCTTGAACATCGGGCACCTGCTCGACCATTACTTCATGCTCATTTTTACGACGGCTGTCCTCACAATGAGGACGGAATTCGCCGATGACTACGGTCGTCTGCTCCTTTTGACGACATGGAGTTTCTTTTTCTTCGGCGGAGCGTCGTTGCCGGCCGGTTGGCTCGGCGACAAGTGGAGTCGACACGGAATGATGATCGTGTTTTTCATCGGTATCGGCGTCGCATCCATTGTTACAGGTCTGGCCCACGAGGCTTGGCATGTTGAGGTCGGGCTGGCCCTCGTTGGGATATTCGCCGCCATTTATCACCCCGTTGGGCTCGCATTGGTCGTTCAAGAGGCTAGCCGCGTTGGCCGCGCGCTCGCCATCAATGGGGTCTGGGGCAATATGGGCGTCGCCTTAGCCGCCGTGACTACAGCCATTCTCGCAGTGCTCTACGGCTGGCGGATGGCGTTTATTGTGCCTGGGATCGTCTCGATCGCCGTCGGCGTCTTGTATGCGCTCCATTTGTCGGCGAGCAGCGGTGCCATCGAAATCGTCAAGAAAAAGGCTGCAGCCCTCAATGTTCCGCTCGCGATGCAAAAACGCGCCTTTATCTTTCTGATCGTCGCCCCAATGTTCGGCGGCTTGATATTCAACGGAACCACCGTATCACTGCCGAAAGTCGTGCACGAACGTCTCCCGAACGATTTGGTGAGTTTCGTAGCGGACAGCGCGTCGATTTTTCAGGCGGGTGCCCTCCAAGATGTGTTCCTGGCGGGTCTGATCGCCTTCATCATCTTTGCATGCGCCGCCGTCGCGCAGGTGATCGTCGGTGAACTCCTTGACCGCTACCAAACAAAAGCGATCTACGTCAGTCTCGTCGCCGCTCAGCTCACTCTCTGCGTTGGCGCGATCTATGCCGCGGAATGGGTCGGGATCGGCATCATGCTCCCCCTAATGCTGGCAACGTTCGGCATCATCCCGATTAACGATTTCATCGTCGCCAAGTTCATCAGCGTCGAATACCGTTCCCGCGTTTTTGCAGTGAAGTCCTTTTTAGGCTTGAGCATTGGCGCCGTCGCGATCCAGATGACCGGCCGTCTGCACGAGGCACAAGGTAACTTTAACGGGTTTTTCTGGGTCCTCGCCGGTGCCGCGGCCGTGGTATTGGTGTCGACGCTCGTGTTGCTGCCCGGAAAGCAGGCGACAGCACCGCAACCAGCGGAGTAGATGATTAATCTACAACCTGATATCTGGATACGGCCTGCTTCAGAGAGCCCAAGAGCGACTTACCGACATCGCCCCCGTCGCCGGCCACTTTATCTCTGATAACCGCACGCATCGCATCGATATGCGCACGCACGATTTCGACTTGGTTGTCCGTCTCCGGGCAGCCTTCCATGGTTGCCTGATAAAGCATCTTGCCGAACACTGAAATCAAGGGATACCCAAAGGTCCCACCTTGTCCACGAAGCTCATGCGCAAGCTCATTGACCTTCGCAAATTGATTCCCGCGTTTCTCGGGGTGGTTCATCGCATCGTCGCATAACTGCGAGAGATTGCTCAGATACTCGGTCGCCCATTCCGTAAAGTCGAGCGCGGCGCGCTCAAGCCCCGCCTCTGCCTGTTCAAGGATGTCCGGCGGCAGGGCCGGCGCCTTTCCACCCGTGCCGCCACCGGCTTTCTCTTTCAAATGGTTGGGCAACTGAAAACACCAGACATCACTGGCCTTAGTCGCCTTGACCACCTTCTCAGCGGAATAAACATATGTGACGTGCCCGTCGCCTTCGCGCCTTCGCTCCTCAAGACCCGGCGGACCAGCGTTCTTGCTTCGTCTTCGGTCGGGGCCAAAGAACTCCTTGGTCGTAATAAACGGTCTTGGCCGCTCGATCACTTGCGACAAATGGGAATAGACCGACGTCACCGAGAAAGGTTTCGCCAGAAACTCCGTCACGCCGAGATCTCGGGCAGACGACACGTACTCCCGATCTGCTGCACCCGACAACATGATAAACGGCACAAAGCGGTTTGGTGACTCTTTGGCCGACCTGGCCCACCGGAGCAACAATAGCCCATTGATCGGCGACATGATCAAATCGGATATGATGATATCCGGGCCGGGGTTATCAACCCGTTTCATATCCTTCAAGTAATTGATCGCCTCCTCACCGTTACTCGCAACGCTGATCCGCTCAATCTGAAAATGGCGAAGCAGGTCGTTCAGCGTATTGCGGATGAAGGAATTGTCCTCAACCAGCAGGACGGTAAATCGGTCGAGATTGTATGCGCTCAAAAGGGGCTCTCGTTTCAATCAATGTGACGGCTAAGGTAGCGCACGTCGATTCGAAGGGGCAAGGCTCCGATTTATCCACGCGGATCAAACTTGCCGAACAGATTACCGGCCGTTAGGTTTCCGCCACACAACGAATCCAGTTCAGTAAGGAGTTACAGGGGATGGCGGATATCGGCGGAGTTGCAGGCGATCGTTTGAAGTCCTTCGTCGAGCGCATAGAGCGCTTGGAAGAAGAAAAAGAGGCCCTCGCAGGCGATATCCGCGAGGTCTATTCCGAAGCCAAAGCGACAGGATTCGATGTCAAAATTCTTCGTCAGGTGATCCGATTGCGCAAGATGGATGCCAGCGACCGGAGCGAGATGGAAGAATTGCTGGTCGTTTACAAACGTGCGTTGGAAATGGACTGATAGCGTCAGCTAACGCCACCTCAACTATCGGATTCCATGGAGAACCTGCGACCCTCGAATGCATCTTCGAGGAGATCGGTCTGGCCCTCGCCAGCCCTCGAGCCTTCGTCCGGATACAATTGACCGGGAATAAAGCGGCGCTCAAACAAACGATCGTTCAGCGCATGAAAAGGCTCAACGGAAGCGGCACCGATATCAAAGCCACTTGCAGTAAGCGGGTCGGTCACGGGACTTTCGCGGGCGATCGCGGTGAGATCACCGTGAACGCCAGATTTGTCAAACACATCCAAGAGCAGGCTCGACGGCATTGAAATCGGTTCCGTCATAGACCCGCCGTCGCGCGCCACCCTAACGCAGGCCCAAGGACCATCTAGGACACTCACGCCGGTCTTGGTCGCAACCAACACTTCCCCGTTCGGATCAGCGCGCCGTCCCGGCAAGAGCGCAAACAAATCATGTTCTTCATCAAGCTGAACCCCCGCCACCCGGGCCGCGAAGACTTGAAGCGTAACATCACCAATGTTCAGTTGGATTGCGTCGGCTGACGCTGCAGCCCCCGAGGCGGAGAACAGAAAAGCGCCAGTGCTCAATTCCATGAAACTGGTGACCGTGTCATGCGGACGGTCATAGGCAAAACGGACGATCGTACAGACCGTTCCGGCACCGAGGTGCAACCGTCCCCCATCCAAGAACTCTATTGATGCGGCAGCGGCACCGTGACATCTGATACGATCTTGTTCATAGATTGCGGCGCCCATGGGCAAGCCGTTGAGAACATCGCTCCCCCGTTCGACGGATACGGCACCACTCATCCCCAGATTGTGAGCGATCTCAGTATTGGGCGCGTTCATCGGATCGATCATCATTCTGTCAGGCTAGCATCGCCACGATACGCGGTCCAATTCAGACAAACTGCCCGAGCTCAGCGTGCTCGCCTCAAGACCGCAACCGCTTCGACGTGATGGCTCATCGGAAACTGATCGATCGGCGAGACACTCTCGATTTTGTAACCGCCATCCACCAAAATCCTCAGGTCGCGCGCCATTGTCGATGGATTGCAAGACACCGCGACGATCTTTTCGACGTCACTCATCGCCAACTCCTGAGCCTGTGCTTTGGCACCCGCACGCGGCGGATCGAACACAACAGCATCGACGGATGCTAAATCACCTCGCGGCAATGGCGCCTTGAACAGATTCCGCACCTCCGTGCTTAACCGCCCATCAAGCCCATGCCGAGCCGCCGCGTTGGCGAGAGCCTCAATCTGCTTCGCTTCTGCGTCGACTGCCAAGACCGTGTGACCACGCCGCGTCAGTGGCAGCGAAAATGTGCCGATACCGCAAAAAAGATCGGCGACAGAGTTTGCGCCTTCCAATGCGCTGACAACGGCGTCGCACAAGATCGTTTCGCCCTCGAACGACGGCTGTAGGAAACATCCCGGCGGCAGATCTACCGACACGCCGGCAAACAAAACCGAAACCGCGGCCCGAGACATCAAGGGCTCCGGTTCCGCCTCTTCGCTGCCCCGCATATTGAGCCGACTAATGCCCGCTGCGTCCGAGATTGCCGCGATGGCTTCGCGCGCCGCCAAATCCAACGACATATCCGGCTTGAGAAGCACATCCACCGCGCCGTCGACTGCGGTAACGGCCAACTCGGCCCGCTCACCGACAGGCAGCACATGTTTCATCATCTCGCTTAGAGGCGCGATCAGGCGTCTCAACTCAGGGATTAGCACAGGACAATCCGAGATCGGAACGATGCGGTCGCTAAAAGCTTCGTTGAACCCCAAGCATACCGCGTCAGCAGTGCGTATGACGGCAAACGTCGCCCGCCGCCTGCTATCGACCGGCACTTGACGCAACGAGCCGATTGGAGCCACAACTCCTTGTCGGCGAAGCGCTGTCTCGACCACACTCTCCTTCCATGATCGATATACATCGGCCGGCACGTGTTGCAACTTACACCCGCCGCAGACACCAAATACTTCGCAAAACGGTTCCGCCCGACGCGGGTTCGATTTCCGCTCTTCGACGGTTCCGGTAACCCCTTGACCGCGCGAGTGCGTTGGCCGCACCAAGACCGTCTCCCCCGGAAGGGTGTAAGGAACGAAAATCGCTGTTCCGTCGGCAAGGACTCCCTCACCATCCCCGTGCAATGCGAGCCGTTCTATACGAACGGTTTCAGGAGGGTGCGTAAGAGTTGAGCTTGTTCGTGCTCGCCTTTTTGGGCGCCGACGCGGCCTCCGGTTCATAAGACTCGAAGGTCTTCGAGAAGGTCCGAAAGTATGAAATTGAACGCTTCATTGAGCGCATCGACCGCAGAGGCGACCCCGGTCGCGTTCTGGACCGCCTCATGCTTGTAGGATTTCAGGAACACAAGCGTCCCGTCATTCGGTCGACGGATACTGATCTCTATTTCCATGGCCGTTCGGTTCGGCGATCCAAGAACTTGCTCGAGCTTTCGAATTCGCGAGGTCATCACCAAATCCGGTGCCAGACGCATCTCCGGCGTCACAACACGCTCGGCAATGTTCACACCACGAAGAAACGTCACCATCTCATCGCGCAACATGATCGTCGGCGGCTGCGTCCAGAAGTGATAATGATACTCGAGCAACTGGTTCGGATCAGCGGCTTGAACGTAGACGATCGGCCGACCCGCGGTCAGACCGTCTGCCGTAAAACGATCCACCTCAAGGGTTCCTTGAAAGATCGGACGGGCGAGTGGCTCCGTGGCCAACACAGCTTGGAGCCGGTAAAAACGATCCGGTGGCACTGGCGGTTGCGATGCGCATGCACCGAGGATAAACACTCCCACCAATGCGACGGCGGCGAACCGCCATTTTATGCCGCGTTTGATCGTCATTGTGCCGCCCCCGCATCTTCCGGTGACCGTCCACCCAACAACAGACCCGGGTTTTGACGAATCTGCCGGCTGAACTCATACAGGTTGCGGGCGGCACCTTCCATGTTCTGATTGATCGAATCGATATTCCGTGAGACCGATTCTGCGATATACCGCGATTCCGACATAGTGCGCGCAACGTCACCCTCGGTATCCAGCACCAGATCATCAATGTCCGTTAGAATGGAATTGAGGTTGATCAGGACCAAGTCGAACTTCTGGGTCGCGGCGTTCAAGTTATCGATCATTCCCAGAATTTTCTCCTGATTATCCGCACTGAGGATCGTATTCAAACGCTGGCTGGTCGTACCAATATCATCCAAAATCACCTCAAGCTGCTCGGCGATCGTCGGCACGCGATCCTGCAGTTCGGTCATCAAACCGCGCGCTGCGGTCATGGTTTCGCGGGCATCCGAAGCGATCAATTGCCCCTCGCCGCCATCTTCAATGAAGCGGTTTATCTGCAAGACGGCGTCGTTGAGGTTTGTCAGAAGCGGTTTGACGAAATTCTCCGACAAATCCCCAAAATCTCCGGCGACATCGGCGACAACAGCGAAGACGTCGGAACGCTCGGACGCAGCAATTTCAGCATTCGGCGCGAGCGCTGTTTGGCTTTCACCGGCCTGAATAGCTAATGTCACCGCCGCCAGAAGGCCGGGGGCCGCGATCTCCGCGACGCTATCATCGGGTATCCGCCATCCTTCCAGCACGTCGAAATCAACTCTGAAACGCATTCGGCCGTCCCGTTCCTCCGGCGTAACGTCCACGACTTGACCGATTGGATAGCCCTCGTAAACCACTTGGGTACCGAATTTCACACCTGTCACATTTGAATAGTACACATGATAGGGGTCCGTCGCGCCCGTTCGCCCCGTCAATACGGCGATGGCCACAATAAGGCCGACAATCATCGCAAGGACAAACAAACCCACGGCAAAGTAACTGATCTTGCTCGTTCTCACATCAACGTCCTCACAGGTGTGCCGTACTGGGGTTGGGTTCGCCGACCAGACGGCTCAAGTATTCATCGGGATCGAGGCCGTCGTCTTCCGGGGTTCGGTTAAGCAGCGCCTGAACGCGGTCCGAAGAGGAACGCAATACTTCCTCGACTGTCCCAATCATCAATATCTCGCCGCGATCCAAGATGGTAATCCGGTCCGCGATTTTGAACGCACTATCCAACTCGTGCGTGACCACGACGATGCTCATGCCCATGGCGTCCCGCATATCGAGGATCAAATCGTCCAATGCCGACGCGACAACGGGATCCAGACCTGCCGACGGCTCGTCGCAGAACAGGACCTTCGGATCCATGATGATGGCTCGCGCGAACGCAGCGCGCTTAATCATCCCACCAGACAGCTCTGACGGCATCAAGTTCTCGAAACCCGACAGTTCCACGACTTCGAGTTTCATGCGCGCCATGATCTCCATCGTCAACTGATCGAGGTCGGTATGCTCATACAACGGCAGCATGATGTTCTCGCCGACCGTCATGGAGCTGAATAATGCGCCGGACTGAAAGGCGACCCCAAGCTTCTTGCGCACGTCTTGGAATTCCTGGCGGGAAATCTCATCAATGTCATAGCCGAGAATACGCATCGTCCCGGAAGTCTTTTCCTCAAGCGCCATCAAGTACCGGAGCAATGTGGACTTGCCCGAACCGGATCCGCCCATGATCACCATGATCTCGTTCTCGCGAACTTCCATACTGACGTTCTTCAAGATCATCCGATCACCGTAATGCGTGACGAGACTTTCGACCTCGATCACGTTCCCGGCTCCGGCCGGCGGCCGCTCTCGTGACTGTCGCGCTTGCAGGATGGTTTCGGCGTCTCGTTTCATATTCGAACCTCAGCGCGTCGCAACGAAAGCGAACACCATGTCTGTGATGATGATCGCCGATATGGCCTGAACGACAGACCGCGTTGTTGCCTTACCGACCCCCTCGGCGCCACCTTGCACGCCAGCGCCATTAACGACACCGATGACGGCAATGAGCACAGCGAAGATAACGCTCTTGGTCATACCGTGACCCAGGTCATCGAGAGAAAGAATATCAATCGTGTCACGGGTATAGGCGGCAAGAGAGATGCTCAAGTCTGCATTCACGTAAAGCCCTGCGGCAAACAAGCCCGTCACCATCGCGAAGAACGTCAAGGCAGGCACCATGACGACCATGGACAGCAGGGCCGGGACCACCAAGAAGCGTGTCGGGTTGATACCCATTACCTTGAGCGCATCGATCTCTTGATTAATTTTCATGGTGCCGATCCGCGCGGCAAGCGCTGATCCCGAACGTCCCGCCACCAAAATACCGGTGATGAGGGGCGCAAACTCGCGAACGACTGAAAATGCGATACCAACCGTGACTTGGCTCTCGGCCCCAAAAATCCGAAGTGTATGAATGCCCTGAATGGCCAACATGACCCCGATCGTCGCAGACAGCATGAAGATGATTGGGATCGCGTTAACACCCACTTCCATCATTTGCTGGACGACCGCAGATAACCGGACAGGTTGGCGCTCCCGGACCCCGAAAATGACCCAGTAGACACTCTCGACGACAAGGATGCCGCCATTGCCAACAGCCTCGATGAAAGAGACCGACGAACGTCCCAATTCCTCGATCCGCTCGCGTGCCAGTAACTTCTGTTGCGCCACCCCGCTAGCCCCCTACCGAGTCCCCGCCGTCCTATTTCAGGACAACGCCGCTATGCCGTCTTCAACTGTATCACAGATCGTAAAAACACGGTCCAAACGCGCCAGCTGCAAGACTCGCATGGTGCCGTCGCTTAGCGACACCAATGCCATCTTTTGCCCCGCCTTCTTGGCATTCTGAAGGCACTCCACCAACGATGCGACACCGGAGGAGTCGATGTAACCGACATTTCCCAGGTCGACCAGAATTGACGTTCCATTGCCAACGACGCCGAGCAACACCTTGCGCGCATCGGGGGACGTTTGAAGGTCGATATCGCCCGAGAACGAAACAACCGTGGCGCCGCCGTTTTCGCTAATGTTGTGATCCATCGCCCCTATTTTCCCCCAAACTTCTTCACCAATCTTAGTACATTGCCCCCATCTATGGGCGGCGGCAAGAAATCCACTTCATCCATGATCTCTCGGATGAAATGCGTGCCAAGGCCGCCAGGCCGAACATCGTCCAAACTTCGTGGTTGTATCTTGGACACATCCACGGGATCGGCAAAATCACGGACAGTGATAATCATGGCATCGTCCCTCCGACGCACATCAATAGCGATATCGCCCTCGCCTTCACTTCCATAGGCATGACGCACGACGTTCTGACAGGCCTCGTCGACAGCGAGAACGATGTCACCGACGGTATCCTTGTCGAATTCGCAAAAGCTGGCCGTTTCCCGGATCGCGTTTCTGAAAAGACGTAATCGATCCGCCTTCGCGCGCGCGCGCATCTGGAACAATGGCTCGCTCGGACCGTCGGTCGCACCGGCTTCTGCGGGCTTTGACGCGGCCCTGTCGTTATGGTTCGCCATGCCGTCATCAACGGCGAGGATCGTGATATCATCGCGGAGCGGGGCATCCCCGTCCGTCAGGACCGCCTTAACTGCGGATAGAACGGCGTCTACCGGCTCATTTTGACGCGCGGTCAGCATCTCGCGAAGGCCGTCCGACCCAAGCTCGGAACCATCAGCCACAAATCCTTCCGTCACGCCGTCGGTGAACACAAACAACCGCGCACCATCAAGCACAAGTTCAACCTCTGGGAACCCATCTTCTTCAAGCAGGGTTGGTGCAATGCCAATCGGCGGGGCATCCGCTTCAATGGCATGAAACGACCCGTCAGACCTGAGGACCAGGGGCGGCTCGTGACCAGCATTCGCCAACCGAACATGACCGCAGGCCGGATCATAGACACCATGAATCAAGGTAACGAACATGCCGCGCGTCGCCGTTTCACATATCTCGTCATTAACCAGAGAGAGTAAGCGCCCGGGTTCTTTGATCGATTTACCCAGACACCGCAACAGGCTGGCGGTTTTCGCCATCATCAATGCCGCGTTCATCCCTTTGCCCGACACATCTCCGAGGGTAAATGCGATGCGGCCGTCCTCGAGGGGATAAAAGTCGTAAAAATCGCCGGACACGACACGGGCCGGGACGTTCACACCCCGAACCGGAAAATCGCTATCCGGTCCAAGCTCCTGCGGCAAGAGTGATCGTTGGATCTCAGCCGCAAGTTCGAGTTCTCGGTTGACCCGCTCTTGCTCGACGAGTGCATCTGACATCCGGGCATTGAGAACGGCGAGAGCGGCGGCGGCGGCAAGCGCTTCGAGGAAATGCAGATCGCTCAGGTCGAACAGTCCGTCGCCTTTGTCCTTATTGATCAACTCAATCGCGCCGATACGCTCGCCCTTCACGCTCATCGGCGCACAAAGAATCGATTTGGTCGTAAACCCAGTCTGCTCATCGACGCCCGCATGAAAATCGGGGTCTTGGCTGACGTCGCGGACAATGCGGCCACTATTCGTTTGTACGGAGTTGCCGACGATGCCTTGGGCGCTCTCCAACCGCAGGCCGGTAATCTCGGTTGCGCCGACACAAGCCACGCAGTCCAGGAACTCCCCTGTCGGATCCAGCAAAAAGACAGCGCCGCCCTGCGCACCGACATAACCGGTGATTAGATCGACAGCCCGCAAAAGCGACGCATCCAGATCTCTATTGGACGCGAAATCGCGCGTCATCTCAGCCATCAGATCAAGATGACTTTGCGCCCGGTCACCGCGGCCACCGTCGCCATCGGCTGTCATGGAGGGCATGCTTTGCCGTGGGTCAGAAACGTCAACTTCGTTCATGGCGTCACTATGCAACGATTGCGTTGCACGGGCAATTGGCCCAACGCGCAGATCAACACCTGCGTTTCAAGGCTTTCTCGCACTCTCCATGATGCCGAGTTTCTCGGATGCATCGGCGGCCGGCTCAAAAAATCGATTATACCGGCACCCCAATGCCTGGGAGAACTCGCAAAGCCGAAACGTCGAATCGTCCTCCAAGAGGTAGCGGATCGCCGAAAGCATGGCTGCTTGATCCAGCATCCACGTCAGTTGCGGCGGATCGGCAAAACGATCAAGGCAGAGATGCTGGATGATCTTCAGTATCCGACGCGCGCGAGGCGTATCCCCGAGCAAGAGGCACCCCGCGAGATAAATGGAGGATGGCTCGGTCCGTCCGCTATCGAAACATGCGAAATCAGCACCTTCCGCCGCATCAAAGAGAGGTCTGAGCGGCTCACGCACAATGGTATCGATATCCAGCATACACACCGGGTATGCTCCATATCTGTCCAGCAGTGTCGGTAGGACGAAGAACCTCTCGCAGGCGAAGGCAACATTGTGGCGCACCTGTGCGCCGTCATTGATGGTCAATCCACAATCGAGCATCGGGAAGTTATGCAAGATACGATCAAATGTTATTCGGACATCGGCATCCCAATCCGCGAGGTGGAAGTGCAAGATCGAGCCTGGCGCAACGGCGGAAAGCGACGCTGCGAGCGTCTCGGCGAACCTCACGAAATAAGCGGCATCGGCGGCTGTCGCGATGACAGAGCGCTCAGGTGCCGCCTCGACTGGCGAAGGAGAGACGATCCACGTTATCTCAGATTCAAGCGCGTCGCGCGCATCGACGGCTGCCACCTCAGCACATTTCGACAGCAGCGTTGTCTGCCGATAGATCAGATTGAAATTAGCGTTTCCGAGAGGTAGGTCCTGGGGCGATTGGCGAACCTGATCCCGGAAGGCAAAAAAATCTTTCATCGCCTGCTCGCGCTCGCCGTTTGCAAGTGACGCACACCCCCGGAAATAGACGGCTACGGGCGCATACCGCCGATCCAGCGGCAGTGCATTCGGCAATCCAGAAAGGACGGCAAAGGCACCGCGCTTCATCAGATCGAGACACACGTTTTGAAAGAAAATGATCGGGTCGCCGAACTTCGGCCCGATCTCGTCGGTGACCCGGGAGAGGCCCTTTGTGTCTCCGGCAAAAGCTAAGCTTAACCCCAATACGTGATAGGCCATCGGCTCGGTGGTGTGGGTACGGACGTAATCGGTCAGGAGACTTGCAGCCTCAGTGTAACGCGATTCTCCGATAAGCCGCTCTGCCAGTTCAACGCTCATAGCGTTCTTCGTCAGATGCGTACACGAACATACGAGCCGGGCGCGTCCTCGATTGGGGTCAGGTCGCCGTCACCCGGAGCCCGTGCCTTTACGGATCCACCGGCGTATTTCCTTACCCATTTCTGCCAATCCGGCCACCATGATCCGTCATATTGCTTTGCCCCATCGAGGAATGTCTGCGCATCGGCGGGAGTCTTGGTATTGGTCCAGTAACAGTACTTGTTCGCCGCAGGCGGATTGATGACGCCCGCGATGTGCCCGCTGGCGGACAAGACAAACCGCTTGGGCCCTTGGTAGATCTGGGTTGCCGCATAGGTCGACTCCCAAGGCGCGATGTGATCGTCCTTCGTCGAAAGCCAATATACGGGGACCTTGATGGATGCGAGATCTATTGGCACGCCCGCTAGCGTTATACCTCCAGGCTCAACGAGTTTGTTTTCCAGGTACATTTTCCGGAGATATAGAGAATGCATCATCTTCGGCATGCGCGTGTTATCGGAGTTCCAATACAGCAGATCAAATGCCATGGGCTCTCGGCCCAACAGATAATTGTTTACGACGAACGACCAAATTAGATCGTTATCGCGCATCATATTGAAGACTTGGCTCATGTATTGCCCATCGAGGAACCCTTGCGCCTCCATATGCTCTTCAAGGCGCGCCAATTGCTCCTCGTCGATAAATACGCCGAGTTCGCCGGGTTCTGAAAAATCCACCATGGTCGTCAAGAAGGTGACGGATTTGATCCTTGTGTCATTTGCCTGGGCAAGGAATGCCAAGGTCGCGGCGGTCAACGTGCCGCCGATGCAGTACCCAATGACGTTGAATTCAATTTCACCTGTCGCCGCCGTAATCGCATCCATCGCAGCCAACGGCCCTTCGAGCATATAGTCCTCGAAACCCTTGTCGGCGTGGCGTTTGTCGGGATTGACCCAAGAGATCACGAACACGGTATGACCTTGATCGACCGCCCACTTGATGAACGAGTTTTTCGGCTGCAAGTCCAGAACGTAGAATTTGTTGATCCATGGTGGGACGATCAGCAATGGCCGTTTTGCCACCTCTTCGGTGCTGGGTGTGTACTGCAGCAACTGCATCATCTCGTTCTGATAGATGACTTTTCCGGGCGTCACGGCGACGTTTGTGCCAAGTTCGAACGCTTCGGTATCCGTCATGGAGATGCGGAGTTCTCCTTTCCCTTTCTCAAGATCACCCAAAAGGTGATCAAGACCCTTTATCAGATTCTCGCCATTGGTTTCGGCAGCTGTCCGCAGGACTTTCGGATTGGTGGCAACGAAGTTGGTCGGTGACAGAGCATCGACCCACTGCCGCGTATAGAACGTCAGCTTTTCACGGGTCTTTTCGTCGACCCCGTCGACATCGGCGTATTGGCGCATCAGCCAATCAGACGACAGAAGATAGGACTGCTTAATAAAGTCGAACACCGCCTCTTCACTCCAAGCATCGTCCTTGAAACGTTTGTCGTCCCGGGCGGGCTGGACAATAGGGTCCGCGTTATCGCCCGCGAGGCGCTTCGCGGTCGCCTGCCACAGATCCGCATAATTCTTGATCAAATCCGCTTGGGCTTCGGCGAACTTCGCCGGATCCGACATCATCTTCGCCGACGCTTCCACAAACATTCGGCCGATATCGACAGGGTCGGCAACAGCATAGGTTTCGCCCTTTTGCTGCCGGGCCAAGAACGCATTGACGATACGTTGCGACCGTTCGGCGAAGTCCTTGTAGACCGCCGCCGTCTTTTCAACGTCGAACGCCGGCACCTGATCTTTTGATCCGCTCATATTCACCTCCCAAGACTCGAGAAGCGTAGCCCATGCGGCGCGATGTTTTAAGTGTTGGTGCGGAGAAAGATGAGTATAACCGTTCTCATGTTTCCTGCCCTGAACCTTCTTTCCCCGCAAAAGCTCATTGCCCTCGCAACGACCATCGTCGCAGCGGTGATGTTTGTGGTTCCACCGCCTGATGATGTCTCCATTCAGACGATGCGCGGCGCGGCGTTGGCACTCTTCGCTGTCGGCCTTTACGCCACCGTTGCGGTTCCCGAGCACGTAACCGCGCTGGCATACTTCGCAATTGCCATGGTCTTCGCCATCGCGCCGGCCCCTGTGGTGTTCTCCGGATTTCATTCGACGGCGTTCTGGCTCGTGTTCGGTGGGCTGATTGTCGGCATCGCCGTTCAAAAGACCGGACTAGGCGCGAGGTTGGCGATGTCGATCACCCAGCGTCTGAGTGGCAGCTATGTCATGCTTGTGTTCGGTATCGCAGCAGTAGGTATGGCGCTCGCATTCCTGATGCCCTCGACGATGGGCCGTATCGTGCTGTTGACGCCCATCGTCATCGCCCTTTGCGATCATGTCGGCTATGAGCCCGGCTCGAACGAGAGAACAGGTCTGGTATTGGCAATGGCCTGCGGTACGTGGATGCCTTCCAGCGCCATCCTGCCATCAAACGTGCCCAACATGGTGATGATTGGTGTCGCCGAGAACCTCTTCGACATAACGTTCAATTACGGCGAGTACATGCTCGCCAATATGCCGGTCAACGGACTACTCAAGGCCCTTCTGATCATCGGTCTCGTTGTCATCATGTTCCCAGGTCGCATACGCGACGAAGCCGCCCCGCAGGACACCTCTACCGCGCCGCTGAGCGGAGATGCGCGTAAACTCGCGATTATTCTGGCAATCACCCTCGGGTTCTGGATCACCGACTTCATTCACGGAATATCACCTGCATGGATCGCGATTGCGGCGGCGACAATCTGTCTGCTGCCCGGAATCGGCATTGTGAACGAAGAAGACATGAAGACCCGCTTCAACTATTCATCCATGCTCTATGTCGCGGGCATTCTCGGTCTTGGCGCCATGCTGGTGGAGACCGGGGCTGGCGACTGGGTAGGGAACGTCTTGCTCAAACATCTTCCACTCTCACCAGATGCGCCGATGACGTCATTCTTCTCGATGGTGGGTCTGGGGGCTGCGGTCAATTTGGCATCTACGGCGCCCAGCGTCCCGGTCATCGTCGGCCCCCTTGCCGATGAAATCTCGGCGCTCTCCGGGATTCCAGTTCGCACGGTCTTGCTCAGTCAAGTCATCGCCTACTCGACCGTCATTTTGCCGTATCAAGTTCCACCGATTGTGGTGGCGATGCAGCTAGGCGGCGTCCGCCTTATTGATGGCGCAAAAATGACGATGGCGCTTGCCGTCGTTTCGTTGATTGCTCTCGTGCCGCTCAACTATCTTTGGTGGTCATGGCTGGGGCTGATGAAGTAAGCCTGCAACCGATACGTCAAAAAGCAAAAAGGGCCGGAAAGCACCGACCCTTTTTCGATTCTGTATCGCGGCAAATCTAGCCGAAATCGTATCCGGCCGACCCCCACCAATAAACTGCGGTGAAAAGGAACAGCCATACGACATCGACGAAGTGCCAGTACCACGCCGCGGCTTCGAAACCGATGTGCTTTTCAGGCGTAAAGTGACCGCGAATGCAGCGGAAATAGCAGACGATCAAGAAAAGCGTTCCGACAATCACGTGAAAACCATGGAAGCCCGTCGCGAGATAGAACGTCGATGAGTAAATCCCGTCCGTGAAGCCGAACTGCGCAACCGCATATTCGTACGCCTGACACGCACTGAAAATCAGCCCCAAAATCACCGTCGCGAGAATGCCCTGCGCGCCGCGTTTATTGTCGCCCAGGCGAATGGCATGGTGCGCATATGTCACTGTCACCCCGGACGTCAGCAAGATCAGCGTATTCAAGAAAGGTAGCGTCCACGTTTGCAGCGGAATGACACCTTCCGGCGGCCAAGTCGGAGATGCGACGAAACTTAGGGCCGGGATCGAGGCATTAAAGTACGCCCAAAAGAACGCGAAAAAGAACATAACCTCGGAAGCGATGAACAACAGCATGCCCATCCGAAGGCCGTGTCCGACCTCCGCCGTGTGATCGACGCCGTTGCGAGATTCTGCGACCACATCACGCCACCAAAGGATGGCGCAAACCACGACCGCGGCGAGGCAGATGTAAAACAGGGCAAAAGGCCCACCGTGCATCGCCATAATCCCGGTGATGGCCATCGCCAATGCGGCAACGCTGGCTGCGAACGGCCAAACGCTCGGCTCTAGGATGTGGTATGGATGACTTTTGACGCCGCTCATCTAAATGTTCTCCCCTCGGCTCAAATTCCTTGTTGGGCGCTGCCCCAAAAACGGGCCTCAGCCTCCCTCGTTAATGCGCGGCTCGGTTTCGAGTTCCGAGACCTTGGCTTGATCCTTTGCCGGATAAAACGTGTACGACAGTGTCACTGCCGTCAGTTCTTGCGTATTGACCTCTTCGTGAATGCTTGCATCGACGTAGAACGACACCGGCATCTCGATGGATTCACCGGGCATCAGAAGTTGCTCGGTGAAGCAGAAACACTCCATTTTCACGAAAAACGGTCCGGCCTTGAATGGGCTGACATTGAACGTTGCCGTCCCGACGATCGGCTCATCCGAGACGTTGGTCGCTTTGTAAAAGGCCAAACGTTCTTCGCCCAAACGAACCGTCATCTTGTTTTGCAGCGGCTCGAACGCCCACTTGAGCGACGGATTGACGTTCGAATCGAATCGAACCTCAATCGTTTCGTCCAGTATCTCCGTCGATGCTTGGACGTTCTCCGTCTGCGGCGTTCCCGAGATGCCCGTCACTTGGCACAGCCATTGATACAGCGGCACCGACGCATAGGCGAGGCCGACCATGCCAGCGACGATGCTGAAAAGCACCACCGCCGTTTTTTGGTTCTTTGCTCTCAAATCCGACATGGAGTCCTTTTCCGTATCAGAGCCCGCTTACTCAGCCGGGGCCTTCCCACTCATATCGGGTTGGTCCTCGAACGTATGGAACGGCGCCGGGCTCGGGACATGCCACTCCAGAGTAGTTGCCCCCTCACCCCATGGATTCTGCTCGGCTTTCGCGCCAGCGGCGTACGTCCGCCAAAGGACGAAGAAGAACAGGAACGTTCCAGCCATCGTGACGACGGCGCCAAGGGAACTGACATAGTTCCAACCCGCATAGGCATCCGGGTAATCCGGAATACGCCGCGGCATCCCCGCCAGGCCAGCAAAGTGTTGCGGGAAGAACAGAATGTTCACGCCGACGAAGAACACCCAGAACTGTAGTTTACCGAGCGTCTCGTTGTATTGTCGGCCCGACATCTTGCCGATCCAATAGTACCATCCCGCGAACATGCCGAAGATCGCGGCAATCGCCATCACGTAGTGGAAGTGCGCGACCACGAAGTACGTGTCGTGGAACACCAGATCCGCCGACGAGTTGGCCAATGTCACCCCGGTCACACCGCCCATCACAAACAGGAAGATGAATCCGAAGGCGTACAGCATCGGCGTCTTAAACTCGATAGAGCCGCCCCACATCGTCGCCAACCACGAAAAGATCTTAATGCCGGTCGGCACGGCGATCACCATCGTTGCAACGGTGAAGTAGGCGCGCGTATCAACGTCCAGACCAACCGTGTACATGTGGTGCGCCCAAACGATGAAACCGACGGCGCCGATGGCTGCCATGGCGTAGGCCATGCCAAGATAGCCGAACACGGGCTTCTTGGAGAACGTGGAGACAATCTGTGAGATCAGACCGAAGGCCGGCAGGATGATGATGTAGACTTCCGGGTGACCGAAGAACCAGAACAGGTGCTGCCACAGAATCGGATCGCCACCACCGGCCGGGTCGAAGAACGTCGTCCCGAAGTTACGGTCCGTCAGAAGCATGGTCAGCGCGCCGGCGAGAACCGGAAGCGCGAGCAGCAGCAGGAACGCGGTTACCAAGATGGACCATACGAACAGCGGCATCTTGTGCAGGGTCATGCCCGGTGCCCGCATGTTGAAAATGGTCACGATGAAGTTGATCGCCCCGAGGATCGACGCCGCCCCGGCTAGGTGCAACGCCAGAATACCGAAGTCGACCGCCACCCCTGGGTGGTAAATACTATTCGATAGCGGTGGATAGACGGTCCACCCGGTTCCGATACCCGATCCGGCGAAGCCCGCAATCAAAACCAGGATGAAACCGACCGTCGTCAGCCACAGGCTGATGTTGTTCATGCGCGGGAAAGCCATGTCGGGCGCGCCGATCATCAGCGGCACGAACCAGTTGCCAAAGCCGCCGATCAAAGCAGGCATCACGACAAAGAACACCATGATGAAACCATGGGCTGTCAGCAGAACGTTGTAGAACTGGAAGTCCTCGATGTACTGAATACCCGGTTCGGCGAGTTCCAAACGGATGTACCACGACATGCCGCCACCGATCAGCGCCGCCAGCATGGCCAGATACAAGTACATCGTCCCGATGTCCTTGTGGTTCGTCGAACAGAACCAGCGCTTGAAGAAGCTAGGATAGTGGTCGTGGTGCTCGTCGTGATGCGTATCCGATGCAGTAGACATCTAAAAAATCCCTCTTTTTATCCCCGTGCGCCCTGAATTACTGCGCTTCTGCCTGCGCAAGCCGAACCCCCTCGTCCGGTTTGTCGGAAGGCGCCGTCGGTTTTTCCGCAAATTCTTCTTGTGCCTTTTTGACCCAGGCTTCGAAATCCTCTTTGGACACGGCTTCGATTGCGATCGGCATGAACCCATGGTTCACACCACACAACTCGGAACACATGCCGTAGATCGTCTTGCCGACGTATTTTCCGTGGATCCGTGTCCATGTCTCATTAATACGGCCCGGAACGGTATCCAGTTTGATCGAGAGCGATGGAAGCGCCCAGTTATGAATGACGTCGTTGGAGGTCATCAGCAACCGCACGTTGGTTTCCACTGGCAAGACCACTTTGTTGTCGACTGCGAGAAGCCGCGGCTGACCGGGTTGCAGGTCTTCGTCGGCGATCGGAAGGCTGTCGAAAGTGAAGTTACCGTGGTCGGGGTACTCGTACGTCCAGTACCACTGGTTGCCGATGATCTTGATCGTCATATCGGCGTCTTCGATGTGATCGGCGAAGTAAAGGTGTTTCAGCGACGGAATGGTGATCCCGACGAGAATCAATACTGGGATGACCGTCCACACGACTTCGAGCATGGTGTTGTGCGTGGTCTTCGACGGCACCGGGTTACGCTTGGCATTAAAGCGCCAAGCGATGTAAGCCATCAGGCCCAGAACGAACAACACGATCAACGTTTCGATGATCAACAGCTGCATGTTGAACTGGACGATCCTGTCGGCCGTCGGCGATGCGGGTGGCTGAAGCCAAATTTGCCACGGCTGTGACCGCAAGTCCCCGGCAGGTCCCGCCAAAGCAGGCCCAACGGAAAACAGAGCGCCAACAAGCGCCGGGATAAACAACTTCAACCGTTTCAGCATTTTTCCCACCTAATCTTGGACGGGCCGGAATAGGCCGTCTCAAACTTCATTTCGTATACTTGCCCCGACAGTGGCGGTAAACCGCCCTGTGCCAAACAATTAATGCCGTGCATCCCATTGAGCAAGAGTGCATTTGCGGCAGATAAAACTATTTCTACAATCTAGCCTAGTTAATTCTGTCGAGGTCAGTGAAGTATGACAAGGGCGCACAACATTACAAATGCCGTGCGCGTCATATGCAGCTATATCAAAAGCGAATTTGCGTGCATTTTCACAGTTTAGCCCTTACACCCGCGCCAACTGATCCACGGCGGCTCTTGATCGTAGAGCAGTTGCACGCGCGGTATATCGGAGACCCGAAATAATGAGTGAAGAGCAGCAGCCGCAAACCAGCGAAAACCATATGACGCCGGCACGCCGGCGCCGCAATTGGATCATCGGCGGTATCTTGGCGGTCGCGGCGGTCGTCATGTACATCAGCATCTTCATTCGTCTGACGGTCAACCCGCTCGAGTAACGCGCCCTTTTCCAACGATTCCCAAGAGAGAACGCAGCAATGAATGCGCAAGACCTCGTGCACGTGAATGCCATCTTGAACGCCGTTTCCGTGGTGTTTCTGGCTTTCGGTTATTACTACATCAAGAATGGCGACTGGCGTCGTCACCGCGCGATGATGATCGGCGCCCTTATTGCGTCTGGCTTATTCCTCGTGTCTTACGTCATTTACAAGCTTAACTCCGGTTTCGCCAAGTTCGGTGGCGACGGAACGATTCGCTACGTCTATTTCACGATTCTCATCATTCACGTCATTGGCGCGATCGCCATAACGCCCATGGTGCCGATTACTGTGTTCCGCGCTTGGCGGGAACGTTTTGATCAGCACAAGAAGATCGCCAAGATCACGTGGCCGTTGTGGATGTTTGTCGGCATATCCGGCGTCGTTGTCTACGTGATGGCTGTTCACATGTATCCGTACACGGGCGCGTAAATGGCGTGGCAGCCGCAGCAACCGCAACGCTGGGATCCGCTTGAGGGATTTCGCCCCTCTTTTGCACCCAAATCTGCGACGAAAGAGCTGCGGTGGTGGAGTTTGATCGCCGTTGGTGCGCTTGCCTTGGCAGGCGTGTTTGCTTTGTTGTTGGCGATATCTCGGATTCCCGGCGCCGACACCCTTTTTCCTTGGCCAGTCGCGTTCTATGAAAAAAGCCTGATCATCCACGTCGTATTTTCGTTCGTCGTGTGGTTCATGGCGTGCGCCATAGTCTTCATGCAAATCGCGGCGTTGCGTCTGTCGGATGGGCAACCGGCGCTGGCAACCATGGGAAACACCGCCATGGCTGCCATGACCGTCGCGTTCGCTTTGCTTGCCATACCGGCGCTTCTCGATCGCGGGGAACCGTCACTCAACAATTACATCCCGGCTATCATCGATCCGCTTTACTATTGGGGGCTGTTGCTGGTGGCGCTCGCAACGGTTCTTGCGGCCGTGCGCGGGCTTGCCAACGGGATCCAACGCCGAGGCGCGCTCGAGCCAATCGGGGCGACGGGCCTTGCCGCCGGGGCGATTTCGATCCTCGCGCTGATCGCATTTGCCGTCTCATGGAACCGACTGGGCGGCATGCCAACGAGCCCGGCCGCCAACGAGGACCTTTTCTGGGCCGGCGGGCATGTACTTCAGTTTCTGAACACGGCGCTCATGATTGGTGCTTGGCTTTTCTTCGCGGGCCGTGTTTTTGGCGCCCCCGCCATGCCACCGAGGTTGGCGATGGCGGCATTGGCACTGACCGTTGTATTGGCGGCCGGCGGTCTGTCGCTTCTGTTCGTCGAGGTGCCATTCTCGGCCGAGGAGCGCGAATTGTTCTCCGCATATCAGTACGCTCTGGCCCCAGCCCCAACATTGGTCGGCGGATGGATCGCACTGCGGTTGCTTCGAATGAAAAGGCCGCCGTCGGAAACTGAGCGCACGGCTTATGCAGCACTCGTCGTCTCTTTGCTGGTGTTCTTCATCGGTGCTTTCCTGGGCCTCTTCGTTGACGGCGCGGATACGCGCACCCCGGCGCACTATCATGGCGTGATCGGCGGAGTGAACGTGGCGCTCATGGGCTTCGTCTTCTTGTTCGTGCTCCCGCTGCTCAACCGGCCACCGAACAAATGGCGCGCCGTCCGGATTTCACTTTGGCTCTACGGGATTGGGCAGTTACTGCACAGCGTTGGTTTATTCATCGCCGGCGGTTACGGCGCGCCCCGCAAAGTGCCGGACACGGCGCCCGGCATGGACGAAATCGTCAATTGGAGCGGTCACGTAGGCATCGGCATCGGTGGCGTGATCGCCGTGATCGGCGGCGTCATGTTCATTTGGATCGCCGGACGATGCCTTCTGACGCGGACGGACGCCCGATAGATGGGGATCGTTACCGACATTATCCTGCCGCTGTCGTTGGCATTCATTATGTTCTCGCTCGGGCTGGGACTGACCATCGACGATTTCACCCGGGTCGCGCGGCAACCGCGAGACTTTCTCATTGGCGCGTGTTCACAGATATTCTTGCTGCCGCTTATCGCCTTCGGCCTCGTCAGCATTTGGCCGATGCCCCCGGAGCTTGCGTTGGGCGTGATGATCATCGCCGCGGCACCGGGCGGCGCGACATCGAACATTCTGACGTCGTTCGCACGAGGCGATGTCGCACTGTCGATATCGCTGACTGCCGTTATAAGTCTTCTCTGCGTCTTCTCCATTCCACTCATCGTGGTTTACGCCCACACTTACTTTGTCGGTGGCGGGACGACACTCGACGTTTCCGTTACGCAAACGGCCCTCAGTGTCTTCGTGATCGTGACAATTCCCGTAATACTCGGCCTCGCGGCGCGGCATTTCTGCCCCAAAATCGCTATTCGCGCCGAACCCATATCACGCAAGATCGCGACGGTATTGTTCGTTCTTGTGCTCATCGGCGCGGTCTATCAGGAGCGCAATAACGTGGCCGCTTATTTCGCCGAGGCGGGCCTGATCACACTGACACTCAACGTGGCCATGATGATCTTGGCATTCGGTTTGGCGTCCGCATTCGCCAGCGGTCCACCTCAGCGAATTGCGATCTCGATCGAGTGCGGCTTGCAAAACGGCACACTCGCAATTGCTGTTGCGGCGCTCGTCTTTGGGGGTGGTCTCACAACAGTGCCCGCCGCGACCTACAGCCTCCTGATGTTCGCGACAGCGCTTGTGTTCATTGCCATCGTCCGCAGACGCGCGCCCAGCCCGGAAAACTGATGTCACGGCTGGGTAAAAAGGTCATAGTACGGATCGGGGTGGCAGAGCCCCTTTCATTCGTATATAAGGCTCGCGATTTTTCGGACATCCAGGTTCAATGCTGAACGACGCCAGACAACACACGGCCGGACCTTCCACCGAGCCTCTGGAAACTTCGTCTCCCGATCCGCGCTTTCGGGTGAACGATTTCGCCGTGCTCTTGAAGCCCAAGATCATGGCGTTGGTGGTATTCACGGCGCTGGTCGGCATTCTGATGGCACCCGGTGGTGCGGCGGCGGCAACGGGCCTGATCGCCGTGATTTGTATTGCGATCGGTGCAGGCTCCGCTGGCGCCATCAATATGTGGTACGACCGAGATATCGATCAGGTTATGCGACGTACCATGGATCGTCCGCTCCCGGCGGGACGCATGAACCCGCTCCTCGCATTGGGGTATGGATCGGTTCTGGCGGTCGGTTCGGTATCCATGATGGCACTCCATGTTGGGACCATGGCGGCAGGGCTTTTGGCTCTAAGCATCTTTTACTACGTCGTCATCTACACGGCTTGGCTAAAGCGCCGCACGCCGCAGAACATTGTCATCGGCGGCGCCGCGGGTGCGTTTCCGCCGTTGATCGGCTGGGTATCGGTCACCGGGAGCATCGATCCCGGCGCCATTGCTCTATTCATGATCATCTTTCTGTGGACCCCACCCCATTCGTGGGCGCTGGCCTTGTTCCGTCGTGGCGATTATGCCGCTGCCGGCGTTCCGATGATGCCCGTCGTCGCGGGCGAGCGCGAGACCAAACGTCAGATGCTCGTATACACCGTGCTGATGATCGGCGCGACGTTAGCTCCCGTCGCACTTGGCGTCTCTGGGCTCTTGTATCTGGTCGCCGCTTCCGTGCTCGGCATCATGTTTTGGGTTCGCACTTGGCGCGTCTGGAAAGCGGACGGCGACGCACACGCGAAGCCCTTGTTCCTTTTTTCGATTTTGTATTTGTTCTTGGTCTTCATGGCGATGATCGTCGATCGGCTGATCTTCGTTTCCGTCGTCTGACCGCATGACCGCCATTCGCGCGTACGAGACCCTCCACGCCAGATATCGGCGCATAGGATTAATCGGCGAAGCTGAAGCCGTCCTGCACTGGGACACCGCGACGACGATGCCGGACGGAGCCGCCGGTGGCCGAGCAGACCAATTGGCGGAACTCCGGGCCATCGGTCACGGAATGCTTACGGACTCCGAAATCACCGACCTAATCGAGAGCGCCAAGGCCGAGACCGATTACCTTGACCCTTGGCAAGCCGCCAACTTGCGTGAGATGGAACATCGCGCCCGGCGCGCGCGGGCTCTGGATGAGGATTTTGTCTCCGCCTTCTCGAAGGCCTGCAGCATATGCGAGGCCGCCTGGCGGCAAGCGCGGGCGGAAAGCGATTTCTCGCAGGTTCGTGCCCCCTTCGAACAGGTCCTCAGCCTGGTCCAAGAGCAAGCGGCACGGATTGGCGAAGTCATGGGCCTGAGCCCTTACGATGCTTTGCTCGATGCGTACGAGCCTGGCGGACGGTCGGCGGACATCGACATTGTTTTTGACGACCTGTTGTCGTTCTTGCCGAATTTCCTCGACAACGTGCTGGCAGTGCGGGCGTCAATGCCACCAGCCCAATTGCCGGAAGGCCCTTTCCCGCAAGAGAAGCAGCGGCAGCTCGGCATCCGTTTAATGGAGGTCCTCGGGTTCGATTTTGAACGCGGCCGTCTCGATATCAGCCATCATCCGTTTTGCGGCGGCGTCCCCGACGACGTCCGGATCACGACCCGCTACGACGAGACGGATTTCACCTCGGCGCTCATGGGTGTCCTACACGAGACGGGACATGCGCTCTACGAGCAAGGGTTGCCCGCGGACTGGCGGCTGCAGCCTGTCGGCACGGCTCTTGGCATGTCAGTGCACGAGAGCCAGTCGTTGCTGATGGAGATGCAGGTATGCCGGTCTGAACCGTTCTTGCAATTTGCCGCTCCCTTGATGCGAGAGGCCTTCGATGGCCACGGCCCTGCGTGGGACATGGATAACATTGTCCGTCTGTATCACAAAGTCGGCTGCAGCTTCATTCGGGTCGACGCGGACGAAGTGACCTACCCGCTCCACGTAATCCTGAGGTACCGGCTCGAAAAAGATCTTCTATCGGGTGCCTTAGCGGTTGCCGACCTGCCGGACGCATGGAACGAGGCGTTCAAATCTCTGATCGGTATCGAAGTCCCGAACGATGCGTTGGGATGCCTACAAGACATCCATTGGTATGATGGGGCGATTGGCTATTTTCCAACCTATACCCTGGGTGCGATGACAGCGGCACAATTGTACGGGGCAGCCTGCGCGCAACAACCCACCATTCCAGAAAACATCCGCAATGGAGATTTCGAGGTATTGTTGGGATGGCTGCGTACCAACGTGCATGCGCATGGCCGTCTCACGTCGGCTGCTGATTTATTGGTCAAGGCCACAGGAAGTCCTTTGAAGGCCGAAGCATTCAAAGCGCACCTAAGCTCGCGATATCTCGCGGACTAAGCTAGTTCCAACCCTGAGACTGATAGTAGGCGGCCGCCACGTCATGCAGCGGCGCGCTCAACCCGTCTTTTATCATTTGTTCTGGTGTAGCTTGCGCGAACGCGGGATGCCGTTGGCGGAAATAATCGATATCACCGAAAACGGATTGCACGACAGCCTCGACGATTGCATCCGGCGTGTCCGTAGATGCGACCAGGGTCGCCATGACGCCAAATGTCGCGACTTTGGGCTGGGCCGCATCGTAGGTGCCCGCCGGGATGGTAGCCCTCGCATAGTAGGGCCTCGCCGCAGTCGCAAGTTTGCGGACCGTTGCCGCATCGGGCGCGATCATCTTGCCGTTACAGTCCGCAACCGCACGCCGCATCGCAGCATTCGGGACACCGACGGTAAACATGAACGCATCGAATTTCCCATCACAGAACGCATCCACTTGCTCTCCCGACGGCAATTCATGCACCTCGGCAAAGGCATCGTATTTCCAACGGTTTTGCTGAAACAAGAGATCCGTCGTCGCCCGTTGGCCCGAGCCGATGTTGCCGATATTGATGCGCTTGCCACGCAAGTCGCGCCAACGGTTTATGCCCGACTGACGATTGACCACGATCTGAATGGGCTCCGCATAGACGGAAAAGATAGCGCGTAAATTGGGCATCTTATCGTGAGGCCAGCGTTTGGATCCGCGGAACGCATGGAACTGCCAGTCCGATTGGACCATCGCGAGATTTATCTGGCCCGCCGCTAATGCCTGCAGATTTGCAACGGAACCGCGACTCTCCGGCGCATCGCAGGGCACGTTGGATGCCTCGAGCAATTCGCAGATGACCTGGCCGGCGGCGTAGTAGACCCCAGTCGGCCCCCCTGTCCCAACCAACGCTTTGTCGGACGCCGAAGCAGACGCGCCCAAAGTCATCGCTGCGAGACATCCGATTACGAAACCAGAGAGCTTCATTGCACCACCTCCGGATGCGATCATACATGTCATGGGCGCAAGCCAAAGCGGAAATACGGAATTGTGCCGCGTCACTTGTTTCACCCGAGCCGCAAATATAGGTTATCGCGTCAGAGAAGGTCAGGGTCCACCTGCCCTATGGGAGGCTAAGAATGCGCTATATCTCTACGCGCGGCCGAGCGCCGGAGCTCACGTTTGACGACGTTCTGCTGACGGGACTTGCCCGTGACGGTGGGCTCTACGTTCCGGAATCCTGGCCACACTTCGATGCCGATCAACTGCGGGCCATGCGCGACCATAGCTATGACGACCTCGCGTTCGAGGTGATGAAACCGTTCGTCGGCGGCACCATACCGGACGACGATCTAAAGACGATCATTCGCTCGGCATACATCGCATTCGAAGGCGGCAAAGTCGCGCCGTTGGTGCCATTGGAAAACGGCGTTCATCTGATGGAGCTGTTTCACGGTCCAACGCTCGCCTTCAAAGATGTCGCGATGCAGTTGCTGGGCGGCCTGTTCGACCACGTACTCGGTCAACGCAACACCCGGATCACAATCGTCGGCGCCACGTCAGGTGACACGGGTTCCGCGGCAATCGAAGCCTGCCGTGACAAGGCGTCCCTCGACATCTTCATGCTTTTTCCAGATGGCCGCGTCTCTGAGGTACAACGCCGTCAAATGACCACGGTATTGTCGGAGAACGTACACAATCTCGCCATCGCCGGGACGTTCGACGATTGCCAGGACCTCGTGAAGGCCATGTTCAACGACCAGCCGTTCCGGGACCGGCATGCGCTCTCTGCGGTCAACTCGATCAACTGGGCGCGCGTCTTGGCGCAGGTCGTATACTACGTTTATGCCGCGCTGCAGTTGGGCGCGCCTGACCGTGCGGTATCATTTACTGTACCAACCGGCAACTTCGGAAACGTTTTTGCCGGATATGCAGCGGTAAAGATGGGTGTTCCCATCAAGCGCTTGCTGGTCGCCTCCAACTCGAATGATATCCTTGCCCGCTTCTTCGCGTCAGGTGAGATGCGGATGGAAGACGTGGTCCCGACGATCAGCCCCAGCATGGACATCCAAATTTCATCGAACTTCGAACGCCTGCTTTTCGATTTGTTGGGACGGGACGGCAATGCAGTGTCTGAGACCTTAAGCACGTTCCGCGATACCGGCCGTTTTGAAGTGCCATCCGGCGTCTTGGCTGAGGCACGGTCACTTTTCGATGCCGCGCGATTTGATGATAACGAAACCAAGAAGACCATTGGTGACGTCTATCGCACAACCGGCATCTTGCTTGACCCGCACACGGCTGTCGGCGTCGCAGCGGCGCAGCAACTTCCGGAAAAAGATGATACACCCATGGTGGTGCTGGCGACGGCACATCCCGCGAAGTTCCCAGATGCCGTCCAGGAGGCCTCGGGCATCCGCCCGGACTTGCCGGCGCGTCTATCTGATCTCTACACCCGCGATGAGAGAGCGGCCAAGCTCGCCAATGATCTCTCATCGGTTGAAGATTTCGTCGATAGAACCAAGCTGGCGACAGCGGTATGAGCGTTCGCATCACCCGGCTGGACAATGGGCTTCGTGTCGCGACGGACACGATGGAGACGGTTGAGACCGTTACCCTCGGGGCTTGGATTGAGACGGGTGCACGTGACGAACCGGCCGAACTGAACGGTATTTCCCATTTGGTCGAACACATGCTGTTCAAAGGCACCGAAAGGCGTTCGGCCCGTGATATCGCGGAGGAGATTGAGGCCGTTGGCGGCCACCTCAATGCCTACACGTCGCGGGAGAACACAGCCTATTACGCCAAGGTCTTGCGGGATGATGTCCACTTGGCCATCGACGTTATCAGCGATTTATTGTTGAACGCGACGTTGGATGAGACCGAGTTGGAGCGCGAGAAGTCCGTCATTTGCCAAGAGATTCATCAGGCGCACGACACACCCGACGACGTGATCTTCGATCATTTGCAGGAAATTGCCTACCCCGGACAGGCGCTCGGCCGTCCCGTGCTTGGTACGGAAGACGTGGTTCGCAGCTTGGGACGCGCCCATCTAACGGACTATCTCTCGGGCACATATACGGCACCTTCCTTAGTGTTTTGTGCTGCAGGTCGCGTTGACCACGACGCCTTGGTCGACATTGTCGGCGAGACTTTTGGAGGCATCTCCGCTACGAGCCGCACCAGCCGAGAGTTCGCTACCTACCAAGGCGGCGAAAAGCGCATCGAACGAGATTTGGAACAGGTTCATGTCGTTCTGGCGTTGGATGGAATCGGCTACAAGGACGAAGACTTTTATGCTGCATCCGTTCTATCGACGCTATTTGGTGGGGGCATGTCGTCTCGGCTTTTTCAGGAGGTGCGTGAAGAACGCGGCCTCGCCTACTCAATTTATTCCTTCCTCTCATGTTGTGAGGACTCTGGCTTGTTCGGTGTTTACGCAGGCACCGGGGCGGACCAAGTCGGGGATTTGATGCCGATCATTGCAAATCAGGCGATCGAAGTGACAAACAACCTGACACCTGACGAGACCGAACGAGCACGCGCGCAGTTGAAAGCGAATATTCTTATGGCGCGAGAAAGCACCTCTACTCGTGCCGAACAACTTGCGCGGCAGTTAATGCTGTTTGACCGGTCGCTGGACGTTGACGAGATCGTCTCCAAGATCGAAGCGGTCGACGAGGCCGCCGTGAAACGTGCGGCACAGCGGATATTCAGTGGCATGCCGGCGGTATCGGCGATCGGACCACTTGATGCCCTGGAGCCCTTCGAGATTACTGCTGGCCGATTCGTCGCCTGACATGGTGATGCACCCCGCCAATGTGTTTATCCAACCGGGCAGCTTGGTGCGCCATCCCAAGGCGCCAGACCTTGGCCTGGGCCGGGTTCAAACAGTCGTCGGTGATAAAATCACGGTGAACTTCGAAAATGCGGGGAAGTTGATTGTAGATGGATCGACGGTTGAGTTATCGACGGTGGAGCCTAAAGACGCCGCATCGTAGGCTCGATCAATCGCCTTCTTGATCGTCTAGATAGGCTTCCACGATCTGATACAACGCCTCGGCGTGCTCCGGTTTACCGGTAAAGACCAGGTTCGCCGTTTCGCCGTAAACGTTCATCACATATCCCCGAGCGCCGCAGACTTTCTCAAGCGCTAAGACAAACGGCATCAGCACCTCGTCGTTGAGGGCTTCCGCCGTTTCACATGTCTCCATCCGCGCGATCAGGTCCGCCATGAAGGCGTCAGCATCCTTCGCCTTCGCGTTGGCAGCCGGGCGACCGCGACGTGGTTTAGGCATTGCCAGCCGTATCCGACAACATAATGGGGTCAATGCCCAGCTTGGCCATCGCGCGATGCCACTTGTCCTCGATCGAGGTGTCGAACAGCAGATGCGTATCCGCATCCACACTCAGCCATCCATTCGCTTTGATCTCATCGTCCAGTTGTCCGGGCCCCCATCCGGCATAACCAAGCGCAAGCAGGCTTTGACGGGGGCCTTCGCCCCCCGCAATCGCCCGCAACACATCGACCGTAGCGGTCAACGCAACTTCGTCATCTACGATCAACGTCGCATCGTGCACATAATCCGGAGAATGCAATACGAACCCTCGGCCCGTTTCCACGGGTCCGCCGAACAAGACCTCGATCCCTTCTCCGTCGGGCGGCGAAATCTCAAGCTGCTCAAGCAGGTCTGGGAAGCTGATGTTCGACATCGGTTTGTTGATGACGAGGCCCATGGCCCCTTCCGGACTGTGGGCGCACATGTATATCAGGGTCTTGTCGAAACGCTCATCGGGCATCCCTGGCATGGCGATAAGGCATCGCCCCGTCATATAACTGTCGGAGGGGGCCGTTTGCGGATCGAAACCTGGCATTCTTATTCCTTTCGCGGCTTGCCGGCGTATGCCGTCGACTTTCGCCTTCTCCCGCCAACGCTCTACAGGCGTCTTGTGGCGTGATTATGGCACACCCGGGCGGAAGCGCAAAAAGCAGAGGGAAGCAACCGCTCCCATTGCGTCAAGAATGCGTGATGACGCCGTTGTCACTTGCAACCTTTGACAATCTATGGCGTTTGTTGCCTAGGCTATCCATTTGATATGGATGAATTGTTTCATGCGGCACAGACTATCAAAGCTCTCCGGCGCTGCTTTGGCAGCCCTCGTATTCTCCGTCGGCATATCGTCAGCGCAGGCGGAAGTCGCATCGGCATGGGCCGAGGAAGAGCAAACAGCGGTCCGCCTGATCATTGATCGCGACGGATTGGGCGATGATGGCACCGTCCGTGCCGGTCTCGAATTCCGCATGCAACCGGGATGGAAAGTCTACTGGCGCTCGCCGGGTGATGCGGGCTATCCACCACAACCGGATTTTTCAGGGTCGACCAATGTAGAGATTGGCGATTTGTCTTGGCCGGCACCGTCACGGTTCTCAGTCTTGGGTCTGCAGACGCTTGGGTACGAAGATCGGGTTGTGCTGCCCTTCGATTTACGCGCCCCTGCCGCCGACAAGCCCGCCTGGGTCGCGACGTCCATCAACTACTTAACCTGCAAAGATGTCTGCATTCCCTACACCGCTGAATTGGATTTGAAAGTCCCAGCCGGTGGCGGGTCTCCGACGCAGCTCGCACATACCATCAGTCAGTTCGACTCGCAGGTGCCGCGCTCGGCGCAGGCGGCACGACTTGATATCTCAGAGGTCTGGACGGAAAGCACGGCGGACGCACTTTACATGGTGATCAATGCGACCTCCGACATTCCGTTCCGCGCGCCCGATGTCTACGTCGAAGGTCAGGCGGATCTTGGCTTTGGAAGCCCGTCGGTTGCGGTCGCCGATGGCGGGCATCAAGCGACACTCCGCATGGCGATCACCGGCTATCGTGGTGCCGCCTCGGACGCCGCAGCCAGTCTCCAAGATGCGTCGTTGACGCTGACCATGGTCGACGGAGGCCGTGCCGCGGAGATCGAACGCCCCGTAGGCGCACCTAGAGCCTTTGCCGACGAACCAGCGATGGCAAGCGTCGAGCGTGACGGCCAATCCATCGCACTCATGCTCTTGTTCGCATTTCTCGGGGGCCTGATCTTAAACCTGATGCCGTGTGTATTGCCGGTGCTGTCGATCAAGTTCCTGGGTTTCATCAAGCACGGCGGCGGCGAACCGGCCGCCGCTCGTCTGAGTTTCCTGTCCAGTGCGGCCGGGATTGTCTTCGCCTTCATGCTTCTGGCGGGTGCCTTGATCGGCGTCAAGGCGTCCGGCACCGCCATCGGCTGGGGCATACAGTTCCAGCAACCGTGGTTCTTGATCGCCATGACGCTATTGGTGACCCTGTTCGCCTGCAACGTTTGGGGTTTCTTCGAAGTTAGATTGCCGACGGCTCTAAGCGATCTTGGGCACCGCGGTAGCCAAGGCAAGGGATTGGGTGGCAGTTTCTTACAGGGCATGTTCGCGACCCTGCTCGCAACGCCTTGCTCAGCGCCGTTCTTGGGCACCGCCGTGGGCTTCGCCTTGGCTCGTGGCTCATTGGAAATTCTGAGTATTTTCCTGTTTTTAGGCCTCGGACTCGCCGCGCCGTACTTGTTGGTTGCCGCCCGGCCAAGCTTGGCAACCCGGCTGCCGGCGCCCGGCCCATGGATGGGCAAGTTAAAGGTCGTTCTCGGATTCGCATTGGCGGCAACGGCGGTATGGCTGTTGACGGTCATCGCCGGGGTTGCAGGCGTTACGCACGCGATCGTCGTTGGCGCGACCCTTGTTGCGATGATCGTGTGGCTCGGCCCCGTTTTGCGCCTGGCACCGCAGATCAAGAAGGCCACGCCCGCAGCCCTGCTCGTGGCGACGGTCGTCGCCATCTCAGGTGCTTACATCGGCGACACATCGGTGATCGCAGAAACATCGTCACCTGAGGTTGGCAAGATCGCCTGGGTACCGTTCGATCGCGACGCGCTGGAGGATCATACCGCAGCTGGCAAAATCGTTTTCGTCGATGTTACGGCGGACTGGTGCATTACCTGTCAGGTGAACAAACGGCTGGTGATGGAGCAAGGGCGCGTCTTGGAATTGTTGAACGGTCCCGACGTGATCGCCATGCAAGCGGATTGGACGCGACCAGACCCTGAAATCGCCGCGTATCTGGCATCTTTTGACCGATACGGTATTCCGTTCAACGCGATCTATGGCCCCCGCGCGCAAACGGGCGTCGCGCTCCCGGAACTCCTGACCGCAGATATCGTATTGAACGGCTTTCGCGAGGCAGTGCCCGAACAATTGGCGGCGCGCCTCTTACAGTAGCACCAGCCGTTTTTGAACTTTCGGTGACACGGGCTCCCGTACGTTACGCTCTTCGGCGCTCCGACACACAATCTTGCGAGAGATGAACTCGCCATAACCGCAAAGCCCTTTGCAGAAGGCCTCAGAACCCCTATTTGAAGGGCGGCGCAGATAATGCGTCTTCACATTCCTTACTTTTAGAATTTTGGGAGAGAGTAATGACAATTGGTGTGGGAGATAAGATCCCCAGCGTGGATCTCGCCATCATGACGGACAACGGACCGGATGGGCTATCAACCGACGACCTGTTCTCGGGTAAGAAAGTCGCCATCTTCGGCGTCCCTGGCGCGTTCACGCCGACCTGTTCGGCGAAACACCTGCCCGGTTTCGTCAGCAACGCTGATGCGCTAAAGGCCAAAGGCATCGATGCCATCGCCTGCCTGTCGGTCAACGACGCATTCGTTATGGGCGCTTGGGGCAAAGACCAAGGTGTCGGTGACAAGGTCATGATGGTTGCCGACGGCTCGGCTAAGTTCACCAAAGCGACCGGCTTGGAGCTCGATCTCGAGGACCGTGGCCTCGGCCTTCGGTGTCAGCGATTCTCGATGGTGGTCAACGACGGCACCGTCGAAGCGATTCACATCGACGAAGGCGGCGCTTTCGACAAGACAAGCGCAGAAACGATGTTGGGCGAACTCTAAACTCACCCCGTATTAAGTTCGACGAGTTCGGAGGAACCCCGACCCCGGCATTCCGGCGTCGGGGTTTTTCATGCCCTGGATCACGCCGCTTTCTTACCTTCTGCCGCATCCCATTCACGCTGAGAAGCGGCCGATACTGTCATCAGCCACTCCCGGAACGCGACGACCGCCGGACGCTCGCTTCGCTCCGGTTTGCAAACAAGATGGATCGAAACATCGGACGGACACATCAAATCGAAAACACGCACCAGGCGGCCGGTTTGCAAGTCGTCCCAAACATGCGCGCTTCTCGCGAGCGCCACGCCTTGCCCCTCGAACGCCGCTTGCACGGCCATGTTCGTATCGGGAAACCGAGTGCCGTCGCGCAACGCCGGTTGATAAACTTCCTTGGGGACGCCGACGTAGTCGAACCAGTATCGCCAACCGGGCGATAACATACCTTTGTACTTCAGCAGCAGAGGTAGCTTGCAGAGGTCTTCCGGTGTTTTGGGCATACCGTGCTCCTCGAGGAACCTGGGGCGTGCCACCGGGATCACATAATCGCGCATCAATTGCCAAGATTGATAATCGGGGTAGTTGCCGTCCCCCATAACGATCGCTGCGTCGAAATCGCCGCGCTCGCGGATCGGCTCTTCATGGTGCGTCGACAACCACACGTCGATCTCTGGATGCTCTTCTCGAAAAGTCTGCAGCCTCGGCACCAGCCATTTCACCGCCAGTGAAGGGAGCACATCGACTCTGAGCGCGGTGTGCCCCTCCTCCATCTTCAAACTCTCGACCTTTTCCGTAATCGTCGACAAGAAATCGTCCACGATCTCCGCCAAATCTTCCCCAGCTGACGTCAACTCCAGCCGCCGCGGACGGCGCTCAAACAGTTTCAGATCCCAAAGTTCCTCGATATGGCGGATTTGATGGCTGACGGCACTCTGCGTGACATTCAATTCCGCCGCCGCCTTGGTAAAGCTGAGATGGCGGGCAGCTGCGGCGAGAGCGCGTAAGGCGGCAATCGGTGGCAAGTGAATCATCGGCCTGTCCTCGACCCAACACGACATGAACTATACATGAATATATACTCATGCATTGAATGAGGAACAATCCTTTGTGGCCGGAAAAAGACAGGCGTATATGTGGTTTCAAGATTAACAACGCCGGTCTCCCCGGCCTTTGCATGAGGATATAGACATGTTTGGACATAATGACGCAAAACGTTTCGCAAACTGGTTTCCCGGCAAAACTGCCGCCCGCGACCGCTGGGGCGAGCCGGTCGGCACGGATATCAACTCCAAAGAGTACAAATCGGGCGCCGGCGCCGTGACGGCCGCTGACCGGATGCGGTGGAGCCTCGGCCACGCTTGATATCGACCTATGCATTTTAATCGCCGGTAGTTACACGCCTCCCAAGCGTTGTCGGCGAGTTACCTAAAAGGACGCGGTTCCATTTCGTACCGCGTCCTTTCTTTATGCACGCTCGACGTCATGTCGAAATCGCAGCGCGCGCCAGCGCATCGGCCCGTTCGTTTTCGGGGTGCCCGGCATGGCCTTTGACCCAATGCCATTCAACCTGATGCGGTGCCAAGGCGGCGTCCAAGCGTCGCCAGAGGTCTTCATTCTTCACGGGTTTCTTCGCCGCCGTCCGCCATCCATTCCGTTTCCAGCCGTGTATCCAACTGGTAATGCCGTCCCGCACGTACGTGCTGTCGGTGTATATCGCGACCGTCGAGGGCCGTTTCAGGCTCTCTAACGCGGAAATCGCCGCCATCAATTCCATACGGTTGTTCGTTGTGGGATTCTCCGCGCCCGACAGTTCTTTCTCATGCCCGCGCCAGCGAAGTATCGCTCCCCAGCCCCCAGGGCCTGGGTTTCCGGAGCAGGCCCCATCGGTAAAGATATCGATCCCGTTGGTCATTTCAGGGCTCGAGGCCATATTCACCGGCACCTTTGACGGAAGCGTGAAAATCCAATTTCTTGAGATACTCCATTGGGTCTTTCTTCACCACCAGCGCGCCGGGCGGTGTGTGCACCCAATCGTACAGGCGAGTGAGAAGGAAACGAATAGCCGCTCCCTGCGCCAAAATCGGTAAGGCCGAAATCTCGCCCTCCGACAATGGGCGAATGGACTGATACCCCTGCAGCAGCCGCCTTGCCTTGGTAACATTGAAACTGAAATCGCTCTCGAAACACCACGCATTCAGGCAAATGGCAACGTCATAGGCGAGTATATCGTTACAGGCGAAATAGAAATCTATCAGCCCCGACAGCCGATCCTGTCGAAAAAACACATTGTCAGGGAACAAGTCGGCGTGAATGACGCCGTCGGGCAAAGAAGTCGGCCACGCCGCCATGATGTCAGTGATCGCACCATGTAACTTAGCCTTCAAGCCGGCCTGAACCGAGTCCACATCATCGCCGATGCGTTCCAATAAGGGTTTCCAGTCTTCTGGTCCCAGGTCATTTCTCCGGGTTTGCGGAAATGACTGGCCGCATTGATGCAAATGGGCCAATCCCGAGCCCACATGCCGGCAATGGTCTGGCGTCGGGCGCCGAACCCACATACCCGGCAGAAAACTCACCATGGCTGCAGGGCGTTCCGCGAGAGTGCGCAACACGCTACCGTCCCTTGCCTTGATGGGAACCGGACACGGGACCCCTTGCGATGCCAAGAACGCCATTAAATCGATGAAGTACGGCAGGTCCGCAGGGTTCACACGCTTTTCGTACAGCGTCAAAATGAGCGGGCGCTCAGTGGTGGTCAGAGCAAAGTTCGAATTCTCGATCCCTTCCGCGATGCCCTTACACGAGAGCAATTCCCCCTCGTCATACAAAGCCATGAAGGCATGCAGTTCGCTGTCGTCGATTTCCGTATATACGGCCATGCTCACCTTTTACGGAACGTGTCGGCGGACGCCAAGTACCTTGGGCACTGCCCGGCACCGGCGAATGTGCTAGAAACCTTGCATGTTAAAAGGCCTGACCCTGGGAATATGTGCGGCCGTCGGGATCGGACTCGTTTTGGGTTCCGTGCCGTCGCCGCAGGCGGCGCTGCCACCGATCGACCCCGTTGCATCGGACGAAGTTCGTTACGCCAGTAGCCCGCTCGTGCGCCGCGCGCAACAGGCACTGTCGCGCCTAGGCCTATATCTTGGTGTCGAAGATGGCCGATTGGGGCCAGACACACGCGCCGCGATTCGGATTTTCCAACGCCTGAAGGGCCTTGAGATAGACACCCAAGTCACCTCAGATTTAGTCGGCAAGCTCGAGTATGCCGTCGGTGTCCGGCGCCTCTTGCAGCGGCTGGAAAAAGCGAGAGCGCGAAATATCAGCGACGCGCGAAGCAAGCTCTTATCTCATCCGGCGACGCGCGACCTCGTCAGCCCCCAAGACACTGGAGAAAGATCGGACCCAACACGCAATGCATCGGCGTGTTTCGACGACCCAACGGTCTTGTGCTTGTTGGACGAAGCACGAGACAAGGCGAAAGCGGTCGCTAAAGCTGAGCTGCGCGATTGGGCACTGGGTGAGATTCTGATAGCCGAGGCACGTGCGGGCTTGGGTGCACGAGCGATGGAAACGGCATCGCAGATTGGCGATCCACGTCTGGTGATCGTCGCGCTGCGGGACATTGCCGAAGCGCAGGCCGCGACCGGCCAAGCCGACGCAGCCCTGGCCGCCGCTGAAATCATCCCAGACATCGAAAAGCAGGCTGACGCCTTCGCGGAAATCGCACACATCCAGTTGCGCCGCGGGGAACACGACAACGCAATCAAGACATCGCGCCGATTGCTAAATACTCTGGACGGAATAGAAGACGACCTGAAGCGTTTGGCGAATCGCTCAAGGGCCGCGGTGATCCTCGCTCGGGCCGGGCTCATGGAACTCGCCGGCGAGCATCTGTTGGTCGCGGAAGTAACGGCTCGCGCGCTTTCACGATCCAGCTCCAGAAGCGCCGGATTGCGGCATGTAGCGACTGCCCTTGCGGATATCAATGAAACGACGCGCGCACTGGAGTTGCTTGAAAGCGTCACGAGCCCGTCCGACCGCGTTCCGGTTCTCATGTCCGCTGCCGAGGCTCAGGCGCAGGCAGGGGACGCTGCCGTCGCGCTCGCAACCGCCTCTTCGATCGAAAGTGTCCGATATCGCGCCGTGCTCCTTGGCAGGATCGCTCAGGCCCAGGCCTATGCGGGCGAATTGACGGACGCCGATACGACACTCGAAGTCGCGATGGCGGCCATCGATCGAATTGAGCGCCCGTATGCAAGGTCGTTCGCCATCAGCCGGATCGCCAGAACCATGGCGGACATTCACGGAACCCGGCCTGATGACAGCAATGAGATGGCGCCAAGATACGAAGCTATGGCCCGGGCTGTGGTAGCGGCTAAAGGGATCGACGATCAAAGGCTGAAAGCGCAAACGTTATGGCAAATTGCTGTCCGCCAACGCGACATTGGCGACCCTGATTGGCCGGCCACAGAGGCGGCGGCGTGGACTGCCACAGATAGCATCGCCGGAGACCTCAGTCGCGTGTGGATGTTCGCATCCCTCGCTGAGGAGCACGCCGCCCATCAGCAACGGGACGCGGCGTGGCGTTCGTTCAGTCATGGCGTCCAAATCGCGTCAGGCATCGAGAATGCCTGGAGCCGCTCTCGCACCATGGCAAAGCTTGCGGCGACGCTCATTCGATTGGTGGACCCCGGCGTCGGCCGCATTCCAGACGATCCGTGATCGCGGTTACTTGCCGCGCGATGGGCCCTCCAGTACAGTCCGGATCACATTCGATGATGTTGGCGTTTCACCAGGGAATAGTTTCATGTCAGAACCGAAAATCGCTGCGACGGAGCCGTTTGAAGTTGAGGTCGAGGCCGGAAAGAAATACGCATGGTGCACATGCGGTGAGAGCGCGACGCAACCCTTTTGCGACGGCAGCCACTCCGCAGTCGGCATGACCCCGATTGTATTCAAGGCCGAAAATGACGAGACAGTGTATCTGTGCGGATGCAAGCGAACCGGTTCGCAGCCGTATTGTGACGGCAGCCATAACGACCTGTGATGCGGATTCTGCGCCGCTGGGCCTTTCGGTTTGTCGCTGTAGGCGCGTTCGCGGGCTTGACCGCGGCCTGCGAAACCCCGGATTTGTTCAGTGACCCGATTATTCTGCAGTGCCCCGAGTATTTCATTCTCGAGGACGCAGCTTCCATTACCAGCTTCCGCCGAGGTCCAGGGCGCGATCTAACGGACGTGGATTACCGCGCGCAGATGGGGGCGATCGAAATCGCCTGCCTCTCCAACATCGACAACGACACCAACAGCGGTGTGCTTGATGTCGACGTATCGCCGATCGTTGCCGTCGAAATGGGTCCCGCCAACGAATCGCAAGGGGCAACGATACCGTTCTTTGTCGCCGTGATGAATCCGGACAAACAAATTCTCTACCGTGAAGAATTGAATTTCGAAGTTTCATTCGCCGGAAATCGTACGCGGTTGGTCGCCAAAGCCCCAACGACCACGCTCGAAATGCCGATTACGCCAGAGATTCGAGAGCGTTACTATCTAGTCTATGGTGGTTTTGCATTGACCCGCGATCAGGTCGAGTTCAACAGACGCGCCATCCGGGACCGATTGCGCTGAGATCATACCGCCTGTTTTGTTGATTTTGCGCCGCTCCGTTGCCATATTCCGACGGTTAACGAGTTCCTCGTAACACCGTTGTGGGAGAGACCGACCATTTCGACGTCGGCGCCGAAGGAGCAACCGCCCCGGAATCTCTCAGGCAAAAGGACCGCAACGGGATGAGGCTCTGGAAAGTGGTGCGATGTTCTTCGCACCCACCGAAGATGTAAACCCGCTGGGACGGGTGACACTTTCAGGTTCCGAGACAGAGGGGGCGCCTTAGGTGATCTGCAGCAGTGCCTTGCAGCATGCCTAATGCGAGCCACCTTTATTCGGAGACCGAACGTGGGCAAAACGCCAGACCTCCCCCTCCAATCCGTACCATTGGCAGATTTTCACGTTCGCCACGGCGCCAAGATGGTGCCGTTCGCCGGTTACGAGATGCCCGTGCAGTATTCCGCCGGCATCATGACGGAACACACCCATACTCGCGCGAAGGCAGGCCTCTTCGATGTGTCGCACATGGGGCAGGCATGGTTGCACGGAGAAAGCGCTGCCCAAGTCATCGAAAGGTTGATCCCCGGCGATGTTCAGGCCCTCGAGGTCGGGCAGTCGCGGTACAGTATGATCACCAACGATCAAGGCGGCATCGTCGACGACCTTATCGTCACGAACTGGGGCGATAAGCTGTTTCTCGTCGTCAATGCCTCCCGCAAGGACGTAGATTTCCCGCTGATCGAACAGGCAGCCGGCGCTGATGCGCGCTTGGAGATCATAAACGATCATGCACTCATTGCGTTGCAAGGGCCCGATGCCGTCGACGTTCTCTCGGCGCTCGCCACTGGGGTCGAGAACATGTCGTTCATGACGGCCGCTCTCTTCGATATCGACGGCACGCCATGTCACGTCACGCGATCCGGTTATACCGGCGAAGACGGTTATGAGATCTCCGTTCCAACCGGCGCCGTTGAGGATCTGGCGGAAAAGCTGGTGTCGTTAGACAACGTCTTACCGATCGGCCTTGGCGCCCGCGACACCCTTCGGCTGGAAGCGGGTCTTTGTCTGTACGGCAACGATATCGACGAGACCACCTCGCCGATCGAGGCCGGGTTGACCTGGACCATCTCGAAGCGCCGCCGCGAGGCCGCGGACTTCCCGGGGGCGCCCAGAATCCTCGGCGAAATCGCTGACGGGGTTAGCCGTAAGCGGGTCGGTATTTTGCCATCCGGCCGCGCCCCGGCAAGGGACGGGACGGTGATCCACGACTTGCAGGGGCAAGCCTGCGGCGTAGTTACCTCCGGCGGATTTGGCCCCAGCGTGGGCGGTCCCGTCGCAATGGGCTACGTCCCGACGTCCCTCGCCAAGGCAGGCTCAGAAATTGAATTGGCGGTGCGCAAGAACATGGTGTCGGCAAAAGTCGAAAAAATGCCGTTTCAGCCGCACCGATATCATCGGGATTGAATGTTGCAACGTATGTATCACGAAGAGGATTAGTCATGAGCGTCAAATATTCGAAAGATCATGAGTGGATTAACGTCGATGGCGACACGGGCACGGTTGGCGTGACGGACCATGCGCAACAGCAATTGGGCGAGTTGGTCTATGTCGAACTGCCCGAGGTGGGCACGACGTTCGAACAAGGGGACGAGGCCTGTGTGGTCGAATCCGTCAAAGCGGCCAGCGAGGTCTACGCCCCGTGCGGCGGCGAGGTGCTTGAGGTCAACGACGTGCTGAGCGACGCCCCGACAACAATCAACGACAGCGCCGAAGGCGACGGTTGGATGTTCAAGATCAAAATCGCCGATCCCGCGGAGCTTTCGGAACTGATGGATGCCGCCGGATATCAAGCCTATGTAAAGGAACTGGATGAATGACCCGCGCTTCCCTCGCCTCCCTCGAAGCCAAAGACGAGTTCGTACGTCGCCACATCGGACCTTCCGACGCAGAGATTGACGAGATGCTGGACGCCGTCGGGCATGCAACGCTCGAGGACCTTGTAGATGCCGCAGTTCCGGCTGCGATCCGCGCAGAGAGCGAACTCGATTTCGCCCCTTTGACCGAAGCCGATGCTCTTTCTGAGTTGTCGCGCATGGCCGGCAATAACAAGGTTATGAAATCCCTCATCGGCCTTGGCTACCACGACACGTTTACCCCCAGCGTTATTCTTCGCAATCTGATCGAGAATCCCGGCTGGTACACGGCGTACACGCCGTATCAGGCGGAAATCTCGCAAGGCCGCCTGGAGGCGCTGCTTAATTTCCAGCAAGCGATCATGGACTTGACCGGCATGCCCATGGCCAATGCATCGCTCCTCGACGAAGCGACCGCGGCCGCCGAAGCGATGACGCTGATGAAACGTGTCGGCAAGAACAAGAACATGACCATCTTCGTTGCGGCCGATTGCTTTCCGCAAACGATTTCTGTCATTGAAACGCGCGCGGAGCCGCTCGGTTTCGAGGTGCAAATCGGAGATCCGTTCAACGATCTGGACCCCGAAACCGTTTTCGGTGTGGTGCTGCAGTACCCCAACGTGGATGGCGAGGTCCATGACTACGCGGCGTTGGCTGATCGTGTCCATGCCGCCGGTGCGTTGGTAACCGTCGCAACCGATCCTTTAGCCTTGGTCAAACTCGTCCCGCCCGGCGAGTGGGGCGCGGATGTTGTCGTCGGATCGGCACAACGGTTCGGCGTGCCGCTCGGCTATGGAGGACCTCACGCCGCGTTCATGGCGGCCCGCGACGAGTACAAACGCTCCATGCCCGGCCGGGTCATCGGCGTTTCTGTCGATGCACATGGGCGCCCGGCACTTCGAATGGCGCTGCAAACCCGCGAGCAGCATATTCGCCGCGATAAAGCGACATCGAACATCTGTACGGCGCAAGTATTGCTCGCGAACGTCGCCAGCATGTTCTGCGTTTACCACGGTCCAGACGGATTGCAGCGTATCGCCGATCGCGTGCAACGGCTGACGGCAATTTTGAAAGCTGGACTGACCGAACTCGGCTTCACCGTAAGGACTGAGGCGTTTTTTGACACACTTGTGATCGACGTAGCGGGGGCTGCAGAAACGATCCATGCGCGTGCCATCGACAGCGGCTTCAATTTTCGAAAGATCGATGCGGATTCTATAGGCGTTTCCCTTAACGAAACCACCTCGCGTGAGGATGTAGACATGTTGTTCGCCATCGTCAGCGGTCGCGATGACCACGGCTTATCCATTGACGACTTGGATGCCTCGGTCGGCGAGACCATTCCAGCGGGACTGCAACGCGCGAGTGACTTTCTGACGCACCTAATTTTCAACAGCCATCATTCCGAAACGGCGATGATGCGCTACATGCGCAGTCTCGAAGAGAAAGACCTGGCACTAAACAGGGCGATGATCCCGCTGGGATCGTGCACGATGAAACTCAACGCCGCATCGGAGATGATTCCAATCACGTGGCCGGGATTCGGGCGCATTCATCCGTTTGCCCCTGTTGATCAAGCAGAGGGGTATCGCGAACTTATCACCGATCTCGAAGAGAGATTGTGCGAAATCACCGGCTTCGATGCCGTGTCGTTGCAACCCAACGCCGGTTCACAGGGCGAGTATGCAGGCCTTCTGACCATACGTGCTTATCATCACAGCCGCGGCGATACGCATCGCGATGTTTGTTTGATTCCGTCAAGCGCACACGGCACCAATCCAGCGAGCGCCGTCATGGCAAACATGCGTGTTGTGGTCGTAGCATGCGACGACAATGGGAATGTTGACGTCGATGACCTCACCGCCAAAGCGGACCAACACGCGGACAATCTTGCCGCCTTGATGGTGACCTATCCGTCTACGCACGGGGTGTTCGAGACGGCGATCCGCGAAATCTGTGACATCGTGCATTCGCGTGGCGGCCAAGTGTATATGGATGGCGCGAATTTGCAGGCGATGGTCGGGATTTGTCATCCCGGCAAGTTCGGTCCTGACGTCATGCACATGAACCTGCACAAGACTTTCTGCATTCCCCATGGGGGCGGTGGACCGGGTGTCGGCCCAATCGCGGTCGGTGGGCATCTGGCACCATTCCTGCCGGGCCATCCCGTCGTTTCGGACGCAGGCCCGGATACCGGTATCGGACCGATATCCGCAGCACCCTGGGGCTCTTCCTCGATCCTCCCGATCTCGTGGGCGTACATTGCCATGATGGGCGGCGAGGGCCTGACACGGGCAACGCAGGTGTCGATTCTCAGCGCCAATTACGTGGCCAAACGCCTCGCCCAGAGCTTCGAGATTCTCTACACCGGCCCCGGCGGCCTTGTTGCGCATGAATGCATCATCGACACGCGGCCCATCCAAAACGCCGCGCATTTGACAGTCGACGATATCGCCAAACGCTTGATGGACTATGGCTTCCATAGTCCGACCATGTCCTGGCCGGTGATGCACACCATGATGATGGAACCGACGGAATCGGAACCGAAAGAAGAGTTGGATCGCTTTTGCGATGCGATGATCTCCATCGCTGCTGAGGCAGACAAAGTCGCTGCCGGCGACTGGCCCCAAGACGACAATCCGCTGGTCAACGCACCGCACACCGCCGATGTCGTGATGTCCGATACGTGGCAGCACGCATATGGACGCGATGTCGCAGCATTCCCTGCGGCTGGCCTGAGAAGTAACAAGTACTGGCCTTCCGTCGGACGGATCGACAACGCCCACGGCGACCGCAACCTTGTGTGTTCGTGCCCCAGTTTGGACGCCTATCAAGAAGCTGCCGAATAGCCTATCGGGCCGCGGACTTTGGTTCGCGGCCCGTAGGTCTCAGTTCGCGACGCCCGCCGCGAATATCGGTAGCGAATTCTCAAGAGCGATCGGACCCTCTCTTGGCGTCATTGTCGGTTATTGTGTGAAACACCTAAAAACACCCAGTTCACGCAACGATTACGGGTGAGTGGCCCGAGTTCTCCATAGAGATATGGGGGATTATACGTATTCATAGGACTTTAATTGTATGGAATATTTACATCTGCCGTACGCATTAGATACCCTAGTGAAATTCCGGCAAGAGGACGTAACTTCAGTATGTTGATATCGGGTAGGCCGAAGTCGATACGGCGTGCTATGGGCGACGTCTGGCAAATTGATGAGCAGGGCGCATGAGTTTCAGTTCACGAGACACTGCGCCAGCCTATGATCTCTCACGGCTAAATGTCCTGGTTGTCGATGACAACAAGTACATGTTGATCCTTTTGAAGGAGATTCTTCGGGCGCTCCAGGTTCGCTCTGTCAAAACCGCCGGAGACGGCGCTGATGCGTTGAAGCTCCTCAAGACCTTTGATGCGGACTTGATCATCACGGATTGGAAGATGGATCCCCTCGACGGGTTGGACCTAGTCGAAATGATCCGCCGAGGCTCGGACTCCACCAATCCATATGTACCGATCATCATGGTCACCGGACATACCGAGTACAACCGTGTCGTCGAGGCCATCAACAGCGGTATCAACGAATTCCTGGCAAAACCGGTCTCGGCTTCGTCCCTTTATTCCAGGATTGTCAGTGTCATCGAGCGTCCGAGGCGCTTTATCCGAACAGATAAGTTCGTCGGGCCCGACCGACGACGACGTTCACCCGAGTCCTGTGGCTATACAGGGCCGTGGCGTCGGGCGTCGGATGACGCTTCCGACTCCGGCGGCACCGGAAGCAATGAACTCAGCAAGGACGAAATCGACGCGATGTTCGGCTGAACACGGCGCCCTTCGTCAGATCAAACGCTTGCGTAGCTGCGACGAGATAATGTCGATGATCGTCACCGAAATGACGACGACAATAATGACCGCGGATGCCCGATCGTATTGGAAGGCGCGGAAAGACTCGTAGAAGATAAACCCGATCCCGCCGGCGCCGACGATACCCAGCACCGTCGCCGAACGAACCAGGGTTTCGAACCTGTACAACGAGAAACTGGTCCAGAGCGGCAGAACCTGCGGGATCACTCCATAGATGATCTGCTGCAATCGCGATGCGCCTGTGGCCTGAATACCCTCGACGGGGCGCGGATCAATTGCCTCCACGGCCTCCGAGAACAGCTTCGCGATGATCCCGAGGTTGTGAATGAAGAGAGCCATGACGCCAGCAAAAGGACCAAGACCCACAGCGGCGACGAACAAGATGGCGAACACCAACTCGTTGATCGCGCGGGCGGCGTCCATCAAGCGGCGCATCGGCTGCACAATCCACACCGGTGCGATGTTGTTCGAAGACAATAACCCGCACGGCACGCCCAAGATGACGGAAAGCACCGTACCCCAAAGCGCAATCTGCACGGTTTCGATCATTTTCAAGACGATAAGATCGAGATCTTCGAAGTTTGGCGTCAAGAAATCGATCAAGAACAGCATCATGTTCTCGGCATCGGTGATCAACAGTATCCAGTTGTTGACCTCGGCCGGGTAGTACGAGACCGCCAAGAGCATGGTGATAACCACCGCCGTTACCGCTGTCCCAACATGCCGAGACCACCTCGGCTTCAGTTGCTCCGCGACAGCATCCGAAATCTCATAACCGGCGACTGCTTGGCTCATAATGACTCTCGTTGAATAGATTGGTCTGAAAAGAATAAAGCCGGGGCGGCGCAAAGCACCGCCCCGAAACTCTAGATTGGCTTAGTAGCCGGCCTTACCGATCACGGCAGCCGCTTCTTTGAGCATTTTCAGCTCTTCTTCGGCTTTCGCGATAGCAGCAGCATCACCCTTCTGCTCGGCTTTGATCTTCGCTTTAAAGGCTTCGATCTGACGAACATCGAGCAGTTGCGCATTGGAGGACGCCAGGAACGGACCCCAACCGTCGGACAATTGGGCCAGGATCGCGCGCTCGCGCTTAACCTTTTCCATGTCGCCGAAGCGGCCATACTGCATGAAGAAGTAATAGATCTTCTGCTTCACTTCTTCGCTCAGTTCCTTGCGCCACACCATCGGGTCGGACGGAATCAGCGGCGAACGCCAGATTTCTTTGATGTTGGCAGCGGCTTCCGGGTTGTTCTTGGCAAGGCGCGCGTAGATGGATTCAGTGTTGTTGGTCGCGATGTCGACTTTACCCGTCGCGACGGCCAGTGCGTTACCTTCGTGGTTGGAACTGGTGACCCGGCGGAAGCAATCTTCCGGGGTTTGATTGTTCAGCGCCCAAACATAGTAGCCCGGGATCGCGAAGCCGGACGTGGAGTTGGGGTCGCCATTCCCGAAGGTCAGGGTCTTGTCGCACTTCAGAACGTCTTCCAGCGAGTTGACCGGCGAATCCTTGTGCGCGATCAGCAGCGAGTTGTAGCCTTCCGAGCCATCGTCCTTGATGGTTTGCGCGAACACTTCACCACCGGCGCGATCAACGGCGACGATAGCGGACTTGTTGCCGAACCACGCCAGATCGACTTTGCCGAACCGCATGCCTTCGATGACGCCGGCATAATCAGAAGCAAAGAACGGGCGAACCGGCACACCGAGTGCTTTCTCCATGTCTTCCATGAACGGTTTGAAAGACGCTTCGAGAACCGACGCGGATTCGGTCGAGATGACGCCAAAGTTGATTTGGCTGGGCATTTCCGCTTGCGCGGACCCCATACCGATGACGGAAACCGCGGCAGCGGCCATGAGCTTCTTAAACATTTCTCACTCCTAGGTTGGATGGTCGTGTGGTTAAGCGTCCATCGTGGACGCAGCAGCCAATTCGGGTTTTTGACGCTGACCTGCGGCTATTGCCGCGCCGCCAGCGGGCGCCTCCCCGAATTCTCTGTCTTCTTGCGTTGTCTCGTCGGACAATGCATCGACGCCATAAAGGTCTTGAAGGTCTTCTTTGGTAATCGCGTTCACATCGCCGTCGTGAACGATGCGTCCGTCCTTGAGGGCAATGATGCGATCACAGTGCTTAAACGCATGGTCAATTTGGTGCAGCGAGACGATCACCGTGACCCCGTCTTGGCGGTTGATCGTGCGCAGGGTGCCCATGACGTTTTCCGCCGATGCGGGATCCAACGAGGCAATCGGCTCATCGGCAAGGATCAGGCGTGCTTCCTGGGTCAAGGCACGCGCGATCGCAGCCCGCTGTTGCTGGCCGCCGGACAAGGTCGATGCACGCTGATAGGCATAGTCAACGATTCCAACGCGCTCCAACGCCGTCAGCGCCTTAATCTTATCTTCAGCGGGAAACAGGCCAAGCGTGCCGCGCCAACGGCTCACATGACCGAGACGACCGACGAGAACGTTCATCATCAGCGTGAGACGACCGACCAAGTTGAACTGTTGGAAGATGATGCCGATGTTGCGGCGCAATTCCTGAACATTCTTAGTGCGCTTGCCGCCAACCTGACATTGCTGCCCATAAAGCCGTATCTCACCATCACCCTTGTCGATCGCTTCGAAACCCGCGATCAAACGGATGAGAGTCGACTTACCGGAACCGGACGCACCGATGAGGCCAACCATCTCGCCTTCTTGAACGGATAGTTCGATTGATTTTAAGACGGGCTCGTTTGCCCGAAATGATTTGGAGACGCCATGTATCGAAACTGCGGGAATGCGCATACAAAATCCTTTCGCCGAGCGAATGAGGCGAAACTGCACATCGTCCGTTACGTTTTTATGTCTTGATTATGAAGCTTGTTTGGTAACCTAGCCGCCTATCCACAAGGCGAAGAAGAACCTCAGTAGTCGTCTTCCCACCCGCGCCGCAGGCTTTCACCAACGGTACAAGGTGGGCGAAAATGGCCGTCCGCTTGAATGACCGCATTGTTACCGCCAGAAGGCACCGGCGTTGCACCGGCAATTTCGAGGATCAGTTTGCGCCGTACGGCCCGCGCATAGTCTTGAAATCCATTCGCGACGATGATGAAAGCGCCCGGCCCACCAACAACGCAATCCGTATAATAATAGTCAAGATTGGGTATTTGCGGGCGACCGTAACGGCTCAGCCGATCATTGATGATGGGGAGGCCGTTAATGGTAAGGCCGGCGTTCAAGGCACGGTTGCGCGCGGGTAATACGAAACCACCGTCATTGTTGGCACCGTCGCCAGAGATATCGATCACGCGCCGGCGTGCCTCGAACGGGCTTTGCTCAAATGCCCAGATACCGGCGTCGATAGCACCGCTGATGGAGGTCCAAACATTTATGGTGATGGGCTCGAACGCCAGCGCATCGGCGAAATCATGCGCTGTCTCCTCATCGTCGATGCGCATCCAATCCACCAAGAACTGCTGGTGATGGCCACCAGCCCACTCCATATAGGTGACGGCAATCGCGCCGTGACGACCACTTTTGATGGCGCGGAGCACTTCCGGATCTCGGAATGCCTGTATGTAGCCGTTTCGCTGTAAAGCCGCCTCGTCATCGTCGACGGATCCGGAAATATCAACGGCGAGCACCAGTTCGAGATCGACAGGCTCGGCGATTGCCGGAGCAGGTCCCAAGGCCAGAAAGCCGCCGAACATGCAGAAAAATGCAATCGCCAAGGCCTTTGCCCGCAATGGGCCGCGGCCATGCCTTGATCGCCAATGCGAATCCATTAGGGTTCTCATCATAAGGAGTGAACGCCATGTCTATCCCAGCCGTCAAGGCGATCGTCTTCGACACGTTTGGCACAATCAGCGATTGGAGAAGCTCCATCGCTCGGCAAGCCGCCGTCGTCGCCCGTGAAAAAGACCTTTCAGATTTCGATGCGGATGCATTCGCCCGGGCGTGGCGCGCCGGGTATCGGCCCGGCATGGCCAAGGTCATTTCGGGTGAGCGGCCTTGGACTCCGATCGATACGATCCATCGCGAACGGCTTGACGAGATTCTGCCCGATTTCGGTCTGGAAATGCTGACAGAAGAAGAGCGAGATCACCTGAACAAGGCCTGGCATCGGATAGATCCATGGCCGGACAGCATCCCAGGGTTGATCCGCCTCAAGCGCAAATACCTAATCGCGCCGCTATCCAACGGCTCGCTAACGCTGCTGAGCAGCATGGCCAAGCGCGCCGGCATACCGTGGGATTTCGTGTTTTCGAGCGATATGCATAAAGCCTACAAGCGCGACCCACGGGTCTATCAAAATGCGATCGCACTTCTCGGATTGCAGCCGGGCGAAGTTATGATGGGTGCAGCGCATAACGACGACTTAGAGGCCGCCCGCGCCGAAGGTATGCGAACCGCCTACATCAATCGGCCAACCGAATACGGCGCCGATCAGGTAAAGGATTTCGAAGCGACCAGTGATTGGGATGTCATCGGCGACACCGTAGAAGACGTCGCTGTTGCGATGGGGTGCTGACGTGGCTGATGTCCCGTTTGACGTCAAGAATCTCGACCACGTCGTTATCCGTGCCCGCACCATTGAACCAATGCTGACATTCTATCGCGACGTCTTGGGTTGCTCCGTCGAGCGGGATGTCGCTTCGCTCGGGCTGTTTCAGCTCAGGGCTGGAAGTTCATTGATCGATTTGGTCGATTGCGATGGAGAATTGGGCCGAAAGGCCGGCGACCCGCCATCCGGCGACGCACCGAATATGGACCATCTGTGTGTTCGTATCGACCCTTGGGACCCCAAGGCCATCCAAGCGTACTTTCTCGAGCACGGCGTCGAAACCGGCCCCGTTGCCGAGAGAAACGGTGCAGAAGGTGTCGGGCCGTCCATCTACCTGCGCGATCCCGAAGGCAATACAGTCGAGTTGAAAGGTCCGCCGACAGTCTAGCGAATGTAGTCCAGCGGCAACGCCGTCGTCGCCTTGATCTCCTCCATCGCGAACGACGAACTCACATCGGCGAACTCGACCTTGGCGATGAGCCGCTTGTAAACGCGGTCATAGGCATCGATATCCGGCACGACGATTTTCAACAAATAGTCCGTCTCCCCGGAAAGCCGGTAAGCTTCGGTAATCTCATCAATACTATCGATGGCCTGTGCCAGTGCCTCTAACCAGCCCTTGGCATGTCGCCCCGCCTTGATGGCGACGAAAACGGTTACCCCGACGTTGATTTTCTCAGGGTCCAAGACGGCGACCCGGTTGGTGATGACGCCGTCGTTTTCGAGGTTCCGCACCCGTCGCCAACATGGCGTCGGCGAAAGTTCGACCTTCTCCGCCAGTTCGGCCGTCGACAATGATGCATCGCGTTGCAACACATCCAGAATCTTCCGATCGATACGATCCATTCTTCAAAACGCCTATTTATTAGTTATATCTTCTAATATATAAGAATTTTTATCGATATTTAACCAAAAATTTCCGCGCATATTGGTTATATTCCTCCATATGATTAGGAGGAAGCGCCATGCTCAATCGATTTACAGATCATCCCGCCTCAGTCGGCGAAACGTATTTCCAACATTTATCCGCGGCGCTGGGGTTCGCGCTTCGGATGTTCATGGCCGCGGGTGTCTGCTCCGTGCACGCATTTCTGCCGTTCCTGTTCGAAAAGAAGGGAAGCGCGATGATTGCCGAATTGTACGAATGCACGGGACCGGGCCGCGTCAAGGAGGGACGCAAGCCCTTGTCGTCACAAGAAGCCGCCTGAGGAGTGGCCGCCCCCTTCAATATCGTCCTCACCCACGAAAAGGTCCTCGACGTAAGAGAACTCCTTACGTAAACCGCGGCGCTCCAAGAGCTTTTTCTGCGCCCCTTCGGGAAAATCAGTGAACATGATCACTTTCTTATCGATAAGGATTTCGATCAAATCCTCGAGGACCCGGGCCAAGGCCAAATCTGACTGGACCCAATCGTCGCCCCCTGCCGCGGGCATGTTGTTTTGAATAAAGGCGCGAAGCGCGGGATCATCGGCGCTTACCTCGTCGCACCCGTCGACGGGCTCTTGGTATACGGCGAGGATATTACCCGAATCGTCACGGTAGGCATACGGCATGTCTGTCTCCTACCCTAGTCTAACCGCCTATGTACCGCGGCGCCACAACAGCGCGATCGGAACGATACCGGCGATGCTGATCCCAGCCATGATCAAGAAAGATGCAGCATAGCTACCCACGGCCTGTTGCACGGCGGTGAATACGAGCGGGCCGATAATCACACCGATGAAAACCAGAACCAGAACCCCGCCCGTCGCGCTTCCGGCTCTACCCGGCGGGGCAAGGCGCGCGATCTCCGCCATGAAAACGCCGTTCCAGCCGACCGCCGACGCGCCGAACAGGGCGAGCACAAAATACACAAACCACGTCGGAACCTCTGGTGAAAAAAACGCGGTCATGATGGCAGACAGCACGGAGATCACCTGAACGATCACCAAGGTCTTTAGACCATTGCCGGACTTATCTGCGTAAATCCCCCATCCAAGCCGGCCAATGACGCCCGCAACTTGCAACACGGCGAGCCCGACGCCCGCCGTCACCAGGGAAAATCCGACATCCTCGACCAACAAGGTCACCACAAATGCCATCAAGGCCAATTGAACGGACGAGAAGGCGAGGCACGCAAATGCCAAGGTCCGAATTGCCGGGACGCTTAGAACCAACCCGATGTCACGGAACACGGCACCCCGGAATCGGGTTGTTGGATCCCGATCGGCGTCGAAAATCCGACGCAGCGGCTGCACGGCGACCAGGGCCGCCGCCGCCAAACCGGCGCCACAGAACAGTGCCCACTGCCAACCGAAGGCGACCGCAACAGGCGGCGCCATGACACCGGCTAATACGCCTCCCATTGGCTGGCCCGTTTGCTTAATGGAGAAGATGAGGTTTCTGTTCCCGGCATTCGCGATTCTGATCATCAAATGAGACGCGGCTGGATTGGTCATGCCGTAGGCAACACCGACGCCGAACGTGCCCAGCACCAAACCGGCCGGATGGGGAACCGTCATTAACGACAAGGAACAGGCAATAAGCAGCGCGGCCAACTGATTGACGCGCACCGCGCCAAATTTCCTGACCGCCAACCCGGCGGCGACGGACATCATCGTCGCGCCGACATAAGCGAAGCTCACTTGCAGCCCAATCAGCGCGACCGGCAGATCGAACGCCTCGGCAAGGGCGGGGGCGATTGCGGGCGGAATCATGACCGCCATGGTCGCGACGACCTGAACCGATGTCACACCGATCAACGCCCCCCGGGCCATTCCCTTGGAGATGTTGGTTTCATCCGTCGCGGCTTGAGGTTCCGACATTGCGCAGCACCGTAGCTCCCGGCGCCCCTGCGGTCTATATTTGCGCAATGTCTCTGTTTCGGTTTTTTGGGGTGTGGGCGATCGCTTTTGCGCTCGGTGCTTGCGCGCCGTCGACCTACCACCTCACGTCCTCGCGCGACCTTGCAGCGCTCGATGACACGGCAATCCAACGGGCACTCGACTTGGATGGCGTGACCCTTGGCTATCACGTTGTCGACGTGGCCACCGGCGAGACCCTTGCGCGCCGTAACGAGAACACCGGCTTTCCACCGGCGTCGACTGCAAAGATAGCAACGATGGCCGCCGCCCTCGGCATACTTGGCGCTGACTTCAGATTTCGCACCGACGTTGCGGTCGCCGGGCAACTGCAAGGGGGTGTGCTCAATGGTGACGTCTTGCTGCTCGGCGATGGCGACCCTCTGTTCAGCACCTCCGATCTTCGGAGCCTCGCCATACAGTTGGCGGATACCGGCATTCGTCGGATCACGGGACGGTTCGTCTACGCAAGCCTGATTCCGAGCTTTCCTCGCGTCTCGGACAATCAGCCGGTGACGGCCGCATACAATCAAGGTATCTCGGGCCTAAACGTTGATTTCAACCGAGCCTATTTGGGCCTCGCGGCCGATCATGAAGTAACGGAATACGTGATCCCCCGCGAGGCGGCAGGTCTCGTCGGACGCCCGGACCTTCCCTCGAAAGGCGGCGTGGACGTGCCGGTCAACGACCCTGCTGCCGTCAGCGCTCGGCTTTTTCGCACACTGGCGCTGCAAGAAGGCGTCGACCTCCCGGCACCAACCTCTGGCAAGGACAACGCCAATGCCATCACGGTGGCACGGGTCTATAGCCAACCGCTCATCGAAATCGTTCGCGCCGGATTGCTGTATTCCAACAACCTTGTCGCCGAAACGATCGGATTGGCGGCGTCCATTCAGATCGGCGCACCGCCCGAGACCTTGCGTCTATCGGCGTTGCAAACGGGACTTTGGTTGGAACGTGATGTGCCCGAGCTTGACCGATTCGCACCGAATCTGAGCAACCACTCGGGTTTGGGCACGGACGCGCGAATAACACCGGTACAGATGACACACATTCTAAGGCATGTGCTGACGAAACGGTTTAACGGTTGGCGGTTCGATGTCTTGTTACCGTATACGGGCGGCCTGGAGGGCTTCGCAGGTGGGTTTCGCCAACCCACGATCGCCCGTAAAGTCTGGGCCAAATCTGGAAATATGTTCTTTATTAATGGGTTAGCGGGGTATATCGATTCAGACGCAGGACGACGCCTCGCCTTTACGACATTTCTTTTCGACGCGGATGCACGCCGATCTTGGGACCATGCGCGTCACATCGGACAACCGTTGAACCCAATTCTGCCGCAAGAATGGCGCCGCCGCGCCAATGTCTTACAGGAATCACTTATCACGCGATGGATTTCAGCGTATTGATGAAGGTGGAAACCACATAAATACAACTCGGGCATATAACCGTGGCCACCACACGACAAAAAGACGTCGCGATCGAAGACAGCGAAGAGCATTATGAGGACCCATACCGGCAGTCGTCGGTTATCCCCTATCGCATCGGTGATAAGGGGTTGGAAATCCTCATGATTACGTCGATGCGGCGCAAACGTTGGATACTTCCGAAAGGCATCGTCGAGCCGGATATGTCGCCCGCGGATTCCGCGGCCAAGGAAGCCCTTGAGGAAGCCGGCGTCGAAGGCAAAGTGTCAGCGAAAAAACTCGGGCGGTACTATTACAAGAAATGGGGCGGCGTGTGCCGCTGCGATGTATTTGCGCTGAGTGTGACCAAAGTGCACAAGAACTGGCTGGAACGCGAAGATCGTGAGCGGGAGTGGGTCCCTTATAGAGAGGCAATCCGCCGGCTGAGGCACAAGAAACTGCGCGACATCGTCGAGCAATTCGCATCCAAGAAGGTGAACTGACCCCGGCACTCGAATGCAACCGCCGACGAACGAGGTCCGCCGGCGGCCGTTTGGGACGTGGAGAAATCGAAGTTCGTGTTAGTTACGGCGCGACGCCATCATTTGGTCCGCCGTCTGCATGACTTTGGAGTTCATGTCATAGGCCCGTTGCGCCTTGATCATTTCCGAGATCTCATCAACGGGGTTCACATTCGACGTCTCGAGGAACCCTTGCAGCAGACTTCCGGCACCTCCGGCCCCGGGCGCGACGCCCAGCGCAGCCCCAGAGGCTTCTGTCTCGGTGAATAGGTTATTGCCCTCGGGTCGCAAACCGCCCTCGTTCGGGAAAAGCGCCAACTGCACGGCGCCAACGTTTGCCGGCTCCGCTTCGCCGTCCTGGGTCACGAGGACTTCACCGGCGGCATTGATGGTCACATCGACCGCGTCCACCGGGATCGTGACACCGGGCAGCACCGGGAACCCGTCATGGGTCACCAGCGTACCGGCATCGTTGACCTGAAAGGTGCCATCCCGGGTGTACGCGGCTTCGCCGTTGGGGAGCTGAATTTGAAAATAGCCGTCGCCTTGAATGGCGAGGTCGAACGTGCCGTCGGTCGAGCGCAAGCTCCCTTGTTCGGTCACACGATAAACCGACATCATGTCGACGCCTTTACCCGATTGAACGCCGCCCGGCACCTGGGTGCCCGCTTGCGATCCGAACTCGTTCGGTCTGGCGCTGTTCTTGTAAATGAGGTCGTGAAACTCGACGCGGCGTTGCTGATAACCCGTCGTGTTCATATTGGCGAGGTTGTTAGCGACAACCTCTACCTTTCTCTGTTGCGCCATCATGCCAGAGGCGCCGATACGCAGTGCATCCATTGTCCCGTTCCTTTGTTCGTCATTCGCCGTTTTCGGCTTGTGAAACACGCGGCGCGAGCTTTCTGGCTACGATCCGCATCATCGTTGGAGCAATGCGCGTGCCAAATCGAAAACCTCATTAAATCAAATAGTTAAGATCTTTAGCCAGCAACTCAAAGCACTTATGGGGGGATTTTCCCGAGCAGCGCGGCAGGATTTGCCCAGCACCCGTGACGGCTCGGCGTGCCGCCGCTACGATCATGGGAGACAGCCGAACCGGAGGAGAATCCATGCGAACAACCCATAGCCCCGAAACCGTCGCGGCCCCGTCGTCAGCCTATGCCCATGGGGTCAAAGTCTCCAATGCGGATACGTGGCTGCATATTTCCGGCCAGATCGGCACCGACGCCGACGGCCAACTGGCCGGGGAGTCCGAGGCGCAAATGGAAATGTGTTGGGAACGGATCATGGCGGTCCTGGAAGACGCCGACATGACCGTCGAGGACATCGTCAAGGTGACCGCGTACATCACCGACGCGGCCGACGTGGCATTGTACCGCGAAGTCCGCGACAGATACCTGAAAGGGCATCTGACCGCGTCGACACTGCTCGTCGTATCGGCGCTCGCCCATCCGGATTGGACGGTCGAGATCGAAGCCGTCGCAGCAAAATAAAGACCCCCGGACACCGGGTCCGGGGGCTCAATCTGGTGAGACGCGGATTAAGAAATCGGCACGTCGACGGCGACGATTTCCGTATCCAAGTCGGCAGTGACGACAATTGTATCGGCGTCGTCTTCGGTCACCACGACGACGCCATCGCGGGTGTCGATAAACTCACCGTTGATGGTCACCGCCCCTTTCGCCGGGACAAGGTAAAGTGCGCGACCGGCGTCCAGCTTGTGTTGGACCTCGCGCCCTGCTGACAACGTTGCGCCGAGCACGGCGGAGTTCGCGTGAATCCGCAAGGCGTCCGTCTCCGCGTGGACGTCGCGGCCCGATGCCAGCGGTACCAGCTGCCCGTCACGGTCGCCCTTGGGGAACTCCTTGGCATCCCACCGGGGCGTCAAACCTTGTTCATCCGGCATGATCCATATTTGGAAGATGCGGGTGATCTCGTCCTCAAGGTTGTACTCCGAGTGGGTGATCCCGGTACCGGCACTCATAACTTGGACATCGCCTGCCTCGGTGCGGCCCTTGTTACCCAAGTTATCCTCATGGGTGATCGCGCCTTCACGAACGAAGGTGATGATCTCCATATCCTTGTGGCCATGGAACGGGAACCCCGTGCCGGGCTGGATCGTATCGTCGTTCCAGACACGGAGCGGGCCAACCCCCATCCGTTTCGGATCGTAGTAGTTTGCGAAGCTGAAGTGGTGCTTGGCATCCAGCCAACCGTGGTTCTCACCGCCGAGGCTGTCGAAGGGAATTACATGCGTGTTCATGGCAGGTCTCCTTTTCTTGTTTTCGGATGTCGGTTACGCAGCGGCGGCGCCCATCGTGCCGACCGCGGCGTCGATTTTGGCACTCGCCGTAGCAATGCCGTCCGCGCGGGGCTCCGGCCCCATATCCAGGCCGTTCGCCGCGATGACATTCACCGATTTAATGCCGATGAAGCCAAAAATGTGGCGCAGATACCCGGTTTGGAAGTCCGCCGGATGCGGATCGGCCGGATCGCCGTCGCCATACTGACCGCCTCTGGTCGAGACCACATAGATCGGCTTGTCGTCGAGCAACCCGAACGGTCCCTTTGCAGGGTCATACCCAAAGGTCTTGCCGGGGCGGGCAATGTGGTCGATCCAGGTCCGCAGCGCGCCCGTGATCGTGAAATTGTGCATCGGCGCGCCGATAACGATCGCATCAGCCGCCGCAAGCTCATCGATCATCGCATCCGATGCGGCGACCGCGGCAGCTTGCCGATCGTTGAGGCTTTCCGGGTTCCGGCGCAGCGCATCGATCAGTTCATCATCCAGGTGTTCCGGCGGATTGCCACCAATGTCGCGATGAATGACGCGACCGTCCGGGTTTTGCGCGCTCCATTTTTCGACGAACTGGTTCGTCAGACTGCGCGAAACCGCATCTTGCCGCGGGCTGGTATCAAGTACGAGGAGGGTTTGCATCGATCTGTCCTTTCAAAACTCAATCTGTTGGCGTCGTGTTGAAAGGAAAATAGGGATGCATCTTTACAGAGACAATCTACGCATATATGAACATATTGTTCGTTATTTTGAACAATTGAAAAAGCCCGATGCAAGACCCATTAGACGGAATTTCGACCTTTGCAGCGGTGGTCGACGCGGCCAGCTTCTCCGGCGCGGCCAAGGCTTTGCGTCGTTCCAAAGCCGCCGTCAGCACCCAGGTACGACGGCTGGAGGATCGGCTTGGCGTCCGCTTGCTGCACCGGACGACCCGGCGCCTGTCGCTGACCGATGAAGGGCGGGCGTACTATGAACACTGCCGACGGATTCTCGACGAAGCCAAGGAAGCCGAAGACGCGCTGGACAACCTGACCGCCGAACCCCGGGGCCTGCTGCGGGTCAATGCACCGATGTCCTTTGGCGTCCTGCATCTCGGCACCGCCGTCGCGGAGTTCATGCAGGTCCATCCCGACGTCGAAATCGATCTGGTGCTAAACGATCGACAGGTGGACCTGGTCGAAGATGGTTTCGACATGGCTATCCGTATCGCCGATTTGCCGGACTCAAGTTTAATCGCGCGTCGCCTGGCACCGTGCCGTCGGGTTGTGATCGCCAGCCCGGAGTACTGGAGCCGACGGGGCCGGCCGTCGCACCCATCGGAACTCGCCGATCACGAGGCGCTGATCTATGACTATCTGTCTGAACCCGGTGTATGGCCGTTCAAGGGACCGGAGGGTCCCTTCACGGTCAAAGTGTCAGGACGGCTTCGCGCCAACAATGGCGATGCCCTGATTGAAGCGGCTCGGGCCGGGCTTGGGATCGATTATTCGCCGACGTTTTTTTGCTGCAACGACCTAACCCACGGCGCCCTTGAGACGGCCTTGGCGGATTTCGAAGCAGATCCCATCGCGATCTATGCGGTCTATCCGCACCGCCGCCATTTGTCGACGCGAGTGCGCGCGTTCGTTGATTTTCTTGCCGACCGTTTCGGGGAGCGTCCGTATTGGGATGATTGGTCGGCTGGCTGCCCGACTTAGCGCCCTTCGCGCCACCATGCGAGACCGGCGAGGAAGATGCCGAGCGTCACCACCAGCCACCAAGGGGCCAGGGGCACACTTTTGACCCCGGTAACGGCGAAAGCCTCGTTCCGGGTCATACCGATCCACGACGCACCGAAATTCTGGCGTCCTTGAGGCACTCCGCGCACGTCGGGTGATCCGTCCTCGAGCCACCGTACGCTGCCACCAGCGGCGGCCGCCAACGCTTCCGCCTGCGTATCCGTCGCCCGTAGATCGGCCAGCTCCAACGGGTTCAACGACCCGGCCGGCGCCAAAGCGATCCGCTCTCCGGCCTCGATCCGGTAGAGACCGATCTCCTCGACCGGCAACCGCCCTACCGTGATACCGGCGCTCTCCGACGTCAGGGTGAACGTCTGACGAACGCCACTCGGGCTTTCGATCACGACCTCGGTGTCGCCAGGGGTCAGGCTACGGCTCTCGATCCGGAGTTCACCGTCGGTCACTTCGGCGAACAAGCCCTCTTCGTCCAGTTCGGGCTCCTTCATCAGCCAATGCGCAACACGCCGCATCAGTTCTGCCTGCGGCCCGCCGCCGTCATAGCCCCGCGCCCAGAGCCAAAGATGGTCGCTCGCGAACAAGGCGACCCGGCCCTCGTCGACCCGCTGCATGAGCAGCAATGGGTTCCCCTCCGCCCCTTGCATCAAGGTCGGCGCGGTACCGTCCGTCATCCCGATATGGCGATACCACGCCCCCCATGTGGGCTCCAGATCGTCGCGGCCCGGCACCACGGCCCCCGGCAATCCCCGTGTGACGGGATGACGATGGCCGAGATCGCTGATCCGCGGCTTGAACCGCTCCTGCAGGATCCGGCCCGTCGGCGATGCCGGCAGAATGTCCGACAGCGGCGTGCGCGACAATGAGCGTATCCCCGCGAACTCCGGCCCCACCGACAGCATCACCGCGCCACCGCTTCGAACGTAATCTGAGATATTCCGAAAATAAGATGGCGGCAAAACGTCTCGCACCATGTACCGGTCAAAAACGATCAGATCGAACTCGTCGATCTTTTCTTCAAACAACTCTCGCACCGGAAATGCGATCAGCGATATCTCGTTCAATGGGGTGAAATCGTTCTTTTCCGGGGGCCGCAGAATGGTGAAATGCACCAGATCGACGGACGGGTCCGACTTCAACAAATTGCGCCAGGTCCGCTCGCCCGCGTGCGGCTGACCGGACACCAATAAGACCCGCAACCGGTCGCGCACGCCGTTTACTGAGACAACAGCTCGGTTATTGACGGTCGAGAGCTCGCCGTCTTTGGCCGCCGCTTCGATCTCGATATAGGTTGCGCCCTCGTGCTCCAAGGTGAAGACGTAATCCTGCTCTTGATCGGCGGGCACTGTCACGCGGTCACGCTCTTCGCCGTCGACACGGATCACCACGTCAACCGGCGCACCGCCGTCTCCGTCCCGGTCGTCGACGCGATAGCGCACCGATATTTCATTTCCGACGATGCCATAGCCCGGTGCATCCGTGACCACCAATCGGCGATCGATTTCGTCACGTTCACCCGTGACAAGAACATGGACAGGGCCCGGCAACCCGCCCTCCGCCACAGTCTCCGCATCGTGCATCTGGCCGTCTGTGATGACGACCGCGCCCGCAAACCGCGACCCCGGCATATCGCCAAGTGCCTCCGTTAACGCATCCGCCAGCCGGGTTCCTTCGCGATTATGTCCGGCTTTGCCATCGGTCACCGTGACCGTGCGGACTTCCATGTTGCCAAGTTCTTCCAACGCCGCGGTCATCTCGGCCGCCATCGCCGACGTCTGGGCACGGCGATCGTCAACCCGCTGCGACGATGTATCGTCGACCACGATCACCGCGATGTCGCTCTCGGCGGCGCGATCCTCGACGCTGATCCGAGGGTTCAGCAAGACGATGACCAACGCGGCGAGAAGCGCGCTACGCGCAAGCACGCCGCGCATCCCGGCGCGGAGAACTTGTGCGATCAACAACACCACGCCGATCACGGATAGTGCCCCGATCAACAGCGGCGGGATTGCCGGATTCCAAAGAATCTCCGCGTTCATTGGCCGAGCCGTTTCATGATCGCCGGCAGATGCACTTGATCCGCCTTGTAGTTGCCGGTCAAAACGTACATCACCAGATTGATCCCGAACCGAAACGCCATTTCGCGCTGCCGTTCGCCGCCTGGGACGACGGGGAACAATGGCCGTTGGGTCTCGTCCATTGCCCAGGCAGACGCCCAGTCTGCGGACCCGGCGATGATCGGCGACACCCCGTCATTGACCCGCTCGCCCGAACGCTCGACCCAGAGCTGACCACCGCCATACCGACCCGGGAAATCCTCCAAAAGATAGAACGCCCGGGTCATCACATGAGGCGGGGCGACCGGCACCAAAGGCGGAAGGTCCAGGCGATTAACGAGTTGTCGCAACGCTGCGGCTTGTCCGCCGCCGGCGCGCTCTTGGGTGTCGAAAAGGATTGTGCCGCCATTGCGCAGGTATTCCTTCACCGCCAACACGGCGACATCATCCAGCTCATAACCCGGCGTAACCGGCCAGTAGATCAAGGGAAAGAAGGCCAGTTCGTCGCGGCCCGGCTCGATCGCCTGCGGCGGTCCCAACTCCGCTGCCGTGCGCCGTGCCAGCATGACCGTCAATCCATTGAGGCCGAGCGCACTTACGTCGTCGACGCGATTGTCACCGGTCCGCAGATAGGCAAGCCGGGTCTCGAGACTGTTTTCCGTCGCGAACTGCTCATCCGAATGAACTGGTGATGGGCCAACCGCAACGCCGATGAAAAGCGCGATGACCGCGGTCGCAGCGGCCGTGCTCCGCCGCGCAACGCGCCGCCCGCCCGTACGCACCCAAAGTCCAGCCATCATGTCCGCGAGGAACAACACAAACGCAACGGTAAACAATAACCCCGTAAGATCCCGTTCCGCAGGCCGGATATAGGCCGCTTCTCGCCAGCCAGGCAGAAGCGGCAAAGCGCTCAACGACGGCAACGCCGATGTCAGATTGAAGGCCCGGCGCACATCGCCCGCGGCATATATTCCAGGCGGATTGTGCTGCGAGACGAAGACCGTATCTATCGCGGCGGCGCTAATGGGCTGCGCGGTCGCTGGCGGCGTATCCAGCCGTGCAAAGCCATCCAGCGTCAACTCCGGCGCCAACGGCGCCGCATTGACGCCATTCTCGACGCCGCGTCCCAGTGCTGACAGCCGCCCCATCATCTCTACGAACAAGCCGCTCAGCGGCAAATCCGACCACGTCGCGTTTGGCGCGGTGTGGAACAGGACAACCCAGCCAGCCTCACGCCGATCCGCGGTTACCAATGGGGTTCCATCCTCCAGCGCCGCCCAGGTTTTTTGCGCCAAATCCGGCGTCGGCTGCGCCAAGACTTGCCGTCGAACACGAATATCCTGCGGCACCGTCAATCCAGCAAACGGGCTTTCGGCACTGAAAGGCTCCAATCCCATGGGCTGACGCCAGGACATTGCACCGCCAATGATCCGGTCACCGCCGCGCAGCGTCACCGGCAGCAATGGCTCCCTGGCCTGTCCAGGCGACGCCTCGGACGTCCGGCGGGCCAGCGCCGGCCCTGCGAACCGGACCAAGATGCCGCCGGATGCGATCCATGCGTTGATCCGCGCGACATCTGCGGGCGGAATCGCGAATCCGTCGGGGATCACCATCATTGACATCGGTGTTTCGAAAAGTTCGGCAACGGTGCCGGTGCGAACGCTGGTGCCCCCCTCAAGCGCACGGCGGATGTAGTAGCCGGTGCTCAGAAGCGGTTGCGCAGCGGCCGCACCGTCTAGGTCGACGATTCCCACGGGGCGTCGCCGCCATCGTTGATCCAACAAGACGACCGCACCCACATGGGGCCCTGATCCGATTTGCACCCGCTCCACCCGATTGAGGATCTCGTTCGGTGCCGACAAGGTAACGGTCGCCGCTGTCTCACCCGGGCCAAAAGTCGCGGTCGCGACGGCCTGTACCCGGTTCTCGTCATCCAAACCGCGGATTTCCATGGCCTCCGACGCCGCCGTTGCGAACGGCCGCTCGAGAGAGACGATCAATCCAGACGTGTCGGAAACGGGTGGCCTCAGTACGGTGATGGGCAAACCGTCGGTGCCATACACAGTCACACGCCCCATAGCCTGAAGTCGCTCGGAAAGCTCCGCCACACCCGGGCCATCCAAGCTGTCGGAAAGCCACCGCACGTCGGCAAGTCCCCTGAAACTCTCACCCCAGTCCGCTAAGGCTTGGGCCGCTTGGCCACGATCCGTGGGCCACGGCATGGGAATGGCGGCAGCCAGTTCAGCGCGCAATTCGTTCGAGCCAAGGGCTTGCACCGCGATGGCGCTGCCATCTGCCGGCGGCGCCGTCATCAACAGAACAACCTGCCGGCCCGACCGTGTCGCGCGCTCCGCCAAGGATTCGGCCACATCGCGCCGCGTCTCCCATCGTTCGGCAGCCGCCCAGCCGTTGTCCATGACCAAGACCAAAGGCCCGTCCGGCGCCGCATCGGGTTCCGCGTTCAACATCGGTTGAGCCGCTGCGATGATAATCAGTGCGGCAATCAACAAGCGCAGCAACAGCAACCACCAAGGTGTTTGTGCCGAGGTTTCACGTTCCGTCGTCAGCCCGAACAACAGCCGGATCGGCGGGAACATCACGCGCTTCGGCACCGGCGGCGTAAGACGTAACAACCACCAAATCGCAGGCAACACGGCAAGCGCCGCCAAGGCCCAGGGTGCCGCAAATGCGAGGGGGCCTAGGCTCAGCATCTCAACGGCGCGCCCGCTGACTGAGACCGAGATACAGCGCCATCAACGCCTCTTCGGGCGTATGGTCGGTCCGGTGCCGGGTGTACCCCCACCCGGCGGCTTGCGCGATCAACCGAATGCCGTCGGCATGGGCTTGGAATATCTCGTGATAGGATTTCGCGACCGTCTCCACGTTGCCGATGATAGCACGGCCTTCGCCTTCCAAACCTTCGAATTGCACACGGCCATCGTAAGGGAATGTCTCTTCAACAGGGTCTACGAGCTGCACGATGTGCCCGCGCACCCCGTGGTGCGCATAGGCGTTTACCGCGATGCGCGTTTGCTCCAAATCGTTAAGGAAATCACCGAATAAGATCAGCCGCGCGTGCCGGGGGAGAAGTTCGAATCCAGGTAACCCGCCGGCCGTGAACTGCCCGGTTTCAATCTCGTTCCAAAGACGGGTCAGGACGTGCCGTCCCGCCGCCGGAGACGCTCCGGTCCCCAGCAAGGCAACATGCTCGCCACCGCGGATCAACAATGACGCCAATGCCATCAGCAACAGATCCGCCCTGTCGCGCTTGCTAGTGTTGACGACGCTGGAACCGAAATCCATCGAGTCCGAGCCGTCGCGCCACAGCCAAACACTTTGTGCGGCTTCCCATTCGGTCTCGCGAATGAACACCGGATCGTTCTTGGCCGATTGACGCCAATCGATCCGCTGAATGGAATCTCCCGCCTCATAACGGCGGAATTGCCAGAAGGTCTCACCTTGGCCAACACGGCGGCGTCCGTGCACGCCTTGCGAGACCGTATTGGCGACCCGGTTTGCGGCGATCAGCAGCGCCGGCATGCCGGCGGCAAGAGCTTCCGCTTCGTTATGGGAATGGGCGATGCGCGTGGCCATGCAGCCCTAACCGACCCGCGCGCACAGCGCGTCGATGACTTCTTCCAACGTCACACCTTCGGCCCGCGCGGCAAACGTCAACGCCATTCGGTGTCTGAGGATTGGATGCGCAAGGGCAAGCACATCGTCGACGCTTGGCGACAATCGCCCTTCAACGACGGCTCGGGCGCGAACGCCAAGCATGAGGGCCTGTGAAGCGCGAGGCCCCGGCCCCCAAGACACGTTCTCCTGTACCGTTTGCAAATCGGACGTTTCGGGCCTGCCGGCGCGAACCAGGGTCAAGATCGCTTCGGTCACCGACTCGCCGACAGGCACCGATCGCACCAGCCGCTGCGCCGCCATCAGACTATCGGCGTTCATTACCTGGCCCGGCGGGACGTCTTCGGTGCCCGTGGTCTTAATCAAGATCATACGTTCCGAATCCAGGTCCGGATATTCCACGTTGATCTGCATGAAAAAGCGGTCGAGTTGCGCTTCGGGCAACGGATATGTGCCCTCTTGCTCCAGCGGGTTCTGCGTCGCCAAAACATGGAAAGGACGCGGTAGATCGTGATACTCACCGGCAACGGAGACGCGCTTTTCCTGCATAGCCTGCAGCAATGCAGATTGCGTCCGCGGACTCGCCCGGTTGATCTCGTCCGCCATCAGAAGCTGCGCGAAGACCGGGCCTTGAATAAAGCGAAAGCTCCGGCGGCCAGCGTCGCCCTCTTCCAACACCTCTGAGCCGAGAATGTCCGCCGGCATGAGATCCGGTGTGAACTGCACCCGTTTGTCATCCAGACCGAAGACCGTACCGAGCGTTTCCACCAATCGCGTCTTGCCCAATCCTGGGACGCCAATTAACAGAATATGACCGCCGGCGAGGAGCGTGACGATGCTCTCTTCAACGACCTGCTCTTGACCAAAGATCGCTTGCGCCACGGCAGCGCGGGCCGCAACCATTTTCTCGGCCAGCGCCTCGACCTCGGCAACGGGTCCGGGGCGGCCGGCGGGCGGCGATGCTGCGTCTTGGGAAGTCTCGGTGGTCGCTGTCACGGCGCTTCTCCTTTATGATTGGTACGTTTAGCGTAGCGGATCAGATGCATGGCCGAAAAGATCGAAAATATTACATTTGGGTCAGCCGCCGGCCCGGACGCCGAAAAACCCGTGGGCATTGCATTGACGGAACGGCAAATCCTATGCGGCGATATCGGCATGAAGATCGCCCCGGACGGCGACTGGTATTACCGTGGATCGCGGATCACCCGCCGCAGCCTCGTTCAGTTGTTCGCATCCGTTTTGCGGCGTGACGAAGACGGCGCTTATTGGTTGATCACGCCCGCGGAAGTGGCACCTGTTGAGGTCCCGGACACGCCGTTTGTTATTGTCGAGATGCAGACGCGAACGGAAAACGGTCAATCTACCGTCTCGTTTCGGACAAACGTAGATACTTGGATAGACTTGAACGCGGCGCATGCGTTGCGTGTCGATACCGAAACATCCACCGGCGCGCCGCGCCCTTATGTCCAAGTGCACGAAGACGGCACTCAGGCGCGGCTACTCCGCAACGTCTTCTATGAACTTGTGGAAAGCGCCGAGGAGACCGATATCAATGGTGATATTCATTTAATGATAGAAAGCGCCGGCTGTCGCTTTATTCTGGGGCCGACGCAGGAGGATTCATGAACCCTTCGTTGATTGTTGAAAGGCTCGGCGACTCATTCGAAAACTTCGGTGTCCGCTCTTCGCGCGGTGACCATGACCTCAACCCCGGTATGCAACCGGGCGCTATCATGCGCCATGCGGCCGTGCTCGTGCCGATCGTGTCGCGCCCAGATGGCGCCACCCTAATGCTGACGAAGCGGACGGACCACCTGGATCACCATCCGGGACAAATCAGCTTTCCCGGCGGCCACATCGAAACCACCGACGGTTCTGCTGAGGCGGCAGCGCTACGTGAAGCAGAAGAGGAAGTCGGTCTGCAGCATGACGAAGTCGAGATTGTCGGACGTCTCGACCAGTACATCACCCGGACGGGTTTCTCGGTGACGCCCGTCGTGGGTTTGGTCAACAGTGACTACACAGTGTCACTGGACCCGTTCGAAGTTGCCGAGGTTTTCGAAGTGCCGTTGTCTTTTTTGCTGGATGACAGCAATCATCGGCGCGACCATCGAGTGCACGAGGGCGTGCGGCGGGAATTCTACGCCATGCCCTATGGGGAGTATTACATTTGGGGGGCGACGGCGGGGATGATCCGCAACTTGTATGACGTTGTCGCTGGACCGGAGACCTAACGTGTTTCGAATTTTTCTGACCTACGTGCTCCCCCTCCTGGGGCCGCTGTTGCTTTATCTCGCGTGGAATGCCTTTGCCCGGGCACGTGCCAAAGCGACGGGAGGCGAGCCTCCGGCATTACATAAAGGCGCCATTTTTTGGTGCCTGGTGGCGGGCTTCATCTTCTTGGTCGCAGGACTGATTACGCTGGCAATTACGGGTGGAGATGCGCCTGACAGCGGCCAATACATCGCTCCTCGCTTTGAAGACGGCCGGATTGTGCCTCCCCGTTTCGAGCCTGAGCCGACCCAGTGATCGCCCTCAATGCGACCAAAGAGCCGATCGGTAAACTCGACCCCGAGCCCTGGCTGACGGCGCCCGAGACTGTCAAAGTCATGGATGCTTTGACCGTGGACGGCGCCGATGTCCGGTTTGTTGGCGGCTGCGTTCGCGACGGCTTGGCAAAACAGCCGGTCAAGGACATCGACATCGGCACGCCGGATACGCCGGATCGGGTGATCGAACTTTTGGCGCGACAGGACATTCGTTCCATTCCGACGGGAATAGAGCACGGTACCGTGACTGCCGTGGTTGGCAACAGAACCTTTGAAATCACGACACTGCGTGAAGATGTGGAGCCGCTGGGCCGACGCGCCGTGGTCGCATTCACGGACGACTGGATCGTCGATTCCTCCCGTCGGGATTTCACCATCAACGCCATGTCGGCAACGCGCGCGGGCGATGTCTACGACTACCACGAAGGGATCCCCGACCTTGCCCATGGCCGCATTCGTTTCGTCGGCCGCGCCACGGACCGTGTCCAAGAGGATTACCTGCGCATTCTTCGGTGCTTTCGGTTTTACGCTCGGTTCGGTCGACCGTCTTTCGATCCGGAGGCCTTCAACGCATGCCGCCAGCATGCGGCCCAGCTGAGTACGATCTCCGCCGAACGTATCCGCGAGGAACTTCTTGGAATTCTCAGCACCAACGACCCCGCAGCGACATTTACTATTATGCGCGATGCCGGGGTGCTCGACGTTGTGTTGCCGGAGGCGACGAACATCGGCCGCCTTCGGACGAAGGCCTGGCTTGCCTCGCGCGGGTTGGTGATCGATGGGTTGCAACCAGACGCCGTGCGACGTCTTGCCGCCGTATTGAGTTCGGATGCCGATGCCGCGGACGTAAGCCGTCGTCTGCGCCTATCGAACCGCGAAAGCGCGCGACTGGCGGACATTCTGGCATTAACCCCCTTGTTCGCGGAGCCTCCATCGGTTGAGGAAACCAAACGATTGATCCATGCACATGGCAACGAGGCGGTCGCCGACGCGGCGCTGGTTGCCTGGGCATCGCGGCTTGCGGAACACGCAAAGTTACCGCGATCCGAGAGCACATTGCGGCGCGCGGACTTGGAAACCGCCTTCGAATGGACGCCACCCACTTTTCCAGTTGGCGGACAAGACGCGCAGAAACTCGGCCTCGCACGCGGACCGAAGATCGGCACAGCGCTGCGTCGCGTCGAAGATTGGTGGGCGGACGATGGCTTTACCGCAGATCGGGAGGCCTGCCTTCGCAAGCTTGAGAGCGTCATCGGCGAGATCAAGGAGACATCGACGTGACAGCACTTCGCGTGTGTTTTATCGGCGACAGCCTGGTGCTTGGGACGGGCGATGACGATTTTCTCGGCTGGCCCGGCCGTGTCATGCAACGCGAGCGTCACGCAGGGCATGACGTCACCATGTATAATCTCGGCATTCGCGGCGATACGACGACGATGATCGAAGCGCGTTGGCGTGCGGAGGCGGAAGCCCGCCTGCCCGCTGAAAACCCGGCAGCGCTGGTGTTCTCGTTTGGCTGCAACGACATGGCGATGGAAAATGGGCAGCTACGAAACGTCCAGGAAGACGCCGTTGCTTCTGCAAAACGGATGATCGCGGAGGCAAAGGCATGGCTGCCAACTCTTTGGATCGGCCCCACCCCGGTAAATGACGACGATATGCCTTTCTCGTCAGCACCCGGGCGCGCGCGTTACCTTTCATCCAGCCGAAACGTGCAATTGTCGGATATGTTCGAAGACGCCGCGGCGGAGTTAGGCGTCCCGTACCTGGACCTGTTCACGCCGCTGATGGCGAATTCCGACTGGCCGAAATACTATGTCAAAGGCGATGGCGTTCATCCGACGCGGGACGGATACGCCATTGTCGCCGAGCATGTGATCGGATGGGATGCTTGGCGCGCCTGGTTCGACGGCTAGCGGGAGGCGTCGATGCGCGATGTGAATGCGGACATCGAACACGCGATATTGGAACTGGTATCGCAGCGCGGGGTCGGCAAGACGATCTGCCCGTCAGACGCGGCGCGCCTCGTCGATCCTGAGAATTGGCGCACGCACCTGAAACAGGTGCGCCGGGTCGCCGTAGATCTGTCGCTTGAAGGCAAGATCGCTATCTACCGCAAAGGCAAACCCATCGATCCAAAGACGATGAAGGGTGTTATTCGGCTGGGGCTGCCACCGGAAGACTGAGCCCGTCGCGAACCGCGCTGAGGATCGCATACGCGGCACTATCGAGCTTGAGGCACGATAGTGCAACATGACCGTAAGATGGGCCAACCCGCACCACGCGGGCACGAATATCCACCGGCGCAGGGGCTTGGGCCGCCCGATAGGTATCTTCGTCGATCAATCCGTCGATCCGCAGCAAGGCACCTGTACTCAGGTGCCCGGAGGTATCTTCGATCACCAGACCACCGAAACTCCATTCCAGTGTCCGATACACGCGACCGTCGACCCGTGCGTACAGCTGCGGCAACCGTACTCTCGGGTGCTGCCGACGATCCTCTGTCGGTTCCTCGTTAATGCCCATATTGACCCCCACAATTTGTGGTCCCAGGGCCTCAATATGAAAGATATTTGAAAGTGTTAGCTGTGACGCGCGTCACCCGGCGGGCACCAGCACCTGGCCGACCATCAACGGCCGCGCGGTGCGGTAAACGGTGCAACTGCGTGCGGTGACGGTACCGTCTTCATCCGCCGAGACATCGGCATCGACCGGCAACACACCGGATGGATTGGCGAGCCGTATGTCGCCAACGACGTTCCGCACGAACCGGCTCGGGATGGACTCCGGGATACGGCACGCAACCCCGAGACACATGGCGCCGGTCAGCGGGAGTGCGCGGTGCACTTGCCCCATGGAGACGATCCGCGCCGAAAGATCGGCGTCCGCAGCCACGATACGCTCGCCTGCCAACGTCATGCTCTCTGCCGGCGGTCCGACGATACCGATCTTGGGATTGCCGAGCGGCGCCGTTTCGGCGGTCTCGGCCAAGCCCATCCGGACCGCCGCAGCACGGCGGATCGCATCGGTCGTCGACATAAAGTCGATGTCCGCTTCCAAGTCCGACACAGTCTCCGTCGCGGTCTTTCCGAGGCGCGCCGCGTCAACGAACACAACAGCATTGGAGGCGTCGATGCAGCTTGCTTCGACCGAACCGACGCCCGGCACATCGAGCGTGTCCGTAGCGAATCCGGTTGGCAAGAGAGATCCGGACGTCGCGCCGCCAGGGTCCAGATAGTCGAGCCGGATCTTCGAGCCGCTTCCGCCAACCCCTGGGATGGTGAAATCGCCAGACGGCTGAAACACACCGTCTTTGACCTCAAACGTCGCATTGTAAATCTTGCCGGTGTTTGTGTTGTGAACCGCGACGGTCTGCATGCCATCGGCGGCGGTAACGAGACCCTGGTCGACGGCGAACGGGCCGATCGCAGAGGACAGATTTCCGCACGTGGCCGAATAATCCACCTCCGGCGCGTCGATCACCACTTGCGCGAACGTGTAATCGACGTCGGCGCCGGGAACGCTAGCGGGGCCGACGATGACGGCTTTCGAAACCGACGACACGCCGCCACCCATGCCGTTCAATTGCCTGCCGTATGGGTCCGGGCTGCCCAGTGCTTCGACGAAGATACGGTCACGGGCGTGCGCGTCGGCGGGCAAGGTGTCGTGACGAAAGAACACACCTTTCGATGTGCCGCCGCGCATAAAGACCGCAGGATATCCCCGTTGCGGCATCGTCAGTCCCGCGGTCCGAAGAAGAACCAGAGGATGACGCCTAAGACCGGTAGCAGGAGGATCAAGATGATCCAGAACACCTTAGAACCCGTGCTGGCGTCGCTGCCGATCGTTTTCACGATGGCATAGACGTTGGCGATCAGAACGATGATGCCGCCGAGGCCGATACCTTCCAAACCCATGAATTTTACCTTTGCTGTTATGTCGTGTGGTTACGGCCATGCAACATCCGGCGGGAGACTCATTAAAATAGCCTCCACGTTGCCGCCGGTCTTCAGGCCGAAAAGTGTTCCACGATCATAAAGTAGGTTGAATTCCACGTACCTGCCACGTTTGACCTTCTGTGCCTGCTTTTGCTCTTCCGTCCAGGCCATGTTCATTTTCGCCGCCGCGATCTCCGGATAGATATCCACGAACGCGGCGCCGACATCCTGGGTGAAAGCGAAGTCCGCTTCCCAATCGCCGGTATTGTGGTTGTCATAGAATATGCCGCCGACGCCCCGCGCCTCGCCCCGGTGGGGCAGAAAGAAGTATTCATCGCACCATTTCTTGTATTTCGGATAGAACGCCGCATCGTGTGCATCGCAGGCGTCCTGAAACGCCTTGTGGAACCTGTCCGTTTCGGCTGGCTCCGGAAACACGGGGGTCAGGTCGCCACCGCCGCCGAACCACCCTTCGGTGGTCACGATCATACGGGTGTTCATGTGCGCGATCGGCACCACCGGCGAGCGTGGGTGGATAACGACCGAGATTCCCGCTGCCCAAAAACGAGGGTCTTCGGCAGCGCCCGGAATTCGAGCCCGAAACTCTTCGGAAAACTCGCCGTGAACGGTCGAAATATTGACACCGGCCTTCTCAAACACGCGCCCTTCTCGAAGCACCGACATGGTGCCGCCACCGCCGCCGGGGCGCTCCCAACTGGTGCGTTGGAACGACTGTGGGCTGAAAGCCTCGTTCAAGTCTTGTGGAGCGGCGCCGCGTTCCAATGCTTCCAGACGGCTGCAAAGGCGATCCCGAAGTTCAGCGAACCAGGCCGTCGCGCGGTCTTTGTGGGCGTCGCCGTACGCGGTGTCTTGGTCTTCGATCATGGCCTCGGCTCATTCATTGGAAAGGGCCGACATACTGTGCGAGCCGGGCAAGGCATGCAACTGGCGCAGGGCCTCGAACACCGCCACGGCCCCTGACACGGCGACGTTGAGAGAGCGGACCTCGGCCGTCATCGGCAGAGACAGGCGGATATCCGCGGCGGCGTGCACATCGTCCGGCACGCCGGCGCTTTCGCGCCCCAGCAGCAACACATCGCCCGCCGCAAAGGAAAAGCCGGGCAAGGAGGCATCTCCCTTGGTCGTCAACAGCACCAATCGACCTTTCGGGCCGCCATCTTGGAAAGCGCGCCAACTGTCATGCCGAATCATTTTGAGGTGTTCCAGGTAATCCATGCCTGCACGCCGCATGCGCGAATGGGACAGCACGAACCCGCAGGGCTCGATCACGTGTACCGGAACGCCGAAGCATGCCGCGGTCCGAAACAAGTTACCCGCATTTTGCGGGATGTCGGGCTCGTAAAGGGCCAATTCGATTGGCGGCTTATCACTATTCGTCATGACCAGAAACTAACTTTGCAATCGGGTCGCAGGTCAAGGATTTAGGGTATTTCAGGGCCGCACGAGACCCATCTAAACCCTTGCAACACTTGACCCAAAATGTATAACAAATCTCAGTGTCCGGTCCCCGCCGGACACGGATTTTTGTGTCTCATAGCCGGGTATCGTTCTCGTGCGAAAGACAGGGGCAAGAAGCGGGACCGCTCGGGAGTGTAATGCGGTCTGCATCGGAGATTCGATAACAGTTAGTGCCGCCGTACGTGGCACAATGCGTTGAAGTCGAGGGGATTTTCTATGAGCGACACCGCACCTAATGCGGACCAGAATTCGGGCGCGAAGGCCGAAATCGACGAGCAAACACGGCGGGACTTTCTGCTGTGGAGCACCGTCGCTGTCGGCGCAGCGGGAACCGCAATGGCTATATGGCCGTTCATCGACCAGATGAACCCGGCCGCCGATACACTGGCATTGGCATCGATCGAAGTCGATCTGTCGGCCATCGAAGTGGGTCAGAGCATCACCGTCACCTGGCGTGGTAAACCGGTGTTCATCCGCCGCCGTACTGAGGATGAGATCGCCGAGGCGAACAACGTAGAATTGGCTGATTTGCCGGATCCGCAAAGCGATGCGGACCGCGCACCCAAGCCGGAATGGTTGGTGATGGTTGGCGTCTGTACGCACCTTGGTTGTATCCCGCTGGGACAAAAAAGCGGTGACAGCAAAGGGGAATTCGGTGGCTGGTTCTGCCCCTGCCACGGATCGCACTACGACACATCTGGTCGCATTCGCCGTGGACCAGCACCGACAAATCTGCCGGTGCCGGAGTACACGTTCCTCGACGATACGTCGATCCGCATCGGTTGAGGAGTAAATACCTATGAGTGCACCTTCTTCTTTCCAATCGAACAACAAGATCATCAACTGGGTCGAGCACCGCTTGCCGATCTTCTCGTTCATGGACTCGCAGCTGAACAAATACCCGACGCCGAAGAACTTGAACTATTTCTGGAACTTCGGCTCGCTCGCGGGGATCATTCTCGTCATCATGCTGGTGTCGGGTATCTCATTGGCGATGAGTTACGCCGCGTCGTCCCAGCTCGCCTTTGACTCGGTCGATCGGATCATGCGGGACGTCAACTTTGGTTGGCTTTTGCGCTACATCCACATGAACGGCGCCCACTTCTTCTTCCTCATCGTCTACATCCATATCTTCCGAGGCCTGTATTACGGCTCTTACAAGGCACCGCGCGAGATTCTCTGGGCGATTGGGGTCTTCATCCTGTTGGCGATGATGGCGACCGCCTTCATGGGCTACGTGTTGCCTTGGGGACAAATGAGCTTCTGGGGCGCGACGGTCATCACCAACCTGTTCTCGGCATTCCCGATCATCGGCGAGCCTGTCGTCGAATGGCTATGGGGCGGTTTCGTCGTCGATAACCCGACCCTGAACCGGTTCTTCGCGCTTCATTACCTGTTGCCGTTCGTGATCGTCGGCTTGGTGTTCCTGCACCTGTGGGCATTGCACGTGCACCACTCCAACAACCCGACGGGCGTTGACATCAAGGACGAGAAACAGGACACGATCCCGTTCCACCCGTACTACACGATCAAGGACTTGTACGGCCTCGGGATTTTCATGATCGTTTTCACGTTTTTCGTGTTCTTCGCGCCGAACTACTTGGGTCACCCGGATAACTACATTCCGGCGGACCCGCTGGTCACGCCGTCGCTGATCGTGCCGGAGTGGTACTTCCTTCCGTTCTACGCGATCCTGCGGGCGTTCACGGATGACTTCATTATCTACCAGATCTTCCTGCAGTGGTTCATGTCAGCCAAACTGGCGGGTGTCTTGGCCATGTTCGCATCGATCTTGGTCTTGCTGCTCTTGCCGTGGTTGGACCGCTCGCGGGTGCGTTCGTCGCAATATCGCCCGGTATACAAGATCGCGTTTTGGGTCTTTGCGATCGTCTGCGTGATCCTCGGTTGGTGTGGCGGCAAACCGGCGGAAGGCATCTACGTCGTGATCACGCAAGTGGCGACGATTTACTACTTCGCACACTTCCTGATCATTACGCCGATCATTGGCGTTCTGGAGCGGCCAAAACCGCTACCGGAGAGCATCGCCGCTTCGGTTACCAATGGCTCGGATTCGACCGCGCCTCAAGCTGCGGAGTAAGCACATGAAACTCTTTAATAAAATCGTCTTGTGTGCCGCCTCCCTGGTCGTTGCGGTTGGATTGGCCGTGCCGGCAAACGCAGCAGGCAAAGGGCCGAAATCACCGGCCCAAGACTGGTCGTTCATGGGCATCTTTGGCACCTACGACCGAGGTGAACTGCAACGCGGCTTGCAGGTGTTCAAGAACGTCTGCGCCAGCTGCCACGGGCTCAACCGGATCGCGTTCCGCAACCTTGCCGATCTCGGCTACAACGAAGATGAAATCAAAACCATGGCGTCTGATTTCCTCGTCGTTGACGGCCCAGACGAGGAAGGAGAAATGTTCGAGCGCGAAGCGATCCCGGCCGACCGTTGGCCCTCACCGTTCCCGAACAAACAGGCCGCGCAATCGGCCAACGGCGGCGCCTATCCCCTAGACCTGTCGCTGATCACCAAAGCCCGCGCCGGCGGCGGCGACAGCGCCTTCCGTCACTCGATGCTGCAGCCGACCGGATTTCCGATCGGTGCGGACTACATCTATGCATTGCTGACCGGCTACAAAGAAGAACCGCCCGCGGGCGTGACCCTTGGTGATGGGCAGTACTACAACGAGTGGTTCCCGGGCGGTGCGTTGTCAATGGCTCCGCCATTGATCGAGGACGGCGTCGAGTACGGTGACGGCACCGCCGCCACGATCGAGCAACAAGCCTGGGATGTCGCCGTATTCCTGACGTGGGCGGCAGAGCCGGAGCTCGAAGCGCGCAAGCAGATGGGCATCAAGGTGATCTTGTTCCTCATCGTGCTGACGGCGATGCTGTATGCGCTGAAACGCAAAATTTGGGCGGACGTGCACTAAGCCGCACCCGCACCAATCTATCCGAGAACGCCCCGGTTCCACCGGGGCGTTTTCTTTTTTAGGCGTCTTGGTCGGCCCACGCGCTATACGATTTGAACTTCTCCAGCACCACGTTCATCTCGCCAACCGTCAGCAAATTGGGCCTGCCGATCGCGAGCGCTTTCAGATATTGCGCGGCGAGCGTCTCGATTTCGACGGCACGCTTATAGGCGTCCCACAGATCCCGCCCCAGCACCAACATGCCGTGGTTAGCCATCAGACACGCCAATCGTCCATCCAAAGCCTTGATCACGGCGTCGGCCAATTTCTCGGTCCCGAACGTCGCATAGGGCGCGCACCGGATATCCCGGCCGCCCCCAACGGCAATCATGTAATGGAATGGCGGCAATCCCCGACCCATGCAGGCGAGCGTCGTCGCGTTGACCGAATGCGTATGCAGAATGGCCGCTGCTTTCGGCTTCGCCGCCATTACCCGACAATGGAAGTGCCATTCGCTGGACGGGGCACGATGCCCGCGCAGCACTTTCCCCGCCAACGACAGCTTGACGATATCCGCCGGCCGCATGACGTCGTAATCCATCCCCGAAGGGGTAATCAGCAGCCCCCCGTCCGTGCGGATCGACGCATTACCGCTGGTCCCCTGGTTAAGGCCCGTGTCATTCATCTTTCGGCAAACGTCAATCAAGGTCTTTCGCGGACCATAGTCCGGGAGATCCGCATCTTGGGCGCGGCCGATCGGGCTGATGTCCTCGTCGAACGCGCCCGTCGCACGAAGTGTCGCCACGGGCCGCCCCCGCCGCGTGATCGTGATCTGCGCGCCGGTTTCTGCCTCCGCCAGCAGCCGAGAAAACCGCTGATTTGCCTCGGTCGCCGCAATCGACAAGCGTTTTGAACCTTCCATATTATAGTTATATCACTATCTAGGTCTTTCACTAGATAAAATGAACACAGACTCCTTTGTTTCTGTCATGCCTCGGCTGTGATTGAATACGGAACAAGAATGGGAGGATCTTCATGGGCGCATACGTCATCGACAGCCAACTGTTTCGGGACCAATTTTCAACGCCGGAGATGCGGGAGATCTTTTCGGATCAACGCACCGTGCAGGCATGGCTCGACATCGAAGTGGCATTGGCCGAGGCCGAGGCGGAGCTTGGCATCATTCCCAAAGAGGCCGCCTGGGCCATCAACGAAGCGGGCGACGTGTTCCTGTATGACCTCGACGAGATGAAGCGCGAGATGGACAAGACGTCGCACCCAATCGTGCCGTTGGTGCGCGCCATCAAAGACAAATGCGCCAACGACCTTGGCGAATATGTGCATTGGGGCGCCACGACCCAGGACATTCTGGACACCGGTACGGTGATGCAAATTCGCGATGCCGAAGCGGTGATCTTCGGACGCCTCGAAACGTTGCAGGACTTGCTGACCGATCTGACGGTGACGCACGCCGCAACGGCTCTTCCCGGCCGCACCCATGGCCAGCAGGCGCAGCCGATCACTTTCGGGTACAAAACAGCCGTATGGCTGGACGAAGTCCGGCGGCACCTGAGCCGATTGGATGAACTGCGACCCCGTCTTTTGGTCGGCAACTTCGGTGGCGCCGTGGGCACTCTGGCGGCGCTCGGCGATCAAGGGATCGCGGTACGTGAGAAACTGATGCAAAAATTGGAACTGGGTGAGCCCGCCATTACCTGGCATACGGCGCGGGATCGATTGGTCGAGTTCATCTCAGTTATCGCAATGATCGCCGGCACCTGCGGCAAGATCGCGCACGAAGTCTACACCCTGCAGCGCACGGAATTCCAAGAATTGGAGGAACCGTTCAAGACCGGGAAAGTCGGGTCGTCGACCATGCCCCACAAACGAAACCCGGCCATTTGCGAGGGGATCGTCGCGTTGTCGCGGACCGTCCGCACATCCTTGCCCGTCGCCTTCGAGACGCTGTTGTCGGAGCATGAACGCGACAAGGTCGCGACCCAGACGGAGCGCGAGTTCATCGCCCGCACCGTCTGTCACGCCGACGCCGCGTTGGCGAAAATCTGTTTCGTGCTCGACGGATTGGACGTCCGCGCCGTAAACATGCGTCGCAACCTGGACATCACCAAAGGTTTGACTTTGAGCGAAGCCGTGATGATGGCGCTCAGCGACAAGATGGGACGCCAGGAAGCGCACGAGGTACTTTATCATGCTTGCATGACGGCCTTCGCCGAGGACACCGACATGCGCGAAGCCCTGCTGCACTCCCTAGAGGTGCGCGACGTGTTGAGCGAGGCAGAGATCGATACCCTACTCGATCCGGAAGCGTACACCGGCCTTGCCGCGCAAATGGCGCGGTCCGTCGCCGAAGGTTAAAGAACGTAGTCCTGCACGAATTGCTCGACAATCTCGTCAAGCGACGCACTTTCCGGACAACCGATCGAGATGGCTCGGGCCGCATCCATCGACGTCGGCCATGCCGAAAAGATCCGAAAGGTCAGTTCATCCGGCGCGTCGACGACAGGACCGAGGTCGATGCCGTGCCGTTCGGCGGCGTGACGGCTCGCGTCGATCATCTCCGCCACGGTGGCGGTAATGTTCGGTAAATTGACGACCCGATCGTCGCCGAAGCGATCCGCATCGGCTTCCAGCAAGGCCACCAACGAGGCGATGCAATCCCGATAGCCACCGAGCATCAAGGGCATATCGCGCGGGACCGGCAACTCGCAGGTCTCGCCGCGCATCGGCTCACGGATGACCCCGCTTACGAACCCCGAAGCCGCGGCATTCGGCTTGATGGGCCGCACGGCGATGGTCGGCAGCCGCGCGACCCGGCCGTCGATCATGCCCTTGCGGCTCATGTCGTTGATCAGTAATTCCAGCATAACCTTCGTCATACCGTAGGTATTCTGCGGCGTCGGGCGGGTCATCTCGTCGACGTGCTTCGGCATTCGAGCGCCCCCGAAGATGGCGAGGCTGGACGCGAACAGAACCTTGGTGTGCGGACCGTTGGCGCGGGCCGCCTCGACCACGTTCCGGCCGCCGTCGACATTCACCCGCATGGCCGCATCGAAATCAGCCTCCGATCCGGCACTGACCATCGACGCCATGTGCACCACGGCGTCCGCACCTGCGATCAATCGGTGCATGGCATCCGCATTGGTGATATCGGCTTCGGTCCATTCGACATGCGGCGCCAAATTGCCCGGCCCTTCCGGCGGAAATTGAAGATCCGCCAAGATCACATCGCCGCCACGCGCCGCCAACGCTTCCGCCAAGAGCTGGCCGAGGAATCCACCGCCCCCGGTGATGATCGTTCTCATGGACCGGCTATTCCGCTGCGTCCGCTGACCCAAGGGCCAGGAGACAATCATCCGCCATGGGCTCGATCGGCGTGAAATCCCGGTGCGCGATCCATTCCTTGCGGGTGAACTTGGTGATGTGGTTGGAGACGGCACATAGGCTCAAATACACGATCACCCGGTCCCACGGACTGATATTCGGTGGGCTGGCGTGAACAAGGTTGCCATGAAACATCAAGACCGAGCCCGGCGCACCCACCGGCGCCACCAACCCACCTTCGTCCGCCAATTCACGGACCTTGTCGCGGCTGAGCGTCCAAAGCGGGTAGCTCGTGGTCTCCAGATCGTGCCCGGCCTCGACCACTCCTTTCTTGTGGCTGCCCGGAATGAACAGCAGCGGACCGTTTGCCGGGGTCACCTCGTCCAGAAAGACTGAGATGTTCATGGCCCGAGGTTCGGGCATCCCGTCGTCCCGTTGCCAGGTACCGTAATCCTGATGCCACTGCCAAACGTCCCCATCGAAGGCCGCCTTGGCGTTGATCTTGTATTGATGCATGTAGACCTGTTCGCCCAGCAATTGCATCACCGGTTCGATCAAGCGTGGATGCGACCCGAGGCATTTATGCGCCGCATCGTACGTGTGCGCCGCGAACGCGGTGCGCGGTGCGCCGGAACTCTCACGCCAAACCTCCTCGCGGTCCGATGCATAAATGCCGAGCGCGGCATTTTTCAGGACCATGACCTCTTCGGGCGTAAACAGATCCGGCAGGAATAGGTACCCCCGCTCATCGAATTCCTTCAGCTGTGCATCGGACAGCTTCATCGCATCCTCCCTCGTCTTTTCGTTTTTCTTATTCTATCCGCCGGCCTTTTCAGGGAACAAGGCGGCAAGACCGTCCTTCGACGCCGCGCATACGCCGCGCTCCGTGATCAAGCCGGTCACCAACCGCGAGGGCGTGACGTCGAATGCCGGATTTCCCGCCGGCGCACCCTCGGCGACGATCTCGATCGTGAGCACCTCTCCTGCCGCAGTCTTGCCTTGCATCTTGGTCACCTCGTCCGCGCTGCGTTCCTCGATCGGAATGTCGCGTCCCTCGTCGATGGTCCAATCCACGGTCGGCGACGGCAGCGCGACATAGAACGGTACGTCGTTGTCGTCGGCCGCAAGGGCCTTCAGGTATGTGCCGATCTTGTTGCAGACATCGCCCGCCGCCGTTGTGCGGTCGGTCCCGACGATGCACATATCGACGCGGCCTTCCTGCATCAAATGCCCGCCCGCGTTATCGGCAATGACGGTCAGCGGCACGCCGTGCTGCTTCAACTCCCAGGCCGTCAAGCTAGCGCCCTGGTTGCGCGGACGGGTCTCGTCGACCCAAACATGCACCGGGATTCCCGCATCGTGCGCCTTGTATATCGGTGCCAAAGCGGTGCCCCAATCGACGGTCGCCAACCACCCAGCATTGCAATGGGTCAGTACATTGACCGGCTCGCCTGGGTTCTTGGCCGCCGCCGCAGCGATCAACTCATGCCCGTGATCGCCGATCGACGAGCAAATCGCCACATCGTCGTCACAGATTTCCGCCGCACGCGCGTAGGCAGCAGATGTCCGTTCGTTTTCGGAAAGCGGTTTCAACAACGCCTTCATCTCGTCCAACGCCCAGCGCAGGTTGACCGCCGTCGGGCGGGTCGCCAGCAACTGCGCCGCCGCAGCATCCATATTCGCATCCGAGGGATCGGCCTGCATCGCCAATGCCATACCGTAGGCAGCGGTCGCGCCAATCAACGGCGCGCCCCGCACCCACATGTCGGCAATCGCCACCGCGGCATCGTCGACGGTTCGAAGCTGCACGGTTACGAACTCGAACGGCAACTTGGTCTGATCGATGATCTCCACCGTCCAGCCGTCCTCAGCGACCCAGATCGTGCGATACGCCGTTCCGTTTACCTTCATTTTGTCTCTCCGCTTAAAGGACCCGGCCTGCGACCGCGTCCAATTTCGCCACCACCGACGGGTCGCGCGCGTCCGGCTGGGTAATGATCGCGTTCTCCAACGCGGTATGACAGCCTTGATGGCACAACTCAGTCCGACCCGCCAGTCGCGGCACCACATCCTTGACCAATGCGCGGCCCTTATCGGCGTTGCCCATCAGCACAGCGATGATCGCCTCAACGGTGACGTGGTCGTGATCCGGATGCCAGCAATCGTAGTCGGTGACCATGGCGACGGTCGCGTAACACATCTCGGCTTCGCGGGCGAGCTTGGCCTCCGGCATGTTGGTCATGCCGATGATGTCGCAGCCCCAGGAACGATAGAGTTCCGATTCCGCCAATGTCGAGAACTGCGGCCCTTCCATCGCCAAATAGGTACCGCCCCTGGCGTGCGGAATGTCGAGCGCGCGTAAACTCTCTTGCAGGGCATCACCCAACCGGCCGCAGACTGGATGGCCGAAACCGACATGGGCGACGCACCCGGTCTCGAAAAAGCTCTTGGTGCGCGCGAAGGTCCGGTCGACGAACTGATCGACCAGCACAAACATGCCCGGCGGATACTCTTCTTTCAGCGACCCGCATGCCGAAAGCGACAGGATTTCCGTACAACCAAGCCGCTTCAGGGCATCGATGTTGGCGCGGAAATTCAACTCCGACGGGGGGATACGGTGACCACGCCCGTGCCGTGGCAGAAAAGCCATCTCCACCCCGGCAAGGGTTCCGCGCAAAATCTCGTCCGACGGGCTACCGAACGGCGAGGCGACAGCCTCCCACCGCGGGTCTTCCAGTCCTTCGATTTCATAAAGACCGCTGCCGCCAATGACCCCGATGACGGGCTTCTCTGCTGCCGCCGTCACGCGCTTTCACCTCTGTGCAAGACCGCTTCGAATAGCTGCGTGGTGCGCATGCCGGCGATGTCCGATGCGCGCGGATCGAAGCTCGGCCGCATATCGCAATGGAAACCGTGACCGGCCTCGTAAACATAAACATCGACATCCGGTTGCTTGGTCCGAACGATTTCGACATCGGACAGCGGGATCGACGCATCGTTATCGCCAAAATGCAGTTCCGTTGGGCATTTTGGAGTCTCGTCGGCAAAACCGTGAATACCACCGCCGTAGTAACCGCTCGCCGCGTCCATATCCAGGCGGCATGCCGCCAGATACGTGACAAATCCCCCCCAGCAGAAACCGACGATTCCGACCCGCCCGGCATCGGCGACCGCGGCACGCGCCGCATCGACGTCCATCATCACCTGATCCAGGTTCTCGTTGGCCGTCCCCTTGTGCGCCCGGCCGCGCTCGATGTCCTCGGGCTCGTAGCCGACCTCAAAGCCCGGCTCCCAGCGGTCATACAATGCGGGTGCGATCGCCGCGTAGCCAATCGCCGCCCATCGCTCCACAACGTCGCGGATGTGCACGTTGACGCCAAAGACCTCTTGGATGACCACGACCGCGCCGCGCGGCGTGCCATCGGGATCCGCGCGATAGGCGCTGAATGTGTGCCCGTCGGCAGCGGTCAGTTGTACGGTTTCCGGCATGTCGTGTCCTCCCTGGCGTGGCTTTTTCCGGCGGCGAAAAACTACCGCATGGGCCTCCAATGGGCAAATGCGTCGCGAGCCCTCGAATGCCTCGTGCAACGCCATCCACGCGGATTTATGATCTGTGCATGAGTGGCTTCGATGAAACCTGCATATGCCGCCGCTTGGTGGCGCTCGGCCTCGTGGATGCGCTGCAAGGCAATCCGGAAAACGGCCGCTTTTTGGTGGCGATTCGAAGCTGCATGCGGCGCTCCGCCTGCCCAACATTTACCCTGAGTTCCGCGAAAGATGCCGCGGATGGGGGGGCAAGGGAACGGCGCGGCGGTGACCGCCGTTCCGGCAAGGACCGACGGCAGACCAAGAAAGCACTGCTACGCGAGAAAGAACGCCGCTCAGGCAAGGAACGGCGCTCCGGCGGCGACCGACGTGGGCTGACCCCGGGCGAAAAGTACACACCCGAGCAAACGCTGTTGAACCTTCAAGCTTGGTGCGCCGACAAATGCGTCGGTAAGTACAAGCTATGGCTCAGCGACGACGCCGAACAGGCGCTGCGGTTCCGTTTCGAAGTGGACAGCGATCGTGACCGTTTCCTAACGATGCTGAAGCAGTACAAAGGCGCCCCACCGGGGTGATAGCGCTCTATTCCGCAGCGTCCCGGCGTGGCCGGCGGATCGTGAAGATATCGTCGACTGCGGTGTAATCCATATACCCCAGACGCGCGATGGCCCTGAACGACGAGACGTCAACCATACCGTCTTTCATAAACTCGTCACGGATATGCACGCCGATCACCCGGCCGACGCAAAGCGCATTGCCGCGACCGCTTTTCTCGGCTGGAAGCTGCATGGTCTGGTAGTACGTGCATTCCAAATGGATCGGCGCGTTTTTGACCCGCTGCGGCGCGACCATCACCGACGGCTCCATCTCGATCCCCGCAAATGCCGCCTCGTCGATTTCCGGGTCCAGATAGGCACTGGTGTCGTTCATCACTTCGCGCATTTCATAGGTCACCATGGAGCAGACGAATTCGCCGGTCTTCTCTACATTGTCGATCGTGTCTTTAGGACTATCGGCATCTCGCGTGCCGCTCGAGAACATCACCATCGGTGGATCGCCGGCGACCCCGTTAAAAAAGGAATAGGGGGCCAAGTTTGGCACGCCATCAGGGCTCAACGACGAAATCCAACCGATGGGTCGCGGAATGACGCAGCTTTTGAACGGGTCATGTGGCAAGCCATGCGGCTCGTCGGTTTTCCAGAACATTTCGGTTTCCTTTTCAATCGTGTCGCGTCGGCGCGGCACCTGTATAGGGCACGGTTTCCTCGACCACATCCCAAATATGACGCGCCGTCGGATGACGCTGTTCCTCGCGAATGTGCGCCACCAGACCGGCTGCGCGCGATATCACGGAAAACCCGCGCATGATCTCCGGCTCGATTCCGATTTCCAATAACACCGCGGCAACCGCGCCGGTCGCGTTGACGGTCAAATGCTTGCCCAGCGCCTCATCGACCAGTTCGGAAAGGCGCTTCATGGCCGCGATGTAGCGACCGTCGATCCCATCTTGGGCGAGCGCGATATCGAATAGGCGGGGGGTGCGCGGGTCGTCCGGCCGGTGCAAGTGATGGCCGAAACCGGGAAACGGTTTCTTTGCAGCGCGCAATGCGGCGATCTCGCGCCGCGCCGCGGTATCGAACCCCTCGGTATCTTCGAGGCACGTCATCAGCAGCTTCGCCGCGTTCTCCATGGTGCCGACGAACTGCGAGCCGACGTTGAGCAATCCCGCCGCCACCGCCGATTGCAATGCCTCAGGGGCTGAGTGGTACGTCAGCCGAGTAGAAATCGCACTCGGCGTCAATCCGTGCTCCATCAGCGTCACCAAAACCGTATCGAGGATAACGGTTTCCCCTGCGGTCGGCCGACGGGCCATGATGTGCATGTACATCATCTCGGTGAAGGTGACATTCCCCATGAGGCTCCCCACCAGCGCCTCGTCCCGGTAATAGAGCTCTTCGTTGGTATGCGTTGCGAGCTTCGTCTCCAGACCTGCGTCGGATGTCATGCCGCACTCTCTCCTTCCTTGTTGGAAAACATGGCTTTTGCTTCCCGCCGTAGAACTTTGCCGACCGGGCTACGCGGCAATGCATCGACGATATGCACGGCCTTCGGTGTCTTGACCGAGTCCAATCGCGCTTTGATGAACTGCACGATCTCCGCTGCCGTTGCCGCGCTACCCGGCCGCACCTCGACCGCGGCGGTCACGGCCTCGCCCCATTTGCGATCCGGCACCCCGAACACCACGCATTCCGTGATATCCGGATGCGATCCCAGGACAGCCTCGACGTCGCTCGGATAGACGTTGAAACCGCCGGTTATGACGACGTCTCGGATGCGATCCTTGATAAAGACGTGGCCACGTTCATCGATCACGCCGATGTCACCGGTATGCAACCAGCCGTCGATAATCGTCTCTTCGGTCTGGTCGGGCATATTCAGATATCCCGCCATCACCAGGTCGCCTCTGAGCACGATCTCGCCGGTTTCGCCGGGCGGCAAAATGTTGCCTTCGGGATCCATCACCTCGACCCGGGTCAACACCGTCGCTTTACCGGTCGACCCGAAGTTCGCCGGGTCAGCCCATTCCGCAGCGCGCAAACAGGTTGCGATCTGCGGTGCCTCGGTCTGGCCAAAGCAGGTTTCCAGCGCGCCATTGAACAGTTCCATTGCGCGGGGAACCTCATCCTTGCGGAGCGCCGCGCCACCGACAATCAAATGCCGCAGCGCGCTAAAGTCGCGCGTTTCGATACCGGGCAGCTCCATCATCATGTAAAGCACCGTCGGCGGTACGAAAACCGCGGTCACGCGATCTTGCTCCAAGGCCTCGAGAATGGTGTCTGGCTTCGCCGGTCCCATCAATACCTGACAGCCGCCGACCGCGAAAACCGGCATTATCAGGGTGTTCGTGCCATGGGTCATGGGCGCCGCCAACAGATTGCGGTCGTCCCGGTCGAATTCAAACTCATACAACATCGACGCGATACAGGTATTCCAGACGCGATAGGTCTGTAGGCACCCTTTGGGCTGGCCGCTTGAGCCACCTGTAAACTTGATGGCCTGAACCGCATCGGGCGACAGGTCGTGACGCTCTGGCGTATGACCATCATATGCATCGATGAGCCGCCAAACATCGGAGTGTCCATTGGCTGCGGCACCGGTCAGGCGATGTGTCGCCTCGAACGTGATCTTGTCCGCACAATTTGCATCGACGGCGACAATTGAAGGATCCGTCACGCCGCAGATACGCCCAAGCTCGTCCGCACCGTTACGTGGATTGAGCGGCACCCAGGTCTTTCCTGCAGCAAACGTGGCGAGCCACATCAAAAGATGTTCCAGAGTATTGAACCCGCAAATACCGACCCGCGTCTGCGGCGCAGGGTCCATCGCCTGCAGCCCAGCGGCCAACGCCTGCGTCATGCGACAGAGATCGGCATAGGTGATTCCGCGATCGCCGTCTTTAACCGCAATGCGGTCCGGGTGGCTCGCCGCGGCCCGGTAAAAGTGGTCGATAGGCAGCATTCTAGTCGTCTTGCGGGATCATCTCGGTCTTGAACATGCGCGACCGGTCAACGTACCCGGTGGCGCTCCGCGCCAGTCCTTCACGTTGTTTGTCTGTGATTTCCCGGATGACCTTACCGGGCGCACCAACAACCAAGGAGTTATCCGGAATTTCCGTCCCTTCGGTAATCAACGCCTTGGCACCGATAATGCAATTCTTACCGATCTTGGCGTGGTTCAATACCACCGCGCCGATCCCAATCAACGAGCCGTCGCCGATGATACATCCATGCAGCATGGCCAGATGCCCGACCGTGACATTCCTGCCGATATCCATTGGTACGCCTTGGTCCGTATGCAGGACGCTGTTTTCCTGAATATTCGATCCTTCACGAATGATGATGGGATCGTTATCGCCACGGACAACCGCGCCGAACCAAATGCTGACCCCTGCTTCGAGGGTGACCTTACCGACGACGGACGCCGTTGGTGCGATCCAATAATCGTCACCGGCGGTCTGGACTCGATGTTCACCCAATGCGTACTTCATGCTTTGTCTCCCAATAACGCGGCGCCTCGGCGCGCCGACAGCTGTGCGATTATAGAGGCCAGGTAGTGCCAGCGTGGATCAGGTTCAACGCTTCGTCGGCCGGCTGCGGCTTGGAGAAGAAATACCCTTGCCCGAAGTGACAGTCGAGATCACGGATGGCAGCGCCTTGTGCGGCGGTTTCGATCCCTTCGGCGACCACATTCATTTCAAGGGCAAGCGCCAAACCGGCGATGCTGTTGACGATCCGCCGGCTGCCATCGCCGTCATCCATGCTGGTCACAAACGCGCGGTCGATCTTGAGGGTATCGAGCGGGAAGGTGTGCAAGTAACTCAGACTGGAATAACCGGTGCCGAAATCGTCAATAGCGATTGAGATCCCCAGTGCCTTGAGCTTCCGCAGTGCTTCCGCGGCATGGTCCGGATTTTCGACCATCAGAGTTTCGGTAATCTCCAGCTTCACTTGATCCAGGCTGACGCCGCTCGCCGCGATGATCTCGCCAATCCGGTCAATTTCCATCAAGTTCGACAACTGCAACCCCGAGACATTAGTGCTCATAAACGGCAGCGTTGCGCCGGGAAAGGCTGTTTTGAAGGCGTCAATGAACGCCGCATGGTCACGGAGACTGGTCTCCAGTGCGAAACGGCCGAGTTCGACGATCAAACCTGTGTTTTCGGCTAGCGGAATGAAATGCCCCGGCGATACGAAGCTGCCGTCCGGCTGCCGCCACCGCATGAGTGCCTCGAACCCCGCAAGCAAACCATCCGAGAGCCGGACGATGGGCTGATAGTGCATCTCGAACTCGCGCCCTTCGATGCCGCGCATCAAGTCGCGTTCGTCATTGATGCGTTGGAAAGCGAGTTTGCGGATCTCCTCCAACGAGCGGTCACTCGTACTCGTTTCACCCGAAAGTCCGGAATATCGGTTCTGTGCCAAGCGGAATCGTGTCAATACGACCCGCAGGATCAAACTCATCATCGGGTCCGCCGACGTCAGCGGCTTGATGAAACGTGATCGTTGGATGACGATGCACTCTGTATCTTCAGTCGCCTTGACCGTCGCCGATCTCGGCGCGTCGTCGATCATCGACATCTCGCCAATGATCTCGCCCTTGCCCAGCTTGGCGATGACGAACTCGGCACCGTCCTTCTCGATGATCACGTCGACCGAGCCGGATTCGATGAAGAACGCATGCTCGCCACGCTCCCCATGCCGGAAGATCACGTCGCCTTTATTGTATTTCGCGGAGTATACCGTCTCCGGCACAGGGCGGCCCTCAATGACGCTGCACTAAAGCCGATACGTTACTTGCCCTGGTCCGATGGGGCAATAGTCGCCCATAACCGCTTAATCGTCGCTCCCTGGGGCGGCGGGTCGGCTATCGTCTTCAGCCAGAACGATGACCGGTTCCATCTCCCCCAACGCTTCGTCCTCAAGATGACATCTGATCATATGGCCATTTCCCAAGTCCTTTGGTGCCGGCATCTCGGTTTCGCAGATGTCACCGATCTTGTGCGGACAGCGGGTCTGGAACGGGCAACCCGACGGCGGATCAATGGCAGAGGGGATCTCGCCATCCAACATGATGCGTCGTTTTTGCACCGATGTATCGGCGATCGGCACCGCCGACAGCAGGGCCTCCGTATACGGATGATACGGCGGAGCGAAAACTTCCGCTGTCGGTCCCTGCTCCACAATATGTCCCAAATACATGACGACGACCCGATCCGCGAGGTAGCGCACCACGGAGAGATCATGGCTGATGAACAGCAACGTCGTCCGCTGCGTCCGCTGGATGTCCATCAACAAACCCGTGACCGCAGCTTGCACCGAGACATCTAGCGCGGACACCGGTTCATCGGCCACCACGATGGCCGGGTTGCCTGCAAACGCCCGGGCGATACCAATCCTCTGTTTCTGGCCGCCCGACAATTGGCGGGGACGGCGTCGAGCGAATTCCCGCGGCAGCTTGACCAGATCCAACAACTCGAACACCCGCTGCTGCACTTTATCGCGGTCCCGTTCGACACCGAATTTCCGAATGACGCGCGCGATCTGGCTTCCGACGGTTTGGCTGGGATTGAGTGTATCGAAAGGATTTTGAAAAACCATCTGAAGGCCACTGACGGTGCGGCGTTCGCGATCTTGCACAGGGATTTGCCCAAGATCGTCACCGCGCATGCGCACAGATCCCGCAGTCGCCTGCTCCAGGCCCATCAACACTTTGGCGAACGTCGACTTACCGCAACCGGACTCGCCGACGATCGCAACGGTTTCCGCCTCGCGGGCAACGAAATCGATGTTCTCGTTCGCCTTTACCCGACGCACGCGGTTCCCGCTCAAGATCGCCATAAGCGAACTGTCGACGATGTCGTACTGCTTTCGCATTCCGTCGACTTCAAGGATCACGTCGCCCGCAGCCGACCCCGTCTCAGCTTGTGTGATTTCCTTCACGGTGCTCCAGTCAATTTCTCCGGCACGGCTGCATCTGGCTTGGTGCCGAGCCGCCGGCGTGATATCGGCCATCTCCTGTCGGGCAGCATCGCATTGACCCGCAACGAAATGGCCACACCGGGGACCAAAGTTGCAACCAGGGGGGCGCTCGTGCGGCAGCGGCAATTGCCCGGGGATCGGCACCAAGGGCCGTAACCGTTTGTCGGCACCCGGCAATGGAATGGAGGCAAACAAGCCACGGGTATAAGGGTGCCGCATCCGGTCGAAGACATCCGCAACATCCCCTTCTTCAACCGCTTCGCCGGCGTACATCACCGTCAGACGGTCACACGTTTCTTTGATCAACCCCAAATTGTGCGAAATGTAGATCATCGCCGTTCCGAACTCGCGCCCGATATCGCGAATCAAATCGACGATGCCAGCCTCGACGGTCACGTCGAGGGCCGTTGTCGGTTCGTCCAGAAGCAACAACTCCGGTTTCGACAATAAGGCCATGGCGATAACGACCCGCTGCTGCTGTCCGCCGGAAATCTGATGCGGGTAAGCGCGCAGGATGCGTTCGGGATCGGGCAGGCGGACCGCCGCCAGCATTTCAGCCGCCCTCTCCTTCGCCGCCGCTTCGGAAATGCCTTCGTGATACACGGGCACCTCGGCAAGTTGATCGCCGATCCGCATGGACGGGTTCAGGGAGGCCATGGGCTCTTGGTAGACCATCGCAATCTTGGCGCCGCGAAGATCGCGGATCTCGCCTTCCGTCAATTGCGCCATATCTTGGCCGCGAAAAAGCACCTGACCACCGACAATGTCGCCGTTACCCCCCAAATACCGCATGATGGCCAATGCAACCGTCGATTTCCCGCACCCTGACTCGCCGACGATGCCAACCGCCTCGCCTGGCATTACCTTGAGATTGAAATCGACCACCGCCGGGATCTCTCCGGCGCGGGTGAAATAGGAGATGCAGAGGTCTCGGCACTCAAGGATCGGGGTTGCGTCGGTCATCCGCTCAATCCCGCAAGGATATCTCGCGAAGGCCATCCGCGAGCAGGTTAAACCCAAGCACCAGCGACGAGATCGCCAGCGCCGGCACAACAGCCATATGTCCGGCGAAACTGCCGAGCGGCTGGGTCTCAGCGATCATCTTGCCCCAGTCCGGATCCGGCGGTGGCAGGCCGAGCCCGAGATACCCCAGCATCGCGATCGTGATCGTCGTGTAACCGAGCCGGAGACACGCATCGACAATTAACGGCCCACGCGCGTTCGGTAGCAGCTCGACCAGCATGATGTACATGGGGCTCTCGCCCCGCGTCTGCGCTGCGAAGATGTAGTCCCGGGTCTTCAGATCGAGCACCAATCCGCGCACGATACGCATGATGCCAGGCGCCGATGCAAAGGTGACGGCGAGCACAATGTTGAACCCGGTCGCACCCAGATACGCGATAATGATGATGTACAACACCATCACCGGGAACGACAGCAACACATTGCCGACGAACGACAGCACTTCATCCCACCAGCCGCCCATGTATCCGGCGACAACCCCCATCAACATCCCGAAGGCATAGGCGACGGCGGTCGCGAACGTCGCCCAGATCAGCACCCGGCGTGCGCCGAAAATCACCCGAGCTAGGATATCCCGTCCCTTGTGATCGGTGCCAAGCCAATAGGTGCCGCCATCGCGTGCCGCTTCGAGCGGCTTCTTGAACGGCTCCAACGGGACATTCGGATCGTACAGAGGCAACAAAGGCGCTATCGCCGCGATGACCACCCAAAACGCGATCAGCGCGAGCCCGAATACGGCAATCGGCGATTCCCGCAGCAATGACGCGACAGCAATGGCGCGGCGCAAGCGCGATGGGGTGGATACGGCGCTCATTTGAAACGAATCCTCGGATTGAGGAACATGTAGCCAATGTCGGAGATCAGCTGCGACATGACCGCAACGAACACCGCAACCAGTGTGCACGCCTCGATCAAGTAGATGTCGCCGAACAGCGAAGCATCCAGCAAGAGCTTGCCGAACCCTTTGTAGGAAAAGAACACCTCTACGACGATCACACCGGACAACAGCCAGTTCATTTGCAACACAATGACCGTAAACGGCGCGATCAGTGCGTTGCGGAGCGCATGCCTGAACACCACGCGGCGATACGGCAACCCCTTTAGGACGGCGGTCCTGATGTACTGCGAGGTCATCACCTCGGCCATCGACGCGCGGGTCATTCGGGCGACGTAACCGAAGTCGTAGAGTATAAGTACGGCGGCCGGCAGAATCAGCTCTCGGATGTCGAACCCACCGGTCATACCGGATGTGCCCGGCAACCAACCCAAGCCGAATACAAAGATCGCGGACAAAAGGGTCGCGGAAGCGAACTCCGGCACCGATGTCGTAAGAACGGAGATCACGGTAATGGTGCGGTCGCGCAACGACGCTTCCTTCAAACCCGCCAACACCCCGAGGGTCAGCGACAATGGGATCATCACAGCGAACACCAGCCCAGCAAGGATGGCGGTGTTGCCAAGCCGGTCCCACAGCACGTCCGAGACCGGCACTTTGAGCATGATCGAATCGCCGAAGTCGCCCACCGCCGCGTTTCCGGCCCAGGTCAGATAGCGCAGGACAAACGGTTCGTTGTAGCCGTTCTGTTCCAACCAGATTTCGCGCTGTTCCAACGACGAGTATGGACCAAGAACCTTTCCGGCGACGGCCAGTTTGTCCGTCTCGAACAACAGGAACAGGATGAACGACACCACGACCATAATCAGGGCCATGGATACCAACCGTTTGCCGATGAGGATCAGCATGTGTCGTTCAGCGGGCTAGGTATGAAATAGGTCAACGTGCCGCTTATGCGTCGATCCAAACCTTGTTGAACTGGTGGTACTGGGTCGGATGCGCCGCAAGCCCCTTGACCTTGTTGTGCGCCAAGAAGAATTTCGGCTGCCAGACCGGCTGCACCATCACCGCATCGTCTTGCAGGATTTTCTGCACGGCCTGCATTTTCTCGCGCCGGGCAGCGACATCGACTTGGCTTTCGGCTTCGGTCAAAGCGGCATCAAACGCCGGATTTGCGTATTTGGTCTCGTTCCAAGGGACGCCGGAGCGGTAGCCGAGGCTGAGCACCATGGTGCCGAGAGGCCGGTGAGTCCATGCCGTGAGACCGAACGGCGTTTTATCCCAGATTTCCCAATACTTAGCCGCCGGCATAAGGTTCAGCGTGAGACGCACCCCGGCGGGCGCCAGTTGCTCTTTCAGAATCTCGCAGCACTGCTGTTGCCAGGGACCATTGGTGTTCCCGACATCGATGCTGAGATCGATCCCGTTGGCGTACCCGGCTTCCGCCAGCAATTTGCGCGCTCCGTCGACATCCCGTTGCATCTTCGGCAACTCAAAATATTCAGGATGAATCTGCGCGACGTGATGGTTCTCGCCGACGTTGCCGCGGCCGCGGAACACCAATTCGGGATAGACAGAGTTATCGGCCGCCATGACCACGGCTTTGCGCACGCGCGGATCATCGAACGGCTTCTGCGTAACCTGCATGCGGAGACAGGCGGTTTGCGCAGTGTCTGCCTCATAGATCGTCGTGTTGGGCAAACTCGCCGCCAACTCCAGTGACGCCATATCGAAGTCGAAATTCATGTCGGCCTGGCCGGACGCGACCGCCGCCAATTGCGCCGCCGAACCCGCACCATGATCGTAATAGTGAATTTCGTCCAAATAGACGTCGCCGCCCCAATAAGGCTGGCCAGCCCGCCGTAGGATGGCTTTTTCCTGCACCGCATAATCCGCCAGCGTGAATGGACCGGTTCCCATCGGCGCTTTCGAGAGATTTCCCTCGAACCCACGATGCACGATCATAGTCGGATAGTTATACAGGTTCTCAGGGATCGTCAGAACCGGCGCATTGAGGTTCAAGCGCACGGTATGGTCATCGACTTTTTCGACGGCACCCGGCGACATCGATTTTTTGTCGCCGTCGCCACTGGTCATCGCCGCGAACAACCCAATGTTCGACGATCCGGTTGCGGGGTCCAACCAGCGGGTGAAGTTGAACACCACATCATCAGCGGTAAAGGGGTCCCCGTTATGCCACGTTACCCCTTTGCGCAGATTGAATGTCCAGGTCTTCAAGTCGTCGGACGCCGACCAACTCTCGGCCAAATACGGCCGGGTCACGTTGTCGGCGCCGGTGATCGTGAGGTACTCGCAAATGTGCCGGGCGACATTCGATTTCTCGGTCCAGTCGAACAACGCCGGGTCCGTCATTTCCTGCACCGCCATGGACACCCGCAGCGTTCCGCCGGCCTTCGGCGTCTGAGCCGCCGCATTGCCGATCCCGACCGCTCCGGACATGGCATACGCGGCCGACGCGGACACCCCAAGCAATGTCGCCGTGCGGAGAAACTCGCGACGGCTGATCCGACCTGTCAGAAATTGATTGTGAACTTCCGGGACGAGTGGGTGAACGCGGCCCCGAACTTCATGGTCCATTTTGGATTTCGGCATGTGGACATCATCCCCTGTTGCGATCTTATCCCTGACTCCAAAATGCCGAATTCGTACGGCAAGATTGAAGATACCTCTGATGGTAAATTGTTATGATAACACCCTAGCGCACGCTGCGGGGAATGTTCAAATACCGACCGGTTCCAGTATCCTGGATGCGACGCCTTAGAGGTTCGCCCCGGGCGCACCCAATGCATGCGCCGTCAGCTCTTCGGTCAAGTACGCAAAGGCATCATCGACGCTGTCCGTCGCGAAAACCAAATCCAAGTCCTCCGCCGAGATGGTGCCGCTCTCCACCAACGTGTCCAAGTTCAAAACGTCGCGCCAGAACGCACTACCGAACAAGACGATGGGAATGCGTTTGGTGAGCTTTCCCGTCTGGACCAAGGTCAGATTCTCGAACAACTCATCCATCGTGCCGAAGCCGCCGGGGAACACCACCATCGCTTTGGCGAGATACGTGAACCAGAATTTCCGCATAAAGAAATAATGGAACTGAAAATTCAGTTCCCTGGTGATGTACGGATTGTGATGCTGTTCCATGGGGAGCGAGATGTTAAGGCCAATATTCACGCCCGCAGCCTCGGATGCGCCGCGATTGGCCGCTTCCATAATACCGGGACCGCCACCCGTGCAGATAACGAAGCGCCGCTTCGTCCCTTCCAGCGTTTTCGACCAATCCGTCAACCGATGCGCCAATTCCCGCGCCGCCTCGTAGTATAACGACATAGACACATCGCGCTCCGCCGCCGCGATGTTTACGTTGTTCTCTTTCGCCGCCTCCAGCCGCTCCGCCGCCTCTTCCGCACTCACCGCCCGCGCGGACCCGAAGAAAACGATCGTGTCGGCAATGTTGTACTGTTCGAAACGGGCTTCGGGTTCTTGGTACTCGGCAAGCAGCCGAAGCGCGCGCCCGTCGCGGCTGTGAATGAAATCCCGGTTGTCGTAGGCCTTGGTCGGTTGGATACGCCGGTCGTCGTCTTCAACATCGTCGTCACGGCCGGGCATGAAGGGTCAACTTTCGTTTGCTGCCTGCACCCAGCGCGCCGCCGCGGCGTCGTCACTCGCCCGGGCGTCGACCCATTTCGGGCCGTCCGGCGTATCTTCGAGCTTCCAGAACGGCGCCCTGGTCTTCAGGAAATCGATCAGAAAATGGCACGCCTCGAACGAGGCCTCGCGGTGGGCCGAGGCGGCCGCGACGAGCACGATCTGATCGCCTGGATTCAACGTTCCGTAACGGTGGATGATCAGTGTCGCTTCCAGTGGCCAACGGTCGATGGCTTCGGCTTCGATTTGCTCCAACGCCTTTTCGGTCATGCCGGGGTAATGCTCCAACGTCATGGCGCCGATATTGGCGTCGCCTGCCATCTCGCGCACCAAGCCGACGAATGAACACAATCCGCCGATCCCGTGATTTCCTGCCGTCATCGCCGCGAGCTCACGGCCGACGTCGAAATCCTCTTGTTGCACGCGGATCATACTTGCCTCCCTCAGCCGCCCGTCACCGGCGGGAAAAACGCAACTTCATCGCCGTCTGCAAGAGGCTGGTTCATATCGGCGTGGTCCTGGTTGACCGCGGCACGAACCAGCCCCCCGTCGGCAAAAGCCTCGGCATATCCGTCACCGCGGGTCCGCAGCCAGCCCACTAGGTCGCCAACGGTCGAGACGCCTTCCGGGATCGCGAGATCTTCGTTGGCGATGCCGGTGCGCTCGCGCACCCAGGCGAAATAAAGAACCTTCAACATACGTCTTAAGCCTCCAACAGGCCGTTAAACGGGATATAGGCAACCGGCGAGCCCGCTGCCAATCTCTCGACGTCCTCGCCGATTTCAGCCAGACCATCGGCATCGACCAACGATGTCAGTATCCCTGCACCGCTTGAATGGTGCTTTCGGAGCACCGGCACACCGTGATCATCCATCTCGTAGCGAACCCGCACCCACTCGCGTCGCCCGGTCTTTTTCTTGTAGTCGAAGTCCGTCGGCACGTTGAAACGCGCCGGGCGGTAATCCCGCTCGCCGGCGAGCCGGCGAACCACGGGTTGTCCGATCATCAAGAACGTGACCATGGCGGCCACGGGGTTTCCCGGCAATCCGACAAAAGCCGCATCTCCGATCTGTCCCAATGCGATGGGCCGCCCCGGTTTGATGGCGAGGCGCCAGAAATGCAAACTGCCAAGGGCTTCAACTGCTGCTTTGACGTGGTCTTCCTCGCCGGCGGAGACGCCCCCCGACGTCAGCAACACGTCGTGATCGACAGCCGCCGCACCCAACGCATCGGCGATTGCTGTTTGATCGTCCGGCAGAATACCGAGATCTGTCACATCGACATCCAAGTTCGATAACAGCGACATCACGGTAAACCGGTTTGCGTCGTAGATGCAGCCGTCTGGTGCCTCACCGCCCGGATCGCGCACTTCGTCCCCGGTCGAAAAGACCGCCGCCCGCAATCGCTTGTGTACCATGAGCGCATCGCGCCCAACGGACGCAGCAAGACCGGCTTCTTGCGGGCGCAGCCGCGCCCCGGCACGGACGATGACGTCGCCGTGTTTCACATCCTCGCCCGCAAACCGTCGGTTCGCACCCTGTTTCAGGCCGGCCGGTAGAATCACATCGTCACCGTCCGGAGTGCAGTCTTCCTCCATGAAGACGGTATCCATGCCGTCAGGCATCGGCGCGCCTGTAAAAATCCGGACCGCTTCGCCCCGGCGTGCGTCCCGTCCAAGCGGATGACCGGCCGCGACCCGTCCCGTCACCGGCAATCGCGTTTCAACTTCTCCGGCGATATCGTCATAGAACACGGCATATCCGTCGACCGCGCTGTTGTCGTGCGGCGGCACATTTCGATCGGAGACAATATCTTCGGCAAGGACACGGCCAACGGCGGTGGCAATCGGCACCGTTTCTGTGCCGACGACGGTGTCGATCCTTTGGCTCAGATCCCGGATCGCGTCGTGAAAAGGCATTAGAGCTCCGCCGAACGCGAAGCAATCGTCTTTAAGCTGCGCCATTCCGGCGTTCCACCGCGAAGTCGCAGAAATCGACGATGAAGTCGGTGACCGACTCGATGTCGTTGAGCGGCAGTTGTGGGATTTGAACTTCGAGACCCGTGGTCGTCGCCACCGCAACAATGGAGTCGTCCTCTGCGCACAGCAACGGCTTACCGACCTCTGGGCGGTATACCTCCATCTTCGGATGGGGATAGGACTTGAACCCTTCAATCAGCACCAAATCGACATCCGCCATACGATCCAGCATATCTTCGATCGACGGTTCGGGCTCGCCTCGGTTTTCATGCAATAAAGCCCATCGCGCCGCGCCAGTGATGACAACCTCATGGGCCCCCGCGACGCGATGCTCGTACGAATCCTTACCCGGTTTGTCGATGTCAAAATTGTGGTGGGTGTGCTTGATCGTGGAAACCGACAGGCCGCGCGCGATCAATGACGGAATCACCTGCTTGACCAGGGTCGTCTTACCGCTGCCACTCCAGCCGGCGAGACCGAATATCTTCATAACCGGACGTCCTCGTTTAGGCGCACAAAAAGCACTTTGGTTCCGTCAGATATCGTACTCGCAGGCCAAAAAATCAACCGGTTCCAGGGATATCCTTTGTTGCCTCGGGTCGCGGCGACGTTGCGCTGGATTGCGCTTTTTTGCGATCTTCTTCACCTTCTATGCGGGCAATTTGGCGCATGCCGGCAATCAGATAGTCGGCGCCGGTTATCAGCGTCAGGAGCGCCGCCCCCCAAAGTCCGATCACGCCGATTTCGGTCGTCGACAGCGGCCCAAAGTGCGGACCCGCCGGGCCGACCAAGAGAAAACCCAACGCCAGCATTTGGATCGTGGTTTTCCATTTCGCCATGTTCGTCACCGGCACCGAAACGCGCACCCCTGCGAGAAATTCGCGCAGACCGGACACCAGGATCTCCCGGCACAGGATGACCGCGGCAGGCAAGACCGTCAGCCCGCCGATGCGATCGATCCCGACCAGCACCAACAGGACGGACGCAACCAAGAGTTTATCCGCGATCGGATCGAGGAAACGACCGAATGCCGATTGTTGATCCAAGACCCGGGCCAGATAGCCGTCGAAGAAATCCGTAATGCACGCTGCCGTGTAGAGCGCAAAGGCAATCCAATTGGCAGCGGGCGCCTCCATGAAGATCAGCACCGCGATCATCACAGGGATGACGGCGATCCTGCCGATGGTCAGAATATTCGGTATCTTCGTTAACATTTCGTCGGGTCCGTTGCCGCCCGGGCGGCAGGTTGCTTACCTGCGATGGGTTGTAACAGGTTCGGCTGCGTTAAGAAACAGCGTCGGCGTCACAAATCATGTTCACGCGCCGCTTCAGCGCTTGAAACAATCTCGACCACCTGAAAATCGACCAAATCGCGCCAGCTTTCCATCCATTGTTCCAGCAGTTTTGGCTCCCCGCACTCAACAATCTGATAGCACGTTTTGCGGTCTCGGCTGACCCAACTCGATACGTACGTGAGACCGTCCGGCATCAATCGCCCCTTGTCGCGCAGTCGCGCATACACCGGCTCTGGCCCGTGCAGAAATGTCTCGATGACCATAAACTGCATGTTTCAGGACTCCGGATGGAACCAGTCATAGATCTTCTGCGCGGTCGCCCGGCTGATACCATCCACTGCCTCGAGGTCCTTGACCCCGGCGTCGGCGATTGCTTTGGCGGCCCCAAAGTGGTGCAAGAGCGCCCGCTTCCGCTTCGCGCCGATACCCGGCACATCGTCCAAGATGGATTTCTGGATTGTTTTTCCCCGCTTGGCCCGATGCGTTCCAATGGCAAAGCGGTGCGCTTCGTCGCGTATTCGCTGCAAGAAGTACAATACCGGATCCCGATCGCGAAGTTGAATCGGCTCGCGCCGGCCGGGCAGGAAAATCTTCTCCCGACCGGCATTCCGCTCCGGCCCCTTGGCGATGGACGCCATCTGCACATCGTCCAGGCCGAGTTCCGCAAAAACGTCCAGGGCCGCGGACAACTGCCCCTTGCCGCCATCGACCAGCACCAGATCGGGCCATTGCCCCTTTGTGCGGTCCGGGTCTTCTCGCTGCGCGCGGGTAAAACGGCGTTCCAGGACCTCACGCATCATGTCGTAGTCATCGCCTGCGGACGCTCCGCCGGCGCCCGCCCGCTTGATGTTGAACTTCCGATAAGCGTTCTTCATGAACCCATCTGGCCCGACGACGATCATCGCGCCAACGGCGTTTGCGCCTTGAACGTGGGAGTTGTCGTAGACCTCGATCCGTTCCGGGGTGCCGTCGAGCGCCAGGGCACCCGCCAAGCCTTCCAGCAATCGCCGTTGCGACGCGCTTTCCGACATCCGCCGTGCCAGGGCATCACGGGCATTGATCATGGCGTGATCGACGGCCCGGCGTCGGTCGCCGCGGCCAGGTTTACTGACCACAATTTTTCGCCCGGCGCGGACCCTGAGCGCCTCTTCGACAAGTTCCTTATTCGGCAGGCGATGCGAGGTCAGGATCAGGCGTGCGGGCTGCGTCCGTGCGTAAAACTGCCCGACAAAAGCCTCCAATACGTCTTCCGGTGTCGCGTCTTTAGCGTGCGCCGGGAAATAGGCCCTGTTGCCGTAGTTCCGACCCGACCGAAAGAAGAACACCTGCACGCACGATTGTCCGCCCGCCTGGTTCACAGCCACCACGTCTGCCTCGTCGAACGGTGTCGTGGCGCCTTCGTGGCGCGACTGAACCCGCGTCAAGGCGCGAATGCGGTCCCTGTATTGCGCAGCCAATTCGAACTCCAAATCGTCTGACGCCTTTTGCATACGGTCGGCAAGACGTTTTTGAATGCGCTGACTGTCGCCGGTCAGGAACGATCGCGCTTCGGCCACCAACGCGCCATAATCCGCTTCGGAAATCCGGTCCACGCAGGGGCCACTGCACCGTTTGATCTGATACAGGAGACAAGGGCGCGTGCGGTTGGCGAACACGCTGTCAGAACATGTTCTGAGCAAGAACGCGCGCTGCAACAGGCCCAACGTGTCGTTGACTGCCCAAACCGAGGCGAACGGTCCAAAGTACTCGCCTTTACGGCTCTTCGCGCCCCGATGCTTCAGAACTTGCGGATACGCATGGTCGTCGGTCAACAAGATCATCGGGAACGATTTGTCGTCGCGCAGCAGGATGTTGTAGCGCGGTGCATATCTCTTGATGAGGTCCGACTCCAGAAGCAGCGCTTCCGCTTCGGTCTCCGTCTTGACGACTTCGAGCCCCACGGTCTGGGCGATCATCCGCTGGATACGGATACTTTGGCGCTGTGGTTGGGTATAGCTGGTGACCCGTTTGCGGATGTTCTTCGCCTTACCGACATAAAGCACATCGCCATCGGCATTCAGCATCCGATAGACGCCCGGAGATGTCGGTAACGACGGAACCGTTGCTTTGATGGCATCCGCACCGCGCACCGGAGTCTCGGTCTGCGGAACGGTATCCATGCGCGGTCGGTCGGTCATTTTCAGAAAATCGCCTGCCTGTGGCCTTGCGTCAACGGCGGACGCATCGATGCACCAAGATTAAGATTGACGCTGAACCTATCCACGAAACCTGTGGATAACCGTGTTGAAAAAAACGTCTGTCACAAAAAACTCATAGGGAAACAGGGGGGTTAGTCACTTTGCCTATAAAATAGGCACGCGCCCAAACCCTTGCTCAGAGCGGGTTTCAACCCGAATACCTGGTCGAGTCACCGAGCATGCAATGCAATTGAAATGTCGCGGTAATATGGCGCCAGATGTGCAAAAACAGCGAAGTAAACTTCGTGGCCGCATCGGCCTGAAACGAGTAATCGCAAACAATTACGCTTTTTATACTGTTTCGTTAAAGCGCTCTATCTCTACGCCGACACTGGCAGCGTCATCGAATATATCCAGCTTCTCTACTCTGACGCGAGCGGAGCGCACACGTACATCACAAAGACACATCTCGGCGACACGCTCAGCCAGCGTTTCAACCAATCCCACGTGCCCGGCCTCTATGATCTCAGCAACGCCGGAGACCAATTTCTCATAGCACACAACATTGGCGATATCGTCCCCCAGGCCGGCATCGCTCTCGCGCACCGCCAGATCGAGATTGAAGCGGATACGCTGCGGGCTGTCCTTCTCGTGATCGTGAATGCCGACCAATGCGTCGACGATCAAATCCCGCACGAAGACATGGCGGATACGCTGCCGGGCATCTGCGATCTTGACGGGTTCAAGAACTTCGCGGGCGTCGATGGTCATTTTTCTGGTCCTTTCCCGCCGCGCTATTCGCGCGGCGCCGTTTCGGGCGTTTCAAACGCCCAATTCATATGTTGGCCCGCATCGACGGCGATCAGCTGCCCCGTAACCGACCGGGCATCGAGCAGATACGACACCGCCGCCGCAATGTCCATGGGCTCCACGGATCGCCCAAGCGGTGTCTGAGACGCTTGCAGATCGAAATCTGCCTGTGATTGCCGGGGCCCTGGCAGCACTGGCCCGGGTCCGACGGCATTGACCCTGACAGCGGGCGCCAAGGCGCGGGCCAGTATCTGCGTTTGATCCCAAAGCGCCATCTTGCTGAGTGAGTAGCTGACGAGGTGCTTCGTCGGATTGATGACCCGTTGATCGATGACATTCACGACCGCGCCGTCGCTGCCAGGCGGCAAATCCTGCGCGAGGCATTGCGTCAAAACAAAAGGTGCGCGAACGTGGGCCTCCATGTGCCGATCCCAAACGTCGCGGTCCTCCGTCTTTTCATCGTCGGCCAAGAAGACCGACGCATTGTTGACGACGGCATTCAGACCGTTCAACCCTTGGCGCGCAGCCGCCGCCATGGCTCTTACCGATGCTTCGTCGGTGAGGTCGGCCTGCACCGTCACGGCGTTGCCACCGGCTGCGATTACCGTGTCCGCGACCGCCGCCGCGTCGGCCTCGGATCCGTTGTAGTGCACGGCAACGGACCAGCCATCCGACGCCAGGGTTTCACAAATAGCCTTGCCAATGCGCTTGGCGCCGCCAGTCACCAGGGCGTTTCGCAATGCCACGCCTTAAATGGCGTCGAGCAGCTTGTCGACACCGTACGCTTGTGCCCCGACATAGGCGAAGTACAGGATCAAGAACAAGCCGGCATACGCGCGATTGAGCTTCATTTTGCCGACCAGAATCGGCAACAACATGACCGTCGCGATCAACATCACCCAGAGATCGAAACGGATAACCTGCTCGGGCACTGGCAGGCCGACGGCAACGGCGACCGCCCCACCGACCAGCATCATGTTGAAGACATTGGAGCCCACCACGTTACCGATCGCAACATCGGGATGCCCGCGATAAGCGGCGACGACCGATGCGGCGAGTTCAGGCAACGAGGTACCAAACGCAAATAACGTCAGCCCGATCACTTCTTCGGAAACGCCGAACGACCGGGCGATGGCGGATCCGCCGTCGACCAGCAGATCCGCACCCCATGCAAGACCGACAATCCCGATCAACGTTGCGAGGATCGCGATGGGGGTGTTCTTGGGGATACCCTTCTCAAGATCTTCGAGCTCTTCCAAGGTCTCTTTTTGCAGCTCGGGATCGGTCGAACTCCGCATATAAGACGTCAGAATAAACGCGAGGAATACGACGAGAAGAATGATCCCCGCGATAAGGCCCAAGGTGCCTTGCATGGCCAGGATCACAAAAAGAACCGATCCGCCGGCCAGCATCAAGACATCGCGCATGAGCGCATCGGGTTTGGCCAAGATCGGCATCACGATGCACGCGGCGCCGAGGATTAGCCAAACATTGGCGATGTTCGATCCGACGATGTTTCCGACCGCAAGCCCGGGCGCACCAGCCAGTGCCGCGTTGAGGCTTACCACCAATTCCGGCGCCGATGTGCCGAAGGCGACTACGGTCATGCCGATCACAAGCGGCGAGATTCCCATTTTTTCTGCCAGGATGACGGCACCGCGAACCATGGCCTCGGCGGCAACAAGCAATACGACGAAGCCGCCGATGAGCTGCAAGTACATGATCACGGAATTCAGTCTCCCTGACGCCCATGCCGGACGGCGATAGGCAAAAGCGCGCTCACCATATCGTCGTAGACGGCCCGTTTAAAGGGAACAATCATGCCCGGCAAGTCGAGCATCGACACCCATTTCCATGCGCTGAATTCCGGATTTTCATCTCCGTTCAAGTCGATCTCGCTATGGTCGCCGTGAAATGCGTATGCGAACCACAACTGTGCCTGCCCGCGGTAGGACTTGAACCGGCGGCCGAGGATTTCCGGCGGAAAATCGTAACTAAGCCAGCGGTCGGTTTGGCCAAGAAGCGTCACAGAGCGGATACCCGTTTCCTCGAAAAGCTCGCGGCGGGCGCCCTCTTCCGGCGTCTCAGACGGATCAAGGCCACCCTGCGGGCATTGCCAGCAGTAAGGGTCATCGGCGGGCAATCCTGCACGCCGACCGATGAAAACCTCACCCTGTCGATTGAGGACCAACGCGCCGACGCACGGCCGATAGCCATCGGGCGGTGAATTCGATGACATGTGAGGCGCTCAGCCGCCGCTGCTGGGAACGATTGCGACCGACGAGAGAGGAACCAAAGCGATGCCTTTTTCTTCGAGGGTCGCGATCCAATCCATGACGCTCTTGATCGTCACGGGATAGGGGCGCGCCATGCCAATCGCGAAGCCGTTGTCGCGCGCGATGCTCTCAAGCCGGTCAAGGGATTCGCGGACGTTTTGGATACTCGGCGTCGAATCGATGTAAAACTCACTCGTCGCCCGCACCAGCCCCATTTCTTCGGCCAGAATGCTCGCATCATTTCGCGACCGCGACCCGCCAAGCACGAACATCAACCCCCGCTCCCCGATGCTGGCGAGAATTTGTCGAAGCTGGCCCTCTGCTTTCGTGAAGCGCGAGCCCATGAACGTGACCATACCGACATAGCCGCTGGCGCTGGCCATCACGGTGTCGAGCCGACGCTGATTCTCGGCAACCTGCACCCGCGTATCGAGGGCCAATGGCCCGGCGTCCTCAAGCGGGAAATCCTCGCTCTCCATGGGCAACGACATGAACACTTCGTGGCCGGCAAGCCGTGCGCGAAACACCCAATCATCGAGGTCGCGGCCATACGGGCTGAGCGCCAGACTGATCTCGGGCGGCAACTTATTGATGACGCCGAGTGAGCCGTTTCGACTGAGACCCACCCCCTCGAACAACAGGGCCACCCTGGGGGCCTGAATATCGGGAGGAACCGGCCGAGCATACGCTTGCCACGATCCGATCCCATTACTGCCCACCCGCGGGACGTCGCCAATACCGTCGATCTCTTGTAGCAGCCCGCTGATCGGTGCGTTCGCCAGGGCTTGGCTCTGGTCGTTGGCGGTCGGCAGATCTGGGATCGCAGCGAGCGCGGCGGGATTGACTGCGGCCATCACCAAGCCACCACCACCGCCGCCAGCGTTCGCCTCGTTCAAGGAGTTAAGGTTGTTAAGTGAGTTCAGTGGCGCCTGGGCGGCGGGCGCATCCTCGGAAGGTGCGATCGCATCTTGGGTGAAGCTCTCCGGCGGAGGTTCCGCCGCCGGCAAGGCTTCCACGACATTGTCGGGCGAGACCGCGGCATCCGGGCTCAGGGCATTGAGGCCGCCGTCCGCATTGGCATTGAGCGAGCCGGGCGCGGCCGGCATGGCCATTTGCACCCGGTCGGGCGTGTTCTCCAATGCCGGTTCAACAACGGGTGCAGGCGCACTCTCGTCACCGGAAAAGAACCACCAGCCGGCCCCGCCGACCGCCCCCAACAGCAATACAACAGCGCCGATGACCGCGAACAAGACAACGCGCCCGCCGCCTTCGTCATCTTCGTCTTCATCGTCGAAGTCGTCGTCATCGAAATCGTCGTCATCGAAATCATCATCGTGGTCGTCGAATGGGTCATCGTCTGCGTCGACATCATCACCGCCGCCGACCATGAGTTCTTCGACGTCTTCCAGGTCGCTGGTGTCGTTCAGTCCAGACGGCTGTTCATCTGCTGCGGGGTCTTCATCGCCAGAAGTCGCATCATCAAGGTGGTCGTCCAGATCTTCGACATCGAAGTCTTCGGGATCAAAATCATCCTCGAAGTCGTCGTCATCGTCCTTCTTGCGCCCGAAGAGCTTCGGTAACTTCACCAAGACCTCCTGAGACGGCAACGGCCCGCGCGAGGCGCGAGCCGTCGACCTTCAAACACCTTGCGGCAATTGCCCCAATTACTGAGCCGATGCACGCGGCGACATGATCGCGATCCCACGGATCAAATCGAGCGCCCGAGAGAGTTGATAGTCCACCGGCGCGGCGTCATCCGCACCTTCGGCCGCCGCTTCACCTTCTTCCGGCGTTGTATTGCCGTCCGAATCCAGAGCGCCACGAAGATCCGCCTCCGACCGCTCACGGCCGTTGCCAGCGATTTCCTCGATCCGGGCCTGTTTCACTTCGATGTCCGGATCCACGCCCTTGGCTTGGATCGACCGGCCTGAAGGCGTGTAGTAGCGCGCCGTCGTCAAACGCATGGCGCCGTTGCCCGAAAGCGGCATGATCGTCTGCACCGAGCCCTTGCCGAAGGATTTGGTGCCGAGCACCACGGCGCGGCGATGATCCTGCAATGCGCCTGCGACAATTTCGGATGCCGACGCCGATCCACCGTTTATCAGCACCACAACCGGCAAACCATCGACCAAATCTCCCTCGCGGGCATTGAAGCGCTGGGTATCTTCGGCCTTGCGCGAGCGGGTCGAAACGATTTCGCCCTGGTCCAAGAACGCATCGGACACTGCCACGGCTTGATCAAGCAAGCCACCGGGATTGTTCCGCAAATCCAAGACAAGGCCTTGGAAATCATCACCGAGGTCATCGCGCAATCCCTCGACGGCGCGTTTCAGGCCGCTTTCGGTCTGTTCGTTGAATGAGGTAATTCGAACATAACCGACATTGCCCTCGGCCCGCGACCGGACCGACGTGATCTTGATGACCGCACGGGTGATGGCCACATCGAACGGCTCGCGGCCTTCGCGGACCACCGTCAGCCGAATGTCACTGCCGACCTTACCGCGCATGCGATCGACTGCCTCTTGTAGAGTCAGTCCTTGGACCGTCTCGCCATCGAGATGGGTGATGACATCGCCCGCCTCGATGCCGGCGCGGAACGCCGGCGTATCGTCGATCGGCGAGATCACTTTCACGTACCCGCCTTCCATGGTGACCTGAATGCCCAATCCGCCGAACTCACCGCGTGTATTCACCTGCATATCTTGGAAGCGGTCGGCGTTCAAAAAGCTGGAGTGCGGATCCAACGCCGCGAGCATTCCGGTGATGGCGGCTTCGATCATCTCTTTTTCGCTGGGCGGCTCGACATATTCGGCCCGCACCCGCTCGAAGACGTCTCCAAACAATGCCAAGAGACGATAGGTTTCTTCATCGTTTTTGGTCGCGTCAACCGCGTGGGCGTGCGGGGCGGCGAGTACAATCGTCACCGCGAACAGCGCGGCGCTCAGCGAGGCAAAAAAGCGTTGGGTCATCCGTTTATCTCATCCTTTTTACGTGCGGCCAGCCATGGCAATGGATTGATGGGCTGCCCGTCCCGCCGAAACTCGACATAAAGGACGGGCGCGGCATCTTCTTCCATGACGCCAACGGGCTCCCCGGCCAGCACGCGCTGACCCTGCTCGGCGTCAATCCGGGACATCCCGGCAAGCAAGGTATGATATCCCTCGCCGTGTTCGATGATCAATAGAAGCCCGTAGCCGCGGAACTGTCCTGCATAGACGACATCGCCGTCATACGTGGCGACGATCTGCGCGCCTTTGGGCGTTTTCATGGTGATACCCTTCCGGGAAAGCCCGGACTCGGTTTTTTCTCCGTAACGGCCGTTCACCCGGCCAACCGCAGGCAAAACCAAACGGCCGCGGGCCTCGCTGATCGGCGGAATTGCCCGTCGCACCGTCGCGGCCGCGGCTTGGACCGGTTTGGCCTTCTCGGCGCGTTCCTTTTCCTCGGCGAGGCCACGCATCAACTCCTGCAATGACTTGGCTTTCGCCGCCAGCGCAGCGACCCGTTTCTCGGCGGCGACAGCTTCATTGTCGGCCCTGCGTTTCAGGACCTTCTTGCGCGACATCAGCGCGCCCAAGCGGCGGCGCTCTCGATCCAACAATGCGGATGTCTCCGCCAGCATCTTCTCACGCTCAACAATTTCGGTCTTGGCCCGGGTGATGAAATTCAATTCGTCTCGAAGCGTCGACGCCTGCTTGTCGATTTCGGTCACGGCAGCGCGAAGCAAAATCGCCGTTCGAACCGTGTCGGCGGGCTCCTGCGGCTGCGCAATTAGGGCCTCGGGCGGAAACTGCGCGATCCGCTGCATCGCCGACAACACCCGGCCGAATTGTGCCCGACCGTCGCGCAAATCATCGTTTTTCGCGTCACGGAGGCGCTCCAGCGCAGTCAGGCGCGTTCGGACGGCGCTCATCTGTTCTTCGTGTTGCTGCACAGCCCGCGCCGTACTCACCATGTCTTGCTGCAACTTGTTGATTTCGCGGGACATGATTTCCGCCCTCGTCCGGGCGGTCGCGGCGGATTTCCGCTCCTCATCGAGTTGCCGCTCGACGTCCTTCAGACTGCTTTCCGCGGTCGTGCCGGATTGTGCATCGACGGCGGCCGGAATCGACACCTGGACCGCGGCCATCAAGGCCACGGCGATCATAAACGGATTACTCAGCCGCAGCCGTCTCAGCGGTGCTCTCCTCAATCAAGCTATGCCCGGTCATGTCGCCCGGTTGCGGCAGGTCCATCAGCCGCAAAATAGTCGGCGCTACGTCGGCGAGGCGCCCCTCAGCCAAGCCCGCCACGTAATCCGGCGCATTCACCATGATAAACGGCACCGGGTTAAGAGTATGTTGCGTGTGCGGACCGCCGTTGTCGGGATCGGTCATCTGTTCGCAGTTACCGTGGTCCGCGGTCACCAGCATCACCCCGCCGGCGTCGCGTACTGCCGCATCGAGCCGTCCGAGCGCCTGATCGACAGCTTCGGCAGCTTTGATCGCGGCGCCTAGGTCCCCGGTGTGTCCCACCATGTCGCCATTGGCGTAGTTGACGACGATCAGATCGAAACGGCCGCCTGTGATCGCCTCAACCAAATGACCGGTCACTTCCGGCGCCGACATTTCCGGTTGCAGGTCATAGGTCGCGACCTTCGGCGACGGCACCAAGATCCTCTCTTCGCCCGGAAACACGTCTTCGCGGCCCCCGTTCAGGAAAAACGTCACGTGGGCGTATTTCTCGGTCTCGGCGATCCGCAGTTGTGTCTTGCCGGCGTCGGACACCACTTGGCCAAGAATGTCCGACAATTGGCTGGGCGGAAAAATCGCCTCCATGTAGCGGGCGTGTGCCGAGGAATACTCGACCATGCCCAATTGTGCCGCAAAAGAGACCGTTCGCCGCCGGTCGAACGCATCGAATGACGGATCACAAAGCGCCGCCAGGATTTCCCGCGCCCGGTCGGCGCGGAAGTTGGCCATCAGAACGCCGTCGCCATCCTGCATGCCCGAATATCCGGCGATCGCCGCCGGCTCAACGAACTCGTCCGTCGTCTCCGCACCGTAAGCAGCCGTGATCGCGTCCACCGCCGCCTCGAAGCGGTTGCCGTCGCCGTCCATCATGAGGTCGTACGCTCTTTGCACGCGGTCCCACCGGTTGTCTCGGTCCATCGCAAAGTAGCGCCCGACAATGGTGGAAATGTGGCAATCGTCGATCGCCGCGATGTCTTTCTCAAACGCAGCCACGTCATCGCCGGCGCTTTTGGGCGGCATGTCGCGGCCATCCAGAAACCCGTGCACGCGAACCGGGACACCGGCGTTTGACAGGATTTTAGCCAGCGCGACCATGTGGCCCTGGTGGGAGTGCACGCCACCCGGCGACAGCAAACCCATTAGATGACAGACGCCGCCGCTGGCTTTCAGGCTTTTGACAAAATTCGACAACTCCGGCACGTCGGTCAGTGAGCCGTCCGCGACCGCAGCATCGATCTTCGGCAGATCCTGCATGACGATGCGGCCGGCCCCCAGGTTCATATGCCCAACTTCGGAGTTGCCCATCTGACCGACGGGAAGACCGACTTCCTGCGCCGACGCATCGAGGCGGGAACGCGGATAATCGGTCATTAACCGGTCCCATACCGGCGTTTCCGCCAGTGCCACCGCGTTGTCCGCGGCGGGTCCGCGCTCGCCCCATCCGTCGAGGATACAAAGAACCACCGGTTTCGGCGTCAACTCGGTCATCGGTGTCTCCTCACCATGCTGGCTAGTATAGGCGCTCGGTGCGAAATTGGCGACGCTCCGTCAACCGGCGTCGGCGACAAACCCGGCGGCTTCGATCGCGTGCACCGCCGCTTCTTCGTCGTTGCCCGAGGTATCGCCCGTGATCCCACAGGCACCGACAATCGCGCCGTCGCCGTCTTTGATCAGGACACCGCCCGGCACCGGCACCAGCGAGCCGCCGGCCAGCGAGTTCATGGCCTGGATGAAGAACGGCTCCTGTTTCGCGCGTTCGAAAATGGCCCGCGAGCCGATACCGAGGCAAATTGCCCCGTGCGCCTTACCCATGGCGATTTCCGGGCGCATGTTCGACGCGCCGTCCTCGCGCTCCAGCGCTTTGAGGTTTCCGGCCGCGTCGAGAACGGCAACGGTCAGCGGTTTCAGGCCCATTTCGTGACCCTTCGCGAGGGCGACGGCAACAATTTCACGGGCTTTTTCGAGGGTCATCTGGCTCATGGATATCTCCGAACGGCATAATTCAAAAACGGCGCGGACAGTACCATCCACGCCCTGCCGATAAAAGGTCTTAACGCCTGGATTTCAAGGGATTCGGCGCTTTCAGTCGCGATGATACGGATGCCCCGCCAGGATCGATTGCGCACGATAGAGCTGTTCGGCCAGCATGCCGCGTACCAGCATATGCGGCCAGGTCTGCGGCCCGAAGCACAGAACCGTATCGGCCCGTGCGCGCAGTGCCGGATCCAGACCGTCCGTACCGCCGATAATGAACGCTAGATCACGGACACCCGTGTCCATCCGGTCCTGCAGGAAATTGGCGAAATCCCGACTTTTCATGGCCTTGCCCCGCTCGTCCAGGGCCACGATCCACGCACCCGCGGGAATCTTCGCGGATATCAGGTCGGCTTCCCTTGCCATCAACTCGGCGCCGCACAGCCGCTTTCGTTCTTCGACTTCGACAAGTTCGAGAGAGGGGCGCAACCGCCCCGCGTAATGGGTGAAAAGGTCCAATTCCGGGCCGCGTTTGGCGCGCCCGACGGCGATCAGGGTCAACGTCACGTTGCCCACTCCCAGCGGTGGGTCACCCCACCGTCACAGTCCCGGCGACGGTCGATCCGCCGCGCTCGCGTCCGGCACAGGTGTGCCGGGATTCCTCAGGCGTGGGCGCTCACGCCCGCGTCCGTAGGCGCTGGCGCGCCCGTAACGACTTCCGGCGCCGACCAGAGCTTTTCAAGCGCATAGAACTCACGCACCTCGGGCCGGAACAAGTGCACCAGAACGTCGCCCGCGTCGATCAGCACCCAATCGGATTGGGCCGCCCCTTCAACGGTCACGTCCTTGACGCCTTGCGCCTTCAGTTTTTCGCAGAGATGGTGGGCCATGGCGCCGACCTGTCGGCTGGATTGCCCAGAAGCAATGACCATGAAATCGGCGATTTCGGTCTTGCCGGCGAGATCAATGACCACAATGTCCTCAGCCTTGTCGTCATCGAGAGAGGTTTCCACCAGTGCCCGGATTTCGTCCCCGAACGGCGGAAGCTTTGCTGTGCCTGGTATGGTTACGGTCCTTTCCAACGGTTGCTCTCCATGCCCGGGAGATATAGGCCCGGACACGACGTAGTTTAAGCGCCCGGCGATAAAAAAGCCTCCTCGGCTCAAAAACCGCATTGCGCCCGGATACGGGTCGCCGATTCAGGATGTTCGCGAATTCGAAGCAACACCCACGCCGGCACCGCCGCATCCGCCAGACGCTTCGCCGCTGCTTGGGGCCACCGGTCCCGAGCGAAACGTCGGGCTGCTACACAAGATGTAGCCCTATGAGAGTACCCGGGGCGACCAAATACTGCAACAGGCACCGTATGAAATATCTGTGTCCAATGGTGCCACCGATGCAGCTGCAGCAGGTTATCGGCCCCCATCAGCCAGACGAACTGATCCTGCGGCGACCCGCGCACCAGCTTGCTCAGAGTGTCCGCCGTATAGGTGGTGCCGAGTTGCCGTTCGATGTCGGTGACGAATATCCGGGGGTCCGCCGTTGCCACCTCGCGCGCCGCCGCGACCCGGCGGTCCAATTCGGCCATCCCCTCGGTCGGCTTCAACGGGTTTTGCGGCGACACCATCCACCACACCGTGTCCAGCCGGAGCAGCCGCAAGGCCTCGGCGCTGATGTGCAGATGGCCGACATGGGCGGGATTGAAAGACCCGCCCAACAGGCCGATGCGGAGACGGTTTGGCATTAACGGGAACGCTCGCGAGACATGATCAAGATAACCCTATTGTCACCCCGGCGGCGGCCGGGGTCCAGAACATGTATCGATTGGATTCCGGCCTGCACCGGAATGACGGCGCCGGGCTTACTCCGCCGCGTCGGCGCGGACCTGCGGCATGGCGCCATGGATCACATACGCAAGCGCCTGAACCACTTGCTCCGGTTCGCGGGCGACGGCGTTGGCCGATCCGTCCACTTCCTTCAGGGCATGGTCGTGTTCCGCCGGATGCAGCGTGATGTAGGGAATATCCAGCGCCGCGGCATAGCCCGCATCGAAGGCTGCGTTCCATTGCTTGTACTTCTCGCCGAAGCGGATGACGGCGATGTCGGCGTTCTTCAACAGGGTTTGCGTGCGGATCGCGTTCAGCTGCGCGCCCTTTCGGTCGTGCCAGAACTTGTCGGCCTCCGCCCCGAAGATCGCGACACCGCAGTCGTCCGAGTCTTCGTGCACGGTCACCGGCGAGACCAGGTCGATCGGCAAGCCCGCGGCCTCGATCCCGGCGGCGATACGCTCGCGCCAGTCGGTGTGGATTTCGCCGCTGAGATAAACGGTCCAGGTCTGGGTCATGGATTCTCCTCCTTATATATATGTACGTCGCGGTCAGGGCCGGGTCTGGCCGGTGCCGCGGACGATGTACTTCATGGATGTCAGCTGTTCGACGCCGACCGGGCCGCGGGCGTGCAGCTTGCCGGTCGAAATCCCGATTTCCGCGCCCATGCCAAATTCGCCGCCGTCGGCAAATTGGGTCGAGGCGTTGATCATCACGATGGCGCTGTCGCAGGCGTTGACGAAGGTCTCGGCGACGGCCGCGTCGCCGGTGACGATGGCGTCCGTGTGTTCGGACCCGTGCGTGCGGATGAAATCCACCGCCTGATCGACGCCGTCGACCTGCGCCACCGAAACGATGCTGTCCAGGTATTCGGTGTCCCAGTCCGCGTCGGTTGCCGGCACGATCCGGTCATCCAGCGCCTGGGACGCCGCGTCGCCGCGCACTTCGCACCCCGCCTCGACCAACCCGTCGACCAGCTGCGTCAGCATGGTCGGCGCGATGGATTTGTCGACCAACAGATTCTCCATCGACCCGCAAATGCCGGTGCGGCGCATCTTGGCGTTGACCACGATGTCCTTGGCCATGGCGGGATCGGCGGCCTCGTGCACATAGGTGTGGCACAGGCCCTCCAGATGCTTGAACAGGGGCACTTTGCTCTCGTCCGAGACCCGCTGGATCAACGATTTCCCGCCGCGCGGCACGATCACATCGACATAATCGGTCATGGTCAGCAATTCGCCGACGGCGGCGCGGTCGGTGGTCGGCACCAACTGGATCGCGTGTTCCGGCAGGCCGGCTGCAACCAAGCCCTCGGTCAGGCTCTGCATGATCGCCCTGCTGGAATGAAAACTCTCCGATCCGCCGCGCAGGATCGCGGCGTTGCCCGCTTTGAGGCACAGGCCGCCCGCATCGGCGGTGACGTTGGGGCGGCTTTCGTAGATCACGCCGATCACGCCGAGCGGCACCCGGACGCGCTGAATATGCAAACCGTTGGGCCGGTCCCACTGGTCGTCGATGGCGCCGACCGGATCGGGCAACTCGGCGATGGCTTCGAGCCCGGCGGCGACACCTTCGATGCGGCTGTCGTCCAGTTTCAAGCGGTCGAGCATGGCGCCCGACAGGCCCTTGGCCTCGCCCGCGTCCATGTCCTTGGCATTTTCCGAGATGATCTCGTTCGACCGGCGGCGGAGGCTTGCCGCCATTTCGCGCAGCGCTTGGTTCTTGGTTTCGCGCGACGCCAACGCCAGCGCCGTCACGGCTTGTTTTGCGTTTTCGCCGATGCCCTGCATCAGGGCGGGGATGTTCGTTTCACCGTCCATGGTCTTATCCTCGGATCACAACAACACCAGATCGTCCCGGTGGATCATTTCGTCCCGGCCACGATAGCCGAGCAGCGCTTCGATTTCACCGGTCTTGTGCCCGGCAATCACGTGGGCATCGGCGGCGGCGTACGCAACCAATCCGCGGGCGATTTCCGCACCGCTGCCGTCGACGACCGCCACCGCGTCGCCGCGCTCGAACGCGCCTTCGACCGCGCGGACACCAGCCGGCAAAAGGCTTTTGCCCGATTTCAACGCGCCCAGCGCGCCGTCGTCGACAACCAAGCGCCCGGTGGGTTTCAGCGAGCCCGCGATCCATTCCTTGCGCGCGGTACGCGGCGTGCGGTCGGGCAGAAACACCGTGTGCCGCGCCCCGTCCATGAGCCGCCGAAGCGGGTGCTCGACCTTGCCGAGTGTAATCACGGACGTCGTCCCGGCGCCGAGTGCGATCTTTGCCGCCGCAACCTTGGTGACCATGCCGCCGCGGCTGTCGCCGGAGAGATTCTCACCCGCCCCGGCCTCGATCTCGGCGGAGATCTGTCCCCGCACCTCCGGAATAAAGGCCGCATCGGGGTCGATTTGCGGATTGGCGGAATAGAGGCCGTCGATATCCGACAGAATGATCAACAAATCGGCGGAGATCATCGCCGCGACCCGCGCCGCCAAGCGGTCGTTGTCGCCGAAACGGATTTCGTCGGTGGCCACCGTGTCATTCTCGTTGATCAACGGCACCGCCCCCAGCCGCAGTAATTCGGTCACCGTATTGCGCGCGTTCAGGTACCGGCGGCGGTCCTCGGAATCGTCCAAGGTCAACAAGACCTGCGCAACGGTCATGTCGTGCGCCCCGAGAACTTCCTGATAGGCGTGCGCCAGCCGGAGCATCCCGGTCGCCGCCGAGGCCTGCTGCGCCGGAAGCGGCAGTTTTCCTTTGTCCAATCCGAGATAGCGGCGGCCGACGGCGATCGCGCCAGACGACACCACGGCGATTTCCTTGCCGTCGGCGCGCAAATCGGCGAGATCGCGGCCCAACGTCTCGAGCCAGCGGCGATGCACTTCGCCCGTTTCCGGGTCGACCAACAGGGCCGAGCCGATCTTCACGACGATGCGTTTCGCATTTTTCAGCACAGCGGTCATGGCTGAAAAGGCTCCGGCTCCTTGCCCGCGTCCTCGCGGCGCTGCCGGTCCTGGAGAATGACCTTCTCGAGCGCGAAGGTAACGTCGCGCACGCCGGTCCCCGCGACGGCGGAAATGGCGTGCACGGGTTTTCCGGCGACGGCTTCGAGCTCGGCTTTGCGTTCCGCGACCGTGTCATCATCCAGCGCGTCGATCTTGTTCAGGGCCAAAATCTCGGTCTTCTCGGACAGACCACCGCCGTAAGCGTCCAGTTCGCCGCGGATTGTCTCATAGGCCGCCGCCACGTCTTCCTGGGTGCCGTCCACCAGGTGCAACAGGACCGGACAACGCTCGACATGACCCAAGAAGCGCGTGCCGAGACCCGCGCCTTCGCTGGCGCCTTCGATCAGTCCCGGAATATCCGCCAGCACGAAGGTCCTGTGCTCCACCGACACCACCCCAAGGTTCGGGTGCAAGGTCGTGAACGGATAATCCGCGATCTTCGGGTGCGCCCGGGAACAGGCAGCGAGGAACGTGGACTTCCCGGCGTTGGGCAGCCCGACCAATCCCGCATCGGCGATCAGTTTCAGCCGCAACCAGACCCAGCGCTCCTCGCCCTCCAAGCCCGGATTGGCGTGACGCGGCGCTTGGTTGGTGGACGATTTGAAGTGCGCGTTGCCGAACCCGCCGTTTCCACCCTTGAGGAACACCAACCGCTCCCCGGCATCCGTGAAATCGGCGAGGATGTATTCCTTGTCCTCGTCGAGGATTTGCGTTCCCGGCGGCACTTCGATCACCATCGGTTTGCCCGCGGGCCCGCTTCGGTTCTTGCCCATGCCGTCGGTGCCGCGCTGGGCCTTGAAGTGCTGCTTGTAGCGAAAATCGATCAGGGTATTGAGATCGGGCGTGCATTCGAACACGACATCGCCGCCACGGCCGCCGTCGCCGCCATCAGGGCCGCCGAACTCGACGTACTTCTCGCGCCGAAAACTGACGGCACCGTTGCCGCCGTCGCCGCTCTTTAGAAAGATCTTCGCCTCGTCCAAAAACTTCACCGGACTGGGCCCCTACCCCCAAAAATGAAAAACGGGGGAATGGCAAGCCATTCCCCCGCGAAACCAATGCGCTGGTCAGCGAGGTTCAGTTCGTCGGCGGCACCACCGAAACAAACGTTTTCCCGCCCGACTTACGGTCGAACTGCACTGCGCCCTCGACGGTCGCAAAAATCGTGTGATCGCGGCCGATGCCGACGCCCGCACCCGGATGCCATTTCGTGCCGCGCTGGCGAACGATGATGTTGCCGGGAATGACAGCTTCGCCGCCGAATTTCTTCACGCCGAGACGCCGACCTTCGGAGTCGCGGCCGTTGCGGGAGCTACCGCCTGCTTTCTTGTGTGCCATGCTGGATTACTCCTCTGCGTCTTTCGCGTCGTCAGCCTTCTTGGCCGGCGCTTTCTTGGCAGCGGGCTTCTTCTCCGCAGCCTCTTTCTTCGGCGCCGCCTTCTTGGCCGCCGGTTTTTTCGCCGGTGCCTTGGCTTCAGTTTCGGTTTTCGCTTCGGCTTTGTCCTTTGCCGGAGCCTCTTTGGCCTCAGCCGGTGCCGCGTCAGCTTTCTTGGCCGGTGCCTTCTTCGCCGCCGCCTTCTTCGGCTTGGTGCCGGTCGGGCTGATCTCGACAACCTTCAGCACCGTGTGCTCCTGGCGGTGGCCTTTCTTGCGGCGATGGTTCTGGCGACGCTGTTTCTTGAACACGATCACCTTGTCATCGCGGCCTTGCTCGACCACTTCGGCGAACACCGCGGCTTTGTCGACGGTGGGTGCACCCACGGTCGGCGCCTTGCCGTCTTCGCCCAGCATCAGCACGTCGCTCAATTCCACGACGTCGCCGACTTCGCCGGCCACTTTCTCAACGACGACCATGTCGTCTTTGGCAACCCGGTATTGTTTGCCACCGGTTTTAACTACTGCGAACATCATCGCCTCTAAAATCCAGACATCGAAAGGGCCGCCGGGCGGTTTCGCCCACGGCCTCACTCGGAAGGGCGGCAATATACCCACACCGGAGCCGTTGTCAATCAACGAAACGGCGGAAATTCGGGCAAATTTTCGGCACGTCCTGGGTCCGGGTTGTGGGCTGTCGCGCGCATGACAGAAACCGCTCTTATATAAAGTACCGTATCGCCATAAAATCGCAGCATCGCGCCTTGCCGCCAGGATACGGATTGGCTATGTTCCGCGCTCCCGACGACGGGCCCAGCCCGTTTCCACGCCTGCGGAGAGGTGCCGGAGTGGTCGAACGGGGCGGTCTCGAAAACCGTTGTGCGCGCAAGCGTACCGAGGGTTCGAATCCCTCCCTCTCCGCCATTAAGTCATTGATATTAAATGTATTTTGCAGAAGATTCGAACTCTCGGTACGTTTACCGAGGTTCTGCGGGCTTGGTGGTGGGCATTTGTCTTTAAACGAACCGGAGAGACTGATTGCGAAGAGATTCTCGCCCGAATTCGGAGGATAGTCTCTACAGGCCAGAGACACGGTTCGCTTCGGCGGTTTATCTGCCTAGATTGATGCAAATAGCCTCCGGAATTGAGCCCTTTAGGGCCAGAACCTCAGACTATCCGAACAACTTGCCCATTACTGTGGTCGCGATACAAGTCGACGCATTCGCCGTCCCAATGGTAATCCAAGTGCCGACCCTGCCGAGGATGGCGTGCTATGTCCGGGTACAATAAGCCGGCGCACTCACCTCCTGGACACCGAACACTCGGATAGACGAACCCGTCGGATCCGGCCGCTCTGAGCTGCGCGCCGAGTGCCTGACCGGCGTCATATGAGGTGGGATCGAGCACTTCCAAATACCGATCATCTCCAGATCGCAAATCACTCAGATCGCCAGCGATATTCATAACGATTTCTCGAAACTGTGACGTCCAGCCGGGTGCTTGATCTGTTCGGGCCATAAACCGTTCGTGTTGGAAGATCGTCTCAAGCAGCGCAACTTCAAATTTCTCTCCGGCATACAAGACACCGAAAGATCCATCACTGAAACGGCTTGAACGATCTTTACTGACGTGCGTGAACGGCGCCATCAGATAACTGGCACCCTGACCGCCTACTCTCCGTTCCGGAGGTACGAGATCGATGTTTCCGATTGTCTCCATGAGACGCGGATTCGTTTTCTGCTCCGCCGATATAAGCAACGGCCAGTCTTCCGGATCGGCAATGTCTTCGAAAAGATCTATGGGCGGGTAAATAGACCTAATGATCCTTACCGCGCGATCCCACTCTACTCGGCTAACCGGCGGCGCCATTCGTCAATCACCAAGCACCACGCTCGGCATCTAGATAACGGCGTACACGCATGATGTCTGTCAATTCTCCACCAAGCATGATGTCCAATGCAGAGCGGCCTTCAAAAACTTCATTGCTGGCCTTGATCCAAGTGTATGCCCGCTCAGGTTCCCTAAAGGCATAACGAAGGGCCTTATGAATACCCATGAGGTTAGACAATCTTGCTTTGCAATCTCTGCTTAAACGCCCAGTCCCTCCCGCTTTCCAGCGCCGATAAGTACGGAGAGTCAGGTCGAGCAGAGTTGCTGCTTGTTGATCTGAAACACCCCATCGCTCAAACAGATTAAGTGCAGCTCTAAACATAGCGGCACCTTCTTCGTCCGTTATAGGTTCCGGCACAAACTCATGTGGCTGAGTGTCTACTGCTATAAAATTTGCCATCTCAACACTCCTACTATTTGTCCATATATAGTCAATTTAATGCCATATGGCAAATAACAGTGTTTCAACCATTGGCTCTCCGGTTCGTTTAGCACGTAGATGTGTCCAATTTGGGCGCAATGTTCTCTGATCGCAGATTTTCACAGACACGCCCGAAATCATGCCGTACTTTCAAAAGGTTAGAAATTCCGGCGAACCGAAAGTTCGAATCCCCTCCGCTCCGCCATTCAGTCCCCTGCGCACCGCCGGTCCGCATAGGGCTTTCGAACTTCCCCCGACATTCTAATGGGTTAGCGGATATCCCCGCGCGTATCTCCGCATGAAGAGAGAAGAAATCGCCCGAATTGGTGCGATGTTTGCGGGTTTTCTCTGTTTGGGTTTTTCGAGGTCACCATAAGGTCACTTCTGGCCAAAGGTGGTCTTCTCTACGCCGCCCGAAAACCGAACTTCCGCCTCTGATCTTCCCAAGCTACGGGGATATCTGCGTAGACCAGAGCATCAAGCGTTAGGTCTTTGGGTTGCCGACCCTCGCAGATCGAGGTGACGATGTCCGGCGCGAGATGCGCGAGCGGCAAGAGCTTGTATATGTATCTAGGGGTCACCTCTTCGGTTCGGGCAATTTCCCGTGCCGAATTGAGCTCACCCTCCATCAGTTTCTTGTTCCAAACGTGTGCCCTCGCCACTGCTCGAATAAGAGCGAAATCCGGTTCGGCGGAAGACGTCTCTATTGCATTATCTAAGATCAACTTTGCCTGATTGCCGCGACGCTTCAGCGTATAAGGACAATCGAGTACGAAGCTGCTGTCGAGTTTTTCCGGCTGCTCAACTCCCAGGATCTCGCTCAAAGCATCCGTGTTGCAAGTGACGTGGATCCGATCACGTTTCACTTCAACGGAACGGACCAGCTTTTCGACGATCTCCTTTGTCTCACTATTCTCGTCGCCGTCTAAAACTCGGGAAACGTCCGACGCGCGTTCAATAACCGATTGGTGTTCGACAACACTGTGCCCACCTTCCGATATCAATTCGAAGATCGATATGGGGTCGTCTAACAATCCCCTTAATCGTGTCAGGACAACGTTCTCGATCTCGCGCGCTGGCAATCGGGTAGCCGACCCTTCGTCGTTTCCGTTACGCACATAATATCTGTACCGCACGCCCTTCTTGTTGGCGTGGCTCGGCGTCAGCGGATTTCCAAACTCATCGAAGATGAGTCCCGTCAGCAAACTCGGCTCCTTCGCATTGGCACCGGCACGTCGGTCGACGGCGTTGTCGTGTAGCAATGACTGCACACGTTCCCAAAGCTCAGCATCGACGATGGCGTCGTGTTCGCCCGGGTACGATTTATCTTTATGAACGATCTCGCCGATGTAGATGCGGTTCGACAGCATCTTGTAGAGCGCACCCCGCGATAGCGATTTCCCGCCAGAGACATTGCCGGCCTTGCTTGTACGGACCTTGCTCACAATCCCGGCACGATCGAGATCGGCTTTCAATGCCCGAACCGATCCGAGGGCGACGTACCGCGAGAAGATATGCCGGACGGTCTCCGCTTCTCGTTCTTTCTCGACAAGTCTCCGCTCTCGGGCGTCGTAGCCCAGCGGCGGGTAGCCACCCATCCACATGCCTTTCTTCTTCGATGCCGCGATCTTATCGCGAATGCGCTCGCCGGTGACTTCACGTTCAAACTGCGCGAAGGACAGCAGTACGTTCAGGGTCAGCCGCCCCATCGACGTCGTCGTATTGAATTGCTGGGTGACGGAGACGAACGACACGCTCTTGGCATCGAAGAGCTCGACAATCTTCGCGAAGTCGGCAAGCGCCCGCGTCAGACGGTCGACCTTGTAAACGACGACGACGTGAACCTTGCCGGCTTCAATGTCAGCAATAAGCTTCTGAAGACCTGGTCGCTCCATCGTACCGCCGGAGAACCCACCATCGTCGTAGTGAGTCGGCACGGCTTTCCAGCCTTCGTGACGTTGGCTCTGGATGAAGGCCTCACAGGCTTCCCGTTGGGCATCGAGGGAGTTGAACTCCTGCTCCAATCCCTCTTCCGATGACTTCCGCGTGTAGATCGCGCAGTTGAGGTGTTTACGTTCGCGCTGCATCGGATTTCCCTCGATCCTTGAGACCGAAGAATGCGGGACCTGACCACCTTGTCCCCGTGATCTCCCGCGCGATGGCAGAGAGGCTGCGGTATCGCTGCGCCCGATATTCGAATCCTTTTTCTAGGACACGAACCTCATGCGTCTCGCCGTTCCATTCGCGGAGCGGCGATGCCCCGACACTCAACTGTCGCGCCTGCAACGGCATCGCCTCGACCTGAGCGCCCGGCTTCGCCAGACGCTCCAAGTGGCGAACGGTCGCAGCAGAGAGCTTCGGACCTGCCCGCTCTTGGATACGATAGGCCAGCACCGCTCGCATGTACGCATCGCTGGCCCGTGCCGGCGGCGGGCAGCCCAGGTCTTCTTCCCAGGCCGCACGCAACCGATCCGTTGGCATATTGTCCAGATCGGCTAGCCGGATCATTTGCGGACCGCCTCAGCCACCCGATAGACCGTCGTGCCCTTCGCATCCTTCGATCGCTCGATGGCGTGGCCTTTCTTGCGCAGCCCCGTAAGAGCAGCCCGAACACTGTGAGGCTGCCAGCCGGTCGCCTTTTCAAGGGTCGGAAGTGTCGCCCCGTTTTTGCGGCCGAGGCTCTTTAGAATGGTGTCGAGTTTCGTCGGGTTCGGTTTCGTCTTTGTTGTCATCTTTACCTCCATGCTTAGGCGTCCGCACTTAGCGGTCGCTGTCACCGCCCAGAGCCCGGGAGGTCAGTGACACTTCCCAGGCGGGCGGTTATTGGAGGTTGGTATGGTCCGTTCCGCTAAGACCAAGTACCGCTCTGTTCGCAGCGGAAGTCCAGTCGAATTACGACTGCGTGAGTGGAGTTTTTACCGGCTGTAGTCAACAAGTCGGCGACGTCCGCCGATGGTATAGAAATTGATCTCGGGTTCGCGTGGATGATGGTCGAAGTACCACAGCATCTGACAAAACGCGTCGACCATGTCATCGTTCTTCGCATACGGAAATTCGACCAATTCTTTGAGAAACATGGCCAGCCATGGCGCATCGGCCGGCAGATAAATTCGCCCAGCCTCAACCATCGCAGCGACCTGCTCCGCCCGCGTGACTTTGTCGCCCTTCGGAGGGAACGGGATCAGATTGAGAGGTGTCGTCCCGGAAAGATCCTGCAACAGCGAGAGTCCGGTGGAGGCTTTCTCGATAACGATCCTCTCCGGCTCCCACTTTTCAGCCAGTCCGATCACTTTCTTCTTGAGATCGGGGTACTCTAATCGGCCACGCCATACATCGAGTACACAGAGAAGATGCTCTTTGACACCGAAGGTCACACATGCCGAGTAGCTATTGCTCTCACCGGTTTGGCTTGCCGTATCCCAGCTCTGCCATACGGACCGAAAGTCTGCGTCACGGGGCGAACAGTTGTATTCTCTGAACCACTCCTGTCGGAAAATGGCGCCGCCGGGCGGCACGGGGCTCTGCAAATATTGTGCTGAGAAACATGCGCTCCCGAGAATTTCACGTCGTTTCTCAAGATCATCCTTATCGCAGTGCGCGGGATGCAGGATGTCGCCCTCCTTGCGATGATGGAAAACGCCATCATCGATTTCGATGTCCTGATCTTCTTGCGCCGTCGCAGGTAGATTCAACAATGTCCAGTCATCGAGATCGATCACATGCCCTACCAAATCGTCCATGTGCATGCGTTGCATAACAATGATGATCACGTCGTTTTTGGGATCGTTCAGGCGCGTGTAAACGGTATTTCGGAACCATTCGTTGACCTTCGTTCGCTCGGCTTCCGACATGGCGTCACCCGCCTTGATGGGGTCGTCGATGATAACGAAGTTGCCACCTTTTCCCGTGAGTGTCCCACCGACAGAGGTGGAGACGATACGACCGCCCGCGGTAACCACGGTCTCGGTCTCTGTGTTTTTGGTTTTGCTGATGCGCACAGACTTGAAGACTTTCTTGTACCACTCTGTCTGCATGATCTTGCGTCGCAGGTTGGCAAAGTTCACCGCAAGATCTTCAGAGTAACTTGCGCAAATGATTTGAGCGTTCGGACGCTTCCCCAAGAGCCACACCACGAATGCAATGGACGAACAAAGTGACTTCAAATGCCGAGGCGGCAACGTAATGATGAGGCGTTTCGTCCGCCCCAGATAACACAACGCGAGCTGGTGACAGATTGCGTCGATGTGCCAATTATCTTTGAATGTGTGTCCTGGATTGAGGATTTCGAAGGTCTTGATGAGGAACGCTTTGAAGTCTTCCCGTGCAATGGCCAAGACTTCATCATGATAGTTCTCCATGCTACTTCCCTCCCTTTCCTGCTTTCGCCAGCACCTTCTTCTCGAAGTGTTTGAGGATCGCGTGGTCCGCTTCGGTCAGGTCTTCGACTTCATCGACCGTCGCATCGATGGCAAGGAGCCGGTAAACCATGTTGATGATGACGTTTGCCGCGCGGGGATCTCCTTTCATGGCCTTGGCCATCTGAGCCTTAAGCAACGCGCGCTGTTTTGAGACTTTGCGAACTTTCCCATGTTCCTTGATCGGAACCTTCTCGAGGAGTTCTTCCTCGAGCTCGGTCTTGAGGTTCTTTGCGCCTTTGGGTCGTCCCTTGGGATTGCCACTCTGACCTGGCTTGAACCGGCCCGACTTCGGCGGCTTGCCGTAACCGACCTCGTAATCCTTCTTGGCCATCTCACACCCCCTCATCCGCGGGAGCGGCCAGTAGTAACTTTCCGGCCCGCATGTCCTCCATTTGGGCGAACGTCAGGCTGGTCTCGGCATGAACAGCTTCGCCGCCCGTGTACGCCTGCCAACGACGCACGACGACGTCGACATAGCGTGGATCGCGCTCAAGCCCGACGCCGACGCGACCGGTCATTTCGCAGGCGATAATCGTGGTGCCAGATCCCAAGAAGGGATCCAAAATTACACCACCGCGTTTGGAGGCATCCTTGATCGCGTCGGCAATCATCTCTGCCGGCTTAACCGTCGGGTGCAGACTGAGATCAGCGCGGCGGTCTCTCGTTCCAGAGGAACAACCGTGATATTCCCAGACATTGGTCCGATTGCGCCCGTAGCGGCCGAGCTCGACGTTGTTGATGTGCGGATCGGGACCGTTTCGAAATACGAGAACCAGTTCGTGGCGCGAACGATAGAGTGACCCCATCCCACCGTTCGACTTCACCCATACGCACATGTTCAGTTGTGTGTCGTAGAGATCGGTGCAAACCCGCGCCAACACTTGGTAATGCCGCCAATCGATAAACAAGTAGTGAAGCGATCCTGCCTCCGAGAAACGAACGGCATTGCTGACGAATGCCCGCAAAAAATCCTCAAACTCCGCGTCCGACATTTCACCCGACGCCATGACGAACTCACCGTGTTTGATGCGGCCTTTACCGCCGACATTTCCATTGATTTTCACGTTGTAGGGCGGGTCGGTGATCATCATTTGCGCACGACGCCCACCCAGCAGCGCTTCGTACGAGACGCTGTAGCGCGCATCGCCGCAGATAACCAAGTGTTCGTCGAGTTTCCAGCGATCAGCCATTTGCGATACCGTGCGCAATTCAACCTCAGGCAGGTCATCCGCCTTGTCTTCAGCCTCTACTGAGAAGGCAGCTCCGATCGTGAGGTCGACCTCCGCCATCTGGAACCCCGTCATCTCCACGTCATAGTCGAGATCAATCAGGCCTTGGAATTCATGAGCCAGTATTTCGTCGTCCCATTCGCCTAGCTCTGCCAAGCGGTTGTCGGCGAGGCGAAGGGCACGCACCTGTTCATCGGTCAGGTGATCGATCCGAATAACGGGCACGCGCTTATACCCAAGTGCGTGGGCAGCGATCAGTCGTAGATGGCCGGCAATCACGCTTCCCGCCCTATCGGCGATGATCGGTACGACGAAGCCAAACTCTCGGATACTCCGCTCGATCAATCTCCGTTGGCGCTTCGGGTGTCTCCGGGCGTGGCGGCGATAGCCACACAATTGTTCAATCGGCAAATAATCGACCGCATCGATCAACTCGCGATCGATGTACATCGTCTTGTTGTGGGCTTTGTCGGGGAGGTCTTCTTTTGTCGCTCTCGTATCCAACTTCTAACTCCTTCATCAATGCTGCCCGCCGATGAAGAAGCAAGGCCGCCTCGACATCAGCGGAACCTTAAGTTCCGCCTCGTCTCGGGCGACCTCCGTGTTGCCTACGAGATGTAATAACGCTTCATATATAGGCGTGATTGCCTGCTACACGCAAGATGTTGTTTGATTCGGGATCCCAGCTTTTGCCAAGAAACAGTTGTTTTGAATCTTAAATCAATGACTTAGAGCGGCCGAAAAAATCTCGTCCCCGTCTAGTTTTCGAGTAGAGTTGCGCAAAGCGCGGCCATTTCCGCGAAATTTCCGTATGTTCCAACGTCAGCGTTCACCATACATCGTAGGATCGCCATTTCCGGGACTCCTGTCTCTCTGCGCATGACAACCAATACGCTCCCGGCACGGCGATAACTCGCTTCACCAAGGGGATCTCCATTCATATCGAGTGCAAGGTCCAGGTACTTTCGGATTTCGCTTCGACTCGGTTGACCGACGAATGCGATCGTCATATCGCGGAGCGCCTTTTCACCTCGCACGCCCGGTGGCCGCACCTCGTTGGACGTCGTTCGCGAAGCCGGCGGCGCAATCGACGCCGTAACGCTTGTTCTTTGCCGATGATCGGAGGACGTATCGTCGTCGCCGAGCATGACAATGCCAACGGGAATAATGACGAACACGACGATAAGGACTTTCACCATCTTCCACCCGGCCTTCTTCAACCGACGGCGGACGACTCGATTGTCCCAGCCGGGCGATAACGGCTCACCGCATTTCGGGCAACTCGTGGCCTTAGTCGATATTCGTTTGAAACAGGATGGACATTCCTCAAGTGCCATAACAACTCCCCATGTCAGCGAGGCCAGAGCCCCCAGCGCGCCCGCTGGAAGTTGGCGTCTTTGACCTTGGTGATCGGGGATTTGGAAAAACCGCACTAGGACGGTCCTGTGACCTTTAGACCGGGGTCCTGGACATACGTCACAGGATCCCCGACCGCAGTGGTCAAGGTTTATCCGGTCCAAAGGACCGCCTAGTGAAGGGGTTTCCAATCCCCAGAGCCGTGCGTGGCGGCTCCGGTTACGACACTAATCGAATGTGTCTGAATATAAAGGGGAATGTGCGCCCAACGGCGACTAACCAGTTCCTTAAAAAAGGATTATGTTGAATTGCGCCACTAAACAGCAAGTTACGCCCATTCCGCCCATCCAAGCTCGCACAGTAGCGTGCCGACGCACTGTATGGCTAATTCGGCATCTTGTTCCCTGATTGGGCGCAAGTCCCGCTTCGCTTGTTCGACCGGCTTAGCGCGCGCATGCAATCGAGCGATTATTTTGCAAGCGCTCGCAGCAATCACTCGTTTTTCCTCCTTTTCGAGGCGAGCAGTCAGTCTCCCCAGATCTTTAGCTTCACTTCCTGAAGTGTCGAAATAACTGATTAGTGCTTGGCTTGCAGCATCTCTGGCACGGTCAATTACGGAGACCGGCGCGGAGCGACGTGCTTCGTCGACAAAGGCGTCCAAACTATCACTGAGACTCTTCCTCGATGAAGATTGCACGCGCTCGAAATCCAATCTGGGCAAGATGCCCAGGCTCTCTCTTGCCTTTAACGTTACGAGGTCTTCTCCGGTAGAGATCGCCTCGACATTTACGAGAGTCCAAACGGTGAAGCGATCCTCTATCCCCAGTAGGACAATCGGGTGTTGTTGTTTGCCTTGAAAGTACTTGTACCAGACTGGATTTCCGAAATACGTCTCAAGTGTCTTGGTCAGTTCCTTCTGGTTTTTTGTCGCCATTTCAAATGGCATTGCAGGGTGGGGCTGTACGAACCATTGAACAGGTTGAGACCCACCGGCAGTGTAAAATCGCCCGCGGCGAATTCGCGTTGTGGGATCATAAAAGTCTTCTCGGAACCGAATTGCGGCAGTGCGAGTGTCAGAATTCTGTTCTCCGCTCAAAGAACCTTCTAGCTCATAAACGAACCGAGCAGGTGTGATATTCGGTGCTGGCCACACTGCCCGGCCATAATTTCCAGATCCCTCGTATACGAGGCCTTGGTTCGTATCTATTCCGATGTTCAACACCCAGAGATCTCCAATCTACACTTTCTGATTCGTTTCTGAAGTTATGCCCAAGGCACACGAACCACCTCTCCGCGCCACCGCTGAGTTAATCGGTTCGCATGAAGTCCACGATGCCCAAACAATCGAAGCAGCATGAGCTCAATGTATCTCTGTCCGAGGTTCCACGCTTCATAGTAAGCGCTAGAAATCTCACGACCATATTTGTCGCGAGGGTGCACAAGCTCATTTCGAACTTCGGATATGGCGTGAGGTCCATTTTGCCAACGATGGTTGCGTGCGAGAGTTCGCAAGCTTCGGCAACTCCTCGGAATGTTCGTTGGAATACTCATAGACTCGAGCGCAGCTGTGATTTGACGTGAAACGGGAGAATGGGTCCGACTGAGCTGAGAGAATGATAGCCGTTCCAAAGCTGCTTGCGTCAGTATCAACCCACCGTCAATTCCCGGTCCCGAGCCCGGACTATTGCTACGAAGATACCAGTATAGGGCAGTTCGGATGGCATCCTCCCAGGCTGGATCATTGAGCATCGCCCAGAAGCCTGGAAAAATCTCTCCCAACAAACTGCCGTTCATTCTATCGAACCATGATGGATTGTAACCCCAAGGCGCTACGGAATTTGATCCCCATTGTTCCCACGCTTTATCGCCGTTCTGATCAAATCCTTCTTGCAATGTGAGCGAGCAGAATGCGCCTCGCGCGAAAGAAAGGTAGAGTCGTAGTCCTTCAAGAAGGTTACTTACTTCTTCAACAGTGAATAGCCGCAGATCAGCTCTGTGAACCGAGCCGACATGGGTAACAGAGTACCCGCCTTCTAATTTCAATGATTGAACCAGGTCTTTGAGGTTAGGCAGTGACGTAACACTCGCTTGCCAATCCTCAGTTACAATCTCGGTTGCCCCAAGTCGGCAGACGCCACCATCGTCGTCCTCTAAGGCAACGTCATGCCCACCGAAGAACTCGGGGAAATTGAGAATGGCAAAATTTACGCGACGAAGTTTCTTTCGTGTGGCCAGAACGGTCGAAGGCTCAACGGAAGCAACGAGTGAACAGGATGCACTTCCGTTCTTTGCGGTCACTGACGCTGGAATTACTTTAAGCCTCTCTCGCTGCGGCAAGATATCGACAAAAGAGCCGAATGTATCCAGATCAAAGAAAAAACCGGAATAAGGGACTTTGACATCGATAATTAGCTGTGGCCTCGGCAATAGTCTCAGCTTGGGTGTCGTTCTCGCTTTGAACGTTTCATCTCCTCTCGCCAACTCAATAGACCGCCGGCCCATAGAAATGGACTTATTTGCTGAGAACTTACGCCCGCTAATGCCGTCGGATTGGACTCTTTTCAAGATCACAACTCCAGTTAAAGCTTCAAAACAGAGAAACCTCAAAACCTAGTGGGCTTTGCCTTAATCTTTAGGGATCAGACGAAATCGAATGTTCATATCGAATCTTGTTTCAATAATACCTAGGATACATAGTGGTTATACAACTATAGATATTGGTGATCCTGTGGCATGGCAAACAACCGGATTTCATTTGATGAAGCCGTAAGAACGTTACTAGCTGGCACCAAATTGGAATGGCAAGGCTTTGGCGATCACAAAGAAGGTAAAATCGAAATATCGGAAACAGCGGGACGTCGAGTTCTCGAATTTCTTCTCTCGCTCAGCCATTCTCAACTAAGTGATCTAAACGACGAGATATTTCTGGGTGTCATAGGGGCCTGGCAAGGAGATGGTGATCCTGGGGATAGCGGGACAACCTCTTCGTCGTCCGCTTTGCCAAATGAAACGTGGAGATTGGACAAGATCGAAACATACGGTTTCGGCGGAATAAATGCTTTCAATGGTCCAACGTTTGAGCATGTATTTGGGAGTGAGTCATGGTGTCTCGAAGGTCAAAATGGGTCCGGAAAGACATCACTTGTCAGTGCCATCATATGGGCGCTGACCGGTTACTATATTCGCGAACACGCAGGTATTGTTCGTGACGATGGCGAACGAAAACCAGTTTACAGTAGTTCCGGCGAAGTTCTTGGAGATTGGCCACCGATAGCATCTTACCCAATTGAAACAGCCTCTTTGCTAGATGATGCTCTGGTATGGGTGCGACTCACATTTAGAAACCCGAGAGGCAATCGGGTGCGCGCTTACAGACGCGTCAAGACAGGAGGACTACTCGGTGGCACATCGGAGTGCCACATTGTTGATCGTCGGATAGCTAAATTCCAGCAACTCATTGACGTCGGCGTATTGATGCCTAATCGCCTCAACTCCTTGGGTTTCGGCGATAAAAGCGGCTCATTGTATGATGCAATACAAGTACTTACTGGGCTGGATAAGCTGGCTGCCATTTCAAATGCAGTAACCGCTTTGAAAAGAGGAAATGGAAAATTCTTAGGCTACGCAAAAAAGAAAAATCTCGATACTTACGAACGCGATTTCAGTAATTGGATACAGAAAGCCAAAGATCAAACCGAAGCAACGGGATATGATCTCTCGCTTTTCGAGAACATTAATCAACAAAATCTGGCGAAGTTACTCCGTGAAAGAGCGAAGTCGGCGAATGAGGAAGCCGGAAAAAGAGTAGAGATCGTTTCTTCTGAGATCGGAGAGGGTGTTGATACGAGCACTCAGCAAGGTCGAGACAGAATAAAGTCGGCGCTTGCACAAGCTAAAGGGGAAATAACGGGGACGCCTCGAGTTCCCGGAGGAATTTTCCATACCCTTGGTGCGCTATCCGATGCGAAAAAGAACAATAAGCTATCTACAGTTGCCGAAACTCTAGAGGATATCGCCATAGAATTGGACGATGCGCTTAAGTGGCATAGCAAACAACTCAAAGACAATAAGCTCCGCCTAAAGGCAGTCGCGGCAGAATGGCTGTCGTTGCCAGAGAACTCCGGAATGGATGGTGACATACTACTTTGTCCTCTTTGCGAGGCAGAATTAAGAACGGACGCTCAGATCGAACTGAGAGAGGAACTGAGCACGTTACGAAGTGAAGGAGAGTTAGCTCGACAGCGCTTGTCAGATACGTGTGATAAACTGAGAACAAAGCTGTCAGACGCATTAGGAGGAGAACTTGTCAAAGCAAGTGAAACCCTCCCGGGCGAAGACGTCAAAGCGCTCATGTTGCGCGATATTAGAGAGAGATTCATAGAGGGACAGCGTTATCGCGACGTCCTTACAGGAGTCGCTCGTGAAGTTGAAACGGCACTCAATGAAGGGCGCGAACATCTTCCGTCTTTCGAGTTCAGTGGCCTAGTTAACCGGCTCGAAGAATCTGAAGATCCTTCAGTTAAGGTAAAAGAGTCTGTCGCACGAGCGCGCTGGTTAATTGACGTCGCTGAATGGTGGACTGGAAATAGGACTGAATACTGGGAGTTTTGGTCGAAGACGATCGGTGAGCCACAACGCGATGACGAGAGTACTACTTGGCCAGACTCCATTATTGGCCGGCACTTGAAATCGTTGGATGAGGCGCTGACGACTGCACGTCCCTTCGAGGAAACTGCGAGCTCATTAAACAACGCTTCGGAGAAGGCGGATGCGTGGTGGGAGATTAACTCTCATCAAGAATTGAGGAAATCGATTGTCACCTCTATCTCGCCGCTCTCTCAACTTGGCGAATTCACCAATGCAGAAACAGGGAATTCTGTTGCCGATCTCTCGGAGCGGATAAACGATATTTTGGGCCGAATTCACCTTCATGAGCGTCTCAGTTACGAAACGACAAAGCTCGAACGCGAGAGTGTGCGGAAAAGCAAACTCAACATTCAGGGAGGTTTCGTAGAAGATGCCGCGGCTTCACCGGCGTACGTTATCGACGCAACATTGGTGGCCAACACGTCTTGGTTGCGTGCGACTCTCTGGGCTTTCATTTTCGCCTTGCGCGAGGAGTTAATTTCCAACTTAGGCCACAATCCTGTTCCATTGATAGTTCTCGATGATCCGCAAACTACATTCGATCCGCGAAATGAGCACATGTGGGCTGCCGAACTAGAGAGGTTGGCGAATTCAAGCGGACAAGACCAAGCACAAGTGATTTTAACAACGCACGAGGCGGAGTTCTTCAAGGTCTTAGTTGAACAACTCTCCTTCTCCGATTGCCATGGAAGAGTTGTCCCAATTGCGAAGCAAACTGGAAAGATACTGATCGAGGGCGGGGTTCCCCTGGAAAGATTATTCGCGAGAGCGCAAAGCAATAACAGTGATGAGGACGCTCGGAACTTTATTGAGAGTCTGCGTGTCTACGTCGAAACCGCTCTGAGATATCTTCTCGGTGGTGAAGGTGAGCAGATTGATTCCGGCGTTTGGGGCGATTTGAGTATGAAGATGAAGGAGCTAAATGATGCCGGAAGGGTACCATACGATCGACGGCCCTTCCGAGACCTCGCTAACAAGCTACTATCCGATGTGTCAAGAGTAGCAAAGGTCCAAGACTCTCATCATAGGCATTCACAAGGAATGCCTGACGCAATCGATATTCACCGGAACCTGTGGAGAGAGATAAAATGGTCTATGAGGCAGTGTTTCCACATCATGACGGAGTATCGAGTATTCCGAGGTGACCCCAATGCTTTCGCAACTAACGATAATTTCGTTACTTCGCCGTCCGATCAGAAGGAAGTTCTTAAGAACATTAGGCTGGTTGATACGGGCATAACAGCTGCTGCAACGACGGATGGCCGCGTCGGAGACGGCGAACTAGAACTTCGGCAGGTTGCCAATGAAGCCGACATCAAACTATTTAACCATGATGTCTTGCAGCTCAATTCGCAAACATTGGAGCCCGTAGCTACGGTCGGGGATTTTCTTATCGTAAGCAATTATGCCAGAGTAAGGGAACGCAACCTTGTTGTTGCCGGGAATCGTAATTCGTTACTTGCCCGCCGATTCATGACCTCAAGTGATCATCCTTACACTGCAATTCTCACGGCTCAAACTGTTGATCCATATGGTTTGATGCAGCCCGTTCTAGCGCCTGCAAGTAATCTTGGTGCGCGAAAAATCGTGGGCACCCTATTTAATCCTGCACGAGGCAGTATCAATGAAAGTGACGATGAAGTAATTGTTGTATCCGACGCTTCCGTTTATCAGCGCCTCTTAGACAACATGTCACTCTTTAGAGTGGATGGTCGAAGTGCGGAACCCATAGCACTGGATGATCAATACATCATTGCGGGCAGCGAGGTAAGCTCACAAGTCCAAATCTCTTCAATGGAAGGTAGATTGGTTATCGCTAGAGACGGCGAAGGAAGGCTGTATTTCAAGAGGCTGCGACTTGGAGAGGGTAGCTTGTTGATCCTGGAGAGCCTGAACATCGACGGCTCAACGCCAAGCGTAGTGGCATCATTAGATCAAAGCACAAGCATAGAGATCGTCTCCCTTTACCCAGTGAACGGTGTCTTGTTCGAATTACCCGCCACGAATTGAGAGGCTCTGGCATAGTGCGTGGCTTCTTCTTCGCCTCCCAGGGTATTTTACTCGAAGTCTTTCAAGCCGATCATACGAAGCGAGTGAAAGTAGGTTGATTGTTCTTGATATCCACTCGCTCTCAGTACTAGGATTTTTGTGCTCTTGGTAGGAGCATGCCGTCCGTCATTGCGAAGCTGTTATCAGCACTACTCCGATACATTCGATGCTCAACATATTGTTCGGGCTCGATATGCGGTTGACGGGCGACGCATGTTTTCGAGCTAGGAGAACAATCATGTTGTCGAAAGACGTCAAACCGTCATCGCTTGTCAGCATCAAGCGACTTGCCAAGCAAATGAAGAAAGCGGAGGGAATTCCGCATCATAAGGCGTTAGACAAAGCGTCTAGAATTGCTTCCTTTGAAAACTACAAACATGCGCGTTCGAGGCTAGAGAATGGCCGAGGAACATGGATGCCAAACCAGTTGTTCTTTACCGTTTATTGGGAGGACCGAAAACAGCGCACCAACGGCCGCGAAACGTTGCAAACCACACTCTCGAAACCCTTCTTGGAAGTCTGTTCCAAAAGTGAGTTACGGAGAACGCCGAGAGCCGAATGGTTCAGATGTGTTGCTGAGGATCATTTAGTTGTCGATAGCGTCAGAGTTAGCCAGGACGAGGCGCGAAGGCTTATCTGCAAAGCAGTCAGGACAATTCAATTCATGGATGGGACCGGGCTCAAACCTCCGAAGGTATCTGACGGATTTCCTCTGGGCGCTGGTGAAAGGATACCACGGTCGGATCATGTAACTGACTGGATCGATCCGTCATCCGGACAGCTCATCTTGATCGATGAACCCTATCTCGATCCTGTGGTCGATGACGACCGCTCTGCATGGGCGAAGCACCGGAATTGGCATCTTGAGGTGTCCAGCTGGCCAGGCATGTATTTCCCTCATCAAGCCCCCTTATTTGCAGCGACAGATGCCTCAACCGGTTATGATTTTGCGGCGTTGATGGCAAAAATTAATGCGCTCCCACTCCCCGTGACAGACGAGAATTGGATCGGAGATTCAGTAGATAACCACGAAGTTTTTGTCAGCCCGAAAGCAACGACACCTCAAGATGTCAGACGGGCAAGGGCCAAGGGTACGATCTATCGATACGCCTCAAAGAACACTGTTCCGATGCATTGGCGCTCGGAGAGAGACGACCGCAAACCGAATGCGATTATGCCGTTCGAGACACACAAAAGGCTAGGTCTAGCGATCAATGCCGTCATGGATTCTGATGATATTGGAAGCATGACTTGGTCCAGACTCAGCAGTCTCAGGAGCGAACTGGAGAGTTGGTTGTTCGTTGAACACAACGAGGATCAGTATGAAGACGTAAACTTCATTCATGTCTATTACGGCGGAATGCAGAGTGAAGATCCATACTTAAGTCAGGCGCAAACGTTTGATGGAAAGGTGCAGCTTTTGAAATCGGTGCGTAAGCAACTGAAGCGCTCTTATCCAGACTGTGCTCCATTGAGGCGGATACTAAAAAAGGTGGATGTCGCAATCTCACGCTTGAAGCAAACGCCTCACTAGACTGGAAGCATGCGACTGGATGGGGGCGCAAAGCCCCTATCCGCAGCTAAGACTCTATTTACTCGAACCTAGTCTGATGTGTTCTCAGATTTCGCTATTTTGCGGCGTCAAACGATTATTGTTCGAAGTCAAAAGACTAAGGTTTTGATTCGTTCCAGGAAAACGATTAGCTCCGGAGAGCTTAATCTGACTGCCGAATAACCAAGCCAAAGCGGGAACCCAATTTCTACAACTGAAGAAAATGACCCGTAGGGGATCGAGGTGTTTCTTTTTTTCAAGGCTGCAAATAGTTTTGCATTGTCAATCTTCGGCAATGAAGATTTATCATCAGATGTTTCAACGTTAGCTTTAGATAATTCGGTCCTTCGTCGTATCTCGTACAAGTCGTCGTCTGCCAAGGCGTGTTGAGCAATCTTGTAGTCTCGGAGAAGTAACCCGCTGAAGTACACCAAACTGTATAGTGCTATAGCGGCTAAGATTGCGATGATAAGCGGGCGTTGATCCTCCGAGCTTGCGAAATCAAATAGAGGAATTCTTGTATCTATCTCTTCGTATGCATGTAGAACGAGAGTCACGAATGAGATGGCTATGAGGTTGCGCCGAGTTTTCCGGGTCTCTGCGCTGATATCGACAAAAACCACAGTCAGGAAAAAGATAATTATCGAAATTGGATTGAAATAGGTCAGTTCTCGCATGATGCACCATTCTCCATTTCGTGGGTCCGTAGTTCCTTATCCATTTCAAGATTATCAGCGAGGTCACCAGTCTCAATTGGACTTCCGGAATAACGCGATGAACTGAGATGCACCTACCATTGACTGAAATGTTGCACGTGGGAAAACAGCTGCTTCTACTTGAACTGTCCAAGAAACTGAAATTCAAATTGGATCTTTGATTCCTAGTTTCCTTGTGTCAGGAAACTGAAGCTGCAATCGCTTCAAAAGTATACAAGTCAAATATTAAGGCCCCCGTAGATGCTCACAGAGGGCGTCAAAACGTGAGCAGTGCATATGGACATCGAACGCATTCTCACCAAACTCCGATTGCTGGAGATTGATTTCCTAGAGCAATAGGCTGAAGACTTGAAACACTGATTGGCCTTAGCGAGGATTATTGGCTTCTTAAATTGAATAGTGAACTTATTCTTCGCACACCGCCAAATCAAAGTACTCGACGCTCGGTGAATACATAGCACCTCGGCGGTGCAGATTTCGCCCTCGATTCAATATTTGCAATTATTTACAGTTACTTTGTTTGTTCCCCTTTTGTTACTTAAAGTCGCATAACGTATCTATTGCAAACAAACTGGCTCAGCGTGTTTGAATTCCAAGCAACCCGAGTTATTCGGGCGGGACGTACCATTTGTGTGGAGGCCATACACGAGGGTTCTGCCTTCTTGCTTCAGCGTCTATACCGTTTCGAGAAATCGCCGCCTCAAGGAAATGACAATACTCATCATGGTTGATCGATGAGCGATCACGTGTTTGCCAAATCCTTACAATTCTCTCTTCTTCGGCATCCTTAAATTTCGGAGCATCTATGTTCCACTCAGGGCGGACGGCATATTGAATGACTTTGTCAATTTGATCGACGGCAACTCCTTTGGCAGTCGAAAAGACCTCGTGATTTCGAATCTCATAAGGTTCCCCGCTATCGGCGACGATTTTTGCGATCACTTCGATATACTTATCGTTTTTTGGCCCCTTAAAATACACTGCGAAATCAAAGCAATGGACGCTCACTTGGTGAACCAAGAAGCTGGACCAAATGTGGAGTCCAAACAAACCAATGGCCAAGAATGCGAAAAACCCACCAATGGCCTTTAAGGCCATCCAAGTGATGCGCTTTAGTGCGGCCCCAAGGTCCATGTGATGCTTCATTACTTTCTCTTCATCGCGAGATGTTAGAACAGTAATACTGTCTATGGCAGGCATTGAGCGAAATTGTGTCGAAGCAATAGCGGGGCTATTGTGCTATTTTTCAATAGCCCCGCCGGACGGCGACTTAGTCGACGTCTTTCCATTGAAAGTGCGGTTGGCCGAGAACTAGTTTGCCGTCCTCCTCCCCTAGAATCCGGACGGTTCCCGTAACTTTTTGTCGCCAGTTTTGACGCACCCAAAAAGGTGTGCCGCGATCAGATTCCTGGAGTTCATAGGCTCCGAACGCCTCATCATTGTTTTCAAAATCATACCGATCATCTCCGCTGTGGGTTACCGTGCCTTCGATATGAATAATATTGCCTTGCCTTGTAGCCGTAGCATCGACGTCGGATCTGAATTGCAATGAACCGAACGCGAGAAGACGATCTGGTTCAAAGACTCGCGCCACCTCATCGCCGTAACTTTCTTGTTCAACCTCACCGAAAGACAGATCTCTTTTCCAATAATCATCCAGTTCGACAGACTGGCCATCCTCAAGAGTTCGGATCTTGTCGTTAAGAGCCGGGTTATCGGTCTTTCCAAGGAACGTATCCTCCTCAAACCGCCGCCGATTCTCAACCTCGCTTTCGAGGACGAAAGAATCTTGCCGCGCCTGGTCTCGCGATACGGTGATTTCCTTGCCGCTGCCGTCGAGAAAGCGTTTCAGGTACTGCGCCGAAAGTTCGAGGCCGATGGTCCCAGCCGCAGTGGCGCCTGTGCGTAAAAAACCTTCTTTAAGATTTCGGCGAGTATGAGAAGCTCTATCAGTAACAGTTTCTCGACGTTCTTTCCGATTGCGTGATGTATACTCAAGCCCCCGTGGTTCGGTTTGTTGCTGTAATGCAGCCGCCAATTGAACCCGGTTTTCCGGCGATATTCCCACAACGGTTCGCTGGTAGAGGCGTTCCGCCTGCTCCGGCGCGATCTCTCGAGTTTGCCTGATCAAGTCGGCGGTCTTTGCGATGGCCGGCGCACCCTGGGTCTCAATATCTTCGATCTCCCAGCGCGGGAACTCATGCATGTCACGACGGGACGCGAGATACTTCGCCGAGCGGTTGTTGGCCGCAACCACTTCATCACTCACGGGCGGCAATGTTGGTGTTTGATCCGTGGTGAGATTCTCAATCGCTGACGACAACGCATCCGCAATCGTTTTCTTCGCAACCTGGCTCTTATCGGCCATCTCTTTTTGATCTCGCTGCATCTGTTTCAGGCGCTCAGTTCGTTCGCGGTCTCGTTTTCGGGCGGCAAGACGGTTGGCCCGCTGTTGGGCCTCCTGCACCTCGCGCTTGGCGTTTTCGATCCGGCGCACGTTCTGCGCTTTTTGGAAGGGGGTGCGGTCCGGGTCGTTCAGACTTTTGCGCGTCTTGGATCTGGCATCGGCCAGTGCTCGTTTCTTTGCCCGAACAGAGGCCTGAGCATTCACAGCTGCGTCTCCTGAGGCGGGACGCCCCCCTGTGGGCGCTGGAAGTGGCGGCGATGGTGCGGGCGGTTTCATCAATCCATCATCCGACAGCTTACGAAACCGGTTTTCGGTGGGACCGCCCGGCTTAACCAGGCCATCAGGCTTCAGGTTATCGCCCATATCCTGTTGCGCGGTGATGATCTTCGATCCGATCTCGTTACTGAACTCAGACTTGGGTATGTCGAGCCTGCCATTGGCGACAAGCGCGTCCGAGACCGTGCGCACGTCATCCGGTTTATTGTCGCCGCCGAAACCCACCGACCCAGACAATGCCGAAGAGTTTGATGAGGTTTCGTTTTGAAGAGATTTGGCCGCTTTTCCGGCCACCGATGTATCGGTCGAACCCATTGGGGATCTCCTTCTGATGTGATGAAAAACAAAAAAGCCGCCTCGGCGGATGCCGGGCGGCTGAACTGGATACGAAATAACCCGAAACGAAGACGCACGTCTCCCTCGGGACTTATGAAAAGGTTATTATAAACTTATGCGAGTGTCAATGTCTTCGACACAACAGGCACCGAAAGGCTGCAAAACTCATCCACGTACAACGCCAGAGACACTGATGGCTGAACTCGCTATGCGATGAGACGTCATGCGCCCTCGTTCCCACCAAACGGTTCAAGGTTCCCTGTTTCACGTTTAGGGAAACAGGCGCAACCGTCCGCTGGCCCTGTCGCTTGTACTCCTGCAACTCGAAGCAAAGGCGGAAACTCCAATGACTTATCTGTAACTTGTCTTCATGATCCGCGATCTAGCTGCTTCGCGAGATCGACGAGTTGCCATTCGTTCCCATTCTGCGCAATAAGTTGCACACCAATGGGCAAGCCGTTCTCGGCCGCGAAAGGGACCGAGAGTGCTGGCAATCCGGATAACGTCCAAAGGCGCTGCGTGATACGGCTTCCCGCGCCGTCCTCGCTGCGCGGTGCGGCCGTTGCCACGGATGCCGTTAGGTAGACATCGTGCTTTTCGATCGCATCGGACAAAGCCGAGGATATCTCTTCCTGGCTATCGAGGTGTTCTTCATAGTTCGTTCGACTGATGGCCTGCCCATCCAGAATCATGGAACGAACTCGCGGCCCCATCAGCGCCGCATGCTGTTCGAAGTCTCCCGCATGATGAATCGCCATGTCATGGCAAAGAATACTCATCAGCACGTCCTTTTCATCCGCAACGCACGATGGGAGTTTCCTCGATCGCACCTCATACCCTTTCGTGGATAGTTGGTCAGCCGCGTCTCCGACCGCTCTTGCGACGGCTTCGGACCAAACATCGTCGCTCCAACCTTCGACGACATGAACCGTTGTACGGTCCGGCGATAGTGACTGGAATGACTTTTCCCGGGTCGGTGCGCCAGATAAAGCGCCGAGGCATCTCTTGAGTATTTCAGGCTGAACCGCAAAGATTCCTATATGATCGAGAGGCGCCGACAACGGCATAGTGCCATCCAAAGGAATTAGACCATGGGTTGGCTTAAGCCCCATTACGCCGCAATACGATGCTGGCCGTATCGTCGAGCCAATGGTTTGCGATCCAATCGACAACGGAACCATCCCGGCCGCAACACTGGCGGCTGAGCCGCTCGACGAGACCCCTGCTGTGCGGCTCAGATCCCAAGGGTTCCGGGTTTTGCTTGAACTCGCAACAGCGTACTCGGATGACACAACCGTCCCCACAACGATCGCGCCGGCTTCCTTCAGTTTTCGGACGATCGGCGAGTCGCATTCTGGTCGCCGCGCGGCATGTATTGCAGTTCCCCATGAGCATCGGAGTCCCGCAACGTCGAAAATCTCCTTTATTGCCACGGGGACACCATGCAATGGGCCATGCTTCTCAAGTGGCAGCCGGTCCGCCTCCAACGCCGCCAAACGCGCACCATCGGCATCGACATCGACAAATGCCCGCACCTTGCGGTCCAACGCATGAATCGCGTCAAGGCTCCGCTCAACGTTTTCGACCGCGGACGCAGAGACTTTGAATGCACCCAGCCCGACCGGCGGCGACGCACGTGTCATTTGCGCAAGCTCTCCAAGTAAGTGGAAACACGGGATTTCAAACCTGGCTCAGCCACTGAGCGCACCAACGCAGCGAGGTCTTCGTCCTTGGGTCGGGTCCGCATTCTGTACAGCATTTCCGCTTGAACATTTCGCGGCAGTGTAGATGCATCGCGATGGGCACGCTCGGCCTCTGAATCCCACTCGCCCTCTGGCAGCACCATATTGACCAAGCCCATGGATTGGGCCTCCGCCGCATCGATCACCCGCGTCGTCTCTAGAATAGACTTGGCATGATCGCTTCCCACCAATCGGGCGAGACGGCGCGTTCCCAACACGACGCCGAAATGAAGGCCAGGAAATCGAAACGTTGCATCCGGTGACGCGACCCGACGATCGCAGACACTAAAAAGATCCGCAGCCGCGCCGAAACAGCGTCCATGCACGAACGCCAGCGTCGACATTGAGGCTCCAAGTATAGACTGCAACAGTAGTTCTATCCGGACAAAGCGAAGTGCCAAATCTCCGTCGGTTTGGTCTCTCAGACCGGACAGATCGAAGCCCGCCGAAAAAGCCCGTCCAGATCCCTTAATGATCAACAACCGACTGCGGTTTCGCGATGCCTCTTCGACGCCGGCGATCAAACCCTCAACAATCTCCTCGTTGAATGCATTGAGTTTGTCAGGGCGTTCGAGGGTGAGCCATGTCGTTTCGCGCTCGTGCCGTAAGGCAACCGCTTCAGACGCACTGTGATGATGATCGTTGGACATAGGCATCGCTTAGCGGAACCAAAGCACGCTTTCGGACGTCAGTGCGATCATAAAACACACTGCGATCAAAGCCACGAACGCCGGCCATGCACGTGTCGCGATCCGAAGGAAGGGCTCGCCGCTGACAGCCGCCGCGGCAAACAAGTTTATACCGATCGGCGGTGTTATGAAGCCCACCGAAAGCGTGCAAACGACAAACACGCCGAAGTGAACCGGGTCGAAGCCCAGTTCCTGTCCAATGGGATAGAGGATCGGCATGATGACGAGAATCGCGGCGATCGGCTCCAATAAACACCCGACGACCAATAGAAGAACGACGATGATCGCTATCGAACCGATATGTCCGACGCCGAATTCCAAGAACATCGTGACGATTTCCTCGGGAACGCGAAGCACGGCGAGGATTTCCGCAAATAGGATCGAGAAAGCGATAATCGGCGCCAACAGACCCGTCGTCTTGGACGCCCGCAGAAACACATCGGGTAAGTCACGTATCGAAACTTCACGGCATATGAAAATCTCAACGACCAACACGTACGCGACGGCGACCGCCGCGGCCTCGGTTGGCGTAAAAACACCGCCGTAAATACCGCCAAGGATCAGTATCGGGGCACCGAAACCGTATCGTGCGCGCCAAACCGCAGTCAGCGCATCTTTGACGAAGAAGGGATCGTGCTCCGGCGTCCCCCACGAGCCGAAACGGCAAACGAAGTAATTGGCGATACACATAGCAATCGCCATCATCATGCCCGGCAGAACGCCGCCAAGAAACAAATCGCCGACCGATGTCGCCGTCGCAACGCCATACACGATGAAAATCAAACTTGGCGGAACGATGACACCTAAGATGCCGCCCGATGCCGCCAGCGAAGCCGCATAACTCGGGTCGTAACCTCTAGTTTTCAGCGCCGGGACCATGATCTTGCCGATCGTCGCCGTATCGGCGGAACTCGATCCACTCGTTCCTGCAAAGAAGAAACATCCGAAGATCGTTGCCATACCGAGGCCGCCCTTAATCCATCCGACCAATTTTTGGCCGAGATGAACCAAGTCGTTGGCGATTCGTCCGCGCGAAATGATTTCGCCGACGAGAATGAACAACGGCATCGCCAGCAGCGCCCAAGTATCCAAGGCGTCGAACAACGTCGTGCCAAGACTATCCAATGAGTACGCCCCGGTCACCAGCATCAGCGAGATCGAGCCGACGCCGAGAACGATGAACAGCGGAACGCCAATAACCAGATGAATGAGCATGACGATGACGACGAGCATGGATATCGAAAAATCGGACTCAAACATTTATCGACTCCATATTCGGCTGTGACGGCCCTCCGGATCCGAAGCGACGGACCAGGCGTTGCAAAATCCGGATGATCATCAAACCCCACCCAAGCGGCAAAGCCGCCTGCGCGAATGCCAAATTCAGGGGAAGCGAATGCATGCTGATACGCGCCATGATCTGAACGTCGACGACACGAAGCGAGTACCAGATCACGACGCCGGAGACGCAGATACAAAGGAGGTCAACGTATGTCTCGAGTATCTTTCGACCATTCTCACCCAGCGCGTTGGGCAAGAAGTCGATCTTGATGTGTTCGTCGTGTCGAAACGCCTCGGCGGCGGCTAGATACGCAAAGTAAACAAATGCATACCTTGCCGTCATTTCGCCCCACGTGGTGGAGAACGAAAATATGTGGCGCATGACGACTTCGGCGATAATGATCAAAAAGAAGTATGCGTACGTAAGAATAATGAACCAGCGCACGATGGCACCGTCGAGGAAATGCATGGCCCTTACAAAGGGCGAACGCGCACCCTGACTGCTAGCGGAACTACTCATGAGAAATAACCCTTCGGGCAAACGGGGTGCCCAAGTGGACACCCCGCAAGATCTTGTTGCTTAACCTTGTAACGCGACGATGCTGTCGAAGGCCGCGCGCCCGAATGTGTCCTTGAGACCGTCGTACTCGCTGCGTTGATGGCCGACGCTATCGACCCACACCTTTTTTTCTTCCGGCGTCAACGTGACGACTTCAATCCCGATCTCACGCCAGAGTTTCAGCATGGTATCGTTCGCCTTTAGCTGCTCGGCGCGTTGATACTCGTAGCTGTCCCGCCCTGCCTTCATGATGGCCTCTTGAATGTTGGCCGGGAGACTATCGAACCAACGCCTGCTGAGCACCGTGATATGGCAGTTGAAGTTCAATTCATATAACGTCGCGCTGCCCAGCGTTTCATGGATTTTCGTCGCCGTCAGCGGACCGAGCCCGACACTCAATGCATCGGCGGCGCCCTGTTGCATGGCGTAATACGCTTCGCTCCACGCGATTGAAACCGGGTTCGCCGTCATCAAATTGAACATGACGCTTTCGACTTTGGTTCCGTTTGTACGCACTTTCAGCCCGTTCAAATCGTCCGGCTTGCGCACAACGCGGTCGACTTTCTTGCTGATGCCCAAGACCCGGAACCCGGCGTTGGCCCACATACCGGGAACCACTTGGAAACCCGTGTCTGCAGGGCGCGTTATGAACTCCGACTTCGCGAATTCGGGCGTTTGAATCGTGTCCTCGAAACTGTCGTTCGAACGGAACAAATAAGGAAAATCCAGAATGTTGTAGACATCCGAATAGTTGACGAAGTTCCCGGTCGAGAGCTGACAGCCTTGGATCGATCCGGTTAGAACTTTCTGGGGCAACACGTTCTGGCCCCCGAGGCTACCCGCTTCGTGGATGTCGATAAGAAGTTCTCCGCCCGCGTATTCCTCCGCCGCCTTTTTGAATTGGGCCAAACCGGTAATCATATAGTTCTCGGTCGCTGCTCCGAATGTATGGCCGAATGTTAAGCGGTATTTCGCCCGCGCGCGCGCGGGTGAAATGACGAATGGCGCAGCGACAAGCGTGCTCCCGGCAACCGCACTACGCTTCAAGAATGTTCGTCGATCGATGGATTTCGTTGTCATAGGTCCTCTCCTGTCTAGTAACAGTTGTCTCGTGTCGATCTTCGAACCGTTCGCAACCAAAATTGTGACGATCTGGCTACGCGGCTTCTTGTTCGCCGCAACGTCGGAGGTTCACCCGCCTCTTTCGCTGTCGAAAAACGGCAACAGGCCCGTGTTCTCGTGGCAGTTGACGTACTCAAACAGGCTGCCTTCTGCAGCCAGAACATAGATTTCGTGATAGGTCCTTAGCTCAAGCTTATCGCCGTATTTCTCGCGCTCGGCGATGGCCCGTGTGAAAATCGCGAGATGCGTTGGATGCTCGTGCGCCCACGCCTCTAGGTCTTGCAATGACCGGAAGTAACCCACGGAAAACTCTTCCTGCGCCACATCGCCAGCCACAGAAATCACTTCGGATTGGCGCAACGCGCAACAACCGGTATCGATCGGGTTCTCCCTCAGATACTTCATTCCGTTGTCGAGTTTCGGCCTGATGTTTGTCTGAAAGCTTTGAAGCTGCTCTTCTCCGCAATCGGCCCAGGTCACGCCGGACCGAATCATGACGAAGTTCTTTGGCGGACGGATATTGACCCGGCGAACACTCCCGTGCCGGTCCGCCTGCAAATCGAGTTTGGCGGGCAATGCCGATTCGAACAGATCGTATGCAGACGCCGGAAATCTGTCGCGGGCCGCGCCCCAGTACCCGGTTTCGTCAACGGGTTCTATTTTGGTCATCGGGCATGCGGAAAGTCCGCGAACATACTCCCTAAAGATGTTTGTCTCAGCGTAATCCGAATAAATCGACATACTTTCGCGGAAAAAACCGAGTGGCCCGTTTTCCTTACGTGGATCGAGCCACCATCGGCGCACCGGTTCGGACTGACACCAGTTGTCGTATGAACTTGTGTCTCGCCAATACGCGGTCACAAAGGCAGTTGGACAACCGTGGTGGTCGGTGAACTTCGCGAAGTCATGATGTTCCGGCCCGGTATCCGATTTCAAGAGTGAGTCGATGTCACGAAGTGCATCAAGGCACGCTTGCTCATCTCCGGATCGAGATTGAATGCCCAAGAACACGACGTTGACCGTGCTGTCGGCTTTCGGCAATCGAGCGGTAAAACGCGGAATCGGTGGTACGTGACCATCCGGTTTGCGCATCGGATACTTTCGCGGTGCGGTCCCATCCATCGTCAAGGGTTCCTTCCGTTCAAGAATTCACGACGTCCAACTTGGGATGCACATCTTCAGCATCTGTTTCTCGGTTCAGATCCTCATATCCGCTGTTGTAGATCGTCGCGGGCTTCAGCCGTTTTTGGTTCAATGCGAAGTCAAAAACGTCGAACCGATTGTAGTAACCGACGAGATCGTGATGTTGCTTGAGTTCGATCGCCCGCTCCAAATCGATATCCGCATAGATCAATCCCTCTTCGCTTGCTGGGAGACTTGAGATGATCTCGCCTTCCGGGCCAACGATCATGGCGCAGGCACCGGGTGTCTTTCGAATGATCTCTTCTGCCTCGTCAATTCCGTCACTCAACACGGCAATGGAGTCTTCGTCCATGTAGCTCGAACTCACGACTCCAAAGACTTTTCCTTCGAAGCAATGTGCGCCGATACGGATACGGATCGATTCCGTCAGATCGTAGGGTTTTGTGTTGTTCTTGACGTTGTTACGGAATGGCCAGATTGCCGGAAAACAAGCCGTATGTATCTGTTCGCCTTGCGCGATCAACGAGTATCGCGCCAGCGTGTTGTTGTTCTCCCCGCAAATCAAGGAACCGATCCGTCCGATCCGGGTATTACATACCTTCAACCCGGCGCCGTCACCACTCGCCCATGTGAGCTTCTCGTAGAATGTCGGCATAATCTTGCGGTGATGGTTGAGGATCGATCCCTCGTCGCTGATCAGGACATTGCTGTTCCACAAGCAGCCGGAACTTAAGTCGGAAACTTCCGAGAAACCCAAAGAGACGAATATTCCGTTCTGCGACGCTGCATTTGCGATCATCCGCATTTCGGGACCACTGACGTTCATCGAGTTCAGGGCGAATTTCTTGAAGAGATCATGACCATCAATCGGACTACGGAACGCGGTCCAAACTGGGAACCCGGGGACGAAAGACTCGGGAAACACGATCAGTTCGGCGCCGCCGTCTGCGGCCTCCTTGATCAGTTGAACCGCTTTGGCGACCGTGGCTGCTTTGTCGAGCATGACAGGCGCAACATTCATCGCCGCGACGCGGACCGTCGGGTGGGTTATCGTTTCCTCGCTTCTTGCAGACATTTTCGTCCTCCTCGTTCGATACTTCATCTATCGCAGTTCTGCTCGCACGTGAGCGCTCTTACGCAAGCTCCGTCTTCGGCTCCTGAGCCCGGCGGAACAACCGCCACCCCACCCAAATCGCGAACGCGGCGGGTGTTAGTCCTCGTATGACCGGGTCTTCCATGAAAATCGTCACCGCAAACAAGGCCGGGCCGGCGGCGACAATGACCCACCGCTCGGCAATCGGGATTGCCAACCTCGGCGTTGCACCGTAGATCGCCGCGGACAGCATCGCCGTCGCCATGCAAAAAGCCGCGATCATCAGAAGCGTTTCGCTTTTGATGTCGGGGAAATCCAAAATGTTCGGAAAGCCGACAAAAAGGAATGGCACCAGAAAACAGGTCCCACCCAATTTGAAACACTCCAGTGCCGTGCCCATGAAGCGGCCGTTCGATATCTTGACAGCGGTCAAGATACCGACCGCAACCGGCGGCGTGAGTGTTGAGAAGATCGCAAAATAAAAACCGTAGAAATTGGCGACCAAAGGATCCAGGCCAAGATCAATCAAAGACGGCACGACAACGATCGCAATCAAGGCGTAAGCCGCAGGCGTTGGCAGCCCCATGCCGATGAACAAGGCGACAAGCATCCCGAGGATCAATCCGATCGCCAAGCTACCGGAGGCGAAGTCGATCATCAGTCGTCCCAGCAACAAGCCTGCGCCCGTCGTGACGAGCATTTGCACGATGATGCCGATGGCAAACAGGATCGTCGCAAGCTTCGCCCCGGTCAAAGCGCCCTCATGAAGACCGTTGAGAATGGATGCAAAATCCGGGCGGTACTCCTTTGGACGAAGCAAGCTCAGACCGATGACGAGGACCGATCCCCAAAACCCCGCCATTGATGGCGAGTACCGCATCGATAGCAGGACGATCAGCGCTGTGAACGAGACAACGAACGACGGCGCGATCCAGCCCACCAAACGCCAATCTACGTCTTGTCGGCGGTACGGTATTTTTTTAGACGCACCGATTAAGCATGCAACACCGGCGGCAATGGCGACGATATACAGAACCGCCGGTACGATGGCAGCAATCGCAATCTCGAAATACGAAACGCCGAGAATGACCGACATCAGAAATGCGCCAAGGCCCATGATGGGTGGCAATAGCTGACTGCCGGTTGATGCCAGCACTTCGATGGCCCCCGCTTCTTCTTTGGAAAACCCGCTCTTGACCATGGTTGGGATCGTCATGCTGCCGGACAGGGCAATGTTGCTGACCGATTGTCCCGTGACCATGCCGATCAGCATGCTCGCGGTAATTGCGGAGTACGCGATGCCGCCGCGAAAAAGATTGCCGATCGCTTTGCCGATTTCGCCGAACATATCGATGGCTCTCGCACCGTGGAGGCACCCACCGAAAACGAGAAGCAAGAATATGACGTCCGCCGACAATGGAGCGTAGTTCAAGACACCGCGCGGCCCACCCATACCCGACAGATAACTGACGATCAGGTTTGCATCGTATTTGCGATTGGCGGCGAACGCCTCGGGCAGCATCCATCCGAACGCGAAGTATACCGCCGCAAAGAAACAGATCAGCGCCAAGGGCAACCCCCAGGTAATCCAGGTGATGCCCAAAACCGAGCTTACCAGCAGCACACCAAATGCGAAGTCGACCTGGCTGATGAACGGTTGGGAGAACTCCAACTCTTTCGCCTGCATGACGAAGTAGATGCCGCAAGCGACGAATGAGAGGGCCAATACATACGTGGCGTAAATAGTGACCCTTACTTTTGCCGTTTGCGGAATTCGCCGGAGGTTTATCGAAGCGTCCAAGCAAACCAAGACCAGAACGAGGCTGACATGGATCGTGTAGTGTTCCATCGCGCCCGTCAGCGAAACCCAAACCGTCGCCACGCTGTAGCCGATCAACGTCAGCATCACCAGCCGCGATAGACTGAGGAGAGCACGTGGCGGCTTGAATTCAGTGTCTACATGAGAATCCACGGATCGCGTCCTATACCCCGAAACGCCTTTCCAGGCTTACACCCATTCTTCCAAGTCCCACTCTGAACAAGGTCGAATAAGTGTGGGGCGGCCCGACACAGGCCACCCCACAACGAGTTTGGTGCGCTATTTTACGAGCCCGAGTTCCTTGTAGGCTCGCATAGCACCAGGGTGAACACGTTCTGGCTGCGTCCGCGCCAAATGCGCAATGGAATCCGCGTCCCAAATACCGCCGACAGCGTTATACTCGGCAACAACCGGTCCCATCTTGATCCAGAGCTTGACGAATTCGTACGCCAAATCTTCTGGGAACGACTTGTGGGCAGAGAGAATTAGGTTGTTACCAACTGTTGTAACCCTTTCCGGTTGGTTCGACATGGTCCCGGCCGGAATATCTCGAACCATAAAGGGCGCACCGGTCTCCTTGATGTACTTGTTGATATCGTCCGGCGATATACTGACGTAGTGCCATTTACGACCCGAAGACTCGAGAGTTTTGAAGGGTCCTGCTTCGAGGCTACTCCGCAATTTTGAAGCGGAGTGCAATACGACGGTGCCGACATCTGCACGACCGTCCAGTAAAGCTTCGACATTCGCGTTTGGACCGAGCGGGCTATAGCTCCGCGTTTTCGGGGTGATTCCCATACCGTCGAGAATGAGCCGCTGGTGCATGCCCCATTCGTTTTGGCTCAAGAGGCCCGTGGCAATGCGCTTGCCAGCGAAATCGTATGGCGATTGGATTGCGTCGTCCGTCGCAACAAATAGGTTACTGGTTTGGCTCATCGTGCCGATCACCCGGAAATCCTTGGCGTTTTCCAGGGGTTCTTTGAAGAAGGGCGCCTTACCGTTCACGGCCGCCCATTCGACAACCTCGCCGGACCCCCACATCGTTGTTTTCCATATGTCGGGATTCGCAGCGGCGTAACGCACATTGTAAACGAAACCGGGCGCTTCGACCGCTTTCGGGCGCAGGAAATTGTGATGATCCTTAGCATACGTCTGGATTGTCGCCCATGCGAGATACGGTCCAGTCCCGGCCGGCGACAGCATGACATCGATGGCCTTCTCATTGGCGGCGGATAAACTCGGTATCGACGCCATCGCAGCGAATGCGACCGCTCCCGCCAACGCCATACGACGAACGCGCCTGGGTGTCGTTTGTAGTGTGATCATTATCTCGTCTCCACTTGTCAGTTGGACTTTTTTGAAACCTGCCTGATTTCCAGCGACCGTCGTTTTCGACCCGATTGGCGCGTCATCGCGCTCTTCATCGCCTAATCCCTAGTCAATCGTGACAAATGTGCATTCAGATGCATAATCTTAAATTGATTAAAACTTCCTCGGACAAACCTATGAATTACACCCTACGGCAACTCAGATACTTCGTCGCGGCCGGTGAACTCGGATCGATTTCGGCGGCGGCAAAGAGCCTCAATGTTGCGCAACCGTCGATTGCCGCAGCGATCAATCATCTCGAAATGGAATTGGACATCGATCTATTTCTTCGCAAGCAATCTCAAGGGGTTACACTTACAAAGGGCGGCACCATGGTGCTTGCCGAGGCACGCAATCTTCTCAGTCATGCCGAAGATTTCGATACGTTTTCAACGAATGTCGCCGAGGAAATAACCGGCGAGATTCACGTCGCCTCGTTCGTCAATATCGCGCCTGTCTATCTTGCCGGCATCCTACGATCTTTTCGCGAAAAGCACCCGGGTGTGAGTGTGCGCACGTACGTTGGTGACCAGCGCGAAGTCCTAGACGGCATACAGGATGGGCGTTATGAAATCGCGATTACCTTCGATCTCTCACTCTCGGATGAGTACCTGATCGACGTGGTCCATGTTCTGCCCCCTCAACTGGTGGTCCACGAGAACCATAGAATTGCCGGCGACAACTCCGCAGAAATCAAAGACGTGATCGACGAGCCTTTCGTGTTCCTGGATCTACCCCATAGCCGCGAGTATTTTTTCTCACTTTTTTCAGAAAGTGGGATAAGACCTCGCCAAACCATACCATCCGCGTCCTTCGAGACGATTAGAACGTTCGTCGGCAATGGGTTGGGGTACTCGATACTGAACCTTCATCCGCGCAACGCGACGAATTACGACGGCACAAAAGTCCAGTATGTTCCTATTGGCACCCCTGTTCGCCCTCTAAAGGTCTGTTGCGTACGCCTACAACGGACGGTTTATAGAAGGGCGTGCCTCGCGTTTATTGATCATGTCCGAGAGTTCTTTTCCGCGGAAGCCGCTCTCGACGAGGCATGATCGGGCTGCTCAAACTTTCCATCCCTCATTTTCCGACAAACCCCGCCAGAGTTCTTCCAATTTGGCGCGCAGTCTCATACCTGCCGACGCCCTTACGACGCGATTAATTGCAACTATGAGATACCGTTCTGCGTCGGCATGAGTGTTTCCGTCGGGTGGCTGGTCCACACTCTCGGCGGTTCCGGAGACCTGAAGGGTCGCGCCGCTTGAGAAGTCCGGGAACAATATGCAGACGCGTGGATCGACGAGCAAATTCCCAAGCGTGTTGTAGAAACGGTTACCGGGAAAATCGGGAAAAATGAACGTTTTGTCGTCAAGACACCGAACGAAACCGGGCGCGCCGCCGCGGTGTGAGGCATCGACACCCGCTCGTCGATCCTCGTTGATGCCCTCGAATCTGGACGCGAGAAACAACGTATCAGTCGACTGGATTGAGATGACGTCGTCGGAGGACAGTCGCGATGAACGCTCACAGACTGGGTGCCGTCGGTCCGCAACGTCTCGGGCTGACGTTATGGTACGTTTTTGAATGAACTTTGCGCAGTTGCCAAAGCTTTGGTCGACGCGAACTGTCCATGTCTCCGCATCCACCTTTGTCACGGTCCCATTCATGCGATTACGCCGGCGGGTCGGCAACTCAATACCAAGGATGCCAACTTTGTGACCGTGCGCAACTGTGTGACCGAGCATTTCCATCGTTCGGCCGCGACCCGAGATCGTCATCGTTCTCGGGTCGGGTGTCTTTATGAAACCTGGTGCGCCCTCAATCAGATGAACCCATGGGTCGCCATCACCATCGAGAACGCCGCAGACGACAAACGGAAGTGTTTCGAAGAACTCCCGATGTTGTTCCGGCATGAAGGGGCGAATCAGTTTCCGGCCCCTATCCACAATCGCATCCGGGACACCGGCGGCACGCTGAACGGCTCGCTCACCGTGATGAAAGGCGGAGAACCCGGCTTTCTCAGTCGTTGATGTCACGTTGGACGTGCCATCGGCTCGAATCCGTCAAGACCTTCGATCGCCGTCATCCAATTTTGAATGTTCACATAAGACGATGTGTCGATCCCGCCATCATCGGCGACGCGGATATAGGAATAGCACGCGACATCCGCCAAAGTCGGCGTGTCGCCGACCAGCCAAGTTTTCCCGTCCAGCGCGCTGTCCATGATCGCGAACAGGTTCTCGCTGACGGCGATCGCCTGATCGTAATCCGCTGGCTTGTTGAACAATTTGATCAGCCGCGCCATGTTCGGCCCGCGATAAATGTGGCTGGCCGCCGTCGCCAACCATTCATTGACCCGAGCACGTTGCAGTGGCTCGCGCGGCATCCATTGCGAGTCCGGCGCATACTTGTCCGCAAGATACACAATGATGGCATTGGCATCTCTGATGACGGTTTCACCATCGGCAATAGCGGGGATCTCTCCAAATGGATTGAGGGACAAGAACGCTTCCCCTTTTCGTTCCCCCTCGAAATCAGAAATCGGTTTAAGTTCGAACGGAATGCCCATCAAGCTGGCGGCCAAACGAACGCGATGGCAGTGCCCTGATAATGGGGCGTTGTAAATTGTGATCATCTTGCACTCCTAATAATGAAAGCGACGTCAGCCTAGATAGATATTTCCGCACAATTAACCCTAAAAATATGTCATACTATTGTGCATGAACGCACATTCTAGAGATTGGGACGATCTGCGCCTCGTCCTTTCCATCGTCGACGGGCGCGGCCTTTCCGGCGCGTCTAAACTCATGGGTGTCCATCATGCAACCGTCCTAAGACGGCTGGATACGTTGGAAAAAAGGCTAGGCGTAAGACTATTCGACAGGCTGGCGACGGGGTATCGCGCCACGGAACTTGGGCAAGAATTGGCGAACGCCGCGTCGACAATCAGCCCGAAGATCGAGGATCTTTTTCGAAAGACTGAAGGTCGCGATCTCAGTCTCTCAGGCACTATCCGGTGCGCCACAAGCGACTATCTTGCAGCATCGCTTTTACCAAACCTGATCACGTCTCTTCAGGCCACGTATCCGGATATCGAGCTCGAAATCACCGTGTCCGCGCAACTTGCTTCATTAAGTAAACGCGACGCCGACGTTGCTATCCGCGCGACAAACAGTCCGCCTCAGAATCTTGTTGGCACACACATACGAGACTTGGAATTTGGTTTATTCGGGCGTCGCGATTTAGTCGCCGGCGAAAGCGGTTCAAGTAAGCTGGAAGATATCCATGCGCCTTGGATCACATCGGATGACTCTGTAGCGCACAGCAGTGTGCACACTTGGCGCGAAAATCATTTTTCGGACGCGCGACCGAAGATCCGCTTCGATTCCTTACTTGGTATATTCCATGCGGTGAAGGCAAACGCCGGGATCGCCCTTTTGCCCGTTTTTCTGGCCGAAAGCGATCCAGACCTTATCCGACTGGACGACGGCTCCAAGCGTATGTCACTCGGCTTGTGGATATTGGTTCATCCGGACTTATCTTCACTGAAACGCGTCGAAGCCTTCACTAGAACCGCAGCTCAGGTCTTGTAACCCGTCTAGTGCTCGGTTGCTTTCTAATCAGCCACCAATATCGCAGCATACAAGCAGCAGTTGTTTATCCCGCTTACGCCCAAACAAAAATGTCCTATTTCCCTGTTTCACGTCCAGGGAAACAAGCGCAGACATCCCCTGAACCTGCCGCATACTTTGCCACAATCACGTCGCCGTTCTCGAACCAAAGCGACGTTCCCTGTGTTTTCCCTAATGATCAGGGAATTCAAGGGGAGACGGGTTCGCACCAGACTGCGCCCACCGCCATTCAGTCCTATACGAACCGCCGGTCCGCATGGGGCTTTCAAACTTCCTCCGACTTTCTAATGGGTTAGCGGATATCGCGGCGTTACACGTGCCGCGTTGAGAGAGAAAATCGCTCGATTTGGGGCGACCTTAGCGGGTTTTCTCTGTTTGCCTGCTTGCCGGTCCGCATGACGGAGAGACTATGCGCCGCAACTTCCGATTACTTACTTTGTTCCCCTTTTGTTACTTAAAGTCGCATAACGTATCTATCGTCAAAAAGGCGTTCTCTAATATCATCCGTCATGGGGTTATAGATGCTTCGAGTTCCCGCAACGCACAACCTTGGTATAGCCAGCACCAATAGGAAAAATCTATACAGGAACTCTTTTGCGGGCGGGCTTTTTAAGCGAAACCAATTGAATAACGCCTTTCTGATTTAGGCGTCTGGCAGCAGTATTCCGTCCATCTTCGTCATTGCGTCCGAGAAGAATTCGATGAGGAGCTGCAGGCGTCGGGTCTGACGTCGAACCGGCAGGTAACCGGCGTTGATGTCCAGCGACGCCGCACGCCATTTTGGCAACAGGTCGACCAACCTTCCTGCGGCCAAATCGCTGGCCACCATCCACTTGGGCAAGACCGCAAACCCAATCCCCTGCAAGGCCGCTTTGTGGGCGACGAAAATGTTGTTCGTTTCGAGAGCGACGGTTGGCCTCAACGTAAAGCCCTTACCACCCTTTTGAAACAGCGGGATAGCCCCGCCTTCAAACGGTTGGACGGCGGCACACGGCATACTCAAGACGTCTGCGGGACCGGCAATCTTTTGCTTTGGGATGAGCGAAGGGGCGGCCGCGATCATGCGTTCCACACGGCCGAATCTCCGAACGATCAGCGTCTCATCGGGCACTGGTCCGATTTTGATCCAGAGATCGCAGCCGATCTCTGAGAACCGGATGAGTTCGTCGCTTAACAGCCAACTAATCTCGACCTTCGGATATCGAACTTGGAACGACAATAGCGCATCGCTCAGATCAAGCTGTCCCAGAGCAACCGGGGCAACCACTTTCAGCTTTCCCGACAGCGCGCCGCGATCTTCCGAGAACCGTTCCGACAGGGCATCCCAATCGGCCAGGAGATTTCGAGCTTCAACCAAACAAGACTGGCCTGCTTCCGTGAGCGAAAGGCTGTGCGTCGTTCGGTGAATGAGTTGAACGCCCAGCCGATCTTCCAGTTCCGCAAGTTGCCGGCTCGCGGAAGCCTGGCTCAGCCCAAGATCCTTCGCAGCCGCGCTGATCGACCCGCGCTCGGAGATCCGTGCAAACGTTGAAAGTAGTGCCAACCGGTCGAGGCTTTTGCTCATACGTATAACAAATAACAGACTCTTATTTTAGTTGTCTACCGACTTTCCAAATAGCGTGCGACATTCCGCTCAACGAACAGCACACCTCATACATGAAAGGAAACGCGCAAATGGCACACACAAATGAGACCTTCACATTTTCGGACGGTCGCACGATCAATCGCCTGGGTTTCGGCACAATGCGACTGACAGGGCAGCCGGGAAACTTCGGGCCATATGAAGCCTGGGATGCGGGCATTGCGTTACTTCGACGAGCTGCCAGCCTTGGCGTCGAGCATTTCGATACGGCGCGCGCCTACGGCCCGCATTACAGCGAGCGGTTGATTGCCGATGCCTTTGGCAGCGAAGTGAAGAACCTTTTCATTGCGACCAAAGGTGGGATTGAGAAAACCGGCGTCGGAGCGGAGTTCATCAAGAGGGATGGACGCCCTGAAACACTCCGCAGGCACCTGATGGAGAGCCTGCAGAACCTAAAGGTTGAGACCATCGACCTTTACTATCTGCATGCACCCGACAATCGCGTCGGTATGGAAGACAGCGTCGCCGAACTTGCCGATGCGAAATCGAAAGGTCTCATCGCCCGCATCGGACTATCGAACGTATCACTGGCCCAACTTAAAACTGCCGAAAAGGTCGTCCAGATCGACGCCGTCCAGAATCGATACAACCCCGCCGACGGCGGGGATGAGGCGGTGCTCACCTACACGGCGCAGAAGGGGATCGCCTTCGTTCCTTGGGGGCCGCTTGGCGCAAATCCCATGAAACAAGGCGCACCCCTCGCATCTGGCGACGCCATCGGCTTGCAAACGCCAGCGCAAGCGGCTCTGAGCGAACTTCTGTCCCGCGCACCAAACGTCCTACCCATCCCAGGGACCACATCCAGGCAGCACCTGATGGAGAACATGGCCGCCGGAAGGTTCATCCGGGATGCCGCATGACCGCTTACCCAACCCAGATACGGCGGAGCGCTTAACACCATCCGTCATCCACGTAAAACCATGAAATCAGGAGAAAACCAATGAAACTCACCGTATTTGCAACTGCACTTGTTCTCGGCCTTACGCCAATCGCCGCAGCAGCCGACGAACCTCCGTCTACACCGCCTGAATCTGCGACGGCGGCCATGTTCCGATCTAACCATGTCGCATTGCGGGTTACCGACCTCGAGGCATCTGTGAATTGGTGGCGGGACGTATTCGGCGCCCGAGAAGTCCGTCGATCGCGCGTTCCCGACCTCGATCCGGATATCGAAATCGTATTCATGCACATGTCGAGTGGATTCCACATAGAACTGATCGGCGGCGGCAATCCAACCGACCCCGGCGCGCCGGCGACAATCGCGGACGATTTCCAGACACAAGGGTACAGCCACATCGGTTTTCTCGTCGCAGACATGAACCAGGCGTTGGAGCACATGTCTCAATTTGATGTGCAAGCCGAGAGACGATCGACGCGTCCCGACTATGGCATCGAACTCGCCATCATTCGCGCGCCAAGCGGCAAGTTCGTCGAACTATATGCGCCGCTCAAGAGCAACTAATTCCTAAAATGGACTAAGGACAAAGATCATGAATACAAAAGATATCACTCGTCGATCCCTACTCATGGGTGCGGGCGCGAGTGCTGCCGCAACAGCCCTCGCCACGAACCCTCTTCTCGCACAAGTGGGTCAAACCGGAACAGCCGCCGACCTGCTTGCGCAAACTGGGATAACGCGCAATTACGCGCTGAACTTTGCGCCGCATGTTGGTCTCGACTCCATGAACGACGGTTTCTTCTCGCACTTCACCGGTCCAAACGTCGTCGATCAGATCCGCTTCATGAACGACCTTGGCTTCAAGGCGGTCGAAGACAACTTCATGAAGCTTCGCCCGGTCGAAGAGCAACGGGCGATCGCGCGTGAGCTCGAACGTCTGGGCATGAAATTGGCGACCTTCGTGGCATCATTCGAGACGACAGGCCCAAAGAACGAGATACTGCCAATCGACTCTCTGACCTTCGCGTCGGGCGATGTCGACGATCAAGCGGCACTGGTTCGGATGATCGAATCCTCGGGAGAGGTTGCGAAACGCCTCAACGCCAGCTGGAGTACTGTCTTATCCGGGCGGATGATCAGATCTCTCCCCTGGGAATATCAGACTGCAAACGTCATCGAAAACCTCAAGCGGGTTGCAGACGTCGCGGAACGAGCGGGCTTAATTCTCGGACTGGAGCCGATCAATTCGCGAGAATGGACAGGCACGTTTGTGACCACGGCACCGCACGCACACTTAATCGTGCAGGCTGTAGACCATCCCAACGTAAGAATGATCTACGACACGTATCATGCGCAGATCGAGACTGGTTCGATCCTTGAGAACATGGACCTCGCATGGGACTCAATCGGCTATATCCAAATCGCCGATGCGCCGGGTCGCAACGAGCCGGGGTCCGGTGAGTTGAATTACGCTCGCATCCTCCGGCACCTCCACGCCAAAGGGTTCGACGGGTTCGTGGGATTGGAGCATGGACATTCGACCCCCGGCAAAGATGGTGTCGTGGAGAGCCTTCGCGCCCTCGCCGACGTAAATCCGATTTAGCAGAAACTGGCAAGGATCCGGACAGCCTTGCTCTTGCCGATCTCGCTATGCGTGAAAGCCAGTTTCAATTCCATCGATCAAATATCCGAATAGAAGGAGAACTCGAAGCCATGAAACGCACTCTCCAATCACTTACTCTCCTCGCCAGCGTGGTCCTCGCTCTTCCGACCCAAGCCCAACCAACGCTCTCGGAGGTCGCGGCTTTCGACGTCAATCGTCCAACAGGGATTGCGGTCTCCGACGACGACAGGGTCTTCGTAAGTCTTCCCTACTCGGGATACTCGGATGACAGGCACACGGCCTCCGTCGTCGAAGTATCGGCGAATGGCACACCCACCCCTTTCCCAGACCAGGCTTGGAATGCAAAGAAAGGCCCGGTTGGAGAGCGGTTCTTCAACATTCAGTCTCTGACCATTGATTCAGCGGATCGGCTGTGGCTGCTCGATACGGGCTCGCCGCAGCGGCGCGGCGTCGTTGCCGGTGGCGCCAAGTTGATCGAGGTGAATATCGCGGCGGCGCGAGTTGTCCGAACGCTTCCGTTCAGCGCGGACGTTGTCTCCGGCAAAGACTACTTAAATGACCTTCGTATCGATCCTGTTGACGATTTCGCATATGTGACCGATTCGGTTCGCGGCGGCGTGATCGTCATGGACCTTAAGACGGGTGAACATCGGCGCGTCATGACCGCCATGCCGCACCTAGATGCCGAGGCTTTGGTCACACCGATCGTGGAATCCATCAGTCTTGGCGATGATCTCGGCAAGCCGCGGTTTCCGGCAACGGACGGCGTTGCACTGAGCCTCGACCGCGAGACCCTTTATGTGATGTACCGTCCGCTCGCCGGCAGCAGGTCGCTGCTCGCCGTTCCGACGAAACTCCTCAAGAGTCCCGATGCGACCGACGCCCAAATCAACGATGCGGCAATGCTTGTCGCGACGGCTGTCATTGCAGACGGGATCGAAGTCGGACCAGATGGATTGGTTTACTTCACCGATCTTGAACGAAACGCCATCAGCCGCCTTGAGATGGATGGGACGATTGGCCTAGTTGCGAGTTCGCCCGAACTCTCCTGGCCGGACGCCATCGGTTTTGCGCCGGACGGGTCTCTTTACGTCACGACTCCGCAGTTTCACCGACTCGGGTTCTTCAATGGCGGCCAGGACGTCAGCCGTCCGCCATTCAAGTTGTTCCGCATTAAACCTTAGAGCACATGGAAGGAGCAGGAAGATGAAGTCCCTTGTTGTCGCACTCGCAATATTGCTTTTCGCCGCATTGGCCAACGCTCAAACTGAGCCGGACCAAATGGAAACTCTCGACTACGAGACGGCGTATGTCGATGTCGGTCAGGGCGACGCGATTGTCCTGATACATGGCTTAGGTGCGGACATGAGTCGTTTCGCGGGAAACATCGGTCCACTTTCACGCACCCATCGCGTCATCACACTCGATCTTGTGGGATTTGGCGCTTCAGGAAAGCCCGATAGAGCCTACCGGGCGCAGGACTTCGTTGATCAAGTTCTGTCCGTCATGAATCAGCTGGGCGTCGACCAGGCCACTTTGGTCGGCAATTCGATGGGCGGTTGGGTTTCGATGCTTTTCGCTGAGCAACACCCGGAACGGGTGAAGGGGCTCGTATTGGTCGCACCCGCGTTCGTCTATGGCCTGCCTGAAGCCGTCTCAGCCGAACAACTTATCGCCGGCGCAGGTCCGCAAACGATAGAAAACATGCGTGGATATCTCGAACGGGTCTATTACGATCCTCCAACCGATGCGGCAACGGTCGAGCGCCTGTTAAACGAACACAAAGCGTTGAATGACGGTGGCGCGATCCCTTCTATTTCACGATCGATAAAGCGCGGCGAGGATACGTTTAGCCCGGGTCGCGTTGAGGATATCCAAACCGAGACCCTGATCGTTCACGGACGGCAAGACGGGATTGTCCCACTCGCGGCTTCGCAAGCCCTTTCGACCGCATTGCCAAATGCGACACTGACCATCATTGAGCAATCCGGCCATTGGCCACAGCTCGAACAGTCCGCTGCTTTCAATAGTTTGCTGGTCGATTGGATGAGGAAACGAACGGAACCGCAACCTTAGAGGCGCATACGCAGGTTCGGTTCGAGCATCCTGGGCTTGCTCGACCGAAACGCGCGGCACCCTGTCCAATTTTCGCCGGCCGACAAGGTGAAAAACTGGGCGATGCCCCGCCCTCAACCGAACAGAAGTCGGTCGCCCGCATGTGTGCCTTGCCGATACAGTCGTTGGCCGAGCCTGAGCTGGTTCGGTTCCCATTTCCGCAGTGCGTCTTCGACATCGTCCGGCGACGACACCAGCGCATCATAAAGTTCCAGAGCATTTGCCGCGGCCTTGGATGTGCTTGCTGCTGTATGCGGTCGGGGCACGAAGGCGGCGTCGCCCAAAAGGATGACGCGGCCTTTCACCATGCTGGGAACCGTCAAATCACGGATTGCCTGGGCAAACGGTTCCTCGGTCGAATGCACCGCGTCGCTAAACGGACGGGGCAAAAGTTCATCCGCATCTCGATAGACATGCGATTTCCAATCGTCCGACAACATCCCTTCCGGCATCGAATATCCGCGATGTTTCCCGTTTTTGTCCGTCATGATCCTGTGTAGGGTTTCAGCGTCTGCGACGCGATACCAGACCCAGTTATAGAGCCGCTCGCCAGGTGTCGTGTTGTTCCCTTCGCCAGGAACCAGATATCCCAACATGTGCGAACCTGGGGCACTCGCAAAGCCGAAATCTCCGACAAGTCCGTCACGCGCCGACGGCGTCATTTCACCTTCGGGAACCAAACCGCGCCATGCCAGATACCCCGCATAGCTCGGCTCGGAGCCCGGCCACAAGAGTTTACGAACGGAGGAGCCGTTCCCGTCCGCGCCGACAAGAAGGTCGCCCGTCTCTCGCGACCCATCCGCAAAGATTGCGGTCACGTTTTTCGCTGTGTCATCCTGTTCGATATCGACCAAGACTTTACCGCGGTGGTAATGGGCATCCCCGAAAGTCGACTTCATCGTATTGTATATGAGTGACCACGACGTCTGCATTTGCGGCGCGGGACGATTGTCCAAAACGCTTCCATCCCGACCGTATACGATCCTGTTTCGGGACGAGACGCCGAGGTCATTGTACTGCAGTTCGACGCCGACTTTTCGGAATACCTCTACGACGTCCGGTTGAAGCACGATACCCCCGCCACGACTATCCAGGTCGTGGGCGGAGCGCTCGTATACATCGACGTCCCATCCCGCTTTCTTGAGCATGTTGGCGGCGAAGAGGCCGCCGAGCGACCCGCCGATCACAATCGCCCTAGGCGTTTGGTTTGCTATTGTGTTCATTGATATTCTCCTGATCACGTGCCCGCTGGCGGTATCTAAGCTGCTTTGGATTTAACTGCTGCGTCTGGCGCACGTCCGTATGCGGCGGGGAACCGAGGCAGAACATGTTCCGCCAGTTCCTCCAGCACCTCTGCGGCCGGACGTTCGGAATGACGCAGATTGACCATCACATGATTGACGCCAAGTTGCTCAAGCTGGCTCAGATGATCGATCAAGCGGTTTCGGCCCAACCGGTATCCAAGGAAAATGGGGCTTGGCGTCGTGTCCGGCTGAGCCGTCAAATCGACGAACAATGACTGCGCGAAAGGTCTGAACTCACCGGGAGCCTTTTGCTCAAGGGCGGCGTGCCAAATTCCGATCCTTTTGCGTTGGTCGTCGACATCACGTGCGTAGGTTATCCAGCCATCCGCGTTTTCAGCGATCCATTGAACGGTTTGGCGCCCGCTGCCCACGGCGACAATCGGCATTCGGCCGACCGTCGGTTTCGGAAGGAGATCGAGATTGCCGTCGAAAGTCTGCGAGCCGATTTGAAACGCGGGAAAACGGTTCTCCGTTAGATTTCTGATGGTCTCGACGCCATCTCGAAATGCAGCGCCCCGTTGCTCGTGATCGTATCCGAAGGCCGGATATTCGCTGGCTCTGTCACCCGACGCCAGTCCGAGCATGAAGCGCCCGCCCGACAGTACGTCGAGCGACGATGACGCTTTCGCAACATGGATCGGATGTCGTAACGGCAGGACAATCCCGGCAGTCGAAAGAGCAATGTCTTTCGTTGCCGCTGAGAGGTGCGACATCCAAACCCAGGGATCATAGATCTGACCGGCATCACCAAATTCCGGGTCAAAAAGCGGGACATCGCGTGACCACAGCGCGGCAAACCCCAATTCATCCGCCCGCTTGGCCAAGCCGATCTGATCGGACATATCCGGGATACCCCCGTCCAGCGGGGACATCGGCATCATAAGACCGAGGCTTAATCGCCCAGGCTGAAATGTCCTCTGGAATCCCAGATGTCTCGTTTGAAAATTATCATGTTGCATGGCTTAGTCCCCCGCCACGACAAGACGCTTCGCGTCAGCTGCTGCACCGAGAATGACGCGGGTCAGCGTTTCTGCAGATTGAGCGCCGCTGACGATCTGGCCATTGATGTCGAACTGCGGCACGCCGCCGACGCCGGTACGTGTCTCGGACAATGCGTGGCGTACGCCTTCATCGGTCGTGGCGTCGGCCAGATAGGTGCGCGCCGCATTGGAGTCCAAACCGGCTTCTCCGGCGATGTCGGCCAGGGTTTCCGGATCTCCGATGTCTCGTCCCTCGACGAAGTACGCTTTAAGGGTTCGATGGGACACATCTCCGGCACGACCGTGCTCGGCAGCCCAATGCGTCAGCTTGTGCGCCAGAAACGTATTCGGTGTCCGTTTCATCGCATCGTAGTTGAAGACGACACCGTCTTCCTCGCCGGCCGCGACGGTGCCGGCATCGAGTTGCTTGCTACGTGCCCATGAGCCGAACTTCAGTGACCGGTAGGTTTTTCGATCCATGCCCTCGGTCGGCATATCGGGGTTCAATTCGAACGGCTTATGTTCAATTGAGACCGACACGTCTCCCGGGAGGTTGTCGATGGCGTCTTTAAGACGTTTCTCGCCGATCCAGCACCACGGGCAAATGAAGTCGGAGACCATGGATACGATGACATTGGTCTTTTCCTTGCTCATTTCTTATCTCCTCACAGTTTGATTGAGGAGAAGATATGCCATTCGACAATGGACGATAATCGGAGTATTTTGGAGATAAGCATTGCGTTTTTTGCAATACTATCCAGCCACTACCGAAAGTCCCATGTATGGATTTTTTCGCTGCGATAAGCGCCTTTCGTGCCGTTGTTGAGGAGAACGGGTTCGCCCCGGCAGCTCGGCGGATGGGGTTGGCGACCTCTTCTCTCACGAGACAGGTGAACAACCTTGAGAACAGAATCGGCGCGCAACTTCTCAACAGGTCGACCCGCGGCGTGACATTGACGGACGCCGGTCAGCAGTACCTCGCGCATATATCGGTTGTCTTGGATGCACTGGATGACGCCAACAGGAACATCAGTGAAGCAGGCGGCAAACCGAGGGGCAGACTACGGGTATCCCTCCCCGTCGTATTTGCGGCCATGCACGTGGCGCCGACAATGGGTCTGTTCTTGCGCCAGTATCCGGATATCAAACTGGATTTCCGCCTGAATGACGGGTTCGTCAATCTCGTTGAGGAACGCATTGATGTGGCAATCCGTATTGGCCCCCTCGATACGGCGAGCCTGATCGCGCGAAAGCTCGCGCCGAACCGTCGCCTTATTTGCGCGAGCCCTGACTATCTCGGCGAACTCGGGCATCCCACTCACCCAGCGGACCTTCGTGAACACAACTGTTTGTGCTTTCTTTTCTCGGATGGCGTCACGACTTGGCACTTCGAGAAAGGCGAAGAGAAGCTCTCTGTGCATGTCAGCGGGCCAATCGTCGCCGATAACTCCGAAGTCCTTCGGCAAAGTGCGATCAACGGGGCTGGGCTGGTACTATTGCCGAGTTGGTTGGTCGGCGAAGATGTCAAAGCGGGGCGGCTTGTCCCCGTGATGAAAGACTGGACCGTCGGGCATAGGGAGGCCGACAGTGCGATCCATGCCGTTTATCTTCCTAATCGGAAAGGGTCTCAGAAGGTGTCGGCTTTCGTAACTCATATTGCCAAGCACTTCGGCTCCCCGCCTTACTGGGACGCACGCATCTCGTGAGCCGTGCGAAACCCTTGTTTGGCATCGAACACTCGAAAAAACTGATAGGGTATACACTTCGAAATTTGGATTAGTGCTACGCCGTATGGAACTCCGCCAACTCAGATCGTTCATCGCCGTCGCCGAGGAACTCCATTTCCAACGTGCGGCACGGCGCATCAATCTCAGCCAGCCAGCGTTGAGCCAACAGATCAAGGCATTGGAAGAAGAAGTCGGCGTTACGCTTATTGAACGGGACCGTCGAAGCGTAACGATCACATCGGCTGGCGAAGCATTTCTATCTCGAGCGCGCGAGGCCGTTTCCGCAGCCGACGCCGCAATCCGCGAAGCTCAGGAAGCTGCCGGTATGGAAACGCAGTCGCTTTCATTCGGATACGCGAGTTTTATGAATTTGCGGGTCATTTCGCGATCCATCTCGGCCTACCGGCGCGAGGTACCGAATGTAAAGGTGAATCAGCTGGAGATGCCGACAGCCGAGGTATATCCGGCGCTCAAAGAGCGCGAGATCGATATCGGTTTTGGCATGCTGCCGGTGACCCATCCGACGCTCAAGTTCCGCGCCGTCGCGTCCGGCTTCTGGTCGGTGGTTGTGTGCGACAGCAATCCGTTGTTCGGAAAAGCTGCCGACGGCGAGCTTCCGCTGTCAGAGCTTGCCGGGGAACCCATCGTCATGTTCGATCGGTCGTTGAACCCGCCGCTGTTCGATAGCTGGATCGAACGGTACTGCGAGGCAGGCTTTGAGCCGCAAATCGTGATGGAAACGAGTCAGGTCCAAACCGGGCTCGACATGGCGCGGGACTGCGACGCGGCGTTCGTGGTTGCGTCTTACATCGTCGATCCCGTGCCGCAGGGCCTTTATCTGCTGAAATTGACGGGGTTTGAAAACGACATCCAAATCGCAGCGGCATGGCATGAGGACAACAAGTCGGCGGCGCTTCAAGATTATTTGCGGCATCTTCGCGCGGCGATTTCCAACTAGGCTGCGGATGACCGACGGCCGATCCGGTCGGTCACGGCGTTGAGAAACGGGCCGATAACTTTCTGCATGATGAAAACCATCATCCCCGACACCACCAGCGCCCGTAGCCACAACGGCTGATCCGCCAAGGCAGGCCCAACCAGGGACAAGACAACCAGCACGGACACAAATGCCCCGATCCAGGTCATAACAAACTGTTTCATGACTGCAGTCCTTTTTGCGCATCGAAAACGGTCAGGTGTTCGTGAACGATGCGCCACCCCGTCTCGTTTGAGTGCGTCCAGACATGCGTTCCGTATTGCCCGAAGGGCACGGGCGCGCCGTTTTGATCGCGGGTATCCGTGCCGACGATCCTGAACGTCTTCACAGCCATGTCGCCGTGGACGCGGATATTCAGATCCTCGAGCTTGATCGACCAAACCGACATCGGCGCCATGAACGGCGTCCATGTCTCGACGTATGCGTCAACGCTGTCCAGAACCACAACGTCGCCTTCGACATTGTCGAAGACGGCGATCTCGCCCGGTCCGGCGGCAAACACGTCGCGAAATACTTCGGCATTGAATGGTTTTTCGCCGATGTTCCATCCGGCAACCCACGTATCGATTTGTTGTTCGAGTGTTGGCGTCGTCATGTTCTTGCTCCGTATTCATTGCTTCGTGGCTTTATCCATCGTCACCATCACAGGTCCGTTCGATGGCCGCCAATTCGACGTTCATTAGGCTTATTCGTAGAATTTATGAGGGGATCGCCTGGGCGGTTGAACAATGGGCAGAGTGGCTACCCGTCTCTTTTTCACCCCTAACCGTTGCTTGGTCTCATCGCGGGACCGATCATCGATAACGCCTCCCGCGAAGACTTCGTAGGCCAAATCCATATCTGATGTGAACGCGTCAAAAGCAGATCGTTTGAGCGGCGTATCCGATTTTAGTTCTGTTTTGTCTGACATGTCTCGCTCCTCCGGTATCCCTTTGCGCTTAGAGCCCTACTCGCAGGTTAAGGAGAGCTTCACTCCGGCCCATCGATGCCCCCGGTGCACGTGGCGCCGGGGGCCGGCCGATGGAGAGCCTGTTTCAACCAATACGCATTAGGCTTGAACAGGCGCGGCTTTCGTTGGCTGCTGAACCAGGCCACGGATCGTGGCATAGAACAGCGGCGTGAAGATCAGACCGAAAGCGGTGACACCGAGCATCCCGAAGAACACCGCAATGCCCATGGCCTGGCGCAATTCCGCCCCGGCTCCCTCGGCCACGGCCAGCGGCACGGTCCCGAGGATAAAGGCAAACGACGTCATCAGGATCGGCCGAAGACGCAGTCGTGCGGCCTCCACCGCCGCATCGACGGCGCTGCGCCCGGCGTCTTCCAATTGACGGGCGAACTCGACGATCAGGATCGCGTTCTTGGCCGATAATCCGACCAACACGGTCAACGCCACCTGGGTCAGCAGGTTGTTGTCCATACCCATCCAGGTAATCCCGGACAGTGCGGACAGAATGACCATCGGCACGATCATGATCACCGCAAACGGTAGCGACCAGCTTTCGTACTGTGCCGCCAGAACCAGGAAAACGAACACAATCGACAGGATGAACAAGATGGTACCGTCTTCCGTCAGCTTTTCCTGATAGCTGAGATCGGTCCATTCGATGCCATAACCTTGCGGCAGCGATTGTTCGGCGATTTGCTCAACGATCGTGATCGCCTCGCCGGAACTAACGCCTGCGCCCGCGCCGATCACCTCGGCGGTCGGGAACAGATTGTAGCGCGGCATGCGATCCGGGCCGGTTTGACGATCCACCGTGGCGACGGCGCCGAGCGGTACCATCTCGCCCGCGGTGGTCCGGGTCCGAAGCTGCGACAATTGCTCCGCATCGAGGCGGAATTCGGGTGCCGCTTGTGCGCGAACCTGATACGTCCGGCCCATCAAGTTTATGTCGTTGACGTAGGTCGAACCCAGATAGGTCTCGACCATTTCCGACAACCGCTCGGTCGGCAGGCCGATCTGTTCGGCGCGGGCATGATCCACATCCAGATAGATCTGCGGTGCGTCGGCCGAGAACGGCGTGAAGGCGAACGCAATGCGCGCATCGGCGTTCAACGCGCCCATGAAGTCGCCCGTAACGGCCGCCAAATCGGCCGAACCGCGCGCTTCATAATCCTGAACGCGGAACGAGAAACCGCCACCGGTGCCGATGCCGCGGATCGTCGGCGGTGCGATCACATTGATGATGGCACCATCGATCTCGGACAAACGGCCCTGCAGATCGGCCATAATCACATCCAGCGACCGGCCGCTTTGGAGTCGCTCCTCGAACGGGGCGAACTGGGGAAACACCGTGCCGGAGGCCGACGACGTCGTCCCCGTAATCACCGCCAAACCGGTGAAGGCGTGGGTGTATGCGATGCCGTCGACATCCCCGGCGATGTCCGCGATGCGTTGGATCACTTGATCGGTCCGCGACAGAGACGCCCCGGACGGCAACTGCGCCGTGACGATGACGAAGCCCTGATCGGACGCCGGCACGAAGCCGCGCGGCGTGGTGATCATCAGATACCCAGCGGCCACCACCAACAAGGCGTAGACCGGCATCATCACCCATCTGGCGCCGATTACCCGGCGGACCAGGACGGCATAACCGTCGGCCAATTTGTCAAAGCCACGGTTGAAACCGTTTGCAGCAGCCGAGCCGATCTTGGCGAACACGCTTTGCTGACGCTCGCGCTTGTGGCGCAGCAACAGGGCGGACAAGGCAGGCGACAGGGTCAATGCGTTGAAGGCCGAGATCAACGTCGCGACGGCGATGGCGACCGCGAATTGACGGAAGAAACTGCCGGAAATCCCATCCAGCAACATTGTCGGTACGAACACCGCCGTCAGCACCAAGGCGATGGACACCAGCGCACCCGATATTTCCGACATGCTTTTGTGCGTCGCTTCGACGGCTGACATGCCTTTCGCCAAGTACCGCTCCACATTCTCGACAACGACGATCGCGTCGTCGACGACGATACCGACTGCCAGCACCAGACCGAACAGGGTCAGCGTATTGATCGAATATCCCAGCGCCGACATGACGATGAAGGTCCCGACCAGACTGACCGGGATGGCCAAGATCGGGATGATCGTCGCGCGAGCGGACTGCAGGAACACGACCACCACCAGAACGACCAGGGCGATGGCCTCGTAAATGGTCAGTTGCAGGGATTCGATCGATTTCTCGGTAAAGAACTCGGTCGGGTTATAGGTCGTCAGATAGGACACGCCGCTCGGGAAGTCTTCTGACAACTCGGCCAACGTCATCTTAATGGCGTCCGATGTGGCGATCGCGTTCTCGCCCGGCTGTTGATAGATCAGCATGGCGACATAGGGCTGCCCGTTCATCCGTGCGTTTGTCGAATAGGATTGCGCACCCAGCTCGATGCGCGACACATCGTCGAGGCGAACGACACGACCATCCTCGCCCCGTTTGACAACGATATCCTCGAAGTCCGCAACCGAGTCCAAACGACCGCGAAGCGTCACGGCAGGCTGCGTCGCGCGGTCTGTGGCGACCGGTGGTTGCGCCAATTGGCCGCCGGCGACTGCGGCGTTCTGGGCGCGAATAGCATCGACCACTTCACCCGGCGTCATCGCGACTTGAGCGATTTTTTCCGGATCGAGCCATACCCGCATGGAATAGTCCCGCGCACCGATCACTTGAATGTCGCCGACGCCCGGCAAACGGCGCAGCACCGGTTCTACGCGCTGCGTCGCGTAGTTAGAAACGAACAGTTGATCGCGGCTGTTATCGGGCGACAGCATTTGTGCGACCATCAGCATATTCGGGCTGTTTTTCGCGACGGCAACGCCCGTCCGGCGAACTTCGTCCGGAAGGCGGGGTTCCGCCAGCGCGACCCGGTTCTGCACCAGAACCAGCGCATCGTCGATGTCGGTTCCCAAACCGAACGTGACGGTCAGCCGCATCTCCCCGTCGTTGGTCGAACTGGACTGCATGTACAACATGCCGTCCACGCCATTTACTTCTTGCTCGATGGGAGTTGCCACCGTCTCCGCGATGGTCGCGGCGTCGGCGCCCGGATAGTTGGCCGAAATCACGACGGTGGGTGGCACGACTTCAGGGAATTGACTGACCGGCAGGCGAAACATCGCCACCAAGCCGACAATGAGGATAGCGGTCGACAGCGAAATCGCAAAAATCGGCCGCTCGACAAAGAAATGTGAGAACTTCATTGAAGCCTCCCTCAGTTCGCGACGCGATCGCCGGTGACGGCCGCGACGTCCGTGGTTGTTGCTGATTGAGCGTTGACGATGCTGCCGGCGCGAGCGCGGTGGCGCCCCTCGACGATGACATCTTCACCCGCGTCCAAACCATCGCGCACGATGCGTAGTCCCTCGTGCAACGGACCGGTCTCGATAATCCGGTTTTCGACCCGCCCGGAGCCGTCGACGACAAACACCGTCTGACTGGTTTGTTCGAGTTTGATGGCTTCGTCCGGTATCAAGACCTTCACCGCATCCGGACGGCCCAAAAGTGCTACACGCGCGAACATGCCGGGTGTTAGCAGGAGATTGGGGTTCGGGACCAAGGCGCGGGCGCGGATGGTGCCGGTGCCTTCGTCTACCGTGTTGGCGACGAAATCCATACGACCTTCGAGCGGATGATCCCCGCCGTCCGGCAGCGTAATCTTAACCGGGTTCGCTGTGGTGCGGGACGAGCCACGCACTCCTTCCAACGCCAGCCTGTTGTATCGCAGCAATGCGTTTTGATCGACATCGAACACCACGTGGATAGGATCCAGCGCGACGATGCTGGTCAGTGTTTCATCCGCATCACCGAGGCCATGAACCAAGCTGCCGATATCTAACCGCGTCTCGTCGATGCGGCCGGAAATCGGCGCGCGTACAACCGTGTATTCGAGATCGAGTGCCGCTTGTTCGGCGCGGGCGCGAGCGGCTGCCAGGCTTGCCGACGCGCTTGTCATCTCGGCCTTGGCTTCATCCGCCTGAGCTTGCGACACGTGGCCACGTGCCACCAATTTCGTAGTCCGCTCCAACTGAACCCGTGCGAGGCCAACCCGCGCGCGGGCTTCTTGGACACGCGCCTCGGCGAGCCGAAGCGCTGCTTCGAACGGACGCTGATCGATCGTGAACAACGGATCACCCTTAGCCACGATCTGCCCTTCTTCGAAGTGAACAGCCGTTAGATGGCCGCTGACGCGCGCGCTGACCTCGACCGCATCTGTGGCAGCGAACCGGGCAGGGTAGCGATCCCACTCCGTAACGCTGCGTTCGATCGCGGTGGCGGTGATGACGCGAGGCGCGGGAGCCTCGATCGGCGTTTCTGCGGCGACCGCGGGTTTGATGTTGTGATTGTACGCATAGTAGCCGCCGGCCAGCATCGTGCCCGCAAGCAGCGTAGAAATAAGAGTTCTGTTAGCCATTGTGTATCTCCATCGACACTTTGAATGTGCGAAAGAGATACCGACGGTTCATATTTGCCGCCAATTCGAACCAGAAGACACCTTATTTGAATTACTTATAAGTACCGGCTTAGACTGATATTAATCCCAGCACGAACCGCGCGCAGTCCCAGTTTCATCGTCAGGGAAATTCTTGAACGGATTGTCAAAAGAAAATGGCTTTTCGTAGGTCATTGACGCCACTAGCGTTGGCGCATCAAAAATGACAATTCATTTCGCTACGTTGAGACCTCTCCTAAGATCTTATGCTGGCTGTCATGATGTATGTGCGGTTTCCTCTTTCACCGCGGAATGTGGTAGACCTGCTGCAAGAGCGCGGTATCAATATCTTCCAAGAAACAGTGCGATATTGTTGAAACAAGTTTGGCCCCATATTCGCCTCTGAAACCAGAAGGTTTATAGCCTCAAGATTGAATTCTTTTTCAAACTGGCAATTGCATATGGACAAGGTGTTCGTGAAGATTAATGGGGAACGCCACTATCTCTCGCGTGCCGTCGACCATGAAGGCGGTAGCGCTAATATCAGCGCCTTAAGTCCGCTCAACGCATCCTCTCTAGATTCACCGCATTCTAAAACCACTTAAACATTCAATGGCACCTCATCTCTTGGACGACAATGAAGAAGTCGGACTGATGCGTTGAGTTGCTGGCGACTTGCCCTGCCTGCGCAATAGCCAGACGGAGACTAGAGTCTGTCCTTCGCTTCTAGCGAGTTAACGTGACAATGCCACTTCATCAAAGCGAGGAACGGCACCAGACACCAGAGTTTGATTAGTCTGACCTAAAGCGGAGACATGTTCGGATCATTGTGGTTTCGAGAGATGCAAAGATCGGAACACCGACGGAGCCTGTACGATAATCAAACCCGCCGTCACGATGCCCAGGCCAATCCACTGAATTACTGAAGGTGCTTCACCAAGAACACTTAAGGCAATCAAGGTTGCCATAACCGGCATCGATGGTGTGAGAGCCGCCACATTCGTACTCCCGATCTTGCCAACAGCATATGGCATTAGCAGCACTGCGATGATCCCGACCAAGACACCTTGATAAATCGCTTGTATCGCGAGGGCCTCCGCTGGAGCTGCCAATATCGACGGCCCTGCAATCAGCACGTAGGGTGGCAGGAACAATAGGCCGGACGAAACACCGACAACGAATAGCGCATCCAACGGTTTCACTGACCAATGGCGAAGAAGGAACGTATAAGTTCCCCACATCAACGCGGAGAGTAGAAAAAGTGAAATTCCAAAACCGGTGCTAGGGGTCAGCGCGACCATATCTCCGAACACAATCGCAATACATCCGACCAGGCAAACAGCTAAACCAGCCAATCGCGCAGTTCCTGGAGGCTCACCGAGGAAGAAAAAACTACAAGCCATGACAACGAAGGGCTGAAGGCCTGGGACGAGCGCCGCACCGTAAGCAACCGGCGCATAAACTAACCCAGCGAGGAAAACAAAACTGTAGACAGCCCCCTGCAGAACAAGAAGGGCTAGAATCCGCGACGTACCAAGTCGTGCCAAGATTCCGCGCGCTCTATGAAGAGCGAAAGGCATCAAGAAAAGGAACGACACTAGGAACCGAAGCGCCGTCTGATCGAACCCATCTAATCCGTGTGCGCCGCCATGACGACCAACCGTGAACATTCCAGCATAGATGCATATCGCCAATATCGCGGCGATCACGCCGACGACTCTGTGAGACACGTTGGTCATCGCAGTGATCTCTACTATCGTTATTCGGCGTACATATCCCAGTGCCGGACGTGCGGCTCTTTCTCGATCAAGAAGTCGTCGTCAAAATCGAAATAGTAAGACACCCGATAATCTTCACCGGCAAACCGTTTGATCGCGGCGACATCGTCCCAGAAAGACAGCATGTCGAAATGGGCAATGTCACCTTCTATGCGGTGCATGACCCAAGCACCCTGGTTCCCATCGACGCCGCGATAGCCCGGCAATGCGACGGTCCGCATTCTTTCAAGATAAGTGTCACTTTTCTCAACTGGCACAGCGCCGTGCCAAATTCGCGCGATCATTAGCAGTCCTCCACGTTACAGCGAAAACACTCCTGCATGATCTTGCGTAATGAGTCAAATAGTGTTTAATCATTACATGAAAAACAAAACGACAACAGAACTGCATGTGCCGCCCGAGTTTGGAGGACTACGTCTGGTGGCGGGCCACCCAGCTCTGGATTTCGTGAATACCGTAAAGTTCCGCAACCAGACCGAGCCGGGTGATCGACTCACAGATTTCAAAGCGGCGCTGGCTTGGTCAACAATGGCTGGCGTCATGAATGCGGGTTCTGCGCAAATATTCACAAAATTGGCTTTGCACGATCAGTTCGCAGCGACGGCAGCTTTCGATGAGATTATCTTACTTCGTGAAGCCCTGCGCCAGGTTCTGCCTGCTCGCGAGACGGCTGAGGACGTTCAGAAACAGGCAGTAAAAGTCATCAATGAACTTCTAGCTGAACTTGCAACACTGCGAAGATTTGACACTGAGACCATCGGATTGTCCATTGATCTGCCAATCCAGTGTCCGAGAGATCTCATCTTCTGGATTGGACTCACGATAGAAGATCTGTTGACCAGAGATGAATCCAAGAAAATCGGATACTGCGATGGCTCCGACTGCGATTGGGTTTACCTCGATGGTGGTAGAGGTCGCAAACGTCGTTGGTGCGACTCAAGGACTTGTGGAAATACGGCCCGCGTGCGTCAATATCGAAACAAGAAAACGGGCGCATAGGTTCTACTATTGGCGCGAACTTTATGGACACGCCTATACTGGAGACCGAGAGACTTCTTCTTCGCGCGTTCAATGACGAAGATTTAGAACCATTTACCGAGATTATATTCCGCAAACGCGAGGACATGCGGACCCTTCCTCACGATCCGAAAGACCGTGGAAGAAGTCGTGTCGTGTGCCCGTGAATACATCGATACCTACGCAAATCCGTGGACAGATGAAGATCAAGGTCGATGGGCCGTATATTCACGAACGGGCATTGCCACGTTAACCAGTTGTGGCGAAGCCTAGTTTATGGTTTCCACCCTTTTGTCACGAAACAACGGCGGACTTCCATGATGCCATAGCGTTCGCCAGAAATAAGTTCATTGCCGACCGGGCGGAGAGGGCGACGGCGAGGCTTGCTCGTCCATTCCCACCAAACGGATCAAAGTTCCCTGTTTAACATATAGGGAAAGAGGTGCAGCCACCCGCTAAACCTGTCGCTTATCTGAGGATACTTGCGTGACCGGTCTCATTTGGAAGGAGATTTCCCTGTATTTTCCCTGTCGAACTGGGAATCCAATAGAGACCAGTTCGCCCCAGACTGCGCCCACCGCCATTAAGTCCCGAGCGAACCGCCGGTCCGCATGGGGGCTTCGAACTTCCCCGGACATTCTAATAGGTTAGCGGATATCGCGGCGCATTATCTGCCAGGAAGAGAGAAGAAACCGCCCGATATGGGGCGATCTTCGCGGGTTTTCTCTGTTTGCAAATTTTTCAGTGCGCATGAGGCCCAAATTACGGTTGTTGTCGCGCGTTTCCTCATACCAAGATGCCGAACTTTCGTGCCTGAGCGTCGCAATAAACTGGCATTTCACTTTTCGTCCGAACTTATAGTCATCTCTTCTAAGGTCGGCATTGTCACATTAATCACCGGATTGAACCCTGTGTTGAGTTGATGAGATGATTACCAACACAACAACTTATCATGCACTCCAGTGAGCCGTTAGCGTGACAATGCCGAGTTATGGATAAGCACCACAATTAGTGTCGAACAAGGCGAACAAGGGCTTCATGGTTCAAAATACAAATTCGCCCGTTATGGACACGAATAATGTCGCGCCGTTTCCAATCGTTCATCACCTTCGTGATCGTCGTTCGCGTAGCACCTGTCATATTTGCGATTTCTTGATGCGTAAGACGGCTTTCGATATTCACGACGCCATCCCTCATTGTGCTGCTGGGTTCCGCAAGTTTTAGGAACAACTGGGCCGTTCGCGAACGAACATCGCCAACCATAAATTCGGTAATCGCCGCATGCGCCTGGCGCAGGCGCTCTCCGAGAAGGTGTATCACTGTTAGAGCAAAGTCAGGGTAATCATGCACAAACGCCTCGAATTCCGCGCGTTCAACGAGCATAACCTCCGAATGAACCAGGCTTTGAGCATAAACAGGCCGCCCTTTTCCACCGAAGATTGCTGAAAGACCAAACCAACTCTTGGGCCCGCAAATACGGAAGATAATCTCGCGCCCATCCTCGGTTAGATCATAAATCTTTATCCGGCCGCTGAGCACAAAGTAGATGATGCTGCTTTCATCGCCCGGAGCATAAATTTCGGTGAGCTTTTTGTAAGACCGCTTAACCGCGCTACCAAAAAGTCTTTTTGACTGTTCGTCTGTCAAATCATCAAAAAGCTGAAGTTCTGGGTTTTCTTCAGTATCCTCATCTGCGTTATTGATCATTAATTTCAAACCACGATGTTTGTACCGTGACCAACAATACTACGATTAAGTCGAAATCTAGAGTTTTTGACGGGCCTTATAGTCGCAGCGCGTCTTGTATGCACAGCGCACCTCTAAATCATCGTGTATACTGATATTTGATAGAAAAGTGCTCTTTCCACTTTTTCCAGGCTCTAAAGCCGACGATGATCTCTTCATCTGGGTGACCGATAGGAAACTCATTTTCAGGCGTATCGTTGTCGCCCCAAATACCTTTCTGTCTGCGTTTCTCACGCTGCTCAACCAACCAATCTCGATAGCTCTCGAAGATGATATGGCCATTGGGGCCGTCTAGACGCGCCGCCCTGATGCGACCATCCCATTCAATCCAAAGATCACGTTCGGACTCCGAGATCTCAAGCGGTTCAACATCAAGCTCATAGCCGAGAGACTTATGCGTCTCTCCTGCAACGGTGGCGTAGACCCGCTGGTCACGTACACTGACGAGGTTCTTGTAAATGCCTATGTGTTCGGTGGTAATCGGCTTGGCAAGAAGTGCGTGGTCGCGTTGTTTGCCTCGTGCTGCAGCTGTTGGTGTCGTGAAAAACTGGAACATATTGTCGTCGAAGTCCTCTCCCAGAAAGTCACAGACGCCCTGCATCACCGTATCCGGGTCAGAACACAGTTGTTCATAGGATACATCGTGCCAAACCGTGCTGTCGTATTTTTCGCGGAAAGGTGCAACAAATCGCGCCGCCGCATCCCATGTGTACGCTGCCATATACATGGTTCCCGCGCCGAAAGCAGAATCCAGGCTTATCGCGCAGGCGTCCCGTCCGTCGCGGGTGATGCAGATGATCTGCGCATCAGGAAAATTCTCTAGGATTTGCGGCACAAAATACAAATTATTGGGTGTCTTTTGCCCCCAGCGCGGCTTATCACCGAATTGCTTGGCATAGCGTCGATGCATGGCGGTATAGATCCCTGCGAAGCTTCGTTCCGGCGCAAGCGTGCAAATCTCATCAACGGCCGTTGCAGGATTTAGATCCATGCCCCAGAGCGGCTGGTTGAGACCGAACAGCATTTCATCCGCTAATGTGCGAAAATTCTCATCGACGTTGAGATCACCATAGGTATGCCGCCAAGGGTAAATCCGAGGGAACATCCAACCGACCTCTGGGAAACACAGGTTCGAATGATTCCCCAGTAATGCCATCAAAAGTGTCGTACCGGATCTCTCATATCCAATCACAAAAATTGGACGGTCTCCCTTAATTGCCATTTTTCTTCCTTTTTCGAACTGCCATAAGACCAAAATGGTCGAAATTGTATCTATGAGCAAAGTAACAGCATTAAACTGCCGGAAATGTGCTCCTGAGCACATTTTCGCAGGAACGTCCGATAAAGATTCTTGAGCACATGATCAGTGTTCACTCGGCTATCCAGTTCACACCCAATCAAGTTCATTTCTCTATTTTTGTTTCTCGGAAATCGGGTTCCATTGACGTCTGTCCGTCGACGAAAATGCGGTCTTCGTTATCGAGGTCGAAAATGGGCGCAAAAACCGCCGAGACGTTGCATTCCTCTTCGGCTTCCAGCGTCGCATGAACGATGCCCGCTGGGACGACAACGACGTCGTTGGCCGATACGGTGGTAATCTCGTCGCCGATACGAAAGGTCGCCTTGCCCGGCATAAACGTAATGATCTCGTCGTGCTCGGCATGATAATGCGGCCGTAAGCTCCCGCCCTTATGAAAGACGGCAACCGCCGTGCTCTCGTTGGCGATACTGCGGCAGCTGGCCGCTGACTAAGCTTGCGGATGCGACATATGACTCGTTAGCGAACGAACTCTAGGTCTTTTTGCGATTGGCGAGCCCCACGACCAAAAACGACAGCCCAATGAAGACCATCGCCAATGGGGATTTAAGCAAAAAGAAAGGATCGCCGCCGGACGCGGTAAATCCCCCACGAATAAGTTCCTCCAATCGTGGGGCAAGCAGAAAGCCGATGACAAAAGGCAAGATGGAAACATCGAGGCGCCGCAGAACGTACCCGATGACGCCAAACACCAGCATCACCCAGATCGCAATGAAACCGCCGTCCTGTGCGTAGACAGCGGTCACACAAATCAAGAGAACCACGGGCAACATGATGCTTTTCGGAACCCGGGCCAAGATCCCCAAGGACTTCAAGAAAACACCGCCGATGGTCCAATTGAATATGTTGGCCAAGACCATCAACGTGAACATGGCGAACGCGACCACCAAGTCCTGATTGATGATTGTGCCAAAGCCCTCGATCACCTTGATTTCCGTAAACTTGAAAACTTGCGGCCCCAAGGTGAAATTGCCGACCGACTCCACCGCGAGGATAATGAACACAGCGGCGAAATTGCCTGGGATCCCAAGGCTCATGACCGGGATCAGGTTGGCGCCGGAAACGGATGAATTGGCGGCCTCGGTTGCCGCGACGCCTTCGGGTGTGCCGGTGCCGAATTTCTCGGGCGTTTTCGAAAACCGCTTGGCGGTATCGTAGCCGAGCGTTGCCGCGAGTGTCGTGCCAATACCCGGCAGCGCACCGATCCCGGTACCAATACACGAGGAGACGAATATCCGCTTGAGCAAGGCGCGTTTTTCCGACCAGGGAAAAGCGTTGTCCTTTGCGCGGCCCAAAACAGCCTTGATTTCCGTGGCGCGTGCTTTTGCGCTCTCTTCGATTCCAATGAACACTTCGCCGATAATCAGGATTCCCAAAATGGCCGACGACAACGGCAGACCATTACCCAATTCCGGGATTCCGAATGTCATGCGCGGACCATTTCCGCTGAGGGTCGACCCCACCAGGGCGGCAAGCATGCCGAGCACGCCAACCGTCAACCCTTTCAGCGGGGAATTGCCTGCAACCGCGGCCATGAAAGACAAAGACAAGATGATCAACGCGGCCTTTTCAGGCAGATCAAGGGCGCTTTCGATCATGATCGCCAACACGGGCGCGGTCATGAAAAGCGCAATATCGCTGAAGGTGTCACCGCAGACAGAGCTGAAGTGCGCGATCTTCAATGCCTTCGGCCCCTGGCCCTTCTTGGTCATGGGGTGGCCGTCCAGCGTGGTCAGATAGGCATCCGGGGTTCCGGGGGTGTTGAACAAGATCGCCGGAACCGCGCCGCCGACGGTGGCGCCTTTCATGATGCCAATCAGGAATCCAAGGATCGGCAGCAATGCGTCGTCGCTGACGCCAAAAACCCAGATGAGGACGGGCAACGAGAGGGCCATCGCGAAAGGCCCATTGAGACCCGGTGTCGCGCCAACGGCGATACCGGTCATGAGCCCGGCGAACACCATGGCAACCGGGACGAGATCCAAACTGCCATCGGAGGCGACGAAAACATCGACAATCCCGAGCAGTACGTATTCGAGGACGAGTTCCACGGTTCGGCCCCTCTCAGAACTCACCGTTCGGAGGAAGAAGAACGTTCGTCAACGCGATATCGAAAATCAGGATCGACACAAGCAGAACCAATGCGACGGTCATCAGTGCGACGCGCCGGACCTCTCCTTCGGTCCAGATGATTATGGCCGCCGTCATCCCGAAACCGCCGACCACGTAGCCGATGTACTTGTAGGGCGCAGTGTCGATCAATTGACGATAGGTGCCGTCGAGAACACCCAATGCGTTGAGTGCGCTCACAGTCAACGGGCCCATCCAATACATGCAAAACAACCCAACGCCGACAATTGCCAGGAACTTTGCCAAGAAAACGAGATTGTCACAGTGAATGATCGGGTTCTCGTCATCCGTCCGAAGCGACCGCCCCAAAAGCGAAAGTCCAAGTTGCAGCGCCCCGAGGCCGCCCAACAAGACACCCAATATGATCGGGAAGAATGCATCCCCGGGCTCGTCTCGGCCAATGGCGCTGACCTGCATGAAGCCGCCGTTTATGTCGTTTGGAAACCAAACGAACAGCGCCAACACCGCCAAGCACAAAACGATGGCGCCGAACCCGATATCCCAGGGGTTCGGCGCCGATCTTTCTTGCCGGATTTTAGGGGTTTCCGACAAAGTCGTTCCTTACTGAAGGACTTTCAGCATTTCCTGGTTCGCGGCCAGGTTCGCATTGAGACGGTCCGTCAGATCGGAACCGGAAACCAGCAACGGTCCCGGAGGGTATTGCTTAGAAATGAACTGTGCGGTTTTGGAGTTCGGGTTCTTGAGAACTTCCTGCACCGCCGCGGTGATGGCTTCGGCGGCTGCCGGGTCCATGCCTTTCGGGCCCGCCAGCAAGAATTGGAAGCCAAGACCTTGCGACATGATGCCACGCTCGATCAGGGTCGGCGTGTCCGGCGCTTGCACCAAACGGGACGGTTCTGCCGACGCTAGGATCACCAGTTCACCGGCAGCGACCAGCGGGCGTTGCACGCCCCCGCCCCAGCCAACGTTCGCATCTTGCGCGACCAGCGCGTTTACGGCCGACCGGCCGCCTTTGCCGCGCAGGTGATTGACCTTGATATCGAAGTGGCGCGCGACGACTTCGGCGCCGGCTTCAACCTGGTTGCCCCAGTTCGCCCATACGATGTTCGTGCCGGACTTGGCGGCATTGACCATGTCGTCGAGGGTTTTCCAACCGCTATCGGCACGGGCCAACACAGCCATTTGCGAGCCCGCCGTCATCGTCAAGTACGTGAAGTCTTCGATGTTGATGTTGGCGCTGGTTGGGAAATCGAAGGTGGAGTTGATCGCCAGACCAACCGTCAAGCCGTCTGCGGGCGCATCTTTCAATTGCGCCGCCATCACGCGGCCACCGCCACCCGCTTTGTTTTCCGGAATGATCCGCCAGCCCTTGAGGGCTTCGAGTTCTTCGGCCAAGGCACGGGCTTGCGTGTCCGTGCCACCACCGGCACCAAAGCCGATCCAGAACTTGATCGGTCCGCTCGGCTGCCAATCGGCAAGCGCGGGGCTCGCCAATAGCCCCAATGCGAGGGCTGCTGATGCAATTAGTTTCATGAGTCTCTCCATGGTTGGGGGTCTAGTTGTTATTGGAAACGGCAACGTCCGACATCTTCGACATCGGCGTGCTCTCTCGGACACAGGTCTCGTCAATCTCAACGCCGGCGTGCCCGGGAGGAAGATGATAGCGTTGAAACAATACGGGGCGGTTTCGCAGGGTGAAGTCCCGAATATCCCAAATCATGCCGAAGGCATCCGCAGACAATTTCAAATGATGGCGCGCCGCCTCCGGCAGCAGGCGGCAACTTAAGCTGTGTTCCATGCGCAGCGTCGGCAGACCGAATTGATCGATCAGCATGCGGTGCACGGAGGTGCCGTTCAATTCGGCAAGCGGCTTATCCAGGAAAACCGATCCGTGTTCGGGCTTGAAATACACACTGGAAAACGCCGGCGGTTGCCCATCGAAACCAACCACACGATCGACGCGGATGCAGTCGTCGACTTCTAAGAATGCTCGCCAAGGGCCATCGCTGGTGTCGTGGGCGACCGCGCGGGTATCGACAAAGGGCATCATCGGCTCGCCGGTGACCGGATCTTTGAAGCGGTAAACGAAAACTTCGCTCACCTGGGCATGTCGGTCGGCGATGAAACTGCCGCTTTTTCGATTGCGGACAATGAGGCCCACCGTCATCAGTTCACCCAGCGCCTTCTGGATCGTGCCTACACTCACCGGCAAGAGCTTCGCCAAATCCGTTTCCGTCGGAATTCTCTGTCCCGGCTCAAAAACGCCCAGCAAAACACCTTCCCGAATAGCATTTGCCAGTCGCGCGTACTTCGGAACGCCCGGTTCAGCCGACGTTTTTTCGAGCAATGATTGCAGGTCGTCCACGGCGATTGTGGTTGAGATCGTCATTCAGGCACCGGGCTGATTGATTTATATACTATAGAGTATATATTGAGCGCCCATGGTCAAGCGATGATCGCAATTCGAGAGACAGAGACCCCCGACATGAAGATCACTCTGCTTGGAACAGGAACCCCCGCTCCCTCTTTGGACCGCCAAAGCTCGGGGTATCTGATCGAAATCGGGGACGACGTCATCGTCATGGACCACGGCCCTGGCGCGGCGCATCGGTTATTGGAGGCGGGCAAGACGCCTTCCGACGTGACGCACGTTTTTCTGAGCCATTTACACTACGATCATATGGCCGACATGCCGCGTCTAGTCTTGCAGCATTGGGACATGGGTGCGGGATTGATCCCGGATCTGAAGTTGTTCGGCCCGAAACCCCTTAAAAAAATGTGCGATCAATTATTCGGGGGTGACGGGGTGTACGGACCTGACCTCGAAAGCCGTGTCAGCCATCAGGCCAGTATCGATGTCATGGTCTCGCGCGGCGGCAAACCGCCCCGGCGCAAGCCGGCGCCAGAAATCGAAGAATTGGCGCCTGGGCACGTGGTGCGCGGTGCGGAATGGACATTGACGTGCGGTGAAGCCCAGCATTTTCAGCCCTTCTTGGAGTGTCTCGGTTTTCGGCTGGAGACATCGGAAGGGGTGTTGGTCTATAGCGGCGATAGCGGTGGCGTGCCGGAAACCATGATCGAGTTGGCGCGGAACTGCGATGTTTTGATCCACATGTGTCATTTCGCGACCGGGATGGAGCCGACACAGGCGTACCGGGACGCGGCTGGTAGTCATATGGACGTGGCCGAGGTCGCTCAACGCGCCGACGCAAAGACTGTCGTCCTATCGCACTTTATTCCGATGTTGGATCGTCCCGGCGTCTTGGAAGGCATGGTCCAAGAAATGAAAGACGTCTACGACGGCAACGTTATCATCGGGCGGGATTTGATGACCGTACCGCTTCGGGTCTCGCACCCGCATCGGATCGATTAGGGAGAAAGCGCATGCCAACGATTACCGCCGAAACGTATGCTGTCTCCGCCGGGCACGAGCTGGCGACGGCCGCCGGGATGTCCGTATTGAAAGACGGCGGAAACGCCGTCGATGCGGCGTGTGCGGCCGGCATCGCGCTCGGCGTTTTGCATAGCGACCTGGTGAGCTTCGCCGGCGTCGCCCCCATGATGATCCGCATGGCGGATACGGGAAAGGTCGTGACCATCGACGGCCTCGGCGTTTGGCCGAAAGCGGCATCGGCCGCATTTTTTGAAAAGGAATTTGACGGCGCGATGCCACAAGGCATCTTACGCACCGTGGTGCCCGCCGCACCGGACGCTTGGATCACAGCCCTGTCCGATTTCGGCACCATGACGTTTAACGACGTCGCCCACTTTGCTCGCGATTATGCCCGTGACGGGTTTCCCATGTATCAGTTGTTTTCGGATTTCGTGGCCACCCACCAAGCAGCTTATGCGCGTTATCCGTCCAATGCAGCGATCTATTTGCCAGACGGCCGCCCACCCGTTGCGGGTCAAACGTTCGTGCAATCGGATCTCGGCCACGTCATCCAATACATGATGGACGAAGAAAAAGCAGCCGGCGGCGACCGGCGCCACGGCCTGCGCGCGGCGCGGGATGCGTTCTACAAAGGGGATGTCGCGGACATCATTTGCGATTTTCACGCCGCGCACGGTGGTTTCATGACCCGAGACGACATGGCGAACTTCGCCGTCCGCTACGAAGCACCGATCGAAATTCCGTTCGGCAACGACCAATTGTTCGCATGCGGCGCGTGGTGCCAAGGTGTCTCGCTCGCCCAAGCGTTTCGCATGGTCGACGGCTTGGATATCAAAGCCCTGGGCCATAACTCAGCCGCTTATATCCACACGCTCACCGAAGCCCTGAAACTGGTATTCGCCGACCGCGAAGCCTACGTGGCTGATCCCGCGTTCGTCGATGTGCCGATCGACGATTTGTTGAACGAAGACTACCTGGCGATGCGGCGCAATTTGATCGATCCCAGCCGCGCGTTCGCCGATATGCCGCCCGCCGGTGACCCGGCACAATGCCGTGCGACCGCCGACGCATCGTCTATCATCCCCGGCATCGAAGCCGCCACCGATGTGGGCGATGCGCACGCCTTCACAGACCCCGCCAGTGCCGACACGTCCTATGTCGCCGTGATCGATGGCCATGGCAACATGGTCTCGGCGACGCCGAGCGATCCCTCCGCCGATACCGAGGTAATTCCCGGCACCGGTCTCGCGGTATCGTCACGCGGTTCGCAGTCGCGCGGCATCTCGGCGTCGATCAATGGGGTTGAACCCGGCAAGCGACCCCGTTTGACACCGAACCCGGCGCTGGCCGTGCGGGATGGCAAACCGATGATGGCATTCGGATCGCCGGGCGGAGATGTGCAAATTCAAGCGATGATGCAGGTTTACCTCAACGCGACCCTTTTCGGGATGGATATTCAAACCGCGATTGAGGCCCCGCGCTTCGCGACCTACAGCTTCCCCTCATCGTTTGCACCCAACGATCATTTCCCCGGTCTATTGATGGTCGAAGAAAGCCTCGAAGCCGGCGTGGGCGACGATCTCCGGGCCTTAGGGCATGATGCGAAGCCCTGGACCGAGCGGACATGGAAAGCGGGCGGCGTGCTGGCGGTGATGCAAGATGACACCGGCACGCTCCATGCCGGGGCCGATCCACGCCGGGCCGGAAAGGCCGATGGACGATGAGCGCGATCAGCGAACTCCGCGCGGCTTCAGCAGATGGCAATGAAGATATCGTCCGACTTTGTGCCCTTGCCGATGCCGCAGCGGACGAACTTGTGGGGCATAAGTTGTTCACAGTCATGAGGTTTGATTCCGACAGCATGGAGGTAGAGCGTCTTTATTCCAGCCAACCGCAGGCGTATCCACCCGGCGGACGAAAGCAAAAACGGGACACGGCATGGGGACACCATGTTCTGGAACTGGGAAAGCCATACATCGGCTCCAACGCAGACGATATTCGCTGGGCCTTCAACGACCACGACTTGATACTAAGCCTGGGCCTTGAGTCTGTGTTGAACATGCCGATCACCCGTGAAAATAGTGTCATCGGCACGATGAATGTGCTGCACAAAGCCGGCCATTATCAGGTGACGCACCTAGATACCCTACGTTCACTCGCCAAGCACCTTGCGCCAAAACTATAGCAGCAACAGTAGAGCACACTCCGCGTCATCGTTTTCGAAATCCATAATGACACCCGGAGGCCTTCTGCCTCTTTGGGTCATGAGCCGCACCGACGCGATTAGCACCGCTCGCCCCTCATAATCGCCCGGGCCGTCACGACTCGCGCGGCGTGTCCGGTGGGACGGGCTCCATATAGGGGAACCGCGCCAAGCCTTTGGTCATCGTGGTATCGGTGTTCGCCGCACTACGCACGAACTCCTTGGACGCATCCCGGTACGGCTGATAATCCCACGGCGCCCGGTTGCCTTGCAGCAACACCTGCTGGATGAACAGCCGCCGTTTCTGGCTTCGCATGATGTCCTGCTTCATCGTTACCGGATCCCAGCGCGATAGGATGTCGTCGAGCATGTCCTTCTCGACCTCCGCGTATTCAGGATTGCCACAAAGATTGGTCAGTTCTTTGGGATCGTTATTGAGGTCGTACAGCATCCCGGGATCGTCCTCGCAATAGACGTACTTGAAGCCGTTTTTGCGGAGCATCAGACACGGCGAATAAATCCCCTCGCCGGTGAACTCCATCATCACGTCGTCTTGCCAGTCCGGATCGTCGCCGTGCAGCAGTTTGACCATACTGTGGCCGTCCAAAGGATCGATCACATCCGGCGGATTGCCATCGGTTGCGAGATCAAGGAACGTCGGCAACAGGTCAAGGAGCGAAACCCCGCGTTCTTCGACATGGCCTTTGAGCGCGCCGGGTGCGGACACGATCATCGGCACGCGGACCGACCATTCATAGGGGTTGAACTTATACCACATGCCCCGCTCGCCCATCATGTCGCCATGATCGGCCGTGAACAGGACGACGGTATTGTCGGAAAAGCCGCAATCCTCGATCGCGGCCATTAGCTTGCCGACCTGATCGTCGACGTAGCTGATCATCCCGTAGTACGCATGCCGGGCGATGCGGATCTGCTCGTCGCTGACGTGGTGCTCGTCTTGGCGGATGAGGTGGTAGTACCGCTGGCTCCACGGATCGCGGTCCTCGAACGGAATGAACGGCACCGACGGCAGATTGATCTCGTCGTGGTCGTAGCGGTCCCAATACTCCTGCGTGATCGTGAAAGGATTGTGCGGGTGGGTGAACGACGCCGTCAGGAAGAACGGCCGATCGTCCTGTGCCCGGGCGTAGTCATAGATTTTGTTGACCGATGTAAACGCCACTTCTTCGTCGTAGTCGAGTTGCAGCGAGCGTTTGCACAGTCCCGCTTCGACCACCCCGCGCAAGCTCATCACGGACGGTGCGAACGGGTAGTCGGTTTGGCTCCAATCGGACGTCCATCCGAAGTCGGACGGATAGATGTCCGTGGTCAGGCGCTCCTCGTATCCATGCAGCTGGTCGGGACCAACAAAATGCATTTTGCCGCTGAGACAGGTTTTATAGCCAAGGTCGCGGAGATAGTGCGCGAAGGTCGGCACGGACGCCGGAAATTCCGACGCATTGTCATAGGCACCAATCCGCGACGACCGTTGACCCGACATCATCGAAAACCGGGACGGCGCGCATACCGGATTGTTGCAATAGGCGTTCTGAAAGACCGTCCCGCGATTTGCCAGTTTCTGCAGGTGCGGCGCTTTGACGACAGTGTTCCCGTACATCGGCAACGCCGGTCCTGCCATCTGATCGGCCTGAATGAGAAGAATATTCGGTGGTGCCATCTTGATGCCTCCTCGGGGTATATGCGCGTTTCGTTATCTGATTACTTCTGCATGGGTCTTTGCGGTGTCGGCAGTTTCTGCCGGCGCGCATGCAAGAGCCCCATGAACACGCGCTGGCGAATGTCTTCGACGAACGCATCGCGGCGGGTCTGTTGCGCCGCGTCGCGCCATAGGTTGGTCAATTCGTCCGGATCGTTTTGCAGATCGTAGAGTTCACCGTAATCGTCGTCCGCATACCAGACGAGCTTCCAGTTCTGATCGCGGCGCATGACGATGAACTCCGACCCAGTTTGGATATGATCGCCGGCCAGCTCCGCATACACGACCCCGTCTCCCGGCGCCGTGGCCGGATCGTCGATCGTCGGCCAAAGGGATTGCGCATCCCAGTCGTCCGGCGTTGCCACCCCGGCGGCCTCCAGGATCGTCGGTGCGACGTCCATCAACTCCATTGGCGTGTCGATCCGCGCCGATTTGCCGATCCGTCCGGGGGACCAAACGATCAGCGGCACCCGCAGCACGGTGTCGTACATGGTCCATTTTTGAATGTGACCATGGTCGCCCAGCGCGTCGGCATGATCCGACGTGAAAATCACCACGGCATTGTCGAGATACCCTTTACGATCCAGCGTCTCGATAATCTCGCCGACTTTTTCGTCGATCATGCTGACGTTGGCGGCGTAGTGCCGCCGCATGCGGAGAATGTCTTGGTCCGACGGCATATGTTGCCATTGGATCGAGTCGAAATTGAAGCCGATCATGTTGTCGCGAAGAACTTTCTGCGCGTGCGGCTGTGCCGCCAACTGTTCTTCGGTCACGGTCGGCAGCGGAATGTCGGCGTCGGCGTACATCTCCAGGAACCGCGGCGACGGGTCGTACGGCGGGTGCGGTCCGGGAAACCCGACCTGCAGGAACAGCGGTGCGTCCGACACCCGGTCCTCCAGCCACCAATTGACCGTATTACCGACAAAGAAATCGGAATGGAGGTCTTCGGGATCGGTCCAGGCAAAGCACCCCAACGCCTTTTCATAAGAATCGGGGTCGGCAGCGTAACGGTTGTAGCGGGACGGCTTGACGATGTTGTGAACCTTGAGCGCCTTGTCCCATTCGTCATAGAAGGCGCGCGGGTGCTCGTTCAAGAACAGCGGCCGGTCCTTGTTCTCGACGACAAAACGCTGATGAAATCCGCCCATCGCCTGATAGGGATTGATGTGCATCTTGCCGATATTCACGCAGTGGTAACCGGCATCGGCCAGCCAGCTCACCCACGTCGGTTGCCACGGCTGGAAATTGTGGAACGCGCCAACTCTGTGTGGGTACTTGCCCGAAAACAGACTGGCGCGCGACGTGACGCAAACCGGCGAATTGACAAAACAGTTGCTGAACGAGACACCTTCGTTGACCAGCCGGTCGAGGTTCGGCGTATGCATCCAATCGGCGCCAAACGCGGCGATGGAATCGAACCGCTGTTGGTCCGTCATGATCAGGATGATGTTCGGTTTTTCAGACATGCGCCTTCGACGCCCCATTCAAAATCGACGGGAATTCATGGATTGAGAGAGGGCTTCCGGGCTCCGCCACAGGGGTAACGAAGCCCGGAAGTGTCCGCCTCAGTTCGCGGACGTACGTTTCACGAACTCTTCGATACCCGGTACGCCGGCTTCGCGGTAGTACCGCAATGCGCCCGGATGGAGCGGTGCGCCGAAGCCGTTCAGAACGGTGCTCTTGTTCACACGACCGAACGCGGGGTGGACGCTCTTGAGGTTGTCGAGATTGGTCATCACGGCTTTGGTCATGTTGTAGACCAGGTCCTCAGGGACTTTCGCGTGAATGACAAGCGCATTCCCCAAGCCGTACGTCGGGGTATCGACATCAATGCCCTTGTAGGTGCCGGCCGGAATCGACAGACGAAAATACGGCGGGTAGTTCTTTTGCAACTCGCCGAAGAACGCATCGTCGATGGGCAGCAGTTTGACGTCATGCTGCGCGCCCAACTTGATCACCGGCGGCAGCGGGAAGCTGCCGTTCCACAGTGCGGCATCCAGGTTGCCGTCGGCCAGCATGTTGGACATGTTGCCAAGGCGTACGCGGAAGTCCTTGAAATCCGATCCCGGTTTGAGGCCGAGCTGCGCCATGAGCGCATCGGCATCGAGCATCGACACGCCGCCCGGCTGGCCCATACCGACCCGCTTGCCTTTCAGATCGCTAAGCGTTTTGACAGGACCGTCCGCCAGCGTGATGACGTGCATCGCGACCGGTGCGATCGACATCCAGCTGAGAATCTGGCCGGGCTCGGAGCCTTCGTAGATACCGGTCGCCTTGTACGCGCCGAACGAGGACAACGTCGTCGCCATCGACGCTTCCAAATCGCCGCTATTGAGCAGCTTGACGTTGGCGACATAGCCCTTGGTTTCTTCCGCTGTCACCTGAACGCCGTCGACGTTCTTGTTGATGACGTCGGCGATACCTGCCGACCAGGTATATGCGGTACACCCAACCGGGCACGATCCGATGGAAATCTGCGTCGTCGCGTGTGCGGTCGAAATCGAAAGGCCGACGACGAGCGCTGCCGCCACGGCCGATGTGCGAGATAAAATAGACATGTGAGTCCTCCGTTGTTTCCTTAAGGTCTTCGTCGTTTGATCGCTCTTATCGTTCGTCAGTCGGCCCGATCATGGCCCTGTCGTTTGGTCGTCTTTGGTGTCGATAGAATCATTCGGCCCCCTCTTTTTGTGGGGCATATTCGGGCGACGCCTTGCGCGTCATCCATTGGTGCAAGCACACGCTTCCGATCACGGCGATACCGATTGCGGCGCTCGTCAGATCGGGCAGCATCATCATCAATCCGCCGATGAACATACCGGCCCGCGCAATCAAGGCGACGCGGCGGATCATCCATCCTTGGATCGCAACCGCGATCGCACCGGCGCCAACCATGGCCGCCGCGGCGGCGACGAGAATTTGCACGAGATCCCCGAAGCCCAGCAGCAACGGGTTCAACACGAAGAAGAACGGTACGATGAAGGCGGCGATGCCGAACTGCACGGCGGTCAATGCGATCCGGAACGGATTTGCCTTGGCCAATCCGGCCGCCGCATACGCCGCAAGTGCGACCGGCGGCGTGATCGACGACAGCATCGCGCCGTAGAACACGAACAAGTGCGCGGCCAACAGATTAACGCCGAGGTCAACCAAGGCGGGCGCGACCAGGGTCGAGACCAAAATATACGCCGCCGCCGTGGGCAATCCCATGCCAAGCAGCAACGAGGCAACCAGCGTCAGGATCAACGCGACGATCAAGTTGTCGCCGGAAATCGCAACGATCAGAGAACTGAATTTGAGGCCGAGGCCGGTCAACGTAATGACGCCGATGATGATACCGGCGGTCGCGCAAGCAACGGCGACCGGCAGCACCGCCTCGACCCCTTCGATCAATCCTTCGTAGAGTTTTCGAGGCGTGATCCAGGTCGATCGTTTGACGTAACTGACCACGATCGTCGTCACGATCGCCCAGAATGAGGCGTACATGACCGAGTAGCCGACGATCAGCATGCCTGCGAAAATCGGGAGCGCGAGGAGCAGATGTCCGCCGCTGATAAGCGTCGGAATGATCTTTGGAAGTTCCTCGCCCTCCAATACCGGAATATTGTGCTTCGCCGCCTCGAGGTGCACGACCGCGAACAGAACGATGTAGTAGAGCACCGCCGGCAGGATCGCGGCTTTGGCGATATCCAGGTACGGCGTCTCCGTCAGATCGGCCATGATAAACGCCGCGGCGCCCATCACCGGCGGCATGAGCTGCCCGCCCGTCGACGCCACCGCTTCGACCGCGCCGGCCACGTGCTTGCGGTACCCATTGCGTTTCATCAGTGGGATGCTGATGGTGCCCGTGGTCAGAACGTTGGCGACTGCGGTGCCCGAGATCATGCCCATCAAGCTGCTGCCGACGACGGCGGCCTTGGCCGGCCCGCCCCGCGATTTCCCGGTCGCGCCGGTGGCGATGTCCATCAGCACGCGGCCCGCCCCCGACTTTTCGAGAAGGGCACCGAAAATCACGATCAATATGACGAACGTCGCACTGACCCCGAGCGGCGTGCCGAAGACGCCGCCCCCACCGAGATATAGTTGGCTGATCACCCGCTCCATCGAATATCCCCGATGCAGCAACAAGCCCGGGAGATACGGTCCGGCGAAGGCGTAAACAAGAAAGACGATGGCCAGGATGACGATCGGCCAGCCGATGCTGCGGCGCGTGGCCTCCAACAGGGTGACGACGCACGCAATGCCGAACCAGAATTCGAGATCGGTGAGTTCGCCCCACCGTCCGGCAATCGCTTCGAAAAAGACAACGTGATACAGAAGCACCCCGACGCCGACGGCCATCAGAACGATGTCGATCAACACGCGGGGGATGCGGCTCTCACGGTTCGCGAGCGCGCCATGCGCCGTGAAAACCAGGAATATCACCAACGCCAGGTGGAAGCTCCGCTGGATCATGTCGGAGAAGGCGCCGAAATAGGCCGCGTACAGGCTGAACACAGCCAAGACGAGCGCGACGCCCCGGCGCGTGGCGCGCAACCAAGCGTATGGTTCGGTTGCGTCTGTCATGACGTCGATGCCGAAATGCTCGGCACGTCCTTGGCGATCAGCGCATCGATGTCGAGTTGCGGCGAATAGAGGAAAGAGCTCAGCGCCAGTTGGCCGGCCGCGTGGATCGGCGCAACCCGGCCCACGATCAGCTCCGGCAGATCGACGGTATAGTCCGTGCTGAGTTTCTCCCAGTAATCGCGGCACCCTTCGACATATGCAGTGGCGCTGGCCATTCGGCCCGCCAGCACAACGGCGTGCGGATCTGCGATCAAGGCGACGCTGCGGAGCGTCTTTCCGAGGGCCTGTCCGGACGCGAACAACGCATCCCCGACTTCGGTGCCGCGACGGGGATCGTCCTCGAAAACCGACGTCATGGCGTCGGCATAGGTTCCGATATCGTCAGCATTGAACTGTTTCGATTCGAGATACCCAAGCTTGACCAAGGTCGCCCATCCCGAGGCGTGATTGTTCAGGCACTCGTCCGCGCCGCATGAGCACACCAGGTCGCTCGGCCCGGTCGGCAGATGGCCGATTTGACCGGCCGAGAAGCTGGCGCCCCGGATCACATCGTTTCGGTGCGAGTAGCTGGCCCCGCAGGTGACGCTGACATGAACGACGAAGACATCCTGGTCCGGCGTCACCGTCCCGGCCGAGTGTTCCGCCATATTGATGGTGTCGGCGATGTTCTCGGCGACGACCGGCACGCCCGTGCGCGCGGAGATCTCCCGCGCGAGGTCGACCTCTTGCCAACCCAGATACGGCGCCTTCAGGACCGCGCCCGTGGAGCCCTGAACAAACCCTGCCACGGCGATGGCGACGCCGAGGAACCTGTCTTCGTCGATGTTTCCTTCGTCGATGATTTCGTGGATCGTGTTCGCCGCAATCTCGATGGCTTCATCCGCGGTGCGGAAATCCTCGAATGTGAGCTTGCGTTGAATGAGCGGCGTGCCGGCGGCATTCATCAACGTGATCTCGTGACCGAAGGCAGAAATCACCAAACCGACGACGAACGCGCCGTCGGGATTGATCTCCAAGACCGTACGGCGGCGCCCTGATTTTCCTTCGCGGTCCCGTTTCCCGACCTCATCGATGAGGCGGGCATCGATCAACTCGCGGATGATCCGCGTGATGGCCATCGGTGACAGGCCGGTCTCGTCCGCGAGCTGTGTCCGCGACAGCGCCGTTCCGGAAAAGACGTGCTTCAAAACCAAGCTACGGTGGACCCGGCGGAGGTCGCTTGGCATGGCCGAACGGGCATCTGAATTAATAACCATACGTTAGTTATTAACTCAATATGACCACGGGAGTCAATTCCGGCCTATGGCATGCTTGCGCTATAAACCGTCAAGCCACTGGAAAAAATGGATATTTTGCCGAAGATCGGCGGACGCCGACGGGCGCGTTTAAGACGCCGCGTCCGCCAAAATGGCGTTCGCGCCCTTCTCGGCGATCATCATCGTGGGTGCGTTGGTATTCGCCGACGTGATCTTCGGCATCACGGACGCATCGATCACCCGCAGGCCCGAAACGCCTCGCACCTTCAGGTCGGCACCGACCACCGCGGCCGCATCCGATCCCATGCGGCAGGTGCCGACAGGATGGAACACGGTACCCCCGCCATCGCGGATACTGGCCCAAATCTCGTCGTCGCTCTGCGCGGCCGGACCGGGAAACACCTCGGCGTCGATCAGCTTCTTGAAGGCGGGCCGATCGAAGATCTCACGCAGGATTTTCACCCCTTCCACCATGACGTGGCGGTCGATGTCCTCGCTGAAGTATCTGGGCGCGATCCGCGGTTGCTCGGCCGGATCCGCCGATTGGATGTGGACGGAACCCCGAGACTTCGGGTGGCATTGCCAGACCGACGCCGTGAAACCCGAATACCGATGCAGCGGCGTTCCCGGCTTGTCGACCGACAGCGGCATGACGTTGAATTGAATATCGGGTCGGCCGTCCTCGGCGTACTTGGTACAGGCCGCGCCGCCGACTTGCCCCGCCCCGACCGTCAACGGTCCCGACGATCCGATCAGCCACTGCAATCCCCATTTCGCCAAGGCGAACGGGTTGCGCATGCCGTCGTTCAAAGTGATTTTCCGGTTCAAGCGCACCAGACAGCGCATCTGATAGTGGTCCTGCAGGTTCTCACCGACCCCAGGCGCATCATGCACCACGGCGACCCCGTGTTTTTCTAGCAACGCCTTGGGTCCGATGCCGGAGAGCTGCAACAGTTGCGGCGACTGCAACGCACCGGCGGCCAAGATGACCTCGCCACGCGCAACCGCTTCATGCCGGCTTCCGTCTTTTTGCCATTCGACCCCGACGGCGCGCGTGCCGTCGAACACAACGCGGCTGACAAGTGCGCCCGACAACAGCGTCACGTTGGGGCGCGACAGGGCGGGCCTCAAGAACGCCGTCGCCGAACTGGAGCGCCAACGCCCCTTGAGCGTCAGTTGATATGCGCCGACGCCGTAGGTCGATTGCGCGTTGAAATCGCTGTTCGCCGGAAGACCGAATTCCTGTGCCGCTTCGACCCAGGCACGGCAAGCCGGGTTGTCGTTTCGCAGATCGCTCACGCCAAGCTCGCCGAACCGGCCGCGATACTGGCTCTCGCCGCCGGCGTATCCCTCGAACTTTCGGAAATACGGAAGCACGTCGTTGTACGACCAGCCGGTGGCGCCGAGCTCGGCCCAATCGTCGAAATCCTCGTGCTGACCGCGAATGAAGATCAACCCGTTGATGGAGCTTGATCCCCCGATGACGCGGCCGCGCGGCCAGACGACGTTGCGCCCGCCGCTTCCCTCGCTCGGTTCCGTGTCGAACTGGCGCGAGAACCTGTCGTCGTAAATGGTGCGGAAATAGCCGACGGGAAGATGCAGCCAGAAGTTCCGATTGTCTCCGCCCGCCTCCAAAACGAGGACCTGTTTGTCCGGATCGACGCTCAGCCGATTGGCCAAAAGCGACCCCGCGGACCCCGACCCGACGATGATGTAATCGTATTCCAAATTGCTTCCCGCTCTTAGGTCTGCGCCATCCATCGCCGACGCGGCCGGCACAGATCGCGGCGTCTATCTAAGATCATTTTTTCAACGGTGCAAATTTCGGGCAGGCCGCGCGGCCGTCCGCGGCGGTCCTGCGCGTGGCGCATCGAACTAGTTCAACGAGCCGATCAGGTCCCGAATGGCATCGAAGGCCGGGCGCGGATTACAGAGCCTATCGAGAACGCCGTGGCGCACGAAATAGCCCCGGTCGTTGTCGATAAACGTGTCCGCATAAACGCTGACATTGTCGCACACCGCCGCCGCTTTGATGGCGCCGATGAGCCGTTCCGTCACCCATTGGTCGTCGGTTTGTTGCTCGGCCGGATTGCTGCCGCACATCCGAAGGTGAACGGACGCTCGCACGCCCAACTCCCCCGCGATGTCGGATGCTTCCCGGACACCGTCGAACGAATCGCGGTCCGCGGTCAGCCTAAAGACAAAACCGTCGATGGCCTGGCCCAGGTCGGCGCGGGCAAGAACCCCAGCCATCTGTTCCTTGTCGCCGCGGACGAACCCCTGATTGATGACGTGATAGTACTTACCGCCCGCTTCCTCGCGCAATTCCTCGATGGAGCGGAGCCGCGACAGATAGACGGGCATCTCCACCTGCGCCGCGATCTCGCCGATGCCCGGCGCTTCGCGCTCGAACACGTCCCAATTGACGCCGATCTCCCAGGCGTGAAAGAGATCCTGGTGGGCCAGGATCAACGCCCGCTCATGCGGTTTCGGCTCGCCGAACGTGAACAACGTGAACTCGTGACCGTGCGACAGCAAATCCCGCATGCGCTCCCGGTTGGTGGGCAACGCCAAATCGCGAAACGGCACCCGAAGTTTGCGAATACCGAGTTCCCACAACGCCATCAGCGGATAATCGTTGCGGACCTCCTTGCGATCGAACTCGTCGAGGCCGCCGGTCGGCGGGATTTCGACGGTTTCCATCCAGTCGTGCCGCATGTCGAACCCGAACGGTACCCGGTTGGTCCGCGGGTGCAGTCTTGAGGATGGGACCGTCGCCGGCGCGGTATCGTCCTCGGCGGTCTCCGCACCATATGTGCGGACGAATTCGATGGTATGCCCGTTTTCATACACGTGGATGACCGCATAGCCGAGTTTGGGGCGGTCGTTGCGGCCGGCCTCGTCATCGGGTCCCGGCTGGGCGCGATACATCTCGCTGTAGTCCTGGCGAACGAACGCGGTCGACGGCAGCAGATAACAGTCCGTGTCGGCGTACTTGTTGTACCAGAAATTGTGAACGTGCCCGGCAATCAATGCTTCGACGCCATGCGTCTCGATCAAATCGAGAAGCCACGTGCGGCCCGGCTCGCCGATGTTGTCGTAGTTCTCTTCCTCGGCGGGGTTGGAGAAGTAAGGCGGATAATGGGTGAACAGAAAGGTCCGCTGCCCCTCGGACGCCGCAAGCTCGGCTTCAAGCCATGCCGCCTGGGTGCGTTCGCGCTCAAAGCCCGAATTGATCAGCTGCGCATTGATGACGACAAACCGTTCGCCGTTGACCTCAAACGCATGATAGTCGGCGCCGAAATGCCGCTCCCATAGCGCGATGTACTCTTCGCAAATACCGGCCGCCGGCGCCCAGTTGTTGGGTTTGTCCCCGATGTCGTGGTTTCCCGGCACCAGATACAGATCATGCCGCAGCGAGGCCACCTGGGCTTTGAAGAGACCGGCCGCCGCGGCATAGCGGTCGGGCAACGCCGGTACCGGATGGATCAGGTCGCCGACGTTGATGACGAACGCAAGATCACGGGCGTTCAGGTCGCGAACCACGTGGCGCATGCGGCGATTGGCACGCCGGTTCACATCGAACGGCGAACTGCAACGGTCCTCCGCTTCGTTCAAATGCGTATCGGTGATGACGCCGAAGGCATAGCGGAACGCGCCGAGATCGGGGCTAGCTGTCGAGGACATTGGCAACCGCCTTCTGCCGCCTTTCCTTGGCGCGGCTTCGGATGATGACGGCCAACGACAGGAACGTGAGGATCCAGAACACCCAGCAGATCGCGTTGCGGAAGAAGATGCCGTACCCGCCGTCTGAAAGCACCAGGGACTGGCGGAAGTTGTCCTCAAGCAGCGGACCCAGAATGAATGCGATCAGGAAAGGTGCTGCCGGAATATCCAGCCGCAACATCGCGAAGCCGACGATGCCCATCATCGTCATCACCAGAATGTCGAACAGGCTGTTGTTCACCGCATAGGCGCCGAAGATGCACAGCACCAGCACGATGGGATACAGCAGGTTGTTCGGCACATCGGCGATCTTGGAAATGGCGCGGATAGAGAATTTCCCGATGATGAACAGGTACGCCGAGCTCAGCATGATGCCGATGAACAACGCATAAATCATCGTCAGGTTCTCGGCGAACATGACCGGACCTGGCCTGAGGCCATGGATCATAAACGCGCCGAGGATCACCGCCGTGATCACGTCGCCGGGCACGCCGAGTGCCAGCAGCGGGATCATGGTCGCACCGGCCACGCCGTTGTTGCCCGCCTCGGCGGCGGCGACGCCTTCGATCTCGCCTTTGCCGAAGTTCTCTTTGTTCTTCGATGTCCGGCGCGCTTCGCTATAGGACAGAAATGCCGAAGGTGCGCCGCCGATCCCCGGGATGGCCCCGAGTGCCACACCGATCAGGCTGCCGCGGAGGATGGATTTGAAGCACTGTTTGAACTCCGCAAACCCCGCGCCCACCCGGCCGAGGGCCCCGACCTTGACGCCGAGATCGTTTTTCTTGGCGTAGTGATTGATGATTTCCGGCAGGGCGAACAACCCGATCAGCACGGGGATGAAGTTCAAGCCGCTCATCAATTCCCATTCGCCGAACAAGAACCGCTCGGTACCGTAGATGGTATCGAGGCCGACGGTCGCCAGCAGCAACCCCAGGCTGGCCGCGACCATGCCTTTGGCCAGATTGTCGCCGGAGACGCCGGCGATGATCGTCAGCGAGAACAGGATCAGCGTGAAGAACTCGGGTGGTCCGAACCGGAGCGCGAACGTGGCAAGGAATCCTGTCAACAGGATCAGCGACACATTGGAAACGAAGTCCGCGAAGCACGAGGCATAAAGCGCGATATCGAGTGCGCGGCGCGCCTCGCCCCGCTGCGCCATCGGAAACCCGTCCAGAACCGTACACGACGCCGCCGGCGTGCCCGGTGCTTTCAGCAGAATCGCCGTGATCGATCCGCCGTACAGCCCGCCTTTGTAGACGCCGAGCAGCAACAAAATCCCGGTCACCGGCTGCATCGTGAAGGTAAAGGGGAGCGCCAAGGCCACACCCATCGGCGTCGTCATACCGGGAATAGCCCCGATGATGACACCGATCAGCACACCGATGAACACCACCGCGATGTTCTCGAGGCTGAGGAACAGGAAGAACGCTTCTGCGAGGTTTTCAATCATGGTGCTGTGCCCCCGTCATCTGAACTGCTCGAAAAAGCCGAGCGGTAACGGAACGCTCGCGACATAGACAAAGAAGGCGTAGAGAACGCTCGGCAGGATGACGGCGATCGACGCGATATACTTCCAACGGGCTTCCCCCGTGAAGCGGATCAGGAAGACCAGCAGCGCCATGCACCCGGCGACAATGCCGACCACAGGGATGAGCAGGTATAATGCGAAAAGCGAACCGACCACGATCACAACGCGCAACGTGGCGATACCGGCCGTGCGGTATTCGCTGCTATCAGCGTCGGTCGGCACGCTCTCGTCCGGCATCGACGACACTTCGGTCAGGCGTCGCCGTTTTTGTTCGAGAAGCCCGCCGATAAAGACGAAGCCCCCGGCAATGGCGGCGACCATGGAAACCGTCAACGGCCAGAAATCAGGCGCCATCACCCGGACTTCGACATTGCTCGGCACGACGACGCCGGACGGAATGACGACAAAAACCGACAGCAACGCGAGCAGGATCACCGCCAGCCCGACCCGCATGTCCGTGTTCCAGAAATCGTTCATCCGGCGGCCCTCCCGGACAGGCTGTCGAGATCGAGGCTGCGGTTGAGCAAGAACTCGTTCAACGCCAGCCAGCGCGATGCCGCTCGCCAGGTCATGTCACTGGCCTCCAATTGCGCGCGGGGGTTCCCGGAGCCGCGCTTTTGCAGCGACGCGCGTATGCCCCGAATGTAGAACGGACACCATGCCAATGGCCCTGCGACGATGATCAGCTCCGGGTGCATCAGCCCCTCGACCACGTCGATCACATCGCCCAACGCGCGCCCGGCTTCGGCCAGTGCCTCCCGGGCCCGTTGATCGCCGTCATCCGCGGCGTCAATGACATCCAGCAAGCGGCGCGTGCGCGAGACGGCTTCGTCACCGCTCACAAACCCGTCCATTTCCTCGAGCGTGGTCAAAACGCCCCGCCCGCCCGCGATCTCATCAACCGTGACCCGCTCGCCGGACGCCCCGGACCATAGGCTCAAGTCGCCGACCAAGCCGACCGCCGATTTCTCGCCACGGACCAGACGGTTGTCGATCAACATGCTGAGACCGATCCCCAACGAGGCGTTGAACACCACCACGTTGTGTCGGCCGCGCCCCAAGCCGAACCGGGTTTCCGCCAGATTGATGGCATTCGGCAGGTTCTCGACATGGATCGGCAGCCCCAGGGGCGCCGACAGCATCTCGCCGATCGGAACATCCTCCCACCCGAGCAACGGCGCGTGGCGGATCGTCCCCGTCGTCGGGTCGACGGCCCCGGTCACGGCGATCGCCCCGCCGATCACGCGGTTCTTGTCGACCCCGGACGACGCCAGCATTTCCTCGACCGCGCGTACCGTGGTGTTCACCACGGCGCCCACGTCGTCAAAAGACGGGAGATCCAGTTCCTGTCGCGCGACCGTTTGGTTCTTCAGGTCGGCAAGGGACACATACTGCTGAAACACGTTCATGCTGATCCCCAGCACGTATCCGCCGTCGGCCCGGATATCCAACGCGACAAATCGGCGGCCGGGACGGTTTTCCGCCAGTTCCTCCCCCTCCAGCACCAGGTCGGCATCGATCAATTCGCGGGAAATGCGCGACACCGACGCCGCGCCCAGGCCCGTACGCCTGCCGATTTCCGTCCGCGACACCGGACCGTTTAAGAGGATTTCGGAGAGCACCAAGCGGCGGTGGGTTTCCCGCGCGTCCTGGCGGCCGAAGTTGACCGGGACAACAGCCATTTTCCACCTCCCAATGAAAAATAGTTGATTGCTTTCTGAAAACAATTATGTGTATATACGCGATGAAGTCAACAAGAAAGGCGCAAAGCCGCAGCGAAAACAGACACACATTGGGAGCATCCCTGTCTAAGGAGATCGACATGTTTCAATCACTTACGAAGAAGCTTATGGGTGGGGTCGTGCTCGCAGCCGCGACCTTCACGGCACTTCCCGCCATGGCGGAATACCCGACGAAGCCGGTGACATTGGTGTCGCCGTACGGTCCGGGCGGCGCCGCCGATCTGGCGGCTCGGACGATGGCCGGTACCGTTCCGGGCATGCTGGGCAATGGCCTTTTGGTGGTCAACAGAACCGGGGCTGCCGGGGTCACCGGATCGACGTTCGTGTCGAAGTCCCGTCCCGACGGCTACACGTTGTTGCTGGCCCGTGTGGGATCGCAAGCGGCCGTGCCGGCAATCAACCCCAACATCCCTTACAAGTGGGACGATTTCACGTTCTTAGGTCTTCTGGAGAAGAACCCGTTCGTGCTCGCGGCCAGCGCCGAATCGCCCTACAAGTCGTTCGAGGACCTGAAGAAAGCCGTCCAAGGCGGCGCCAAGATCAGCTATTCGTCGGCCGGTGTCGGCACGTTGTTGCATCTTGCGATGGTCGTTCTGGCCGATGAAATGGGCGTCGACCCCGGCTCCATGAAGCACGTTCCGTACAAAGGTGGCGGCAAGGCCGCGGCGGCTGTCGTCGGCGGGCACGTGGACCTGATTTTCCAGAACCTGTCCGGCATCATCGGGCACATTCAGTCCGGCAAGATTCGGCCGTTGCTGGTGTCCACGGAACAACGGCCGCCGTCCATTCCCGACGTCCCGACCGCCGCGGAAGCGGGCCATCCGAAGCTTGGCGTGATCGTCGGGTGGAGTGGCCTCTGGGGGCCGCCGAACCTGCCGCAGGACGTGCAGGACAAATGGGTCGGCGTTTTGGGTCAACTCAAGGATGACAGGGCCTGGAACAAACTCACCAAGGGCCTTGGCTCGATCCCGACGGTATTGCCGCCGGCTGAAACCAAGACCTTCGTGAAAACCCAGTACGAGACCTTCAAGGAGGTCGTCGAGCGGTTGGATTTGACGATCAAATAAGTCAGCCTATCCCTAGGTGGGGCCGGTGGTTCTTCTTCCTGCGCCGGCCCCGCCGACCTCTGCGGCGCCTTTACCGCTCACCTTGGGAGGGATCAGAAAATGACCGCCAAGAAACCAAATATCCTGGTGATCCAAGTCGACCAGATGACACCGTTTATCTTGCCGATGCACGGCAACGAGACCGCGATCACCCCGAACATAAATGCGCTGGCCGATACCGGCGTCGTCTTCGACAACAACTATTGTAATTTTCCCCTTTGTGTCCCGTCGCGCATGTCGATGCTCACCGGACGGTTATCGAGCGCCATCGCGCAGTGGGACAACGCCATTGAACTCCCCGCTTCGGTTCCGACGGTCGCGCATTACATGCGCTCCATCGGCTATTACACGGTCCTTTGCGGCAAGATGCACTTCATCGGTCCGGATCAGGTACACGGGTTCGACGAGCGTATCACCACAGACATCTATCCCGCGAATTTCGCCTGGACGCCGGACTGGATCGTCGGCGAGCGTTACCGCCCGACGGGCATCAACCCGCGCGCCGTGGTCGAGGCCGGTCAAAGCCGCCGCAACCTGCAGGTCGACTACGACGACGAGGTCGAGCATTCAGGCATTCAGAAGATTTACGACCTCGCCCGGTTCCGCCGCGACGACCCCTTTATGCTGTGGATTTCCTTCACGCATCCGCACTCGCCGTTCGTTACCCACCCGACGTATTGGGACATGTTCGACCATGACAAAATCGACATGCCCAAAGTCGCGCCGATCCCGGTCGACGAACTGGACGAAATGAGCCGCCAGCTGCACATCGGGCACGGGCAGGATCTGCTGACCATCGAAGAAGAGCACGTCCGCAACGCGCGCCATGCCTATTACGGCATGTGTACGTATCTCGACGACAAGGTCGGGCGAATCATGTCGGCGCTGAAAGACATGGATCTCATCGACGACACCATCGTCGTGTTCACCTCGGACCACGGCGAGATGCTCGGCGAACGGGGCATGTGGTTCAAGCAGTCGTTCTACGAAAACTCCTCGCGCGTTCCGCTCATTATCTCGCAGCCCGGCGCGATCGAGCCTGGGCGGGTCGATCGGATCACGTCCCTTGTCGACCTTCTGCCCACCTTTGTCGACTGGGGGAGCGACGCTGCCCCCGAAGACGTCATGCCCCTCGACGGTCACTCGCTGACGCCGTTGCTCGCCGGCGACACGGGCGATTGGGATAACGCGGTCACCGTCGAGTACACCGGCGAAGGCGTCAGCACGCCGTGCCGTATGGTGCGGCGCGATAACTACAAATACATCTACACCCACGATCACCCGGCGCTTCTGTACGATCTCGACGCCGACCCGCTGGAAATGAACAATCTCGCCGGATCGCCGGACGTCGCGGATATCGAGGCATCTCTGCGAAACGAGTTAATGGATGGCTGGGATCCGCACGACATCAAGGCGCGCTGCATCCAGAGCCAAAAGGAACGTCTGTTCATTCAAAAGGCGACCGACGGCAATCCGACGTGGTCGTACATCGCGCGGTCCGGCGACGATGCAAAATACGTCCGCAACGCCAGCGCCGCGGGCACCAAGGCGAAGTCGCGCTACCCCTACGTCGAACCCACGCCGTTCGAGCGATAGACGCAGAGGTTTACGCCGTCGGGTTCCTCAGACGGCCAAGTCGAAGCGTTCGTACAATTCCGAGGGCGCGTCGTGCCGTGCCATGTCGTCCTTGATGGCGGCGCAGATCTTCACTTCGACGTCCGGCAAATCCACCGGGGTCGTTTGCCCAGGGTCGGTCGCGAGATCGTAGAGCACCGTCCGCGGGTCGGCGAAGCCGCCCTGACGTGGCGAGCGTTTGGCGTCCGGCAACGCGGGGATCTTCAGCAGCGGTGCGCCTTTGCTGAAGTCGAAACCGCGATGCAGCGCCGCGTTTTCCATCTCTCTGGGCTCGAACAAGGTACGGTTGTGCATCGGCATCAGCGTGTATTCGAACAGATCGTGGGTCTCCATATCCGCCGGATACCGGAAGTACGTGTAGCGGCCATCGGTCGCATTGATGGCGCCGGCGAAGATGCCGTACAGCGCAATGTCGCGAACTTTGTCGGCCGCGCCCGACGCCAACGGCATCAGGCTCTTGCCCGTCACATCCGGCCCAGGTGCCAGACCGAACATGTCCAGCAGGGTTGGCATGACGTCCGTCGCCTGGGTCAGCGCCGTATTGTGCGTGCCCGCCTTGTCGGCGAGGTCCGGGTGATAGATGAACAAAGGGATGTGCGCGATCTCGTTATAGAACGGCATCCGGTTCTTGGCCCACCAGTCGTGCTCCGACAGCAAGAAGCCGTGGTCGGTGGTCAGCACGATCGCGGTATCTTGCCAACGGTCGTTTTGGTCGAAATCGTCGAGCAGTCGTCCGAGCTGCGCATCGCAAAGCGCCACCAGCGCGGCGTAATTGGCCTTGAGCTCGGCAACCTCCAGTTCGGTTTCGTCGACGTTCTTGTAGCGCGGCCAGTCGAGGGTCGGCCCGTCGTAGCCAGAATCGAACATCGCCCGGTACTTTGCCGGCGCGCTGAACGGCTCGTGCGGATCGAAGGTCTCAAGCTGCACCAGCCAGTTGTCGCTGTCGCCGTTGACCTCTAGAAAATCCAAGGTCGCATCGAAACACTTCACGCACGGGAAGGCGTCTTCCTCGACGATCTTGGTCCGGTTGATCATTCCTTGCAGACGATGGCCGTTCCGCGTCTCTTCGAATTGCAACGGATGATACTGTTCGCGGAACCGCTCGAGCGGCGGTTTGACCATGGCGACCCACGGATCGGATTCCTGACCGCGGATGAAATCCCAGGTGCTGTAACGGGTGTGGTACGTCGCGCCGCCGTCTTCCCAATAGTGATAATGATCCGACACCAGGTGACTGTAGATGCCTTCTTTCTTGAGGATGTCTGGGAAGCTGTCGTCGAATGGCTCCATCGGCCCCCAACTGCGATGCAGGAAGTTGAGCCGCCCGGACTGCAGATCGCGCCGCGCCGGCATGCACGGCAACGATCCCACATAGTGATTGTCGAACGTCACCGCCCGCGCCGCCAGCCGGTCGAAATTCGGCGTCGGCAAAGACCCGCCATAGGGCGACAATGCCCGCCGGTTAAGGCTGTCATACAGAAGGAACACGACCTTCATAGTGTTGTTACCCCGCGTTGCTTAGAGATCAGCTTTTCCGGTTCTTGATCCAGCTCAGGATCATCGGGCTGAACAGGCCGAGGAAGGCGAGGATCAGGAAGAACGCCGCCAACGGCTGCAGCCCGATCATCCACCATTGGCCGTCGAACATTTTGAGCGAGTTCTGGTAATTGACCTCGACCATCTCACCCAGGATCAAGCCGACCGCGATGGGTGCGACCGCGAACCCGAAGCGGCGCGCCAAGTACCCAACCACACCGAAGATCAGGACGATCCAGATATCGAGCAACGACGAATTCAACGCATACGCGCCAATGGTCGCCAACGCGAACACGATCGGCCACAGGATCGGCAACGGCACCAGGGAAATCCGCGCGAAGATTTTCGCGGCATAAAGGCCCATGACCATGAACATGATGTTGGCGATCAGCATCGCGCCGAAGATCTGGTACACGACGTCGACCTGCTCGGTGAACAGATACGGTCCCGGCCGCAGACCATGCACCAGGAGACCGACCAGGATCACCGCCGTCGTGCCGCTGCCGGGGATGCCCAGCACCATGGTCGGCACCATGGCGCCGCCGGTCGCCGAGTTGTTGGCGGCTTCGGCGCCGGCGATCCCCTCGATCGCGCCCTTGCCGAACTCATGCTTGTTCTTGGACCAGCGGCGCGCCTCGGAATAACCGATCATGGACGCGACCGTGGCGCCTTCGGCCGGCAGCACGCCGATGAAGGTGCCGATGCCGCACGACCGTGCGACCGTTTTCCAAATCTTCTTATAATCGAGCATCGACGGCAGCTGCACCGCCTTCATGGTGACCGTGTTGACGACGTTGTTGACCTTGTTGGACTGAACCAACAGTTCCGATACCGCGAACAGACCGATAAAGACCGGAACGAAAGACAGCCCTTCATAGAGCTCGTAATTGCCGAACATGAATCGCTCGACGCCGGTGGTTTTCTCGGCGCCGATGGTCGCCAGCCACACACCGAACACCCCGCCAATCAGGTTGCGGATCGCGCCGCCGGCGCTGATGGTCGCCAGCATCGAGAGGCCGAACAGGGTGAGCGCAAAGTACTCCGGCGGTCGGAATTCATACGCAACAGACGCCAGCAAGGGCGCCGCAAAACACAACACGATGACCGAAAACACGCCGCCGATGGTGCTGGACACAACGGCGATTCCGAGAGCTCGGCCGGCTTGGCCTTTTTGCGCCAAGGGAAACCCATCGAATGTGGTCGCCGCCGCCGCGGCGGTCCCGGGTGTGTTAATGAGGATCGCCGTGATCGAGCCCGCGAACGTCGCAGAGACATAGATGGTCGCCAGCACCGTGATTGCGTGCACCGGTTCCATGGTCAGGGTGAACGGCAACAGCAACGCGGCCCCGGTGGTCGCGCCCAGCCCGGGCAGCACGCCGATCACAACGCCTAGGATCGTCGTCGCGAAAATCAAGAACAGAAGATACGGGTCCAAAAGGACCGAGCTCATGGCGCCGATTGCGTCGATCATGGCGTGTGCCTATCCGTAAAACAGGTTCGTGATCATGCCGCGCGGAAAGCGGATGCCGAGAACCCAGTTGAAAAGGAAGAAAATGAACGACGGCGTGATAATCCCCACCGCCAACGCGACCCAATAGCGGCGTTCGCCCCACAAAAGGCACATCAACGCCGACACCACGGCTAAGCCTATCAAGATATCAAAGTAGGTGGTCAGCCCATAAAACAGGAAAAACAGGATAATCGAGCCCCACATCCGCAGGCTTGCAGGCGCGCGCTCCTTGTCGGGCGTCTTGCGCAGGTGGACCGCCAGGGTGATTGCCAGCATGATGTTGATGATCATCAAGAAGATCGGGAACACACGCGGCTGCAGGCTGTGCCCGACGATCATCGGCGGCGACAGTTCAATGTGCAAAGCGGCGTATATGATGGCCGAAGACATGACCACGACGACGCTTGGGATAACGAGATATCTCATAACGAAAAAGCGGACGGTGCCCCCGTAAGGGGGCACCGCCTCCTTTGGTTCAAGGTGTTATTGCACCAGGCCCATTTCTTTGAGCGCAGGACCGAAGGCTTCCACCATGCGGCGGATCTGCTTGCCCCACTCCTCGGAGCCAGCCGGCGACGACTCGTCGAGACCGGAGTTGGCCAAGTACGCTTTGTACATGGAGTGGTTCATCGCCTTGGTGACACCGGCTTCAAGCTCGGCGCGGCGCGCTTCGTCCACACCCGCGTGGGTCACGAAGCCGCGCGTGGTCGACAGAATCAGGTCCATGCCCAGCTGTTTGCTGGTCTTGGCGTTCGGAATCGGCGCCATGCCGTTTTCGGCCAAGATGACCATCGGGCAGATTTTGCCCGCTTCGACCTGAGCCGCCGCTTCCGACAGGTTCAGCGTCGCAACGTCAACCGCACCCGCGACCAATTGGGTCGCCAATTCTCCGCCACCTTTGAACGGAATGTAGGTCGGCATCGGAATGCCGGCCGCCTTGGCGAACAGGAACACCGTCAGGTGATCGATGGTGCCGGTCTGCGTGCCGCCGAATTTCATCGCATCGCCGCCTTTGAGGCCCGCCATGAAGTCTTCCGGCGTTTTGTATTTGGCATCGCAACGGATCATCAGGATCTGCGGATCGTTGGTGCCACGGGCGATCGGCGCCAAGTCGTCCGGCGTCAATTTGGTTTTGCCCTTCGCCATGGTGATGGCGTGACCGACCGTGAAGGTCATGATGGTGTTGCCATCAGCCGGACGGGTCGAGAAATAGTTCATGGCCAAGGCACCGCCGCCGCCACGCTTGTTCACGACGACCATGTCTTGTTTCAACTCGCGACGAGCACGCAGCATCATCATCCGCGAGTTCACGTCGGTGCCACCGCCGGCACCCGCGTGGGTGACGACCTCGATGGCGGGTTTGTCTTGCGCGTTGGCGTGGATCGCGGTCATGCCGACGAGACCCATGCTGACGACGACCGCGGTGCCGGTCAGTCCCAGCTTCGTAGCCATCCCCTTAAGTTTGGTCTTCATTGATGTTTCCTTTCTCTCATCAAGTTCGTTTCGAACGTTTCTTGTTATTGGGCTTATGCCGTCGCCGGGCCTATCCGGCGTGTTCTTGTGGGCCTTCTGGTTACGTGCCCCATCTTAAGACTATGGGGTCTAGAGGCCTTAAATGCTCGATTAATTGCGCGCGGGTGTCCGGATGCAGCGGCGGAATAGGGTGCCGGCAGAACTCCGACGCGATGACTTTGCCCTCGACCATGGCCGCTTTGGTGGACCGGAAGCCGCATTGGCGGTTCTCGTGATTGATCGCCGGCAAGACCCGCGCATACCCGGCGATCGCGGCATCCCGGTCACCCCCCAGATGTGCCGTGATCACCGGCTTGATCTGATCCGGGATGGTCGCCGACGTCATGGAGCCTGTCGCGCCCGCGTCCAGATCGGCCAGCAACGTAATCGCTTCCTCACCATCGAACGGGCCTTCGATCAATGCGCCGCCCTCTTCGATCAGGGCGCGTAGCTTGCCGGCGGTGCCCGGGCATTCGATTTTAAACAGCTTCAGCATCTCGATCTCGCGGGCCATCTTGACCAACAACGGCACCGGCAGATCGACGCCGGAAAGCGGCGCGTCCTGCAGCATGATCGGAATGCCGACCTCGCCGACTTGGCGGAACTGCTCGAACGTTTGTTCCGCCGTCCCTTTGAGCAGCGCACCGTGATAGGGCGGCATCATCATGACGCACGCCGCACCCAGGTCTTTCGCCAGCCGCGCCCGTGCCACCGCGATGTCGGTGGCGAAATGGCTGATGGTGACGACGACGGGCACGCGCCCGCCGACATGTTCCAGGCACAGCCGCGTCAAGGTCTCGCGCTCGTCGTCGGAGATCAGAAACTGCTCCGAGAAATTGGCGAGAATGCAGATGGCGTCCGAGCCCTGGTCGATCATGCAGTCGAGCACACGGCGCATGCCGTCCAGGTCCACCGACCCGTCGTCGTGGAACGGTGTCGGGGCGACAGGCCAGATGCCGGTGTAGGGTCTGTGGGTCATGGGGCGGTGTAGCTCGTTTTCACGGTGGTATAGAATTCGGCGGCGTAGCGGCCCTGCTCGCGCGAACCGTAGCTGGAGCCTTTGCGGCCGCCGAACGGCACGTGGTAGTCGACGCCCGCGGTCGGCAGGTTGACCATCACCATCCCGGCCTGGGCGCGTTTCTTAAATTCCGTGGCGTACTTCAACGAGGTGGTGCAGATACCGGCGGACAGGCCGAACTCGGTATCGTTGGCGATCGCCAGCGCCTCGTCGAAATCGGCGACCTTCAAGACCGCCGCGCAGGGACCGAAGATTTCCTCGCGGCAGACCCGCATCTCGTTGTTGGCGTTCACGAACAATGCTGGTGCCTGATAGAAGCCGGGGGCATCCAACTGAAGCGCATCTCCGCCGGTGACCTCGCACCCTTCCTCACGCGCCAGCGCAACGTACGACAGGTTCTGATCCAGCTGCGATTGACTGACCACCGGGCCGATCTGGGTGCCGGGGTCGCGCGCGTCACCGACCTTCAAGGCCTGCATCGCGGCGGCGACTTTCTCGGCGAAGGCATCGTGAATGCCTTCCGTGACGATCAAGCGGCTCGATGCCGTGCAGCGTTGACCGGTGGAATAGAACGCCCCATTGACGCAGGCGTCGACCGCAACGTCCAAATCGGCGTCGTCCAACACCACCATCGGGTTCTTGCCGCCCATTTCGAGCTGCACTTTTTTCTGCGTCTCGGCGCATTGCACGGCGATGGCGCGGCCCGTCGCGACCGAGCCCGTGAACGAGATCGCGTCCACGTCCGGGTGTTCCACCAGACGCGCGCCGACGGTGCGGCCCGCACCCACCACGAGGCTGAACACCCCTTTGGGCAGGCCCGCATCGTCAAGGATCTTGGCGATTTCCCAGGCGCAGCCCGGCGTCAATTCGGCGGGCTTGATGACCACGGCGTTGCCGTAGCACAGCGCAGGCGCGATCTTCCATGCCGGGATCGCGATGGGGAAATTCCACGGCGTGATCAGGCCGATGACGCCGACCGGCTCGCGGGTGATTTCCACGTCGACGCCCGGACGGACGGAGTCGATTTTCTCGCCCGCCAAACGCAGGCACTCGCCGGCGAAAAACTTGAACACCTGCGCCGCGCGCACGGTTTCGCCGATCCCTTCGGCGAGCGTCTTGCCTTCCTCGCGGGACAGCAATGCGCCCAGCTCGTCCTTGCGCGCAAGGATCGCCGCACCCGCTTTTTCCAAAACGTCGTGCCGCGCCTGCGGTCCGGCGGCGGCCCACGCGGGTTGCGCGGCTTTCGCCGCGGCGACCGCGGCGTCGACTTGGTCCGGGCCCGCTTTGGCGTATTCGCCGACGATGTCGTTGGTGTCGGACGGATTGACGTTGGCGACGACACCGATGCCGTCGACCCATTCCCCACCGATCAGGTTCTGATGCAATGCCATGGCCTATTCCAAAATCTCGAAATCGTTGAGGTATTCATCGGACAGAGTGAGACCCAGGCCGGGCTCGGTTTCCGACAGATCGATGAAGCCGTTCTCCGGCTCCGGATCGCCTTTGAAGATGTAGTAGAACAACTCGTTCCCGACCTCGACGTCGTGTACCGGAAAGAACTCGGAGATCGGGCAGTTCACGTTGGCCATCGTGAGATGATAGTTGTGCATCTGCCCGGCGTGCGGCACGACCGGCACCTGGAACGCCTCGGCCAGCGCATTGATCTTCTGCGCCGCGGTGATCCCGCCAACCCGGTTGGTATCGTACTGGATGTAGCTGACGGCGTTGATCTCCAACAGCTGCTTGAAGCCGAGCAACGTGAACTCATGCTCGCCGCCGGAAATCGGGATGATGCCCATATTGTTGAGTTCGGCGTATCCGGCGATGTCGTCGGCGATCACCGGCTCTTCCAGCCAGCGCGGATTGTACTCTGCCAGCAACGGCAGCATCCGCTTCGCGTAGTCCAGGTTCCACCCCATGTAGCATTCGAGCATCAGGTCGGTGTCGTCGCCGACCACCTCGCGCACCGCGGCGACGCGCTTGAGGTTTTCCTGCATGCCGTCGGGGCCGTCCTTGGGTCCCCAACCAAAGCGCATCTTGAACATCCTGAAGCCTTGATCGACGTAGGATTGCGCCTCGCGCTGCATCTCGTCGATGGGACCGGAATAAAGCTTCGACGCATAGACCGGAATCCGTTCCTTGGTGCGCCCGCCGAGCAGTTTGAACACCGGCTTGCCGGCGGCCTTGCCCAGAATATCCCAGATCGCGATGTCGACCGCCGAGATCGCGACCATGCCGACGCCCTTGCGGCCCCAGGCGTGCGTCGCGCGGTACATGCGTTGCCACAAGTATTCGAAATCCCATGGGTCCTGGCCGATCAGCATCGGCGCCAGGTATTCGTCGACGATCGCCTTGGTAATGCGCGGTGCCAGCGCGGCGTTGCCGATGCCGACCAAACCGGTGTCGGTTTCGATCTCGCAGGTCATCCAGCCGTGGAAACGGAACGAGCCCATGGCGTCGCCCCGGTCGTACAACGCATCCATGGCGTTGGTGCAGAAATGCGCCGCCGGCGGAACGGTCTTGCCAGTCCATTCCCAGACCTTGGTGCGGACGGCCGTGATCTTCATCGCGCCGCGCTCCGCACTGCGGTGCCATCGGCACGGGCCGCGCGGTAGTTCGCGCCCATGGTGCACAGAACATCAAACGCTTTGCGGGTCGCGCCGAGGTTGGCGACTCCTTGGCCGGCGATATCGAACGCCGTGCCGTGCGCCGGCGTCGCGACCGGGATCGGCAGGCCCGCGGCGATGGTGACACCGCGCTCGAAGCCCATCAGCTTCATCGCGATCTGGCCTTGGTCGTGATACATCGTGACCACCGCGTCCAGTTGCCCGTCGCGGCCTTTCAGGAAAACCGTGTCGGACGGCCAGGGACCGGAAACATCGAACTGCATTTCCTGTGCGCGCTTAACCGCCGGTGCCAGGATATCGATCTCTTCTCGGCCGAAATTACCGTCGTCGCCGGCATGCGGGTTGAGCGCCGCAACACCGATCCGCGGCCGGTCGATCCCCGTTGCACGCAACGTATTGTAGGCCAATGTCACGGCGTCGATGACGCCGTCTTCGTTGATGTTCTCGACCACTTCCTTGAGCGCGATGTGGCTGGTCACGCGGGTCGTGATCAACTCGTCCAGCATATTGATTTCGGAATGGTACCCGGTATAGCCCAGATACCCGGCCATGTAGCGGTGCTCGTCCTCGACGTCCATCCCTGCCAGATGCATGGACGCTTTGTTGAACGGTCCGAACAGGATGGCGTCGGTGTCGCCGGCGACGGTCATGTCCATGGCCTTGTCGAGGCCACGGAGCGACGTGCGCCCGCCCGCTTCGGTGACGGTCGACAGCGGCACCTCGTCGGGTGCGATGGTGTGCATCTCGACGATCGGCAGCCCGTCGTCCGTCCACCAAGTCTCGGGCCGGTCCGCATCCACCGCGCGCAGATCGAAGGACGCACCGATCTGCGCAAAGCCAAGCTCGAAGACATGCCGGTCGCCAACCAGAATGACGTCCGCTTTCTCGGACACGTCCGGTTCCGACAGCAATTTCGCGATCAGTTCCGGTCCAATACCGGCGGGGTCACCGTGTGTGATTGCTAATCTGGGTTTCATGGGGGTATCCGTATATCTATCGCCGCATGTCGGAGATAATGGCGCTTACTGGGCGGCTTTGACGCCGGCGGCTTTGGCCTCGGCGACCAAGTAATCGCGGCCACGCACCATGTCGTCGAGGGTGCCGAAACCGTTGGTGTAGTGGCCGGTGTAGCCCATCTCTTCCATGCGCAGGAAGAACTTGCGGAAATCGATGCTGCCCTCGCCCGGGAACATGTGATGTTCCTTGTCGCCGAGGTTGTCGGCGACGCGCACCTCGCCGATCCGCTCGATCCCGAACTCGTCCAAGAAGCCATGGATGCCTTCCGGCACCAACGTCGCGTGGTTGATGGTGAACGACCAGTTGATGTTCGGCGACGTCAAATTGTCGAAGTAATAGCGGCACTCCTCGACCGTGTGGCCGAGATAGTTCACCTCCGCGTCCTCGGGCTCGCGGTTCATGTTTTCCAGCAACAACTGCACGCCTTTTTCCTCGGCATACTTGGAGGCGCGCTGCAGCCGGTCCAACCCGGTTTCCATACGTTGCTGGTAGTCGGCGGTGAAGTGATAGCCAGCGTGGACCACGATCCACTCGGCCTGAAGCTTCTCGGCCATGTCGATGTATGACCACAAGTACGCATCGGCGGCTTGGCGCATATGGTTGCTGTATTCCGCCATGTTGACGCCGGACAGCGTGTGCAGCCCAAGATGGATGCCAAGGTCCTTGCACATGGATTTCACGGTCGCCACCCGCGCATCGTCGAAGGTCTCCATCGCGTTTGCCGCGGTGTCCAGCTGGATATCAATGTAACGAACGTCGTTGTCGGCGGCCCACGTCAGGCCATCTTCGAGCTTCGCACGGCGGCCAATGTCCACGCCGATGCGATCCTTCAGGCTGCTCGCCATGATCTTCCCTCCCAAGGGTTATGTAACGGCGCTTTGCGCTCGTCCTTCGTTTGTTGGCGGCAATTTGGCATACAATCTGAAAAGCCGTCAACCTAATAGTTGCATTCGCACCTGCAGAATTTATGCTGCACCTGCCAAAAAATCATATTATATAATTGTTTTTATTGAATTTAATTGGATGTTCCCTTCGCGGGTTTATTGATGTACGCTTCTGGCGGGGTGAAAGAGTTTTTGTATACCAATAGAGTTTTTAGGGGTTTAGACGTGACGAATCAGCCCACCTCGATCGACGAGGGCACCGCGGAACAAGGGCGTGACGGCGATACAGGCACGACGCCGAGCAATGTGACCCGCATGCCGCTCACCAGTCAGGTTGCGGCGACGATCCGCGATATGATCGTCGAAGACCGGCTGAAACCGGGCGAGCGCATTCGCGAACGGCAGTTGGCGGAGGAGCTTCAAGTCTCGCGCACCCCGCTCCGAGAGGCGCTGAAAATCCTCGAAAGCGAAAAGTTGGTGGAGATATGGCCGAACCGCGGCGCCGTGGTGGCCGATCCGGCGCCGGAGGATGTGCGCGATCTGTTGCAGCTTTTGGGCGCGCTCGAAGGGCTCGGTGGGCGGCTCGCCTGTCACGTGGCGACCGATGCGGAAATCGCGGAAATCCGGGCGTTGCACTACGAGATGTTGGCCGCGTTCGCGCGTCAGGACCGGCTAACGTACTTCAAGCTCAACCAACGGATCCACAAGAGCATCCTCGCCGCCAGCCGTAATGCAGCGCTCATCGAAACCCACAATCAGATCAACGCGCGCGTCTATCGCGCCCGTTATCGCTCCAACAAGCAAAACGCCCTGTGGCCGAATGCGGTCAATGAGCATGAAAAAATCATCGCCGCCCTTGAAGCCCGCGATGGCGATACGCTGGAGGGGTTGTTGAAAAGCCATTTGGATTCGACCTGGACCAAAGTCCGCGTCGAAGATTACGCGGCGGACGAGACGTAGCGGCGCTTTCCTGAAGGGCCGTGCCGTCGTCGGGCATGTGACGCCTTGATCGCTCCAATTTGGTATACCATCTGAAAGATACCGGCCGCCGCGTCCGCGGGGGCCGGCAACAATGACACGAACACGGCGCGGGGAGGCGCATCCATGAAGATCACCGACATTCGTATCGACCGTTATCGCAACCAGACGCAACAAACCTATGTCGGTGAGATCCTGGTGGTGACCGTCACCACCGACACCGGCATCGAGGGGATTGGGTTTGCCTCGGCGCAGCCGGGCTTGGGGGAGATTTTCGCATCGCTGCTGAAGAATATCCTGGCCCCGGTCGTCATCGGCAAGGACCCGCAACTGACCAGCGACATATGGCACGCGATGTACCACACGGCGATCCCGCGGCGCGGCGGCGATGGGATTATGCGCCCGTGCATCGCCGCCATCGATTTCGCGATTTGGGACATCAAAGGTAAGGCCGCCGGTGTGCCGGTCGCCGCGTTGTTCGGCAGCGTCCGCGAACTGGTGCCGACCTATGCCAACTGCGCCCATCATATGCCGGCCGACGAATTGGCCGAACGCGCCGCGTCCTATGTCGCCAACGGCCACAAGGCGCTGAAGATCCGCGGCACGCGAACCTACGTCACGCCCGCCGAGGCGACCGAGCGCGTGCGCCAGGTGCGCGCCGCCGTTGGGCCGGACATCCGCTTGATGGTCGACGTCAACGGCAGTTGGGACGTGGACACGGCGATCCAGCAACTAAAAACGTGGGAGCCCTATGACGTCTATTGGTTGGAAGAGCCGGTCGACCCGTCCGATATCCCCGGCTATGCCCGCGTCAAGGCGCGCGCCGGCAAAACCTACATCGTCGGTGGCGAGCAGCACGTCGGCCTGTTGGAGCACCGCACCCTGATCGACCAAGGCGGCGTCGACATCGTGCAGCCGAACGCCCTGATGACCGGCGGCATCACAGATTGGCTGCGGCTGCACGCCTACGCTACGGCGCAGAACGTACCGGTCTCGCCCTGGGATCTGCAGGTCGTGCATCTGCACATGGCGGCCGGTCTGCCGAACGTGCAATGGATCGAGTACTTCATGGCCGACAACGCGCTGCTGGAGTTCCAGACCCAGTTGTTCGCCGGCACGGAGCAGAACGAGGTCGTCACCGACGAGGGCGTATTCCTGGCTGCCCCCACCGCGCCGGGGCTCGGGATCGTGGTCGATCCCGAAACCGCCGACAAAAGCCGGGTGACCGATTGAACGGGCTTACTTGCCTTTGAACTCGGGCGCGCGCTTGTTGAGAAATGCGTCCATGCCTTCGTGGAAATCTTCGCTCATGTAGCACATGAGCAAGAGATCCCGACCGCCGCCCGGCGGCAGCGTGGTGCGCATCCGCAGCAGGGTTTCCTTTGCCGCCTGCAACGTCAGCGGCGCATAGCTCGCGATTTCGCGGGCGATTTCCTCGGCCCTGGGCGAGACGTCCTCGGGGTTTTCGAAAACCTCGGAGAAGAACCCGTAGTCCATCGCCGTTTCCGCATCGATCATCTTGGCGCGGAAAATCAGATCCTTGACCCGTGCCGCGCCGATCAGGTCGCGCAGGCGGGCAAACCCGGACATAGACAAGCAATTGCCAAGGGTCCGGGCAATGGGAAAGCCGAAGCGCGAGTTCTTGGCAGCGATCCGAACGTCGCAGCACGCCGCGATCCCCGCACCGCCCCCGGCACACGCGCCACGCACCGCAGCGATGGTCGGGATCTTGCAGACCTCAAGCGCGCCCAGGGTGCGGTCGATACGCGCTTCGTACGCCAGGGCGTCTTCTTCGCTGTCGAAGACGGTGAACTGCTTCATGTCGGTGCCCGCGGCGAACGCCTTGTCGCCCGCACCCGTCAACACCAAGGCACGGATGTCCATTTTCTCGCTCGCCTCGATGCAGATCTGCGCCATGCGCTCGTACATCTCGAACGTCATGGAGTTCCGCTTTTCGGGCCGGTTGAAGGTGAGGAACCCAATGCCGTCCCGGACCTCGTACAGGATGTCGTCGCCGGCGTTCGCGGCGAGCTCGGGATCGAAACTGGGGGCGGTCGGCGTAGACATATCGGACGTTCCTTTTTGTCATGCAGCTCAGGCTGCCGTGTTTGGATGTCCGATACACCTGGGGATGCACGCCCCGTTTGACCAGAGCGATCTTTCCAATGGCCGGCGGCGTCTCTCCGCCGACACACCGCCTTCACCCCATGTACTTGCCGAACCACGCCAACATGCGCGCCGGATTGTTGCCGTAATAGTTGTACCCATCGAAGCGTCGGGGGGTTCCTTCGATCCAGAAAATCTCCTTGTCGGCGGCGCCCAGAAGGTCGAACGTCATTTGACCGTCCTCTTGGGTGGTCCAGAGGTCGTCTTTGACCTGCGTGATCATGGTCGGGATTTTGACGGCGGCGGCGAATAAGTGCGGCGTCATCTCCGAGTTGGTGAACCCACCGAGCTTTTTTTGTTCCAGATCCATGAGGTCCATGTAGTCGTCGACCCCTTGCAACTTGGCGAACTCACCCATCAACGCCGTCATCGAGACGGCCAGCGGGCTGAATAGGCAGCGCACGTCGGCAAACATCTCTGGCAATCTGGAGATTGCTTCGTATTGCGCATTGGCCCCAGTGCATTGGCTGTACAGACCGATTGTCATTTTTGAGAGGCGCGGATGCGCGTCGATATACTTCTTGGCACCGACGCAGTCACGCCATTCGTAGCGGCCGATACCGCAAACACCGCCGTTGGCAGACCCCGAGTTGCCATGATTGCGCAGGTCATAGGACAGCACATTGTAACCGTCGCGAACCAAGTGCGCGAGGATGGCAACGAAGTCGATCTCGATCGCGTCGACGCCGCTCCACGGCTCGCCCCAGTGTCCGGTAAACCCAGAGCGGCTCATCGGCATCGGATGGTTCATAACGATGAGCTTGTCTGTCTCACCGCCATCGGCGGGCACGTACCACGCCTCGAGAGGGACACCGTCGTCTGAGGGGAAATAAACATCCTCCCAATCGATGATCCCGTGGTCGGCCGGCGTCTTGTGCACCGGGGTCCGGAACATCGGTTTGACGGCGAAATGCGCCAAGTATTTCACTATGGCCAGTTTGTCTTCGGGGATATCGTGGTCGGTATTCATCGGTCTCTCCATCACTTCTAGAGGGGGTGATGGACGCATATCACGTGTCTCTGCGCACCGAATGCCTATTGCTGGATGTTTCTTGCCTATTGCTGCAATCGTGCCACGCGGTCCCGTTCCTGTTCAGATCGCGGCTTGGCGGGTTGCCGAACTTGCGTGCGTATTCCCGGCTGAATTGTGTGGCACTTTCATAGCCGACGTCGAAAGCAGCCTGTGACACACTGACCCGGTCCTCAGTCAGAATGCGGCGCGCTTCCAGAAGCCGCAGGCCTTTCTGATACTGCAACGGCGTCGTCCCGGTGATGGCTTTGAAGTGGGCGTGAAACGACGACTGGCTCATACCGGCGGCGCTTGAAAGCTGGCGGACGGTCACGGGGCGATTGAAGTCGCGATGGAGATGCGCGATCGCTCGCGATATACGGCTTTCATGGCTGTCGACGTTGCGCAATCGCCGCAGCCCGGCACCATTGGGCGCCGTCATCAGACGAAAATGGATTTCTTTTCGTATGAGCGGGCCGAGGATGTGCGCATCGTCCGGATGCTCCACCAACGCGAAGAGACGCGCCATCGCGTCCAGCAACTCCGGATCGGCCGCCTGCACATCGAGGGATGCGGCGTGGGTTTGATTCCCGTGCTCAACCGGCAGTTCTTCGTTCAGGGCCCGAATGACATCGACATCGATGGAAAATACCAGCGCGACGTATGGTGCTCGGCGGTTGGCTTCGACGATCCGGCAGCGAAGATACAGGTCGTGACTGGCGATCGCCGCATCCCCGCTACCATACGTGACCGTCACGTCACCGAGGATTGCCTGCTTTCGGCCCTGCAGGTTCAGGCATACCACGGTCTCGTACCGAAAGAAGTCGAACTCGGTCGGGGTTTCGCTTGCATATGCGCACACACCGGGGACCCCTGTCTCAACGATCTGCGACATCTGGTCGGTGCGACGTAGGTAGTCGAGAACCGCATCCGCTAGGCTACATGCCATGATCCGGCCATATCCTTGGAGATTTTCTCGGCGCAGGATAACAGTGTGGGCGTCAAGGTCTCGACCGCCTGCGCGATCGGAACCGCGTTCTTCAAGAACAGCACGTTCATGGCCGCCACCGCCGTTCCGTCATGGAGAATCGGCACCCCGACCGTGGAGATTTGCCGCGCGTATTCGATCCGCGAGTATTCCTCGTGCATGGTCGCGTATCCGCGTTCGCGTATTCCGGCAAAGAGCCGGTCGGCCGCGTTCGGGTCGCGGGCGATATCGTTCCACGCGGCGGGATCCTCTGCCTCCCGCGCCAATACCTGTTCACGTTCCAGGGGATCGATGAACGCGAGATAGGCCAAACCTAGACTGGTCGCAAGGATCGGCGCGCGGTAACCGGGATGGCGGTTGACCAACATGGGGCCGGTTTGGCGTGACGTTTCGACGACCAGCATGGCATCACGGTCGAAAATCGCCACATCGGACGGCCAACCGATCTGGTTCCTGAAATCCGACATGATCGGCCCGACGATACGCGCCATGGCGCGGTGCCGGTCGTATCCGGCACACAGCAGCAATGTCTTTCCCGTTACCTCGTAGATCGCACGGTCTTCGTCCCGAACCACATAGCCGGCATGGATCAGCGTCTCCAACATCCGAACGATGGTCGCCTTGTCCAATGTGGTTTCTCGATGCAACTCACCGACGCTCGCCCGCCCGCGCAGTTTATTGACCGCCGCCAGGACGTCGAAGCTGCGCAGAACCGCATTGACCGGCTTGTACGATGGCATGGACGAGACTTTCTCACTTTCGCCTTCGGGGATGTGGCGGCATTGTACGCGCCCGCCTCATTATTTCAATATACGAAATAGTATTTCATTTACATGATTGCTCTCTTCCATCAGGGTGAGGGTCGCATTTTGCCGCGACCCCTTGGCGCAAAGAGGAATCGAGAACGATGGATTTTTCCCTGACCCCGGAACAGCAAGCCCTTCAAGAGACCGCCCGAAAGTTCGCCGCCGGAGAGCTAGAAGCCGTCGCCGCCGAGATCGAAAAGACCGGCACCTCGCCGGGTCCGGACCTGATGCAGCAGTTCGCCGACATGGGCTTTCTCGGGATCAATCTCCCGGAAGAGCTGGGCGGTTTGGGTCTCGGGCACCTCGAGGCAGTCCTGGTGCTTGAGGAAGTCGCGAAAATCTCGCCGGCGGTTGCGTTTCCGATTTTTGAATCCTCGTTCGGGCCGATCCTGGCCCTCGCCCATTTCGGATCTGACTCCCTGAAAAAACGGGTCGTGCCGCAGGTCTGCGCCGGGAAGATGATCGTCGCCATCGCCATGTCCGAACCGGGCGCCGGCACCGCGTTGACGGACCTGACGACCAAAGCCGAAGACAAAGGCGACACGTTGATCGTCAACGGCAACAAGCGCTGGTGCTCGGGTGCGGGCCACGCGGACGCCTACTTGGTGTATTGCCGGATGTCGGACGCGCCGGGCGCCAAGGGGATCGGCGCGGTCTTGGTGGAGAAGGACATGCCGGGCGTGAGCTTTGGGAAGCCGGAGCATCACATGGGCCTCCGAGGCATCCAAAGCGCCGACATCTTTTTTGACAACGTCGAAGTGCCCAAGGACAACCAAATCGTCCCGGCGGGCGGCTTCAAGTTGCTGATGGAGGCATTCGACCTGGAACGCTGCGGCAACACGACCATGAGCCTGGCGATCGCCCAATCCGCCCTCGACTATGTCTTGGAGTACGTTCAAGAGCGCAAACAGTTCGGCAAGCCGATCGTCGACTTTCAAGCGGTGCAGTTGCACCTGGCCGACATGAAGATGAAATGCGACGCCGCGCGATTGTTGCTGTACCGGGCCGTCATCAACGCCTCCAGCGGGCTGCCGTCGGTCGGCGACAGTTCCATCGCGAAGTGCTTCGCCAACGAAATCGTCCGCGACGTGACGGGCAAGGCGGTGCAACTCATGGGCGGATACGGCTATTCGACGGAGTATCCGATGGAGCAGAAAATGCGCGACGGCTGGGCCTGGGGCATCGCCGGCGGCACCATCGATATTCAAAAGGTCAACATCGCCGCCTCATTGGTCGGCCGCCGCTTCTCGCAACGGGGATAACGCCCCCCATGAAAGCGATGCAGATCGAGAACGACTGGGGTCTCGACAACATCCGGTCGGCGACCCGGCCGGATCCGGAACCAGGACCAGGCGAGATCGTGGTCGACATCGATGCCGTATCGATCAATCCCCGCGACCGGGTCATGGCCGAAGGGGGGTATGGCCGCCGCGGCGGCTCGTTGCCGCTGGTGCCGCTGTGCGACGGTGCCGGCCGTATCAGCGCCATCGGCGACGGCGTCTCGGGCTATGCCGTCGGCGACCGGGTCATCCCCGCCTACTCCCGCACATGGTTGTCAGGCACCTTCCGGTCGGAAAGTTTTCACGGCGCGCATGGCGGGCCGCTCGATGGGATGATGCAGGAGAAGATCAACATCCCGGCGGACGCGGTGGCGGCCGCACCCCATCATTTGAATGCAGCAGAGGCAGCGACCTTGGTGTGCGCCGGTGTTACGGCCTGGAATGCATTGATCGTGCAAGGCGGATTGACGTCGGATGACACGGTTCTGCTGCAAGGGACCGGCGGCGTCTCCCTGTTCGCGCTGCAGATCGCCAAAATGATCGGGGCGACGGTCGTCATCACCTCGTCGTCCGACGACAAACTGGCCCGCGCGACGTCCTTGGGCGCGGACCACACCATCAATTACCGCGCCATACCCGACTGGCACAACGCAGCCCGGGAAGTGACCGGCGGCGCCGGGGTCGACCACATCGTCGAGATCGGCGGTGGCGACACGTTGTCGAAATCGCTGCGCGCCATCAAACCGAGCGGCGTCATCAGCCTGATCGGCATCCTCGGCGGGGCGACGCCGGCCTTGGAACTGGCGCGGGTCGTCACCCGCAACGTTCGGCTGCAAGGCGTCACCGTCGGCAGCCGCGAGATGCTGAACGACCTTGCCCGGGCCTATGAAGCACATGGGATGCGACCGGTCCTCGACGCGCGGACGTTTGCCTTTGACGAGGTCGGACCGGCATTGGCAAGCCTCGCGTCCGGAGATCACTTCGGCAAGATCACCTGCAGCTTCTGAGGCGGTGTGCGGGTTAGGGCCTGAGGCTCACGTGCGCCGAGATAATCCGCCACGTGCCGTCGCGCTTTTGCCAGACCTGGCTTTGCGCACCCAAGCGACCGGATTTCTTGCGTTTGTACTCGGCATTGGCGACGGCGATATCGTCGCCGAGCACGTTGATTTCCACACGCAGGAGATCGCGGTCGACATCGCTGGCGTCGCGGCCTTTGCGGAAACCCGCGATCTCGTCATAGCCGTACGCACCGCCGTCCGGGCCCAGCCGCACGGCCTTGGGGTCATTCCAGAAAAAGTCGATCAGCGCATCGACATCGTTTCCCGTCAGCGCCGTCTCGTACGCCATGAAACGGTCGCGGACGTCATCCTCGATACCGCTCATTGGCAGGCCGCGAGCAGCATCGCGTCTTGGTCCTTGCCGCCGATCAGCGACAGGCCGACCGGTGCGCCATCGACGGCGCCCGCCGGGATATTGACCTGCGGCAACCCGGCCAAACCGCCGCTGCACAAGAGATCCAGCGCCGCCATGCGGAAATCGTTGAGATCGGCCTCTTCGGCGCTTCTGAGCGGCGCGGGTCCGGGGCTGGTCGGCAGGATGATGGCCGCATCGTCGCCGAGGATATCGACCAGGCGTGCCGTGATCTCCGCCCGCGCCGTGCGCGCCGGGGCCCATTGCTCTTCGGTGATGGACGCTGCGATTTCGAACCGTTGCTTCACGCCGGGACCGAAATCGGGATTGGTCGCGTTCACCCAGTCGCCGTGCACCTGCCAAACCTCGGCGGCCTGGCACACCATGAACACCTTGCGGAGCGCCTCGAAGCCGTCGGGGGCGAGCGTCACGCTCTCCACCGTATCGAATTGGCGCCGCAAAAGGTCGAGCGTCGGCTGTAAGGCGGCGCGCGTGGCATCATCGACCAAGGTGAACGCATCGTCGGCAACCAGCAGCCTTTTCGGTTTCGCCGCCGCGTCTGCGTCGATGCCGTATGCCAATCCGACCCGCGCGAACAGTGCAGCGTCGCGGGTGAACCAACCACAGGAATCGAAGCTCGGCGCCAACGCCATGACATGTGTGAGATCGATCCGGCCATGCGTGGGACGGAGGCCATAGGTGCCGCAGAACGATGCCGGCATGCGGACGGAGCCGCCGGTATCGCTACCCAGTCCGATATCGACGAGACCGGCCGCCGTTGCGGCAACGGAGCCGGACGACGATCCGCCCGGCACGCGGTCGGGTGCGGCGGAATTGACCGGCGTGCCGTAATGGGCGTTGACACCCATCAGGCTGTAGGCGATTTCGTCGGTGTGGGTCTTGCCGACCAACGTCGCACCGGCGTCCAACAACGCCTGCACGGCAGGGGCCGTGGTGTCGGCGATATCGTGGGTGCGGACCCAATCGGGGCTGCCGCAGCCGGTCATGTGCCCGGCAACGTCATAGAGATCCTTGGCGCCGAACGTCAGCCCGGCGAGCGGACCGTCCAGCGCACCGGGCACCTCGAACATCTCGACAAAGGCATTAACGGTGTCGTCCATCGGCATAACCTTAGACCGTCCCGTGCAGTTCAGGAAGCGCCCGCGTCACGGTCGGCGCACCCGCCTTGAACCCGTACATCGGCTGCGACAGTTCGGCCACCGCCATGGCCGGGTCGGTGTTATCGACTACCACGAGGTCGGCCGTCTTGCCGACGGCGATGCCGTAGTCGCCCAGGTTCATCAGCTTGGCGGATCGCGTCGACACCATGTTCAGGCATTCCGCCAGGGTGTCGAGCTTGCCGATCTGCGAGATGTTCGCATACAGGTTGGCCATCCGGATCAACGAGCAATCGCCGAAGGGCGTAAACGGGTTCAGCACGTTGTTGGACGACAACGAGCAATTGACCCCGTGTTCCAGCATGGTGTGCAACGGGGTAACCCCGCGCGGCACATTGTGGTCATGGTCGCGGTGCATCAAGAACAGATCCGTCGACGGCAATACGGTCACCGCGACACCGGCGTCCGCCAACCGCTTGGCCAGTGCATCCAGGCTGGCGGGCGCCATCGCCGAGAACTTGGTCACATGGCCGATCGCGACCCGGCCGCCCCAGCCGAATTCATCGGCTTTTGTCGCAACGTATTCGGCATCCAATTCCGCCGCGTCGGCGCCGAAGTCCAGATGCATATCGATGTCGACATCGAATTCGCGCGCCATTTCGAACACCCGGTCGATCTGGCCGTGCGGGTCGCTGTCGGTATAGGGGGCCGCGCCGACGCTGCCGGCTCCGTCCTTCAACGCCGCGACCATCAATTCGTCGGTGCCCGGGTTGTTGAGCAACCCTTCCTGCGGGAATACGCACATTTCCACGTCGATGGCCCAGGCGAAGTCGGCGATGGCGGCTTTGACACCCTCGACCCCGCGGAGCCCGATCACCGGATCGACCTCCACATGGGTGCGCATGCGTGTCGTTCCGTTGACGACGCATTTCCGAAGAGTTCGCTTGGCGCGTTCTGCGACGTCCTCTTCTGTGAATTCCTTTTTCAGGCGCGCGACCTCGCCGATGGCTTCGTCCAGATCGCCTTTCTTCGACGCACAACGATGCAGGATGCAGGACTTATCCAGGTGGATGTGGGTCTCGACGAACCCTGGCAGCAGCAACCGGCCCCCGAGATCAAAATCACGGTCGCCGGCGGAGAGTTCCGTCTCGATGGCGGCGATCTTGCCGCCGTCGACGCCGACGTCGACGGTCCGCCCGGGGTCGTCGGCCAACCGTGCATTGCGAAGCGTTAAATCCATGGATGCGTCCTTTCGTTATCGTTGACCCCGTTATGCATGGCCGAGGTAGGCCTTTTCAATCGCTGGATCGTCCCGGAGCGTTTCTGCCACGCCCTCGTGCACGACCCGGCCGCTCTCCATGACGTAGCCCCGGTCGGCTACGGCCAGCGCCAGGTTGGCCATCTGATCGACGATCAAAATTGTGACCCCTTCGTCGCGGAGGTCGGCCAACGTATCGAACAGTTCCGCAACCATCGCCGGGGCGAGGCCCAAGGACGGCTCGTCGAGCAACAGGATTCGCGGCTTGGCGATCAAGCCGCGGGCAATCGCCAGCATCTGTTGCTCGCCGCCGGACAAGTACCCAGCCTTGCTGTCGATGCGGTCGCGGATACGCGGGAACCGGTTCATCAGGGCCTCGATCTCGGCGTCGTCGACGGGATCTTTGCGGGCCCAGGCGCCGAGCAGAATATTGTCGCGCAGCGTCAGTTCCGGAAACACCTGACGGCCTTCGGGCACCAACGCCATGCCGAGGCCGGCGATATGCTGCGCTTCCAGATGCACGGTCTCGGTCTCGTCCAGGATGATCGAGCCCGCGACCGGCCGGTGCAGGCCGCTGATGGCGCGCAGCAACGTCGACTTGCCCGCGCCGTTGGCCCCCAGCACCGCAACCAATTCGCCCGGGTAGACATTGAGCTGCACGTCCTCCAGAACCGGCGCCGCGCCGTAGCCCGCTTCGACATGCAGTGCGGTCAGGGTCGCGACCTTTGCGCCCTCCCATTCGGTGGCGCGGGGCCGCGCCTCGAAATCGCCCTCGCCGAGGTAGGCTTCCAACACCCGCGGGTCCTCGCGCACCGTGTCCGGCGCGCCCTGCACCAGCGGCTCACCGGCATCCAGGACCACCACATGATCGGAAATGCCCATCACCAACGACATGTCGTGCTCGACCAGAATCAGGGCGATCCCCACATCGGCGATTTCCCGAAGCAAACCGCCGAGTTGTTCCTTGTCTTCGCGTCCGAGACCCGCCGCCGGCTCGTCCAGCAACAGGACCTTGGGCCGGGTCGCCAACGCCCGGGCAATCTCGACCAATCGCTTGTCCACATGCGGCAGGTTGCCGGCCAATGTATCCGACGACCCGGTGTAGCCGACGAAGCCCAACAGCGTCTCGACCTGCTCGTTCTCGCCCGCGGGGTCGCTGTCGCTCAGCATCGCGCCCAGATGGCCGACGCGAAGCGCAATGCGCAGGTTCTCGCGCACGCTCATGTGCTCGAACAGCTGGGTTGTCTGATAGGTGCGCGAAATGCCCGCCCGAGCGATCGCGAATGCGGATTTCCCTGCCAGCGGCTGGTCGAGGTCGATCGCCCCGGACTCCGGTTTGTAGAACCCGCCGATCATGTTCAACACCGTGGTCTTGCCCGCGCCGTTTGGCCCAATGATGCTGGTCACGCGGCCCGGCTCGGCGACGAAGCTCACGTCCTTGGCGGCCTGAATACCGCCGAACGAGATTCCGATACCGTCGACCGACAGCCGCTGTCCGCCGTCGGCACCGCTGCCCAAGAACGCCGACAGGTCGGCCTTGGGCCGGGTCGTGGCATCCGCCGCATCCGACGACATCCAGCCGAGGATCGTGCCCACGATGCCCCGCGGCGCGACCCACAACACGCCGAGCAGCAAGCCGCCGAACAACAACAGGCGATACTCGGCGAAATCGGACAGCACCTCGGGCAACAGCACGACCACCAAAGCGCCCAGCACCGGGCCCCACAGAGTGCCCGAGCCGCCGACGACAACGGCAAGGATGAACAGGATCGACTGGAAGAACGGGAACGAACTGGGCGAAATGAACAGATTGAGGGGCGCAAACACCGCGCCTGCGAGCCCGGTCAAGATCCCCGACAGCACGAACGAAGCGGTCTTCAGAACCAACGGATTGAGACCGATGGCCTGCGCCGCGACTTCGCTGTCCCGCACCGCGCGCATGGCCCGACCCCAGGTGCTGTGCGCCAGGCGCTGATAAAACACCAAAGAGGTACCCGCCAACAGGACCGCGAATAACGCGAGATCGGCCTCGGTCATCACGTGACCGAAGAATTCCGGCTGCGGGAACCCCATCAGGCCGTTGGCGCCGCCGGTCAGGCCGCGCCATTCGATGGCCCCGTGCTCGACGATAAAGGCAAAGGCGATGGTGATCATGGCAAGATACGGGCCGGTCACCCGCAACACCGGGATCGCCAGCAGCAACCCAACCGCCGCCGACATAGCGGCCGTCGCCAGCAGCGCCCACCAGAATCCGATCCCCTGCAGCATCAAAATCGCCGTGGTGTAGGCGCCGATGGCGAAGAACCCGACATGGCCGAAGGAAATCTGTCCGGACAGCCCCAGCAGAATGTTGAGCCCGACGCCGACCACCACGTTCATGGCGACCATGGCGAGGATGAAGTTGTAATACCCCTCGATGGTCATCGCGAGGCCGACGCCGATCACCGTCGCGATGCCGACGGCGACGTAACTGACCCGCATATCGTCGAGGAGTTTCTGCATCAGACCTTCTTGATCTCCGCTTTGCCAAGCAATCCGTTGGGCAGGAAGAACAGGGCCAGGATGATCATGGCGAAGCCGATGATCTGCGTGTAGGACGAGCCGAGGAACGCGGTCGTCAGCGCTTCGACCAGGCCGTACAACATCCCGGCCAGGACCACGCCCCACGCACTGTTGATGCCGCCCAGGATCGCCGTCGCAAAGGCTTTGATGCCGAACACCAGCCCCATCCCCGACGAGACGTTGAACAACGGCGCGATCAGCAATCCGGCGATCCCGGCGAAAACGGTGGAGACGGCGAACGCGGCGGCGATCACGAACCGGGTGTTGATGCCCATCAGGCGCGCCGCTTCCGGGCGTTGCACCACGGCCGACATGGCTTTGCCGTGTTTGGTCTTCAACAACACGAAACTGAGCGCCGCCGCGGCGATCAATCCGACCACCGGGATCACCAGTTGCAGCGGAAAGGCGCCGACGCCGAGCACATCGACGGGATTGGTGGCCCAAGGCGACGGGAAGTTGCGGGGCTCCTTGCCGAAGGTGAACAGCACCACGTTGTCGAGGACGATACCGCCCGCGACCGTCGCCATCAGCCAGCCGTTGGAGCCGCGGTCGGCGAACGGCCGGACCAGAAACCGCTCGACCGCCAAGCCATAGATCGCACAGCCCATCAGGGCGGCCAGCAGCGCCATCGGCATCGGCCATCCGAGCGTGACCCCGAAGGTGTAGCCGAGCACCGCGCCCAGCATCATGGAGCTGCCCTGGGCGAAGTTGACGGTATTGGAGACGACCCACGTGATGTGAAAGCCGAGCGCGAGCAAACCGTACATGGCGCCGAGGCCAAGGCCGGTAATGATCGCGGAGGTCACCAACATGGGCGTGCGCCTTGTGAAAAAATGAAAGGGACAAAAGAAAGTGCGGCGGGGCACCGAGAAGGCACCACCGCCGCGGAAGGAGAGGTTAGTTGATCGGAATGATCTTGCCGTCGATGAATTGCGTGAAGATCAGGTCGTTCGGACCCAATGCGTCATGCTCTTCGGGCGTGAAGGGGCTGGAATAGGTTTTGATCAGACCCTTGTATTCCGTGATGTCGTAGAAACCTTGGCGGATCGCCGGGCCGTCGGTGCTGCCGGCGTTCGTGATGGCGAGCGCCGTCAGATGCATGCCGTCGTAAGCGTTGGCGATACCGACCGCCGGCGTCACGTCCGCTTCGCCTTTGATTTCCGGGAACTCGGTTTTGAGTTTGGTCATCATTTCGGCGGCGGCCGGGCTGTCATTGCCGGAGAACGTGAAGGTCTGGATCATTTCCACGTCCTTGGCGCGCGGACCACCCAATTCCGAGAAGCGGCCACCGGCCGGTCCCCAGTGCGACACCACCGGCACGTTCCATTTCATCCGCTCCAGCGACTTCATGACCTGCGCCGAGGGGCCGACGTTGGCGACCATGAAGATCGTGTCGGCACCGGCGTTCTTGAGCCGCGTCAATTGCGGCACCACGTCGATGTCGTTCTTTTCGACCTTCTCGATGCCGGCAAGCTCCAGGCCTTTGTCGGTCATCGCTGCGCGCAGCGCTTTCTCGTTGGACTCGCCCCACGGGTTGTTGATCAGCATCATGCCGGGCTTTTTGGCGCTATGGACGTCGATGGCGCGATTGACCAACGCAACGCCGACCATGCTGTCATACGCCGACACGCGGAAGACGTAGTTCTCTTCGGCGCCGTTCTTGGTGATCGGCGTGCCAGCGGCCCACGGCCCCATGAACGGCACTTTGATCTGATTGACGTACGGCACGATGGCCAGTGACACCGGCGTCTGCAGGCCGCCGAACAGCACCGCGACTTTTTCCTTCTGGATCAGTTCACGTGCCGCGACCAGGCCCTTGCCCGGGTTGTTCTCGTCGTCGCGGCGGATGAGTTCGACTTGCTTGCCGAGCAGACCGCCCGCGGCGTTGATTTCGTTGATGGCAATGGTCATGCCACGGGTGATGGCTTCGCCGGATTTTGCCGACGGGCCGGACAAACTGGCGATCAAGCCGATTTTGATGGTGTCCGCGGCGGCCGCGAGCGGGCTCAAGCCGAGGGTGGCAACGGCGGCGGCGGATGCCAGCAGCATCGTTCGGCGCGGTAGGCGGAATTTCGAAAAGTCTCTCATCTGGGCCTCCTGATTTTTTATGGCGGGTAAAGGAGGACAGCAAACCGCATGCCAGACTCAAACGCCGGGTTTCTGCGCTTATTTTCGCGTCATTAATTTAATATGATTAAAAATTATACATCTCTGTGGACTCTTGCATAATGAAACGGCAATTTGCATGCGGTTTATACAAAAATTGTATACGATTATTGGCGCGTAAATTGCGAGCGGTATCACGCACCAACACCGAGTAGGAGGCCCCATGAGCGCAGAAGCACCCGAAACCGTCCGCGACCTGATCGCCACGTTCCTCGACATCACGATGATCCCGGACCCCGATCGGGCCGCGGAATTCCTCGCGCCCGGGGCCGTCATTTACTTCACCGGCAAGACCGAAATGTCGCATCCGCGGGAAATGGCGGCCTATAACGCGGCGCGCTACAAATGGGTCAAGAAACGGCTCGGCCCGCTCGACGTGGCGCCGGGCGACGGCTGCACGGTCGCCTACAGCTTCGGTGAGCTTTACGGCGAGTGGCTCGACGGCACACCGTTCGATGGCAACCGGTACGTCGACCGTTTCGAGATCGTCGACGGCAAGATCGTTCGGATCGACGTGTTGAACGACAGCGCGGAGCGGATTTTGGCGCGGCAGTCGGGGAGCGATCAGGACGTCGCGTAATCCCCGAGAATCTCGGCAATCGGCCGATCGTCTTTCTTCGGCGGCGTGATCAGCGCGCGCTCGGCGACGTCGCCCAAATGCTGGCGCATGGCGCGCATCGCCCCCTTCTCGTCACCGGCGATCAATAGCTCAACCAGTTCCTTGTGCTCGCTGACGCCGCATTCCGACGAGTGCGGCCGAGAGAACACCGCCAGGATCAGGCAACAGCGCGAGGTGAGTTCGCGCATGTGCTTCACCAGAACGTCGCTGCCGGTGAATTCGGCAAGCATGATATGAAACTCACCGGCCAGCCGGATCGAATGGGTCTCGTCCTTGTTGGCCGCCTTTTCCTCTTCGGCGACGTGCTTGCGCAGCTCCGTGATTTGATCGTCGGTGAGATGCCCGGCCAGACGGCGCACCACGATCTCCTCGACGGCGACGCGGATATCGAAAGTATCGCGGGCCTCGTTCCAACTGGGTTCAGCGACCACGGCGCTGCGGTTGCGGCGCTGTTCCACCAGACCCTCGGCCGCCAATTCATTGAGCGCACCGCGCACGATGGTCCGGCTGGCGCCAAACTGCTCGCCGATGGTGTCCTCGGGCAGGCGCGTGCCCGGCCCGACGGCCTGCTCGATGATCGCGCTGCGCAGCGCGACGACGATCTCGGCGGTACGGTCCTTCACACCCGGCACTGTCCGCGTCTGCCCTGGGGCAGTTCCCTGCAAGTCCCACTCTTCATCCTGCATGATTGATCGCAGCGGCTGATCCATCAAGAGGGTATCTCCGATCCATGGATGGCGGCATGAACGTGGTGCGACCGGCATGCGAGCCCGACGCAATGGGCGGAGACGAAGGGCGCCATCGCCTCCATCGCGCGGCGGCTTTCGGCGTTCGCCTCGCCCAGACGCCCGGCGGCGGCGTTCACGGCGCGGCGCAATGCCGCGAAATCGAAGTCGACGAATTCGCGCCCTGCCAACACCATCCGGCCGTCGACCATGACGCTGTCGACGGCGCTGGAATCTTCGCAGTTCACGATCTGATTGGCGGCATCGTTGAGCGGCACGAAATTCACGTTGGCGAGGTCGAGAAACACCATATCGGCCTTGTAACCCGGCGCGATGCAGCCGATCACACCCTCCATGCCCATGACCCGCGCCCCGCCCAATGTCGCGGCGTGGAGCACATCCCACGTACCGAGCCAACCGTCCGGATCCGGCGTGTGCAGCCGCGAGGCAAGCGCCCCCGCGCGGATGGCTTCGAACATGTTCTGGTTGTCCGACGAGCCCGAGCCGTCGGTGCCGATCCCGAACGTCAACCCGGCGTCGCGCATCGCCGCCGCCCGCGCCACGCCCGAGCCCAGCCGCATGTTGCTGCCGGGGTTGTGCGCCACCGACGCCCCCCGGTCGGCCAGCCGTTTGATGTCGTCGTCGTCGAGCCATACGCCGTGCGCCGCGACGAAGTTGGGCCCGACGAGCCCGAGGTCGTCGATGTGCGCGCACAGCGATTTACCGTACCGCTCGATCCCCGCCACCGCCTGCACCTTGGATTCCGCGAGGTGCATCTGGATACCGGCGTCGAAATCCCGCGCCAGATCGCGGCAACCGCGGATAAAATCGTCGGAGCAATGGGTCGGGATGGTCGGGCCCAGGGCCGGCCGTGCCCAGGTGCGGTCGTGATCCCAGCTTTCGAACAACGCCCGGCAGGCCGCCAGATGCTCGGTATGCGTCGCCGTCGCCATCGCCGCCGCTCGGTCCCGGTGGGGCTCGGGCAGACTGTCCAGCAAGCCCGGCACGGCGCGGTAGAACGTGGTGTCGGCCATCATCGGCGCCAGGCTGATCCGCACCCCGACCTCGCGATAAGCGGCGAGCGCCAAGGTCATCCCTTCGGTCGTCGGGGTCGGAAACTCGAAGAACATGTCGTAGGCGGCGGTGCAGCCTTTGAGGATCATCTCCGCGGCGTTGAGTTGGGCCGCGTGTTTTTTATCGTCGAGCGTCAAGCCGCCGCCCGCCCACGGCAGCGCATTGAGCAATAATTCCAGCGACCATTTGTCGCCGATGCCCTTGCCCAAGCTGCCATGGCCGTGGGTATGCGCATTGATCAGGCCAGGGATGACCAACCGATCCGCAGCGTCGATGGATTGCGCCTCGTCGGGGGCGGCAAGGCCGGGCGCGCCGACCTCCGCGATCCGGTCGCCGGCGATCAGGATATCCGCGGGCCGTACCGACCGGTTCTCGACGTCGAGCAACACGCCGCCGCGGACGACTTTGTCGGGCCTGTCCCCTGTCACCGTGCTCCCCCGTTCAGTCGTGGCTCGCCATGTGGCTGCCGATTTCGTGCCGGTCCGCACCCTCGCGCCCGGTTTCGTGCACGATCTTGCCTTCCGACATCACCAGAATTCTATCAGACAACGCGAGCACTTCGTCCAGGTCTTCGCTGATCAGCAAGACCGCCGCCCCTTTGTTGCGGGCCTCCATGATCCGGTTACGGATTTCCGCCGTGGCATTGAGGTCGAGCCCAAAGCACGGGTTCTGCGCGATCAGGACATGCACGTCGCCGGAAAGCTCACGCGCCAGAACGGTCCGCTGCACGTTGCCGCCGGACAGGGTTTCGATGTGCGCGTCCGGCCCCTGGGTCTTGACCTTGAACGCCTCGATCAAGCCCAGCGCCGCGTCCCGCATGGCGCCGCGGTCGACGAATAAGCGCCGCGATCCATCGGCGTTCCGGTCGAAGGTGCGGATCGCCATGTTTTCGGCGACCGACATGCCGCGCACGCAGGCGTTTGCAATCGGCTCTTCGGGTAACAGGAACATGCCGTGCCGCGCCATCTCGTCGCGGCGGCAATGATAGGTTTCACCGCGGACGATGATTTCGCCCGCGTTGCAAAGACGCTGCCCGGCCAACGCCTCGACCAATTCCTTTTGGCCATTGCCGGACACTCCGGCGACGCCGACGATCTCGCCGGCGGCGACCCGCAGGCTGGCCCCGTCGACCGCATCGACGCCCCGGTCATTGGTGATTTTGAGGTCGTTGATCTGCAGCGCGATGTCGAGCCCCGCGGGCGCGCCGCGGTCCGACAGCGCCGACACGTCGTCCTGGCCGATCATCATGCGGACCAGATCCTCGCGGCTGACGTCAGAGACCGCCGCGTAGCCGGCCTTGCGGCCATGGCGAAGCACGGTGACCTCGTCGGCGAAGGCGTCGACCTCGCGCAATTTGTGGGTGATCAGCACGATGGAAAGCGCGCCACTTTTGGTCAACTCGTGCATGTGGCCGAGGATTTCGTCGGCTTCGCTCGGCGTCAGCACGCTGGTCGGCTCGTCCAACACCAGCACCCGGGCGCCGAGATACAATTGCTTGAGGATTTCCAGTTTTTGCTTTTCCCCGGCGGCCAAGCTGGCGACCGTCCGGTCAAGGTCGAGATCGAACGGCGTCCGGTCGATCATCGCCTGCATGCGCTCGCGGCGGTGCGCCCAATCGACGACCGCCGGCAGATCGCTCTCGCCGAGCACCAGGTTCTCCGCCACCGTCATGCTGGGGACCAGGGTGAAGTGCTGATACACCATGCCGAGGCCGAGACCCCGCGCGCCCTTGGGATCGCCCACCCGTACCGGTGCCCCGGCGACGGTTACGGCACCGCCGTCGGCCTTGTAAAAACCCATCAGGCATTTCACCAAGGTGCTTTTGCCGGCGCCATTTTCCCCCAAAAGCGCGTGCAGAGAGCCGGGTTTGATTGTCATGTCGACGGCATCGAGGGCGGTGAAATCGCCGAACCGCTTTGTCAGACCGGTCATGACGACCTCGGGCGGCAGGCGCGCGTCGGATCCGGGGATTTCGCTACTCATCGGCTGATCGAGACCTCGCCCGGCGCCCCTTCGAGGGCTTTGTGCTTCTCGGAGTAGTAAATCAACAGACCGAGGGTCAGGAAGTACGGCGCGGCACCGAACAGGTAATAGCCCTCGGAAATCCCGACGGTCTGCAACGCCGGGCCGATCGCCGTGGCGCCGCCGAACAGCAGCGATACATAGAGACAATAGATCGGGTTCCAACGCGCGAAGATCACCAACGCCACCGCCATCAAGCCCTGACCGCTCGACAATCCCTCGTTCCAGGTGCCGGGATAGTACAGCGACAGAAACGACCCGCCGACACCGGACAGGAATCCGCCGACGACGGTGCCGAGGGTACGCACGGTGTTGACCGGGTAGCCCAGGGCGCGCGCGGCGTCGGTGGAATCGCCGGTGGTCCGGAGGATCAATCCCCATTTGGTGTTCTTGAGGCCCCACCAGATCGCCAGCGCCAACACCAGGCCGATCAGGAACAACACGTTGACCTCGAGCGCGGCGCGGATCTGCGGCGACTCGCTCCATTCGCCCAAGTCGATGTGCGGCAGGCGCGGCGCGCTTGGGTTGATGAAGGCTTTGCCGAAAAAGAACGCGAGCCCGGTGCCGAAAATGAACAGCGAGATGCCGACGGCGATGTCGTTGACCCGCTCCAGGTTGCAGATCAAGCCGTGCAGCAACGCCAACAACGCGCCGGCGCATCCGGCGACGAATACCCCGGCCCAGGGGCTGCCGGTGATGACCGCGGTGCCGTAACCGCTCATCGCGCCCATCACCAAAATACCTTCGAGGCCGAGGTTCACCCGGCCACCTTTTTCTGTCAGCACCTCACCGAGCGCGACGAACAAATACGGGGTGGAAACCCGGATCGCACCGCCGATGACCGCGATCAAAACGCCCCACCATCCAAGATCGGTGCCTTCCATGGATCAGGCCTCCCTCGGCTGCAGGAACTTGATGCGGCCATAAAGCGTGTTGCTGGCCAGCACGGTGACGAACAGCATGCCCTGCAACACCAGGGTGGTGGCGTCGGGCAAATCGAAGCGCCGCTGCAGCAAACCGCCGCTGGCGCCGATCCCGCCCAACAAAATCGCGACGATGATGATGGCCAGCGGATTTTGCCGCGCCAGGAACGCGATCAGGATCCCGGCGTAGCCCATGCCGACGACAAGCGAATCGCTGGCGAACCCGTGCACAGCGACGATTTCCATCGCGCCCGCGGTGCCGGCTGCCGCCCCGCCCATGAAGCAGCACAGGATCACCATGCGGTCGACCGGCAGGCCGGCGATCTGCGCCGCGCGGGCGTTGCCGCCCAGCACATCGACGCCGAAGCCGAAGGTCGTGCGCCGCATCAGGACGTAGAAAACCAAACAGACGATGATGCCGACGGCGAGCCCCCAATGGACGTCGATCCCCGGCAGATAGCCGACCATGAAAGTGTCCGGTACGCTCCAGCTTGCGGTCTTCAGTACCTGTTCGTGATCGCGGATCGGGCCGGTGATCATGTGGTTCATCAGAGCGATGGCGATGTAGTTCATCAGCAGGGTCGAAATCGTCTCGTTGACCCCGCGGCGCTGACGAAACGCGCCCGCCATGGCGATCCACATGCCACCCGACAGCGCGCCGACCATGACGATCGCCGGGATCGCGATCATCGGATCGACACCGGCAAGCGAGACGCCCGCCAACACGGTCATCACCCCGCCGACCACCAGCGCGCCCTCGCCGCCGATCACCAGCAGCCCGGCCCGCGCCGGGATCGCCGTGCACAGCGCCGTCAGCATCAAGGGGGCTGCCAGCGTCAGGGTGTTTTCCAGTGAAATCTGCCGCGCGAAACCGCCGAGGTAGAGGATGTAATACATGTCGAACGGATCGACGCCATTCATGGCGACGAACAGGCCGAACAGGACCATCGTCAGCAAGATGGCGAACAGGCTGATGCTGATCGCCTCGATCGCGTAGGAGAATTGCGGGGACATGCGGCTGTTATTCGCCCTGAAGGTCCCGGGAACTGGGCGCAATCATCGCCCCGCCCCGTCCCCGGGACCACTCAGGAACGCTTGTTAGCCGGTGATGCCTTCGACGAAGAACTTCACACCGACCTTGAAGGCGGCATCGTCGTTCTTCGCGACATCGCCCGCTTCGACGACGACGTTGCCTTGGTTGTCTTTGACCGGTCCGGCGTAGAGCTGCAACGAGCCATCGGCAAAACCGGCCTTGGCCTTGTCGATCAGGCCTTTGGTCTCGTCGGTGACGCTGGGACCGTACGGGCTCAGACGGACCATGTCCTTGTCGAAGCCGCCGCGTACCAGGTTGGATTCGACCTTGCCGTCCTTCCAGTGCTTCACGAACTCGGCGGCCGAGCCCCAATTCCACTCGGCACCCGTCAGGAAGCCTTTGGGCGCCAGCGAACTCAAGTCGGAATGGTAGCCGCAGGTGAACATCTCGCGGCGTTCCGCGGTTTCGATGGAAACCTTGGCGCTGTCGACGTTGGCCATGATCACGTCACAACCTTGGTCGATCAGGCTGTTGGTGGTCTCCGCCTCTTTCACCGGGTTGTTCCAGTCGCCGGTGATGACGGCGGTACAGGTGATGTCCGGATTGACCGAGCGGGCACCGAGCAAAAATCCGTTGGCGTTGTTGTAGATGAAGTACAGCGGCTTCGATCCGATGAAACCGAGTTTGCCGGTCTTGGTCGCCTTGGCGGCGGCGATGCCGCACAGATAATGCGGCTCTTCCATGTAGCCGCGATAGCCGATGACGTTGGTCGGGTTCCCTTCTTTCCAGATCGCGCCGATATGCGTGAACAGAACGTTCGGATACTTCTCCGCCATCTTCAGGATGTGCGGCCAGTAGCCGAAGGACGTCGGCATGATCACCGTGGCGCCGTCGAGCTCGATCATGGACTCCATGACTTTTTCGACCTCGGCGGTCTCGGGCACGTTTTCCTGTTCGACGACTTTCACGCCGGGGATCGCGGCGATCTGCCGGGCGGCATCCCAGTGCGATTGGTTCCAGCCGAAATCCTGGCGCGGACCGACGTAGATGACGCCGACGGTCACGTCGGATGCCTTGGCGATGGACGGCAGCACGCTCATTGCCGCGCCGACGGTGACGACGTTGGCCGTCGATTTCAGGAACGAACGGCGGTTCAATAGGTTCTTGGGGGTTTGATCTGACATGTGGGGGCCTCCTTGAGCTGAATTTGAACCCCCGAGTTGGCAAAGTCCGTGCCAATGCTTGAATCCCGGATTTCTGTGCTTATTTGCAGGTCAGAACAGTTTTCGTGCATATAATTTTTGCACTTCCAAAATTTCCGCACAAAAAATCATCAATTTGTATTCGATTTAATTAAATATCGTATACATTTTTGATTTTGGCGCTTTTGCGCACCGGCGTGGCAAGCTCCGTGTAAGATCGGCACGTCACAATGGCGACCATGATGCAACCATTCGGGCCGGATATCTGGATCATGGACGGCGACCCCGTCCACATGTTCGGCGTGGTGCCGTTCACCACGCGGATGACGGTCGTGCGGCTCTCGACGGGCGGAATGTGGCTGCATTCTCCCGTGCAGCCGACACCCGAGCGCCGCGCCGCGGTCGACGGCCTGGGTCCGGTCCGCCACTTGGTCGCCCCGAACAAGATTCATAGCCTCGGCATTTCGCCGTGGAAGGCGCTGTATCCCGACGCCAAAGTGTGGGCGTCGCCAGGCTTTACCGGGCGCCAACCTAAAATTGCCGTCGACGCGACGCTGTCGGATGACGCCGACGCCCCCTGGCGCGACGATATCGATCCGTGCGTGATCGCAGGGCACGCGGTTCTGGACGAGGTCGTGTTCCTACACAAGCCGTCGAAGACCTTGATCGTCACCGATCTGATCCAAAAACATGACCCCGACGGCGAGACCTGGTTCTGGCGCGGCATCAAGGGCGCGGCGGGTATTTTGGGAGAGGACGGCGGGGTTCCGCTGGACGTCCGGCTCAGCCTCCGCGACAAGGCGGCGATGCGGCGAAGCCTGGAAACGGTCCTCGGCTGGGATTTCGAGAACCTGATTCTGGCGCACGGCCATTGCGTGCGGGGCGGTGCCAAAGACGCCGTGCGCCGCGCGTTCCAGTGGATCGCGGGCACTTAGATGACGACGAACGGGGCGAGAGAGACCTCGCCTCGTCCATGGCGGGTATTGATGGCTCAGAAAGGATGAATCCGCGGCCAGTTTTCATCACCCGATTTGATGTGCTTCGGGGTGTCGCCTTGCCACAGTTCCTGCGCGCGCGATCAGAGCTCCGGCTCTTCCTTCGCTTCGAAGTCGTAGTAGATGTAGAGATATTCGAGATGCCGTCTGATGGCGTCGAGAACCGTCCCCTCGCCGGCCCAGTTCTCCAACTGCATGTCCCCGGTACGGAAATGGTTGAAGAATTCATAGCGGCTGAGGTGGCGCACCAGCGCCGCCAGATGCGGTTGCGGCTGCATCCATTTGGCGGACTTCTGTAGTTTGCCGATGTTGGTGGTGTCCGCATTTTCCGGTTCCGGCAGCGGTTCCGCCTGCTGATTGTAATCCAGCGTCGCGCGCCGCGGCGTCAGCAGGATCAGCACCGTCTTCTTGGATTCCGTCTGCTCTTGGCGGCGGAAAAGATACTGCACCGCAGGGATATCGCCGAGCCCCGGCACCTTGTCGTCGGTCTTTTCCTTTTCCTGATCCGACAGGCCGGACAGCACCATGGTCTCGCCGTAGCCCAACGTCAGGTTCGCCGAGATCGAGGTCTTCGACGTGGTCGCGAACGACGTGCCGGTGATCGTGCTAGAGACCTGCGACAGGCTCGCCTCCAAGAACGTGCGCTGTGCAAAGACGCTCATCTCCACGGTGTTGTCGTCGAGGAACTTCGGCGTCACTTCGAGCTGCACACCGGTATTGATCGGCTGGATCGCGCCACTGCCCGCGACGCCCCCCTCGATCACGATGTGCAGCGTCCCACCGGAGAAGAACGAGGATTTCTTTTGATCTTCGACCAGGATCGTCGGCCGGGCGATGACTTCGTTGCGATCGTACGCATCGCTGAAAATGTTGAGTGAATAGGTCAAGCCAGCACCATTGGTGCCGAATTTCAAGGTCACCACGTCATTGGCGGTGGGCGCGGTACGGAACCGGCCGAGGCCGAACGGCGTTTTGAACTGCAAGAATTGCGAGCCGTCGAAGAAGATGTTCAGTCCGTTGAGCAAGTTCACGCCCTTGCCGGACTGATAGATCTCTTCGGTACGGATGATGGCGACATCGATCAGCGCCATTTTCGGCAATTTAACCGCCGGCTTGGCGACGGGAACCGCTGCGGGCGCGGGCACTGCGTTGGTCGCGGCGGCCGGCACGGGCCGGGCCGGCGGCAACGTCGGCGCCGATGTCGGCGCGGCCGTCGTGGTGGTCGTGGCCGGCGCCGTCTGTGTTGTGGTCGTGGCGGTTGTGGCCGCCGCCGGCGTTGTCGTCGTCGTTGTGGTCGTCGCCGCGGGCGTGGTCGTCGTGGTCGTCGCCGGGCTCGCCGTCGTCGCGGGCGGGAGTGTCGGGACCGCGGTGGGCGTGGTGGGAACTGTCGTATTGCTTCCCGTATCACCGGTCGTCGTGCTTGGGTCCACGACACTGTCCGCTTCCGGGTCGAACAGGCCGCCGCTCGGCACGCCGAATGGATCCAGGTTCTGCGCCAACAGGTCGACCACTTCCGGATCGTTCATCAGGCCGTTGTTGGCGTAGTAGCGCACCCAATCGTCGATCCGGCGGCCGACATAGCGCTTGCGCGAACTGCTGATCCCTTCCAGCGCATTCTTGCTGGCTTCTGCATCGTCGAAGTCGCCCAGCGCGGCGTTGACGATGCCGCTGGTCCGCAACACATCCGGATGATACGGGTCCAACTGCTTGGCCCGGTCGGCGATGGCATGCGCCACATCAAGCTCGCCCAGGTAATAGGACGTCGCCGCAAGGGCGTTGAGGAAATCCGGTTGGTCCGGCATCAGCATCACGGCGCGGGCGAATTGCTCCCGCGCTTCGATGAAGCGTTGCTGACGGAATTTGAGAAGCCCCAGGAAATACGGCACCTGCGCGTTGCCGGGATCCATTCTCTCGGCCAATTCATAGCCGACCTGGGCCATTTCGAATTGTTCCGGGTCGCCCGCCTCGCCGCGCAATTGGTGCGCCAGCGCATTCATGGTGTGCAAATAGGCGTTGCGGGGCTCGAACTTCAGCGCCCGCTGAAACCCGTCGTTCGCCGCCTTGTAGTCTTTCGCCAGCATCCCGCGCAGCCCGGCGACGATAAACGGTGCGCCGGCATCGGCCTCGCCGCTTTGCTTGATCGCCCGGTCTAAATGATCGATGTCCCGGCGGGCCTGCGCGGCGGTGTAGGGCCGCTCGACGGCCTCGCCCGTAGCATCGGTGATCAGCGGTTCCTCGACGCAGGCCGTCAGCATCAACGCACACGCCGCGACCATTCCGATCGCCGGCCATTTCGGCCTCGGCACACGTGTCGCGCGTAATTCCTTCGGATGAGACATCCGCCGCCCCTGGTTCCCGTTTTCTCGGCGTATACCGCCCTTAGTTGCTGGTATCTTGATTTTTTACCGTCGCAAAAACAAGTACTTGCATATCAGATGTAATGTTCGGCCCGGCGTCGGTTTGGCAATTCAGCCCCGATGCCTGATAGCCGTAATGCCACTTATCCTGTTGTTTGACGCGGCACAGATAGGTTGCCGAATGGGCCTGATCGCCACCGACCAGAAACGCCGAGAACGTCGGCGCCGGCGGTTGAGCGTTCTGCCCCTGCGTGTCGACCGGCACGCCCGACGTGCTGCTGCGCCAAGACCCGGTGGCGCCCTGCACCCCGATGTCGAGCCCCGTTAGCACCTCGACCACGATGTCGCCGCCGTCGGGCAACGATGGATCGACGTTTTGGATCTGGTTATCCTTCACGTAGCCGCACAGCGTACCGCGCCAGGTCCCGGCGTAAATCGCATGGTTACCGGTGTTCTGATCGCCGATCACCACCCGGCAGACGCCGATTTTGTCTTGCACCTGAACCTGATTGTCATTCGACACCCAATAGATCTCGGAGAGGTTCTCCGATCCGCCGGACTGTGCGTTCTGCGGCGTCCATTCGGCCCATTGATACGTGCCCTTCCAATGGCCGAATTCCCAGCGGCCGCGGGTCGCGGGATTGCATGCGCGCATGAACACGTTGACCTGGGTTTGGTTCGGGTGGCGCTGATCGGCGACCATGCAGGTATTGGTGCCCTGCTTTTGGTCGTTGAGCGCTTCCAACTGGAACCATTTCTGCTGTGGGATGATGCGCATCTTCCAGTTTTGGCCGTAGCGGCCATCGCACGGGCGCTGCACCAATTGGCCTTGTTGCGCGCTCGGGATTTTTCCTTCGGCCTCGTCATACGGATAGAGGCAGAAACCGGTGAAGTCGTTCACGATCTTCACCGTTTTGTCGTACTCGACGACGTAATCCCAACGGTCATATTCGTCGTTGTCGCAAGACTTCAGGAACACGACGCTGCCCCGGCTGTCGGCGGCGGCGGACGGATCGTTCGGCACGTCCAGGCAATAGCCGTTATCCGACTTGATGACGCCGTTGTGGTCGTACCAGACCGGCATATCCGCGTTCGGCGTCGTCAACTCGAAGGTGCCGTGCGCGACCCCGCTGCAAGGGAAGAACACACCGTTGACTTCCTTGGTGGTCTTCTTGGTATGCGCCGCGACCTGACCGGGGCGGAGGCAATAGGCCGAGTCCCGCTCTTGCAGCTTGAAACCGTGCACCCCGTCTTGATCGTGGGTGTCCTTGACGACCTTCCACAACTGCCCGCGCCCATCGTTGCGGCACGCGGTCAATGACAGGTGCGCATCCTGATCGCTCGGATGCTTGGCAGCGACGGCCTGCAATTGCGCATCGTGGGCCTCGCGCGATTTCTGATCGTACGCCGCGAGATGGAATGGCGTCGTCAGGCACAAGCCGTTGTGCAGTAACTGGGTGTAGACCCGGCCCGGCCATCTTTTTGCCAGAACCGCGTTGTACGCCACCAAACGGCCCGATGTGTCGACGAGGCGCTGGCGCGTCGACCAGAGCAAACCGCCTGGGTTCTCGCTGCAGGGGTGGAACGTGGTTTTGTTGGAAGCGTTCTGACCCAGGCACAGCTTCGAGTGGCGCGCCACCAACAGTTTTTCGGTGAACAGAACACCCGGCGGCACCTTGATATCGGTGTACGGCACATATTCGTCATTTTCGCGCTTCTGACGCTCGGCTTCCTGCTCCTGCTCGAACTGCATCAACTTTTCGCCGAACACCTTGTTGCGGTTGATGATGTGCAGCATCAGGTCCTGCTGCTTCTTCTTGAAGTCGCTCAGACGCTCGACGTGGTTGGCGTCCGGTTTTGGTTTTAGCGGCACGCCCGACGGCGTGTGGGTTGCCGGCGCCGCGCTGTTGGCCGCGGGCGCCGGAGACGCCGGTGCGGTGGCCTGCGCCAATTGCATCCAGCCCGCCGCATCGTCGTTGGCGGCAACCTGAATGCGCGCACCGTGCCGATGCGACCGGCGCAGGGCTGTCGGCTGAAACGCGCCATCAAGCGATGCGTGATCCCAGTCCTTCGGTCCGGTGTCCAGATACGTCAATTGGTCCAGCGCCGCTTTGATCTCCGGCGGCAGGTTCAAGCCCGGTATGCTCTTCAATTCCTGATAGACCTTCGCCTCGGCCTTGTTGGAGGCCTTGTTGATCGACGTAATCACCGGCCCGACGATCTTCTTCAGCGATTTCGGCACGTATTTCTCGAACAACTCCGACACCATGTGCAGCGGAATAAACAGCAGCTGCTCCGCATCGAACACCGGGTCGGTGAGCTTGAACGCGAACATCTGCGTGCCGAGGTCGGCGCCGAAAATCTCCAAATCCATGGTCAAGATCGCCGGGCTTCCCTTCAGCATGCCGTCCAAGTCGGCTTCGAAGAAGATCTCCTTGATCACCAGGGCGTTCGACTTGCCGATATCGCGGAGCAAAGCTTCAAGCCCTTTGTCGATCCACTTGTCGGCATCCTCGACGCCGTCGATCGCCAGCTTCGCCAGTTCCAGCGCCCCCAAGGCAACGCCGCGCTCACCCTCCAACGCGGTCAGTTGCGGGTCCATCAATTCCGACGGCAGGTGATCGACGGTCTCCTGCGCCGCTTTCAAGACCCCAAGCGCCACCTTATAGGCCGCCCATTCGATGCCGTACCGCGCCCAGTAATACGCCTCCTCGCCGCAGTGCCATGCCGAATACCAGTGGCACCGGTGCTTATGGTATTCAGCCTTGTCATGCATGTTGTCGACGTCGCGCTTCACCGAATTGACTTTGTTGCGGGCGCGCTGGAACGCGGCGTCGGCATTCGCCTTTTCCCGCTGCACGACGGCCTTGCGGGCGGCGATCTTGTTGTCCAGGCCGTGGACTTTTTGCTCCGCCGCGTCGATTTTCGCCTTGGCTTTCTCGAAGTCGGCGTTCAGCTGGTTGAAGAACTTGTGTACCTGCGCCGGGGCCTGATCGCGCAGCCACTTGAAGAAGTCCTCCTTGATGATCCCTTGGACAAAGATATCCGGTGCGCCACCGTGCGCCGCGTCGATACCCATGCCCAGCGTGATCTTGGAGTCCCAAATGCCGCCGCCGATTTTCTCTTCGAAGGTCATGTCCAACATGCCGTCGTCGAAGGCCACCAAGACGGTTTGCTTGGCGCCCAGGAACTCGATCTCGCTATCGATGTTCAGTTTCGGCGCGCCTTTGAAACCGAGGTCCATCTTGAAGGTGTTCTTCTCGAGTTTCAGGATCTTGAAATCGATGGGGTCGATGGCCGCATCCATTTTGATGCCGGACGTACCTGCGCTGAGGTCGACCTTGCCCAGTTCCCGGTTGAGGAAGAACAGCTCCCCACCCAGCGCGAAGCCCGAACCGATCAGGCCCAGCTGCGGGTCGGAGACCCCTGGCGTCGCGAACGCGAAGGTCACGTCCTTGAATTCCGGCAACGGCAGGTGGTCGACCGGCACGATGCTGGTCTTGCCGCCCGCCAACCGCTCCGCGACGTCGATGATCGCGGGGATGCCCAATTCGGAAATGCTGCCCTTGATGGCGACCCCGTCGGGCAAGCCCGCGGCGTCCAGTTCGAAGTCCATTTCCGCGGCGATGTCGATCTTTTCGGCGCCGTCCGCCAGGATCGTCTTGCCGTGGAAGCCGAAGATCGCCTCGTCCTCCATGTCGATCCCGAATTTCAGCGCCACTTCGTCAAGCTCGATCCCCTTGATCCCGAACGGGTCCTTCCACTGGCCCGCCAGGTCCATGAAGATGTCGACGGCGAAACCCTTGTCGTTCAGCTCCAGTTCAAGCTTGGTGACCAACTCCAACTGCTGCTTTTTCGGGACGTGCAGGATGATGTCCGCTTCCAGGCCGACATCCAGTTCGTCCGCCTGGTACTGCACGAAGAAACCGACCTGCCCGGGGAACTTGGCCATTTTCGGCGTGTGCGAGGCACCCTTGCCGCCGCCCGGTCCTTGCGGGGTGTCGACCATGATATCGACGCCCGGCGCGCCCTCGCCGAAGATGTTGACGACGGCGCCTTCCAACAGGATGTCGTCGTGAATGCCGATCCCCTGCAGACCCTTGGCGGCGAACCCGCTGGAGCTGCCCGGCGAGAAGTTGGCGGCGACGGTGATGCCGTTCTTGACCGCGACCAGCGCGCTTTGGCTGCCGTAAATCTCGGCGAACACGGTTTGCGCCACCTCCGGCAGGTCGGAGACTTTGCCGCTGATGTCGGCTTCCGAGAAGATCAGCGCCGCGTCGTTGAGGTGGAAATCCTTGAGCGGCGTCTTGTCCAGCACCGGCATGATACGGTCGAACTTGAAGCCCTTGCCGCCGCCGTTATCCGACACCGCAAACGTCCACTTGGCATTCTGTTCAAACACCACCGCGTCGACTTGTTGGCCATGGAGTTCCGAGCCGCCGGATACACCCGACGTGGAAATCTCCAGGAATGTGAAATCGAACTTATCGGCGTGTTTGACCTTGTTCAGGATCGGCAGGTCGGAAAAGGCAACCTTGTCCTTGATCTTCAAGACTCCGGCGGACAGCTTGCCCGCGGTTTCCTGCAATTCGATATCGATCTCGGGCGTCGTTTTGCCGAACGGCTTGGCCGGGATCGCGGTAAACTTCAGATCGCCCGATTTGGCTTTCTTGTCGTAGTCCAGCGCCAGGGCCAGCTGTTTCAGATCGAGCCAACCGATGCCGAACGGCTTTTTCAGCTCCTGTTCGCTGGTCGCCGACAGCGAAATCTCGCCCTTGGCGAAACCGACATCGGTCTTGAAGGCAAGGTTCGAACCCAACAGATCGGCATCCATGTCCGATTGCAAACCGACCCACAGCGCCTGTTGACCGCCCGGCGTGGTGTCGGTGATCTTGAACTCGGTGTTCTTGAGCTGGAACGCACTCGGCAGACCGGTCAGGCTCAAACTCGGCATCGGCACCGAAAGGTCCATGCCCGCGAATTTCTGAGCAGACGGCGCCTTGGGATTGAACATCTGCGGGCTCATCACGCCGACGATCGGCAACGGTTTTTTGCCGTCCTTGCCGATGAAGTCCATGAAGTCCTGCATCGCTTGCGATTGGCCGAGTTCCAAATCGGCAAACAGGTTGATGTCCTTTTTCAGGGCGTATCCCTGCGCCTTGCCGGCGTCGGTCAACACCTTGGTCAGGTTGGTACGGATCCCTTCGGGGATCGCCGCATCGTCGTGCTTCAGCCCCGCGGATTTTTCCGGCACCACGACGATGGTCAGGTCCGCGACGTCGACACCGTTGAGCGGCGCACCGGAGCCGACCGGCACCAACTCGGCAAAGCCCAGCTTATCCAGCGTGATCCCCATGACCGCCTGGTCGGCGCCCGCCGGATGGAACGCGGCGATCTCGCCGGCGGTGTTCTTCGGCCCGAAGGTCAGGTCCGCGGTCAAGCTGTCGCCCGTCACCGTCACTTTGGTGAGCGCCAAACTGTCGAAGCCCGGCACGTCGCGTCCGGCCACATCCTTGGCGGAGATCCCGTTCGCGGCGGTCAGGGTGGCGATATACGTGGTCTGGCCGCTGACCTTGCGGACCTCGGTGTCGAAGCTGACGGTGGCGCCGTTCAGGCTGGCGGTGCCGTCCAGTTTGAAGTCCCAGTTGCCGGCGTCGTACACCGACGCGAGGTCGAGGGTGGTCACGGTCAGACCCTTGAACTCGAACAGGCCTTTCGGGTCCTTGGCCGAGCCCAACAGATCGACCAGCCGCTTGCCCTTGTCGTCCTTGGCGACCATCAGCAAGGCGTCAAATTCGTGCTCGCCCTGCCCCGCCTGCATTTTGAGACCGGCACCGATGCTGACGAACGGCGCTTTCGGTTCAGCGCTGGCCAGCGTCGTCGCCGCTGCGGTCAGGGCATCGGGTGCATTTTCCGTGATCGCGAACATCGGGTTGGTGATGGTCATGGTATCCGGCAGCCCCGGCACCTTGAGGTCCGGCAGCGCGACATTGAGGTCGAGTCCGGCCAAGGCATCCTTCGATGGCGCCTTCGGATTAAACGTGCTGCGGCTAATGGTGCCTACGATGGGAATGACGGTCTCCGTCACACCCGCGGAGGCCATCAAATCGCCCATGCCGCCGGACGATTTCAAATCCAGATCGGCGAACAGGTTGAAGCCTGCCTTCATGGTGTGGTCTTGCTTCGTCGCGTCATGCTTGGCGGCGTCGGTCAGCACCTTGGCGACATTGTCGCGGATGTGATCCGGGATCGATGCGTCATCCGGCTTCAGTCCGGCATTCGCCTGCGGCACGATGACCAGGGCGAGGTTGTCGATCTCGACCCCATCCAAGGTCCCGCCCGCCGCCGACGGTACCACGTCGGCGAAGCCGAGCTTGTCCAGCGTCACCGCCATCACGGCGTTGTCCGCACCCGCCGGATGGAAGGCGGCGATCTCGCCGGCGGTGCTGCGCGGCCCAAACGTCAGGTCCGCGACCAAGCGGTCGCCGGTGACCGTGACCTTGGTCAACGCCACGGTGTCGAGCCCCGGCACATCGCGCCCGGCGACGTCCTTGGCCGAAATGCCGGTCTGTCCGCCGTCCAAGGTGGCGATATAGGTCACCTGATTGTCGGCCCGGCGGATTTCGGTTTCGAACGTCACTTGGGCGGCGTTCAAATCCGCGGACCCGTTGAGTTTGAAGTCCCACGACCCGGCGTCGTAGATCGACGCCAGATCCAGGCTCTTGACGGACAGCCCCTTGAACTCGAACAGGCCCTTGGGATCGCTGGCGGACCCCACCAGATCGATGGCCCGCTTACCCTGGGCATCCTTGCCGACCATCAGCAATGACGAGAAATCGTGCGTATTGCCGCCCGCTTGCATCTGCAGATCGGCGCCGATGGTCACGAACGGCGCCTGCAGATCACCCTTGGCGATCCCGCTGGCCGCCGCAGTCAGGGCATCGGGTGCGGTTTCCGTCACCTTGAACACGGGCTTGGTGATGGTAATGGTTTCCGGCAGTCCGGGCACCTTCAGGTCGGGCAGCGCGACTTCGAGATTGATACCCTTGACGCTGTCCGCCTTCGGCACATTCGGCACGAAGGTCGACGCACTGATGGTGCCGACGATGGGGATCACGGTTTCCGTCACACCCGCGGACGCCATCAAATCACCCATGCCCCCGGACGCCTTGATGTCCAGATCCGCCAACAGGTTGAACCCGGCGGGTAACTCATAGCCCGCTTTCGTGGAATCGTGCTGCGCCGCATCGGCGATAACTTTCTTGAGGTTATCGGAAATATGCTGCGGCACCGCCGGGTCGTCCGGCTTCAACGCCGTCGCCCCCGTCGGGACGATCAACAGGCTGAGGCCGTCGACCTCGACGCCGTCCAGGGCACTGCCCACGGATCCGGGGACCAGATCGGCGAACGCCAGCTTATCCAGCGTAAACGCCATGGTGGCGTTGTCTTGGTTGCCGACGTGGAACGCCGCCAACTCGCCCGGGGTCTTGGCCTTGCCGAACACCATGTCGGCGACCAGCCGTTCACCGGTGACGGTGACCTTGGTCAGCGCCACCGTATCCAAGCCCGGCACATCGCGCCCGGCGACGTCCTTGGCCGAGATTCCGTTCTGGCCACCGTCCAGAATGGCGACGTATTCGACGGTGTTGTCGACCTTGCGGACATCGGTCTCGAACGTCACCTGTGCGGCGTTCAGCGACGCCGCCCCCGTCAGTTTGAAGTCCCAGTTGCCGCCGGCATAGATCGACGCAAGGTCGAGGGAGCTGACAGCCAAGCCCTTGAACTCGAACAGGCCCTTGGGATCGGATGCGGAGCCGACCAAGTCGATGACCCGTTTGTTCTGCGCATCCTTGCCGACCATCAGCAGCGAGGCGAAGTCGTGGGTGTTGCCACCCGCCTGCATCTGCAGGTCGGCGCCGATGGTCACGAACGGCGCCTGCAAATCTCCTTTGGCAACGCCGGAGGCCGCCGCGGTCAATGCGGCGGGTGCTGTTTCGGCAATGGCGAACACGGGTTTGGTCAATGTCATGGTGCTGGGCAGACCCGGCACCTTCAGGTCCGGCAACGCGACCTCGAGGTTCATGCCCTTGATGCTGTCCGCCTTGGGCACGTTAGGCTCGAACGTCGACGCACTGATCGTGCCGACGATCGGAATCACGGTTTCGGTCACCCCGGCGGACGCCATCAGGTCGCCCATCCCGCCGGATGCTTTGATGTCCAGATCGGCCAGCATATTGAAACCGGCCGCCAGCGTATGGTTCGCCTTGGACGCATCGTGCGCCGCCGCGTCGGCGATCACCTTTTTCAGGTTGTCGGCGATGTGGGTCGGCACCGCCGGATCGTCGGGTTTGAGCCCGGCGCCCGCCTGCGGCACCACCACGAGCGTGAGGCCGTCGACCTCCACCCCGTCGAGCGCGCTGCCCGCGGATCCCGGCACCAAGTCGGCGAACGCCAACTTGTCCAAGGTGAACGCCAGGGTCGCATTGGCCTGGTTGCCGACATGGAACGCCGCCAGTTCACCCGGTGTCTTTTTCGCGCCGAACACCATGTCGGCGACCAGCCGCTCGCCGGTGACGGTGACCTTGGTCAACGCGACCTGGTCCAGGCCCGGAATGTCGCGGCCCGCGACGTCTTTAGCCGATATTCCGCTTTGCCCACCGTCGAGCACGGCGACGTATTCGACCTTGTTGTCGATGCGTTTGATCTCGGTATTGAATGTCAGCGCCGCCCCATTCAGCGACGCGCTGCCGTCGAGGCGGAAGTCCCACGCGCCGGCGTCGTAAACCGATGCCATGTTCAGCGCCGACACCTCCAACCCCTTGAATTGGAACAGGCCTTTCGGGTCCGTGGCGGACCCCGTCAGGTCGATCACCCGGCCGCCCTGCGCATTCTTCGACGTCATAATCAACGCCGCGAAGTCGTGCGTATTGCCGCCCGCCTGCATCTGCAGATCGACGCCGATGGTCACGAACGGTCCTTCGAGATTGGCGCCCGCCGCCTCGGTCAGCGCCGGCGGGGCCGTTTCGGTGACGGCGAAAACCGGCTTGGTGATCGACAGCGTATCGGGCAACCCCGGTATCCGCAGATCCGGCAACGCGACCGAGAGATTAAGCCCTTGCAGGCTTTGCGCCTTGGGCGCGTTCGGCTGGAACGTGGCGGCGCTGATGGTGCCGACGATCGGCAGCGTGGTTTGCGTCACGCCGGCGGACTTCATCAGATCGCCCATGCCTTGCGACGCCTGCAGATCGAGGTCGGCAAGGATATTGAACCCGGCGCCGAGCGTGCGGTTGGCCTGGGTGGAATCGTGTTGCGCCGCGTCGGCGATGACTTTCTTCAGGTTGTCGGCGATGTGCGTCGGGATCGCCGCGTCGTCCGGGCGCAAGCCGTCGCCCCCTTGCGGAACGACCACCAACGACAGACCGTCGACCTCGACCCCGTCCAGCGCACTGCCGGCGGACCCCGGCACCAGATCGGCGAACGCCAGCTTGTCGAGGGTGAAGGCCAACGTCGCGTTGGCCTGGTTACCGACGTGGAATGCCGCCAGTTGGCCCGGCGTCCGCTTCGCACCGAAGGTCATGTCGGCGACCAGGCGGTCGCCCGTCACCGTCACCTTGGTGAGCGCCACCTGATCCAGACCGGGGATATCCCGGCCGGCGACATCGCGGGCGGAGATGCCGTTCGCCCCACCGGTCAGGGTCGCCACGTACTGCACCTGGTTGTTGACGCGCTGCACGTCGGTCTCAAACGTGACCGCCGCGGCGTTCAGGGTCGCCGCCCCTTTGAGTTTGAAGTCCCACGCGCTGCCGTCGTAAAGCGAGTCCAGGTCCACCGACTGCACGGCGAGGCCCTTGAAGGCGAACAGGTCCTTCGGATCGCTGGCGCCGCCGATCAACTCGACGATGTGACCGCCCTGCGCGTTCTTGCCGGTCAACAACACGGCCGTGAAGTCGTGCGTGCCGCTCCCCGCCTGCATCTGGATGTCGGCGCCGATGGTGACGAACGGCCCTTGGGCGTTTTGCGCCGCCGCGGCATTCATCGCCGCGGGCGCGGTTTCCGTGACCGCGAAGATCGGCTTCGCGGTCTTGAAAGTGTCGGGAAGGCCGGGGATACGCAGGTCCGGCAACGCGACGCTGAGGTTCAGGCCGCGGAGCGCATCGGCTTTCGGCACATTGGGCTGAAACGTTGATGCGCTGATGGTGCCGATGATGGGGATCGTGGTTTCCGTGACACCGGCGGCGCCCATCATCTGCGTCATGCCCTGCGAGCCTTGCAGGTTGAGGTCCGCCAGCACGTGGAATCCGGGCGCGAAGGTGGTCGACGCACGGGTGGCGTCGTGTTGCGCCGCATCGTCGATGACTTTTTTCAGGTTATCCTGGATGTGTGCGGGGATCGACGCATCCGTCGGCGCCAATGCTTGGGCGTTGGGCGGAACGACCATCATCGTCAGGCCGCTGGCCGTCACCCCGTCCATGGCCGAACCGACGGCGCCCGGCACGATGTCGCCGAAGCCGACGGTATCGATGGAAAGGGCCAGCGTCGGTGCCGTGGCGTTGCCGACATGGAAGGCGGCGATCTCGCCCGGCACGTTGTTGCGGCCGAAGGTCATGTCGGCGACGATCCGCTCGGCGCTCACCTCCACCTTCGACAGCTTGATGTTGTTGAAGCCCGGGATGCTGCGCCCGGCGATGTCGGCGGCGGAGATTCCCTGCTGACCGCCGTCGAGGCTGGCGGAAATCACCGGTTGTCCGCCGGGTTGGGTCGCCGCGGACACGGCAAACGACAGGTCGGCGTTGTTGATCTTGCCCTGGCCGTTGACGGCGAACGCCCAGGCGTTCTGGGCATAGGTGGATGCCAGGGACGCGCTATCGACGCTGAGTCCGTTGAAGCCGAGCGCATCGGTGAGCGATTGCGCGTTCACCGTGCCGTTGGCGACGATCGCCCGGCTGTCGGCGTCATAGGTAAACAGCGCATCCGTGATGTCGACGGCGAAGGCCTTCAGTTCCTGTGCCGCGAACCCGAACGACATGCCGCCCTGGCCGTCGCCTTTGAGGGTGAAGCTCTCGCCGGTGACCGAAAACGGGCCGATGGTGGTCGTCGACGGGACGGTGGCGCTGAGATCCAGATTGTTGAGGAAGTCCTGGCCGTAGGTGCGGAGCAGGTTGGCGAACGCCGTTTTTTGCTGCGCCGACGGCTGCAGGCCGCGGGACGGCAGCGACGGCGCGGTCGAGAATGCCTCGCGGAAGATCGCCGGGCTGATCCCGCCCCGCAGCGGCAGCTTGGCCGAAGGATTGATGCCGACCGCCCGGAGCATCCCGGAGATTTCCTGCGGCATCCCTTGCAGCGGCAGGGTCGCGGCCACGTTCATACCGGATTTGAGCGGCATCCGGCTTTGCGCGAGGGTCCGCAGTTTGGCGATCACCGGGGGGAGCGGTGTCGTATCGGACGGCGCGGCTTGCGGCGTGCTGAACGTCTGCGGCGGCTGCGCGCCGGCATAGATAAAGGTGACGTCCTCCAACGTGCCGAGGGCGTCGAGCGGCGTGCCCGCAGCGGCGGGGATCAGGTTCCCAAGGCCGAGTTTCTCCGCGTGCAGGATCAGCAGCGGTTGTTGCGATCCGGTCGGGGTGAAACGGACGACGTCGAACGTGACGCCCCGCATTTGGATGCTGGAGACCGCCGTCGTCGCGTCCAGTTGTTGCACGGCGCCGAGAACCGCGCCCGCGGCGGCATCGGACAGGCCGGCCAAGCTGGCGTTCTGCGGCAAGCCCATCTGCGACATCGTGTCTTGGATGAAACTGCTTAGGGTCGTCGGCGGCGGCGCCGACGCGGCGCTGTCCGTTCCCGTATTCGCGGGGGCCGGCGTTTGCCCGACCGCTGTATCAAACGTCGTTGTGACCAATACGGCTGACAAAGCCGCAGCCCATACGATGGGCATACGTCGTTCGCGAGTTCCCAATTTTCACCTCCCCCGAGGATTGTCCGATCTCACCACACCGGTTCTTATGCGGATTATTCTTGACCTCGCGCAGGTCCCGCTGTGACGGCGAACACAGTCGATACGTGAAAAGTGTAACGCGATTTCGCGATCAGAGAGGAGTCGGGAAACATTACAAATGCGGCCCGCGACCGCAGATTCCATTTTACATATTCACTTTTTATATATTATATTCACCGAATATATAGAGGAGAGGCCGATGCAAACCATCTCACCGAGCGACGCGAAAATGCGTCTGGATGCCGCCGACACCATTGTCGTCGACATTCGTAGCGAACAGGAATTCAAAGAATGCCATGTCCCCGGCGCCGTACTGCTGCCGGAGGGGAAGATCGACGCCAACTTGGCGCGTTTGATCGGCGACAAGAACGCCATCTTTTATTGCACTTCGGGCGCGCGGACCGACAAAGCCGCCCAAGATATTGAGAATGCCGGGTTCAAAAAAGCCGAAGCGATCGCCGGCGGACTGAACGCCTGGGCGCAAAAAGGTCTGCCGACGGTGCAAGCGTCCGGCCGCCAGACCCGTATCAGCATCCAACGGCAGGTTCAATTGACGGTCGGCGTGATGATCATCGCGCTTGCCGTCGCGTCACTGACCACGGCGCCGGCTGCAACCTACGTCATTGCCGCGATCGGGGCCGGCCTGACTTTTGCCGGACTGACGGGCACCTGTGCCTTGGCGAAAGTTTTGATGGCGATGCCATGGAACCGCGCCACGTAATGTGATGACCGGCGATGGGCCGGGTTTCCTCCCATAAACTAAGAGCCCAGGCGGGTGCCTGGGCTCTTTTTTTTGCTGCGACGGTGGGCGCCTTTGCGGCGCCGCACGATCAGCTGAAGATGTCGGCGATGATACCGTCGTACCAACCGATGGACTCTTCATAGGTCCGCTTACGGGTCGCGGCGTCCTCGCCGACCTGCGAGATGAAGCCTTCGGTCTTGGCGATCTTCTCCTCGGTCGCTTCGTACTTGGCGCCGACTTTGACGCCATCGTCGGTGGCGATCAGACTCCAACACGTGTTGGCGAACCGGGCCGGGAACATCTTCGATCCGGTCAACGACGCGCGCACCGCCATGGCGCAGACCTTGGCCTGGCTGTTGGCGGAATAGCCGGATTTCGGCATGTCGCCGGCGATGGTGGCATCCCCGACCAGATAGATGTGCTCGTCCATCTGACTCTGCATGGACGCCGGAACGATCGGGCAGAACCCGGAATCGTTCGCCAGGCCCGCCGCGGTGGCGATGTTGCCGGCGCGTTGCCCCGGGATCACGTTGGCGACGTCCGCCTTGAAGGTGTCCGCATCGGTGCGGATCTCCATGGCGTCGGCGTTGATCTCGGTCACCTTGCCGGCGATCGATGCGGGCAGCCACTCGACCATGCCTTCGTAGTGCTCCGACCAGCCCGACGTGAACAGGCCTTGTTTCGAGAACTTCTCCTTCGGATCGAGGATCAGGATCTTCGCGGTCGGGTTCTTTTGCTTCAGGATGTGCGCGACCATCGAAATCCGCTCGTACGGCCCCGGCGGGCAGCGGTACGGGTTCGGCGGCGCGAGCATGACGAAGGTGCCCCCTTCGCGCATGTTCTCGACCTGCGCTTTCAAAAGTTCGGTTTGCGAACCGGCTTTCCAGGCGTGCGGCATCTTGTTGGCGCTTTCGACGCCATAGCCGGGCACGGTGTCGTAACGGAAGTCGATCCCCGGCGCGATGACCAGTTTGTCGTAGGGCATGCTGCCGCCGGACGCCATGGCGACCACTTTCTTGTCGCGGTCGACGCCGGTCGCCCAATCGTGCACGACATTAATGCCGTAGTTGCTGGCCAAGGTGCCGTAGCTGTGGCCGATCGAAGCCAAGTCGCGGAACCCGCCCAGATACAGGTTGGAGAAGAAACACGTGTAATAGGTCCGCGTCGGCTCGACCAACGTCACGTCGATCTCGCCTTTGGCCGCGCGGGCAAGGTAACGCGCCACGGTTCCGCCGCCGGCACCCCCGCCGACGATCACGACCCGCGGCCGCGCCGCCGCCATAACCTGCGGCGCCATCGCGGCACCGGCCAGCGCCGCCGCGCCGATCCCGAATGTTCTGCGTGTAATAGCCATAGTGATTTCCTCCTATCTGTCTTTGTTTTCTATTCTAACGTTGCGAAGTACGCCGCGAGGCTGGCGATTTCTTCGTCGCTCAGCGGCCCCGCGATCATTTGCATCACGGGATGAGTTCGGGTTTTAGACCGGTAAGCGTGCATGGCCGTCACGAAGACGTCGGCGGGCCATCCGACGATGGACGGAATGCCGGTGTCCTGGCCGGTCGGGCGATGGCAGGTCACGCATTCGCCGGAGAGGTATTCCCCGAAGTCCGGATCCCCCTGGATCGCCAGGATGTCCGGGTTCACCGCCGGATCGTGCGACACCGCGGTCGCGGTCGGCGCGGCTTCGGGAATGTCCCTCGGATCGTCGGAATAGGTCCTGAGATACGCGATCACCGCGGCGCGGTCCTGGTCGTCCTTGATGCCGCGGAACTGCATCCGGGTTCTGGAAATGAGGCTGCGCGGATCGCGGATGTAGTGATCCAGATTGTCCAAATCCCAGTGCAGCCCGTTGTCGCCGGCGCGCGTCATATCGACGGAGTACTTGACCCCGTCAACCGTGCCGGCCCGTCGGCCGAAAACTTCATTGAGATGCGGCCCGACCGTATTGCGGGCCTCGGGGCCGACCTGATGGCAACTGGCGCATTGCCGAAAAACCTTGGCGCCGCGTTCGACGTCCGCCGCCGCCGCATGGGCTTGGCCCACTCCCGTGATCGTCACGGCGACGAGAATCGCCGACGATAACAAGACGCAACCGATTTCCCCCAGATGCATCAACGTATTCCTCCCAAAATCATCATATTCGTTGGCTATATATTGTCTACCGCGAATGTGTTATATTGATCACTTGTAATGAGGCGGACGAAGCGCCGGTTTTCCAGGCGTCTCGGCTGGCCTGGGGATGTCGCCGACGATGACCGGGCCGACAGGACCGGAAAACCATTGGCGAGAGAATGGGGACCGGAATGCCATCATATATTGCAATCCGAATATGAATGGCCCCCGCAACAATTTTCGTGTATGGTTTCGTGATAAAATTAGAAACCACAAAAACATATTGGGAAATTATTTCCGGTCGCCGACAGAGAATTTTCGTGTAAGGGGCTTTTTATGATCGACAAGGACATGCTGGAAGGAGCGGCCAAAGCGGCCGATTTTCTCAAGGCGCTCGCCAATGAGAACCGGCTTCTCATACTTTGTCATTTGAGCGAGGGCGAGATGTCGGTTTCCGAGTTGGAGACCGCGCTTGATTTGCGCCAACCGACCCTCTCGCAACAACTCGCCCGGCTGCGCAACGACAACATGGTCGGCACCCGGCGGGATGGGAAAACCATCTATTACCACCTGGCCAGCGAAGAAGTCGGTCAGTTGCTGGAATTGATGTATGGCCTGTTTTGTTCGGCCGAAGCAAAAGCGGCCGCCAAACCGAAGGCGGAAGCGGCGTAAATCGACCGCGGGCCGCCCCACGGGCCGCCAACCTCAGTTCCCAGACGTTTCCTGCGTGACGTCCACTTGCCGGGCGCGGCCAATCACGTCGGCCGGTGCCGGGCAATCGCGCATGCACGGCGCGCCGCCGGCGGGTTGCGCATCGGGCCGGGGGTCGGGATCGAACAGATCGCGGCTCGGCAAGTCGATGGTGCCCAGGGTATCGGGCCCCAACTCCGTGTCGTCGGCGATCAGGTCGTTCAAATACAGGATGTACGCCGTGACCGCATAAACCTCATCGTCGCTCAGGCTCTGCGCATCGCCGAACGGCATCGAGCGCTTGGTGTAGTCGAAGATGGTCGCGGCATAGGGCCAGAAGCTGCCGATGGTCTTGACCGGACGCTCGTCCTGTAACGTGTCCTCGCCGCCCATCAACGCGGCGATCCGCCCGACGCCTTCGCCGAAATCGCCATGGCACGCGGCGCATTTGTCGAAATAGATCTCTTCGCCCTCAAGCGCCGTGCCGCGCCCGGGCGGTGCGCCGCGCCCGTCCGGTGCAACGTCGATGTCCCAAGCCTTCAGCAATGCCGGGTCCGGCGGCTGTCCGATACCGGGAAATGTCCGCTCCGCCGCCCCCGCCGGCAGTGCAGCGAGAAGGACAGCAACGGCCACCGCGATCGGCTTAGCCAAGACGAACATTCTCGACCTCGCCCGACGGCGCCACGTGCCACGTCTGAATGGCATTGTTGTGATACACCGAGTTATCGCCGCGGACCTTTTTCAGATCGGCCATCTGCGGCTGGACGTAACCGGTTTCGTCGATGGCGCGGCTTTGCAGATACAAATCCTCGCCGTTCCATTCCCAACCGTCCAAGTAGAACCGGGTCAGGCACATGTCGTGCACCGGCCCCTCGATCCGCGCGGCCTGCCAATTGCGGCCGCCGTCCAGGGACACATCGACCCGGGCGATCTTGCCGCGGCCCGACCACGCCAGGCCCGACAGCACATTGGCGCCCTTGCCGGGGATCGGCCGTTCCGGGCACGGCGTGGTGATCACCGATTTGCAGTCCATTTCCCACGTGAACCGCCGCGCCCGCCCGTCCGGCATCAGGTCGGTGTAACGCGCGGTCTCTTCGCGGGTATGCCACGCCCCCTCGCCCACTTCGATCCGGCGCAACCATTTGACCCACATGCTGCCCTCGAACCCGGGTACCACCAGACGCACCGGGTACCCCTGTTCCGGACGCAGACGCTCGCCGTTCATAAACAGCGCGACCATGCAATCGTCGAGCGCCTTTTCCATCGGCAACGAGCGGGTCATGGCCGCGGCGTCACCGCCCTCGACCAACAGCCACTTGGCCTTGTCGGCGACGCCCGCCTCCTCCAGCAATAGCCTCAGCGGCACGCCGGTGTATTGCACGCAATGGATCATGCCGTGGGTGAATTGCACGCTGTTCATCTGCGCATTGCGCCATTCCATGCCCCCGTTGGCGGCGCATTCCAGAAAATAGAAACGCGAGACCCGGGGCAGCCGCAGCAGGTCGTCCATGGTGAATTCCAAAGGCCGGTCGACCATCCCGTGGATCAACAGCCGGTGCACATCGGGCTCCACCGCGGCGACGCCGCTGTGATGCCGCTCGAAGCAGATGCCGTTCGGTGTGACGATCCCTTCGAGCGCGTGGATCGGCGTGAAATTGACCCCGGACTCCGTCGTCGGGGTCAACCATTCGATGTTGCGGCGGACGACGTCCGCCTCGTGCGGCGACGGCATACCATAGGGCGCCGCATCGATCCCCGGCCCCAATTTGCGGGTCCATTCCGGGACCGCCGTCGAGGCGGACGCACCGGCGGCACCGCCGACGATGACGTGCGCCGCAACCCCGGCGGCCCCCGCCTGCAGCAGACGCCGCCGTCCGCTATCCGCGGGCGCCCCCGTCCGGTCGTTGCCGCGTGGTGTCTTGGCCATGGCTTATCCGGCTTGGCGCGCGGAGACGAAGTCCCGGAACTTTTGCTGCTCGTACGCTTTTTCCTGCACGTATTCGAACATCGCCAGGAAATGGTCCGGCTTGAAATACCCCTGGATGCGGGCGACCTCGTTGGCCTTTCCGGTCTTACCTTCGGCGCCGGCGGCATCGTCGGTGAAGAACTGAACGGTCGGCGAGAACCGGACCTGCCATTTCTTCGCCAAATCCGTCTCGGCCAGTTCCTCGCCGTCGAAATCGGTGACGATCCTAGACCCGATCATGTTCAGCTGCAGCACCGTGAAGTTATCCGTGACATATTTCAGGATGTTCGGCTGCGCCAGATTGACGCGATGGGTTTCCTTGCAGTACGGGCACCCTTTGAGTTCCCAGAAAACAGCGAACCGCTTGCCGTCCGACTGCGCGTCGGCCAGGTCCTCGGCCATGATCAGAAAACTGTCCAAAAACCACGGCTGATGGATCAAGCCGTCGTCGTTGTAGACCAAGTCCGCCGAGTATGCCGATGTGCCGGGCAGGGCCACCGCCAGCGCCGCACCGGCGCCCAACGCATTGAAATGTCGTCTGGAAATCATCGATGCTTCTCCCGAAAATCGTATTCTTATTCTTGAATATGAAGTGTACTATCATATTCATCATTCGCCAACCTGTTGAGGCACGTATGCCATGCGACACTTTCTCGGTTCCCTGATCCTCGCCCTCGCGCTGGCCGGCGGCTCCGCCGCGGCAAACGCCTATGACAACGCCGCATTCGAAAGCGACGTCGCCGCCGCGTACTCCTCGTTCCATGCCGCGGCCAGCTATCTGCGCACGGACAACGCCAGCATCGGCGGGCTGGAACTGGCAGATGCCCAGGCCAAATGGCGGGCGATCGCCGCCAAGGCCGCCGCCACCCCGCCGCCCGCCTATGCCGGGGACGGGGCGTTCGTCGCCGACATCAACAAGGTCGTCGCGATCCTGGGCGAAGGTCTGGACATGGCGGATCAGGGCGAGACCCGCAAGGCGTACGATCATCTGCTGACCGTCCGCGACGTGCTCTACGGCCTCCGAGGTCGCGCCGGCACCCGCAATTACGCCGACTGCGTTACGGAATTGAACAAGATCATGCTGGCGATCATTCCGATGCGACGCACTCCGCCGGACCTCGGCAGTGCCGACGGCAAGGCCGAAGCGGGCGGCCTCTTCGCCGACTACGGCGCCAAGCTCAAGGAATGCGAGGGGATGGCCCCCGCAGGGTATCACGACAACGCGGAATTTCAGCGGCTGTACCAGTTGACCACGGTGTCGGCGCAACAGTCGCTGGAGGCGGTCAACCGCGGCAACGACGGCGAACTGTTCCGCATGCTGGGCGAGATCATTTCCTTCGACCGGATTATCTTCTTCCGCTTCGGCGGCTGAGCTAGCCGATCTTGCCGAGTGCTGGGAACGCCTCCAGCATCCAATAGGCGATGTCGGCCATGGTGCCGGTCAAGAACAGCACCCCGGTACCGATCAACAAGACACCGATGGTCTTCTCGACCGTTCCCATGTGGCGGCGGATCCCCGGCATGATCTTGAGCGCCGGACCGATGGCCAAGGCCACCAACAAGAACGGAATACCGATCCCGGCCGCATACACCGCCAGCAGCGACGTGCCGTGCAGGATCGAATCCTCGGTCCCCGCGATCATCAGGATCACCGCCAACACCGGACCGACGCACGGCGTCCAACCGAACGCGAACGCAAGCCCCATGAGAAACGCGCCGGCGAAGCCGACCGGCTTGGCCGGGCCGTCGAAACGCGCTTCGCGGTACAGCAACGGAATGCGGACGATGCCGACGAAATGCACGCCCATGATGATGATCAGCACCCCGGCAACCCGGCCGATCCAGTCCATGTTTTCGGCCAGCAGCTGGCCGAGGAACGAGGCCGTCGCGCCGAACAGGATAAACACCAGGGCAAATCCGCCGACGAAGAAGAGCGCCGAGGCGAACACCCGGCGGTTGGCGCCGGGTGGAGGCCCCTCTTCGGCGGTCATTTCCGACAAGCTGACGCCGCCGATGAAACACAGGTACGGCGGCACCAGCGGCAGCACGCACGGCGACAGGAAACTCAGCAGCCCGGCGACGAATGCCCCGACGAAGGAGACATCAAACAGCAACGCGGGATCCGATCACCCGGGACCGTCTCATGCGCCGCGCACCACCACGGATTGGTTCTCGGCGATGTTGACGGTGCCTTTTTTCTCGATGTGCGCCGCCACCAGATCATAGGCCGCCGGCCCTTCGGTACCCTCGTTAACCGAGGCCCAGCCGGCGGTCACGTAGTTGCGGCTCGGATCGATGGGCGAGCCGTCTTTGAGCAGCGTCATGTTGGAAATCCGGCTGCCGATAGGCTTGTCGACGTCGATGGTGTAGCCGAGGCCGCCGACCCGAACCATGTCGCCGCCCTGTTGATAATAGGGGTCGATGTTGAACAGGTTGTCGGCCACGTCCTCCAAGATCACCTTGAGGAACTCGCCGGTGAACTCGTTGCGGTACACGTTCGGATAGGTGATCGAGGTGTGATGGTGCACGTCCCCGACGGTGATCTCTTGGCCCGGCAGCAGGCTGGCGCCCCAGCGGAAACCCGGCGACAGCGCGATCTCGGCGTCCCGTTCTTCGAGCATCGCCTGACAGATCAAATCGTCGAAGGTGCCGTTGAAGTTGCCGCGCCGGTACAGCAGGGATTCGGTCGTACCGAGGACCTTGTCCATCTCGTCCTTGTAGGGCGCGCGGATTTCCGCGATCAGCGCCGCGGTCTCGGGATCCGGCTCGATCACGTCGGAGAACACCGGCATCAGCTTGTAGTTGAAATTCCGGACCTCGCCGCCGCCTACGTCCAAATCCAGACGCGACAGGAACTTGCCGTGGCTGCCCGATGCGACCAACAACGTCTTGCCGACCTGTTCGGCGCGCGGCAGGGCGTCGTGGGTATGCCCGGTGAGGATCACGTCGATCCCCTGCACCCGGCCGGCCATCTTGCGGTCGACGTCGAAGCCGTTGTGCGACAACAGCACCACAAGATCGGCGCCGCCCTCGTTGCGGGCCTTCTCGACGTGCTCCTGCACCAGTTTTTCGTTGATGCCGAACGACCAGTTCGGGATCAGGTAGCGCGGATTGGCGACCGGCGTATAGGGAAACGCCTGGCCGATCACGGCGACCTTGACGCCGCCGCGCTCGAAATAGGCGGTCGACTCGAAGACCGGCTCCTCCCATTCCGTGTCGCGGACGTTGCCGCACAGGAACGGGAACTCCAGCATATCCTTCAGTTCGTTGACCCGCTCCTCGCCGTAGGTGAATTCCCAGTGCGCGGTCATGGCGTCCAGTCCCATGGCGTTCTGCATGCGCACCATGTCCTCGCCCCGGGTCATCAGCGCACTGTAGGACCCCTGCCAGGTGTCGCCGCCGTCCAGGAACAACGTGTTGTCCGGCCGTTCTGCGCGGATCGCCTTGACCAGCGTCATCATCCGGTCGACACCGCCGACCTTGCCGTATTCGCGGGCCAGCGCGACGAAATCCTCGCTGGTCAGCATGTAGGCTTCGGGGGTGTTGCGGTCGATCCCGAATTCCTTGAGGAAGTCCGCCCCGGTGATGTGCGGCGGCAGGCCGTCGACCTCGCCGACGCCCAGGTTGATGGACGGCTCGCGGAAGTACAACGGCGTCAACTGCGCGTGCATGTCGGTAAAGTGCAACAACGTCACCTGACCGACCGCATCGAACTGCAGAACGTCCGACTGCGCCACCGCCTGGCGCGCCATGGCGCGCTGGAACGGCACTCCGCTGGTTCCGGTGACGACGGCCGTCGCTGCGGCCAAGTGAAAGAAATCGCGGCGAGAGATCACGGCGTTGTCCTCTGGTCAAAAAAAGAACGGGGAGGTTCTTCCCCTCCCCGTTCCGTGTTTAGGTTTGCTCAGTTCCGAACGGCGGGAACCTCGATGGGCAGCCCACGGCCACGCCATCGGACATACAGTTCCAGGTTGGTATATTCTTCGGACCCCGCTTTATACGGAATCGCCCGAATATTACGGTTGCAGCCCCGGAACCGGCGATGCAACGACCCCACCTTCTGCCATTTCAAGCGGTACAGCGGGAAGCCGTTGGCTTGCCCCTGCGACAACCGGTTGGCACGGATCATCATGCCGGGGTTGTCCACGTGACAGTGCTTGCACGCCATATCCAATTGGCCGCGGCGTTGGTGATAGAACTCTTTGCCCTTTTCGAAGTAAGGCGCCGCCGGACCGTCGACTTTGACGTTCATCGGCATGCCGAGCGACTGGTACCCGACGAACGCCGTCATCGACAGCATTTGTTCGGATTCCCATTTCCACGGCTTGGCCTGCATCCGGTTTTCACGGCAGAAGTTCACTTGGTGTTGAAGCGTCTGCAGCTTTCCGGCGTTTTCGTCGTACTCCGGATACCGGGTGGTCACACCCGCCATCAACTCGCCCGACTCGCCATGGCACGCCGCACACGACTTGCCGGCTTCCCCATCGGCCTCTTGCCAAAGGCTTGCCCCCTGCTCAACCCACAAGATGCCGGGATTTTGGAACTCGTCATCCTGCATCGCTTGCGTTTCAGGCTGCGCCCAGGTGTAGCCGCTGCGGCGGTCTTCGACTTGGTACGGTCCCCAATCCGCGGCGTGTGCGGCCGAGGTTCCCGCGAACGCCACGGCGACGCCGAATAAGGCGCCACACGTGGCAATCATGCATTTCCTCAACATATGTACATGTCCCCCCAATTATTTGCTGTTATGCGACGGTGATGCTCGCCGTCTTCTCGTAAACGGAACCGTCGTCGTCCGTCCACTTGAAGGCGAACTCGCCGCTTTCTTCGATTTTCGCGAAGAAGGACATGTACGGGTTGGCGGAAATCGCCGGATGCCAGTCGGAAACGAAGACAGGCTTGCCGTTAAAGGTGACTTCCAGCTTGTTGATGATGCTGCGCGGAATCGGATTGCCTTTTTTGTCTTTGCGCTGTCCGGATTCCATTTTGTGCGAAATCAGAGTCTTGATTTCGACGACATCGCCTTTGGCCGCTTTCTTCGGGACGCGGACACGGGGTTTTACGTTCTTAGCCATTTTAGTTGTCTCCTCTTGCTCGCGTCAGCCGCCGCAGCCGCCGATGGTGACTTTGATTTCCTGCGCCGCCTTGTAGACGGAACCGTCGCTCATTTCGGCGACCGCAACGAGGTTCTGCGTCCGCGCCAAGCGAATCCGCGTCGACGCTTCGGCCTTGCCGTTCATCGGCGAGAAGTGAAGCGTGGCGACGTCCGGCAACGGGTTGCCGTCGGCGAACAGGTGCACCGACTTGACGTGGTTGTCGGCGGTCATCGGGCTATCGACCGAGAAGCTGATCGGCACGGTGTTGCCGTTCTCGGCGATCTGCGGCAGATCGAAGTTGATCTTGCCTTCCATGATCTTCTTGTCGCCGATCTTTTTCATGATCGACTCGTCGGCTTTCGACGCTTTGGCGTCGGCCCAGGTCAGCGTCACGCCGCCCGCCGCAACCATCGTCGCGCCGGCAGCCAGCAACAAGGCTTGGCGGCGCGTCAGTTGTTTCAAGGCATTCTCTTTCGACATCTCGTTTCCTCTCTTTGTCAGTAACGCCGGCGAACCGTCATCACTTCAAGGTTAGCAGGTACGCGAGCAAATCCTCGACTTGCTGCGCCGTCAAAACGGTCTTTTGATCGAATCTTTTCAGGACTTTATGGAACCCTTCGCTCCGATAAAACGCGGGCATGATCGTATCCGGGTTGATTTCCTTGGCGTCGACGACTTGCAGCCGCAGTTCCGCCAAGTTGTACCGTTCGGCAACGCCATCCAACGTCGGACCGACTTCCCCGTGGAACGGGTGATCGGACAACACCGTGACTTGATGACAGGCCAGACAATTGCCTTGCCGCCGGTTCAAAAATACATCTTTCCCCTTATCGGGGTCCCCCGGTTGATCAGTAAGCGCCTTCGGGATCGTTCCGTCGACAACCGTATAGCTGGCAACTTCCGTGGCCGATGCGGCACCGACGAACAAAAACGTCGCCGCGAACGCCGTCATAAAAAGGCTTCTAAAGGACATGAGCGATATCGCCTCCCAAAGTGTTAAACTTCCCCTGGGAGGCAGCAGCTGAACAGTTTTCTTAATTAAACGTCTTTTTTGATTCAGGCTTTGGATGTTGAGGGTTATCCCTCGATTAACGCCGTCTCCCAGCGTTCATCATATTCATAATACTCTATATATCAAGATTGAATGTGACGAATATTTAAGGTTGCGTCAGCCGATACAGGGCGTGCTCAGCTTCTCCATTTGCTCGGCCAGCAACCCCCAGAAAAAGTCCTCTCCGGCATAGCCGAGAATACGTCCCACCTCGCGCCCGTTCTCGAACAACACGAAGGTCGGCGTGAACCGGACCGGCTTGACCCCATCCAAATCCGGCGGCAGCGCGTCGGACACGTCGAGGCGGCGCAGCGGAGCGCATCTGGACTCGGCGGTCTTCGGATAAATCGGGCCGATCTCTTCGTTCCAGACTTCGCACCACTCGCAGTAGTCGGCCTCGAACATCAGCAATTCCGTCGATCCCGCCTGGGCCGCCGGTGCCGAGAGGCCGAGCGCTGCGGCGATCGCCGCGCCGATGAGCAGGTTCGAGCCATGCCGTTTCATGATGCCCCATTAAACAAAAAAAACCGCCGCCTTGGCAAACGCGCCGCCGTTGTGCCGAACCGACGCGACGGCTTTTAATTTACCGACCGGCTCCTTATATGCGCTGAAACGAATATAAGGGATATGAGGAGGGAGAAACATGACAAAGCTTAAATTCTTCGCCGTCGCCGCGGTGGCCGCACTCGGGGTTTTGCCCGTGGCGACAAAGGCGTCCGACGTGCTCGACGTCAAAGCGATCGGCAGCCAGTTGGCCAGCGACATCGTCGATCTGTCGTTGGAGTCCTGTGTCGACGCGGGCTATTCGGTCGGCGTCGTCGTGGTCGACCGCAACGGCGACATCATGGCCGCCCGGCGCAGCGATTACGCCCCGCGCTTCACCCTGGAGATCGCCGCCGGCAAGGCCCGCGCCGTGATCCTCAGCGGCGTGACCTCGACCGAATTCCGCGCCAACCGCGACGACATCCGCCTGGACCTAAACCATCTGGACGGTGTCTTGGTGATGGGCGGGGCGCTGCCGCTTGAATCCGCCGGCAGCCGCGTCGGTGCCGTCGGCGTCAGCGGCGCACCCGGCGCCGATCTGGACGAAGCCTGCGCGCAGGCCGCCCTGGACGAGGTATTCGACCGCTTGGAATTCTGAGGTGCCGTCGGCGGTCAGACTTTCTCGATCTGAAAGTTGAAGACGCCGCCGTCTTCGTTCCATTCCAGGATCTTGTTCCCGGTCTTGCGGCTGAAAGCTTCGAAATCTTTCACCGCGCCGGGATCGGTCGCCAGCACTTCCAGCACCTGACCCTCCGACATGTCGGCCAACGCCTTCTTGGCCTTAACGATCGGAATCGGGCAGTTCATGCCCTTGGTGTCGAGTGTTTGATCCGCCATGATGTGTATCCTCCCCTTCGGTAGTCACCCCAATATCTGCGCAGCAGAGTAAGCGACCCGGGGGCCGCGAACAACCAAATCATATTCAATTTTTATATATTCATTTTGTCTTATATGATATAGCAACGGAAAATACGCAGGACCGCTCGGGCCGCAAAACGGCACCGGCAGATTTGGGGGCAACATGGAAGATATCTCGGTCGCGACGAAAGTCGCATCTCTTGGCTTTTTGTTGGGCATCGTGTTCGGCGCGACGGCGCACCGGACCAATTTCTGCACCATGGGTGCCATTTCCGACATGGTGATGATGGAAGATTTCAACCGGTTCCGCGCCTGGTTGCTGGCCATCGCCGTCGGCATCGCGGGCACCCAGACCTTGCATGTGATGGGCATGATCGACATCAACGAATCGATCTACCTGACGCCGAACCTGGGCTGGCTCGGCGCCATCATCGGCGGGCTGATGTTCGGCTTCGGGATGACCCAGGCCGGGGGCTGCGGCTCGAAAACCTTGATCCGGCTCGGTGCCGGGAACCTCAAATCCCTGTTCGTCGCTTTGATCTTGGGCATCTTCGCGTACATGACCCTGCGCGGCCTGATCGCGCTGGCGCGGACCGCGATGGAGGGGGCGACCAACGTCGATCTCGCGGCCGCCGACATCAGCAACCAAGGCATTTCCGATCTGGTCGGCGCGGACGGCGACACGGTGCGGATCGCGGTCGCCGCCGTGATCGTGCTGTTCCTGCTGTGGTTCTGCTTCAAGGACAGTGAATTCCGCGCCTCGGCCAGCGACATTTGGGCCGGCATCATCATCGGCCTGTGCGTCCCGGCCGGATGGGCAATCACCGGCATCGTCGGGTTCGACGACTTCGATCCGACGCAGTTGGTGTCCCTGACCTTCGTCGCACCGGTCGGCAACAGCATCCAATACCTGATGACCTTCACCGGCTCGACCATCAACTTCGGCATCGCCACCGTCGGCGGCGTGATCGCCGGCGCATTCATCTCCGCCATCGCGACCAAGGAGTTCAAGTTCGAGGCGTTCACCGGCACCGACGACATGCTCAACCACATGCTGGGCGCGGCGCTGATGGGCACCGGCGGAGTGCTGGCGCTGGGCTGCACCATCGGTCAGGGTCTGACCGGGGTGTCGACGCTGGCGGTCGGCTCGTTCATCGCCTTCGGCTCGATCGTCGTCGGGGGGATCTACGGCATGAAATATCTGGAGGAAGGGTCGCTCGGCGGCGCCTTCAACGCAATGCTCAGCCGCGGCTGAGACGCTTCCCCGTCGAAATTACCAACCCAACCAAAACCAAAAGGCCCGCCAATGGCGGGCCTTCTTTTCGGGCGTTACGTAAGCTGACTTATTCGCAACCGGCGAAGCCGTCGGCCTCCATCTTCGCCTCGTAGGGGGCGGCGACATCGCTGCCCGGCACCAGACCGCCTTTAACGCTGTCCCAGTCCTCGGGCTTGAGGATCACCAGCCAACCGGCATCGTACGGATCGTCGTTCGCGGTGTCCGGCTTGGCGACCACGCTGTCGTTGATTTCGACGATCTCGCCGGCGGCGGCGGACTTCGCCGGGCCGACCCACTTGCCGGATTCCACCGTGGCGCACGATTTCCCCGCCTTGACGCTGCGCCCGACTTTCTTCGGGGTGACTGCCACCAACTGGCCGGCCATCGCCGCCGCCACCGCGGTCATCCCGACTTTGACGTTGCCGTCGCCGGTTTCCTTGAACCAGACGTGGTTCTCCACGTCGTACAACAGATCATCCGGCAGGTTGCATCCTTTTACCGTCGGCATTCGTAATCCCCCTATGCCCTAAAAAAATATGTCCTATTCTGCCGCGTGAAGCGGTTTTGAGGAACAACAGAATTCCCCCAATCCTGCGACCTCCATCTTGCCGCTGACGAATAAATACAAGTGCATCGCCACCAACCCCATCAATTGCAGGTGCTGACGCGCAAGGTCGGCATCGTCGTCGGCCAAGACCAAATTATGATGGTACACCAACTCGCGGCAGGTCTCGCGACAGGCGTTGAACGACGGCTCCCCCTTGGCGCCTTGGCGGTGCAGGGCGAGCACGCGGAAGCCTTCTTTCTTGGCGTCGGTCGGCGTCTCGTCGCGGGCCGCGATCCAATGCTCCAAGACCTCTTCGCCGAGCTGCAGCAACGCCGCCGCGCCGGCCCGGGTGTCGTCGTCCGCCGCATGGACGGAAATCGCGAGTTCGATATCGGAAAGCGGCCTCATACGTACCCCTTGTCGGCCAGGAAGTCGAAGGAATCGGAAATGTTCTCGTGGATGCCGAGGTCGCGCATCGGCACGCCCAGCGCCAGGCCCAGCAACTGCGTGAAGTAGAGGATCTTCACCGTCGATTTGAAGCCGAAGCGCTTCTCGCCGCGGATCTGATGCATCTCCAAGCCGGAATGACAGGTCGGACATTCGGTCGCGATGACGTTGGCGCCCGACGCCTCGGCGGCCATGATGATGTTCATCACCAGCTTGGTCGAGGTGTCGCTGTCGGACAGGGTGTGCGCCCCGCCGCAGCACGCGGTCTTGAGCGGGAAATCGACGTTCTCCGCACCCGCCGCTTCCAGCAGGTCGTCCATGAAATGCGGCTGCGAGGTCGACTCGCTGCCGGGGCCTTGGTCTTTTTCGGGAAAGATATGCCGCGGCCGGGTGTACATGCAGCCGTAATAGTTGGCGATCTTCAGGCCCTTCAGCTGGTTTTTGACCTTCGCACGGAGCCCGTCCTCGCCGATGCCTTCCTTGATCCAATCGAGCGCATGGATGGTTTCGATCTGCCCGGCTTCATAGGTCTGGTGTCCGGCCTTGGTCGACAGGCGGTCGACCACCTCGACGCTCTCATCGTCGTTCTCCAGGTCGTATTCGGCTTTCTTGAGGTTGTGGTAGCACCCGTTGCACGGCGCCATCACCGTGTCGAAACCCATCTCGTTGGCGGCGATGCTCATCACCCGCGACGACAGGTACGTCTGGATCTTCGGGTCGATGTTCTTGACCTCCATCGCCCCGCAGCAGTTCCAGTTGTCGACCTCTTCGAGCTCCAGGCCCAGTTCCTTGCCGATGGCCTTGGTCGAGCGGTTGTAGGAATGCCCCGATCCCTCGAGCGCGCAGCCCGGGTAGTAGGCGACTTTTTGGTACTTCTTGGATGATTCGTTCATTGTTCGGCCTCTCCCCTACTCGGCAGCGTGCGGCTGGTCGAGTTTCAAAGCTTTGCGGTGCTCCGCTTCCTTCTCGGCGACGTATTCCTCGATCGCGGCGCGGGCCCCGTCCCAATTGCGGGTCCTGGGCCGCAGCACGTTCGCCATCCCCATCATGAACAGCAGCTTGACCGGCAGATGACGCAACAGCCGCCGCACCATCTCGATCAACCAGTCCTGTTTGAGGGATTGCCCGGTGCGCGCGAAGAAGCCACGGATGATCCGGCCTTCTTCGATCTTGCCGGTGGAAATCACCTGCTCGGCGAATTCCTCATCGAAGTGCATGGACGGCGATTTTTCGGTGTGCCCTTTAAGCTCGCACCAATGCGACATCGCCTTCATCACCCCTTCGGGGTTCACGTCGCGCGGGCAGGCATAGGTGCATTTGTTGCACGACACGCACTGCCAGATGATGTCCTTGTCGCGCAGCAGTTCCTCTTCCATGCCGAGGCGCGCCAGATAAATCCAATACCGCGGATTGAAATCCGGGTTCACCGCGTTGACGGTGCAGGCGTTGGTGCACGACCCGCATTGCCAGCAGCGGTGGATGAACTCGCCGCCCGGCAGGGCCGCGATCTCTTCTTGCATGTCTTCGTTGTAGTCGCGGACCACGCGGGATTCGATGAATGTGCTCCAGTGACCGGACACGTCGACGCCGTCGATCTCCAGATGCTCGTGCTCGACCAGGTTTTCCGGCCGGATCAGCGATTTCTCATGGATTGGCACGCCTCAATTCCCCCCTAGTGTGTCGTCTCGTCGATATCGAGAACGATGGGCCGTCCCGCGACGCCCTTGGCGCGGGTGCGGCCGGATTCCGGATCGATCCCGTCCAGGCCGAGCATCCGCCGCGTGTACTGCAGCGGGTCTTCCTCGGACGCGAAATCGGTACGCAGGTAACTGCCGCCCTGCTCGCAGATGTAGTTGGCGTAGATCTGCGCGCACAGCACGTCGACGTACTGCGGCACATCGCGGAACACGCCGTTATCGGACAGGAACTGGCTCAGTTCCTCGCGCAATACCAGGAACGTCTGGTAGTCGTCGTTGATGTCCAACGTCATGTGGTCGATGTTCGGATCGTGCCAGATTTCCCGGATCACGCCGGTGTTGGCGTTGGCGTCCCAGACCCAGCGCCCCATCAGCGGATAGTATTCCGGCATCACGTTGTGCAGCACTTCGGCGGCGAGATCGCGGACCCAGCGGAACTTGCGCCCTTGTGGAAACTTCTCGCAGAAGCGGCGGATCGCCTCATCGACGTGCGCGGTCTGCGACGCCTCCTCGATCAGCGCGCCGATGGCTTCGCGCACGGTCTCAAACGCTTCGGCGCCGTTCTCTTCCAGCCACGGGCCGATACGGCGGCGCACCGGCGACATAAAGGCGGCAAGGCCTAGGAACGTATCCAGGTCCAGGTCCTTCAGATTGTCCGACGCGAACGCATTCTGGAACACCTCGGCCTTGAAGCGCACGCCGCGAATGAACATTTCCACGCCGCCGTCGTCCTCGGTCTTGGTGATGACCGTCTCGAACGCCGCCGTGATCTTCGGCCCGTCCAGATGCAGGACCGGCCGTCCATGTTCGCCGATGGTGGTCGCGGGAATGTTCATACCGTCCGAACGGGACCTTTCCTGTCTTCGGTTATTCCGCCGCCTGGATGGCGTTGCCGTTGGCCACCGCCATCGCCGCCATCGCCGCGCCTTGGCCCTGCGCGATGGAATCGTCGATGGTCTCCGGCCCGGTCGCGGCGCCGGCCACCAGCACGCCCGGGCGCGAGGTCTGCGCCATCGAGCTGTAGGTATCGAGCCGCTTGATGTGGCCGTGCTGTTGCAGCTCGATCCCGAAGACCGACGCCAGCAACACGTTGTCGACGTTCGGGTCCATGCCGATGGCATGCACCACCATGTCGAACGGCACGGTGATCGGCCGCTTTACCAGGGTGTCCTCGCCCTTGACGATCAGCTTATCGCCGTCCGACGTCACCTCGGCGATCCGCGCCTTGATGTACTTGACCTTGAACTCCTCCTGGCTGCGCCAGTAGTAGGTGTCCTCGTAGAGGCCGAAGGTGCGGATATCCATGTAATAAATGTAGACGTGGCAATCTGGGATCTCCTCGCGGATTTCCATGGCCATGTTCGCCGACACCGTGCAGCAGATCTTGGAGCACCACTCGCGGCCGATCTGGCGGTCGCGCGAGCCGACGCACAGCAGGATCGCGACCCGCTTCGGCTTGCGCCCGTCGGACGGGCAGCGCACCCCGTCACCGGACGAGATCATCTGCTCCACCTGGGTGGTGGTGACCACGTCGGGGAACAGCCCGAACCCCCATTCCGGCTTGTTGACGGAATCGAAGTGGCTGAAGCCCGTGCACATCACGGTCGACGCCGCCTCGATGGTCTCGCCGCTGGACAGCTTGGCGGTGAAGTTCCCGGCCTCGCCGGAGAATTCCTCGACCATGGTTTGCCGATGGATCGACACCAAACCGTTGCCGGTGACGCGGTCGACCATGCCGCCGATGGCGTCCTTGGCCCACTCGCCGCTCGGCACCAGCTTGGAGTATCCGGACTGGATCGGCGCACCGCCGAGCGTGTCGGATTTATCCACCATCACCACGGATTGGCCGACCGACGCCAACGCATGCGCCGTGGACAATCCAGCCGGCCCCGCACCGACCACAAGAATGGGCTTCGCCATCTTCATCCCCCCGATGTCTTAGAGTTACTCGGCCGCCGGCTTGTATCCCGGGCCCGAGGTAATCATGCGGCGCGGATCGTAGAGGTTTTCGCCATTGCCGGCTTCGACCTCCTTGAGATACGCCTCGAATTCGACTTTCGCTTTTTCCCAATCGATCCCCATTTTCGCGAGCAGGGTCTCGACCGGCGACGCATGCCAGTGCATCTGCGCGATCTTGTACGGATGCGCGCCGCACGCCAGTGCCGCGAATTGGCAGTCGGCGACGATCGGCAGGGACACGTCCTTGCCGGCGGCCTGACCGATCCATTGGTTCTTATCCAGCGTCGTGATGCAGCCGGTGTCGTGACCGATCATCACGTCGGCGTTTGCTTCCTCGACGGCGACACGAATTTTGCGGTCGATCGCGAACGAGCGCGTGAACTCGCGTTCGGAAATGATGTGCCGGAACCCGAAACCGCAGCAGTCGTACCAGGTCGAATAATCCTGAACGTCGGCACCCAGTTCCTGGATCAGGCCGGTCGACACCGCAACCCGGTTGCCTTCCAGAATGTCGTCGTCGTAGATCGCGTCTTCCGGGATCATCTTGTAGACGTGGCACGCCGGGTGGATCGTCGCGCGGATGTTGGACACGTCGATGGTCTGGTACTCGCGGATGCGCGAACGCATGGCGTGCAGCCATTCCGAATAGTGCACGATCTCTTCGGGGATAAGCAGCTTGCCGTCGACCAGACGGCCGAGCTTGCCGAGGATCTTCTTCACCCGCTCGCGCAGTTCCGCCGATTGCAGCAGGAACATGCGGATTTCCTTGTAGTTCCCGAACGAGGTGCCGCAGTGGACCAGCGGATAGTAATGCCCGATTTCCTTGCCTTCGGCCTGACCGGCGACATAGGCCTGGTGGAAGTTACGCAGGAACACCGCCGCCAAACTCTCGACGTTGCCGATGCCCGACCCGTGATAGTTCCACGCCGTGCACGAGGTCTGGTCGGTCTCGTCCAGATACTCGATGTCCATCTGGTTCATCAGCCACAGCAGCGACGTCGGATAGCCCGGGATATTGCCGCATTGGCCGCAGGATTTGTGGTGCCACAGCCGCGTCGTCGGGATCTTCTTCTCCCAGCCGAACAGGGTCTTCAGCGTGATCGGCTCGTATTCGTCGCGCATGCGGTGGACGACGATCTCGCCGTCCTTTTCCAACTCCCACATAATGTCGCGGACATCCTGGACCCGATCCTTGTTGGTCAGCATCGAGCGCTTGTCGATTTTCGCCTCGACCCAGGACGTCGCGGTCTGCGCTTCCTCGGCGGTCAATCCGGCGTCACGCCACTCCGAGCCGTGGCCGGTAAAACGAGTTTCGTCGGTCATGTCGGTCTCCTACTTTTCGGCCGCGCCAGCGTTGCCGCCGGCAAGCGGATCAATCGTCATCTTCGTCGTCGTCTTCCTGGTCTTCGAGCCAGTCTTCGTAATCGTCGCGTTTCTCGTCCATGATGTCCGAGATCACGTCGTAAAGGTTCTCGTCGATGGTCTCGAGCTGGTCGAGCACGCCGGTCATTTCCCAGATCGTGTAAAGCTCGACCGAGGTCTTGAGGTTCACTTCCCACGCGGTTTCCAGCGTGTTCAGGGTCGGCATCGGGATCGCCGCGCGCAGCAGCTTGAGCGGCGCCTCGACCTTGGTGATATTCGGGCCCCAGTCGGGGAAGTGGTCCGGGGTAATCATGTTCGGCGCCAACTGGTTGCCGGTCGAGATCAGCTTCAGCATCACCCGGCTGAACGGCCTGAGCACGTCCTTGGCCGACTGCATGCCGTGTTTGATCGCCACTTCGCGCATGATCATGATCAGACCGCCCGGCGAGTTGCCGAACGGACATCGCGCGGCACAGGTGTAGCATTGCGCGCACGACCAGATTTTTTCCTGCATGGCGTCGTAGACGCCTTCAAGGTTTTCGGTCCACAGCAATTGCACGATTTCCCGCGGGCTGAAGTCGTAGTAATGCGCCGCCGGGCAGGTGGCGGTGCAGATGCCGCAGTTCAAACACCCGTTCAGTTCATGGTCGTAACGGATGTCCGCCTGGATGTCCTGGAACACCTCTTCCATGGTGTCGTAGTCGATGACCGGCTTGTCCGAAACCGGATCGCCGATGAATTGCTGAATACGTGAACCGTGTGCGTGTCCCATGACGTCCCCCTAGTAGGTCAGAACCTTGGCGTCGTCGTTTTCCATGACCTCTTCGATCACGTGCGCGCCGCCCACGATGCCGGCGCATTCCGGGATCAGGTCGTCCTCGGTCATCTCGAACAGATCGAGGTTCGGCGAGCAGCAATAGAAGGTCACACCGCTGCCGTGCGCGTCTTTGATGAAGTCGTACACGGTCTTGGGCGACCCTTCCTTGACCACCAGTTTCTCGGCCACGCCCTTTTTCATGAGCTGCCCGGCGGTCGCGGTGCAAATGACCTCTACCTCGTAGTCCATCGCGGCCGCGACCGTGGCCTGGAAGAAGGGCGCGCCCAACTCCTCGCCGTTACGCGGATCCGTATTGACCATGATGATCACGAGCTTTTCAGCCATAACCCCTCCCGATGAATTTTTGCTTATGCGTTGGCTTTAGTCTCCCAAAGGTCACTGCACAAAGCAACGATAAATTCACTTTTGTGAATATATTATCGATGAATATGTTTTTGAGGGTTTTCTAGTCTTTGGCGGCTTTTGGCTGCATCAAACCGGTGATCTGAATGATTCCGGTCATCATCGGCACCAGGGCGTCCTCGATCTCGTTGGTCAGGCGCGTCAGCGCGTCCAGCCCGGGGCCGATATCGTCGGGGCTTTCCTCGAACTCCATCACCAGGTCTTCGACCATGGCGCGCTTCAAACCGGGATGCCCCAGGAAGCCGAGCGCCATCTCGCCCAGTTGGAACACCGCCGGCGTCCCGTCGGGGGCGGTCGCCAGCACGTCGGCATAGTCCGGCAGCACCGGCCGGTCGCGAAGATACGTCGAGACGGGAAATGTCTCCGGCATATAGCCGTTGAGCGCATCCGCGCGGGTCCGCGCCGCCTGCAAAACCTCAAACCTGAGCGGCGCCGCCTCGACCGAGCCGCCGCACCCCAGCGTCAGGATCAAGGCACCGAGCCCGATGCCGATCTGCGGGATGCCCATGGCGAAGCATTCGTGCGACAGCGCGACCTCTTCCTCCAAGGTCGGCAGATCGCGCACGCCCGCCGCCCCCCACGGCCCGCCGCCCAAGAACACCACCCCGTCGACGTACCGGGCCGACGGCGGAACTTTGCCGTCCGCCGTGTGCGGACGCATGTAGGTGAAACGGATGCCGCGGCCTTCGAAGTGATCCTCCATCCGGCCGAGATACTCGCTGTCGGTGTGTTGAATGACGTAGAGATTGCGCTCCGGTCGGCTCATGCCACGGCTTCCGGGGCGCATGCCGCGCGCACGGCGGCGGCGACATCGACCACGGGAACGCTGATCGCGCCGACCCCGTCGCGCGCGAAGAATCCGGCGACCACCTCGTCGACATCGGTCAGCGGACAATCGCGAAGCGCCGCCTCCAGATCGAAGATCAACCTGGGCGGGGCGGCAAAGAAATCGCCCGTAATCAAGACCTGTTGGATGCGCGGCACGCCGGTGCGGTGCTGCTTTACATAGACCGTGATGGTGCCACCCGGCGTCTGGGCGGTGGCGGCGCCGAAGTCGGCGTCGGTTTCCGGATCGTCGATTTCGGCGACGAAGTCGTCGGTGCCGATCTCCTCGTCATGGATCTCGGCGGCGCGGGTGGTTTCGGTCTCGGTGACCGTGCCCCATTCGGCGCTGATGCCGAGCCCTTCCTCAAACCCCGCGATCAAGGCGGCTTTGATGTCGTCCATGGCCGGCACCGCGTCGCCCAGCAACGCGCGCAGGGTGACGACCCGGCCTGCCGCCGAATCCAAATCGCGCTTCGCCAACTTGGCCTGCGGTACCTTCAGCGCCTTGGCCATCACGTCGGGGTTAGTGTCGATCAGCAGCGTGCCCTGATAAAACAGCACCTCGCCGTCGAAAAACCCGCCGGTGCCGGAGATCTTGCGGCCGTCGACTTCGATGTCGTTGCGGGGCCGGAAGCGGGCGTCGACCCCAAGCTTCTGCAGCCCGCCGGCCGCCGCCTCGCAGATCACCTTGGACAGTTCGCCGAGATCGCTGACCGGCAGGGACGACCGGGCGAACGCCAGTTCCCAGCCGAGTTGCCCCTCGTCGAAAAAGATGCTGCCGCCGCCGGTGATGCGGCGCGCCAATCCGATGCCGTTGGCGCGGCAGAAATCCAAGTCCACTTCGCGCGTCAGCGCCTGATGCCGGCCGACCAGCGCGGTCGGCTCGAAGCGCAGGAAACGGATCGTGTCCGGCACCTCGTGCGCGGCGCGGGCGTCGATCAAGGCCCGGTCGAAGGCGATGTTGCGGCGTCCGTTCTCGACGCCCGTGTCGATGACGCGAAAGGTATTGCCCATGCTGTGTGTCCCTTAGTGGCGCGTGGCGCGCATCCCCAATTGGCGGCGGATTTTCTTGATGTCACCCTTGTTCGGCTGGAACGGGAAGCTGGCGATATCGCTCGGCGGCGAATCGCCGTAAGGCCGGTCGCAGGCCGAGATATCGTCCTGAAACTTGCCCGGGCAGCCCGATGTGCGGAACGGCAGGCCGCCGTCGATGATGGTGTCCAACTCGCCCTTCGGCAGCCCGAAGTCCGAGACCCGGCCGTGCTCGTCGAATGTCATGTGGTCGATCCGCGCGCCGCAATAGTCGATCAGATAGCGCGCGACCTGCACCCGCCGCCATTGGTCGCGCGGCGTCGCCGGCAGGTGGTCCATCAGCGAGCCCTGCTCCGGGAAGAAACAGAACATATGGCTGTGCCCGCCCATGTCGCGCAGTTGCTGGATCACGGTGATGACGTCGTGCTCGCTCTCGCCCATGCCGACGATCAGGTGCGCGCCGAATTTCTCCGCGCCGAAGATGTCGCGGGCGTCCTGCAGAACCTCCCAATATTTCTTCCAGTTGTGCGGCGATTGCACACCCTTGCCGCGGGTGCGGTCGAACAGGTCCGGCGTCGCCGCGTCCAAGGCGACGGTGAAGATATCGGCACCGAGGCCGTGCAGCGTCTCGACATCGCCGCGGGTCATGGTGGTCGGGTTCGACAGGATCGACACCGGCACCGTCGCCGGATCGATCCGGTCGGTCCAGGCTTTCAGCACCGTCACCGTGTCCTCGTCGGAATTGGGGTGTGTGATCATGCTGATGCACATGCGGTGGAACGGCGTGTTCTCGCCGTCGGCGGCGACCGTCTCGACGATGTCGGCGACCGGCACGGCGGGCCAATCGACCCGGATGAAGTTGCGGTCGGCGTAATCGCGGTCGGCCTCGCGGTGGCGCGCCAGCCCGCAGTAGGCGCAATTGGCGCGGCAGCCTTCGGGATAGGTGAGCAAAAGGTTGAGGCACCGGGTGCATTCGCAGCGGTACATCTTGCCCGGCATGATGCCGAGCGTGATCGCCGCCGCCGTCGACATCTGCACGTAGTCGGGCGAGCGCATCTCCGGCGTCTGGATGTTGTTGTTCGGCAAATACACACCTTCGGGGCGCACCGCCTGGTCCTTGACCCGGCCGCCGTTCTTGAGGTCCGCCGGGATCGCGTCGGGTGCGCGCGGCGCCATGTCGTCGTAGGCGTTGAAATCGCGGCCCTTGGCCCCCTTGTCGCCCGGCAATTTGCCTTCCGGTTTCAAGCACGTCATGCCGCATTCCCCCTTAAATGATCTTGGTTTTGGTTGTCGTAATCCGCCCAGTAATCCGGATAGGCGATCCAGCCGCGATGGAAATCGTCGGCCGCCGGCGTGTCTTCGCGCATCACCCGCAACAATTCCCGCCGGCGGTGCAATGCCCGCGTCAGCGCCCCGTCGAACAGGGCCGAGAGTTCTTCGTCATAGGCCTGGAAGGCGTCCGCGTCGCCGTCCAGCCATTCCGCCGCGGCATCGCCCGCCAAGGTGCCGGAAATCACCGCCGATGCGATGCCCGCCCCGGTTACCGGATTGGTCAGCCCCCCGGCATCGCCCGCCAACAGCACCGGGACCTCGCCCAATGCCGCCACCGGATCGAGCCGTCCGCCGACCGGGATCGGGCCACCGGTATAGGAGATCACCTCCTCGCCGACCCGGCCTTGCGCCAGAAGCTCTTCGTGCAAGTCCTCGATCAGTTCCTTCAGCGCGAACTTGTGGTCCGCGACCACACCGGCGCCGAGGTTGGCGACATCGCCGCGCGGGAACAGCCACGCATAGCCGCCCGGCAACTCCGCCGACAGGAAAATGTCGGTGGCGTCGTGCGGCTTCAACAGCGGCACCGTGATCTGGCGGGTTTCGACGATTTCCGCGTTCATGCGCCCCGCCGCGGCACCCACCCGCGAGCGCGGGCCATCGGCGCCGATCAGAATACGCCCCCGCAGCCGCGCGCCGTCGGACAAGGTCACGACGCCGTCGGGCGACACCTCGCGGATCGCGACCCCGAACCGGCATTCGGCGCCCGCCGCCTGGGCTTTCGCCACCAAGGCGCGGTCGAATGCGCGGCGGTCGATCATGTGCCCCGGGAAATTGTCCATCCGGTCGGGCGCCGCGCCCGTCGTATAGGTCTCCATCGCCGCGATCCGCTGACACGCGACATGGTCCAGATCGTGGATTTCCTGGCCCAGCATCATCGGCACGAACTCGGCGCATTGCACCGGGGTGCCGGCGTCGGCTTTACGGTCGATGGCGATGACGCGGTGTCCGGCGGCCGCGGCGGCAGCCGCCGCCGACGCGCCGGCGGGCCCGAGCCCGGCGACCAAGACATCGGTGTCCGTGATGTCTATGTCGCTCATGCCGCGCACGATCCCGTACTGTTGCTTTGCAGACTGCCGCCGACCTTGATCGAACAGCACGCATGTTCTTGGTGGTGGGTGCGGCCGATGGTCTTGGCCACCGCCGCCATCCCGTCGGCGGGGAACGCGATCCCGTCCAGACCGGCCATCACGGCATAGGTGTCCGTCACCCGTTTGTGCATGCCCGCCGGGCGCGCGCAGCCCAGCAAAACCTGTTTGTCGGCAAGCCGGCGCCGCGCCTCCAAGAACGTGCGGCCCACGTCGGCGGTCGGCGTCGTCACGAAGGTCTTGTTCTTGGCATAGAACGGCATCACCACCACCAGCACCAGGGCGTGCACGCCGTAACGCGACACGATGTCCAGGGCATTCGCCTCGCCCAAAATCTCGCCGTAATGCAGACCGATGACGATATGCGGCACGATTTCCATGTTCGTTGCCGTCAGCGCCGCGAGCGTGCTCTCGAAATCGTCCACCGGCCGGTCCAGGTGATAGACCTCGCGGATGGTCTCCTCGGCGCCGATCACGTCCATCATCGCGGTATCGACCCCGGCGCTTTCCATGGACTTGGCGCGCGCGTCGTCCAGCAACGCGGTATGGATCGCGATTTTGATGTCCGGGAAATCGCGCTTCAATCCCTCGACCACGGGATAGAACCGCTCGTAGGCGATCTCGTTGCGGCGGTTCGAGCCGCCCGACAGCAAGAACCCTTTGAGGTCCTGCAGCATGATCAGATCGCGGACTTTTTGATCCAGCATTTCCGGCGACGTTGCGGGGATCATCGGCTCCAGGATCTTGGCCTCGCAATGATCGCACATCAGCGCGCAGCCGCCGGCGGTGATCGAAAACGCCGGAAAGCTGTTTTTCGAACAGCCGGACATCTCGGACGTTTCGAAATCCTTGAAGGTCGGGGTCGAAAAACGGATCGGCCGGCCCAAGGTTTCGGGCGCGGCGGCTTCGAAATCGGCGACCAAGGACGCATCGAATTCAGCGTCTTCGAGTTCCTCGATCTCCGACAATTGGTCCAGCCAAGTCATGCGTTCCCCCCGGTGTTATCGGCCGCCCCCGCAGCCGCGTTTCATTCTACACTATTTGAATATGTTATCCTGTCAAATGACGGCGTCGGCGTCATGCGGCGGCCTCCCGGCGGAGCGACATGGCGCGCACCGCATCGCGCACCGGCCCCGTCGTCGGCGTATCGTCGAGGCGCTCGAACCAGTCCGATTGCCAGTCCTCTTCGTCCACCAGATCGCAGTCCAAGTCTTCGAACCGTGCGCGGATCGCGTCCGGCAACGGGAACGGCGGCGCGTGCCCGGAAAGGCACCCCCAAAGCCCGGCCCAACACCGCGCCGTGGTCCACGGATTGTATCCGCCGCCCCCCAGCACCACCGCATGCGGCACCGCGTCCACCAGCTTTCGGACCGCATCCCAGAGCGATGCATTCGACAGGTTCATGCCCGACAGCGGATCGTCCGCAAGGCCGTCCGCGCCGCACGTAATCACCACCGCGGCGGGCGCCAGCGCCTCGAGAATCGGCGCCACCGACGCGCCCATCAAGAACGCCAATTCACCGTCGTGAAAGCCGCGCGGCACCGCAAAATTGTAGACGCCGCTGCCGGCCGGGCCATGCGCCGTGCCGGTGTTGGGCCAGCGGTCCGCCTCGTGGATCGACACCGTCGTCACCCGCGGATCGTCGGCGAACGCCGCCTCCACCCCGTCACCGTGGTGCGCGTCCAGATCGACATACAGCACCGGCGCAGCCCCCCCATCCAACAGGGTCAGGATCGCCATCACCGGATCGTTGAAATAACAAAAGCCGTGCGCCCGGTCCGGCATGCCGTGATGCGTGCCGCCGGCGGGATTGAACGCGACATAACCTTCGAGCGCCAGCTGCGCCGCCCGGATCGAGCCGCCGCACGACGTCCGCGCCCGCGTCTCCAACCCGTCGAACACCGGGTTCTCGCGGGTGCCCAGATGAAAGCGATCGCGATCGGCGACGGTGGCCGCGCCGTCGCGGCTTACGCGGCACACCGCATCGATATAGTCCGCATCGTGAAACCGGGCCAGATCGGCAAGATCGGCCATCGGGCTGTCGACAAAGGCATCGTCGAACCAGCCCATCTCGTCACAGATGTCCATCACCAAGCCGACGCGCGGAATGCTGAGCGGATGGTTGTCCCCGAACGCCCGTTGGCGATAGATGTCGCCGCCGAGAAACCGCGCCGGACGCCCGCTCATAGGGCGGTCCTTGGAGCCGTGCGCGTGGTCCGGAGACGGCCCTGGATCAGCGCCATCGACGGCGCCGCGCATTCGGCGGCGATGCGGCGCCACGCCGGGTCCCGGCGCACGGCGCGGGCCACGGCAACGGGGTTGTCGATACCGACCGCCCGCAGGCTGGCCGGCGTCGGATAAAGCGTGGCCTGCAGGAACCGGCCGATCAGCACCCGCACCACGGCGCGGAACGCCAGCCGCCCGAGCGGCCCCATCGCCGACAGCTTGGTGTCGATCAACGCCTTGGCCGCGGCCATGTGCCGGGCCTCGTCGCGGTGGTGCAGTTCCATGACCGCGCGCGGCACCGGACAGACCGGATCGTCCTCCCGCTCGGCGACGCGGAGTGCCTTCAACGCGAACGTGTCGGTCACCGACTCGCCGATATAGACCATCGCCCAGAACGCGGCGCTGTCGGGATCGAGGCGCTTGGCCACCCATGTCAAAAACCGGGTCGGCCCCAACAGCGGCACGCCGGACATCCCGGCGCGGTCGATCATCTCCAAGAACATCAGACCGTGGCCCGCTTCCTCACGCACTTCCTGCAGCACGATCCGGGTCTCCGTCGCATTGGCGGCGACGAAGCCCTGGTGCGTGACCCGGTGGATCAGCAACCCCTCCAGCCACAGTCCCGCTGCGCAGAGGCGCGCGAATTCCACCTTGGCGATCTTGCGCCGGCTCTCGGTATCCAGGTCCTGCCAAGCGCCCTGACCGGCCAGGCTGACCATGCCGTCGGGCAACCACGGCCGCGATGGGTCGTCCTGGTCCCACGGCACCTCGGCGATCGGGTCGCGGTAATGCGCCGCCAGCTTGGACAGTTTGTCGAAGATCTTGCTCATGCGGTCACCGCCGCGCCGACCGGTGCCGGCGCCTCCGCGGTTTGCCGCCGGGTCCCGGCGATCAGGCGCAACGCGCGCGCGATCTCCTCGACCGCGAGGTCGCCGCCGCCGACCACCAGGCTGACCCGGTCGAGCCCGCTCGCCGCCAACTCATCCAGGCGCTTGCCCACATGCTCGGGCGAACCGACCGCGGCGAGGCCCAGTTTCTCCAGCGCCGTGATGCTCAGCAATTTGTCCAACAGCGGCACGGTCCAGCCCAGCGTCCGGTAATGCTCGTACCCCGCGACCTGCTTGGCGAGGATCGGCCGCGCCACCTCGAACAGGCGGCGATAGACCCAGACGATGCCCTTCTCGGCGCGCGCACGCGCCGCCTTGTGATCTTCGTCGCAATACACCGACAGGGTGAACGAGGTTTCCCCGTCGGGCGCCAATTTCCGAAAGCGCTGCAAATCCGATTTCACGAACGGCCACGGTTTGAACGGCCCGGTCAGCACGTTGAGACCCAACTCGGCGGCGAGCTCGAAGCTTTCCGGGCTGACGGACGCCAGCCATCCGGACCCCATCCCCGCCGCCGGCATCGGCGGTTTCAAGTCGTAGGAGATGCCGTCGCGTTCAAACCCACCGGTCCTGAGGATCGCCGACAGCTCAGCGAACTTTTCCATGAAGATCGCGCGGCTGTCCGCCGGATCGACCCCGAAACCGCCCAGTTCCGTCACCGTGACGCCACGCCCGACCCCCCAGCGGACGCGGCCGGGCGCCAGCGCATCCAGGGTGACGAGCCGCTCGGCGATGCGCACCGGCTCGTGCAGCGGTAGCGGAAAGATCGCGAAGCCCAACTTGATCCGACGGGTCGCGGTGGCCGCGGCGGCCAACAGCATGTCGGGTGCGGCGGCGTTGGAATAGCCTTCCAGGAAATGGTGTTCCGGCAACCAAAGGGTATCGCAGCCCGCCTCCTCGGCGGCGACGGCGATGTCCACCACCTCGCGGATCGCGTCCGCCGGCGATTTGCCGGTCCACGGCGGCGAGGCCACCTCGTGGAAGATATCCAGTTTCATTGCCGCTCCCCCCGTTCGCGGTCGTTATAGGGCGTTCACCGGAAGTTTCAGGAACACCCGTCCCTGGTCGTCGCCGTCCGGCATGGTGCCGCCCCGCATGTTCACTTGGATCGACGGAATAATCAGATGCGGCATCCCCAGTTGCTTGTCCCGTTCGGTGCGCATCGTCACGAATTCGTCCTGAGTCTTGCCGCCGCCCACGTGAATGTTGTTGTCCTTCTCGTCCCGCACCGTCGTTTCCCACGCGATGTCGCGGCCGTTCGGACCGTAGTCGTGGCACATGAACAACCGCATGTCGTCCGGCAGCGACAGCACCCGTTGGATCGAGTCGTACAGTTGCGTTGCGCAACCGCCGGGAAAGTCCGCACGCGCGCTGCCACCGTCCGGCATGAACAAGGTATCGCCGACGAAAGCGGCGTTGCCAATGACATGGGTCATGCAGGCCGGGGTGTGCCCCGGGGTATGCAAGGCGACCCCGACGAGGGTACCGACGGTATATGTATCGCCGTCCTCGAACAGCACGTCGAACTGCCGGCCGTCGCGGGGAAAGGCCTCCCCTTCGGCGAAGATGTCGGCGAACACCGTCTGCACGTCGGCGATATGCGTGCCGATCGCGGTCTTGCCGCCGCAGCGTTCCTTGAGGTAGCGCGCCGACGAAAGATGATCGGCATGCACATGGGTTTCGATCAACCATTCGACCTTGAGGCCGTGCTCTTCGACAAAGCGGGCGATGGCGTCGGCGCTGTCGTAGCTGGCGCGGCCCGACGAGTAGTCGAAATCGAGCACCGGATCGATGACGGCGCAGGACTTGGTGTCGGGATCGGTGACGACATAGGAAATGGTGTTGGTCGCCGCGTCGAAGAATGCTTCGACGTCCGCGACCGCGTCTAGTCGTACGGTGTCCGGGATGTTCAACTGCATGTCGTCGCCCTCCTGGTTCGGCCCCGAGGTCATCATATTCATTTTTTACAATATGTGCTTTCGCCTTTGAAAGAATAATTTAAGATCACCGCACGGGGAGGAGGCCGCTTATGGTGCAGTTCTTACTGGCAGCCGCCGTCTTTATGACGGCTGCCGGGTCTTTGGTGATCGAGATCGCCGCCGGGCGATTGATCGCCCCCTTCGTCGGCATGTCTCTCTACACCTGGACCGCGATCATCGCCGTGGTGTTGGCCGGGCTTTCGGTCGGGCACTGGATCGGCGGCATTCTCGCGGCCAGCAGCTTGGACAAGGTCCGCGCGCTTCGCTACATGGCGTGGTCGCTGGCGGTCGCCGCACCGCTCTCGTTGCTGGTGCTGCCGCTGGTGCGCGTGGTGTCGATCAGTTTGGTGACCAGTGGCATGGGGCCGATCGCCATCGTCGTGGCGCTGACGACAATCCTGTTTTTCATGCCGAGCTTGCTGGTCGGCATCGTTTCGCCGATCGCCACCAAGGTCGCCCTCGACGACCGGCCCGACGACACCGGACGGGTGCTGGGGCGGATGTTCGCGGCGGGCGCGTTCGGCAGCATCATCGGCACGCTCAGCGCCGGGTATCTGTTCATCTCCTGGATCGGCTCGAACGGCACCATCATCGCCGTCGCCGGGCTATATGCCGTGATGGCCGTCGGTTTCGCCGTCTGGGCGCGCCAGACCCTGGTGATCACGTCCATCGTGGTGGTCTCCATCGCCGGGCTCAGCGCCTGGAGCGACAGCGTCGACGGCTTCGCGTCGCCGTGCGCGGTGGAGAGCGATTACTTCTGCATCCGCTACGACAACTTCGCCGACGTCAGCGGCCGCGAAAGCAAGATCATGGTGCTGGACCATCTGGCGCACGGCATCAACGACCGCTACGACCCGACGATCCTCTATAGCTCGTACGTCCATTTCGTCGACGAGGTCACGGGGCTGCGATTGCAGTCGCCGGAACGCATGAACGCCATGTTCCTGGGCGGAGGCGCGTATACCCTGCCGCGGGCGTGGGCGCACCTCTATCCGACCGCGAACCTGACCGTCGCCGAAATCGACCCCGCCGTGACCAAGGCCGCGGTCGAGGAAATGTGGTTCGATCCGGACAAGGGCAACATGGCGATCCTGCACCAGGACGGACGCACGGCGCTCGCCGCCGCCCCCGGCCCGACCACCTACGATGTGATCTTCGGCGACGCTTTTCACGACATCGCCGTGCCGTCGCACCTGATCACCCGGGAATTCCACCAGCTGGTGAAATCGCGGCTGTCGGAAAACGGGTTCTACGCCGCCAACGTCATCGACCTCGGCCGCGAGCCCAGGTTCCTGATGTCGCTGGTCAAAACCCTGCAGCAGGATTTCGACTCGGTGGAGATTTGGACGCCGGTCGACGAAGTGGTTCAAGAAGGCCGCCTGACCTTCATCGTCATCGCCGGGAACAACGGCACCGGGCGTCTGCGGATGGAATCCCGCTTCGGCCTGATCCGTGAATGGGAACAATGGCCGATGACCGCCATGAAGCGCCGGGTCGATTTTGACGACTTGCCGGTGTTGACCGACAACTACGCGCCGGTCGAACGGCTGCTGTCGGCGTTCTTGATCGAAGGCGAGGGCCAGGGCGAGCGCTGAGCCCGAACGGCCGCTAGGTTTCGACCGGGCCGTCCGCGTCCAACCACAGGTTCATCGAACCGAGATTGCGCACATCCTTGTACCCAAGATCGACCAGCGTCTTGCCGGCCAGGGTCGAACGCCCGCCGGTGCCGCAATAGACGACCACGGTCTCGGCCGCATCGAAGGTCGGATCGTACATGGGCGCGTCCTTGTCGGCTTTGAAATCCAGCATGCCGCGACTGATGTGCAGCGCGCCCGCGACCTTGCCGGATGCCTTGACTTCGTTGTCGTCGCGCACGTCCAAGAACAACACCCCGTCAGTGCCGTGCATCTCCATCGCCTCGTCTACCGCGATGTCCGGCACGACCGCCTTGGCCGCGGCCATTTTTTCTTTGATCGACATAGCGTCTCCCGCCCCTTGGTTATCGTTCGGTCGGACAAAACATATTCGTTTTTTGTATAATGTCTATGAAAACCCGCGCCGGTGCTTTACTCGTTCTCCGGCGCCTCGCGGCTGAACAAGCCGCCGCGCCCCATGCTCAGCAAGGCGTCTTCTTTGAGCTGCAACAGGTGCCCCTTGCCGGCGGCGGCCTGTTCGCGCAATTCGTCCTCCAGGAAATCCAGTTCCTGTCCGGCGGCGCGCAAGGACGCGATGACCTCGTCGACGTCGCGGAAGCGGGCCGCCAACAGCGCCCACAGCATCGCCGACCGAGTACCGGTCTTGCAGTGCGAGAAAATCGGCGTCGGCAAGTCGGCCAGCAGCCTTTCGAAACGGTCGATGACCTCCGGCTCGAAGATCTCGTGCCCCTCGGTCGGGCTGAAGCCGTAGGCGAGACCCGCCGCCCGGGCGTGCCCTTCGGCTTCGTCCGACAAAACGTAGGTGCCGATCTCGTCGTCGGGGCGCAGGTTCAGCACCGACTTGAATCCGGCGTCACGGATCGCGGCGAAGTCGGGCACCTCGATCTGCGGGCCGATGGCGAACTCCGGCGTTATATGGACGATCTCAACCACGTTTGTTCTGCAAAAGGGTCTGCTTTATATGTGTTTCACAAATTCGGTCCCGCCCCTAAACTCGTGCGGCCCCGTCGGGACGATTGAAACACTGTTAGAAATGGGATGCATGCAAAATGGACACGACAGATGCCAAAATCCTGGACGTTCTGCAAACCAATGCGTCCCTGAGCACCGACGAAATCGCCGCCGAGACCGGCGTCGACGCGGCGACGGTGGCCGCGCGCATCGAAGCGTTGGAGGCCGACGGCGTGATCGAACAGCGGGTGGCGTTGCTGAACGCCCGCAAGGTCGGCGCCAAAATGGTGGCGTTCGTCGCCATCACCACGTCCGAGCACAGCGAGGAATGGCTGGAGCAGTTCCACGAAGCGGTGATGAGCTTCCCCGAAGTGGCGGAGTTCTACCGCATGAGCGGCCAGGTCGATTATCTGCTGCGTGTCGTGGTGCCGGACATCGATGCCTACGACGTGTTCTATAAAAAGCTGATCGCGGCGGCGAAGCTGAAGGACGTCAGCTCCACGTTCGCGATCGAGCAGATCAAATACACCACCAAGCTGCCGCTCAGCGTTTCCGACTAGGCATCAGCCCCGCAAAAAGTCGTCAATCAAGCGTCGGCGGTGATCGCCGAATACCACCGCGCGCCCCTCCTGCGCGGCCTCGGCCTTGGTGTAGCGGGCGCGGTCGATGCGGTTACCGCCCGCGTCGAACAATTGCAGGACCCCCGCCTCGGCGTTGCTCAGACGCACCGGGCTCAATGGGTTCAGGCGCACAGCGGCCCCGGCTTCCAACGGCCCTGCCAACACCAAGGTCCTGTCCTTGCGGTCGACCAACGTCCAGCCGTCCAGATCGATGCTGTCCGACGTCCAATTCGCGATCGACACCCATTCGCCGGCCGCCTCGTTGCCGACCGGGTTGATCATCGCCGCGGTGATTGAGACGTCGACCTCGTGATCGCGGACCGGCCGGCGCATCTGCTCGGGGTCGATGATGTCGATATCCCGGTCGATCTCCACAACCTCGGGAAAGCGGGTCACGCCGAGGGTGCGGGGATAATCGTTGTCGTGAAAGAATATCGGGTTCGCGGTCGCAATGGCCGGTGCAAACTGCAGACCCGTGACCTCCTCGATTAAACGGATCGAGACCTGATAATTGTCGAGGTCGATAAACTTTGCGCCAATGTGGTTCTGCAACGCCAGGGAGTCCTGCGGCATGATGTAGGCGCGCACCGACAAGTCGGCGGGCGTGTCCTTGTGACGAAAGCAGACGACCTTGAAGTACGCCGCCGGCACGTTGGCGGGAATCACGTTGTTATAGCGGACGACCCGGCCGTTGGGGCCGTAAATCGGACCGGAAAACGTGCAGACCCGGTTGTTGTAGTCGATCTCGTTCTCGCCGTCGCCGTGCCGGTCGCCAAGCGCCGAGCGGGGCGAATCGAGCGCATCCAGATCAAGCGTCCGCGCCCATTCCTCCAGCTTCAGCCATTCGTCCGGGTTGTAGAAACGGTGCTGTAACGCCCGGTTGGTGTAATAATAGGTTTCGTCGTTGGCGTCCTGGGCTTCGGTCTTGGTGGCACCGAACGCGACCGAGGCGCGGCGCGCCAAGTGCCCTTTGTGATAGGTGTTGTAGCCGGGAATCTCATAGTAATCGTCGTCCAACTGATAGGCGGTGCCGACCCGGTCATCGGGCCGCCATTTGTCAAACTTATCCAATTTCCCGGACCAGTGATCCGTCGACTCTTGGTCGATGTTCACGGCGACGTAGGCCGCGGTGCGCTCGTCGCGGTTCATCACCACCGTGTAGTTGGGATAGTCCGCGAAAATCCCGTCGCGCAGCGCGCCACGGCGCAAGATCTGGTTATCGAGTTCGGGGACAAAGGTCGGATGCGGGACGGTCACCCCGCCGCCGAGGAAATCGGGATCGTAGCCGGTCATGGCAGCCTCCTCGCTTATTGTGACGACACGAAGGCTACAACTTTAGCTAGATTTAAAAGAATATCATATTACTCATTTGTGATAGCGGCACCCGGGTCCCCGGCGATGTGTCCGGCCAGATACGCGGCGTCGTGCCACACCCCCCAGATGAACGCGGACGCACGGCGCGACAGCCACGGTAGGCCCAGGAAATACAGCCCCGGCACGTCGGCGACCCCGCGCGTGTGGCGTGGCCGCCCGTCGGCATCGAAGGCATCCACCTGCAGCCAGTCGAAATTGAGGGCAAATCCCGTCGCCCAGATGATCGACGTGACGCCCGCCGACGCGAGATCGAGGGTCAACAGCGGGTCGCGGACGCAATCCGGGTCCGGCCCGATCCGCCGCGCCGCCGGCTCTTCCGGCATGTCGAGCCCCTCGCGCGCCACATAGGCGTCGGCCTCGTCCAGCACCGACAGATAATTCGCGTCGCCCTGGGCGATGTTTTTCGCGAGATCCGGGGCGAACCGCATGACGCCCCGGTCGCAGCTTTCGGCGCGGCCAAGCAGCGTCATGCCGCGTGCGGCGAAGTTGCGGAAATCGACGGTGTGCCCACCGTGCGCCCCGCTGACCGAGATCGTCACATGCTCCATGTGCGGTTCCAGCGCCGCGGCGTCCCACTTGCCGAGCACGCCGAGCCACCAGACGAAATCCCGCCCCCGGTAACGCCGGGGCGGCCGGTCGTGCGGCCCGATCGAGAGATAGACGTCCTTGCCCGCCGCCAGCAATTCGTCGGCGATCTGCGCGCCGGACGAACCGGCGCCGATCACCAGCACCCTGCCGGCGGGCAAATCGTCCGGATTGCGGTACGCGGTCGAATGGCGCTGATCGATGCCTGTCTCCGGCGGCACCATGGCCGGGACGATGGGCCGCTGGAACGGTCCGGTGGCGGCGACCACGTTATCGGCCGAGATCGCACCGTCGCTGGTCTCGACCCGGAAGCCGCCGTCGTCCCGACGCCGCACGGACGTGACATCCACGCCGCACCGGATCGGTGCCGCGATCCGCGCGGCGAAGGTTTCGAAATAGGCGACCACCTGATCCTTGGTCGCGAAGGCATCGGGGTCGATGTCGGCGAACTCCAAATCGGGGAACCGGTCGTGCCAGGCGGGGCCGTTGGCGACCAGCGAGTCCCAGCGTTCCGTGCGCCACCGCTCGGCGATGCGGGCCCGCTCCAAGATCACGTGCGGCCGGTTCCGGCGCCCGAGATGCGCGCTCAGGGCGAGCCCCGCCTGCCCGCCGCCGACGATGACCGTCTCCACCTTTTCGTCGCTCATACGCGCTCCTTATTCCGATGCGATCAAATCACGCCCCGGCGAAAGCGTCGAGAAAGGAACGGACGCTACGGTTCGGTTCATGCGGTGTTGATCTGTATCAACGTTCGCTACGTCGTGCCCGAATAGGATACGGGAAACGATAGCGGGCTATGCAGCTTCCGCGCGGAATAGGAAACATCGAATGCCCCCTTCGGCCCCCTCCCCGTCGGGCGCGTCGGCGCTCCCTGCGTTGAGTGTTCGCGACCTGGGCAAGACCTACGTCATGGGCGAAGTCCGTGTCGAAGCCCTGCGCGACGTCAGCCTCGACTTGTACGAGGGAGAGCTGGTGGTTCTGCTGGGCCCGTCCGGCAGCGGCAAGTCGACGTTCCTCAACATCATCGGCGGGCTGGACACGCCGACAGCCGGCACGGTGTCGTTCCGCGATCATGCGGTCGGCGGCGCGTCGGAACGGGAATTGACCCAATACCGGCGCGACCACGTCGGCTTTGTGTTCCAGTTCTACAACCTGATCCCCAGCCTCACCGCGCGCGAGAACGTGGCCCTGGTGACGGAGATCGCCCGCGACCCGATGACGCCGGAAGAAGCGCTGTCCCTGGTCGGGCTGGGCGAACGGCTGGATCATTTCCCGGCGCAACTATCGGGCGGCGAGCAGCAACGGGTCGCGATCGCCCGGGCCATCGCCAAACGGCCGGACATACTGTTGTGCGACGAGCCGACCGGTGCGCTGGACAGCGCCACCGGGCTGCTGGTGCTGGATGCCTTGGAGCGGGTCAACGCCGAGCTCGGCACCACCACCGCGGTCATCACCCACAATGCAGTGATCGCCGAGATGGCCGACCGGGTGTTCTACTTCGCCGACGGCCGCATCGCGCGCGCCGAGACCAACACCCACAAACGCCACGCCAAGGAGATGACCTGGTGATGCAGCTTGCGCCGATGGACAAGAAGCTGCTGCGCGATCTGTGGCGGCTGCGCTCGCAGGTGATCGCCATCGCCATGGTGATCGCATCGGGTGTCGCGCTGCTGATCACGGCGCTGACCTCCGGCGAGGCGTTGCGGGAGACCACCGAGGCCTACTACGAACGTTACCGCTTCGCCGACGTGTTCGCATCGGTCAAGCGCGCACCGGAGACCTTGATCGCCGATATCGCCGCGATCCCCGGGGTCAAACAGGCGGAATCACGGATCGTCGATATCGCCACCGTCGACATCGCCGGGTTCGCCGAGCCCGCGACCGCGCGGGTCGTCAGCCTGCCCGACGACGGGGTGCCGAACCTCAACCAGATCGCACTCAGCGCCGGGCGGCCGCCACAGGCGGGCCGGGTCGACGAAGCGGTCCTGGGCGAGCGGTTCGCCGACGCGCATGGCTTGGACCTGGGCACCCGGCTGCAGGTGCTGCTGAACGGACGCCAACGCGCGGTCACGGTGGTCGGGCACGCTTTGGCGCCGGAATTCATCTACGTTCTGGCCCCCGGCGCGATCATGCCCGACGACACCCGGTTCGGCGTGATCTGGATGAACCGCGACGCGCTGGCCGGCGCCTTCGATATGGAAGAAGCCTTCAACGACGTGAGTCTGGCGCTCAACCGCGGGGTCGACCCGGACCGGGTGGTCGCCGCCTTGGACACGATGCTGGCGAAGTACGGCTCGATCGGCGCGATCGCCCGCGACCGGCAATTGTCGAACCGCTTCGTGCAGAACGAGATCGACCAAGCCGATACCATGTCGGTGATCCTGCCGGCAATTTTCATGGCCATCGCTGCGTTCCTGACCAACATGATCATGACCCGCCTGATCGCCACCGAACGCGAGGAAATCGGTCTTTTCAAGGCGTTCGGCTACGGCGACACGGCGGTCGCCTGGCATTACATCAAGATGGTCCTGGTGATCGCGGTGCTCGGCATCGTGATCGGCGTCGGCATCGGCAGCTGGTTCGGCCAGGTGATGCTGGCGATGTACGGCGAGAACTATCAGTTCCCGTTCCTGATCTACCGGCCGAGCCCGCAAAGCTATGCCATCGCATGCCTGGTCAGCATCGGCACCACGGTGGCGGGCAGCCTGCGCGCGGTGCGCGCCGCCGCCGCCCTTCCCCCGGCCGAAGCGATGCGCCCGCCCGCGCCGCCGATCTATAAGAAGAGTTGGCTCGCGAAAACCCATGTGGCGGACGCGATGGACGCGCCGACGCGCATGGTGCTGCGGCGGCTCGGCCGTTGGCCGGTCAGTGCCGCGCTGTCGATGTTCGGGATCGCGTTGTCACTGTCGGTGCTGCTGTTGGCGCTGCAATGGGACGACGCCATCGACGAGATGATCGCGGACTATTTCTTCCGTGCCAGCCATCAAGACGCGACAATATCGTTGGTCGACCCGCAGCCGTTTCGGGCGTTGCACGATGTCGCCGCCCTGCCCGGCGTGATGGCGGCGGAAGGGCAACGGGTAGTGTCGGCGAAGATCCGCTTCGGTCACGTGCACCGCCGCCAAGGCGTCATCGGCATCACCGAAGCCGCGCACCTCGCCCCCATCAACGACGTGACCCGCGGGCCGGTGCCGGTGCCGGACCACGGGATCGCCATTTCCACCAGCTTGGCGGACGTGTTGGGCGCGGGCATCGGCGACACGGTCACCCTCGAACTGTTGGAAGGCCGGCGGCCCGTGGCGGAGGTGCGCATCGCCGACACTTTCGAGACCTATCTGGACACGCCGATCTACATGCACCTCGACACGCTCAGCCGATTGTTGCTGGAGAGCCGTCAGGTCAATGTGATCCAAGTCCGGATCGACACCAACGCGCAAGCGCCGTTCCTCAGCGCGCTGAAGGAAACCCCGCGGCTCAGCGCCGTCAGCTTCCGCGAGGCGAACATGGAGATGTTCCGCGACACCATCGAAAAGAACATCATGGTGTTCATCGGGTTCTACACGCTGTTTTCCTGCTCGCTGGCATTCGGCGTCATCTACAATACGCTGCGCATCGCACTGGCCGAACGCAGCCGCGAGTTGGCCACGCTGCGGGTACTCGGATTCAGCCGCGCCGAGATTTCCTACATTCTGTTGGGCGAGACCGGAATTCTCACCTTCGCCGCCCTGCCGGTGGGCGTCGTGTGCGGCTACATGTTGTCGGAGTACATCGCCGAGCAATTCTCCACCGAGCTGTTCCGGGTGCCATTGATGATCCAGGACGCCACCGCCGGCATCGCGGCGGTCGGCGTTCTGGGCACCGTCGCGATCTGCGCGCTGGTGGTGCGCCGTCGGCTGGATCACCTGGATATGATTGAAGTACTGAAAACGCGGGAGTGATCATGAACAAGACACTGATCCGATATGCGCTTTGGGGCGGTGCCACGGCACTGGTGGTCGCCGCCTTGGTGTTCGCCTTTAGGCCGCAGCCCTTGGCCGTCGATTTCGCCACCGTCACCGACGACAGTATCCGTGTCACCGTCGCCGACGAAGGCATGGCCGAGGTCCGCGAGGTGTACCGCATCTCCGCCCCGGTGGCGGGCCGATTGCTGCGGGTCGAGGGCGAAGTCGGCGACACGGTCACCGGCGGCGAGACCGAAATCGTCCGGATCGAACCGGCGGCGCCCGTGTTCCTCGACGTGCGGACCGAGACCGAGGCCCGCGCCACCCTGGACGCGGCCCGCGCCAGCGCCGATCTGGCCGAAGCCGAGTTGGGACGGGCGCAGGCCGACCTGACGTTCACCGCGACCGAGGTCGAGCGCAGCCGCGAACTGTTCGCCAACGGCACCATCGCCAAGCAGAAACTGGACCAGGACGAACGGGCGCACCGGGTCGCCGGCGCCAACCTGCTGACGGCGCAAGCACGGGTCGACCAGCGGCGTCACGAGGTGGCGGTCGCCGAGGCCCGGCTGGTTTCGCCGGCGGCGACCGAGCGGGACCACGGCGACTGCGAATGCCTGGTGCTGCGCGCGCCGGTCAGCGGCGAGATCCTGCAGGTCATCGAGGAGAGCGAGACCACGCTCCCCGCCGGTGCCGGAATCCTGGAGATCGGCGACCCGCGCGATCTGCAGATCGTCGTCGATCTGCTGTCCGAGGACGCGGTCAAGGTCATGCCCGGCATGCCTGCCATCATCGACGGTTGGGGCGGGCGGGCGCTGACCGCCGTGGTACGCCGGGTCGAACCGTTCGGCTACACCAAGGTGTCCGCGCTCGGCATCGACGAGCAACGTGTCGATGTGCTGCTCGACCTGGTCGATCCGCCGGACACGTGGGAACGGCTCGGGCACGGCTACCGGGTCGACGTCACGATTGTGTTGCAGGAGGTCGTCACGCTGGCGGTGCCGCTGGGTGCGGTTTTCCGGAGCGGCGACACATGGTCGGTGTTCGCCGAGATCGATGGCCGCGCCGAGATGCGCGCCGTCGAGCTTGGGGTCCGCAACGCCGATGACGCCGAGGTGATCTCAGGCCTCGAGGACGGCGCGCGGGTGATCCTGCATCCCTCCGATCAGGTCGTCGACGGTGCCCGGCTGGAGGCGCGGTAGGGTTACGGCAATAGTTTAGGTATGGCACCCGTCGAAAGTACTAAAGCGCTAAGGCAATTGACTTTGTTGTTGGTCGAAGTCTGCAAGCCACGCCAGGGCTCGTCTACATGTGACTGTGGCCCCTAAAGAGCATGGTAAATCCTTCGCGTAAGGCTCGACGCATATGTCCGAGCACTGGCTAATAATGCCCTGAACACCGTCGTACCGGGCGATCTCGGCATAGATTTGCCGCAAGTCTTGCTCCACGTTTTTCTGCCAAGACATGAACTTTCTATCTCTGTGCTTGGACTCATTGATCAAATCGTCCAAGATTTTGGCGATGGTTTCTGGCTGCTCCGACCGGCGTACCTTTTGAACGAGTTTATCGGCAAATTGAGATGACGGGGCGACATGCGATCTCGCACCGGTCTTGCTCAGCTGGGCATTCAAACTAGTTGAACCAACGAGGAACCTCAGTCTCTCTATTACGCTTGAAAACTCGGGTCTGTCTTCGACAATCGCACCCTTAAAAACGGCATCAATTTCTCGTAACTTGCGGGAACGTGCCAGATTGGCAGGGGTGTATTTGATTGGATCCATTTTAGACAGTTTCCAACCCAACTCTTCGAGTACACCGGCGACTAACCAAGAACAGAATTCACCCGCATAGAACGGTTTTTTTCGCCCGGATATCCGTTTCGTAACGATGAAATCGTACATGAAGGCGAAGGGCCCGAGCTTTATCGTCGCGAGGAAGTCGATTAGTGACGCATAATTGAGGAACGCTCTTTGACTGGTGATCGAAATCAGATCATTCGAAATACGGTCGCGTTCAGCTGCGGAGCGTTGAGTAGCATTCTTCTGGTCGGAATATCGCCGCACGAAATACCCCTCGCCTTTGGGTATCGGCATTGCCAGGTGTAGACGATCACCCACCCGCACCAAGTCGGGTTCGATGAATCTGTAGCCAACGCCTGTTGGAACCGCTTCGAACCAGATTAGGGGATGCACCACAATCGCGACATGAGATGCATACGGATAGGCAGTAGCGGCGCGGATCGCCAAGGACGTTCTCGTATTCGCGCGGGAAAAAACGACGTCTCCCGGTTCAAGCAATCCGACATCAAGGTACTTTCCCATTGCAACAACCACTCGGTTCAACGCGAATTCCCCTATAAAAGCGTATTCTAAATAATTTTTCTAGTCGGCTATGTGACATTCAAGCGAACGTCGGCCACTAGCGCACTGTCCTTATATGATCCGCGCCACCGTCCCCAGCAGCTCGCGCTTCGGCACCTTGCACCGCGCGGTCCAGACGGTATTTTTCTCCCCGGTCGAGACCATCCATCTATTGCCTATACGGCAACATAACGTTATATATGGCAATTACTGACGTGCCCGTCGGGAATGCCGTCAGCTGAAGGAGCCAACCGTGAGCGCACATCTCCCCGCCACCATGAACGCCGTCATCATCGAGGAACCGGGCGGCCCGGAGGTCTTGAAATCCGGCACCCGCGACGTGCCGCAACCGGGCCCCGGCGAGGTTCTGGTCAAGGTTGAGGCGGCCGGCGTCAACGGCCCCGATCTGATGCAGCGCAAGGGATTGTACCCGGCGCCCAAGGGGGCGTCGGACCTTTTGGGCCTGGAGATCGCGGGCGCGGTCGTGGCACTCGGCGACGGGGTCGATGGTGTGGCGGTCGGCGACACGGTATGCGGGCTGACCAACGGCGGGGGTTATGCGGATTATTGCCTGCTGGCCGCGGATCTCTGCCTGCCGATCCCAGACGGCATGACCGCGGTGGAGGCCGCGACCCTGCCCGAAGCGTATTTCACCATCTGGTCCAACATCTTCATGGGCGCCGGCCTCACCGCCGGCGAGACGTTCTTGGTGCACGGCGGGGCCGGTGGCCTCGGCTCCACGTCGATCCAGCTCGGCAAGGCGTTCGGCGCGACGGTGGTCGCCACCGACAGCCCGGCCGAGCGCTGCGCGCTCTGCACCGAGCTTGGCGCCGACCGGGTCATCGACTACCGCGCGGAGGATTTCGTCGAGATCGTCCGGGACGAGTTCGGCGGCGCGCACGTGATCTTGGACATCGTCGGCGGCGACAACATCGCTAAGAACTTCAAGGCGGCGCGCCACGACGGCCGCATCGTGCAGCTGGCGTTCGCCGCCGGGTCCAAGGTCGACATCAACATGATGCCGGTGATGCTGAAACGGCTGAGCTACACCGGCTCGACGCTCCGCACTCGGCCCGACGCCTACAAGGCCGAGATCGCCCGGCAACTGCGGGATTTGGTTTGGCCGAAGATGGCCGCGGGCGAGATCAAGAGCGTCGTCAATCACACCCTGCCGCTGGCGGACGCCGCCGGCGCGCATGCACTCATGGAAAGCGCGGGGCACACGGGCAAGATCGTGCTGCTGCCGGATCACACCTAGCAACGGAGAACCCCCATGGCGGATATCGAGGTCAAAACCGAAATCACCGGCAACGTCTGGAAGATCGTCAAATCGGTCGGCGACGCGGTCGAGGAAGACGAGCCGATCATGATCTTGGAATCCATGAAGATGGAAATCCCGGTCGCCGCCCCCGAAGACGGCACCGTCACCGAGATCCTCACCGCCGAGGGCGACATCGTCACCGAAGGCCAAGTGGTCGCCAAGATCGAAGCCTGAGGCGGACCCGATGCAAAAGCTGCTGATCGCCAACCGCGGCGAGATCGCGTGCCGGATCGCCCGCGCCGCACATTCTCTCGGCCTCAAGACCGTCGCCGTCTATTCCGAGGCGGACGCCGGGTCCCTGCATGTGGAGATGGCGGACGAGGCGGTCGCGGTCGGCCCGGCGGCGGCGCGCGAAAGCTATCTGGTGGCGGACAAGATCCTCGCCGCGGCGGCGGACACGGGTGCCGATGCGGTGCACCCGGGCTATGGGTTTTTGTCGGAAAACGCCGGGTTCGCCCGCGCGGTGGAAGGCGCGGGCCTGACCTGGGTCGGCCCCGACCCGCAATCGATCGTCGACATGGGCGACAAGGAACGGGCCCGCGATATCGCCCAGCAGGCGGGCGTTCCCGTGGTACCGGGCAGCCCCCGCTTCGCGAACGGCGCGTTGGACGGGATCGAGGCCGCGGGCGACGCCGTCGGCTATCCTCTGTTGGTCAAGGCGTCGGCGGGCGGCGGCGGCATCGGCATGCGCCAGGTGAACGCGCCCGAGGATTTGCTAAAAACGGCCGAGGCGACCCAATCGATGGCGCAAAACGCCTTCGGCGACGGCACCGTGTTCCTGGAACGCTATATCCCCAAGGCCCGTCATGTGGAGGTCCAGGTGTTCGGCGACGGGGCCGGGCACGCCGTGCATTTGTTCGAGCGCGATTGCTCGACCCAGCGGCGCTTCCAGAAGGTGATCGAGGAAAGCCCCGCACCGAACCTACCCACCGACGTGCGCACCGCCATGGCCGACGCGGCGGTGGCGCTGAGCCGCCAGATCAAGTACCGCGGCGCCGGCACCGTGGAATTCATCGTCGATTGCGATACCGACGACTTCTATTTCCTGGAGATGAACACCCGCATTCAGGTCGAGCACCCGGCGACCGAAATGGTCACCAGCCGCGACCTGGTGGCGATGCAGATCGAGTTGGCGCAGGGCACCCATACGCTCGATACCCAAGACGCTTTTACCTGCACCGGGCATGCCATCGAATGCCGCCTCTATGCGGAAAACCCGGCGAAGAACTTCATGCCGTCGCCGGGCACGCTCGAGACCTTTGACTGGGACGGCCTGGAAGACGGCGTGCGCATCGACAGCGGTTTCCGCTCCGGCGACGAGGTGACGTTCTTCTACGATCCGATGATCGCCAAGGTGATCTGCCACGCCGATACCCGCGATGCGGCCATCGACAAATCGATCCGCACCCTGAACACGATCCGGCTCTCGGGCATCACGTCGAACCTCGCGTTCCTGAAGACCGCGTTGGATCACCCGGTGTTCCGCGCCGGCGACGTGTTCACCGGCTTCATCGACACCTACAAGGCGGATCTGCTGCCCTCTTAAAAAAAATCGCCGGTCCCCGCAGGAACCGGCGTGAGGGATGAATGGACGCCTTCAGGCTCGTCCATCCGAGAGGTCCGAGCGGCGGCCTCAGGCCGCCATGTGCGCTTCGACCCAGCTGACGGCGGCGAGCGCCTTCGCCGCCGGGGCCAATTCGTCGTAACAGGGAATGCCGACCGCGAGCGCGCGTTGCTGGTATTCCCGTTTTTTCGCATCCAATGCGTCGGAACCGTCGCTGCGCAGCACGATGAAAAAGTGTGCCTGCCCCTTGTAGCGGGCCTGGATGTCTTCGGCCGCGCTGATCAGGTTGTTGATCGGATCGACGTCGCCGCGCCCGACGAACGACGCTAGGTTGAGGTGCATCACCACGGCATCGGGCTTGGCGGTCTGGTACACCGTTTCCAGGATCGTGCCGGCGATGCGGCCCTCTTGTTCCTGCAACGTGCGGACCGGCGCGTCGATCGGGTTGGCGACGCTGGTGCCGGGCGGCAGGTTCAAGGCCTCCAACGGATCGCGGGTGGCGTCGTCGAACGGCGAGATGTCGAGCCCCAGATCGGCGAAGAAATCGGTCGCCAGCACGCTGGTGCCGCCGCCGTTGCCGAACAGGGTCACGTTCCTCGTCGGCGAGGCCGGATGCAGGGCCGCGAACTGGAACGCCAGTAGCGCGTTGATGAACTCGTCGATGGTGTCGACCAGCACCGCGCCCGTCTGGTGCGACAGCGCCTCCCAGCCGCGGCCGTCCCCGGCCAAGGCACCGGTGTGCGACGCGGCGGCGATGCGCCCCTGATCGGACCGCCCGCCGCGCAGGATCACCACCGGCTTGGTCGCGGCGTCGGACCGGAGCAGATCGAAAAACCGCCGCCCGTCCTTCACGTCTTCTATATACAGCCCCACCACCTTGGTCTGATCGTCGGCGAAATAGAATTCCAGCAAATCCGCCGGGCCGAGATCGGCGCTGTTGCCGACGGTCACCAGCCCGCTGAAGCGGAGCCCGCGCCATTGCCCGCGCTTGCAGATATCGGTGCCGAGGCCGCCGCTCTGGGAGATCACGCCCACCACGCCGGTTTCCGTCGGCGCACCGACCGGGAACGTGACCCCGCCGCGCGGCGAATACATCCCTAAGCAATTCGGCCCCAGGACCCGGCACCCGCCGGCGTGTGCCTTGGCGACCAGGGTGTGTTCCAGATCCTCGCCGCCCTCGATCTCGCCGAAACCGCTGGAGATAACTTGCGCGAACTTGAGGTTGCCGCCCGCGCCTTGCAGCAAATCGGGGATCCGATCCGCGCCGATGGCGACGTAGGCGTAATCCACCGGTGTCGGCGTCTCCGCCAAGCTGGGATAGCAGGCGAAGCCCTCGATCTCGTCGGCCTTGGGGTGGATCGGATAGAGGTTGCCCGCGTAACCGAAATCCCGCATCCGGCGGATGAAGGTGTTGGCGATGGTGGTCTGGCTGCTGGACGCACCGACTACGGCGACGGCGTCGGGTGCGAACAGCGGCGTGAAGCGGTCGACGATGCTCATATCCTGTCGCGGTCTTACGGTGTCGTCGGCGGCGGCATCCCCTGCCCCGTCGGTCAACAACACCCGCGCGTCCACCGCAACCGCCCCGTCGGCCCCGGCGATGATCGGATTGATGTCCAGTTCGGCGATATCGGCGGCATGGGTCATCAACAACCCGTCGGCGCCGCCGACCTTCAGCAGAATATCCACCAGCGCATCCTGATCGACACCGGCCTCGCCGCGCACCCCGTCCAGGATCGGCTTGCCCTTCAAGGACGCCAGCATCTCGCGCGCGTCGTGGTCGGTGATCGGGCAAATGCGGAACGCCACATCCTTCAACACCTCGACGAAGATCCCGCCGAGCCCGACCATCACCAGCGGTCCGAACTGCGGATCGTTGACGCCGCCGATCACCACCTCGGTGCCGGGGGCGGCCATCTCCTCGACCAGATAGCCGTCCACCTTGGCTTTGGCGATGGCGGGCTTCGCGGCCATCTCGGCGACCGCGGTTTCCACGTCGTCGACGCCACCGAGCCTGAGCGCGACACCGCCCGCGTCACTTTTGTGCAGGATCTCCGGCGACATGACCTTGAGCGCCAAGGGCGGGGTCAGGTCCGCCGCCGCCGCCACGTCGCCCGGCTGCACCATCGCCGTTTTCGGCACAGGGATACCGAATTCGGCCAGCAATCGCTTGCCGGTGCGTTCGTCCAACGCGCCTCGTCCGGCGGCGCGGACCTGTTCGAAGATTTGGATCGTCGACATCGCCCGGCTCAGTAACTGGTCGGCCAGTTTTTCATCAGATGCTCGCCGACGCCGCCGCCCTTGCGCTTGCGGTAGACGTCCAGCATCCGCATCACGTAGTTCCGGGTCTCCTGCGGCTTGATGACGTTCTGCAGGGAATAGATCGACGCCATGTCCCACACCTCGATGTCTTTTTGGATGTGCGCCAGCGCCTCGTCGAAACCCTCGTCGCCCGGCGACAGGCCGTGCACGATGTTGGTCGCGAACACCGGGTCCATGAAGCTGACCTCGGCGGTCGGCCAGGCGATCATCTCGTCGTTGTGCTGCCCGCCGCCCATGGCGACATAGGCACGGCCGTAGGCCTTGCGGCAGATGATGGTGACGCTCGGCACCGTGACCAGACAGGTCGCGTTCATGAAGTTCATGATCCAGCCGGGCGCGCCCTTGCGCTCGGCATCGGTGCCGACCACGAACCCGGGCGTGTCCATGAAGCGCACGATCGGGATGTTGAAGCTGTCGCACAGCACTTGAAAATCGATGATCTTGCGGCAGGCCTCCGCCGACAGCGCACCGCCGCCGACCATCGGGTTGTTGGCGATGATGCCGATGGACTTGCCGCCCAATCGCGCCAACGCCACCACCGCGGGCTTGCCGAACCGGGGCTTCAACTCGAACACGCTGTCCTTGTCGGCGAAGATCTTGATGATCTTGCGCATGTCGTACACCTGGGTGCGCTTCTCCGGCAGGATACCCAGAATGCCGTCCTGCTCTTGATCCGCATCGTCGGCCGGGGTGACTTCCGGCGGCAGTTCCATGTTGTGGTCCGGCATGTAGCTGAGGAAGGCGCGGATCTCTTGCATCGCCTCTTCGTCGGTGTCGGTGAAGCGGTCGATCAGGCCGGTGTGCTGGGCATGGATGCGCCAGCCGCCCAGTTCCTCCAGGTCCACCTTCTCGCCGATCGCCATGGACACCAGCCGCGGGCTGGAGACCGACATGATCGAGCCTTTGCGCATCACCGCGAAATCGGAAATGCAGCACAGCCACGCCGACGAGCCGAACGACGTGCCGACCGCCGCCGCCGCCCACGGGTTGTCGCGGGTGCGGCGGAACTGGGTGGTGTCGTTGCCCAGCAGCAAGCCCATCCCGCGCGAGCCCATGGCGTCCGGCAGCCGCGCGCCGGTGGATTCGCCGACGTGCACGAACGGCATGCCCTTGGCCTGCGCCACCTTGCGCACGTGGCCCATCTTTTTCGAGTTGGTGGAGCTGGTCGATGCGCCCTTGGTGGTGAAGTCGTTGACCACGACGCCGACATCGCGGCCGTCGATTTTGGCGAACCCGGTCAGCTTGCCGTCGCGCGGCGTCTTGGCCTCGTCGTCCTTGAACATGCCGGACGCGCCGAGCAGCCCGGTCTCGATGAAGCTGTCGGTGTCGACCAGCGCATCCAGCCGTTCCTGCGCGTTCAGTTCGCCGCTTTCCTTACGTTTCGCGAGCTTCTCCGGGCCGCCCATGGCGGCGGCCTTTTCGCGCCGCGCATCCAGTTCGGCGAGCATCTCTTCGTGGGCCATTGGGTCGTTTCCTCGTTTACGTTTGCAAATGTCTTAGGCCGAGACCGCATGCTCGGCGGCGGTGTAGGCATCCAGCTTGGCGCGGTCGATCGCCGGCGCGTAGCCGGCGGGCAGCACGATGTCGCCCCGATCAAACGCCAGTTCCGTTTCGAACAGGCGGTCGCGGGGCTTCAGGAAGCCGTTGAACTCGCCGGCGTTCTTGATCGTCTTGGTGGCGACGCAGGCCTCCAGCCAGCTGGTGATCTCGCTCCCCAAACCGTCGCCCAGCACCGGTTCCATGCCGAGCTCGCGCACCAGGTTGAGCCCGCGGGCCAAGTGCCCCAGGCTGACAAAGCGCTTCAGCTTCAACTTGCAGAGCCCGACGCCGTCGATATTGGCCGCGCGCTCGATATCGGCGAGGCCGCAGATCGGCTCGTCCAGCATCAGCGGCACGTTGGACGCCTTGGCGACGGCGGCGTTGTCGTCCCACAGATCGGCCTCGCACGGCTGCTCGAACAGCTCGATCCCGGTCGGGTCGATGGCCGACGCGAAGCGGCAGCCATCGTCCTTGGAATACGCCCGGTTGGCGTCGATCCGGAGCGTCGCCCGGTCGCCGACCACCGCTTGGATGGTGGCGACCCGTGCCAGATCCGCGTCCACGTCCTGGCCGACCTTGATCTTGAAGGTCTTGAACCCGGCCTCGATCTTGCCGTTCAGCTCCGGCTCCAACTCGTCCCGGGTCGCCCCGTTGACCGGCGCCAGCAGCGGCAACCGATACGCCCGGTCGATGTCGGTCAGCGCCGAGCCTTCGGCCAGTTCCAATGCCGTGATCATGGCCGACGCCGCGACTTTGCTTTCCGGCGCCCACTTGGCGATGCGCTCGAACGCTTCCGCCGTGGTCTGGCCGATGATGAGGTCGAACATATCCAGGCAAAACGCCCAGCCGCCGTCGCGGGTCTCGGCGCTGGAGCCCGGCGAGATATGCCCGTCGCTGATCGCGGTGCGCCCGTTCGATAGGGTCACTTCGACAACGTACGGCTCGAAGTTGGTGAACGTCCGGTACGACAGCTTGTATGGCACGGTCAGCGGCATATCGAGCCGGTGCAATGTCAGGCCGGTGATGGTCGCGCCGCTCGGCGTCACATCCAAGGTGGAGAGAATGCAGTCGGTCAAAGATTGTGAAAATCTGCCGCTCATCGTCTGTGCTGTGTCCCTGTTTCCGGCTTCGTGGAGGCGCTTATCGGTCGGAAAGTTGATTGCCATATATAAACTATGTTTTTAATAGTGGCAACTATCACCCGCGCCGCGCAACGCCGGAAAAACCTAAAAGACTGTGCCGCGGCGGCGTCCGGTGTATACAGGAAGCATCGCTGCAACCATTCCCGGAACCGCACATGGCACCCCGCACCTCCGGCACCGTCGTCAAGGCCCTCGATATCCTCGATCTGTTCGTCGATCATCCGGACGGGCTGACTGTGACCGCGATCGCCGAGGCGACCGGCATCAACATCAGCACCGTGGTGCGGCTGTGCGCGACCCTGGAGGGGCGCGGGTATCTCAGGCGCGATGCGCGGGCGGTGTATCTGCTCGGCCCGCAGATCGACGGTCTGGCGCGGATCTACCGGCTGCAATTCGATCTGGAGGGCATCATCCGCCCGTTGCTGGCCGCGCTGCGCGACAGCACCGGCGAAAGCGCCTCGTTCTACGTGCTCGACGGCGACGCGCGGGTTTGCCTGTTCCGGGAGAATTCCGAACACCGTATCCGCCACGTGGTCGAAGAAGGCAGCCGCTTGCCGCTGTCCGACGGCGTGGTCGGCCGGGTGCTGCTGGCGTTCTCCGGCGCCAAGGGATCGGATTTCAGGCAGATCCGCGAAGACGGCTATCTGATCGACGAAGGGCGCGAGCCGTTCACGGCCTCGGTCTCGGCGCCGGTGTTCACCCGCGATGCGCAGTTGGTGGGCGCGTTGGTGGTCTCGGGCCTGTCGTCGCGGTTCGGCAAGAAGATGCGGCAAGCGGCGCTCAAGGGCCTCAGCGACGCGGCGGGAACGTTGGCAGAAACCCTGCCGGAGAAGTTCGACCTCAACCGCGGCGGGTGAGCGACAGCGCCGTCGAGCGCGCGCCCAGGCTGCCGCCGCTCTGACCACAACCGAGCGGTGTGCGGGGCCGCACTTTTTCCATGTGGTTTGCCACAATGGTCCGCTGGTTTGTCACAATCGTTCGCTTGAAACCGCCATGATAAGTGGTCGGGTATGTATTTCGACGCCGCCGTTCTGCTTGCCGATCCCGTTCCGCCGTCACCCTGGATCTATCGCGGATTTCCGCTGATCACCCCGGACAGCGCCTTTGGTCCGATGGCCGGGTTCGTGTCGCTGTGGCGCAGCAAATGGCGGGGTGCGCGCAGCTTTCCGGCGTGGCGCGACTTCGACCTGATGGACTTCGAGGGCTGGTGGGGCCAAATCTCGCTGGCCGAAATCCACGACGAACCGTTCGATCTGCGCTGGACGCTCTGGGGGACGGCGATCACCGAGTGGTGGGGCGCCGACTACACCGGCAAGTTCATCAGCGACCTGCCCGCCGTGCAAGACGTCTGGCACAACTACGAAGCACCGTTCCTTGAGCGGCTGATCCAAGACCGGGCGATCGGCTACGTCAGCGGCAGCCTGGCGCCACAGGGCCGCGGCTACCGGACCATCTGCGGCGTCGATCTGCCGTTGCAGCAAGACGGCCGCATCACCCATATCCTCAGCGCCTATACGCTCGCCGACCCAAACTTCGTCCACGTCCCGCCGAAGCCCGCCGCCTTCACGTTCTGAACACCTATCCGCCGCGCAGCGTCGGCCACGCTTCGGCCCAACAACAATCGTGATCGACACCGGGCAAGACCACGAACCGCGCCGCCGCCCCCACCGGCAGCGCATCGCGAAAACGCCGTGCGGTCGCCGCCGGAACGATCTTGTCGTCGCCACCCCAAACATGCAGTTGCGGCACGCCCGCGGTGCGCGCCGCGACATCGACCGGGTTGCGTGACCGCGCGAGCGGCGAAACACCGTGGTGCGCGGTCCAGGCGGCATGGTCCAGCACCGCGCCCAACGTGACGATCCTGGTGACGTCCCGCCGGTCTGCGGCGAGCAAAACCGCGAGCGCCCCGCCGCCCGAATAGCCGACCAACGTCAGCCGCGCCGCGCCGGTCTCGGCCTTGAGCCGGTCGAGCGCGATATCAAGTGCGCGCACCGCATCGTCGCCGTACCGCGCATCGGTCCAAAGCGCGGACGGACACGGTGCCGCCGCAGAGCCCAGGTGGTCCGGGTATTGGCAGGGCCGCGCCAGATACGCCGCCGGCCCCGCCTCCAGCACCGCCACGTCGAGCATGACCGGAGCCCGCGGGGTCGGATCGCGGGAGATCACGGTGCGCGTCCGCCAGGCATACCCGTCGCCTTCGATGAACACGGTCAAGGTCTCGGCCGGCGCTGCCTGGGGCGAGATCAGCGCGAACAGCCGCAACCCGCCCGCATCGATCGCGCGCGGCGACCAGCCCAACGTTTGCATGCGCTCAAGCGCCGCCGGCACACGGTCGGGCGTGGCGCACGACGCCATCAAGATGCAGACAAAAACCGCGGCGCACGTTCGCGCCGGATCAAGCCATCGAAATTGAAAGAGCGTACAGTCCCCGCGCGCGGTGCGGCCCGGCAAACGTGGCCTCAGAAGGAATAGCGCAGATTCGCCGAAACCGTGTGGCTTTCCACGTCCTTACGGGAGCGGACAGTGGAAACCTGGAACCCACCGGACAGCGGCCCGTCGCCGAAGATGTTGGCACCCAGCGCGATGCTGAAACCGTTGGCGTCGTTGGCGAATTGCTCCTGGCCGGCGCCGACCTCGGTTCTGGCGTAGATGATGTCTTCCTCGTATGTCAGCGAGGCATAGGGCATGATGCCGTCAAGCCAATAGGCGGCTTTGACGCCGAGCCGGAACTGGCCGTTGATCGTGGTCGTGCCCCGGTTCACGGTATTATCGCTTTCGGTGAAGGTCTCGCGTTTGCTGCGCGACCACACGTAGCCGGCGTTGGCGCCGAGATTCCACAGACCCACCCAGCGGCTGTAATTGTAGTTGGCGGAGATGAAACGCCGCGTGGTATCGCTGTCACCGGTGATGCGCGTGCCGGTTTGGAACCGCACCTGATCGGTGCGCGAGCGGGCATAGCCCAGCATCACGTCGATGCTGTGTTCCGGGGTGATCGCATACGCGATGTAGGGCGAAATGCTGAAGCCGTCCGTATCCGAATTGCCGCTGTTGGCATCGGTCTCCATATCGGTCACGTCGTAGCCGAGCGACAGTCCCAACATGAGTTGATCGCTGAGCCGCATATCGCCGCCGATCGACACCGCGGTGACGTCGCCGTCATAGGCGGTCGGTGCGTGGTCGTTCTCGAGCGTCGAATACGAGGCGTTGGTCCACAGCGAAATCCCCTGCATCTCGTCACCGGCGGCAAGGCCCGTGATGTAGTCGACGGAGGACGATTGCGGCCGCGCGCTCAAAGGGTTCGCCTGCACCAAAAAGTCGCCGATCCGCTGCGACACCAAGGTCACCGTCGAATAGGTGATCGCGGCGTTGGTTTGCGCCTCGGTAATCTCGGTCGTGGATTGATTTGTGGTCTCGTCCGCGTGCTGAGCCCAAGCCCCGCTTGGCGCGACCACCAGCGCAATGGCCGCAGCCATTACGAAACATCTAAACCCGGTCATTGCTGATCGAATCCTTATTGCACCCCTAGTAGTAGCAACATAAGCGATCACACGCGCCTTGGCAATACCCGGTAAGGCATTGTAACGGCAGAGTTTTGCCATGCCCGCGCGAAATGTCCGCTATGCCGTTCAGTACCAATGCTGCTGGCCGAATCCGGCCCCCATGCCAGCGTAATGGATCGTCTTGCCCCTGGACGAGCCACCCTGCTCGGCAATGATTCGGCGCCGTTCGTTGTTGGCGATCATCTTGTTGACCAGCGCCTTGCCGACATTGCCGGTGACCTTGGCGCCGGAGACACCGACCCCGAAACTGGTCGTATGGCCCACCGCGACCGTTGTCGCTTCGGTGCCGCTCAGCCCCTTGGCGAGCCCGCCGACCTTGCCGGCGACCTTGCCGACCACGTTGTTCACGGCCACCGATTCGGCGCCGTCGGCGAGGCCATGGATCAACCCGGCGACGACCGCCTGATAGGGCCCCAGGCCATTTTCCTTGGCGTGATCGTAGGTTTGCCCGAACGCCGTTCCCGCCGAGATGACCGCCGTCGGCCCCGACGCCACGGTGCCAATCAGCGACGTGGCGACCGGCGTGGCGTACGCATCCAACAAACCCGGTTGGTTAATCTCTCGGTATTTGTCGCTTTGATACCATTGATTGCGCCGGTCATTCAGCTCGGCCGTCGATGGCCCCGTGACGTCCGGGTTCTGCTCCAGGAAGTCGATCATCGTGTCGCTTATTTGGACGTCATCCACGACCAGAACCTCGCCACCGCCGAAATCGCCGGTCCCGGGGATCAGATCGCCCATGGGGGTGTCGCCGCTCGGGTCCCGCGGCTCGACCCCGGGCAGATCGATGGCCACGTCGTCGCCGCCGCCAATGGTGTAATCGGCGAGCACGGAGTCCTTCGGCGTCACCGGACCTTCAACATTCGGCTCCGCCTTGGTGGTCGGCATGTCGGCCGGCGTGTCCGGTCCAAGCGCCGTATCCGGGCCGCCCCCTGGCGTGCCGCCGCCGCCGGCATCGGTTTGCGGCTCCACCTTTGCGAAAGTGCCCGAATACGTGCCCAGAATGTCCTTGTATTCCTTGAGCCGACGTTCGGCCTCCGGCATTTCCCAGTCGGCGACGTACCCGCCGCCTTCCGCCCGGGTTTCGAGGGTATCGACCCGGGTTTCCCATTTCTGCACTTGGTCGCGGTAGTACGTGCCGTTCGCCTGCGCGACCTGTCGAATCTTGCCCATGTTGGCCTCGATCGCGCCCCCTGGGTTGGCGGGATCGATGTCGAACGCGACAGTGCCCGCCGGCCCGCCGATGCGGACCCGATAGCGCGCCTTGCCGCCGTCGAAGCTCCTGCCGCCGATGGTATTTTCCCCATAGATGCTGATTTGCATCACGTCTCCGGCCCAGTCGGGGAACAAATCACTTTCCATCTTGGCGATCCATTCAGCAACCTGCTGTTCCAAATACAGCCTATACTCCCCGGTCGGCCAGTCGGAGTCCGGGAACTTCTCCTTCGCTTGTTCTTCGAAGTTGTAAATCGGTCCTTCGGTGATGTGGTACGTATACGGTGTCTGCCATTGCGGCGCCGGCGCTGGGGCGATGATGAGCCGTCGCGGCCCCGTATATTCCGTCGGCAGATTGGGCGGTGGCGAGACCGGCAAGGGCGGCGGCGCGATAATCGGCGGCGGCGGGGGCGGCGGAGGCGGCGGGCTTACCGGGCCGTGCGGCGCATGAAACCCCTGCGCACCCGCGGCGAGCGGCGTCAGCATACCCAGCGTCACGGCCGCGGCCGCCAGCATCGTGCGCACCGGGTGGGTCGGGGTATTCGGTTTTCGCATGCCCATCGCTCAATCCTCCTTCGCGACGAAGCGCATCACGCTGCGCTCGGTTCGGCGTTGCTTCGACACCGCGCCGCCCTCGGCGAACAGCGCGTCGATGACGAGGGGCGAGTTTTTGCTCAGGTCCATCTCGGCGCGGACCGCGGTCATCATCCAGCCCATGAAATCGATATCGACGGCGGTGCCGGTGTCGAACACCTTCTCGCCGTCCGAAAACTGCAGCCGCAAGGTGGAACCGAACGGCAACCGGTCCATGCTGATCGCCACCACGGCGTAGTCCGCTTCCGCACGGTTGGCGCGCAGATCGCCGAGCGACAATCCGTGTTCGGCCAGGTACGAGATCAAGATCAGGTGGGAATCGAAACCTTTACCCACGCGCGCGGCGAACGCCGCCCCCGGCAACACATAAAACCGCACGTCCGGCGTCAGTTCGGCGAACGGGCGCAGCGCCGCCTCGGTCACGCGGATGCCGTCGTCGGTGAGTTCGTATTCCATGCCGTACCCGGTGAGCGCCCGGCGTCCGGCCGGATCGACGAACTCGAACGCGCCGAACAACCGCCGCCCATACAGCCCGAGCGTATGCGGCGCGACGCGGCTGATGCGGATGGTCTGGACGTCGAACCCTTCGTAGCGGAACAGCGGCTCGACCAGAGCCTTCGCCGGCTGTTCGTCGAAGGTCACCGGGTCCGTCGCCGCCGGATCGGTCGCGCCGCGCATCCGCAGCAACGTCGCCAGCAGCGCCGCGCCCATGTCGACCGGCGCATCCGCGATCGAGCCGGCGACGACATCGTTCAAGACAAAAGTGGGTTGCGGTTCGTCGGCGGCCAGAACCGCCGGAAAGCTGCCCGCGGTCAACCCGACGGCCAAGACGGCCCATCGGGTGACACGCAGCACACAATCGTTAACCCGGTGAACCGCGACACCCCATGGTTGCGTCCGCATCGGACCCCTCCACACGTTGTTCACCTCACCGCCGAGTAAATCGGGCCCGGGCGGCGGCAACATTGATCTAGATCATACCCCCCTAATAAATACGCCCGAAGCGCGGTCCCGCGGCGTCACATTGCGCACATCCGAACTTGAACCGAGGCCCATGCGTGCGCAAACTATAGGTGGCGCGGATTTGCGCCCAACCCGCAACCCACATTGAGGACAGGAAAACATGCTCCACAAAATCACAAGCGCCGCCGACAGCCTGATCGGTTTCGAGTCCGCCGATGCGCACTGCGATATTCCTTGCAAAATTTACGATCCGTCGACCGCGCTGATCGCCGCCCTTTCCGTGGTGCGCATGATCGACATCATGAACGAAGCCGCGGAAAAAGAGCCCGGCCTGGACCGCGACAACACCATCGCGCGCTGCGTCGCGATCAAGGAGCTCGAAGCGTCCAAGGTCAAAGACGAAGTCCGCGTGATCTGGGGCGACTATTTCAAAGCGCCGCAAATCGAAGCGCATCCGGGCGTTCACACGCTGGTGCATGAAATCATGATGGCCGGCGGCAAATGCAAGCAGACCGTCGACCGCGCCGCGGCCGAGGATCTGGTCGAGAAGGTCAACCAGTTCGCCGAGATGTTCTGGCAGACCAAAGATGTCGCCACCGAGCGCCGCGAAGCGCCGTACCCGCCGGGCCTGGCCGTCGTCCGTCCGGTCTAACGGCCACAGACGTCTCGGGGCATTTTGCCCTTTCTCTTCGGCTTCGGTCTTCTGCGGGTGGAAGGCCGAAGCATGTCTCCGACGATATCCCCGGGCGATTACGTGGTGCTCCGCCGCTATCGCCCGGGCCGTCCGCCCCGGCCGGGCGACGTCGCCGTGTACCGCGACCGTTCCGGCCGGACCATGATCAAACGCCTCGCCGATCCCCTTGCCGACGGCCGATTCCAGGTCGCCGGCGACGGCGTGCAATCCGCGCCCCGGGTCGATTTGCAACCGGTCGCGCCGGACGCCCTTCTGGGCCGGGTGGTGCATGTCATTCGGGGGAGGGGCTAAGCAACAGCCCACCGTCATCTCCGTGAAAACGGTGTCATGGAACCGAGCGTTCCTTCTCCCCCCGGGAGAAGGAAAACGTCAAGCCTAGCCTACCCGGCAGTCGGCGCAGGTGCCGCGCAGTTCCACCACGGATTTGCTGAGCTGAAAATCGCCGCTTTTGGCGACGACGCCGAGGCGCTTGGCCAGGGTGTCGTCTGAGATCTCGGTGACGTGGCCGCAGTCTTCGCAGATCGTGAACGCGATGGTCGGATGCGCGTCGCAATCGGGTTGCGAGCAGGCGACGAACGCATTGAGGCTTTCCAACCGATGCACGAGCCCGAACTCCACCAGCTTTTCGAGCGCGCGGTAGACCTGCAGCGGGGCGCGCAAGCCCTGATCGCGCAACTGGTCCAAGATGCTGTACGCGCTGAGCGGCCCGTCAGCGCTGCTCAATGCCTTCATCACCAGGGACTGGTTTTTTGTCAGATCGGGATGGTCGTGGCTGTGTGCGTGCATGGCCTTAACCTCTCTCCGCTGCGCTCGGTTGTGCGCGCCGACGAACCAAATTGGCAAGCGGCGACATGCTGAGCAAGAACAAGATCGCCGCCGCGACCACAATACTCGGGCCAGATGGCGTATCCCAGGCCAACGACCCATAAAGTCCACCGGTTACCGATACCGAACCGAGGACCGCCGCCAGCAGCGCCATCTGCTCGGGGCCCGTCGCGAAGCGTCGCGCGGCGGCCGTCGGGATAATCAGAAGCGCCGTGATCAGCAACACGCCGACGATCTTCATGGCGATGGCGATCACGCCAGCCATCAACAGCATGAAGATGATGTTGGCGCGCTCCGGGTTCATGCCCTCGGCGGCGGCGAGTTCCGGGTTCACGGTCGCCGCGAATAACGGCCGCCAGATCGCCGCCAGTCCCGCCAGAACCAACGCCCCGCCCACATATATCACGGCGATGTCGAACTTGGAGACCGCCAAAATGTCGCCGAACAGAAAGCCCATCAGGTCGATCCGCACCCAGGTCATGAACGCCAGGACGACCAAACCAAGAGCTAAGGTCGAGTGCGCCATCAGACCGAGCAACGAGTCGCCGGAAAGACTGACCCGGTGTTTCAGCAACACTAACGACAACGATACCGCCGCCGATACCAGGAACACCGCGAGGGTGTAATTCATCTCCAACAACAAGGCGAGCGCCACGCCGAGCAACGCCGCGTGCGCCAGGGTGTCGCCGAAATACGCCAACCTGCGCCAGACGATGAAGCAGCCGAGCGGCCCGGCGACGATGGCGACACCGATCCCGGCGATCAAAGCCCGGGTGAAGAAATCATCGAGCATTGGACGCGACCTCCTCTTCGTCGGTCGGGGCCGGTTGCGTGGGTTCCGGGTCATTGTCGTAGTGATGGTGGCCATCATCCGGATGACAATGCTCGGTAATCGTACCGTCGGCATGGGCGACGCGCCCGTCCGGCAAATGCGTATGATCGTGTTGATGCTCGTACACCGCCAGCGACGCCGCGGCGCGCGCGCCGAACAGGGCCCGGTACGGCTCGCTCGACGCCACCTCGACCGGCGAGCCTTGGCAACACACATGACCATTGAGGCACAGCACCCGGTCGGTTGCCGCCATCACCACATGTAGGTCGTGAGAGACCAGCAAAATGCCGCAACCGAGATCGTCGCGTACCGAGGAGATCAAATCGTACATCGCAATTTCGCCGCTGAAATCGACGCCCTGCACCGGCTCGTCGAGGACCAAAAGGTCCGGCTTGCTGGCAATCGCCCGGGCCAACATGACACGTTGGAACTCGCCACCGGACAGGGTGCGGACTTCGGCATCTTTCAGGTGTTCAACGCCTGTCTTTTCCATCGCCGCGGCAACCGCGGCTTTGTCTTGCTTGCGGGTCAGATGCATGAAACGGCTGACCGACAGCGGCAGCGTCCAATCAATGCTGACTTTTTGCGGCACGTAGCCGATGGTGAGCGGCACCCGGCGGGTGCTGGCGCCCTCGTCCGGCTTGAGCAGGCCGAGCGCCAACTTGACCGTTGTGGATTTCCCGGACCCATTGGGACCGATCAGGGTCACGATCTCGCCCGGCGCAACGCTCAAGGTGACGTCGCGGACAAGCCATCGACCCTCGCGTTGGATGCCGGCCGCCGTCATGGAAATCAACGGGTTCACGGACGTCAGGTTACCAATCCTTCACACAAAAAGGCCACCGCAGAGGCTTGATCGCCGTTATGTCAAACGTTATACCGTAACACAAGAGACGTTATACTATAACACCCCCATATGCTCGGAGAGTTCCATGCCCAAAGCGTTGCCCCGTACCGCCCTGTTGTCCGCCGCCCTTATCATGGCCGGCGCGGCCCCCGCCGCCGCCCACGAGATCAAGGTCGTGGCGTCGATCAAGCCGGTTCATTCGTTGGCCGCTGCGGTCATGAAGGGTGTCGGCGAACCGACGCTGCTGATGAAGGGCGCCGCCTCGCCGCACACCTATGCGATGAAGCCGTCCGATGCGCGCGCGCTGTCCGACGCCGATGTGGTGATCTGGGTCGGCGAAGGCATCGAGACGTTTCTGACCAAACCGCTGGAGACCGTGGCGGGGGACGCCAAGGTGGTGAAACTCATCGAAACCCCGGGTGTGCGCACGCTGAGCTTCCGCGAGGGTGCCACCTTCGACGCCCACGATCACGATCACGGCGCACACGGCCACGACGAGCATGACCACGGGCACGGACATGACCACGCCGAGAAGAAAGACGAACACGGTCACGGCCACGCCGAGCACAAGCACGACGAACACAAGCATGACCATGCCGAGCACAAGCACGATCATGCCGAACACAAGCACGATGAACACAAGCATGACCATGCCGAGCACAAGCATGACCATGCCGAGCACAAGCACGACGCGCATGATCACGGTCATGGGCATGGCGAACATGCGTTTGAATGGGCCGGCGTTTTTGACCTCGCCGTCGGCACTTACAAATGGTCGTTCGCAAAAGTGGACGGAAACTATGCCGACCCCGCGATGAAGATGGTTATTCTCGAATCCGGCGATATCGAGGCGTCAGAAGAGAAAGCGGAACACGCGCTGGAGGACAGTCATTCGGACGCCAAAAACCATAACGACGTGCTGGTCGCTCAGGACAAAGCCTATACCCTTAATTTCGATCAATCGAAGGACATGACGGTATTCACGGTAGAAATCAAGAAAGCCGGCAAATACACGTTCTTCACCGAGCACATGCCGTTCGAATTCGAAGCCAGCGAGCACTTCTTTAAAGACCTCGCGCGTGCGGATATTGAGCCCATCGCGCAGGAACCGGACGCAGATCACCATGGTCACGGGCATGGCCATGACGGTCACCACGGTCACGCCCACGGCGAAGTCGACGCCCATATCTGGCTCGATCCGATGAACGCCAAGGCCATCGTGCGCGACATCCAGATGGCGCTGAGCGAAGCCGATCCCCATCACGCCGCCGCCTACCGCGACAACGCGCAGGCCGCGACCGCCGCCATCGACGCCATGACCAAGGAAGTCGCCGCCACCGTCGCCCCGGTCAAAGACCGCGGCTTCATCGTCTTTCACGACGCCTACCGCTATTTCGAAGAACGCTTCGGCCTCGAGGCCGTCGGCTCGATCACCGTCAGCCCCGAAGTCATGCCGGGGGCGGCGCGGGTGAGCGAAATCCGCGAGCGGGTCACGTCGCTCGACGCTGCCTGCGTGTTTTCCGAGCCGCAGTTCGAGCCGAAATTGGTTGGGGTGATCACGGAAGGGACGCCCGCGAAATCCGGCGTCCTGGACCCGCTGGGCGCCGACATCCCGGCCGGTCCGGACATGTACAACACCCTGCTCCGCAACTTGGCGGCGTCTTTCGTCGATTGCTTAACGCCGGGGAGCTGACCGCACCTTCGAAGAGCAAGCGCGCACGCCGATCCCAAAACGGCGGCCCGCTCCGGTCCATTGTGCCGGTCGCGCAACGGACCGGGCCACGATAGGCCGCGCGTACGCGATGATTGCGGGCCGTCGGGCACCACACGGATTTGTAACTTGCGGTCACCGGGCGCACACTCAACAGTGAGCGTCGAGTCCGGTTCGCACCGGTTGTGAAAAGGGTCAGCGAAAACAGAGCAATAATGTCTTTTCGGACTTTTTTGGGCGTATCCCTTTTTGTCCTGACGTTCGGCTTGAACGCGCAAGCCGATCAATTGGTGTCGGAACACCTCACCGCGCGCTTCGTCGCCGAGCACCAGGCCGTCGCCCCCGGTGAAACCGTGTCCATCGCGGTTTACAAGGAAATAGCGCCGGGTTGGCATACCTATTGGCGCAACCCCGGCGATTCCGGACAGGGCGCGGTGATCGATTGGGCGCTGCCGGAAGGGGTCAGCGCGGTGCAATCAGAATGGCCCGCACCGGAGCGGATCGAGTACGGGCCGCTGGTGAATTTCGGCTATTCCGACGAGACCGCGCTTCTTTTCGATCTCGAGATCCCCGCCGACTGGCCCGTCGGCCGCCCCCTGCCGCTGCGCGCCGAGGCGGAAATCCTTGTGTGCGAGGAAATCTGCATCCCCGTGAGCGGCCAGCTCGCCATCGACGTCCCCGTCGCCGAAACGTCGCGGATCGACCCCGGCGCCGCCGCGCTCTTCGCCGCGGCCCGGAATGCGCAACCGATCCCGTCCCCCTGGCCGGTCGAGGTGCAAACCGATCAGACGCACGTGTCCCTCAAACTGATCGGACCGGCATCGGATTTCACCAATATCGAACACGGGTTTCTGTTCCCCGATACGTGGGGCGTTATCGCGCATGCCGCCGCGCAGCGCCTATCGATCACCGACGCGGGCCTCGCATTGGATGCGGCGCGCGGCGACGTTCCGCCGAGCAACACGTTCTCGGGCGTCGTGACGCTGTTCTTGAAGGATGCGCCCAGCCAGTCGTTCGTGGTCGGCGATGCGGCGGTAATGCACGCCCCGGCGGCGAGCGGCGGGACCGTGGACACGGCACCGGCCGAGCCGCTTTTGGTCCTGATCGGGCTGGCGCTCTTGGGTGGTCTTTTGCTGAACTTGATGCCCTGCGTTTTTCCGGTCTTGGCGGTGAAGGCCATGGGCCTCGCGACACACAAGGATGAGCCGGCGCACGTCCGCACCACCCTGGGCATCGCCTACACGCTGGGCGTCATCGTCAGTTTCCTCGCGTTGGCGGCGGTGCTTCTGGCGCTTCGTGCCGGCGGCGCGGCCATCGGCTGGGGTTTCCAGTTGCAAGATCCGGTGATCGTCGGGGTGCTGGCCTATACCCTGATGGCCGTCGGCTTGAATTTCTCCGGCGTCTTCGAGATCGGTGGGCGCCTGTCGTCACTGGGCGGCCGCTTCACGCCTGGCACCGGAACCCTTGGCTCGTTCTCGACCGGCGTGCTGGCCACCGTGGTCGCGGCGCCGTGCACGGCACCGTTCATGGCGACCGCCATCGGCGGGGCGTTGGTTTTACCGGCGGCATCGACCCTCGCGGTTTTCGCCACGTTGGGCCTTGGACTGGCATTGCCGTATCTGCTGGTTTCGGTCATGCCGGGCTTGGCGCAGCGGCTCCCCAAGCCGGGCGCGTGGATGGTAGCGTTCAAGCAGTTCCTGGCGTTTCCCATGTACATCAGCGTTGCCTGGCTCGTTTGGGTGTTGAGCCAGCAGGCCGGTGTGGACGCCGCCTTCCTGGTGACGCTCGGCTTGATCGGGCTTGCGTTTGCGGCATGGGCGTGGCCTGCCGACCTGCGGGCCGCCGCCGGTTGGCTGCGGACGGTGCGCGCAGCCGTTGTCGCGCTGCCCCTGATCGGTGCGCTCGGCACGCTACTCTGGCTCGGCAACATGCCGCCTTCCGCCGCACCGGTGGCCGAGACCCATCCGTCGGCCGAAGCCTTCAGTGACGCGCGGCTGGAGGAACTGCTGGACGGCGGTCACCCGGTATTCGTCAATATGACGGCGGCGTGGTGCATCACCTGCAAGGTCAATGAGCGCATTGCCCTGAGCGGGCAACGGTTCAACGACCTTCTCGCCCGGTCCGGCGTGGTGTACATGAAAGGGGACTGGACCAACAAGGATGATGGAATCACCCGGTTCCTTGAACGTTTCGGACGGTTGGGTGTTCCGCTTTACGTTTTGTTTCCCGGCAATGGGCAGCCCCCTGAGATACTTCCTCAGGTTCTGTCGCCGGACATGGTCGATACCGCGCTGTCGACCGTTTTGAGCCGTCAACGATGACATCAACGACATGACCTCAGATGAAAGGCCCATACCATGACTGTTTCGACAACGATGAAATCGATCGCGGTTGCGTCGATGATCGCGATAACGCCCCTCGCTGTGGCCCACGCCAACCCGCAAATCGGCGCGCCGGCGCCGTCCTTCAGCGGCGTTACCGCCAGCGGTGAAACCGTCGCGCTCGGTGACCTGAAAGGCAAGACCGTGGTCCTCGAATGGACCAACAAGGACTGCCCGTACGTTCGCAAGCACTATGACAGCGGCAACATGCAGTCCTTGCAGCGGGAGTCCAAGACCGATCACGACGTGGTTTGGGTCTCGGTGATTTCGTCCGCGCCGGGAACCCAGGGATATTTGAAGCCTCTCGAGGCGATCGAGAACATCAACGCGACGGACGCGGCACCGGATCACCTGGTACTCGATCCGAAGGGGACGATGGGCAAATCGTACGACGCCGTGACCACGCCGCAGATGTTCATCATCGACGCCGAGGGCACCCTCAAATACAAGGGCGGAATCGACGACAAGCCGTCGTCGCGAAAAAGCAGCCTCGACGGTGCGACCAATTACGTTCGCCTCGCCCTTGATGACATGGCAGCAGGCCGCGAGGTCGCACAAGCCGTGACGCGACCGTACGGTTGCTCGGTAAAGTACGCCTACTGAGCCGAGTCCCTTTCGCCGCATCGACGGTGGCAGTGATCGACGTCGCCACCTGTGCCACAATGGGCGGCAGAATTGCATTGCACCGAAAAGGTCAACAGAGAGGAACCAGCCATGCCAGACGATATCCGAGCCGAGCCGCAAACCGATTTCGAGGAGATCGATCCCAGGATTTTCGATCTCTATGACGAGTACTGCCATACCGAAATGGACCGGCGGACGTTTCTGTCCCGGGCCGCGGCGCTCGGCATCGTCGGCGGGGTTGCGATGGCGCAAGCGTTGCTGCCGCGCTATGCCGAGGCGGCCATCGTCAAGTTCACCGATCCGCGCATCAAGGCGACCTACGAAACCTATGCCTCGCCGGGCGGCACCTCGGGCGAAATGCGCGGCTATCTGGTCAAGCCGCAGGGCGACGGTCCGTTCCCGGCCGTCGTCGTTATTCACGAGAACCGCGGCCTCAATCCGTATATCGAGGATGTGGCGCGCCGCGCCGCGATCGAGGGCTTCCTCGCCTTCGCGCCGGACGGCCTGTCGCCGGTCGGCGGCTATCCCGGCAACGACGAGGACGGCAAGGCCATGCAGCGCGCGCTCGACCGGCAGCAGCTGTTCACCGATTTGCTGAACGGGGCGAACTTCGTCAAATCCCATGCCCTGTCGACCGGCAAGCTCGGCGCGACGGGTTTCTGCTTCGGCGGCGGCGTGGTCAATGCGTTCGCCGTCGAGATGGGCGACGACCTCAGCGCCGGCGTCCCGTTTTACGGGCGTGCCGCGATGACCGCGGACGTGCCGAAGATCACGGCGCCTCTGATGATCCAAAACGCCGAGGACGATCCGCGCATCAATGAAGCGATGCCGGCCTATGCCGCCGCGTTGGAGGCCAACGGCAAAACCTTCGAGATGCATACCTATCCCGGCACCCGGCACGGTTTCCACAACACGTCGACGCCGCGCTACAACGAGAAACAGGCGAACATCGCGTGGGATCGCACCATCGCGTTCTTCAAGACGCATCTGTCCTAGGCATTGTTTCGCCAGGGAGTTGAATTCCCTGCTTGTCCCCGGGACTCCCTTTTGCTGTATTCGCACTCGGCGGCGTACGGTCGTACGGGCCGAGTGAAAACGGGAGTGAAATAAATGACGGTGAAGATCGCAGAATTGATGTCGAAGCGCGTGGTGTCGGCCCAGCCCCACCACTCCGTGGAGCATCTGCGCAACATGATGGAGAAAAATAAAATCCATTCCGTCCCGATCGTCGGCCCCGAGATGGAAGCGCTCGGCATCATCACGACGACCGATCTCGCCAAACGTCTCAAGGACACGACCCCCGTCAGCCGCGTGATGACCCGCGACGTCGCGGTGGTGCCGGCCTATAACGACGTCAGCGTCGCGGCGCGGATCATGCGCAAGAACAAGATTCACCACGTCATCGTGACCCACGAGAAAAAGGTCGTCGGGATTATCAGTTCCTTCGACCTCCTCAAACTCGTCGAGGACCACCGCTACGTGGCGAAGAAGGCCCCGACCCCAACGAAGAAAAAACGCCGCTCGTAACCGGGCGTCCACCACGGACGCACGCCCATTAGCCACGTATGATCCGCCGCCGGCCCGGCGCCGTAAGACGCAGGAAGGGCGGCGCATGTTCAAACGATATCTCCTCCATCTTTGCGGTCTCGCGGTCTTGGATCTCGGCATCACCGGCGCGTATCTGGCCGTCACCCAGAACGTCGCCGTCATTTCCCAGGCCCTGCTGTTGAATGTCGGCACGCTGGTGGCGTTGAACGCCGTCGGCGGCTGGCTTTTGTTTGCCCCCATCCGCCGGCTGGAAAAGACCCAGGCGCCGGCGCCGGAGTTGGTGGCGACGGTGCACCGCCGGATCGTCAGGCTGCCGATCTATTCGGCGATCTGGGCGGCCGCGCTCGGCGTGATCTACAGCGGCGCCATCGCATACTCCGGCCTGTTCTTGGTCCCCGAACAGCTCCCCGCGGCGGCCATGGACGACGCTGGGATCGTGTTGGCGGTGTTCGCCGCCGCCTACGCCGTCTACTTCTCGTTCTACGCATTCTTCGCGGTGTCGAATTTCGGCATCGATCTGCGGCGCCACATGGCGACGGCGCACAACGTCCGGGTCGCCGCGACCGGCCCGAAGATGGGCGTCATCCTGGGCGTCGCGTTCATCGGCCTGACGATCCCGCCGGCCATGCTGATCGTCGCCGACCTGACGGTGTTGAGCGCGTTCCGCGCGGCCCAGGGGATCACGCTGTCCGAGGCTATTCTACTGGACCTCGGCGGCACGATCCTGGCGGCATCGCTGTCCTTTTATTTCCTGGCGCGGCTGTTGACCCTGCCGACCGCGTCCCTGATCGAGGCGGTGGGGCGCATTCAGGACGACGACTTCGACATCGAGACGCCGGTGATCGTCGATCACGAAATCGGCGAGCTGTCGCAAAATTTCAGCGCCATGGCGGCGGGGCTGTCGGAGAAGGAGCGAATCAAGCGGACCTTCGAGATGTACGTCAGCGAACCCATCGTGCGCTCGATCCTGTCCAGCAAGGACGGCGGCGACGGACGCTTGCCGGGGGAGCTGCGCCTGGCGACCGTCATGTTCACCGACATCGAGGGCTTCACCACCCTGTCGGAGCGCATCACGCCGGTGCAGTTGGTGGACATCCTGAACGACTATTTCGAGCGCATCTCGACGCCGGTCCACGACCAGGGCGGCTTGGTCGTGAACTACATCGGCGACGCCATGATGGCGGTGTTCAACGTCCCGGTCGAAACCGAGGACCACGCATCGCGGGCGATCGCGGCAGCGATGGAGATCCAGCGCCTGACCGAAGACACCCTGTTCGACGGCCAGTACACGCTGCGCACGCGCATCGGCATTCATACCGGACCGGTGGTGGCGGGTTCGGTCGGCGGCCACGACCGCCTGGCGTACACGGTCTACGGCGACACGGTGAACGCGGCGGCGCGCCTCGAAGAAGAGAACAAGACCTACCGCACCCGCATTCTGGCGAGCGAGGCGACGGTCGGACTGGCGCGGCGCGGCGCAAGCGCCGGCGAAGGCGTGCAGTTCGACGCGCTGGGCAGTTGCGGCGTCCGCGGCCGCTCGGCCCCGCTGCAAGTATTCTCCGTCGCGGCGGCGGCGCCCGCCGCCGCGGTCTCGACCATCGGGACGGCGCCGGGCACGTTGTCCGTCGCCCGGCCCCGACCGGCGGCGGTGCGCGGCGCTTAACGGCCTAGGTCGGGGACAGGAGTTTGTCCAAGATTCCCGTGACCTCGGCGCGGATCGCGCCCGCGTTGCGTTCGAAGAACCCCGTCAATGAGTACCCCACGACGTTGTCGAAGAATGCGAACGTGCTCTGCGTATCCGCGACGCCAAGGTTTCCCGTCAATACCAGCAACTTGTTTTGGCGGTATCGCTCGATCACCACGGCGCTGACCTGCGTCGAGATCACGAGAATGACCGGAAGGTAGCCCACGTCATAGGCGGCCAGTCCGAAGCGAAGATCGGCGTTTTGCCGTTTTGCGTCCGCACTTTTGTAGCCTTGGCGAACCTCGAAAACGGCGCCCGACGTTTCTCTGTGCTGGTCGATGTGCCCGCTCGCGCGCACCAGCCAATCGTCAAGCCGCGCCACGGCCTCGGCGTTCGCGATATCGTCTCGGTCGATCCGCGCATCCAGGGCCAAGTGCTGTTTTTTGCCATCGGAACGTACGGAATCGTAACCCCACCGGACGGCCTCGTCGTTCAGCCCCAACGTGTCTTGAATGACGGCGCGCACCAGTCTTTCGCAGCCGATGCCAATCTGCCGGTAGATTGACGTCATGCCCCCCGCCGCTTTGTGCGCCGAATACATCAAAGGAGAGTCCAATCCAAGCCAGCTATAAAGCGGATCGGCGGCGAAAATTTGCTGGAACCCCGACAATGAGATCTCCTGGTTCCGGTTCGCCGTGCCAAATGCCGGGCGGTAATCGGCGCATATGCGTATCGGTTCCAACAGGATTTCCCGATACTTTGCGTCGGCATCGGTCATGCGGAGACCGCGCACGCCACATGATCCGCGGATGACACATGATCCTTGAGGTAAGCATAGAGAGACTTGGTGACCGCGTGCCCAACGATCGGCGGCACCGCATTGCCGATCAGCATCACATTCGGCCCGGCAGCGAACGGAAACACAAACTCGTCAGGGAACGATTGCAGACGGGCAAGCTCGCGAACCGTCAGGCGGCGATCAAGCTCGTAATGAAAGTGAATCCTCGCCTTGGCATTGGCCCGGACCGCATACCCGACTTTTCCGCGTTCGGAGACCTGATCGCCCTGTCCGGCGCCGGCCGTCGCCTTGGTGGCGACGAAATACTGCGACTGATTGGGCACCGTTTCGTCGACGACGGGAATCAAATCGTCGATGGCCTCGTCAATGGTCAGCGGCCGCATGACGTGGGTCGGCGCAGGGGGCTCCGGGAACCCGGGCAAGTCGTCGCGGATGCAGATGATGAAGATCCGCTTGCGTGACGCCGGCAGTCCGTAATCGGGGCAATTCAAATACCAATACTTGACCCGATACCCGACATCCGTGAGGTCGCGAATGATCTGCTCGAGCAGGGCGCCCTCTTTCATGCCCTTTAACAAAGGCACGTTCTCGCCCACGACAGCGAGGGGGCGGTGAATGCGCATGTAGTCGACCATTTTCTGGTAGAGCAATCCACGCGGGCCGGAGAAGCCCATCTTGTGGCCGCAACTGGAAAAGTCCTGACACGGAAATCCGCCGAACAGCACGTCGGCAGCGGGTAACGCGCCGATATCGGCCTCCGTCAGATCGACCAAATGCGCATGATCCGTGAGGTTCAAACGATACGCCTCGACTGCCTTCGGATCGTTGTCGTACGCCGCGATAACATTGAACGGCTGGGATTCGTAGTATTGCCCGTGGAAGGAAAATCCCCCCATGGCGCCCAAATCCAGCCCGCCGCAACCCGCGAAAAAGCTCACCGCCGAGATATCGCCGCGCGTGCCGCCGTTTTCGGCGATGCTGGGGCTGAGTTGATTCCGGATCGAAGGATTTGCGCGGAAGCCGTACTCGAACTCTGGCATACGCCGCAGTGCTTTCCGCTTTGGCAGTCCAGATTTTGGACGCAATGGTTCCTCCTTTAGCACCGGGACTCTGGGCAATCACGCCGTGCGCCGTCCGCGCGGAACACATACCCGGTGACGAATCGCAAGATAGCTCAAATCGCCGATCAAATCTAACGCGCACCCGGTCGCCCGCCCGACCCTGCTGTTGCACATCGCGGCGGTACTGGCGCTGGTCAGGTATTCGCGGGCGCTCCTGCGGGGATATCCCGGCCCGCGGGACCGAGATCACCCATCGTAGGTACGTTGGCCCCATGCGCGATGCCAGGTCCGGAACAGATGGCGTTTCTTGGCCGGGTCGTCGTGATCTTCGAAGTGGCTTCGGTAGTGCGCCAGTTCCACGTTGTTGAGGTATTGCATGTGGCCGCGCTCGATCGGCAGCTCCAGCCACAGGTCCGGCCGGTTGCCGACCTCCTCCACCGCGTCCAGGGCGTCGGCGAGTTCGGATTCCATCTCTGCCTCGGCGACGGCATAGCCCTTGCGCACCAACTGAACGTTGGCGCGCGCCGTCAACTTGTCGCCGTCATAGCTGAAGAACGGCGCCCACGTGGTCTTCGGCGCGCCCGGCGCATGTTCGGCTTGGCGGTCGAAGTGCATGGGTTTGTACAAACGCCGCAGGAGCGCGGGGTGCTCCGCCAGCATCTTGTTGTGCACCGAATAGAGCGAGCAAAACCGGCTGGTGCCGCCACTGATCGCCGGGTACTTGCACAACAGCCCAACGATCTCGGGCGGTGCGACCCCGAAGGCGTTATCCGTGTGAAACACCAGTTCCACATTCGTATAGGAGCCGCGCACCCCGTAGCCGAACTTCTGGCCGCTGTCGGTGACGTCGTAAATCATCGTGCCGTCCCACTTCTGCGCGACGGTGCGGCCCAAGAACTGTCCGGCGATCCAGAAAACGGTTTTCATGTCGTCTTCGTCGTAGTCGTCCATCGGCAATGCATCGACGACCGAGAAGCCCATGCCGTTGTTCAGGTTCTCCGCGACCTTGCGCATCACGCCTTGCAGCGCCGGCAGATCGAACTGCGCCGGGTCGCGCAGCAACGCTGGCAGAGGTTCCGCGTGAAGCTGCTCGACCAGCGTCGCGATTTCCTTGTGCGCCGCCGCGTCCAACGGAACGATGGTCGTCTTCGGATCGAAGCTGCCGACCAACCAGGCCCGGGCGTCGGTAACTTGCGTTTCCAACATCTGGGCCGTCGTTTCCCGGCTAAGGTCGAGCGCGTCGAAAGGCATTTCCGTGAACTCCAAAGATAAACAAACGTTTGCGTAAGATGGTGTTCCCGTTAGTTTTTTGAAAGCATAAATCGCCCGCCGCCATGGCGGACCGGCGACGGTTCCTGCGGCGCTCCGTGCCGCATGCCCCGCCTCACGCGCGACATCAACCGGATACAGGGGAGACCGATGGACCTGGAATTGAACGACAAGACCGCCCTGGTGACGGGCGCCAGCACGGGCATCGGCGCGGTCATTGCCGAGACCCTGGCCCAGGAAGGGGCCCGGGTCATCATCACCGCGCGCCGGGCTGAACTGCTGAACGGTGTGGCGGACAGGATCGAGGCCACGGGCGCCGCCCGGCCGCACATTTTGCTGGCCGACCTGACGTCCCGCGACGCGGTGGACGCGCTGGCGCGGGAGGCCGACGCCCTCGGCCCGGTCGATATCCTGGTCAACAATGCCGGCGCATCCTCGCCGATGACCCTTGCCGACAGCACGGACGAAATCTGGGACACCTCGTTCGCGTTGAATTTCGACGGCCCGCGCCGGCTGACCCACACCCTGATTGCCGGCATGCGCGCGCGCAAGTGGGGCCGGATCGTCAACCTCAGCGGATCGCTGGAGCCGCGGGTGCTGAACGCCGCCATCGCCTATATCGGCGCGACGCACCTGTGGTCGAAAGGCCTGTCGTGCGAGGTCGCACCGGACGGGGTGACCATCAACTGCGTGCAGCCGGGCCGCATCAAGAGCGAGCAGATCATGGAGCGGATGTACCCGACCGAGGAGTCCCGCCAAGCCTTCATCGACGCCAATATCCCGATCGGGTATTTCGGCGAGCCCTCCGACGTCGCCAAGATGGTCGCCTATCTCGCTTCGCCGCACGCGCGCTACATTACCGGCGCGGTGATCCCCGTCGACGGCGGCATGCACTATTTCGGACATTGATCGTCCTGCCCGCACCGCCAGAAAGGCATCGCGACACGACGAGCGCGCCGGGTTAGCCAGAGGCCTGCTTATGGGCCGGCGCCGGACATGGCCTGAGGAATCCATTCCGGGCGATAGTTGGGCCGCTCGAACAAATCGCGCACCAACCGCCGTAGACCGGTCAGTTGTATTTCGTCGTCGAAGACGAGCCGCTGTCGCTGCCCCGCGAGCTTGATCAATAGAGGAACGCGATGTCGATCGACGACACCGTCATGCGTGTTGTCCCGCCACGGATGATCCGACGTGATGATGACATGGGTGCTATCCCAAACGGCGGCCGCCGTCATCCGGTCCTTCGTCTCCTTTAGAATCAAGTCCATGAGTTCCAAGTTGCCGAGATAGCCGGATCGCTGTACCGGCGCGTCCGCAAAGGAATCCGTCGCGGCGTCATAGATAAACGGCTCATGCGGGACATTGATGTGCGCAAAGACAAACGATACGGCGGGATCGCTGGCAACGGACGCGAGATCGGATTTAAGGGTCTTCACGGTCTCCACGTAGTCTTGCCAGGTTCGATAGCCGTCCCGCGGCGCCCCGAAAACCACGCGCTCGAACAAGGGAATGCTCGTTAGCACGCGGTCGAAGATGCGCGGGATGCGGGCAAAGACACTATCGTTGCCGTCAAGCGCCCACCCGGACCGCCACCAGCACTTGGCCGTAAGATTGTGAAACATATCGCAAAACGGGAACGCCCAATGGCTGAGGATGGTCGTATTCAGGTCGCGGGACGCAACGTCCTGGAAGACCGATCCGATATCCGCGAATGTGCGGTCTTCGCCGTTGGGCATCGTTACGCTTAATTCCGCCGATCGTCGGCTGCGGCCCAACGCGCTGATCCGCTCGCCAACCAGCATACCCGGCACGGAAATCCACGTGAACGATCCGGGGGGCACGGCCTGCGTAGCAACGAACGACTGCGCGGCAATGGCATCAACCGTCGGCAGGTCGATGCCGTCCGGGCGGGCCTCGAAAACCAATCGATGATCGAATTCGTCGAAGATGATCCACAACACCCGCGGCGCATCGGCCGGGGTATCGGACCGGACCTCACGCAAGGGCGGGTTGGTCAACAGGGCCGTCGGCGTCGGCGCGAGTTGATGCGCCCCGTAGGCGAAGTTCGCCATCAAGATGGGAACGAACGGAACAGCGATCCACGTGAACGCATAGCTCGCGTACCGTAACAGCGGAAACGACAGCAGCAGCATCAATCCCATGCCGATGCCGAGGGACCATCTGGCGGTCGGGTCCCAGCCGGCAATGACGTCGTAACTCAGGAATTTGAAATGATCGATGCGCAGGGAATTCAGGGCGACCAACAGACCGAACAAGACAAGACAGTCGCATACCCACCGAAACGCGCGGACGGAAACCGCTCCGCACGCCGCGGCCACCAGCCAAAGGAGGACGGCCCCGGCAACCAATGTGATGAGCGCGGCCCCCAAATGATGCCGATGGCGTTCGGCACCGTTGAAGGCCTGGACAAAACTCTCATCCAAAGGTGTGCCGAGAAGAAAAAGCCACCCCAAGAACGGTATCATCCAGATGGCCGTCACCGACGCCCAAAACACCAGCGCGCTTGCCGTCAACCCCGCGGCTGGCCGTTTCGGCGACAGTCTCCAGAACACCATCGCTTTCATAAAGCCTCGTCGGCAGCCGGCTTTTCGGTCTCACGTGTCACGCAATCGCCCCCCGGCAAAAGATAGGACCGAAAAGATAGGACCGGTCGCCAGGAAAGAAAACACGGGAAGCACCGGACCGCCGCCGGCCGGCGGCCTTACCGAGACCTCGCCAAGGCGTTGGTCGGGCTCTGGGTGTTCGTGATTTTGGTGCCGATGATCACGGGATACGAAAAAACGGAGCCGTGCGCACCCGGCGGGTGTGCCGTTGCTTATTAATGCACCAGGCCGATGTCGCGCATGGTGTCTTCGAATTGGGCGGCGGTGAACGGTTTTTCCAGCACCGAATGACAGGCGCCGACTTTGACCGCGGCGCGGAGCGCATCTTCCCGGTCCTGGTCGTCCTTCCAGCCGCCGGACATGGCGACCACGGGAACGTCGGGGAACGCCTCGTTCACTTCCTGGATCACGTCCAGGCCGCTGCGGCCGGGCATGAACACATCGGTCAGCACCGCGTCGACATCGTTGGCCGTCCAATTGACTTTGAATTCGCGCGGGATCGGCACCACGATCGGCTGCAGGCCGAGGCGCATCGCCATCTTCGACGTCATCGCCCGGACCATCTCGACATCGTCGAGTATCAGAATGGTTTTCTTACGTATCGCCATCGGTGCCCCCATTCGCCCGAAGTTCGCATGCCCGGTTATGCCGCGAAACGGATACGCGGCGCTGTGCGCGCCGTCACATAACTGTCATCCATCGTTGGCCCGGCATTGCGGCATTTCGATTGCCCGGGGAAGAGCCGCCTGTTACATCGTATATCGTCGATTAACGATATGGAGGCGGCATGATGCCCACACGTAAACCACCGGCGCGCGACGAGACGGACACCGACGACCTGGCGGCGCTGGCCAAGGCGCTGGGCCATCCGGCGCGCATCGGCATCGTCAAAATGTTGTTCGAACGCAAGACCTGCATCGGCTGCGACATCGTCGACGAGATCGGCCTCGCGCAATCGACCACGTCGGAGCATCTGCGGATCCTTAAAGCCGCCGGGATCATCATCGGCGACATCGACCCGCCCGCCGTCTGCTATTCCCTGAACCCGGCGCGGCTCGCGCCGTTGATCGGGTTCTTGCAGCAGGTGTCGGACCTCGCCCTGACGCCGGCATCCCGAAACGTCCGAAAGAGTGCGTGAGATGGACATGCCCCGCCGTTTGGCCGCCGAATTCGGCGGCACCCTGTTCCTGCTGGCGACCGTGGTCGGGTCCGGCATCATGGCCGAGACCCTGGCCGGCGGAAACGTCGCCATCGCGCTCCTGGGCAATACCATTCCCACCGGCGCGATCCTGGTGGTGCTGATCACCGCCCTGGGTCCGATCTCGGGCGCGCACTTCAATCCCGCGGTGACGCTGGCGTTTCTGATCCGCCGCGAGATCACGCTGGTAGCAGCCGCCCTGTATGTCGGGTTTCAGGTCGCGGGCGGGCTGACCGGCACGTGGCTGGCGCATGCCATGTTCGAGGATGCGATCTTGCAAACATCGGCCAACGCCCGCACCGGCCCGGCGCAATGGCTGTCCGAAGCGGTCGCGACCTTCGGTCTGGTGGCGACGATCTTCGCCGCGATCCGCTGGCGCGCCGACGCGGTGGCCTGGATGGTCGGGCTCTACATCACCGCGGCGTATTGGTTCACGGCCTCGACCAGCTTCGCCAATCCCGCCGTCACCGTCGCGCGGTCGTTCACGGACACGTTTTCCGGCATCCGCCCCGTCGACATGCCGGCCTTCATCGGCGCACAACTGGTCGGCGCCGTGCTGGCGACCTTGACCATGGTATGGTTGTTGAAGTTGGAACCGAAGGCCGCCGACCAGAACGATCAAGACATTCCATGAGTGGCCCAAGCGATGGCCTGGACACGTCGCCGATTACCCTGGACCGCATCCGCGACGCCCGAAACGCCGTCCGCGGTGTCGTGCTGGAAACGCCGGTGCTGGAGAACCTCGACGTCAATGCACAACTGGGCGGCCGCCTCCTCATCAAGGCGGAAAACATGCAGCCTACGGGGGCGTTCAAAATCCGTGGCGCGTACAACCGCATTCGTTTGATGACCGACGACGAAAAAGCGCGGGGCGTCGTCACCTATTCATCGGGCAATCACGCTCAGGGCGTGGCGCTGGCGGCCAAGATCTTCGGCACCACGGCGCTCATCGTCATGCCGTCCGACGCGCCCGCAGCAAAGGTCTCCAGCACGCAGGCATTGGGTGCCGAGGTCACCACCTTCGACCGCGATACCGAACGCAGCGACGACGTCGTGGCGCGGATTTGCAACGAGACGGGCCGGATCCGCGTCCCGCCGAGCGGCGACACCCGGGTGCTGGCCGGGGCCGGAACAATGGCGTTGGAACTCGTCGATCAGTTGATCGAGATCGATGCGGTGCTGGTTCCCTGCGGCGGCGGCGGCCTGACCGCGGCTACGGCCTTTGCAATGCACGACCTGTCGCCGAGCACGGATGTACTCGCCGTCGAGCCTGATGCCTTCGACGACACCAAGCGCTCGCTGGCGGCCGGCGAGCGGGTCAAGAACCCGCCTGGCCGCCGGACGATTTGCGATGCGATCATGACTCCGACGCCGAACGCGCAAACCTTCGCAATCAACAAGGATCTCTTGGCCGGTGGCCTCAGCGTCTCAGACGACGCTGTCCGCCATGCGATGCTGTTCGCCTTTCATCATTATAAGACCGTGATCGAACCGGGCGGCGCCGTCGGCTTGGCCGCCGTGTTGCAAGGCAAGATTGATACGGCGGGCAAAACCGTGGTGACCGTGGCCACGGGGGGCAACATCGATCCGGCACGCTATGCCGCGTTGCTGGCCGACGCGGCAGGATGCACCCGCACCGATTAGGTCATTGTGGCACCCGGCCGGTAATCGGATTACCTTACCGGCCCTCGACCGAAAGGAATTCGCATGACCGCCTCTCTTCGCGATCTGATCGCCGCCCGCACCCCGGTCCAGGCCATGGCCGCGCATGCGCCGCTCGCCGCTCAACTCGCCGAAGAAGCGGGCTTCGACGCGCTTTGGGCCTCCGGGTTCGAACTGTCGGCACTGATGGGTCTGCCGGACGTCAGCCTGATCACCATGACCGATCATCTGAACATGATGCGCGCTATCGCCGAACGGTCGTCGCTGCCGATCGTCGCCGATATCGACACCGGGTTCGGCAACGCCGTCAACGTCGCGCACGCCGTCGCCGCTTACGAACGCGCCGGGGCGTCCGCTGTGGTGATTGAGGACAAGACCTTTCCCAAGGTCACCAGCCTGATTGCCGGTGGCCGGCAAGACCTGCTGCCCATCGCAGAATTCCAGGGCAAGATCGAAGCCGCCTGCGCGACGCGACAAGTTGCGGACTTCTTGGTGATCGCACGGGTCGAAGCGTTGATCGCGGGTCTCGGCCAGGACGAAGCGTTGACGCGCGCGCACGCTTATGTGGACGCCGGGGCGGATGCGATCCTGATCCATTCGAAACAGAAAACCCCGGACGAGATCGACGCCTTCGTCGCCGCCTGGGACGGCGCGGTGCCGCTTGTCTTGGTGCCGACGGCGTACCCGGAGATGACCGTCGCCCGCATGGCCGCGACCGGCAAGATCGGCCTCGCGATCTGGGGCAACCACGCGATCCGCGCCGCGGTCACGGCGATGCAGCAGACCTTCGCCGAGATCCGCGCCGACGGCGGCATCCACGGGGTCGACGACAAGATCGTCCCGGTCGACGAAATCTTCCGCCTGCAGGACATGGCCGGGGTCAAGGACCTGGAGAAAAAGTTCCTGCGCTGATCCCGATGCTAAAGGCGTGGGTCCCTTCTCCCACCGGGAGAAGGACAGGATGAGGGGCCTCACCGCCCCGCACCATCACATGTGCCGATACCCCCTCACCCAAACCCTCTCCCCGGGGGAGAGGGAAGACGGCTCATCCCCCCAACCGGGCTTTCAACGCCGTCACCGCGCTGGTCGGGCTGGTCAGCACCGGTTTGCCGGTCGCCGCCGCGACCCGATCCGCCGCGTGCGCCATGGAAAACTGCGCCAGCATAATCACATCGCAATCGGCGACGTCATTGCTGGCCGCTTCGATCATGGCGTCGTGCCGCGCCACGTCGCCGTCGGCCAGCGCATGCATGGCGCCGGCGGCCAGCGCGGTCTTGAGGCTCCGGCCGGGGGCCGCCGCTTCGAATTCCGCGACCATCGGCGGCAAGCTGGGTGGGAACGTCGCGATCATGCCGATCGCACCGCCGGTCGCCGCCGCCGCGTCGAACATGGCCTCGTTCGGCTTCAACACCGGCACCGGCGCGACCAGATCGCGCGCCGCCTCGATCGACGGGCCGAACGCCGAGCACGTGAACAAGATCGCATCCGCCCAGGTATCGACCGCGTATTGCGCCAAGGTTTTGAACCGCGCGGTCATGGCATCGGTCAACGCGCCGTCGCGCGCCAGATCGGCGGACAGCGAATCCTCCAAAATGTTGACCGTCGCGGCGTCCGGCCATCCGGCGCGGAACGCATCGGCGATGGGCTCGATCGCCAGCGGCGTCGCGTGAACGAGGGCAATGCGCGGCATGAAGGTCTCCTTCCCGGTTTTTTGTGATGGTCTCTTCCGCAGCGGCGGAGGTCAAATGGATACAGGACCGGTGTGTCACGGCGATGACGGTGGGGGACCTTACCCCCCTTACCCCCCTTGCCCCGCTCGGCCCGATGCCCTACCCATGCCCTCATGGATCAGGTGACCAGCCGGACCGACAGCATCGGGTTCCGCGGCGTATCGTTGACGCGCGGCGGCACGGAGGTGTTGCGCGGCCTCGATCTGACCTTGCGCGAACGCCGCATCGGCATCGTCGGCCGCAATGGGGCCGGAAAGTCGTCGTTGACCGGATTGCTGAACGGACTGCTGACGCCGACGGCGGGCTCGGTGTCGGTGATGGGCCGGGACGCGGCGGCGAACCGCGCCGACTTGCCGGGTGTGGTCGGCATGGTGTTCCAAAACCCGGACCACCAAATCGTGTTCCCGACCGTGATCGAGGAAATCGCCTTCAGCTTCGAAATGACGGGCGTGCCGCGAAAAGACGCCAGAACCCACGCAGCCGCCTACCTCGCGAAGCACGACTTGAGCGCCTGGGCCGAACGGCCGGTGCACAGCCTGTCCGAGGGGCAGAAGCACTGGCTCTGCATTCTGGCCGTGCTCGCCACGGCGCCGAAGGTCCTGGTGCTGGACGAACCGTTCGCCAGCCTCGATCTCGCCAACCGGATCGGGCTCAGTGCGCGGCTCCGGACCCTCACGCAAATGGTGATCCTGATCAGCCACGATCTGGACGCGCTCGCCGATTTCGAGCGGATCTTGTGGCTGGACGCGGGCGCGATCCGGATGGACGGCCCGCCCGCCGAGGTGCTGGCGGCGTACCGGGCCGACGCCGAACGGCGCGCGGCGGACCCGGCATGCTGAGCCTTTATCTCGGGGAGCGGACCTGGGCGCACCGATTGCCGGCGGGCGCCAAGCTTACCGGCTTGTGCGCCGCCAGCCTGGTGTTACTGCCGGTCGACGATTACCGGGTCCTGCTGGCGACACTGGCGGGGGCGGGGCTGCTGTACCCCACCCTGGGTCGCGAGGCCGTGCGTCAGCTCAACCTTCTGAAACCGTTGCTGCCGATCCTGGCCGTGCTCATGGGCATTCACCTGTGGCTCGACGATTGGCAGACCGGCACCGCGGCGGTGGCGCGGATCCTGACCATGGTGCTGCTGGCCAATGCGGTCACCATGACCACCACCATGTCGGACATGATGGATGCGCTGGCGCCGGTGCTGGCGCCGCTCCGGTGGGTCGGCGGCAATCCCGACAAGCTGGCGCTGGCGGTGGCGTTGGTGATCCGGTTCGTGCCGGTGCTGTTCGCCGAATGGCAGGCACGCGAGAACGCCTGGCGGGCGCGCGGCGGCAAACGCGGGACGTGGCGGCTGATCCCCGGGTTCTGCCTCGGCGCGCTCAGGCTGTCGGCGGCGGTCGGCGATGCGCTGGATGCCCGCGGCTACGGACGGCGGGTGCCCTGACCCGACTCATCAGCTGTATTCGTAACGTTTTCGGCCCGGGCGTTTTCCGTCTTCGCCCGTACGGCGGAAACCGGCGCTGAGCAAAATCGCATTGGACGGCCCATTGGTCGGATCGCATTCGGCGATGATCTGCGGCCGCGCCGGATGCGTCCGCAGATAGGACAGTACGGAAGAAAGAGCCTCTTTCGCAAAGCCTCTACCCTGCCAGTCGACATCGAGCCAATAGCCCAGTTCCACTGCGCCGTATTCATGGCGGTGCAAGCGAAACGCACCGACCAGCGTATCGTTCGTCGTAAGGCGGATGCCGCAAAGAACGCTCGTAGCCGAATTCATGGCAATGAGATCGCGCGCGCCGTCCGGCGTGAGTCCATCGCGCAAGATGTAAACCGCCTGGGTGATCATCGGCGACGCCGCCGTCTCGCTGAGTGCCTCCCCGTCTTCGCGTACCAGAGGCCGGATGCGAAGTCGCGCACTCTCGATCGACAAGCTTTCTGGAAAGAAGGGTGGCGGCGTGTCTTGCATGGCGCGTGAAGTATATCCGCCGACGATCGACAAACGAAGTGCCGGCACAGCATGGCGCTGTACCGGCACAGGCTGGAGATGCCGATGGCAAGACCATCGGGCCGAGGGAGTTATTGGGCGCCTTCGGTGATGCCCGCCGGCGGCGTGCTTTCCAGCTGGCTGTCGGCGATTTCGCGGATCAGCGGCCAGTTGTTGTCGGCCCCTTTGATGAAGCCCGGCACATCCGTTTTCCAGCGCGCCTGAACGTTTTTGTTGAGGTTCAGATAGAGCTTGTCGTCGACGATCGCCCAGGCGTGCGGGTCGCCGTTGAACTTGCGGCCCATGGCGGTGCCGAACGCGCAGTACCCGCCGTATTGCGGCGCGTACGCGGCCGGGTCGGCGGCGAACCGGTCGCGGTTTTGCGCGCTGCTGAAACGATACGTCGCGCCGTCGTGTTTGGCGGTGAAGTCCGCCGATCCCTGCACGGGCTTGCCGTCCGTGAAGTACGCGACGACGTCGTAGCCGTGCACGGCGGCCCCATCGACGATGTTCACTTCGTCGGCCGCTTGGACGCCGCTGGCGCCCATGGCGAGAACTGCGACGGCGAGCGCCGCGAGAACCTGCGCGCGGGCGAATTTCTGGATGGCGGAAGTCATCGACTGAACAGTGGCATGAAACATGGTAGGTCTCTTTCAATTAAAGTTGAGTGATTGCTCAATTAAACTGACGGGGTTGTAACTTTACTTTAGCGACCGCTCAAGTTATTTTTTTGAGCGCTCACTCAAATGTGAGGAGAACCGGCAGATGGGCCGAAAACCGAGCTTCGATCGGACAGAGGTCGTGCAAAAGGCGCTGAACGTGTTCTGGGCCAAGGGCTACCATGCGACGTCGCTCAAAGATCTCGAGGCGGCGTTGGACATGCGCCCGGGCTCGATCTACGCCGCCTTCGCCTCCAAGGAGAACATCTTCGACGAGGCGCTGCGCCTGTACGCCGACACCGCCGGCGAGCTGCTCGCCGCCTCGTTGGCCGCGGCGCCGAACCGCTTGGTCGGGCTTGCGAACTATGTCCGGGGTATGGGCTGCGCCGATCCGGCGGACACGCCGGCCCGCGCCTGCATGCTGATGAAGACGGTCCTGGAGACGCCGGACAACGACCCGGTGCTGCGGCAAAGCGCCGAGAAGCTGCTGCGCGGCATGGAAGCCGGCTTCGCGGATATCTTTCGCCAAGCCAAAGAAGATGGCGAGCTGGCCGCCGACGCCGACCCGGAACGCCTGGCGAGTTGGCTGCTGATGCAGACCTTCGGGCTCGGCGCCTATGCGCAGCGCAGCGATGCGGCGGCGCGGCTGATGCGGCTCACCGAAGACATCGCCGAGAGCGTCGAACGGCTGGCACACGCGGCGTGACGGCGAGCGTGGTCTTAGGGTACCTTAACCCACGCGATCCGTTTGCGGACAATTAGGCCATGACGCTTTCCCAAGACGATACCCCGGACGCCGAGGCGCTCGACCTGGCCAGCATCCTCGACTTGTTCGACCGCATTTCGCCGGAGTCCGGGTTCATCTATCTGCAATCGCTGGTGCGCGAACTGGGAACGGCGCTCGGCGCGGAGACGACGTTCATCGCCGTCGCACTCGACAAGCCGGTGACCCGGGTGCGCGGCATCGCGGCGTGGAAGGACGGCGCGGTCAAGAAGCCGTGGGAATTCGCGCTCAAGGACAACCCGTGTCAGCTGGTGTACGCCGGCGAGCCGACGTTCATCCCGTGCGACGTCGAACGGTCCTTTATCGGCAAGCGCGAGAGCGGCTATGAGAGCTTCATCGGTGTGCCGCTGAAAGACGCCGACGGCGAGACCATCGGCCACATCGCCACCTACGGATCGAAGATTTACCCCGCGGACTCCAAGGCGCTCGCCCTGGTGCGCCTGTGCGGATCGCGCGCCGAGGCCGAAGTGCGCAGCCTCCTGGCCGGCGAGGCGAAGCGCGAGGCCGAAGCCCACAACCGGGCAAAATCGGAATTCCTGGCGACCATGAGCCACGAAATCCGGACACCGATGACGGCGATCATGGGGTTTTCAGATTTGCTGTTGGCGACCGAGCTGCCGGCGGACGCGACCGAAAAGGTCGAGGGCATCAAACACTCGGCGACGGCGCTGCTCGACATCATCAACGACATCCTCGATTTGTCGAAGCTCGACTACGGAAAACTCGAAATCGAGCGGATCGACGTCGACCCGGCCAAGATCGCCCAGGACGTCACCCAGCTGTTTCAACAAACCTGCCCGCCGGACCGCCGCGACAGCCTGTCGATTGCCGCCGATATCGACCCGTCGTGCCCCGGCGCGATTTCGGCGGACCCGACCCGCCTGCGGCAAATCCTCATCAACCTGGTCGGCAACGCCGTGAAATTCACCCGCGCCGGGTCGGTGACGCTGCATTGCGCGAAGGTGCCCGATCACGATCTGCTACGGTTCCGGGTGGTCGATACGGGCATCGGCATCGACGAAGATATTCGAGACACCCTGTTCGACGATTTTGTCCAAGCCGACGCATCGGTCAGCCGCAAGTACCAGGGCACAGGCCTCGGTCTGGCCATCTGCAAGCGTCTGGTCACGCTGATGGGCGGTGACATCGGCATCGAGAGCACGCCGGGCAGCGGCAGTACGTTCTGGTTTACCTTGCCCTACGGACCCCCGACGGGAGACCCCGGCGCGACGGACGCCGCCACCGCCGGGTCCGACGACACCCCGTGCAAGCAACACCTGGCCGTCCTCGTCGCCGAGGACAACGAGATCAATCAGACCATCGTCAAAGCGATGCTCGACGGCATGGGACATTCCAGCACATTCGCCAACAACGGCCTGGAAGCGGTCGAGGCCATGCGCGCCAACGACTTCGACCTGGTGTTGATGGACATCCGCATGCCGGAAATGTCCGGGACCGACGCCGCGAAACAGATCCGCAAGTTGCCGGGATCGAAGTGCCGCGTTCCCATCATCGCCATCACGGCGGACACCATGACCGACGACCGGCAGTCCTTTTTCGAGGCCGGCATCGACGATCTGGTCGAAAAGCCCATCGACCACGCCGCATTGACGGGCGCCATCGCGCGCGCCGTCCGGGGCGCGTGACGCCGCCGATCAAGCGCCGCCCGGCCGTGGCTCCAACATATCCTCGAAGAACCACGCCGCCAGTTCATGCCGGCTGCCGACGCCGGCCTTGCGATAGACCGAGGACGCCTGTTGGCGCACGGTTTTTTCGCGGGTGTCGCGAAGCTCGGCGATTTCGCGAAGCGACAATCCCTTGAGCATCCCGATCACCACGTCCTGCTCGCTGGCGCTGAGCTGCCACGCATCGAACTGCTTTTGCATGACGGCGCGGTACTGGCTGGCCAATTCCGGCGAGCCGGCGTCGAGTTCGGCGAGTTTGCCGCGGGCGTTTTCCAGTTGCCCGCGCAAATCGCCAAGTTCCCGTTGCTGGATGCGGCTTTCATAAAAGAAAATCGCCAACAACACGGCGCTGACGGCAAACCAGGACATATCGTCCCACATGGTCAGAAGCGTCTCGCCGGCCATGAACTCGCGGCTGATCTCGACCGCGTTGGTGGCGAAGACGACCAGGACAAAGACGATCACCAACGTCCGCCGGGACGAATTTCGGACGATCTCGTCGACCATAACGTTTCCTCGCTCTCAACTGCGGTTCTGTGGCGAAACAGGGATTTTTCCGCCGAAATTGACCCTATGTCCTATGCCGAATGGTGCCAATCGGACATGTGCCCGATAGACGCTAAACCCGAAGCCTGTCAAATCGTTCAATCAGTAACGCCCCACCACAGACGACAGATTTTTGAGGTTTCGCATGTCTTTCCCCCTGTCTCGCCGGCGGTTTCTCGCAGGCTCCCTCGCCGTTACCGGCTGCGGATTGATCCGGCCCGCGTGGTCCAACACCCCGCGGCCCAAACTGCCGATCCCGACGCTGATCGACGGCACCAACGAAGCCCCCATCGATTTGACCCTGCGCACCGGTGCCTGGTCGTTCCTGCCCGGTGTGCTGACGCCGACGTTGGGGATCAATCAGAACTACCTCGGGCCGACGCTCAGGACCCGGCGCAATACCGAACTCAACCTGCACTACCGCAACACCCTCGACGAGGGGGTCGCGGTGCACGGCCATGGTCTGCATGTGCCGGGCGAGGTGGACGGCGGCCCGCAACTGGAAATCGCGCCGGGCGACCGCTGGCAACCGACGCTCTCCATCGTGCAGCCCGCCGCGACCTGTTGGTATCACTCGCACACCCACGGCAAATCGGGGGAGCAGACCTATCGCGGGCTGGCGGGGATGATCATCATCGATGACGACGACGCCGATGCCCTCGACCTGCCGCGCCGCTACGGGGTCGACGACCTGCCCGTGGTGATCCAGGACCGGACCTTCGACGACCGAGGGCGCTTGGTCTACTCGCTCATGGATGCGGGCGAAGACGGCTGGTACGGCGACACGGTGGTCATCAACGGCGCCGTCGCGCCGACCGCGTCGGTGCCCGCCGGCAAGGTGCGGCTCAGGCTCCTGAACGGCGCCAACGCGCGGTTCTACATCGTCGCCTTCGCCGACAACAGGACGTTCCACAAGATCGCCACCGACGGCGGCCTGCTGAGCGAACCGGTGCCGATGACCACCATGGAAATGTCGCCGGGCGAGCGCTGCGAAATCGTCGTCGATCTCTCCGACGGCAAAGACGCGAACTTGCTGACCCTGTTCGAGGACGAGGTCGACGAAGGCGAAGACGGCGTCATCTCCAACCTGTTTGCATTCCTGGGCACGTCCGAGTTGCCCGATGCCGAACCGTCGCTGACGTTGCAGGTCGATGCCTCGCTGACGCCGCATACCGCACCGTTGCCGGACAAGCTCGCGACCATCGAACGCCCGAAGGAAAGCGAGATCGTGCGGACCCGGGATTTCGAACTGCTGATGGAGCACAACGGTGACCACGCCGGACACAGCGGCCATTCAGGGCACGGGATGATGGATATGACCATCAACGGCGCATCCATGGACATGAACGTCATCAACGAGCGGGTGAAACGCGGGGAGTGGGAACGTTGGCGCATCCGCTCGGACATGGGCGCGCATCCGTTCCATGCGCACGGCTGTTCGTTCCTGATCGAGCAGATGGAGGGCGACGCCGCACCGGCAGATCAAAGCGGTTGGAAGGACACGGTGGTGTTGGATGACGACGACTGGTCGGAAATCGTCGTGCGCTTCGATCATATCGCGACCGAGGAACACCCTTACATGTACCACTGCCACATCTTGGAGCACGAAGACCGCGGCATGATGGGCCAATTCACGGTGACTTGAGGCGGCCCTAAAACGCGGTCGCTTCCTCGGCGATTTTACGCAGCAGGTCCTCGACCTCCTGCATCGGCCCTTCCGGATACTTCCGGTGCCCGACGTAAACCTTGCCGTCGTCGCCGGGCATCTGAATGACGAACACATTGTACGGACAGTGCACGACGGTCATGGGGTCGGCCTCCATGACCCGGCGCGACACGGCGGCGGAACAGAACACATAGATTTCGGCGGCGGCGAAGATGTCTTTCGTACCGCCGACATCGGCCTTGGTGCGCGCCAGCATGTCGCCGACGTGGCTGACGTAATCAATGACCAAGCCCTGTCCGATGATCGCCTCGGTCGTGCCGAATTTCGCATCCTCGAACGTGCCGTTGTATTCATACAGCACGGCCTCTTCAGCCTGCGCCGTGCCCAGAAACGCAAAAACACATACCCCGGCCAAGAGGGTGATAACTTTATGGTACATCGCAACTCTCCTTGAACACCCCGTCGCGTGGCGGCCCGTGGAGGGCCGCAGACCGGCAGTATATCAGCCGGCCGCCGGAGCGGAAGGCGGCACGCGGTCCGTTTCGGTTATCCTCGCCCCCTCATACCCGCTTTCGCGGGCACAGGCTCTGTCCTCTCTCCCGGTGTCACCAGGGGAGAGGGCCCGTCGCGGCGTGAGTCCCTTCTCCCGCCGGGAGAAGGACAGGATGAGGGGATCCACGATCCCGCAACGACGTTTAGCGAGACCCCCCCTCACCCTACCCCTCTCCCCGAGGGAGAGGGAATGACGCCGTCCACCCCCCGTTGAATGCGTACAACCGGCGCGGCATGAACAGGATGAGGACAGGGTTCGGATAACCGACCCTTGATCCGTCGGAGTGCGGCCCATAAAAGGGCTGCATGAGCACGCGACATCTCGCCTTCATCGCCCTGTATGCCGCCGTCATCGCAGTATTGGGATTGCTGCCGAAGATCGCCATTCCCATCGCCGGGGGGGTGCCGGTCACGGCGCAGACCCTCGGCGTCATGCTGGCCGGCGTGATGCTGGGCCCGGTGCGCGGGTTTCTGGCCTGCGCCTTGTTCCTGTTCGTCATCGCCTTGGGCGCGCCGCTGCTGGCGGGCGGACGCGGAGGGCTTGGGGTGTTCTTCGGCCCGTCGGCCGGGTTCTTGGCGGCGTGGCCGCTCGGCGCTTTCGTGACCGGTTGGGCGTTCCAGAAACTGCGGGCGCTGGACGTGCTGCCCGCCGCCGCCGTCGCCAGCGCGCTCGGCGGCATCGGCGTGATCTACGCCGTCGGCATTCCGGTGCTTTCGATCCTGACCGATCTGTCGCTGACCGCCGCCGCGGTCGGCAGCCTCACCTTCGTCCCAGGCGACCTGATCAAGGCGCTGCTGGTCGGCATCATCGCCAGAACCGTTTTCAAGTTTCAGCCGGATTTCATCGCGGGCCGGACATGAGCCTGACCCTGCCGTTGGTGGCGCACGCCCGGGCCCGTCCCGGGGCGACGGCACTCGTATGCGGCGACACGCACCTTTCATGGAACGACCTGCACAACGCGGTTGAGGACCGCGCCGCCATCATCGCGGCGGCAACATCGCCGACGGCGCGGATCGCCATCGACGGCACCGATCCCATGCAAACGGCACTCGGGTTCTTAGGCGCCGCACGGGCCGGACGGTGCGCCGTGCTGCACGATCCGGCATGGCCCGACGCCATCCGCGCGCAGGTGGTGTCGGCGTTACCCGCCGATGCGGCCCTGTCGGCGTTGGATATCTGTGCGGTGCCGGACGCCGATGACCGACCGTATCCCGGCGACGATGCGCCGTTGCTGATCGGCTTTACGTCGGGCTCGACGGGCGGGGTCAAAGGCTATCAGCGGACACACGGCTCATGGACACGGAGCGTCGCCGCCGCGCAACAAGTGTTCCAGGTCGCCGCGGAGGACATCGTCTGCGCACCGGGCGGGTTGTCGTTTTCGCTGTTCGCGTTCGCGCTGGTGCACGGGCTCAGCGCCGGCGCGATGGTGCGCCTCGCCGCCGGGTTCCGTCCGGCGGACGTGCTGCAGGCGATGCACAAAGACCGAACCACCGTGCTCTATTGCGTGCCCACCCAGGCGAAGGCGCTGCTGGACCTGGCCGTGCGGCGGGGCATCGCCTTGCCCGATGTGCGGCTGATCCTCTCCAGCGGACAGAAATGGCACGCCGCGGGCATGGCCGCCGCGGCGGACGTTTTCCCCGCCGCCGACATCGCCGAGTTCTACGGCGCATCGGAGACCAGCTTCATCGCCTACCGCCGCAGCGGCGACGGCGCGCCAGACGGGTCGGTCGGCCGGGCCTTCCCCGGCGTGTCGGTCGCGGTGCGGGACGATGCGGGCACCGACGTGCCCCCCGGCACCCCGGGACGGATCTGGGTCAAAAGCGATCTGGCGTTCTCGGGCTATGTGCTCGGCGGTGCGCCGGAATGCCGCCGGGACGGGGCGTGGCTGACCGTCGGCGACCACGGTGTGCTGGACGCCGGCGGGTGGTTGACCCTGACCGGGCGGGAACACCGCATGCTGGTGACGGCGGGCGCGAACCTCTATCCCGAAGTGATCGAAGCGGCCTTGATGACGCACCCCGCGATCCGCCACGCGGCGGTGCTGGGCCTTGCCGACGACCTGCGCGGCCAGCGGGTGGTCGCGGCGTTGGCGCTTGAGGCGGCCGCGGCGCGCCCGGACCGCTCAGCGCTGGCCGAGGCCGTGCGCGACGCCGCCGGGGCGCACGCCGTGCCCCGGGCGTTCCATGTCCTCGACGACTGGCCGCTGGCGCGGTCCGGCAAAACCGACTTTGCCGCGATCCAGGCCCTGCTAAACTCGGACCCGTCCCCGCCGACGCTCTGAGAGGCTCTCCGTGTCCCGACCGGTTTACATCGCCGCCGCCAAACGCTCCCCGGTCTGCCCCCGACGGGGCGGCTTGGGCGGCCTGTCCTTGAGCGACCTGGGCGGACCGGTTTTGGCATCGGTCGCCGGCACCGTCGATGCGGGCCGCACCCGGGTCGTGCTCGGCAATGCGTTGGGGGCGGGCGGTAACCCCGCTCGGATGGTGGCGCTCGCCGCCGGCCTGCCGACGGACGTGGCGGCGATGACCGTCGACACCCAATGCTGCGCCGGGTTGGATGCGGTGGCGCTGGGCGCGCATCTGATCGGGGCCGGGGCGGCGGACACGGTGCTCGCCGGCGGGGTCGAGAGTTTCAGCCGCGCACCGCTCCGTGCCCACCGGCCATTGGACCCGGGCGGCGATCCCCAGCCGTATGACCGGCCGCCGTTCACGCCGTGGGCCGACCGCGACCCGGACATGATCGCCGCCGCCGGTGCGCTTTCCGATCTTCGCGGCATCTCCCGCACCCGCCAGGAAGCCTTCGCCATCGATAGCCACGCCAAGCACCGCGCCGCGCAGGCGGCGGGCGCGTTCGCCGCCGAGATCGTGCCGCTCGCCGGCATCACCGCCGACAGCTTTGCCCGCGATCTCTCGCCCGGTCTTTGCGCCCGCTTGCCGGCGCTCGCGGGAACCGCCACCCATGCCGTCACCGCGGCGACCACCGCGGTCGAAGCCGACGCGGCGGCGTGCCTGCGTCTGTCGTCGACACCACCGCAGGACGGACCGGCGATCCGGCTGTTGGCGTCGGTGTCGGTCGGCGGCGATCCGGCGTTGCCGGGGGCGGTGCCGAGCGCGGCGATCTCGCGGATTCTGTCACAAAACGGCAATATTTCACCGGAGAGCCTGTTCGCGATCGAAATCATGGAGGCATTCGCGGCGCAGATCATCGATGCCATCGATAACGCGGGCCTGCCCATCGATAGAATTAATACCGATGGCGGCGCCTTGGCGCGGGGCCATCCGATCGGCGCCAGCGGCGCGATCCTCGCCGTGCGGCTGGTCCAAAGGCTATGGGCGGCACCGGCGGGCAGCCTGGGTCTGGCCGCCATTGCCGGCGCCGGCGGGCTTGCCACGGCCGTGCTGATGGGTCGGGACTAGTCCCCGTCGAACTTGGAAAAGTCTGTAAAATCAGCGAGTTGCAAGCGCTCTAGGTCGTAATTGTTCTCGGGCGCGTCCGGATCCCGGACGCCGAGCGCCATGCCGCAGACGACGATCTCGTCGTCGGGAATCGGCAAATGCGCGCGGATGATCCCATGGTACGGCGCCATCGCCCCGATCCCACAGGTATCGTAACCGTCCGCCTTGGCGGCCAGCATCAAAGACTGCAGAAACATGCCGAGGTCCATGTAACACCCTGATCCCATTGATCTTTCTATGGTCACGATGAGCCCGACCGGGGCCTCGAAAAACCGGTAATTGCGTTCGTGCTGGGCGCGCCGCCCCGCCACGTCGCGGCGCTCGATCCCAAGGCTTCCGTACAGTGCCCAGCCGGTGGCGTGCTGCCGGCCCTTCAGGTGCCGCGGCATCTTATCGGGGAAATAGCTGTATTCCTCCGCCCCCTTGTCGCCGGCCAGGAACGCTGCAGAAAGATCATCGGCGAGGGCCGATTTCGCTTTGCCGTCAACGGCATAGACCTTGCCGGGTTGCAGGTTGGCGCCGCTCGGCGCGAGCCGTGCTTGGGTCAGAATCCGCTCCAACGCGGCGCGCGGCACCGGCGCCTCAAGGAACCGCCGGACCGAGCGGCGGGCGCGCAACAAAGCGTCGAATTCAAACAAGGGAGTATCCCGTGGCATGGTTACCGTCTTACACCGTCTCGCGGCCCGACACAGCCCTTTTGCGCACAAGGCACATGGCAAACCCGGGCGACCGTGCTTTGATAGCATCAAAATGAGGAAAATCGATGACACGCCGCATTGTGTTTCTCGACCGCGAAACCCTGCCGGATACGGTCACCGTCCGCGCGCCGGCGTTCCCGCACACGTGGATCTCTTACGAGCGCACCCATGCCGACGAGGTGCACCAGCGGATCGCCGACGCACATATCCTGATCGTCAATAAGGCACGGATCGACGCGGCGGCACTCGAGGCGTGCAAAGACCTGGAGTTGATCGCCGTCGCCGCCACCGGCACAGATTGCGTCGACGTCGGGGCCGCGAAAGCGCGCGGCATTCCGGTCTGTAACGTACGAGGCTATGCCACCGCCGCCGTGCCCGAGCACACCTTCGCCCTGTTGCTGGCGGTTGCCCGCAGCATCGGCGCGTACCATACGTCGGTGGCCCGGGGGCGTTGGGCCGAAGCGACACAGTTTTGCTTCCTCGACCATCCGATCATGGACCTGAAGGGCAAGATCTTGGGGTTGATTGGTCATGGCACCCTGGGCGCGGCGGTCGGCAAGATCGCCGACGGCTTCGGCATGGAGGTCCGTATCAGCGGCCGCAAGGGCGACACCGACCCACCTTCGGGCCGAACCGCTTTCGACACCGTCCTGGCCGAGAGTGACGTGATCAGCCTGCATTGCCCGTTGACGCCCGAGACCCGGCATTTGATCGGCGCGCCAGAATTCGCAGCGATGGCTAAGAGACCTATTTTGCTGAACACCGCGCGCGGCGGCCTTGTGGACGAACAGGCCTTGATCGCCGCTCTCGACGCCGGCCAGATCGCAGGCGCCGGCTTCGACGTCGCCACTACCGAACCGATGCCCGCCGACCACCCCCTGATGAAACTGATGGACCGACCAAACTTCTTGCTGACCCCGCATGTGGCGTGGGCCAGCCAGGACGCGATGCAGTCGCTCGCGGATCAATTAATCGACAACTTGGAGGCTTTCGCCGCCGGCATGCCGCGAAACCTGATCGACACCTGACCCAATGCCCGCGTGGCCTTCACTCTCAATACCATTGAAACATCAGATAAGACGCAGTACTTCAGCGAGATACTTGACGATCAACATCGATCGGCATAACGGCGGTCGCGCATCAGACGTTTTCACTATTTCCGTCTAGCCGATTGACGGCGCGCTGATTAAGTTTGACCCCGTGACCCGGACCATCGGACCGTTACCCATCCATGCATGAACGCACCGACAGCAACGATGAGATTCAAGCCGGAAGCGAACGCGGCTTCGCCATCGTGTTCGCCGTGGTCTTTGCGGTGATCGCTGCTTGGCCGCTGTTGGACGGCGAAACCCCGCGCTGGTGGGCGCTCGGGGTTGCCGGTTTCTTTCTGGCGGCGGGCTTTCTTTTTCCCGTGGTCCTCAAACCCCTCAACGTATTGTGGTTCAAGTTCGCGATGGTGCTCTACAAGGTCGTCAATCCGATTACCATGGCGATGCTGTTTGTCACCACGATCATCCCGGTCGGGTTGATCATGCGTTGCTTTCGGAAGGACCCCCTCCGCCTGAAACGCGAACCGGAGGCACAAACGTATTGGATCGAACGGACGCCGCACGGTCCGGAACCGGACTCCATGAAGAATCAGTTCTAGGAAGTTATTATGTCGTTTCTCATCGAACTCTGGCAGTTCATGAAAGTCCGCAAGAAGTTCTGGCTGCTTCCGGTGATCCTCATGATGGCGTTATTTGGCGGATTGGTGGTTCTGAGCCAAGGGTCGGCGGTCGCCCCATTTATCTACACGATATTCTGACGGAACGCCGATGCGCATCCTCGGAGTTTCCGCGTTTTATCACGACAGCGCCGCCGCATTGATCGAAGACGGCGCCGTTGTCGCCGCGGCGCAAGAGGAACGCTTCACCCGCAAGAAACATGACTCCGATTTTCCCGACAATGCGATCGCCTATTGCTTGGACGCCGCCGGTGTAGGGTTGGAGGCGGTCGACTACGTCGCGTTTTATGACAAACCGTTCTTGAAGTTCGAGCGCCTTTTGGAAACCTATCTGGCGTTCGCGCCGTCGGGGTTCCGGTCGTTTCAAATGGCGATGCCGATCTGGCTGAAAGAGAAGCTGTTCCAAAAGGAGCTGCTCAGAAAAAAGTTCAAGGCCTACGACGACAGCTTCGATTGGCAGAACAAGCTTCTGTTCTCGGAGCACCATCAAAGCCACGCCGCATCCGCGTTTTTCCCTTCGCCTTTCGAAAAAGCCGTGGTCCTCACCATGGATGGGGTCGGTGAATGGGCAACGACGTCGGTCGCCCTCGGCGATGGCCGGGACCTCAAGATGGTCCGCGAGATACACTTCCCACATTCGATTGGACTGCTGTACTCGGCCTTTACCTACTACACCGGTTTCAAGGTGAACTCCGGCGAATACAAGGTGATGGGCCTCGCGCCCTACGGGCAGCCGGTCTACAAGGACCGGATCATGGAGCACGTGATCGACGTGAAGGAAGACGGCTCATTCCGCCTCGATCAGCGTTACTTCAACTATTGCACCGGGCTCACGATGTGTAGCGAGCGGTTCGATGAACTGTTCGGAGGCCCGCCGCGGCAACCCGATGAATTGCTGACGCAACGGCATATGAACCTGGCCGCCTCCGTCCAAGCGGTGACAGAGGAAATTGTGTTGCGGCTGACCCGTTCCTTGGCGTCCGATTTCGACACCGAGAGCCTCTGTCTCGCCGGCGGCGTCGCCCTGAATTGCGTCGCCAACGGCAAGGTGCTCCGTGACGGCGCGTTCAAGAACATTTGGGTACAACCGGCGGCCGGCGATGCGGGCGGCGCGCTTGGGGCGGCCTTAAATGCGTTCCACTTGTACAAGGAGCAACCGCGCACGCTGAACGGCGCGATGGATGCGATGAAGGGATCCTATCTCGGCCCCGCGTTCGCCCAAGACGACATCGAACAACGCCTGCGCGCCGTCGGTGCGATATTCGAAACTCTCGAAGAAACCGCGATGATCGACGCGACGGCCGAGGCGTTGGCAGCCGGGAAAGCGGTCGGATGGTTTCAGGGCCATATGGAGTTCGGGCCGCGCGCGCTCGGCGGACGGTCGATCCTCGGCGATCCACGGTCTCCGAGCATGCAAAAGACACTGAACCTGCGCGTCAAATATCGCGAGAGTTTTCGGCCGTTCGCGCCATCGGTGCTGCGCGAGGATGTCGCCGACTGGTTCGAGATCGACAGCGACAGCCCGTACATGTTGATGGTGGCGCCGGTAAAAGAAAGCAGACGGCGGGAAATGACCGCCGAAGAGAAGGCCCTGTTTGGGATCGATAAGCTCAACGTCCCGCGTTCCGACGTTCCAGCGGTGACGCACGTCGACTATTCGGCGCGGATCCAGACGGTTCATGCGGAAACCAATCCGAAGTATCACGCGCTGATTTCGGCGTTCAAGGAACGCACGGGATGCCCAGTGGTCGTCAACACCAGCTTCAACGTCCGAGGTGAGCCGATCGTCTGCACGCCCGAAGACGCTTTCCGGTGCTTCATGGGATCCGACATCGAGGTCTTGGTGATCGGAAACTGTTTTCTACGCAAAGGAGACCAGAACGCTGAATTGATCACGGATTATCGCGACGAGTTCGAGCTGGATTGACGTCCCGGTGCGCGGGACCCCTAGTCGGCAAACAGTCTGGTTCGCAGGTATTCAGCCACTTTCGCCGCACCATCGGGATTGAGATGACCGTCGAATACGAAATCGTTGACGCCGCGCGTGTCCGTTTTAAGGGGTTCAAATAAACTCACGCACTGTATGTTCGGAGAAGAGCAAAACGGATCCAGCATGTGCGCCAGAAAATCCTGCTGCGGGAAAACCGTGCCGCCCCGTGAATACACGGCGTAAATACTGTCCACGTAAGAGATACGCGACGGGACGAGGACGTAGGCCATGTTGGGTGTCTTTTCCCGAACAACTGCATCAAATACCCGCAACAACGCAATGTTGCTGTCGACGGCATTCGGCTCGAGGATTTCTAAGGTGTTTTTCCGTCGGTGCGTTAGGTAAAGCGCCTCCAACATCGGTAGGAAGATGTGGGCAACCGCGGACGTGTAGGTGACCGTCCGTACGAACGCCTTGGGCGAACTGAAATCCGGAATGAACACGCCGGTCGCATCGTAGAGGGTGCGGCGAAAGCTCTCCGCTTCTCCATAATAGTGCGGCTTCTCGGCATCAAAGCAGGCTGCCAAGCCGTTTTCTCCAGGGATAAGCCTGCCTGGGTTGGGGCACGCAGTGGAAATCTGTTGCGGATCCAGCAACGGCGCAGGGGTGTGAACATCGTTCCAGGTCAATGCCAATAGGACGGTGTCTTCCTTGTCGATTTGATCGAGGATGAGGCCCAGACGAAGGAAGTACTGGTCGAGGTTCGTGCCGGGCACACCAAGGTTCACAAAACGAAGCAGGCTGCCCGCGTCGCGGAGCGCACACTGCATGATACTGATCCACGTCTCGTCGTCAGCGAGACCGAAACCGAACGTTTGACTATCACCGATGACAAAGACGCGCGGCGCATCCGACCGGGAATCGCCTTGGCAACTGACCCGTCGTAGACCGGCGGCGTCCGTCCGAAGGCGGGCATTACGGAAATCGACCCGATTGTCGAAGACTTGATCGCTATCGGGAAGGTTCAGCCAGAACGACCGCGAGTCGAAGGCCAAACGACCGTCCTCTCGGCTGTAAGGACTGGGTACGTCAACGAAAGCTCGGCTGACGATTTCGAATACACCGAAAGAAACCAACACGGATACGACGAGAAGGAGGAGATTTTTCATCAGTGGCGTCCACGCATCGGATAGCAATGATGTGACAGCGGGACCGAATGGGAATCGGTTTCCGTAGTAAGCACTTAGTCACGATTCAGAGCAAGACCGTTGGCCGCATTATTGCCCGATGAAACCGTACCGGCGCAACACGGAGACCAACCTACGTCTCGGACAACTTGGGGGAACAGTGGAAGTATGAGACAATGATGACAGCGGCAGGACCGTCGCAGATCGCCGACAGGTGTGGCCGCCGAAATATGAGGAGCGCCGTCCCATGCCCAAAGAGCCCCGTGACGCCAACGGGACGCGAGAGGGAAATTCACCTTCCCGCGTTCAGTTTTACGATCCGAAAGGAAGCGATATCGGTAGCCGCTTTGTCTCGGGATCGGAAACAAAGACCGAGAAAACACAAAAACCGTCAACGGAGGCCAACGTCGCTGCGCCCCCTGATGTGCCCGAAATCATCGATGAGGACCACGCGGCGCTAAACGAGCGCATCAACAATCACGCCGCCGAGTCCATCCAACAGCATGCCGAGGAATTGGGCGAAGCCCTGCAGGCCAAATTCCTCCACATCCTGAAGAAAAAAGCCGCTGAAATGTCTTCGCCCTTAAGCGACGAGGAGATCGCGGAAATGGGTGCAGAGTTCCGCGCCGAGATGACAGCGATCGAGACAATGTTCGTCAAAGCCGTCGAGGACTACACCCGCGCGCGCGAGCAAACCCGGCAGGAGCAAAGCCGCACACAATTATTCCACCGTTTGTTGGTGCACAATTTCGCGCATCGGTTCGCCGACGACGCGGAACTGCATGATCACCCCGAAAAGCTATCGCGCCGGATGTTGCCCGGTTTCTTCAGCATGCTGCAGCTGATGCTCGGCGAACGGCGGCTGGCGCGCTTTGAGCAAGACGCCCGAAAAGTGGTCGAGGGGCAGCGAAGCGAAAACGACGGAACGATCGATTGGGAGCGGGTTTATCGGTCCGCCGACGCCCGCAAACTTTGCTTCCGCGCGGAGGTCGAGATCGCCCGATACTTCACGGAAACCGAAAAGCGCCTGAATTGGATGGTCGCGGTCATCAACGCCAACCTGATCCCGGCGGATACGAAGATCCAGGCCGGCGAATGGACCATGAGCACACGCGCCGCCGAGCTGATGCTATCGGCGCTGATCCGGAACCTTCGGGCGACGCTGACCAACGACAATGCGAAGTCGAAGATGGAACGGAAACTTGGACGAGATACGGTCACGCTGCTAGATGTGATCGCGCGGCGGTTCGGCTGACGCGCCGGGATAGGACCCGCCGTTAGCTATCCAACGGCTCGGAACTGGCCCGCCGCGTTCGAAAGCCCGGCTGTTGCTCGGCGGTGTCGTCACCATCTTCTTCGGGCACCGCATTTTCCCCGATATCGGCTTCGATGGTCTCTGGATGCATATCCGCATCGTCCGTCATGTCGGATGAGCGCCGATGTTGCGGGTGATGCACTTCCGCATGACGGCGGCGGTCGGGACCGAAGAATTCCGGTGCCCGGATCATTGGACGGCGATGCTGAATGATCGAAGCGATCCTCGTATACAGCGATTTCGTGGAAAAGGGCTTGGCGACGAATTCGTCGATGCCGGCATCCCGGGCTTCTTGCACGTAACGGCGCTCCGTATAGGAGGTCATCATGACGACCGGCGTTGTCGGCTCGACACCCGCCGCGCTGGCGCGGATCGCTTTGACGAAGTCCATGCCGTTCATCGGCTCCATCGCATACCCGGTCAGGATAATGTCGGGCGACTGCTCCTTATCGATCGCCTTGATCGCGCTTTCGCCGTCAATCGCGGTCACAATGGTTTCGACACCGAGCGTCCGCAGAACATCTTTGATCAACGTCCGCATGTGTTCGTTTTCATCGACGACGAGAAAAACGACCCGCGAAAGATCATATGATTGAAACCAGGCCACAGCGGGAACACACCTCAAAAACCGCAGACACATACCGGCGCGGGCTCTTGCCCAAACGCCACGTTCCTTTGTACTGCAATTTGGGCGGGTTTTTAATGGCTATCTGCACTTACGCCTGGTCCAGTGGATGTGGCCCGTCGGGTTTGGTAGGGTCGTGGAACAAACTTAGCCGACTGAAGCGAGATCATGCCGACGCAACGACAGTGGGATGAATGGCTGGAGAGTCTTGAAGACAAGACCGACGAAGAGCTTCAGTACGTCTTCGAGACCGAGTATCTACATCACTGGCAGCGGCGTATCGCCAAGGCGGAATTGGACCGCCGCATCCTCGAAGCCGCCGACAATGCCGTTCACCCGCCGGATGACCGGGCGCCTGCTGGCAACGACGCGGACGACGGCGAGGCCCCCGCGAAAGCGCACCCCGAGCCAGATGCGGTGCCGACGCCGCACCGCGCCACGCGCTCGCCGCCGTGGCCGGCCATCGTCTTGTTGCTCGTCATTCTGCTGGTCGCGCTCGACCTCATCGCGGCGTTGTCGTTCAGATCCTACGACGGCGCGATCATGGGAACCCTGAACGCCCTCGGTCTCTAGGTTATTTGGCCCTATCTGGCGCGTCCATCCCGTCATTGATCCCGATCATTTATCGCCGGGCCGAAAGCCGCTATCGCATATCTGGATTGACGGCTCAGTCATCGGGGTGCCATGGGGAGGGATTGAGCGATGCCAAGCGATCAGTCGGCGAAGGCCGAGGCCGATAAGCAAGACGGCCTGGAAAGCGCAAAACCGGACGCGGATGTCGGCCTGTCTTCGCGCCGGTTAGGCGCGTTGATCGCGGGGCCGGCGTTGGCCCTGGCCCTCCTGTTGCTGCCGGCGCCCGAGACCATGCCCGCAGACGCCTGGCGCCTGGTCGCGTTGGCCACCTGGATGGTGTGCTGGTGGCTCGGTGAAGCGGTGCCGATTCCGGTGACCGCGCTGTTACCGATCCCGATGATGCCGCTGCTGGGCATCGCCGAGATGAAACCGGTCGCGGCGAGCTACGGTCACCCTCTGATCTTTCTGTTCCTAGGCGGGTTTTTCCTGGCCGCCGCGATGCAGCGTTGGGGGCTGCACAAGCGCATCGCCTTGCGGATCGTCGGCATCGTCGGCACCAGCCCGAGCGGCATCATTATCGGCTTTATGTGCGCCACCGCGTTTCTGTCGATGTGGATTTCGAATACCGCGACGACGATCATGATGTTCGCAGTCGGCCTGTCGGTCACCGAGTTCGTCGCCGGCAAAACCCCGGACCGCGCCGTGGTGCGCAACTTCGGCGTCGCGCTGATGCTGGGCATCGCCTATGCGGCGTCGATCGGCGGCGTCGGCACGCTGATCGGCACCCCACCGAACGCCCTGCTGGCGAGCTTTTTGGAATCCAACTATCAGATTCAAATCGATTTCTTCACCTGGATGCAGTTCGGGGTGCCGGTCGTCATCGTGATGCTGCCGATCGCCTGGCTGTTGCTGACGCGGGTCATTTTCCCAGCGCATACCTTGAAAATCGGCGACGCCAAAGACGTCATTGCCGCGGAAATCGCCGCCCTCGGCCGCATGTCAAAGGGCGAGACGTCGGTCGCCATCGTGTTCGCGGGCGCGGCACTCGGCTGGATATTCCGCAAGCAGCTGGCCGCCGTCACGGGCCTGCCGATCAACGACACCGCGATCGCCCTGATCGCCGCGTCGGTGCTGTTCGCGTGGCCGGTCTCGAGGGAAAAAGGGGCGTTCGCCCTGGATTGGGAGGCCGCCAGAGGCGTGCCGTGGGGCATCTTGATCCTGTTCGGCGGCGGACTGGCGCTGGCCGGCGGCTTCAAGGGCACCGGTCTCGCCGACTGGATCGGTAGCCAGGTGGGCGGCGTCGAGGTCGGCACCTGGATGCTGGTGCTGATCGTGACCGTCGCCATTGTTTACCTGACCGAGATCACGTCGAACACGGCGTCGACGGCGACGTTCCTACCGATCCTCGGTGCAGTTGCCGTCGGCCTGGGTCTCGATCCGCGGTTGTTGGCGATCCCGGTCGCGTTGGGGGCGTCGATGGCGTTTATGATGCCGGTCGCGACGCCGCCCAACGCCATCGTGTTCTCCTACAAGGAGATGCAATTGGGCGACATGGTGCGGGCTGGGTTCTGGCTTAACATCGTTGCGATCGCGGTCTCCTTCGCCGCCGTGACCCTCCTGGCGCCGACGGTCTTCGGCTTGTAACGGCGGCGACGCCCTCAGTCTCCACGCGCACCGCCGGCGGCCCCGCGCTGCTCCCGCTCTTCGATGACGGCAGCCACTTTGTTGGCGAAACTGGCATCGTTCCGTTGCAGGGCGCGGAAGTCCTCTTTGGACAGCATCAGGAACCGGCATTCGGTCATGCAAAACACCGACGCATTGCGCGGCACGTCGCGATACAACGCCATTTCCCCGAAGAAGTCACCTTCGCTCAACTCAACCTCTTGCGCCGCCATCTCGACGATCACCGTACCGCTCAGGATGAAATACATGGCGTCGCCGATCTCGCCCTTGGCGACGACATTGCTTCCAGCCGGCATGCGCCGGGCCTGCAGCATGCGGATCACGCCCTCCATCTCGACGGGCGAGAGATGCTGAAACGCGGGCACCCGCGACACCATGCCGAGGGTCACGACGAAATCCCGCTGGTGGATATCGCGCGAGAACGCCGAGGCGACGATCCCGATCGGGATTGCAAACATCCCGAGCCCGAAGATCATCATCGCCCCACCCAGAATCTTACCCACCGGCGTGACAGGCACCACGTCGCCGTAACCGACCGTGGTCAACGTCGCCAAGCCCCACCACATGGCGGCGGGGATGCTGGAGAACTTATCGGGCTGGACCGGATGCTCGACGTGATACACCAGCGTCGAACAAAGGATCAGCAACCCCATCATCACGATCAGCGCCGCCCCCAATGCCCGCCGCTCGGCGACGACCACCCGGGTGATCGCGTTGATGGCCGGCGAGTAACGCGCCAACTTCAACAGCCGTAACAATCGGAAAATACGCAGGATCCGAAGGTCCATGGTCGGCATGAACAACGCCAGATACACGGGCGCGATGGCCAGCAGATCGATCAACAGATAGGGGCTGGTGGCGAACCTGATCCGCCCGACGACAGCGCCATGACGCGCCACAGGCTTGTGCTCCACCGCGACCCAGATCCTCAGGATGTATTCAACGGTGAAGATGCCGACGGAAATCTGCTCGAACAACAGCAGCCAATGATAATGGCGCGCATGAATTGCGGGCACGGTCTCCAAAATCACCGCCGCCACGTTCAGAACGATCAGCGCGACCATGCACCCGTCGAATACCCGCGCGGGCATATAGTCGGGATGACCGGCTTCGATCACCCGGTAGATGCTGTATCTCAATTTACCAAACACTTAGCCGCCGGCCCCATTCATCCATGCGAATCAGATATGCGGTTACGATACATCAGCCAGTCATGGTAAGTGAAGGACACCGCCACGCACAGCAACGCACCTGCACGAACACTGTGCAGCACGCACGGAGGACGACACGCCCATGACCACGATCGCCCAGCAATTGGCCGAGCGCGGCCACGCAGATGACGCCGACTACTTGCACGAAAGTGCGGGCCGGCACATGGTCACCAGCATCCCGATTGTACACATGGACACACCCGTCACCGAGGTTCTCGATTGGTTACGCGGTCGACGGTTCGACTGTGCCGAGACCGTCTTCGTCACCGATCGCAAAGGAAGGCTGGAGGGAATTGTCCGGCTCAACGATCTGTTCTTGGACGGACCGACACGGATCGGCGAGATCATGGAGCCCGAGCACGAAAGCGTTGGGCTGGAAGACGACCAGGAGACGGTCGCAGCACTGGCCATTCGCCTTGGCATGGTCGCGGTGCCCGTGGTCGACGACGAAGAACGTCTGGTCGGCGCCGTCCCGCCGGAGGCGATGTTTCGGATTCTTCGCGCCGAACACTTCGAAGATTTGCAACTGCTGGCAGGGATCAATCCGCAAGAGGCCAGCCCGGAGATGTCGCTGGACTCGCCTGTCTACGACCGGTTGCGGCGCCGGTTGCCTTGGTTGATCGCGGGTTTGGTGGCCTCGTCGCTGATCACCCTGGTCATGGCGGGGTTCGAGCGGACCATCGAACATAATGTCGCAGCGGCGTTCTTCGTGCCGGCGCTGGTGTATATCGCAGGCGCCATCGGCACCCAGGCGGTGTCGGTATCGGTCCGGGCGCTTTCCGCCGACAGCGTTTCCATCGGCCCACTGCTTCGCGACGAAATGATCATCGGTGTGGGCATCGGCTTGGCACTGGGCTCAGTATCGGGCGCGGCGGTGCTGCTGACGTTCGGCGACCTGGCGTTGTCGCTGGCGGTCGGACTCGCGGTACTGTTCGGCGGCGCGATTTCATCGGTGGTCGGGTTCGGCTTGCCCTGGTTGTTCGACCGATTGGGCTCTGACCCGGCACTCGGCAGCGGCCCGATCTGTACCGTCATCCAGGATGCCGCCAGCCTGACCATCTATTTCCTGCTGATCAGCGCCTTCGTACTGGCGTGACGGCCCTGGTTTAGTTGAAAACCCGTGCCATCGGGCTATCTGTCACCGGCCATTCGCCGCGGCCGGTGACGCCGTCGGGGCCGAAAACCACGTAACCGCGCCGACCGTAATGGGGTAAGGACCGCACGGTGCGCGCCAGGGCAGCCTTATCCTCTGCGCGGATGACGACCCCGGCGACCCCGTCCGCCGTCCGCACGGTCCAGGCCGCAGCGGTTCCGTCGCCAACGGTTGTCGGCGCGGGGCCAAGCCGCCAATCATCAAGGGCCCTCTCAATGTCGGCGTCGAGACCAACGACGACAAACGGCTGGGACGGTGGGTTGTCCGGCAGCGGCACGGTCGCGACCGGCCGCCCGCGGAACATTGCGCGGAGCAAACCCGCCGCCGTTTCCGCCACCGCCGGGTCGCCGCCCAGCACGACTGCCACCGGATCGGTCGCAAGCGTGACGTCGCGGAGGATCGGCGCGCTTTCACCCGGCAACAAACGCCGAAACAGGTCGAAGGCCGGATCGACGGCAAGGTGCGTCACAGAACCGGCAGACGGAATGTCGAAGGTTTGCTCGGCCTGTTTCAAATCGACCGTGGTTCGCGTTTCGCCGACCTCGGTCCTCAGTACCACAGGCACTTTGACCGCATAGGCCGGGCCCGATTGCCGCAGGGTCAGCCGCACGCCGGCCTCGGTGCGCGTCGCCGACACGATCTCGATCCGGGGCGCGCCGATACGGCGCAGCCATTGGTCGAAGAACCCATCCAGGTTGCGCCCCGCGGCATCCGAAAAGGCGGCGCGCAGATCATCCCATCCCGCGACGGTGAAGCGGCGATCCCGCCAGAACGCGCGGATCCCGTCGTCGAACGCGGCGTCGCCGATCTCGCCCCGTAGCATATGAAACATGAACGCGACCTTGTTGTAGCCGACGATCTGCGACGGATCGTGTGACTTGGTGACGAAATCGACGATGCGGGAGTCCTTCTCCGGCGGCAGGGCAGCGAAATCCCGAAGCCAGCCGAGCCGCATGTCACGGGCGGCGGCGGGGCCTTCTGCCTTGGCCAGCGCGTAATCGGCCATGTAGGTGGTGATCCCCTCGGCCCAGTTCCCGGTGCGGTAATCGACGCCGACCGCATTGCCCCACCAGGAGTGGGCGATCTCGTGCGCCAGCGACCGCCCTTGCATGAACGGCAGCGGCACGATCATTCGGCCGATGTAGGTCAGCCCCGGAAACCCGAGCCCCACCGGCAAAGGCCCGGCGACCACGTGAAAGTCGTCGTATGGATAGTCGCCGATCTGGCCGATCAGCATGTCCAGGTACTCTGCCGTCCGATCCAGATACAAATCCGAGAAGCGCGCGATGTCATCGTAGAAATAGGTGCGGAGCCGCATGTCGCCATGCATCCGTTCGGCGATCCGGTACGGCCCGGTGAACAGCGACGGCGGCTCACTCGGCTCCGTCGCCTCAACCACCAGAACATTAAGTCCCGCGTCGGTGCGCTCGACAGCAATCCGGCCCGTGCTGATCGCGACCTGCGGCGCGGGGATGCGAACGGTCAGGTGGTAGGTCACGAAATAGTCGTCGGTGACCGGCATCCAGCCGCTGCCGGCGGGCAAGTACCCGCCGCGCGGGTCGAACGCGGCACCGCGTTGTCCACGCCGCGGATTGTCGGGCATGGCCGGCGCGATACCCTCGAGATCGATGGCTACCGTGTGCTGTCCCCGGCTCGGCAGGGGCACGCCATCGGGACCGTGACCGTCGACCAGTTCGCCATCCACCGTCAGCCGCTGTACCGTCATCCAGTCCGCCAAGCGGTAAACGAAGGCGTCGCGACCGGCCACTGTAACGGTGACATGCGCGGCGATGCTACGCGCGGCGGGGTCCAGCGTGGCGTCGATCTCGAAGTGCGGCGGCGCGGTGTCGGCGCGGACGGGTAGCGCCGCCAACCAGATCGCGACGACGGCGGCAAGCAGCCGGATCACGGCGTCGCGGTCGGTACAGGCGGGAATTTCGCCACCAACTCCAGTTCGGTGCCGTCACGCCGCACCGTGAGCGGCAGCCAAGTGCCGGGGGCTTGGCGTTGGATGATCTCGATCAGCGCCTCGTTCTCGGCGACCGGGACGCCCGCCGCCGAGAGCACGGTATCCCCCACCGCCATGCCGGTCGCCGCCGCGATACTGTCGTCGACGACGCGGAGCACGTTGACCCCGCCGTCGCCGGCCTCGATCACGATGCCGAGGCGCGGTTTTTCAGGCGCCGCCGCGGTTTCCAACGGCGCGTCGACCACGAACACCGCATCGGCCATCCCGGCCGGCGTCGCCTCGCAGGCGGCACCGCGTTCCACCGGTAACAGCACGGCAACGTCATCGACCCCGAGGTCGGCAAGCTGGTGCGGCACGCCATGGCCGAATTCGGCATGGCCCCGGCCCATGATACCGACCGCGAGCGTTCCCGGCCGGTCCGCGCGTGCGTTGGCCAGGCCCTCCGCCATCGCCCGATCCCATGTCAGCTGCGCCTCGACGAAGGTCGCAAACGCGGGCGTCTCCTTGATCTCATCGAGGTCGGGGGTGCTCCCTTCCTCTGACGCCGAATGTCCGGCGCGGCCGATCCCCTGGCGCATTTTCTCGGCGAATACCGTCGCCAGCGACGCACGGTACGCATCCACCGCGGGCGCCGGGTCACCGATGCCCTCGCGCTCGTCCTCGGGCACCGCCGCCCAACCTTCTCGGCCGACCCGGCTGATCAGCCCGCGGTCGACGTTGATGGCGCGGCTCGTGATCCGGTGGTGGCGCACGAAATCGAAAATCGGCATGTAATACGCCGCGTCATATCCCCAAGATTGCCGCCACTTGCTGTCACGCAGGAACGCGGCCTCGGCCAGTTTGCCGCGCGACCAGGCATCCAGGGCGGATTGCACGGCGCGGGGAAACATCTCGAAGCCGACGATCATATTGGGTTGGCGCGCATGCAACGCGGCCAAGGTATGCGCCTGCCAAAGTTGATGATCTTTGACCGCATGGCTTTCACCCAACAACACGACCTTCATCGCAGCCATCCGCTTGATCAGCGCGTCCGGCGCCAAGGTCTCACCACTGCTCGGGTCCAACCAAACCCCCGCCTCGGCGCACTGCTGCGGTGTCAACTTCACGTCCGGCGCCGCGTGAACGTCCGCCGCGACAACCGCCGCCGCACACACGGCGAGCGCCCAACACTTTTTCATGTTCGCTTCCTTCCGCGGCCCAAACCCCTCGTGGTCAATATCCACGGGGCCGGCCGCCCGGCTTCGCCATACCCAATAGTTGGCGATTACTTGGCATACGGCAAGAACGCCGGACGGGATCACCCGCGCAGAAGCTGCGCCGAATCAGAATTAGAAGATTAGGTCGACGGCCGTGGCGTGCGGGGCACCAGGGTCAACGGTTTCGGCTTCCCTGTCCGAGTGACCGACTTTTTGGGCTGCGCTTCGCGGGATTTTCGTTGCGCCAGAACCGCAAGGGCCGCGGCCATCGCTTCCGGCTTCAAGGCGCGCCAAAGAAACATGGACGGTTAAGCGGGTTTGGCGGCGATACGGTCCGGCATGCCGAAATCAGCGCCGCCGTTGCGCGACGCGATGGCTTCGCGGATTTCGCATTTGCATTTGCCGCAGTTCGGGCGTTGGCCATGATGGGTGTGCACGTGATGCCACTTGGTGGCGCCGCTGTCGATGGCTTCGGCCACTTGTTTGTCGTTGATGCCTTTGCAAATGCACACGAGCATGGTTGTCGTCACTCCCTTTATGAGAATGATTATCAACCGCGTTGCGAATGATTGTCAATTACATTTTTGCAAAAAGTGCGACTGACTCGCGTTCGCGAATACTTATGTGCGAATGATTTTCACTTTCTTTATTGCTTTGCAAATGAATGTCAATCTCCATAGCGGATTATATTCGTTCCAATCTATTCTACAGTTATTTTGAAAAATATGACTTTTATTGATATCGAACACTTCCAAATGGGCACTAAGTTACTAATATATGAAACGGGAGTTTTTCCCTGGGGCGCGCGGCCTGCGCACACATTTTCGACAGGAGTGACACGATGAAAGGCGATCCAAAAGTCATTGAGCTGCTCAATGGCATTTTGAAGAACGAATTGACCGCGATTAATCAGTATTTTCTGCACGCGCGGATCTTAAAGGATTGGGGCTACATGCGCTTAGCGGATGCGGTCTACAAAGAGTCCATCGGTGAGATGAACCATGCCGATTGGCTGATCGAACGTATTTTGACCCTGAACGGGCTGCCGAATCTGCAGGATCTCGGCAAGCTGCGGATCGGCGAAAACGTACCGGAGATGTTCGAGGCCGACCTGGCGTCCGAAATGAACAACCAGGGCGACCTCAAAGAAGCCATCGTCTATTGCGAGTCGGTTCGCGATTTCGTGTCCCGCGACACACTCGAGAAGATTCTGAACGATACCGAAGAGCACATCGATTGGCTGGAGACCCAGCAACACTTGGTCGGTGAGACCGGCCTGCAGAATTACCTGCAGGAGCAAATGTTCGAGTGCGGCGACTCCTGACGCGCTCGGTGGGCCGCTGGCGTCTTCGGATGCCGGCGGCGCCTACCCTCTTTCAATCACGATATCTTTGAACTTGCGCCCGGCGACGTCGCGGATGACGTCGGCGATTTGCTCGTATTGCTCGGCCCGGCCGGCGCTCTTGCGCCAGATCAGCCCGACCGAGCGCGCGAATTGCGCTCCGTGCAGGGCCTTCACCGTCACCTCGCTGCGGGCATGGATCTCCGAATGCACATAGAGTGCCGGCATGAAGGTCACGCCCATGCCCATGCCGACCATGTGGCGTAGTGCGTCCAGGCTGGTGCCCTCGTAATCGCGCAGCAACGTCGCGCCGTAGGACTCGCACAGGCCGGCGATCTGATCGTGCAGCTGGTATTGCGGGTTGAGCGACAGCACCTGCAGGCCGGCCAAATCCCCCGGACCAACATCTTCCTTGCCGGCCAACGGATGGTCGACCGCAAGCGCCAGATACAACGGCTCGCGAAACAACCGCCGGGTCACCAGATCGGCACCCACCACCGGCAATTGCGACAGCATCACGTCATGCGCCCCCGCCGCCAGATCGTGCGCCAGTTCCCGTGGCGACCCCTCACGTACGTACAAGTTCAATTCCGGATACCGCCGGTGCAACCGCGCCACCACATGCGGCAGCAGATACGGCCCGAGCGTCGGCTTGGTCCCGAGACGGATGGTACCGACCAGTCCCTTTTGCGCACCGGACGCAAAATCGACGATGCCTTGGATTTCCTCCAGCACCCGCTGCGCCCGCTCGGCAACATCGCGGCCGACGGGCGTGAAGGCGACGCCGCCCCGGCCGCGCTCCACCAAACGGACCCCAAGTGCCCCTTCGATGTTCTGAATTTGCGCGCTGAGCGACGGTTGCGTGATCTGGCAGCGCTCGGCGGCGCGGCGGAAATGCTTGGTGTCTTGCAGGGCGACGAGGCAGCGGAGCTGCTTGAGGGTCAAGTCCGATCGGAGCATGGGCGGGCGCTTATCCAATGAATTCGCCCTTTACGATAGGATTTTCCGATAAGCGTGGAAAGCGCGGGCGCTCAGTCTTGGTCGCGATCTTTCCACTCGTCGATCTTGGTGTTCCAGAGCGGCGTGCCGGTGCGGTACGCCGCGCGCCCGATCATGTGCGCGGCGACGGGCGCGGTCAGCAGCAGGAACACGATAGCGGCGATGGCCCGCGCCACCACGCCGATCTCGGCAAAATGCACGGCAACCGCGACGAGGATCAGGCCGCACCCCAAGGTCCCGGCCTTGGTCGAGGCATGCATGCGGATGAAGACGTCCGGCAGGCGCAGAACACCCAAGGCCGCGACGAACGCGAAGAACGCGCCGGTCACCATAAGAAGGGCCGTGATGATCTCGATCATGGGGTGGTCTCCTTCTTGTCGTCGTCGGCGGCTTCCTCTTCACGCTGCAGGCGGCGCTCCGCGAAACGTGCCAATGCCACGGTGGCCAGGAACGCGACCAGCGCCAACGCGATGGCGACGTCCAGGAACGCCGCCTTGCCGGCCTCGATCGCGAATTGCGCGCTGAAGGCCACCGCCAAAATGGTGATCAGGTCGAGCGCCACCACCCGGTCGGCCAGGCTCGGCCCCTTGACCAACCGAATGAACGCCAGCACCAGCCCCGCCGCCAACAGGATCAGCGAGATATCAGACGCGAGCGCAATCAGGGTGCCGGGCTGATCCATCACTTCGCCGCCTCGATCACGGCGCGTTCCATGCCGTCTTTGAGTTCTTTCTTCAGCTGCTCCGGATCGTCCAAGAACATGGCGTGGACATACAGCGTTTTGCGGTCGTCCGTGACATCGAGGCTCAGGGTACCCGGCGTCAGCGAAATCAGGTTGGCGACCAAGAAGATCTCGGCGTCCGATTTTGCGTCCAAGGGCATGGCGATGATCCCGGGCTTAGCCAAGTGCTGCGGCGTCAGCACATCCCAAACCACTTGGATGCTGGAAACGATCAGCTCGTAGATGAACAGCACCGAGAGTTTGACGATCCGGGTCAGACGCTCGAAGTACATGGTCTCGCCGAACAGCGGCCGGGCAATCCACGCCGCGCCGTAGCCAAGCACAAAACCGACGATCAGGGTCGGCAGCGTGAAACTGCCCATCAACGCCGCCCAGCCGACGGCCAAACCGATGTTCAGGATGAATACGTTCATGTCGCCCCCTTCAACACGGTGTCGATGTAATCAACGGGGTTCAGCAGTTGCTCGGCGGCGCGCTCGGCGAACACCACGAACGGTTCGGGGAACAGACCGATCACCACCGTCATCGTCGCCAGCGTCGCGATGGGCAACAATAGCATGACCCGGTCGCGCGGCGCCAAAAGGACCAATTTCGGCTCGACCTTATCCGGGTGCGGTTTCCAGAACGCCTCACCCCAGATCTTGGTCATGGAGAACACCGTCAGCAAACCGACGACGATGGCGATGAAGGCGATGAAATACGCCTCGACGTCCAAGCTCGCCTTGACCAGCAGGTACTTGGCCCAGAACCCCGACAGCGGCGGAAAACCGGCCAGCGAAAACGCGGGGATCAGGAACAGCACCGCCAACAGCGGGCTCGATTTGTACAAGCCGCCGATGGCGTTGAGGTCGAACGACCCCGTGATCCGCTTCGACACGCCGCTGACCAGGAACAGGTTCGCCTTCACGATGATGTGGTGCACCAAATAGAAAACCGCGCCGATGATCGCGAGCGGCGTATACAGCGCCAAGCCTAAGATCATGTAGCCGATCTGGCTGACGATGTGGAACGACAGGATCTTGCGGAACTGGTTCTGCGCCGCCGCGCCCAAAACGCCCGTCACCATGGTGAAGGCGGCGATCACCAGCAACAGCGTATGGGTAATCCCGATATCGCCTGTGAAGACCAACGTGAACATCCGGATCAGAGCGTACACCCCGACCTTGGTCAACAAGCCCGCGAACACCGCGGAGATCGCCACCGGTGGTGTGTGATAGGACGCCGGCAGCCAGAAGAACAATGGGAACACGGCGGCCTTGATGCCGAATGCGATGATGAACAGCACCGCGACGGTGGTCAGCGCAGCCTGGTTCTCGACCTCCTTCACGGCACCGTGCAGGTCCGCCATGTTCAACGTCCCGGTCAGGCCGTACAACATGCCGATCCCGGCCAGGAACATCACCGTCGAGATCAGGTTGATCGCCACGTACTTGATGCCGCCGTCGAGCTGTTCCTTGGTGTTGCCGAGCACCAGCAGCCCGAAGGACGCAATCAACATCACCTCGAACCAGACATAGAGATTGAACAAGTCGCCGGTGATGAACGCGCCGCAAACCCCGGCCAGCAACACTTGGAACAGGGCATGGTAACCCTGGCGTTCGTGTTTTTCCTCGATATCGGCAAGCGCGTAGACCGCGACCGCCAGCCCCGTGATCGCGGTGATCACCACCATCACGGCGCCCAGCAAATCGGCAACCAGGGTGATGCCGAACGGCGCGGGCCAGGTGCCCATCTGTCCCGCGATCACACCGTGCTGCCACACCTCGGCCATGAGGATGAACGACGCACCCAGCAGCAAACCGCACCCCAGAACGCTGAGCCAGCGGGTTGCCGCCAAATGACCGCGCGACAAGAACGTTACCACCGCCGTCAGGAACGGGATGGCGATGGGCAGGACCAGAACCCAGCTCATGCCTTGGGCTCCTTGGTCGTTTCCTCGACCGGCTCGGCGATGCGGATGGTATCGCTGTCCATGGTGCCGATCTCCTTGTAGGCGCGGAAGATCAGTGCCAACAGGAACGCCAGCAAGCCAAAGCCGATGACGATGGCGGTCAGCACCAGCGCCTGCGGCAGCGCATTGGCGGCCACGTTCAGCAGTCCTTCGGAGCCCTCCGGCACCAGGGGCGGTTCTGCCCGGGTGAACCGTCCGGCGACGAAAATGGTCACGTTGGCGGCGTTGCTGAGCAGCACCAAACCAAACAGGAACCGCATGATGTTGCGGTCCAGCATCAAGTATGCGCTGGCGGCGACAAGGATTCCGATCACCACGGCCATCACCGGTTCCATGGTCAGATCTCCTCTTCCAACGCGAGGACAAGGGCCATCACCGACCCGACCACGACCAAATACACACCGACATCGAAAACCAGGACCGAGCTGAGGGGAAAGCCCTTCTCACCCTCGGACCCGTCGATGAACAGCCATTGCCCGGTGAACAGCGGATCGCCGAAGAACGCCGAGAAAATCCCCGCCAACAGCGCGATGCCCAATCCCGCCATGGCGATGGCGCGCGGTTCGATCCGGAGCGCGCGGCGCGCGGCCTCGGTGCCGTGCGCGATGGCGTACACCGCGAACCCGATGGCCGCGACCAGACCACCGATAAATCCCCCGCCGGGCTCGTTGTGGCCGCGGAACAGCATATACACAGAGAACAGCAGCATCAGCGCCACCAGGCCCTTGGTTGCGGTATTCAGGATCAGCGACCTCATGACGGGTTGCGTCCTTTCACGCCACGGATCAACGCATACGCGGCGATCGCGGCGACCGCGACGACGGCGATTTCGCCAAAGGTGTCGAGCGCCCGGAAGTCAACCAGGATCACGTTGACGATGTTGCGGCCGAACGCGGCGGGCACGCTGTTTTCCTCGAAGAAATCGGTGAGGCGACGGTCCAGCGGCTGATCGAGCACCGCCAGCAACACCATCGTGGTGGTCAGACCCACGCCGATGGAAACGACCGCGTCAAGGATACGGCGCGGGCGGATCTTGTCCTTGGTCAGCGCCGGCAGCTTCAGTAGCACCACCGCGACCAAAATCACGACCAGCGTCTCCACCAGCAGCTGTGTGATCGCCACGTCCGGCGCGCCGAACATCACGAAGACCAACGCAATGCCGACCCCGACCACACCGAGACCGCAAATGGCGGTCAGCCGATTTCGGGTCAGCACCGTCAGGATCGTGCCGGCAACGATCAACGCCGCGACCGCCCATTCCTTGGCCAATAGGCGCGGCATTTCATCGGGCAGGACCGCGGCGCCGGTGTAGATCAAGGTGCCGCCGCCGATGACCGCCATGGTCGCAAAAATCACCAAGATGTAATGGCGCAGCACACCGTTCTGCAGGATCCGCGTCTGCCATGCGGCCAGCGCCTTGAGACCGACGATGAACTGATCCCAGGTGTCGTCGGCGGTCGTCGGCAAGGCGTTGAAGAACCCGATCAGCCCGGCCCGGATCTTGCGGTGGAACACGTAGATCGCGATGCCAAGGACGAAGGTCAGGATGCTCATCATCAGCGGGATGTTGATGCCGTGCCAAAGCTTGAGCTTGATGACCTCGGGCCGGCCGAGGATCGCATTGACCGCCGGCTGCACCACGGTATCGGAGATCAAACCGGGCGCCAGACCGAACGTCAGTCCGAGCGCCGCCAGGATCACCGGGCCGATCCACATTTGTATCGGCGCCTCGTGGGCGGCGACCGGCGTCGGCTTATGGTCGCCGAAGAACGGCCTGAGCGCGACAATCCCGGCGACCGCCACCATCATTGCGTTGGCGAGGATCGCGGCGGACGCGACGAACACGGGCTCCGACGCGATGGCCAGCGCACCCTCGTATTTCAGTTCTTTGCCGATGAACCCTAAGAACGGCGGGAAACCGGCCATCGACAACGCCGCCGCCATGGCGGCGATAAAGGTGATCGGCATGAAAGCCCGCAGGCCGCTCAATTGCTCCGCTTCGCGGGTGCCGGTGCCGTGATCGATGATGCCGACGACCAGGAACAAGGCGGCCTTGTACAACGAGTGCACCACCAAGAATGTGACGGCGGCGGCGACAGCGATCGTCGCGTCCGCGCCGAGGAACATGGTCAGCGTGCCGAGCGCCATCAGCGTCGTGTATGCCAGCGCCAGTTTGAGGTCGGTCTGCTTCAACGCCAGGACCGACGCGAACACCGCCGTCACCGCGCCGAAGATGGTCAGGGTCCAGATCCAAACATCGGTGCCGCTGAGCGCCGGATGGACCCGTGCCAACAGGTAAATGCCCGCCTTGACCATGGTGGCGGAGTGCAGATACGCGCTGACCGGGGTGGGTGCGGCCATCGCGTTCGGCAGCCAGAAATGGAACGGCACCTGAGCCGACTTGGTGAACGCGCCAAGCAACACCAGGATCAGGATCGGCATATAGTGGGCATGCTCGCGGATCAGATCACCGCTGCGCAGAATCTCCGACATCTCGAAAGTGCCGGCGGCGCTGCCCAGCATGATGAAACCGGCCAACAAGGCCAATCCGCCGGACCCGGTCAGCAGCAGCGCCTGCAACGCATTGCGCCGCGCCTTGGCGGTCGCATGATCGAACCCGATCAACAGATACGACGTGACCGTGGTCAGTTCCCAGAACACGAACAGCGTGATCAGGTTATCGGCCAGCACCAAGCCCAGCATCGACAGCATGAACAGCGTCAAATACAGGATGAACCGAGCGTAATGGCTGTGTCCGGCCAGATACGCGCTGGAATACAGCATAATCAGGGTACCGATCCCGCTGATCAGCAGCGCGAAGGTCAGGCTCAAACCGTCGATGTAGAAGGTCAGGTCGATGCCCAGGCTCGGCACCCAGGAGTAGGCCAGGCGAATGGTATCTCCGGCGGCGATGGTCGGCAGCGCCGTCGCAAAAATGGCCGTAAGCACGAACGGAATGAATGCGGCAATGATCGCCCGCTGTGCGCCGCCGGGCGGGGCGTGATGGTCACCGTGTTGGTCGGGGGAAGCCATACTGCGAGCGATCCTGAGAACTTAAAAAATACCTGATAAGCGTAAGAATAATCTGCGAATGAGTGTGTTCCCGGCAGCCGTGCCGGAATATCCAAATATGTAGGTGGTTGTTTGAAATGTGGCCTTCAAGAAATACCCGACGCAAATCCGCATCGGCGGCATGTGACCGGTTGGCCCTGTGACGTGTTCCTCCCTCTTCCCCGAGGCTCGTCAGGCACGCGCCACAAACCCCGGACCGCGTGTACATGAGGTTTCGGGGTCATAGTTTCAATCTAATAAGTCGCCGATTTCGATAGAATTATTCAATCAAAATGACGAATCTTTGACCGATTGCATGGCCACATAGGTCGAGGTATTGGCGACATAGGGCAAAGACGAGATCGTTTCGCCCAACACCCGGCGATACGACTGGATGTCCTCGGTCCGTACTTTCAGAAGATAATCGAACGGTCCGGCGATCATGTGGCATTGCTCGATCTCGGGGATCGCGACGGCGGCGGCATTGAACGCGGCCAGCGCCGGCTCCGTGGTGTCGGAGAGCTTCACCTCGGTGAACGCCACATGTTCGCGCCGCAATTTGGCGGGATCGAGGACTGCCCGAAATCCGAGGATGTACCCGCTGTCGATCAGCTTCTTGAGCCGCACCTGACACGGGCTGGTGGACAGACCGACCCGTTTCGCCAACTCCGTGACCGGTATCCGGCCATCCACGGCAAGGGCGGCAAGGATTTCCCGATCGAAACGGTCAAGTTCGCTGCTCACCATGTTCTTTTACTTATAATTATCCTCTATATCCAGTTATTTCGGTTGATTTATCTGTTGTATACACATTTTCAGGAAAATCTCCTTTCGGGATTGCGCTAGACTTCATCTTGGAGACCACATTGCGGAGCATCCCCCGGCATGAGCGATCTCGATCTTCATCGGCAGACCCTACGCGCGCTCGAACGCGCTGACAGCAATACGGTGCTCGACAGCCTGTGCGGCGGCTTTGCGCCGTCCGCCGAGTTGCGCCGCGCCGCGGCGGCGGATGCGGCGGCGTTGATCCGCGACATCCGGGGCGACGATGCGCCCGGCCTGATGGAGGTGTTCCTCGCCGAGTACGGTCTGTCGACGGACGAGGGCGTAGCGTTGATGTGTCTGGCCGAAGCGCTGCTTCGCGTGCCGGACGCCGCCACCATCGACGATTTGATCGAGGACAAGATCGCCCCCGCGGCGTGGGGCCGGCATCTGGGCCACTCCAGCTCGCCTCTGGTCAACGCTTCGACCTGGGCGTTGATGCTGACCGGCAAGGTTTTGGAGGACGAAGCCGCCGACAGCCTTACCGGCGCGCTCCGGCACGCGGTCAAACGGCTGGGCGAACCGGTGATCCGCACCGCCGTGAAACAGGCAATGCGGGAATTGGGCCGGCAGTTCGTGCTGGGCGAAACCATCGACAGCGCCATGCATCGCGCCGCCGATATGGAGGCCAAAGGATACACCTATTCCTACGACATGCTGGGCGAAGCGGCGCTGACCGAAACGGACGCGGCCGCCTACTTCGACGCCTACGCCGAGGCCATCGCCGCCATCCGCGGCAATTGCGGCGCCGACGCGGTGCGCGACAACCCCGGCATCTCGGTCAAGCTATCGGCCCTGCATCCAAGGTATGAACACGCGCAGTCGGATCGGGTGATGGACGAACTGGTGCCGCGGCTGCTCGATCTCTGCCTGCGCGCCAAACACGCCAATATGGGCCTCAACGTGGATGCGGAAGAAGCGGACCGGCTGGAACTGTCACTGGATGTCATCGCCGCCGTCGTTGCCGACCCGCGGCTCGGCGATTGGGATGGCTTCGGTGTGGTGGTGCAGTCGTACGGCAAACGCGCGGCGCCGACCATCGATTGGTTGCAGGCCTTGGCGGAAACCCATGACCGGCGGTTCATGGTGCGGCTGGTCAAAGGCGCTTATTGGGATACCGAGATCAAACGCGCCCAGGTTGCCGGCCTGGACGGCTATCCGGTGTTCGAACGCAAGGCCGAGACCGATGTCTCGTACGTGTGTTGCGCGGCGAAACTGCTCGATGCGGACCGCCTGTACCCGCAGTTCGCGACCCACAATGCGCACACGGTGGCCACAGTACTGCGCATGGCGGATCAGGCGACTCCGTTCGAGTTTCAACGCCTGCACGGCATGGGCGAGAGCCTGTACCGGCATGTCCGCGAACGGACCGACGCGCCATGCCGGATTTATGCGCCGGTGGGCGCGCACCGCGATCTGTTGGCGTATTTGGTGCGCCGCTTGTTGGAGAACGGCGCCAACTCATCGTTCGTGAACCAGATCGTCGATCCCGACATCCCCGCCGAGACGGTCGCCGCCGATCCCTTCGACACCCTAGCCGCCGCCCCGCCGTCGTCCTTGCCGCTGCCCGCCGATCTGTATGCACCGTCGCGAACCAACGCCAAGGGATGGGATTTGGCGTCGCATGCAGACATGACGGCCATCGACGCGGCGCGAACCCCGTTCCGCGCGCACCGGTGGGATGCGGCACCGCTGCTGGCGGCCGGCCCTGTGCCGACCGGCACCGTGCGGCAGGTGACATCGCCTGCCGATCCCGATGATACGGTGGGGACCGTCGTCGAGGCGACGGCAGCGTGCGCAGACCGCGCGTTGGCCTCCGCATCCCCTTGGCGCGCGGAGGCCGAGACCCGGGCCGCGACCCTGAAGCGGGCCGCCGACCTGTACGAGACCCATTTCGGCGAACTGTTCGCCTTGCTCGCCCGCGAAGCCGGCAAAACGTTGCCCGACGCCATCGCCGAGTTGCGCGAAGCGGTCGATTTTCTGCGCTATTACGCCGCGGGGATCGCGGACCTGAACGACCGTGTGGCGCGCGGCACGTTTGTTTGCATCTCTCCTTGGAACTTCCCGCTCGCGATCTTTACCGGGCAAATCGCCGCGGCGCTCGCGGCCGGCAATGCAGCGATCGCTAAACCGGCGGAGCAAACTTCGCTGATCGCGTGGCGCGCGGCACAGCTCCTGCACGAAGCCGGCGTACCGGTGACGGCGCTGCAGCTCTTGCCCGGCGACGGCGCCGCCGTCGGCGGGACGCTGGTCGGCGACCGGCGCACGGACGGGGTATGCTTCACGGGCTCCACCGCCACAGCGCAGGCGATTTACCGGGCCATGTCCGCGGGGGCCGCACCGGATGCACCGCTGATTGCCGAGACCGGCGGCATCAACGCGATGATCGTTGACTCCACCGCCCTGCCGGAACAGGCCGTGAAGGACATTGTCGCCTCGGCGTTTCAATCCGCTGGGCAACGTTGCTCCGCGCTGCGGGTGCTTTACGTACAAAAAGACATCGCCGAGAAGTTCATCGAGCTGCTGTTCGGCGCCATGGACGAACTGACTCTCGGCGATCCCTGGCAACTGTCGACGGACGTCGGTCCGGCGATCGACGCAGCGGCGAAACGCGACATCGACACCCATGTGCAACGCGCCCAGGCGCAGGGCGCCTTGCTGAAGCAATTGCCGACACCCAGCACCGGCACGTTCGCGGGTCCGACGGCAATTCGTGTCGACGGCATAGACGATGTGACGCGCGAAGTGTTTGGCCCGGTGCTGCACATCGCGACCTTCGACGCCGAGCGCATCGATGACGTCATCGCCGACATCAACGCCAGCGGCTACGGCCTCACCTTTGGGCTGCACACCCGGATCGACGACCGTGTGCAGCATCTGACCGACAGGCTCAACGTCGGCAACATCTACATCAACCGCAACCAGATCGGCGCCGTCGTCGGATCCCAGCCGTTCGGCGGCGAGGGTCTCTCCGGCACCGGCCCGAAAGCGGGTGGCCCCGCTTATCTGCGCCGGTTCACGGCGGCGGCCGAAACAGCGTCAACCGCGGCAAGCACGCCGCGCACGGCGGACCAGGCGGACCTCGCGGCATTGCAACGGCAGCTGCTGACCGCCCGCGCCGATCCGGCCCCCAAGACCGCCCAGGACATGCCGGGCCCGACCGGAGAATCCAACCGTTTGAGCACCGTCGCGCGGGGCACGGTCCTGTGCCTGGGGCCGACAGTTGACGACACGGCCGCCCAAAAGGCGATCGCAGCAGACGCCGGGTGCGCCGCCGTCACGGTCGGCGGGATGCTGGCACCGGACGCCTTGACCGTGCTGGACGGCATTGACGCGGTGGCGCACTGGGGATCGCCTGAGGACCGACGTGCGCTTCGCCAAGCGCTGGCGGCGCGGGACGGCAAGCTCGTGCCGCTGCTCGCCGACGCCGACGACACGGCGGCGATGTGCCGACTGGAGCGGCACGTCTGCATCGACACGACCGCCAGCGGCGGCAATGCGTCGCTGTTGGCGGGGGCCGGATCGGCGGCTAGCCCATAGATGACCGGCGTGTGCGTCGAAGAATGCTCAGAATGTGCACGGTTCTGTATGCAATGTACCCCGACGTCACGGCGATCATCGGAAGGAGATTGAATGCGTGACGGGCGTTCTCACAACAATGAAAAACAACACTTCCGACGGTGCCAAAGAAGAACCCCAGTGACATAGCCCAGACCACCCCGTCCGCCACACTCAGGCGAGCCTCCTCAGGTAGCTTCTTCGACGACAGCAACAGCGCAAAGAGCGGAAACAAGCCGGCGAAAGCCAACGTCAGAAGCACACTGACGGACAAGACCGGGGCCAGGATATCCTTGGTCGCAAGTAGAAACTGCGGCCACACGACACGTCGATGATCGAAATCGATACCAAAGGTGCCTACACCGGCGACGAAGATCTCGGAATTCAGGAATGTTCGTCCCATCAGATTGCGCGGCCACATGCGCGCGACGTCACCCAGTACCTGTGACGATACCCGGCCGTAAACGGCGCTGAACCCGGACGCCCGGTCGCCGATGGCCCCTGCCAGCATCCAAGGAGTGTTTTCCAGGCGTTCGATATCGAGTGCGACGATCCAGGCGATTTCGGTATCCGGGTTAGCCGCAACGTAGTCCTTGAGCGGTCCATAATCGTAGCCAAATTCCTTGTCCCGATTGCAGGACCCATAAAACCCCGCGAGATTGGCTTGGCCGTAAGGATCAATCTTCTCGGCGGTTTCGTAGCACCAAACCCACCAATCGGGGTATCCGTTCGCCTTGGCGAGATTTAGAACCCCTTGATCGTCGCCATCAACAATCGCCAAGTTAAGGTTCTGGACGATGTTCTGCCCGGCCCCGGTTGACGGCGCATATACGCCATACTGCGTGCCGTTCTTGGTCACCAGGAATGCCGTCACCGCCAACGGCAAGACCACGGCCGCGACCAGCGGGCGCAGCCCGATCCTTGGAAACGTCCCGACGAGGACAGCCACCACCAGCATCGAAACCACCACGGGCACGGCCGTCTGGTAGCTCAGCGCAAACAAAGCCCCCGACATGCCAGCCCACAACGCCGACTTGGTGGTCGGCGCCCGCACCAGGGAAACCGCAGACCAAATCAGCAAACTCACGAGAAAGGGATTAAAATAATCCCAGCGGGCGAAATACACGTCCCACGTGGTCAAACGAATGGTGATGACCAGGGCGACGCCGACCGCCAACCAGGCAGGCATGGCCAACTGACGCAGAGCAAGGAGCACGAAACCCGCAGCGGCGCTATTCACGAGGTAGATCAGCACCAAGATCGCGTCTCCGACCAAGTCTGCCGGCAAAGAATGGAACAGCACCCAGTCCCGTATCAGCACCATCGGCAAGACCGTATGGCTGACCCATACGTATTCCAAGAAATGTTGGGTGATCGCCTCGTAGTACAGTGGCTCCGGCACTCCACCTCGCGGGAAACGATCCGCGTGCAGAAATGCGCGCAGCACCACGCCTATGCCCAGGATGATCAAAAACATGATCCAATCCTGTCGCGAATTTGAAACCAGAGTACGCCGCATTCCCGCTTGCCCCAATCGTCGCCCACACGTTACCGCGCCTCGCCGCTCTGTCCAGCCCCGCAACGGCCTGACGCTTGGCTTGTGGCGCTGGACATCCTAGAAACGTGCGTGCGGCGGTGAACGCCAAAGCTCGGGGAAATGCATGACACCTGTACTCGTAAGCGGTGGCGCGGGTTTTATCGGTTCGGCGTTGGTACGCCGGCTGGTCGCCCTTGGCGATTACGATGTTACGAACGTCGACAAGCTGACCTACGCGGCGTCGCCGGCGGCCCTGGACATTGTCCATGGGTCCTCGTCCTATCGGCACGAAAAGCTGGATATCTGCGACGGCGCCGCACTTCGCGAGGTTTTCGCGCGCGAGACGCCGCGCATTGTCTTTCACCTGGCAGCAGAGAGCCACGTCGACCGGTCGATCGATCGGCCGGACGAGTTCGTGCAAACCAACATTGTTGGCACTGTCAGCCTCTTGAATGTCGCGCAGGCTTACTGGATGGAGTTGCCGGAGGATGACAAAGCGCGTTTCCGGTTTGTGCACGTCTCCACCGACGAAGTGTATGGCAGCCTGAATGACGATGGCTTTTTTACCGAACAGAGTCCCTATCGCCCAAATTCACCATATGCTGCCAGCAAAGCCAGCGCCGACATGATGGTGCGCGCTTGGCACAAGACGTACGGCTTACCCGCAATCATCAGCAATTGCTCAAACAACTTTGGGCCGTTCCAATTTCCCGAGAAGTTGATCCCTGTTGTGATCCGCTCGGCGCTCGACGGTGCACCGATTCCCGTCTACGGCGACGGGCAGAACGTGCGCGATTGGATCTACGTCGACGATCATGTCGATGGGCTATTGGCACTGCACGCTGATGGCGCGCCCGGCCAAACCTACAATTTCGGCGGCGGGGCAGAGCACACCAATCTGCAGCTTGTCACGGCGATCTGCGACCTGCTCGACGGCATCCGTCCAAATAGCTCAGGACGCCCCTATAAAGAACAGATAACATTCGTTACGGATCGACCCGGTCACGATTTCCGCTATGCGATCGACAACACCAAAGCATCCCGCGACCTAAACTGGATGCCGCGGCACAGCTTCGAAGACGCCCTTCTGCAAACCGTTCGTTGGTATGTCGAGAACGAGGCATGGTGGCGCGCGTTGGAATTCGCTGGGCGGCAAGGTCTATCTGGGCCAAACTCTCCGAGATGATTGACGTGACGCCCGCTTCGACCCGAAAAGGCATCATCCTCGCCGGCGGCCTCGGGACCCGCCTCTATCCGTTGACCAGGGTAATCAGCAAGCAGCTGCTCCCGGTCTACGAAAAGCCGATGATCTATTACCCTCTGACCACGCTGATGATGGCCGGCGTCAGAGACATCCTGATCATCGCAATGCCGAATAGCATTCCCCAATTCAAGGCCTTATTGGGAGACGGCGCGGCGTGGGGACTTCAGCTAGAATATCTGCCGCAGCCGGCAGCCAACGGCATCGCCGAGGCGTTCCTGATCGGCGAGGGGTTCATCGGCAACCGGCCGGTCGTCTTGTCGCTGGGTGACAACATCTTCTACGGCGAAAACCTCCCCGTTTTTCTGCAGGGCATCTCGGCGAACACCGGATCGGCGACAATCTTCGGCTACCCGGTGGCCGACCCCACGCAGTTCGGGGTTGTCACGTTGGATGGGGACGGCGCGCCCATCAGTATCGAAGAGAAGCCCAAGTCGCCTACATCGAAATTGGCGGTGCCCGGGCTGTACTTTTACGACAGCGACGTCGTCGAACTCGCCAAGCGGATCAAGCCGGATGCGCGCGGCGAATTACAGGTCACCGACATCAACAAAGCGTACCTGGCCGAGAACCGGCTCAGGGTCGAGGTCTTGAGCCGCGGTTGGGCCTGGCTGGACAGTGGATCTCACGACTCCTTGTTGGACGCGGGCAATTTCGCCCGATTGATCGAGAAGCGGACAGGACTGAAGATCGCCTGCCCCGAGGAAGTCGCCTTCCGCATGGGCTACATCGATGCCGCGGCGATCGAGCGGCTCGCAGATGCCGCGCCCACACCCGCCTACGGGCAATACCTTCGCGATGTGGTAAAATGGGGCTGAGGGAATGGCGCGCATGACGAGTACCGTCGCAAGTGATATCGCGCTGAGCATCGTGGTGCCGGTGTACAACGGTGCCGGCACCATCGGAAAGCTGGTCGACGCCCTTGCCACGCTTGATGTCCCCGGGGGCTTGGATGTGGTCCTTGTGAACGACGGGAGCGCTGACGACAGTGCCGACGTATGCGCGCGTATCGCCGAAACTGCATCGATCCCGGTCACTTTCGTCGACCTGTCGCGCAATTTTGGCGAACACAACGCGGTCGTTGCGGGCTTATCGTTTGCCCAAGGCGCTTATGTCATCACCATGGATGACGATCTCCAGAACCCGCCAGAGGAAGTGCTTCGGCTTTTCAATCACACTCGGGACAATGATCTGGACGTCACCTACTCCTACTTCGATCAAAAAGAGCATGCGACTTGGCGCAACGCGGGCAGCCGATTCGCCAACGCCACCGCCAACATGGTTCTGGACAAACCCCGGGATCTTTATCTTTCCAGCTTTCGATGTATGTCCGCCTACGTCAAAGACGCCATCGTCCGCCAGGCCGGTCCGTTCCCATACGTCGACGGGATCATCTTCCAGGTCACGCGCAAGATCGGCACGCTGCAGGTCAAACATCTGCCGAATGCAGAAAATCGCCGTAACTACACCTTGCGACGGTTGATCAGCGTCTGGTTGCGAATCATGGTCGGGTTTTCGATCCGGCCACTCCGGGTCAGCACCGTCATCGGCTTGGTTTTGACAGGGCTTGGTGTTCTCGGTGTCTTGATGGTCCTGTTCGAGTACTTCTTCATCGGCGTGCCGATCCAAGGGTGGGCATCATTAATGGTGGTGACACTGCTCTTTTCCGGTGTGCAGTTGACCATGCTGGGCGTCGTAGGTGAGTACCTGGGTCGGCTTTATATGATTCAATCGGGATACCCGCGGTTCATTGTCCGACGGGTCGTCACCGCCGAAGGCGACCACACGCCATCGCCGTCGCAGAACACATGAAGCTGTTAATACTCGGCCGATCGAGCGTCGTGCAAAGGCGCGTATTGCCAGAGCTGTGCGCACACGGAACATTCGAGACCATCGATATTGCCAGCGCTTCCAACCCGCGGCTGGATGATCCTCCCGCGGCATGGCAAGGCCGCATTTTCGAGTCCTACCAAACGGCCCTGCGAGATAGCGAAGCGGACATCGTCTATGTCTCACTGATCAATAGCCTGCACGACCCATGGGTCCGTGCGAGCCTTGAGACGGGGCGTTATACGGTGGTCGACAAACCGGCGTTCTTGACCCTTGAGGCGGCAGAGGCCGCCGTTAGTCTCGCAGAGGCTCGGGGTACAGGTCTTGCAGAAGCGCAGGTCTTCGCCGACCATCCGCGGGTCCGCGCCTTACAGGACGGTTTGCCCGACCTCGGCGAGCGTCTATGCGTTGACGCTCAGTTTGTGTTTCCCACCTTGCCAGCCGGCAACTACCGGAACGACCCGACACTCGGCGGCGGCGCGCTGAATGACGTCGGACCATATGCGGCGGCAACCGCGCGGCTTGTATTCGGCGACATGCCGCAAACACTCTCATGCAGCATGTCCGTCGATCCGGCGGCGCCGGGCCTCGATCGGGATTTCGCAATTCTCGCAACATTTTCATGCGGCGGACGACTGCGCGGACACTTCGGCGTTGGGTATGAGTACCGAAATGTCTTGACCGTGACCGGCAGTACCGGGCACGCCCGCATGGATCGCGCGTTCACGCCACCTTTCGAAAGCACCAGCATTCACTGGCGCATCGGTAACCGCGAAAGCACGCAACACGTCCGCCCTGCACATCCATTCGGCGTATTCTTCGACCGGCTGGCGGCACGCATCGATGACGGCACACTGTCTTCGTATCATAGTGATTTGCTTTATGATGCGGCGTTTCGGGACGCCATCATGCGTGCCGGGGGAGACGCGAGTTGAAAACGATCAAAGTTTGGGATTACCTCGACGAATACGACGAGATCGGCGACGAGATTCATGCCGCGGTGACCGCGGTGTTCGGTTCCGGCAGGCTGATCCTGGGCGAGCACGTGGACCGCTTCGAGCGGTCGTTTGCAGCGTACTGCGCACAAGCCCATGGGGTCGGCGTCAACAGCGGCACAGACGCTTTGTTCATCGCTATGAAGGCATTGGGGTGCGAGGCCGGCGACGAAGTCATAACCGTCGCCAATACGGCGGTCCCCACGGTGTCGGCAATCGTCTCCACGGGCGCGAGTCCAGTGTTTGTCGATATAGCCCGCGACACTTACTTGATGGACGTCACGCAGATTGAGGCACGGATCACACCTCGGACCAAGGGTATCCTTCCGGTTCATCTCTATGGCCAGTGCGTTGATATGGACGCGGTGATGTCGATCGCGGAGCGGCATGGACTTTGGGTACTTGAGGATTGCGCCCAATCCACGGGAGGGCGCTACAAAGACAGAATGGCCGGTTCCTTGGGACACGCGGCGGCGCATTCATTCTATCCGACCAAAAACCTGGGCGCGTACGGTGATGGTGGCATGATCACAACCAATGATGACACCGTTGCCGATGCATTTCGCCGGCTTCGCTTTTATGGAATGTCCGGCCGCTATTACGCCGAGGCGCATGGCTACAATTCTCGGCTGGATGAAGTGCAGGCCGCTATTCTTGCCGTCAAGCTCAATCACTTGCCGTCTTGGCTGGCGAAGCGCGCCGAGATCGCCGACCAGTATGTCGCGCGGCTTGCAGAAACAGATTTGGTCTTACCGACGACAGCCCCTGGCAACAGTCATTCCTATTACATTTATGTCGTTCGGCACCCTTCGCGAGACCGCCTGATCGACGCGCTGAGAGCGCAGGAGATATTCGTCAATATCAGCTATCCGTTTCCGATCCATACCATGACCGGGTATGCGCATTTGGGCTATACAGCCGACGATCTACCGGAAACGGAGAGCGCGGCCGACGAGATTTTCTCGCTACCGATGTATCCGTTTCTGAGCCGCGCCGATCAGGATCGTGTGTGCGATGTTCTGATCGATGCTTTGAGGTAAAGGCGACATGCAGCGAGCGACCGACATCTCCGCGTTTCGTGATCGTTTGGCAGCAAGCGCGCCACACGAACCGAAAGATCCAGCACCGATCCTCGCCTGGCTTGAAACATGCCGTGAGCAGATTGCGTTTTCCACCGAGTTGATCCCCTTGAATTCGGCCCAGGGCTGGCAGGCCGATCGCCAAAGCGGGGATATCATTCATGAGAGCGGTGCATTTTTCACTGTGCAGGCGGTTCGGACCGAGGCGAGAGGACTTCGCGAGGTCGCGGCTTGGGATCAGCCGATCTTCACGCAAAAAGAGGGCGGCATCCTTGCCATGATCTGCCGGCAAAACGGTGACGCGCTGGAGTTCCTGTTACAAGCCAAGGCGGAGCCGGGCAATATCGGTGCGTTGCAGTTGGCACCTTCGGCACAATGCACATGGAGCAACCTGAAACAGGCACACAAGGGAAAGCGGCCACCGTTCGCCGACATCCTTCTAGGCGAAACACCGGCGGAACTCGTGTACGCGGCCGAGCACAATGAAGAAGGCGGACGCTTCTGGCGCAAATCGAACAGCAACAGACTCTACTTGGTCGACGCCCTGGAATTGCCATCGCAAAGCGGCATGTTCATTTGGGCGTCGCTAAGTCAAATCAAAGCGCTGGCCTTAATCGACAATGTCCTAAGCCCTTTTGTTAAAACTATTATAGCACCATTGTGATAACGCTTTCCCATCCCGCCCAGACTGGAGCCCGAACGTAATGCGTAAAGTGCTTTTCGTTCTCGCGATCACCGCATTGGCAGGCGTTGTCACGGTCTGGCTGAACCGAAGCCCGATACTGCAGTGGGGTGTAAATACACTAGTGATGCTTCTTGAGGACGTGGGCGGCGTGCAACAGTACGTCGAGAGCCAACGGATCTATTACCTGACGGAGGATGAGGCCCGCATCGACGTCCGTGCCCATCTGAGAACGGTCGAGCCAACCGAGCTGCATCGGATCAGACAGGATGTCATCGATCATGTCTGGAACGACGCGCCACCCTGGCAGCAGATGCCAGCCGATATCTCTGATTTTCAGCACCCGCGCATGGACAGAATGCCAACCGTTGCCCAAGCGCGGCAATTCCGGATCGACATGCCGCACGATGCAGCCCTCAACACGATTTTCTTGCAAACGCTGGCCCCCGAACCCGCCGATGGGCCGTGCTTGTACGCCTATCACCAAGGGCACGATGGTCAAACATTGGGAGAACGTGGCGAATACGAGGAGTTTTTGAAATCCGGCTGCGACGTGCTTTCGATCCCAATGCCCTTGTTACCCGGGCAGCCGAAAATCGTCGTCCAGGACGGCGGGGTCGATCGGGTTATTGACACGCACGACGGCCTAGCCTTCCTGCAAACCGCGGATTTCTCGCCAATACAGTATTTCCTGACACCAACGATCGTCTCACTCAACGCCGCATTGGCGCAAAAATCCTATACCAGGATTGCGGCGGTCGGTCTCTCCGGCGGCGCATGGACCGCGACCGTGCTGGCCGCTGTGGACCCACGGATTTCCCACCTCTATGCGGTCGCCGGGACGTTACCGACCTTCCAGCGTGCACCAGGGAGCCGAAATCGCGGTGATTGGGAATACAACAACCCAGCGTTCTATGCGCACGTGAACTACTTCGAACTTTATTTACTGGGTGTCTTGGAGCCGCGCCGCCGCGCGTTCCATATTTACAACCGCTACGATCCTTGCTGTTTCAATGCCGCGCTCACCGCCGGGTTCTCGGCGCAGATCGAAGGCATCGCCGAGCGGGCGGGCCTTGGACACCTTGAGTTCTACACGGACGAGACCGGAAACCTCCACGCCATCATGGACCATAGCCTCAAGCTGATGATCCGCGATTTCGCGTCGAACTAGAACGGTTCACCCATCCTTGCGGGCTTCGGCGGCGGCAAGCTCGCCGGCGACGTAGTGCGACAGTTCGGCAATCGCATCCTCGATGGTGATCACCTCTTTGTCGTCGGTCAGACGATTGAACACTTCGACTTTGCCGTCTTTGAGATCGCGCCCGAACACCACACGAAGCGGCAAACCGATGATATCGCTGTCCTTGAGCTTGGATCCCAAGCTGCCCTTGCGGTCGTCGACCAGACACTCGACGCCAAGTTCTTCCAAGTGCTGGGCCATCGCTTCGGCGGCTTCCATCATCTCGGGGTTTTCGGCTTTCACCGGGATCAGGTGCGCGTGGAACGGCGCGACCACCACCGGCCATTTGATACCGGTTTCTTCGTCGCAGTTCTGATCGACGACGGCCTGCAGGATTCGCGTCGTGCCGACCCCGTAACAGCCCATCAGGAAATTGACGAACTGCTGGTTGGCGTCGGTCACCCCGGCGTCCAGCGCTACCGAATACTTAGTCCCCAGCTTGAACACGTGCCCGATCTCGATGCCTTTGCATTCCTTGAGCGGTTGGCCATCGGGGCCCGCCTCGCCAGGCCGCGCCATGCGCACGTCGATCATCTCCGGAAGGTCGAAGTCCCGGCCGGGCCGGGCGTTGATGGCGTGCTTGTCGGCTTCGCAGCACCCGGACACAAGACTGGTCAGTCCGTCCAACGTGGTGTCGGCGATCATCTTGGCACCCGGCTTCATGTTGACCGGGCCGACGTACCCGGGCGCGCTGCCGGTCACCTTTTCGACGGTCTCGGCGTCCGACGGCTGCGCCGCGATCGCGCCGAAATGATTGCCGAGTTTCACCGCGTTGACGTCACAATCGCCGCGAATCAGAACCACGACCGGCTCGACTTTTTCGTCGTAAATCAGATCGAACACCAAGGTCTTGAGGGTCGCCGAAGGATCGACGCCGACGAATGCCGCAACCTTGGCGATGGTGCCGCAGTCGGGGGTGTCGACGATCTCCAACTCGCCGTCGGGCGCTTTGACCGGCGCCGATGCATCGCTGACCGCGCGCTCCACATTGGCGGCGTAGGTGTCGCCAAACAGCAATGTATCTTCGCCGGCATCGCTGGTGGCCATGAATTCTTCGGATGCCGAGCCACCGATGGCGCCGCTGTCCGCCTGCACGACGATGTACTCGAAGCCGATCTTGCGGAAGATCGCATGGTACGCATCGCTCATCTGCCGATACGATTGATCCAGCCCCGCCTCGTCGATGTCGAAGCTGTAGGCGTCCATCATGATGAATTCGCGGGTTCGCAGCAGGCCCGAGCGCGGCCGCAACTCGTCGCGAAACTTGAAGTTCTGCTGGAACAGGATCAGCGGCAATTGCGCTGGGCTGCGGACGACATGCTTCACAAGCTCGGTGACCGCTTCCTCGGCGGTCGGACTGAGCCCGAACGTCCGTCCCTTGCGGTCGGTGGATTGGAACATCAGCTTTTCGTGCTCGTAAACGGCCCAGCGCCCGGACTGCTTCCAGATGTCGGCGCTTTGCAGGATCGGCAGGCGAATCTCCATCCCGCCGAACCGGGTGATTTCCTCGGAGACGATGCGTTTGACCTTGTCTTCAACCCGGTACATGAGCCCGGCGAAGGTATATATCCCGGCGGCGTGCTGATGGATGTAGCCGCCGCGCACCAACCAGGCATGCGCCAGATCGTCGGCGTCGGCGGGCATTTCCCGGAGCACATGAATTCCGACTTGAGAAGCTTTCATGGTGTTTTGATCGATCCTGCAACAACGATGAAGAGCGGAACCTACCCGCTCGTCGCCGGATTTCCAACCGTTTCGCCAATCCAACCAAGGTTCGATACCGTATCCCGGCCATGCCCGTGAAAATGACCCGTGCCGACGTCGCCGCCGTGTTCGAGCGATTTCGCGATTTGGACCCGGACCCGGTGTCGCAGCCGGAGGTGAAAACCGACGCGGATCTGTTCAAATCGCTGGTCGGCTGCCTGCTGTCGGCGCAAAGCCGCGACGAGAATACACTGAAGGCCAAGACCCAGCTGTTCGAAATCGCGGACACGCCGGCCGCGATCCTGGCCCAGGACGACGACGCCATCGCGGCGGCGATCAAGCCGTGCGGTCTTTACAACGTGAAGACCCGCAATCTGAAGAAACTCTGCCGCGCCGTGATCGACCGCGGCGGCATTATTCCGCGTGACCGCGCCGGGCTGATGAAACTACCGGGGATCGGCCGCAAATGCGCCGACATCATGCTGCTGTTCGCCTATGGCGAGGGCGCCATCGCGGTCGATACGCATATCTTCCGGGTCTGCAACCGCTCCGGCCTGGCGACCGGCAAGACCGAGGCGCAAACCGCCGCCGACCTGGACGAAAGGGCCCCGGCGTGGGCCAAGCTGCCCGGGCACATTTGGCTGCTGGATTTCGGCAAACAGGTCTGCAGGTCCCGCACACCGCGCTGCGGACAGTGCTTCATCCGCGATCTTTGTCGCTATCCGGGAAAGACAGGCTAGTCCAGCAACCCCGCGACCTCGGCGCGCAGATCGCCGGAAATATCCTCCCGCTGCAGGGCGAAAGCCACGTTCGCGGCAACGAACCCGGCTTTGGAACCGCAATCGAACCGCCGCCCGTCAAACCGCAATCCGTGGAACGGCACCTCACCCAGCGTCGCCGCCATGGCGTCGGTCAATTGAATCTCGTCGCCGGCGCCACGTTCTTGTTTTTCCAAATGCCGAAACACCTCGGGCTGCAGGATGTAACGCCCGATGATCGACAGCGTCGAGGGCGCTTCGGCCGGGTCCGGTTTCTCGACCAATCCCTTCGCCTTGGCCAAACGGCCATCGTCGTTCTCGACATCCAAGATGCCGTAGCGGTTGGTCATTTCCCGCGGCACATCCTCAACCGCAACGATATTGCCGCCGACGTCGTTATAGGCGTCGACCATCTGACTGAGGCATCCGGGTGACGCCATGACCAAGTCATCCGGCAACAACACCGCAAACGGATCGTCGCCGACGAACTCTCGGGCGCACCAGACCGCGTGTCCAAGGCCCAACGGCTTTTGCTGGCGGGTGTACATCAACCGGCTGGATTCCGGGAACTGCCGCACCAATTCAAGCTCCTTCAGCTTGCCGCGCTCTTGCAGGGTTTGTTCCAACTCGACCGCGTGATCGAAATGATCCTCCATCAGGTTCTTGCCCCGGCCGGTCACCAACATCATGGCCTCGATGCCGGCGGCCTGTGCCTCCTCGACGGCATACTGGATCAGCGGTTTATCGACGATCGGCAGCATTTCCTTGGCCATGCATTTGGTGGCGGGCAGAAAGCGCGTGCCCAGGCCGGCAACGGGTAAGACGGCTTTTCGAACTGGTTTCATGGGATCGGTTTCCGGTTTGATCACAAATTATTGCGGTTCACTGGTTATGGCATGACTACATGTTGCATCTCAACAACAGTCCACAGATTTTTATTGTGCAGTGCAGCATTTTTCATTGAATTGCCGCAATTCGTGCGTATATCGGGCATCGAATTTGTAAAACGGCCCCGCCGCCGTGCCGATAAAGCCCGGCGGAAGAGGAGAAACCGATGCAACTGCCCTTGAGGACGCTGGCCGCCGGATTGGCCGGCATCGCCATCGCCGCGGCCATCGCAGGCTGGAGTTCGCCGGGCAAAGCCGTCCCGAGCGATCGGCCGTCGTTGGCGGCGCTGATCCCGCCGGAGGCGCGCGTGATTCCGCACATCGTTTCCGAAGGGAAACGCGAAGCGCTGCGCTGTTTGGCGTTGAATATTTATTGGGAAGCCCGGTCCGAGCCGTTGGACGGACAGATCGCGGTCGCCGCCGTCACCCTCAACCGGGTGCGCGACGCCCGCTTCCCCAACGAGGTTTGCGACGTTGTCTATCAAGGCGGCGAAACGCGCCGCCACAGGTGCCAGTTCTCGTGGTGGTGCGACGGCAAGAAAGACGAACCGCTTGAAGCCGCGGCATGGCAACGGGCCAATGTCTTGGCGCGGTTGGCCAAGGCCGACGTCTTGTCGGACCCGACGGACGGTGCGCTCTGGTATCATGCCGACTACGTCGATCCGTTCTGGGCGCATTCCAAGGAGAAGCTGACCAAGATCGGCCGGCATATATTTTATCGCCTGCCGTCGGACCAGGAAGTGAGCGCGCAAGCGGTCACCGGCGCGCCGATGATCCGCTGATCGCCCAGCGCCGGCGTTACCCGTTGGAGGCAATTCGAATTGTCGTCGGGTCGAACACACGGACCGCCGGGAAGGTAACCGTGACCGTCGTCCCTGCACCTTGCTCGCTGTCGATATCCAATGTGCCGCCATGGCTGTGCATCAGCTCGATGGCCACGGGCAACCCCAGGCCCGACCCCTCATGCGAGCGCGTGTCGATGCTCTCGACCTGGCCGAACCGTTCCTGAGCCACACTGATATCACGATTGGACATGCCAATGCCGGTGTCCGCGATGACGAAACCGCCACGGCCATCCTTGTTGCGAAACGCCTTGAGCGTCACGGTGCCGCCATCGCTGGAGAACTTCACCGCATTCGACAACAGATTGATCAGCACTTGAACGCAGCGCCGCTCGTCGACCCGCAAGGACAAGAGCGCCGGCGGCGCGACCATGGCGAGGGAACAGGCATGCTGCTCGGCCAGTGGCTCGATGATGCGAATGGCCTGATCCATCAGATCGGATGCCGAGACATTCGTTTCATGCAGCACGATGGAGCCGGACTCCGCGGCGCTGATGTCCAGGATATCGTTGACCAATCCCAGCAGATGCTCGCCGGAATACTGGATCGCATCGACGGTTTCGTGCTGCCGGTCATCGGCGAGCTTACCGTAAACGCCATACGACAGGGACTGCGCAAACCCGATGATGGCATTAAGAGGCGTCCTGAGCTCGTGGCTCATGTTCGACAGGAAGTCCGTCTTGGCGCGGTTGGCGTGTTCCGCCGTGCGCTTTTCGCGGGCCAACTGATCGCGTTGCTCGCGGAGCCGTCCGAATGCGCTTGCCAATTGACGTTCCAGGGGGAAGAAAATAAACGCCGCTTCCAGGCACAACACGAGGATGCCAAGCGCCACCGCATAGCGCTCGATCTCGATCAGCCTCTCGATTTCCTCTTTGGCGAAGCGTTCGTATTCGACGACGACGGCTTCGAGCAGATTGGCGAGCGCGAACGGTCCGTAACTGGAAATAAACAGAAAATCCGCGTTGTTCGGACCGAGTTCCCCGTACTCGAGACGGGACAGACGGGTGGCCCGTTCCAAGAACCGGAAGACTGCGGTCTCCAGCCCGGTCGCCGGATCGTGATAGATCTGGTCCAGCAGCGGCGTCGTGATCAACGGGATGTTCTCTTCCTCGTTGCCGTGCACCAGCCAGGTGTGCTCCAAGCGCATCCGGTTCACGGCGCGCGCCACCTGCTGTTGCGCGACCGCGAAATCGTCGGCGGACGTGCTGAGGATCATCTGGTTGGAAAAGAACGCAATCCGGTTGGTCAGGCTGAGCTGATTGCCGGCGATGTTGATCACGCGGCCATAGTTTTCCTGCCGGGTCGTGGTGGTTTGCACGATCACGGACACGGTCAGCAACAGCACCGCCATGGCGCTGAGACCGAGGATGTAACGCAGCCTAAAACTCTTGACCGGGGTCATGGCCAATTATCGACCGAAAAAATTGTGCAACGCCACAGGCACGCCCGTGAAGTTTTTATGGCAAACGGTCAATTTCCTCTTTGAGGAGTTCCAGCCGCAGCCATTCCTCCTCCGAGGCCTGCAATTCCGCCGCGGATTCGGCGAGGCCCTCCGTCGCCCGTTGGAAGGCGCCCGGGTCACGGGTGAATAAATCACCGTCCGCCAAGGCTGCCTCGAAGTCGGCCACTTGCCGCTCCAACGCCTCGATTTTATCCGGCAGGGTCTCAAGCGCGTATTTGTCCTTATAGGACAGCTTCTTTTTCGTCCCGCTCGGCTTGCCGCCGCCCGCAGCTGCACGGCTCTGTTTTGGCTTCTTGTCAGTGGGCGCAACAGCAACGGTTTCCATGCCCTGGCCGCGCTGCAGAACCATGTCAGCGTAACCGCCGGCGTATTCCTGCCAACGGCCGTCGCCTTCGTAGTTGATGACCGAGCTGACGCACCGATCCAGAAAGTCCCGGTCGTGGCTGACCAGAATCACCGTGCCGTCGTAGTCGGCGATCATCTCCTGCAGCAAGTCCAAGGTCTCCAGATCGAGGTCGTTGGTCGGCTCGTCCAGCACCAACAGATTGCTCGGCCGGGTCATGGCGCGGGCCAGCATCAGCCGTCCCCGCTCGCCGCCGGACAAGGCGCCGACCGCGGTATTGGCCTGCCCCGGATCGAACAGGAAATCCTTCATGTAGCCGATCACGTGGCGGGATTGCCCACCGACGGTGACGCTGTCACCGCTGCCACCCGTCAGTGCGTCCATCAGGGTCGTGTTGTCCGCCAGCGCCGCACGCTTTTGATCGAGGGACGCCAGCTCGACGGTTTTGCCGATACTCACCGAGCCTTCGTCCGGATCGAGCCCACCGATCAGCATGTTGACCAGGGTCGTCTTGCCCGCCCCGTTCGGACCGATGATCCCGACCCGGTCGCCGCGCAGGATCCGCGTCGAAAAAGGCCGCACGACGGCGCGCCCTTCGTAGGACTTCGTCACCTCCTGGGCCTCGATCACCCGCTTGCCGGACGCCTCGGCCGTACTCGCCGTGATGGTCACCGCCCCGGCCCGTTGCCGTTGCTCGCGCTTTTGCTTGCGGAGATCCTGCAACGCCCGGAGCCGGCCCATGTTGCGTTTACGCCGCGCCGTGACGCCCTTGTGCAGCCAGGAGGTCTCGCGGACAATCTTGCGGTTCAGCTTATGCCGCTCGGTGGCTTCCTGTTCGATGACCTGGTCGCGCCAATCGTCGAAGGCGGCGAACCCCTTTTCCAGCCGCAGCGTCCGCCCGATGTCGAGCCACACCACCGATTGGCTGAGGGTCTCCAAAAACCGCCGGTCGTGCGAAATCAGAACCAGTGCGCCGCGCCGCGCTTTCAGGGTCTTCTCCAGCCATTCGATGGCCGGCAAATCCAAGTGGTTGGTCGGCTCGTCCAGCAGCAACACATCAGGCGCCGGGGCCAATGCCCCCACCAACGCCGCGCGCCGCCGCTCGCCGCCGGACATCGCCGCGGGGTCCTCGTCGCCGGTCAGACCAAGCTCCGCGAACAAGGGCTCCACCGCATGCGCGTCGTCGCCGGGCCCGAGCCCCGCCAGCACGTAATCCCGCGCCGTGGCGTGGCCGGAAAGGTCCGGCTCCTGCGGCAGGTAGCGGACCGTCATGCCGGGTTGCACGAATACCTCGCCGTCGTCCGGCGCGACCAACCCCGCCGCCATTTTCAGGAACGTCGACTTGCCGCTGCCGTTGCGCCCGACCAGCGCGATGCGTTCGTTCGGCGCGACCGACATCTCCGCCCCTTCCAACAGCGGCGTGCCGCCGAAGGTCAGATGGATGTCCGACAGCCTGAGGACCGGCGGTGCCACTAGGCCGCGTCGGCGGCGCGATGCTGCTGCCGCTCCCGGTACCAGACGTAGACGCCACTGCCGACGATTAAGGCGGCGCCGACGATGGTCCAGACGCTCGGCGCGTCGCCGAACACCAAGAACCCATAGAGGATCGCGGCGACCACCTGCGAATAGGTGAACGGCGCCAGCGCCGACGCCTCGGCCCGGTGGAACGCCTGCACCAACGCGAAATGGCCGAGCGCACCGAGCCCGCCCATCAGGATCATCAACCCCCAATCCACCGCCCCCATCGGCGTGAACAGCCACGGCAACGCGCACGTCAGCGCCGCGGCCCCCACCGCGGTGGTATAGAACGTCGTGGTCGCGGGGTCGTCCTCGGTGCGGATGGTGCGGGTCAGGATCATGTAGACCGCCAGCAGGACGGCGGTGATCAATGGCAACACCGCCCACCAGCCGAACACATCGCTGCCCGGCCGGGTGACGATCACCACGCCGGCGAACGCGACCACGACCGCGGCCCACCGTCTGGCCCCGACGTGCTCGCCCAGGAACAGGCCGGAAATCGCGGTGACCAGGACCGGCGCCAGGAACTGGATCGCCGCCGCATCGCCGAGCGGCATCTGCGTCAGCGAGACATAGAAGGTCGAGGTCGCACCAAACAAGGACGCGGCGCGGATGAACTGCAGCCCGGGCCGCCGCGCCCACAGGAAATTCAACGACCGGGTCGAGCCGGCATAAGCGGCGAAGGTCAGAACGGAATGAAAAAAGTACCGGCCCCACAACACGAACAGCACCGGCAAACCGAATCCGGACAACAGCTTGGCCAGTGCATCCATCCCCGCCAGCGAGAACCCGGCGAAAATGACCAGCAGGATCGGCAACGTCGCCGCGGCAGCGGGAACCGGATGGTCGGGGGAGGAAGACACGCAAATTCCTTTGTGAATATGCGCCATAGATTGGCCAAACGCGGCACCGCGTCAAGCGGCGGCGGCATTTGCGCGCGCCGCAACAAGGATTGAAACATATTCAGCTTTTATATAATGTTTTGCAACGCACTATCGGAGACCGCGCCATGACCGCCGTGCAGACCGACTATCCCGAACGGACCACCAAGGAAATCGTCAAGCTGGGCTTCGCCGGGCGCTGCCCGCGTTGCGGCCGCGGCCGCATCTTCGAGAAGGGCCTCAAGGTCGCCGACAGTTGCAACGTCTGCGGACTGGTGATGGCGGAACACGACGCCGGCGACGGTGCCGTGGTGCCGGCGCTATTGCTGATCGGCACCGTCCTTGTGGGTGCGGCGCTGTGGCTGGAATTCACGCACGAGCCGCCGATCTGGCTGCATGTGCTGCTGTGGGCGCCGATCGGCACCATCCTGACCATGCTGCTGCTGAAACGGCTCAAGGGCATCGGCGTGGCGCTGCAGCACAAACACCGCTCCACCGAAATCGCCACCAAGCCGGGCGCGAGTTAGAGCGAGCTTTGCTTTCTCAATCACCGCAGCCAACGTAGAGATTGGCTTAATCTTCGCGATCCGGTTGCTCAAAATCCCCGCTAGCCTGTTTACAGATGGCTTGAGCACGGTTTCGCGTTTATCGTGAAATTCATACACGCATTTAGCGCGCCCATCCAATGACGAAGGGATAAAGACCGTGGTGTTCTTAAAGAATGCGCTCCGGCTTGTTTTTCTCGTGCTCGGGTTCTCGCCCACTTTGAATTTGAAAAGCCAGTTCATAGGTTTGCTTAAGCAAGATATCGTCGGAGTTCGGACGATCATTCCGAGGTTCGTGGCGGGGCTCTCGATCCTCGCTCTTATCAACACCATTTATGTCGACGGTTTTTCTGAGACTCTGCAACATTTGATCGGCGTATATGAAGCCGCAGTTGGACAGTTCTTTGCCTATATTCGATTAACTCAATTGGTCACGATTGTGAGCGAACTGCTGCGGTCGATGTTCGACGTCGATCTTGATCTTCAACCTCACTGGAAGCACGTTTTCGTTCTTCTAGGGTTCTATTTCTTTCGCGAAATCCTCTTGAACCTATCGGAGTCTCGGTTCAAGACGGCTATATACAATCTTGTGGTCGGCCTGCCGTGTGCGACGATCTTTAGTGCGGCAGCCGGCTCAATTCGTCCGACTCCAGCGCATACAATGGACGACTTCTTGATTGGCAGCTTGCCGATCTTTGCCGCACTCATCTATCACATTCTAGGGCTGCTTTGGGACGCGACCGCGGACTTGAAGTTCTATGAGAATAGAAATCAGAACGAAGCGCCACCGACGCCTTACCAAATCTTCTCGACCGGCCTATGCCGAAGCACGAGCAGAAACTTGGCAGGCATTACAATCGTATTGATCGGGATTCACGTCCCGCCATTCAACGGCCTACCAATACCTGGCCTCGGCGTTCTCGTCCTGATCGTCTTGTTATTTGGCATCTATTGGCTGATCGATGGCGCCTTCGACGCCAAGCGGTTCCGCGCCGACGATGAGCCCGCATTCGAGGCCTATCTGCGCTCATCCCATACTCGGCTCGGCGCCAATATATTTGGATCGTTTACCCTCGCGGCAATAACAGTCATAGGAGCCGCGATGGTAGGAAGAATGCCTTACAGCTAGACCAAGACAACACGATTGCTCTAGCAATCCAGGGTGTGCACCCGCTCCCACTCGCTGAGGTGCGCCTTGAAGTCGAGCCATTCGGCGTTCTTCAGTTTTAGGAACGCGGCCACGGTCTCTTCACCGACACCGGCGGCAAGCACCTTGTCCTTTTCCAGTGCGCGGAGTGCGTCTAGCAGGTTGAGCGGCAGCTTCTTCGCGCCGCGGACCTTGTGCCCCTCGGTATACATGTCGATGTCGAGGCGCTTGCCGGGATCGGCCTTGGTGTCGATCCCGTCCAGGCCCGCCGCGACCACCGCCGCCGGCATCAGGTACGGGTTCGCCGACCCATCGGCGAGACGCAGTTCGAACCGGCCCGGATCGGGGATGCGGACCATGTGGGTGCGGTTGTTGCCGCCGTAGGTCACCGTGTTCGGCGACCACGTCGCGCCGGACAGGGTGCGCGGCGCGTTGATCCGCTTGTAGCTGTTGACCGTCGGGTTGGTCAGCGCGCACAGCGCCTGCGCGTGCGCCATGACGCCGCCGAGGAAATTATAGCCGAGCGCGGACACGCCCAACTCACCCTTCTTGTCGTGGAAAAGGTTCTTCTTGCCCGATTTATCCCAAACGCTGATGTGCATGTGACAACCGTTGCCGGTCAGGTGCGGGAACGGCTTCGGCATGAAGGTGGCGCGGAGCCCGTGCTTCTCGGTGATGGATTTGACCATGTATTTGAAGAACGCCTGTTTGTCGGCGGTCTTCAGGGACTCGTCGTAGTCCCAGTTCATTTCGAACTGGCCGTTGGCGTCCTCGTGATCGTTCTGGTACGGCCCCCAGCCGAGCGAGAGCATCGCGTCGCAGATTTCCGAGATCACGTCGTAGCGCCGCATCAGCGCCGAGATGTCGTAACAGGGCTTCTCCTGGATGTCGGCGGCGTCGGAGATTTCGGAGCCGTCGGGCGAGATCAAAAAGTATTCGCACTCGACCCCGTGTTTGACGGTGTAGCCCTTTTTCGACGCGGCCTTCAGCACCCGTTTCAAGGTGTTGCGCGGCGCGTGGTCGACTTCCTTGCCGTCCATGTAGAGATCGGCGGCGAGCCAGCCCACCTCGGGCTTCCACGGTAACTGGATCAGGCTGTCAGGATCGGGGACCGCGAACATGTCGCTGTCCGCCGGCGTCATATCGAGCCACGCGGCGAAGCCGGCAAACCCGGCGCCGTCTTTTTGCATGTCGCCGATGGCGGCGGCGGGCACCAGTTTCGCCCGCATCACCCCGAACAGGTCGACGAACGAGACCTGAAAATACTCAATCCCTTTTTGCTTCGCGATCTGCGCCAAGTTCTTTGCCATGTGCCGTTCCCTGTTTTTTCCGTTTGTTTCTCTGTGTCACCCCGGCGGAGGCCGGGGTCCATGCCGTTATGGATTCCGGCCTTCGCCGGAATGGCGTGATCTCTCAGCCTCTCACCCGCCCTTACCCGGGATCCAATCGGTTCCCGCCAATGGCACCTGCGCCATCGCCGCCGCCTCGACGGTCAGCGCCACCAGGTCCTCGGGCTCCAAATTCCGGACGTCCGACTTGCCGCAGGCCCGCGCCAAGGTCTGGCACTCCAACGTCATGACGTTGAGATAGTTCGCCAATCTGCGGCCCGCCGCGACCGGGTCCAGCCGTTTCGACAATTCCGGATCCTGGGTCGTGATGCCCGCCGGGTCATTGCCCTCGTGCCAGTCGTCGTAGGCACCGGCGGTGGAGCCGAGCTTCTGGTACTCCTCTTCGAACTGCGGATCGTTGTCGCCCAATGCCACCAGCGCCGCCGTGCCGATGGAGACCGCATCGGCCCCAAGCGCCAGGCACTTGGCGACATCGGCCCCGTTGCGGATACCGCCCGAGACGACCAGTTGCACCTTGCGGTGCATGCCAAGCTCCATCAGTGCGTTCACCGCCGGACGGATCGCCGCCATGGTCGGAATACCGACATGCTCGATAAACACGTCCTGGGTCGCGGCGGTGCCACCCTGCATGCCGTCCAGCACCACCACATCGGCGCCCGCTTTCACCGCAAGCGCGGTGTCGTAATAGGGCCGCGACGCGCCGACCTTCACATAGATCGGTTTCTCCCAGTTGGTGATTTCGCGGAGCTCTTGAATTTTAATCTCCAGATCGTCCGGCCCGGTCCAATCGGGGTGCCGGCAAGCGGAGCGCTGATCGATCCCTTTCGGCAGGGTGCGCATCTCGGCGACCCGGTCGGTGATCTTCTGGCCCAGCAGCATGCCGCCGCCGCCCGGTTTCGCGCCCTGACCCACCACCACTTCGATGGCGTCGGATTTGCGGATGTCGTCCGGGTTCATGCCGTAGCGGCTGGGCAGGTATTGATACACCAGCTGTTCCGAGTGACCGCGTTCCTCCGGCGTCATGCCGCCGTCGCCCGTCGTTGTCGAGGTCCCGGCGATATTGGCACCGCGGCCCAACGCCTCCTTGGCTTCGGCGGACAAGGACCCGAAGCTCATCCCGGCGATGGTGATCGGGATTTTCAGCTCGATGGGCTTGGAGGCGAACCGGTCGCCCAGGGTCACCGCCGTGTTGCAGGTTTCCCGGTACCCTTCGAGCGGATAGCGCGACACGGACGCGCCCAGAAACAACAGATCGTCGAAGTGCGGCAGGGCGCGCTTGGCGCCGCCGCCACGAATATCGTAAAGGCCTGTCGCTGCGGCGCGGCGGATTTCCGACAGGGTGTAGGGATCAAATGTCGCCGAGAATTTCGGCAGGGTTTGCGGCGGTTTTTGCTCGGACACGTCAGTACGCCCCCACGTTGTCGATCTTGAAGTTGTAAAGCTCGCGGGCCGAGCCATAGCGGGTGAAGTCGCCGACATCGGCGCTCATCCCGGCGCGGGTGAGCAGGTCCGACACCTCGGCCTTGTGTTCGTCGCGCATCTCCTTGGCGATACAGTCGGCGCCAAGGCTCGCGACTGAGCCGCGGACATAGAGCCGCGCCTCATAGATACTGTCGCCGAGCGCCTCGCCCGCATCGCCCAGCACGACCATGGCCCCTTCTTGCGCCATGAACGCCGACATGTGACCGACCGAACCGCCGACGACGATCTCGGCCCCTTTGAGGGAAATGCCGCAGCGCGCCGAGGCATCGCCCTCGATCACCAACAATCCGCCGTGTGCGGTCGCCCCCGCCGACTGGCTGGCGTCGCCCTTAACACGTACCGTGCCGGACATCATGTTCTCCGCGACCCCGGTGCCGGCATTGCCCAGCACCGTGACGTCCGCCTTCTGGTTCATGCCGGCGCAATAATATCCGGCGTGACCGTGGATCGTGACGGCGATGTCGTTGGTCAGGCCACACGCCAACGCATGCACCCCGTTGGGACTCAGGACATCGAACGCGCCGTCGGCAGCGGCCTGCAGGGCCTTGTTGACCTCGCGCACCGACAGGGCGGCGACATCCAATTCGGTATTGCGCAGCATCACGTCGCTCATGCCGCCAGGCTCCAACTATAGATTTGCGCCGGCTGCGGCTCCCAGATTTCCGCATTAGCGACGTCGGGTAACGTCGCGATGGCGCGGAACTCGGATGACATGGCGACCCAATCATCGGTCTCGGCGATCACCGCGGGCTTGCAGGCGATCGGATCGCGCAGCACCGCGAACCCGTCCTTTGTGCCGATGGCAAACGTGTAGAACCCGTCCAGGTCCTTGAGCGCGCGTGTCAGCGCCGCATCGACGTCGTCTCCGTCCCGCAGCCGCCACGCCAGGTATCCCGCCGCGACTTCGGAATCGTTTTCGGTCTGAAAACTCTCTCCGGCGGCGCGAAGGTTCTCGCGCAACCGGTTGTGGTTCGAGAGCGAGCCGTTGTGCACCAGGCACGTATCGGCACCGGTGGAAAATGGATGAGAGCCCGCCGTGGTGATTGCGGACTCAGTAGCCATACGGGTGTGCGCAATGGCATGGGTGCCGCCGCGCCCGGCAAGATCGAACCTGTCCGCCACGCGGTCCGGATCGCCGACCCCTTTGAACACTTCGATGCTATGACCCTCCGACAGCACCGTGACGTCCGGCGCATTGTCGATGATCCAGCGACGCGCCGTGCGCCCATCACCGTCCAAGCGAAACACTGCATGATCCCAGACCGGCGTTTGCTCGGCATAGATGCCCGTCGCCTCTGTCACCTGTGCAGCCAGCTTAGCCCAGTCCGTCTCGCCGGTTTTCGACAGCAGCACCAGCTTGTCATATTGATCGGCGGCGCCGTAGACCGCGAAACCGGCGCTGTCGGGACCCCGTTCGCGCATCTCGTGCAGCATGGCTGCGGACAGGCGCCCCAGCTCGCTCCGGTATGTTTCCGTCTTCATGAACAAGCCGACGATGCCGCACATGCGCAAACCTCCCGAGAAACGCCCGTAAACTCTGGTCGGACCCTAGCGGCGCGGCATTCTATTTACAAGAATATTTATTTCCTCTGGGGAAATTCACGAATCCGCCGATGAAATGACCGACAGATACGAGCAGGGGAGCGTGCGAATGTCCGCTGGACCGTGCGGCGCCTCTGCATCGAAAAACAGGGTGTCGCCGGGTTCCAGCAGGTAATCCTTGTCGGCGTGGCGGTACACCAGTTCGCCTTCCAGCATGTAGATGAACTCGACGCCGGGGTGTTGGAACAACGGATACGCATCGGAATCCTTGGTGAGGGTAATCAAGTACGGCTCCATCTTGACCCGATGGCGGAGCGGCGCCCCAAGCAACTGATAGATATGCCCGGACCGTGTGCCACGACGCTCGATCACCATCCCCTCGCCCGCCTTAACGTGGCTGGCTTCCCGGGTCTCGTCGAACTTTTGGAAAAAACTGGCGAGCGGGATGTTCAGCGCCGAGGCCAAGGATTGCAACGTCGCCAAAGACGGCGAGGTCTGGCCGTTCTCGATCTTGGACAGCATGCCGACCGAGAGCGACGTTGCGCGCGACAAGTCCGCCATGGTCATGCCGAGCGCCGTGCGCAGTGCTTTGACCTGCGCCCCGATCCATACTTCCAGGGTCTTTTCCGTGCTCGGGTCCGCCATGCCGACCCTGATACGCGGAAATTTTGTTTAATGATAGGAAAAAGTACGCTGGGTCTGGGCTACGCCGGCAATCGATTGACGGCGCTGGCCGCCATCAGACCCGGCGCATCGGCGCTGATCACCCGGTTTCGGCCGCTGGATTTGGCCTCGTAGAGGGCTTGGTCGGCGTGATTGAACGCCTCCTCCACATCGTAATCCCCGTGCAGGGTGGCGACCCCAACACTGGTTGTGAAGCTGAAGGTCTGCCCTTCCCAAACGACGGTGATACATTCGACCGCGCACCGGATCCGTTCTGCCAGGGCCATCGCCCCCTCGGTATCGGTCTCGGGAATCAGCACTGCGAACTCCTCGCCGCCGAACCGGCCCAACACATCGCTGCCGCGCAGCTGCGATTGGACCGTGTCGACGGTCCGTTTCAACGCCTCGTCACCGGCCGCGTGGCCATATGTGTCGTTGATCTTCTTGAAGTGATCGATGTCCAGCATCAGCACCGAAATCGGCCGACCGTGGCGTGTCGCCCGCGAGACTTCCTCGTCGGCCAAAACCATGAAATGGCGGCGGTTGAAGGCACCGGTCAGCGGGTCCGTCGTCGCCAAGCGGCGGAGCTCTTCTTCCATTTCCTTTTCATTGGTGATGTCGATCATCACACCGTTGTAGACCGTCTGCGCATCGTCCCGCACCACCGGTTTGGAGACGCTTTTCCACCACCGCTGATTGCCGTCCGGCGCCACGACGCGCCCCTCGAACGACCACTCGCTGCCGCTCTCATGTGCCGCGCGAATGCTGCGCTGGAAATTCTCGATATCGTCGGGATGAAGGTTCATCGCTCGCCAGTCCTGGCGAATGCGTTCCGGCGCGACCCCGCAAAACTCGGCTGCCGATGGGCTGACGTATTCGTAGAAGCGCTGCCCATCCTTGCGCTCCACCAACCGGAACATGACGCCGGGAACGTTCTCCGCCATTTCACGGAAACGATCTTCGCTGGCCCGCAGGTCCTGCCGCGCCTGCGTCATCTGTTCGATCGTTCTTTCGAGTTCTTGATTCTTCCATCGCAGATCGCCCAATGCTTGCGCAACTCGTCGTTCCAACGGCCGAAAGATCAGAACCGCTTCGATCACCAAGGCGCAAAGCGCCGTAATCCAAACCCAAAACTCCCAATCTTTGATCCGCTGCACGGCGCGATGGCCCTCGGCCTCGTACTCCGTCACCGCCGCATCGAACAGGTTTTTGAGGACATGCGGCCCGTACTGCATGACGAAGACGAACGACGCATTCTGTTGCGTCAATTCGCCGTACGGCGTGGCGTACACGGTTTGCGCGTGCCCAAGGAAGCGATCGACCGCCGCATCCAGCCCGGAGCCGGGATCGAAATAGATCAGCTCCAGCATCGGCGTCATGATACGGCGGATTCCCGCATCCTCGTCACCGTTCACCAACATGGCGTGCTGGCGGCGCATTGTGTTGATCGTGCGGCCCAACTGCGCACGGTGTTCGACGAAATCGTCCTCGTTATCGGCGACGGAGAGCGCCAACGTAAAAAGGGCGATACGTTCCGCATTGCCGCCTTGGTGGCCGGCGACATTGATGATGCGGTTGAAGGTTTCCTGCTCGGCGACGACCTGCTGCAACGACATCCACGACGCCGTTACCAACAGGGCAATCGCACTGAGCCCGCAGATATAGCGGAGCCGAAGACTCCGAACCGCCTGAAAATCGGCCATCGAACCAGATACCAATCGGAATACGGAAGTAATCGACCGCACCATAGCCAATGCCATCAGCGAATTTCGTGACAGTTTTGAAACATTTGCGTCCGGGACAAGACCTTTTCCGCCGTCGCCAGGGACCGGCGACGGACAAAACGACTTGGCCCACCCAGGGGCGACGTTCGATTAGCGGTGCTTGTTTTGAGCCACGAAGTCGGACGGCGCGACCGGGCGCGGATCGCGGACCCAAACCTCACGGCCCGGATGCAGGCCGCCGCCCCGCGATGCCGGCACGGCGGAATGACGCGCCCGTTGCAGCAGGCGGGTATCGGCCTCACCGCAGTTCGGATGCACCCCCCCGTTGTCGGCAAGCGCCTTGTCCCAGACCGCCTGGCGCGCGGCCCGCGTCTCAGCGTCATCCAGGGCCGGGCAATTGATCTCGTTGCTGTCCAGATCGACGAGGATCTCGTCGCCGTCTTCGAGCAGAGCGATGGGCCCGCCGATCGCCGCCTCGGGACCCACATGGCCGATTACCAATCCCACCGATCCACCGGAGAACCGGGCATCGGTCATCAGGGCGATCACGATATCGCGCTCGCGGCACAGCGTCGTGATCCGCGACGTGGGGTCCAGCATTTCCGGCATCCCCGGCGCACCGTTCGGCCCCGCGTAGCGGACAATGATGATATCGTTGTCTTGGAACCGGTCGGGATCCTCATCGAGCGCCTTCAAAAGGTCGGCCTCGCCCTCAAACACCTGGGCCCGACCCCGGAATGTGTTGTCTTCCAGACCGCCTTCGACCCCGGCGAGTTTGAGGATCGCCGAATAATCGGGCGACAGATTGCCGCCGAGCATGCGAAGCCCCCCCGTCGGCTTGTAGGGCGCGCTGACCGGATGAATGACGTCATTGTCCGGTCCCGGCGTCGCCAGGTCGGCGACCTGTTCGGCGAGCGTGCGGCCGGTACAGGTCATCATGTCACCATTCAGCAAGCCTGCGTCCAACAGCTCGCGGACGATGACCTGAACGCCGCCGACCCGATCGATGTCGATCATGGAATAGGCGCCATAGGGACGGGCGTTGGTAAGCACCGGCACGATGTCGCGCGACAGGCGGTTGAACTCTTCTGGGGTCATGACGTCGCGCCAAAAATGCTCAAACCCCGCGGCGCGGGCGATTTCCGGCGTGTGCAAGACCGCATTGGTCGACCCGCCCACCGCCATCGCGACGATCACGGCATTCCGGATCGAGTCGGGTTGAACGATATCGCGGGGCCGCAGACCTTTTTCCATCATGTTGAACAGATGCTCGACCAACTGTTCCGGGAACTCGTTCAGGCGCCGGGGATCGTCGGAGGCGGGCGCCACCATTTGCAAGGGCTGCAGGCCCACCACACCGATGAAGGTCTGCATGGTGTTGTATGTGAACATGCCGCCGCAGCTGCCGATCCCGGGGCAGGAATGGCCCGCGATGAAGTCGCGGAAATCGGGGTCGGGGTGACCGGCCACCTGATAGGCGCTGACGATATCCAGCGGCTCGCTCGTTTTCGGGTTCTGGCCCGGGTGGATCGTGCCGTCCGACATGATGATCGCGGGCTCGTTGTGTTCAAGCACAGCCGCCAGCGTACCGACCGGCGGTTTGTCACAGGCGACGACCGCAATGGTCCCGGCCAAGCCCGAAGCTTCCAGATGTTCGCACAGCGCGTCGTGCGTGACTTCCCGGCCGATGAGGGAGTAGCGCATCTCGGGCGTGCCGTTGCGGATGCCGTCGGAGGTCGCGATCGTGAATTCCGGCTGGACCAGGCGATACTTCTTCATGCCGTCCGCGGTGCCGATGCGGCTTCGAAGATGATCGTGAATGGCGCCGACCTTATCGGCGACACCGAGATAGCATTGGCTGTCGCCTTTGGTGCCGACCACGCCAACAGACGGTTCATGGATCAGTGCGGGATCCGTTCCCAGTTCGTTTGCAAGCCCGATGGTCTGAGCCGAGCGGCCCGGATGGCGATCAATCGTTACGATATTTGATTTTGGCACAGCTGCTTCTCCCCATCTTCACTGTGAAGAAGTGACATAGCCGTTCGTTATTGCTGAGGCAATCAACCTCTGCGATTTTCGGGCAGATACAGAGGTGTTGTGCCACCTTGGAAAAAATCCCCAGCGTCCGCGCGGGTGACGCGCTAATACGGCAATTTCTCACCATCCCAGGCAAAGAGCCCACCGCTGTCGGCGGGTGTCGCTTGATCGATCACCTGCAGCATCCGGTTCGCCGAGTAGTGCGGCGTGAACAGCTTGCCGTCGGGCACGCCGGCCTGGAACGGTTCGGACAATTTTGTGTCGGTGGTGCCGGGATGCAGCGACAGGAAAACCGCATCGGGGTGCTTGCGCGCCACCTCGATGGCCGCGGTGCGCATCAATTGGTTGAGCGCCGCCTTCGATGCCCGGTACGCATACCAGCCACCGAGACCATTGTCGGCGATGGAACCGACCCGCGCGGAGATCGCGGCGATCACGGATTTTCCGGTGCGCGGCAATAGGGGCGCGAAGTGCTTGGCGGCCAACGCTGGCCCCGTCGCGTTGACGGCGAACACCTGGGCCATGTGGCCGGCGTCCAAACTACGCAACGCCTTTTCCGGTTGAAGATCGCCATCGTGCAGAAGCCCAGTCGCGATGAACACCAGATGCACGCTGCCCAGCGTTTGTTTCACCAGGGCCGCGGCGTCTGCCACGGATGCCTCGTCCGTGATATCGATGGTCGCGTGCGTGACCTTCTCGTCCGGCGCGCCCGGGGTGCGCGACAACGCGGCGACGCGCGCAACATGCGGGCACTGGCGCAGTTGCTCAAGGACCGCCGCGCCGATCCCGCCCGTGGCACCTATAACGACGGCGTTGATCGGGCCTGCAAAACGGGTCAGCAGCTTGGACGGATCGACGGTGTCGGTTGATCGCTGAATGCTCATGGATCGAGTACGCAGCAGATGTGCCCCCGGTTCAAACCGTTTGATCTGTCAGACGGAGCAACCCGTAGGATGATCATGCGCAAGAAATCCGATCTGCCGACGAAAACCTGCGAAACGTGCGGCCGGCCGTATGCTTGGCGAAAGAAATGGGCGCGAGACTGGGACACGGTGAAGTACTGCTCGGAGCGATGCCGCCGTCATAGAAGAGCCAAGGAGCCCGATCATGTCCGTTGACGTACAACTGCCCGAAGAAAACGTATGGGATTATCCGCGCCCGCCCCGGCTCGAAGCCGTGCCGCATCGCTTGCGCGTGGTGTTCGCCGGGGTGGAGATTGCCAACACCAGCGCCGCGCATCGGATTTTGGAAACCACCCACCCGCCGACCTACTACATCCCGAAAAAGGACGTCCGCATGGATCTTCTCGTCGCGGCACCCGGCGGCACGTTTTGTGAGTTCAAAGGCAAGGCCCAATACTGGACGATCGCGGCAGGTGGATGTACCGCCGAGCGCGCCGCGTGGTCCTATTCAGACCCGACCGCCGCCTACGCCGGCATCGCAGAGGACCTGAGCTTTTACGCCTCAAAGGTCGACGCCTGCTACGTCGGTGCCGAGCCCGTGCTGCCGCAGGACGGCGATTTTTACGGCGGCTGGATCACGCCCAACCTGAAGGGGCCGTTCAAAGGCGGGCCCGGGACGATGGGTTGGTGACGTCCGTCGCCAAAAGCCGGTGGGCGCTTTTAGGGTTCCTGGTGCTGACGTTTGCCGCATCGGGGCTTGGCAGCTACGCGACCCAGACCAGCGTCGGCACCTGGTATCAGACCCTGGCGCGGCCGACGTTCAGCCCACCCGACTGGGTGTTCGCACCGGTTTGGACGACACTGTATCTGATGATCGCGGTCGCCGGCTGGTGGGTGTGGCGCAGCCCGGCAAGCCTGGCCCGGACACGCGCCCTTGGCCTCTGGTATCTGCAGCTGGCGCTCAACGTGATCTGGTCGTTCCTGTTTTTCGGTGCCCGTGATATCTCGGCTGCAACTGTCGAAATCGGTCTGCTGTTGGCATGCTTGATGGCGTGCCTATTTACATTCGCTCGTATTGACCGTTGGGCGTTTTGGCTGTTCATCCCATATACGGGTTGGGTCGCGTTCGCCACGGTCCTGACCGTGTCGTTGCACGTCTTGAACCCGGGAGCATAGAGTTTCGAGGAGCGTATGGAAGCCATCCTGACCGTCGTCGGTTACATCGCTATGGCCTTGTGTTTCGGCGGCATGACTTTTTTCTCCGCCGTCACCGCGCCGATGGTGTTCATCAAGCTGGATGAGGAAACCGCCGGAAAATTCATCCGTGCGATGTTCCCCTGGTATTACCTGTTCGTGATCATCACCGCAGGCTTCGGCGCCATTACCATGTTGACCGTCGTGCCGTACGCATCGCTGGGTCTGGGCGTCGCCGCGTTGCTGGCGCTGATTTCGCGGCAAGGTCTGATGCCGCGGATCAACGGTGCGCGCGATCAGGCATTGGCCGGCGACGAGGAAGCCGGCAAACGGTTCGACAAGCTGCACCAATTGAGCGTCAATCTGAACGGGATCGGTTTGGTCGGCGCGCTCGCCGCCGTGGTCCTGACAGCTGTCGCCGCCGCGACCACCTGACGGAGGAAAGCTCATGCGCCCGCTCCCCTACCGCGTCGAAACCGCGACAGGCGACGTCCTCGACATCACTTTTCCGCTGCACGACGACACCGGGTCGGCGATGCGCGTCGATCAGATGCTGAGCGCGATTCTGGCGACCCTGGATCAAGACATCAATCTGTGCGGCGAGACCGCCAACGGCGACGTGCTGCAGGCGCTTGCGATGGCCTTGGCGATCCGCGCCAGGATGATTCACGCACCGACCGAGATGACCGCCGGGCTCGCCCAGCAATTGCTGGCAAGCGCATCCGCAGCCGCCGGCGACGCCAAACGTGCGACGCCGCAAACAGGCAATGCGTGACCTCTGTTTTTGCGTCGTCGCGAGAGTCCCTTCTCCCTCGGGGAGAAGGACAGGATGAGGGGGCCAAGCCCCGGGACCTTTGCCCGACGAGAAATCCCCTCACCCCAGCCCTCTCCCCGAGGGAGAGGGGGTAAAAGAGGTTAACCCTGCACGGCCATTTCCAGGTACAAGTTCCGAAGTTTTTCCGAGATCGGGCCCGGGACCCCGTTGCCGAGTACATGCCCATCGATCTTGACCACCGGCATGACGAACGCGGACGCACTGGTGGAAAACGCCTCGCGCGCCTCATAGGCCTCTTCGGGCGTAAAGGCGCGTTCCTCGACCGTGAGATTCTCCCGTGCCGCCAGTTCCAACACCGCCTTGCGGGTGATCCCATGCAGGATTTCATTGCCGAGATGACGGGTGATGATCTTGCCGTCTTCCGTCACGATAAAAGCGTTGTTCGACGTGCCTTCGTTGACGACGCCGTCCTCAACCATCCACGCATCGTCGACACCGGCCTCGATCGCCGACTGCTTGGCCATGGAGGCCGGCAACAGCCCGACGGTCTTGATGTCGCGGCGCTTCCAACGGATGTCGGGCCGGGTCACGACGGAAATCCCCTTTGACGCCGAGGCGTTGCCGGTGATGTTCTTGGCTTGCGTGAACATCACCAGGGACGGCGTGGAGTCGGTTGGAAACGCGAAGTCCCGGTCGGCAGCGCCGCGGGTGACCTGCAGATAAATCACCCCTTCGTCCAGATCGTTGCGTTCGATCATCTGCATCTGGATCTCTTCGATCTCCTCGGGACTGCACGGCGGCGTCATGTTCAACTCGTCCATGGAGCGCTTCAACCGCACCAAATGCGCTTCGTTGTCGACCAACTTGCGGTTGATCACCGCCGATACCTCGTAGACGCCATCGGCGAACAGGAACCCCCGGTCGAACACGGAAATCTTCGCGTCCTCTTCGGGCACATAGTCCCCGTTTACGTAGACAATGCGGCTCATCTCGACTCCTCCCACCCAAGTCCGATCAGCGCATTTGAGCGAAACAACGCTCTGCGATCAAACAGTTTTGTGAATAACTTGAACGACAAATTTTATGGTTATTTTGGTTGCGAAATGAATCTGCATGCCCTAGATATTGTGCATCGCAAAAAGATTTGCTGCGCCGCACATTTAGAATGGCGCGCACCAAGCTCCAGGGAGGCACGACGAGGACACCTTCGTCACACAAGACAACTAAGGTATTGAAAAACTGGAGATTTTAAGATGACGACCCTTGCACACGGCACCAATATCAATCTTGGCCATTCGAACGGCATGGTCGATGCCATTGTGGATACTTTTTCCAGCCTCGTCCTGGCTCTGCAATTGAGCCATCGCGCAGAGAACGCCGATCTGTCCAATGCGGACAATGTCACCGCGATGTGGACGGAATACGAAACCGCGATCACCTCGGCGCAGTAATCACCGCCGAGGTCGACCGCCCGGTCGGACCTCGGATACTGTCTTCGCACCGCGATCACGCGCTCTGTATCGACCATCGCTACAGCAACTGCCCACATCGGGTGTCGGCAACCGACGTTGCCATTCTCCGGCGCCACACCTGTTCACCCCCACCACAACCGGTTTTGAAATTGCCAGCGCCGCAGCGTTTGCTAGATTGTGCCGCTGTTTGAACTGGGAGGTTGAACCATGAACACGTCGCCCCGCGCGCTCGCGCTCTCACTCGTCTTGGCGGTCTCGGTAACCGGCGCGGCACACGCCGCCGATCCGGTCAAGATCGGCATGATCACGACCTTGTCCGGCGGCGGCGCTAGCCTCGGCGTCGATATCCGTGACGGCTTCCAATTGGCTTTGGACATGCAAGGCGGAGAATTGGGCGGCCAAGCGACGGAACTGATCATCGTCGACGATGCACGCAAGGTCGAAAACGCCAAGCAGATCGCGACCCGGATGCTGAAACAGGATGACGTCGACGTCGTGACCGGGATCGTTTGGTCGAACCTGGCGATGGCCGTCGTGCCGACCGTGACCCGGGCCGGCAAGTTCTACGTCAGCCCCAATGCCGGACCGTCGGCCCTCGCCGGCAAGCGCTGTGATGCGAACTACTTCAACGTCGCTTGGCAAAACGACAACCTGCATGAAGCGGCCGGGCAGTACGTCACCGATAAAGGCGTGAAATCCGCGTATATCCTGGCGCCCAACTACCCGGCCGGCAAAGACGCTTTGACAGGCTTCAAACGGTTCTTCAAAGGCGAGATCAAGGCCGAAGTTTATACCAAGCTGGGCCAGACCGATTACGCGGCCGAAATCGCCAACATCCGCGCCGCCAAACCGGATTCGGTGTTCTTCTTCCTGCCGGGCGGTATGGGCATCAATTTCGTGAAGCAATACAACCAGGCCGGCTTGCTCGCCGACATTCCGCTCTACGGTCCGGCGTTCAGCTTCGACGAGGGGATCTTGAAAGCTGTGGGCCAGTCGGCGATCGGCGTGTTTAACACCAGCCAATACACACACGACCTGGATAACGCCGCCAATGCTGCCTTCGCCAAGGCATTCACCGAGAAATACGGCCGTAAGCCGTCGCTGTACGCGAGCCAGGGATATGACGCTGCGAACCTGATCGCGAGCGCCATTGCCGCGGTCGGCGGCGACATGTCGAAATCGGACGATTTCCGCGCGGCGTTGAAGAAAGCGGATTTCCAATCCGTGCGCGGGCCTTTCGCGTTCGCATCCAACCACCATCCGGTGCAGGACATTTACGTCCGCGAAGTGGTCGCCGACGGCGACGGCGTCACCAACAAGACCATCGCCAAAGTGTTCAGCGGTCACAGCAACGCTTACGTCGGCGACTGCAAGATGTAACCGGCGCGCGCCCGCGCGATCGAACAGGCGGCGCCCAAAGGGCGCCGCCGCCGTATTCGAGGCACAGATGCCATGACCTTCGCCCTGTTTCTGGAGCAGACCCTGAACGGGTTTCAGCAAGGCATGACGCTTTTCCTCATGGCGTCGGGCCTGACGCTGACCTTCGGGATCATGGGCCTGATCAATCTGGCGCACGGCTCGCTCTATATGATCGGCGCCTACGTGACCGCGACGGTGCTGGCGGCGTCGGGCAGCTTCGTGCTCGCCGTCGGGTGCGGCGCAGCGGCCGCCGCCATCGCCGGGATGCTGATCGAAAGCGGCATCTTTCGAAAGCTGTATGACCGCGACCATCTGGATCAAGTCCTGGCGACGTTCGGGATCATTCTGTTTTCCAACGAACTGGTGAAAGTGATCTGGGGGGCCCAGGCAGTCTTTATGAGCGCGCCCGAGTGGCTGTCCGGCACGGTCGAAATCATCGACGGCGCACCCTACCCGGCATATCGGCTGGCAATCATTGCGGTCGGGTTATTGGTCGCCTTGGGCCTTCGGCATCTGATTCTCAACACACGTGTCGGCATGCAAATCCGCGCCGGCGCCACGCACCGCGATATGGTGCAAGCACTCGGTGTCGATATCCGCACGCTTTTCACCATCGTGTTTGGCGTCGGCGCCATGCTGGCGGGCCTGGCGGGCGCGATGGCGGGGCCGATCCTCGCGGTCGAGGTGGGCATGGGAGAGAACATTCTGATCCTGACCTTCGTCGTCATCATCGTCGGCGGCGTGGGGTCGGTCCGGGCGGCGTTTTTAGGCGCGATCCTGGTTGGTCTGGTCGATACCTATAGCCGCGCCGTGCTGCCGTTCGCACTCCGCGAGATATTGGAGCCGTCCGCCGCCGATGCCATCGGACGCTCCATCTCGAGCATCGCGATCTATCTTTTGATGGCGGTGGTACTGATCGTTCGCCCGCAAGGCCTGTTCGTGCCCAAGGCGCGCTGAGATGACCATGGACCGCCGCCGCTGGGTTATCTTTGTTGGATTTCTGTTGCTGGCCGCCCTGCCGGCGATCGCGGTTTGGGTCGACAACCCGTTCTTGCTCACCTTCGCCACCCGGGTGCTGATCTATGCCATTGCCGCCGCTGCGCTTGACCTGATTGTCGGCTACGGCGGGTTGGTCAGTCTCGGCCATGCGGCTTTTTTCGGGATCGGCGCCTACACGGTCGGCATCCTGACCCACCATGCCAGCGAAGGAACCGCGATCCCGTTCCTGCCCGGGGCGTGGAGCGGCAGCCTGTCGGCGTTTGTGCAGTTCCCGCTCGCCATCCTTGCGGCGGGGGGCATGGCGGCGGCGATCGGCGCGCTGTGCCTCCGAACCCGGGGCGTTTTCTTCATTATGATCACCCTGGCTTTCGCGCAGATGCTGTATTTTTTCATGATCTCGTTGCCGACGTACGGCGGCGAGGACGGGCTCAACATCTGGGACCGGAGCACCTTGCCCGGCCTCGACCTTTACGACGACACGACGCTCTACTACGTGACCTTCGGGTTTTTGATCGGGTCCCTTTGGCTGCTGCGCAAGATCGTCCGCAGCCGCTTTGGCATGGTGCTGCAGGCCGCCCGGCAGAACGAAACCCGGTTGATCAGTCTGGGTGTGCCGGTCACGCGCTACCGCCTAATCGCATTCACGATCGCCGGGGCGTTCGCCGGCCTGGCGGGTGCTTTGATGGCCAACCTGTTGGAGTTCGTCGGTCCCGGTCTGATGCATTGGACCCGCTCGGGCGAGTTCCTGATCATCGTCATCCTCGGCGGGCTCGGCAGCCTGTTCGGCCCGGTCGCGGGGGCGGCGGTGCTTCTCGGCCTCGAGGAGGTGCTGGCAAGTTACACCGATCACTGGGGCCTGATCCTGGGGCCGATCTTGATCGCCGTTGTGCTGTTCGCACGGGGCGGCATCTGGGGTGCTGTGATGCGGGGGGCGAAGCGCGATGACTGAACCGCTCCTCCAGGCTTCGGGCCTCAGCAAATCGTTCGGCGCGCTCACCGCCAACCAGAACGTCGATCTCGCGGTGATGCCCGGCACCATTCATGCGCTGATTGGGCCCAACGGCGCGGGCAAGTCGACAGCCGTATCCCTGTTGGCGGGGGAGCAATCAGCCGACGTCGGGAAGATCACGTTTGACGGCCACGACATCACCTCGCTTCCCGCTTACAAACGCGCGCGCCGGGGCCTCAAGCGGTCGTATCAGATCACCAGTTTGTTTCTCGAATTCACCGTTCTCGAGAACGCATCGATCGCCGTGCAAGCGGAAGAGCGGCATGCGTTCCGCTTCCTGACCGACGCACGCCGCGACCCATCGCTCACGAAGCCCGCGATGCAGAACCTGCAGCGCCTAGGCCTCGATGCGCAGGCGCACGATCTGGTCGCCAACCTCTCGCACGGTGCGCGGCGGCAATTGGAACTAGCGATGGTGCTGGCGGGCCAGCCGAAAATGATCCTGCTGGACGAGCCCATGGCGGGCATGGGCCGCGCCGAGACCGAGACCATGACGGACACCATCCGCCAGTTGAAGACGCAAAGCGGCATCCTGTTGGTAGAACATGACATGGACGTCGTCTTCGCCTTGGCCGACACCATCACCGTATTGGTGAAAGGCGAGGTCATCGCATCTGGGCCGCCCGATGTCATTCGTGCCGATGCGGCCGTACAGGCCGCATACCTGGGAGAGGCATGATGCGGGTTTTGGACCTCGTCGGTGTGACCGCCGGTTATGGCAGTGCGCAGGTCCTTTTCGGCATCGATCTGCATATCGACGCCGGTGAGGTGGTCAGTCTTATGGGCCGCAACGGCATGGGCAAATCGACAACCCTGAAATCCATCATGGGCATCGTGCCGATTTGGGATGGGACCCTCGGCGTCATGGGGGAAGATGCCCTCGGTCGGCCCAGCCACAAGATCGCACAGGCCGGTATCGGCTATGTGCCGGAGGGCCGACACGTTTTCCCAACCTTAAGCGTGCGCGAGAACCTGGAATGCGTCGCGGCCAATCCCCTGAATACCGACACCCCGTGGACAGTGGACCGTGTCTACGACTTGTTCCCGCGCCTGGGCGAGCGCCGCGACCAATCCGGGGCCACGCTGTCGGGCGGCGAACAACAGATGCTGGCCATTGGCCGCGCCTTGATGACCAATCCACGGGCCTTGTTGTTGGACGAGGCGACGGAGGGCTTGGCGCCCTTGATCCGGGAGGAAATCTGGGCCGCACTCAACGACAATCTGCGCGCTGCGGGCCAAGCGATCTTTATCGTCGACCAACACCCCGACGCGCTCATGCGCCTGTGCGACCGGCACTACGTGATTGAGAAGGGGCAGATTGTCTGGACCGGGTCGTCAGATGACTTGCGTGCCGAACCGGACGTGCTGCACCGGTATCTGGGGGTTTAGAAAACCCCCGCTTCCAGACCCGCCGCCATCAAGGTCCCAAGCTCCCGCGCCTGATCCACATATCCGTCCTGCCAGTCACCTTTGAGCCACAGGGGCTCGCGCACCGCTTTCCAGCGCAACCCCGTCGTGACGCTCTCGATTGCGCGGATTGTGCCGGTTCCGTCCAGCGCCGCGCGCACATAAAGCGCAAACGGCAATCCCTGCTTTTTCTCCAACACCGGATAATAGACCCGGTCGAAGAAATCCTTCATGGCGCCGGACATGTAACCGAGGTTTTCCGTGGTGCCGAGTATAATCGCGTCGGCGGCCAGCACGTCGCGCGGACTGGTGCCGAACGGGCTCTGCGCTACCGCCTCGATCCCGTCGACATCCGGATCGCGCGCACCGGCGAGCACTGCGTCGCGCAACGCTTGGGTATTGGGGGACGGCACGTGCCCAACGATCAGCAAGCGCTTCGCGGGCATCAAGCGCGCCCTATCGTAGAACGGTGAGGATCAGGGCGCCGACCACAAAAACGACGCCGACGATCCACCAGACGTTGGTCTTTCCGCCTGCGGGCGAAACAATTCGCGTCGGCTCGGCGGCTGGTTTGACCTCGGGTGCCGGCGCGGGTGCCGCTGCGGCAGCCTCTTCCGCCTGCTCGGCGTCCTGTTCGGTCGGCTGCGGCGCGACGGCTTGCTCGAAGTTGTCGAAGAATTCACCGGCGAGTTTCTTCGCCGTGCCTTCGACGAGCCGACCGCCGATTTGCGCCAGCTTGCCGCCGACATCGGCATCGACCTCGTATTTCAGGATCGTCGCGTCGCCGTCCTCGACAAGGGTGACGGTGGCGCCGCCTTTGGCGAACCCGGCGGCTCCGCCCTTGCCCTCGCCGGAAATCCGATAGCTCTCCGGCGGATTGAGATCGCTCAACTCGACTTGGCCCTTGAACTTGGCTTTGACCGGCCCGACTTTGGCGCGCACCTCGGCAGCGAACCCCGTGTCGGACGTTTTCTCCAGGGACTCGCAGCCCGGAATGGCTTTTTGCAGAACATCCGGATCGTTCAGCCCCTCCCAAACCGCTTGGCGCGGGGCGGCGATGCGTTTTTCGTCGGCGAGCTTCATAAACGATCCTTTGGCGAATTGTATTGTCGACAATCTTGTCCCAGGCGGGTCTTGCAATATAAGGCCCAAATACCCACTCTGCATGTAGTGGATTATCAGGAGGTTTGCCAGCCCCGGCGGCATGCCGGACGCCAAACATCGCTATAAACCGCGCCCATTCGGGCCACGATATTCAGGACTGTTGTCGACAGAGCATTGGGAGAGAGTTCATGCCCGAGATTACGGTGCGTGTGAACGGTAATGAGACGACGGCGGAGGTCGATCCGCGTACGCTACTCAGCACATTTATAAGAGAGCAACTTAATTTGACCGGCACGCACGTCGGCTGCGACACCAGCCAGTGTGGCGCGTGTGTGGTGCACGTCGATGGCGAAACGCTGAAAAGCTGCTCCACCTTCGCCTGGCAAGTCGACGGCGCCGACATTACCACGATCGAAGGGCTTGCCGACGGTGACACACTGCACCCGATGCAGGAAGCGTTTCGCGATCATCACGGCTTGCAGTGCGGTTTCTGCACCCCCGGCATGGTGATGACCGCGGTCGACATCGCGTCCAAGAACCCGAACGTGACGGAGCCGGAAGTGCGGCATGCGCTTGAAGGTAACATCTGCCGCTGCACCGGTTATCAGAACATCGTCGCCGCGGTCCTCGACGGCGCCAAAGCGATGCGGGGGTAAGGCCATGTACGAATTCGAGATTCAAACACCCAATAGCGCCGCGGACGCCAAGTCCGCGTTCGACGCCGCCGACGACGGACAATTTCTGGCCGGTGGGCAGACCTTGATCCCGGTCCTGAAGCAGCGCCTGGCGATGCCGAGCGATTTGATCTCCCTCGACAAAGCGGCAGACCTTCGCGGCATCTCGGTCTCCGATGGTGTCGTCACCATCAAAGCCATGACCCGCCACGCCGAAGTCGCGGCCAGCGTCGACGTGAAGGGCGCGATTCCCGCGCTTGCGAAATTGGCGAGCGGCATCGGCGATCCGCACGTCCGCAACCGCGGCACCATCGGCGGGTCCCTTGCCAACAACGACCCGGCGGCGGATTACCCGGCGGCGGTGCTGGGCCTCGGCGCCACGGTGGCCACCGACCGGCGCGAGATCGCCGCGGATGATTTCTTCCAAGGCATGTTCGAAACCGCACTGGACGAAGGCGAATTGATCACCGAGGTCCGGTTCCCGATCCCGGAGGCCGCTGGCTACGTCAAGTTCCCGAACCCGGCGACGCGCTATGCGTTGGTGGGCGTGATGGTTTCGACGTCGGCGAACGGCGTTCGCGTCGCGGTCACCGGCGCCGGAGCTTGCGTGTTTCGCGCCGACGCCATCGAGGCTGCACTTGCAAGCAACTTTGACGCCGCCGCCGTCCCGCAGGGCACGGTTCCGGCCGATGACCTGAACAACGACATCCACGCCAGCCGCGAATACCGCGCGCATCTGATCGGCGTTCTCGCCGCACGCGCCGTCGCGGACGCGCAAGGTTGAGGAGGAGATGACCATGGACACGACTCCGAATTCCAACCACATCGGCGAAAGCGTCAAACGCCAGGAGGACTTCCGCTTCCTGACCGGTGCGGGTAATTACCTCGACGACATCAACCTCGACGAACAGACCTACGCCATGGTGTTGCGCTCGCCCGAGGCGCACGCCGACATCGTCGCCATCGACGCGACGGAGGCCCTGGCCCTTGACGGCGTGCTGGCGGTCGTCACCGGCGACGATTGGAAGGCCGCCGGGTACAACCCGATCCCGACCAAATCGGCGGTCCGCAAGTTCAAGGACGGCCGCGACCTGAACGAGCCGCCGCACCACCCCATCGCCATCGGCCGGGTGCGCTACGTCGGCCAGCCGGTCGCCCTCGTCGTGGCGGAGTCCCTGCAAATTTGCAAAGACGCCCTGGAACTGATCGAGGTGGATTACGACAGTCTGCCGGCGGTCACCCACCAATCGGACGCCATCGCACCGGGCGCCCCGCAAATCCATGACGAAGCGCCGGGCAACATTGCGCTCGACTTCGAACTCGGGGACGAGGAAGGCCAGAAAAAGGCCTTCGACGAAGCCGATCACATCGTCACGCTCAACCTGGTGAACAACCGGGTCACCGCGGCGCCGATCGAACCACGCGGCGCGCTGGCGGCCTATGACGCCGCGACCGGTAAATACACACTTTGGAATTCGTCGCAGAACATCCACGCGGGGCGCGACACCATCGCCGACACCGTGCTTGGGATCGGCAAGGAGAACCTGCATCACATTGCCCCTGATGTCGGCGGCGGGTTCGGCGCCAAGAACGGTGTATACCCCGAGCCGATCTTGATCCTGCATGCGACCAAGGCCATCGGCCGTCCCGTCAAATGGGTGAACGACCGGTCCGAGAGCTTTATTTCCGACACCCATGGGCGCGATCAGGTCTCCAAGGTGCAGTTGGCCTTGATGGCGGACGGCACGTTCAAGGGCCTTCGCACGGAAACCGTCGGCAACCTCGGCGCGTTCTGCGGCACGGTCGGGCCGTTTACGCCGACCGGCGGCTCCAGCCGGACGCAGGGCGGGCCGTTCAAGTTCGACGCGATGTACTACACCGCCATCGCGCCCTTCACCAACACCTGTCCGCTGGACCCCTACCGCGGCGCCGGGCGGCCCGAAGGGTCGTACCAGATGGACCGGATCATCGACTATGCGGCGGCGACGTTGGGCATGGACCCGATCGAGCTGCGCCGCAAGAACCTGATCCCAGCCGATGCGCTGCCGATGAAATCGCCCATGGGCCTGGACATCGACTGCGGCGATTTCCCGACTGTGTTCGAACAAACCATTCGACTCTCCGACCGTGACGGATACGCGGCCCGGGTCGCTGCGTCCGAGGCTAAAGGCATGAAGCGCGGCTTCGGCGTTTGCATGTATCTCGAATGCACGGGCGGCGGGCCGAAGGAAGAGGCCACCGTCTCTTTCCGCGATGACGGAAAAGTCGAACTCGCGGTCGGCAGTTCGTCGACCGGTATGGGACACGAAACCGCGTTCGCGCAACTCTTGGCCGGACATCTCGGGCTATCGGTCGGCGATGTCGTGTTCCGACAAGCCGATACCGACGCCACGGCGATCGGCGGCGGGCACGGCGGCTCCCGCGGACTGGAGGTCGGCGGCAGCGCGGTGTTGCAGACCGCGCGCGAGATCGCCGAGGTCGGCAAGAAAATTGCTGCCTATCGGTTCGACGCGGATGCGGAAAATGTGATGTTCGAGGATGGCCGATACCACATCCCCGGCACCAACCACACCATGACGATCCGCGATGCGCTGGATGCGCAGAACGACCCGGATCAATTGCCGGACGACCTGTCGCCCGGGTGCATGAACGTATCCGGTGTGTTCGAGCGCGGCATCATCTCGATCCCCAACGGCGGGCACGCCTGCGAGGCCGAGGTCGATCCGGAAACGGGCACGGTCACCATCGACCGTTATTGGGTGGTCGACGATTTCGGCACCATCATTAACCCGATGCTGGCCGACGGTCAGGTGATGGGCGGGGTCGCCCAAGGTATCGGCCAAGCCCTGATGGAAAACGTGGTGTTCGATGAAAACGGTCAGATGATCACCGGCTCGTTCATGGATTACGCCATGCCGCGTGCCGACGACATCCCAAACATGACCATCGAGTACTACGAGGATGCGCCGACGGCGAAAAACCTGCTCGGCGTCAAAGGTGCGGGCGAGGCCGGTTGCGTCGGCGCGCCGCCCGCCGTCGTCAACGCGGTTTGCGATGCGCTGAAGGACTTGGGCGTGCATCATATCGACATGCCGTTGACGCCGGAGCGCGTCTGGCGTGCAATCCAAGATGCGAAGTCCTGAATGGACGGAGGTTGGAGCCCCCGCATGACCGGTACGTTTTCCGAATACGTCCTTCCGCTGATGAAACAATGGCGGGATCAGGGAAAACGGACGGCGCTGCTGACCTTGTACAACGTCGAGCCGACAGGCCCGCGCCCGCCGGGTAGCCAAATGGCGGTCTCGGATGCCGGGGACTTCGTCGGATTCCTGTCGGGCGGCTGCGTCGAAGGTGCTTTGGTCGAAGAGGCCCGCGCCGCCATGGACGCAGGCGAGAACCGCTCCATTCGCTATGGCGTGAACTCCCCCTATTTCGATATTGAACTGCCGTGCGGCAGCGCGATCGACGTGTTCATCGACACGGGCTTTAACGATGAGAACCTTCGCCACTTGCTTGACGCCATGGAAGACCGCCAAGCGGTCAACGTGGCGACCGACATGGCGACAGGGATCAGCACCGTCACGGATCTTAAAGGCACGGACGACCGTCTCCAACTCACGTGGGAGGACGATACGTTCGAGCGGTTGCACCGCCCGCCGCTGCGCCTGGTGATCGCAGGCAAGGGCCCGGTGGTCACGGCCGCGGCCGAGGTCGCCATTGCGTCCGGAATGACCGTCCACGTGGTCACGACCGAAGACGACATCGCCCTGCAGTCCGCGCGCGCGGGCGCGACGACATCGAAAACCATGAACAATATATCTATCGACGCCTGGACAGCGGTTGCGACCTTGTTCCACGAGCATGAGTTGGAGAACCCGGTGCTCACGGCGGCGATGGACGCAGATCCGTTCTACATCGGCGCACTCGGCAGCCGGAATACCCATGCCGAGCGCGTAGCGCGCTTCATGGCCGAGGGCCGGAGCGAGGACGAAGTTGGCCGGATCAAGGGGCCGCTTGGTATTTCCATCGGGTCGCGCAACCCGCCGGAGATCGCGATCTCCATGGTTGCGGAAATCTACAAGGTGTACCGGGAGCGCTTCCCTGTATGACGACCGCCGCCGAGGCCGCCGCAATCGTGCTCGCGGCTGGGCAATCGAAACGCTTCGGACCCGACAACAAGCTGCTGCAAGAAATCGACGGCACGGCGATCGTCCGCCGGACGGTGGAGAGCGTGCTCGAAGCAGGGATCCCTCGCCCCATCGTCGTGACTGGAGATGACGCGGCCGACACCGAAGCGGCGCTCGCCGGCCTCGACGTGGCCTTCGTCAATAATGCGACGCCGTGGGCCGGGATGGGGACTTCCCTTGCCGCCGGGGCCAACGCAGTGACCGCGGAGGTTGACGGCGTCTTCATCGTGCTGGGCGACATGCCACAGCTGTCCCCGCGCACTTTTAAGGCTTTGCAAGATGCGATCGAGAACGACAACGGCCACGATATTGCGGTGCCGGTGCACGACGGTACCCGCGGCCATCCGGTCCTGTTCGGGCGTCGGTATCTGCCGGAATTGCGTGCCTTGAATGCGGACCAAGGCGCGCGGTCAATCCTGAACGCCAATCCGGAGCGCGTGCGCGCCGTACACGTCGAGGACCCCGGTACGCTGATTGATATCGATACGCCGGATGACCTCGCAGGGCTCAGTCGCTAGCCAATATCATATCCGCGGCTTTTTCGGCGATCATAATGGTCGGGGCGTTGGTATTGCCGCTGATCAATCTCGGCATCACCGACGCATCGACGACCCGCAGTCCCTCGACCCCGTGCACTTTGAGTGCCGGGTCGACCACGGCATGCGCGTCCGTGCCCATCTTGCAGGTGCCCACGGGGTGATAGAGCGTCGCGCCCGTGCGCCGAGCATGATCCAACAAGGTATCGTCGTCGCCCGCCGCCGGACCCGGTTGCAGTTCTTCCACCACATGCGGGCGCATGACGTCGGTCGCCATCAGGTCGCGGGCGATCCGTTGGCCCGCCACGTGGACCTCCTGATCTGTGCGGCTTTCCAGGAAATTCGGGACAATGGCCGGTGCATTGTCCATGTCGGGCGTCGTCGCGTGGATGTGCCCCCGGCTTTCCGGGCGCAGTTGGCACGGGCCGATGGTCAAGCCCGGGAACGGATCGAAAATCCGTTTGTGCGGGTCCTTAAACGTCGCGTGCGCGATGTGGTATTGCAGGTCCGGCTCATCCATCTCGGGCCGGCTTTTCACGAAGCCGCAGACAATTCCGGCGGGCATGGTCAACGCCCCCTTGCCGGTGAAGAAATACTTCAGCCCCTCCAGCATCAGGCGCGGCCCCCGCGTCAGTTCGTTGAGGCTGGACAATCCCTGCAACCGCCACGTCAGGCGCGAGATGTAATGGTCCTGCAGGTTCTCGCCGACGCCAGGCAGGTCGTGCACCACCTCGATCCCGAGCTCTTGCAGCCGCGCGCCCTGACCGACGCCGGACAGCTCCAGCAATTGCGGCGACTGCACCGCCCCGGCACAGAGAATGACCTCCCGCCGTGCGGTGACCGTACGCATCGCACTTTTTTGCCGGAACGCGACGCCCGTCGCTTTGCGGCCTTCGAACAGGATCCTCTGGGCGAACGCCCGGGTCTCGATGGTCAGATTGGCGCGGTGCCGCACCGGGTCGATGTAGGCCGTCTTGGCGCTGAACCGGCGGCCGTTTTTCTGCGTCAGTTGGAAATAGGAAAAACCCGCCTGAGCCGCACCGTTGTAGTCGTTATCCGTCGGATAACCGAGCGCACCCCCCGCAGCGATCACCCGGTCCAGAGTATCGTAGGTGACGGTGGGCGGAGCCACATTGAGCGGCCCACCGGTCCCGTGAAAGTCGTCTGCCCCCGCTTCGAAGTGCTCGGCGCGTTTGAAATACGGCAACACGTCGTCGAACGACCAGCCGCGGCACCCCATCTGGGCCCAGGTATCGTAGTCGCGCGCCTGACCGCGCACATACAACATGCCGTTGATGGCACTGGATCCGCCCATCACCTTGCCGCGCGGCACGGGAATGGGCCGGTTGTCGGTGCCGTCTTGGGGCGCTGTTTCGAACAGCCAGTTCACCGCCGGGTCGACCATGGTCTTCACATACCCAACCGGCATGTGAATCCATGGGCTGCGGTCCTCGCCACCTGCCTCCAACAAACAGACCCGAATGTCCGGATCGCCACTCAATCGGTTCGCCAGCGCGCACCCGGCAGAACCCGCCCCAACGATGACATAATCGACTTCCATGATTCCTCCCACCTGTGACTGTACTCCGGTGTCCCCTGGGTGCAACGACTTGAAAAAGTATGACCGGGACTGGACAACGCCGCACCGGTGCGAAAGGATCGTCGGACGTTCAAACCGATTTTTCTTCACGAGAGGCATTCGATATGACGCTGCGCAGCGGCCGGCAGTTTTTAAGCATTCCCGGTCCGACAACCGTCCCGGACGAGGTTCTTCAGGCCATGCACCGTCCGGCCGTCGATATTTACGGCGGCGCTCACGGCGGCGAGTTGTATGGCATGACCACGTCGTGCCTCGCCGATATCAGCAAGATCTTCAAGACCAAGGGCGATACGTATATCTACATCGCCAACGGTCACGGCGCGTGGGAAGGCGCGTTGGCCAATACGCTCAGCCCTGGCGACACCGTGCTGACGCTGGAAAGCGGCCGCTTCGCCATCGGTTGGGGGGCGATGGCAGAGAAGATGGGCGTCAACATCGAGACCGTACCCAACGACTGGCGACATGCCGTCGACCCGAACAAAGTCGAAGAAGCGTTGCGCGCCGACACGGAACGAAAAATCAAAGCCGTCCTGGTGGTGCAGATCGACACGGCCAGCAGCTGCGTCAATGACATTCCGGCGATCCGGGCCGCCATGGACGCGGCGGGACACGATGCCATGCTGATGGTCGACACCATCGCGTCGCTGGCCTGTATGGACTACGACATGGATGGCTGGGGTATCGATGTCTCGGTCGGCGGTTCGCAAAAAGGATTGATGACGCCGCCGGGACTGAGCTTCGTCGCCGCCAGCGACAAGGCCAAGGAGGCGCAAAAAACAGCAGGCTGCAATACGTCGTACTGGGACTGGACCGCGCGGGACGAAGACGAGCATTACCGGAAGTACTGCGGCACGCCGCCGGTGCATCTGTTGTTCGGTCTGCGGAAAGCCATCGACATGCTGTTCGAAGAAGGTTTGGACAACGTTATCCGGCGTCATGCATTGCTGGCGGGCGCGGTGCACGCCGCCATCGACGTGTGGTCAAGCGGCGGGGCGTTTGAATACAACATGTTGCAGCCGGAAGAGCGCGCGGTATCAGTCACGACGCTGCGCACCGCCGAGAATGTGGACCCGGCGGAGATCCGGCGCATTTGCGTTGAGACCTTCGGCGTGACCCTCGGCCAGGGGATCGGCGATCTATCGGGGAAGGCGTTCCGGATCGGTCACATGGGTCATGTGAACGCACCGATGATGTTGGGGACGCTCGGGTCCGTGGAGACGGCGTTGGAAATGATGGGCGCGATCGATGGCGCGTCCACGGGCGGCATATCGGCGGCGACCAAGTACCTCGCCGAGCAGTTGAAAGGCTGAGCCATGGGCGTGACCCTCGACGAAGCGGATACGATCATCGCCACCGCACTGAGTTACGGCCAGACCAAGGGCTTCGCGCCGTTAACGGTCGCCGTGCTGGACGCCGGTGGCCACTTGGTATCGTTCAAGCGCCAGGATGACAGCGGCATTCTTCGCCCGGAAATCGCCATCGGCAAAGCCTACGGCGCGTTGGGGTTCGGGCTCGATGGCAGGGATTTGAAGGAAAAGAACCCGACCTTCTTGGGTGCGGTCGCGGCGGCGTCGGGCGGACGCTTGGTCCCGGTGCCTGGCGGTGTACTGGTGCGCGCGTCGGAGACCGGTAAAGTCGTGGGTGCGGTCGGTATCAGTGGCGATAGTTCAGGCAACGATGAAGCTGCCGCCATCGCCGGGATCGAGGCGGCGGGTCTCGCCGTTTCCGACGGTCTGAAATCCTGATTTAAGGCGCTTCGGCCCCGACCGGCAGGTTTGCCGCAATGCCCTCGGCCATCGCCGACATCAGAGCGCGCTTGGGATACGTTTCTCGAAAAATCAGTCGAACCCGGCGCAATGCCGCTTTGTTCTTCGCCGGGACCGTGGCGACGCTCTTCCGTGTCGCCGTTTCAACCGCGGCAGCCGTCGCCGGAAGAAATGTCAGCCCCGCCTCCGCCGCCACGAGGCCGACGATGGTCGACAGGCTTGAGGCCTGGGTATCCAGACCGCTGTCCCGTTGCCGTTGCGCGAGACCACAAAGCGCCGCGACCTGGTCGCTTAAGCAATGGCCGTCCCGCAACAGCAGCAACTCCTCCAGATTCAATGACCGCACATCGATGGCCTTGCGGCCCGCGAGTTCGTGCGCCGACGGCACCGCGATCAGAAACGGCTCGTCATACAATGGGATCTCCGACAGTCCCGTTACCACCGGCACCGTGGCGGTGACGGCCGCATCCAGGTCGCCATTCCGGACACGCTGTTCCAAGTTTCCCGTGATGTCTTCGGTCAACTTGAAATGCACCTTCGGCAGCGCCGCCTTGAGCGGTCGAAGCACGCTCGGCAGCAGGTACGGCGCAATGGTGGGAATGGTCCCCAAACGGATCCGGCCCGCCATCGGGTCGGCGTGTGAGGCGGCGGTGGCCTCGATCTCGTCGGCGATCAGCAGCAAGCGTTTGGCATGGGCGACCACCTCGTCGCCAACCGGGGTCACCGAGACACGGCGGTTGGTGCGCTCGAACAAAGATACGCCCAGCCGTTCTTCAAGCTTCTTGATTTGACCGCTGAGCGCCGGTTGCGACACATGGCAACGGTCCGCGGCGCGCCCGAAATGGCCTTCTTCGGCGACGGCGACCACGTACTCCAAATCACGAATATTCATCGGCGCATTATCATATGCGGAACCGATTGTTTCAATATGAACAATCGATTGTAACAAAACGTCAGGAGACCCTACGTTAAGCATCAAGGTCGACGGGCTTACGCTGCGTTCCCTGAGACCTTGCAAAGCATAGCCGGTACGCTGGAAAAAGCATGGATCCCGCGCCATCGGCCCCCGTCAGGTTGTCGGTCTCACCCCTCACCGCCAACCGGCAAAAAAACAAGCCGGGCACATGCCCGGCTTGTTCTCTTTGCAGACGCTCTTTTGCGTTAGCTGGCTTTGAGTTCCAACCGACGCGCGTGCAGGATCGGTTCGGTGTAGCCGCTGGGTTGCTCGCGGCCTTTGAACACCAAATCGCATGCAGCTTGGAAGGCGATCCCGTCGTAGCCGGGCGCCATCGGCTGATAGCTTGGATCGCCGGCGTTTTGCCCGTCGACCACCGTTGCCATCCGCTTCATGGTTTCCATCACCTGCTCTTCGGTGCAAATGCCGTGCAGCAGCCAGTTGGCGATGTGCTGCGACGAAATACGCAACGTCGCGCGGTCTTCCATCAACCCGACATCATTGATGTCCGGCACTTTGGAGCAGCCGACGCCCTGATCGACCCAGCGCACGACATACCCGAGGATGCCTTGGGCGTTATTGTCGAGCTCGGCCTGAATGTCTTCCGGGCTCCAATTCGGTCGTTCGGCGACCGGAAACGACAGGATATCGTCTAGGCTCGCGCGGTCGCGGGTCTTGAGGTCTTCCTGAATGTCCGAAACGACAACTTGGTGATAGTGCGTCGCGTGCAGGGTCGCCGCGGTCGGCGACGGCACCCATGCGGTGTTGGCGCCGGCTTTCGGATGCCCGATCTTGGCGGTCAGCATATCTGCCATCAAATCCGGCATGGCCCACATGCCTTTGCCGATCTGCGCCTTGCCTTTGAGGCCGCACAGCAAACCCGTGTCGACATTCCAGTCCTCGTACGCGGTAATCCACGCAGCGGCCTTCATGTCGCCCTTGCGGATCATCGGGCCGGCCTCCATCGAGGTATGCATTTCATCGCCGGTCCGGTCCAGGAAGCCGGTGTTGATGAACACAACCCGTTCCTTGGCGGCACGGATGCACTCTTTGAGGTTCACGGTGGTCCGGCGCTCTTCGTCCATGATGCCCATTTTCAAGGTGTTGCGCGCGAGGCCGAGGATATCCTCGACGCGGGCAAACAGTTCGGACGCAAACGCGACTTCTTCAGGGCCGTGCATCTTCGGCTTCACGATGTAGACCGATCCCGCGTGGCTGAATTTGACACGGCTCTTGCCGTCGAGATCGTATTTCGCGATCGCTGACGTCACCAAGCCGTCCAGAATGCCTTCGGGGATCTCATTGCCATCGGCGTCCAAGACCGCCGGCGTGGTCATCAAGTGACCGACATTGCGGACCAGCAGCAACGACCGGCCGGCGAGGCTGAGCGATCCGCCGCCAGGCGTCGTGTAATCGCGGTCGGCATTGAGCGCACGTTCGACCGTCTTGCCGCCTTTTTCGAACGACGCCGTCAGATCGCCCCGCATCAGACCCAGCCAGTTGCTGTAAACGAGGGCTTTCTCTTCGCCGTCGACGGCGGCGACGCTGTCCTCGCAGTCCATGATCGTGGTAATCGCGGATTCGACGACGATGTCGGCGACCCCGGCGGCATCGTCCTTGCCGATCGGGTGATCGCGGTTCACGACAAGCTCGAAGTGCAGACCGTTGTGCACAAATAGAATTGCTTCGGGGCCAGCGGCATCACCGTTGTAGCCGGCGAACGCCTGCGGATCTGCGAGCTGTTGGGAACTGCCGTCTGCGAGTGCGACAACAAGAGAGCCATCGACAACCGCATAACCCGTGCTGTCGGCGTGCGAGCCCGATGCCAGCGGCACCGTACCATCGAGGAATGTCCGCGCCCAACCGATCACCGCGGCACCCCGCGCTGGATTGTATTCTTTGGTAATCTCGCACCCATTGTCGGTCGGGATCGCATCGGTGCCGTACAGCGCGTCGTAAAGACTGCCCCAGCGCGCGTTCGCCGCATTCAGGGCATATCGGGCATTGGTCAACGGAACGACCAATTGCGGGCCGGCGATCGAGGAGATTTCCGGATCGACGTTGGACGTGGCAACGGAGAAGTCATCGCCTTCCGGCACCAGATAGCCGATCTCGCTCAAGAACGCTTTGTAGGCTTGAAAATCTGACGGGTTGCCGCGGTTCTCGCGGTGCCAGGTATCTAGCTTGGCCTGGATGTCGTCCCGCTTCTGGAGCAGTTCCTTGTTCCGCGGTCCCAAGTCGGACACGAGGGAGGCCAGTCCGCCCCAAAAATCCGCCGCTTCGATCCCGAGATCGGGCAAGACCTTGCCTTCGACAAAATCGCACAGGATCGTATCGACCTGCAGACCGGCTTTTTCGACGCGCTCAACCATTTATTCCTCCGTTCAAAAATCGAACCCATTCGCCTTTATTTGTGCCCGGCAGATGGGCTTTCGCGGGCCTCAAAACAATCGGTTTTTTCGGCGCGGCGGGGTTGTACCGTGTTTAGCGCCGTATTTCAGGCCGTTAGGCCGTGAAAACAGAATTTCTCGTGCGGCACAGGTGTCACGAAACCATGGCACATGCGAACAAAATAGCCTCGGTAATTGAGTCCGTAACACCCTGGCGGCTTTTTTATCGGCGGGATAAACGCTATGAATAGAGTGAGGGGCATGGGGAGCGAGGCTCCCTCTGGAGTTGAGTATCATCATCGGAGATGAATTACATGAAGTTCGCGCACTTGGTCGCGGGCGGTCTGGGACTTCTTTTGACCGCGGGCGCCGCCGCCGCCGACACCATCAAGATCGGCGAGATCAACAGTTATACCCGTCTACCGGCCTTCACCGAGCCGTACAAAAAGGGCTGGCAACTGGCGCTTGAGGAGATCAACGCCAGGGGCGGCGTCAAAGGACGCCAACTCGAGATCATCAGCCGCGACGATGCCGGCAAACCGGGCAACGCCGTGAAAATCGCCGAGGAATTGCTCAGCCGCGAGGACGTGGTGATGCTGTCCGGTACGTTTTTCTCGCACATCGGTCTCGCGGTTTCGGACTTCGCGAACCAGCGGGACGTGCTGTTCGTTGCCTCGGAACCGTTAACCGACGCACTGGTATGGTCTAAGGGGAACGACGTCACCTTCCGGCTTCGTCCGTCCACCTATATGCAGGCTGCCGCCCTGGCGATCGAGGCGGCGAAGACCGGCGCAACAAAATGGGCCACCGTCGCGCCAAACTATGCCTACGGCAAAGACGCGGTTGCCGCATTCAAGCAAGTCCTCACATCGCTGAACCCCAACGTCGAGTTCGTCGGCGAGCAATGGCCCGCCCTGTTCAAGATCGACGCGGGCGTCACGGTCCGCGCGCTTGAAGCGTTGAAACCGGACGCGATCTACAACGTGACCTTCGGCCCAGATCTCGCGGCATTCGTCCGAGAGGGTAAGGTGCGGGGCCTGTTCGACAACCGCACCGTGGTCAGCTTGTTGACCGGCGAGCCGGAATACCTGGAACCGTTGAAGGACGAAGCACCCGAAGGCTGGATCGTCACGGGCTATCCCTGGTACGCCATCGATACGCCCGCACACAACGCATTCAAGGCAGCCTACGAGAAACGCTGGAACGAGACACTGAAAATGGGCTCGCTCGTCGGCTACAACACGGTGCTTTCCATCGCCGCGGCGCTGGAAAAAACGGAGAGCATGTCGACCGAACACCTGGTGGCCGCGATGAAGGGACTCTCGTTCGATAGCCCGCAGGGCGAGATCACCTACCGCGAGGCCGACCATCAGGCCACCATGGGCGCCTGGGTCGGGCGCACCGCCGTGCGCGACGGCGGCGGTGTGATGGTCGATTGGCGCTATGTCGACGGACATGATGTCTTGCCGCCACCGGACGAAGCCCGCGCCATGCGTCCCGGCGGATAGCCGACGTCACCGCTCGCCTGATCCGCCCCGGGTGCGCTACAACAGAGTATGGGTTTCTACCTCGCACAGTTCCTGACGGGGGCGGCTAGCGCGTCGTCCCTTTTTCTGGTCGCCGCCGGGTTGTCGATTATTTTCGGCGTCACCCGTATCGTGAACTTTGCGCACGGCTCGCTCTATATGCTGGGCGCGTTCATCGCCTACTCCATCAGTGCGCGGATCGGGTTTTGGCCTGCGGTGCCGTTGGCGATGCTGGCGGTAGGGGCCATCGGCTGGGCGGTGGAGCGAACCGTCCTGCGGCGTCTTTACGGCGCACCGGAACTTTATCAATTGGTCGCAACCTTTGGCTTGGTACTGATTATCCAAGACGTGACCCTTGCGATTTGGGGGCCAACGGATTTGCTCGGTCCCCGGGCGCCGGGGTTGGATGGCGCGATCAGGATTTTGGGCGAGCCCATTCCCGTCTACGACCTCTTTCTGATCGCCGTTGGGGTTTGTGTCCTGGGCGGCGTGTGGTGGATGTTCAAGCACACCCGGTTCGGCGTCCTCGTCCGCGCCGCAACCGAAGACCGCGAGATGCTACAGGCCCTGGGCATCAAACCTTCCAGGCTGTTCCAGATCAGCTTCTTCATCGGCGCCGCGTTGGCCGGGCTTGGCGGTGCGCTGGAGATGCCGCGCCAACCCGCCAGCCTGCTGATGGACTTGCGCATTATCGCCGAAGTGTTCGTCGTTGTTGTCATCGGCGGCCTTGGGAGCGTCACAGGGGCGTATCTGGCGGCAATGATGATCGCGCAATTGAACGCCTTCGGTATCCTCATCCTGCCGGAAATTACACTGGTCGTCGCGTTCGCCGCGATGGCCGTCGTGTTGACCCTGCGACCGCACGGTTTCTTCGGCCGGCCCATGCCGACGGCCGCCGACAGCATTGAAATCCAGCCACCGGCAACGCTCGGAAAATTCGGAGCCCGCGCGGCGGTGCTCTTGGCGGTGTTCCTACTGACCCTGCCGGCCTACGGATCCGCCTTCGCCATTGTGCTGGCGACCGATATCGCGGTCTTTGCCCTGTTCGCGGCTGGCTTGCATTTTATGATGGGGACCGGCGGCTTGATCTCGTTCGGCCATGCGGCGTTCTTCGGGCTCGGTGCCTACGGCGTCGCCCTCCTCAGCCGCGACGCAGGGCTGGGCATGATGCCGGCATTGGCCCTGGCACCGGTCGCCGCCGCGCTTGGGGCAGGAATGATCGGCTGGTTCGCGGTCCGGTTGAGCGGCGTCTACTTAGCGATGCTGACCCTCGCCGGCGCGCAGATACTCTGGTCGATTGCGGTGCAGTGGCAGGACGTCACCGGCGGCGACGATGGAATCATCGGCGTCTGGCCGAGCACATGGGTCAGCGACAAAACAGCTTTCTATTATTTCGTCGTGAGTTTGAGCGTGGCCGCCATCGCCCTACTGTGGGGATTGTCCCGCGGCCGTTTTGGGCAACTGTTGCGCGCCGGCCGCGACGCGCCGGCGCGCGCGGCGGCGCTCGGCGTCGATGTCCGCAAGCGGCAATGGGCAGCGATCACCATCGCCGGGGCCAGCGCCGGTCTGGCCGGCGGCCTGTTCACGTTCGCAAAAGGCAGCGTCTTTCCCGACGCTTTGGCGATACCGCATTCGGTGGACGCCTTGGTGATGGTCTTGTTGGGCGGCGTACACGCGCCATCCGGCCCGATCATCGGCGCCGTGACGTTCGGTGTATTGGAAGACATCTTGAGCCGCCTACCCTATTGGCGGGCGGTGTTGGGCGCATCCATCTTGGCGATTGCCTTGTTCGCGCCGGGGGGCATCGGCGGCACCGTCGCGGGATGGCTTAGAGGTCGGCGGAAAGCAGCGACATGACGGCGATCTTGGACGTGATGGGCATTCGGCGGGAATTCGGCGGACTGGCCGCAGTCGACGATGTCTCTTTTCGGATCGACGCCGGCGAACGTGTGGCTTTGATCGGCCCCAATGGTGCGGGCAAAACCACCTTGTTCAACGTTTTGAGCGGCGCCCTGAGGGCATCCGCGGGGACCGTCATGTTTCTGGGTGCGGACGTGACCGGCCTGCCGCCGCATCTCAGGGCCCGCGCCGGGATGGGGCGGACATTCCAGATTGCCGCTGTGTTCCGGTCGATGACCGTACGCGAGAACATCGACGCCGCCCGGATGGCTGCCGACTTGGGGGCCGATGCCGCCGACGCATTGCTGGGCGAAGCGGGGCTGTCGGATCGCGCCGACACGGCAATCGCCGCTTTATCCTATGGCGATATCAAGCGTGTGGAATTGGCGATGGCGATGGCCGCCAATCCGCAATTATTGTTGCTGGACGAGCCGACCGCAGGCACGGCCGGCGACGAGCGCAGCCGGATGATCGCATTGGTCGGCGATCTGGCGGCGCACCATGGCACGACCGTGCTGTTCGTCGAGCACGATATGGATACCGTGTTCGATTTTGCGACCCGCGTATTGGTGATGGATCAGGGCTGCCTGATCGCCGACGGGACGCCCGCGGCCGTCCGCAACGATCCGACGGTCCAAGCGGTGTATCTTGGTGAAGAGGCCCCGTTCAGTGCTTAAGATCCACGACTTGGTGACGGGCTACGGCGATGCCCAGGTCTTGCACGGCATAGCGCTATCGCTGTCACGCGGCGACACGCTGGCGGTGCTTGGCCGCAACGGCGCCGGAAAGTCGACGCTTTTCAAGGTGATCGCCGGGTTGTTGCCGGCATGGTCCGGCGAGAGCCTTCTCGACCAAGCACCATTGGACGAGGCTGGTCCCGATCACCGCGCCCGGCTCGGCTTTGGATATGTGCCGGAAGAGCGCCGCATTTTCTCCACGCTGACCGTCGACGAAAACCTCCTTGCCGGGGCAAAACCCGGCCCGCGTGGCGAGACCGATTGGACGCCCGAGCGGGCCTTGTCGTTGTTCCCGGAAATCGCCCGTCGCCGGGCCGCTCTGGCCGGAACGCTGTCGGGCGGCGAGCGGCAGATGTTGGCAATTGCCCGCGCCCTGGTCGGGAATCCGCATTATCTGCTGTTGGATGAACCGTCGGAAGGGCTGGCACCGGTGGTCATGCAACGGCTCGTGCCCGTTCTGCGCGATCTGGCGGCGGACGGTATCGCGCTGTTGGTCGCCGAGCAAAACCGGCGGGTCGCCGCACAACTGTGTGACCGCGCCATGATTATGGAAACGGGCGACATGGTTTTCGAGGGATCGCTTGCGGATTTGGAGCGCGATCCGACCCTCGTCACACGGTATCTCGGCGTCTAACAGCTTTCCAGGTGTCCCGGAAAACTGTACGATCTCGCAAAAAATTTGGGAGAGCATATGTCCGAGACAAACGAGCCGGTCGCCGTCAAGGCGTTCGCCCTTATAGAGGCTGTCTTGGCCGCAGATCGGCCGCTTTCTCTCTCCGAGCTCGCCGAGCATCTGGACCGTCCGAAGCAAACCGTCCATCGCACCGCGCGGCAATTGGAGCAGTTTGGGTTCCTTCACCGCGAACCGCTTCGCGACCGATATGCCATCGGCCCAAAGATGTTCGAAGTATCAAAGAGCGTGCTGGGCTGGTGCACCCGTTACGGGCCACGTCACGCGACGTTGAGCCGGTTGGTGGAAAAGGTCGGGGAAACCTGCAACATCGGGATTCTCAATGACGACTCGGTCCTGTACCTAGACCGGGTTGAGAGCAACTTCCCACTCCGCGCGGAACTGCATCCGGGCAGCCGCGTTCCCATCCATTGCACCGGTCTTGGCAAACTGTTCCTTGCCCACCTAACAACACGGACCCGCAAGCGGATGATCGGACGACTTGAGCTCACGGCCTATACGGCAAAAACGATCACGTCACAGGATCGTCTCGAAGAGGCCTGCGCGGAAATCCGCGCCCGCGGGTATGCGGTCAACGAAGAGGAATACCACGACGGCATCATCAGCGTCGCGGTACCGGTTCTGTCGGACAAGGATGTCGTGATCTCGGGCCTCGCGATCCACGCCCCGGCGGCCCGCATGACCGTCGACCAAGCGGTCGCTGTCGTGCCTGACCTGCAAACGGCCGCCACGGAAATAGCCGAGGACTTCACCAACCCGCTCGACTAAACGCCAGCCTCAAGCGATCCATCGAAAGGTCAGGTTGATCCGCGGCCCAACCGGACGCTTTGTTTTCGGGATGGCATGTTGCCAGTTGGCCTGGGTGTCTCCTCGCATGATCAGAACGCTGCCATCCGGCAGATCGATTCCGAACGGCTCCGCCGAATGGCGCGGTTTCGGGCGAAACCGAAACCGGCGGACGGCGCCGAGGCTTACCGAAGCGATCACCGGGTCGGGCCCCAATTCCCGCTCGTCATCGGCGTGCCAACCCATGGAATCCGCACCATCGCGGTAAAGATTGAGAAGCACCCCGTTGAAACGCGCTCCGGCCAACGCCGCAACATCATCGCGCAAGCGCTGCACCGTCGGTGACCATGGCGCCGGTCGGTTCGGCAGTCCGGAATAGGTATAAGACGCCTCGCCCATCCAACAGGTCAGACGCGGCATATCCCGGGTTTTCCCGAACAGGGTAATCTGTTCCTGTTTCCAGGGCACCTCGTCCAGCAAGGACGCCAGGCACGCGGCCGGGTCAGCGATGGCGTCGTGGAACAGAACAGCGTCGCCCCCCGGCAACGGAAGCGGCTCGGCCGTTCGCGGCATCAGCTTCAATGCAGGCCGGGTTTTAGATAGAAGTCGCTGCGCGCCGCCGTCTCGACATCGATCTCGACGATCCGTTTGTCACGATAGACGGTGAGGGGCACCCGAATACCGGCGGCACCCATATCCCACAGCGCGCGATACATGCCAGCCATGCCGGTCACCGGCCGGCCATCCAACTCGAGGACCAGATCGCCCGCTTCCACCCCCGCTTGATCAGCCGGCCCACCATCCCACAGGCCGGCGACGACGACCTTGCCAGACGCCTCGGCGGAGAAAACGCCCATCCACGGACGCGGCGGCGTGGTGCGGCTGCCAGTCGACAAGAGATCGTCCTTGATGCCGGCCAGAAGATCGATGGGCACGATCATGTTTCCCTCGCGTGGGTCACCCCCATCTTCGTTCGGCACGCTCTCCTGAACGAACAACGAGCCGATGCCCTTCAACGTTCCGTCCATGCCGATCAACGACGAGCCACCCCAAAACGGGTGCGGCGGCGACGTGAAGATCGCTTTGTCCAGAAGATATTCCCAATACCCTGCAAACTCGCGCCGACCGACGATTTCGACGTCGACACACTGATGCACGCCGCCATATCCGGCAACGATCGCGCGGTCGCCGAGCGTCAGGTCTTCGGCCGTGCCAATCGGCAGTGGATCGGCATTCGGCCGCCCCATCATCTGCACCAAACCAAAGCCGGTTTCCGTATCGGATCCGATCACATGGCCTTCGACGGCGGCGCCGTCGGCGTCGATGAGCCACACCTGGGTCGCTTCGACGACCAGATATCCGATGGTGAGAAACAGCCCCGATGCGTCGATCAAGACCGCATGTCCGGCCCGCTCCGCGCCGAGAGACTGCACCGTGAAGCCGTTCTCGGGCACATGCGTGCGGATCAGATGTACCGCCCGCAACGCGGATTCAAGATCAAAAGATACGTCCGCCGGATCCGGTTGCAGGTCGAAATCAATGTCGGGAAGATTCTCGTTGGCCATGTGCGCTCCTTCCCTCCCCATGTCGGGAATACCAGCAAGAAATCAATGGGTTTTCTCTTGGGAGCGGTGCACGTCAAATCTCGGGCAAACGCAGCCGACAGGCGGCGTCCCGTTGGCGCAGGAACGTCAACAGAGGCGGGCGGCCGTCCGGGATCTTGGTAAAGTGATCCCGGTCCGCCGCGGCGATGGAGAGACGGAGCCGATGTCCGGCCCGGAAAAGGTACGATGTCGGCAGCAGTTCGAACCGCACACGCGCCGCTTCGCCCGGGCTCAGGTGCTGGGCGTCTGCCCGAGAGAAGGAATGAGGCGGCCCTGTCTCGGGGATATTGGCAGGCAGCGCACCTTCGGCACGGTGCAGGGCGCGGAACACCCCCTCGGTCACGTAAAGCGGCTTTCCTTCCGGCGTCACGTCGGACAGATACACGAAGAAACAACAGTCGGTTTCGGAACTGATGAACGACAGGTCTACCTCAGGGTGGCCAGTGATTTCCATATCCGTCTCGAGCGGTGCCGTCGTGTAATTGAGCATCCGTGTTTCGCGGCCCCGCCAGTCATCGTAATAGGTGTCGACATTGGCGATGTAGAGCCGGTCGTATCGCGTGTGCAGACCGGTACCGCAGCCGTAATCGGCTTGGTAGTCATCCGATCCGGCCGGTGCGTCGGGGGCCGCTTCCGCCAATACGCCATCGGCAGCGAGATAGAAATCGCGGGGTGTGTGCGCCGGCGGCCAAACGTCGGCGGCGCGCCATTGCTCCGCCCCCATGGTGTAGTAGTGCACCGGTTGTTCGTCATCGAGCACGTCGCCCCGACCCTTCAGATGCGCATCGAAGAAACGCAGCACGGCGGCGGCAACGAACGGTTGTTGCGCATCGCGGTTGGGCCGCCACGGGCTGCAATGCCCCCGCGCACCGTGATCCCAAGGGCCAAGCATCAAACGTTTCGACGGGTTATTGAGCCACAGGTAACGTTGGATCGTGCCAACAGAATAACCGCCGCCGTCCATCCAGCCCGAGACGGAGAAATACGCGGTCGATGCGTCGGCGTCCCGGTTGGCATAGGCGTAGGGGCTGATCTTGTCGCTCGCATAGTCCGGATTGTCGGTCAATGGCGCATCGCGAAATCGCATCTGTTGGGCGAAATCCTGCATGTCGAAATTGGCCTGATGATCCTCCAGCGCCAGCGCCAGCAAAGACCCGTCGGCGTCTTCGTCGACCGGCGCGGGACCGGCGAGATCTTCGTCCTTGAAGTATGCGTAATCAGGGATCAAATCCCGCTTGTCCAAATCCAAGGCCTCGGCCAACTGGCCGTAGTTCCGCGTCACGCAGGTCAACAACGCGCCGCCCGGATAGACATGGTTCGACCACGTATCCCAAACCGCGAACAGGGGGGCCACCGCCTTGACCGCCGGGTGGTTGGTGGACGCCAAGAAATCCGACGCCGCGCCGGGATACGAAATGCCGGTCGCGCCGATGTTCCCATCGCACCAAGGCTGCTGCGACACCCATTCTGCGATGTCGTGATGATCGAGCCGCTCGGCCGGCGAACGGAACCCGTCCCGGTAGCCGAAACTGGCCCCAGATCCCCGCACGTCGACGCATACGACGGCGTACCCGTGCGGCACGAACGCATCGCGATAAAAGGCAACGGTCGGCGCCGCATCGATGCCGGCCCGATGTCCGTCGCGCAACGCGAAACGCCGATAATACGGCGTAAACACGCATATCGCCGGATAGGCCCGCCCGTCGTCCTTTGCCCCCGGTAGATGGACATCGACCGCAAGTCGGATGCCGTCGCGCACTGCAACGTATTGTGAGTGCAGCCTTTCCCCCTCGTAGGTTGGTGGGTTCGTGGCCACGTAGTCTGTCGGATCGACCGTCCAGGCAGTCATAAGATACCTCTTTAATAGGGCATGGGCTTGCGAATGCCGCCCGATTGATAGACGCTTTTAGCATGGCATGAGGGAGACATCACCATGGGTAACGTACACGCTTTGGAATGGCCGTCGGTCAAAGACCAAGTTTCCGCCGAAGAATGGCAGATGCGGGTCGATTTGGCGGCGTGCTATCGGCTGGTCGCGCATTTCGGTTGGGATGATCTGTTGTTCACCCACAACTCAGCGCGGATTCCGGGCAGCGATCATCACTTCCTGATCAATCCGTTCGGGTTGCGCTTTGACGAGATCACAGCTTCGTCGCTGATCAAGATCGATTGCGACGGCAACAAAATCATGGAGAGCCCGTTCGACTACATTCAAGCGGGCTTTACCATCCATTCGGCCATCCACATGAACCGCGAGGACGCGGTGTGCGTCATGCACACCCATACCCAGGCGGGCATGGCGGTTGCCGCGCAAAAGGATGGCCTGTTGATGCTCAACCAAAAGTCGCTCGCGTTCTATAACCGTATCGCCTACCACGATTTCGAAGGCATCGCCGACGACCTGGACGAGCGCGATCGCTTGGCCGCGGATATGGGACAGCTGAACGCCATGATCCTGCGCAACCATGGGCTGATGACCGTCGGCCCGACCGTGGCGCATGCGTTCTTCCTGCACCGGCGCCTGCAACACGCCTGCGAATTGCAGCTGAAAGCCATGGCGGGCGGCGCCGAGTTGATCTTCCCGTCGCATGAAGTGTGCGAACATACCGCCGAGCAATTTGAACGCTCCTACGAGGACGGCAAGGGGACCGTCGTTCAATGGGATGCATTGCTGCGGATGTTGGACGATGTGTCCCCGGGCTACGCGGACTAAGCGCCAATGAGCACCCAACCTGAAAACGGCATGGTCTGCGCGCCGCAACCGGAAGCGGTCGAAGCGGGAGCGATGATCCTGAAAGGCGGCGGCAACGCCGTAGACGCGGCGATTGCCACGGCATTGACGCAAACCGCCGTGGATCCGTTCATGTCGGGGATTGCTGGGTTCGGCTCCATGCACGTCTACCTGCCGGGCCAAGACGTGCATCAGTGCCTGGATTTTCATGCCCGCGCGCCGCAAGCCGTGACGCCGGACATGTGGGCGGACAAACTGTTGCACGAATGCGAGGACGGTTTTGGTTTCATCCTCGAAGGTCGCGTCAACGAGGTCGGCTATCAATCCATCGCAACGCCGGAAAGTCTGCGGGCCTACGATGCGGCGCTCAAGAAGTGGGGCACCATGTCACTCGGCGACGTGATCCAACCGGCCATCGGCTATGCCGCCGGCGGCTGGATGATCCGTCCGCACGTGCGCCGGTTCTGGGAACAAGTGGAGCCGGGCGGCCGGGTCGAGCATATCGAATACCTGCGGGGCTCGCCGGCGACCGCGAAAATCTACCTGAACGGCGACGGCTCCATGAAACCCATGGGCGAGGTGATTAAGAACCCGGACATGGCGACCACGTATTCGCGCATCGCCGAGGCCGGTGCCGACGACTTCTACGAGGGCGAAATCGCCGCTGACATCGTTGCCGACATGGAGGCCAACGGTGGTCTGATCCGGGCGGTCGATCTGCAAAATGCCGGCCCCGAAGATACCGACGTCCTTTGGACCACGTACCGCGGGTATCGGATCGCCTCCGCGCCACCTCCAGGCGGCGGCATCATGGTCTTGGAGATGCTCAATATCCTGGAGAACTTCGATCTTGCCGCCATGGGCCATAATTCTCCGGACTATATCCGCACCGTCGCCGAGGCGATGAAGATCGCCACCGTCGACAAAGACAACCACGTCGGCGATCCAAGATACGTCGATATCCCGCTCGACCGGCTGCTGTCGAAGGATTACGCCAAGGAACAAGCCGACAAGATCAAGTCGGGGCAAAAGACCCATGTGCCGCGGCTGCAGCAAGGCGAAGACCAAAAGGAAACGACACACCTCTGTACCGTGGACCGGGACGGGAATTGCGTCACTATGACCCACTCGCTGGGCATGCCGTCGGGCGTCACGACCGAGGGTCTTGGGTTCGTCTACAACGGCTGCATGGGCGTGTTCGACCCGCGGCCCGGCATGACCGGTTCTCTCGCACCGGGCAAATCGCGCTTCACGTCGATGGCCCCGTCCATTGTGTTCAAAGACAACAAACCGTTCCTGTTGATCGGCGCACCGGGCGGCACGTACATCGCGATGGGTGTGATCCAGGGGATCCTCAACGCGCTGGATTTCGGCATGGATGCGCAACAGGCGGTGTCGGCCGCAAGATTCTCCGCCACCAGCGACATCATCGAGATCGTCAACCGGATCCCGCGTTTCGTTCAGGCGGAATTGGAGGCGGATGGCTACAGCTTCCGGCGTTATCCGTTGAATTTCCACTTCGCCGGCGTCCACGCGATCCGCCTGACCGACGGCGGTCTGGACGGCGGCGCCGATCCTGGCCGCGACGGGATGGCGCTTGCGGTGTGACCGATATCGCGCCGCTGACGGACGGCGACCTCAAGGATGCGCAAGCGCTGCTCCGGGACCTCGGCTACGACATCGACGCCGGCACACTGACGACGCGGCTTACCGAAGTCTTGCGGCGTGACGACCATGCCGCCTTCATCGCCCGCGACGCGGATCGAGCGGCGCTCGGTCTCGTGCATATCTATGTGCGCGCGGCGCTGGAAAAACCGGTCGAGGGGTACGTGCAATCCCTGGTCGTGTCCTCCACGGCCAGGCGGCAAGGGGTGGCCAAGGCGCTGATGGAGACGGCTGAAGACTGGGCAAAGGATCGCGGGCTGGCGTCCGTCGCGCTGCACACGCAGATGCACCGGGACGACGCGGTCGCGTTCTATACCGCGCACGGCTACGCCGAAATCACGCAATCGCGCATGCTGCGGAAGACGCTCTAAGCGTCCAAATGCAACTTCAGCCCCTCGTGGCTGGCGACGAAGCCGAGGCTTTCGTAAAACCGGATCGCATCCGCGCGTTTTTTGTCCGACGTCAGTTGCACCATCGTTGCGCCCAGGTCACGGGACCGGGCGATGGCCTGCTCGAAAAACCATCGGCCGACCCCTTGCCCCCTAAGATCGTCGTGAACGCGCACGCTTTCGATCATGGCCCGCTTGGTGGCACGGCGGCTGAGGCCCGGAATAATCGTCAGGTGCAGGCATCCCAGGACCCGCCCGTCGGGGCCTTCGATGACCCATTGTTCGTTGTTGGGATCGGCCTCCATCTCCGCGAAGGCGTCCGCATATAGCGGGTCGCCCGGCGCTTCGCGGGCCTGGCCGATCGGGTCGTCGGCCAACAAGGCGATGATGGCCCCGATATCGTCGGCCGTCGCCTGGCGCAGTGTTAGCTGGTCGAAAATAGTCAATTTGTCCCCCATGGCCGCCTTGACCCACAGCGTTCGGGCTCTAGGCTCTGATAGTCGACATATCAACACAGGAGCAAGAGACGATGGACGAGGCAAGACCCAATCTGCCGCAATTGGATGGCGATGAAATCCTTAAAGGCGTTCTGGAGTGGGTCGACATCGAGAGCCCAAGCCACGACTCTGCCGCCGTCAACAAGATGGTCGACCGGGTCCAGAATGACGCCGAGACACTGGGTCTCGGCATCGACCGGACCGAGGGCCGCGACGGCTTCGGCGATATCCTAAAATGCCGGACACCGTGGGGCGGCGACGGGCCGGGCATCCTGGTCCTGTCACATCTGGACACCGTGCATGGGGTCGGAATCAAGGATACGAAGAACCCGATCCGCCGCGAAGGCGACAAGGTCTTCGGCCCGGGCATCTACGATATGAAGGCCGGCGCCTATATCGCCCTGCACGCCATGCGGCATCTGATCCGCCAAGGCCAAGAGACCCCACTGCCCGTCACGTTCATGTACATCCCCGAAGAAGAAGTCGGGTCGCCGACGTCGAAAGAGATGATCGTCGAGGAAGGCCGCAAGAATAAGTACGTCCTGGTGACCGAACCGGCACGCGAGGGTGGCAAGATCGTCACCGCCAGAAACGGCAGGTTGCAGTACACGGTCAAAGTCACGGGCGTCCCGTCGCACGCAGGTGCCCGGCACATGGACGGCCGTTCGGCGATCAAAGAGATGGCGCACATCATCTTGAAACTGGAAGGACTGACCGATTACGAGAAGGGTCAGACCTGCTCCGTCGGTATCATCAACGGCGGCACCTTGACCAACGTCGTGCCTGAAGAATGCGAGATCAGCGTCGATTTCCGCGTCCCCGATATGCAGGCCGCGCACGAGGTCATGGCCTTCGTTGAAAACATGACACCGGAAGACCCGGACTGCATCGTGCACGTTGAAGGCGGGATTGACCGGCCGCCGTACGAGAAGTTCGAGGGGATCGAACACCTTTTCGAGCACGCCAAGGGCCTAGCGGCGGAGATCGGCTTCGACCTGCAGGATCTCAAGACCGGCGGCGGCTCAGACGGCAATCACACAGGGGCTCTCGGCATCCCGACACTCGATGGGCTTGGGGCTGACGGCCATGGCGCGCATTCCAACGAGGAATTCATCTATTATTCGAGTTTGGTCGAACGCTGCCGCCTGATGATCCGCTTATTGGAGACCTTGGACTGACAAATTCGACATCGGTCCGGCGCCTTACCTAATTGTAATACGTAATAGCCACATATCCGCGTTTTTCGACTTCATTCGCATCCACGTCGTCACCACGTCTTAGTGACACACCCGATGACCGGGTACCGAAGATCGAGGAGCGACTCATGGTGATGCTGGCAACCGACCACGACAGACGAGTACATCCCCGTTTCGAGTCCCGCGTGAACCTGACCATTTCCACGGGCTTGCGCCGCGTTCCCGGATATACCGTCGACGTCTCCGTCGGTGGCGCACTGATCCATTGGAGCGACACGCTCGAGCAAATAGAAGATGCTCTGTCGACCGGCCATTTCGTGGATATTGAGTTCGATCGGCAAGTCGCGGTTCAAGGCATGGTCGTTCGGATTGACGAGAAGCATCTCGGCGTCCGCTTCGACATTGCCGACGACGAACTGCCGATCATTCTGCGCAAGATGTCCGCATTGACCGGCTGCGAATTGGCTGCGGCTTAAGCCTCTAGCGGCGCCTGGCGCCGAACCGCCCGGCCCGGCCGCGCGGCCGTTTGTCCGCCATCTTCCCAAACCAGATCGCCATTGACCAACACGTGGCGAATACCCGCCGACGGCATTGTTGGGTGTTCGAACGTTGCCCGGTCGATCACGATTGACGGGTCGAAAACGGTCACATCGGCGAAGGCGCCCGGCTGCAACACACCACGATCGGCGAACCCGAAAACCGCCGCCGTATGGCCGGTCATCTTGTGCACGGCGGTTTCCAATCCGAATAATCCCTCGTCCCGGCCATAATAGCCGAGCACGCGAGGGAAAGTTCCCCAAAGGCGCGGATGCGGCGCGTCGGTTCCGGGAATCCCGTCCGATCCGACCATTGCCATGGGATGGCTGAGAACGCGCCGCACATCCGCCTCGTCAATGGCGAAATATATAGCCTGCGCGGGGGACAACTCCTCGACCGCCTCCAGTTCGCTCACCCCCCATTCGGTGGCAATATCGTGCAAATACCAGCCGGCCGTTTTCGGATGCGGGTCGGAGGCGACGATCAACACTTTTTCCGCCACCTCGATCCGTTCCGGCATCAACGCCGTCGCACTGGCGGCATAAGGATAGACGTCGAAGTGGATCGTTTGCCCTTCGGCCAGTTGTTCGATCCGTCGCAGCGACTGCGCCGTCGTCCCCCACGCCGACCGGCCGCTGGCCTTATGATGGGATAGGACGACCGGCACACCGCCGTCCCGGCCGATGGTTGCCGCTTCCTCGACGGATGCGACCAACCCTTCGGACTCGTCGCGCAGGTGCGTGGCATAGATCCCACCGTGGCTTGACGATGTCCGCGCCAAATCTGTGACCTCGTCGGTGGGCGCATCGCGGCCCGCCGGATACATCAGACCGGAACTGATGCCGATGGCGCCTGCCTGCATGGCCTCGCGCAGGCGGGCACGCATCCGTTCACGCTCCAAATCCGTCGCCGGTCTGTCGACGGCGCCGCCCATCGCTTCGGCCCGCAAGGTGTTATGGCCACACAGCATCGCCGCGTTGACGGCGGGCGTGGCCTTGGCAAAGGCCGTCATATAATCCGCCATCGTCGGAAACCGGTATTGGTCCTTTCGACCCAGGAGCGCCATCGGAACCGGCATGTCCCAGTCGGGCGACGGGACGAAGGGCGCCAAACTGACGCCGCAATTGCCGCCGACGACGGTCGTGACGCCTTGGCTCACCTTGCAGGTCATCGCCGGATCGTCCAGCAACGCCCGGTCGTCATGGGTATGACAATCGATAAACCCCGGCGCGATCACGCACCCCGATGCGTCGATCCGGTGCCGGGCCTTAAGACCTACGACATCGCCGACCATCGCAATTCGGTCGCCTTGAATGGCGATACCGCCCGGATATCGTGCGCCTCCCGTTCCGTCGACGATTTCGCCGCCGTCGATCACGATGTCGGCCATATCCGTCATGGGATTGCCTCCCCGTCGAACAAAGAAATCGACGCCGCAGCTTCGACGATACTCGGCGCGCCGGCCGCGCGGAACCCGTCGCTGTCGTATTCCAACGCCGCCCGCCGCTCTTCCGCGCGCGCGCCATGACCCGTCGCGACGTGCACACCGCCGGCGCATCCGGCGCGCTTCGCTGCTGCGATATCGCCGGACCGGTCGCCGACGATCCAGGATCGTCCAAGATCAATCGGCATCATGTCGGCGGCCGCCAACAGCATCCCCGGATTCGGCTTTCGGGCTGGATGATCGGCAACGTTATACGGCTCGATCCCTTCGGCATGATGCGGACAGGCGAATACCGCGTTGACGAAGGCACCGGCATCGGCCAACGCATCGAGCATGGCCTCCTGTACCGCGATGAACGCTGGCCAATCGTAGATTCCCCGCCCGATTCCGGCTTGGTTCGTTACGACGACAACAGGCACCGACATCTCGTTGGCGCGGCGGATCACGTTCTCCGCCCCAGCGATCACGCGCATGTCCTCAATTTTGTGGAGATAATGAACCTCCTCCACGATCACACCGTCTCGGTCCAAGAACAGAGCCGGGCGGCGCGGCGGGCCCGCGACCCGGGTCAACACCTGCCTCCACACACCGTCCTCGTCGATGGCGGCACCGAACGGCAATGATGTGGGAACAACAGAGGTGGGTGCGGGCATTCACGTACTCGCGTTTCGGGATACCGGAGAGTATGCTCCATCCCATGACGACGATCAAAGCCGACGACGACACGCTCGACCCGTCCCTGCCGGTGCCATCGGAGACGATGCCGGCCTGGGCGCGTTGTATGCTGATCTGCTTTGGGTGGTTGATGGTGATTGTCGGGTTTATCGGCATCGTGGTGCCGGTGCTGCCGACAACGGTCTTTCTGATCATCGCGTTATGGGCGTTTTCCCGGAGTTCCCGGAAATTCCAGCTTTGGATATGGAATCACCCGACCTTCGGTCCGCCGGTGCGCGGCTGGCACCGCCACGGCGTCATTCCCATTCGCGCCAAGGTCATGGCGGTACTGGTGATGAGCCTGAGTTTCACCTATGTCGCCATATGGATCGCCGAGGATTGGCGGCTGCCTGCGGTCCTTGCGGCGATCATGCTTCCCGCTGGCCTATACATCGTGACGCGACGCAGCCACCCACCGCAGCCTCACACCGACGCCGAGTAACCGCCGCCCGTGACGCCCGAGCTTTTCGCCGCGTTGTCCGGCCTGTTCACCAGCGCCTTGGTCGCCGCCACGCTGTTTCCCGCTGCGTCGGAGGCGGTGCTGGTGGGGCTTTTACTGAACGATCCGGACCGAGCGTGGCTGTTCGTCACAGTGGCCAGTATCGGCAACGTCTTGGGCTCCGTCGTGAATTGGGCCCTCGGCCGTTTTTTCGTCCATTTTCAGGATCGCAAATGGTTCCCGGTGCCCGAGAAAGCCCTGACCCGCGCCACATATTGGTATCAAAGATGGGGTTACTGGTCGCTGCTGCTGGCCTGGACCCCCATCATCGGTGATCCGATTACGGTCGCTGCGGGCGTCTTGCGCTGTAAGTTCTGGATTTTCCTGGGCATCGTAACCATCAGCAAAACGGGACGGTATCTGGTGCTGGCCGCAACCACGCTACACTGGATGGGGCTTTAGGTGGCCCGCTCCGCCAAGTGCAAGCCGACAACGCCGATCACCACCAGTGCGATGCTGGCGACCTTCATGGTGTTCACGTTCTCGCCCATGCCGACGATCCCGACGATCGCCACCAGGGCGGTACCGACGCCAGCCCATATGGCATACACGGTCGACACCGGCAGGCCTTTCAGCGCCAACCCCATGAACGTGAAACTGATGACATAGCCGACGATCGTCGCCACGACGAACATCGGCTTGGTGAAGCCATACGACAGTTTTAACGAAACGGTCCCCGCCACCTCGAACGCGATTGCGCCCGTCAACAACAGCCAATGCACGGCAGGTCTCCTTTATCGATATCTTCGGAAGGGATCAGACGTTGAATTTGAACAGCATGATGTCGCCGTCCTGGGTGACGTATTCTTTGCCCTCTTGGCGCATCTTGCCGGCGTCTTTGCACGCCTGTTCCCCACCCAGTCCGATGAAGTCGTCGTAGGCGATCGTCTCCGAGCGGATGAACCCACGTTCGAAATCGGTGTGGATCACACCCGCAGCCTGCGGCGCCTTGGCACCTTCGGGCACGGTCCAGGCACGCACCTCCTTTGGGCCTTGGGTGAAGAACGTGATCAGCCCCAAAAGCTTGTATCCGGCGCGGATCACCCGCGCCAAACCGGGCTCGTCGAGACCGATGGTCTCCAGAAACTCGGCTTTCTCCTCGTCGCTTCCAAGCTGCGCGATCTCTTCTTCGATCTTGGCGGAAATCACAACGGCTTCGGCACCTTCGGCAGCGGCACGTTCGAACACCCGGGCCGACTGGGCATTGCCATCGGCCGCCGATCCTTCTTCGACGTTGCAGACGTATAAGACCGGTTTCGCCGTCAGCAGTTGCAGCATCTTGAAGGCCTTGCGTTCGTCGTCGGCCACCTCCAACAGCCGCGCCGGCTTGCCGTCGCGCAGCAAGGCGAGCGCCCGGTTGCAGAGATCAAGCTCCCTCGCCGCCTCCTTGTCGCCACCCCGGATCCGCTTGGTCAGCGGCGTATCCCGCTTCTCCAAACTCTCCATGTCGGCGAGCATCAATTCCGTTTCCACGGTCTCCGCATCGGCGATCGGATCGATTTGGCCCTCGACGTGGGTGATATTCTCGTCCTCAAAACACCGCAAGACATGGCAGATCGCATCAACCTCGCGGATATTGCCGAGAAATTGGTTGCCAAGCCCCTCGCCCTTCGACGCACCGCGCACCAGACCCGCGATGTCCACAAACTCCAAGCTGGTGGGGATGGTCTTCTCCGGCTTCGCAATCCCGGCGATCGCCTCCAAGCGCGTATCGGGCACCGATACCCGGCCGGTATTCGGCTCGATGGTGCAAAACGGAAAATTCGCCGCCTCGGCTTGGGCGGTTTGCGTGAGCGCATTGAACAGTGTGGATTTGCCCACATTCGGCAATCCGACAATGCCGCAGTTAAATCCCATCTCCGTTTTCCTTTTTGTCTGAGTTGCCGTCCGGACGGGGGGCATTGGGCCGGTTCGGTTTGACGCGGTGTGCGACTTTGCTCATGTAAGAGGGATCGTCCCCGTCGAGGACATCGCCTAGATACTCGGCGCATCCGTCCAGCATCGACGGCAGCCATTCCTGATCGGCCTTGGGAAAGTCTTTGAGCACGTAGTTCCGCACTTCGGTTTTTTCGCCGGGATGGCCGACACCCATGCGGACCCGGCCATAATCGGGGCCGAGCGCGGCGTGTATGGATCGCAAACCGTTATTACCGGCATGCCCGCCGCCACGTTTGACGCGCAATTTACCGGGGGCCAGATCGATCTCGTCGTGAAACACCAGGATATCGGCCGGGGCGATCTTGTAGAACGCGGCGGCGGCCTGAACCGCGCGCCCGCTCTCGTTCATGAACGTCTCCGGCTTCAAGGCGAGCGCCTTGCGGCCATCGACCGATCCTTCGGCGAGATGGCCGTGAAATTTCTTTCGCCATGGGGAAAAGCCATGGCGGCGGACGATTTCGTCCACCGCCATGAACCCGATATTGTGGCGATTGCCGGCATAAGCCGGACCGGGATTGCCGAGCCCGACAATGAGAAACATGGAATGTCTCCCCCGGCGGGATCAGTCCTCGGACTTCTCTTCGCCGCCTTCGTCGCCGCCTTCGGCCGCTGCGGCTTCGCCCTCTTCGCCTTCGCCCTCTTCACCGTCTTCGTCTTCGGCTTCGGTAAAGATCGTCGGCGCGGCGATGGTCGCGACGGTGAAGTCGCGGTCGGTGATCGTCGGCTCGACGCCGTCCGGCAACGAGATCTCGCTAATGTGGATCGAGTCGCCGATGGACTTGCCGGCCAGATCGGCCACCAGGCCTTCCGGAATGTTATCCGGCTGGCAGCGCAATTCGACCGCGTGACGGACGACGTTCAACACGCCGCCTTCGATCAGGCCGGGGCACTGGTCTTCGTTGATGAACTCCACGGCGACTTCGACGGCCAAACGGGTCTTGGCACTGAAGCGCATGAAGTCGACATGCGTCGGCATGTCGTTGATCGGGTGCTGCTGCAGATCACGCGCCAGCACGCGGTACGTCTCGCCACCGACGGCGACTTCGTAAATCCGGGTGAAAAAGCCACCCGTGCGGATTTCCTTGGTCAATTCAATGGGGTCCAGGGAAATCAAGACGGGTTCTTGTTTGTTGCCATAAATAACACCCGGCACGCGGCCGGCACGGCGCACCGCACGGGCGGCCCCCTTGCCGGCCCGTTCGCGGAGTTCCGCTGTCATTTGGTTCGCTTGAGCCATTTTTCTACTCCTTGCTCAAAGTATTGCGGACGGCCTCCAGGGGTGCCCGTCCACGTCGCCGGTCCGAACCGCCGGACCGGAATTCCATAAATTCCTACTCAGTCAAACAGCGATGACACCGACGACTCGTCGCTGATCCGGTTCATCGCCTCGCCAATCAACTCCGCAACGGACAGTTGCTCGATATTTTGCGCCACGCGCATCGCTTCCGTCGCCTGAATGCTGTCGGTAATCACCAGCTTTTCCATCGGCGATGCGGTTACCCGGGCGACGGCGCCGCCGGAGAGGACCCCGTGCGTTACATAGGCCGAGACTGTCGACGCCCCCTGCTCACGCAGCGCCACCGCCGCGTTGCATAGGGTCCCCGCGGAATCGACGATGTCGTCGACGAGGATGCACGTGCGGCCATCTACGTCACCGATGATATTCATCACTTCCGATACGCCGGCGCGCTCGCGACGTTTATCGATAATCGCCAAATCGGCGTTCAAGCGCCGCGCCATACCGCGTGCCCGCACCACGCCGCCGACATCGGGCGAAACGATGACCAAGTCACTGGTATCGCCGTTCATCTGGTCGGTGATGTGCGTGGTCAACACCGGCTCGGCGAACAGGTTGTCGGTCGGAATATCGAAGAAACCTTGGATCTGACCGGCGTGCAGGTCCATGGTCAGGACCCGGTCGGCGCCCGCCTCGGTAATCAGGTTGGCGACCAGTTTCGCTGAAATCGGCGTCCGGGGGCCGGATTTCCGGTCCTGTCGCGCATAGCCGAAGTACGGGATCACCGCCGTCACCCGCCGCGCCGAGGCACGTCGGAGCGCATCGAGCGTCACCAGAAGTTCCATCAAATTGTCGTTCGCCGGATACGAGGTCGATTGCACCACGAACACGTCCTCGCCGCGCATGTTCTCTTCGATTTCGACGAAGACCTCCATGTCGGAGAAGCGACGCACGCTGGCTCTCGTCAACGGCAGGTTGACGTAAGCAGAGATGGCTTCCGCAAGCGGGCGGTTGCTGTTGCACGCAATGATTTTCATAAATCTGACCTGAGCACCGGCAAATGCGGGCGGAACATATCAATCAGGACCAGGGCTGTAAACGATTTGATGGTATCGTCGATCCCCGGGCCGGATCAGAAAGTGGCGGGCGGCGGTGGCGCCCGGCCAGGAACGGTCGGAAGCGAGACGCTGGGGAAGTCCGGTAACGCGCCGCGGGTAGAAAGTTCCTTGCCCGCATCATCGAATAAGTCCTTGATTCCCCTTACCGCAGCGTTGGAAACGGCTTCGGCGACCTGCCCCCATTCCCCGTCCAGGCTTCCGGCGATCACCGTGTTTTCCTGCACCGCGCGGCCGACTTCGTCGCCCGTCACCGTCGTCACCCGCCAGGTGATGCGGACGTATTGCCGACCGCTTGCCGGCGGTCCCATGTCGACATCCCCATCAATAACGAACCCGGCCTGGCGCGGATCCTCGGAGATCGTGAGGTCGCGGTCACGCAACGCGGACTTCAACGCTGCGGTCAGGGCTTCGTTGCCATTGCCGGGCGCGCCGGCGACCGGGCGGATCAGAAACGCCGGCTGGCCCCAGCGAACTCGAGCGAACGATCCTTGATTTTCGACATCGGGGCGGGCGTCACCGGGGCGGCGAGCATCGCTCGCCATATTGGGGCTTAAACGGTCCAGCAGGCCGTCTTCCGTATCGCTCACGGACACGCCACCGGGCGGCGGGGCTACGGTCGCAGCCGCGCCGGAAACCAGCATATCAGAGGGCGCGCCGGTCGCCGCCGGCTGATCCGGCGGCGGCAAATCCAGCAACGACGGGAGCGGCGGCCGGCCCGACGCCGACACGGGCGGCGGCGAAGACGCGAGATCGACCGGGGACGCGACGGCGGCCTCGGCAAGAGGCTCGGCAGATGGCTCAGCGGGCGGCGGATCAAGTGCCACGGTTTCGGTCGGAGGCGTCAGGGGGGCCGGGGGTGTTAAGGCTTCCCGCTCAGGCATCAGCACCTGACCGTTGGTCCGCTCGGAAATGCGCGCGATCGGGACTTGAGGCGCGGAAGATATCGCGGGCGGCGCATCGGCACCCGGGGGTGCTGCAGTCATCACCGTGTCCGGTGGCGTTTCCGCAATATCGGGTTCGGCCACCGTCATTTCCGGGCCCTCGCGTCGCATGGCGCCGATCATCGGTGGGCCAACGTGGTTTTCGACCATATCTAGCACCCGGGGCGCGGCGTCGTCGACCAGCAGGTTGATCGCTTCGGGGCTGCCGGTCTGCCACATGGCGTCGTCGATCACGACATGCTGGCGGTAAGTCGCCACATGCGTGCCGTACGGCGCCCGGACGTGCCAATCCATGGACAGCCAGACCACATCACCATGCGGCTCGGCTGACACCACTTCTGCGACGATCGATGCCCCCGCCTGATTCGGTTGGAAAGCCAGGATCGCCGGATGATTGCGATCCCGAAGGCCGGCGGCGATGGCATCCGCCAGGACCAACCCGGTTTGCGAGGTTGCGCCTTGCGGCGGCACCACGAAGATCACGTCGGAAATACCTGCCGCACGCGCCGCCGATTCGCCGTCGAGACCGACAACGGCGGGCCCGCCGGCCTTTTCCGATGCCGGAATCTGCGCACACGCGGTGACAAAAAGTGTAACGATTGCCGTCACATACGCACAAATGCGCAATCGCCGCCGGCGTGTGCCGACGGTCGGCAGAGAAACTGCCGGTGACCTTCCTGTGAACACCCCTAGAATCTACCAGCCGGCCTATACGTTTTCAGTAAAAACCACCGCTAGCTCGGCGGCGGTGGCGCGCGGCCCGGGATTTGCGGGAGGCTCGCGGGCGGCGGACCGCCGCGCCGGTGCGGACCACTGCCGAGGTCAGGCACCGAGAATCTCCGTTGATTGACAGGGGCAATAATGCCGATGATCCCGTCACTCGCCGCCGCCGCGGCAAAGGCAGCGGTTTGTCCCCAGACGCCATCAAGGCTCCCCGCTGGGACCGCATTGGCTTGTTCCGCTGTGCCGATCGCGCTCCCTTCGATATCGCGAACGGTCCAAACGATGCTGACCGATTGCGCCCCGTTTTCAGGGGCTCCAACGGCAACGTCCGCGCCGACGGTGAACAACGCCGAAGCCGGATCGTTCGCCAGTTGCAAACCGCCGCCGCCGAGTGCCACTGTCATGGCCCGGCGCAGTGACGTGTTCCCATCTCCGGGTGCGCCGTTGACCGCCGTGACATACACACCTTCGCGACCGAGAAACCGGTCCTGTCCGGCCGTATTGAACCGTTCACCAAGCGCCAATTTCGCGACCCGCAGTCCAATGCTCTCGCCAACCCGTCGGATGATCGCCGGCGAGCCGTAATCCCACTCGAATTGCGATGCGGAGATTTCCTCGGTGAACTCGGCGACGGTTCCGCCGCGCCGTTCCTTCAAGGTCCATGTGATGCTGTATCGCGGCAAGTCCAACACGCCGCTGCGCGCGATATTGACGTGACCGTCGAGCAGATACTGACTGCGGTCCAGGCCCGTGATCGCCGCGGGAATCTGATAGGTTTTCTCGAGTTCCGACGCCACCGCTCGTGCCAGCAACCGCCCCATCGGCGGCGTCGTGCCGGTCAACGGCGGCACTTCGACACCTTCCCAATAGAGTGTGTCGGCAAGAGGGTTGGCATCGGTCGCGCCGTCACGGCCAAAAGGCCGCGGGAGCTGACCACATGCCGTCACCGTCATGACCAGCAACATCAGCAACGCCAGCGGGCGTATCATCCGGTTCCCAAGCCGACAACGCAGGTCGCCAGCAGTCCGAGCATCAAAAGAAACATGAATATGACGATGTGCGGCATGATGCCTCTAGGGCTTGTGCAGGAGATCGAGAGAACTTCTGGACAAACGCTCCGCCGCACCCTCGGTCGTCAATACGGTCTCGCCCAGGCACATCGCCAAGGTCTCGTCGCTGTCAAAAATGATCATATGCGCGAAAAAGACCATGTTGGGACGTATCTCCGTCGGATTGTCTTCATACAGCATTGTCCAATCCATCCAACTGGGGGCAAAGGTCGCGCCGAGGCTGTAGCCACAGGCATTCAGACGATGCGCCCGCATGCCCGCGCGGTCGATGGCATCCGCGTGCGCCTGAAACGCATCGCCCACGATATTCCCCGGCCGCAGTGCCGCCTCGACCGCAAGCAGGGCCTCCAACGCAACCTCGTACATCCTTTTCTGCCGGTCCGGCATGTCACCGAAGACCAACGTTCGAAACATGGCGGCATGGTAGTGCCGATACGCGCCGGCCCACTCAAGATTGAGTTGATCGTTCACCGACAGCGTCCGGCGGCCGGTCTTGGTCCGACACAGAAGTGCATCTTCGGCCGATCCCATAATGAACGGGTTTCCCGGGTAGTCGCCGCCGCCCTTGAAAACGGCGCCTTGCATGGCGGCGAGCACGTCCGCCTCCGAGACACCCGGCGCTGCCGTTGTGACCGCCGCGTCCAACGCATCGTCCGCCAGTTCAGCGGCGCGGCGCACGTAAGCTATTTCGGCGTCGCTTTTGACGAGCCGCCGACGGGAGACCATTTGGGACGCCTCTTGCAACGTGCAAAAACCGTCGAGCGCCGCGTCGAGCAATTTGCCGTTTGCCGCCGTGAGACCATAAGCGTCGTACTCGACCCCGAGCGTCTTTCCCTCGCACCCGTGCTCCGCCAAGATGCTTCTCAGATCGTCTGCCGGACTGGCGTCGGGACGATCCACCCAGATACGAATATCCTGAATAACCGACGTGTTCTGTGCCTGACGCAAATCGGGGGCTCGGGTCAGCAGGGTCATCGTGCCGTCGGCACCCAGATACAGGCACTGAAAGAACACATACCCGAAAGTGTCATATCCGGTGAGGTAGTACGTGCTTTCCTGGCGGAACATCAGCAATCCGTCCAGGCCAAGAGCCTCCATGTCCGCGCACGCCGTTTCGCGGCGCGCCGCGAGCTCCTCCGTACTGAAATGTAACGCCATCGTTCAGGTCTCCTCCAAGGCGATCGCGGACAACAGGCGGCCGTAGTCCGGCTCCCCCAAATGCGTTGTGCGGCGATAACTGAAAAACCTGCCGGCATCCGCATAGGTATCCAGATTCAAGCACATGGCCGAGCCGACGCCGGCGCCACGCAGTCGTCCGACAACATAGGCCGCGAGATCGAATTGAAACTTGCCGGCGTTTGCCCCCGGCAGGAAAAACCGCTCATTCGCGGAGCCGGCCTCCATGAAAGCGGAGCGAAACTCCGCGCCGACCTCGTAAGACGGCTGTAGGATGCACGGGCCGATCGCCGCTGAAATCCGTTCCGGATCGGCCCCCAGATCACGCATCGCATCGACGGTCGCATCGATCACGCCACCGAGCGCCCCCTTCCATCCCGCGTGGGCTGCGCCGATCACGCCGGCGTCCGGTTCCGCGAAAAGAATCGGCGCGCAATCCGCCGTGAGGATGCCCAGCGCGATCCCCGGCGTCGCCGTCACCATAGCGTCCGCTTTCGGTGCGCCGCCGAGCGGCCAAGGTTCATCGACCTCGACGACGGTCGGCGAGTGAATTTGGTAGACCGTCACCAAGGCCTCCGGTTCAAGCCCCATGGCCGCCATCGCCCGGGCTCGGTTTCGAACGACCTTGGCGCGGTCATCGTCCGAGCCGGGGCCGCAATTCAGCGAAGCGTAGGGGCCGGTACTGACGCCGTTCTGGCGGGTAAAAAACAGATGCCGGATACCATCGGTATCGGAGAGGTTCTGCGCCGTGATCATGTGCGGAGTATCGTGGAAACCGCGGCGTGAAGAAAGACCCCGTATCGCCAGTCGTGCTGCGTTGATCTCGATCAACGCGGCATCCACGGCAACGTCATACATTTCCGGCAACGTGACATGCTAGATCGAAGGAAAATGCCATGATGCAGAACGTGGGCGGCTTTGACCGCATTCTCCGAATTGTTGCCGGGCTAGGGCTGATACTGTTCGCGTTGTTGAGCCAGTCCGAGTATGCCGTGTGGGGATGGATCGGCGTTGTTCCCCTTGCAACCGGGGTTATTCGCTGGTGTCCGGCTTACTTGCCGTTTGGCATCCGCACCGGCAGTAAACCGGACGGTACCGGCGACCCGAATCCGGTCTAATCCGCGGCCTCAAATCCTGGCGGACAGGGCACGTTCCCGCCTGTCACCGCTATCGCCTTGAACAATGCACCCATGGCATCGGGGCTCGTCAGCCGATCGCGCGCGGTCGCGATCTCGGTCGCCTGGGCATGTGTCGCTTGAGTGAGGAGTGCGGCTGTCCGCGCGCCGATCCCCAAGCGTTCAAGAAACGCTGACTGACTGACCGGCCCCCACGTGCGGGCGCCGGCTTTTTTCGAAATTGATGCGATCTCCTCGAAATTGACATGCGCCGTCAGGTCGCAGTGACCAGGCTTGGCCATGGGATCGGCGAATGCATGACCGCTGACGGCCTGGATCGTATCGCCCAAGCCATCACGGGCATAACCGTAATCGATGAACAAAGCCGCGCCATGCGCCCTGTTCACCCGATCGGCCACGTCGCCGACGACATCGCTCACAGCCGGCGACCACTCGTAAATCTCGCCCACCTCGGCATCGCGGACCGGACGCGGAACCGTCTTTGGATCGACCTCGGCACCGGCTGCAAAAACGAACCTCTGGTCCTTCCAGTCGACGACCCGCTCGCACCATCCACGGTCCTTACGAATGACCTGACGGACCGGCAAGGCATCCAGATACTCGTTGCCGATCAGGATGAGAGGCCCTTCCGGCACATCGGCGAGATGCGCATGCCAAGCGACGCGGTCGATCCCCTTCAGGGCATCTGCTTGCGCGGATTTCAATACCGGACTGATATCGACCAGATGCACGTGGAGCGCCGCGAGCATCTCGGGTGCGCCGCGGAGCGCCCTGAGCGCATCCGCCATCAAGGTGCCCCGACCCGGTCCGAGTTCAACGAGGTTTATCCGTTCCGGCGCACCCAATTGGGACCACACCACGGCCGACCAGAGACCGATCAACTCACCGAACATTTGGCTGACTTCGGGCGCCGTCACGAAATCGCCAGCGCGGCCCAAAGGCGCTTGGGTGCAGTAGTACCCATGCTCGGGATGGCTCAAGCACATCGCCATCCACGTATCGACCCCGATGGGGCCGTCGGCTGCGATCCGGGCGCGAAGAACATCCCCGAGCGGCGTATCCGCAGCAGTCAAATCGATGGCCGCTTCAAGGAGCGGTGCACAAAATACGCACCCACCAGAACCATCGGCACACTCAACCATTGGCCCATGGTGGTGCCGAAGGCGAAGAAGCCCAGATAGGCATCGGGCTCGCGGAACATTTCGGCGATGCTGCGCCCGATCCCGTATCCGGCGACGAATATCCCCATGAGCAAACCCGGGCGGCGGCGGATCGCCTCATTCCGCGACAGCACGAACAGAATGACGAACAGCAGGGCCCCCTCAAGTGCGGCTTCGTAAAGCTGACTTGGATGGCGCGCGATCGGTCCCCCGTTCGGAAACACCACGCCCCATGGAACGTCGGTTGGACGCCCCCACAGCTCGCTGTTGATGAAATTCGCAATCCGGCCAAAGAACAGGCCGATGGGCGCAACACACGCCAGAATATCGCCGAACCGCATGGGATTGATGTCCCGCCGCTTGCAGAACCACAGACCCGCGATCACCACGCCGGCGAAACCGCCATGGAAGGACATGCCCCCCTCCCAAACAGCGAGAATTTTCCCCGGGTTCGCGAAATAATAATCGGGCTGATAGAACAGCACCATACCTAGCCGGCCGCCCAGCACCACGGCCAATGTCGCCCACACCAGGAAATCGTCGACCGCATCGGCGTCGCAGACCGCAGGGTTCCGCAGCGCCAGCCGCTTCATGTACCACCAGCCCAGCACCAGTCCCGCGACGTAGGCGAGGGAATACCAGCGGACGGCGAAAAAGCCGACTTCAAACAGGATCGGATCGATATCGGGGAAAGGCATCGCGCGCCCGCCGTTCAGCGAAAGCGGTCTTCGGCGGCGAGGAAATCGCGCACGTAGCGGCCGACGCCCTCTTCGAGCGGCGTGAACTGTCCGCCGTATCCGGCATCGCGCAGGCGGCTCATCTCGGCTTGGGTGAAGTACTGATACTTCTCGCGGATGTCCTCAGGCGTCGGAATGTAGTCAACCTTGAACGCTTCACCGGCCGCGTCATACACCGCGCGCGCCAAATCGGCGAAGCTACGGGCCGTTCCGGTCCCGAGATTGAAGAGGCCGGAAACGGTCGGCGCCTCCAAAAGCCAGCAAATGACGTCGGCGCAATCGTCGACGGAGACGAAATCGCGGAGTTGCCCGCCATCTTCGTAGTCCGGATGATGCGACTGAAACAGGCGGCAGGCATCGCCGGCGGCGGCCACCGGATAAATTTGTGACACCACGCTGCTCATGCGGCCTTTGTGGTACTCGTTCGGGCCATAGACGTTGAAGAACCGAAGCCCGGCCCATTGCGGCGGCCGCGGCCGGCCGCTCTGCAACGTTGCCAGCACCCACTTGTCGAACATCAGCTTCGACCAACCATAGGCGTTGAGTGGGTGAAGTTTGTTCAATCCATCGACCGAAAGATCGTCGTCGAACCCGGCAGTGCCATCGCCATAGGTCGCGGCCGACGATGCATAGATGTATGGCGTATCGTGTTCCGCACACCACTGCCAGAGATCCCGCGACAGCCGGAAGTTGGTCTCAACGATTAAATCCACATCGGTCTCGGTGGTCGCCGAAATCGCGCCCATGTGTACGATCCCGCTGACAGCTTGCGCGTTCGCCGCCAAGAACCCGGGCAACGCATCCGGATGCACGATATCCAACAGCGTGCGCTTGGCAACGTTTCGCCACTTCTCGCCGTCCCGCATCCGGTCGACCAGCACCAGCGGACCTGCGCCGCGCGCTTCCAGTTCGGCCGCAGCGACGGATCCGATAAACCCTGCGCCGCCGGTGATCACATACATGAGGTGCTCCGTATTCCTTGCGCCGATGCCGTGCCCGGCCCTTATAGGCCTGCCGGGCCGCCCCGGGCAAGCGCGCGCGGCTTGCGGCGGCCCATCGAACCGGCCATATTTCGTCGCAGATAGGAGAACATCATGCAGTCGCAAAGCAAACTCTTCGATGACCTCGCCAAGGTGGCGAACGGTGCCGTTTCGACCCTCATGGGGATGAAGGAAGAAATCGACGGCATGGTGCAGGCCAGGTTCGAGCGTTTCATCGCCAACGCAGATTTGGTGTCCCGCGACGAGTTCGACGCGGTCAAAGCCATGGCCGCCAACGCCCGCGAAGAAAACGAAGCGCTGTCGGCGCGGATCGACGCCCTGGAAAAACAGCTCGAGGCGCAGAGCAAGCCGGCACCGGCCAGAAAACGGGCCCCTGCCAAGAAGAAACCTGCGGCGGCGACACGGGCGCGCAGCAAGCCCTCTTAAGCCCTCATTTTGAGAAGGATCAGACGGCGGCGCGCGGCGCGGCGATAATGATTGCTGCGCCGATCAGACAAATGCTCGCGCCGACGATATCCCAACGATCCGGGCGCAGCCCTTCGATCAGCCATAACCAGACCAGCGAACTGGCGATGTAGACCCCGCCGTAGGCGGCATAGGCACGACCGGCCGCGGGGCTGTCAATCACCGTCAGCAGATACGCGAATAAGCCCAAAGCGGCAAAGCCGGGCACGATCCACCACACGGATTTGTCGAGACGAAGCCACGCCCAGAACGCGAAGCATCCGGCGATTTCGGCAATGGCGGCCCCAATGTAGGCGGCGACTGTTGGCATTCACGATCTCTCCTTGCTCAATTCGTGCCGAAAAACGGCCAGGATACGGGTTTCAATCGTCAGAAGTTTATCCACAAACCTTCACGAAATTTTCAGGAATACCGCTTGCGCGCGATTCCGTCATGGTGCAGGGTAAATATTGTAGGTGGTCATATGGCGTTTAGCGATATCTAGGGATCACCTCTAGGTATTGTGGCAAACACCTCTTTGGCCCCTGCGCACCGCCGGCCGGGCATGAGAGGAGCACCCATGCGCACCACAGAAATCACCCCCGAAGAAGCACTCGCCAATCCCCTCGACATCGTCGAGAAGATCGTCGAGTACAACGATTGGTCCTTCGACCGCCGCAACGAACAGGAAATGGCGGTTCAAGTCCCGGGCACTTGGTGCGATTACAGCCTGTTTTTCGCCTGGAATGACGACATGGGCGCAATGCACTTCACCTGCGCCTTCGATATGCGGGTTCCGGGCGACCGTCGGTCGCCGGTCGTCGAGCTTCTCGCCGAAGTGAACGAAAAACTATGGATGGGGCACTTCGGTATGTGGACCGAGGAAGGGCTGCCCATGTACCGCCATGCATTGCCGATGCGCGGCCAGCAGGAACCGACCCTGGAACAAATGGAAGATCTGGTGGAGACCGCGCTGATCGAGTGCGAGAAATTCTACCCCGCGTTCCAGTACGTGATCTGGGGCGGCAAATCCGCGGACGACGCCATCGCCGCCGCGATGATCGAAACCGTCGGCGAAGCCTGATCCCATGCCGACAAAGCTGCTGCTCGTCGGCGGCGGCAAGATGGGCAGCGCCATGCTGCAAGGATGGCTCCAACGAAGCTTATCTGCCGACGATGTGACCATCATTGAGCCGCACGACGGCACCGCCGAGACCCTTCGCGCCACTTTCAATGTCGATGTGCACCCGGATGCAGCCGCGGTTCCCGAAGCCGCGTCGCCGGAGACCGTCGTCTTCGCGGTAAAACCGCAGATGATGGACGAGGTGATCGGGCCCTATGCCGCGTACGCGGACAACGACTGCCTATTTCTTTCGATCGCCGCCGGCAAGACCATTGCATATTTCGAGGACCGGCTGAGCAAGAGCGCCCCTGTGGTCCGCGCCATGCCCAATACGCCTGCCGCCGTCGGGCGCGGCATTACGGTATGCTGTGCCAACGCTCATGTCTCTGCGGCACAACGCGCATGGACCGGCGAGTTGCTTGAAGCGGTCGGCGAAGTCGCTTGGGTCGATGCCGAGGAACATATCGACGCCGTGACGGCGGTGTCCGGCGGTGGCCCGGCCTATGTATTTCTGTTGGCGGAAGTCATGGCACAAGCCGGGATCGATGCCGGACTGCCGGTCGAGCTCGCGCACCAGTTGGCGCGGGTGACGGTCGCCGGCGCGGGCGAGCTGCTGCATCAGTCCGACGAGGATCCCGCCGTGCTGCGCCAGAACGTCACCAGCCCCGGCGGCACCACCGCCGAAGCCTTGAAGGTCCTGATGGCCCACGATGCGTGGCAGCCGTTGATGACCGAGGCGATCAAACAAGCCACCCGGCGGTCCCGCGAACTTGCCGGGTGATCCAGACCGGCGCATATCCCTATAGAGTATGATAGAAAGGACGGGCGCAGCGCCTTGCTGCCGCCCAGGGCAGGCATGGGAGCAGGATCATGGCCGCGAAAGCCGCAGGAAAGCCGAAACGAAGCCGCAAGAAAGCCGATGACAGGCCTGTCGGAGATCGCCTGGTTGATGCGGCGCTGACGCTTGCGGAGACGCGGCGTTGGAGGGACATCGGCCTGCACGAAATCGCCGCGGCGGCGGAGGTGGACATCGGCGTTGCGATACGCACCCTTCCCAGCCGACTGCATATTTTGCAGGCCTTGGCCGATCGCGTTGATACTGCCGTCTTCGACGGGCTTGCCGAGGATCCGTTGGATGGAACCATCAAAGACAATCTTTTCGACTTGCTGATGCGCCGCTTCGACGCATTGGAAGGACGCCAATCGGCGATGAAAGCGATTGCTGCCGATTTGCCGGCCGACCCATTGGCCGGCGCCTGCTTGGGCGCACGGTTCCTGAAATCCATGGCCATGACCTTGGAAGCCGCCGGCGTCTCGGCGGCCGGGTGCACGGGAATGATCCGCACCAAGGGATTGGGCGCCGTGCAGTTGAATGCGTTTCGCGCCTGGGTCGACGACGAAGATCCCGGATTGTCCGCGACGATGGCTGCCTTGGACAAAGGGTTACGCCAGGCAGATCGCTTCGCAGGTGCATTATCTTTTGGAAAATCATCCCCTGAAAAAGCGGAATAAGGCGCGATATTTCCTGATACATTGTTGTTTTTATTGTTTTTTGCAGGTGCTAAAAAAACTTTTGTGCAATGCACAAAAAACCATTGACTTCTCCAAGCTGAACAGGCATATTGTGCTCATGCTGCAGTGCAAAACAAAAGCGGGTGCAGCACAGTAAGCAGCTTAAGATTTCACCGGGTGCCGAGCACCCAGAAGAAGATGGAGAAGTATGATGTACACCGAATTCATGAAGATGGCCGAAAAAGCTAATCCGTTCATGGGCGACTACGCCAAGCTGATGGCTGATTTCGATCCGAAGAAAATGACCGACGAGTTCACCAAACTCGCCAAGTCCTACGAAATGCCGAAAGTCGACATCGACGTGTTCTTGGATCTGCAGAAGAAAAACTTCGAAGCGATCTCCGCCGCCAACCAGGTGGCCGTCGAAGGCGCGCAAGCCATTGCCAAGCGCCAAGCCGAGATGATCCAGCAAGGCCTCGAAGAAGTTTCGGCGATGATCGAAAAAGCTTCGAAATTCGACAACCCGCAGGCGGTTGCCGCGGCGCAAGCCGACATGCTCAAAGGTGCGTTCGTCAAATCCGTCGACAACACCCGTGAGTTGGCTGACCTGATCACCAAGTCGAACACCGAAGCGAGCGACGCCATCAACACCCGCGTTGTCGAAGCTCTGGACGAAGTGAAGTCGACCGTTCTGAAGGCAGCGAAGAAGAAGTAAGTTCTTCGAACAGTTCCTGAAGTGGGATGGGCCGTTCCTGGTGGAGTACCAGGGCGGCCCTTTCCTTTTGTGCGGGCTGTGCGATACCGTCTCCGGCGAACCAAAACGGAGAGCACAGTATGTCCCTCAGCTTCGAGGAATTCCTAAAAGTTGATATCCGCGTCGGTGTGATTACCCGGGCGGAGCCTTACCCGGAAGCGCGAAAGCCGGCGATCAAACTTTGGGTCGATTTCGGCGACGAAATCGGCGAGCGCAAATCATCGGCACAGATCACCCGGCACTACGATCCCGAGAGCCTTCCCGGCCGCCAGGTCTTGGCCGTCGTCAACTTCCCGCCAAAACAGATCGGCAAGTTCATGTCCGAATGCCTTGTCCTTGGCATTCCTGACACCGATGGCGAGGTGGTGTTGCTGAAGCCCGACCTAGAGGTGCCGCTGGGCGGACGCATGTACTGACTAAAAGAAAAGTAACATTACGCGCGCTGCTTTCCGACGCGGTATCGCCTAAACTACCGAACATCGGAGAGCGTTCTCGCCTTGCTGACGAAGGAAACATGATGAAAGCCATCGCGTATTGTCTCGCCGCTGCCCTCACCGCGTCTGCCGCCGCAGCCCAGGCCGAGACCTTTAAGACCGAGCACTACGATATTCGGGTCACGACCATCGCTGACGGCTTGGACTATCCCTGGGGTCTGGCGTTCCTGCCGGACGGTGCGATGCTGGTGACTGAGCGAGACAACGGCTACATCCGGGTCGTGACCCCCGATGGCCAAGTCGGCGCGCCATTGGCGAACACCCCACGGGTCGCCTCCGCCGGACAAGGCGGGATGCTCGATGTCGCGATCGACCCGGATTTCGCGAACAACAACCGGATTTATTTTTCATTCTCCGAGCCGGGAGATGGCGGCAGTTCAACCGCAGTTGCCCGCGCCGTTCTCAATCGGGATGCAAATGCCCTTCGCGACGTCGAGGTGATTTTCTCTCAGTATCCCAAGTCCCACGGCGGCCGGCATTTCGGATCGCGGCTGGTGTTCTCGAACGACGGGCACCTGTTCATCACGACGGGCGACCGCGGCGCACGGGACACGGTGCAGGATTTCACCATCAACCGGGGCCAGATCATCCGGATCATTCCGGATGGCTCGATCCCCGCAGACAATCCGTTCGTCGGCCGCGACGGGTATCGGCCCGAAACCTGGTCGGTGGGTCATCGCAATCCACAGGGCGCCGCGCTTCACCCGGAAACCGGCAAACTTTGGACGAACGAGCATGGCGCGCGTGGCGGTGACGAGGTCAACGTCCCAGAGGCCGGCAAGAACTACGGTTGGCCGGTCATTTCCTATGGCACCCATTATTCCGGGTTCAGCATTGGCGAAGGCACGGAAAAAGAAGGCATGGAGCAACCCATCCATTACTGGGACCCATCCATCGCGCCGAGCGGCATGGCTTTTTACACCGGCGATAAGTTTCCAAAATGGCAAGGCAACGCCTTCGTCGGGGCCCTGCGGTATCAACTGATCGCGCGCTTGACGCTGGAGGGTGAGAGCGTGGTCAGTGAGGAACGCATCCTCGAAGGCTTCGACCGCCGGATCCGTGCCGTCGTAAACGGTCCGGATGGTTACATTTACATTCTGGTGGACGAAGGACCGGGGCAGATTTTCCGATTGGAGCCTGCCGGCTAAGTCGGGTTTTCCTTCCGTCGTTGCGCCTCGCGCCGGGCGATGTAGAGCGTGCTGGCGAAGATGATTCCACCGCCGAACCAGGTCGTCCATTCGGGGATTTCCGAGAACGCCAGATACGCGATCAGAGCGACCCACACCAATTTGGTGAAATCGAACGGCATAACGACGCTGATGTCAGCCTCGTGAAACGCCTGCGCCAATAGGTATTGCCCGGCGCCACCACAAATCCCGATCAATACCAACCACGCGAGTTCCGTCCACGTCGGCCAGACCCAGACGAACAGCGCCGGGATCAAGGACATCGGCGTCATCAGAAGCGACATGTAGGCGACGATCGTCATGCTGCTTTCGGTGCGGCTGAGCGACTTGATGATCAGTAAAACGCCCGCCCACATGGTCGCCGCCGTTAACGTCAATCCATGTCCAAGCGACACCGTATCGAAACCGGGCTGCAGCACGATCATGGTGCCGGCAAACCCGACGGCGATGGCACTCCATCGCCGCATGCCGACAGCCTCGCGTAACAACACGACGCTCAAGATGGTCGCGAAGATCGGCGCCGTGAAGCCCAATGCCGTGACCTCGGCCAGCGGCGCGAGGCTCACCGCCATGAACCACACCAGCATATTGACGGTATTGAGGGATGCCCGGCCCACGTGCATGCCGAGTCGTCTGGTCCGGAACACGACGAACCCCGTTTGCATCAACATCGGAACGACGAAAAAAAACGCAAACAGATTGCGAAAGAACACCAACTCAAAGGGATGCACGGTTTCCATCACGTGCCGTGCCGCCGAATTCATGATCGCCGCCGCCAACGTGGCGCCGAGCATGTAGCCGATCCCCTTGAGCGCGTTCTGCGGCCGCCCCCCGTCACTGTGTACCGGACTGGGCATGTCCAGATCAGATGGCGGCGTTCACCACAATCTCGACCAAGACACCGGGACCCAATGGCGCGCCGACACAAGCCCGTGCCGGGCGCTCAAGGTCGCCCATCCAGTCGATCCAAATCTCGTTCATGTCGGCCTTTTGCGACATGTCCGAAAGATAAATGGTTGCCATCAGAATCTTGGACTTGTCCGTGCCGCACTTGGCCAATCGGTCATCGATCTTGGCCAGGGTCTCGGCGGTCTGTCCTTTGATGCCGGCGTCACGATCGGAGGCCGTCTGTCCACAGACATAGGCGATCCCGTTATGGATCGTCGCTTGCGAGAGATACTCGCCTGAATCGAGATGTTGGATGTCACTCATGGAAGGCTCCCTTTGCGGATGATTTGATTAGATCTGTATTACGCGCCGCGCGAGAAGGCGATGCAAGCCATCCCGCGACATAGCTGTCTTGCATTTTTGTCGCGTCCGGTCTCAATCTGACGGCACACGCAGAAATTGGATCTCCCATTATGAAAATCACAATCCTGGATGACTGGTTCGATACCCTTCGCCACTTGCCATGCTTCGCCAAGCTGGAGGGTCACGACGTCACGGTCTGGAACGACCACGTCGAGGATCTCGACGGTCTCGTAGACCGCTTGCGAGACACCGAGGCTCTGGTCCTGTTCCGCGAACGGACCGCGATCCGAGGGCCGCTTTTGGAGCGGCTGCCAAAGCTGGAACTCATCAGCCAGCGGAGCGTCTATCCGCATATCGATGTCGACGATTGCACACGGCTCGGCGTGTTGCTGTGTTCGGGCCAACATCCGGACACCCCGTCATTCGCCACGGTGGAATTGGTGTGGGGCTTGATCCTGGCCGGGATGCGGCAAATTCCACAACAAGCGGCCTCTATGAAGGCCGGCACCTGGCAGCTCGCACCAGGTAAATCCGTGCGCGGCAAAACGCTCGGCATCTATGGTTACGGTCGGATCGGCAGCGCGGTGCTGGAGATCGCCAAGGCCTTCGACATGAACGTTCAGGTTTGGGGGAGCGAGAGTTCGCTGAGCCGTGCCCGCGCGGACGGTGTCCCGGTGCCGGGCAGCCGCGAGGCGTTCTTTGCAACCACTGACGTGTTGTCACTGCATGTGCGTTTGTATCCATCGACACGGGGCTGCATCACCGCCGCCGACCTAGCCGCCATGAAACCGACCGCACTGTTGGTCAACACGAGCCGTGCGGCGCTGATCGAACCCGGCGCATTGCAGGCAGCCCTCGAAGCCGGACGACCGGGCTTCGCCGCGATCGACGTACACGACGACGAGCCGGTGACGGACACGTCCTATCCGTTGATGCACATGGATAATGTGGTGTGCACGCCGCACATCGGCTACGTGACGGAGGACGAGTACGAAATTCAGTTCACCGATATCTTCGATCAGATCGTCGCCTACGCAGCCGGTGCGCCGATCAACATGATCAACCCCGACGCCTTGGCGAACCGTTCCGCTTCTTGATTTAGCAGGGTCAGGGCCTTAGGTTCCGCTCGCACCCCAGCACGAAACGGACACACCATGAGCGACATGCGTCACATCGCCGAGAAATCCAACGCCTGGCCCTATGCCGAGGCGCGCCAGATCCTGAAACGGTTGAACGGCAAGACGCCGGAAAAGGGGTACGTCCTGTTCGAGACCGGATATGGGCCGTCGGGATTGCCGCACATCGGCACCTTTGGCGAGGTTGCGCGCACGTCCTGGGTACGCCACGCTTTTGCCGACCTGTCGGATGTACCAACCCGGCTGTTTGCCTTTTCCGACGACATGGATGGTCTCCGCAAGGTGCCGGATAACATTCCGAACAAGGAAATGGTCACCGAGCACCTGGGCAAGCCGTTGACCTCGATCCCCGATCCGTTCGGCACCCATCCCAGTTTCGGCGAACACAACAATGCCCGCTTGCAGGCATTCTTGGACGACTTCGGATTCGACTACGAATTCGTCAGCTCGACCATGCAGTACAAAGCCGGTCATTTCGACGCCACACTGTTGTCGATCCTGCAGCACTACGATGCGGTGATGAACGTCATCCTGCCGACCCTCGGCGAAGAGCGGCGCAAGACCTACTCGCCGTTTCTGCCGGTTTGTCCGACCACCGGCGTGGTGTTGCAGGTCCCCGTGATCGAACGCGACGTCGACGCCGGCACGATCGTTTATGAAACCGAAGACGGCCTTAAAACGGAAACCCCGGTAACCGGCGGGCACGTGAAGCTGCAATGGAAAGCGGATTGGGCCATGCGCTGGGCGGCACTGGATGTCGACTACGAAATGTCCGGCAAAGACCTGATCGACAGCGTGCATCTGTCGGGCAAGATCTGCCGAATCCTCGGCGGCAAACCGCCGGTTGGATTTTCCTATGAATTGTTCTTGGACGAGAACGGCGAGAAAATCTCCAAGTCCAAAGGCAACGGCCTGACGGTCGAGGAATGGCTGCGCTACGCCCCGCCCGAGAGTCTGGCGTATTTCATGTATCAAAAGCCGAAGACGGCGAAGCGGCTCTACTTCGATGTGATCCCGCGTCAGGTCGACGAGTACGCGCGGATGCTGGATGCTTTCGAGGACCAAGAACCCGCGAAACGCGCCGACAACCCTGTCCGTTTCATCCACGACGGCCATCCGCCGACGGAGCGCACCCATCTGTCTTTTGGGATTCTCTTGAACCTTGCGAGCGTCTGCCACACCGAGGACAAGGGCGTGCTGTGGCATTTCATCAGCCGTTACCGGCCCGACGCCAACCCGGAAACCGCGCCGATGTTGGACCGGCTGGTCGGCTACGCCATCAACTACTATCAGGACTTCGTGCGCCCCAATAAGGCCTACCGCAAGGCGACGGATGCGGAGCGGGCATCCCTGGGCAAACTCGCCGAGCGGCTGAAGGCAGCCCCCGCCGAAGCCGACGCTGAGACCCTGCAAAGCGAGGTTTATGCCGTCGGCAAGGAAGATTACGAAGAGCTCAAGGATTGGTTCCGCGCGCTCTACGAAATCCTGCTCGGCCAGAGCCAAGGTCCGCGCATGGGCTCATTCATCGCGTTGTACGGCCGCGACGAAAGCCTCGAGTTGATTGAACGTGCAATGAACGGCGAGGACTTGGCCGCTTAGCCGTCCTCGTTGATGCGCTGGATCAGCGCATCACGCACCACATCGGAAAGAATGTTGTCCGACTGGCACGTACCGGCATTGCGGTGTCCCCCGCCGCCGTAGGTCAACATCAATTCACCGATGTTGGTATTCGATGTCTTGTTGAAGATGGACTTACCGACCGCGAACACCGTGTTCTGCTGCGCCCGTCCCCACAAGATATGCATGGAGATATTGCATTCGGGGAACAGCGCATAAACCAGGAAGCGATTGCAGACGTGGATCGTTTCTTCTTCGCGCAGGTCCAAGACAGCCAAATTGTCGAATACCGTGGTGCACTTTTTGATCTGCTCTTTCGCAGGCTCCATGTGCTCCATGAACAAGTCGACGCGCTCCTTGACGTCGGGATGCTCCAGGATGTCGTCGATGTCGTAACGGCGGCAATAATCGATCAGCGACATCATCAATTCATAGTTTGGTACCCGGAACCCACGGTATCGGCCGAGGCCGGTGCGGCTGTCCATGATGAAATTGAGCAGCGGCCAGCCCTCGGGGTTGAGCACTTCGTCCATGGAAAACTGCGCCGAGTCGCCCTTGTCGACGGCCTCCATCATATCCGTGGATATGGTCGGGAACGTCTTCTCAGCGCCGAAATAGTTGTAAACAACCCGGGCCGCGCTCGGCGCCAACGGATCGATGATATGGTTATCGTAGTGCTTGCCGATCCGTGTCACCTCGGACATGTGGTGATCGAACGAAGCGAAAATCCCCGGCGTATACGGCAAATTGGTCGAGATATCGTCCTCTGATACTTCAATCTCGCCTTCTTGCATCTGGTTCGGATGCACGAACAGGATGTCGTTGATCAAATCCAGCTCTTCGAGAAGCACCGCGCAGACGAGCCCGTCAAAGTCGCTTCGGGTGATCAGGCGGAACATCTTACCGGGGGGAAAGTCGAGACGCTGCTCGTCATTCCCTTCCAGCATTTCCTCTTCTTCGATCGCATCTTCGTCGTCGATATCGTCCGGATCTATCTCGTTGCCGTCTTCATCGACATAAACGATCTCGTACTCGTCATCGTCATCATCGAAATCTTCGTCCGCCTCATCGTCGTCCAACGCATCGACCAGGCGCGCGACATCTTCGTCGGTCTCCTCTTCGTAAACGGGCACCGGCGGTTCTTCGGCAATAGGCGGCGGCGGCTCGGGCAGCGGCTCCGGCTCGAGAACCGGTTCCGGGGCCGGCTCGGGCGTCATCTCGGGCACGTCTGCAGTTTCCGGTGCGGCCGGCGCATCGAACACATCGTCATCGTGCTGGCTAAGATCCGGCGCATAGTGCGCTTCATCCGGGTTGGTGTTGCTGCGCCACGTTACCAACATCGCGACGTCCATCGTCAGCAACCAATTCAAGAAATGCGCAACATTCTTGCCCTCGAAACAGGGTCCTGCCCGCGGCGCCACGATATCCACGTCCAACTCGCGTACCCGCGTGACCCATTCGTCACGGGCCGAGGCCGATGCGAACCACGTCTGGTGGAACGCATTCATCACATGGCCGACCATGGAGAATTGCTCGGCAAACGGGGTCGCGTCGTTGGCCCAAGGACCCTCGGCGGTACCGATGTCGCTGGTGTACATGATCCGGGCGACGGGGTCGTACAAGGTCGCGGAACACGCCGTCGGCAGATACTGCGAGGGAATAACATGCAGGCCGGAGCCGTCACGCATTGGGATTTCGCCGCCGTTTTCCGGGATCGAACGAATATTGAGATCGCGATCGGTATGCAGAAGATCGGGGGCCGCCATTTCCGACGCATAGACCGGCGTGTCATGTCCCAGGACCTCGGCCCACAACCCGACCGAGCCGGCGGCATGCGCCCCGATCTGGGTCAATACGATGGCATCAATTTTCTTTAAGTCGATTTTCTCGGATACCGCATTCAGCAGCGGTCCGAAATCCGCCATGCCGCCCGGATCGATCAGATATGCGCTATCGCCGGAACACACGACATAGTGGGAGGTGACGCGCCCGCCGTCCGTTTCGGCAACCGGGCGACGAAACGCCAGCCACAGCCGATCACCTTCTTCCGCCAAAACGTGACAGAGCATAAGAGTTCCCCTTCGCGTGTGCCGATGATAGCCGCGCCACCGACGCGGGCCAAGCCGCGAGATTAGGTATTTTCCGAACCGACGGCTGCGCTAGACGGCGGGCGGCTTGGCGCAAATTTGCTCGTAGCTGTACCGCGTATCGATCACATCGCAATAGGTGAAGATATCGAGAATCGCGGCGAACGCTTCTTCGGTGATCTCGACGTGCGGGGTCCAACATCCGAGGGTCTGATAGGTGGCGATGCAGTCTTCGAGGACCGCCGGATCGATATCGGGGAAGTAATCCTTTTCCGCCCGCGCGATCTCCGCCGCGGGGGTTTCGATCATGTAGCGTCGGGTCTTGTGATAGGCCTGCATGAACGACCGCGCCATATCGGTCTCCAACCATTCCCGTGTCGCGGCCAAGCTCGAAAACGCGCATGGTCCGATCTTCGGGCCGACCTGCGCCACCACGTGGCCGACCCCGTCGGCCGCCAATTGCTGCGGAAATGGTCCTTGCTGCTGCACGTATTGCCCTTGCCCAGCCCGAAACGCCGCGTCGATATCTGCCGCCCCACCGGGTGTGATGGGAATGATCTTGTCGTAGTCGATTCCGGCCTTGTGACAGGCATAGCGGAACATAGCGTTCGGTTGGCCGCCCTTGAACATCACCACCTCGGCGCCTTCCAGCTTATCCCAGGTAAACGCCGGATCGGACTCCCGTCCGGTTAGGAAGAAACCATCCATCTCGTTGATCTGCGCAAAATGCACGACGGGCGGCTCCTCGCCGCGTTTGAGCGGGCCGAACCCCTGACTGCACGCGGACTGCACAACATGGGCGCTGCCATCCAGCAACGCATCGATCGCCGACTTACCGGGTCCGGCGACGGACCATTCGGCCTCAAGCCCTTCCTCGGCCAAGAAACCGCCCGACATGGCGGAGATCAGGGGGGAATAAAATGCAGAAAAAAGCGTGAACTGGATGCGGATGGTTTCCATAAGAACGGCTCCGTCTATTGGTGGCTCCGATGATTTTGCCAAGACCGGCACCGGCCGGGCAAGGCTGGACGCGCATGAAAAAGGCCGATCCCCGTGGGACCGGCCGTTTCCAAAACCAGCATGTGGCGGGTGTTACGCCGCCGCGCGGATCGCCGCGGCTTTCACGTCGGCGTCAACATGGCTTTCGAACTGCTCGAAGTTCTTTTCAAACCGGTTGCGCAGGTCGCGTGCCGTCGCATCGTACGCAGCGCCGTCGCTCCACGTGTTGCGGGCCGTCAGAACCTCGGTCGGCACGTCTGGGCACGCTTTCGGCACCAACACTCCAAAATTCGGATCGACGTCAAAGCCCGCGGCCTCCAAGCGACCATCCAGTGCCGCATTCAGCATCGCGCGTGTATGCGCGATCTTCATGCGCTCGCCCTCGCCGTAACCACCGCCCGACCAACCGGTGTTGACCAGCCAGCACTTGGCGTTCTGCGCCGCCATCTTGTCGCGCAACAAGCGTGCATAGACCGTCGGGTGGCGCGGCATGAACGGCGCGCCGAAGCACGTCGAGAACGTCGCCGACGGCTCCTTGAGGCCGCGCTCGGTGCCCGCGACCTTGGCGGTGTAGCCGGACAGGAAGTGATACATCGCCTGTTCCGGGGTCAACTGGCTGATCGGCGGCAAAACGCCGAACGCATCGCACGTCAGCATGACGATGTTCTGCGGCAACCCGCCGACGCCCGTGGTCGAGGCGTTCGGTATTTGGTCGATGTTGTAGGACAGGCGACCGTTCTCGGTGATCGATGTGTCGAAGAAGTCGAAGGTTCGCGTGTGCTCGTCCATCGCCACGTTTTCAACGATTGTGCCGAACTGCGACGCGGCGGCAAAGATCTCCGGTTCCGTCTCGGCGGTCAGGTTGACCGACTTGGCGTAGCAGCCGCCTTCGAAGTTGAAGACGCCTGATGGCGTCCAACCGTGCTCGTCATCGCCGATCAGCGTCCGCGAACTGTCGGCCGACAAGGTCGTCTTGCCGGTGCCGGACAACCCAAAGAAGATCGCGGTGTCTCCGGCTTCGCCGATATTCGCCGAACAGTGCATCGGCAGCACATCGCGTGCCGGCATCAAATAGTTCATCACCGAGAAAATCGATTTCTTGATCTCGCCGGCATAAGCGCTGCCGCCGATAATCACCATCCGCCGTTTCAGGTTCAGGATGATGAAGGTTTCAGACGTCGTGCCCTCCGCCTTGGCATCGGCAGTGACACTCGGCGCTTGCAGCACGGTGAACTGCGGCTGGAACGTTTCCAGGTCGACATCGGACGGCTGCAAGAACATGTTGCGGGCGAACAGGTTGTGCCATGCATGCTCGGTCACGACGCGCACCGGCAAGCGATACGCCGGATCGGCGCCGGCGTAGCAATCCTGCACGAAAGCATCGCGGCCGTTGAAGTGGCCTAGCACCTTGGACAGAAGCTTCTCGAAGTTCTCCTCGGAGATCGGGCGATTGACATCCCCCCACCAGATGTCGCCGGACGTCTCGTCCTCCTCGACCACAAAGCGGTCGTTGGGCGAACGGCCGGTATGACTTCCCGTCAGCGCCACCAAGGAGCCGCCTTGGCCCATCCGCGCTTCGCCGCGGCGCAGGGCTTCTTCATAGAGTCCCGGGGCAGAAAGGTTCCAATATGCGTTCTGGATGTTCGTGAGGCCGTGTTGCTCGAGGCCGTTTTGGCTAATCCGATGACCGATGTTTGCCAATTCATTTACTCCCAATGCGCGGCGTCCTTGCTGGATCGCCTTGTCTCATTTCGCGGGCCGCGACGGTAACGAAACTGTCACGGTTAAACAAGAGAAACCCGCAGATTTCCGGGCGTTTGACGAATCATCGCCGCGCCCGAGCCGCCAGATCGATCAGCGCCTCGCGACAGTCCTTTGAATTTGCGACCGGATTCGGAAAATTCAACCGGGCGTACCGCGCGTTGCCCCTGAGATCGACGCCATCGGAATCGCAACCGGTCATCGACCAGTTCGCCGGTTTGCGGCCCAGGAGCGATTCGGCATAGGCGCGGATCGCATCGCCGTGGTCGTCATTCATGTGCTCGACCACCCCGGCCTCCATGGCCGCGGCCTCTTTGGCGACGCCCACCGGCGTCAGGATATGCTTGGCATCGAACCAGACGGCGCGGGCGAACCCACCGACATAGTGCGCCTTTTCCACCTTCATTCGGTAAAACGCGAAATCACCAAAGTCCGCGTACAAGGCGGCATCCGGATGCCGCGCCAAGAACCGCGCCCGCGTAGCCGGGTCCTTGTCGCGTTTGATCGTCCCCATCAGCGTCACCCTCGGTCCGGTCTGCGGATTGCGATTATTGGCCGCCTGTTCGACCAGCAACGAAGCCTGCGGATTGCCTAAAATGTTCTGAGTATGGTCGGAGAGGGTCGAGAACAAGAAAAGCGGCTGTCCACGATGATCGCATGCGTACGTCACCATCGATGCATAGGGCGCGCCTCCCTCGGCCATTGCGGTGGCCAATGCGCCGACCCCCCGCTGGCGGACGAGCAAGCGGGCCAGATCTTGGTTTCGACGGGTATCGGTCATGGTTTCCTCGCCTGGTGTGTCTGCAAACATGTGCGGCCCGATCCGGGCATGGTCAACCGTAACCGCATCCAAACGTTTACACAGCGCCCCATTTCGCCACAATTCGGATATAATGCGGCCATATTGACAGCGTAAATGCGTGGTCCAACGGATACACGACGGGATTAAAACGCATGCACAACAAAATAGCTTTGGTCGACGATGACCAGAACATCCTGACTTCGGTGGCCATGGCCCTGGAGGCCGAGGGGTTTGCTGTCGACACCTACCCGGATGGGGTTCAGGCTCTCGAAGGGATTGGTCGGCACCCGGTCGATCTGGCAGTCCTCGACATCAAGATGCCGCGCATGGACGGCATGGAGTTGTTGGGGGAAATCCGCAAGCAAGATTCGACGCCGGTCATATTTCTCACATCGAAGGATGATGAAATCGACGAATTGCTCGGCCTGCGGATGGGCGCGGACGACTACATCAAAAAGCCCTTCTCGCAACGTCTGCTGATCGAGAGGATCCGTGCGATCTTGCGCCGTCGCGAGGCGGAATCCGCACCCGATGGGCCGGCGTCGGGCGCAAACGTCCTACAGCGCGGCGAGCTGCGAATGGACCCGGACCGGCATCTCTGCACCTGGAAGGGCCAAGAAGTGGTCCTGACCGTCACGGAGTTCCTTTTGGTCGAGGCCCTGGCGCGGCGCCCCGGTTTGGTTAAAAACCGCGATCAACTGATCGACGCCGCTTATGGCGAGAATATCTACGTCGAGGACCGGACCATCGACAGTCACATCAAGCGGCTGCGGCGGAAGTTCAAGGAAATCGATTCTGACTTCTCGGAGATCGAAACGCTGTACGGTGTCGGATACCGTTACAAGGCAGCGTAAGACGCGCCGACTGGGACCTTGAATGGAGCACGGGGGGAGGAAAGAGACGGATTGGGTGGCGCACCGTGCTCGACCGCGGCGGCGACTGATGTCACCGTTGTTGCGGCGTATTCTCGCGGTGAACCTGATCGCGCTCGGCGTGTTGGTCGCCGGCTTGCTGTATTTGGGCGAGTACCGTCGGTATTTGATCGAGACGGAGCTGCAATCGCTGGAGGTTCAAGGCGAAATGTTCGCCGCGGCGTTGGGTGAAGGTGCGGTGGTCTCGGACGCCCCCAATGGGCAGTTCCTCGTTTCCGATGTCGCATATCAAATCATGCGGCGGCTGGTCGGCATCACCGGTACAAGGGCACGGTTGTTCCGCGCCGATGGCGCCATGATCGTCGACTCCAGGCGCCTGGGCGGCGCCGGAGGCGCGGTGCAAATTGAAATCTTGCCACCGCCTGAGACCCAGCCCGAACGCATTGACCGCGTATTCGATCTGTACGATCGGGCCATACGTACCATCAGCGGTGCGCCGCCGCTGGCGGCGTATATCGAGAATGCGGAACAGATCGCCGCCGACTATGCGGAAACGGAAGCCGCGTTGTTCGGCGAGAGCGGCGCGACCGTTCGGCAGCTTGGCCGAGACGGGTTGATGTTGAGCGTCGCCGTGCCCGTGCAACGCTACAAACAAGTCTTGGGCGCGATCATGCTGTCGAAGGACGGCGCCAGCATCGAGCGGACGGTCCGGGACGTGCGCCTGGATATTCTGAAGGTCGTTGGCGTCGCGTTGGCCGTCACGATTCTGTTGTCGATCTATCTGGCCGGCACGATCGCCCAACCCATTCGCCGATTGGCCTCCGCCGCCGAGCGCATCCGCCACGACCGCAGCCGCCAGGAGACGATGCCCGGCCTCACGGAGCGAAACGACGAGATCGGCGACTTGGCGGAGAACCTAAGGGAAATGACGGAGGCCCTGTGGCTTCGCATGGACGCCATCGAACGCTTCGCCGCGGATGTCGCGCACGAAATCAAGAATCCTCTGACCTCGCTTCGCTCCGCCGTCGAGACCGCGAGCCGAATCGATGATCCAGCGCAGCGCGAAAAGCTGATGGCCATCATTCAGGACGACGTCGCGCGGCTCGACCGCCTAATCAGCGATATTTCAAATGCGTCGCGCCTGGATGCGGAACTCAGCCGCAGCGAATTCAATCCGATTGATCTCCCTGCCTTGTTGGGCTCTTTGGTGGATATGCACAACGCCGGCGAGCGGTCGCACAAGGTGCCGCTCTCGCTGGAGATCCTGAGCCACGATCGCGTGTTGCTGGACGGCATAGAAGACCGCCTTGTGCAGGTATTCCGCAATCTCATCACCAATGCGGAAACGTTCTCCCCCGTAGACGGAGGGATTCGCCTGTCTTTGGAACGGAGTGCCGGGACGGTAACGGTCACCGTCGACGACGACGGTCCCGGGATATCGGACGGCAAGGAGGAGGCGATTTTTGAGCGCTTCTATACCGCCCGGCCCGAGGGTGAGAAGTTCGGCACGCACTCCGGATTGGGATTGTCGATCTCCAAACAGATCATCGAAGCACACGAAGGGACGATTACCGCGGCGAACCGCCGAGACCGGAACGGCAACATCCTGGGCGCCCGGTTCAAAATTACCCTACCGATCTTCGATTCTTGACCGTCTGAGCACACGCCGCCACTCTCGTAGAACTTTTCGGGAGGAATGCCGCATGATGGCGCACCAAGAGCAACACCACGCCACGTGTGTGTCCATCGGCGACGCTGGCGTGCTGCTGTGCGGCCCTTCCGGCGCCGGCAAGTCAGACATCGCCCTGCAGCTATTGGACCAAGGCGCGGAGCTGGTGGCAGATGACCGAACCGATATCCGGGCGGACTCCGGCGTGCTGACGGCGTCCGCACCTGCCAACATCGCCGGTATGATGGAGATCCGGGGCGTCGGCATCGTCAGGCGGCCCTATCGTGCGGAGGTGGTGCTCGGACTCGTCGTCGAGTTGACGCCGAACGAGAGTGCTGAGCGTTTGCCGTCGCAGCGTAAGAAAACCTTCATGGGTGTTTTGCTGCCCCATATGACAGCGTCCGGTCGGTCCGCGTCGACCCCAGCGAAAATTCGGTTGGCGCTGTCTCTCGCCTCTGACGATCTGATCGAACCCAAATGACCGTAGATGCCAACAAAAAAGCACCTATCACCCTGGTTACCGGTGTATCCGGCGCCGGCAAATCCTCGGCCTTAAAAGTGCTCGAGGACATGGGATACGAAGCGGTTGATAACATGCCGCTATCGTTGATTGCGCGGCTGATCGGCAGCGGTGCGGATCGCGATCCGCATCCCCTGGCGATCGGCATCGATATTCGCACCCGCGATTTTGAAGCGGCGACGTTTATCGCTCTATTGGATCAGCTTCACGCTGATGAGGGTTTGTCCGTCTCTCTGTTGTTCATGGATTGCGAAGACGATGTTTTGCAGCGGCGTTACAAGGAAACGCGGCGCCGCCACCCGCTGTCCACGGACAGGCCGGTCGCCGACGGCATCGTGCGGGAACGGCGCATCATGGAGCCGATCCGCGCGCGCGCCGATACGGTAATCGACACCAGCGACTTCGCGCTTGCCGATCTAAAGACGCGGTTGGGCGCCGCCTTCGGTCTCGACGAGGATCCGGGCCTTGCGATCTTCGTCATGTCGTTTTCGTTCAAACGCGGCCTGCCGCGCGACGCCGACCTGGTTTTCGATGTACGTTTCTTGCGCAACCCCTATTACGATCTTGAGTTGCGACCGCTGACCGGACAGAACGAAGATGTCCAAGGGTATATCCGTCAAGACGACGCATTCCCTGGGTTCTTTGAGCATTTGACGGCCATGACGGGGCCACTGTTGCCGCGGTACCGGGACGAAGGCAAAAGCTATTTGACGATTGCCTTCGGCTGCACCGGTGGCCGGCATCGGTCGGTATTTCTCACGGAACACTACGCTTCGTGGCTCGAAGAAAACGGCTGGTCGGCGAAAATTCGCCACAGGGACTTGGACAAAGCCTGAAATTCACTTCACAATTGCCGCAACGACAAACAAGAACGGGGCTCAGGGAAGGCCGGCAATGATCGGATTGGTGCTCGTGACACATGGCCGCTTGGCGGTCGAACTGGTGTCGGCGTTGGAACACGTTGTCGGTCCGCAGGACGCAGTGGCAACCGTGTGCATCGGCCCCGACGACGATATGGAACAACGACGCGCGGAAATCGTCTCCAAGACGGAAGACGTCGACGGCGGCAACGGCGTGATCGTCCTGACCGATATGTTCGGCGGTACGCCGTCGAACTTGGCGATCTCGATCATGGACCGCAACGAGATAGAGGTCATTGCCGGTGTCAATTTGCCGATGCTGATCAAATTGGCCTCGATCCGGGGCGATGCGGCGCTGGAGAGCGCGGCGACCGAAGCACAGGACGCCGGGCGGAAATACATCAACATCGCATCGCAACTGCTGGGTCAAAACGGCGGCTGACCGACATGCCGGAGCCGCGACGCCTGACGATCCTTAACAAGAAGGGGCTGCACGCGCGCGCCGCGGCCAAATTCGTCACCGTCGCCGGCAAGTACGAAGCATCCATCTCGGTCGAGCGAAACGGTCAAACGGTCGGCGGCCGGTCGATTATGGGATTGATGATGTTGGCCGCCGGAAAAGACACTGAGATTCTGGTGAGCGCCGAGGGACCGGATGCGGATGCCGCACTCGATGCGGTGCAAGCGCTGGTCAACAATAAGTTCGAAGAGGACTAGCCGGATCATTGCTGGTGAACCGAAATGGCGGACAAATCCAAGAAAAAGGGACGTGACAAGAAATCCGTGGAACGCCGCGTCGATGGCCTCGCGGCCGCGCCCGGGATCGCCATCGGCAAGGCGCATGTGCGCGCATCCGACGAGATCGATGTCGCCGAATACACGATCGCAAAATCGAAGATCAAAGCCGAACTGGAGCGTCTGGAACGCGCCGTCGAGGTGGCGCGCAGGCAGATTCGCCGTCTGCAGGACCGGGCGAAGAAAGCCCCGTCATCGGCCGGCGACGAGATGGTCTATCTGTTCGATGCGTACCTCGCGATGCTCGACGATTCGCGGCTCATTCGCGGTGCCCGTGACGATATCGAAAAAATCCGGCTGAATGCCGAAGCCGCCGTATTGCAGCAGTTCCGGGGCCTGTCCGAGCAATTCATGGCGATGGAGGACGCATACATCGCTGCTCGTCTCGACGATGTCCGCGAGGTGGCGTTCCGGCTGATCCGCAATCTCGACCGCGCTCCTCATCCGGTCATGCCGGCGGTGCCCAAGAACGGAATCTTGATTGCCGAGCAACTCAGCCCCGGCGATATGGCGCAGATCGACCCGGAAAACGTCAGCGCCGTTGTCGCGGCGCTCGGCGGCACCGAAGGCCATTCGGCGATCATGGCCCGTGCACTCGGCCTTCCCGCCGTCTTCGGCGCACTGGAGATCATGGACGGCGTTCACAACGGCACCACCGTCATCGTCGACGGCTTCCGAGGCCGGGTCGTTATCGACCCAACACCGGAAACCGTTAAGCGATACGAGAAGCGGCGTACGGCGGCAAGGCGGCGCGCGCGATCGCTGGCGCAGCTCCGCACCCGGCCGGCGGTGTCCAAGGACGGCGTCGAAATGCGTCTGATGGCCAACGTGGAATTGCCCGTGGAAATGGAAATGGTCGCCGAGAGCGGCGCGCAAGGTATCGGCCTGCTCCGATCCGAGTTCATTTTCATGAACCGCGACGACGTTCCAACCGAGGACGAACAAGTCGAGGTGCTGGAGCAAATCGTCGGCGCAATGGGTGACAAGCCGGTGGTGATCCGGACCATCGACGTCGGCGGCGAAAAACCGGCGCCGGCGTTGTTGGCGGACGTCGATGCCGCCGCGGCCTCGGCATTGGGTCTGCGGGGCGTGCGGTTGTCACTGGCCAATCCGGACACGCTCCGGACCCAATACCGCGCCATCTTGAGAGTCGCGGCGAACCGCAACGTGCGCATTCTGCTGCCCATGGTGACAACGCCGTCCGAAGTCCGCCACGCCAAACAGATTTTGGCCGACGAAGCGAAAAAGCTCGCAAAGGCAGGCGTCGACCTGCCGACGCCGTTACCCCCCGTGGGTGCAATGATCGAGGTGCCGGGCGCAGCGCTCGCCGCCGACGCCTTGGCGCAGGTCAGCGACTTTTTCGCCATCGGCTCCAACGACCTGACCATGTACACGCTGGCCGTCGATCGCGGCAACGAGCACGTGGCGCACCTGTTCAATACCCTGCACCCCGCGGTACTGAGACTGATTCAGTTCTCCGCGCAGGCGGCGCTCCGCGCCCGCATCCCGGTCTCCATTTGCGGCGAGATGGCGGGCGATCCACGCTTCGCGGCGTTGTTGATCGGGCTTGGCTTCCGCGACCTGTCCATGGGGGCGCTGAACATTCCCTTGGTCAAAAAACGCATCCGCGATCTCGACACCCTAGCCGCCAGCCAACGCGCCCTGCAAATCATGGAGCAGACCGACAGCGGCCGCATCGAAATGATGATCGAAGACTTTAACGCCTTGGCGTGATCCGCCTTCAAATGTGTTTCGTATCCCTTATGTTAATAGGAGCAACATATGCGGATACGGAAACCTCTGGCGGCGCTTGCGGGCGCGCTGTTCCTCGGCGGGTGCGCCTTCTCGACCCCATTCAACGGCCCGGCGGTCGACGCCGCGCAGGCCTCGGACGCGCCCGTCGTGGTGAGCCTCACCCTCGCGGTTCTTAATGACGACGAGGACGCCCGCGACCGTTTCTGGGAGTACGTGCGGATCGTCGACGCCACCATGTCGGATCAGCCGGGCTTCGTCGGCTCTTCAAAACGGGTCGAGCCGTTCGGCGACCGCGCCTGGACCATGACCGTCTGGCGGGACGAAGACAGTTTGCGCGCCTTCCTCGCCAGCTCGGACCATCGGGCGGCGGTCCGCGAAGGTATGGCCGCCATCGACGATGCCCTATTCCTTCGCTTTACGTCGCCGGGAACATCGTTACCCCTGCCGTGGGACGAAGCGGTCGCGCGCCTGGACCGCGAGGGTCGGCACTTTTTCGAGTGATCGTTCGCGGCACGGTAAGTTGGCTGGAATTATTCCGGGCTTTTGGCTCCTCGACGAAACGCCGACCACGCCTAAGCTGTGTGCGGTCTAGGAGAGGAGATCGCCATGCGTCCTACCGCCGTTCCCACCGTTCAGATTGACGAAGACCGATTGCGCGTTACCGAATGGCGGTTCGCCCCCGGCGCCGAGACGGGGTGGCACCGCCATGAAATGGATTACGTGGTCGTCCCCATGACGACCGGGCAACTCACCTTGGAGGAACCGGGCGGCGTCACGAGGACCGCCGACCTTACGGCGGGCATCTCCTATAACCGTGATGCCGGCGTCGAGCACAACGTCATCAACGCCAATCCGTTCGAGTTCGTCTTTGTCGAGGTCGAGTTGAAGTGACCTCAGATATCCGCGGCGCGTGACCGTGGTGCCGGCACCGGAAGGTCGAAGTACAGGACTTCTTCCCGGTTACCCAGTTTCGAATACAGCGTATCCGGCGCCACATCGCCCTTGTCGGCCTGGATCATAACGATCCACGCACCAATGTCGGCGGCGAAGTCCTGCACGGCCCCGATCAGCGATGTCGCGATACCCTGCCGCCGGTGCGCCGCGTCGACCGCGAGGTCGTAAATATAGACCTCATTCCGAGCCTGTTCGTATTTTGGGAAGACATAGGCGGTAATGCCGCCAACGACCTGTTGGTCATGTACCGCCACGAAAGCGGCGAACGTGTCCCGCGCCAACAGATCCCTGAGGTACCTGTCGTCCGGCTGCCGGTCGATATAGTTGTGCGGCTCCTCGAACACGATACCCATCAAATTGAGCATGCCCCGCATTTCTTGGACGTCGCTCGGTTCCAACCGGCGGATATCGAATAAAGACTTGGTCATAAACACACCCCGTATTTCACTTACCTATGAGATAAGTCGGTGCGCAAGAATCGCCACTCGGACATGCGGTTTTTCCCTATTGCCGATACGGAACGATCCTGTTACATTCCGCGCGAAACAAAGATATAAAGATTTCTTTATATCTTGAGAGATTTGAATGATTGACCGCACCCGAAAAGGATGGGACCGCACGATGAACGCATTTACCGATTTCAAAGTCGCAGATATGGGCTTGGCCGATTGGGGCCAAAAGGAGCTCAGCATCGCCGAGAGTGAGATGCCGGGCCTGATGGCCATCCGCGAAGAGTACGGCGGCGCCAAGCCGTTGGCCGGCGCCAAGATCGCGGGCTCCCTGCACATGACGATCCAGACCGCGGTCTTGATCCAGACCCTTGAAGCGCTGGGCGCCGAGGTTCGCTGGGCGTCGTGCAACATCTATTCGACCCAAGATCATGCTGCCGCCGCCATCGCCGCCGCCGGCACGCCGGTGTTCGCGTTCAAAGGCGAGAGCTTGGAAGAATACTGGCAGTTCACCCACGAAATCTTCAACTGGGCGAACGGCACGGGTCCGAACATGATCCTGGATGACGGTGGTGACGCCACGCTGCTCATGCATTTAGGGAAAGAAGCCGAAAAAGATCTCTCCGTCCTCGACAATCCCGATTCGGAAGAGGCCGAGGTCCTGTTCGCCGCGATCAAGGCGCGCCTGGAAACCGACCCGACCTGGTATTCGGACCACTCCAAGGACATCATGGGCGTCACCGAAGAGACCACGACCGGTGTACACCGTCTTTACGAGATGGCGAAAAAGGGCACGCTGATGTTCCCGGCGATCAACGTCAACGACAGCGTCACCAAGTCCAAGTTCGATAACAAATACGGCTGCCGCGAAAGTCTGGTCGACGCTATCCGCCGTGCCACGGACGTTATGATGGCCGGCAAGGTCGCCTGTGTCGCTGGTTTCGGCGATGTCGGCAAAGGCTCCGCCGACAGCCTGCGCCAAGCGGGCTGCCGCGTGCTGGTTACCGAAGCCGATCCGATCTGCGCCCTGCAGGCCGCGATGGAAGGCTTCGAGGTCGTCACCATGGAAGAAGCAGCACCCCGCGCCGACATCTTCTGCACCGCGACCGGTAACGTCGATGTCATCACGGTCGACCACATGCGGGCCATGAAGGACCGCGCAATTGTTTGCAACATCGGCCACTTCGACAGCGAAATCCAAGTCGCGGCGCTCGAAAACATGAAGTGGGACGAGATCAAGCCGCAAGTCGACGAGATCACCTTCCCGGACGAGCATCGCATCATCTTGCTGGCCCGCGGACGGCTCGTGAACCTGGGCTGCGCCACCGGCCACCCAAGTTTCGTGATGTCCGCCTCGTTCACCAACCAGGTGCTGGCGCAGATCGAGCTTTATGCGAACAACAAGACCGGCCAATACGAAAATGACGTCTATGTGCTGCCGAAGCACCTGGACGAAAAAGTCGCGGCCTTGCACTTGGAGAAACTTGGCGTACAGCTGACGACCCTGTCGCAAAAGCAGGCCGACTACATCGGCGTCGCGGTCGAAGGCCCGCACAAGCCGGAAACCTACCGGTACTGATCAACCGACAAGCCAACCGTTTCGAACACCCCGGCATCGACCGGGGTGTTTTTTTTGCGTTGAGCCGAGAGCGAAGTCCGCTAGAAACGCTGTATGTCCGAGGACAAATGGATCTGGATCGTTGCCGGACCGCCAGGCGCGGGGAAAACCAGCCTGGCGGCACGCCTGTTCCCCGATTGGATCGGCACGTCCCGGCATATCGATGCCGATGACACCAAAGGCTTCGACGACGGCGATGATCTGCCGCCCGGACTGTTCCATCGTATCGTCCCCGTCTCGAAACGCCTGCAGATCGCCGAAGTCGGCAAACGGAGTTTCGTCGTCGAAACACGGATGATGAACCGTAAACCGTTGATCGCGGCGCAGCGACTGCGGCGGCGCGGCTGGCATCTGGCATTCGTCTACCTGGCGTTGCCGCGGCTGGATCTGTGCCGGGTGCGGATCGGCGCGCGGATTAACATGGGCGGAGGCGACGTCGCGCCGGGGCATCTGGAACGGGGGTTTAACGCCGCGCTTTCGGAATTACCGAAATACCTGGATATCGCCGACCGGTGGCTCGTTCTCGACAGTTCAGGGCGGCGGCGGCCGCTGATCGCGCACGGTGTCCGATACTATGCCGCAGCATCGCAAGCGGATGCCCTTCGGGCCTTGGCGCCCCGCTATCCGTTCCGCCAAGCGCTGCCATCACATCGGGATGCCCCGTGGGCCGATAACGTCACGGCCGAGTTCGTCCGTCTCGCGCAAACTCATGGGCTGCTCAGCCATTTGCGAACCGTCGCGGACGATGTTGAACGCCGCACGTTGGGTTGATCGTTTTGCCTTCCACCCTTCTTGGCCCATGGGCTTAACGGTCGTAAACTCAGCGCCGTGATTGATCCCTTTGACCCGCTTCAAATGGTGTTCCTCGGCATCGTGCTGGGCGTGATCGCGATGCTGCCCTTTGCATTCATCATGCGAAACCGCGCCCGCGACGCGCGCGCCGGGCAAACGCGCGCCGAGCAACGGGCGAAGCGCGGCAATGACATGCTGGCCGCGACGCCGGACGGCGTCTTCCTGTGGGACAATGCAACGGGCGGCATCAGTTGCTCGGCCCGTTTGGCCGAATTGCTGTCTCTCGAAGCCGGAACCCTCGCCCGTTATGACGATGTACGCGCCTGTTTCGAAGACGCCGAATTGCAAAAACTGGAACAGGGCGTGAGCCTGCTGCGCGCCAAAGGGACACCATTCGCGTGCATCCTTCGCCGAGGCGAACAAGTCCTTCACGTCGGTGGACGGCGTGCGGGTTCCGAGACAGGGGACGCGGTCGCCGACATGGTGTGGATGCGCGATGTCAGCGATCTGGCCAGCGCGCTCAGCCCATCGGTGCATCAACGAAACACGTCGGGATTGGAGGACAAGCACCTCACCGCATTGCTGGATACGCTGCCGATCCCGGTCTGGCTGCGAGACGGCAGCCTAGACCTCGCCTTCCTAAACCGTGCGGCGGAACGCATTAGCGGTCTGGATGCCGCACTTGCCGAAAAATCGCGGCACGATGGTCGGCCCACGCAAGCCGACATGCCGTTGATCCGTGGCGACACAGCATTCCCGGCCTCGGTCACGGAAACCCCGCTGTCCGGCGGCGGCGCCGGCGGCACCATCGGCTTCGCGGTGCCGGAAGCGCCACGCGCCGCGGCAACGGCGCGGGTCTTGCCGTATGTTGATCTGTTGCGGCCGCTCGAGGCGGGCGTCGCCATTTTCGATGCAGATACGACGCTGCAATGCGCCAACGCCGCCTATGCGGATATCTGGCGGGTCGATCCCGATTGGCTCGGCACCCGCCCCACCTTGAGCGACCTGCTGATCCGGCTGCGGGACCTTCGGCGGCTGCCCGAAGTTACCGATTTCAGAGATTTTCGCCGACGGGAACTGGGCTTGTTCGAAGGCCTCGATAGGATCATCGAAGAAGATCTGTTCCTGCCCGACGGACGGACGATCCGGCGCCGGGTCGGACCTTTGCCCGATGGTGGGTTGGTCATGTCGTATGTGGACGTGTCCGACCGGCTAAATCTACAGCGTTCATTGAAATCGTTGGACCAAGTACAGCGAACGACGCTTGAGAACCTGCGCGAAGGCGTCGCCGTGTTTGGGGGCGATGGACGGCTCAAACTCAGCAACAGGCAGCTCACGGAAATCTGGGGCATCGAGGAGACCGAGGCTACGCCGGACCGGCGAATTTCCGATGTGATCGAGGCGCTTGGCATGCGGATGATCGCCAACGAGGATCCATGGCCGTCACGCAAAGAGAGAATCGCCTCCGATATGCTGTCGCGGAGCCCGTCGACCGGACGTATTGAACTCATCACCGGGCAAGTGATTGCCTTCGCCAATATTCCGCTGCCGGACGGCGGTGCACTGATCAGCTATCTGGATATCACCGACACCTATCGCGTCGAAGAGGCATTGCGTGAGCGGGCGCGGACCCTCGCAGAGGCTGACCGCATGAAGACCGAGTTCATCGCCAATGTCGCTCTGGAAACGCGAACCCCGCTCAACACCATCACCGGGTTTGCGGATGTCTTGCGCCAGGGCATGTATGGCGAGTTGAACGACCGCCAGCACGGCTACGCCACCGGTATTTATGACACGGCGAGCCAAATGACCGGGGTCATCAATGATATTCTCGATCTTGCGACCATCGACGCCGGCCGGATGGAACTGGAGAGAGATTCGGTCGATCCGCACGGCATTTTGCTGGGCGCCTACAATCTTCTGGCCGACGCCGCGAAGCGCAAAAATATCAAAATGAGCTTCGATTGCCCGCCGGACATCGGATGGATCGTCAGCGACGGCAAGCGGCTGACGCAGATCGTCTACAACCTTTTGTCGAACGCAATTGCCTTCACGCCAAAGCTTGGCACCGTGACCTTGAGTGCAGAGCGGACCGAGCCCTGGCTTGAAATCACGGTCAGTGACAGCGGGCCCGGCATCCCCAAAGAAGACCGGCAACGGGTTTTCGAGCCGTTTGCCCGCGTGAACGGTGACGGGGGCGATGGCGACGGACCTGGGCTCGGCCTAACCATCGTCAAAAGGTTCGTCGACCTACATGGCGGCGATATCTTAATCCGCTCGAACAAGGCGCGCGGCACAACCATTATTTGCCGATTGCCGGTCGACGGGGAAAATGCCGAAGGGCTTGCGCCCTTTGGCGCTGATCATGCTATCGTGGAGGACGCCGCCGAATAGAAAGCGGCGGATCGACCGAAGGAGGCCTCGTTGGATCTGCAGATTCTTGCCATCATCGTCATCTTAGGCGGTGTCGTCGCGATGCTGATCCGAACGATGTTGCGGGCCGCCCGGACGCCTGCGCCGCCGCGCACCACGACACTTCGACGGCTGCCGCCGGGTACATTCGCCCTAGATGATGCGCTGGAGAAAGTGAATGAAACCACACGTATCCTGCAAGAATCACTAGGCCCGCGCGCGCCCGGTCGCGCCGATCCCGAAGGCGGACGCTTTTACGTGGCGTATCTGGTTGGCGTTGCGCGGGAAATCGCAAAGATGAACGAGGTCGCCTACGGCCCGGCGTTGGAAACCCCGATCCGAATGGAGTTGATTCGTCTCGGCCTTGCCGAAGGGGACAACGACATGGTTATGGCGAAGCTCTTGGCCACGCACGAAGGGCAGCAGGGTCTTGCAGCCGGAGAGTTGGACGGGCGCGACGCCTGCAACCCAAATTATCAGGGCCCATATTTCGGACGCATTCAGTCTTATTTTCAAGACACCGGTGTCGACGGCGGCAGTTAAGCCGCGCGGCTACGCCAGCGCTTCGATCGCTTCACAAACCTGCTCGATTTCCGCCTCAGTGTTGTAATAGTGCACGGATGCGCGAACCAATGAGGAGAGACCTCGCCGCTCCATATCGATTCTAGCCGAGCCGGTGTTTGAGACGGAGACGTTGATATCTTGCTCAGACAGTTGGGCTTTGATGTCGGCGGGCTCGAGACCATCCTTTACGAACGTCACGATGCCGCATTTGTCGTGGCCGATGTCGGTTACCGACACGCCCGGGATGTTGGCGAGATTACTCCGGAGCTGAGACGCCAGTGCCGTCACGCGCGCGTGGATATTCTCGAGACCGAGCGCCAATGCATAATCGACGGCCACACCGAGACCGATCATTCCAGCGACGTAGAACTCCCAGTTCTCGAAGCGTCTCGCGTTCGCCACCAGTTCGTACTCGTCCAATGCGGTCCAATGCGCCGCCGAGTGATCGATCACCGGCGGCTGGAGCGTTGGAATTAGATCCTTACGGACATACAAGAACCCCGTGCCTCGCGGGCCCCTCAGGTACTTTCGCCCCGTGACCGACAGCGCATCGCAACCGATCTCTTGCACATCCAATGGCATTTGGCCTGCCGACTGACAGGCATCTAGGAGATATCGGACACCGGCACGACGCGCGATTTGGCCAATCTCGGCGGCCGGGTTGACGAGACCGCCGTTGGTCGGCACGTGCGTGACCGAAATCAGTTTCACACGGTCATCGATCATGTTTTCCAGCGCTTGCAAGTCGACGGCGCCAGCCTCGTCGCTGGGTACGATGTCGACGACCAAGCCTTTTTCCTGAGCGACTTGCAGGTAGGAGACGAAATTCGCGCCGTACTCCGCCTCAACGGTCAGAATACGATCCCCCGGCACACAATCATGGACGAGGGCGTGAAACGCCATCCACCATGCGACCGTCGCATTTTCCAGCATGGCAATTTCGTCCCGCTCTGCATTTAGCAGAGCCGCAACCGCGTCATAAACGTGTTCGCGTTTCGCCAGCGCGATCGCATTCGCCTCGTATCCACCGCGGGCGGCTTCTAGTTGCAAATGTCCGATGACGGCATCCAGAACCGGGTTCGGTGGCAATGCGGCACCAGCGTTATTGAAATGGATGACGTTTTCGACGCCGGGTGTATCGGCCCGGACGCGGACAATATCGATGGTCATTTTGTTCCTCGGAGTTCTTAGGGCGCGCAAGGTAAGCCCGCATAGTACGCTGCCAGGATGGCGATGTCTTGATCCGATAGGAGCTTTGCCTGGCCTTGCATGATCTTGGCACCCCGTTCCGTAGCACCACCCCATGACACCCCATGAAAGGCATCGCGAAACGCGAGAATTTGCATCTCCAGGTACTTCTTGTTCTGCCCGGCAATGCTGGGGACGTGGGGGTTGGTGCTAATGCCGCTGATGCCATGACAGGTCTGGCACCGCCCCACAATCTGCGGCGGTACGACGCGCGCGGTCGTCGCCTCGGCACCGCAGGATTGCGCCGCATAGAAAATCGCAACGTCAAATACATCGACGTCCGACAATTGAACCAGCGCGTCGCTCATATGCCTGTTCATGCGCCGCACACCGCTTAAGTGGCGCGGGTCGTTTGGATCGGGCGTCACGATCTTCATGTCGATCCAAGCGCCTTCACGCATGCGCTGCAATTGCTGCGCGATGTAACTCGCCTGTTGGCCGGCCAGACGCGGCGTTGTTGCCTCGTGGGTGCGCCCAAGGGGGCCGTGGCAACTGGCGCAGCGCGCCGCAACCTGCCGACCGCGCTCGTAGTTGGCCGTCGACAGATCGGCTGCTTGCAAGGCACCGGCGTCCAAAAGAAAAAGACAGACAATGAGACCAAGCGATAGGGTTCTAGCCCAAGTCATACCGCAGGCTAGCGCGACGCCACACAGTAATCCTTGCGCGAGATCAATCGCGGCGCATCAAGCGGTCGGCACCCCTTTGGTGGTCGAATACTCGAAGTGAAGCGCCTTGTCCGGGAAAACGATCCCGTGCGCGTGATGGGCTGCGAAAGCCGCCTCGGAGAACCCGGTCAAAATCAGCTTCAACTTACCTGGGTAATCCGCGACGTCACCGACTGCATACACGCCTGGGCGGTCGGTAAGAGCCGTGGTCGGATCGATCGAGATTGTGTTGCGGGCATCTCCCAGGTCCCATTCCCGGATCGGCCCCAAATCCTGCGACAGGCCGTAAAACGGCATCAGGACATCGGCATCCAATCGCCGCTGGTTTCCGTCGAGATCTGCAACGATGACGGCCTGGAGTTCTCCTTGATGACCATCCAAGCCTTTCAACTGGAAAGGCGTCACAAGTTCGATGGTTCCTTCGTCGGCGAACGCCTGCAGCTGACGGACACTTTCAGGCATGGCACGAAACTTGGCGCGTCGATGCACGACCGAAACACGCTCCGCAACGCCGGCCAATACATTCGCCCAGTCGACGGCGCTATCGCCGCCACCGGCGATCACCACCTTTTTGCCGGCAAAGTCCTTGGTCCGTCCGACCATGTATTTTACGCCCCGGCCAGGTCCGGCTTGCTCGTAAGTCTCGATATCGTCCAGTGGTGGGCGCTTCGGACCGAACGCGCCGACGCCGGCGGCGATGATCACCGCCTTGGCCTTGATCTGAACCGCTTCCGATGTTCGCAGAATGAAGTCACCGGGCTCACCGTCGAGGGAGATCACCTGTTGATTGAGATGGAAATGCGGATCGAACGGCGCGATCTGATTTTGCAATTGGTGCACCAGGTCGCCGCCGGAGATCTTAGGAAAAGCGGGAATATCATAGATCGGCTTTTCCGGATAAAGCGCGGCGCACTGACCACCCGGCTCCGACAATGCGTCAATAACCCGGCACTTCATCCCCAGCATCCCGCATTCGAAGACGGAGAACAGCCCAACGGGCCCGGCGCCGATCACGGCGACATCGGTGGAAAAAGCGGCGGAAACGGTAGGCTCGGTCACGTCAGACGTCCATTTTAGAAGGAAACAAGAGCGTTTAGAGGATGGTTGTCGCAGGCCGATGGTTCAAGGGTTGTCGCACAGGGACACGGGCGATAAAAACCCGGATATGAGCGCCGCATCAACGCCCATCGTCGATATTCATCTGCGATCCCTCGCGGATACGGAGAACGCAGCCCGCGTCTTGGCATCGGTGGTCGCCCCCGGTGATGTGATCGCACTAGCCGGTGACCTTGGCGCCGGCAAGACCGCGTTTGCCCGTGCGCTGATCAACGCCTTGCCTGGCGCGCCGGAGGAGGTCCCAAGCCCGACGTTTACCCTGGTCCAAACGTATACCCGCGGCGATCTCGATGTGTGGCATTTCGACCTTTACCGTCTCGAAGACCCTGAAGAGACCCTCGAACTCGGCATCGAAGACGCCTTCGCCGAGGCCGTAAGCTTGATTGAATGGCCGGACAGGCTCGGCCAATATCTGCCGCCGCGTCACTTGCTTGTCACCTTACAGATCGACAATCGAAGCGACGCCCGTCACCTTGCGATGAGCAATGGTGCGTTATGGCAGGAACGGCTGGCGGACCAGGATTGGGAAAACTTTCATGTCTAGACGCGGCGAAGCACTCCGGGCATTTCTGGGCGACGCCGGTTGGGCTGGCGCCAACGTGGCGCCGCTCGCCGCAGATGCGTCGTTTCGCCGCTATGACCGGGTTCGGCTGAAAGATCGGGACGCTGTCTTGATGGATGCCCCACCGCCGCAAGAGGATGTCCGCCCGTTTGCGACCATCGGCCGGTATCTGACGCAACTTGGTTTCAGTGCGCCGCGAATCATGGCCGAGGACACCAGACTCGGATTCTTACTCCTCGAGGATCTCGGTGATGCAACGTATACCCGCATGCTGGACGATGGCGCGGATGCCGAACCCATGTATGCATTGGCGATCGATGTGCTGATCCGGTTGCACGAGTTGGCATCCGCCGATAACGCGCCGATCGGCATCCCACCTTACGATCTCAGCGCGCTGTTGGCGGAAGCTGATCTGTTCGTCGACTGGTACCTGCCGAACGTTCTGGACACCCCACTATCCGACGATACGCGCGCGGCTTGGGGTCAACAATGGCGATCGGTCCTTGGCTCCGTCGCCGATCGGCCCGAAACATTGGTGCTTCGCGACTATCACGTCGACAATCTGATGTGGTTGCCGAACCGGCCGTCTACCGCACGTTGCGGGTTGTTGGATTTTCAGGACGCGGTCTTGGGACCGCGGGCGTATGACGTCATGTCGCTCTTGGAGGACGCGCGTCGAGACATCGATCCGGACCTCTCTGCGCAGATGATTGCGCGTTATTTGGCGTCGAACCCTGCGATCGAGCCCAATTCGTTTGCATCGGATATTGCCGTTCTCGGCGCGGGCCGGCACGCCAAAGTAATTGGTATTTTTACCCGTCTCAGCCGGCGGGACGGAAAGCACGACTACCTTCACCATATTCCGCGCGTATGGCGTTTGCTTGAAAATGCGCTGCGGCATCCGGCCTTGTCCGGCGTTGCCGACTGGATCGATCTTCACGTTCCTAAAAGCGCGCGCCGCGTCCCTTCCCGCCCCGAGACAGGATGATCGAACATGTCTGAAACTTCTGCAGCACCGCAGACCGCGATGGTCCTTGCTGCCGGCTTTGGAAAGCGGATGCAGCCGCTGACGGAGACCCGCCCGAAGCCGCTGATCGAACTGTGCGAGAAACCGCTTATAGGACATGTCATGGACCGCCTTGTCGATGCCGGCGTGGGCCGGGCAGTGGTCAATTTGCACTACATGGGCCAGCAAATTCGTGCGTTCTTGGGCGCCGAAGATCGCTTGGACGTGATCTTCATCGACGAGCCGGAAATCTTGGAAACCGGCGGCGGCGTCAAGAATGCCATGACCGAATTAGGCACAGATCCGTTTTACGTTGTGAATTCGGATGCTTTTTGGCTGAACGGCTATGAAGACGCGCTGTTGCGCTTGGCCAGACGCTGGAATGACGAAGAAATGGATGCGTTGTTGATGCTCCACTCGACCGTCGAAGGTCACGGTTACGATGGGATTGGCGATTTCAATGCCGATGCCGACGGCCGCCTGACACGGCGTCCGGAGTCCGAAGTCTGCCCTTGGCTGTTCGCGGGCCTGCAGATCCTGCACCCACGTTTGTTCACGGACGCGCCCGACGGCGCTTACTCACTCAACACGCTATATGACGGCGCCCTTGAGAACGAGCGGCTGTTCGGTGTCGTACACGATGGCGAGTGGTTCCATATCGGCACCCCGCAATCGCTCGAGTTTGCGGAGGCATTTCTTCACGAAGCCTACGCCGGCGAAAAGAAACGCTGACACAGATGTTCGAGCGCGCGTCGCCACGGGTCTACTCCATCGCCAGCGGCGCGCATTTCCTCGACACTCTGGCCACACACCTCATTCGCGTCGCGGACGGCAATCCCATGGGACTGGCGGAAATGCGAGTCCTGTTGCCGACCCGTCGTGCCGGCCGCGCTCTCGCCGAAGCATTTTTGCGGCAAAGCGAAGGTCGCGCCATGATACTGCCGCGCGTTATCCCGATCGGCGACGTCGACGAGGAAGAACTTGCGATCACTGAGGCCGGACTGGCGGATGCCGGCGGTCTCGATACCGACCTGCCCCCAACGATCCCGGGGCTGCGCCGCTTGGCGCTGCTCGCGCGAACCATCATGGCGATGCCGACACATCGCTTTCAACCCGAACAGGCGATTGGCCTGGCGTTAGAACTCGCCAAGCTCCTCGATCGCCTCGTCACCGAAGATCGCGATCCTCAATCCCTGCGAACGTTGGTGAAGGAGGACTATGCCGCGCACTGGCACGACGTCCTGCAATTCCTGGAAATCTTGATCGATCATTGGCCGCGCATTCTTGCGGCCGAAGGCTCGGTGGATCCAGCCCAACGCCGGAACGCGCTATTGCGACAGCAAGCAGCCCTCTGGCGGCGTCAACGGCCGTCATCCCCGGTTATCGCCGCGGGCTCGACTGGCTCTATCCCGGCAACCGCCGAATTGCTGTCCGTGGTTGCCGATCTGCCATGCGGTGCGGTCGTGCTCCCAGGCCTTGATCAGGCAATGGATGAGGAGAGCTGGTCCGCTTTGTCGCCCAGTCATGCGCAGTATGGCATGCGGCAACTTCTGATGCGCTTGGGCGTGGAGCGCCAGCATGTGCAAGATTTGACCCCGGAAACCTCTTCGACGTCGGCGCGCGCCGCATTCTTGTCCGCAGCACTGCGACCCGCCGAGGCTCCGGCCCTTCCGCCTTTGCAATCAAATGACGTCGAGAAAGCGCTCCGCACTGTGCGGCGTGTTGATTGTCCCGGTCCCAGAGAGGAAGCCAATGTCATCGCGTTGATCATGCGCAGGACGTTAGAAACTCCCGCGGCGACCTGTGCATTGATCACGCCGGACCGTGCTTTGGCGCGGCGCGTCGCCGCGGCGCTGCAGCGGTGGCATATCGACATCGATGATTCGGCAGGCCTGCCGCTTGCCGGAACGCCGCCGGGCAGCTTCCTCAGACTAATCGCCGACGCCACAACGCAGAATTTCGCGCCGGTACCGCTTCTGGCACTCCTGAAACACCCCCTTGCGGCCGGCGGTATGGAAACGGCCGATTTCCGGAGCCTTGTGAGACGCCTCGACAAGCACGTTCTGCGGGGTCCCCGCCCCGGCCCAGGATTAGACGGCCTCTCCGAGGCCGTGGCCGGCAATGGTGTCCACAAACAGTTGGAACCGTTGCTCGGTATCCTCAAAGACGCAATTGGGCCGTTTGCCGGCCTGCTACGCTCGGATTCCGCCGCCGCTCAAGATCTCCTCTCGTCACATGTCGATGCTGCACAGCGTTTGGCGGCAACGGCGGAAACCTCGGGCGCAGATCGCCTTTGGGCTGGCGACGCCGGCGACGCGGCAGCCACTTTGATTAACGAAATGGACGACGCCTTCGCCGCACTTGATGTGCTCCCCACGGGCGCGTACGCGGGCGTGTTCGAACGGATGATGGCAGGTCGGGTTGTCCGCCCCCGTTTCGGCGCACATCCACGGCTGTTTATCTGGGGCTTGTTGGAAGCGCGGCTGCAACATGCGGATGTGGTGGTCCTCGGCGGGCTTAACGAGGGGACCTGGCCGCCGGCGCCGGAGACCAACCCCTGGATGAGCCGACCGATGATGCAGCGGATCGGTCTTGAAATGCCGGAACGACGGACCGGTTTGACGGCGCACGATTTTCAGCAGGCTTTCTCGGCACCCCAGGTTTATCTGACCCGCGCCGACCGGGTCGCCGGCACACCGACCGTGCCGTCACGTTGGCTGATGCGCATTGACAATCTTCTGAAACGGGCGGCGTGCCCAGATGCTTTGGCGGACCGCGAAAACGATTGGCTGGCGTGGTCCGACGCATTGGACGGCACACTTCATCGGCCGCAGCCAGAGCCCCGGCCGACGCCGCCTCTCGCTGCGCGGCCGAACCGGCTTTCCGCGACCCAGATTGAGACATTGATCCGCGATCCCTACGCCGTGTATGCGCGGCATATACTGAAACTCCCCGTGCTGGAGCCTCTCGATGCCGAGCCAAGCGCCGCCGACCGTGGGATCATCATTCATCAAGCATTGGATGACTTCATCCAAATGCACCCCGATCAATTGCCAGACGATGCCCTCGCCCGCCTGTTGGACGTCGGCCGACGTGCTTTTGCCGGACATCTGGCGCGCCCTGGTGTGCGCGCCTTCTGGTGGCCTCGATTCGAACGTATCGCCGACTGGTTCGTCGCGTGGCAGCGCGACCGACAGGAGGCGGGCTGGCAAGTGGTCTTGAGCGAACGGTTTGGCGCCCTCAGAATCGATGCCGTCGACGGAGGGTTCGAGATCTTCGCGAAACCCGATCGGATCGACTTCCGTCCGGACCTCGGCCTCGCCATCCTCGACTATAAGACGGGGCAGCCTCCGTCGGCGAAGCAGGTCGCAAGCGGTCTGAGCCCGCAACTCCCCCTGGAAGCCGCGATCGCCGCCGCGGGCGGTTTCGAAAACGTGCCGCAAGACCGGATGGCGCAGCTGATCTACGTTCATTTGTCCGGCGGTCGGCAGGCGGGCAGCGCTCTGCCACTTAAGCTCGATGTTTCCGAGGTTGTCGAGCACACCTTGTCCGGTGTTCGTCGGCTGATCGTAAAATTCGCCGACCCCGCGACCCCATATCTCTCCCGGCCGCGACCGCAGTTCGAGAACCGTTTCGGCGACTATGATCACTTGGCGCGGGTCGGTGCTTGGGGACTCCCCGGAGGCGATGCGGAATGAGTGAGCCCATCCGCATCGCTGTTCGGAAACGGACCAGCAATCAAGTGACCGCGGCGCAACCGGATGCGTCTGTGTGGGTGTCTGCGAACGCGGGAACGGGCAAGACCGGCGTCTTGGTCGACAGAATCTCGCGCCTGTTGCTGAGCGGTGTCGCGCCGGAGCGAATCTTGTGCCTGACGTTCACCAAGGCCGCCGCGGCGGAAATGGCAAACCGGCTATCGGACCTTCTCAGCCAATGGTCGGCCATGGACGACCATCATCTGCGCGAGGAGCTGAGCGCGCTGGGCGAGACCGCCGTCGATGACGATATGCTGCGCAATGCCAGGCGCTTGTTCGCGGCAACCCTCGATGCACCCGAGGGGCTTCGTATTCGAACGATCCATTCATTTTGCGAGTCGCTTCTCGGGCGGTTCCCTCTCGAGGCCCGGGTCTCGCCCGATTTTCGGGTGATGGATGAACGGGATCAACGCGAACTGCAGCGCGAGGCTCGCGATCGGATGCTTGCGGCCGGCGATGGACGCGGTACCGGTCTCGCCGACGCATTGCGTGAAATGGCCAAGCTCGTGGATGAGACCCGATTCGCCGAATTGATGCGGGAACTCGATACCGTTCGCGGAGATTTTAGGGCGGCGCTGAAGCGCCATGACGGGGTCGACGGTTTGATCGACGCCGTGTTTCAGCATCTGAATGTGCCGCTGGATATGACCCACGACAGCGTGCTCAGGAGCGCTTGCTCCCTTTCCACAGAAGCCGAGGCCGATCTGCGCCGGCTCGCCGATGCATGGTCGCATGGCAGTGCCACCAACGTCTCAGCGTCCGAAAAGCTGTCCGCATGGCTCGACTTGGAACCGGAACACCGCGCGCTCGAGTGGCAGGAAGGTTTCCAGGATTTATTCCTGACCAAAGCGGGGGCGGTGAAGGCGGATCGCACGTTGATGTCCAAAGGCGCGCTTGCCCATGATGACGGTTCGCTCGACATTGCCCATGCGGGGGCAACTCTGTGCCTCGAGGTAATTGAGACCATCCGGCGATTGAACACCGCCCATGCGTCTCGCGCCCTGATCCATGTCGGCGCAGCTCTGACCGACGCATATGAGGGGATCAAAACCCGGCGCGGTCGCCTCGACTATGACGATCTGATCGAACGGGCCTCGTGGCTATTGGCCAGCCCGGGCGGCGTCAGCTGGGTGCACTACAAGCTGGATGGTGGGATCGAACACGTACTCGTCGACGAGGCGCAGGACACAAGCCCCGACCAGTGGCGGGTGATCGAGGAGGTTGCCTCGGACTTCTTCAGCGGCGCCGGACGGTACGAAGAAGACGCCCCGCGCCCGCGTACTATGTTTGCCGTCGGTGACGAGAAGCAGTCCATCTATAGCTTCCAGGGGGCCGATCCCGCGATGTTCGGAACCATTCGCGAGCGCTTCGCCGAGCGCGTGACGGCCATTGAACAAACTTGGCGCCCCGTTGAAATGGCGGAAAGCTTCCGCTCCGCGCCTGCGATCCTCAGGGTCGTCGACAAAGTCTTCGAAACCGATGATGCCATCCGTGGCTTGAGTTTCGACGGACACCCGGTTCGGCATGTGTCGGCGCGGACGGGACAATCGGGCGAGGTCATTTTGTGGTCCAAAGAAGAGCCACATGACGAAGACCGTGGCGAAGAGCCTTGGGATGCGCCGCTGGACCGTATTTCCACCGAAAGCCCGGAAGACCGCGTTGCAACGCGGATCGCCGACACGATCGACTGTTGGCTGAAGGATGGAGCGGAATTGCCCGCACAAGGCCGGGCGATCCGTCCTGGTGACGTATTGATACTGGTGCAAAAACGACGGCGTTTCGCGGAACTGATGGTCGCCAAGCTGAAAGACCGCAACATCCCCGTCTCCGGTCGTGACCGGATGATCCTCCCCGATCAACTCGCGATTCAGGATTTGATCGCACTCGGGCGGTTGGCACTGTTGCCCGAGGACGATTTGAACACCGGTGTCGTGCTGAAGGGCCCGTTTCTCGGCCTGGACGAGGAGGAGCTTTTTGATCTTGCGCACGATCGCAGCGGAACCCTGATGGCGGCACTGACGGCCAAAGCGCAAGACAATCAACGTTACCGCGAGATTGCGGAGACGATCACGGCGTGGCGGCAGCGGGCGGACTTCCAGCCTCCTTTCGAGTTTTATTCGCAAATCCTGAACGCCGAGAACGGGCGCTGCGCGTTGCTCGGTAATCTCGGACCCGAAGCGGGTGATCCAATCGACGATTTTCTCTCCGCTGCGCTGGATTTCGAACGCGATCATGTTCCGTCTCTGGAGGGTTTCTTGCATTGGATGGAAACAGGGGCGGCGGAGATCAAACGCGACTTGGAGCAAGGGCGGAACGAAGTCCGTGTCATGACGGTACACGGTGCGAAGGGTCTGCAGTCGGAGATCGTGTTCATCGCTGATGCCTGCACGGTGCCGTCGGCGCAGGCGGACCGCCAAGTGCATTGGTTGGGTGACGGCTCTGTACCCCTTTGGTCCGGATTCGCGGATAACGAGACCGACGACATTCGCACGGCCAAGGCCCAGGCTCGAGAGACCGCATTGGAGGAATACCGCCGACTTCTCTACGTTGCGATGACCCGGGCCAAGGACCGATTGATCGTCGCCGGTTTCACGGGGCGCCGGCCGGCGAATGTCGTCTCTTGGTACGACATGGTCGATGCAGCGCTGGGCGATTTCGAGACACGATCGGAAGATAGCGATCTCGCGTTTCGTGAATCGCAAACGGCGGCGCCCGATGGGCGGCTGCCCGAAACCGTTTCGGCAGGCCTAAAGAGCACCACGTTGCCGACGTGGTCGATGCGTCCGCCCGCACCCGAACCGTCACCGCCCCGCCCATTGAGCCCGTCGCGTCCAGACGACGAAGAGCCCCCTGTACACCAACCGCTGGTGGCAGATGACCTGAGCCGGTTTAAGCGAGGCCGCTTGATCCACGCCTTGTTGCAGACCCTACCCGACCTCCCCGCGGACCGCCGGCGCGGTGCGGCGGCCAGCTACCTCGCACAAGGCGCGCATGGCCTTGCAACTGACGCCCAGTCGGCGTTGCTGGACGAGACGATGGCCATTCTCGAGGCCCCAGAGCTGGAGCAGGCTTTCGGTCCACATTCGTTGGCGGAGACCCCAATTGTCGGCACTGTGGCGACGGTGGACGGGCAACGGGTGATTGCAGGCCAGATCGATCGGTTGGTGATCGGCACCGACATCGTGACAGTGATTGACTACAAGACGAATCGGCCGCCACCGGCCGATCCCGCCGACGTAGCTCCAGCGTATCTCAGGCAGATGGCCATGTACCGCGCCGCACTCACGGCGGTTCACCCGGGCAAACGTATCCGCGCGGTGCTATTGTGGACCGACGGGCCAAGGTGGATGGAATTGCCGGACCAACTTCTGAACGCCTACGCGCCTTGACGGCGTTTCAGTGTCTACCTAGATTTTGAGGAAGATATCAGAGCTTATTTCGCGGCCCGTTTCACGGTCGCCATCACGCATTCGGAGGGGATCCCCATGACGAAACAAGTTACCGACACCTCGTTCGAGTCCGATGTTCTGTCTGCATCGGGCCCGGTAGTCGTAGATTTCTGGGCCGAATGGTGCGGTCCGTGCAAACAGATCGCGCCCGCGCTTGAGGAAATCTCCAGCGAAATGGACGGCAAGGTCACAATCGCCAAGATCAACATCGACGAAAACCCGCAAACGCCGAGCACTTATGGCGTCCGCGGCATTCCAACGCTTATGCTTTTCAAGAACGGCGAAGTCGCCGACACCAAAGTGGGCGCACTGCCGAAAAGCCAACTGGTGCAATGGATTGAACAGAACCTGTAATCGCACCGGCAAGTATGGCGCGGAAATCCAGACCTCGCGCGTAGCGAGGTCTTTTCGCTTTAGGAGACGGCGATGAGCCAACTCGAGATCAAGCAGATCCCAGTCCTCAACGACAATTACGTTTATCTCGCGCGGTGTCCGGAAACGGAACAAACCGCAGTGGTAGACCCAGCCGTCGTCGATCCCGTGTTGGATGCCTTAGCCGAGGCCGGCTGGACGCTGACCCACATCCTGAATACGCACCACCACGCCGATCACACCGGCGGCAATCTCCAACTCAAGGATAAGACGGGCTGCACCATTGTCGGACCGCGGGCCGACCGGGAACGTATTCCCGGGATCGATATCGAGGTCGGTGACGGGGAGACCTACGATCTCGGCAACGCAACGGCGCAGGTGTTTGACGTGCCAGGACATACGCGCGGGCACATCGCCTATTGGTTCGACGGATCAGATGCGCTGTTTTGCGGCGATACGTTGTTTGTCATGGGCTGCGGACGTCTGTTCGAGGGGACGCCGGCGCAGATGGTGAACTCGCTCTCGAAGTTCGATGCTCTGCCCGATCAAACACGGGTTTATTGCGCACACGAATACACACAAGCCAACGGTCGTTTCGCACTGACCGTGGAGCCGCAAAATGCGGCGTTGCAGGCACTGATGCGCGAAGTCGACGACAAACGCGCCAAGGGCATCCCGACCGTCCCCTCGACCTTGGGACAAGAGCGCGCCACCAACCCATTCCTAAGGCCCGACAGCCCTGATTTGCAGGAAACCCTTGGGATGCTCGGTGCCGACGTGGTCGAGGTCTTCGCCGAAACCCGTCGGCGTAAAGATCACTTCTGATTACTCAGTATCTTTAGAGTCCTGTCATCTTCAGCCCCGTCGTAAAACGCCTGCAACGCGGTGCGGAAAGCAATTGCCGAATTGGGCACCGCCGAGAATAGCGTCATCGACGAGCGAAACTTCATCGCATCGACCGCCCCAAATATGGCCTCGGCGGCGATACCTCTATGCGTAAGGACGCATGTCGTCGCATCGATCAGCCGCGGACCCAGTACATCGTGGCGTAGATAAAGCGTTGCGACGTCTATATTCGGAATCGCATAGCGTACTGCAGCCGGACTGACGCCGAGACCTGCGATTTGCGGAAAAACAAACCACATCCAGTGCGTTTGCTTCCGGCCAGCGGTAAGTTCCGAAAGGACGCGCGGCCAGACATCATCCTGCGCCGCAACGAACGCCTCGAGGTCGATGTCGAAACCGGATGTCGGCAGCTTAAGCGGCGGCTTCCGCCGCGGGCTTCTTGCCGACGAGCGCGTCGTAATCGTCCATCATCCAACGCGACACGTCGCCCGGCGTGAACGTGTACTCGAACTCGGGCCCGACGATTCGGCCGACCGGCGTCACTTCCGCCGCCGTGCCGGTGAGGAAACACTCGCTCGCGGCATCCATTTCCTCCGGCATGATCGCCCGTTCCACCACGTCGATGCCACGCTGACGCGCGAGATCGATAACCGTGCGGCGGGTGATGCCGTCCAAGAAACAGTCCGGCGTCGGCGTATGCAACTTGCCGTCCGGCATCAGGAAAAAGACATTGGCCCCGGTCGCCTCGGCAACTTGGCCGCGCCAATCCAGCATCAAAGCGTCCTGGTGACCGTCGGCTTCGGCAGTGTGTTTCGATAATGTGCATATCATATAAAGACCCGCCGCTTTCGCATGAACGGGTTCGGTTTCGGGACTGGGCCGCTTCCATTTCGAGAGTTGCAGGCTGATCCCTTTCATGCGCGCCTCCGGCGAGAAATACGACGGCCATTCCCACGCCGCGATCGCCACATTGATCTTATTGGACTGTGCCGACACACCCATCATCTCGCTGCCGCGCCACGCCACGGGGCGCACATAGCCATCCGTGATCCCGTTTACCTCACAGGCCTGCACCGATGCCGCATCGATTTCGTCGAGGGTGAAGGGAATATCAAACCCCAGTTCCTTCGCCGAAAAGAACAAGCGCTCGGTGTGTTCGCGAAGTTTGAAGATACCTCCGTCATACATTCGCTCTCCCTCGAATACCGATGAAGCGTAGTGCAAACCATGGGTGAGGACGTGCACATTGGCGTCTTTCCAATCGATCAAGTCGCCGTTGAACCAAATTTTACCATCGTGGTCTGCGAAGCTTGGAGCAGGCATTGTAATATTCTTTCGTATCTGACTCGCGAATAACTTGGATGTTGCGTGTTTTAGTGTGTTTCCGAATATATGTCAACATTGCTGACCCATTTTTTTCCGTCCCATTTCGGTCCTATCTGGACATGCCTCCGCAAGGCCCGTATGAAGGCCAGATGTCCGATCCACAGACCCGCGGCCGCCCTCGCGTAAACCCGTTGTTTCTCAGAGACGAGGATCTCCGCGAGGCCATCGAACTGATGTTCTTTGCCTATCGCGATTTCACGGGTGAAGCGGACGAAGTACTTGAGGCGTATGGCTTCGGCCGCGCCCATCACCGGATCATTTATTTCGTGGGCGCGCATCAAGGGATCACCGTGGGCGAGCTCTTGCAGATCCTCAAAATCACCAAACAGAGCCTGTCCCGGGTCCTAAGCCAGTTGGTCGAGGACGGCTTCGTCGAGCAACAAACCGACGCCAACGATAGACGTCGCCGGCGCTTGCAACTGACGCAACGGGGGCGATCATTGGAACACGAACTCACTGCGAAACAGAGCGCGCGGGTCGCGGCGGCCTTTCAGGAAGGCGGTGCCGACGCCGTCGCCGGTTTTCGGACCGTCTTGCGGAGCATCATCAATGAAGAGGACCGGAGCCGTGTGGCACAACGGTCAAGCCAAGCAACCGGTGGGCGCCGCTAGCATTTCGAGGCCCTTACACGGTATCATGACGCGATGACGGAAACTGCCCTCGCCGCCGAGAACATGCCCCATGTCCTCGTCGTTGACGATGATGACCGATTACGTGACCTGCTGGCGAAATTCCTCGGGGACAACGGTTTCATGGTGGCCGCGGCCCGCGATGCAGCCGAGGCGCGGCGCCTGATGCAAGGCCTCGCCTTCGACGTCATTGTTCTCGACGTAATGATGCCAGGTGAAACCGGACTGGAATTCGCCGAAAAACTTCGGACAACCGATGACACGCCAATTCTGATGCTGACGGCGATGAGCGAAACTGAAGACCGAATCCGCGGCCTCGAAACCGGGAGTGATGATTACCTCACGAAACCATTCGAGCCTCGCGAATTGGTGTTGCGTCTGCACAATATCTTGAAACGCGCGTCCCCGTCGCAACCGATGGTTACCGAGATACGCCTGGGCGACGCCATGTTTGATCCAGCACGTGGCGAAATGCAGCGGCGCGGACGGCGAATTCACCTAACCGAGGTGGAAATTACGTTGTTGCGTACACTTGCCACCAACCCTGGAAAGGTATTGAGCCGCGACGACCTCGCGGAGCAAACAGACGCCGGTGGCAGCCGAGCGATCGACGTTCAAGTAACCCGCATCCGTCGCAAGATCGAAAAAGACCCGCGTGCGCCGCGTTACCTCAAGACTGTGCGCGGACAAGGCTACGTATTATGGCCGGACAACCACTGAGCCTCCGCATCAAACGGTTTCTGCCCAAATCGTTGCTTGGGCGGTCTCTGCTGATCATCGTCTCACCATTGATATTATTGCAAGTCGTGGCGGCACTGATCTTTTTCGAAAGCCACTGGGATAAGGTGACGGAACGCCTCGCACGATCGGTCGCTGGCGATGCGGCGATGATCATTTCATTGATGAGGCAATACCCGGAACCGGAAAACCGGTTTTGGATATTCGAAATGGCCGATCGACACATGGAGTTCGATGTACGGTTCGAGAAGGACCGCATTCTCCCCAACGAACCACGTCCGCCACGCGGGTTGTTGGAGGTGTCATTGACCGACGCGCTGATTTCCTATGTCAACAAGCCCTTCGTCATCGATACGGAAAGCACGGAGGACAACGTTCGGTTCGAGATCCAATTGGTCGATGGTGTCTTGGCGATCGAGACGACACGCAAAAGGTTGTTCAGCTCCACGACCTACGTCTTCGTAATTTGGATGATCGGCACGTCGTTGATCCTATTCGCGGTCGCAATGGCGTTCATGCGCAATCAGGTGAAACCCATTCGGCGCCTCGCCACCGCCGCGGACGATTTCGGAAAAGGCCGCGACGGCGATTTTTTCAAACCGGAGGGGGCGACCGAGGTTCGCCAAGCTGCCGCTGCGTTCATGGCCATGCGCGACCGCATCCAGCGGCAGATATCGCAACGCACGGATATGCTCTCGGGCGTCTCGCACGACATCCGCACACCATTGACCCGCATGAAGCTGCAACTGGAAATGCTCGGTAAGGACGAGGACCACGAGAAGCTCAAAGAAGATATCTCGGAAATGGAGCGGATGTTGGATGGGTACTTGGCGTTCGCCCGTGGCGAGGGCGGCGAAACGCCCATCCCGACGGATCTCTCGGCTTTGCTGCATGAGGTTGCTGAACAAGCCCGCCGCCACGATGCGCGCATCGATTTACATACCGAAGGGCGGATCGACGTGACACTGCGCCCCAACAGTTTCAAGCGATGTATCACAAATCTCGTCGAAAACGCGATGCGGTTCGCGGAGCACATTTCAATCCGTGCCGGGGTGCGCGGCGACGGGATCGAGGTCGTCATCGATGATGACGGTCCCGGCATCCCCGAAGACCAGCGCGAAGAAGTCTTCCGCCCATTTTATAGACTGGAGTCTTCCCGCAACCCCGGCACCGGTGGCGTCGGCCTTGGCCTCAGCATCGTACTCGACAGCGTCCGCAGCCATGGTGGGGGAATCACGCTTGAAGACTCGCCGATGGGCGGGCTGCGCGTCCGGATTCGACTACCGATCTAGTCGTTACCAAGGCCTAGGTTCATTACCCGCCCACGGATCGTCATCGATCGGCCAAACCGGCCGCGCGATCTTGGTATGCGGCAACTTGGTCATATCCCACTCGATGGTCCCAGGCGCCGCACAATAGATAATCTTCGACGCAATCTCCTGGTACGCTGCGTAGAAATGCTGCATCGACTTGACGACCAGAATGCGTTGTTTCAGGGGATCGATGCCAAAGGTCTCGAAGAACCCCGGCGAAACATTCTGGGACCTGGCGGCATGAACCACGATATCGATGCCTTCAGCATGTATCCAGACGGCATCACCGATGTATCGGCGTGAACCTGAAAGGCCTTCGACGTAGCAATCACGGATCACGTTCTTTACGTCGACCATCAGATCGAGCGGGTCACCCGAAGTAGGCCCCGTCTTGCCACCGAGACGAAGCTTGAATTTCGCGCCGACGCCGGCGCCGACGCAAATACCGGTCGCGACCGGGTCCCAAATGCCGCCGACGGCCGCCATGCCGATACCGCGCTCCAGCATACGGCGCACAATGAACGTGCTGTCACCGGGCCCACCACCGCCCGGATTGTCCGACATGTCAGCGATCACTACAGGACCAGTTTCTTCCGATAAGGCGTCGGTGACCGCCGTTTCGACGTCGACGTATTGCGGCGTGATCTGATCGCGCAGGTCCCACAACTCTCGGCCGAGTTTCTCCGCGAGCAGATCTCCGTGCGCCTTGTTGCCGTCGGTCACGACCACGACCCGCGTCCCCTCGGCTGGAACATCGCCCCAGGGGAACCCGTGACCGAGCGAAATGGACAGGACATCGTCCTTTCCCTCCAAGGCACTCATCCGGTCAACGAATGAGCGCATGGGCTCGCGGGTCGTGTGATAGCAGCCGATCATCCGACAGTCGAAAGTACTGATCACTGGGCTCAACCGGCCTTCCAACGTTCCTTCCATGATGGCCCAGACCTCTTCGGCGCGCTCACGGGCGTCGGTATGGGGATATTCCTTATAAATGACGATTGCAGTGATATCGTCGATGAACTGGCGGGTCAGATGGCAGTGCAGATCAAACTCGACGCAGATGGGCACTTCGGGGCCGACCCGTTCTCGAATGCGATGCGTGAGATCGTCTTCGCAGTCATCATATTCATCCGCGACCATGGCCCCGTGGAGACTGAGCATCACGCCATCCACCGGCAGCGCGGCGTCCAGATCACTAAGAATCTCGTCGCGTAAATCCTCGTAGACTTTCTTGACCGTCGGTCCGGACGGCGTCGCAAACGCGGACAAGCTCTCTACGACCGTCCATCCCTTCGCCTGTGCCCGCTCCCGCCAAAGCACCAGCGGCACACCCATCATGTGCGGCACGTCGCCATGCTCTCCGTTTCGCACCAGATGCGAGGTTTCAAAAGCGTTTAAGTCGGTCGGCAGTGGCGCACCGGTATGGGTTTCCGTTCCGAGACACGCGGTGAAAATTTTCATGTTGCGGTAGACCTAGTTTTGAACGAGCGACGAGATGTCCGGTAGCGGACGTGCTGTTTCCGCAATGCCCCCGAGGACGCCTTCCAGTGCCATCGCGATCTCCAGAACGCGCCGATCGCCTCCCGGCGGGCCAAGAACTTGAATGCCGAAAGGCATTCCGCCGGCATCAATACCGCACGGCAAAACGCATCCGCACGCACCGGCCATCGTTGGCGCATAGGACAGGGCAAGCCAGCGCATATAGGTGGGCATCTCAACCCCGTCGATCTCGCGCACATACCACTCGGCGTGCAGAAACGGCGTTACGGAGGCCGCGGGACATATGACCGCGTCCACCTCCTCGAAGAGCGCCAGCCAATCACGGGCGATGGTCGTCTGCGCAACGTTCGCCTTGGCCACCGCTTCCAGATCGAAGGTCAATCCACGGTCCACGTTGTCGACGACATTTGGGCTCAAATCGTCCCGTCTTGTTTTCACCCTCTCGCCATGGGACGCGACGAACGCAACCCCGCGCAGCACCTCGAAACACTCGTGTACACCGTTGAAACTCGGATCGCGGTCCTGCGCTTCGGCAAAAACATGGCGGAACAGTTTGGTACGCTCGGCAAACAGACTCCGGTTCGCTTCGGAAACGGGACACACGCCAAGATCCGAAGACATCGCCACCCGGACCGACCCCAAATCTGCCTCAATCAGCGGATCAAGGAGCGACACATCAAGTCCCGACGAGAAAGGGTCGCGCAGATCGACCGCCGTTTGCGCGCTCAACAACAACGCAGTATCGGCGACAGTCCGGCCCATGGGGCCCAAGACCGAAAACGGTAACAGGCCCGCGGGTTTGCTCTCCGAGGGCACGACACCGGCGGACGGACGAAAGCCCACAACACCGCAATACCCCGCTGGGGTCCGCAAGCTGCCGCCGTAATCGGATCCACTTGCAATCGGGACCATCCCGGTCGCAAGCGCCACCGCTGACCCCCCAGACGACCCGGCGCATGTCTTTTCCGGGTCGAATGGGTTGCCCGTCGCGCCGAAAACGAGATTTCGCGTGTTGGCCCCTGCGCCGAACTCGGGTGTGTTGGTCTTACCGACGACAATCGCGCCTTCGCCCCGCACGCGCGACACGGAACCTTGGTCGGCATCGGGGACATTGTCCGCATAAAGTTTTGAACCGTAGGTCGTGACGACATCTTCGGTTGCTTCCAGATCCTTGATCCCGATGGGGAGACCATGGAGCAGGCCAAGTTCATCACCGTCCAAGACCGACGCCTCTGCGGCTTTTGCCTCGTCGCGTGCGCGATCGAAGCATCGCGTGACCATCGCATTGACGGTCGGGTCGACGGCCTCGATCCGAGCGATGCAGCTTTCCAAGAGGTCGACCGGCGAGATCTCTTTGCGGCCGATGAGCCGGCGCAACTCAATCGCCGTCAGATCACAAAGGTCGCTCATGCGCCAAACGGCGTCTTGCCGTCCCCCAAATCCCACCACAGCCCGGTCATCATCCGCAGCCCTTCGGCGCAAATCTCGGGCAATACATGCTCATTCGGCGCATGCTGGGAGCACCCCGTATAGGAATGCGGAATCCAAATCGTCGGCAAACCAAGGACTTCGGCAAAGACGTCGTTGGGCAACGTGCCGCCGAGATTGGGTAGCACCGCCACGTCTTTCTCGGTCGTCGCTTCAAGCGATGTGATCGCCCACTTCGCCCAAGGGTGATCGGGATCGAGCCGGGTCGCGTTCATGTAGTCGCGCTCCTGATCCAACGCGACCATATCGAAGCCCTGTGCGTCCAAATGCGCCCGTAGGGCAGGCATGAGCTTGGTAGGATCCGTCCCGGCGACATAGCGGATGTGTCCGTACGCGGTCGCCTTGGGCGGTATCGCATTGACCGGATTGCGCGGATTTCCACAGGTGAAAGCGCGGATTTCGAAGGTGTTCGAGCCGAAGACCTTTTCCTCCGGCGTCAAGCCGGGCTCGCCCCAATCTTCGTCGATGTCAGGCGCATCGTCACCGCCGCCAACCTTGAGCTTGGCGATCGCGGCACGGACAGAGTTCGACATGGGATCCGGCCGCCAATCCTCGATCAGAATCTTTCCCTTGGCGTCGGTGATGGTGGCCAAAGCATGCGACAGCATAATCCCCGGGTTGGCCAGCAAGCCGCCCCAGTTCCCGGAATGATGCCCGCCCTCGCGAAGGTCGATGGTCATTGAGAAATTAAAGACGCCGCGCGAGCCCATGAAGACGGTCGGCGTTTCGGGTCGTAACCGTGGGCCGTCCGACGCAATGAAGACGTCAGCCTTGAACAAGTCCTTGTTCGTGGCGCAGAAATCCTTGAGGCCCGGCGAACCACATTCTTCCCCGGTCTCGATCAGCGCCACTACGTTGAACCCAAGGCGGCCACGCTTTTCCAGCACGGTCTTTAAGGCCGCAAGATTGATCGTGTGCTGCGCCTTGTTATCCGCAGTGCCGCGGCCGTACCACTTGCCGCCGTCCTCGGTCAGGACCCACGGATTGAGCCCCTCTCGCCATTGATCGTCATACCCACGGACGACATCGCCGTGACCGTAGGTCATGACAGTGGGCAGATCGTCCCCCTCGACCCGATGCGCAACGAGGAAAGGGCCACCGTCCGACCGCGGATTCTCGTGGATCACGCAGTCGAAACCGAGGTCGGCCAGGTACGGCGTCATTTCCTCTTCAAGGTATTGGTACAAATCCGGTCGACGGTCCGGCTCCGGGCTCTCGGTCCGGTAAGCGACCCGGCGTGCAAGATCCTCGCGGAAAGCATCCGCCTCGAAATACGCATCGATGGCGTCCAAGGATTGCTCTCTACTTACGGTCTCCATGCGGTCGCCTCGTCCCCCAAATCCCAGTAGACGCCGGTCACCAGTTCCATGCCCTCGCGGGTCAGCGACCACAGAATGTGCTCGTTCGGCGCGTGCTGCGAACACCCAGTGTAGCTGAGCGGCATCCATACGAAGGGGATTTCCAAGACGTCCTGAAACACATCGTTGCAGATCGAACCACCTGAATTCGGCACCATGACCGGCAACTCCCCGGTGCTGCGGGCGACCGCCGACCGCATCCACTCGGCCCACGGATCGTCAGGCGCGGTGCGCGCTGCCGCGAACACGGCGTCGTTTCCGGGCGGCGGGTCGACGATCTGCACGTACTCGAACCCGTGCGCATCCAGATGTTTGCGCAAGTTATTACGGATATTCTTGTGATCGGTTCCGACGACGAAGCGCAGCTGACAATTCGCCCGCGCCCGAGGCGGAATGGCGTTGACCGGGTTTGCGGGGTTACCGGTCACGAACGCCAGCACCTCGAAGCTATTCCAGGCGTACACCTTCTCGGTACTGGTCAAGCCAGGCTCGCCCCAGTTCTCGTCGATTTCCGGTGCATCGGCTCCACCTTCGCGGCCGACACCGCTCAGCGCTTCGCGAACGGAGTTGGAGATCGGGCCTGGCAGCCAACCATCCACAAGAATCCGCCCACGCGCATCGACGATCGTCGCCAGCGCATGCGATAGCTGTATGCCCGGGTTCGACAGCAGCCCGCCCCAGTTACCCGAATGGTGCCCACCGTCGCGCGCCTCGATCAACAAATCGAAATTGACGCAGCCTCGGTTGCCGAGATTGAGGTTCGGTTTGGCGAGATCGACACGCGGTCCATCAGACGCAAAGTACGCATCGGCGGCGAACGCCTCTTTTTCGGCCGCGACCAGATCGATCAAGCCTTTGGAGCCGTTTTCCTCGCCGGTTTCGACCATGAACTTGGAGTTGAACCCAAGATGACCACGGGTCTCCAACACCGCCTTGAGCGCCCCCATGTGCGTGGTGTGTTGGGCCTTGTTGTCGGCGGTTCCCCGGCCATAGACCTTGTCGCCGTCCCGGGCCAAGACCCAGGGACCTTCGCCTTCGGTCCAACGCTCCGCCTGTCCACGGACGGTGTCGCCGTGGCCGTAACCCAGAATGGTCGGCAGGCTTTCGTCTTCCGTTCGGGTCGCCAATAAAACCGGCCCCTGCCCCTCAATCGGGTTGTCGTACACTTTGACCTCGTAGCCCATCGCTTGGAAATCCGGGCCGATGTAATCGTTCAAATAGCGATAGAGTTCGGGCAACTGCGACGGCTCTTGGCTTTCCGTCGGCACCGCTACCCGCTCGGACAACGTCTTGAAGTAGCCGTCATCCTCGTCATCGAACCAAGAGAGGGCCGTGGTGATTGCCTGTTCCCGTCCGTTCATGAGGCGGCCTTTTGCCCATCCTGGGCATAGAGATGACATTCCACGTGGCCGCTCGGGCGCTCGATCAGCGGCGGGTTTTGTGCCGAGCAGTGCCCCATGACTTTCGCGCAACGCGGATGAAACGTGCAGCCGGACGGGGGATCAACCGGGTTCGGATAGGTTGCCCCCAGATGCGTATCGGGGACACCCAACGAGGGATCCGGCGTTAGCACCGAATCCAACAGACTTTCGGAATACGGATGCTCCGGACGATCGAACAAGTCCGCCGTGCTTTTCTCTTCGACGATGCGGCCGAGGTACATCACGGCGACGCGGGTCGCCATGTGCTCCACAACCGCGAGGTTATGGCTGATCAGGATATATGTCAGGTTCAGTTCGGCCCGCAGGTCCTGTAACAGGTTCAATATCTGTGATTGAACCGACACATCGAGCGCCGAGGTCGGCTCGTCGCAGATCACCACCTCAGGCTTGTTGATCAGCGCCCGGGCAATCGCCACCCGCTGACGTTGCCCGCCCGACAACTGGTTCGGATAGTTGCCAAAGACACGTTGCGGAAGACCCACCAAGTCCATCATCTCTTCGACGCGGCGACGCAGCTCGACAGGGTCCGTCGCCCCCTGAACGCGGACGGGTAACGAGATGATGTCGGCGATGGTCTTGCGGGGATTGAGCGAGGAGTATGGATCTTGAAAGATCGGTTGCACTTTGCGCGCCATCTCCAGGCGCGGCATGGCGGTAACGGCTTGGCCTTCTATGGTAATCGCGCCGGAGGTCGGCGGCAGAAGCCCCAAAAACATCTTCGCCATGGTCGACTTGCCGCAGCCGGACTCGCCAACCAAGCCCAAAACTTCACCCCGCTCGAGTTTCATGTTGACGCCGTTGACGGCGTGCAGCGGCCGCTTACCGCGGAAAAAGCCAGCGGAGATCATAAACGTCTTCGTGACGTCCTTGGCTTCAAACACCGTCTCGGACATTACGCCGCTCCCTTTTGGAAATTGGCGGCACACTGATCCGGGCTCAGCACGCACCGGTAAACATGTCCGCTATCGGCCACGTGTCGAAGCGCGACATCCTCGGCGTGGCACGTGTCGGAGACGTAAGTGCAGCGATCCGCGAAGTGGCAGCCTTGCAGCTTCCCGACCAGGGACGGCACGATCCCGGGGATAGAGCCGAGATGCGCACCCCTCTCCGTCTTTCCGGGGATGGGAATACACTCCAACAGACCTTGCGTGTAAGGGTGCGTCGGAGAGTTGAAAACTTCGTCCGCTGTCCCCGTCTCAACGACCTCGCCGGCATACATCACGGCGACCCGGTCGGCGACCCTTGCGACCACCCCCAGGTCGTGCGTAATCAGGATCATCCCCATGTTGAACTCTTTTTGAAGCTCCGCCAGGAGCAACAGGATTTGCGCCTGGATCGTCACGTCCAACGCCGTCGTCGGTTCGTCGGCGATGATCAACTCCGGGCCGCACATCAACGCCATCGCGATCATCACGCGCTGCCGTAACCCGCCGGACAGTTGGTGCGGATATTGTCCGAGGCGGCTCTCCGCGGCGGTGATCCCGACTTTTTCCAGCAGGAAGATCGCCCGGTCACGGGCTTCCTGGCGCGTGACCTTGCGGTGGCGCAGCAACGCCTCCATCAACTGATTGCCGATGGTGTAGGACGGGTTCAAGGACGTCATGGGCTCTTGGAAGATCATCGACATCTTGCTGCCGCGAATATCCGACATACGCCTTTCGCCGGCGGTCATCAGATCTTCGCCATCGAGCGCCAATTTTTCCGCTCTCCGAACAGCTTTCGACGGCAGCAAGTCCATCAGCGCCAACGACGTCAGCGACTTGCCGCACCCGGACTCGCCGAAGATGCAAAGTGTTTCGCCGCGCCCGACCGAGAAATTCAGGTGTTGCACCGGGTGCAGCATCCCCGCTGAGACAGGGATATCGATCGACAGGTTTTCGACTTCGAGGATCGGGGTCAATTTCTGTTCTCCGGTGCGTTCACGTCCCGCAGACCGTCACCCAACAGATTGATCGCCAAAATAAGCATGAAAAGCGCGGTGCCCGGGATGGCAATCAGCCATGGTTGGAAGAAGATGAAATTCTTCCCTTCGGCGATCATGAGCCCCCAGCTGGGCGCCGGTGGCTGCACCCCAAGCCCCAAGAACGACAGCGCCGCCTCCAACAAGATCGCATGCGCCATTTCGATGGTCGCAATGATGATCAGGTTGTTGACGACGTTCGGCATGATCTCGCGAAACACGATCCGCCAGGTGGAGCATCCGATGGCCTGGGCCGCGGCGATATAATCCAACGACCGCACCTGCATGGTCGCACTGCGCATGACGACGGCGAACCGATCCCATATGAGCAAGCCCAAGACCCAGATCACGATCCAAAGCGAGTTACCGACCAGGCTGACCACGGCGAGCGCAACCAACACGACAGGCAAAGACAGACGGGTCGTAATGATGAAGTTCACCACCATATCGACACGTCCGCCGAAGTAACCGGCGGCGACACCGATAACGGTCCCGATGACGCCGGAAATCAGCATCGCCGAGAACCCGATCAGCAACGAAATCTGCGCCCCATAGATCAGCCGTGACAGGTAATCGCGGCCAAACAAGTCCGTGCCAAGTGGATGTACCCATGTCGCTTTCGGGCTGTCATGCCAGATCGGCGGAATGAGTTTGCGGCTGAGCTCCTGGCCCAGCGGATCGTGCGGTGCCAGAAACGGCGCCAAAAACGCCACCGCAATGATCACCAGCAGGATTGTGCCGCCAATGGTCATGCCGTAGTGGCCCATAACCCTGTTGCGCATCTTCGCGAACGGCGATGGCTCCAAGATTTCCTCGGCGCTCGGCATCGCTTTCGATGAGGTCATGACGGAAGTTGTGTCTGCCATGTCAGGTCACCCGGATCCGCGGGTCGAGATACGCATTCAAGATATCCGCCACCAAGGTCAAGAAGATGTAGAAGCAACTGAGGACCAAGACGATCGCCTGCATCATCGGCAGGTCCGCGCGCTGGATTGTCTCCCAGGCGAGGAAACCCAGACCGTTGATGGCAAAAATCGTCTCGATGACGATGGAGCCGCCGAGCATGAAGCCGAATTGCACGGCAGTCAGCGACACCACGGGAATCACCGCGTTCCGAAGCGCGTGCTTGAACAATACGCTCACAGGCCGGAGCCCCTTCGCTTTCGCAGTGCGAATATAATCCGAGGCCAGAACCTCCAACATGCCCGCGCGGGTCAAACGCATGACTTCCGGCGTGATATAATAGCCAAGTACAACGGCGGGCATGACGAAGTTGAGCCAACTGGCGGTACCCGTGATGGGCAAGAGCCGCCATTGAATGCCAAACCAGAAAATCAGAACCAGGGCGAACCAAAAGCTCGGCATGGCTTGGCCGATGATCGCGATGGTCAGTGCGATCCGATCGATAATGGTGTTGGGGCGCATGGCGGCCAAGACGCCCAAAGGCACCGCCAACAACAAGGCGAACATCAGCGCGGTTGCGCCCAACTGCATGGTGACGGGGAGGCGCGTGAAAATAACGTCCGCCACTTCTTGCTTCAGGTAGTGAGACCGGCCGAGATCGCCTGTGAGCGCATTTCCAAGCCAAGTGATGTATTGAACGATGATCGGCTGATCGTAGCCGTAATTGACACGAATCAACTCGATATCCGCCTCGGTCGCGGTCTCTCCGGCAAGCGCCACGGCCGGGTCGCCCGAGAGATAAATCATCGAGAACGTGATCAGCGACACCGTCAAAGCTGCCAGCACAGCAACGCTCAAACGGCGGATCAGGAACTTTATCATTTAACGAACGCCGGCGATGGAGGCCGGAGGAGCGTCAACTCCTCCGGCAACCATTCGACTTACTTCCACTTCGCCGTATAGAAGCGCGGGATTTCATCCGGGGTCGGCGTGAAGTCCAGCTCAGGGTTATAGGCGTAGTACTTGGCGTACGTGAACATCGGCAGCCAATAGAGCTCAGCCGAGATTTTCGTCAGCGCCTTTTTGTAGTTTTCCTCGCGGACGGGGATATCGGTGGAGGTGTCAGCCACTTCAAGCGCAGCAATGACCTCCGGATCCTTTGCCGGGTCGTCCCGACCACCCGAGAAGAAGTGACTGGTGATGGCTGAGACGTCGGGGATCGAGTTGGACCCCCAGGTCATGTGCGCGATCGGCGTTTGACCGTTCCATATCAGGTCGCGAAGGGCCCGGTACTGAAGCCATTTCAGATTGGTGCGGATACCGACCTTGGCCAGATCGCCGATAACGGCTTCCGTGAATTCACGCTGACGATAGCCATAAAGATCGAACGTGAAGCCATCGGGATAACCGGCCTCGGCCAACAACGCTTTAGCCTTTTCCGGATTGTAGTCCCACGTCGGCACGTCTTGGGCGCAGCCGAACTGATCCGGGTGGCATGCGGACGGAATCACAACGGATGCCGGGCCAACAAGGTTGTCGACGATCGCCTGGCGGTTGATCGCATGTGCCACAGCTTGACGCACGCGCTTGTCGGAGAAGTACTTCTGGCCGGAACCGCCGCTCACATCGAAAGTCATGTAGCTGACACGCATGGTCTTTGCGTTTGTGACCGTCGCTTGGCCTGATGCACCCAACTGCTCGGCTTGGTCCTTCGGCACGTCCCAAATCCAGTCGACGCCGCCGGTCAGCAGTTCAGCAATTTGCGTGTTGCTTTCCTTAATGGTGCGGAAAACGAGATTACCGATAGCCGGCTGGCCTTTCGGGCCATTTTGCATGTAGCCGTCGTACTTTTTCATGACGATACGATCGCCCGGGGTAACCTCGGTGATCATGTACGGCCCCGTACCCACCGGATCGACGGCACCGTAGTCTTTCTTGCCGTCGGCCGCGGTCGGCGCATCGTCATAATGCCCTTCCGGCATCATGAAGACCGCTTGCGCGAAATAGGCGAGCGCTGCCGGGAACGGCTTGTGCAGATGAATGCGCACACTGTTCGGACCCGTTTGCTCGGCGTCCTTCATCCAGCTCACGTTCCGGAACGTCAAAACCCCGTTATCCTTATTGGAAACGTGCTTGACCGTGTAGACAACGTCTTCAGGGCCAAACGTGGACCCGTCGTGGAACTTCACGTCGTCGCGCAGTTCGAAATCGATGGTGACGTTATCGACCCAATTGAAAGATTTCGCGAGAAGCGGCTTGAACTCACCAGTATCCAGATCGCGGAACAACAGCCCATCCCAGACCGTGTTGCCGATGATCACCAGTTCCCGAGTGTTGTTGTAGTACGGATCAGCAACCGCGTTCTCGCGGTCGGTGGTCCAGACCAACGTGTCGTTGGCTTTGCCCGCCATCGCAGCCGGCGCAGCCATAATAGCTGTGGCCGCAACAATCGCGGTGGTTGCCAGAATTTTGCGAATCATTTTGCTCGCACCTCCCTGATTTGAATTGGCATTCCGCATGCCAGAAGCGGGGGCGCTTCATTACACCCCTGTTGCAAGAATTGTTCGACGAATCCTGTCAGGAGTCCATCCCTTCACAAATGTCGACCGCGTTCATGCTTGAATGTCTCCCCGTCGAGCACGTCTATCAGGCTTTAGCCTTGAATTATTATTTAATACGACGTACCGTTATTTAATTAGGTTAGGGGGGAATCGTTTCTTGCGTCAAGTGGACAAATCTCAGCAGACGCCCCCGCCCGGTCCTTTGTTCGTCGGGTCTCTCGAAAAGGGATTCCGGGTCTTGAACGCATTCGGCGAGAGTCATGCCACTCTGGGCACCACGGAAATCGCCGAGAAGACCGGCCTCGACAAAAGCGCCGCACAGCGGTTTGCCAACACCCTGCACAAACTGGGCTACCTTGAAAAAGACCCGATCACCCGACGATACCGACCGGCCCGGCGGTTGATGGAACTGTCATTCGCTTATCTGCGGCATAGCGACCTCGCCGCCGCTGCAATGCCAAGGCTCATCGCCGCGGGCGATGTCTACAACACGACAGTCAATCTCGCCGAGCCAACGGGCTTGGACATGATCTATGCCATCCGCATTCCGCACCAGTCGGCCGCGTACGTGGCAACGGTGCCCGGCCGCCGCGTGCCGATCTACTGCACGGCCACGGGCATCGCATACCTGTCTCGACTTCCCGAGAGCGAAGCGGCATCGATCGTCGAACGGTCGTCCAGGGAGAAGATTTGCCCGCAGACGATGACCGATCCGGACAAGATCATGTCCGAAGTGGTCCGAGCCCGAAAGCGCGGCGTGGTTCTCACACACGGTCAACTGATCGAACGGGAAATCTCTGTCGCGGCTCCGATTGTCGATGTTCGCGGCAATCCGGTCGCCGCGGTTCATTTACCTACCTATCTGCCGGGATGGTCGATCGCCGATGCGCGCAAGAAACTCTGCCCGCTCGCCATCGATACTGCGGATGCCATCTCCGGCGCGCTCATCGCCGCCGAGCGGGAGACCGTCGCATGACATCGGCAGCCGCGGCCTCGGCATCCATTCTGAAGGCGGTCAACACGCCCTATTCGGTAGACGGCGTCTCCTATAGTGGAGATGAACCCGTTCTAGAAAGCCCCCTCAGATTGGCGACGGCTGGGGCAAGCGCCCTTGGCGCCGTCGCACTCGCAGCAGACGCGGTTTGGCAAGCGCGGGGCGGGTCGGCGCAGAACATTTCGGTCTCTTTGAAACACGGTGGCGCCGCGGTGCGCACGCATGATTTTCTCAGGGTCGATGGCGAGAAGGTCCATGAACAGTTCCGGGGCTTGTCCGGCTTTTACCGGTGCGCCGGCGACCGGTGGCTGCGGACGCATTGCAACTTCAAACACCATGAAGCGGCCTTGCTCGACGTCCTCGGTTGCGCCGCCGACAAAGACGCGGTTTCCGACGCCTGCGCCGCGCGCAATGCGCACGATCTCGAAGAGAAGACGTTAGATGCCGGTGGTTGCGCGTACATGGTCCGCACCCTCGATGAATGGAACGCGCACCCGCAGGCGGCCGCGTTACAATCGCTTCCGGTGCTGGAGATCATCAAGATTGGCGATGCGCCCGCGAAACCGCTACCACCCGGCGACAGACCGCTCGACGGAATCCGTGCTCTCGATCTCACGAGGATCATCGCCGGCCCGATGATCGGCCGAACCTTGGCTGAACATGGCGCCGAGGTTCTGCGGATCGCGTCGCCAAATCTGCCGTTCATTGCGCCACTTGTCATCGATACGGGGTTTGGCAAACGCTCGGCGTTTGTGGATCTCGACACCGATCACGGCGTCGCGGACATGCATCGATTGCTTGGGGACGCCGATATCTTTGTCCAAGGTTACCGCCAAGGCAGCCTTGCGGGGCGCCACTTCGGCCCCGAGGATATCGCCGCCCGATACCCTGGAACGGTCTACGTGTCTCTCTCCGCATGGAGCCATTTGGGTCCATGGTCGCATCGCCGAGGTTACGACACCTTACTGCAATCCGCGACCGGATGGGCCGACGAACTCGGCGGCCCCGACACACCCAAACTGCAGCCAGCGCAGGCAATCGATTACGTCAGCGGATACCTTGGTGCGTTCGGCGCGATGGAGGCATTGCGCCGCCGTGCGACAGAGGGTGGGACGTGGCTGGTACGTTTGAGCCTTGCGCAAACGCGACACTGGATCGACGGCCTGGGTCGCATCGAGCCGGCTAGAGGTCCGGATCACGGCGTCGAGGATATCCTCCAAGAAACCGACAGTGCGTTCGGCGTCATCCGCCATCTGGGACACACGGTGAGAATGTCGGAAACGCCACCGCGCTGGGAGACGCCTCCTGTCCCACTCGGCAGCAACGAAGCGGTTTGGATACCATGAGTTTTCGCGTTCTTACCGGATTGTTCGGCCACGAGAGCAACGCCTTTTCGAAGTTGCCGACGACCCTGGCCAACTTCGAAGATTACCTTTTGGCGTTCGGCGATGACGTCTCCGACGCCGTCAAGGGCGCGCGGATCGAGCCGACCGGTGTCGAGGAGGCGGCACAACGCTTTGACTGGGACCTTGTTCGGACAGTTGTGGCCTGGGCAACCCCGTCCGGCCCGGTCAGCCGGGATGCCTGGGCCGCATGCACGGCGGCGATCTTGGACGCCGCCCGCGAACAAGGACCGTTCGACGGCTTACTATTGAACCTTCACGGCGCGATGGCGAGTGTCGATCACAACGATGCGGAGGGGGTTTTGCTGTCGCAACTTCGCGATGTCATCGGTGACGATGTGCCGTTGGCAATCACCCTGGATTTGCACGCCAATGTTACCGACCGCATGACGCGGCACGCTGATATCGTTTGCGCCTACCGCACCTACCCACATATCGATCAAGTCGAGACATCGATGCGTGCAGCGGAGGTCCTCGACCGTGCCATGCGACGGGAGATCACGCCCAGGGCTTTCACCGCGCGCCGGGCAATGCTCGAAGGTCTGGATGACGGCCGCACGACGACGGAAAACCCAATGACCGCCGCACTGGCCCGCGCCGCGGAACTTGAAGGGCGCGACGGTGTGGAACTAATTAGCCTTCACGCCGGCTTCACACCGGCGGACCTTGCCGAGGCGGGCCCGAGCGTCACGGTCACCGGCGATGGCGACGATCCGGCGTTTCAAAAACTGGCGGAAAGCTTCATGGACGACGCCTGGGAAACGCGGCATTTCGACTCCAATACCTATCTGAGCGTCGCGCAAACCGTCGCTGAAATTGACCGTTTGGCTGAGAGCGGCAACGGCCCCGTTGTCGTCGCGGACTTCTCCGACAATCCGGGCTCCGGCGCTTACGGCGATTCGACGTTTCTTCTGAAGGGCCTGTTGGATGCTAAAATCGAGAACGCATGCTTCGGCACGATATGCGACCCACACGCTGCACAATCACTGATTGCCGCCGGCCTGGGGGGCGCCGTAACGATTGATCTCGGCGGTAAGATCGATCCGGCGTTCGGACCGCCGATCAACGTGTCCGGTACGGTCAGAACGATCACCGGCGGGACCTACGTTGCGCAGGGGCCGCGATGGAAAGGGGTCACCCATCACTTGGGCCCGACAGCCGTGCTCGAGGTCGGCGGCATGGAGATCGTTGTCGCCAGCAATCGGCTGCAGTTGACGGAGATCGAAGCGTTCACCCACGCCGGGATCGACCCCGCGTCGAAGAATGTCGTGGTGGTCAAATCCATGCAGCATTTCCGCGCCGCGTTCGAGCCGATTTGCCGGACTGTCTTGATCTGTGACGCCGGCGCGCTGTCGACCAAGGACATTACCAAACTACCGTTCACCCAGTTGAGACGGCCGATCTTCCCCTTGGATTTCGACTAATCTTCCTGCGCCGCAGCTTCTCGCGCCCGTTGCGCTTTCTTTTGCTGGGACTCCCTGAACGTGATGTAGATCGTGCTGAGAAAGATGATCGTGCCGCCGACCCACGTCCAAACGTCTGGGAATTCGCCGAACATGACGTATCCGGCCGCCGCCGTCCAAATGAGCCGCGTGTAATCCGCGGGCGCCACCACCGTCGCGTCCGTGATCTTCAAGGATTGCGCCATCAGGAGGTGACCGATCGTCGCCATCACGCCGATAACGATCATCAGACCAACTTGTTCCCAGGTCGGCCAGACCCAGAAGTACACCGCCGGTATAACCGAGAACAAGGTGAGATAAACGTTGGCATAGAACACCATCGTGACGCTGGAGTCGGTGCGGGACAGGACCTTCACGCACAAAATAGACGCTGCCCAGAACACGGTCGACGCCAAGACCAGCAAAGCGCCCGCATCGAATACGCCAGCGCCCGGGCGAATGATGATCAATGTGCCGACGAACCCGACCATGATCGCTGTCCAGCGGCGAATGCCCACTTTTTCGCGCAAGACCAAAGCGGCCCCAGCTGTAATGAACAAAACTGTTACGAAGCTGATCGCCGTGGCATCGGCCACGGGCAGCAAACTCAATGACATGAACCAACTCAAAAGCGCACAGGTTCCGATGAAGCCGCGGATCAACTGCAGTTTCGGCTGCTTGCTCCGCCAGTGACTGCGGTCCTGACGCAGCAGGAACGGCAACAACATCGTGAGACCGACGATGTTACGGACGAATGCGATCACGATTGGGTGCACGTCCTGCGACAGGTCACGAACAAGGACGTGCATCAACGAGATGATCAGCGCCGCCGCCGCCATCATTGTCGCGCCCTGGATCGCGGCCTTGCGTGCCGCCGCGCCCCCGCCGACCGGCGGTGCGTATGGGGCGTCATCGCTCATGACATTGCCGTCCCGAAAAAAACTGCTACCGTGACGCGCCGAATGCGCGCGTCAAGAATGACGGCAGATCATCGGCGACACACACCACTGCGTCAAATCGGCGCCTTTCTTCGGGAGACAAATCGATGATTCGTTGCGGCATCGCCGGCCTTGGGAAATGGGGACAGACCCTAGTCAATTCGGTTCAGGGCGTTTCCGACAAGATCAGCTTCGTTGCCGGCGTGACGGGCCGCAAGGAGAGGGCGCAAGCATACTGCGACGACAAAGGCATCGACCTTCGCGATTCGTTCGATGGCCTGCTGGACGATGGCGACTTGGACGGCATCGTCTTGGCGACGCCGCACAGTCAACACGCCGAGCAGATCATGGCAGCTGCCACCGCCGGCAAGCCGGTGTTCGCCGAAAAGCCACTGACCTTGGATGCGCGGGACGCGCGGGAATGCGTCGAGACCATGGACGGCGCCGGCGTGCCGTTGTGCGTCGGGTTCAACCGCCGCTTCTTGCCGGCGATGCAGAAACTCAAGGCGCTCGCATTGGATGGCACCCTCGGCAACATCATTCACGTCGAAGGCAATATCTCTGGCAACGGCGCGCTGCGCTACACGTCCGAGCATTGGCGGGCGTCGAGTGCCGAGAGCCCGGCGGGCGGCATGACCGCCATGGGCGTACACATGATGGATTCGATGATTTCCATTGTTGGTCGGGTCCAAAGCCTGCAGGCCGTGAGCGAGCGCCATGCTGCCGACGTTCCGGTCGACGACACGACATTTGCCTCTCTGAAGTTCGCATCCGGACCGACGGGTGTGTTGACCACCCTCTTCGCGACACGCCAGTTGTGGCGAATTCAAGTCTTCGGCAGCAAAGGCTGGGCCGAGGTGCGCGACAATAATCGCCTTGAGGTTCGTCTGATCGGCGGCGAACCGGACGTGACCGAGTTCGACCCCTTCGATATGGAACGCGCCGAGCTAGAGGCGTTTGCGGATGTATTGACCGACGGCACGGCGTTCATCGTGCCGAACGACGAAGTCGTGCACGGTATCGACATCTTAAACGCCGTCGAGAAAGCCGCGAAAGACGGGGCGCGGATCGAACTCCCGACTTAGGACCCTTTGGTCGCGGCGTCGATCTTCTTGTCGGTGTTATATTGGCTCAGGGCGTAGACAGACCAGATTGCGGCCGGAATCCAACCGATCAAGCTGAGTTGCAGGATCAAGCAGATGATCCCCTGAATCGGCCGCCCGATGGTGAAGAAGTTCAGCCACGGGACCAGTAACGCCAAAATCAATCGTAACACGTCGTAACTCCTCGTCCGATCACGGTGACCAGCGCCTTTGGTGGCGAACCGGCCGGGCCGTCGAAAACTGACGTTCCATGATTGTCGGCCCGGGCGCAAGCGTATAAAACCCGCGCCATGGATGTCGACCTTTTCGATTTTGACCTGCCGCAGGATCTGATTGCGCAGCGCCCGGCGGAGCCACGCGACAGCGCGCGGCTTCTGCATATCCCAAGGGAGGGCGCGGCTTTCGCCGACCGGACAGTCCGCGATCTGCCGACATTGCTACAGGCCGGGGATGTCATGGTTTTCAACGATACCCGGGTCATTCCCGCCCGACTGATCGGCAAGCGCGGCGATGCGACGAATCGCGGCCGCCCCGATGGCGGCGCAAAGATCGAGGTGACGCTTCATCAACCGGTGGATGCACACACCTGGCGCGTGTTTGCGAAGCCCGCGAAGAAACTCAATCCCCGAGATTACGTCGTTTTCGCACCTGGTTTCGCCGCCGACTGCATCAACGCTGGCGAGATGGGTGAACGCTGGCTCCGCTTCAATGTCGCGGGCAAAGAGTTGATCGCCATGTTGGAGCAACACGGTTTCATGCCGTTACCGCCCTACATCAAACGCGAGGATGGTGGCGATGACAAAGACCGCGACGACTATCAAACGATGTTCGCCGAGAAAGACGGCGCCGTAGCCGCCCCAACGGCGGCGCTGCATTTTACCGACGATTTGATGGCGCGGATCAGTGCCGCCGGGGTGCGGGATGTGCGGCTCACGTTGCACGTTGGCGCGGGCACCTTCTTACCTGTCCGTGCGCAAGACACGGAAGATCACGTGATGCACACCGAGCGAGCAATGCTCAGCCAAGAAACCGCGGATGTCTTGAACGAGACACGCCGGAGCGGCGGCCGGGTGATCGCCTGTGGAACCACCTCGCTCCGCACCCTGGAGAGCGCCGTTGACGAGAACGGCGTCTTCCATCCTTACGACGATCACACGGACCTGTTCATTACGCCGGGGTATACGCTGCGCGGCATCGACGCCTTGCTGACCAACTTTCACTTGCCGCGCTCGACGCTTTTCATGCTGGTGTCGGCAATCGCGGGACTAGACAGGATGCAAGACGCCTATGCCCATGCGGTCGCGGAAAAGTACAGGTTCTATTCATACGGAGACGCCTGTTTCATCGAGCGCGAGGGCCGCGTATGACCGGCACCGGGTTCGAGTTGATCTGCACGGATGGCAATGCCCGGCGCGGCCGGGTCGCGACGGCGCACGGCACGTTCGAAACGCCTGCGTTCATGCCGGTCGGCACCGCAGCGACGGTCAAGGCCATGACCCCGGAGTGGGTCGCCGGCACCGGCGCGGAGTGCATTCTCGGCAACACCTATCACCTCATGCTGCGCCCGGGATCGGAGCGGATTGCACGGCTCGGCGGCTTGCACGAGTTCATGCGCTGGCAGGGGCCGATCCTGACGGACAGCGGCGGATTTCAGGTCATGTCGCTGACAGAGTTGCGAAAGCTCGACGAAAACGGCGTGACCTTCCGCTCGCATATTGACGGCAGCTATCACGAGCTGACACCGGAACGCTCGATGCAAATACAAAAAGATCTCGATGCGGACATCACAATGGCGTTCGACGAATGCACGCCTTTCCCCTGCGAAAAAGGCCCTGCCGCCGAGAGCATGGCCCTCTCGATGCGGTGGGCGCGGCGCTGCAAAGACGCCTTCGAGCAGCGAGAGGGATACGGTCTGTTCGGCATCGTTCAAGGCAGTGTCTACGACGACCTTCGGCTCGAAAGCGTCGCGGCACTGACGGATATCGGCTTCGACGGATACGCCGTCGGTGGACTTGCCGTCGGCGAGGGGCAGGCCGAGATGCTGCGCGTTCTCGACGTTACAGTTCCAGTGCTACCGAAAGACAAGCCGCATTACCTGATGGGAGTCGGCAAACCGGATGATTTGGTTTCCGCTGTTGCGCGCGGGATCGACATGTTCGATTGCGTTCTGCCGACACGGTCGGGGCGGACGGATCAAGCATTTACCCGGCGCGGTACGGTCAATATGCGGAACGCCCGACACAAGGAAGACACCCGGCCTCTCGATCCGGATTGCACGTGCTATACCTGCACCAATTACAGCCGCGCCTACCTGCACCACCTGGTAATGGCCAAGGAAATCCTCGGTATGATGCTGCTGACACGGCACAACCTGCATTATTATCAGGAACTTATGGCCGATATGCGCGGCGCCATCGAAAACAGCGCCTTTTCGGCCTTCCAAAACCGCTTTGATGAACAATACACCGCAGGCGACCTAGAGCCGCTATAGTCCGCATCGCGGGCGTGACTGCCACCCCGGCGCTTTAGCAAAGGCAATATGATGAGCGAGACGACGTACGAAACTCTGACGCAACTTGGCCAATCTAGCGACTTGCCCGACAGCCCCGAGGCGGCGGTGCTGGACGCGGTGCCGAACCCGCACCCTGAAACACCGTACCTGGTGCGCTTCGTGGCGCCGGAGTTCACGTCCCTATGCCCGGTCACGTCGCAGCCGGACTTCGCCCATTTGGTCATCGACTACGTGCCGGAACAAAAGATCGTCGAGAGCAAATCATTGAAACTGTACCTCGGCAGTTTCCGCAATCACCCCGGTTTCCATGAACAATGCACCGTTGATGTCGCGCAGAAGATCATCTCCACGATCGCGCCCCGCTGGCTGCGGATCGGCGGTTACTGGTACCCGCGCGGCGGCATTCCGATCGATGTCTTTTATCAAACCGGCGAGCCACCGAGCGGCGTGTGGGTTCCGGATCAAGGGGTCGCGCCGTACCGTGGGCGCGGCTAAAGCCTAAGCGCCGGTGCCGCCTTCCAAAAACGCATCGCTGAACATGTCGTGTGGCGGCACCGATTTCAGCCGCAGCATGTCCCGGCATGCCTCGGCCATTTGTGGTGGCCCGGCGATATAGCACTGGTGCCCGTACAGCAGCTGGAAATCCGCGGCCACCGCATCGCCGACAAGGCCGTGTCGTCGCCCGGACGCATCCTCCGGGTCGTTCACAACGGCAATAAATCGGAAGCCGTTGTACTGATGCATCAAATCGATGAAGTACCGCTCCAGGTACAACTCGTCGGCGGCGTTGACGCCGAAATACAGGTGCACATCCTTGGTAAGGCCGCCCGCCAACGCCGCTTCGACGATCGCCTTCATGGGCGCCAGTCCGGTGCCCCCGGCAATCGCCAACAAAGGCCCGCCGTGCCGTGCCCGGTAGTATGCGCCGCCGAACGGTCCGGCGACGGATATCTCGTCACCCACGCCAAGACGGTCGCAAATATGATCGCTCAGTCCTCCGTTGCCGGATCGCCGAACATGTAACTCTAGACGTCCGGACCCCGCGGGATTGGCGATGGAATAATCCCGTGGCTCTAGATCACCGGCATGAAATCGGGCGAACTGACCGGCCCGCCATGCGAAGAGCTGCTCACCGGCCGCTGCTTCCAAGGTGACGATCTGCACATCCGCCGAAACCTGCTCACACGCCGCAATCCGGCATGCGACCGTTTCGGCAAGCGCGCTGCCGCTCATGGGTCCACCCGATCCGGCCGACGGAGCCGCTGCCGATTGGACCCGGACGGGCGCTCCGGCACGGCTTGAAAGGCGCGGGCGCGTTTGGTCTCAACCGCAACGGTCGACGCATACATTTGCTTTACCGCCTCAACGATCACGACGCCACCCGCCGCGGGAAAGAACCGGCTTCCAAGTTTTTCCCAGGCCCCCGCCGAGCTTTGAATCAATCGAAGGCTCGTCGGCGGCACGAAGAGCGCTCGGTGGTTTTCCATCGGCATGAACATGTTGTCGCGCAATAACCGCCGTAGCTGGCCGACGGAGTACGGCCGTCCATGTCCGAACGGTGTCGTCTCGAAGCGCGCCCAAAGACCGCGACGGTTTGGCACCACGACGACGAGCCGCCCGGAATCCGTCATCACGCGCCAGACTTCTCGCAACATGGGTCGCAGTTGTTCCGCGCACTCAAGGGTATGCACAAGCATAACCCGGTCAAACGACAAATCCGGTAACGGCAAGTCGGTTTCGTCGACCAACGTGGATAGACCACGCTCACCGAGCGGCCAGTGCAACACGCCCTGCCCCGCGGGCATCGCGGCAACCACGCGCTCCGCCTCGCCGCGAAAGACGCCCAAATAGGGCGTGGCAAAGCCGAGACCCAATACGCGCTGATGTGATACGTCGGGCCACAGCTCCCGCAACCGGCGACGGACCATCCGCTGTGCGGTCCGCCCCAGGCGACGGGCATAGAATTCGCGTAAATCGACGACGTCAGTCCACATGCTCGAAGGGTATCGCCTTTGCCCGGCCGGGTCAGCCCCACGTGATCGTGATTTCGCAAGGGGTGACAGATTGAGGTTCTCCCCTATATGAGAAGGGACCTTTTCTCATCAAGTCATTCCAACAACCAATTACCCGGGAGAGAACCATGCAGTTGCGCTATTCGCCGACGTCACCGTTCGTGCGCAAAGTCACCATCACCGCGATCGAGACCGGTCTCGACGACAAGATCGAGCGCGTCGCCACCGATCCGTGGTCGGCCGAGACGGACCTTCGGACCTCGAACCCGCTCAGCAAAATCCCTTGCTTGGTCACTGATGATGGAATGGTTCTGTATGACAGCCCGGTTATTTGCGAGTACTTGGACAGTCTGAATTCGGGCCCGAAACTCATTCCCGAGAGTGGAAAAGAACGCTTCGAGACCTTGAAACTGGCCGCCAATGCCGACGGCATGATCGACGCCGGTGTGCTGTTATTGGTGGAGACCATGCGGCGGCCCGAAGAACTGCGCTGGGATTGGTGGATCGAGCGACAGTCGACAACCTTGTTGAAAGCCATGGATGTTCTGGATGCCGTCGCCGACGACATGGCGACCGACGGTCCGATCACGATCGCCGAGGTTGCCACCGGAGCCGGTCTCGGTTGGATCGACTTGCGGTTCCCGGATCTCGGCTGGCGGACCGACCGTCCGGCACTCGCCGACTGGTTCGAGAAAATCTCCGAGCGCCCATCGTTTCAAGCAACGGAGCCGCCCGCGTCCTGACGCCGGTTACGCGAGATCTGAAAAATACGTGTCCGTGATCCGCTCAACGTAGGCCACCAGGTTGGCGTGCGTTCGGGCGGCCCGGGTCATAGCGGTGTCCAAATCGATCCGCGTCAGATTGACGGCATAGGCGTAGGCGACCGCGTCGATCGTGCGAACCGTGTCGCCGTGAATGTACGGTCCCTCGCCGACCAGGGTGGCGAGCGTTCCAATATCGGCGTGCGCCATCCGTGAAACCTCGGCCTCCGTATGGCGGCCTGTTCCCTGCTCCCACAATTGCCGGCGCACCGCGCGACGCGCGAATCGGGCCATAAGCGGCCGCACGACCGGCAGCATCCGGCCGAAGAACGCCCTCTCGACTTGCGGCCAACCTTCGCCGAGCCAGCGATCGAAAACGATGTACCAGTACAGCCGCTCGTCCAGCATCGCCCAAAGGGCCCGGTCCTGCGCGCGCTCAACGTCGGACAGACCCTGGTCCAAATCGACCCCGCGCATCCGCGAGAGATGTTCCATGATCAGGTTGCTGTCGCCCATAGGCGCATCGTTCTCGACGATATAGGGAATCTTCTTCTTCGGCGCCGAGGTCGGCATGATTTTCTCTTCAACGGTGTAGTCGATCCCCGCGAGCCGAAGCCACAATTCCAATTTGACGCAGAACGGCGAGGCATTGGGGACGCCGAAGAACCGCGGGAATTGAACCAACGTAACGGGACGTCCAGCGCTCATGTCCGTTTCCTTCGCAACATATCTTGAGACGCGATCACCGCGCCGCCAACGATCAAGGAACACCCGGCGGCAACAATCCAAGTCGCCTCACCTTTACCGAACACGATAAGGACAATCGTCGAGATCAGCGGTGCGGCATAGGATAGCGCACCCAGAACCTGAATGTCGCCGTGTTTGGTGCCGTAATCCCATGTAAAGAACGCTGCGCCGACCGGTCCCAATCCAAGCCCGATGATGCCGAGCCAATTCATGAGGCCCGTCGGTGTGACGGTGGTCTCGAAGATGAGATGGCAAACAAAGGCGAGAATGGCGGTAATCGCACAGAACCCGCCGACCGTATCCGTCGGGACATGCCCGAACCGACGGTTGGCAATGGAGTACCCGGACCACGTCAATGCACACAGGCACGCCATGCCGTATCCCAGTGCAAATTCGCTGCGAAACCCGGCGAACCCACGCCCGCCGGTGATCAACAGCACGGCCCCAATCAGTCCCGCAACGGCACCGACAACATGCCACCAGCGCAAGCGCTCTCCAGGCAACAGCGCCGATCCCAAAACAATCAACAAAGGCCACGTGTAAGCGATCAAGCCGGCTTCGACGGGCGGCGCGTTCTTCAATGCCATAAAGTAGAAAAAATGATAGCCGAACAGCCCCGACACGCCGAGCAACCACGCACCGGCGGGTTGGCGCAGATAGAGCCCTACCGGCTCTTTCCTCAGCGTCCATTTGAGGCACACGAACGCGGTCGCGATCCCGAACGTCATGGCCGTCAGTTGAAAGGGGGGAATACCCTCGGTCAGTGTCGTGAAGAGCGCCAACAGGCCCCACATCAGCACCGCCGTACCGCCGATTATCGTCGCGCGCCGCCGACGTTCGGTTTGTTGCAGATTATCCACCAGTAAACAGCCCCCTCATACGCACGGGGTATCCGCTGCCGCGATCCGGATCAAGCCTTACGTCAACGTGCGTTAAAGTTGGGGTTTCCAGACCATCACCGACCGGTCGCCGGTACCGAAAGTTACCTCTGGCCGACCGTCGCCATCGAGATCGGACACCACCACCCGATGCGCGACACCGCCCGGCGGCGAAATGCGCGCTACGACGGCGGGGTCCGCGCCTGCGAACGAAACCACGGTCATATCACTTCGGTCGATATCCGGGACAATGACTTCGGAAATGCCGTCCCCGTCGAGATCGGCGACCGCCGACAAGGCCAGTTCCCGCGCACCGATGGCGTGATTGGAGAAGCCGAATAACTCATGGTCGACGACCAACGCACCGCCGCGCCATTCATAGGCCGTCAGCGTTCCGCCGATATGCGGCGTAATGACGACCAATGCCTCCATCCGCCGGTCCCCATCGATGTCGCCGCTACCCGCCGGGTTCATCCAGCGGTTCGGCGTGCCGATCGCCGGCCCTTCGGCAACGATTTTCGGTGGCGTCGATGGATCACCGGGAGCGATCAAGACGAGCGCACCGCCCGCCTGTTGATACGCGCGCACCGCCAAAATCTCCGGTGCGCCGTCATCGTCCATATCGGCGAACCTGGGGTATCGGTCCTCAAACACCGAGTCGGTCGGCAGCGACATGGACAGATGCGCCCCGTCGGGATGCGCCACGGTCATGCCGCCGGCCTCGATCCCGTCACCTAACACGGCATGCCGGTATCGGTCGGTCGGCTCGGTCAACCACGCGCGAAGACCGCTGTTATGGGTCGCCACCAAACCGTCCGGCAATGCGTCATCCGGCGCGCCGCGGTCTGGTACAGCGCCATCGGCCTCCAAGGCGATGCCGTCACCGCTCAGCCGCACCTTGAAAACGCGCCCGGCACGATCGACCGCCACGGGCCTGCCATCCGCCGAGGTATCAATCCGTTGCAAGTCGGGCACGGCGAGTGTTTGTGTCTCGGCTGACGCCCCGCAGACGGCGGAAAAGAAAAGGGCGGCCGTCAGAACAGCCGCCCCCGGTGATCGCAAGATCATCTTCACAGGCTCAAGCCATATACTGGCCACCGTTAGCCGAAATCGTCGAGCCGGTAATGAACCCGGCGTCATCCGACGCCAGGAACGTCACACAGCGCGCGATCTCGTCCGCCTCGCCCAGCCGTCCGACCGGGATTTGCGGGATGATGACTTCATTGAGAACTTTCTCCGGCACGGCCATGACCATCTCGGTACCGATATAGCCCGGTGCGACAGCATTGACCGTAATCCCCTTCGACGCGGTCTCCAGCGCCAATGCCTTGGTGTATCCAATCAAGCCAGCCTTCGCGGCAGCATAGTTGGTTTGACCGAACTGGCCTTTCTGCCCGTTGACCGAACTGATGTTGATGATCCGCCCGAAGCCCCGCTCGCGCATACCGTCAATGACGCCACGGCTGAGGTTGAACAAGCTGTCCAGATTGGTGCGGATGACATCGTCCCATTGGGACTTTTCCATCTTGTGCAGCGGTTTGTCCCGGGTGATACCGGCATTGTTCACGAGCACATCGATCGGCGCATGATTACTTTCGATCTCGGCAATAGCGGCTTGGACCGCATCGAAATCGCCGACATCGAACTTGATCACCTCGATGCCTGTTTCGTCTTTGAATTGATTCGCAGCTTCGTCGTTGCCGCCGTAGTTGGCGACGACGGTATAGCCCGCCGCCTTGAGCGCTTCGGAGATCGCGCGTCCAATGCCGCGGGTCCCCCCCGTTACCAGAGCAAGTCTCGCCATGTTTCCATCCCCATTATCTGGCGCCGGTCATTGCCGGCTGTTTTGCATTTTGTGTTTCGGCCGGGTGCGGCCACGCGACCGCACCCGATACCGTCATCAGCTTAGTCGCGTTCGACGCACATGGCGATACCCATGCCGCCACCGATGCACAACGTCGCGAGACCTTTCTTTGCGTCACGCTTTTGCATTTCGTGCAGCAAGGTAACCAAGACGCGGGCGCCCGACGCGCCAATCGGATGGCCGAGCGCAATGGCGCCACCATTGACGTTCACCTTGTCGGTGTCCCAGCCCATGTCCTTGTTGACCGCACACGACTGCGCAGCAAACGCTTCGTTGGATTCGATCAGGTCCAGGTCGTCCGTGGTCCAACCGGCCTTTTCCAAGGCGGCGCGGCTGGCCGGAATGGGGCCCGTACCCATTATCGCCGGATCGACACCGGCAGTCGCCCAAGACTTGATCCGGGCGAGGATCGGCGCGCCGCGTTTCTCCGCATTCTCGGCACTCATCAACACGACGGCGGCGGCGCCGTCGTTGATGCCCGACGCATTGCCCGCGGTGACCGTGCCTTCTTTGTCGAAAGCCGCACGGAGTTTGCCCAGGCTGTCCTTGGTCGTTTCCGGTTTCGGGTGCTCGTCCGTGTCGACGACAACTTCGCCTTTGCGGGTTTTGATGGTGACCGGAACAATCTCGTCCTTGAACTTCCCGGCTTCCATCGCGGCGGCGGCTTTGGCTTGCGAATTCGCCGCGAACTCGTCCTGTTCGTCGCGGGTCAGTTGCCAGCGCTGCGCGATGTTCTCGGCAGTGTTGCCCATGTGATAGCCGTTGAACGCATCCATCAGGCCGTCGTTGATCATGGTATCGAGCAATTCGCCGGAGCCCATTTTGACGCCGTTGCGAAGGTGCATGACGTGCGGCGATTGGCTCATGCTCTCTTGGCCGCCGGCGACGACGATGTCGCTATCGCCGAGTTGGATCGCCTGCATCCCGAGCGCAGCAGCTCGAAGCCCGGAGCCGCAAAGCTGATTGATGCCGTACGCGGTTGCTTCCTGCGGCACGCCCGCGCCCATGGCGGCCTGGCGCGCGGGGTTTTGCCCGCCACCCGCGGCGAGAATCTGACCCATGATGACTTCGGACACTTCCTCCGCGCTCACCCCGGCACGTTCCAAGGCCGCTTTGATGGCGACTTCGCCCAAGTATGACGCGGACACCGCGCTCAATCCGCCCAAGAATCCGCCGACCGGCGTGCGCGCGGCGCCGGTGATTACTACGTCCGTCATAAATCTCTCCTCTGGGTAAATAGACCGACTTGTTGTGTTTCCGTTTTGCGGAGGTTTAAACCACCTCTCGTACCTTGTTGGACATGACTTATGTCAATTTTGCCATCTTTTCAATCATCAATGCTGCACTGCAGCAAAAACGCAGACAAAGGCTCGTACAAGACTCGCCGGGCCTTTGAGCCGATAACCATGCCGATGTGTCCCGCATCCGCGATATGAACGGTCACGTTCGGTAATTGGTCCGCCAACGCCATCGCCGACGCCGGCGGAACGATCCTATCATCGCTGGGCACCACAAGCAGCGACGGTATCTTGATATTTTGGGGACATACCGGTGTATCGCCACACAGCCACGCACCGCGGAACGGCTCATTGTCGCAATACCAATTCCGGAGGCATTCGTGGGCGACCGGGCCGCTCAGTGGTACGCCGTCACTCAGCCAATCCTCCAGGGCAACGAACGCGCGCGCCGACGCACTGTTCGGATCGACACCGGCGAACGCACGAAATTTGCGGACCGAGCCGCCGGGATCCAGGCTTGCAAACATGCCTTGGAGGACATCGACCGGCAAAACACCGAACATCTTGATGGTGGCGTCCAGCACCGGCAAAGAACTTCGCAACGCCGCCGTCGCCGACGCCCGCATGGCGCCGAAATCCCAAGGGGTCGCGAGCAATGCGAGTGCTGCAATATCTCCGGGCCGCCGATGTGCGAGGGCAAGGGCCAAAAGCCCCCCCATGCAATAGCCGACCACCGCAGGTCGCCGGCCCGTCCGGTCCTGGACCCAGGAGACGATCCGTTCCAAACGCGCAACATACTGCTCGACGGTGAACGTACGCTCCTGATCGCCTGGGCCATCCCAATCGACCAAATAGGTGTCGTGCCCTTTGCGCGAAAGATAGCGCACCATGCTGCGGTCGGATTGCAGATCCAGTATCCGGGCGCGGTTGATCAACGACGGCACCAGGATAACCGGCAGACCCTCTGCCGCAGCGTGGTGCACGTCGGTGGTGCCCTCCGACCAGACCACGGGCAACGGCTTCAAGGGTTTGGGGCGCGGCACGGTCTCGTAGGCACGGACGCCTTCGCCAAAAGCTGTCAACCGGCGCCGGATTTCCGTCTCCACCGCCGCGCGCACCTCGTCCTGGTCGAAGCCGGCCAACGCGCGTGCCAGGCGCTCAGCCTTCTCCTTTAACGGCCCGTTCCAGTGCGGCAAGCCGCTGCTCAAGCTCGACAATGCGACGATTGAGCTCATGAACGTCAGGTTCTGAATCGCCAGATGCAGGGCAATCGGCCTCGGCGCCTGCTGCACGGGCGGATGCTTCAGATCCATTCCACGCCTGCCCTTGGCTCGCCATTTCCTGCATCGCCGTTGCGACACTCGCCGCGCTCGCGTTCATCAAGCCGACGGTCTGCGCAACCGTTTGCGCCAGGGTCTCGTCCGCAGCAAGCGCCTTTATCTGGGCTTCCCATAAATCCACATAGTCTTGCGCGAGTTTCTCAAGATCCGTTGGTGCCGACGGTTTGTCCGCGTTGTCCTCATCCATCCCGCCCCCCTTGCAGCATGCTGTACCAGACCGCAGCAATTATATCGTGCGGCGCACAAAGGTCCAATTGCAGTCTGCAGCATAAATGACTAAGTCCGCAGCATTGCAAGGGAATGTCCGCATTCACCCTGTGGCCTTTTTCGTTGCGGCGCAACAGAAACGGCGGTACGGTTTATAAGGGAGAAGGGGAACGGAGATGGCTAAGAATCCGAATCCGTCGGCCGATGCTGCCGGCAAACCGATCACGATTAAGAAGTACGCGAACCGCCGGCTTTATAACACCGAGACGTCCAGCTATGTGACGCTCGACAACTTGGCGCAGATGGTGAAAGACGGGAAAGAGTTCGCCGTTTTCGACGCGAAGACCGGCGAGGACATTACCCGTCAAGTGCTCACCCACATTATCGTCGAGGAAGAGTCCAAGGGACAGAACCTCCTGCCGATCAGCTTCCTACGCCACCTGATCAGTTTTTATGGCGACAGCTTGCAGGCCGTCGTCCCGAACTATCTTGAACACTCCATGAGCTCTTTTGCGCGCAACCAAGAACAGATGCGCAGCTACCTGGAAGACGCATTCGGCGGCCTGAACCCGTTTGGCCAGATGGAAGAAATCTCCAAACAAAACATGGCAATGTTCGAGAATGCCATGAAGATGTTCTCGCCGTTTTATGGCAGTGGCGATCAAGGACCGCCCAACGGCAGTGGTCAGAAACCCGAGACGCCCGCTGCCAGTGACGATGGCGACGATATCGATGATCTGCGTACACAAATGCTGGAGATGCAAAAGAAGCTGGATCAACTCACCAGCAAGAACTAGGCCTCCATCAACGTAGTTCGCGCACCACGCGGAAGCTCAACCAATAGCTTTTGACCGCCGCCGGGTTTTTTTGCCGGTTGGCGGAGCGCGACATCCGCGAAAAATAATACCAAGACCCGCCTCGGATCACGCGAAACCGGCAGTCGCCATCCGTCCGAGGTGCCAGGGTCTGCGGGGCGCCCTGGTGGGTGTCGCTCCAACAATCCTCTACCCACTCGAAAGCATTTCCGTGCATGTCGAAGAGGCCCCACGGATTAGGATCGAAACTACCGACCGGCGCGCTGCCAATACCTGACCACGGCGATCCGCATTTGCGGCAATTCACCTGGTTCTCGCCGACGTCATCGCCGAACCAATAGTTCTTTTTCGAACCGGCGCGTGCCGCGTATTCCCATTCCGCCTCGCTCGGTAACCGGTACGTTTGCCCGGTAACTGTCGACAACCAGTTCGTATAGTTGTGCACCATCCGGTGATCTACATTGATCACGGGCATTCTTTCCGTACCCCACCCATGATCGTCGGGGGTGTGATTGCAGGCGCCGGCAGCAACGCAAAGTAGCCACTCGTCCCGCGTCACTTCGAACCGGCCAATGGCGAACGGCCGGCGAACGCGAATGACACGGGTCGGACCTTCGCGTTTGTGCTTCTCAGAGCCCATCACAAAGATACCCGGCGGCACCACGACCAAATCGGGACACTGCGGACAATCACGGAAGACGTCGCCGGGTTTGAGCTTCTGCGCGGGCGCTGGGATTTGCGCGCGCGGAATATCCCGTGGTGGGATTTGCGGGTACACGCCTTGCGCCAGCGCGTCGCCGGCCGGTGCAGCGATCGCGAATAGCATGGCCAGAATGAGAAGCCAGACCTTCATGTGTGCAACAGTGTCGCGGCGCTTCGAGACGGTCAAGTGGGCGCGTCGTCGCTACGCGACAACTTGGCCACTGCCCGTACCGCCGCCCGCCGGACGAGGGGTGACGGATCATTGAGGCGCACCACAGCTGCGTCCCTTAACGCCTCATCCTCGGAGTTGCCAATTGCGATCAGCACATTGCGGACAAACCGGTCGCGCCCTGTCCGCTTAATCGGCGTACCGCGAAACATGTCTCGAAACCCCTGGTCATCCAGTGCCGCAAGCTCGGCCAAGAGCGGCCGATCAAGGCCCGGCTTCGGTGCCAATGCCGGTTCAGTCGCGGCTCGGGTGAATTTCGTCCACGGACAGACGGCGAGGCAATCGTCGCACCCATATATCCGATTGCCCATGGCATCCATCAGGTCGGGATCGATGTCGGATTTATGCTCAATCGTCAGATACGAAATACAGCGTCGCGCATCCAATTGATACGGTGCGGGGAATGCCTCCGTGGGACAGGCCCGAAGGCATGCGTCGCACGACCCGCAGTGGTCGATCTCCGGCGCATCCGGCGGCAGATCGAGATCGGTGAATACCTCACCCAGGAACAGCCACGAGCCGTACTCCCGGCTGATGAGGTTCGTGTGCTTGCCTTGCCATCCGAGCCCGGCCCGCGCCGCAAGCGGCTTCTCCATAACCGGCGCCGTATCGACATACACCCTGACATCTGCGTCAAAGGTCTCGCCGATCCAGCGACCCAAGCGCTTGAGCTTCTTTTTTATTACGTCGTGATAATCTCGCCCACGGGCATAGACACTGATCGCGCCCAAGTGGCGTTGGCGCAACACGTCCATGGGATCGTCCTCGGGGCCGTAGTTAACGCCCAGGACGACGATGGACCGCACAGTCGGCAGCAATGCCTGCGGGTTACCGCGCCGCCCGTCATCCCGTGCCATCCATTGCATCTCGCCGTGATAGCCGGCCTTCACGAAGCGTGACAACGCCGCAGCATCCTCGGACGCAACATCGCCGCGGGCAAACCGTACGGCATCGAAGCCCAGCGCGGATGCATGATCCGCGATGCTGTCTTTGACCGCGTGCGCCGAGGTTTGGTCCGATGGCGTTCTCGTCATGCGCTCAGCATTATGCTAATCAACGGCCCGTTCAACCGGATAACGGGGTAATGCCGTGAGAGACGAGAAAACTGCCGTCGTCCTATTGAGTGGTGGATTGGACTCCGCGACCGTTCTCGCCATCGCCAAGCGCGACGGATACGAACCGATCGCGCTCACGTTCCGCTACGGGCAACGGCATGCCGCCGAAATAACGGCCGCCCGCGCGGTCGCCGAAGCGGCCGAGGTCAAGCGGCATGAGTTCGTCGATATCGATCTCCGCGCCTTCGGCGGCTCGGCGCTGACGGACGATATCGATGTCCCCAAGAACCGTGATACCTATACCATCGGACAGGGCATACCGGTCACATACGTGCCCGCGCGCAATACCATATTCCTGTCTTTTGCCTTGGCCCTCGCCGAAACGGCGGGCGCTCACGACATCTTCATCGGCGTCAATGCGCTCGATTACTCGGGATACCCTGACTGTCGACCGGAATTTATCGAGGCATTTCAAGCCGTGATGAACCTCGCCACCAAGGAGGGCGTCGAGGGGACCGAGCCGCTCAGGCTACATTCCCCGTTGAGCGATCTGACGAAGGCCAAGATCGTCGCCGTCGGCGCCGCACTTGGCGTCGATTACGGCAAGACACTGAGCTGCTACGATCCGGATGAAGAAGGTCGACACTGCGGGGTCTGCGATGCGTGCGTGTTGCGCCGCAGAGGTTTCGAAGAAGCCGGTCTTGCCGACCCTGCCCCGTATCAGGGATGATACCGCCATGATTAAAAATCTATCGATCCGCCATCGAGTCTATGCCGCATTAACTGCCGCGACCATCCTGTCGCTCGGCTCGGCCGCGACCGCTCAAGAGACGCAACGAGACGGCGTCTATCAGATCATGAAGGCCACCGAATCTCAGGTCTGGCGACTGAACACGCAGACCGGCGAGATCGCGGTGTGCAATCTTGAAGGTGAGAACCTGATCTGCACCACCAGCACTGACGCCGCGGAAGTGCCGCAAAAGACTTATGCGGAGATTGAGGCTGACCGTGCCGCCAAAGCGGAAGCCGACGCACAAGCGCGCGAAGAACAACGCCAACAGGACTTGGCGCTTCTCGATACGATCTTGGCACTTGTCAGAGAGTTCATCGCCACGGCCCTCGGTCAACAAAGCGGCGGTTAAGCGCATCTGTTTGTTTTGATTTTTCAAGCGGCTGCGGCTATCACTAGCCGCCCCTGAGAATGTGCAACCGCCGGATACGTGGCATGACGAATGACAAGAAAGCGCTTTCGGCGGTCCGCGCCGAAATCGATGCGATCGACGAGCAAATCCAAGACCTGTTGATCCGGCGCACCCAAGTGGTGGAGCAGGTTCGGGCGATCAAACACGGCGTCACGGTGAAGATCCGACCGGCCCGCGAGGCCGAGATGATGTATCGGCTGACGGAGCGTCACCACGGTAACTTCCCAAAGCGTGAATTATGCCGGATTTGGCGTGAGATCATCGTCGCCACCCTCAGCTTCGAAGGACCGTTTTCGGTTGCCGTCATCAAGAACGAGGATGAGCCTGGCTATTGGGACCTCGCGCGCGATCAATACGGTTCGTTTACAAAGATGACCCGCCACGAATCAGGTCGTGCCATCGTCGAAGCGGTGCGGCGGCAGGAATCCTCAGTCGGCATCGTACCTTGGCCGCGCCGGGACGATCCGGACCCTTGGTGGCGTTACACTGTTTCCGAGGACGAAGACACACCGCGCATTATCGCGCGCCTGCCGTTCATTCCCGGCGCCAGCGTTCGGGGGGACGGGATCGAAGCCGCGGTGATTTGTCCGATCGCGCAAGAGGCCACCGGACGCGATCGGTCTTTTCTTGCGATTGAGACCAATGAAGAGGTTGGCGGACGTCGGATCGAAGATGCCTTGAACAGCATCGGCATTTCGGCGGCCTACGTTCAGCATTGGCACGATCCCAATCGACCGCCCGGCTGGATTTATCTCATCGAGACATTTGGACTGGTCGATCCCAGCGGCAAGCAGTTCCCCCGCATTCAAGAGAGTATCGGCCAAAGCGTCGCACGAATCGTCCACTTGGGCGGATACGGCACGCCCCTTGGTGAACGGGATGTCGCCCCAGACGGAGACGACACATGAGTACCGGCCCCACCGCGAAACCCGGCGTAATGGAGATCGCGCCCTATGTCGGCGGCGAGTCCAAGGTTGAGGGCGCCGAGCGCATTATCAAGCTGTCGTCGAACGAAGGGCCGTTCGGGCCGAGCCCGAAAGCGTCCGCCGCGCACACACGGGAGTCCTCCGGCCTACACCGCTATCCGGACGGCGGCGCCACGGCGCTGCGCGACGCGATCGGCACGCGCTACGGCCTCGATCCCGACAAGATCGTATGCGGCGCCGGGTCCGACGAAATCATCGCGCTCCTGTGCAAGGCGTATGCCGGCGCCGGTGACGAGGTGCTATATTCGGAGCATGGCTTCTTGATGTATCCGATCTCAGCGCGCGCCGCCGGCGCGACGCCCGTCACCGCCGCCGAGACGGACAAAACCGCAGATGTGGACAACCTGCTCGCGGCCGTCACCGACCGGACGAAGATCGTTTTCCTGGCCAACCCCAACAACCCGACGGGAACCTACGTGCCCGCCGACGATGTCGCCCGGCTGCGCGCCGGATTACGCCATGACATTTTGTTGGTGATCGACGCGGCCTACGCGGAATACGTCACCGTCGATGATTACACACCCGGTGTTGACCTGGTCGACGCAGGCAACAACACGGTGATGACGCGCACGTTTTCCAAGATCTATGCCCTGGGCGGTGTCCGGCTCGGATGGGCTTATGCGCCCGAGGGCGTGGTCGACGTTCTCAATCGCGTGCGGGGGCCCTTCAACGTGACGGCACCGGCAATGGCGGCCGGTATCGCCGCCGTCGGCGACCGCGAATTCGAGGATATGAGCCGGGAGCACAATACCGTCTGGCGGGAATGGACGGCCGCCGAGCTGACGAAACTCGGGCTTGAGGTGACGCCCAGCCTCGGCAATTTTCTTCTCGTTTGTTTTGGCGACGACCCGTCCCGCAACGCCGAGGCGGCCAACGCATTCTTGCAATCCCGTGGCATCATCGTCCGGCGCATGAACGGCTACGGCTTCCCGAATTGCCTGCGGATCTCCATCGGGCTCGAAGATGACATGCGTGCCGTCGTCGACGCACTTGCATTATTCTTGGGCCGCAACGAGCCGGTTCCATCGCCATGAACACCGCTCCGTTATTCGAGAAGATCGCCTTCATCGGCATCGGTCTGATCGGCGCGTCTCTCGCGCATGTGGTCCGGCGCGAAAGTCTTGCAGGACACATCGCGGTCGCCACCCGTCGCCAGGAAACCTTGGACCGCGCCGTGGCCCTGGGCCTGTGTGACAGCGGCACCTTGTCCGCCACCGACGCCGTCAAAGATGCCGACTTGGTCGTCATTTGCACGCCGATGGGTGCGTACACCGGTATCGCCAAAGAAATCGCACCCCATTTGAAGGACGGCGCCATCGTGACAGACGTCGGGTCGGTCAAAGCGCCCGTATTCGAGAGCCTTGGCGCCCACCTGCCGGAGACGGTAACCCTGGTGCCGGGACACCCCGTCGCCGGCACCGAGCATTCCGGACCGGATGCCGGGTTCCCCGAGCTCTTCGAAGGCCGCTGGACCGTGCTGACGCCGACATCGGACACCGATGCCGACGCCGTAAAGCGCGTTACCCAATTGTGGGAGGCCGGTGGCGCCATGGTCGAGATCATGGATGCGGCGCATCACGACCAGGTACTCGCCATCACATCGCATCTCCCGCACTTGATCGCCTATACGATCGTCGGCACGGCGACGGATCTCGGCGACGACCTGAAAAAAGAGGTGATCAAGTTTTCGGCCTCTGGCTTCCGTGACTTCACGCGGATCGCTTCCAGCGACCCGACGATGTGGCGGGACGTGTTCCTCATCAACCGCGATGCGGTGTTGGAAGTCCTCGGACGTTTCGACGAAGATCTGACCCATTTGAAACGCGCGGTCCGCCGCGGTGACGGCGACGCTTTGTTCGACCATTTCACGCGCACCCGGGCGATCCGCCGCGGTGTTATCGACGCCCATCAGGAGGTGCCGCCGGCACCGCAAGACGACACCGCAAAACCGCGCTAGTCCGGGCCGCTGTGCAATAGGAGAACCGTCATGGATGCCGTACTCGACAGTTTCATCGCCGGTTTCCCCATCCTCATGCTGCATTCGTCGGTCACCATCGCCATGCTGGTCGCGGGGGTGCTGATCTACATCTGGATGACGCCGTGGGACGAGATGGCGTTGATCCGGAGCGGCAATACCGCGGCCGCGGTGTCCTTGGGCGGTGCGATCATGGGGCTTGCCGTTCCATTGTCATTCGCCATGGCAGCCAGCGTCAGCGTCTATGAGATTTTGATCTGGGGAGCCGTCACGCTGCTCTTGCAGATCATCGCCTATCGCATTGCCGATCGGGTGCTGCAGGACCTCCCCAAGCGGATCGAAGCCGGTGAAATGGGTGCCGCAGTCTTGCTGGTGTCGATCAAACTGGCCGCCGCTTCGGTCAATGCCGCCGCGGTCTCAGGATAGTCCGACACCATGCGGTTTCGCGACATCCTCGCGGTTATCGCCCTGATCTTCGTCGCCATTGGCGGACAAGTATTCCGTGGCGGAGGCGAGGAAGTCACACCCTTCGCACCGGCGCCTGACAACCCCCGCCGCCCGGCCCCGCACCTCTATAGCGACGGTCCTTGGGATGCCGAAACCCGCGCCTGGATGGCGGACGGACCGACGTCTTCACCGTTCCGTGGCGGTCTTGGTGGAATCCCGCGACAAGCCGTGATCGACGTACCGACCCGGCGCGGATCGGGCACCGGGACAGCATTCGCGATGGCCCCGGGTATCTGGCTCACCGCCCGGCATGTGGTCGACGGTTGCGATACGTTGGGGGTACAGATCGAGGACCGCCGCGCGCTCCGTGTGGATCAGGTTCTCAATCATCCGAACGCAGACGTTGCGTTGCTGCGGACGAGCGGCGCTCCCGATCCATTTGCGCTGGGGACCGGCGCCGGAAATGGGGATCTCGGCTACATGATCGGGTTCCCGAAAGGCCAGCCAGGGGCCGTGCACGGCCGCAAGATCGGCACCACGATCTTGCGGGAGCGGGGTCGGTTTCGCACCCGTGAAATCGCCGATGTCTGGAGCGAACGGAGCCGGATACCGGATCGGTTTGAATCCCTGGGTGGATTGTCGGGAGGACCGGTGTTCACGGCCGACGGCCGTATCGCGGGCATTGTCCTGGCCGAAGAGCGCCGCCGGGGCCGGATGTTCACGGCTCAACCCGCAACTGTTCGAACGATGTTGGAGCGAGGCGGCGTCACGCCGGCTGGAACAGGTTCGGTCGGCGGATTGACGCCCGGTGCTTACCCTACGGCAGCGCGGGACCTGCTGACGTCGCTGAGGATTGCGAAAGTACTGTGCCGGGTACGCTAGGGCGATCTACCAAGTGACCTCGGGAACGCGCATCAGCCGTACCGGCCCCGCGGAAAGAACCCGGTCTTGAAGCGTCAACGGCACTTCGATCACGCGGTCTCGGCCAGGAGCCGGTCGCTCGGACAGGAAGCCCAGCACGGATTTCGCAATCCGCGCTTCGTCTTCTCCCATCGCGCCCGCATCGGCCAGCGCGTCGACCGCTGCCGCGAATCCGGCTATTTCAGCGGTGAAGGCCCCCTCCGGCTGCAGCTCGGCGTCCAGGCTGAGCGTCCCGTCACCGAATAAGCGAAGATCACCATGGGTCGCCAAAAGTCGGCGCACCTCGGCGATCCCGCCTGCCTCGGACCAAGCGCGCAGCCGGTCGCGGGATGCGCCCTCATGGGGTATAGGCCCGATCAGATCGATCGTCGTTTGCAGTCGTTCCAAGGTATCGCCCAACGGTGACAGCGGCCGCTCGGCAACCGAGAGTGTATCCAGATCGGCGATCAAGCGCAGGGATTGGTCCTCCGGCACCGGCGTCACGGTCATCGCGAGCGCGTCGACCACGACGTTGGTCTCCGAGTCCGTCCGGCGAACGTGAAGCCCGTCCACGGTGACATCGACGGTCGGGACCGCGCTTGCCATCACCGCAAACGCTCCGTCGTCCAGGTCGATTTCGTAAGTCGCCGAATGCGTTTCGAACGCGACGGCTGCGAACATCCGGCCGTAAAAATCCCCTTCGACGGCATCAATACGCCATGGCGAAATGCGCGCCTCTATACGCGGCACCCGGACCGCCCAAGCGCCGGTATAGGCGCCAATCGCGGCCTCGTCGATGCGGACATGGATGATCCCGGGAAACCCGCGAATCGAGATGTCGCCGGTCTCGACGCGCACGCCTTTTTCTGCTTGATCGGTCCGCCACGCATCCACCTCGGCCGTAACGCGGTCCGCCACCCAATGCCACCAAGCGGCATAACCGACGGCGGCGATCGTCAACAGACCTGTTACAAAAAGAACAAGACGCCATTTCGGTTCTGGCGGCTCCGGCTTGAACGCAGGTTCTTGAATTTCACTCATCCCGAGCAATCTAGGACGTTGCAGAGCCGCCGGGAAGGGCCTAGCGTCCGCGCCATGTCAAAATCTGACCTCACCCCAAACGATCTCGCCCTCGCCGCCATGCCGGCGGTGTTCGTCTTGCTGTGGTCAACGGGTTTCGTCGGTGCGAAGTTCGGCATGCCGCACGCCGAGCCTTTTACGTTTCTGGCGTACCGGTTTGCGATTACGTCGGTTTTGTTTTTCCTGATCCTGTTGGCGATGCGGGTACCTTGGCCGCGCGACCCGTGGGTTGTGGTGCATGCCGCCGTGGTCGGCGTATTGATGCACGGGGTCTATTTAGGGGGCGTCTTCTTCTCGGTCCATAACGGCACATCGGGCGGAATCTCCGCACTGATTGTCGGTATGCAACCGGTGCTCACCGCTGTGCTGGCGGGATTGTTCCTGCAAGAGCGACTCAGTCGCCGCGCATGGTTCGGCCTTGCGTTGGGATTCGTCGGCATTTCGCTGGTCGTTTGGCGGCAAGCGGGCGATACGGGCGGTCTGCTCGGGATCGGCGCCAACGTTGCTGGCTTGATCGCGATCACGGCCGCCACCCTGTATCAGAAACGCTTTGCCGGCGAAATCGATCTCCGAACGGGTGCAGCCATTCAATTTGCGGCGGCGGCGCTGCTCATGCTGACGATGGCGGTCGCAACCGAAACCATGATCGTCGACTGGAACTTGCAGGTTATATTGACCATGACATGGCTGGTGGTGGTGTTATCGGGGGGTGCGATCACGTTGCTCTATATCATGATCCGGCGGGGCGCCGCCTCCAAAGTGGCCAGTTTGTTTTATCTGGTGCCACCCGTGGTGGCGATTGAGACTTATTTCCTGTTTGGCGAGGTTTTGACGCCACTGGCATTGGTCGGCATGGCCATGGCGGCGAGCGGCGTCGCCTTGGTGACGCGGGGCTGAGGATGTTACCGCCTTTCGCACCGCCGACCACCGGGTTTTGGATTTTTGCCTATGGCTCTCTGATGTGGGACCCGGGTTTCCGGTTCGCGGAGCGGCGTCGGGCACGGATCGACGGCTATCACCGCGCGTTGTGCGTTTATTCTTGGATGTATCGCGGCACCGAGGACAAACCGGGCCTGGTGTTCGGTCTTGACCGCGGGGGGATCGCCGGCGGGGTCGCGTATCGTATCCGACACCGTGACGCGCGGGTCGTCTTCAAGAAAATCTGGGCGCGCGAAATGCCGACTGCGGTCTATCACCCGGTTTGGGTGCCGTGCCGCCTGTCGGGCGGCGGCGGAGGCGTGGTCAAGGCGCTCACCTTTGTTGCAGACCGCAACCACGAGCAGTACGCCGGTCGGCCGAGGCCATCGGAAGCGGCGCAATTGGTCGCCCAAGGACACGGGCGCGCGGGCCCGTGCCTTGAGTACGTGCAAAACACGCTTTGCCATCTCCGGGAATTGGGCATTCGCGACCGCGCGTTGGAGGATCTGGGGCGCCTACTCAAAGATTAGTCGGGCAGCGCGACCTCGCCGTCATCGGCAATGTCGAAGCCAGGGTTCCAGGCGACCTCCCACAGATGTCCGTCCGGATCGGCGAAATACCCCGAATAGCCGCCCCAGAAGACCTCCTGTGCCGGTTTGAGGATACGCGCCCCCGCCGCTTCGGCGTCGGCCATCACGGCATCGACTTCGGCTTTGTCCCGGCCGTTGTACGCGAGTGAAACGCCGCGAAACCCCGGCATGCCGGTATCCGCGACCTGGGCGTCTTCGGCCAGCGCGGCATGGCCGTACAATCCGAAAACCAGGCTGCCCGCCTGAAAGAACGTCACATTGTCATTGCTGATATTGGAAGCCCGCCAGCCCAGCCGTTCGTAGAACGCCCGCGAGGCGGCCATATCGCTGACGCCGAGGGTAATGAGGCTGATGCGGGGTTCCAACGCTCACCCGCACTTGGAATAGCCGCAGGACGTGCAGGTATCGCACCCTTCCTGTCGAATCAGCGCCATCTCGGCGCATTTCGGGCATTGCCGCATCATCGACGAGACCGACCGGTCATCGCCAACCGCGACCGCCATGGGTTTGGCGATATCCGCCGGATCGGTATCCGACGCCGACCCGCGGCGCGGCAGAAACCCGGTGTCGACCATGTGGTTCTCGATCACCCCGCCGATCGCGGCCAACAGTGACGGCACGTACTTGCCGCCGACCCAATATCCGCCGCGCGGATCGAACACCGCTTTCAGCTCCTCAACGACGAACGACACATCGCCACCGCGCCGGAAGACCGCCGAGATCATGCGGGTCAATGCCACCGTCCAGGCGTAGTGCTCGGTATTCTTGGAATTGATGAATATTTCGAACGGGCGGCGACGGCCTTGATCGTCGATGATGTCGTTCAACGTGATATAGAGCGCATGATCGCTCTCCGGCCAGCGAACCTTGTAGGTTTTGCCCGGCAATTCGCCCGGCCGGTCGAGCGGTTGGAACATCCGCACCACGGCGCCGGAATCCCCTTCGTCCTTCGGCAGGGATTTCTTGGCCGGCGCTTCCAACGGCAATTCGGGCTCTGCCGCCGCGGGCTTTTTCTTCTCACCAACTTCGAGCACCGCGCCCGTCACGTCATTCGGACGGTAGGTGGTGCAGCCTTTGCAGCCCATGTCATAGGCCTGCATATAGATGTCCTTGAAGGCCTCGAACGATGTGTCTTCCGGCACGTTAATCGTCTTGGAGATCGAACTGTCGATGTACTTTTGCACCGCCGCCTGCATCACCAAGTGGTCGTCGGGGCTGAGGCTTTGCGCATCGACGAACGCCGAGGTCAACGGCGCATCCGCACCTTTAAGGCGCTTGAACAGTCGATAAGCGTAGTCGGAGACTTCCTCCTCTCGCCGCGTGCCATCCGGCATCAGAACATGTCGCCGATATGTGAAGCTGAACACCGGTTCCAACCCCGACGAAACATTGTCGGCAAACAGCGAAATCGTCCCGGTCGGCGCGACGGAGGTCAGCAGCGCATTGCGAATACCGTGTTCGGCAATGGCTTCGCGGACATCTTCGTCCAGCGCCTGGATGGTTTCACCGGCGAGATATGCTTCCTTGTCGAAAAGCGGAAAAGCGCCTTTCTCTTTGGCGAGGTCAACGGACGCCAAATACGCCGCGCGCTGCAACGCACGCAGCCATGTTTCCGTCAGTCGCACGGCCTCCGGCGAACCGTAGCGCACCCCGCACATAATCAATGCGTCCGCGAGCCCGGTGATCCCGAGACCGATACGGCGCTTTGCCTGCGCTTCATGGGCCTGCGCCGGCAACGGAAAATTCGACACGTCGACGACATTGTCCATCATCCGAACCGCTGTCCGGGTCAGTCGGTCCAACGCCGCCATATCGAGAGACGCCTCGGGCTCAAACGGGTCGCTTACCAGACGCGCGAGATTGACCGATCCGAGCAGGCACGCGCCATAAGCCGGCAACGGCTGTTCGCCACACGGGTTCGTTGCATGAATGGTCTCGCAATAGCTCAAGTTATTACGGTTGTTGATGCGGTCGATGAAGATCACGCCAGGCTCGGCATAGGCATACGTCGCCTGCATGATCTTGTCCCACAGATCCCGCGCCGACACGGTTCGGTACACGACGCCATCGAATTCCAGGTTCCAAGGCGCGTCGTCCTTGACCGCCTGCATGAACGGATCGGTCACCAGGACCGACAGATTAAACATACGAAGACGGCCGGGCTCCTGCTTCGCCTCGATGAAGGCTTCGACGTCGGGATGATCGCACCGCAAGGTCGCCATCATGGCGCCGCGCCGAGATCCCGCCGACATGATCGTCCTGCACATGCTGTCCCAAACGTCCATGAAGGTCAGCGGTCCGGACGCATCCGCGCCGACACCTTTGACCGGCGCCCCTTTCGGCCGAAGGGTTGAGAAATCGTAGCCGATACCGCCGCCCTGCTGCATGGTCAGCGCAGCTTCTTTGAGATTCTCGAAAATGCCCGCCATGTCGTCGGGAATGTCGCCCATGACGAAACAGTTAAACAACGTGACGTTCCGCTCGGCGCCGGCCCCCGCCAGAATGCGTCCCGCCGGCAGGAACTTGAAACCGTCCATGGCCTCCGCAAACACCGGCGCCCAGGTATCGGGATCGGCTTCGACGGCGGCCAAGGCCTCGGCCACGCGCGCCCAAGAGCCGTCAACGGCCTTGTCGATGGGCCGGCCCTCGCCGTCCTTCAACCGATACTTCATGTCCCAGATCTGCTGCGAGATCGGTGCGATTTCCGCCATAACCCTGGCTCCGATGATTTGGCCGCCGAAAATAGTCGAAAACCATGCGTCACGCGACGTGTTTTCCGACTGTCAGGGCGATTTTAGTGACCGAAAGAGGGTCGCATCAACATAAAATGTTCACGAAATGTTTCCCCAAGTCATCCGCAGCTTATCCCGTGGTTACTCACGCCGCGAGGCACAAAATATCGTGCCTGATCAATAGATAAGCCGGTTCTCCACAGTGTCCACAGCGGGAGGCGGGTCGTTATGACGGGATTTTATCGGGCGATTCGAGCAGCGCGCGAGAGGCGCCCTCAATCTGCGTTTCCAGGGTGCGCATGAATTCCTTGCGCTCCAAGCCGGGCGGAATGGCTGGCAGGAAACGAGCCGTGATGGTACCGGGTTCGATGGTGAACCGGCGGCGTCCCCAGTGAACCCCGGAATTCAGCGCGACCGGGATGATCGGCACGCCGTCCGGCAGCGCTTTGTAGATGGCCGCAACCCCCGGATGATAACGGCGCTGCTCGCCCGGTGCCGTCCGTGTGCCTTCGGGGAAGATGACGATTTGCCGGTTCTCGCCAATCTTGGTCTTAACTTGCGCAACCATGTCCTTCAGCGCGCGCGCGCCGGCGCTGCGATCGACGGCGATGTGACCTGTTTTTGTCGCATACCAACCCCAGAAAGGAATGCGCATCAGTTCTTGCTTCAGGACATAACACGGGTACGGCAGGATGCCGTAGAGCGAGAACGTCTCCCACGTCGATTGGTGTTTTGACGCGACCACACAAGGCCCATTCGGCAAATTCTCGAGCCCTTCGACCCGTGCATCAACGCCAGCCAACCATTTGAGCGCCCAAACGACACCTCGCTCCCAGCGGCGGATGGCCGCCGCCATCACGTGATGCGAGAACGGTAACAACACCCACGCTGTCAGCAGAAACAGAACGAGCCACGTGTAAAAGAACGTATTGAATGCGAGCGATCTGAGCCACTTCATGAAGCGGCGCTCCGCGTACCGATCAATCCTTGCACAGCCTCGACCCGAAGCCGCAGCCACGCGAACAAGAACTTGTTGAATTCGGAAATGGTCAAGGCCGTGGTCCCCGGCCAGGCCCACCATTCTTCTTGTTTCACATGTTCTGGAAACACGGGATGCGGCACGATTTCGACGTCGGGCATGACGGCGCGGAATTCCAGTAAACTTCTCGGCATATGATAGGCGGCGGTCACCAGGCGTAGTGATGAGAAACGTTGTTCCGCCATCCAAGCGCCCGTCTCGGAGGCATTTTCGACCGTATTGTCGGCGTTACCGATACTGATCCGGTTGGCAACAGCCTCCGGACGTTGCTGCTGCACCGCCAATAATTGTGTCACATCCACACCCCGATACACCCCGGATACGAACATCTGGTCGGCCTTATCGGCAATCAACAAATCCAGTCCCGCGCGCAAGCGGCCACTTCCGCCGGTCAGGACCACAATCGCGTCTGTGCGCACGTCCGGACGCTCGACGGTCACCGGCATAGCCGCCGCAAACACGAACAGCGACACGCCCCACACGCCGAGGATTAGCACCGCACCCGTCGTCAGCGTGCGTAGCAGACTCCCACCCCGGCCCCGCTGCCGCGCACGCACGTCAAAGCATCCGCTTCAGGGTGCGAAGCACCGTTCGCCGCGCCGTGGACATCGCCAAGAAAGATACGGCGAGCGGAATAACACCAAACACGACCCACTCGACAGGGCCGAAGGACAGGTCCGGCAGTGCCGCTCCCTCCAAGCTCTCAGCCAGATAACCGACCGCCATCAGCGCAGGTAATCCCAGCGCCAGGCCGATCAACCCGCCTTTGAGGCCCAAGATCATCGCCCGGCCGGCGAATTGAGCAGCAATATAATTGTCCTGCGCCCCAATGAGATGCAGCACTTCAATGGCCTCTTTGTGGATGGCCAATCCGGTCCGGGTCGTAAAGATCACAGTCCCCATCGTCGCTAACGCAATGAACACCAACACAGCGGTGGCGATCCATTCGACGCTGCGGATCAGGTTCACCAAGCGCTGCAGCCACACCCTGTGGTCATCGACCGTCGCCTCGGGTACACGCAACTGCAATTCCCGCGTGAACGCCCGGAGATCGAATTTCGTTTCGTCCGCCAGGCCAACATCGATCAACATCGGCAACGGCAAATCCGCGGCAACCGCGTCGTCGCCCAACCACGGCGCCAACAGGTTCATCATCTGGTCCTCGTCGATGACGAGATAATTCTCGATGTCCGGGGTGCCGGCGATCACGTTCAGCACCCCCTGCAGGTTCCGCTGATCCTGCTCCGGGTCCTCGGTCGCCGCGATTTGCACGGTGAGGGTCCCGCCGACGCCCTGATCCCAACGCGCGGCGGTGGCGTTCAGCACCAAAATACCGCCAATCGCAAGCACCGCCAGGAACACCATGAACGCGATCAGCCAGGGCAAGAAACGGCTATGCGCATCCTTGTCGAGAGGAAGATCGGATCTTTTGACGCCGAGCATCGTTCTTGCCTATAGGAAGTTCTCGATACCCGGCGGCTCGGTATCGAGGTCCTCTTCAGCGTTCTGCCGCCGCTCGCGACGGGCCTGGGCCGCCAAGCGCGCCGATTCGCGCGATTCGTGCCATTCCCGGGCCGGGGTCTTCTTTCCGCTACCTGGCAACATTTCAAGTCGGCCCTCGGTCAATTTCAAAATCGGATATCCCAGACGCTCCACCAGGGCCATATTGTGGGTCGCTATCACGATCGTCGTTCCCAACCGATTAAGCTCCTCAAACAAGTGCATCAGCCGAAGCGCCATTCGGTCGTCGACGTTTCCGGTCGGCTCGTCCGCCAGCAAGAGCTTAGGGCGGCCGATCACAGCCCGCGCAATCGAAACCCGCTGCTGTTGTCCCCCTGATAGCGTCGGCGGCCGCGCCTGCATATGGTCCTTGAGGCCGACCCATTCCAGCAGCTCGGCGACATGCCGTGTGACATCCGCTTCCTTGATTCCGGCAACCCGCAACGGCAACGCCACATTGTCGAACGTGCTCAGGTGGTTAAGCAGCCTAAACTCTTGAAAAACAACACCAACTTGCCGACGAAGCGCCGGCAAATCGTCACGTGGCGTGGTCGCGATATCGCGGCCAAAAAGCGAGATAAGGCCGCGCGACGGCTTTAACGCCAAGTATGCCAGTTTCAATAATGACGACTTGCCCGCACCGCTTTCTCCGACCAAGAAATTGAACGATCCGGATGGCAGCGAAAATGAGACATCCTGCAACACCTCCGGACCCAATCCGTAGCGCAATCCCACGTTCTCAAAGCGAGCGATGGTTTCCTCTGAAACGCTTTCCACCCGTTTCCCTCTTGGTCTGGCCGGACCGTCAATTGTCGGCGAATCTGCATTGACTGTGCCATGGCCGGGACCGTCGCGTCCAGCGCCGCCGCATCGCGGTGAGCAAGGTCCCTCGCCGCTGTTCCGTGCATCGCCTTGCGTGGTGAATCGCGAACGCCTATAAACGAGGCAGGCGTCATTGACCGGTCAGCCATGTTCATTTCCTGTCCCAACTGCGCAACCAGATACTCCGTGACCGCCGCCCAATTGGGGCCGGAAGGGAAATCGGTACGGTGTTCCAATTGCGGCCACCAATGGCATCAGGTGCCCGTCGCCGACGCACCGCCGCCCGCGCAGCCAATGCATGCGATGGCGCCACAGCCGGCACCGCCCCAACAGGCGTATGCACCGCCACCGGGATATCCGCCGTATCCTCCTTATCCGCCGCCGTATCCACCACCGGGTTACGCACCGCCGCCAGGCTACCCGCCACCGGGATATCCCGAGCCGCCCGCAGCCGCGCCCGAACCGGCGCCTGCGCCGGACCCCGTGGTCGAAGAGATCGACGAAGAGCCTGATCTCCCCGATATGGATGACGACGTCTTCGAGGAATTGGAAGACGATATCGACGTCATTGAAGACGACGAGGAAGAAGAGGCACCCCTGTCGCAAGACGATTTGGATGCGATGTTCGGTGATGACGACTCCGAGCCGACGCCGATCGAATCGCTGACCGATGACAAGGGCGTTGAAGAAGAAGAAATCGATGCGGATGCTCTCGAAGGCTTGGAAGAGCCCGAACCGATCCCGCAGGTGTTCACCGCCGAGGAAACCGGCGATGACGAAGACGAAGATGACGACGATTACGACGACGACGAGGACGAAGAAGAAGGCCGTCCGCTTCTGAAGATCATCATCGTTGCGGTGGTCGCGGTATTGCTCCTTGGCGGCATCGGCGGCGGTCTGTTCTTCTTCAAAGACAGCATCCCCGGCGTCAGCAGCGTTCTCGGCATGATTGGGCTGGACAGTGAACCGGGTCTATCGATCAAAGACGTCAACAGCACCCGCGAGGCCATCGAGGGCAAAGACGTCCTTGTCGTCCGTGGGGTCGTCGCCAACATCGCCGAAGAGCTTGAACCGGTTCCATCCTTGGAAGTCCGTCTTTACGACGTGGATGGAAACGTCGTGCAACGGGGCAACACAACACCGCTCAGAACCGAGTTACCGGCCGGCGAAGAAGTCGAATTCCGCATTGAAGTCGTCGAGCCGAGCCCGCTCGCCCGCCGCCTAGAAGTTACCTTCGTCGAACGGGACGCCGCGGCCGAGTAAAATGGCACAGGGCCTAGGCCTGCAGGCTGATGCCGTCATGTCGGCCACCAATAATTGGGATGCGTTAGAAGATATCGAGCAAGCGGTCGATGTAATCGAGTTCGAACCGCGGCCGGTGCTGCTCGCCTGAACGACGGCGAAGCTCGTCGATGATCTCCCGCGAGCGCCGCACGTCGAACTCATTGGGCAGTTGCACATCGGCATCCTCGACGGATTGCCCCTGACCGTTCTCGTTGCTGTCACGCCGACCAAAGGGATCGAAGCCCTGTTGGCCTTGCTGCGGTTGATTGCCACTCTGCAGACCCATCTGCGCGCCGAATTGCTGCGCCATGGCTTCCGCCATTTGATTGGTGGCGTCCCGCAGTTCCTGCAGGGCTTGGGTCTGGTTACCTGTCGCGTCCCGGAATTCACCCTTGCCCATATTGCGGCCGGCTTGTTCCATTTGCTGCTCGGCGCGGCCCATATTGTCGGGGATCTGGCCGAACGCCTCGTCCATTTGCATCATCAATTCGCCCAAGCGGCGGCGCAACGCCTCTTGGTCGGCGGCACTTGGCGAGCCTTGCTGACCCTGTTGCTGACCCTGTTGCTGGCCTTGTTGCTGGCCAGGCTGCTGGCCCTGCCGTTGGCCCTGCTGTTGCCCTTGTTGCTGGCCCGGTTGCTGACCTTGCTGCTGACCTTGTTGTTGGCGGCGCTGCGACATGTTCGGCGGCTGCAAAGCCCCCGGGCCTTCGCGCTCGCGGCTTTCTTGAAATGTCCGGTCCAGCAGCTCTTGCTGGTCCTCGGTCAAGGACCGGAGTTGATCCATGACGCGCTGCGCCTCGGCCATCGCCGGGTTGTTTTGCTGCATCTGCAAGCCCTGGCGCATCTGCTCGAGCATTTGCTGCATCTGCGCCAGCATCTGTTCCGCGGCTTCCCGGTTCCCGGTCTGCGCCAACTCTTGAATACGGTCCAGCATCTCCTGCAAATCTTGCGTCTGCATCTGCTGCTGGTTGGCCATCGGTGGCAAATCGTCGAGACCCATCTCCTGCAACCGATCCATCAACGCTTGCATATAGCGATCCATGGCCTCTTGGAGTTCGCGCATCACCCGATCAAGTTCTTCGCCGAGCCTGCCGTCACGAAGGGCGTCCATCGCTTCTTGCTGCATCCGCATCAAGTCGGACTCGGCCAATGCGAATTCCCCGTCTTCGATCCTGAGCGCAGTCTCCCACAAGAGCCGCTGCACGCCGGCTATCGCTTCTTCCTCGCCATTGCCATAGACGAGCCGGCTATGCGCGAAACGAATGGCCAAGAACGCCACCGTGTCGTCAAAGAACCGCATGGGATAGCGGGACAGTTCGTGAATGTCGGCGGCAACAGCTTCAATCACGTCGGGGGTATAGTCGTTCAATGCCTTTCGCGCCTCGGCCAACGAACGAGCGACCGGGTGATTGAATATGCGCTCCGGCAAGACCACCTCGGCAGCTTCGGTTTGCGCCGTCTGGCCTGCGGTGTCGGTGACCGTCAACTGTACCTTTACCGGCAATCCGGCCCACGGATGCGCCGAGAAATCCCGCGCCCAACTGGTATCGATGCTCCGTCTGTCGCCACCGGACACCGGCACCTCGACCGCGATCACATCGGCGCCACCTGGCCAGCGCTGCCCATTCGGCCGTCGGATCGCCAAATCAACGGTCTGAACACCGTAATCGTCGGCGGCCAAATACGCGATGTCGAGCTGCGTATCGCGGCGCTTGGTTGGGACCCGGGAATATTCGACCGTCGGCGGTGTATCCGGTGCGATACGCACCGGCCATCCCGCCACTTCGGTGCCGCCGACCGTCAGCCCTAAGTAGGTCGCTTCGGTGGCGTCATGGCCGACTTCAAGCTCGAGCTTATAGCTTGAACTCTCCGCATCCCCCAGTTGCGGTAACGGCAGAGATTGCGACCCGAGTTCCATCGTGGGCTGATGCGGCGCATCGACGGCATGCACCAACACCTGCGAGCCGACAGGAATGATCAATGTCTGCCGCGAAGCAGACGGCTCGACATCGTCGTCCGCCATGCGGAGGCCCTGGAACGCCACAGGCGCCAATCCCGTATACGCCGGTGGCGTAATCCAAACATCCATGCGGAGTTCCGCGGCGGCGCCGGCGCCGCCCGTCGGCGATATCGCACGTTCCAGTCTCGGCCACGGATCGGCGCCCCCCATGAGAACACCGATGAAAAGCACCAGCACGGGAACGAACCGAAGCCCCCACGGGTCGAGGGCCGCGACCCCGGGCCGCGGCGTTGGCGCGCGCAGTTTCCGTGTTTGCGCCAAAGCACGGGCGATATGGGCGTGCCACAACGCAGAGCTTTCAGGGGTGAGTTTCGTCGCCGATGGCCGGTCCGTCAGTGCCGTCAGCGGGCGATGATCAAGTCCGCTGGCGGTTTCCACCCGGTGAGATGCTTCCTCGCCGCTGATCGGACGAAAAGCGGCCTTCAAACCGATGACGGAATAGCCGAGAAGTACAGCCAGGAAAGCGAGCACCGCGGCGTGCAACGTCGCCGGCAGGGCGGGCAACACATCGGTTAACGCCAATCCAATGAACAAAACGATGATGGCCACGGGCGCCCAAAACGCCCGCCATAACATCTCCCAACGGATCGCGAGCGCGGACCGGCGAAGTGCCGCGGCGAGCCTCGCCGCAATCTTGGCTTCATCCTCGGTACGCCCGTCGCGTTCTGTCATCCGGCAACTTCCTTTGGTGGCGTTTTCACCAGCCATCCAGGCACTTGTTCGCGCTCCAGCATATCTTCAATGCGAACGCGCTCGGCCACAAGGGCATAATCATTACCGTTTACTAACACTTCGGGCAGCAAATCGCGACTGTTGTAGGTGGATGCCATCACGGCCGCATAGGCACCGGCAGACCTGAACGCCACCAAATCGCCAGCATTCAGCGCCGGCATCGGCCGGTTCCGGGCAAACGTGTCGCCGGTTTCACAAACCGGCCCGACAATATCGATGGGCGCGACGACGGCCGAAGGATCGTGCTGCACGGGAATAACCTCGTGGTAAGCATCGTACAAAGTCGGCCTGATCAAATCGTTCATTGCCGCATCCAGGATCAGGAACGAGCGGTCCACACCATGCTTCACATAAATCACGCGGCTGACCAGGAGCCCGGCGTTGCCGACGATCATCCGTCCCGGCTCGAAGGCAAGCCGACACGGTAGCCCCGCCATGACATCCTTGACCATTGCGCCATACGCTTCGGGGCTTGGCGGGTTTTCGTCCTGGTACGGGATACCCAAACCGCCGCCAAGGTCGATGGCGCGGATGTCGATACCTTCTTCCCGCAAACGTTCGGCCAACTCGCGAACCTTCTGATAGGCGGCGCGGTACGGTGCAAGATCCGTCAGCTGCGAGCCGATGTGCACGGCGATGGCGACCACTTCCACCCCGTCCATCTGATGCGCTTCGAAGAACATCGGTTCCGCCTGATCCCAGGAGATGCCGAATTTGTTCTCGTTCTTGCCCGTCGTGATTTTCTCGTGGGTTTTGGCATCTACATCGGGATTGACCCTGATCGCAATCGGCGCCTGGACCCCGAGACGCCGCGCCACCGCGGCCACCATGTCCAGTTCGGGCCGCGATTCAACGTTGATTTGCTGAACGCCTGCCTCAAGAGCCACCTTAAGCTCGTCCTCGGTCTTACCGACGCCGGAGAACACGATCTTCGATGGCGGGATACCGGCGGCCTGGGCGCGCACCAATTCGCCGACCGATACGATGTCCGCACCGGCACCCAAGGATGCCAGAGTCGCCAAGACGCCGAGATTGCTGTTTGCTTTGACCGCGTAATAGATTTCGGCACCGATCCCATCCAACGCATCGGCAAACACCGTGTAATGCCGGGTCAACGTTGCGGTCGAATAGCAAAAGAACGGCGTTCCCACGGCCTTCGCCAGTTCTGGGAGCGGCACATCCTCGGCATGCAACAAGCCGTTCTTGTAATCAAAATGGTCCATCGTCTCGTTTCTTCGTCTGCGGAAGGTCCGCGGGGTATCCGCCGACCGGTCGTGTACCTCAGCGCATTTGTGTTGCCGGTGGCGGCGGCACATAGCGCCCTGATGCATCCCGCCGCGATGCGGGTTGCGTCCCGGTCCGGTTTGTCGCCGGCGCCGCCGATTGAGGCGCCGCCGTCTCCGGCGCGGGGTATTTCTGAGGAAAGGTACTGCCCTCCGGCTTCGCCGGATCACCCTTCACACCGCATCCCGCAACCGCGATCACTACCAGGAGCATCATGCTCCCGATCCATAATCTGTTCTTGCCGTCTGTCATGGCCGCAGCATAGCTGTCGCATCGCATTAGAGCCACCGTGCTCTCGCGGCGGCGACCTGCGCCCGCACGTTCTCCGGCGACGTGCCGCCGAAACTGGTGCGGCTAGACACCGAATTCTCTACACCCAGCACGTCGAAAACGCCTAGGGTGATCTCCGCGTGGACTGTCTGCATGTCCTCCAACGAGAGGTCCTCCAATCCGCAGTTCTTGTCCTCGGCCAGTTTGACGATCGCACCGGTCACATGATGCGCATCGCGAAACGGCATGCCCAGGACCCGCACCAGCCAATCTGCGAGATCCGTCGCGGTCGAAAACCCTTTGCCGGCATCGGCACGCATCCGACCCGTATTGAACACAGCCCCGTCGACCATACCCGTCATCGCCGCCAACGACAGCGCCAGGGTATCGGCAACTTCGAACACAGGCTCTTTGTCATCCTGCATGTCTTTACCGTAGGCCATCGGCAGGCCCTTCATCACGATCATCAACGCATTCATGGCGCCGATCACGCGCCCCGCCTTGGCGCGGATCAATTCCGCCGCATCCGGATTGCGTTTCTGCGGCATGATCGAACTGCCGGTGGAGAATTCGTCCGACAAGCGGATATACCCGAACTGGTCAGAACTCCACATGACGATCTCTTCGGCGAGACGCGAGAGATGCACCGCCAACATGGCCGCGACGGCCATGTACTCCATTGCGAAGTCGCGGTCGGAAACCGCGTCGAGCGAATTCGCCGTGGGCCGGTCAAACCCGAGGGCCGCCGCCGTCGCCTCGCGGTCGATCGGAAACGATGTTCCGGCCAGCGCAGCCGAGCCGAGCGGGCATTCGTTCAAGCGCGTCCGCGCGTCCGCCGCCCGGCCCCGGTCGCGGCCGAGCATCTCCACGTATGCCAAGAGATGATGGCCAAGGGTCACAGGCTGGGCCGTCTGCAAGTGCGTGAAACCGGGCATGACGCTCGCAGCGTGGGCATCCGCCTGCTCGATCAGCGCTTTTTGCAAGGATGCAATGTCGCCGTCGAGACCATCCAATGCGTCGCGCACCCAGAGTTTAAGGTCCGTCGCGACTTGGTCATTGCGCGACCGCGCCGTATGCAGACGACCGGCCGCGTCGCCGGCGATTTCACGCAATCTCGCCTCGACATTCATGTGAATATCTTCGAGCGCCGCCTTGAATTCGAAGGTGCCGTTCTCGATCTCGGCCATGACCGCGTCCAAGCCGGCAAGGATTTCATCGCGGTCCGCGTCGCTGATAATTCCCTGTGCCGCCAGCATCGTGGCGTGCGCCTTGGACCCGGCGATATCCTGGGCGTAAAGCCGCTGGTCGAAGCCGATCGAGGCGTTGATCGCTTCCATAACCGCCGAGGGCCCGGCCGAGAACCGGCCGCCCCACATGGCGCTGGTTTCGGTGGTCTTTTTGTCGTCGGTCATGGCAATCGCCCTTCCAGCGTCCTAAATAAGTCCGGCATCAAGATCAGCCGCCGCAGGAGAACGAAGGTGTCTTTGAGTCCGGTCAGCAAAATAACCATTGCCGTCACGTCGGCTCTCGCCGCCGCGGCGGTGATTTTCACGATATCCCCGATGCTTTCAAGTGGCGATGGCGAAGCGCACGCCGCCGACTGCACGGTCAACCACGAGGCGCTGCAAGCAATCGTTCCGCTGGAGACGCCAAACGCACTCGCCGATGTAACCTTTTTTAAGCCCGATGGGTCTGAGGCCACCATGGCCGACTACGACGGTAAGGGCGTCGTCCTCAATTTCTGGGCCACTTGGTGTGCGCCATGCGTGCGGGAAATGCCGGAACTGGACCGGATCAAGGCGGAACTGGCCGATGACGGGATCGAAGTCCTAGCGGTCTCCACGGATCGCGGTGGCCACAACGACATTTCCCAGTTTTACGAGCGGACAAATATCGAGAACCTCGCGGCATTGCACGACCCGCGGGGGGCGGCAAGTCGGGCGCTCGGCGTGCGCGGCCTACCGACCACGCTGATCGTTAACGGCGACGGGCTTGAGGTTGCGCGGATTCAAGGCATCCACCACTACGACACCCCGGAAACCAAGGATTACCTGCGCCGCTGCATCGGCACCGTGCACGGCTGACGTGCGCCTTCGTGACGGCACCCGGCGAATGGGCTACCGTGAGAACATGCAGCTTTCGTTCAGCCAGTTTGGGATCAAATCACTCGTGCTGGTCGTGGCCACGGTCTTCGCGGTGACCGGCTGCACGCAAAATGAACGGGTCGCGAACTGGCAACACGCCTCAAAAACGACCGAAGAACAATCAAGAGACGCAGGCGCTTGCCGCGCCTATGCGCGCCGACAACTTGAACTCAACGCCGGCCTAGCGACCGACACGAATAGGCTTGGATCGATGCCTGGGGGCGGCGCGTCTTACAATGAACAGGTGAGGTCCTATGACCTCGGGCGGCTTCGAGACCGCGAGTACGCGCACTGTATGCGGCGGCTCGGCTACACGCCACAGCGTTGAGGCCGAGCGCCGACGTTTGCGGCGTCAGCGGGCGCGGCGCCAGCGGCTAATGTCTTCCGCCATATCGAAAAAGGCGTTCACGAATTTCGCCGCTGGGCTCGCGAGAACCGCATCCAGCGTGGCTTGAATTTCGTCATCGCGGAAAGAGGCATTGTCAGCGGAGTTGGGTACTGCGTTGCGGTATTGCTTGCCATCGATTTTCATTTTCGGAACATCCTTCGTTTATCGGTCAACCGACCAAGTGCGTTGTCTCTGTTGCATTGCAACATAAGCGGGGATGTCCTATCGAAAAATCGCTGAGATTGCGCATCAGCCACGCATTTTTTGCATGGCTCGGCGTCATATTAGTGTCACTGCTATGCAAAATAAGATAATCCTTGCGTCCCTTCATGGGGATGCCTAGCTTCTTCGCGCTATGACGGACCATCGCAAACTGGACAGAAATGTCGACAGGCTGCTGCGCGACGCCGGCGCACGGGTGGATCTGGTCGGCGCCCGGGAACTGATCCGCGGGCTGCTCGCGACTCCCGCCCAATCAGATGACGCTGCGCTTTCGTCGCTGATCGCCCCGAAAGCCGATGCTGTGCTCTTGGAGGCACTGCGGGATTTGCGCGACCGTATTCAGGAGTCGTTCGCCGACGATGGCCTCGCACGGCGAAAAACCGAACCAAATCGCGTTGCCGACGTCCGCGCAGCATTAAAGCGCCAGAACCTTAACGGTTTCATCGTCCCCAAGGCGGACGAACACCAAGGCGAGTTCATCGCCCGGCACGCGGAACGTCTGATGTGGCTCACGGGTTTCTCGGGGTCCGCCGGCAGTGCGATCTTGATGGCCCGCAAAGGCGCCATTTTCGTCGATGGCCGCTATACCCTGCAGGTCAAAAAGCAAGTCGACGGCAAGCTGTTCGAACGTCACCACATGCTGGATCTGAACCTCTACCAATGGTTGGGCGAGAACCTCCGCGCCGGCCAACGCATCGGCATTGATCCCTGGCTGCATACGGATGCAGAGCGTGAACGCCTAGTGACCGCCGTCGAAAAAACCGGCGCCAGCTTGGTGGATGTGAACGAGAATCCGGTCGATGCCGCCTGGCACGGTCGTCCACCAGCCCCGCTATCACCAGTGGTTCCGCATCCCGACAAATTCGCCGGCGAGAGCAACGCAAAGAAACGCAAGCGCATGGCGAAAATGATCAAGGCCGCGGGCCTCGATGCATTTGTCGTGTCGGCCCCAGACTCGGTCGCATGGCTGTTGAATATTCGTGGCCGGGATATCCCGTGCACGCCTGTTTCCATGGGTTTCGCGATCCTGCGCGCTGATGGCGGCGTCGAGTGGTTTAACGATCCGCGCAAGCTGTCCGTCGAAGCCGAAAAGCACTTGGGCGACGAAGTGATCGTCCTGGAACCGGATGCTTTGATATCGGAACTGACCCATATGGGGACCCGGGGTCTAAGAGTTGGCGCGCAGCTGTCGCATGTGCCCGCCAAAATCGCCGAGACCTTGCGGCAGACAGGCGCAACCGTGATCGAAACCGCAGATCCGATCGCCGTGGCCAAGGCGCAGAAGAATACCGCCGAGCGCAATGGCATGCGGGCGGCGCACGTTCGCGACGGCCTGGCCCTTGTTCGGTTCCTTCAATGGATCGACCGGGAAGCCCCGAAAGGCAAACTGAGCGAGTGGGATATCGGCGAGAAAGTCGATGAGTTGCGCACCGAACTGGACCGGCACCGTGGCCCCAGTTTCGAGACGATTGCCGGGTTCGGTCCCAATGGCGCCGTCGTCCACTATCGCGCGGCACCGAAAGCCAGCCTGACGGTTAAGAAAGGCTCGTTGCTTCTGGTCGATAGCGGCGGTCAGTATTTGGACGGGACCACCGATGTGACCCGAACCATTGCCATCGGCAAACCGACCGCAGAGATGCGTGACCGATATACCCGGGTGCTGAAAGGTCATATCGCGCTCGCGCGGGTAAAGTTCCCGGAAGGAACGGGGGGCGCGCAACTCGATGCCCTGGCCCGCAAGCCTCTGTGGGACGTCGGTCTCGATTACGAACACGGCACCGGTCATGGGGTCGGCGCCTATCTCGGGGTGCACGAAGGCCCGCAACGCATTTCCAAGCATCCGAGCAACGTCGCGCTCCGTACCGGAATGATCGTGTCGAATGAACCCGGCTACTATAAGGAACGCGCCTACGGCATCCGCATCGAGAACCTGATCATGGTGACCGAGGTCAAGGCACCGAAAGGTGCGGAACGGCGCCTACTCGGTTTCGAGACATTGACCTGCGCGCCCTATGATCTGCGCCTGATCGACGCCAAGCTGATGACCAAAGCGGAGATCACTTGGGTCAACGAGTATCATTCGTGGGTTCGCAAGACCCTCTCGCCCGACCTCGACAAGTCGGCGAAGAAGTGGCTGGAGACGGCAACCAAGCCGATTAAGCTGTCCGCTGCCGCGGGCGTATGAGCTTAAGACGTCACACCGGCGTATAGCAGCCGGCACGCCAGAGCCGTAATCAGGAACTTGAAGATGGTCCGGAACAGCTTTTCCGGCAGCACGTTTAGCATGTGCTTTCCGGCGTACGTGCCGAGAAATCCGAAGGCGAGCATCCCGGCCAACAACGGAATGTAGGGACCAAACGCGAAGCCGAGGATACCGAATACCACGATCTTCAAACCGTGCTGGATGGTCATCAGCGCACCGTGCGTCGCCACCACCTCCTGCCGCTTATCCGACGCCGCGGCGGAGAACGGCGACACGAGAATCCCCGTGGCGCCAACGAACATGCTGGCGAACGTGCTGATGACGCCAAGACCGAAGAACGTCTTTTTGCCAGGGCGTTCGGCCCGGAATTTGGGCCCCCACATCGCATAGAGCACGAACAAGCCCAGAATGATCTGCAGGGTCGCCACCGGCAGCGTCACCACGAAATGACCGCCGACCGCCGCACCAATCACGGTGCCGATCAGAAAGGGCGGAATCAATCGCCACAGCACCGTCTTCAGCATGAGCGCCGCACGGAAACTGTTGGAGCCAAGTTGAACAACACCATTCAAAGGCACCAACACCGCCGGCGACAGCACCATCGCCATGCCGACAAGAGCCAACACACCCCCGCCCGCGCCGAAAGACGCCGTCGAGAAACTGGCGACGAACGACAACACGCACAAGAAAACAAAAGCCCACAACGACAATTCCGTGCCGCGGGTCAATAGATCGACGAAAGTCTCCACGCATCCCCCAGATGAACTTGCCGGCGCGCCCGGCCCATTCTCTCTAGCAAACGCCGCGGCGAAACGCACCCCCTGTGCGTTGCCCGGTCACGACCAACAGGACAACAGTATCTGATGGAACGCCTCGGCCGGGGCCGATAAACGGCGCCCCGTGCGACGCACAATTCCGGTGGTGCGAACCACTTCCGGCTCGGTCAACGGAATGGCGACCAAGGCACCGTCCGCCATATCCGGAACTGCGGAACCGGGCGACGCCGTCACACCAAGACCCGCCTCGACGAGGCCGAGTGCCGTGGTCAGATGCCGCACTTCCGTGGACCACGGGACGGATTGGCGCGTCCGCGCCAACGCATTGTCGATCAGCATGCGGTTTCCACTGCCTTTCCAAACGGCGATGAACCGCGACGGATCTACGTCCGCCCAGGTCACTTTTTCTTTGCCTGAGAGCGGGTCGTCCCGGTGCACGACCAGGACGAATGCATCGTCGAACAGAACCTGGAATTCCAGGCCGGGCTCTTGCCCGCCGATAAACGTGATGCCGAAATCCGCCGCTCCGGACGTGACCTCCTCGGTCACCTCCCCAGCCGACAGGTCATTAATTCGGATCCGCGCGCGATGACCTTGCTCACGAAAGGCGTGAACGGCACGCGGCAGCACGCGGCGCGTCGCGGTCGGCACCGCGGCAACGGTCACAGTTGCATTGCGTTGATAATCGAAGCGGTTGGCCTCATCCCCAACGGCGAGCACCGCCTCTTGCGCGGAGTCCAACAAGGCCTCGGCGCGGGGCCGGAATTCCGTCGCAGCGATGGTCAATCGCATGGTTCGCGTCGTGCGCTCGATCAGCGGCAGGCCCAAGGCCTCCTCAAGCTTTTGAATCCGCCGAGACAATGCGGATTGCGACAGGTTAAGCGCGTCCGCCGCCCGCTTGAAGGACCCGGCATCGCATACGGCGATAAACGCCTCCAGATCCGCGAAATCAAAATTAATGCGCATAACGCAACTATATAAAATAAATATGCGATTAACAAAATAATAAATTTGCGGCTGAATGACGGTCACACGTTCACTTACAGGACAACACCGATGACCCAACGCAGCCTTCCCTGTCTCTTGATGCGCGCCGGCACTTCCAAAGGCCCCTATTTCCGCCGCCAGGACCTGCCCAACGATCCCGCCATCCGCGACCAAGTTCTCGTGGCGGCGATGGGCTCACCCGACCCTCGGCAAATCGACGGTGTCGGCGGGGCTGACAGCCTGACCAGCAAAGCAGCGATCATCGGCCGGTCGACACGCCTCGGTGTCGATATCGATTACTTGTTCGCCCAAGTTTCGATCGATACGGGTACGGTCGACACGGCGCCATCGTGCGGCAATATGCTGGCCGGCGTCGGACCCGCGGCAATCGAGTTTGGGTTGGTCCCCGCGACGGACGGCGAGACCCGCATGACGGTTTTCAACGAAAACACGGGCAGCCGCATCGAAGTGGTGGTGCAAACGCCCGGCGGCATCGTCCAGTACGACGGCACCGCCACCATCGACGGCGTGCCCGGCTCGGCCGCCCCGGTCCGCTTGAACATGACGGATATCGTCGGCAGCAAGACGGGCGCTTTGCTTCCCACCGGCCAGCCGAAGGACATCATCGACGGCATCGAGGTCAGCTGCGTCGATGTGGCAATGCCAATGGTCTTGATCCGCGCCGCAGATATCGGACTTCGCGGCGATGAGACCGCGCCGGAATTGGAAAGCCAATCGGACGTGCTGGCGCGGATCGAAAAGATCCGCCTGACAGCAGGCCAACGGATGGGCCTGGGGGACGTCTCGAACAGCGTCGTCCCCAAGGTGGGCTTGTTGTCGGAAGCCCGCAACGGCGGCCATCTAACGTCGCGCTACCTCACCCCGTGGCGTTTGCATGCCACGCACGCCGTCACGGGTGCCATGTGCGTGGCGTCCGCGGCCAAAGCACAGGGGACCGTCGCGGCGGATATCGCCAAGCCGGACGGGTCAGAGCGATGCACAATCGAACACCCCGCGGGCGCGATCGACATCCATCTGCGTATGACAGGTGACGGGCCGGAAACCGACGTCGAAGCGGGAACGCAACGGACGGCGCGGCTGCTGATGCGGGGCGAGATCATGATCCCGGCGCACGCTTTTGTCCCTCAGGACGTTTGTGACAATTCTCTCATGTCGGCGGCATAAGACCGCAGATTGAACACCAATTCGCGGCGCTGTTCGTCCGTCAGCGTCACCAGAATGTCGTAATGGAGTTGTTCCAGTAGCGCCCAACGCCGCTCGGTATGCGCGCGATAGTCTGGGTCCACGATCTCATGGCCGCGCAGGACGATCCGATGGACGAAGTCCGAGATATCCGCGCGGGACGGCTCCGTTCTCAAAAACGTCACGAAAGCCTCTTGCCGCCGGGTCCGGTTCACCAACCAGCGCTTCTCCGGATCGACGGCGATTTCCGCCTGCAATTTGATGATCGCCAATTGCGCCTCGGTCATCGGTCCCAGAAAGCGCTCGAAATTCGACACCCGGCGTTCGACCCACTCGTCGACGCTTTCGGCACGGCTTTCCTGAAGTTCCTCTTCGCGGAGTTCGGCCGTGTTTTCCGCCATACGCGCTTCGAGGTATTCAACCCGCTCCGGCGCGGTGTGACGGATCAATACGTCGGCGACAAAGGGCGCCGCCCCCTGCAATGTCTCATCCATCAAGGCCCGGAACGTCGCAAAGGTCTCGGCAATACCCTCTCGGGTCCAAGCATTGGCTTCGGCGATATCGGCTTGCGCTTCGAAGAACACCGCGTATTTCGGCAGCATCTCGGCTTTGTGCCATGCGATCATACGCGCGCTCTGTTCTTGAAGATGCGCCTCGTCTTCGGAGCTCAGGTCCAGATAGTCCTCGGCCCGCCCCTCCAACAGATCGTCGGCAAAGGTATAGGCGATCTTGAAGCTGCTGCATCCCGCCAGAAACGCCAGCATCAGCACCAATGGCAAGGTCCGGCGAAACGTCCGAGTGATCTGTCGTCTGCGGGTCGAGAAAGAGGGCATCGAATATCCTGTCACGAAATAGCTCTCTATTTTACGTTGAACCTTCGATTTGGGTCACAAAATACGGAAGTCAATCGACAGGACGCAAAAACCGGATGGCGACGCACGATCAACTGCAACGACTGCGTGACACCGAACGGCAAGGCCTCCGGCTTGCGATTCTGTGCAGGACCGTAGCCGCAGCAGGTGGGTTTGTGTGGCTGATCATCAGTTCAATGATGGTCGGCGCGACGCCTAACATCTGGGGCACGTTGGCGCTTTCCGGCTATGTCGCGTTCGGCTTGGTGTACTTGAAATTCATCGGCACCCGCTATGACCGACGCTGGATCAAGCACATCATTTATGCCGTGGATATCCTCGGCGTATGCGCGCTGTTTGCTCTCATCCCCATCAGCCGCGGCGAGGACGTCCCGCAAATCGTCGTGTTTCGCACCTATGGGATCTACTATTTGGTGCCGTTCATCGCCTTGGCGACGTTATCACTATCGTGGACACTGGTGCTTTGGTCAGGGATGGTCGCCGTAATCGGTTGGTGGGCAACGTTCTATGCCGTCGTGCGGACAATGCCGGAGACACTATCGTGGGGCGACATGCCCATTAGCGCCTCGGTCGCCGACTACGAGGCGGTATTTCTCTCGATCAATTTCATTGGTACGGGCAACCGGGTCGAAGAAACCGGAATGGTGTTCGCCGCCTCGGTCATCCTGGCGTTGACCGTCTATCGGGCGCGTAAGGTCTTTATGGCGCAAGTCCAGGCGGAGGCCGACCAGACCCTGCTGATGAGCACGTTCGGTGAATACGTGCCGCGACAATTGGCCGATCAGGTTCTGCAGGACCCGACCATCCTTGCGCCGCAAACCCGGCGCGCGACGGTGATGAGCGTCGATATCGCCGGTTTCACGACCCTGGTCGAGCGGTCGACACCCGCAGGCACGTTCACCATGCTCGATCAGTTCTTTACGGCGGCGGCAGAGATCACCGACCGGCATGACGGCGCCATTGTCGACTACTCCGGCGATGGGTTTCTCGCGGCGTTTAACGTCCCACTTCCGGTGAACGATCCGGAAGCGCGCGCCGTCGCGGCGGCACGCGCGCTTTTTGATGTCGTCCAAACGCAAACATTCGGCGGCGAAACGCTCACCATTCGTATTGGCATTGCCACCGGAGACGTGGCAGCGGGGAGCGTCGGCGGCGGCGGTCGCCGGGCCTACACGGTTCATGGCGACACTGTAAACCTCGCGGCGCGATTGCAGGATATGGCAAAGCACCGTGGGGAGCGCTCTCTCATGGACGGGGTCACCGCGGACGCACTTCGAAGCGAAGACGTACGGCTGGTCGACGACAGCGTTTCCGTCCGCGGCCGGACGCAAACGATCGCCATTTTCACGCTGTCTGACTAACCCGCCGCACCGACGTCGGACAACATGTGCTGCAACAGGCGTTCGGCAATACGCGACAATGACGCTCGTTCCCGCACGCCGATCAAAAATCGCCGCGCCGCCCACGTTTCGTCCAATGTAACCACCGAGAGGCCGTCACTCTCGGCGTAAGGCGTCACAACGTTCTCCGGCAGGATCGAGACACCCAAGCCATGCGCCACCATACGCCGTGCGCCGTCAAAGCTTCGCACGCTGATTGCGACATCCAACGGCTGCTCCGCCGCCTCGGCCAGACTTCGAAAGTGCTGAAGCAGGGAACTGCCGTCCTCGAGCGCGACGAAGCGATACGCCAGAATGTCACGGAATCCCACCGTGCCGTGCTTGGCCACGTCGTGCGCATTCGGGACAATCACACACAACCTGTCCGCGCGGTGCGGAAACGTCTCGATATTGTCGTGGGGCACGATCGCGGAAAAAAGGCCGATATCGACCTGGCCGTCCGCAACGTCTCGCACAATCTCGTCCGACATCTGCTCCCTGAGGCTGATGCGAACTTTTGGGAACGCTGCCTGAAACGCCGACAAAATCTGCGGCAAGAATTGGTTCACCGCGGACGGGTTCGCCGCAACGGTCACCACGCCCTGATCACCGGACGCGAACTCCGACATCTCCCCCGCGGCGCGGTCCGACAATCTGAGCAAGTTCCGTGCGTGCCGTAGCAGCGTCTTGCCCGCCGGTGTGATCTCAACACCGCGGGCGCGGCGAAACAGGAGTGGCGTCCCGAGGCGGTGTTCCAGATCGGAGAACCGGCGGCTCACGGCCGAAACCGCGATGTGTTGCTCTTGCGCGGCTGCAGAGATAGAGCCGAGCCGAACCGCCGCCTCGAACAGGCGCAAGGTTGTGAGATCAAAATCGCCGGTGATGACCCGCCTCCTTTGGATCAGGCGGCGGCCAACGCGCGCGCGCGTGGCACGATCCGAAGATGGCCGCCGGTCTGCGCGTCAGGCAGGGCGGCGATACTCTCCGCCACGGTCAGGAGGGCGCTAAGGTCGATACCTGTCGCAATCCCGGAATTCTCGAACGTAAAGACGATGTCCTCGGTCGCGGTGTTGCCTGTCGCCCCGGGGGCAAACGGGCACCCGCCCAAGCCCGCCGCCGCGGCATCAAAGACCCGGACACCTGCTTGATAAGCGTAGAGCGCGTTGGCGACCCCAAGCCCGAACGTATCGTGCCCGTGGAACGCCCAGCCAATCCCGGGGCCGCCGGCGCGTGCGATGGCGCCTTCGCACACCGCAGCGACCTTCGCCGGAATGGCGCGGCCGGTCGTATCGCACAGGCCGAACTCCATAGGATGGCTAAATGACGCGCACTGTTCGGCAGCGCGAAACACAGCGTCAGGCTCAACGTCGCCGTCGAAAGGACAATCGAAAACGGTTGCGATGTTGACCCGCAACTTAAAGCCTTCGACATCGCGGCCTCTTTCGATCACCTCGCCCAACTCGGCGATGGACTCCGCGACGGGGCGGCGCACATTCGCTTGGTTGTGTGCCTCGGACGCGGAAAAGACATACACGATATCGGCAACGCCCGCGGCAAAAGCGTTCTCGGCGCCCCTTAGGTTCGGAACCAGCGCGGACAGACGGACATGGTCCGGGGCCCCGACGGCGGCATGTACCTCGGCGCTGTCGGCCATCTGCGGCACGTGTTTCGGACTGACAAATGCACCGGTTTCGATCCGCGTCACACCGGCGGCAATCAAACCGTTGACGATTTCGACCTTCGTCTCGGTGGGGATCCACGTGGAGACGGCCTGAAAGCCGTCACGCGGTGCGACGTCGCAAATCTCTATGCCGCCTGTCATATGACACCTCTCTCCTTCAAATCTTCGATGGCGGCCGAACTAAATCCGGCTTCGCTCAACACTTCATCGTTATGCGCGCCAACATCCGGGCCTGCCCAGCGGATCCCCCCTGGGCCGGCGTCTTCCCCGCCACCGGCAAACGTGGGGACCACGCCCGGGTGCAGCACGTCGCCCAGTCGCGGGTCGGGAATTCGCACCACCATACCGCGGGCCAAGAATTGTTCGTCTGCGGCAACATCCGCCATGTCGTAAATGCGGCTCGATGGAATATCGGCGGCGGCAATCCGCCGCTCCAAGGTCGACAGATCATGTTGCCGTGTCCAGTTGGCGATCTCCGTATCCAGCGCGTCGGCATGCGCGACGCGGGCTGGATTGTCGGTAAACCGTGGGTCCTGCAGCAGGTCGGCGCGGTCCATGGCATCGCACAAGCGCGCAAACAGGGCATCAGAGTTGGCGCCGATCAAGAACCACCGGCCGTCCGCCGTCGGATAGGCGTTCGAGGGCGCCGTCGTGCGTATGGTGGATCCTTGCGGTTGGCGTATCTTCCCGGAATGCCCGTACTCCGGCAGGCAGCCCTCCAGCAAGCTGAGCACACTCTCTGTCAACGCCACGTCGACCCGCCGCCCCGGACCGCCACGCCCGGCGTTCTTTTCGAACAGGGCCGCCAACAAACCGATCACACCATACAAGCCCGTGACGCTGTCGCCGATGGACACGCCGGTTCGCACGGGCGGCAAGTCCGACTCTTCTTTCGGGTAGCCGCACAAATGCCGAAGGCCGCCGACCGCTTCGCCAACCACCCCGAAGGCCGCCCGCGCATGGTGCGGGCCGTCTTGACCGTAGCCCGAAATCTGAACCAGGATCGCGTCGGGATTGAGCGCTTCGATTTCTTTGGGGCCGAGGCCCCAACGCGCCAACTGCCCCGGCTTGAAGTTCTCGACCACAGCATCGGCGCCCGCGATCAGCTTTTTGACCAAAGCAATACCGTCAGGATGTTTCAAATCCGCCGTGACGGATTTCTTGTTGCGTCCATGCACCGACCACCAGACCGAGTCCGTTTCGTCATCGGGAATATCGCCCCACGTTCGAACGGGATCGCCCCGTCTCGGCGGCTCGACCTTGATGACTTCGGCGCCCATATCCGCCAAGACCCGGGTACAAAACGGCGCCGCGATAAAGTGCCCGAGTTCAATCACGCGGAGGCCGCTCAGAGGCCCCGAATTTTCGTCGGTCATCGTATCGTTCGCGGCGCTCATGGCGTGGCCTCTTGATAAACAGAGACCTCGACGAGGTTTTGGTCGGGATCTCGAAAGTACACCGACGTGATGGGGCCGGTTGCGCCGGTTCGCGGGCTTGGCATCAACTCGATGTCGACGTCGGCGCTCTGCAAATGACGCACCACGTCGTCGATGGGAGATGTCGTGATCAGGCAAAAATCACCGCTGCCCGGTGTGGGATGTGCGGATTTCGGCTCAAGTTCTTTGCCGGCTTGGTGCAAATTGATTTTGTGATTGCCGAAGCTCAATGCGGTGCGGCCCTCCCCGAACACCTCTCGCCGCATCCCCAGTGCAGCTTCGTAGAACCGGCACGTGGCGTCGATGTCGCGAACGGTCAGAACGAAATGGTCGATGCGGTCGATAATCATGCCGTGTCCTCCCATCCGCTACATAGGTTGTTTCGGGGTCTTCGCCAAAACGTCATTCACGAACCCGTATTTCGCACATCGCGATGGGTTAACCAACATCCTACACATATGGACAATATGCTCTTGTCATTTATCCGTCATGTTTTCGCTTAACTATTTGACAATAAATCCTATTTAATGATTGGTGGGTGCTAATTCGCCGATCAAAGAGTGAGGGAACATCGTGGTTTTGGGGTTTCTCAAGAAAAAGGCAGCGGCGGCGCCAGCCTATGACGGCCCGCCGCTTGACCCGGAATGGGTCCGCAATGCCCGCGGAAAGTTCTCGCGGCTGATTCACCTCGATACGTCCGATCCGGCGGTTAAGGGTGTCAGCTGCGTTTATGTGATCTGGCATTCGGGCGTGGCGCCCGGGTGGGTGTTTGTCGGCCGAACCGACAATCTGGGGGGCTCCCTCGACGAAGTGCAGGAAGAAGACGAGATCATGGATTACGAGATCAACGGCGGTCTCTATGTCACCTGGTCGCCGATCTTAAAGGACAAGCAAAACGGTGTGCTTCGTTTCCTGCATGAAACCATGAGCCCAAAAGTCGAAAACCCGTCCGCCCGCAACATCAAAGACGGCCCCATCAACGTCGTTGTTCCGAAACGCCGCGACTGAGCAGGCGTCCTTACTTCGGCGCTTCGGCGACCTCGCGTTGCTTTGTCTCCTGCTCGGCGTCTTGTAATACCGCCAGCCACTCGGCTTCCGACTTCTGGTCGGTGAGCATCAGTTCCTCGTCCGACAGGAAACTGTCGCAGGCGTGTGCCGGCATGCTGAACAAGACCACCGCGGCGGCGGCCAAGGCGAAATAAGATTTCATGTCTGCGTCCCCGTTAATTCGTTGGAAATCGTAAAGGGTACGCCGCGGCACCGTAAAGAGATCATCGCGCATATCCAAATATGTAATGCAGGCGACAAACCGAAGTGGCATGGTGGGCGTACAGTGTATGGATATCTACAAAGCCCTTTGAACAAAGACGCCTCGCGGAGACCCAGCCAAATGAACGCTCGAACGAGATTCCCCGAGTTCATCCGGTTTTTGATTTTTCACGCCGGGATCGGCTTTGCCGTCTCCCTCGGCGTGACGGTATTGATCCTCGTCACCGATTTCAGTTCCATCGGGACTTTGGTCGCCGGAAGCCCGGATGGCCCGTTTATGACCATCATCATGGTCCTGTTGATGGGGATTACGTTTTCCAGCGTGCAGATTTCCGCCGCCATTATGCTGAAGGCGGACCGCGCTTCCGATGATGACCCCGACGACGGACCCGGTTCCGGCACCCACGAACTGGTACCCGTCAAAGTTTCCAATCGGTCGCGGCGGCGTTAGGCAAAAGGGAGAGCTGCGGCTTTCACGCGGCTTTCTGATTAGCCTCCTCAACCAACGACACAATCCCGTCGAGGATCGCGTTGATGTCGAAGTCCTTGGGCGTATAGACCGCAGCGACGCCCGCAGCCTTCAGCGCCTCGGCATCCTCCGGCGGGATGATCCCGCCGACCACGACCGGCACGTCGTCCAACCCCGCTGCCTTCATCCGCGCCACCACATCGCCGACCAGCGTGACGTGCGAGCCCGATAGAATCGACAGCCCGACCACATGCACCCCTTCCTGTAGGGCGGCTTGAACGATTTCTTCCGGGGTCAGACGGATACCCTCGTAGACCACCTCGAAGCCCGCGTCGCGGGCACGGACGGCGATCTGCTCGGCACCGTTGGAGTGCCCGTCCAAGCCCGGCTTACCGACCAACATCTTGAGCCGCGTCCCGAGCAGGTCCTGCAATGCCTCAACCCGTGCGCGGACCGCGGCGGATTCCCCCGGCGCGCTGGCCGCCGCCGACCCGACGCCGGTCGGCGCACGGTATTCGCCGAATACGTCGCGCAAAACCGCACCCCATTCGCCGGTGGTCACCCCGGCGTGCGCACAGGCGATGGACGGCTCCATGATGTTGCGGTCCTCGACCGCGGCGGCGCGGAGCTCCGCGAGAGCTTTTTCGACCGCCGCCCCGTCGCGGCTCTCCCGCCAAGCCTGCAGCCGCCCGATCTGATCGGCCTCGGCGGTGGCATCGACGGTCATGATGGTGCCGTCGCCGGTGGTCAGCGGCGAATCCTCGGCCTCGGTGTACTTGTTGACACCGATCACCACCTGATCCCCCGCCTCGATCGCGGACAAACGCTCGGCGTTGCTCTCGACCAAGCTGCGCTTCATGTAGGAATTCTCGACCGCGGCGACCGCGCCGCCCATGTCTTCGATGATCTTCAACTCGGCGAGCGCCTGTTCCTTCAGGGCGCCGACCTTCGCTTCGACCACGGGCGAGCCGTCGAACAGGTCGCCGTACTCCAACAAATCCGTTTCGAACGCGACGATTTGCTGCAACCGCAACGACCATTGCTGGTCCCATGGGCGCGGCAGGCCCAACGCCTCGTTCCAGGCCGGCAACTGCACCGCCCGTGCCCGGGCGTTCTTTGACAGGGTGACTGCAAGCATCTCGAGCAGAATGCGGTAGACGTTGTTTTCCGGTTGTTGTTCCGTGAGGCCGAGGGAGTTCACCTGAACGCCGTAGCGGAACCGCCGAAGCTTCGGATCTTCGACGCCATAGCGTTCACGGCAGATGTCGTCCCATAGTTCCGTAAAGGCGCGCATTTTGCACATCTCGGTCACGAAGCGGACGCCGGCGTTGACGAAGAAGCTGATGCGACCGACCACGGTCGGGAAGTCTTCCTCCGGCACCTTTGGCCGCACCGAGTCCAAAACCTGCATCGCCGTCGCCAAGGCGAACGACAGTTCCTGCATCGGCGTCGCGCCCGCTTCCTGCAGGTGATACGAACACACGTTCATCGGGTTCCATTTGGGAATGTCCCGATATGTGAAGCTGACGACATCGGAGATCAGGCGCATGCTGGGCGCGGGCGGGAAGATGTATGTGCCGCGCGACAGATACTCTTTGATAATGTCGTTTTGAACGGTCCCGGACAGTTTGTCGCGGGCAACACCTTGCCGCTCAGCCGTCGCCACGTACAACGCCAGCAGCCACGCCGCCGGCGCGTTGATGGTCATCGACGTGTTCATTTTGTCGAGCGGGATGCCGTCGAGAAGCGTTTCCATGTCGCCGAGATGAGAGATCGGCACCCCGACCTTGCCCACCTCGCCGCGGGCCAACGGATGGTCGCTGTCATACCCGGTCTGGGTCGGCAGATCGAACGCGATCGACAGACCGGTCTGCCCTTTTTCCAGATTGGCGCGGTACAACGCATTCGAGTCGGCGGCCGACGAATGCCCGGAATAGGTCCGAAAAAGCCAAGGTCGGTCACGCTTCGCAGGCGCAATTTCATTTACCCCGCTATTCGCAGTCGCAGCATCGTCCGTTTTTCCTGCCGGGTAATTTTGTTTCATTTCATCCCCTCATGCGCCCCAATATTACCAATCACGTCGATCAATAGTAATATTGTTTCAAAATAACCCCCACAATTCGTGAAGGCTAGCAAATTGTGCATTGCGAAGAAAGTCGAAAGAGTCTAAGACCAGGGTGCGTTGCAACAAATTCGCAACGGGGAGTATCGACTGAATTGCGGAACTACCGTGTTGGGAGGCGCGCGGTTCCGGGGGACACCGTAAGGAGGGGCGACCTATGACGGAAACGGCCGAGATTATCGAGTTCCGGACCGACCAACCGAAGAAAGACCTGTACGAGATCGGCGAAATCCCGCCGCTCGGCCACGTGCCGAAGCAGATGTACTCGTGGGCCATCCGCAAAGAACGCCACGGCGAGCCGGAATCAGCCTTGCAGGTCGAGGTCGTCGACGTCCCCGAATTGGACAGCCACGATGTCCTAATCATGGTGATGGCGTCCGGCGTCAACTACAACGGCGTATGGGCATGCTTGGGCCAGCCAGTTTCGCCGCTGGATTATCATGGATCGGATTATCACATCCCCGGCTCCGATGCGACGGGCGTGGTCTACGCCGTCGGCAACAAGGTGAAGCGCGTCAAGGTCGGCGACGAAGTGGTCGTCCACTGCAACCAGGACGACGGCGACGACGAGGAGTGCAACGGCGGCGATCCGATGTTCTCAACGTCGCAGAAGATTTGGGGATTCGATACTCCGGACGGCGCGTTCTCGCAATTCGCGCGGGTTCAAGACCGCCAGTGCATGCCGCGGCCGAAACACCTGACCTGGGAAGAAAGCGCGTGCTATACGCTGACGCTGGCGACCGCGTATCGGATGCTGTTCGGCCACCGGCCGCACATCCTGCGTCCGGGCCACAATGTCCTGGTTTGGGGTGCGTCCGGGGGCATCGGTTCGATGGCCATTCAGTTGATCGCGATTTCCGGCGCCAACGCCATCGGCGTGATCTCCGACGAAGACAAGCGCGACTTCGTCATGAGCCTTGGCGCCAAAGGCGTCATCAACCGCAAGGATTTCAATTGCTGGGGGCAATTGCCAACAGTGAACGGCGAAGGCTTCAAGGACTACATGAAAGAGGTCCGCAAATTCGGCAAAGCCATTTGGGACATTACCGGCAAAGGCAACGATGTGGATTTCGTGTTCGAACACCCGGGCGAAGCCACTTTCCCGGTCAGCTGTAACGTCGTGAAGCGCGGCGGCATGGTGGTGTTCTGCGCCGGCACCACGGGCTTTAACCTGACCATGGACGCCCGCTTCGTGTGGCAGCGCCAGAAGCGGATCCAGGGCAGCCACTTCGCCAACCTGCAACAGGCGAGCCAGGCCAACCAACTGGTGTTGGAGCGCCGCCTCGACCCGTGCATGTCGGAAGTCTTTTCCTGGGAAGACATCCCGGCGGCGCACACCAAGATGCTCCGCAACCAGCACAAGCCCGGCAACATGGCCGTGCTGGTGCAAGCGAAGCATCCTGGATGCCGTACGATCGAGGATTGTATCGAAGGCTGATCCGGCGCCAGTGCAGAGCGGACGCCGAGGTTGAGCAAACCCGGGCGCGTCCGCTAAAACACGGAGCCGAACGGAGGAAGGACGCATGGACGCAAGTGGTACCACCGCAGATTGCCGGATGCCGGACCTGATGACCCTGACGGGTCAAGCGCTGCCCGTTGCGGAAACCTATTTCGCCGAAACGCGGCGCGCGGTCGGTGACCTTGTGGTCGTCGACGGCCGCGTCAAAGGACCGCTGGTCGAGAAACACCAGACTGCGGTACACGGTCTGTCGTGGGTCGCGACCTACGTCGAAGGACTGCGCCAAATGCACGAATGGGGCCTGCGTCTGGACGCCGACGGTCAGTTCGGCGAGATGGAACAGCTTATGGTGCAGGCCGCGTTCGGCGAATACTTGAACCAGCTGTCCGGCGGCATCTCCGTCAGCCAAGTCGAAGTTATCCGTCCACGGGACCTTGGCGTTTCGGACGAGGCGCACCACGCGCTGATCTCGAACGAGGCGGTCCGCGCCCTCATGGATGCAGGCTTCAACGATGCGGTCCGCGCCCGCATCGCGGACCTGATGGAAGACGGGCACTTCGGTGCGCTCGGCCTCGGCGATGAAATGCTCGACATGATCCGCGACCAGTTCCGCCGGTTCGCCGAGGAACAGGTCGTTCCGGACGCCCACGAATGGCATCTGAAAGACGAGCTCATTCCGATGCCGATCATCCAACAGATGGCGGAGTTGGGCGTGTTCGGCCTGACGGTCCCGGAAGAGAACGGCGGTCTTGGCCTCGGCAAGATGTCCATGTGCGTGGTGACCGAGGAATTGTCCCGCGGCTACATCGGCGTCGGCTCGCTCGGCACCCGGTCCGAAATCGCCGCCGAATTGATCCGCCTCGGCGGCACGCCCGAGCAACAGGAAAGATACCTGCCGCCCATCGCCTCGGGCGAGCTTCTGCCGACCGCGGTTTTCACGGAGCCCGGCACCGGTTCCGACCTGGCCTCGCTCAAGACCCGCGCGGTCAAGGACGGTGACGTCTATCGGATCACCGGCAACAAAACCTGGATCACCCATGCCGCGCGCAGCGACATGATGACGCTGCTGGCCCGCACCGACCCGAACGAGACCGGGTACAAGGGCCTCAGCATGTTCCTGGTCGAAAAACCGCGCGGCGACGACGACAACCCGTTCCCGAAAGAAGGCATGACGGGCGGCGAGATCGAGGTGCTCGGGTACCGGGGCATGAAGGAGTACGAGCTCGGCTTCGACGACATGGTCGTGCCGGCGTCGCAGCTTCTGGGTGGCGTCGAAGGCCAAGGCTTCAAGCAGTTGATGGCGACGTTCGAAAGTGCCCGAATCCAAACCGCGGCCCGCGCCGTCGGCGTGGCGCAGAACGCCATGGAACTCGGCATGCAGTACGCCAAGGACCGGGTACAATTCGGCAAACCGATCTACGCTTTTCCGCGCGTGCACGGCAAATTGGCATGGATGGCGATCGAAACCATGATCGCCCGGCAGATCACATATTTCTCGGGCCGGGAAAAAGACAGCGACCGGCGCTGCGACATCGAAGCCGGGATGGCAAAACTGCTGGCCGCCCGCGTCGCGTGGGCCAACGCGGACGGCGCCCTGCAAATCCACGGGGGCAACGGCTACGCTCTCGAATATCCGATTTCCCGTGTCCTGTGCGATGCCCGGATCCTCAACATCTTCGAGGGCGCCGCGGAAATCCAAGCGCAGGTCATCGCGCGGGGACTATTGGAGGGCCGAAATTGAACCATTTGTCCGCCATTGACGGCGAAATCGCCGCGCGCGTCGCCGATGTGATCGTTCGCGAGGCGGCCGATCATGATTCCGATGCGATCATCGAGTTGATTGGCTTGGTCTACAGCGAATACCAAGGCTGCGTGCTGCTGGTCGACGAAGAAGAGCCTGAACTCAGAGAACCGGCGAGCAGCTATGCACGTCTTGGCGGCAAGTTCTGGGTCGCCGAATGCAATGGCAAGGTCTGTGGCACGGTCGCTCTGACGCCGACCGATGCGCCGCACGTCGCGCGTTTGAACAAGCTCTATGTATCGTCCGCCGCCCGATCACGCGGCATCGGCGAAACGCTCTGCAACCTCGTCGAACGCACAGCCAAAGAGAGCCTCAGCGCGGAGATGATGATGCTCTACACCGACTCGCGGTTCTTGAAGGCACATCGGTTGTACGAGCGGCTCGGCTATCAACGCCAACCGGGGCTGTTGCACCGCGCCGACGCATCACAATCGGTCGAAGCGGTCTACACCAAGAAGCTCTGAACCCGCAGCGGGCCTTGAAAGCCCGCGGACGTTCGCACACACTTCGAGGCACAGCGCGGGGGGTGCATGCCGTCGACCGACAGCAAAATTCAACTCGATATCGATCTTGACGCGGACGGCGTTCAACACGGCGCGATGATCGCTCCATGGTCGCGCGACGAGTCGTCTTGGGGCTCGCTGCCGATCCCGATCAGCGTCATCAAGAATGGTGACGGGCCAACGGTACTGCTGACCGGCGCCAATCACGGCGACGAGTACGAGGGTCCCATCGCGTTGGTGAAACTGCGGCACCGTCTGCAACACACCGACGTCCAAGGCCGGGTGATCATCGTCCCGGCGCTCAACCTGCCGGCGTTCCGGGCCGGCGCTCGCACGTCCCCCATCGACGGCGGCAACATGAACCGCGTGTTTCCGGGCAAATCCAACGGCACCATGACGGAGATGATCGCCCACTTCGTGACCACGCGGCTGATCCTGCCGGCCGATGTTGTGGTCGATATGCACGCCGGCGGCCGTTCATTGTCTTTCTTGCCGACCGCGATCATGCATGACCTGCCGGACGACGATCACATGTCCCGGACCCTGGGCGCGCTGCGCGCGTTCGGTGCGCCCTACGGCTTGATCCTGACGGAGTTGGACGCCGTCGGCATGATCGATACCGTGGTCGAGCGCCTGGGCAAGGTCTTCCTGTCGACCGAGCTCGGCGGCGGTGCGTCATCGACGCCCGACACCATCGCCATCGCCGAGCGGGGCGTGCTGAACATCCTCAAACACGTGGGCGTGATGGCGGGGGAGCCCGACATTCCGGGCCCATGCCGATTGATGGACACGCCGGACAACACCTCTTTCGTCACCGCCAAGACGGAGGGCCTGTTCGAGATATGCGCCAATCTCGGCGACACTCTCGCGGCCGGCGACGTGATCGCCCGGGTCCATTACCTGGAGGACCCGGAACGGGATCCGACGCCGCTCATCGCCGAGGCCGACGGGATACTGATTTGTCGCCATCTCCCGGGATTGATCAAGCGCGGCGATTGCGCCGCCGTGATCGCCGCGGACTGGACGCCCCGTGACGGCATCTGAGCCCGCCCGGGTCACCCTCGCCGATGTCCGCGACGCCGCCGCACGCATCGCCGGGCATGTCGTCCGCACGCCGCTTCGTTATTCGGCGTTCCTCAGCGCGCAGGCCGGACACGACGTGTACCTCAAACTCGAAACCATGCAGGACACGGGCGCGTTCAAGATCCGCGGCGCCACCAACGCCTTGCTGCGGATGTCGGACGCCGAACGCGCCCGCGGCGTCGTCACCATGTCGAGCGGCAATCACGGCCGCGGCCTCGCCTATGCGTCCAAGAAGCTCCGTATCCCGTGCGCGGTCTACATGTCGGAGTTGGTCCCGAAAGTGAAAGTGGACGCCATTCGCGCCCTCGGCGCCGAGGTCGTCATTGCCGGACCAAGCCAAGAGACCGCCGACGCCGCCGTCAAGGAACGGGTCGAAGCGGACGGTGTCACCTACGTACATCCGTTTGATGCGCCGGAGATCATCGCGGGCCAAGGAACCGTCGGAACGGAAATTCTGGAAGACCTTCCCGAAACGTCACGGGTCCTGGTCCCGTTGTCCGGCGGCGGCCTGTTCGCCGGCGTCGCCCTGGCGATGAAAACGCTCCGCCCGTCCGTCCGTACCGTCGGCATTACCATGGAAAACGGCCCCGGCATGGTCGACAGCTTGAAAGCCGGGCACCCGGTGCCGGTCGACGAAGTCCCGACCTTGGCCGATGCGCTGGGCGGGACTATTGGCCTGGACAACGTGCATACCTTCGCGCTGACCCGGCGGTATCTGGACGAATGGATCCTGCTCAGCGAAACGGAGATCGAAGACGCCATCCGCCAAGTGTTCCTGCAAGATAAGCTGGTCGCCGAAGGCGGCGGCGCGGTCGGCGTGGGGGCTATCCTGTGTGGGCGCATGGAGCCGCACCACGGGCCGACCGTCGTTGTCCTCAGCGGCTGTAACATTGACATGGATACGTTCCGGCGTATCGTCGCGGCACCGCCAAAGGACTGATATTCATCATGCAAGACGTCCTCGCCCTCGCCCAATCCAACCTGCTGTCGCCGATGGTGCTGTTTTTCGCCCTCGGCTTCGCGGCGGCCGCGGCACGCTCCGACTTGCAGTTTCCCGAGGCCGCCGCCAAGGCGCTGTCGCTGTATTTGTTGATCGCCATCGGTTTTAAGGGGGGCGTCACCGTGGCGGAGCGCGGCGTCGACGTCACCATGGCGACGGCCATCGGCGCGGGTATCGTGCTCAGCACCGTTATTCCGTTCGTCGCGTTCTTCTATTTGCGCGCCGTCTCGAATCTGCCCCGGATCGACGTCGCGGCGGTCGCCGCACATTACGGGTCGATCTCCATCGTCACCTTCGTCGCCGCATCATCGGCGTTAACCGCACTGGGGATTCAGTTCGAAGGGTATCTGGTCGCCGTCGCCGCGGTCATGGAAAGCCCGGCCATCGTCGCGGCCCTGATCCTGGCGCGCAAAGACCGCAAAGCGAACGACAGTGACGATATGGGCGAAAGTCTGGTGCGCGAAGTGTTGCTCAACGGATCGATCGTCGTTCTGACGGGTGCCTTCATCATCGGCTGGATCACCGGCCCCGGCGGACTGGACCAAATTTCGGCGTTCATCATCGACCCGTTCAAGGGCGTGCTATGCCTGTTCCTGCTCGACATGGGTTTGATCGCGGGACGCGGCATCCGCCAAAGCGCCAAGGAATTGCGGCCGACGGTCATCCTGTTCGGGTTGACCATGCCGTTGATCGGCGGCGCCTTCGCGCTGGCCGCGGCAGCCGTCATCGGGCTCGACGCCGGCAGCGCCGCGTTGTTGATCACCTTGGCGGCGTCAGCCAGCTACATCGCCGTACCGGCGGCGATGCGGGTCGCCCTGCCCGAGGCGCGGCCTGCAATTTATCTGACGTTGTCGCTCGGCGTCACATTTCCGTTCAATCTGATCTTCGGCATCCCCATTTACGTGTGGGCGTCGGGGACCGTTCTCGGCGGCTGAGGAGAGACCCATGGACATGCACCCGAAAAAGCGCGTCGAGGTCATCATCGAAGCCCCGGCGCTTCGGCGGATCACCAACTTGTTGGACGCGGAACCGGCGCACGGTTACACGGTGATGCCGGTGATCGGCGGGTCGGGCGAAGCCGGCCCGTGGACCCGCGACGGCCTGGTCTCCAGTGCCGGCGGCATGGTCCACATTGTGTGCATCGTCGACCCGGACGACCTCGACGACTTGGTGGAGCGGATTTTCACGGTGGTGTCGCGTCAGATCGGTGTCGTCAACATCACCGATTGTCAGGTCATCCGGGACGATAAGTTCTAGGAACCCGGCGCCTAAAGCCCGTCGCGCACCCGATACAGCATCATCGGTTCCGGCACACCCTTCATATCGTACGTGCCGGCCTCTTCGAACAGAAGATCCGGGCCCTGGCTGAGATCCCGCACATTCTCGGTCACGAACACTTCACCGGCACCCGCCTTGTCGCACACGCGGGCCGCGACCTGCACGGTGTGACCGAAGAAATCGTCCTCTTCTTCGACCGCTTCACCGGCATTGAGGCCGATCCGTACGTTGACAGGCAATGCCCCCTCGCCGCCGGCGTGGGCCGCGAGTTGTTCCTGGATTTCCTGCGCGGCACGTACGGCATTCGCCGGGATTTGGAAACTCGCCATGATACCGTCACCGGTGTGCTTCACCTCGCGGCCGTGATGCGCCGCCAAGGCGGAGCGCACCACCGCATTGTGAATGCGTACCACTTCCTGAGCGCCGTAATCGCCGTGCTCGTGCGTCATCTGTGTGGAGCCGACGATATCGGTGAACATGATACAGACGATGCCCTGGGCCTGTGCCCGCGCCGCGGTGTTCGACGTCCATTGCTTCATTACGGCAGCAAAGTCGTCGAACGGATGCCCCGCCGCTTCGATGTGCTTCTCCATCGCCGCTTGGCCCGCGGCGATGATCGCGCCGTAGCTGCGCTGGGCGCGATACTCGGCATACTGCCGGCAATACGCATCGACCCGGTCCGGGGAATTTCCCAGCGCCTCGACCATCTCGCGCACCAAGACGAAGGATTGCATGGCGTTCAACGACGAATGGTGTCCGTACCGTTCCGCCGCACCCGACATGAACAGATTGAGGCCGAATTGCACGTGCCGGTTCATTTTCGGCACGTCATCCTTGATCGCCGTCAGGGCCGCCGCCAGGAATTGCAGCATATGTCGCCGCATGGATTGGTCGAGCCCGCCCGACGGCCGCGGCGTCTCAGGCGCGTCTGTCGGGGGATCGTTGCCACCATCCTCTTCGGTGGTGTCGTCCGGCTCTGGTGCGGCTGAAACTTGCGGCAATGGATTGGGCGATACAGCACGCACCGGCAGCCCCGATGTCGGCCGCGGCGCGACGGTTTCGAACGTCGGCTCGTGCGAATTGTAGACCCGCCGCATGGTGTACGCGGCCATGACCATGAACACCAGCAATGCCAGAGCCGTCGCGACCCCTTGCGCCGCCGTCGGTCCAATCCCGAACCGCGCACCGAGGCCTTCGCTGAGTGCCGCCAAGGGTACGAACACCACCGCCGCGACCGCCAACGAGACCAAGACCGCTGCCGCCATTTTGCCGACCAAGGCGGTGGCGTTTGTGCGACGCACCTCCGGCGTTTGCGGACGCCGGCGGCGCCGCGTGGACCGCACCGGCTCGGCGCTGGGCGCGATACCCTCTTTCCGTTGCGCGAGTTGGTCGACGAGCGCCGCGCCATCCGCGGTTTCCGGCGCCGTCTCGATGCCGACCGACTGTTGCGCGGCTTCCGCCTGGCGCCGCATTTGCTGCGACACACTGGCAACCTTGCTCAGGTGTGGGCTAATCCAGGCGAGCGTTTCCAAGGGCGGTCGCCCCTCGTATTCGATCACCGCCATCACGCGGACGCCTTCGTAGGTGCCCGCTGCATCCATGCCGGCCGCCGTCGCCAACGCGGTGTCCTTATCGCCGCCGTCGAAGCTCTCCGCCCGCTGCCAGCGGCCGCCGCCCCGAACGTAAAGATCGAAACGTGTCGCGTCTATCGGCGGCGCCATGAGCCGGTGTCCATGAAATCGACGTTGTTCGGAATCAATGAGTTAGGACGAATGACAGGCAACAGGTTCACCCTCGTGATCTTGATCGCTCGACTGTCGCTCCCTGCAAGCATCGAGGCCTGATCGTAATACCGGTTTGATCGCAGTTTCCATTGCCGCACGACACGAATCCCATGAAGCTACCACTCGGAACATCACGGCGAAAGATCAAGGATCGGACGCCGAACGCCACAGAAGGTGGCGCAATGACGCAACGCAACGGCCGGTGCCTTTGGGTATCGGCCGGGCGGCCGAGGGCGGTGACCGCGGGGTCCGTGGCCCCCATCCCCCGTCGTAACCCGCGCCATGGATTTCCGTATGGCGCCGCCTTCGGCCCGTTCATCGTCACCGTTGAAACCCGCCTTTCGACCTCTCACTTATGGGAGGCTATGAAGCCGCTTCTGCCCGCAATCCCGCTTACCTTATTCGGACTTTGCATCGCTATGCCGAGCGCAATGGCGGCGCCGAGCGTGCCGGATCACGCGGGAACGGTGCTGCAGGCGGCTTGCGCGCTGCCGTATACGGATGCGCAAAAGTACCGAGACGCCGTTCCGGACGGCCGGATTATTGCCCATGAAATCAGCCGCGCCGGCCAAGGGCCGGGGCGCGCGGCGACCGAAATCCTGCTGGAAAGCGGTGAACTGCTGAAAATCCAACTGCTGTTTCCAGGCGGACGGCTGCGCCGCGCTGTGGTCGAAGGCCATACCGACCAGCCGAATTGGAGTGTGCGCGGCGACGGCGCCTGCGCCGTGTCGGAAGCGCGGGTCATGGAACACGATGCCGACGGCCGTCCGGTCCGCATAAACGTGCTGGAGAACGATCTCGCGACGCTCACCTACGACATTCCCATGAACCCGCCGGTGCCGATCGGCACCGGCACGCCGGGGGTCTTGGTCGGGTTGGTCGACAGCGGCGTCAACTACACGCTCGACGCCTTCGCTCCGTTCCTGGCCCGCGATGCGGACGGAAACTTGATCGGCCAGGACTTCTGGGACGGTGACGATCGACCCTTCGACATCGATAACGGGCGCTCACCGTTTTTTCCGTTTCACCACGGTAGCACCGTGATGAGTGTGTTGATCGCCGAAGCGCCGGTGGCGCGGGTGATCCCAATCCGCTACCCACGGCCGGATATGGCCAAAATGGCCGAGGCCGTTTCCTGGTTGGCGGCGCAAGACGTGAAAATCGTCAACCTGGCCATGGGCTCCAACCGGGAGAACGATTGGACCGCGTTCCAAGCGGCGGCGGCGCGGCATCCCGAAATGCTGTTCCTGATCTCGGCCGGTAACAACGGCCGCAACATCGACCGTGAACCGGTTTTCCCGGCGGCCCTTGATCTTGGAAACGCGATCGTCATCACCTCGGCCGATCCCGACGGACGCTTGGCGCGCGGTTCCAACTGGGGTCCACGCAGCGTCGACATCATGGTCCCTGGCGAGCGCCTCGACGTCATCGACCACCGCGGCGCCCCCGGCAGAGCATCGGGATCAAGCTATGCCGTCCCGCGCGTGACCGGATTGGCGGTGCGGATGCTGGAGGCGAACCCGGACTGGTCCGGCGCCGATCTCAAGCGCGCGATTTTGGACCGCGCCCGGCCGCAAGGCGGGCGGCGAATGACACGGTTCGGCTGGATTCCGGACCCCAGCGACGGCCCCTAAGCGTTACGGGCGGATCGTCGGCGGTGGCGGCGGGTCGTTGTAGAAACGCCGGGCGAACGGGGCCAATTGCGGCAATTCGGCTTCGATCCGGGCCAGCGCCATATCGGCGAGTTCCTGATCATTGCCCCACAATCCGGCTTGCAGCGCCAAGCGCAACAACTGCGGGTCGCTTGGCAAGAACGCCAAGGCGCGGCGCAGGATCGGCGCGCTCGCCGCGTACTCCTGCAACAGGCTCTGGGTGACGACGAGCGAGATCAACGCATTCGGCGCGTTGGGATCGATATCCACCGCCGTCTCGAGGACTTCCTTCGCCCGTTCCAAAAACCGCCGCATACCCAATGTCTGACCGGCGAGGTCCATGAGCTGACGGTTATTGCTGTCGAGGCAATCCTGCATCAACACATCGGCGTCCTCGGGCACGATGTCGCGCGGCAAATTGCGGGCATCGTCCAAACTTTCGACGCAGCGGCGGTACGCATTGCCGATATCGCGGGAGGTCGCCGCGTGTTCCGGGCCCGACGCGGCACGCAGGTCATCAAGACGGCGCGCCGGGATCGCTTCGTTACGCCCCTCGCCGCCCGACGCGATGATCCCGACTAAGCGCCCCTCGGCATCAACCAGGGCACCGCCGGAGTTTCCGGGCAATGACCGGGCGTCGTGATGCAGTCGTGCCAGAGGTGTATCGGCCATGGGCGCGATCAGGCCGCCGGGGGCGTAGACCCGGATCGCTTCGCGTCCGACATCGAAACCGACCGCATAAAGGGTCGTTTCGTCCGTTACGTCCGCGATCGTCCACGCGCCTGACGGCGCAACGCCCGGCGCATCTAGCAGCACCAGATCGCCGGCGAACGACGTCGGAATGACGCGCGCCTCCATCGGCGTCCCGTCGGCGAGACGAAAGCGGACGGTCTCTCGATCAGCGACGATGTGCCGGTTGGTGACCAGCAATCCGTCATCCAGGACAACAGCGCTGCCGATCGGCTCGAACCCCGATACCAGCACCACGTCCTCGGCGGCGGCGCACACCGGGGCCGGTGCATCGCAGCTTTGCGGGCGCGCCTCAATCGGCTGCAGAAAAAGGGCCGCGACAGCGGCGCTCAGAAGGTACTTCAGCATGGCTCAGAGCATACCCGCGCCGCGCGCCCAGACAACCACCATCAGCACGGCCGCGGCACCCAAGGTGCCGGCGGCGATGCTGCGGCGGAACACGATAAACAAGACGTATCCGAAAGCGGTCGCGCCCAGGCGGTCGATCATCTCGGTCTGTTCCAGGATCCCCACCGGAAAGATCAAAATCCGTCCGATAAGCCCGGCCAGCAGTGCATAGGCGACACAGGTCACCCACTGCAACATCGCGCTTTCGGGATCGATCCGTGCCGCGATCGCGGTTCCCAACGCACGCCAAAAGAACGTCGCGGCGATGCCCATGGACAACAACGCCCAAGGTCCCCAGGTCGACGCATCGCCCCATTCGCCGATCATACGCGGCGCCTCAGCCATCGGTCGATCATGAAGCCGGCGGTCCCGGCGATAACACCGCATACCGGCAAACTCCAATCCGGGCTCCACACATAGAGGGCGGGGCCCAGCACCGCCCCTGCCGCAAACGCCAGCAGGCCCGGGCGCGAACGCATCGCCGAAAATACGAAGGCAAAATAGATCGGATTGATGAACACCAGCGTCACGGTCACGAAGATCGGCAAGGTTTCGGCCATGCCGTAGCCGACGGCGGTCCCTGCCGCTCCCGCGCCCATGCACACCGTCGAAAATCCGGCGTAATAGGGGGCGCGCTCCTGCGGCGTCAGGGCATGGGATTGACGCAGGAGCCCGACCCAGGTGTTGACCGACATCAGCTGCACCCAGAGATACCGCCATCGCCACCCCATATCGGTGCCACGGAACATGGGGATCAACGAGAGGCTCATGGGCAGGAACCGCATGTTCGCCATGGAGACCGCCAGAACCAGCGACAACACCGGCGCGCCCAAGAGGAAGTATTCCACGAACGCCACCTGGCCCGGCAATCCCCAGATGCCCACGGTGGAGACGACGGCAATCCAGATGTCCATACCGGCGGAATTCACCAGCGCGCCGTACCCCAGCATACTGGCGGAAACCATAAATGCCGGAAGGCTAAACCCGTCGATGAGGCCACGCCGAAAGACGCGGCCCACATCGACCGCCTCTCCGCCGTTTTCATCCCGTTCTGTCCCGCCGTTCCCCATTCGGCCCATGCTGACGGAAACCGGTGGGCGCTTCAATGCGCCAACATGCCTGCAAAACGACGATAAACGAGACAAAATAGAATTATTTTCTGGAAAATAGACGTTCGGCGCTTAGGCTTCGAGAAATCTCAATGTGGGAGAACACCATGCCCGACGGCACACCGCTTCAGCATCTGGTTCCTCCGGACAACTCGTCGGCGCTCGGAAAAGGGATCGTGGTACTGTCCGCCCTCCTGGGCGCCGAGCGCCCACCCAGCCTCAGCGATCTGGCGGATCTGACGGGCCTGCCGCGCCCAACGGTCTTCCGGGTCGTCAAGCAACTCGAAGAGACGCAGCTCATCACGCGCGCGCCCGACGGCGCGACGTATGTGATCGGCCCGCAGCTCATGGGTCTCGCCAGCGATGCGCTCGCGTCATTCGCCAAGACGGCGCCGGTGTCTGCGATCCTGCGCGGTCTGGTGCACGAGGTCGGTGAGAGCTGCAACGTCGGTGTTCTGGACCGTGACGGCGTTGTGTACATCGAACGGGTCGAATGCGACTGGCCGCTCCGCTTGCAGATCGGCATCGGCTCCAAGGTACCGTTGCACGCGACCGCAATCGGCAAACTGATGATGGCGCATATGCCGGCGCGGACCCGAAAACGGATTTTCACCGCCGCGCCGCTCACCCGCTATACCGAAAACACCATCACCGACGCCAAGTCGTTGGAAATCCAATTCCGACAAATCCGCCGCCAGGGGTACGCCACCAACGATCAAGAAAACACGATCGGCCTGATCGGCCTCGCGGTACCGATTTACGACACCAAAGGCCGTGTGGTTGCCGGGCTCTCGCTGCACGCGCCTTTAGCCCGCATGACGGTATCGGCGGCGGTCGACAAATTGCCGCAGTTTCGCCAGGCCGCGCGCTGGATCGAAGAGGCCATGCGGGATCGCGATATCATTGCCCGCACCGAGCAGGAGGCGAAGCCATGAGTTTAAGCTCCGAACAGCGATCGGACATCACTCTGGTCACCGGCGTGATCGGCGCCGACACGCATATCGTCGGCAACCGCATCTTATCCATGGCACTTGAAAAAGAAGGCTTCCATGTGGTGACCCTGGGTGCGTTGACGCCGGCCGAGGATTTTATCAAGGCCGCCATCGAGACCGATGCCGACGCGATCCTGGTGTCGTCCCTTTACGGTCAGGGCGAGCTGGATTGCCGCGGGTTTCGCGATATGTGCATCGAGGCCGGTCTGGACGGCATCGTGCTCTACGTCGGGGGAAATCTGGTCGTCGGCAAGCAGTCGTGGGATGAGGTCGAGAACCGCTACGTCGAGATGGGTTTCGACCGCGCGTTTCCGCCCGGCACCCGCGTGCCGGACGTGGTCGAGATGCTGGACACCGATTTCGCGGCAACCAAGGCCGGCGCGCCGGCATGAGTGCTGCCCTGCTCATCGATTTCGGGAGCACCTATACCAAGCTCCGTGCCGTCGACCTGGAGAGCGGGCGGATTTTGGGCGCGGGCCAAGGACCGTCAACGGTGGCGACGGACATCAACGAAGGCTTGGATGCCGCGCTGAACGATCTGGACGCGCGTCTCGGCGGACTTCCGGCGTTCACGCACAGGTTGGCCTCGTCCAGCGCGGCGGGTGGGCTCGCCATGGTCACAGTCGGGCTGGTCAAGGAGCTGACCGCCGAAGCCGCACGTCTGGCCGCATTGGGCGCGGGGGCGAAACTGATCGACGCGCGGGCCTACAAACTCACCGACAAAGACGCCGCCGACATCGCCGCCGCCGCGCCGGATATCCTACTGCTGGCAGGTGGCACGGACGGCGGCAACGAAGAGACCATCCGTTGGAACGCAGACAAACTGATCGCCGCCGGCTTGGCGTGCCCGGTGGTGATCGCCGGAAACCGCAACGCCGCCGACGACATCGTCGCCGCCATGACGGCCGCCGGCATGGATGCCCGGATCGCCGAGAACGTCATGCCAGAGTTCAATGTCTTGAACGTGGAGCCGGCGCGGGCCGCGATCCGCGACGTGTTCATCGAGCGGATCGTCCACGCCAAGGGGATCGACAAGGCAGCAAGCCGGTTCGATGCCGTGTTGATGCCGACGCCGGCTGCCGTGTTGGAAGGCGCGCGCCTGATCGCCGACGGCACGGCCGAGACCCCAGGGATCGGACCGTTGGTCGTGATCGACGTCGGCGGCGCCACCACCGACGTTCATTCCATCGCCGACGGCGCGCCGACCCAAGCGGACGCTGTGCAATACGGTTTGCCGGAACCGCACGCCAAGCGAACGGTCGAGGGCGACCTCGGCATGCGACACAATGCCCGAAGCATCGTCGAAACCCTGGGCGACGAGGTTTTTGCCAACACCTTCGATCTCGAGCCTGCCGCGGTGGAACCGTTGCTCAGCAACATCGAAGCGGATGTAGAACGGTTGCCGGAAACCGCGGCGGAAACCGCATTCGACACGGCACTGGCATCCGTTGCCGTCGCCCGTGCCATGCAACGGCATGCCGGCACGTTGGAGATCAAACAATCGGTGAGCGGCCCCATCGCCGTTCAGACCGGCAAGGACCTGACCGGCGTCAGCACGCTAATCGGCACCGGCGGCGTGCTGGTGCACGGCGACGCGCCGGCAACCGTGCTTGCGTCGGCCCTATTTCGTGACGCCGAAAGCAGTTCTTTGCGCCCCAAGGCACCGACCCTGATGATCGACAACGACTACGCCTTGTATGCCGTTGGGTTGCTGGCACAGGCCGATCCAGCGGCAGCACAACGCCTCGCGCGGCAAACGCTTCGACAACTCAAAGACACCGTTCAGGAGACATCCCATGGCCGCCCGCCCGCAGCTTGACGCACCGGACCGTCCGTTCTCGGCGGACGCCATCGACGCCGACACCTTCGCCGCCATGCGGGCCGAGAACCTCGCCCGGTGGCCGACCGGCAGCGAGATCGACCTCGACGAGGCCGTCGCCTTTCACAGCGCGATGCCGCAGCACAAGCAACTGGGCTGGGTGATGCGCCAAGCCGACGCGGAGGGCCGTTGCCTGACCCAGCCGCGCGGTGGTTTCGGAACGTTGGAACTGCAAAAAGAGCTGATGGTGTGCCTGGACAAAGAAGGGCTTGCCGACATCGTGCCGACCACGACCGACAGCTACACCCGCAACGAGCAGTGGGAAAACGCCGCACGCGGAATCGAGGAGTCGAAAAAGGCCGGGCGTTCGATGCTCAACGGATTTCCGCTGGTCAACTACGGGCACAAAGCATCTCGCACCTTGATTGAGGCCATCGACAAACCGGCGATTATGTTGACCGGCACCTCGATGCCCAGGCTGACCTCCGAAATCGGGTTCGCTGCGGGATACTCTGGCTACCTTGGGTCGGGGCTTGCGTACACCGCGTCCTATACCAAGGAAATCTCCATCGAACAGGGGCTTCGCAACTATCAGTACCTGGACCGGTTGGCGGCTTTGTACGCCGAACGCGGCGTCGATCTGCATCGCCGTCAGCCGGGGTTTCTGACGGGCACCAACATTCCGCCCTGTATCGCGATCCTCACCTGCATCATCGATACCCTGATGGCGGCGGCACAAGGGGTGAAGAATTACGGCTTGGAACTCGGCCAGACCCTGCATCTGGTGCAAGATGCCGCGGCGATCAAGATGGCCCGCGACCTGACCCAGGAGTACCTGCAGCGGCAGGGGTACGACGACGTGTTCACGCCGGTCACATCCCTGCATTGGATGGGTGCTTGGCCGCACGACGAAGCGCAATGCGAAGCGTTGGTATCCTATGGCGGCACTTTGGCAGCCATCGGCGGCGCGGTCAGCGTGACCACCAAATCCTCGCATGAAGCGTTCGGGATACCGACACCGCAGGCCAACGCCGCGGGCCTCCGCAACACCCGCATGGCGGTTTATCTGGCCCGGCACATTCGGCTCGATACCATGCCCGAATTCCAAATCGAGTGCGATCTGATCGGCCGCGAAGTGCGCCCTGTGATGGACAAAGTCTTGGAAATGGGCGATGGCGACGTCGCGATCGGGACGGTTCGGGCCTGCGAGGCGGGCGTCATGGATATTCCGTGGTCTCCCAACAACTATATGCAAAGCCGTATCATGCCGGCCCGCGATGCCGACGGATATCTACGCATCTTCGATGCCGGCGAAATGCCGATCCCCGCCGACGTCATGGAAATCCATCACGCGCGCCTGCGCCGCCGTGCGGAACGGGACAACCTACCTTTCGATTACGACCTCGCGGTTGGAAGCGTCTACGAGCTCTCGGAAACGCTGGAGACACTGTTGCCGTTTCCGTGGGCGCCCGGCTGATTCTCAGCCTTCGCTCGCTAAGGGGTCCGGATAGATGTCGGCATAGACCTTTCCTTCGGCCTTCAGCTTCTCCAGGGTTTCGGCGGAATGGTCGACCACGATGACTAGGTGGTGCACATGTTCGCCGTCATCGCTGAGGGGGAGCCTGATCAAGGTTTGCTCGTGCTGCAAACCGCGCGCGGTTTGAAAATACAGGGTCCGAGCGATGGCCGTCTTTTGCGCAACGGCCTCCTTATGATGCTGCAAAACCTGTCGCCCGAGGGACGCCGGCTGCAGATCGTAGGGACAGCCACCGGTCATATCACGCCCATGGATCAACGTCAGCCCGCTTCCCCAAAATCGGTAACTGCTGTTTTCGATGGGATCGGCGATATTGACGACCATGGTCGTTGGCAACAGGCGGGCCGGCACTTCGAAAAGATCAAACGCCGACCAGGGCGGCGCGACGCGGTCGCCGCGCAAGCCATCCCAGTAAGCCCATAGGGCGGCCATGTCGTCGGGCAATTCAGCGACATCGACAATTCGCGACGGCATCAGTTCACGGCCTTCATATCGGTTATCCGTCGATCGCCTCGACCATGGCCGTGAACTTCAGGCCACTCTCGGCGATGCGCTGCAACGCCTCACGGGAATAGTCCGACACGACGACGATATGGGTCACCCGCTCCCCATCATCGGATAGGGGCAGCCGCAGCACCGTGTGGGAACGTCGGTCTTCGTTATCGCTGGTGAACCGGAAGTGCGACGATGTCGCTTTTTTCTCGGTCAGTAGACGTTCATGCTTGGCGACCAGCAGGCGGCCGAATTCGGGCGTATGAATATCGTACGGGCGCCGGCCCGTCATATCCCTGCCATACACCTGGGTCATTCGGCTGCCCCAGAACCGATAGACGCTCTGATCCAAGGGCTCGTGGATATCGATGATGACTGTGCTGGGGATCACCTTGGGATCGAGCGCCAATAGATCGAAGGATTTGAGGGGTGGGGCAAAGGAATCGCCGCACAGCCCATCCCAATAATCGAGCGCCTGCACCAACGGTTTTGGAAGGTCGCGGACATGATTGATGTCCGTGAGCGCGCTCCCGTCTTGCCTGTCGATCGCGTCATCCATCGTCAGAGTCCATTGATTAGCACCCATGTGATCGCCAACGGAGCGGCTACGCCTAACACGAGTCGCCAAACACCCGCCAGCGGAAACGACGCACGCTCCCATCCGCTCGCTTCCTCGATCACGCGCGGCCATACGACCCACGCCGCGAAGATCGCGATTAAAACACCGCCCGCGGGCAACATGAGGTTGGAGACGAGATAGTCCATCCAATCGAAGAAATTACGGTCCAGTACCGTCGCGCCGCTCAACACGCCGAACGCCAGGGACGACGGCAGACCTAGGACGAAAATGGCCGCGGCGGCACCGGCGGTCGCACGGGCCCGGCGGGCCTTGTGCTCGTCGACGAAATAGGCGACGACGACCTCCAGCAGCGACACGGCGGACGTCAGTGCCGCCACAGCCAGTAACACGAAGAACGCAGCGGCCAGCCAGTCGCCGCCTGGCATCTGCCCGAACACCGCCGGGAGCGTGATGAAGGTCAGACCGGGGCCAGCGGCAGGGTCGACGCCAAACGCGAACACAGCCGGGAAAATCAGCACACCGGCGAGCAACGCGATCGTGGTATCCAACGCCGTCACCGACACCGCGGCCCCGGGCAGGAACACCCTGCGAGACAAATAGGAGCCGTAGGTAAGGATCGCACCCATCCCGAGGGAGAGCGAGAAGAACGCTTGCCCCATGGCGGCGACCAACGTTTCCCAGGTCACTTTGGAGAAATCGGGTGTGAAGAAGAACGCTAGGCCTGCCATCGCCCCGTCTAAACTCAGGACTTGGAAAATCAGCATCAACAGCAACAGAAGCAACAAAGGCATGAGCACTTTGCCCGCTCGCTCGATGCCGCCACCGACGCCGGCGCCGACGACCACGGCCGTCAGCACCATAAAGACCGCGTGATAGACCAAGGGCTCGGCGGTCGAAGAGATAAACCCGCCAAAGACCCCACCGAGCGCATCGGCTCCGCTGACCGACAACTGACCGGCAAGGGCTTTAAGCGCGTAAGCGATCGTCCAGCCGCCAACGACGCTGTAAAAGGACAGCAGCACGAACCCTGTTACCACCCCCATGATGCCGACCGCGACCCAAGGTCCGCCCTTAAGACGACGGAACGCGCCGACCGGGTTACGCTCGGCCGCGCGGCCGATCGCCATCTCCGCCATCATTACGCTGAGCCCGATGGTGAAAACGATACCAAGATATAGAATCAAGAACGCGCCGCCGCCGTTCGCGCCGGTCACGTAAGGAAACTTCCAAATATTGCCGAGCCCGATCGCCGAGCCCGACGCTGCAAGAATGAAGCCTACTCTGGTTGCGAAGCCGCCGCGGATTTCTGCCATGCTCCCCCCGTCGGGGCACAGTTTATCACACGAACGCGCGCCGGATCATGTTCAATCCAATCACGAACAGCACCGCCAACAAGACCTTCTTGAACAGCGCTTCATCTATGTAGTTGCGGATCACGCCGCCCAGCACGATCCCCGCCAAGGCCGGTACACACATCGCCACCGACAACCACATGCGCTCGCCATCGAGGATTCCGCCGAGATAGAAAAACGTCACCAGCGGTACCGACCCCAACAGATACAGCGCCGTGATGGCTTGGACGAACTTGTCCTTCGGCAATCTCAACAAGAAGAGATATATGATCAGCGGCGGCCCCCAGATGCTGGTCAACCCGCCCATGACGCCGCCGATGATCCCTGCCACCGGGCCGAAGATACGCTCCGCCATCGGACTCAGCGGCGTGTCACCCGGTGTCCAGAACTGCATCAGTGCGAAGATGATCGCGACGACCCCAATGATGCCGATCAGCACTTGTCCATCGAGGATGTTGATTAACTGCGAGCCACCGTAGAGCGAAACCACAAAGGCCACGATCAAGGGCCAGAAACGCTTAATCGGTTCACGAATATCGCCGACGCTGATCGCCTGCCAGATGTTCGTGACAACCAACGAGATCGCGATCATCGCCAAGCTCGCCGGCACATCGACGAAGAACAGAGCGATCGCGATTGCGGTGAGCGGCAACGCGACGCCGCTGATACCCTTGGCGAGACCGCCCATAAACATGCCGAACGCCATGCCGGCCACGGCGACGAGATCGAAACCAAACATTCGTCAGGACGCCTCGATGACGGTGCTGCCCGTAGTGAACGGGGAGAGGTCCATGAGCGTTGGCGGCTCGGCGGGTAAGATCACCGCGCCGCCGTCCATGACGAGGGCGTCTGCAAATAGCTGCGTGCGCGGTTTGAGAAAGCCGTTCATTTCGCCGGCATTATCGATGCAACGCCGGGCAACGCAAGCTTCCATCCAGCAACCGGGATCGGCAGCCACCCCGTTACCGAGCACGGGCGTCATGCCGTGCGCACGGATACTCTCAAGCTGTCGCACCAGCTGATCGAGACTACCGGCTTTCATGAGTTTGAGCTTGATGTGTGTGACCCCGTCAATATTTGCGGCGCGTTCGATCTCGGCGTCGCCGTAAATGCTCTCGTCCAACATGAACGGCACCCGGCCGACGGCGGCGACCATCTCGGCGGCAGCCCAGTCGTCCATATGGCATGGCTGTTCCAGCAGTTCTATCGCGTCGGGCAACACCTCGGACGCGAACCGCACGCCGTCTTCGGGGGTGTACCCCTGATTGCCGTCGATGCGAATCCGAACGCCCGGCGGCAAGTGGGATTGGATGAACGCGACCCGAGCCAAGTCGTCGTCAACGTTCCACCCGACCTTTACCTTTACGGTGTCGTACCCGGCTGCGGCGTGGTGCGCGAGCTCCGCCTCGATCCCCGCCGGATCGGACGCATTCAGGATTGCCAAAAGGGGCACACGCTGTCCCGTCGCCTCGGTCAGCATCGGGTGTTGCGTCGCCATCTCCACCGCTGTCACCAAAGCTGTCACGGTGAACGGCGCCTGGGCGTGGTTCGCAAGAGCATAGGTCTTCGCCGTCCTTGCGGTTTGGCCCACCATGCCGCCGGCAAACCGCCAGATCGCCGCCCAGCAATCGGCAATTGTTTCCGGGGTATACCCCGTGAGGATCGTCGCCTCGCCAAAGCCGTAGCCGCCGTCATCGGTCTCGATTTCGCAGATGACGGTGTCGAAGGCTTTGACCGGCCCAAACGACAGCTTGTACGGCACCGTCAGCGGCAAGGCCAACCGTGTCAGGCGTATTGACGTGATAAGCGGATCGGGCATGATTTCGCGATTGTCCGTCGATTTCGCAACCGACTTTAAGACACGGGAGCCATCAGGTCATGACCCGCGGCATCGATCATCTCGTTTTATGCGTGAACGATCTGAAAAATGGACGATCGCTTTACGAAGCGCTCGGTTTCACCTTAACACCGCAAGCGCAGCATCCCTTCGGCACCGGCAATGTGATCGTGCAACTCGACGGTTGTTTTCTGGAAATCCTCTCCGTGACACGGCCCGATGACATCCCGCCGGAACGGGACGGCCACTTCAATTTCGCATCGTTCAATCGCGACTTTCTGTCGAACCGCGAAGGCATGTCCATGCTGGTCCTGGACAGCACCGACGAGACGCACGACCGCACGGCGTTTCAGGACGCGGGGCTGCATATCTACGCACCGTTCACCTTTCAACGGCAACAGACCCTGCCCGGCGGCGACACGGCGACGGTCGGGTTCTCCCTGACGTTCGCGGACGATCCCGACGCATTGCCCGGTTTGGCGTTCTTTACCTGCAAGCAGTGGCGGCCGGACTTGTTCTGGAAGCCTGACTACCAAACCCACGCCAACGGTGCGGTGACGGCTACCGAGGTGTTCATGGTGGCAGACGATCCTTCGGCCGCCATCCCGTTTCTTACGGGGTTCACCGGCGCCGCGGCGGTGGAACATGCTGACCGCGTTCGCTTCGAGACGTCGCGCGGAGCAATTTCCGTGTTTCGCCCAGACGCATTCGACGCCATATACACCGGATCAATTTCTGACCGCCGCGGAAGCATGCCTTGCTTTGCCGGGTTCGAAATCGCCGTCCCGGACCTGAGCGTCGTGGCCGACCGTGTGACGGCGGCGGGTCTCTCGCTGCACCGAAACGGCGATACGGCCTGGGTTCATCCGAACGATGCGCACGGTTGTGTCATCGCCTTTCGCGCCGGCTAAGTCTACGCCGGCGGCTCCAACGGGAGGGTAATGACCGCTTCCGTGCCCTCGTCAACGGCGCTGCGCAGCAGGAGATGCCCTCCATACATCGCAGCCAGCGAGCTTGTGATCGGCAATCCAAGACCGGTGCCCTCATGTGCTCGGGTCTGGCTATGCGCCACCTGATGAAACGGCTTGATCACCTCATCCAAGTCTTTTTCCGGGATTCCGATCCCGTCATCCTTCACCCGCACGTTGAGGAACTTATCGTCCGGCGACGAAACTGAGATTTCGATGCGTCCCTTTTCCGGCGTGAACTTGATGGCATTGGACACCAGGTTCAACGCCATTTGCCGGAGATGACGCGGGTCGACCGTCGCTCGCAACCCATCGGTGGGCATGTCGACGACGACGGCGATCCCTTTCTTGGCGGCCTGCGGACCGAACGTCTCGATGACCGTCCTGACTTCCGCGCACACGTCGATGAGCTCCGGTGCCAATGCCATGGTACCGGCCTCGATCCGCGCCAGATCCAGCATGTCGTTGATGATCGATAAAAGATGATTGCCCGACTGCTTGATGATCCCGGCGTATTCCTTGTACTGCGGATTGCCGAGCGCGCCGTACATCTCGCTGTCGAGGATTTCCGAAAACCCGATGATCGCGTTCAACGGCGTCCTCAGTTCGTGCGACATGTTGGCGAGAAACTCGGTCTTCATCCGGTTCGCCAGTTCGGCCTGTTCCTTTGCCGCGCCCAGCTCCTGCGCCATCCGCTTGATCGTGGTGATATCGACATCGGCCCCGACGAGCCCGATCCGCGTACCGTCGATATCGGTCCACCCCCCGGCGCGGGTCAGAAAATGACGCACCGTGCCATCCGGTAAATTCGCCGTGTACTCGCAGGTATAGGTGCCGCTGTGCTGACCGGCGAGATAATCCTCAGCGATCCGTTTTTGATAGTTGGCGTCCTCGCTCGACACCAGCGCTGCCCATTGATCGAACGTCTCGATTGCCTCGCCCGGGCCGCATCCCAACATCTTGTTGAGCTGATCGGCGTATTCCATCCGGTCCTCGCGCACGTCCCATCGCCAAACGCCGACGCCACCCGCTTCGGCGGCGCGCATGAACTCATCCTCGCGGGCAATGAGCGCATCCGCCGCGGCGTCCCGCGCGGCCGACGCCTCGGCGGCCGCCTGCGATTGCCGGGACAGAATCCGCATCAACACAAAAACGCCAAGGCACAGCAGGACCGCTGCAGCCGTCTTGATGTAGAGCGCGCCGCTGTCGACGGTCCGCACGAAGGTCGCCGCGTCGGCGCCGTCGTCGATGATCAGGATCAAATGCCCGAGCTGCGACACGGCCAGCCCAAGGATGCCGATGACGATCAGCACCAACGGCAACCGCGCGCGCAGGGATGCACTGGTCGTGCAAAAGCGCCAAGCGACCGCTGCCAGCGTCAGCATGGTCGCGATGAACAATAGGTCGACGAATATCTCAGCCGACATGGCGTAATCGACGCCGCAGATCCCGCATGGATGCGATCCCGATTTGGTCCAGCACCGGCACCCGCCGGTGAGGCGGTCGCCGTGAACTAGGGTTGGTCACACTCTAATCAATGAATTTTTCTCAATTTTCAAAAAAACAAATCAAGAAAAACTCATGTTTTTTGCTTTTTTATATGGTCCGCTAAACTTATAAACAGATTATGAAAAACAGCATAAAAGTATCGGTTTGGCGGGGAACGGAAGAAGGCTCATTTCAAGAGTTTGAGGTGCCGCGCCAGCCCTCGCAGACGGTGTTGGATGTGGTCACCTACATCCAACGCAATCTCGACCCGACCCTGAGCTACCGCTTTGCGTGCCGGGTCGGCATGTGCGGATCGTGCGGCATGACCGTCAACGGGCGGCCGCGCTGGACGTGTCGGACCCATGTCGACAAGGTGGCGCAGGACGGCACCTTGGAGATTACCCCGCTCCGGAACCTGACGGTGGTAAAAGATCTCGCCTGCGACATGACCGAGTTCTTCGACAAGATGAACCGGGCCGAAGGCAAGTTCCATCCGACCAAGACACGTGACGACGATTTCGACGTCGTGATGCCCGACGACCCGCAGCGCGAGCAAGCGGCGATGGGGATCGAGTGCATTGGCTGCGGCGTCTGTTATTCCGCGTGCGATATCGTCGACTGGAACAAGGAGTATCTGGGTCCGGCGGCGCTCAATCGGGCGTGGACCCTGGTCAACGATGTCCGCGACGGCGGCAACAAGGACCGTTTGGCCGCGGTCGCCGGGGACGCCGGCTGCCATGCCTGCCATTCGCATCAAAGCTGTGTCGAACATTGCCCGAAAAGCCTGAGCCCGACACGCTCCATCGCCGGCCTCAAACGCGCCACGGCCAAGGCCGCGTTGCGCGGAGAAATCTGATGTCGTCGGCGCGTGTCGAGACAAAGCTCTGGTTGTGGCAGCGGATGAGTGCCGCCGTGCTCGGCCTCTGTGTCGTGGTGCACCTGATCACCATGGTCTACGCGGTCCAGAACGGGCTCAGCGCGGCCGAGATTATCGACCGCGTCTCCGGCAACATCGCGTGGCTGATCTTCTATTCCGTATTCGTGATCGCGGTCGCGGTCCATGCCCCCATCGGCATCCGGACGATCCTCAGCGAGGTCACCTCGCTCGGCAAGAAACAGGTGCACTTCGTCATGGCGGCATTTTGCCTGGTGATCCTCGTGATGGGTTTCCGCGCCGTGATCGGCCTTTTTGTGGCGGGGGTGTGAGCATGAAACGCACCGCGCACCGCAACCATCCGCATTTCTGGGCCTTCGTGCTGCACCGGGTGTCGGGCATTCTGTTGGCCCTGTTCATCCCGTTGCATTTCTATGTACTTGGTCTCGCCATCGAGAGCGCGGCGGCGCTCGACGGGTTCCTGTCGTGGACCCAATACCCCGCCATGAAGGCGGCGGAGACGATCCTGGTCATCCTGCTCGCCGCGCACCTGACGGGTGGCCTGCGTCTGATGGCGCTGGAGTTCATCGGCACCCGGGAAAGTTCCCGCGCGGCGGTCGCCATCGGCGGTGGTACCGCCGTCGCCGTCGGGCTGATATTCTTGCTCAATGTTGTTTGAGATTTCCATCCTGCTGATCGGCGGATTTGCGGCGGCCTTCGTCGCCGGGGCCGCGGGTTTCGGCGACGCCTTGATCGCGTCCGCCTTTTGGCTGCCGTTCTTCGCGCCGGCCGAGGTCGTGCCGATCGCGGTGGCGTGCTTTTTCGCCATGCACGTCGTGATGCTGGTGGCGATGCGCAAAGACCTGGATTTCAAATACCTTTGGCCGTTCGTGATCTGCGGCGCGGTGGGCGTGCCGTTCGGCGTGCAGTTGCTCGAGATGGTCGAGCCCGACGCCTTCAAAATCGGCGCCGGCGTGTTCCTGATGATTTACGGCGGCGTGATGCTCAAACTTTCCGGCCTGCCGCCGTTTCACCGCGGTGGCCGGGTGCTCGATGGGGCGGTCGGCGGCGTTGGCGGCGTGCTCGGCGGCTTCGCCGGCTTATCCGGGTTCATCCCCGGTCTGTGGTGCGCGCAGCGCGGCTGGACCCGTGCCGAGGCGCGCGGCGTCACGCAACCGTTCATTATGACCATGCACGGCATGGCGTTCGCCTGGCTGGCGCTGGCCGGGCTGGTCACGCAGCAAACCAGCATGCGGATCGGCATCGCCTTGCCCGCCGTCGCCCTCGGCGCCTGGGCAGGCGTCAAACTCTATGGCCATTTCGATGATCGCCGGTTTCGCCAATGCGTGTTGATCGTGCTCACGCTCGCCGGTGCCATCTTGCTGTTTACGACCCTGTAGCGGTCCGGAGGAAACAATGACAAACACCTTCCAAATCGAACACCAATCGACCGATGTCCTGGTTCTCGGCTCGGGCGGCGCCGGCCTGTTCGGCGCCCTGCACGCCAAGGCCGCAAATCCGGAATTGGAAGTGACCGTCGCGGTCAAAGGGCTGCTCGGGAAATGCGGTTGCACCCGGATGGTGCAAGGCGGCTACAACGTGGCCTTGGCGCCGGGGGATAGCGCCGAGCGACATTTCATGGACACCGTCGAGGGCGGCAAGTGGATCAACCGGCAAGACCTGGCGTGGAAGCTGGTTACCGAGGCGCAGGTCCGCATCCGCGAACTGGAAAACGAACTCGGTTGCTTCTTCGACCGCAACCCGGACGGATCGGTGCACCAAAAGGCGTTCGCCGGGCAAACCTTCGACCGCACGGTGCACAAGGGCGACCTGACGGGGATCGAGATCATCAACCGCTTGGCCGAGCAGGTCTGGGCCCGCGACATCAAACGGATGGAAGACCACCGCGCCGTCGCGCTGGTGCCCGCCAAGGACGGCTCGCGTCTCGCCGGGGTGCTGATGATCGACATTCGCAGCGGCGTGTTCCGCATGGTCCGCGCCAATGCGGTGCTGCTGGCGACCGGCGGCGGCCCGACCATGTACAAGTTCCACACGCCGTCCGGCGACAAGACCTGCGACGGTATGGCGATGGCGCTGCGCCTCGGCCTGCCGCTCCGCGACATGGAAATGGTGCAGTTCCACCCCACCGGCCTGATCGCCGGGGACGACACGCGGATCACCGGCACCATCATCGAAGAAGGCCTGCGCGGCGCCGGTGGGTATCTGCTCGACGGCAACGAAGAACGCTTCATGCACAAGTACGACGAGCGGGGCGAACGCGCGACCCGCGACATCGTCAGCCGCGCCATGTTCACGGAAATGCGCGAGGGCGCGACGGCACCGAACGGCGGCCTTTACATCACCATGCGCCATCTCGAAGCGCCGACCGTGCGCAAGAGCTTCAAGGGCATGGTCGAACGTTGCGCCGATTGCGGTTTCGACCTGGTCGGCGGTTTGGTCGAGGTGGTGCCGACCGCGCACTACATGATGGGCGGTATCGAATTCGACGTCGATTGCAGCACCGAGATGCCGCAACTGTTCGCCGCCGGCGAAGACACCGGGGGCGTGCACGGCGCCAACCGCCTGGGCGGCAACGGCGTCGCCAACTCAACCGTGTTCGGCGGTCTTGCAGGCGACACCATGGGGGCTGTCACCAAACCGGGCGCGCCGCTGGCCGAGCCGGACGAGGACGTGATCGAACAAACCATCGCGCTCTGCCGCCAACCGTTGGAGAAACCCGCGGGCCGCATCGACGAGGTTCGGACGGAACTTTGGGATCACATGTGGGAAGACGGCGGCATCATCCGCGATGCCGAGAGCCTGAGCCGGGTCATGGGCAAGCTGGGCGAGTTGGATGCCGCGCTCGACGACGTCGGGGTCGCGGAAACCAACCTCGCCTATAACCTGACGTGGCACGATTGGCTCAACCTGAAAAACCTGATCCTGGTCTCGAAGTCGGTGGTTGCCGCCGCGACCGCGCGCGAAGACAGCCGGGGTGCGCACTTCCGCGCCGACTTCCCCGAGGTCCGCGACGTCGAAAACTCGCACTACACCGTGGTGCGCCTGAAAGACGGCGAGATCGACCTCGGCACCAAGCCGGTCGACTTCACCATGGTCAAACCGGGCGAGACGATCCTGAAACCGGAAGCGGCGGAGTAACGAGAGCTCTCGGCGCGCGTCACCGCGTCCCGAGCAGGTCCTTGGACACCGGGCGACCGAATACCTGCTCGGCGTTCTTGTAGGCGATGCGTTCGGCGGCGTCCCGCGGCAGCTGCGACAGTATCTGCCGGTTGGCGTCGATCAGCTGCGGATAGCGTTCCCACTGCTCGTTGGCCCAGGTGTCGGAACCGACCATGAAGCGGTCGGCGTGATCGATCAGCAGGTCTCGCCAGACCGGCGAGATGCCGCCGTCCCCGGTCAAAATCTCGTGCTCCCGATACGACAGTTCTGCGACCAACGTGGGGTGCCGGTCCAGGTGATCGCGGATCACATCCGGCGGGCTGACCATCCCGGCATGGGCCCAAATCACACGGATGTCGGGTTGCTCGGCATAAAAGAACTCGACCGGCCGGTGATCGCCGTGAATGTGCACGTACAACCCGTACTCGACCGCCAAGGCGGCGACGGCGCGCAGCAGGGGGAAGTCCTGTTCCTCGAAGCTGTGCAGATGAAATTCGCCGATGCCGACCCGGGGCACATCGGCGATCCGTTTGCGCAAATACGCAATCACCGTGTCCGACGTGGTCCAGTTCCATTGCCCGTAGCCACCGTAATAGGGCTGCACTTCGGGCAGGATGCGCGCCGGCGCGTGGCGATAGAGTTTCAGCGTCCCCTCGTCGGGCGCCGACGAGACCAACGCCATCGCCACACCCGACGCATCCATCAATTCCAGAATGCGCTCCGGCGGATAGGGCTGCCAGGCATCGGCTTTGTAATGCACGTGCGCGTCGAACAGCGGCAAGTCATGCACCCCGTCGCCGATCGGATGATCGTGGGCGCAGGCGGAGATCAGAAGAAAGATCAAAACGGCAGCTAAGCGTCGCATGGGCCCGAGCATCGCCGACCGTCAGGGCGACGGCAAGGGTGGTCAGCGCAGCAGGCGCGCGACCCCCGCCGCGACCTCGCCGCGGCACCATGGCTTGTGGCCGCCGAGGCCGCGGTTATCGAACTCCCGCTCGGCGTTGGCCATGGCGCGGATGCGGGTTTGCCGTAACTCCTCGGTCGCACGGTCGGTGGCCGCTTCGAAGGCGCGGCGCTTCGCCCAAAAGGCGTCATAGACGTTCTTGCCGATCAGGCCGCAGAAACTCGCCGTCTCGAAGTCGTAGATCAGATCGTAATAGGGGTCGGCGGTCTCGGCGGTGGCCGAGGCCGACAGGAAAACCGCAAGCAGGCCCGCCTTAAGACTTCGGGAAAAACTCGCCGATGATCTCTTCTTTGGTATCCAACGAGACATCCGCGACTTCCTTGTTCGGCCCGATCTGCACCCAATGCACCTTGAAATACAGCTCGTCCTCGAGCCGCAGCAGGTTCGCCACCGGGTCGTGAAAGCTGATGTCGTAATAGGCGGTGACGTTGTCGTTCTCGTCGTGACCAGTCGGCAACTCGGCCTCCATGTCGCCGTAGTTCTTAAACACCAGCGTGCCGATCATGCGGCTTTTGTCATTGTACAGCCGAACGATGATCTGCGGCCGGGGGGCCGGACCGGATCGTTTATTCAGCACCTGGATCGAGTAACGCTCGACCTTTTGCACGGTGGACGGCATGGGCTCCTCCCCTAAGCCTCAGGCTGCGGCGGCCTGCGCGGCGGCGGCTTCGCTGTCCTTGATGCGTTTCATGGCCGCCTGTTTCTTGGATGCTTCGACGATCGCTTCTTCGCGCCGTTTCTTGATTTCGTAGACGACCGCGCCGAACAGGGTCAGGCCCATGATGACCACCGCCAGCGCCGAGATCGACGGGTTGACCCCGAACCGGGCGAGACCGGCCAACTCGGTGGTCAAGGTGCCGCGCGCAACCATCGTAAACACGGTGGTGTTGTAGTTTTCGAAGCTGGTCAGGAAAGCCAGCACCACCGACGACAGGATCGCCGGACGCAGGAACGGGATCAGCACCTTCCAGAACACCTGCACGTGGGTCGCGCCGAGATCGAGCGCGGCTTCCTCTTGGGTGCGGTCGAAACGCTGCAGGCGGGCGATGAACACCAACATGCAATACGCCGAGATGAACGTCGATTGCCCGACGATGGTCAGGAAGAACGGATTGTTCGTGGTCTCGTAATCGAGGCCGACGACGCTGCCGAACCGTTCCCAGAAAATAACCGTCGAGATACCGATAATGACGCCGGGCACCAAGACCGGCGACACCACGATGGTGTAATAGATCGGGCGCACCCGGTCCGGGACCTGCATCAGCATGATCGCACCGGCCAGCGCCGTCGGCACCGACAGCGCAACCACACCGGCGCCGATCCACAGACTGTTGATGAAGCCCGCGACCAGGCGATCATTCTCAGCCAGTTCGATGAACCAGCCTCCGGTGAACCCTTCCCACGGCGTGATGGTCGGATAGCTCGATTGGTTGAACGCCGACGCCGACATAATCAGCAGCGGTCCGAACAGATACAGGAAGAACAGGAGAATATACCCCCGCAAGACCCAGGTGCGAATGCTGTTACTGCTCATCGTCTTGCAATGTCCCCCAAGCCCACTTTGAACACCCGCATCATGATCCGGACGAAGATGATGCACGACAGCAGCAGCACGAAGGCGTAGGCCGATCCCTGCGGCCAGTTACCGCCGGTGTTGTACCACTGGTAAATGATCTGCGTGAACCAGAGCGAGCTGGGCCCGCCGAGGATATTGGGCGCAGCCAGCGCACCGGCGGTCAGCATAAAGACCATGGTGCAGCCGGATGCGATGCCCGGCTTGGCATGCGGCATCACGACCCGCATGTGGATCTTCAGCCACGACGCCCCCATGTCCCGCGCCGCCTCGATCTGGTTATGGTCCAGGCTTTCGATCGCGTTATAGAGCGGGAAGATCATCAACAGGATGTAGGCGTACGTGAGGCCCGTATAGAGCGCGACATTGGCACCCAGGAAATCATACGGCTGGTCCAAAATGCCGATCCCCACCAGCAAGGAGTTGATCAACCCGAGCTCCGCAAAAATCAGCTTGAACGCAAAGGCACGCAGGATCTCGTTGACCCAGAACGGCAGCAACAGGCACAGGAACAGCAGCCGCTGGCCCCGACCCTTGACCATCTGCGCCATGAAAAACGCCAGCGGATAACACAGCAGGAAGTTGATCACCGTGACGATCACGCTGGCCAAGATGGTCTTGAAGAACACCTCCAGGTGCAGCCAGTTCAACAACTCGTCGCTGCTTTCCCGGCCGAAGATCAAATAGCGGTAGTTCTTAAGGGTATAGACGTCCTCGGGCCCGCCGATCGCCGGCGGCGGCAAGTTGTGCCGGAACGAATAATCGAACATGTAAAGTTGCGGCAGGACGATCATGAACACGATCCAGCCGATGCTGAAAATCAGCAGGTAGGCCGAGATCACCATGCCGTTGCGTTGCACGAATTCGAGCGCGTTGAGGTTCGTGGTCCACTTTCCGGCTTCACGCTGGATGAACGGTGCGATCAATAGGGCCGCGGTCAGCGCAATGAAAATCTCCCAACCGCTGAGGCCGCCAGACGGCGCCACCGCATTGGGGTCGGTGAACGTGACCTGCAATTCGGTCTGGCCGGGCGGAAGCTGACTCTGTCCTGGGTTGGTGATCGTGATGTTGAGGCCGCTGCCGCCCGGCGTCGCCGGAGCGCCGGGCGCGGACGGCGTCGCAACCGGGGCACTGCCCGGCAGTTGCGGAGAAATACTTGGGCTGCTGCCGGGCAATTGCGGCGCAATGCTGGGACTGCTGCCGGGGAGTTGCGGTGTGACCGAGAACCCGCTGCTTGGCGGCGCGGGGTCCGGTTCCGGCTGCGACGGCGTCGGCAGGCTGGGGCTTACCTGCAACTGCGCCAGTTCGACCGGAACGTTCGGGGCGGGATCACTCATCGGCGAGTTCTCCCACCGGCAAAGCGACGGCTCGGCTCGGATCGAAGGAGACATTCAGCGACGAGCCCGGCGCGTGGCGTTCGACCGCGCCGTCATTGATCAACGCCATCTTGAGCGGCTTGTCTTCCTTGTCGGAGTCCATGAACACGTGCAGGAAGCTGCCCTCGAACTCTTCCTTTTGAACGGTGGTCGCGAAACCGGTGTCGCCGGCGGCGTCCTCGGCACTGCCAAGCCGAAGAGACTCCGGACGAATGAACAGCAAGGCATCGTCACCTTCGGCCAAGCCGCGGTTGTTGACGCCACGCAGCGGACCGAACGCCGTCTCGATCACGGCGAAATCGTCCTCGGCGCGGCTGACCCGGCCCGCGAGCGCATTGTTCTCGCCGACGAAAGACGCCACGAACGCGGTCGCCGGATTGTTGTAGATGTCGGAGCCGTTGCCCACCTGTTGCACGATCCCGGCACTCATCACCGCGATGCGGTCCGACATGGTCAATGCCTCGCCCTGGTCGTGGGTGATGTAGATAAAGGTGATGCCGACCCGCTGCTGAATGGCGCGAAGCTCGGTCCGCATGTGTTGGCGCAGTTTGAGGTCGAGGGCGGAGAGCGGTTCGTCCAGCAGGAGAACCTGGGGTTCAACCGCGAGGGCCCGGGCAATCGCGACCCGTTGCCGCTGGCCGCCGGAAAGCTCCGACACCATCTTGTCGCCCTGGCCCGGCAGCGCGATCAGGTTCAATAACTCTTCGGCGCGACGGCGGCGCTCGTTGTATTTGACGCCGCGCACTTCGAGGCCGAAGGCAATATTGTCGGCGACGCTCATCAACGGGAACAACGCGAGGTTTTGAAAAATCAGCGCCGTCGGCCGGTTGTTGGGGCCGATGCCACGCATGTCTTTGCTGCCGATCCGCACACTTCCTTCGGTCGGATCGTTGAAGCCCGAGACGGCACGCAAGATCGTCGTCTTGCCGCACCCGGAAGGCCCGAGGAAACTGAAGAACTCACCCGACTCGATGGTCAGGTTCGCGTTGTTGACGGCGACGAAATCGCCAAACCGAATGGTAACGTGATCAAGCTCGACGCTGCTCATGCATCCCCCTAGCGGACCGTGCGTTCAGTCCTCCCACTGCCGTTTCTTGGTCATTATTGGGCCGCGCGCACGTCCCCCGCCGCGCCGCCGGTCGGGCCCGGCGCATGTGCGCCGGACCCTGTCGTCGGAGATCTAGGCGGCGACGAACTTGTCGCGGTACTCGGCGCGAACCGAGGCGTACCACGCCGGCTCGTCCGGCCACCACCACAGCTTCGACAGCGCATCCCCCGGATAGGCGAGATTGAACGCCTCCTTGGACTTGGCGTCGAGCTTGTCGGCATAGCCTTTGACGGTGCCGTTGTAGCCGGTCTGAATCGCGGAATCCGCGGCGGCCTCGACCGTGTAGATGGCGTTGATGAGCGCGTAGGTCTCGTCCTTCGCCTTGGCGCCGACCGGCATGCACAGGCCGTCGAGCCACGCGAACGCGCCTTCTTTCGGGGCCATGTACTGAACCGGTTTGCCTTCCTTGAACAGTTCGATCGCCGGACCGTCCCAGGTTTGGCCGAGCACCACGCCGTTCTGCATGAAACCGGTCTTCTGGGTGTCGTGATCGTTCCAGAACTGCTTGACCCAGGGCTTGTGCTCCACCGCGAATTTGGTGATCTCTTCCCAGATCTTGCGCATGTTCTCTTCGTCTTTATAGGCGTCCGTGAACGGCGGCAGCTTGCCGGCCCCTTCGAGATAACGACCGATGCCCGCCATCATCGAGTGCGGACGGCCTTGGACCTTGCCCTTCATTTCCGGGATCCAGAGATCGCCGAGCGACAGCTTGCCGTATTCCGTTTGGAACATATCGGTGCGCCAAGACATCGCCTCGGTGCCCCAGATGTGCGGCAGGTGATGCTGACCGCCGCCCCAGGTCCAGGCTTCGGACGCTTTGACGAACGCCGGCTCGACGTTGCCGATGTTGGTGATCTTGCTGAGGTCCCACGGCTGCAATAGGCCGAGGTCGATCCATTGGCCTTTGCGGTTCAAGGTCGGGGTGATCAGATCAAACCCACGCCCCTTGGAGGCGCGCATCTTGTTCAGAAGTTCCTCGTTGGAGCCCAGCGGGGTCACGTTGACCTTGATCTTGGTGTCGGCTTCGAACTTCTTGAGGAAATCCTCGGTGAGGTAATTGGTCCAAACGATGGCGTTGACCGTGCCCGCGGCAAAGGCGTCGCGGATGACGAATGGGCCGATGGCGGCGGTGCCGGCGACCGCCATCGTGCCTTTGAGCACGGTGCGGCGGTTAAAAGCCTTGGCGGCGCGAACCGTCTTCTCGGCGGATGTGAGTTTTTTCGACGACATAATCTGCTCCCTGATGTCGAAACGATTGCTGAAACGTTGGGCTTTTGACGTTTGGAGTGGTTTTTTGCCCTCCCCTGCGGAGTATGGTCGGCCGACCTGCGCCAATGCCCACGCCTCAAAAGTATGAAGCGGGGTCCAAAGCGCGGTCAACCGGATGTGCGTTACCGTTTTTTTGCGCCCAGGCCATGGTCCGCCTGAATCCCTACAGCAGTTAGGGCCAATCATTTCATTTTCTTGGGACCAATGACAAAATATCGCGGAAATCCGCGGTTTTTACCTTGTCTTCGTGTTAGGATGGCCGATAAATATACGAGAAAATTTCAACTAATTTTATGACGACTTGAGGAGGGCTCAATGGTCGCGGACATCCAGCATTTCATCGACGGGCAACGAGTGGCCGGCGCCAGCAGCCGCACCGCCGACGTCTTCAATCCGGCGACGGGCGAGGTCAGCGGCAAGGTCGCCTTGGCCAGCGCCGACGACGTGCGCGCGGCGATCGAAAGCGCTGCCCAGGCGCTTCCGGGATGGGCCGCCACGCCGCCCGCCAAGCGTGCCCAAGTGATGTTCAATTTCCGCGACCTGTTGCGCAAGAACCATGACCGTCTGGCCGAGGCGGTCTCCGCCGAGCACGGCAAGACGTTCGAAGACGCCAAGGGCGAGGTCGCGCGCGGCCTTGAGGTCGTCGAGTTCGTGTGCGGCATTCCGCATCTGTTGAAAGGTGAGTACTCCGACAACGTCGCCGGCGGCGTCGACAGCGTCGGCATGCGCCAGCCGGTCGGCGTCTGCGCCGGCATCACGCCGTTCAACTTCCCGGCCATGGTGCCGATGTGGATGTATCCGGTCGCGCTGGCGTGCGGCAACACGTTCGTCCTCAAACCGTCCGAACGCGACCCGTCGGCGCCGTTGATCGCCGCCGAACTGTTGACCGAGGCCGGCCTGCCGGACGGCTGTTTGAATGTCGTCAACGGTGACAAAGAAGCGGTCGATACGTTGTTGACCGACCCCACCGTTGGCGCGATCAGCTTCGTCGGGTCGACCGCGATCGGCCGCTACATCTACGAGACGGGCTGCGCCAACGGCAAACGGGTGCAGGCGCTGTGCGGCGCCAAGAACCACATGGTCATCATGCCCGACGCCGACATGGATCAGGCGGTGGACGCCGCGATCGGCGCGGCCTACGGGTCGGCCGGCGAACGTTGCATGGCAATCTCGGTCGCGGTCACTGTGGGCGAGGAAACCGGCAACAGCTTCGTCGAAAAGATGGCGCCGAAGGTGCGCGGCCTGAAGATCGGCCCGTACACCGACGCCGCCGCGGAAATGGGGCCGGTGATCACCAAGGACTCGAAAGAGAAGATCGAACGCTATATCAGCGAAGGCGAAGCCGACGGTGCCGAGGTCGTGGTCGACGGCCGTGGCCTGTCGCTGCAGGGCTACGAAAACGGCTACTTCGTCGGCGGGACGCTGATCGATCGCGTGACGCCGGACATGTCCGTTTATACCGATGAGATCTTCGGGCCGGTGTTGTCGGTGGTCCGCGCCGAAACCTACGAAGACGCCAAGAACCTGGTCATCGGCCATGAATATGGTAATGGCGCCGCGGTGTTCACCCGCGATGGCGACACCGCGCGCGACTTCGTCCGCGACGTCAACATCGGCATGGTCGGCGTCAATGTGCCGATCCCGGTGCCGGTGGCTTACCATTCGTTCGGCGGCTGGAAAGCGTCGCTGTTCGGTGATCATTCCATCCACGGGATGGAAGGCGTGCGGTTCTACACCAAACTGAAGACCGTGACCGCGCGTTGGCCGTCGGGGGTCAAAGAAGGGGCCGTGTTCAACTTCTCCGCCGGCTCCGACGTCTGACGCCGGCACCCTTACCAAGCGCCTGAATTCCCGCTACGATCCCGGGGCCAGAAGCGCACGGGGCGAGGCAGAACGCCTGGGACACTTTCTGATGGCGCGCGAATTCCGCGCACCGTCGAAAGCGGGGGCGTGTGGACGTTGCCAGCATCCGGAGTGGTATTCTCCGCGAGGCGTCGCTCAACCTGCCGACACCGGTGGAGCGGGCGACTGCGCGCGCCGTCGAAGGGCAAGGCGTGGTCGCGCAAGCGTCACTGTCCGGGGCCAGCGGCGTCGAAGCGCAGATCATCGCAACCCGCCTCGCCGCCGATGTGTCATCTGCGCTGTCCAGCACCACCCGCGCCGAGGCGGCGTACGGTTATTCCGTCGCACTGGTCCGCGAAGCGTATGAGCGCGAGAACCTCGGCGTCGACCTCACGGCTTAGGGAAAATGCCGGTGCGCTTCGGGCGCGTCCCGGTAATGCTCCCACAAGGCGTCGCGACCAAAATCCTGGGACGGATCGCGCCAGACGCTGTGCACGTGGTTGCCGCCACCGCGCGTATTGTCGAACTCGATCAACACCCGTGGCCCATGGATACGGTAATAGAACGCACCGCGTTCCGAGACCTCTCCCGCCCAAGCGAGATACGTCTCGTCCAATCCTTCCTGCGCCAGGATCATGTAAGGACGGCCGATCTCGTCGCGCGCGATCCCGACATACGCGGCGATCAGGCGCGTCAATAACCCGCGCTGCGCCCCCGACATGCTATCGGCGCGCAATCCCGCCCGTTCCTTGAACGCATCTCCACGCCCGGGGCCGGCGACCACGTTCCCCGGCGAGCCCGGCAAACGCGCTTGCGTCATTTGCAGATCGCTGAGGCTTCGCGCCAACCGCAGCGCCAGGATGTACTCGTCATATTGAATACGGTGACCCGCCTTTGGGCCGGACGGCAATCGCGCGGGGTTGGTGCCCAGGAACGCCGGCGTCACCGATACCTCGCCTTCGGCGGCGAGGGTCACATTGATCGAGAGATGATGCCCCTCCAACCGCCAGCCCCACGGATAGGTGCCGGGCGTGCCGAACACGGCCACCACATAGTTCTCCGGATCGCGGTACGACAGCGACGAACCTTCGATCTCCGCCAACGTCGCTTCCAACGCCATGATCGCCCGCGCTTTGAGGATTCCCGGCGACGACAGCGCCGTCCGCATCAGCGTGCGCAGCGCGTCCCGCTGCGGTTCGGACATATCTTTGATGGCCACGCCCTCACGGTCGCGCGGAAAAAAATGCCAGTCCAGCCGCACCGGGTCGGTAAACGCAAACTGCGCGGCCTCCGCTTGCGGCCCAAGTACGCTCAGCAGGCCGTCGGCCGCCTTCGCCATCTCCGCCTCAAACGTGTCAGCGCGCGCAGGCACAGCGGCGGACAGGATGAAAAGCATCAACCCTACGATGGTTCGGCGATACATCACGGCGCGTCTCCTCTTTGACTGGGTCCCTTCGATATGGGGTACGCGGCCGCTGACACCAGTCCTGGGCACGGCGGGCACCATCACGAACTGGCCCATTGCCCAGAAATCACCTTATTCCCGCCCCATCGCGGTCACCGAAGCGCGGCACGGTTCTCGGCATCGAGACCTGAGGGAGGCCATTATGCAAACCGTTCAAATGTCCGGCGACATTGATTTCCGCCGCGCCACCTGGGCCCGCGACCTGTTGTTGCTGCGGCTCGCCGAAAGCGACGGCTTGGTCGTCGACATGTCGGACGTCTATCGGATCGATAGCGCCGGGCTCGCCGGTCTGGTGGAGGTCGTGCAAGCCGCACGGATTGCCGGCCGGCCGTTCCAGCTGCGCCGGGTCCGCAACGGCGTGCAGCGGGTCATCCGCTTCGCCCGGCTCGACCGTGTATTCCTTGACGCCGAGCCCGGCGGTCCGCAGTCGCCGGACAGCCGGTAGCGATAAGAGATTTTCCGGAATATCCCTGTCGAAACTCACGCCCCGGTCCACCGGGGCGTCTTTTTTCAGAAGCCGCCGCGCTTCAGCATGTCGTCGACGCCGAACCCCTGGAACAGGGTGATGCCGAGTTCGTGTCCGGTTTCGATGCCAAGCTCGTCATCGACACGGGCCAGCACCACACGGGTCCCCTCAGACTGCATCTGTTCAATTTCCGCGGCGTAATTCGGCAAGATCTGCTCCGCGCCTTGGCGCCAGAAGATCTTCGCGACGTTCGCGCGCAACCGCTTCATACTGACGATGCCGACGGTGTCCGGAAAAATCGCATCGACGGCAATGGCGCCGCCCTTGGAGGCGATCAATTCCGCCGCAACCGAGTATTCATCGTACTGCTGCAGCACGTTGGCCTGGCGGAACTCGAACGCCAGATTGGCGAACTGATTGCCGCAGAACTCGGTCAGGAAACGCTCGAAAGACTTTGTGAATACGGATTCGACGTTGAGGTTGATCGAACAATTGGCGCCGTTCGGATTGGCATCGCCGTAAGCGTCGAGCAAAAGCCGGTCCAGCGTGATCGTCAGTTGGTTGAAGATATTGCCGCTGCCGCGCAACTCGACATCCGAGAACACGTGCTGCTTCAGCGCATCCATGGCGACGAAGTATTCGCTCATTAACTCCTGTGCCGGCACGCCAGGCTGGATTTCAGCGATTTTTTGTTCGCGGATGAACGCCTTGGCGAACTGCGCGCTGCCGATCTGCTTGTTGACCTGCACCACACGCTCGATGTCGGTTTCGCCGAGGCGCCGGTAGGTGCGGCGAACGTCCTGCTGCTGGCGTTGTTCTTCGACGACGTACCGCTCCAAGAACCGCAGCGCGTTCTTCAGCTTCGTGCGAAGATCGATCACCCGGATCAGCCGGGACTGGTCCAGCATACCGAACTGTTCGGGGAAATATTCTTGGATCAGCCGCAGCAATTCGAGCTTCAGGTCGCTCAGCATGTTGACCTGATTGAAATCGGTCATTTTGACGGTGCAGGCGCGGTCTTCGAGGGACAGTTCAAACAACTGCGCGTTCTGGCGCCGTTTGAAATCGACCATCTTGCGCGTGTAGTCCTGCCAAAAGTCGTCGTCGGCGAGTTCCGTCGCCAGCACGCCCATGGACACCAAGATCAGCGTGTTGTGATCCTTGCTTTGATTCTCCCAGTCCTTCAGGAGGGTCAGCAGATCGCCAACTTTCGGCGAGTTGTCGAGTGCCTGTACGGAGTGTTCCATCTTTACTCTCTCACCCGGTCTCGCGCCGGTTTAACAAGATCGTCACAGGCTACGGGAAAAACACGCGCGATGCCAGAGGACGGCGCGCTCGCCGTGTTACGCTTTGACGCGCGCGCTGGTGGGGTCGTACATCGGCCGCAGCGAGGCCGTCGCCGCGATTTTATGGCCGGCAACCTCGATCTCGTACGAACCCGCGTCGATAAACGCCTGATCGACGCTGTCCACGTGCTGCACATAGCCAAGCCCGATGGCACCGCCCAAGGTATGCCCGTACATCCCGGACGTGACGTAGCCGACGATCGTCCCGTCCCGATAGATCGGCTCGTTATGATACAGCAGCGGCGTTGGGTCGTTCAGACGGAACTGCACCAGACGCTGAGCGACACCGGTTTCCTTTTGCCGCAACACCGCGTCGCGCCCGATAAAATCACTCTTCGCCGTCTTCACGGCGAACCCGAGCCCTGCTTCGATGGGGGTTTCTTCTTCGGTAATATCGTGGCCCCAGTGACGATACGCCTTTTCGATCCTAAGCGAGTTCATCGCGTGCATCCCCGCCAGCATCAGGCCATGATCAGCGCCGGCGTCCACCAACGTTTCGAAGACGTGGGCCGCAAATTCGGTCGGGATATACAACTCCCACCCCAGCTCGCCGACATAGGTGATACGCGATGCGCGCGCCACCGCATAACCGATCTCGATCTCGCGCGAGGTCGCGAACGGGAAGGCATCGTTGCCGAAGTCATCGGGGCTGACCGCTTGCAACAGCGCCCGGCTGTTCGGTCCCATGACCCCCAACACCGTCAGACCCGACGTCACATCGGTGGCGACGCACTGCGCCTCCTCCGGGATGTGGCTGTTCAGCCAGTGGAAATCGCGTGTCTGCGATGCGGCGGCGGTCACCACCATGAAGTCGTCTTCGGCCAGTCGGGTCACGGTCAGGTCGGCCTCGATACCGCCGCGATCGTTTAGCCATTGGGTGTACACAATGCGGCCCGCCGCAACGTCCACATCATTCGCGGAAATATGGTTCAAGACGCGCGCCGTATCCCGCCCCTGCACCCGGAGCTTGGCGAACGACGATTGATCGAACAGGCCGACCGCCTCGCGCACGGCGGTGTGTTCGGCCGCCGAATGGTCGAACCAGTTTTGACGTTGAAACGAGTAAACGTATTCCGGCGCGACGCCGGCAGGCGCGAACCAGTTGGCCCGTTCCCAACCGGCGACCTCGCCGAAGCAGGCGCCGCGATCTCGCAGATGCTCATGCAGCGCCGAGCGCCGCACCCCCCGGCTGGTCTTGTATTGGTAGAAAGGCCAATGGGTGGCGTACAGCAGACCCAGCGTCTCGGTGACCCGGTCGTGCAGGAACTTGCGGTTACGCATGAACGGCAGGTTTCGACGAATATCGACGCCGTTGAAGTCGCCCGGCGGATGCCCTTCGGTAATCCAATGCGCCAACACCTTGCCGACACCGCCCGCCGACTGGATGCCGATGGAATTCATCCCCGCGGCGACATACAGACCCTCGACCTCCGGCGCGGCGCCCAAGTGATAGCGATCGTCGGGTGTAAAGCTCTCCGGACCGCAAAAGAAAGTCTGAATCCCGGCGGTTTCCAACGCCGGCATGCGGCGGATTGCGTCTTCCAGGATCGGCGCGAAGTGATCGAAATCGTCCGGCAATTGATCGAAACAGAAATCCTCGGGGATACCGTCCATGCCCCAGGGTTTGGCCACCGGCTCGAACGCGCCAACCAGCATCTTGCCGGCATCTTCCTTGTAGTAGGCGCAATGATCGTAATCCCGGTACACGGGCAAGTCCGGCGCGACACCGTCGAACGGCTCGGTAAGGATATAGAAATGCTCGCAGGCGTGCAGCGGCACGGTGACCCCGACCCGCGATGCCAGATCCCGGGTCCACATGCCGCAGGCCAACACCACCGTGTCGGCGGCGATGGTGTTTCGATCGGTTACGACACCCGTAACCCTATCGCCATCCATGGTCAGTTCCGTGACCAAGGTGTCCTCGAAAATCTGCGCGCCGCCGGCGCGGGCGCCTTTTGCCAGGGCCTGGGTGACCCCGACCGGATCCGCCTGCCCGTCGGTCGGAATGAAGATGCCGCCAATGACATCGTCGACGTTGATCAAGGCATGATGATCGCGGCAGCCGTCTGGGCCCAGCACGTCGACTTGCAGACCGAACACCTTGGCCATATCGGCGCGGCGGACCAGGTCTTCCATGCGTCCCGGATTGGTCGCCGTCGACAACGAGCCGTTGACCTTGTAGCCGGTCGCCTGACCGGTTTCCTGCTCCAGGTCCAGATAGAGTTCCGCCGTGTACTTGGCGAGCTCCGTCATGTTGTGGTTGTCGCGCAATTGCCCGATCAATCCAGCCGCATGCCAGGTGGTGCCGCTGGTCAATTGCTTGCGCTCCAACAGCACCACGTCGGAAACGCCGCGCTTGGTCAGGTGGTAGGCGATGCTGCAGCCGATCACTCCGCCGCCGACGATGACCACCTGCGCCCGTGTTGGAAGCTGTTTCGCCATGATGCCCATTCCCCTATCGTAGCCGCGGCTATGGTTCCCAAATGCGCGCGCGCCTGCAACAGCCAATTGCCGGGGATCGGGTCATCCAGCACCACCGTTTTTGCGTATCACAGACATGAGCAAGAGACGTTTCTTTTCGCGACGGGTCATTTTGACGGCATCCGTCCTCGGGCTGGCAGCCGCCGCCGTCGCCGCGTGCTCGCCGCTCAGGATGGTCAACGCGGTGGCGCCCGAAGATGGCGTGATCGTCGAGACCGCCATCGCCTACGGCAGCCACGCGCGCCAGCGGCTCGATCTTTACCGGCCTGCCGCAACGGCGGAACCGCTGCCGACGGTCGTGTTCTTTTACGGCGGCAGTTGGAAACGCGGCAACCGCGAGGGATACGCCTTCGTCGGTCGCGCCTTGGCCCGTAATGGCTTCCTGGTCGCGGTCGCCGACTATCGGACGTACCCGGAGGTATCGTTCCCGGGCTTCGTGCACGATGGCGCCAAAGCGGTGGCATGGCTTCATGCCAATGCGCCGACGTACGGCGGCAAGACGGACGGCATCCACATGGTCGGCCATTCCGCGGGCGCGCACATCGCGGCTTTGGTCGCGGTCGATCCGACGTATCTCGCGGCAGAAGGATTGGATCGCAGCATTCTCGGCCGCTGGACCGGCTTGGCCGGGCCGTATGCTTTCTATCCGTCCGAGGTCCGCTCGGTCCGTGCGATCTTCGCGGATACCCCCGAAGACCTAGCCCGTCCGGTGACCCGCGTCGCCCCCGGCGCACCGCCGGGCCTGCTGTTGCACGGCGCCGACGACGGTACGGTCTATCCCCTCAACAGTACGGAAATGGCGGCGGCGCTGAATGCCGCCGGCGGGCAAGGGTACGCGCACACCTATCCCGGCGTCGGTCATGCGCCCCTGGTGCTGTCGATGACCGAGCCGTTCACCGGTATCGCCCCGGCATTGCAGGATACTGTCCGGTTCTTGAAGACCGGCGCGCTCCCCGGCACGCAACAAGCAGGGCGCTAACGCCCGGTGCGGCGTCGCGTATTGCAGATGCGCTGGCCTGCTCTATAGTCAGAACACGTTCTCGGGGCGGGGTGAAATTCCCCACCGGCGGTATGCGTTTCGGCGCGAGCCCGCGAGCGCCCGTCACGGTACGACGGGGTCAGCAGAACCGGTGAGAGGCCGGTGCCGACGGTGACAGTCCGGATGTGAGAGAACACACGTGCGTGCGCGGCCGTTGCCGCGCCCGTTGCGTGGTCCCGATTGCGTGTTGTCTTTGCTTGTTATGGAGAGAGCCGCAATGACCCGACCAACCCAGAAAATCGCCTACCTGCAAGCCCGCTGGCACGCCGACATCGTCGACCAGGCCCTATCCGGATTCCGGGCCCGCCTCGACGAAACCGCGCCGGGCGCGGTCGAGATCGAGACCTTCGACGTGCCGGGGGCATTCGAATTGCCGCTGCTGGCCAAGAAGCTGGCGGCGCGGGGCGACATCGATGCCGTCGTCGCCTGCGCATTCGTGGTGGACGGTGGCATCTACCGGCACGAGTTCGTCGCCGAAACCGTCGTCGGTGCGCTCATGGACGCGCAGATGGCAACCGGCACGCCGGTGTTCTCCGTCGTTCTGACGCCGCACCATTTCCACGAAATCGCCGATCACGAGACGTTTTTCGGCACGCATTTCGTGAAAAAGGGCGCCGAAGCGGCGGACGCGGTCTTGCTTACCCTGGCGACGCATCAAGCCGCCGAGGCGGCTTAAGAGCCGGCTCAGTCCTGATCCGCGGTCGCGTGGATTTGCGCGATCGCAGCCGCGGCCAGGCGTGCTTCCGGCGGGTCGGCCCGGCTGGTGAGCACGACCGGCACTTTGGCGCCGACGACGATCCCGGCCGCCAAGGCGGAGCGGAAATACACCAGTGATTTGAACAAGCCGTTGCCCATTTCGATGTTGGGCACGGCCAACACGTCGGCTTGCCCGGCGACCGGACTGTCGATGCCTTTCAGCTTCGCCGCATCGGGCGACACCGCGTTGTCGAGGGCGAACGGGCCGTCGACATGGGCACCGGGGATCTCGCCGGACATCGCGCGCTCCACGATCTGCCGTGCAAGCTTGGTTGTCGGCATGGCGTCCATGACGCTCTCGGAGCCGGACAACATCGCGACCTTGGGCGACTCGTAGCCAAGCGCCTTCGCCAGATCGACGGAATTCTTGACGATATCCATCATCGTCCGTTCGTCGGGCGCAATGTTCACGGCCCCGTCGGTAATCAACAGCGCCTTGTCCGAGCCGGGCGCCGTCATGTGAAAGATATGGCTGATGCGCCGGTCCGTGCGCAGACCTGCGTCCCGGTTCACCACCGCACGCATCAACGCATCGGTGTGGATCTGGCCCTTCATCAGGGCCTGCACTTCGCCTTTCGAGGCCAACTGCGCCGCGGCGTCCGCGCTCGGCCCTTCGGGTTCGCGGTCGATAATGCGGATATCGCCGAGATCCCAGTCGATCTCCTTTGCGCGCTCTTTAATGTTCCATTCGTTACCGATCAACGTCGGCACGATGAGGTTTGCCTCGACCGCTTGGCGCACGCTTTCCAGCGCCACGGAATGGTCCGCCCCGGCGACCGCCATCGCCACCGGGTCATGGATATGCGCGCGGTCCAAAAGAGATTGTGGAACCTCGAACGGGTGATCAGTCAGCATCGTCGTCTCCAAATCGGCGGGATTAGACGCCCGCCACCTCCGTCTGGTCAAGAAGGCTCAGCGCCGGCCGACCCCGAAAATCAGTTCGCTCAAAATGCGGATCCCGGGCTCGATCCGCTCCACCGGGATCGATGAGAACCCGAGCCGAAAATAGTTCGTCGGTCGCTCGTCACCGAGGAAATGCACCCGTCCCGGTTCAATGACAACCCCCTCGCCCATCGCGCGCGCCGCCAAATCGTCCGCATCCAGCGTTTCGGGCCCTTGTACCCAGAAACTGGTACCGCCGAAGCCCGGCCGTGTCGCCGATGCCGGCAGATAATGTTGCAGTGCTTTGTCCATCACTTCCCATCGCTTGCGAAATTCGCGGTGCAGCCGATGGATCAGCGCATCGTGATGGCCCAGCGATAAAAACAGGGCGGTCTGGCGTTGGATAATCGTCGGCGGATGCCGCAGCATCAACCGGCGCAGCGCCCGCGCCTCCTCGATCAGGGTCCGGTCGGCAACCATGAACCCAAGGCGCAACCCCGGGAACAGGGATTTCGACAACGAACCGACGTAAATCACCCGACCGTCCCGGTCCATGGATTTCAACGCCGGGGTCGGACGGCCGATGTAGTTGGTTTCGAATTCGTAGTCGTCCTCGATCAAAACGAGATCCCTCTCGGCGGCCCGCTCCAGCAGCGCCTCGCGCCGCGCCAACGGCATGGTGACGGTGGTCGGAAACTGATGGCTGGGTGTCACATAAAGATAGTCCAGCGCATCCAGTCGTTGATCGATGGGCAGGCCGTCGGCATCGACCGGCAAGGGCACCACGTAATCGGTTTTCAGCCGCGCGATGTTGTACATGTCCGGGAACCCTGGGTTCTCGAACCCGACCCGGGTTTGTTCCGTAAATAGCAAACTGGCGATCAGATAGAGCGCGTTCTGCGCACCCAACGTCACCAATACCTCGTCGGGCCGCGCGGTAATCCCCCGGCGCGGCAGAATGTGCGTGCGGATTTGTTCGATCAGCATCGGATCGTCGTGCACCTGGCGGTCACCGGTCCAAGCGTCCATGGCGCGGCGGCCGAGCGCTTGGCGGGCGCATTCGCGCCACGCGGCAAGGGGAAACAGCTGTTGGTCGACCTGGCCGTACACGAACGGATACGGATAGGACGGCCAATCCATGGTCTTGCGGATATTGTCCTGACGGCTGGGCCGAACCCGAAACCGCGCGGTCCAATCCGGATGATCGGCATCGTCGCCCGGCGCGGTTTCCGGCATCGGCACGGCCTGTCCCGCGATTTCCGCATTCACGTAATAGCCGCTGCGTTCGCGGGCAATCAGATAGCCGTCATCGACCAGGTCCTGATAGGCCAACACCACCGTGTTCCTGGATACTTCCAGATTGTCGGCCATCTTGCGGCTCGACGGCAGCGGTTCGCCACCGTTCAATTGGCCGCTCAGGATCGCGTTGACCAGCAACTCCCGAATCTGTGCCTGCAAGCTGGCCGCTTCGCCACGTCTCAGATGGAACAGGGCGTCCCGCATGCCATCCCTCCCAACGGATAACTGGGCTTAAAACTGGACCCATGTGGACCTTTGTAATTGGCTAATCTGGACCTATTGGAGCGGACGGTCAAATCGCTACGTTAAGCGTACGGCGTTCGTGCGCACCCGGTCACGGCGCCCGTATTTTCGACGATACGGTTTCACTCGGACGCGGCGGGGGCTGCGGACCGGCAAGGTTTGCGGAGGAAATGATGGAATACAAAGGCAACTCGCTCGAAGAACACTGGATGCCGTTTACCGGCAACCGCGACTTCAAGGCCGATCCCCGGTTGGTCGTCAAAGCCGAAGGGGTGAACTACTTCGACCACAAAGGCGGCACAGTCTTGGATGGATCGTCCGGTCTATTCTGCGTCCCGCTCGGCCACGGCCGCAAGGAAATCGCCGATGCCGTGCACGCGCAGCTTCTGAACAACGACTACACGCCACCGTTCCAGATGGGCCATCCCGGCTCGTTCGAACTGGCCAGCAAAGTCGCGCGGATCACGCCGGAGAACATCAATCACGTGTTCTTCACCAACTCCGGATCGGAATCCATCGACACCGCCCTGAAGATCGTCATGGCCTATCACCGCGCCCGCGGCGAAGGCCACCGGACCCGGTTCGTATCGCGCGAGCGTGCCTATCATGGGGTCAATATCGGCGGCGTCAGCCTGTCCGGCATGGTCAAGAACCGCGAAACGTTTACCGGTGTCATGCCGAATGTGGTCACCATCCGGCATACTTGGACCGACCGTGACTTGTTCAAGCCGGGTCAACCGGAACACGGTGCGGAACTCGCCGACGATTTGGCGCGGCATTGCGAGACCTACGGCGGCAGCACCATCGGTGCGGTGTTCGTCGAGCCCATCGCCGGCTCAACCGGCTGCTTGGTCCCGCCGGTCGGCTATCTGGAACGGCTCCGGGAAATCTGCGACCAACACGGCATCTTGTTGGTGTTCGACGAAGTAATCACCGGCTTCGGCCGGCTGGGCCATGCCTTCGCATCGCAGGCGTTCGGGGTCGAGCCCGACATCATGACCATGGCGAAGGCGCTGACCAACGGCGCGCAACCCATGGGCGCCGTCGCGGTGAAGGACGAGATCTACGACACCATCACCAACGCCGCCCCGGATAACGCCATCGAGTTCTTCCATGGCTACACGTACTCCGGCCACCCGGCGGCATGCGCCGCGGGCAACGCCGCACAGGATCTGTATCAAAGCGAGAACCTGTTCGAGCGCGCCAATCAACTGTCCGGCTATTTCGGCGAGGCTATCCACAGCCTCGGCGATCTGGAATGCCTGTACGACATTCGCAGCTACGGCCTGATGGCGGCGATCGAGTTGAAGCCGCAGGGCGCACCCGGGGCGCTCGGGACGCGGTTCCAGAAAGAACTGTTCTGGGAAGGCCTGCACATCAAATTCACCGGCGACAACGGGATCATCGCCCCGGCCTTCGTCTCCGAGGAAAAACACATCGACCAGATGGTCGACATCCTGCGCGCAAAACTCTCCAAGCTTTAAGCGCACGACCCCCTCACCTAACCTCTCCCCCGCTGTCGCAGGGGAGAGGTACTCTCGGGACAACACCTCTCTTTTCCCTCTCCCCCTCGACGGGGGAGAGGTTAGGTGAGGGGGTGTCCTTCCCCCCGCCAGCGCGCGTAATCGACGCCGTCATCGACATCAATCAGCGCTTCCAAATAGGCGATCTTGGCGTCACCCAAGTTCGCCACCGTATCCGCCAAGGCGTGTGGACCGGACCAGCGGACGTTCGAAAATAGGCGCGGCGTCAACGGCGCGCGCTTGAGACCTACCAACCAATAGCCGCCATCGTCAGCGGTGCCGAACACGGCATCGTGCGATCCCAGCGCCTTGAACGCCTGGGCGATGTGATGCGTGCGGATCCCCGGGATATCGGCGCCGACGATCACCACCGGTCCCGGCGGCCACGTATCGAAGGTGCGCTGCATCCGATCGCCGAGATCGCCCAGCCCCTGCGCCGCCGTCCGCACCTGCACTGGCCATATCGGCGCATCGACGTCCGTGTCCGGCGCAACGGCGATCACGGTCTGCCAACGGGGATCGGCGCCTAAGCGACGCAGCAACCGGGCCAGCGCATGACGGAAGAACCCCCACGCGGCAACCGTACCGATATCGCGCGCAAGCCGCGTTTTCACCCGCCCCATCCGTGGCGCTTTGGCGAAGATCACCAGATGCCGGTCCGTCATCGGTACCACCTGGCGACGGTCGCGGCGGGCACGCCGAGGAGAAACAAACACAGCAACGTCACGTTCTTGATCGGACGGGCCCACCAACCGTCCCGTTGATAGCGAACCGCGGACGTCACCGCCGCGGTCGGAAGTTCTTCCAACCTGTGCCTGCCGATCCGCCGCACCAGATCGACGTCCTCCATCAGCGGCAGCGATTGATACCCGCCGAGGTGCTCGTAATATTCCGACGAAATCAGCAGCCCTTGATCCCCATACGGCAATCCCAAGGTCCGCGCCCGCCAGTTGGCGAGCCGCTCGACTCGCCGCGCGTCGTCGGACGGATCGTTGAGGATCAATTGAAAATAGGCGGCGCGGAAGCGGTTTGCGGGCGCTTTCGCAAAGCCTTCGACCAGAGCGGCCCAACCCGGTTGCGGCCGGGTATCGGCGTGTAGGAACAGCAACCATGCGCGCGATGATGCGGCGGCCGCCGCCGCCAGTTGCGTCCCACGGCCGGGCGGACTGATCAGCGTCCGCGCACCCGCCAGTTCGGCGGCCTCGACCGTACCGTCGCGCGAGCCCCCGTCGCTGACGATGATCTCCCATTCGGGGGGACGCAGGTCCAACTCCGCCAACGTGCGGGTCAATTCATCCCGGCAATTCAGGGTGGGAATAACGATGCTCAGCATGCGCCGGACATTACTGTCTTCGCCGGGGTCGGCCCACATAAAAAAGACGGGCCCGAAACATTGAGCCCGTCTCAAAATCCGGCCGGATGGCAGGCCGGGGTATCGGTGATCTGCCTCAGCGGCGCGTGATCAATTGCTCGATCCACAGAACCAGTTTGTACGTGCCGCTGGAAATCATGTCGGCGAGGGTCAGGTTCTGGGGCTGCGTGTCGGCGGTGGTGTTCAGCGTGCTCATGGTGTGTCTCCTAAAAATCGAGGAAGCGGGGTCCGCTTGTTGACGTTGATATAGGCCCCATCGCGCACGCAGACAAACGACGATTTTTCATAGTTATATTAGATTTTCTAAACTATAAGTAGGGATGCGACGCCTCCCACCCCTCAATGGACTTCGTGCATTCGAGGCTGCGGCCCGGCACCTCAGCTTCAGCCGAGCGGCAGAGGAATTGAATGTCACGCCTGCCGCAATAAGCCATCAAATCAAAGGGTTGGAGGATTATTTCGGCGTTTCCCTGTTCCGCCGTATCGCCCGCCAGGTGATCTTGACCGACGAGGGGCAAAGCGTCCTGCCGACGGTTACAGAGGGGTTCGATAAACTCGACCAAGCGGCATCAATGTTAAAAGAAAGTGAAACATCGGGTGTGTTGACCGTCACCTCGGCACCGACTTTCGCTGCGAAATGGCTGCTCCCCCACCTGCCGGCTTTCCAAGACCTTTATCCGGACATCAACGTGCGCCTCGATGCGCGCCTGGAAACCGTCGATTTCGAGCGCGACGGGGTCGATATCGGCATTCGCTTGGGCAGCGGGACGTACCCTGGGATGCGCACGGATAAACTGTTTGCGGAAACGGTGGTGCCCGTGTGCCATCCGAAGTTCCTGAGCGGCCCGCATCCGTTAAGGCGGCCATCGGATCTCAAGCATCATCGGTTGCTGCATGTCGATTGGGGCAAGAAAATCGAGGGCGCCGTGCCCGACTGGATGATGTGGCTGAAGTCCGCCGGCGTCGACGATGTCGACCCGACACGCGGCCCGGTGTTCACGGTCGAGGAAATGGCCATCGATGCCGCGGTCCGGGGCAACGGCATTGCCCTCGGGTCCACCTACGCCGTCAAAGACGAGGTGGAGAGCGGCGCGCTGGTGGTCCCGTTCGCGCAGAGCATCAAGGCCAACGTCGCCTATTGGTTAGTGGCGCCGACGCGAACCGCGGACCGGCCGATGGTCAAAGCGTTCCGGCATTGGATCATTCCGATGGCGCGGGAAACCGGGCTGACCGGCGGCGACGGGGCAACGGACTGACCTAGTCCGGCAACTTCCCGCCGATCATGTCGGTGATGTCGGCGGCCGCTTTGACCACCAAGGCACCCAGGTGCGCGTCTTTGTCCGGACTAACGCGGACAGCGGGACCGGACACCGATATTCCGGCGACCGGCTCCCCGTATTCATTGAAGATCGCGGCCGCGATGCAGCGCATCCCGAGGTTCCGTTCCTCGTTATCCACCGACCAACCGCGACGGCGGATATCGGCGAGGTCGGTCAGCAGACTATCGACGGACGTGTGCGTCGTCGGTGTATAGCCTGTCAGCCCGCTCCGCGCCGCGAGAACGCGGACATCGGCCTCCTCCCAGAACGCGAGGATCGCCTTGCCGACGCCACTGGAATGATAGTCCCCGCGCGACCCCGGCCGGAAGAATGCGCGGATGGGTTCGTGCGTTTCGACCTGACTCGCGAACACCACGTCGTCCGCATCGGCAATGCCGAGGTTCGCGGTCTCCCCGGTTTCCGCCTGCAGTCTGCGCATCACGTCGCGGCCCCGCTCGGCCAACTTGCGGCGACGCAGGAAACTGTTGCCCATGCGGAAGGTCTCGACGCCCATGTGCCAGAGTTGCCGCGCTTCGTCGAACTCCACCATCCGGTGCCCGTGTAACGTTGTCAGGATCCGGTACGCCGTCGACGCCGGCAATCCGGTTCCTTCGGAAATCTCGGTCAGCGATAGTCCGTCGCCATCGGAGACGACGCGCAACACACCGATGGCGCGGTCCAGGGCCTGCACGCTCTGGCCCTGTGCGGGTCCATCGATGTTTCGGGGTCGGCCGCGGCTACGTTTTTCCATGACGTCCATCTCAACTCTCCGTTTTCGTCACCGTCACATGGGGCATTTTCTGTAAATATGGAAAATTTTTTTACATGACAAAAAATCAATATTGCAGGGTGGAAAATATTTTATCTCCTCTTTTCAATGAATTGCACTATTTTTTCATATTATAAAATATTTTTCCAGAAAAATTGAAAAAGTTTTTCACTAATGCAATATGCCCGACAACGACAACCCGAATGGCAATCAAGGAGACGATCCATGGCGAAGATGCGTGCTGTCGATGCAGCGGTTCTGGTACTCGAGAAAGAAGGCGTGGACACCGCGTTCGGTCTGCCCGGCGCGGCCATCAATCCGCTGTACAACGCGATGAAGCTGCGAGGCACGATCCGCCATATTCTGGCGCGGCACGTCGAAGGTGCGTCGCACATGGCCGAAGGCTATACCCGCGCCGAGGCCGGCAACATCGGGGTTTGCATTGGTACGTCCGGGCCAGCCGGCACCGACATGATCACCGGCCTCTATTCCGCCAGCGCCGACAGCATCCCGATCCTGTGCATCACCGGCCAAGCGCCGCGCGCCAAGCTGGACAAGGAAGACTTCCAGGCCGTCGATATCGCGTCGATCGCCGCCCCCGTCACGAAGATGGCCGTCACCGTGATGGAGCCGTACCTGGTGCCGATGGTGCTGCAGAAGATGTTCTTCGAAATGCGCTCGGGCCGGCCGGGCCCGTGCCTCATGGACTTGCCGCTCGACGTGCAGATGGCCGAGATCGACTTCGACATCGACACGTACGAGCCGCTGACGCCGCACAAACCCGCCGCGACCCGCGCCCAGGCGGAAAAAGCGCTGACCATGTTGCTGGACCGCGACCGTCCCGTCATCGTTGCCGGCGGCGGTATCATCAACGCCGACGCCTCTGACCTGCTGGTTGAGTTGGCCGAAACCCTCGGCGTGCCGGTGATCCCGACGTTGATGGGCTGGGGCACGATCCCCGACGACCACGACCTGATGGCCGGCATGGCGGGCCTGCAGACCTCGCACCGCTACGGCAACGCGACCATGGTCAAAGCCGATCATGTCCTCGGCATCGGCAACCGATGGGCCAACCGCCATACCGGCTCGGTCGACAAATACAAAGAAGGCAAGACCATCACCCACGTCGACATCGAACCGACCCAGATCGGCCGCGTGTTCGCCCCGGACTTCGGCATCGTGTCCGATGCCAAGGCGGCATTGCAGCAACTGCTCGCCGTCGCCAAGGACTGGCAAGCGCAAGGCAAGCTCAAAGACTATGCCGCCTGGACCCGGGAATGCTGGGAGCGCAAGCAAACCATGCAGCGCAAATCCGATTACGACAACGTGCCGCTGAAGCCGCAGCGCGTGTACCAGGAAATGAACGAAACCCAGGATCGCGACACCTGCTACGTCACGACCATCGGTCTGTCGCAGATCGCGGGTGCGCAGTTCCTCCGCGTCTACAATCCCCGCAACTGGATCAACTGCGGCCAGGCCGGACCGCTCGGCTGGACATTGCCCGCCGCCCTCGGCGTGCGCGCCGCGCTCCCGAACAAGAAGATCGTCGCGTTGTCCGGTGACTACGACTTCCAGTTCCTGATCGAGGAGTTGGCGGTCGGCGCGCAACACAAGCTGCCGTACCTGCACATCGTCGTGAACAACTCGTACCTCGGGTTGATCCGGCAATCGCAGAAAGGGTTCGACATGGATTACCACGTGTCGCTGGCGTTCGAGAACATCAACGCGGGCGATGATACCGACACCGTCGCCGGTTATGGCGTCGACCACGTCGCGGTGGCCGAAGGCCTGGGTTGCAAGGCGATCCGCGTCACCAGCCCGAACGAGTTCAAGGAAGCCTTCGCCGAAGCCGAGCGCCTGATGGAAGAGCACCAGGTGCCGGTGGTCCTGGAATTCATCCTGGAGCGTGTCACCGACATCGCCATGGGCATGGAGCTCGACGGCATCAACGAGTTTGAAGAAATCCTCGACCTGCCGCTGCCGACGCCGGAAACGCACCCTGCCCCGGCACCGGTGAAAAGAGAACGTGTTTTGGAGCCCGCCGAGTAACGCGGCCCACGAAAATTGAGATTGGAGACATAAAATGCCGGAGTTTTGCGCCAACCTGACCATGCTGTTTGGCGAGGTCGATTTCCTCGCCCGTTTCGAAGAAGCCGCCAAGGCAGGCTTTTCCGGGGTCGAGTATCTGTTCCCCTACGATTTCGAGGCGGACGAACTGGCCGGCCTGTTGAAGAAACATGGCCTCACGCAAGTTCTGCACAACCTGCCTGCCGGCGATTGGGCCGCCGGAGAGCGCGGCATCGCGATCCTGCCGGACCGGGTCGAGGAATTCCAAGCGGGCGTCGACAAGACCATCGCCTATGCCACGACGCTCGGCTGCAAACAGGTCAACTGCCTGGCCGGGATCGTGCCGGAAGGCGGCGACGACGGCGTCTACCGTGCGACGTTCGTCAGCAACCTGCAGTATGCCGCCGAAAGACTAAAGGACGCGGGCATCACGTTGTTGATCGAGCCGATCAATACCCGCGACATTCCGGGCTTCTTCCTGACCGGCACTGGGCAGGCGCTGGACATCATTGCCGAGGTCGGTTCGGACAACCTGTTCGTCCAATATGACATCTATCACATGCAAATCATGGAAGGTGACGTCGCCCGCGGGATGGAAGAAAACCTGAGCATGATCAAGCACATCCAGCTCGCAGACAACCCAGGTCGCTTCGAGCCGGGCACCGGGGAGTTGAACTACCCGTTCTTATTCCAACATATCGACAGCATCGGTTACGACGGTTGGGTCGGTTGTGAATACAAGCCGAAAACCACCACGGTCGAAGGACTGGGTTGGTTCAAGGATGCCACCGCCGCGCCCGCCGTCGCTGCCGAGTGATTGGTTAGTCTCTTACGAAGGAATTCCATCCATGGATAAAATCGGATTTATCGGTATCGGCATCATGGGGTCGCCGATGGCGGGCCATCTGTTGGACGCGGGCTATGAAGTTTTCACCGCCGTCAATCGCACCCAGCCGTCGGACGAACTGAAGGGCAAAGGCATTCAGGTTCTGGACAGCCGCAAGGCCGTCGCCGAAGCCGCCGACATCATCATCACCATCGTCCCCGACACACCGCAGGTTGAGTCTGTGCTGTTCGGCGAGGGCGGCGTCGCCGAGGGCCTGTCCGCCGGCAAGCTGGTGATCGATATGAGCTCGATCTCGCCAATCGAAACCAAGGTCTTCGCCGAAAAGATCCAGGCACTGGGTTGCGGGTATCTGGATGCCCCCGTGTCGGGGGGTGAAGTCGGTGCGATCAACGCCTCGCTCACCATCATGGTCGGCGGCTCCCAAGAAGACTTCGACCGGGCCACGCCGGTATTCGAGAAAATGGGCCAGAACGTGACGCTGGTCGGCGGCACCGGCATCGGCCAGACCACCAAAGTCGCGAACCAGATCATCGTCGCGCTCACCATCGAGGCGGTCGGCGAAGCGATGGTTTTCGCCTCCAAGGCGGGTGCCGACCCGGAAAAAGTCCGGAGCGCACTGATGGGCGGTCTGGCATCGTCGAAGATCCTCGAGATTCATGGCGAGCGCATGTACAAGCGCACCTTCGATCCGGGCTTCCGCATCGAACTGCACCAAAAGGACCTCAATCTAGCACTCCAAGGGGCGAAATCATTGGGCGTCGCGCTGCCGAACACGGCGACGGCGCAGGAACTGTTCAACACGTGCGTCGCCAACGGTGGTGCGGCATGGGATCACTCCGCGATCGTGCGCGCGCTGGAAATCATGGCCAACCACGAAGTCGCCTGATCCTTGGACCCAATCATCTGGACCCCCGGGCATTCCCCGGGGGGCCTTTTGACCCATCGTTCTCGGGAACGGCATCCACCGCCATAGCCCGGTCTAGCGTGTCGCGATGGTTTTCCCCTGTGCATTCAGGTCGGCAAAGGCCTCATCCAAACGCTCAACCATTCCGATTTCCGCTTGCCGCAGCCATTTTCGCGGATCGTACAGGCTCTTGAATGGCGTACCGTCCTCTGGGTCGATCTGATGCTTGAACGCCTTGGGGTGCGTTTCGACGAAGGCACCGACCGGCACGGAAAAGGCGAATTGCGTGTCCGTATCGATGTTCATCTTGAAGACGCCGTAACTGATCGCCTCTTTGATCTGCGCTTTGTCAGATCCTGATCCACCATGAAACACGAGATGAAGCGGGTTTTGTGCCCCGCCATGTGTTTCGGTGACGAGGTCTTGGGATTGCTTGAGGATTTCCGGGCGCAATTTCACATTGCCCGGCTTATAGACGCCGTGCACGTTGCCGAACGACGCCGCGACCGAGAACGAGCCGATGGGCGATAGTTTCTCGAAGGCGTAGAGCACCTCTTCGGGTTGCGTATACAGCCGCGAATTGTCGGCCGATTCATCAAACTCGCCGCCGACGCCATCCTCTTCGCCACCGGTCACGCCAAGTTCGATTTCCAGGCTCATGCCCATGTTGGCCATACGACTCAGCACCCGCGCGCTTTCAGCGACGTTCCATTCGAGCGGTTCCTCGGACAGATCGAGCATGTGCGACGAGAAGAGCGGCTTTCCCGTTTCCGCATAAAACGCTTCGCCGTGGTCGAGCATGCGTTCAACCCACGGGATCAGTTTTTTGTTCGCATGATCCGTATGAAGCAAAACACAAACGCCGTAGTGCTCCGCCATCATGTGAACATGCTTTGCTGCGGAGACGGCACCGAGAACCCTCGCCATCTCTGCATCCGGGAAACCTTGTCCGGCGAAGAACTGCGCCCCTCCGTTCGAGAGCTGAACAATCACGTCGCTCCGATTGCGTGCTGCGGCTTCCAGCACGGCGTTGACGGTGTGTGTGCTCGTAACGTTGACGGCCGGCAACGCATAGTTTCCCGCCTTGCACGATGCGACCAGTTTCTCGTAATCGGCGCCGGTGACGACGCCAGGCTTAACGTTCATTTTCAATTCTCCTTTTCGTGTGCGCCATCAGGTCACGCCGCACATGACGTCTCCCGTCGTCAGACTATGACGTGAAGGTCAATCGGTTTGAAGTTGCCGATGCAGGACACGCCGCAGATCCAGGCCGACAAAAGGTTTGCTCAGATAGTCGTCGAACCCTTTGGACCTGAGGTCCTCTTCATCGCCTTTCATAACGTGCGCGGTCATCGCCACAATCGGCATATCGACGGCAAGTTGCCGGGCTCGAATGATCTTGGTCGCCTCGACACCGTCCATTTCCGGCATGTTTACATCCATCAAAACCATGTCGTATGACCGGCGCTCCAAGGCGGCGATGGCCTCGTTGCCATCCGCCGCGATATCCGACGTCAGGCCAATCTTTTCCAACATCGCGCTGGCCACGAGTTGGTTCGCGGAGTTGTCCTCCGCGATCAGCACATGCCCGTTGAACGTTTCCGGACATCCGGACGAATCGCCCTCGCGCACTTCCCCGGCGGTCGAGCTTGAAACGTCACCGACCGGCAGTTCGACCCAGAAGCACGAACCACGGCCGTACTGGCTGTTGACCCCGATCTTCCCCCCGAGACTTTTTGCCAGGCGCCGAGAGATCGCCAAGCCCAATCCGGTGCCCGGTGCCGTGTTGCGCGTGCTGAGGTTCTTCGTCCAGAACTCTTCGAAAATATCCTGGAGGTTCTCTTGCGAGACGCCGACGCCGGTATCCATGACCTCAAAGCGGAGCCCGTTCCCGCCTTTGATCTTTACTGGCATGAACTTGATCCTGACCCCGCCGCTGTCCGTGAACTTGATCGCGTTGGAAACGAAATTGATCAGGACCTGGCGTAAACGGGCAACGTCCGTGTTGACTACCTGAGGTGTATCCGTCGGGACCGACCATTCAAGATAAAGGCCCTTCTCGACAGCGCGCGGCTCCATCACCGCAACGACGTCCCGCACCACATCGAGAGGATTGGACACCGTGGGTTCGAGCTTCAGCGCATCGACTTCAAGTTTCGAGATGTCCAAGACGTCGTTAATGATGGTTTGAAGGTTCTCGGCGGACATCTTTGCCGTCTCGATGAACTGCATGCGTTTCTCGACATCCTCCTCGTCGCGAAGAAGACCGATGCAGCCGATGATTGCGTTCAATGGGGTGCGAATTTCATGGCTCATCATGGCAAGAAAACGTGACTTGGATTTATTGCTTTCCTCGGCGGCGACGCGGGCTTCCTCCAACTCGTCGGATCTTGCCTTGCGGTCCGTGACATCCCGCTCGATCGCGATGTAGCCATCGAACACGCCGTCTTGTGTGATGATCGGCTGCGCTTCGATCTGGACCCAGTACTCCGCCCGGTCCTTGGTGTAATTGAGGATTTCGACTTCGAAACTGTTACGCCTTTGGATGGCGTCGGTCATCTTGGCGATCTCGCCCCCGTCCGTCTCGGGGCCTTGCAAGATGTCTCCGGGTTTCTTACCGAGAACCTCCATCGACGAGAAACCGGAGATTTTCTCGAAACCCTGGTTGACCCAACGGATGCGTCCTTCCCGGTTCGTAATGATCACCGCATTGTCCGTCAGCGACGCCACCAACGACAGCATTCTCTCCTTGTCTTGAATTTCCTTCAGGCGCTCCTCTGCTTTCTTGCGCTCGGAGACGTCTCTGATGATCCCGGTGAAGAACGTCCCTTCGTCATGCTCGATATGCCCGATCGACAACTCGACCGGAAAGCTCTCGCCGCTCTTCCGGCGTGCGGTCACTTCGCGACCGACACCGATTATCTTGCCTTCACCCGTCTGCATGTAGTTGGCGATACGCAGATCATGCATTTTTGCGTCCGCATCGCGCATCAGGATGTTGACGTTGCTGCCAAGCAACTCGACCTGGGTGTATCCGAAAATGCGCTCGGCCGCAGCGTTTGCGGATATGATTTCCCCCGTCGCGTCGATGGTAATGATACCGTCGGCTGCGTTGTCGAGAACCGCATTCAGTTCGCTCAATCCCTTCTCCAGTGAGAGGTTCGCTTCCGCCAACTCACGCCCTTTTGCGGCCTCGGATGCCGCAAATTCCTGCACCCGTGCAAAGGCCGCTTTGTTCCGGCCGACAAGAATAAGGATGACAATGAAAGCGGACCCGAACGCACCGGCGAAAAAGACGACGATTTGATCGAACGAGTCCATTCCCGCCATGTCTTGCTGATGCAGAAAGCTCTTCGGCAGAGTAATGACTTGATAGCCGCGCACGTCGCCGACCTTCCAATCGACCTTTGGGCTGGCGGCGTGGGTGTTGTGGCATGAAACACACGTCTCGCCCATGACGACCGGCGAAAAGAAACGAATGTCGCCATTTGCCGTATCGATCACGGCTTCGTCGCCGGGCCGTTTCTGCAGGATATCGATCTCGTCGCGGTCTAATTCTCGATCCAACCGCCACGGGAACGGAAAGTCGCTGAAGATCTTGTAGTCGATGTTCGCATCCTGATCGCGCATGAAGTCCCCGAGCTCGATCGAAAGTGTCGCCGGCAAGGGTATCGCCGACGAATTGCCATGGTACTCGTGCGTGACGTCGACATTGCCGCCCAGCACGTTTTGAACGATCTGCTTCGAGTAAAACGCCCGGAAGTAATCAATGTTCTCGGCGGTCGTTTTTGCTGTCCGAATGGCCGCCTGTTTTGACATCTCGTGGTGATGTTCATTGACCAAAAACGTGAGCGCCGCGCCCGTCGACAGTGCGAAAACGAGGAACAGGCCGACAAAATAGTTAGAAAGACCAACGCCGGTTTCTCGACTCTTTGACATGTATTTGCCCTCTGCAAAACCTTCGTGTCGCAAAATGCGACGCAACCTGACCGGAACGGCCAGGGAAACTCCAACAAATGCGCCAATTTCCGCGGCACATGCCGCAAAATCAGCGGTTCTGAGGGTGATTGAGCAATGAGCGGGCCAAATCCAAACCCGCCCGTAGATCTTACGAGAAACGTCTTAGCCCCGGGCATTCCCCGGGGGTTTTTGTTTGCGCCGCCGGAGCGCCGCCCAGACCACTCCAATCCCGATCACCGAGATCACGAGAAGCGTGGTAAGCGGGAAGGCCAGCGGGATGGCGAGCGCCGCCGCCACGGCCCCCAACACGGCGGTGCCGAACAAGGCGAACAAGCCGGCGATCAGGCCACCCGCGATCACGGCGGCGATGGCATAGCCCAGGGCGCGGTTCATCCAGTTCATGGGCCGACTGTACGCGCACAGATGCGCGAATGCATCGTTGTCATCGATTGACACGGCGCGCATTCGATGGATTGGTAGTCTCTCATCTTGTGGGGGAACGCCGATGCCGATCAATCCGGAGCTTTATGCCGCCTATCTTTTGGCGACCGTGGTGCTCATTCTGATGCCGGGACCCATCGTCACGTTGGTGATTGCGAATTCGCTCGCCTACGGGACCAAGACCGGCGTGCAGTCGGCGCTGGGCGCCAGCGCCGGCAACGCGGTGTTGGCGGCGGGCGGCGCGCTGGGTCTGGTTGCGGTGATGGGCTTGCTGTCGGACGTCTTCGACATCGTCCGTTACATCGGAGCGGCGTACCTGATCTATCTTGGGATCAAGGCATGGCGGGCCAAACCCGAGGTCTTGGACGACACCCAACCGATGCGGAGCCGCCGCGCCATTTTCGGCCAAGGGGTGCTGGTCGCCATCACCAACCCCAAGACGCTGCTGTTTTACGCGGCGTTCTTCCCGCAGTTCGTCGATCCGGCGGCCCCCGCCGGTCCGCAGCTTGCGTTGCTGGCCGTCACCTTCGTCGTCGTCGCGACGACGCTGGACTGCGGCTACGCGCTGTTGGCCGGACGGCTCAGGGAATTCTTCCGCAGCGAACGCCGTGCCCGCATCCGCAACCGCATCACAGGCGCGTTGCTGATCGGCACAGGGATCGGCATGGCGCTCGCCCGGAAGGGCTCATAACCAAACGTCGTCATTCCGGCGCAGGCCGGAATCTATGGCTCTGGACCCCGGCCTACGCCGGGGTGACGATCATCCTTACCCCACCCGAATGTCGACGAAGGTCTCGTTGTAGGCCGCACCCTCTTCGATGTCGGCGCGCACCTCGACCGGGATCAGGGCGTTGACCGTTTGCCGGGTGAAGCTCGATTTCAGCCAGGTACCCTTGGGCGAATACAGCACGCCCGGCTGCACCGCATCAGTGACGACGGCACGCAGCGTCACCTCGCCTCGGTCGTTGAACACCGTCACCGTGTCGCCGTCTTTGAGCCCGTGCGCGTCGGCATCGTTTGGATGGATCTCGACCACTTCCAGACCGTCCGATTGCGGACAGCCGCCGAAGGTCGCGTTGGTGCGCTTGTCGGACGACGGCGAGATGATGCAGAACGCCCGGTCCTGCGTCGCCGGGCGGAAGCATGGCACGCCCGCGCCCCACTTCTCTTCCATCTCGTCACTGACCAGCTCGATCTTGCCGCTCGGCGTTTTCGGCACCACCGTGTCGCACATCACCATCGGTGTCTCGCCCTGGATCGACATATCGATGGCCGCGTCCAACGGCAGCGCCGAGGGCAGAGTGCCGCCCAACCGTTTGTCCGACCCGTCGACGGCGTCGTCCATCAACTCGGCGTCCGAGGCTTGGAACATCGGATCGTCGTAACCGAAACGCGCGGCGAGACGGCGGAAGATTTCCGTGTTGGGCAGGCTTTCGCCGACGCACGGGATCACCGGCTCGGCGCGTTGCAGATAGGCGTGCCCATACGCGCCATAGAGGTCCGCGAATTCAAAGTGGCTTGCCGCCGGCAGCACCACGTCGCAGTACAGCATGCTGTCGGTCATGGCGACGTCGCAGCCGACGGTGAACAAATCGTCGCGGCTGAGGCCCCGGCGCATGCGGTTCTGATCCGGGTGGGTGGCAACCGGGTTGTGGTTATAGATAAACGCTGCGGCGATCGGCGGGTCGAGGGTGTCTTCCAGCAGCAATTTACCGACATCGACGATGTTGAAGGTCCTGGTGCCGTCGGGGATCAAGTCCGGACGCTGCAAGGCATCGGTGGTTTTCGGAAACGCGAAACCGGGCTTCGCCATGACGCCCGCGCCGACCCGGCCGTGATTGCCGGTCAATGCCTGTAACGACATTGCCGCGCGCAGACCCGCGCCGCCGCTGGCGCCGCGTTCGATCCCGTTGCCGATGGACACGGCGACCGTCTCCGCCCCCGCGTACCAATCGGCGAAGGTCTTGAAGGCATCGGCGTCGATGCCCGTTTCCGCGGTCATGCGGTCCGGGGTCCATTGCCGCGCCTCGGCCATATAGGCGTCGGCACCGTGCACCCATTCGGCGATGAACGTATCGTCGAAGGCGCCGCGCCGTTCCAGTTCCGTCGCCAGCGCCTGCGCCAGGACCACGTCGGTGCCGGGCTTGATCTGCAGGTATAAATCCGCCTGGTCGGCGATCTTGGTCCGTTTGGGGTCGATCACGATCAGCTTGGCGCCGGCGGACCGCGCTTTCTTGATGACCGACGCCAGATGCAGGTTCGAGACCGTGACGTTGTTACCCCACACCACGATCAGGTCGGCGTGCGCCGCCTGTTCCGGCGCCATGCCGGGGGCGCCGCCGTAGAGACTGGTATACGCCGTGCCGCGCACCGCCCCGCAGAGCGGCCCCCGGTTCAGCAACGTCGCGCCCATCTTGTGAAAGAACCGCCGGTCCATGGAGCCCGCCGCCAATTCCCCGTGCGGGCCCGCATAGTTGAACGGCAGCACCGATTGCGGCCCAAACCGCGCGATGGCGTCCGACATCCCAGCATGCACCAGATCGAGCGCCTGATCCCAGGAGATCCGCTCGAAAGCGTTTTCGCCTCGCCGCCCGACCCGACGTAGCGGATGGGTCAGACGCGCGTCGCCGTGCACGAAATCGGGGAACGAGTTCGTGACCTTGGCGCAGATCGCGCCCGCCGTGTACGGGTTCACACGGCTGCCGCGCACCGCAACGACGGTGTCGTTTTCAACCTCCACCGACAAGCTACAGGTATCGGGGCAATCGAGCGGACAGACACTCGGTTTCGAGACAGCCGTCATGGTTTCCTCCTGAGGAATTCGTATTGGCCCTATAAGAAGGTAAAATTGTGTTGAAACATAGGGCCACTTTGCAAAACCGAACGGGCCAATGCCCCCTCACCTGTCCTCTCCCCCGTCTGCGTCAGGGGAGAGGGACCCAGACACGAGAGTCCTTCTCCCCCATCCCATGGGGGGAGAAGAAAGATGAGGGGGACTTGACCGGTATCGCCGACAAGACGTATGGTCCGCTCATGATGTTGACGACAGAAAAGCGGCTTGGCCTCGGCCTTATTTGCCCGGTGTCCTGAGGGGACGCCGGGACACACGTGCTTTCGTCGTAATTCTTACTTTTTAAGGCCAACATCATGTTTCCACAGTTTGAGACCCTGCACAGCGCGCTCCTGCGACTTACCTGCGGCCGCCGGTAATCCACGGCCCCCGGCGGCTGTGTCCGCGCCGTATCACCGCTTTTTTACGAGACATTTACCCCCGTCCGGCACACTCTGCCCCGGGGACGCAGGAGACACACAATGACCACCGAATCCAAGATGAACCCGGGCGACAAGTACGTGGCGTTTCAGCCGGTCGATTTGCCCGACCGGCAATGGCCGGGCCGCACGATCACCGAGGCGCCGATATGGTGCTCCGTCGATTTGCGCGACGGCAACCAGGCGTTGATCGAGCCCATGGGCCCGGAACGCAAACGCCGCATGTTCGAGAAACTGGTCGATCTGGGCTTTAAGGAAATCGAAGTCGGTTTCCCCGCCGCCTCGCAGACGGATTTCGACTTCTGCCGCCAGTTGATCGAAGAGGACATGATCCCGGAGGACGTCACGATTCAGGTGCTGACCCAGTCCCGGGCGCATTTGATCGAACGGACGTACGAGGCGATCGCCGGCGCGAAAAGCGCCATCGTGCACCTGTACAACTCGACCTCGACGACGCAGCGCCGGGTGGTGTTCAACAGCGACATGGCGGGGATCACCGAGATCGCCGTCGAGGGGGCCAAGCTGGTTCGTGAATTGGCCGAGAAGGTCACCGACGGTGAAATCTACTTCCAGTACTCGCCGGAAAGCTTCACCGGCACCGAGTTGGAATTCGCCCGCGACATCTGCGACGCGGTGATGGACGTGTGGGAACCGACACCTGACCACAAGGCGATCCTCAACCTGCCCGCGACCGTCGAGATGGCGTCGCCCAACATCTATGCCGATCAGATCGAATGGATGCACCGGAACATCAAGCGCCGGGACAGCATCGTCTTGAGCCTGCATCCGCACAACGACCGGGGCACCGGCGTTGCCGCGGCGGAATTGGGCGTGATGGCCGGGGCCGACCGGATCGAGGGCACCTTGTTCGGCAACGGCGAGCGCACCGGCAACGTCGACGTCGTCACGCTGGCCTTGAACATGTTCACCCAAGGGGTCGAGCCGAACCTGGATTTCTCCGACATCAACGACGTCATGCGGGTCGCCGAATACTGTAACCAGTTGCCGGTACACCCGCGCCACCCGTATGTCGGCGATCTGGTGTTCACGGCGTTTTCCGGCTCGCACCAAGACGCGATCAAGAAGGGCTTCACGGCGATGAAGTCGGCCAACTCCCCGCAATGGGACGTGCCGTACCTGCCCATCGATCCGAAGGACGTGGGCCGGTCCTACGAAGCCGTGATCCGCATCAATTCGCAATCCGGCAAGGGCGGCGTCGCCTATGTCATGGAAACGGACTACGGCTTCGAGATGCCGCGCCGCCTGCAGATCGAATTCTCGGGCGTGGTGCAGGAACAGGCCGACGACACCGGCAAGGAACTGAGCTCAACGGAGATCTACGACATCTTCGACACCGTCTACATCGAACAACCGGACGGCCGCTTCAAGTTCGTCGATCACCGCACGGTGCCCGACACCCATGCGTCCGAGGTCCGCGACATGACCGCCAACATCACCGACGGCGGGGCAGAGGTCGTGCTCAAGGGCAAGGGGACCGGACCGATCGATGCGTTCCTGACCAGCTTGAACGCGCACATCCTGGAGGACCTGAAGGTCGTCAGCTATCACGAACATGCCGTGGGCCTCGGCTCCAGCACCGATGCGGTCGCGTATGTGGAAATCCAGCGGGGCGACAAGGACCCGGTGTTCGGCGTCGGCAAACACGCCAACATCACCAAGGCGTCGTTGAGCGCCGTCGTTTCGGCGGTCAACCGGGCGCTGGCGGAGTAAGTCTCAGCCCGTCACCCCCGCGCAGGCGGGGGCCCAAATTGAACATCGCGTCACTTGGGTTCCCGCTTTCGCGGGAATGACGATTTAACAAAAAAGGGGAGGCCAAGGCCTCCCCTTTCGTTCTTGTCGGGGACAGGTACCGTTCCTAGGTACCGGTCCCCGATGTACTCCCGATGCACTCGATGTACTCAGCCGATGGCGTCGTTGTCGTCGCGGGTCACCGCGATGACCGCCGAGCGCGGCACCGTCTGGCCGCCGTCGGGCCAGTGGCTGTTGCCGCGTTCGCCCGGGTGCTGGATGCCGACGAACATCGTCTTGCGATCCGCGCTCCAGGCGAGGCCGGTGATTTCGCACTCGTTCGGGCCGACCATGAAGCGGCGGATTTCACCCGTTTGGGTGTCGCCCACCAGCATCTGGTTGTTGCCCATCCCGGCGAAGTCTTTCTTGTTCGAGTAGTTCCCGTCGGTCTGGATCCACAGGAACCCCTTGCTGTCGAACATGATGCCGTCCGGCGAGTTGAACATGTTGTCGGCGTTGACGTTCTTGGACCCGGCGTAGGCGTCGTTGTGCACGGTTGGGTTGCCGCACATCACGAACAGGTCCCACGAGAACGCATCCTGCGTGTGATCGCCGTTCTCCGGCGCCCAACGCACGATTTGGCCGTAGTTGTTGGCCTCACGCGGGTTCGGACCGTTGACCGGGGTCGGGTCGCCGCCGGCGTTCGGTTTCACACCGCGGTTCTTGTTGTTGGTCAACGCGCAGTAGACTTCGGCTTTGACCGGATTGGCCGCGATCCATTCCGGACGGTCCATGGTGGTCGCCTTGACCGCAGACGCCGCCTGACGGGTGCGGATGCACACCTCGGCCTTCGACGACATGCCCGTGGCTTCCGGCGTCAATTCGACCCATTTGCCGGTCAACGCTTCGTCGAACACCGCGACATAGAGCTTGCCGTCTTCCAGCAGGTCCGAGTTGTCGCCATTGGCGACGTACTTGTTGGCACTGACGAACTTGTACATGAACTCGCCGCGCTCGTCGTCGCCCATGTAGACGACCACGTGCCCGTCCGGGTTCAGGACCACTTCGGCGTTTTCGTGCTTGAAGCGGCCAAGCGCGGTGCGCTTCTTCGGGGTTGAGCCCGGATCCATCGGATCGATCTCGACGATGTAGCCGAACCGGTTCGGCTCTTGCGGGTGCTTGGAGATATCGAACCGCTCGTCCGCAATCTCCCAGTTGTAGCCGCGGCCTTTGACGCCGACGCCGTAACGCTTCATGTCGTCGTTGACGGCATAGTCGGCATCGCTCGATGCAAAGTAGCCGTGGAAGTTCTCTTCACACGTCAGGTACGTGCCCCACGGGGTTTGGCCGTTGCCGCAGTTGTTGAACGTACCGAGCGCCATGGTGCCGGTGCTGTCGGCGGCGGTCTTCAACAGGTCGTGGCCGCGCGCCGGGCCGGTGATCTCCATCGGCGTATCGGCGGTGATGCGGCGGTTCAGCGGCGCATCCTGCTTCACTTCCCATTTGCCGTCGTTCATGTCGATTTCCATGATCGACACGCCGTGCGCGGCCTTGGACTTGCGCACGTCGTCGGCGGTCTCGGCTTTGCCGCTCTCGCGGTTGCCGTGGATGATCGAACGGTTCACGTACTCGTTGTTGATGACCAGAAGATCGCGGCCGTTGTCGTGGAAGTACGACATGCCGTCGTTGTTGTCGCCGAACGACATTTCCTGGCTTTCGCCGGTGCCGCGCGTGTCCTGCGCGAAGTCCGCACCTTTGGACCACAGCGGCTGGCCCCATTTGACAACCGTGTGCCAGCTGTAACCCGGCGGCACCGTAATGGTGTCCAGCGTGTTGGCGGCGACTTGCTCGAAGCCGAACCGGTCGGCGGCGAACGCCGACACCGGGGTCAACGACGTGGTGCCGAGCACCAGTGCCGCGGTGCTGAAGGCGACGCCGCCGCCCAGGAACCCGCGCCGTGACACGGCCTTGTCCATGATGACATCGAAGTCGCACACATCCGGCGTCGGACGCAGGTATTCGTCCATTTCGTCGTCGTCCATGTGCTCGAGAATTTGATCGTCCTTAGGCATTTTTATAGCTCTCCCAACTCAGCGGATTTAAGGATGCCGCGAATGTGGTGATCGATGGGAACAGTATCTTTGCGATCCGGTGACATCCTTGTGACAGCCCGCGCGCGATCGGGATAACTCTCTGAAAACCGAGGGAAACCCGGCTGATCCAGCATCATTAAATCCTCGTAATAAGGGTTTCGACACTTTATAGGTACGCCATGAGCACGTTTCTTCCGTTTCTTCTCGGTCTCGCCATGGTGGCGACACTGGTGATTCTGGTCGTCGGGTTGGTCAATTTCGCCCGCAACGGCGAATTTTATCAGAAACACTCCAACAATCTGATGCGCGCCCGCGTCATTGGCCAGGGTGTCGCGCTGGCGATCTTCGCCTTGATCATGATCCTCGCCGGGGCCAATTAAGCTTCAGGACGTTCTCTTCAGCTTTCGAGGCACATCGTGGTAACGCTCACTAAAATCTACACCCGCGGCGGCGACGCCGGGGAAACGTCGCTGGGCAGCGGCGACCGGGTCAAAAAACATGACGTGCGGGTGGCCGCGTATGGCACCGCCGACGAGACCAACGCCGTCATCGGTTTGGCTCGCCTGCACACCGGCGGCGAGGCCGACGTGATGTTGATGCGGATCCAGAACGATCTGTTCGATCTCGGCGCCGATCTGTGCACGCCCGAGGGCGGCAACCGGTCGGACGGCGCGCTCCGCATCGTCGATGCCCAGGTGGACCGCCTGGAAGCCGAAATCGACGCCATGAACGCGAACCTGCAGGACCTGACGTCATTTATCCTGCCCGGCGGCAGCGCCGCCTCAAGCTACCTGCACCTGGCGCGTACCGTGGCGCGGCGGTGCGAACGGCTGATGACGGAACTGGCGCTCGATGAAGAAATCAATCCGGCGGCGCTGAAATACGTCAACCGGCTGTCGGATCATCTGTTCGTGCTGGCGCGGCACCTCAACGATAACGGCGCCGGCGATGTGCTGTGGGTCCCGGGCGGTAACCGGTAAGGCGCCCTACTCCACCAGGTATTTCTCGAAGATCGCGTCGTATTCCGGCGTTTTCTTGAAGTCGCGCAGCGCGCCGTTGAAGCGGTCCCGCACCGCCTTGTCGTGGAAGCCGACGGTGAACACCGTGCGGTCGCCGAATACCTGGCCGTAGTCGAATTCGGTACCGCCATAGCCCAGCTCCTTGGCCCAATACCGGAAGATCGCCCGGTCGATGATGACCACGTCATAGGTGCCGTCCAGGAATCGCGCCACCTGGTCGCGTTGGCTCGGCACCTCGTCGAAGTCGGCCATGGTTTTCGCGGCCTGTTGGAACGCGGGACCGAGGGCGACGGCGGCCCCTTGCCAGCCGACGCCCCGCAACCCCTTGAGATCGGCATAGGACCGCACCGCCTTGCCGTCCGCGGCGCGGGTGATGGCGAAATTGTGGAAATACACGTAGTCGTCGCTGAAATAGAGGCCGGGCGCGCCGGGTTTCAGGGTCGCACCGCCGTCGATGCGTTTGGCCGCCAGGTTCGACCGGACCTCGGCGTAGGACATGTACTTAGGCACCACGGTGTCGCCGGTCCGGCGGAAAACCTCGGTCAGGATGTCCATCTCGATGCCGCGGGTTTCCGCCGTATCGTCCGGCCCCGTCGCGAAAATATACGGCGGTTTCGCATACGCGAAGCCGACCGTCAGCGTGTCGGCGGCGGCGCTACCGGCAGTGAGCAGCAAAACAGCGAAAGCGGTGACAAGATGTCGCACGGCGTTATTCCCCAAAATTTTACGCAAAACCAATCCTTACACACGCACAACAGCGGTTTTTGACGCCCGCCGTCTGTGCCGCCCATCACAGAATGGCCGTCGCGTCTTGTCGTCATAATGTCGTAACCGCGCTTGACCCCCCTTTTTCAGAGGCCTAATGTTGCGCCTGCGAAAAGACGCGCTTGGGAGGGGGCGTCACGGGTTTTCGCAAGGTTTTTGGGGAGCCGGGAGGCCGCATACGCGGCAGGTGGAGTACAAATGAAGGCACTGGTCGCCGTGAAGCGGGTGGTCGACTACAACGTCAAGATCCGCGTCAAGCCCGACAATACGGGCGTCGAACTTCAAAACGTCAAAATGTCCATGAACCCCTTCGACGAAATCGCCGTCGAAGAGGGCGTGCGCCTGAAAGAGGCCGGCACGGTCGAGGAACTGGTCGCGGTCTCCATCGGGCCGAGCCAAGCGCAGGAAACCATCCGCACCGCGCTCGCCATGGGCGCCGACCGGGGCATCCTGGTGGAGTCGGACGATGAGGTGCAGCCCCTGGCCCTCGCCAAGTTGCTGACAGCGATCTGCGAAAAGGAAAGCCCGGATATCGTGATCCTCGGCAAGCAAGCGATCGACGACGATTCCAACCAGACCGGTCAGATGCTGGCCGCCCTGATGGATTGGCCGCAGGCCACGTTCGCCTCCGAGGTGAAGCTCGGCGACGGTGAAGCCGAGGTGACCCGCGAAATCGACGGCGGGCTCGAGACCATCAAGGTCAAAATGCCGATGGTCGTCACCACCGATCTGCGTCTGAACGAACCCCGGTACGCCTCGTTGCCGAACATCATGAAGGCCAAGAAGAAACCCATCGACACCATGGCGCCCGGCGACCTGGGCGTCGATGTGGCACCGCGTTTGGCAACGCTCAAGGTCGAAGAGCCGCCGAAACGCGAAGGCGGGGTCAAGGTCGCCGACGTCGCGGAATTGGTCGACAAACTGAAAAACGAAGCGAAGGTGGTCTGATCATGGCGAACGTTCTTCTTCTGGTCGATCACGACAACGCCGCCGTCAAAGCGGTCACGCTGAACGCCGTCACCGCCGCCGTCCAATTGGGCGACGTCACGGCGCTGGTTGCGGGCGCGGGCTGCGCCGGCGTTGCCGACGAAGCGGCAAAAATCTCCGGCGTCGCCAAGGTCCTACTGGCCGATGCCGAGCATTACGGACAAGGTCTTGCGGAAAATGTGGCGGACCTGATTCTCTCCATGGCCGACGGGTACGATGCCGTCGTTGCCGCCGCGTCGACGTCGGGCAAAAACATCCTGCCCCGGGTCGCCGCCAAGCTGGATGTGCAGCAGATTTCCGATATCACCGAGGTCGTGAGCGCCGACACCTTCGTGCGCCCGATCTACGCCGGCAACGCGATGGCCACCGTGCAATCGTCGGACGCCAAGAAAGTCATCACCGTGCGCGCCACCGCCTTCGATGCGGCCGCGCCGGAAGGCGGCAGCGCCGCGGTCGAGACCGTGGATGCCACCGCCGCGAGCGAGCTTTCGACCTTCGTCGGGCAAAACCTGACGAAGTCGGAACGCCCCGAGTTGACCAGTGCCAAGATCGTCATTTCCGGCGGCCGCGGCATGCAATCCGGGGACAACTTCGCGATGCTCGAAAGTCTGGCCGACAAACTGGGCGCCGCCGTCGGCGCGTCCCGGGCGGCGGTCGACGCGGGCTTCGTGCCGAACGACTATCAGGTGGGGCAGACCGGCAAAGTGGTTGCGCCGGAACTGTACATCGCCGTGGGCATATCAGGGGCCATACAACACCTGGCTGGGATGAAAGACAGCAAAGTGATCGTCGCTATAAATAAAGATGAAGAAGCGCCGATCTTCCAAGTCGCCGATTACGGTCTCGTGGCCGATCTGTTCGATGCCGTTCCGGCATTGTCGGCCGAGCTGGATGAATAACCGAATACCGATCATGGGGACTTGGACACAATGGACAAACACGTTGACGCCGCGTTCGACGGCGAAGGAACAACTGCGATGCCGATAGACATCAAGAAAATCGGAGTGATCGGCGCGGGCCAAATGGGCAGCGGGATCGCCCACGTCAGCGCCAGATCCGGTTTCGACGTTTGCTTGCTGGATCTCAGCGAGGAATCGCTGGAAAAAGGTTTGGCCCGCATCGGTAAGGACATGGACCGCTTCATCAAGCGGGGGACCATGACCGAGGACGAAAAAACCGAAGCGCTGGGCCGCATCGCGAGCGGCACCGACTACACCATCTTCGGTGATTGCGATATCATCATCGAAGCCGCCAGCGAGGACGAGGACATCAAGAAAGCGGTTCTCAAGTCCCTCGGCCCGGTGATCAAGGAAGGCGCGATCATCGCGTCGAACACCTCGTCGATCTCGATCACCCGCCTCGGCGCGCAAACCGCCAATCCGGGACGTTTCCTCGGCATGCACTTCATGAACCCGGTACCGCGCATGGAACTGGTGGAATTGATCCGTGGCATCGCCACCGACGAAGACACCTACGACGCGGTCCGCGAACTGACCGGCAAGCTCGGCAAAAAGCCGGTCAACGCCGAAGATTTCCCGGCGTTCATCGTCAACCGTATCTTGCTGCCGATGATCAACGAAGCCGTCTATACGCTGTACGAAGGCGTCGGCTCGGTCGAAGCCATCGACACCGCCATGAAGCTGGGCACCAACCACCCCATGGGGCCGTTGGAACTGGCCGACTTTATCGGATTGGATACCTGTCTCGCCGTGATGCACGTGCTGCACGACGGCTTGGCCGACACCAAATACCGGCCCTGTCCGTTGCTGGTGAAATACGTCGAGGCCGGCTGGCTCGGCCGCAAGACCGGCCGCGGGTTCTACGACTATTCCGGCGAGACCCCGGTCCCGACGCGCTAACGCACCCGCGAAGCGAACACCGAACGGCGCCCCCGGCAACGGCGGGCGCCGTTTTCGTACCTAGGCGGCATCGGCCTCCTCCACCATGAAGTTGGCGAGTTGCACAGGCATCGCGTCCTCGGCCATATCGCTTCGCACCGAGACATAGAACGTCTTGTCGAAGCGGTAGCCGTCGATGTCGACAGTCGCCAGGCGTCCGAGACTGAGATCGGCATCCACTGCCCGCGACAAAACCAAAGAGACGCCAAGACCCGAGCGCACCGCATCCTTGACCGCTTCGGTGGTTTGGAACTGATGCGCGATTTCGATGTCGCTGGCCCGTTCACCGAGGACTTCACGCAGCAACGTACCTGTGCCACTGCCGCGTTCGCCGCCGATGAACGGCCACTTCACCGCGTCGCCGATGTCGACAGCACCGTCGCCGGCGGCCGGATGACCGGGCGGCACGATCAAGACCAGTGACTCCCGCCGCCAGACGCGGGTATGAAAGGCGCTGCGCCGGTCCGGCCATTCCATTGCCGCCAAATCGATCTCGCCGGTGTCGAGTTTCTCGGCGACGGCCGGGTTTTCATTGGCGGTGACCGACCAATTGAACTCGGGTCCGGCCTGTCCGGCGAACCGCTGCAAGGCCTCGGAAATGAAATACGATGCGATATTCCCACTGCAGCCGATTTCGATCGCGTCGCCGAGAACGCTTTGCGAGAGGCGGTCGGCCGACCGCAGAAGGCCACGGGCGTGCGACAGCACTTTTCGGCCGTCGGGCGTCAAGGTGCAGCCGTTCTTGAAGCGGTCGATCAAGAGGACGCCCAGTTCCGTTTCGAGCTTCGCCAGGTGCTGCGAGACGGTCGGTTGCGATATGCCCAAGGCCTCGGCGGCGCGACCGAAGTGACCCCGCTCGGCGACAGTGACAAACGTCTTTAGATACAAAAGGCTGAGCATCAACCGGCCACCTTGGTCATGCGGGCGGCGCTTTGCGCTTCCGGATTTACGGCTGTCCTTGGCATACGACCCGCCAATACCTCGATAATACTGTCGGCGGCGGATAACTCTATCTCCTCTCGGACTTGTGTGACGGCGGAACCGATGTGCGGCGTCAGCATGGTGCGTGACGATTGCAAGATGCCGTCGGCGATGCGTTCCGGTCTGCCTGCGATCTGCCAATCTTCCAACTCGAACGTATCGGATGCATACCCTGCCAACCCACCCGTATCTAGGGCTCGGGCCACGGCCGCCTCGTCGACCAAGCTCCCGCGCGCTGGATTGATCAGATACGCCCCTGGTTTCATCGATGCCAAGAACGCATCGTCGACGAGGTGCAGGGTGTCCGGGGTCAGATGCAAACCCAATACCACGAAGTCCGACCGCGCCAGGAGCTCCTCCTTGGTCGCGTATCGGCTACGAAGGGTGGCTTCGTCGGCGGCCGACATGGGCTTGGTATCCGTATACAGGCGTTCGCATCGAAAACCTTCAAGCATGCGCAGCACCGACCGTCCGACAGCACCGGCGCCGATCATGCCCACCGTCGCGCCGGACAGCGAACCGCCGTAAAGCGTCGGCCGCCAGCCGGCAAACCCGCCGGATCGCACGACGGCGTCACCGGCAATAATGTTCCGCGCGACACCGATCATCATGGCGACGGTCAACTCCGCCGTCGGTTCCGTCAATAGGTCCGGTACGTTCGTCACGACGACGCCGCGTGCCGTACAGGCAGCGACATCCAGATTGTTGTATCCCTTGAGCGCACCACCGATCACCCGCAACCGAGGACAGGCGTCAAGGAACGCGGCGTCAACCCGCTCGGTCATGAACGCCATCAATGCGTCCGCGTCGCGACAGGCTTCCATCAAAGCCGCGGTAGTCATCGGTTGTTCGCTTTCGTTGATCACCAAATCTCCGTGCGAAGCCAAATGGGCGCGCACGGACGAATGAACTCTATTCCCCACAACGATCTTGGTCGGCATGTGTCCTCCGCTTTTTACACAGGCGCCGATCATGTCGTCACAAAAGACCCAAGAACGAGTCACAAATTCGAAACGACGCCTTGTTATTCGATATCTCAATTATAACCAAAAAATAATTACGAATATGAATTGAAAATGACGTGTTTATGACGAAGCGCGTCGATCGAGCCGGAGGCCGCGAGGATTGAATCACATGTTGGACAACGCCGAACTCACGACCACCCCATACGTTTCTTTGGATAACGTCGAAGTGGTGTACCCCAACGGTACCCATGCGTTGAAGCCCCTGAGCCTGGAAATCGCCAGCGAGCAGACCACCGTGCTGTTGGGCCCGTCCGGCGCCGGCAAGTCGACGCTGCTGCGTGTCATGAACCATTTGGTAAAGCCGACCAGCGGCACCGTGACGGTGCGTGAAATCGGTGATCTAGCCGCCGGCAAGCACCTGCGCGAACACCGCCGTAAGACCGGCATGATCTTTCAGCAGCACCAACTGATCGGCCGCCTGACGGTTCTGCACAACGTATTGGTCAGCCGCATTGGCAACTACGGCTTCTGGCGTACGCTTCTGCCGCTGCCCGAGACAGAACAACGCTGGGCCCTGGACTGTATCGACCGCGTTGGCTTGTTCGAAAAAGCGCTAGTGCGCTGCGATTCGCTGTCCGGCGGCCAACAGCAACGTGTCGGGATTGCCCGCGCTTTGGCCCAGCGGCCGCGAATCGTACTTGCCGACGAGCCGGTCGCGTCATTGGATCCGGCGTCTTCCGAGGCCGTACTCGGTCTCATCAAACAAGTCTGTCATCAGGACGGCATCCCCGCCGTCATCAGCCTGCATCAACTGGAATATGCGCGCACCTATGCCGACCGGATCATCGGTTTGTCCGGCGGCGAGGTGGTCTTCGACGGTCCGCCGAACGACTTGGACGACGGAGCCTTGTCGCGCATCTACGGCGCGTCCTATCGGACGCCGCCCAAAGAGAGCCCCCGGACCGATGTGGCCCGGGCATCCCTAACCCCTGTGGGAGACTAATCATGAACCGCCGTACCTTCCTTGCTTCACTTACCCTCGCCGCCGTCGTCGCGTCCCCGACGCTCGCCGCCGACTACAACCCCGACACGTTGAAAGTGGCGCTGTTGCCGGATGAAAACGCCGCCACCGTCATCCAAGACAACAAGCCCCTGGCTGCGTATCTGGAAAAACAGACCGGCAAGAAAATCGAGCTGATCGTCACGACCGACTACTCGTCAATGATCGAAGCCACGCGCTTCGGACGGATCGACATCGCGTACTTCGGTCCGGCGTCCTATACCATCGCCAAGGACAAGATGAAGGGCGGTAAGATCGATATCGAGCCCTTCGCCGCGCGCCTCAAAGGCGGCTCGACCACCTATCAGTCGGTGATCATCGCCAATGCGGATTCCAAGATATCCAACCTCACCGACATTAAAGGCAGCGGCGTCAACGTTGCGTTCGGCGACCAAGCCTCGACCTCCAGCCACTTCGCGCCGAAATACACCATGATGAAAGAAGGCGTGCAGCCGGGCGCGGATTACAAAGAGAACTTCACCGGTGCGCACGACGCCGTCGCGCGCAACGTCGAACTTGGCAACGCCGAGGTCGGCGGCCTCAGCCGCCCGATCTTCGAACGATTGGTCGAGCGCGGTACCGTTAGCGGTGACAAAGTCAAAGTGGTCGCCTACTCGGCACCGATCCCGCAGTACCCCTGGGTCATGCGCACCGACCTGAGCGCCGACATTCAGAACAAAATCAAAACCGCGTTCTTGTCCTTGAAAAAAGGCACGCCGGAAGGTGACGGCGTTCTGAAGCCGTTCAAAGCTGACGGCTTCGCAGCGATCTCCGACAGCGACTACGACATCATCCGTGATATCCGAAGCAACGTGAACCCGGGCAACTAAGTCCGGGAATCGCATCGGCTTTCGAGGAAAAGAAGAGGCAGTCTTATGAGCGTTTCAATCCAAGCGTCCCTTTCCGAAGAGGCCAAGGACGATGTCCTGAAAACCGCCCGTCAAGGGCAGAAGACATTGCTCGTCCGCATCGCCGCGTTGATCGCGGCGGTGCTGGCGTGCAGCTGGGTCACCGGGCTGCTCGACGGCGACCGGATGGCCCAGGGCCTGCCGGCCATCGGCGTCATGCTGTCGGAGATGGTGCCGCCCGACTTCCGACGCTGGGAATACTGGGTCGGGCCGATGTTCGACACATTGGCGATGTCCGTCGCGGGCACCGCACTCGCGGTCTTGTTCTCGGTGCCGTTGGCATTCCTTGCGGCGCGCAACACCACGCCGGGGCCGGTCGTTTATCACATCGCCCGAACAATATTGAATGCGCTCCGCGCGATCCCGGAACTAATCATGGGGATCGTGTTCGTCGCCGCCGTCGGTTTCGGAATGCTGCCGGGTGTTCTGGCCCTCGGTCTCCACTCCGTCGGCATGGTCGGTAAGTTCTTCGCCGAAGCCATCGAACATGCGCACCCGGCACCGGTCGAAGCGACCGAGGCCGCCGGCGCGTCATCGATGCAGGTCATCAGCCACGGTGTCTTGCCGCAGGTCCTGCCGCAGTTCGCCGACGTCACCATGTACCGATGGGAGTACAACTTCCGCGCCTCCACGGTAATGGGCATGGTCGGCGCCGGCGGCATCGGCACCGAGTTGGTCGGCTCACTCCGGCTGATCGATTATCCTCAGGTTGCTGCCATTTTGATCCTCATTCTGGTCGCGGTGACGGGTGTCGATGCGCTCAGCAACTGGCTTCGCGCCAAATTGAAATAAACCGATTTCTTAGGGAGACTGAAACCCGGCGCCCCGCGACATTGGGGCGCCGTTTTTTTATGCGTTGAAACGCGAAATCCGTCGTACACTCTGCTGCTTTGTCCGCGGTCTTTTTGGGAGGAGACGGCCGATGGAACCCGATGTCGTACCGATGTTGCCGAGTGCGCCGACCTTGGCGGACCGCCACGATTGGCGCTACGTCCTGCGGGAGTTTTACAACGCCTACCGTTTCGGCTCGTCCGGCGGCAGCAAGCTGATCAGCGGCCACATGCGCGCCGTGCAATCGCGGCTTTCCAAGGTCCTGACCGACAATCCGCCGGTGATCCTGCAGCCACCCTCGACCAAGCCCGTCTGCTCGCATTTGAACCGGACCTTGGACAACGGCGAAAAGGAGTGCATGCAGTCCGCGACCCGTGCGCTGACCAAGATCACCGACGAGTTGTGCTGGCAGTACGGCTACGACAGGATGCCGCGCAGCCTGGAACAGAAATACGCCTATGCGGAACTGCTGGGTCCACAGGGACCGGTGATTTGCGAAGACCTGATCATCGGCCTGGTGCTGTTCGCCCCGAAATGCACCTACCCGGCGCATAGCCACACCGATATCACCGAGAGCTACCTGTGCCTCAGCGGCTGGGTCTCGCAAAATCATGCCGGCGTCTATCCGGCGGGCTCGTTGATCTTCAACCGGCCCGACCACGAACACGCCATCACCACCTCGATCTACGAGCCGGTGTTGCTGGCGTATGCCTGGGTCGGCGAAGCGGACGCGCTCGGCGGCTACAAGATGCAGTTCAGCGGCCGGAAACGGCGATCGCCCTAGCTGTCGATCGTATACACCGTCACCGGATCCGATTGGCCGCGCACGGCCAGCGTGCCGACCTCGCGGAACGCCATGTCTCCCGCCAACGCGGCGGTGGCGTCGGTGATCAAGACGGTGGTGCCGGTTTCCTTGTTCATGGCCTCGACCCGCGCGGCGCGGTTCACCGCGTCACCGTGCACGGTATAGGTCAGCCGCCCTTCGGCCCCGACGGCGCCGGCGACCACGGGGCCGGTGTTGACGCCGATCCGCGCTTCGAGCTTTTGCGCGGCGAAGCTCTCGGTCTCGGTTGCGGCACGCATCTCGGCGGCCGCGCGGCACGCCTGGGCGGCGTGATCGGCGGCTTCGATCGGGACGTTGAAGATCGCCAGAATGGCGTCGCCCTGGAATTGGGTGATGACCCCGCCGTGCGCCTCGATGATCGCCGTCATGCGCGAGAAATAAGCGTTCAGCACTTCGACGATCCGAACCGGCCCGAGTTCCTGCGTCAGCGCGGTGAACCCCGCAACATCGGCGAACAGGATCGTCGCCGTCGCCTCCGTCGGCGCCAGGCTGCCGTCATCCGCCAGCAATTGGTCGGCAATGGTCTCGGGCACATACCGGCCGAGGGTTTGGCGGATCACCTCGCGCTCAGCCAAGCCTGCGACCATGCCGCGGAACGACCGGGTCGCGTTGTCGAACTCCCGTATCCGGCTTCGCGGCAGTTCGGGGACATCGTCGAAGCGCCCGGCGTTGACGGCTTCCGATGCCTGCGCCAGGGCCCGCACCGGCCGGCCGATGGCGGTCGCCGTGAACCCGCCGAGCGCGAACGTAACCACGGCGACGACACCCCCGGCGACAAGCGCCCATATCAGCCGCTGCACGGCGGTTCCCTCTTCGTCGACGTCGACGTAGGTGCCAACGAACCAGGGCTTGGGGCCGTATTCGTTGACCGTCTTGTAGAGAAAAATAAACTCCCGGTCACCGACGATCGCGGCCTTCGCCTTCACTTCGCGCATTTCTTGCAGCATGACCAAGTCGCCGTCGTCGTATTCGGCGGACCACAGATTCTCGAGCACCAGGTCGTTGACTTCTTCCAACGACACCAGCGCCGAGACGCCCTCGTATATGCTATCGGCGGTCGGCACCGCGTCGACATCCAACGGCCGCCAATCGATCAACGCACGATGCGCCAACACGTTCTCAGGTCCAGCAAGGACGAACGACGTTTCCGACAACTGCGCCAAACGGATCGACAGGTCCGATATCGGTACTGCCAGTGCCAAGAAGCCCAGGAACGTCTCCTCGTGGAACAACGGCGTCTCGTACACAATGACGGATGCCTGCAGCGATTCCAGCCAGAACGGCGGTCCCCACTGCGGGGTCGACCGCGTTCGCCCAACGTCGAGCCACGCAGTGATCGCCGGCCGGTGCGACCAATCCTCCGCCCCAAGCGGCCCGCCGTCGCGGTCCCATTGCCGCATCACATGATCGGCCGAGAGAACCGCGACACCTGCGACCTGTGGTGTCGACGCGAGCATGGCGTCGATCGCGGGCGTTATCGCCGGCCCGTCCAGGTTAGCGAGCGAGATACGGCCGCTGGCAACCCGCTCGGCAAACCAGCGTCCTTGCGCCTCGACGGGCTCAAGACGGCTATCGATTTCATGGACCATCCGTTCGATCAGGGTTTCGGCATTCGCCGACAGCAGTTCGCGCGTATTCTGGAACGCCGCCGCCAACCCGAGGTACAGCGCCAATACGATGCCCGCCATCGACAGGCAGCCGAAGCCGACGATCATAATGGCGCGGATGGAAATCGTGATGCGTTCAGCCATGCCTTCCCCCTGTTGGTCAGTCTATGACAGGACCCGACGGGGTTACAGACTAAGTGAAATCGAACCCACGCCCTTTGAGCGCGGCGCGCAATCCGTCGCGCGGGCGGGCCGCGAACTTCTTGTCCACGTCATCGGTCCAGGACGCCGCCGTGCTCGCCTTGCCGATACTGTCGTAGTGGGCTTTCAGGTCCGCATCATACGGATCGAGGATCGCCAGTGCCGCCGCCGGGTCGTACCGGTCCTGGTGCACGATGCCGGGCACCGGCATCCGCGGTTTTTGCTTCGGCGCTTCCGCCGGATAGCCGAGGCACATGCCGAACACCGCATATACCCGGTTCGGCAAACCGAGGATCTCGGCGATGGCCTCGGGATCGTTGCGCACCGCACCGATCATCACGCCTTGGATGCCCAAGCTGTCGGCGGCCACATACGCCGCCATGCCGACCAACGCGGCATCGACGGTGGAGACCACACCCATTTCCATGTTGTTGTCCGCAAGGTCGTGGCCATGGCGTTCGAGGGCCGCCTCGATCCGTGTCAGATCGGCGCAGAACGCCAGAAACACGGGGCAATCGATGATGTGCTGCTGGTTACCGCAGGGCGGCGCCAGGCGCGTTTTAACGTCCTGGTCGCGGACCTTGATGACGCTGTAGGCATGCAGATTGGACGACGTCGGCGCGCGCATCGCCGCGGATAGGATGGCATCCACATGGGCGTCGGTCACCGGCGTGTCCGCATACTTTCGGATACTCCGGCGATTGCGCAAAACCTCGATGGTCTCGCTGGTGGTGGGGCGGTCGGTCGGTACGGTGTCAGGCATGCCTCGGCGCTCATATTAAGGTGAATGCGAACGCCTTAGATGAGACATGCGGCGGCCTGTTGCAAACGAAACCGTCGCGGACGGCTATTTCTTCTTCAGGACCGTTACCAATTTCACCTTCTTGTCGCGGGCGAAATCCGCCGGTGCCACGAAACCACGCCGGTCATAGGTTACATTGATGCCCAGCGACCGATAGCACTCCCACAGATACTCCGAGCAAATGTAGTCCCGGTCCCGTTTGATGGCGCGGCGGTCGTCGCTGCTGAAGGGCAAGTACGAACCGGCGATTCGCGCGGCGATCTTGGCGATCTCCTTCTTGTCATAGGGATAGCCAAACAGGTCCATGCCGAACTGCGCGAACTTCTTCAATTTCGCCGGGGTCGCCTTGCGGGCGAAGTCGTCGTGACGCGCGATGGCGAGGCCGCCGGGATACCCATTCCCCTCGCTGTCATAGTCGTTGAGATACTTACTGAGCGGCACCGTTCGGACGCCCAGCGGCTCCAAACTCTCCAAGACCATGACCCGGTCGACGGCATCGAGCCGCATCACGAAGCCGACGTGGCTCCAAACGCTTTTGGTGCCGGCTTGAATCATGCGCGAAAAAACGCCCGAGCCCGAACACAGCAAAATGTCGCCGGATTGGATTTTGGCCCGCGCCCGCGCATACGGTTCGGCACGGTCGGTCGGAAACTTGCGAACAGCGATGGTCATGGTATCCCCCCTTGTCTTCGATATCCTTTGAACGACGCGAACATCTTAATACGACTCTAGATTGCATCGGAAGAGGGTTTGCCGATCAAAAAAAGTAGGCGCCCCGAAGGACGCCTACTGCGCAATTTGCGACGGCGACAAAGCTCAGCTGTAGCGGTACGGCCGGCCCGCTTTCAGCATGTCGGCGTTGTACTGCTTGATGATGTCGACGACCTTTTTCTTGGTCTCGCTCTCGGCGGCGACTTCGTCCCAGAACTTGATCGCCGCTTCCTCGACCTTGGCCCACTCGGCGTCGGGGATCGAGGTCAGCTCCAACTTGGTGCCGTGCACCCGGAGGCTTGCTTCGCCGCCCCAATACCACCATTGCCGATAGTAGTGCGACTGGTCGCAGCACACCCGGAACAGGGTCTGCAGGTCTTCCGGCAACTCGTTCCAGCGGTCCATGTTGGCGAAGAACGACCCCGCCCAGGCACCGGAGATATTGTTGGTCAGGAAGTAGTTGGTCACATCCGCCCAACCGACCGTGTAGTCCTCGGTGATGCCGGACCAGGCAATCCCGTCGAGTTCACCGGTCTGCACCGCGACCTCGATGTCTTCCCACGGCAACGTCACGGGCACCACGCCGAACTGGGTCAGGAACCGGCCCGCGGTCGGGAACGTGAACACGCGCTTGCCCTTGAGGTCGTCCAAGCTGCGGATCGGATCCTTGGTCGCGAAGTGGCACGGGTCCCAGGCGCCGGCGGAGATGTGCTTCACGCCGACCTTGGAATATTCCGCATCCCAGATTTCGTTCAAACCGTACTGATTGAACAGCACCGGTACGTCCAGCGAGTAGCGGGACGCGAAGGGGAAATAACCGCCGAACACGGTCACCTCGGTCGGCGACGCCATACTGTCGTCGTCCGATTGCACGGCGTCGATGGTGCCGCGCTGCATGGCGCGGAACAGTTCGCCCGTCGGCACCAATTGGTCGGCGAAGAACAGCTCGATCTGCATCTTATCGCCGGCGATCTTGTTGAACATGTCGATCGCGGGCTTGATGACATGCTCGGCCAGTGCCGGACCGGCATAGGTCTGCATCCGCCATTTGATGGTCGATTGCGCGTGCACCGCGGGCGCGGCCATGGTGGACGCCGCGGCGACCCCCGCCACCCCGGCCGTTTTCAGGAATTTGCGTCGTGTCGTCATTTGAACCTCCTTGGACTTTTGGTGTCGCTGGGAGTGTCTTCTCCCCACTTTGCGCGCCGTTCCGGCGTTCTGGTTATTTGTTGTAGACGTAATCCGGCAGCCACAGCGCGATTTCCGGAAACGCCATAATGAGGCTCAAGCACACGACCATCACGAATACGAACGGAATGATGGACGTGTAGATGTGCTTTAGCGTGATCTCCGGCGGCGCCATGGCGCGCATCAAGAACAGATTATAGCCGAACGGCGGCGTCATGTACGCGATCTGTGTGGTGATGGTGTAGAGCACCCCGTACCAAATCAAATCGAAGCCGAGCGCGGCCACCAGCGGCACATAGAGCGGTGCGACGATCACCAGCATCGCCGTGTCGTCGAGGAATGTCCCCATCAGGATGAAACTGAGCTGCATCAGGATCAGGATCGTCCACGGGTTTAGATCCAACCGTTCGGTGAACAAGGTGTCGATGGCCTTGACCGCGCCAAGCCCGTCGAACACCGCGCCAAACCCAAGGGCGGCCAGAATGATCCACATGAACATGCAGGAAATCGCCAAGGTCTGGCGGACCGACGTCTCGAACACCTCTTTGGTCATGCGGCCTTTAAGGATCGCCGCCAGAAATGCGGTCATGGCGCCAATCGCCGAGCTTTCCACCAATGACGTCCAGCCGTTGACGAACGGCACCATCATCGCCGCGAAGATGCCGAGCGGCAGCAACCCGGCGCGCAGCAGCCGGAGCTTTTCCGCCATTGGCACGGCGCGCGCCTCTTCCTTCAGCGGCGGACCCAACTCCGGCTGCAGGCGGCAACGGATCGCAATGTAGATGATGAACATCGCCGCCATCAGCAGGCCCGGCAGCACGCCCGCCAACCACAGTTGCCCGACCGGTTGGCGGGCGATCATGGCGTACAGCACCAAGACGACGGAGGGCGGCACAAGAATGCCGAGCGACGATCCCGCCTGGATCACGCCAGTGACCATGCGCTTGTCGTAGCCCCTGCGTAACAGTTCAGGGAGCGCGATGGTCGCGCCGATGGCCATCCCGGCGACGGACAGTCCGTTCATCGCCGAAATCAGCACCATCAAGCCGATGGTACCGATGGCAAGTCCGCCGTGCACGGGCCCCATCCAGACATGGAACATGCGATACAAGTCGTCGGCGATCCGCGATTCCGACAGCACGTAGCCCATGAAAATGAACATCGGCAGGGTCAGCAGCGGGTACCATTTCAGTAACTTCATCGCCGACGAGAACGGGATCAACGAACCGCCCGTGCCCCACAACAACAACGCCGCGACGGCGGCCACGGCCCCGATGGCGCCGAACACCCGCTGGCCGGTCATCAGCAACAACATCATCGATGCGAACATCAGGATGGCGATCCACTCGTAGGACACTAGAGTTCTTCCCCCTTAAGGGTCGCGATGTCCTTGATCAGTTCCGAGATCGCCTGCAGCAGCATCAGGAAGAACCCGACGCACATCAGCACCTTGATCGGCCACAGATACGGCCGCCACGCGGTGGGACTGCGCTCGTTGTATTGCAGCGAGTAGGTCGTGCTGTCGATGGCGCCGTACAGCAGCACGCCCAGATAGAAGATCAGGAAAAACACCGTGCAGGCGTCGAACCACGCTTTCTTGCGCACCGACCAGTCGTGATAGAACAGGTCCATCCGCACATTGGAGCCAAGCTGGATCGAATACGGTCCGCCCATGATGTAATAGGCGACCATGGCGAATTGCGCCATTTCCAGGGTCCACAGCGACGGCAAGAAGAACGTCTTGGAGATCGACGACCACAGCAAGATCGCAACCATCACGAAGATGCCGTACATCATCACCCGGCCGATACGCCGGTTGACCGCGTCGACCACGCGGACATACGTACGCGCAAAGCGCATCATGCGGTGCGGACCCTCCCCCTTGGGTGCGTTGTCATGCTCTGCCGTTTCCCCCGCGCGAGCCATCGTTTTCGAATATCAGTATGGACAACCGCCCCGCGTAGTCCAGTTTCTTGTGCACCTGCGAAACGCCGCCGGTTGGATGGGTTCAGCGGTGGTCCCAAAACCTGGGCCAACCTGGCCGATTTGGTTTCCCCAATAGTGATCTATTCCCTATATCCACTCGAATCCAAAGTGTCGTCACGCGCATTTTCGTGACGCCGCCGCCATTTTACCTTTTTGGGGTTGAGCCATTGCTCCGTCGCTATCTACCGGTGTGGTTTGTCTCTGTCTTCGGCCTGTGCGCCGTCGCGGCCATGACGGTGACGCCGTCGCCCGGCGCGACACAGGTGGCGCTGGTGATGCCGCCTTGGCAGAGTGAGACCCAGCGATGGCGCACCGTCGCGGCTTTGGATGTGCCGATTGTGCGGCACGGTTTCAACAGCCGGATCGTCATTGTTGATATCTCGGCGAACCCGACCATCCGATCACGCCTGCAAGACGCCTCATTGTTTTTGATGGATCCGGCCATGGCCGGCGCCTGTCTGGCGCTGGCCGCGCGGCCGATGACAGCACGCCCCGAAGGAGCCCCCTCATAATGTTCGACCGTATTTCCATCCCGTCCGATCTGGCCGGAATCCGCAAGACCGCATCGAAAGCAGCCGTGTTTTATCTTTGGATGCATGTCCCGCTGATTGCCCTTGCGGCTTTCCTTACCGATCACGACGTGCTCGTCCCGATGACCGTTATGATCGTCGTCGCCGCCGCGGTGACTTTCGACTGGCGCCGAGATCCCGCCGGCGAAAGCGTCCAGCTATCGGCCAGCGCAGGCCTGGCGATCGCCGTCGCTTTGGTGGTGTACGCAATGCGGGAGCACCCCTGGCAGGTCGACATGCACATGTACTTTTTCGCGGCATTCGCCCTGACCGCGGTGTTCTGCAATTGGAAAGCGGTTGTGCTTTACGCGGCCATCGTCGCGGTGCACCACTTGACCCTCAACTTCTTGTACCCGCTGGCGGTGTTTCCCGGCGGCGGCGATTTTCTCCGCGTCCTGTTGCACGCAACGATCGTCATTGTCCAAGGGGTGGTCCTGGTTTGGCTGGTCAGTGTGTTGGCCAAGGCATTCGATGCGGCGGCTGTCTCGCTCGACGACGCCGAGGCCGCCTTGTTGAAGGCGCAGGCCGCCGAGGAGCAGGCACGGATGATGGGCGAAGAGAAACTGGCTGCCGACCGCGAAGCGGCGGAGAAACGCCAAGAGGAAATGAACACCCTCGCCGAAACCTTCGATACCGACGTCAACGGTGCGGTCGCGCAGCTCAACAGCGCGATCGACGCCTCCACCTATTCGGTCGGCGATGCGTTGAAGATCAACAGCAGCATGAACGACAACATCGTGTTGGTGGCGACCGCCTCCGAACAGATGACGCAGAACGTGCAAACCGTCGCCGCCGCCACCGAAGAGCTGTCGAAGACCACCGAGGAGATCGGCCGCCGGGTCGCCGATACCAGCCGCATGGCCAGCGACGTCGAACGGGAAAGCCAAACCGCCGCGGAGAAAGGCCAGCACTTGGCCGCGACCTCGCAGCGCATCGAAGAAGTCATCGGTTTGATTTCCGATATTGCCGAGCAAACCAACCTGTTGGCGCTCAACGCCACCATCGAGGCGGCCCGCGCCGGTGACGCCGGCAAAGGCTTCGCCGTGGTCGCGACCGAGGTCAAGAACCTCGCCGACCAAACCGCCAAGGCGACCGACGAAGTGCGACGCGAAGTCACCGAGGCGGTAGAAGCCATCGACGGCGTTGCCGATGCCCTGGACCGTGTGTCGCGAAAGAACGGCGACATGGTCGAGGTGTTCACCACCGTCGCGTCCGCCGTCGAGGAACAACTGGCGGCGACCTTGGACATTACCCGCAATATTCAGGAAGCGGCAGCGGCGACCGACGACGTTGCACGAAACATCACGGTGGTGAAGAATGACTCGACCGCATCGCGCGAAGTGATGGAAAAAGTCAGCGCCGTCAGCGCCGATGCGGAATCCGCGCGGGACCTGGTATGCGCCCGGTCCAGCGAGTTTATTCAGGCGATCAAAGCGTCATGATCCACGGCGCCGCGGATCGCGCATGACGAACGGCTGAGTATGAAAAACCTGAGCGCAGCATTGCAAAAAAAATGGGTCGCGGCGGTCTCTGTCGCGATCCTGCTGCTGACGCTCACCGGCTTTACGTACGTTGTCCTGAAAGATCATGCCACGGCCGAACAGCAAGCGACGTATAACCGTCTCGCCGATGCCTATGCCGCCAACATCCTGGCGCACGTCGACACACGGCTGGAGCTCCTCGACAAGTTGGAAGCGGACTTCCTTACCTACCAGCCGAGCGGGCGGTATGCGTTCGAGTCCTTGACCCGCCCCATCGTGTCGTTGTTCGACGACATTCAGGCGGTCAATTGGGTCGATCCCACGCGGATCGTTCGCTGGGTCACGCCGCTGCCCGGCAACGAGGGCGCGATGCTCTTGAACCTGAACGAAGTACCACCGGCCCGTGCCGCACTGGATCAGGTGCGGGCGTCGATGGACATGGTGATGACGCAGCCCCTGGATCTGGCGCAAGGAGGCCGAGGCGTGGTGGTGTACCAACCGATCGACGGGAACGGGAGCGCCAACGGCTATCTCAACCTGGTGTTCCGCATTGAGCCGCTGATGCGGACCGCGACGTCGGATATCGGCGACATCCGCTATGGCTTCGCCATCTTTGACGGGGACACCGTGTTGTTCCGCTCGCAATCGGAAGGCCTGAGCAACGATCCCGTGGCCTTTTCGACCATCAATATGCCCGGCCGGGCGTGGCGTCTGCATTTGCTGCCGCTGCCAACCGCGGCGGTGAGCACCACGCTGACACCGCACAACGTGGTGCTGTTCATCGGCGTCGCCTTCAGCCTGTTTCTGGCACTCGCCATCCATGCCCTGATCGAACGCCAACGCCGCGTGGTCCGCGACGAAGCCCGGTTCCGCGATTTCGCGCAGCTGAATTCGGACTGGTTCTTCGAGATGGATGCCGAATTGCGCTACAGCTATTTCTCCGACCGCTTCGCCGAGGTCTTGGGCGTCGACGCCGCGAATTACATCGGCAAGACCCGCGCCGACGTGGGCGCGCCCGGCGCCTCGCCCGAGGCATTCCAGAACCATCTGGACACCATGGCCCGACACGAGCCGTTCCACAATTTCGTGCACTACCGCGATCATCCCGAAAAGGGCCGCGTGTATATCGCCATCAGTGGCGTCCCGGTGTTCGAAAACGGCGCATTCACGGGCTATCGCTGCGTCGGCCGCGACATCACCAAGGAGCGTGAGCAGGAAGAAGAACTGCGCAAGGCGATGGTCACCGCGGAGCTGGCGAGTCAGGCGAAAAGCGAGTTTCTCGCGACCATGAGCCACGAATTGCGGACCCCGCTGAATGCGATCCTCGGCTTCAGCGAAATGATCCGCCGGCAGTACTTCGGCCCCATCGGCGCCGACAACTACAAGGAATACGCCGAGGATATTCACGCCAGCGGCGAGCACCTATTGGAGCTGATCAACGACGTCCTGGACATTTCCGCGATCGAAGCACGCAAGCGCGCGTTCGATTTCAAGGAACTGGACATCGAGACGATGCTCGACGATTGCGCCCGCTACTTCGATCACGTGACCAAGAAACGCGCGATCCAGCTGAACATCGTGCACGGCTCGCCGCAGCCGCACATCAAGGCGGACGAAAAATCGATCCGCCAGATATTCCTGAACCTGATCTCCAACGCCATCAAATTCAACGACGACGGCGGCAAGGTGGAGGTTCGCACGGAGCTCAAAGACGGCGTCTTCTCGGTCGAAACCATCGACAGCGGCGTCGGCATCGATCCGGAGATCCTGCCCAAGGTGACCGAGCCGTTCGCCCGCCAACACTCCGATCCGATGGTCGCCATGGAAGGCACCGGTCTCGGGCTGTCCATCGTCAAGGCGCTGGTTCAAAAGCACGGTGGCGACCTTGAAATCGACAGCACCGTGGGCATCGGGACCACGGTATCCTTCTGGATGCCCGCAGACCGCGGCCAAGCCGCCGAATAACACTTCGTTACAAAGCATCACCTTGTTTTACCACCGTGACATACGGTGTCGACGGACCTGCCGTAGGGTAAGTCCATCGATACATCGCCGCCGGAGGACAAACGCGGCACCATGCAGGAGAACAAGAAAATGCAAAACGATATGGAGTGTACGGATTTCGCGAACCTGACGGTTTTGGTCGCCGAGCCCAGCTCGTATATGCGCCAAACCATGCGGGGCATCTTACGGACGTTCAACATCGGGCACGTCGCCGAAGCCGACACCCCCGAACGGGCCTGGGATTTCTTTCAAACGCGCCGCCCCGATGTGGTGTTCGCCGACTGGTCGGAGACCTGCGACGGCATCTCGCTTCTGAAGCGCATCCGCCGGGACGACGACAGCGTCAATCCTTTCACCTCGGTCGTGGTGATGACGTCGATGACCGACCAAGAGCATGTGCTGACCGCGCGAGATCTCGGCGCCACCGAGTTTCTCGCCAAGCCCTACTCGCCGCGGATGATTTTCCTGCGGCTCAAGATCATTTCGGAAAAGCCGCGCCCCTTCGTCCGCGCCGGTGACTTTTTTGGACCCGACCGCCGGCGCCGCGAGGTCGGCACCAATCAGGAACGGCGCGACCATTTCGACGCGCACATCCTGCCGAAGATGCCGGCAATCGCCCGTTCCAAGTCGCCCGAGACACTTTAGAGACCTCCCTCCGGGTCTCTCCCTGGGGCCGGTCCGCACCGCCTGCAGTTCGCGGGCCGGCCCAACTCCTCTCAAAAAGTCGATTACACGACGGCGAAGGCGAAGACCTGCGCCGTCAGCACGTCATCGCTAAGCGGCGCGGAATCGTACCGCCCCGACGCGCCGAGCCGGCGCCATTTGCCCGCTTGCTCCAGCGCCTGGGCCTTGGCCTCGAAGACGTCCCCCAAGTACGTGCGGGAAATCGAGAACACGATGGCACCGTCCGGCCGGGTTAACCGGATCAATTCGTCGAGACCGTCCAGCGGCGCATGTCCTTGGGTAAACACACCCGAAGACACCGTGGCGGCGAAGGTATCGTCGTCATATGGCAATGGCTCGCCCAGCAGCGCCTGGCGCAGGTCGGCGTACAAGCCCTTGTCGCGGGCATGTGACAGCATCCCCGCCGACGCATCGAAACCGGACAGCGTCGGATAGCCAAGCGCCGTCAGCAGCTGCGCCATGATGCCGGTCCCCGTCCCGGCGTCCAGCACCGGGTCCTCGGTCGACGGCTGGACGCGGGTCAGCATGGCGGCGACCATCGCTGGGTGCGCATAGCCGGCACCGGCCATGTGCGTTTCGTAACTATCGGACCAGTCGTTATAGATCTCCGCGCTCTCGGCAGCACTCTTGGAGGCGTAGACCTTGTGCAGCGCGCGGACTTTTTCGTCGTCGGAGTGTGTTCCCATGGGCTTTAGCATGGCCGAGGCGCGGGGCTTTGGCAAATGGGCCTGCCGTACCGCTTTATTGTCATCCGCACATTGTAATCGTTGCCGTGGCCGCGCTCCGTCATCCAACGTCTCGGCACGATATCACCACGGCGGGACTCTCGGGCATGGCGAAGCAATCGGTGTTGACGGGGATCGTGCTGTCGCTGGTATGCCTGGTGTTGCTCGGCACCATGCCGGTGATCTCCAACAGCCGCCCGGCGGAGGTTTCGGCCCTGTTTTTTGCGGTGGCGTTGACGCTCTGGCAGGTGGCGTTTGCCGCACCCGCCGTCATATTCGAGTGGCGCCACGGCGCCCGGGATATCTTTGACACCGTTCTCGCTCCGCAGATGCGCCGCCGCACCGTCGCGGTGGCGCTGTTGACCGGGGCCATGTTCGGTCTTGCGACGTATCTCTATGTGCTCGGCGTCGAGAAAGCCGGCGCTGCAAACGCCGCGATTGCGATACAGGCCTATCCACTGTTCGCGATCCTATGGGAAACCCTGTTTCTGAAACGCCGCAAAACGCTGCTGGAACTAGCCCTGACCGTCACGATGCTGGGCGCTCTTTATTATCTTGCGACCGGCGGCACCGGACAGATGTCAGGCGTATCACCCTGGTTCCTGGTATCGCTCGGCGTACCGTTCTTGTGGAGCATCGCGCACGTGCTGATCAAAGAGGAACTTGGCCGCACGCCGATCACGCCGGTCCAGGTGACGTTCATTCGCGTTACGATCTCGGCAGTTTTTCTGCTTGCCGTGCTGGCCGCGCTGGCTCCGGCCGATATGCTCGCCGCCCTCGGCACCGTCCTGCTGCAGCCCATGGCAATCCTGATGGGGTTTGTGTACTACGTGGAATTGATCGTCTGGTTTTACGCCTTACGACACATCGACGTCTCGCTTGCCAGTTCGATCACAACGCCTTGGCCGGCGCTGACCCTGGTACTTGCCGCCATGATCCTGGGCGATCCCATTGCCGCCCATCAAATCATTGCGCTGGTGGTCGTGGTCGGCTGTATCTATGGCCTGACCCTGGCAAGTTTGCGCAAGGCGCGCGCCGCCTGAAGTCACGGCGGGTTGGCGCTCCGATTCGGCCTTTCCGCGCATGCCGGGTTCATCGCCGGTTAACGACTGCGGCACTTTGATGACGTCAACATGACGCAGAAATTGCAAATCGCGACATAGGGGGCGCTTCGCCCGGTTCGTCATAAAAACGGAACGCGGCGATCAAAATTCGGACATGCCGCCGTCATGCAAGGTTCCTTTGAAGTCGGAACGGGGCTCTGTCACACCTTCGACGTTTAGTCCCGATACCGGGGATGTGCGCCGTAACCCATACGGCGCTCCGGACCGAGGAGGCGTCATGACACGTCGTATCGATACCGAAACCCTCACCGTGCGGTTGGCTGAGAGCCCGCTTGAAATCGAAGCGGCGCAACAGCTTCGCTACAATGTCTTTTACGAGGAAATGGGGGCGGTGCCGTCCCTGACGGCGCGCCGCACGAAAAGCGACGCCGACGGCTTCGACGGCATCTGCGATCACCTTTTGGTCATCGACCGGGCGCGCTCCAACGGCAAGCCGTTTGTCGTCGGCACCTACCGTTTGCTGCGCCGTTCGGTCGCCGAAACCGCCGGCGGTTTCTACTCCCGGCACGAATACGACCTTCAATCGCTGATGTCGTATCCGGGTGAAATCGTCGAACTGGGCCGGTCGTGCGTGCATGCCGATTACCGCACGGGCGCGGTGATGCAACTCCTGTGGCGCGGCATCGCGGAATACCTGGACAGCCACGGCATCGGCATGATGTTCGGCTGCGCCAGCTTTCCGGGCACCGATCCGGACGCCATTAAATCGGGTCTGTCGTACCTGCACCATTATCACCTTGCCCCCGCCGACATCCGGCCGCGCGCGCTCGACGATCAATACGTTTGCATGGAGAAAGTCGATCCCGAGGGCCTCGACCGGCGCTCCGCCTTGCGAGAGTTGCCGCCGCTGATCAAGGGCTACCTGCGACTGGGTGGGGTTGTCGGCGAAGGCGCCGTGATCGATCAACAATTCAACACAACGGACATCTGCGTCATCGTCGAATGCAACAGTATCACCGAGAAATACCTGCGCCATTACAAGGTCTCTGGGACGTCCTAGACCTCCATCTGGCAACCACACCGTCCTTGGGGCGGATGGTTCTGCGCGCGTCGGCTTTCGTCGGCGTCACCGCCGCGTTGATCGGCCCCTACGCGGTCGCCGGTCTGTTCGGCGCCCGGGCGAAACGCCCCATTGCCAAGGCCTGGTACAAGACCTGCACCTCGATCTGCGGCCTTAAAGTCAACGTGCGCGGCGCCCCGGCCGACGCACCGTCGACGCTGTTTGCGGCGAACCATGTCTCGTATCTGGACATCATCGTTTTGGGCGCATTGATCGACGGGCGCTTCGTCGCCAAGAGCGATGTCGCCGATTGGCCCTTGTTCGGAGTGCTGTCGAAGATGGCCGACACCGTCTTCGTTACCCGCGACCGCCGGTCCGCGGCGCGGGACGGCCAGAAACTGGCCGATATGGTGACCGCCGGCGAGCGTCTGATCCTGTTCCCGGAGGGAACCTCCAGCAACGGCCGCAGCGTCCTGCCATTTCGCAGCACGCTTTTTGCCGCCGCCGAGCCGAGCCGCTGCCGCCCGGAAACAACGCTGCAGCCGGTCACCCTCGCCTATACCGTCGACGCCGCCGGCCGGCCGCTGCAGGGTGCTGTCGGCGACTGTTACGCCTGGTACGGGGACATGACCCTGTTCGGGCATCTGATGACCGTGTTCGGGCTCAAGGGGGCATCGCTGACCCTAACCTTCCATCCGCCGGTGCGCCCGCAGGCGTTCGCCGACCGCAAGGCGTTGGCGGCCGCCGCCGAGCACGCGGTGCGAAAGGGTCTTGAATCTTCGATCCGGAACGACTGAATGGTTGACGGGGCTAGTTCCCGCCGCCGAACATCTGATACAAACCGGCCGCGATCTCCCCTTCGAGGGGGAACGACAGCATGCCGAACACCGAATAGCCGAGCAGCCACGGCATGGCGTAGAACCGGAACATGAAAAAGAACCACGCCACATAAAGCGGGATCAACGGCTCGGCCAGGAAGCTGGGCGTGACGATCCGGAACATCCGCAGGAACGGATTGGTCATCTTCACGAATATCTTCATGAAGAACCAATCGCTGTCGATCGGCAGGAAAATGTTCATCGCCGCACGCCCGATCAGCGTCCACATGATCATCCCGAGGGTGTAATCAATGACGATGATGTGCAGCGGCAGGGTCGCGAGATCGGCTTGCATGGCTGTGTTTTTACACCACGGGCCGGGAATGCAAAGGGCAAAGTGCGGGCAAAACAAAGGGGGCGGCCGAAGCCGCCCCCAAGGTCTTTGGTCTGGATCAGAAGCTTATTTCTTCTGATCGATGATCGTACCTGCCGTTGGCAAGCGGGTCTCATCGACCATCTTCTGGATTTCCTCATCCGGTGGCGGTGTCATAAGCGACACCACGATCATCGCGATGAGGCTGGCGCTGGCACCGATGATACCGAAGCGCAGATGGTCGATGCCCATCCACGGCTCCATCCCGGCGAAGCGCACCAGATACAGGTAGATACTGCCGACCGTGAAGCCGACAACCATACCTGCGATGGCCCCTTGCTTGTTTGCCCGTTTCCACCAGACACCGAGGACCAGCGGGAAGAACAGACCCGACATGGCGAAGTCAAACGCCCATGCCACGGCCCCGAGAATCCCGGTGAGCCTCAAACTGGCGACCGCCGCGGCAGCACACCCGATCACAATCAGCAACACGCGCGCCACCAGGAGACGTTTCCTAGTTTCGGCTTTCGGGTCGATGATTTTGTAGTAGAGATCGTGGCTCAGTGCGTTGGCGATGGCGAGCAGCAGACCGTCCGCCGTCGACATGGCGGCAGCCATACCACCGGCCGCAACCAGGCCCGAGATCACATACGGCAGGCCGGCGATTTCTGGCGTCGCTAGGACGACGATGCCGGTGCGCATGAAGAACTCGTTGAGCTGCAAGATGCCGTCGGAGTTACTATCCACCAGATACAACATCTTCACCGATTCCCAGTTCTGGACCCAGGTCAGGGCCTTCACTTCCTCGAAGGACCGGCCGATGACGCTGGTCGCGAGGTTGGGATCGATCAGCTGCAGCTTCGTGAGCGTGGCGAGCGCCGGCGCCGTGAAGTACAGCAGGAAGATGAAGAACAGCGAGAAGCCGACCGATTTCCGCGCGGCACGCACGGTCGGGGTCGTGAAGTAACGCATCAGGATGTGCGGCAACGAGGCCGTACCCGCCATCATACAGATGGCCAAGGATGCAAACTTCCAGCTGTCCCAAGCGGTTTGGGGATCGAAGTGCGGTACGCTTAGGATCTTCACCCCACCGAACGGCGGTTTGTCGACGGCTGCGGTGCCGAGGCCGATCAACGGCTCCAGCTCTTGGATCCGCTGCACGGCGGCGCCGTAGTTGAAGTGCGGAATGATGCCGAAGCCCTGGACGTTGGACATCCAGACCACCGGCACCAGGTAAGCGATAATCAGCACGATGTACTGCGCCACCTGGGTCCAGGTCACAGCGCGCATCCCGCCGAGCATGGAGCACAGCAGAATACCCAGCAGACCGAACCACACGCCGAGTTCAAACGGAATGTGCAACGCCCGCGCGGCGATCGTGCCCGTCGCGTTGATCTGCGCCGTCACGTATGTGAACGACGTGACAACCAGAACGACGATGGCGCAGAAACGCGCAACGTTCCCGCCGTAGCGGGTTCCGATGAAGTCCGGCACGGTGTAGCAGCCGAATTTACGCAAGTAAGGCGCCATCAGCGAGTTCACCAGCACGTAACCGCCGGTCCAACCGATGATAAAGCCGAGATACCCGTAACCGCCGAAGTAGATACCGCCGGCCAACGCCACGAACGACGCGCCGGACATCCAGTCCGCCGCCGTTGCCATACCGTTGTACACCGCGGGCACTTCCCGTCCGGCCACGTAATACGCCGACACTTCCATCGTCCGCGATAGGTAGCCGATCAAGGCATAGATCGCGATCGTGAAGGCGACGAACAAAACGCCGATGGTGTCCGCGTGGACGCCCATCTGCTCGAGAATGGCCATCAACACCACGAAAACAAGGAAACCGCCCGTATACAGGCCGTACACCTTGCCGAGGTTGTCGACGAATCTCCCCTGCATTCTAATCATAGGATACGCCCTCCCTTACGAAGCGTCTTCGCCGACACCGGCTTCATCGTCGATCTGATCCTGTTTCCAGTTTTGGAAGAAGATCAGCAGCACGAAGCCAATGAGCGAACCTTGGACCGGGAAGTAGTACCCCAGCGGAAAGCCCAGGAACGAGTAAGCGTTCAAGGCCTTCGCATTCCATGGCAACAGGAACGCCAGAACGAACCATATCGCCAGGACTATGAACGTCAGAGAGCGCGTGCGCTCCCAGTGACGCACACGCGCCTCTTGAGATATTTCTGCCATTGTAAGAATTTCCCCTCAGACATTTCATCCCCATAAATAGTCAACATTGAAACAATGAGACTGGCGTTATTCTGCATTATTCGGCATTTTGTGCAACAGGCGGTTATGATTTGGATCAATTTTCCTTGACTTTTCTAATGCGAATCCAACGGCTTAAACGACGGGATAAGTAAAAACGTGGCTAAATTACTGGAATCCGCCGCCGAGGTGTGGGCCATGGTGGCCGAGCGGTTCACCCTGCGCCGGGACAACGGCCCGATCGAGGATGTCGACGCGCTGGAGGCCTTTGTGACCACCCGCGCGGCGTTCATTTCCCAGAAAACCATGTACGGCTACATCAAGACCCGCATGGGGACGAAATATCCGGAAATGTTTCGTGATGATGACATCATCATCGGGGTCAACCTGGCGAAGATGCATATGTTCGCCGCCTGCTTGTCGGACCTGACGATCTTTGCGGTGGCGCACGCCTTCAAATCGTCCACCGCCGACGACGCCGCGCGCCGCGCCGTGGCGATGCGGTTGTATCAAAAGGGAATCGCCGACAACCCGGACCCGAGCGTCGAGAAGTTCGACCCGGACGCGGCGATCCAGCAGTTCGAGACCCGGCTCATCGGTGTCGATTGGCTGGGCACGGCATTGACCCGCGACCAATTCACGGCAAGTCCGAAGGCGCTGATGGAATGGGCACCGATCGCCGACGAGCTCAAGAAATTCGACGTCGAGCCGGCGCAGAACTCAGTACGCTTCGCCTGGAACAATATCCGCGCCGATCTGTTGCGCCGTATGGCGGATCCGCTGCGGGACGTGCCGGGAACGGCCTCTGACCGCGATCCACCGGCCAGGGCATCTTAAATTACGATCTGATCGAGAGAGCGCAGGGGGCCGCTTATGAGTTTCAAGTCGTCGCAGCGTGGGATTTCCGCGTTACCGCTGCATACCGTGCCGGTGGTGGTGCTGGATAGCGAGACCACGGGCCTCAACACCACCACAGACCGGATGATCGAGTTGGCGGCGGTTCGGATACGCGACTCTCTTATTCAAGAGGACACGTTCGAATCGTTCGTCAATCCGGGCATGCCGATCCCGGCCCGCTCGACCGAGATCCACGGCATCAAGGACGGCGACGTCGCCGACGCCGCGGACTTCCCCTCGGTGATGGCCGATTTCGCCGACTGGACCGACCACGATGTGGTGGTCGGGTACTCCATCGGCTTCGATCTCGGGATCATGGCATCGGAACACGAACGCGCCGATATCCATTGGACCGCGCCGCGCACCGTCGATGTGCGGCACCTGATTAAGCTGTGCAACCCGAACCTGCCGCAGGACTCGCTTGAGGTCGCGGCGGAATGGCTGGGGGTGCATATCACCGGCCGCCACCGGGCGCTGGGCGACGCCCAGGCGACCGCCGACATCTTTTTGGCGTTGCTGCCGAAACTGCGGGATAAAGGGATCACCACCCTGGCGCAGGCGGAGCGAGCCTGTGCCCGGCTGGCCGAGCGTCTGACCGAAGAGGCCCAGGCCGGCTGGCACGATGTCGCCGAGCGCGGCCGCCAGGGACCCCGCAGCGTCTACGAATACGCACGGATCGACAGTTACGCCTATCGCCACTTGGTCGGCGACGTGATGCACAGTCCGCCGGAAACGGTCCCGGACGGCATGCCGCTGAAGGATGCGCTGAACAAAATGGCGACCCGGAAAATCAGTTCCGTGTTCGTATTGCCGGAGGGCGACGGCGATATCGGCATCCTGACGGAGCGCGACGTGCTGCGCGCCGTCGATACACACGGCGCCGACGCATTGGGGATGACCGTCGATGCCTTCGCGGCGCGGCCGTTGGTCACCATCCCGTCCGACGAGTTCGTGTACCGGGCGATTACCCGCATGTCGCGGGGAAACTTCCGCCATCTCGGCGTCACCGATCCCGAAGGGGAACTGGCCGGCGCGCTCAGTGCGCGGGATCTTCTGAAACAGCGTGCCGGCGACGCCATGTCACTCGGCGAGACCATCGATGCCGCGGCGTCGCCGCTTGAACTCGGCCGGGTCTGGGCGGACCTCACGATGGTGGTGCGCGGGCTTGTCTTCGAAGAGGTGGATCCCCGCGATATCGCCGCCATCGTCTCGCGCGAGATGCGGGCGCTGACACGGCGCGCCTGCCAACTCGGCGAGATGCAGATGGAAGCCGACGGCCACGGTTCGGTCCCGGCACCCTACGCGATGCTGGTGCTGGGGTCCGGCGGCCGGGGTGAGAGCCTGCTGGCCATGGACCAGGACAACGCCATCATCTACGCCGACGATGCGCCGCCAGAGGCGGACGCCTGGTTCACCCGGCTCGGCGAATACGTGGCCGACACCTTGAACGATGCCGGCGTCATTTACTGTCCGGGCGGCATCATGGCCAAGAACGACGCCTGGCGAAAAGACCAAAGCGCCTGGCGCGACACGGTCGCCGGTTGGATCGGCGGCGCCCGGCCGGAGGACCTGCTGAACACCGACATCTTCTTCGACGCGGTGCCGGTTCACGGCGACCACGATCTTGGCGAGGGGCTGCGCGGCGCGGCGATGGCGGCGGCCAAGGATTCGTCCAACTTCATCCAGGTGATGACCCGAAAGGCGGCGGAGTTTTCGTCGCCCATCGGCATGTTCGGACGCATCAAGAAAGACGACGAGGGCCGCGTCGACCTCAAGCTCAGCGGCATCATGCCGATCTTCGCGGCGGCCCGGGTGCTGGCGTTGACCCATGGCATCGCCGCGCGTTCGACCCCGGCCCGCTTGGAGGCGGCGCGGGAACTGGACGTGTCCGGCGCCAAGCACATCGACAACGTGACCGAAGCGCACCGGATTCTGCTGGGCGCGATCCTGCGCCAGCAGCTCCGCGATCTGGAAACCGGGATCGCGCTCTCGAACCGGGTCGCATTGTCGGAGCTGGACGCGCACGAGCACCAGGAACTGAAATGGGCGTTGGAGCAGAACGAGGTCATCAACGACCTCATGGGCGCCCCGGCGCAGTTCTAACGGAATCCCCCTCACCTGTCCTCTCCCCCTCTCTCGCGGGGGAGAGGCACCTTCGGATCCGCGTCCTTCTCCCCTATCGAAGATGGGGGAGAAGACAGATGAGGGGGAACTATGGCAAAGTGACAAAAAAATCGAGGGAGACATCCAATGCAAATTGTTGAAACCGACGGCGTGATGGGCGCGGTCGTCACCGGCGTCGATCTTGCCGCCACGTCGGCCGACGACGTCACGGCGCTCAACGATCTGTTGCTGGACCGGCATATGGTGTGCGTCCGCGGACAGGAGCTGGACCCCGCCACCTACGCCGCCGCGGGCCGCCTGTTCGGCGACACGCAGCTGCAGTTCCTGGCCGAGAACCGCCTGGACGACGTGCCCGAAGTCACCGTGATCTCCAACTACAATCAGATCGGCGGCGCCAAACCGCACGTGCGCGCCCGGCACTGGCATACCGACGACAGCTACCTCGCCGTCCCCGCAAAGGCGACAGTGCTTTTGGCCCGCGCCGTGCCCGGGGGTGGCACCGGCACCGGCTTCATCAATACCAAGGCCGTGTTGGAGGCGATGCCACACGATCTGCGCGCCCGCATCGACGGCAAGATCGCCGTGCACAAATACCAATCGCGCCGCGCCGGGGCGCCGGTCGCCAAACGTACTGACGAGGAAGAATCCGAAACCCCCGACGTCCGGCATCCGCTGGTGCGCACCCACCCCGACACCGGGGAAAAGGCGCTCTACATCAATCCGAACCGGATCGATCATATCGAGGGGATGTCGGATACCGACAGCGATGCGTTGCTCGACGAGCTGTACGACTTCGCGTTCCAGGAAAAGTTCCAACACCACCACCATTGGCAGGTCGGCGACTTCGTCATTTGGGACAACCGCTGCACCATGCACCGCGCCGAAGCGCCACTGAACACGGGTGAACTGCGCGAGTTTCACCGATTGTTGTTGAAGGGCACCGTCCCGGTCTGAGGTAGTTACCGCGTACGGTCACACTGAGCGTGTTTCAGGGCCCGGCGTTCATTGCACCACAATTTTGCCGGTGACGACTGGATCCTGACGTGCGTCAGGATGACGGCAAACGTCAGTGCAGCTCGGCGCGGAGTTGCTGGCGCAGCACGTCGATCGGCACGGTGCCGCCCTCAACGTCGATGCACCAGAACGTCCAGCCGTTGCACGCCGGCAGGTTCTGCACGTGCGCGCCGACCTTGTGGATCGATCCCTTGAAATCGTCGCTGATCAGCGTGCCGTCGGCGCGGACCCGCGCCTTGTGCCGCCGCTTCTGGTCCGTCAGCACGGTGCCCGGCTGCAGCAAGCCGCGCTCCACCAACCAGCCGAACGGAATCCGGGGCTGGTCCCGTTTCGACGGGGAATTCAACAACTCGTCGCCGGCCAGTTTCTTGACCTCTTTGATGCGCTGTTCTGCGTAAGCCACGTAGGTGTCCTCTCGTTCCAAACCGATAAATTTCCGACCCAGCCGCTTGGCGACGGCGCCCGTGGTGCCGGTCCCAAAGAAAGGATCCAGCACCACGTCGCCGACCTCGGTCGATGCCATAATCACGCGATGCAAAAGGCTTTCCGGTTTTTGCGTCGGATGCGCCTTCTTGCCGTCTGCACCCTTGAGCCGCTCGCCGCCGGAGCAGATCGGCAACAGCCAATCGGAGCGCATCTGCAAATCGTCGTTGAGCGCCTTCATGCTGTCGTAGTTGAAGCGGTATTTGCTCTGTTCCGAACGCGCGCACCAGATCATCGTCTCGTGCGCGTTGGTGAAGCGGCGGCCGCGGAAATTCGGCATCGGGTTCGACTTCCGCCACACCACGTCGTTGAGTATCCAGTACCCCAGGTCCTGCAATGTCGCACCGACGCGGAAAATATTGTGATAGCTGCCGATCACCCACAGCGTGCCGTCGGGTTTCAGCACCCGGCGCGCGGCCGCCAACCAATCGCTGCTGAAGGCGTCGTAGGTCTCGAAACTCGCGAACTTGTCCCAATCATCGTCGACCGCATCGACGCGCTTTTGGTTTTCCGGCCGCGTCAGGTCGCCGCTGAGTTGAAGGTTATACGGCGGGTCGGCGAACACCATGTCGACGCTGCCTTCCGGCATGTCGTTCATCAGTTCGACGCAATCGCCCACATGGATTTTGTTGATCCAAGATGCCATTGATCTCTGCCCCGTTGTTGCGGGCATCCTGAGTCTTCGACGATTCCGCGTCAAGAAGTAAATGAAATCAATGACTTAGAAGAGAGTCATCTCGCAACATCTTGAAAGACAAAATGGTTAACGGAACAAGATGTGGGGTTCCAGACCACCCCCTCACCTGTCCTCTCCCCCGGTTTTACCAGGGGAGAGGGACTCTCGCGCCCGGGTCCTTCTCCCCTATCGAAGATGGGGGAGAAGACAGATGAGGGGGTTATTCCCCGCCCGACAACACGGCCCGCACCGGGGCGAAGCTGCGCCGGTGCTGCGGCGTCGCGCCGAGACGGGCGAGTGCGTCGAGATGCTCCGCCGTGCCGTATCCGGCGTTGTGGGCCCACCCGTAACCGGGGTGCGCCGCATCCAGTTCGGCCATGATCCGGTCGCGGGTGACCTTGGCGACCACCGAGGCGGCGGCAATGGATAGGACCTTGGCGTCGCCTTTGACCACCGCCCTCCCTTCGCACGGCAGGGCGGGCATACGGTTCCCGTCGACCAGCGCGTAGTCCGGCGCCGTCGGCAAGGCCCGGACGGCGTCGCCCATGGCCTTCATGGTCGCCCCCAGAATGTTCAAAAGATCGATCTCGTCGACACCGACGATGCCAACGCCGATCTCGGCATGCGCGGAGATCACGTCGAACAAATGGGCCCGCTGCAACGCGCTGAGTTTCTTCGAATCGGTAAGCCCCGCGAAAGTATCGTCGGCGACGGTATCGGACCGGAGCACGACCGCCGCGGCCACGACGGGCCCCGCGAGCGGCCCGCGCCCCGCCTCGTCGATGCCGCAGACAGCCGCACGCCCCCGTGCGTACTGCGCGCGCTCCAACTCGAAGGATATCGGAAATGCCGCCACACAAAACGCTACCCCGCCGGAGCCTCTTCCGTCACTTACTTTTGACGGGACAAGACTTGTGATGCCGTCTATGACTTTTGCAATGGCCGACGCTCTTTCCATTCGCCCAGCACAACTGATCGCCGCGATACTGCTCGCGGCGGGATTCGCGCCGTTCCTGTCGTTCAGCGTGTTGATCCCAGTCCTCGAATTGCAGCTCGACACCCTGCGGACCGAGATCAGCGCGATCTTCGGCGTTGGGTTCTTGGCGGCGTCGGCCGGCGCCATCGTCGCGCAGCGCACCTTCGACAAGGTCGGCGCGACGCTGTTTCCCCTCAGCGCCGCGGCGCTGGCGGCCGCCGGCACCATGTTGGCGGCGCTCGGCCTGGATTATGCGTCGGTGCTGATCGGCTGGGGCGTGCTGTTCGGCGCAGGCGCCGGTGTCGCGATGACCGCGGCGTTGCGCGCGGGACGCTTGGCTGTGCCGGCGAACAACACGATCGGCAGCGCCTGGGTGCTGGGCGCCGTGGCCTCGGGTTTTGCGGTCTCGGCGGCGATGTTTGCCACCAATTTGCCGCGCATGGGCCTGGCGCCGATGTTATGGCTGGCGTCCGCAACCGTCAGCGTCGCGGGCTTGCTCTCGGCATTGCTGTTTTTCAAGAGCCGCACCATCTTGGAGCCCGTCCCCCTGATGCCCGCGTTGCCCGAAGATCGGCCGGTCGCCCGGGTTCTGGTGGTCGGCATGGTATTGGCGGCGCTGGCGGCGAGTTTGGTGCTCGGTCACGCCCATCCCGTCATCACCTATTTCGGCGGCACGCATGGCCATGGCACCGTCGGCATGGCATTGGTCGCTGCGGTCTTGGCCGCGGGGATGTGGCTCGGCCGGGTCTTGCAGCGGCGCATCACGGTCCGCTCTGTCGCGGTTGCCGCGCATGCGGTCCTCGGCGGCGGCGTGCTGTGGGTGCTGGCGCAACCGACGGGCACAGGCGCCGTCATCGCCATGACCGCCGGCGCCTTCGGTGCCGGGCTCGGAATCGGGTTTTACGTGACGGGGCTGACCGCGATCCGGGGCAAGGCGCAGTCCCCGTCGCAACGCCTGACGATCCTGCTGACCCTCGGCATCGGTGGATTGGCGGGCCCGATCATCGGCGGGTTTTTCGTCGAATTGACGGCGGATTACCGGATCTCATTGGAGATGGCGTGCGTCGCCGCGTTCCTCGGCCTGATCAACGCCATGCGCATCCCGCGCGTCAAGGCGCCGCCGAAAATCAGTTCGGTGTGACCGGTTTGGGCCCGCCGACGCGGGCCGGCTGGACCGGGCGTGGGGTCGCCACGTACACCACACCGTCGAGCGGCCTGCCGTCGACGGTGATTTCTGCCTCGATGAAGTTCTGCACCTGAATGTCCCAGCGGCAGCGCTTGCCGTCAAAACATGGGACCGGCCCGTCCCGCTCGATGATCTGCACCCAGGTCCGCGCACCCAAGATGGCGTCGGCATGGGCCACCGGACGGTAGGTCACCTGACCGGTGAAGCAGTCCGCTTCGCCGGAGAACACCGCCCGGCTCTCGCGTTGGATTTGCGCATCGGCGCCGAGCCCGGCGTCGACTGCGGCGGTGCGGATGTCGCGGATCTTAATGGCGTGCCAGCGCTTGGCGCAGACGGTGGTATGCCGTTCGTCCGCCTCGCCCCAGGCGATCGGCGCCACATCCAGCGAGGTCGCCTGCGCCCAGGCGGCGGCGGGCAGCAGGAGGATGGCAGCGGCTGCGGCAGCGAATCGGATCATCGGCGCAGCATACAACAATCGACCCGACAGAGGGGCCTACTCGAACAAACTTGGCTGATCCAGGGTGCCAAGCGGGCGCACGAACAGGTCGCCGCGCTGGCGGAAACCGCTGGCGGCGTTGTGCCGGAAGCCCGCCGATTTGAGCGCCAGCTTGAAACGGTTGCGCAGCATCTCCGCATAAACGCCGGTCCCCGACATGCGCTGCGCAAAATCGCTGTCGTAGGCCTTGCCGCCCCGGGTCTCGCGCACCAGCCGCATCACCTTGGCGGCCCGGTCGGGCGCATGCGCTTGCAACCATTCCTCGAACAGGCCGTGAATCTCCAGCGGCAGCCGCAAAAGCACGTAGTCCGCAGCCATCGCGCCCGCCGCACGGGCGGCGCCCAGAATATCCTCGATCTCGTGATCGTTGAGGCCGGGAATCAGCGGCGCCACCATCACGCCCGTGGGCACGCCCGCGTCCGCCAATCTCTTCACCGCATCGAGCCGCTTTTGCGGCGTCGGGCAGCGCGGCTCCAAGGTGCGCGCCAAGACCCGGTCGCGGGTGGTCACAGACAGCGCCACCGCGGCGAGACCGTCCCGCGCCATCGGCGCCAAAATATCGATGTCGCGGGTCACCAAATCCGACTTGGTGGTGATGCCGAGGGGATGGCGGAACCGGGCCAGCACCTCGATCACTTGGCGGGTGATGCGGCGGGTCCGCTCGATCGGCTGATACGGGTCGGTGTTGGCGCCAAGCTGCAGCGTCGCCGGCCGGTAGCCGGGCTTCGATAGCTCCCGTTCCAAGAGCCGCGCGGCGTCCGGCTTGGCGAACAGCTTGGTTTCGAAATCGAGCCCCGGCGACAGCCCATGATAGGCGTGCGTCGGCCGCGCGAAACAATAGACGCAGCCGTGCTCGCACCCCCGGTACGGGTTGATCGAGCGGTCGAACGGCAGATCCGGCGAGGTGATGCGCGCGATGATCGATTTCGGATGCTCGTCCGTGACCGTGGTGCGCGGCACTTCGGTATCCAGTTCGGCCGCCGTCTCCCAGCCGTCATCCACGCGCACGGTCGCCGTGGGCTCGAACCGGCCGGTGCGGTTCGACACCGCGCCCCGCCCCTTGCGGGCCCTGTCCGTGACTTCATCAAGCATACGCCACCATAAAAGATGAAAAAGAACAAAGCAAGAACAAATAGCACTCTTGCCCCGCAACCCGGCATTGTTTGTATACTTCCCAAAACAATGGCACCGGCAACAAGAGGGCCCGATCCCATGAAACATCCGACCACCCCGCTGAACGGCGATTTCGGCCTCTCCATCGACGAGGTGATGCCCGACGATCTCGCCGACCCGGACTTCCAGGCCAAGGCGCTGGAGCTCTGGGCGCAACACGGCGGGTTGCTGGCGGTCCGCGGTGCGGCGCTCGCCGACTTGTCGCCGGATCAGTTGCTCGGCTGGTCGGAGGTGTTCGGCGCGGTCGAGCACCGCATGCAAGCGGCGCGGGACGGCAAGACGGTGGCGGGGTATCCGATCCTGCGCATCGGCAACATCCGCAACGACAAGGGCGAGCCCATCGCCCAGCACGCGAACGTGCCGCAGCTGACCAGCGACGAGGACATCCGCTACAACCCGGACACCCGGCGCCCGGTGTGGCATACCGATTCCACGTTCCGCGAGGACCCACCGATCGGCTCGGTGTTTCATTGCCGCACCGCGCCGCGCGAGGGCGCTGAGACCTTGTTCGCGGATATGCGCCGCGCGTACGCCACGCTGCCGGACGACGAACGCGAGAAGCTCGGTCGTTTGGAGGCGATCTGCTCGCTCGCGCATCACGACAAGAAGATCAACAGCTATTCGCCCGAATACCCCATCCTCACGCCGGAGGAGCGCGCCGCCAATCCACCGCAACGGGTACCCATCGTACTGGCCCACCCCGTGACCGGCACACCGGCGCTGTATGGCCTTAACAGTTCGACCTGCGCCATCGTTCCCATCGGCGCAAAGATCGACCCGGACGACCTGGACCTCTGGGATCTGGAAGGCCAAGAGGACAAGAGTGTGATGATCTGGCGCGATTTGCTGCCGCGGGTGACGGGGCCTGAGTTCACGGTCAAATGGCAGTGGCGGCCGGGCGATATCGTGGTGTGGGATAACCGCAGTACGATCCATTCCGGCACCGGCTTCGACGATCAACGGCATCTGCGGGAAATGTGGCGGCTGACCTTGTTGGAACCGTCACGGCCCTAGATCGGGCACCATCGACCCGATACTTTTGGACCGATGGACTACCATCCGCCAATGCACTACGGTTTTGCCAGGTGCAACAAAAAGGGCGGAACGCACCGGCAATTGCGGCCGTGACGCATGCGCCGGCTCCGGGCATCGATGAAAACACCGCTACGTGTTTTTGCGGCACTGGTTTTGTGCTCTTGGTTTGTTGCTGCGCCGACGCCCGTCAAGGCGGACGCCTTGGGCGAATTGACGTTCATCACGGAGAACTACGCCCCGTTCAATTACGAAAAGGACGGCGAGGTTCGCGGCACGTCCGTCGACCTGCTTTTGAAAATGTTCAAACAGGCCGGGACCGACCGCGGCCTGAACGATATCGAGGTGATGAACTGGGCCCGGGGCTACAAGCTGGCGCAGAGCACGCCGAACACGGTGCTGTTCTCGACGACCCGCACCGAAATCCGAGAGGATCTGTTCAAATGGGTCGGCCCCATATCGCCGACCCGCATCGCCATTATCGGCCGAAAGGACAGAGACTTCGAAATCACCTCGGATCAGGACCTCAACAAATACCGGATCGGCGCGGTTCGCGACGATATCGGCGAGTTGCTGCTGTTGGATCAAGGTGTGCCGCGCGAGAGCATCTACCGCACCAATTCCTCCAAAACGACGGCCAAAATGCTGATGGCGGGCCGCATCGATTTGTGGGCCTACGAGGACCGCGTCGCGTTCCATAACCTGCGCGAGCAGGGCGACGACCCGGACGACTACGAAGTTCTGGCGGTCCTGGAAGAGTCGTACCTCTATTTCGCGGTCCAAAAGGAGACCAGCGACGAACTGGTCGACAGACTCCAGTCGGCCTTGGACAAAGTCAGAGCGTCGGAAAAATAATCCATGGTCGATCCGAAGAGGCCTGCGCGATCCATCTTGGGCTCAGTTCCTTTCAAGAACTCGATTGCCGGGCAACTCTTTTTGGTCGTTCTTTTGATCTACGTGGCCGTCTCGGTCACCGTTACGACGGCGCAGGTCGCCGAGATTTATACCCGGGCGAAAAACGATCTGACCCGCGAGTTGCAGATCCTCGGGCGCTCCTTTCGGGGAAGCCTGGCCAAGGCGCTCTGGGAATTCGATGAGGAAAGCCTGCAATCGTCGATCCGCGGGCTGCAGGAAATTCCGGGCGTCCTGGGCGTCACGGTGCTGGACGTCAACACCGGCGAGACCCACGGCATGCGGGGCGTCGACGTCGACGGCACGCAGGTGGGTCGAGTTGATTTGAGCGACCTGATCCGCCAGGAGTTCAACATCCACTTCGATATCGACGGCCGCAGCGAGTTTGTCGGCCGGGCCACGGTTTATTCCCATCCCGACGTGGTGATCGAACGGATCAAATACAGCGTCCTGGTGGTGATCCTCAGCGAGGTGTTCAAGATCGTCGCGATGTGGGTGATTTTCCTGTTGGTGAGCAAGAAAATGTTGGGGCAGCCCTTGGCCACCTTGACCGCCGCGGCCGAGCGGCTGTCGAAGGAAGACCTGAAGGATTTCAAGGTCAACATCCAAGCCAAGAGCCGGAATGAACTGAAACTCCTCGAGGAGGCCTTCAATCTGTCGGCCGAGAAGCTCAACGAAGCCAAGGACGAGTTGGAGAACCGGATGCGCCTGGCGCTCAGCGCCGGACGGATCGCCACCTGGGTGTGGCGCCCCGAAGACGGCAGCTTGGCCTTTGACGACCATCTGCCCAGCATCTTCGGCCAGCGGCCCGAGACCTTCGGACGGTCGTTTCACGACATCCAACGGCTCATTCACCAACACGACCGGGCGGATTTTGTCGAGCGGATGCGGGAGGCCGCCGCCAGCCGCCAACCCTTGCAGACGGACTTCCGGGTGACGGCGGCGGACGGCACCCTCCTGCATATCGAAGTTCAAGCCAGTGTCAGCTTCGCGAGCGACGCCCCCGGCACCCTGTACATGGTTGGAACGGCGATGGATGTCACGGCGCGCAAAAAGGCGGAAGCGGAACTGGAGCTTGCGACCGCGGCGGCCGAACGCGCCAGCAATGCGAAATCGGAATTCCTGGCCTCCATGAGCCATGAATTCCGCACCCCGCTGAACGCCATTCTCGGGTTTTCCGAGGTGCTGAAGGAGCAATACCTCGGCCCGCTGGGCAACGACAAATACCGCGAGTACGCGAACGACATTCACAACAGCGGCAACTTTCTGTTGGAACTTGTCGGCGAGCTCTTGGACCTGTCCGCGATCGAGGCCGGCAAGACGCAACTTCGCAAGGAGATGATCGACACCGCTGAAATCGTCGACGATTGCATTCGCACCGTCGCCGAGAAAGTCGACGCGAAAGGCATCGATCTCTCGTTCGATGCGGCGCCCGGTCTGCCCGCGGCGTTCGTCGACCGGCGCGCGGTAAAACAGGTCCTCCTGAACATTCTCTCGAACGCCGTAAAGTTCACCCGGGACGAGGGGCGGATCACCATCGAAACGGACTGCCGCGGCGAATGGATCCGGATCGTCGTCACCGATGACGGGCCGGGCATTGCGGCGGACCAGCTTGCGGATATCACGTCGCCGTTCACCCGCGGGGAAACGGACCCCCACCTCGCGGAGAAGGGATGGGGCCTGGGGCTGTCGATCTCGCGCTCCCTGATCGAACTGCATGACGGCACGCTCTCGATCGAGAGCGAAGTGGACCGGGGGACCGCCGTCACCATCTCGCTCCCCCTGGCGGCGTGAGGACGGACCATGGACCGCATGCGCACCACCACCCGTCGCACCCTCCGTCGCACCGGCCTCCGCAGCCTGCTCGGGGCGTCGCTGCTGTGCGTCGGCGTCGCTTTTCCCGCGGCCGCCGAACCGCTCGAAATCCTGATAACGCCGCGGGAGCCCTACTACGTCGTCAGCGACACGGGCGCCGTGAGCGGCACTGTCGCCCGCCGGGCCGTTGCGGCGTTCGCCCGCGCAAACATCGACATCAACTGGACCGTCGTGTCGTTCAATCGCCAATTGCAGTTGATCGAAGATAACGCACGGCCGCTTTGCGGCCTCGGCTGGTTCAAGAACCCCGAGCGCGAGGCCTTTGCCAAGTTCAGCGACCCCATCTACCAGGAAATGACCCTGGTCGTGCTCGCCCGTTCGGATAATGCAGCGGTGACGATCAAACCTGGGCTGCGCACGCTGCTGGCCGACCCATCCCTGACGATCGGCAAGAAACTGGGCTTTTCATACGGTGCGGCCGTGGACGAGCTGATCGCCGAGCGCCGCCCCCCGTCCATCACGACGGATCAAGACACCATCGGCATGGTCCGTATGCTGATCGGAAAACGCTTCGACTACATGATCGCGGCGCCGGCGGAAGCCTCGCATGTGATCGCGACCCTCGGCGCCGACGGCGGAATATTGACGGTCATTCGGTTGAACGACCTGCCGCCGCAAAACCGGCGCTATATGATGTGCAGCCGGAGCGTCAGCGACGACCTCATCGCGCGGCTGAACGCGGGAATTCAGCAGCTCGATCCATAACACGTGCCCCGACGACGCTCGTGCAAATTCGAGCACCCGTCACAGATCGTCATTCCCGCGGAAGCGGGAACCCAAGTGGCTCATTTGTGTGGACTGGGTCCCCGCCTGCGCGGGGATGACGGGTGTGTTTGTTCCATCCCATCAGGGTGGCAGGCGGTCGGCAACACCCTACCCCAGCCGCCGTTTGCACATGTCCATGAAATGCGCGTGGACCTTTTCCGCCGTCTCGTGGTTGTAGGCGTCGCGCTCGGGGAAACAGAACCCGTGCCCGGTACCGGGGTGCACCTCCAGCACGTACTCGATGTTGTGTTCTTCCAACTCCGCCGTCAGGGTCGGGATCACGAACGACGGCACAGTACTGTCGGTTTCGGCGAAGCCGTAATACATCTCGCCTTTGATATTCTTGACCAGGAAGTGCGACGAATCGTCCTTTTCGTTGACGATGCCGACCCCATACAGCGAGGCATTGGCGGCGAACACCTCCGGGAAGGTGCCGGCCGCCGCGGTCACCAGCCGGCCGCTCATGCAATAGCCGATGGTCGCCTTGGGCCCTTTGTCGACATGCGGCAAGGTCGCCATGTAGTCCAACATGGCGCGGGTATCGAGCATCACGTCGGCGTTGGTCATCATCGACATGGCGGTGCGGAAGATCTTCACCACGCGCTCGTTGCGGAACGGAAAGCGCAGAATGCCGCAGCGGTAGAACAGGTCCGGCAGGATCACATAGTACCCGTCCGCCGACATGCGCCGCGCCATGTCGTACAACTCCTCGCGGATGCCGGGCGCGTCCATGTAGAACACGATCGCCGGGAACGGGCCGTCGCCGTCGGGCCAGACGGTGAACGTCGGCATCTTGCCGTCGGGCGTTTCGAGATCGAGCTGCAATTCGGGCATGGCGTCCTCCGAGGCTTTTATTGCGGAGATCGTACGGCATGCTCCGATGCGTGCAAGCCCCGGCGGTCATCTTCCCTCTCCCTCGGGGAGAGGGCCAGGGTGAGGGGGTTAGCCTTCACACACCGGCGTTATCGAAAGAAACCCCTCATCCTGTCCTTCTCCCAGCGGGAGAAGGAACGCCGTCGAAACAGTGAGATACCCCTCACCCGAACGCGAAGGCGTCCATGGCCAGTACGCCATGCGTCGTGCTTTTGTGCAGGTGCCGTCCCGGGCAGGTGCTGGACCCGGCGCCGAGCGCCACGAACAACGGCAGCAGGTGCTCGTCGGTCGGGTGGTTTCTCTCTGCGAAGGGTGCCCGGGCGCGGTAATCCAACAGGTCGTCGATCCGCCCCTCGGCCACCGCCCAGGCGATCCAGTCGGCGAACGCCGTGACCCAGTCGGGCGGCGGCGCATCCACGCCTCGCCCCCGGAACGAGCTGAGATCATGGGTCAGGCTGCCGGACGCCAGGATCAGCACGTTAGCGTCCCTGAGCGGCTTCAGCGCCTCGCCCAGGCGATAGTGATACGCGGGATCGCGATCCGGCTGGATCGAGAGCTGCGCGACCGGGATATCGGCACCGGGAAAACCCAAATGCAGCGGCACCCACGCGCCGTGGTCGAGGCCGCGGGCCTCCTCGGCGACCGGACCGAAGCCGGCTTCCGCCAGCAGCGCCGCAACCTTGCGGGCGGCATCAGGGGCGCCGGGGGCGGCGTAGACGATCTCGCGCAGGGCCGGGTCGAAGCCGCCAAAATCGTAAATGGTCTCGGGCCGGTCGGCGATGCTGACGGCGGGGGTCTTCGTTTCCCAGTGGGCCGACACGGCGACGATGGCGTCGGGGGCTTGGCCTAGGCGCTGCAACTTCTGCAGGAAGGTTCGCGCACTGCTGGGCTCAAGCACGATGCTCGGGGCGCCGTGGGACACGAAAAGAGCGGGCTGGGTCATGTCGGGGTCCTTTCAACGGAATCGGGCCAAGGAAAACGGGCCAAAGAAAATGGGACAGGCACCGGTGGGGCACCTGTCCCGGGGTGAGCCGAGAGGGCTCAGCTTTGGGTCTGCGGTTCCGCGTTGCCGACCGAGATCAGGGGCAGCGGGAATTCCTTCTTGCTCAGCGCGAAGGCGCCGGCGCCGAGCAGACCTTGGACGGCCATCGCCACCGCCAGGAACGCCGGGAACTCCCAGCCACCGCCGGGCGCGCTGAACAGCCAGCCGTTCGGCACATGCACCATGGTCGCGCCGACCATGATCGGCACCAGGGCGAAGGCCACGAGGCGGGTCTGGAGCCCAAGGATCAGCGCGATGCCGCCGAGGGTTTCGGCCGCGAACACGACGTACGCCAAAAAGCCGGGATAGCCGATGCTCTCAAAGAACTGGGCGGTGCCGCCCAGGGTGAAGGTGAAGTATTTCAGCAGCAAGCCGTGCGCCAGCATCAGGATGCCGAGGGACACACGCAGGGTGAAAATGCCGTAGGGCTGGGTATTGATGGGGGTCATGGGTCTGGTCCTTCTCGTCTGTCATAAACTCTGAAATCTGTGCCGGGGCACCGCGCCCCGGCGTTGGGAAGAACCTATGATTTTCATTCTTGCAATGCGATACGCAAATTTGGCAAAATATATTTGCATTTTTGCAAACTGCAAAATGCGCCGGGAAAATCTGCAGCCAGAAACATAAAAACACCGGAGAACGCCCCCATGTCCATGTCCTGGGACGATCTGAAAATCTTTCTCGCCATCGCCCGCGAAGGCACCTTGGCCGGCGCGGCGCGGGCGCTGGGCGTGAACCATTCCACCGTGTTCCGGCGCTTGAATACCTTCGAAGACACGCTCGGCGTTCGGCTGTTCGACCGCCTCGCCGACGGCTATGCGCTGACGCTTGCGGGCGAGGAAATGCGCGCCTCCGCCGAGCGGGTGGAACAGGAGATTGAGCGTCTCGACCGGCGCATCGCCGGGCAGGATCTGGCGCTCGAGGGCGCGCTCACCGTCACCACCACCGACACCATCGGCCGGCACATCCTGGGCCGGCATCTGATGTCGTTTCATCAAGCGTACCCGGGCATTGCGCTCGATCTGATGCTGGACAATCAGAACCTCAACATGTCGAAGCGCCAGGCCGACGTGGCCGTCCGCCCAACCCTGGAGCCACCCGACACACTGGTCGGCCGCAAGCTCTGCGAGGTCGCGTTTGCGCCGTATGTAACGCTCGCCTACAGCACAGCGCACGACCCGGACCGTGACCCGCTCAGTTGGGTAACGGTGGACGAGACGCTGTCGCATTTGGCCGCCGCGACGTGGTTCCGGACGGAACACGCGACCGCCCCGGTGACGCTTCGGGCCAACAGCCTGGATGGGGTCTACACCGCCGCCAAGGCTGGGATCGGCGCCTGCATTCTGCCGTGTTTCATGGGCGATCCGGACCCCGACTTCATCCGATTGGCGGGACCGATCGAGGGGGCGGGCAGCGCGCTTTGGTTACTGACCCACGAAGATCTGCGCCGCACAGCAAGGGTCCGCGCCTTCATGGATTTCATGGCAGACGCACTGCTGACGGATAAGGATCTGCTGGAAGGCCGCGCCGGCTAGATCAATCCGAATTTCGCCAACGCCGCCCGAAACGCCCCGACGTCCGTAAACAGATGCGTCACCAGACCCGCTTGCGCGGCGCTCGCGATGTAATCGGCGTTGTCGTCGACGAACAGCGTACCGCCCGGTGTCCAGCCGAGATCACCCAGCAGCCGGGTGAACGTCTCCGGATGGTCTTTACCGCCACCGAATACGGCCGACACGAACAGCCGCTCGCCGAACAGGTCGGGCAGTTCCGGCGCCAGCTCGGCCAAATGTTCAGCGGTCAGGGTATTGTTGTTGGTGAGCATGGCGATTTCGAGACGAGTTTTGAGATCCCGCGCCATATCGATCATCGGCGGCTCCGGCGCCATCGCCCATTTCCGCGCCGCGATCCACTGACCCGGCCGCACCTCGACGCCGAGGCGTTCCGAGATGCCGGCGATATAGGCGTCGCTGTCCATGCTGCCGTCGTCGGCGGCGTTCTCGAACCCCGACGAGAAAATCTCGGCACGGATCTTCTCTTTCGGGACGTCGAGCGCCTGCTCCAACAGGTTCAGCCGGTTCTCGAAATCGTAGGCGTAAAGCACGCCATCCATATCGAAGAGAACGGATTGAATGCCCGTCACTTCGGCGCCTTGTGTTCGTTCAGGCGCGGCATCAGTTCGACGAAGTTGCATGGCATGTGCCGGTAGTCGAGTTGGTGCACCAGAATCTCGTCCCAAGCGTCCTTGCACGCCCCGGTCGAGCCGGGCAGCACGAAGATATAGGTGCCGTCGGCCACCGCCGCGGTCGCCCGCGATTGCACGGTCGAGGTGGCGATTTTCTGATAGCTGATCCAGCGGAACAGTTCCCCGAAACCGGGGATTTCCTTATCCGTCACCTGCGCCAATGCTTCCGGCGTCACGTCGCGGCCAGTCACCCCGGTGCCGCCGGTGGAGATCACCACATCGACGCTGGGGTCCGAAACCCACGCCCGGAACCGCTCGGCGATCAGGTCAGCGTCGTCCTTGACGATCTTGCGGTCGATCAGCGTATGACCGGTGTCGGTCAAGCGCCCGGCAAGGGTATCGCCCGACCGATCGTCGTCCAGGGTGCGGGTGTCCGAAACCGTCAGGACGGCGATGTTAACGGGTTTGAATTCTCTCTTGTCCGACAGGGGCATTGGTCGCGACCTCCGATCCGCGTATGTCCTGCGCGGTATACAATGGCCATTCCCCCCGCGCAACGGCATCCAAGGACGGCGTATCCTGGCCGAAGCGGTCGCGGTAGATCCAATAGTTGGTGAGCACCCGCTCGACGAAGGTCCTGGTCTCGAAGGACGGAATACTCTCGATAAAGAAGACCGGATCATCTTGATACTTGGTGCGGCGTTTCCATTTCCGCAGATTCCCCGGCCCGCCGTTCCACGCCACCGCCAGCTTGAACAGGTTCATGGAGACATCCCGTTCATCCAGCAACATGTCGATGTAGCGCTGCCCCAATTCGATGTTGGTTTCGGGCGTGTACAGCTTGTCCCGGTTGGCGAGATGCATGCCCGTGGACCGCGCCACGAACCGCGCCGTGCCCGGCATTATCTGCATCAGGCCCCGCGCCCCGGCCCAGCTCTTGGCCTTGGGATTGAAGCGGCTTTCCTGGCGCATCAACGCATAAATCAACGCCCGGTCGACGTTGAAGCCGTCCGCCGGACGGTAATCCGGGATCGGGAAGCGCGCGCCGTCGTAGCCGCCTCCGTCGGGGAACAGCAACGTATCCAGCCGCACCGATAGGGACGCCATATTGCCGCGCGCCGCGAGCGCATGGATACCCTCAAGCATCGGGCGGTCGGCGCCGCGGATCAGTTCCTTCAACTCCGCCTCGGCGCGGATGTAATCGCCGATCTGCATCAAGGCGACGGCCCGCTTGCCACGCGGACTGCCGGTCAGATCAGCCAACGTCGTGCCGCGAAACGCCGGCGGCGACCAGGTGAACGGCATGGGGCGACCCAGCACGCGGGTCGCCAGGAGACCATAGAAGGTATACGGGTGCGCCGCCGCGCGTTCGAAATAGTCGAGCACTTTCTCGGGCTGCCCCGACGCGGTGAGCGCCCGGCCCGCCCAAAACGCGGTGGCCGATTGCATCCAACCACTGATATTCCGGTTGTCGGCGGCCGCCCGGAAGTGCTTGGCCGCTTCGGCATATCGTTCAGCCCGCCACAGCAATAAGCCCGCGGTCCAGTGCCCCTCGGGCAGATACTTGCCGGAGCGTTCGAGCGCCGGCAGCACCCATTCCAACGCCCACTCGTCGCGACCGTCGATGAAGTACCCCTTGGCCAAACCGGCCCGCGCATTGTCGAATTGCGCCGCCGACAGCAATTGCTGCGTGCGCTTTTGCTGAATGAGCCGCTTGGCGACCAAGGTGTGCCCGCGCCGCAGCGCCCGGCGGATCTTGTTGCGGATCGACCGGGCCTCGCGCCGCTGCGCCGTCGACAGCTTGCGGCCCGGAATATGCAGACGCTTGAAGGACGGCTGCACCTGCAGCGCACCCGAAACCCGCAGACGCTCGGGCTTGGCCGGATACTTCCAATTCTTCGGCCGCCGTTTGAGCGCCAGTTTGTGAACCCGCGTCGCCCCCGGATGGTCGGCGTAATCCGCCATCCAGTCGCGAAGCTCCTTGTATTTGGAGCGGTATTTACGGGGATGCATGTAACGCTGGAACATCACGTGTCCCATCAGAACATCGTTGTCGAGCTGCGCGATCAGTCCGTCGGCGGCGCGCCACTGGCCGCTCTCCTGTACCGCGAAGATGCGCTGATAGAGGTCGATGTCGGCGGCGCTCAGAATTTTGGGGAGGTCGGATTTGAGACCGGAGGGCGTAATCAATGCCAGGTCGGCATCGTGCGCACCGTCCGCGCGCAGCGACTCCATTGGCGAAAATGCCAGAATCCCTACCGTTGCCGCCGCGATGGTTCGCGCCAGCCATCCCCTCAAGATTTTATGCGTCAAAGGACGACACCCTCGTCTTTAATTAGGTCAATATACCTGACCCGTAGAATCGCCGCAAGATGCGCGGGTGTGCGCCCTGTGGATAGGCCAGATGTTGAATCCGACCACCCCTCTCCCTCTCCCTCGGGGAGAGGGCCGGGGTGAGGGGATGGTCATAAAAACGCATTCGCGGGACGACCGGTCCCCTCATCCTGTCCTTCTCCCCGGGGGAGAAGGAACTCTCGGAGAACCACCCCTCACATATTCGGATAGTTCGGGCCGCCGCCGCCTTCGGGCACCACCCAGTGGATGTTCTGGGTCGGGTCCTTGATGTCGCAGGTTTTGCAGTGCACGCAGTTCTGCGCGTTGATCTGCAGGCGCATGGCCCCTGCCCCCGCCTCTTCATCGGCGACATACTCATAGACACCTGCCGGGCAGAACCGGTTTTCCGGCCCGTCGTAGAGTGCGAGATTCGTCGCCACCGGGACGCTGTCGTCTTTCAGCGTCAGATGCACGGGCTGGTCTTCCTCGTGGTTGGTGGCCGAGAACGAGACACTGGTCAGCTTATCGAAGGTGATCACCCCGTCCGGTTTCGGATAGTCGATTTTCGGCATGTCGGCCGCCGGTTTCAGACGGTCGTGATCACTGTGGTTATTGAAGGTCCACGGCACCAGGAAGCCGAGCCCAAGATTGTTCAGCCACATATCCAGACCGGCATAGATCGTGCCGAGCTTGAGGCCAAACTTGCTGAGGGCCGGGCGCGCGTTACGCACCTTGTGCAGATCCTTGTAAACCCAAGACGCGCGGAAGGACGGCTCGAAATCCGCCAACTCGTCATTGGCGCGCCCGTCCTTGATGGCGACGAACGCGCTTTCGGCAGCCAACATGCCGGTCTTCATGGCGTTATGCGAACCCTTGATGCGCGGCACGTTGACGAACCCCGCCGCACAGCCGATCAGGGCACCCCCCGGAAACGCCAGTTTCGGCACGGATTGCAACCCACCTTCGTTGATTGCGCGGGCACCGTAGGCGACGCGGCGCCCACCCTCCAACATCGGTTTGATGGCGGGATGCATCTTGTACCGTTGCATTTCGTCGTAGGGCGAAAGGTGCGGGTTCTCGTAATCCAAGGTCACCACGAACCCGATGGCGATCTGGTTGTTTTCTTGGTGATAGATGAAGCCGCCGCCGGCACAATCGCTGAGCGGCCAGCCCTGGGTATGGATGACGGTGCCTTCCTTGTGGTTCTCCGGGGCCACGTCCCACAATTCCTTGATGCCGATACCATAGGTCTGCGGATCGCGGCCCTCGCGAAGGCCGAACTGCGCCTCTAAAGACTTCGACAGGTGGCCGCGGCAACCTTCGGCAAAGAACGTGTATTTGGCGTGCAGTTCCATACCCGGTTCGAAGTTGGGTCCCTGGCTGCCGTCGCGGAGCCGCCCCATGTCCCCCGTCGCGATCCCTTTGACCGAACCGTCGTCGTGATAGAGGACTTCGGCGGCAGCGAACCCGGGATACACCTCGACGCCCATGGCCTCGGCCTGTTCGCCGAGCCAACGCACCAAGTTGCCGAGCGACAAGGTGTAACAGCCATCGTTGCTCATCAACGGTGGCATGAAGATATGCGGCAACGCGGTCTTGCCCGCTTCCGAGAGCACCCAATGCTGGTTATCCGTGACCGGCACGCCCATGGGCGCGCCTTGGTCTTTCCAACCGGGTATCAATTCGTTCAAGGCAATCGGATCAACGACGGCGCCGGAGAGGATATGCGCGCCAACCTCGGAGCCTTTCTCGACGACACAGACCGTCAGTTCCTGCTCATGTTCCTGCGCCAACTGCATCAGACGGATCGCCGCCGACAGACCTGCCGGTCCGGCACCGACGATAACCACGTCCAGTTCCATGCTTTCGCGTTCGACGGCTTCGGTGTCGCTCATCATCACCAATCCTATTCGCTTCGCCTGAAAGTTCTTTATGTTGGAGCGCTAATAACTTGTCAAAATCCGCCGTTTCATCGACGCGGCCTGCCTCACCCGGAACGAATGGCGTCGTCTCCACTGTAACTCCAATCGTATGCCGATACGATATTCGACACGTTTCCGGACACGTCCCACAACGGCATGTCCACGACCTCGAACGTTTTGTGTTCCTTGTTCGGTACGTGGATGACCGACCCGACGATGGTAAAAGACCGGGCCGTCGCCACGATCTCGTCGTAGAGCGCCACAGCGCTATCCCGCAGCGTTTCGGGCACAAGATCACGGACGCATTTTCCCGTACCGTCGAACCCAAATGCTTCGGTCATTTCCGATCCCCAGTAACGAATATGATAATCCCGGCCCCGGTCAACGACATCCCGGACCACCATGGAATGGGCAATCTTGTACAGATCCATCATGTCGACGTCCGACCACCTTGGCTTACGCCCAAGGCCATCTTCAAGTTCGCGCAGGTGCTCGACCAAAATCCGGTTTGAGGGAGAATGACATTGGTCTGCGTATCCTATGATCCTGTGCGGCATAAACTCCTAATACTCCAGTGGTACTCAAGTAATCCCTGCGACCGATGGACCGGCGCATTACGACGATCCGTCGGCAAAGTTCCAGTCGTAAGACGAGACGATGTGCGAGACCTCTTCCGCAGAATCGAACAGCGGCAAGTGCACAACTTCGAAAGTTTGGTAGCTCTTGTTCGGCACATAGCGCAGCTTGCCGGCGACGACCCAGGACCGTCCGGTCGACACCATCTCGTCGTAGCGGGCGCGCACGATCTTGGTCATCTCCGGCGGCCTAAAATCGCGAAGGGTTTTACCCGTCGCCTCGAACTCCAAGGCTTCGGTCATTCTCGTACCCCAAAATCGGATACGGTAGTCCCGGCCGCCATCGAGCACGTCGCGAACAACCATGGAATGCGCCATGCCATATAGGTCCATCATCTCGAAATCGGACCACCCGGGCTTACGCCCCAGTTCATCCTCGAGACTTTGAATATGATCGACCAGCCGCCGATTGAACGCCGACAGGCATTCGTGGGCGAGACCGATTCTCATAGGTGTGAGCGTCATAGAACTCGTGGTCGAGGTTGCGACAGGCGTTACCGATCTTCGGTATTAGGGCGGCGAGTATTCATAAATCCCTAACGCACACAAGGTCCCGGCTCGCCACCGTTTTCCCGGCCCAGGCCGTATGCTAGCGTGCGGACATGACCGACCCGCACAGTCTCGCCGCCACGCTGCAATGGCACGTCGACATGGGCATCGACGAATGCGTCGCCGATGCGCCGGTAAACCGGCTGCAGGCACCGCCGACGGCACTCGCGGCGGATGATCCTCCCAGGGTCAGTCAAGTGCCTGTAGACACCGACGTCGCGCCGCCGCCGACCCGCGGCGCCAAGGTCACGCCCCAGGATGTCGACAGTGAATTGCAACTCAAGACCGCCGTGGAAATGGCTGGCGAGGCGAAAACCGTGGACACGCTGCGCGCGGCCCTCGAGGCCTTCGACGGCTGCGCATTGAAGAGAACGGCGACCAACCTCTGTTTCGCCGACGGACCGTCGGATGCGAAACTGATGCTGGTCGGCGAAGCGCCGGGCGCCGAGGAAGACCGGCAAGGCCTGCCCTTCGTCGGGCCCAGCGGTCAATTATTGAATGCGATGCTGGCCAGCATCGGGATCGAGCGCGCCGAGGCGCTGATATCCAATACCGTGTTCTGGCGGCCGCCGGGCAACCGCACGCCGACGACGCAAGAAGCGGCCGTCTGCAAGCCGTTCATCGAGCGGCTCATCGAAATCGTCGATCCCGATGTGCTGGTCTGCGTCGGCGCGCCATCGGCGCATACCTTGCTGGGCGAGACCCAAGGTATCAGCCGTCTTCGCGGGAAGTGGTATACGTTCCAAACATCACGCCTAGCGGCACCGATCGCCGCCACTGCGTTGTTTCACCCCGCCTATCTTCTGCGGACCCCGATCAAGAAGCGCGAGGCATGGCGGGATTTGCTGATGATCCAGAAAAAACTGCGTGGCGACAGCGCGTGAAAGCGGCCAAACACGAGGCGATCTTCATGACCATGGCGTACGTGGTCGCGAGGGCGTCGAAGGACGACCGCACCAAGATCGGCGCCGTGGTCGTGGGGCCGGACAACGAGATCCGCTCCACCGGCTATAACGGATTTCCGCGCGGGCTCGACGATTTCAATCCGGCACGCCAGGAAAAACCGGAAAAAGACTTCTGGTTCGAGCACGCGGAGCGCAATGCGATCTTCAATGCGGTGCGGATCGGCGTATCCCTGCGCGGCTGTGTCATGTACACGCTCCGCACCCCGTGCGAGGCCTGCGCCCGGGCCATCATCCAGGCCGGCATCTCCAAGGTGGTGATCCACGCGCCTTGGGCCGCCGACCCGCGTGATGCTCATCCAAAGACACAGGAGATGTTTGCCGAGTGCGGCGTGGAATTTGAAGTTTGGGACGGCGAGATCGTCGCGCCGGTGGGCTGGAAGCGGGGCGAGCTGTTCACGCCGCCGATCCATTTCGGCGATGAGCCGTCGGAATAACGGACGCCTCACATTGACGTGACGGGGTGTGATTTCAAATCGAAATCGGATCGTGGTTTGGTGTTTGTGCGGTCCCGAGGGGATCGCGGGATACACAGATTCAAACCAGGAGACACACCCATGAAACGTTCCTTCACCACCGCCGCCGTCGTTGCCGGCGCCCTCGCCGTTGCCGGTTCCGCCCTGATGACGCCGGACGTCGCCCACGCCGCCAACGAAAAGTGCTACGGCATCTCCAAAGCCGGTCAGAACGATTGCAAAGCGGGCCCGGGCACGACCTGCGCCGGCAGCTCGACCGTCGATTGGCAAGGCAACGCTTGGAAAATGGTTCCGAAAGGCACCTGCACCACGATGAAAGTCGAAGGCGACCGGGTCGGCTCGCTGCAACCGTTGGATCGCGACAACCCGAGCTAAGCCGCTTCTATCGGGATCATGGGGGGAAGGTAGCGCATCATGGATCACATGCCGAAACGCGCGGGGGCCGGCTTCAAAGCCGGCCACTTCCCTGCCATCCTCGAAACGGCGCCGGACATCGGATTTTTCGAAGTCCACGCCGAAAACTATATGGGCGCCGGCGGACCGCCGCACGCCCAACTCAGCAAGATCCGCGAAGATTACGGGCTCTCGATCCACGGGGTCGGGCTGTCGATCGGCGGTGCCGGCGACTTGAACGCGGATCACCTCGATCGATTGAAGGTCCTCTGCGACCGCTACGAGCCGGAACTGTTCTCCGAGCACCTAGCCTGGTCGACGCATACCGCGGGGTATTACAACGACTTGTTGGCGGTGCCCTATACCGATGAGACCTTGTCGACCGTGGTCGACCATATCGACCGGGTGCAGACGACCCTGCACCGGCAAATGCTTTTGGAAAATCCATCGACCTACATCCGTTTCGACGAGAGCACCTGGGACGAGGTCGACTTCATCGCCGAAGTCGCCAAGCGGAGCGGCTGCTGCCTGTTGCTCGACGTCAATAATGTCTACGTCTCTGCCGTCAATCACGGCTGGGACGCGCACGACTACTTGGCCCGGTTTCCGTTGAACCGGGTGCAGGAGATCCACCTTGCAGGGCACCTCGAGACCACCGACGACACCGGCGCGCGCCTTTTGGTCGACGCCCATAACGGCATCGCCATCGACCCGGTGATCGACCTGTTTGAGCAGGTGCTCGAAGTGACCGGACCGCTGCCGAGCCTGATCGAGTGGGACAATGACGTTCCCGATTGGCCGGTGCTGTTCGACGAAGTCACACGGATCGAGACGATCCTCTCCAAGTACGCGGCGGCGGACAGACATGTGGCCTGAACTGCAATCAGAATACGCCCGCGCCGTGACAGATCCGGGCCTGCCGGTGCCGGACGGCATCAGGGCCGCCCATGGGCGCTTTGATGTCTATCGGAACAATGTCATGGTCAGCCTGACCGACGCGCTGGCGGACACCTACCCGGTGGTCAAAGCGCTGGTCGGCGACGAGTTCTTTGCCGCCATGGCGGGCGTCTATATCCGCCAAGACCTGCCGGCGGCGCCGATGTTGATGCAGTACGGCGACGGGTTCGCCGATTTCATCGACGGCTTTGCGCCGGCGCAGGCCGTGCCGTTTCTCGCTGACGTCGCGCGATTGGAGCGGGCCTGGCTGGATGCCTATCACGCCGCCGATGCGCAACCGCTGGCGATCGGCGTGCTGGCCTCGCTTGGAGCCGACGACGTGGAGCGCGCGCGACTGACCCTGCACCCAAGCATTCGCACCCTCGCCTCGCCCCATCCAGTCGTCAGCATCTGGCAAGCGCATCAAGACACGTGCACACCGGCGCTGGACGACGTGCCGCCCGGCCCGGAATATGCGCTGATCGTCCGCCCGGAGATGGACGTGACCGTCAGGACCGTCGACGCCGCGGCGCTGGATTTCATCACCGCGCTGCGGGCCGATGCGCCGCTCACCGAGGCGCTGGACGCGGTCGCCGCACACGACGGCGCCGATCCGTCGTTTCATCTTACCAATGTGTTCGCGGCGGGCTGCGTCGTCGGACTGAACGTTTGATACCATTTAGCGTCGGCGGCGGGACCGCCCACGTAACAGGGGTGTTGTTATGTCGATCATCAATGTCATCACCGGCCTTCACGACAAGGTCTTCGATCTCGTCAACCGAATTGCCGGGGATTGGTTCTTAGGCCTGAGCGCACGGCTGATCTTTTCGTCGGCGACCATGCTGTGGTTCTTGAACTCGGCGATGACCAAGCTCGACGGCGGGCTGTTCTCGATTTCCGTTGGCGCTTACGCACAGATCCTGCCGCCGATTGCCGAAGCGGCCAGTTACGATCCGTCGCAGATCGCCTTTTTCCCCTGGAAGATTATCGTCTTCCTCGGCACCTACACGGAGTTCATCCTGCCGGTGCTGATCCTGATCGGCCTGTTCACCCGTGCTGCCAGCGTGGCGATGATCGGGTTTATCGTTGTGCTGAGCTTCGTCGACATCCAATTCCACGGTTTGGAGCCAAAGAGCGTTGGCGCTCTGTTCGACCGCTTCCCCGACGCCATCATCGCCGATCAACGCCTGTTCTGGCTGTTCCCACTGGCGTATCTGGCGGTCAAAGGCGGCGGCGCCATTTCCCTGGATACGTTGTTGGCGAAAAAGTTCCGGTAACGGCGCCGGGCCCTAGTGGCTCAACGCGATCAACACCACCGACGGCATCACGATAAATACCGCGGCCACGATCCGCAGCGACAAGATCTCGCGGCGGAACACGAAAATGCTGAGCAGCATCGAAAACACGGGCGATGCGGCGACGAGGGGGACCACAGTAATCACCTCGCCGTTCAAAAGCGCCGTATTCAGGCACAAAATGGCGACGCCGAAGAAGATACCGGCGAACAGGAACCAGCGCGGCCCCGGTAACGCGAGATCAATGGTCGGACGGTCTTTGCTCCTGGCCCAAAGGGTGAAGGTGACAATGAACGACACCGTTGCACCCACCAGGCCCGCGAATAACGGATCGGGAATCCATTCCATACCGACCTTGGTGACACCATGCCCGACCGACCGGATGAACGCCGCACCAATCGGCAGCGCAAGCGCCCACAGCGGCCAAGTTGCCGGGACTTTGCCGCCGCGCCGTGTCAGCGCCAGAACCGCCAGGATGATCCCCATGGTCCCGACGGCGATTTGCCACGTCAGCAATTCGCCGAGGATCAGAATTCCGAATGCCGCCCCAAAGAGGGGCGACGTGGCGCTGAGCGTCGTGGTCAACGTCGGGCCGAGCATTTTGATCCCCATCACCGCAAGGTTCGCCGACACTGCCGGTCGGATGAGACCAAGTGCTGCGAAAATCAGCATCGCCGGATGTACGAAATGAGAGAAATCGATGAAGAACGGCGCCGCGATCCAGAAGATCAGGGCGTTGGTACCGATCGACATCATCGTCCCGGCCCGTGAGTCCAAGGTTTGGACACCCAAGTTTTGAATCTGGCTGCCGCAGGCGAACAGAAACCCGGCTGTGAGCGCCAGCAGAGACGGAGGGATGTCGTTTAGCACGCGGTTTCCTTGTGCGGCGTGATGCCGCTTACGTTCGTGATACGGGCAAGAAATCAATTAAGGATTGAACTGTCGCATTCTGCGTTACACACATGGGAGCGGCAAGTGCGGCAAATACGGAGGTTGTATTCAAATGTCATCGAACAAGGTTGCGCTGATCGTCGGCGCAGGATCAGGATTGAGCGCCTCGCTGGCACGGCGTGCCGCCGCCGACGGCATGAAACCATTGCTGGCGGCGCGGAACGTCGAAAAACTCGACCTATTGGTTCAAGAAACAGGCGGCGCGGCCAAGGCATGCAATGCAGCCGCCCCCGGCGATGTCGACGACCTGTTCGATTGGGCATTGTCGGAACACGGGGTGCCGGACCTGGTGGTCTACAATCCGTCGAAACGTGCACCCGGCCCCATCGCCGAGATAGACCCGAACGCGGCGCTGGATGCCATCCACATCAGCGCCTACGGCGGATTCCTCGTCGGCCGGCGGGCAGCGGCGGTGATGCTGCCGCGCTCGTCGGGCTCGATCCTGTTTACGGGCGCGTCGGCCAGTGTGAAGGGGTACAAGAACTCAGCTGTGTTCGCGATGGGCAAGTTCGCGCTGCGCGGTCTGGCCCAGAGCATGGCGCGGGAATTGGCGCCGCAGGGCATCCACGTCGGGCACTTCGTCATCGACGGTCAGATCGGCGAGAGCGACGATGCGGCCAATCCCAACAAGCTGCACCCGGACGAAATCGCAGCGGCGTACTTCGCCATGCACAACCAGGACCGCTCGACGTGGACCTGGGAGATGGAGCTGCGCCCGTTCGTCGAGACGTTTTAGTCAACAGCACGTCACCCTCGCGGAGGCGGGATCGGAGCGACTACTCCGCCGGTGATTTCGCCGCCGCCGCGTCGGCGAGTTCCTCTTGCAGACGTCGGGTGCCCGCCGCACGCGGCTTCGAAAGCGGCGCCACCTTGGCGTACACCACCGGCGTGACGAACAACGTGATGACCGCGGCAAGCCCGAGACCGCCGAACACAACCCAACCGATGGCCGTCCGGGATTCCGCCCCGGCGCCGCTGCCGAGGATCAGCGGCAGGCCGGCCAGGACGGTCGAGACCATGGTCATCATGATCGGCCGGAAGCGCACCAACGATGCCTCGCGTGCTGCGGCCAACGCCTCCACACCATCGCTGCGGAGTTGATCGGCAAATTCCACCATCAGGATCGCGTTCTTCGCCATAATCCCGATCAGCATCAACACCCCGATCTGCGAATAGATATTGAGCGACGTGCCGGTCAGCGCCAGGGCAAAGACGGCGGCGCAAATACCCAGCGGCACCGTCACCATCACCACCGCCGCGCTGGTTACGCTTTCGAATTGCGCGATCAGCACCAGGAACACGACGACGAAGGCGATCAGGAACGTGATCGCCAGATCGTGCGACGTTTCCTCCAGCGCTTTGGCTTCGCCCAGGAAGATCAATCCGACGTCCGGCGGCAGGGTATCGACGGCGACCGCGCGTACCGCGTCGATGGCGTCGCGCAGCGTCCGACCCTCGGCGACGTCGGCATCCACCTCGATGGCGCGGCGTTGCGCATGCCGGTCCAATTCGGCGGCGACCGAGGTTTCCGAGAACGTCACCAATTGCGACAGCGGCACCAGACGCCCCTCCGCCGCGGTCACATACAGATTGGCAATATCGTCCGGTTGCCGCACCGCGCCGTCGGCGGCCTGCAACATGATCGGCACGGCCTCGTCGTCGACCGTCAGTTCCGCTACCTCGAATTCGTCGACCAGAACCTGGATCGTGGTCGCGAGATCGGCGATATCGACACCGAGGTCGGTCGCCCGACGGCGGTCGATGTCGATGGACAATTCCGGCTGGGTGGCGCGGAACTCGATCCGCATGTTGGAAAGCCACGGCACAGCTTCTTCCAGTTCGCGCACAAAACCGCCGGTGGCGTCGAAGATGGCGTCGTAGTTGGGGCCGATCAGGGCGAACTCCAGACCGCCATCGGCATTGCGGAGGTTAAGGCTGTTGCCGCGCCGCACCCGCGCCCGGGCACCCGGCAGGCTGCGCAACTCCCGGTTCACGGCGCGGGCAATATCCCCCTCGCCGATCTCGCGGGCGTCCCAGTCGATCAAAGGGGCGTCGATGCTGCCCCGGTTCAGATCCCAGCGCCCGGTGATGGTGAACAACCGCTCGACGACACCCTGTTCAACGTACGGACGCATGATCGCCTCGACCCGCTCCACCTGGCGATCGGTGAACGGCAGCCCGACGCCGTCGGGGCCCGTCAACCGCACCGTGATATTGCCCCGGTCTTCGGGCGGCACCAGTTCCTCGTCCAAGGTGCCGTGGGTCGTATAGGCGCCGCCGATCACCGCCCCGCAAGCGACCAAGATCAGGATCGGACGCCGCAGCACGAGGTCGAGCGGTGCTTCGTAAACGCGCTTCAACACGCCGCCCAGCCGGTGCAGCGGCCGGGGGCCGCCGCCCCCATCCGTGCCCGACGTCCGGTCCGGCAATTTCGACGCCAGCATCGGCACCAACGTCAACGCGACGAACGAGGAGATCGCCACCGTCACCGCGAGCACATAACCGAACTCCTGGAACAGCTTGCCGGCCTGCGACGGCAGGAACGAGATCGGAATGAAGACGGAAATCAATGTCGCCGTGGTGGCGATCACGGCGAAGAACACTTGCCGGGTGCCGAGCACCGCCGACGCGCGCGCTTTGATCCCCTGGGCCCGTTGGCGCTGGATGTTCTCCAGCACCACGATGGCGTCGTCGACCACCACGCCTGTCGCCAGCACCATCGCCAGCAAGGTGATGAGGTTAACGGAAAAGCCCAGCATCCAGATCGCCGCCAAGGACCCGATCAGCGCCACCGGAATCGCGACCACCGGGATTGCCGCCGCACGCCACTGTCCCGTGAACAAGGCGATGACCCCAACCACGATCATGATCGCGAGGCTGAGCGTGGTCAGCAGTTCGGCGATGGCGCTCTTGATGAAACGGCTGTCGTCGGAAATGGTCTCCAAGCGCAGGTGCGGCACCTGCAGCCGCAACAGATCGACGGCGCGCGCGACCCCGTCGGCGATTTCGATGGTGTTGGAGCCGGCTTGGCGGATCACGCCGAGGCTCAACACCTGCCTCCCGTCCAGCCGGACCCAGCTCTCGGCCTCGGCGGGCGCATAAAACACGGACGCCACGTCGCCGATCCGCACCGGATCACGAACGATCAGGTTCTCGATCCTTTCCGGCGAAATCACCGATGCATTGGCCCGGACCAGGACCTCTTGCTCGCTGGATTTGAAGCTGCCGGCGGGCACGTCGTAGCGGGCATTCTCCATGACCCGCGCGACATCGGCCACGGATAGGCCGTGCGATGCCAAGCGAAGCGGATCGAGCTTCACCCGAAGCACCCGCTCCTGATCGCCGAACACTGTGACGTCGGCGACCCCATCGACGGAGATCAGTGCCGGGATTACCTGATCGCGGGCAAGCTTGGTCAACTCGTCGATGCGGAGCGCATCGCTCCACACCGCGAGCCGCACCACCGAGCTGGCATCGGCGTCGGCCTTGATCACGGTCAGGTTCTCGACCGCGGCGGGCAACTGCCTCTCGACCCGGCTGACGGCCTCGCGAACGTCGTTGGCGGCGTCGATCAGATCCACATCGGGGCTGAAGATCGCCCGCATGCGGAAGTTGTTTTCTTCGCTGGACGAACGCACTTCCTTGACGCCGTTGACCCGCGCCACGGCGGCCTCGACGATGCTGGTGACCTCGGCGTCCATGGTTTCCGGCGATGCGCCGGGATATTCGGCGCGCACGGTGACGATCGGCCGGTCGACGTCCGGCAGTTCACGGACCTCGACCCCCAACAACGCGCCGAAACCGGCAACGATGATCAGCAAATTGAGCACCACGGCGAGCCAAGGACGCCGGACGCTGAGACCCGGCAAGTCGTTGGCCGTGGCCGAATAATCCGACGATGTCGACATCAGGACCCCCCGCTCTCGCCGACCAGGGACACCGTCCGCCCATTGCGCAGACGCTGAACACCCTCGACGACCACCAGATCGCCAGGCCGCACGTCACCTTCGACCAGGACCTGATCGTTGAGCCGCCGCTTCGCCGTGACCGCGGTGCGGACAGCTGCGCCGTCCACGATCTTCCAAATATAACTTTCACCGTCGCGCCATTGCAGCGCCAGTTCCGGCACGCTCGGATACGTTGGGCCCGGCAACTGCATGTTGACGAAAAACGACATTCCCGGCCGAAGACTGTCGTCGGGGTTATCGAACGCGGCGCGGACCAGCACCGTGCGCGAGACCGGATCGACCCGGCTGTCGATCTTCACGACCTCGCCGTCGACCGGGGCGTCCGGAAACGTCGGGGTGCGCGCGGTGACCTGCATGCCGACGGAAAGGCGCGCCAGATACCGTTCGGCAACCTCGACCTCGACCAACAGGCTGGTGCGGTCGTCGATGGTGATGATCTCGGTCTCGACGTCGACCCGGTCGCCGGCCTCTACCTTGGGGATGCCGACAATACCGTCGAACGGGGCCCGGAGCGTTCGGTCGGCCAGCGCCTCGCGGGCCTGCGCCAATTCCAGCTGGGTGCGTTCCAGGACGAACTCGGCGTCCTCCACATTGGCCGCCGAGCGCACGTTGTTGGCGCGTAACTGGCGGGCGCGGGCGAGCGCGCTCTCCGCTTCCTTGACCCGGGTCTCGGCAACCCGCACCGCCAGCGCGGCATTGCGGGAATCCAACCTGAGCAGCACATCCCCGCGCGCGACCTGGGCACCGCTCGCGACCGGGAAGGCCACGATTTCGCCCTCGGTTTCGGGGAACAGCACCACGTGCCGGGCCGCCCGCGCGGTGCCAATGGCATCCAAAGACACAGAGTCCGGCGCCTCGCCGGCGGCATCGACAATCACCGGAACGCCCCGGTTTCCGCCTGCCTTGCGCTCGCCACCGGCCGGTTTCTGGGCCGTCGCCGGGGCGTTGGCGTTGGCCAGCCAGCCGCCCCAGCGGTCGTGGGTGCCCCACAGCAGCACGGCAGCCAGCGCCAAAAGTGCGCCGAAGCGTAACCATTTTCCGTTGTTGGACGCCATATCGGTTGATCCCGTGCCCGGCATTGTCGCCGTGTCGCAGGAATCATGTGGGCCAAACCCCTGAAAATTCAAGGGTTATTGCCGGTGCAGTTCGGTGCAAAAAAGATGGCCCCCGCCCGAAGGCGGGGACCAGGAGAGCGAACTTTTAGTCCCGGTTGACCGGGATGGACTTGGAAGTTCCCGAGACTGTCTTGTCTTTCTCGAGGCGAATGGTCAGCACGCCCTTGCTCACCGTGGCGTCGATGCCATCGATGTAGGCATCTGCGGGCAGGCACACGGTCTGCGAGAACATGCCCGTGTGCGACAGGCTGAAGGCGGCCGGACCATCATATGTACCAGCCTGTTCGCTGTGTTGGCCGGAAATGCAGAGCATGTGCCCGTCGATCTCCACCGACAGGTCTTCCACATCGAGGCCGGGCACGGCGCCCGACACCATGTAATGATCGCCTTGGTCGCTGAGGTCGAATTGCGGCGCCATCAACCGGGTCATCGGGTTGAACATGGACAGCGGCGTCAGTTTGGCGATTTCCGCCCAGCGGCGCTGCACATCGGCGAAATAATTGTCGGTCTGGCGCTGCCACTGCTCCAAATCCAGCGGTGGTTTCGCGCCTTGCCCATTGCCGTCCGCCGCGTGCATGAACGAATGCATCATGCCGCGCCAGGTATCGAACATACCGTCCATGTACCGCTCCATATCCTTGAGCGGAAACGGGTTGGATACGGCCGAAGGCGTTGACGGACTCCCAGCAGTCGTCGGCTTCTTCGGCGTCTTCTTGGATTTTTCGACTTGCGTTGCCATTGTGGTGTTTCCCTGTTTGTTCGTTGTTTTGAGCGCTCACACTAAAGGGACGCGCAGGAGGATCGCATTGATCTGCGTCAATAGTGGGCTATTCATGTGATTTTTTTTCTGACGGTCGGGAAATCAACCGCCAGCGACGGGACTGACGTAGCCGGGCGGTTTCACGGTCACCACCTCGCAGGTCACGGTGTTGAGGATATCCTCCGCCGTGTTGCCGATGATCAGCCCCGGAATGCCTGTCCGTGCCACGGTGCCGAGCACCAAGACGTCGATGCCGAGCCCGCGCAGCCGGGACGGGATCACGTCGCGCGCCTCCCCCTGCGACAGGTGCTGCGTGAGGCGCAGGGTATCGAACGTCGTGGCGCCGATGTTCTCCCGGACGTCGGCGACGAGCGCGTCCAGCGCACGTTGGTGCTGCGCCTTGTAGTCGCGCACATAGTCGCCGACGCTGTCTTGCTCGGCGGCGAACAGGCGGGCCATCCCAGCCGCCGGCGCGTCCCAAACATGCAGCACGTGCAAGGCCGCTCCCTCGAACAGCGCCAACCGCGCGGCGGTTTCCAGGATCGTCGTGTTCAGCGCCGTCATGGTCTCCGGCTCGCTCGCGGAGAAGGTATCGATATCGACCGCGGCCAATACCGAGCGCGCACGGTCGCGGCGATCCGGGTTCACCAGCCACACCGGGCAAGGGCATTTCCTGAGCAAGTGCTGATCGGTGCTGGCGAACACCGGCAGCGCCGGGTCGCCGATGGTCTCCGCCGCCTTGATGACCAGGTCATGGTCCTCGTTCAGCACCTGATGGATGATGTCCAAGAACGGTTTGCCGACGCTGACGCTGTGCCCGACGCCATCGCCGAGGTCGCTCTCCGCCAATTGCGCCTCAAGGATCTTTCGTATCGCATCGACGATGTCCCGGCGCACATGCGCCTCGGATGCGTGCCCGAACCGGGCGGCGTGGTGAATTTCATCGCGCTTGTCGATGGCGGCCAGCACCGAGAGACCGGCGCCAGTATCCTTTACCAAGCGCTGCGCCAGGCGCAGCACCTGCGCGTCGGTTTCGCTCAGATCGTTGACGGCGAGCACGCGGCGGAACGGCGCCGCCGTGGGCGAGGTCTCGGGGCTCATGCGGGCAACTCCTTCTGTCCTTCGGGATCGTCAGCCGCTTGCAGAGGCCGGGCACTGTCGTCGGCGATCAAGGCCGCCGCGTGTGCCGCCGCGTCGCGGAACGGCGTCAGCACCAAACTGGCCCCGGCGTCGCCGAGACGCTGCGCCGTCTCGTCATTGTGCGCGGCCACCGCGATATGCCCGCTGAATTTGAGGTCCATCAGCGAGCGAATCAGCGAACGCCGCGGGTCATCATGGCTGATGCCCGTATCGTGTTCGGGCACCGCCGAAATCGCCCAACGGACCCCATCCAACGGCACATGGGCGAGGAATTCGGGATCGGTGGCGTCGCCATATTGAACGTCGAACCCTTCGGCTCGGGCATGGCGCACCGCCTCGGGGCTGAAATCGATGCCGAGGACCTTCATCTCGGCGGCGCGCAGTTCCTCGGCGATCGCCAGGCCGTACCGCCCGAGCCCGAACACGATGACATCGGGCGCGTCCTTGCTTGGCCGCCAGGCTTCCTCAGCGCCGCCGGTCTGCGACCGTTCGAACACCGACAGATAGCGCTCCAACCGATCGTACAGCGGATGCGAATAGGTGATCATGTAGGTGGAGGCGGCGATGGTGATCAGACCGACCAGGGTCACCAGCCCCAGTGCCTCGTCCGGGACATGCCCCAGCGCCACCCCCATCGCCATGAAGATCAGCGAGAACTCGCTGATCTGCGCGACGGTGAGCCCGGCCAGGAACCCCGTGCGTTTGCGGTATCCCATCGCCCCCATGATGGCGAGCACGATCAGCGGATTGCCGATCAGCACGAACAGCGAGAACACCACGGCGGCGAACACGCTGGCGCCGAGCACGCTGAGATCCAGGGATGCGCCGAGCGCGATGAAAAAGAACAGCAGCAGAAAATCGCGCAACGACGAAAGCCGGGCCGCGATCGCCTCGCGAAACGGGGTCGACGCCAGTGAGACCCCGGCCAGCAGACCGCCCAACTCCTTGCCGAACCCGAGATAATGCCCGAGCGCCGCGAGGCACGCCGCCCAGCCGATGGCGAACGACATCAACAATTCCGGCGCGCGCGACAACCGTTCCACCAGCGGATTGGCGAGATAGCGGATGAACAGGCCGACGAACACCAGGACGATCGCCCCGTAGCCGAACACCATCAACACGTCGGCCATGCCGGAATCTGACGCCGCACCGACACCGACCGCCGACAACACGATCATCGCCAGCACCACCACCAGATCCTGCACGATCAAGAACCCAAGCGCGATCCGGCCATGCAGGGAGTCGATCTCACGTTTATCCGAGAGGAGTTTGACGATGATAATGGTCGACGAGAACGTCAACGCCACGGCGATGTACAGACTGGTGATGGTATCGAAGCCAAGCGCCAGGCCGATGGCGAAGCCGAAGATCGTCGTGAAAGCGACCTGTCCGAGACCGGTCATCAGCGCCACCGGCCCCAGCGTCCGCACGAGTTTCAGGTCTAGCTTCAGACCGACGAGAAACAGCAGCAGCGCGATCCCGAGTTTCGCCAGCAGATCGATGTGCTGGTCCGAACGGGCGATGTCCAACATCGAGGGCCCGGCGACGATGCCGACGGCGATGAAACTGACGATCAGGGGCTGCCGTAACAGCAATCCGATGAACCCGACGACTGCCGCCAGAACCAGCAAAGCAGCGATCTCATAGAAGATGTAGCCGACAATTGGATCGGTCATGGCCGGGCCTCCCCTCCCAGGCGGGCGTTACGATGGTCGCTCCGACGCCGCAGCACGACGACGGCACGCTTTTCAAGTTCGAGAACCAACAACACAGCGACCCCGACGGCAACGATCTGCAATCCCTCCATGAGGCTGAGCGGACGGGTATCGAAGAACGCCTCCATGAACGGCGCATAAGTGAACAGGAACTGCAGCGCGGTCACCGCCGAAATTGCGATTAAGACCGGGCGCGTGCCCAAGATACCGCGCAACGTCAACGACGGCGCATGTAGATACCGGACCGAGAAAAGGTAGAAGATCTCCATCACGACCAGCGTGTTGACGGCAATGGTGCGCGCTTCCTCGACACTGGCCCCTTGCATCTGCGCCCAAGTGAATTTGCCGAAAATCCCCAGGGAAAATAGCACCGAGACGAAACCGATGCGCCACAGCACGAACCGCGACAAGATCGGCTCGTCGGCCGGACGCGGCGCACGCTTCATCACGTCCCCCTCAGCGCGTTCGAATGCCAACGTCATCGCCAGCAGCACGGAACTCACCATGTTGACCCAGAGAATTTGCAGCGGTGTGATCGGCAGGGTCAGCCCCAGCAAGATCGCTGCGACCAGATTGAGAGACTCACCGCCGTTCACCGGCAGCAAGAACACGATCGCCTTCTTCAAATTGTCGTAGACCGTGCGGCCGGCTTTGACCGCCCGCGCGATGGTCGCAAAGTTATCGTCGGCGAGCACGATCTCCGCCGCTTCCTTCGACGCCTCGGTCCCCTTGTTGCCCATGGCGATGCCGATATCGGCTTTTTTCAAAGCCGGGGCGTCATTGACGCCGTCGCCGGTCATGGCGACCACATTGCCCGATGCTTGCAACGCGGCGACCAGGCGCAACTTGTGCTCCGGACTGGTTCGGGCGAACACGTCTACGGTCTCGGCGCGGTGGCGCAAGGCCTCGAAATCCAGCGTGTCGAGGTCACGACCCTCCATGGCCTCCGACGTATTCTGCAGGCCAAGTTCCCGGGCAATAGCCAGCGCCGTCCCGGCGTGGTCACCGGTGATCATTTTGACGCGAATACCCGCCGACCGGCATTCGGCAACAGCGCCGATGGCCTCCTCTCGCGGTGGATCGATCAAGCCGACCAGCCCGAGAAGCACCAGATCACTCTCGACGTCCGCGAACTGCAGGTCCCGTTTTTCCGCTGCCGGCGTCTTCGTGGCGATCGCCAGCACCCGCTGCCCGTTCGTTGTCATGCGGTCAATTTCCGCATGCCAATGTGCGGGATCGAGGGGTTCCGGCGCACCGTCCGCTAACGCTTGCCAGGCGCTCATCTCCAGGATCCGTTCCGGCGCACCTTTGACGAAAATCTCGGCATGGCCCTCATGGTCGTGATGCAAGCTGGCCATGAAACGATGATCGGAATCGAAAGGTATCTCATCGGCGCGGACCCAGGCGTGCCGTTCGAACGAAGGCTCCAGCCCCGCCTTGCACGCCAACGCCACCAACGCACCTTCCATTGGGTCGCCGTTGACGAACCAATCATCGCCGTCTTGATGCAAATCTGCTTCATTGCACAACAGCGCACCACGGGCGATCGTCATCAGTTCCCCATCGTCACCCGCGAGCACCTCGACGCCGTTATTCGATATACCGCCATGCGGTGCGTAGCCCTGTCCACTGATCGCATATCGTCCGCTTGCGGTCGTCACGCCGGTGACGACCATCTCATTGCGGGTCAACGTTCCGGTCTTGTCGGAGCAGATGACGGATACCGCGCCCAAGGCCTCAATCGCCGGTAATCGCCGCACGATCGCATTGCGACGCGCCATTCCCTGAACACCGATGGCCAGGGTCACGGTCAAGATCGCCGGCAAGCCTTCGGGGATCGCCGCCACCGAAAGCCCGACCAACGCCAAGAACAGTTCGTCGAAGGTGTAGCCGCCGACCGTCAGGCCAAACACCATGACCACGGCGCTGAACGCCAGGATGAACCCGGTCAGCCATTTCGCGAACACACCCATCTGCCGGATCAAGGGCGTCTCGACCGATTGAACGTCGGAGATCATTCCACTGATCCGACCGATCTCCGTCGCAGCACCGGTCGCGACCGCGATCCCGCGGCCTTGGCCGCCAGCGACCATGGTCCCGGTAAATGCCATCGAACGCCTGTCGCCGAGCGGCGCATCCGCGGCCACAGGGCCCGGCGATTTGTCGACGGCCACGGATTCGCCCGTCAGAATCGCCTCTTGAATGCGCAGCCCCCGGCACGTGACGAGACGCAAATCCGCCGGCACCCGGTCGCCGGGCTCGAGGATCACGATATCCCCGGGGACAATATCGGCCGCTGCAATGGTGTGACGGCGGCCATTCCGCAAAACGGCCGCCTTCGGCGCCAACATGTCACGGATCGCGTCCAGCGACTTCTCCGCCTTTCCTTCCTGCACAAATCCGATAATCGCGTTGATGACGACCACCGCCGAAATGACGCAGGTGTCGATCCAATGGCCGAGACCCGCCGTGACCGCCGCGGCAGCGATCAGCACATAGATCAGGAGATTATGAAACTGCCGCAGGAACCGCATGAACGGCCCGCTGCGATGCTGGCTGGGCAACCGGTTGGGCCCATGCGCGGACAATAACTGTGCTGCCGTCGCGGTATCCAGCCCGTTGCTCGGCACGGCGAAAGAGGCAAAGACGTCTTCGACATCGCGGTTGTGCCACGCATCGGGGTTTCGATCTGAAACGTCTTGATCGTCGACTTTTGTCATTGCGTCCGCGTCATCTCTTTCATCGGCGCAGCCTGCGACAGCGCCCGGCGATCCAGAAAGCATGCGTGCAGCCGCACGACTGAGCACGTGCATCTCCGCCAAAAAACGTTCCGCGCCCATTCACAGATTGGATCCGAAGTCATCCCTGCACCCCAGCACCCGGGGCCATCGCCTGGGTGCCTCATCAGACTAACGAGGAACGCCGAGCGGGCATCGTTAAACTTTGCTCATATTTGTCGGGTGCGTGCCGGGTGTCGGCCCCCTCATTTGTCACCGACGCAATGCAGCCATTGACAGCGACCTGTCGCCGGACGTACGCGGTGGCAGGGGAACACAGCGATGATGCCAAAGACATGACAGCAACGCCTGCCGATATCGACGGCGCACGGGCGTGGATCCGCCTCGGGTTGGCGCTGACCATCAGTACGGTCGGCGGGATCGGCCTATGGTCGATGGTCGTCACGTTGCCGGCCATCGAGGCCGAGTTCGGTCTCAGCCGCGGCGAAGCGTCGATGCCGTACATGGCGACGATGATCGGATTCGCGGTCGGTGGCATCATTATGGGCCGGTTGCTCGACCGGCTCGGGATATTCCCGCCCTTGGTGCTTGGGGCGTGCATGCTCGGCATCGGCTACGTTGCGATCTCGTTCTCGCCGAACATTTACGTATTCAGCATCATTCACGCGGTCCTGATCGGGATGCTGGGCAGCGCTGCAACCTTTGCACCGCTGGTTGCCGACATCTCCCATTGGTTCGAGAAACGGCGCGGCATCGCGGTGGCCGTCGTGGCCAGCGGGAACTACCTGTCCGGCACCGTGTGGCCGCCGATCCTCAGCTGGGGGATCGAGACCGTGGGCTGGCGCGAAACCCATGTTTGGATCGGGATCGTGTGTCTTCTGGTGATGCTGCCGTTGGCGTATTCCCTCCGTCATCGTCCGCCCGAGCACGATGAGGCCACCGCCGCCGCCAAGATCGCACCGATGCCGTTCGACGCCTCGCCGCGTGCGGTGCAGATCCTTTTGATCGTCGCCGGGCTCGCCTGCTGCGTCGCGATGTCCATGCCGCAGGTCCATATCGTCGCCTATTGCGGGGATCTGGGGTATGGGGTCGCACGCGGTGCCGAAATGCTGTCGCTGATGCTCGGGCTCGGCGTCGTCAGCCGTATCGCGTCCGGTTTCATCGCCGACAAGATCGGCGGCGTCGCGACGCTTCTCTTGGGCTCCACTTTGCAATGCGTCGCGCTGTTTTTCTTCATTCCGTTCGACGGTTTGGTGTCGCTTTATTTGATTTCAGCCCTGTTCGGCCTGTCCCAGGGCGGCATCGTGCCGAGTTACGCGCTGATCGTCCGCAAGTACTACCCCGCCCGTGAGGCCGGCACCCGGGTCAGCATCGTCTTGATGACAACGGTTGCCGGCATGGCGCTCGGCGGCTGGATCTCGGGCGAAATATACGACCTGACCGGTTCCTACAGGATGGCGTTTTGGAACGGAATCGGCTGGAATCTCCTGAACATGACGATCGCCGTTTGGTTCCTGCTGGGTGGGCGTCGGCGCCCCATGAACGTCGCGGCCTGATGATCGTGCCGCCGCGCCGCACCGGCTCAGATTAAACTTCGTTAAGCGCCGCCTCGGCCCTGGTAACGGTGCGCCGGCGTGATTACACTCGGTGAAATTCCTGTCATCGGAGGCCCATTTATGCGCGCACGGTTTCACCGTCCCTTTGGAAGCACCGCTTTAGCCGTGGCCGCGGCGGCCGTGGTATGGGGCAGCCCGATCGGCGATGCCCAGGCCGCCGAAAACGACGCCGCGGTGTCCCTATCGGGGAATTTCCTTGCCGGACACGTGGCGCAAAAACGCCGTGATCTGCCGGCCGCGGTGAAATACCTCACCCAAGCCCTGCAACAGGATTCCTCGCAACCGGATTTGGTGCGGCGCGGGTTCCTGTTCTCGGTCATGGATGGCCGCTTGGACGAGGGCTTCGCCCTGGCGGAGAGCTTTATCGAAAGCGAGTCCCGCGGCCAAATCGCCAATCTGGCGCTCGCCGTCCGCGACATCGCCAACGGCGACTGGGCCGCCGCCGACAAACGTATGGCGGACCTGGACGGTGCTGGATTGGGCACTTTCACGGTGCCGACGGTGCGCGCCTATGCAGCGCTCGCGCAAACGGGCAAAGACGCGGCGCTCGACGCGCTCAAGCCGTTGCTGGACAACGGCGGCGCCAAGATTTTGCACGATCAGCACTCCGGCTTGATCCATGAGCTGGCCGGCGAGCTGGCAGCTGCGGAAACCTATTACTTGCATGTGGTCGAGGGCGAGGGCGCGGCGTCGCTGCGTAGCACCCGGCTGCTGGGGACGCTGTACGAGCGCCAGGGCAAGACCGAAGAGGCCCGCGCCGCATACGACCTCTATAAGCAAAATCAGGCCAACTCCCGATTTCTCGACCACGACCTTGCGCGCCTCGCCGACGGTGCTGACGCACCCGTGCTGGTCCGCGACGCCAAGGATGGCGTCGCCGAAGCCCTGTTTGGGATCGCCTCGTCGTTGAACCGCCAGGGCGGTCGGGAAACCGCATTGGTCCTTGGACGGCTGGCGCTTTATCTGCAACCGGATTTCCCGATCATGCAGTATACGCTCGGCGGCCTTCTGGAGGATCTGGATCGGGATACCGACGCCATTGCGGTCTATCGCGAAATCGGCGACGACACGCCGTTCGCGTCCGCCGCCAAACTGACGGTCGCGCACGCTTTGAACCGTTTGGAGCGTACCGACGAGGCGATCGACATGCTGACCGAAATGAGCGCCAACGCCGGCGACGACCCGGGCGCGGACATCGCGCTCGGGGACATCTTGCGCCGGCACGAACGGTGGGAAGAATCGGTGGCCGCCTACGACCGCGCCTTCGAGCGGATCGGCACACCGGAGAAACGGCACTGGCAGCTGTTCTATACCCGCGGGATCGTGCTTGAGCGCTCCAAACAATGGGACCGCGCCGAAGCGGATTTCCTCAAAGCGCTCGAATTCGAGCCGGACCAGCCGTTGGTATTGAACTACCTCGGCTACAGCTGGGTCGAACAAGGCCGCAACCTGGATCAGGCGCTGGAAATGATTAAAACCGCCGTCGCCAAGCGGCCGCATGACGGCTACATCACCGACAGTCTTGGCTGGGTGTATTACCGGCTCGGCCGCTACGAAGAAGCCGTACCCGAGTTGGAACGCGCGGTGGAACTCCGCCCCGAAGATCCGGTCATCAACGACCACTTAGGCGACGCTTACTGGAAAGTGGGCCGCCGCCTGGAAGCGACATTCCAATGGAACCGGGCCTTAGGCTTGGACCCGGAACCGGACCTTGTGGAACAGATCCAGCGCAAGCTGAAAGACGGCCTCGTCGAGGAGGCCGGCACCGTCACCAAGACCTCGACGAATGGCGGTTGACGCACCGGCGACCGAATTTGCCGCGGCGAAACTCAACCTGTTCTTGGAGGTGACCGGTCGGCGCGCCGACGGCTACCACGAACTCGAAAGCCTGGTGGTGTTCGCCGACGTCGGCGACACCGTTTCGGCCGCGCCTGCCGACACCCTGTCTTTGAGCGCCGACGGCCCGTTCGCCGACGCCCTGCCGGCCACTGCCGACAACCTGGTGATGCGCGCGGCGGCGGCGTTGCGGACAGCGTTCGAGATCGACGCCGGCGCGGCACTGCACTTGACCAAGACCCTCCCGGCGGCGTCCGGCATCGGCGGCGGCTCCGCCGACGCGGCGGCGACGCTCAGGGCCTGCACCGCGCTATGGGGGATCGATGACGCCGACCCGCGCGTTACCGACATCGCGATCAACCTGGGCGCCGACGTGCCGGTGTGCCTGGCGGGTGCACCATGCCTCATGCGCGGCATCGGCGAGGACCTCACCCCCCTCGCCCACGTACCGGCGTTGACCGGCCTATTGGTCAATCCTGGGACCGCCACGGCAACGCCGGCGGTGTTCTCTGCCCGCACGGGTGGTTTTTCGACGCCGCAGGGCTGGGACGATCGCGCGCAAGGGACGACGGATTTCATGACCGCCGTCGCGACCCGGCGCAACGACCTGCAAGCCGCAGCGACAACCGTGACGCCAGCCATCGGACATGTGCTGGAGACACTGGAAACGCTCACCGGTGTCACGTTGGCCCGGATGTCCGGCAGCGGCGCGACGTGTTTCGCACTGTTCGAGGATACAAATGCCCGCGACAGCGGCGCCCAAGCGATCGCCGCCGCCTATCCCGATTGGTGGGTGCAGGCCTTCGCGGTGCCGTCGACCACCACGGAATAGACCGCCGCTCAGACCCGCGGCACGTCGACCCACTCGTCGAGCGGCGTAAAATGCGCCTTGATGTCGCCGCACACCGGGCAGACCCAATCGTCGGGCAGATCCTCGAACGCGACGCCGGGCGGGATCGGGTTGTCCGGGTCGTTCACGTTCTCGGCGCCGAGCGACGGATCGTAGTCGTAAGGCTCGCAGTCCTCGTTGAGGCACCGCCACTTCCGCAGGCGCCGGGGCGCCGCCGCCACGCCCGCATCGGGCGCAAAGAGGAACGCCGCGATCCCCGCACAGAGCCATCCCATGACGCGCCGCCGAGCAGGCCATGCCGGGGGTCCGGAGGGTGAATTTTCACGCATCGATACAGCTTAGGCGGCAGCGGCGACAGATTTATGACGAAAGTAAACGATGGCCCGGATGCACAGCGAATTTCCGGCCATCTCGGGCTTGCTCCGCCGGGGCTCTTGCCCTATTTTCCCGTCTCGCAACACGGATGGGGTGTGGCGAAGTGGTCTAACGCACCGGTTTTTGGTACCGGCATTCCTAGGTTCGAATCCTAGCACCCCAGCCACTCAAAAGGCCTCCGACGGGAGGCCTTTTTTGGTTGTTGTGAACGTCACATCGCCTTGACTATCACCGTCTAATTCTCAGCACATCCGCGCCGGAAATTCTATTCTTCGATGATTTCCAATTGCATTTTCACCATTTGTTCCTTAAGGTAATTCTTAAGTCCGTGGGAGAAGTGCGTCTTCACCCGCGGACTTTTTTGTTCCCCACTTTTCTTCGGCATACGTAACGCCACCCGGCAACATCTTGCCCCGCTCAGGAGCAATCGTCGGGCGACAGCGGTCTACGCCAAGATCCTTCAAATTCACATACAGGAGATCCCATCATGGGCACCACCGACATCTCGGTGGCCGAGACGGCTGCAAATACGATACGCAACAAAGATCATTCAACCGAAACGTCCCTCGCCGGATCCGTCGGCGCGGGCGGCGATAACAAACCCGAAGACGTACGATTGGTCTCAAACGCGCTGAGTGCCAACGGCCACCTGACACACGCAAAAGACAATGCGGACGACGAGCTAACGTCGAAAATCATCACGGCCCAGCAAGATATGGGCGACGGCTTGAAACCGGATGGCCTGATCAAACCCGGTGGTCCAACGGAAACCCGTTATCGTCACCTCACAAAGGGCGGCCTCATGCAGCCACCACAATCGGCAGCGCCCTCCAGCCAGCCCACCACAACCCGGCCGACAACTGGCGATGCTGCGGCGAATGCGGCCATCACCGCACAGGCGAAGCAGCGGGCGGTCAAAGATGCCAAGGCGAAGAGCCTGAAGAGCATGAGCGATCCTGACCGCACACCGTTTCAACAGGCGCAAAACATCCGCCGCATCGAAAAGGCGAAACGTGACGCGGCGGCGGCAACTGCCCGCGCCCAGCATTTGGAAAGTCGAAAACGCGAACGCGAACGGACAAAGCACTTGGAAGAGATGCGTAAGGATCAACGCCAAGCCGCCAAAGACGTCCAAAACGATGTCGTCGATGGTTTGACGCGGTTTGCCCACGTCTTGAACGGCCAAAGCGAAATGCTCAGTGACGATCCACCGTCAGTGCCAGACGATGTCTTCGCAGCAAACAGGCGCTCGGCTCGATACCTCGCCTCGCGCTCGGAAATCCGCGAATTCCCTCGATGGGAGATCGCGGACATTGAGATGCAAGGCGCGCCAGCCATTGCCAAGACAGCCGACCTCATCCAGCAGACGGCGCAGGTTGCACCGGACCAGGCCGAACGGCTCTATCGGCGCTTGCACGATGGTATCGGCAGCGATCACAAAGAACTCTTGGACCATGCTCTCGCCGTCACGCCGATAACCGACCCTCGGTCTGCGACGCGCGACCGCAAAGCACGGCGCGAAACGCTCGCGGATCGGGCCAGCGAAACGCGGCGTGACCTAAAAGAAAGCTTTTTAAGAGAATTGCGAGACATCGGCCGGAGAATAAACCTTGATCAAAGCGTTCGCTTTCTCGATCACTTCCTCGACGGAAACGGTGAGGATATCACTATTCATCGTGACGACGCACGTGAGGATCCGTTTATTCGAGAGAGCGAGTTTAAGAATCAAATACGCTTCGAAGAACAAACCCTTCTTGCCAATGCAGAGGATGAAAGGATCAACGAGCCCATTAGGTCCCTGAAAGATGGGGAAACCATCAAAATCGTTGATCATTGGAATGCCGACACAAACCCAGACAGGGACCATCCGAAAGACTATGCTGACTTCGTCAGATGGCAAGCCGGAGAACCTGATCAGTACTTTTCCTTTGGGACTCGCGAATTGACATCAACGAGCGATATCCAAGCGACGAGGAAAGGCGACAAGGTCCACATCAATGGTACGGTCAAGCACAACGCTAATGATCGATACGACTTTGCAGATGACGATGTCTCACTAGGTGCATTCGAGTTGCAGGAGATGGGTCGCGGCACCCCTTTCAACGTAGTTCGAGAGTGGAAACAAACGGTCACTGGTACGGTCGGTATCGTCGAAGTTCTAGATGGCGGTAGGCTAGTGCTCGGAAATCCACAGATACGTTGGGAGGATATGGATTGATTAAGCGGCGGCTTCGGTGAAACTTCTAAATGCCGGAGCCGCCAACTTTTCAAAATTTCGCCTTAATCCTCACATAGCTTGGGTATCACTGCTGAGATAAAGAACAGTGCGCCATGCAATCCATCTGGATCAAAATCCGATCAATCGTCGTTTGGTATTTCAGGCGGCCTATCTGGCAAATACTGTTGTCGCTGCCAGTGATCTTATTGCTGATCGGCGCAGCCGGAGGAGCGACCTGGTTGGGTTCACGATTACTCGTCAGCCCTTATCCAATACACTTGCATCATCCGAAATGCGACAACGGCAGCCTGGCTTTTTCACCATATCTTTCCGACCGGTACCATGAGCAGGTCCGCGCTTACCTCGTCTCGTTTGACACGTCATATGCTGTGATCGGCAATAAGATTTACACGGCAAGAAACACCGATTTCGCCGAGAACATCCACAAACCGGTTTGGGTGCTGGCGCACCCGGATAAGCAAGGCAACCGAACGCTTCGCGCACAGGATCACAAGACACATGCCTTGTTTCGAGAATGGGATGCGCTTGAGCGCGGACCGGAAAAAAGGCGCGCATGGTGCCGTGTGGTCGAAGCAATCGTGAGTCCGACCGGCATCAATATCGACGCCCGACGATCACGGCCAGACATCTGGCCGGACGGTCTGAAGTAAGATTGTGTGCGGCGCGGAGATCATTGGTTTCTGCGCCACATCGCAATTTCGACAAAATCTCGGCTTAAACCGTTCATAACAAGAAACGAACGAGAACAACCAGAGACACAATCGCTGTGGCAGCAAATGGAAGGCTCGCGCCGTTACCAATTCGGCTCACAAGGTCTACCGTGATCGTGATTGCGGGTACCGCGGTATCGATTTTTGTTGGTCTTGGCAGTATATACGCCTACCTGCATCTGCCAATCCATCAAGTGTCCGTTCACTGTTACGATTTTCAGGTCCAGTTCAAAGGCCCTAAGTCCGAGAAATACATCAAGATTTTATCGCAAGAGATACAGCGACTTGATCAACCGGTCCGGATAAAGAACGACCGCGTGTTCACCACCGTCGCTGGGACAACTGTTGACCAAGTGCGGAAAGTAATCATGTATCGCGTCCGACCAGAGTGGTTTAGCGACACGCCCAGTTTTAAGAATCCTAAAGACGAGAAAATTGTCCGGACTTGGTCTCAAAGTGATGAGTCGCGCAATGTGAGCGCCAAGTGGTGTCATGTCCTTGAAGCGGCAATAGCGAAAAACGGCATCGACATCGAAGCTCGTCGCAAAAACCCCGATATCTGGCCAAAGGAGAAGTTCCCACGTTAAGAGGGGCGACAGGAGGAGCTCATTCCGAAAAAGACCGACAAACGAATAAGCGATAAAGACCAGCACGCCCCGGCGAGAAAACGTCGCTTTATCATCATTCTTGTATCTGCAGCAATAATCGCTCCGATGGCATTTTTGGCCATTGATGCAGCGATCCATCGATTTCTAGACCCTTATCCAATTCATGCACATCAACCATCTTGCGACGACGGACGAATAGTCTTTTCGTCGCACTTATCGCCAGAGTACTTAGAAAACATTCGCCGACATTTCGCCCGATATGACGCACCCTATGCGGTCGTGAACTCAAAAATCTATACGTCTGGTAGCGGCGAACACTACGGCAACATTGACAAACAAATAAGACTAATTGCTGAGAAAGATATCGAAGGACCAACTTTTCACGGTGAGCGCGGAGAGAAGATCCGTGTCCTTCACGATCACTGGATTAACGCCGAGGTTGGCGTGAGCAAATCACAGACTTGGTGCCACGTTGTCGAGATAATCGTAAGCCCGACTGGCATTGACGTCGAAGCCCGACGATCACGACCAGACATCTGGCCGAGAGACAAGTTTCCACTTCCAGATGAGTAATTCGAAGAAGAAGTGCGAGAACTACGCATTGTCAGTTCATCGCAGAGACGACACGGAACCAAGAATGGATCGAACCTATGCGCAAGCTCGGAACTGCTTCGTCGGCACTTCGCGTAACTCTGTACGGCGCGATATTCTCGGTCATGCTTTTCGTCTTTGTCTGGCAAGCAGCTGAGTACTATCTGGATCTACCGATACACCAAGTGTCTGCGGATTGCGATCTTGGCGACGTGTACTTCAGAGGTCCTAAATCCGAAAAGTTCACGACCGTCGTCGCTTCAATTCTCCTGAGGAGTGGTGACGCACACTCCGTTGAGGACAACCGCGTATTTGCCTCTAGCGGCATTCTTTCACCCGAAATAGTGAGCATAATCAGGCAATCTGTACGGCCCGATCTTTTCGGTTACGAGCCGCAGATACGTCTAACACTGACGGAACGCAAAATCGTGGATGAATATCTCCGCGTTTCGGAAGATGACCGGTATGGCAGCCCCGAAGAGTGCCGATTGCTTGAAGCGGCAATCGCGAAAGACGGCATCGATATCGACGCCCGGCGATCACGGCCAGACATCTGGCCGGACGACCTGAATTAAGCAAGGCACCCAATTGAAAACCTGCCAAGACCTCAATAGTGTGTAGAACAAGTTTGGTTACACAGGACGGTTACACAGGCGGAATTTGACGCTGCGAACGCATTGAATTTGTTGATTTTTGGAAAAGTGGCTGCGTTTCCTAGCACCCCAGCCACTCAAAAGGCCTCCGACGGGAGGCCTTTTTTACTGTGAAGAACATTTGCTGGCTGGACATGACAGCTTAACGTTCGCGACTTATCCCCGATACCGCGTCACGGCCTAGTCCATGTGGAACAGCGCATCCAATTTACAAAAACCGGTTTGCCTTTAATAAGGCAGAATAGTCGGTATGCGGTTCATCGTCCGCACGCGCCTCCAATCCTATGGAGGCATCTCGGACCGTTTCCGTCGGCCGTGATTACGACTGCGAGAAACGCATCACGGCGTCGAGGAGCCTATCGATGTCGTCACGGCTGTTGTAGATGTGCACAGAGGCGCGGACACCACCGTATTTCTCGCTGAGGATGACGTTCTCGGCGCGTGCCGCTTTTTCGATACCGGGGCTCGGCCGGTCGAGCGTGAACGTCACAATCCCGGCGCGCTCAGACCATGCGCGCGGGGTAATCACCGACATTTGCCGACGCAAGACTTGCTCGATCAAGTAGTCCGAGAGTTCCCGCACACGCGCCTCGATCGCGGCGAGGCCAATCCCATCGACGAACGTGGCCGAACGCCGCTGCACCCACACCCCGGCGTGATTGGGGTTGCCGTATTCGAACCGGCGCGCGCCCTTGGCGGCTCGCAGATCCTCGACATCAGTATCACTCGGATGAACGCTATGTTTGGCGATGAACGGCGGTTCGAGGCATTCGATCAAACGTGGCGACAGATATGCGAACCCGGCGCCCGCCAAGCCCAATTGCGCCTTGTGCCCACCGCAAACGACGGCATCGGCACCCAGTGTCTCCAACCGGCGGTCCAAAATCCCTACCGCTTGGATTCCGTCGACCACGAGCCTGATGTCTCGGGCCTGGCAAAACGCCGCCAAGGCATCGACATCACACCGATACCCGTTGCCGTACGCGACCCAAGACACGGCGACGACCCGGGTGCGCGCGTCCACAACCTCGGCGATCCGGTCGACCGTGACCCGGCCCCTGTCATCAGGAGCCGCCACGCGCACCGTCACGTCGCGATGGCGGATGTTGCGCCAGGGATAGTGATTGGCTTCGTGCTCGAGGCCGCTCACGACAACGTTGTCGCCGTCGCGCCAAGGGTAGCCCTGCGCGATGATATTGATCCCCTCGGAGGTATTTTTGATCAACGCAATTTGATCCGCCGGCGCCCCGTAGACACGGCCCAGTTTGCTCCGGGTCCGCTCCACGGCGTCCATGGAGAACGCCATCGCCCCCGCGTTGCCGTCGATGTCGGCGACCCATTCATCGAACGCCGCCGCGACACAGCGCGGCAGGATCGCTTTTCGGGCGATGTCGAGATACGCATAGGTCTCAGTGGCGGGAAATTCCCTGCGAACGGCCGACCAATCGGTTTTCGAAATAGGGGACTCTGCGACGCTCATGTAGACGGTGCCTTCTTTCGGTTTCCAACGATCAACGGCAGGCCCTTTGTCACAGTCGGCGCCACCAGCACCAGCAACGCAAACCCGAGGAGCGCGGCGCAAATGGGACTGTCGAGGAAGAACAGATGATCGTTCGGGAAGATGATGATGGCGCGCCGCAGACTGGTCTCCATCAGTTCGCCGAGCACCAAGGCGAGGATGATCGGTGCGGGATGGATGCCGCACTTTCGCAGAAGATACCCGACCACCCCCAGCACAACGGCGATCCAGACGCTGAAGATATCGTTATTGGAAGCGTAAGCCCCAACAATACAGACCGAGGCGACCACCGCGGCGAGAACGCTTTTCGGGATGGCCGTCACCGTCACCCAGATCTTTCCGCCCAGCAATCCGATCATCAGCATGATCGGCAAACCGATAATCAAGGCGGCGAAGATCGCGTATGGGATCTCCGGATTGTTGGTGAACAACAGCGGCCCCGGTTGCACGCCATGGATCATCAGCGCCCCAATCAAGACGGCGGCGCTGCCGGAGCCGGGAATGCCCAACGCCAGAAGCGGCGCGATGGCGCCGGCGGAACATGCGTTGTTGGCCGCTTCCGACGCGACAACGCCTTTCGGGTTGCCGGTACCGAAGGTGTCGTCCTTTGGCGCCAGGCGCTTCGCCGTCGCATACGATACGACTGAGGCGATGGATGCGCCGGCGCCTGGGATGACGCCGACGAGATACCCGGTGATGCCGCTGCGAAATGCGGTGACAGGATGCTTCCGCAAAACTTCGGCGCTGAACCTGACTTTCCCGATGGCCTTGGGATCGATCGCCTTCCGTGCCGCGTCCTCGACGATAAACAAGACCTCCGAAAGCGCGAACAGCCCAATCAAGGCAGGAATAAAACTGATCCCGTCGAGCAAACTATCGGCGTAGACATAGCGTAAGGATCCGCTGATGGGGTCGATACCGACCACGACCAGCGTCAAACCGATGAACAGGCCGATCAGCCCCTTGAGCACCGATCCCGACAACGTGCCGATCAGGCTGAGGCCGGCGACGGCCAGACCGAAGTACTCGGCGGGTCCAAATGCCAACGCGAAAGTGGACATGATTTCGGCTGTACCGATCAAAAGCACCAGGCCAACGGCGCCACCGATGGCGGACGACATCAACGACAGGGACAGCGCATCGGCCGCCTTGCCGTTCTTGGTCATGGGATAGCCGTCCAACGCCGTAATCGCGGCGGCCGGCTGACCGGGCGCATTCACCAAGATGGCTGGGATCGCACCGGCATAATCGCCGGCGACATACAACGCCACCAGCATCACCATGGCCGAGACCGGGTCCATCGTGAACGTAAACGGCAACAGCAATGCCATGCCCATGGCCGTCGTCATGCCGGGCAGCGCGCCGACCAAATACCCGAGCAAAACGCCGACAGCGAGCGCCGTGAGCGTCTGCAGGTCGGCAAGATCGGCGAACCCTGCGGATAGGGCCTCAATCATAAAAAGGAAACTCCGGAAAAGGCACCTGCAAAGCGGTGTCAAAAACTGCGAAAATGATCGTCAGCAACGCGGCCGTCAGGACCACCAGACGCACCGGGTGGCGAATACCCCCTGCCAAAAGCAAAACGGGGATGACGATCGCCGCCGCCACGTAGTACCCCGCCAGTTCGACCAACACCGGCATCGCGATGAGGCCCGCAATGGTGAGACACACGCTCCGAAGTCGCGGGAACTCGATCGGGGCCAAGTGCGTGCGATGACGTTCACGTAAAGCGAATAGGGCCATCATGCTCCCCAAGACCGCCAACATGATGCCGACCCCCTGGGGAAAGGACCGCGAGGTCAATATGTGGTTGTCGACGTCCGGCGGGATCTGCATAGAGCCGGCCAGTACGGCGGCGCCGAGGGCGGCAATGCCCAGGCCGACGGCGAAGTAATAGACGGGATGGGGTATCGAGACCGCGTCCGAAGCCGCGTCCTGCGGCTCCGGCGCGCTCTCGCCCGATGTGTTTCGGGACGCTGACATGGTTAGTTGATCGCCAACCGCTTAAGCCAGTCCTTTGTCACCTTGTCCTGCTCTTTGGCGAACGCAGCGAACTCATCCGGCCCCATGTAACCGGTTTGCAGCGAGCCCTTGGTGACGTAGTCCTGGAACGACGGGCTCTCGACAACCTCTTTCACAGCCGCCGCGATTTTTTCCTTCACGTCCTTCGGCGTGCCGCGCGGTGCGGTAATGCCACGGAACTGCTGCCATCCGGGGAAGACGTCGACACCCGCTTCTTTGGCGGTCGGAACATCCGAGAGAACGGCACTGCGCTCACCGGACAGCACGGCGAGAACACGCAGGTTCCCGGCGTCCACTTGGCCCTTCAGCAGGTCGACGAAATTGATGGCGGCGGTAATGTGGCCACCGACCAATTGCGTGACCGCTTCGCTCATGGAATCGAAGGAAACGTAGTTGACGTTCTTGGACGGGACACCGCCCGCTTCCGCCAACATCTCCCACATGATGTGCCCGGCGGAGCCGCGGCCGATCGACGCCGCGAGCGATGTCTTACCCGGGTTCGCCTTCATATGGTCCAGAAGATCGGTCAGCGTCTTGTACGGGCTGTCCGCCTTGACGGCGATGATGTAGGGCTCTTGTACGATCCGCACGACCCAATCGACGCTATCGACGCTGTATTTGTCCTTCAGGGCGGAGTTCCATACGCCGATCCCAGATGCCGTCACCGAGCCGATGGTGTACCCATCCGGCTTCGAGCGGGTCAGCAACGCCATTTGCTTGGCGGTTTTTCCACCGGCATGATTTTCGACCACGACATCCCAGCCGCGCAGCTTCTCGATACCTGCGGCCACTTTTCGCGCCATGGTGTCGGTGCCGCCACCGGGTTTCGCATGCAAAACGAACCGGATCGGCTTTTCGGGGAATTCCGCCGCAGCGGGTTGGGCAAACGTAACGGCACCGATGGCACAAAGCGCGGCTAAGCCGGTGCTCAAGAATTTCATCGACTTTTTCGACATGAAAACCTCCAACAAACGAGAGTGATGACCGTCCAATGCCGCTTTCACGGCATCGACATCTCGAACGCGGGATCGCCTATCGACGTTAGGTCTGTGCGGATTGCCTTATTGCCGCCCAATCTACGAAAAGCGCCTCGACGTTGGCCGCCGATGACTTCGTCCCTGTCATTCTTGAGCGCAGCTTTAATAAACAGATTTATAATTGTCAACTGTTGACAGTTGACAATACGAAAGTTATTTGTCCCCCCGTCAGGCGCGATGGGCGCGCCGGAACAACAATCGCGCTTCATCCGGACGTGGCGTCGATGCGGACAGGAAAGCGCAGGGAGCAATTTGAAATGGGAATGACACTTGCACAGAAAATGCTGGCAACGGCCGTCGGCCGGGACAGCGTCGCGGTTGGCGAGATTCTCGAAGTCGAACCGGACCTGGTCCTAACCCACGATCACCAGGGACCGATGACCATTCGGGAGTTCGAAGAATTCGGACAGGAGAAAGTCTGGGACCCGACGAAGCTGATGATGTCCATGGATCACCGGACCCCGAGCCAGACGTTTCTGGCGGCGACCAACCATCGGATCATGCGGGAGTTCTGCACAGCCCAAGGGATCGACAAACTGTACGATGTCGGCGCCGGCATCTGTCACGATGTGGTTGCCGAGGAGCGCATGGCGACGCCGGGACAGATCGTGGTCGGGACCGACTCGCACACGACAACCGCCGGGGCCCTTTGCACCTTTGCAACAGGTGTCGGTTCCAGCGAAATGGCGACCATCTGGGTGCGCGGGCGCACGTGGTTCAAGGTGCCGGAAAGCATCAAAGTGACGTTCAAGGGTCGGCTGAAACCCCTGGTCAATGCGAAGGACATCGTGCTGCACCTTTTGGGGATGATGAACACGGATGGCGCGACGTATCGTTCGATCGAGTATCACTGCGAGCATCCCGACACCCTGCATATGGAGCAACGCCTCACGCTGTCGAACATGTCCTTGGAGATCGGCGCGAAAGTCGGGTTGTTCGCTGTCGACGATGTGACCCGAGCGTATTACGCGGACGTCGGCATCACCGATATTCCGGACATTCAGCCGGACCCGGACGCCGAATACGTTCTCGAATACGAGGTCGATTTGGATCAGCTCGATTGCATGGTCGCGAAACCCAACTCACCTGGCAACGTCGGTTCGGCGAAGTCGGTCGAAGATACTTGGAAAATCGACCAGGCCATCATCGGCACCTGCACCAACGGACGGATCACCGACCTGCGCGCCGCGGCGAAGGTCATGGAAGGACAAAAGGTCCATCCGGACGTCCGCTTCATCATTGTGCCGGCAACGCAACTGATTAATCAGCAAGCGCATGAGGAAGGTCTCATCAACACCTTCATCCAGGCCGGCGCGATGGTCGGGGTCCCGGGCTGCGGGCCTTGCGGTGCATACGGCGTTGGCGCCATGGCGGACGGCGAAACCTGCATCACAACCGGCAGCCGGAACTTCGTCGGGCGTCTCGGATCGACGAAGTGCAACACGTTCCTGGGCAGCGCCGAAACGGTCGCCGCGTCGGCCATCGCCGGCCGGGTGATCGACCCGAACGACTTGGCGAACGCCCTTAAAGACATGGAGGTCGCATAACATGACGAGTGAATTCAAAAGCGTGGTCGAAGGACGCTGCTGGACCTTCGGGGTCGAGATCGATACCGGACAGATCGTACCGGGTTCCTACGTCCCCCTGTCGGATCCGGCCGAGATTGCCCCGCACATGTTCGAAGACGTTCGGCCGGGCCTGGTCGATCAGGTCGAGGTCGGCGACATTATCGTCGCCGGTCGGAATTTCGGCTGCGGCTCGTCGCGAGAGCATGCGCCCAAGGCCATCCGCGGCAACGGCATTGCCGCGGTCGTTGCCGACAGCTTCGCACGGATATTCTACCGCAATGCGCTCAACCTCGGTCTGCTTGCCATCCCGGTACCCGGGATCCGCGATCAAACCGACGAAGGCGACATCATCCGCGTTGATGTGCGTGGCGGCAAAGTAATGAACGTGACCAAAGGGCTGGAGTTCGAATTCACGCCCTACGACGACTTCGTCATGGAGATGATCGAAGCCGGCGGCATTATTCCCTATACCAAAATGAAGCTGGCCGCCGCATAGGGCCATCGGACTCCCAAGAGGACCTTTCCTCCCTGTTGAGCCGCCGCACCGGTCCGCCGGTCGGCGGCTCATTTTTCAGAAGCTTGCTCTTCTTCGGCGCGGATCAGTTCGATCACATGATCCCGGCTGCGCGAGACATGGCCAATCAGCGCTTCCTCGATCTTCTTCGCCTTCTTCGTTCCGATCGCCGTTAGAATCTTCTGGTGACCGCTGTGCGAGCGCTCCAAGGACCCGGCGGAAAGAAAGTTGATGGAGCGCAAAATATACGTCTCGCGAAAGAGAGACATATAGATCTCGGCGAGACGCGGGTTGCCCGTTTGCTCAACCAGCGTTCGATGAAATGCCAAGTTCTGGCTGTGATACTTCGCAACATTTCCGGATTTCACGGAACGGGCCATTTGCTCGATCAGCCGGCCGAGGTCATCGACGAACGATCCTGTCACGCGGGCGGCGATTTGCATCGCGATTTCCGGCAGCAGCGCCAGCCGAACCCGCCACAAGTTATCGGCGTCGTGCGACGACAGCGTACGAACGAACATGCCCTTGTTGACGACGCTGTCGATCAGGCCTTCGCGCTCAAGCGATTTCAAGGCCTCACGAAGAGGGCCACGGCTGGTGCCGAAGGTATTGGCCAAGGACACCTCGTTCAAGCGATCCCCCGGCTTCAACTGGCCGGTTGCGATCATCTCATCGATTTCGTCGCGGATCAGTGCCGACAAGTTCCGCGTGCGGGCACCTAATGGCTGATGTTTGTTCATCTCTTGGATATAGGCGATCAGACGGAACGAATACACCCCCATCGACTGAAGATACATCGATGCGAACTTGAGACCATCACCCGACCTGACACGCGCGTTCAACAGAGCGTACGGCGATTTGCTGGAAAAGTACGGCTACGGATAGTGCCCGAGAGGCCTTGGGACGAGATCGTTCGCATCGTCATTCCTCGGCCGAGAGGGCGTCCGTCAGAATACCGGCGATCAGGTCGCAGTCCTCATCCGTCAACCAGATCGGTAACCGCATGTCGCACAACCGGTGCAGGACATCGTCCGCCGTTGCCGCCTCGCCCCTTTCTTTGACGTACTTCCAGTGTTCGTGCCGGCTGGTGAAACCGACGGGGTCATCGGCGCCGAACCACTTCACATGCACACCGCGGGCGTCGGCCGCCGCGGTAAACGCCTGGATCTGGACCGCGTCCATATCCTCCAACACGAACTGCAAGGAGGTCGGCGCAAACCCCTCAGCCGCCGGGCGCTCCGGCAACCGCAGCCGGTTGTCGCCGCGCAGATTGTCGACCATTCGGTCGTAGATTGCGCGCCAACGGGCGTTCCGCTCGTCCAGTTTCGGGATTTGATGCAACAAGAGCGTCGCCGCCAGCGCGGTCATCCGCATCGAACAGTTCGGCGTGTCGTACTTGTGCCGCTCGAACACCGACATGTCGGGACGGGCCCGGTGCTGTTCGTACAGCATATAACTGCCGGACAGCAGGATCGCCTTGGCGGCGATGTCTTCATCATCGGTCACCAGCAGGCCGCCCTCGCCCGAGTTTACCTGCTTGAAGGACTGCGCGCTGAAACATCCGACCGCGCCGAAGGTGCCCATTTTCGTGCCGTCCCAATCCGCCCCCATGGCGTGCGCACAGTCCTCTATCACGATCAGGCCGTGCCTCCGTACCACATCCATGACCGCATCCATGTCCGGCAGATGCCCGCGCATGTAGGACAGCAACAGGTACTTGGCGCCGCTCTCGGCGGCCTTTCGATCCAGATCATCGGTGTCGATCACGAACCGGTCATTAATGTCGACGATCACGGCGTCCCCTTCCGCATGGGCGATCGCGCCCGGCACCGGGGCAAGGGTGAAGGCGTTGACCAGTACTTTGTCGCCTTTGCCGACCCCCGCCGCCTTGAGGCCGAGGAAGATCGCACAGCCGCCCGAGTTCACCGCGACGCAGTATTTGCTGCCGTTGTAGGCGGCGAACCGCTCTTCGAGCAGGCTGGCGGCGGGGATTGAGGTGCCGGTTTCGCCGTACCGAAACAGACGTCCGTCGCGCATCAACTCAACCGCGGCGGCAATTGCGTCTTCGGGGATTGGCTCCGGCGCGCTCAAATCCCCGTTGAAATGGGGCAAGGACGGATCCGCGGTGGAAACTGTGTCGGATTGGGTCATGGTTGGGCCTCGAAACAATGTCTCTCAAAGTATGGGACGCAAAACCGAGAATGTCGAAGGCTCAAGCGCACAGAGAAATTGTCGACAATTCCTTGATCCGCCGGGGCGAACTGAATATCCATTGTTCACCATGCGAGGCACGCCCTGCTCTCGCTCATTGCTTATTCAAAAACGGAAAAGAAACATCCCCATGGTCAACATCACCGATATCCGCAACACCGTTGTGCCGATCTCGTCAGACATCGCCAATGCCTACATCGACTTTTCCAAGATGACCGCCAGCGTCGTCGCCGTGGTGACCGATGTGGTCCGCGATGGCAAACCCGTGGTTGGTTACGGCTTCAACTCCAACGGCCGCTATGCGCAACAAGGCTTGTTGTCGGAGCGCTTCATCCCCCGTTTGATGGAGGCCGATCCAACGTCGCTCGTCGACGGCGGCGGCAACCTGGATCCGCACAAGATCTGGGCCGCCGCGATGACCAACGAGAAACCGGGCGGTCACGGCGAGCGGTCGGTTGCGGTCGGCGTCTTGGACATGGCGGTGTGGGATGCCGTCGCCAAGATCGAGGAAAAGCCGCTGTATCAGGTGCTCGCCGATCGATACCGGGGCGGCGAGACCGACGACAAGGTCTTCGTGTACGCCGCGGGCGGTTATTACTATCCGGGCAAGGACCTCGAGAAGCTGCAGGACGAGATGAAGAGTTATCTCGACCGCGGCTATTCGGTGGTGAAAATGAAGATCGGCGGCGCGCCGCTGGCAGACGACTTGAGACGGATCGAGGCCGTGATCGACATCGTCGGTGCCGGCAAAAACCTCGCCGTCGACGCCAACGGCCGCTACGACCTGGAGACCGCCATCGCTTACGGTGAGGCCATGGCACCCTACGATCTGTTTTGGTACGAAGAAGCAGGCGACCCGCTCGACTTCGCATTGCAGGCGGAACTGGCCAAACACTACGACGGGGTCATGGCGACCGGCGAGAACTTGTTCTCGCACCAGGACGCGCGCAACCTGCTGCGCTACGGCGGCATGCGCCCGGACAAGGACTTCATTCAGGTCGACTGCGCACTTTCGTATGGCTGCGTCGAGTACATGCGCTTCCTCGACCTGTTGCCGGACTTCGGGTTCAGCGCCCGCAACTGCATCCCGCACGGCGGCCATCAGATGTCGCTCAACATCGCGGCGGGGTTGGGTCTGGGCGGTAACGAATCGTATCCGGACGTGTTCCATCCGTTCGGCGGTTTCGCCGATCATACGCCGGTGGAAAACGGCTACGTTGACCTGCACGATTGTCCGGGCGTCGGGTTCGAGCAGAAACAGGCGCTGATCACCTGTATGCGGGACGCCACCAATACCTGATGCGGCGCCTAGACCCGCTGCAACGTCGCGAAGAACCTGTCGATGTCTTCTTCGTTGTTGTAGAAATGCAATGACGCGCGCAGGTGGCCGTCTTTTTCGGCGACGATCACGTCCTCGCTTTTCAAAGCCTTGACCGTATCGCCCGCGTGCCGGCCCAGGTCGAGGCTGACGATCCCGGCCCGTTCCGGCCAGTGCCGGGGGGTGCGCACCCGGATCTGATATTGGTCCGCGCGGTCGATCAGATACGTCGTCAATTCACAGACCCGGTTCTCGATGTTGGCGAGGCCGATGGCCCGGACATACTCCGCCGAGCGTCGTTGCACCCAGGTACCGGCGAAATTGGGATTACCGTATTCGAACCTGTGCGCATCCGGTGCCAGCGCTGGATCCTCAATCGTTCGGTCCAGGGTGTCGAAGCTGAATTTTGCGGCATAGGGCGGGGTCAGCATATCGATCATTTCCTGTGTGGCATACATGAACCCGGCCCCGGCGAGGCTGAATTGCGCCTTGTGCCCGCCGGCGATCAGAACATCGACACCGAGGTCCTCGATCCGGTCGCTTAAGATACCCACCGCTTGGATCCCATCGACCATCAGCTTGACCCCGCGCTCCCTGCAGAACGCGCTGACCGCGCGGAGATCGCTGCGGTATCCGTTGCCGTAGACCACCCAAGCCACCGCCAGAATGCGGGTTTTGGCATCGACCAAGTCGCGGTATTCATCGACCGTGACCCGGCCCCGGTCGTTCGGCGTCGCAATGCGGATTTCGATGCCGCGCGCCGCCAAGTGCCGCCACGGAAACGTGTTGTTTTCGTGCTCGAATTCGGAAATCACGACATTGTCGCCGGGCTGCCAAGGGTAGCCCTGCGCGACGATATTGATGCCTTCCGACGTGTTCTTGACCAACGCAATGTTGGCCGCCGGCGCGCCGTAGGTTTCCGCCACCGCATGCCGGGTCTTTTCGATTTCGTCCATCGAGAACGCATCCTCGCCGGCATGGTCGTAAATGTCGGCCATCCACGATCGTAACGATGCCTCGACCGCGCGCGGCAGGATCGCCTTATTCGCCAAATTCAGATAACAGAACTTCTCGGTCGTCGGAAACTCTTTGCGCAGCGCCTTCCAGTCTACCGCCGCTGTCCCCCCTTCCGGCATGACGTCCCTCCCATCCGGTTCATGTCGTTAGTGCGTCAAAATCTGTTTCAGGAATAGTTGCGTCCGCTCGTTCTCCGGATTGGTGAAGAACACGTCCGGCTCGGCGATCTCAACGATCTCACCCTTGTCCATGAAGATCATGGTATCGGCGACGGTCTTCGCGAAACCCATCTCGTGCGTGACCACCATCATGGTCATGCCCTCGTCCGCCAACTCGACCATGACGTCCAGAACCTCCTTGATCATTTCCGGATCCAGCGCCGAGGTCGGCTCATCGAAAAGCATGATACGCGGCTGCATGCACAACGAGCGCGCGATGGCGACCCGCTGCTGCTGACCGCCTGATAGCTGCCCCGGATACTTGTAGGCCTGTTCGGGAATCTGCACCCGCTCCAAATACTTCATCGCCAATTCCTCGGCATCGGACTTGGGCATCTTGCGGACCAGCATCGGCGCCAGCGTCAGGTTGTCGATGACGCGCATATGCGGGAACAGATTGAACGACTGAAACACCATGCCGACCTCGGAGCGGACGGCTTCGATGTTTTTCAGGTTGTCGGTCAATTCGACGCCATCGACGATAATCTGGCCGCGCTGGTGGTGTTCCAGGCGGTTGATGCAGCGGATCATGGTCGACTTGCCGGACCCGGACGGGCCGCACACCACGACCCGCTCGCCGCGGCGCACGCCAAGATTGATATCGACCAAGGCTTGGAAGTCGCCGTACCACTTGTTGACGTCGACGAGCTGGATCGCGATATCGCCGGTCGCAGCCGATGCCAGGGTTGCTTGTTCTTGTTCGGACATAGGTTTCTCCGGGGTTAAAACCGCTTGCCTTCGCCAAGCCAGCGTTCAACTTGCTGGCTGTACTTGGACAGCACGTAACAGAAACAGAAATAGACGAAGCCGACGACCAGGTACGCCTCGACCGTGAAACGCCGCCACAGCGGATCCTGCATGACCGCGGTCGTCGCGGTCAGCATGTCGAACAACCCGATGATCAGCACGAACGACGTGTTCTTGAACGCCGCGATCACGTGATTGACGATCCCCGGCAAACAAATCCGCAAGGCTTGCGGCAGAATGATGCGTGTCATGGTCTGCCAGTACCCGAGGCCGAGCGCCTCGGCCGCCTCGTACTGGCCGCGCGGGATCGCCTGCAAACCGCCACGGATCACCTCGGCCTCGTAGCAGGCGAAAAAGATCGCCATGCCGACCATGACGCGGAGCAGCTTGTCGAATTCCAAGCCTTGCGGCAGGAACAGCGGAAATACGTTGACCGCGACGAACAGGATCGTGATCAGCGGCACGCCGCGCAGGCTTTCGATGAAGATCACGCAGACCGCTTTGACCGCCGGCATTTTCGAGCGCCGCCCAAGGGCCAACAAGATCGCCAGCGGAAAACCGACAACGATGGTGCCCGAGAACAACACCATCGTGAGCGGCAGGCCGCCCCATTGGCTGGTGTCCACTTCTTCGAGGCCGAACATGCCGCCCCACAACAGCGTCAGGCTGGCGAACAGCGTGAAAATCCATAGCGGCACCAGAATGCGGTACGACCAGAACTTCGGAATCATCGTCATCGCGACGGTGCCGATATAGAGGCACAGCGCCAACAGCAGCCGCCAGTGTTCCTCGAACGGATAGACGCCGAAGAACATGGGTCTGTGCTTTTCGCCGATCACCGCCCAGCAGGCGCCGTCGGCAGCACGACAGGTCTCGTGGCTTTCGGCGAAGAACACCGCATCCAAGACCCCCCAATCAAGAAACGCCGGCACCGAATAGAATAGCGCCACCAGACACACGCCGGTCACGAAGGCGTTGAACGGCGAGCTGGCCAGATTGTCACGCATCCATTTCAGCACCGGGATGCGTTCGGTTGGCGGCGGCGGGGTCCGGCCGGCGGCACCCATCGGCGCGGAGGCCGCGTCGGGCGGCGCTTGTGGGATATTGCGTTTATCCATTTTCCTAGCGCTCCTTGATCGCGACGACGCGGTTATAGACGTTCATAAAGATCGAGATCACGATACTGATCGCGAGGTAGACGATCATCATGATGGCGATCGCCTCGACCGCCTGGCCGGTCTGGTTCAAGGTCGTGTTACCGACGTTCACCAGATCGGGATAGCCGATCAACACACCCAGCGACGAGTTCTTGGTCAGGCTCAAATACTGGCTCGCGGTTGGCGGCACGATCACTCGAAGCGCCTGGGGCATGGTGATGTAGCGCATGATGAACCCGGCCTTGAGCCCAAGCGCGCGGGATGCCTCGATCTGGCCGCTCGGCACCGATTGAATGCCGGCGCGAACGATTTCGGCAATGAACGACGCAGTGTAGACCGTGATGCCGACCAGCAACGCCACGAACTCCGGCGACATCTGCAGGCCGCCCTTGTAGTTAAAGCCCTTTAGTTCGGGTACGTCCCAAATCAACGGCGCACCGAAGGCCAGCCACACCAGCAACGGCGGCGCGATCAAAATCCCGAGCCCCGGCCACAGGGTGTAGATGTATTGCCCGGTCTGCTCGCGGCGTTTCTGCGCCCAGCGGTTGAGCACGAAAACGCCGACAATTCCGGCCAGCAAAGCCCACCCGACCCAAATGTAAGCATCGTTATAGACCGGGAACGGCAATACCACGCCCCGGTTCATGATGTAGGCACCCTCGAACAGGACCATGGCGTCGCGCGGGTGCGGCAGCAAATGAATGATGGTGCCCCAGAAAATGACGTGCAAAACGACCGGGACGTTGCGGCCGATCTCGACGAACCAAGAGGCCAGCGTCGACAGCAGCCAATTCCGCGACACCCGCGCGATACCCATGAAGATTCCGAGGATGGTCGCGAAGATGATGCCGAAGAATGCGACACGAATGGTGTTCAAGATACCGGCGACAAGGGCCCGGCCGTATGTATCCGTGGCCGAATACGCGATCACCGACTCGCCGATATCGAACCCGGCGGCGGTATTCAGAAACCGCCAACCCGTGGCAATGCCTTGGCGTTCCAGGTTCTCGTTGACGTTGGTGTAGAGCGTATACGCGAGGAACGCGAGCACGGCGCCCAGCAGCACCTGATAAAAGACGCTGCGCACGCCCTGATCGTAAAAGATCGAGCCTACGGATTTCCGGCTATCGTCGGGTGCGGCCATCTGCGGGTCCTATAAAAGAAATTGAAAAACAAACGTCGATGGGCGGCGCCCGCCGGATGGCGGACGCCGCACCGTCGTCTTGAGCCCGTGACTTATTTCATCGGGAAGCCGTACATCAGGCCACCGTTGGTCCACAGGTTGTTGACGCCACGCGCGAGGTTGAGCGGCGGGCCCCAGTTACGGTCATAGATTTCACCGTAGTTGCCGACCTGCTTGATGACGTTGTAGGCCCACTCGTTCGACAGGCCCAGCTTCTGACCGAGGTCACCGGACACGCCCAGCAGACGCTGCACGTTGATGTCCGTGGAATTGGCCTTCATGTCATCGACATTGGCGGACGACACGCCCCACTCTTCGGCGTTGAAGGTGGCGTGGGTCACCCACTTGATGATGTCGAACCATTGGTCGTCACCCGCACGGACGCCGATGCCCAGCGGCTCTTTGGAGAACACACCCGGCAAGATGACGTGATCGGCCGGGTTGTCAGCGTCAAACTGCTGGTGACCCGGCAAACCCGCTTGGTCCATCGACAGAACGTCGCACCGGCCGGACATATAGGCGCCGACCAACTGCTTCGAGCTTTCGATAACCACCGGCTTGTATTCAAGGTTCTTGGCGGCGAAGAGTGCTGCGATGTTCTTCTCCGTGGTAGAGCCCGGGAACACGCAAACCGCAGCGCCGTTCAGGTCTTCGACCTTGGAGGCACCGATCGATTTACGCACCATGAAGCCGGTCCCCGTGTAGAAGGTCGGCGGCCCGAAGTTAAGGCCCAGCGCCGAGTCCCGCGTCAGGGTCACGGTGGTGGTCCGCGACAGCATGTCGATCTCGCCCGACTGCAAGGCCGGGAAGCGTTGCACGCTGCCCATCGGCAGGTATTTCACCTTGTCGGCGTCGCCGAGCACGGCGGCCGCGACCGCCTTACAATAGTCGACGTCAAGGCCGGTCCACTTGCCTTGGCTGTCGGCGATGGCGAAGCCATAACGGCCCTGGTGAACGCCGCACAGCACTTCGCCGCGTTCTTTGACCGCCTTCAAGGTCGGGCCGTCTTCGGCCGTCGCCGGGGTCGCCCCGGTCACTGCAAAGGCACCTACGGCCGCTGCGATGGCAAAGGATGAGAGTGTTTTTTTCATCGGTAGTCTCCCTGTTGTGATGAATACGTGCGCGGACGGCTTTGCGCGCGGATGATTTTCACGTTGCCGTCTAGAATGTTCTCGATTGTGATTTCCCCCCCTTCTTTCTCAATGTTCCGTCTGTCCCGAGGCGGCCGTGTCGGCATCCCCAGGTATCGCGTCACCAGGCTTGAGGTGCGCGACGTTTTGAATGGGCAGCACCGGTGTCGATTTGAGTCCGCTGCCCGTCGAAACGATGACGATACGCGATGCGGGGTCGATCTCGCCTCGACGGCATAACGTGCGCAGTCCTGCATACGCGGTCGCCGATTCCGGACAGGCGAAGACCCCTTCCGCCGCAGCGATCTCGGCAACCGTCGCAATGGCGTCGTCGGTGTCCACGGCAACTGCCGCACCGCCTGTCTTCGCAAGCAATGCCAGCACCCGGCGGTCGCCCGGCGGCGTCGTCGATTTCAGTCCGCCCGGCGGGACGTCCAAGTCCTGCCACGTTTCGGCGCGGTCGACGCCGGCGTTGAATGCTTTGACGATGGGCGCGCAGCCTGCGAATTGGGTCACGATCAGTCGCGGCAACGGTCCGGGGGCGACCCAGCCGAGCGCCTGCAGCTCTTCGAACGCTTTGAATATCGCGATGGCGCCGATACCGCCGCCCGTCGGATAGATCACGGCATCCGGCAATTCCCAACCCAGTTGTTCGGCGATCTCGAACCCCATGGTCTTTTTGCCTTCGAGGCGATAGGGCTCGCGCAACGTGCGGATGTCGGTCCAACCGTTCCGGTCGACCGCGTCCGCGACCATCGCGCCGGCTTCTTTCCAATGTCCATCCAGAATGTATGTCGCGGCACCCGATAGCAGGCTCTGCTGCAAGGCCGCCGGCAGCACATCGTCGGGCAACAGGTTCACGCAGCGAATGCCGGCGCGCGCCGCATACATCGCCCATGATCCGCCCGCATTGCCGGAAGAGTTATGGACGACCGTTGTCGCACCGAGTTCGCGCAGCCGCGTCACCGACGCGCTGGCGCCCCGATCCTTGAACGTCCCCGACGGGTTTTGCCCTTCGTCTTTCATAAACAATGTACGCAGGCGCAAGTCGTCTGCCAGCCGCTGCGCCGGGATCATCGGGGTCCAACCTTCGCCGAGGGTAACGGCCTCCTCCGGCCTTTCGACCGGCAGCAGATCCTTATACCGCCACATGGATGCGGGTCCGGCGGCGATGGCGTCGCGGTCGACCTCGGCGCGCAGACGGGCCAGGTCATACGCCACCTCGGCGAAATCGCCGGGCTCGCCGGGAATACCGCCAAACGGACCGGCCGCCGCTCCGCTGATCCAGCAATTTATGCTTTCGGCGTAGGACATCAGCAATCCTCCGACGCCGGTGCATCGGGTGCGGAATGACCCAACGTATTGATGATCTGGTTACGCACTTCCATCCCTTTGGCGAGATGCGCGCACAACAGCGAACGGGCGCGGTCGCCTTGGCCCGCCTCGATCGCCAGCAGAATCTCCCGATGTTCGACCGTGGATTCCAAAACCCAGTCCGGGTCGTAGATCCGCGGCAGACGCAAGGTGATCTCGTGGCGCATCCGGATTGTTTCGTAGATTTCCATCAAATAGTCGTTGCGCGCCGCGCGCATGACCTCGACGTGAAAATCCTGCCCGCTTTGGTGAATGTCGGCGAGGTCGAACGACGAAGGGCTGTCGATCATCCGCTGGAAATTCTCCCGGAAAGCGGCGAACGCTTCGGTCGGCCCGCGCTCGGCGGCGAGATACGCGGCCATACCTTCGAGACCCATGCGGGTCTCATACATTTCTTCGATCTCGCGACGGGTGAGTTGACGAACAAACGTGCCGCGTGCCGGATGAACTTCGATCAAGCCTTCTCTGTTCAGTCGCTTCAATGCTTCGCGCACCGGCGTGCGGCCAAGCGCGAAGGTTTCGGCCAGCTTGCGCTCCGACAGCGCGGCCTCGGCATCGAAACCGTCGCTCAAAATATAGTCGAGTAACTTGCGATAAGCGCGGTCGCGCTCAAACCCCCTAGCAAGCGTCATACTGGTATACCAGTTTGATTCTCGATTTGAGTCAAGAGCGGGATGTGAGGCGCCTACGATCCGTAGGCGCCCCGTCGCGTAAATTCGGCGGCGTTCAAGCCGTCATAACCGCATGTATCGTTGGGTTTAGTGACCCGAACCCGACGGCGCCGGCACGCCGCGAATGGTCGCCACCAAGCACGTCGGTTTGTCGCTGGCGTCGGCGCGGGCGAGCGCATCGTCGATCTCGCTCGGCGTCGCCACGAACTCGCCATGGCATCCCAGCGCGATTGCCGCTTGGTCGTAACGGGTCTCGTCCAACTCCGTCTCGAACACCCGGTCGGCACCGAAGTCGCGGACTTGGATTTGGTATTCCGCATTCCACCGCTGGTCCTGGCCGACCACGCAAATGAAGTCGGTTCCATACCGTGCGGCGGTTTCCAATTCCGCAAAGTGGAAGCCGACGGTGCCGTCGCCCATGCAGACGACGACGGTGGCATCCGGCCGGGCGATTTTGGCGGCGAAGGCATAGCACAGGCACCCGCCGATGGCGCCCGAGGGCCCGTTGATCATCCGCGTCGGTGCAGAGATCGTGTGTTGGGCCCACTGACCGAATTCGCCCCCGTCGACGATCAGGATCGCATCGTCCGCGGCATCCAGGAACTTCTGGATTCCCGCCCCCAGCACCGACGGGTGCATCGGTGCGGTCGCCGCATCGTCCGGTACCGCGTCGCGCGTGGCGCGGGCCGCGGCAACGTCCGCGCGCCATGCAGCACGGGCGTCGCCCCCCTTACCGGCGGCGATCAAGGCCTGCACACTGGCCGGTGCGTCGGCAACGTGGCGCAACTTCATCCGCTCACCCATGGTGCGCTCGGCGCGGTCCAGTACATCTTGATCGGGATCGATCATGTAGAACGCCCCATCCGCGGCCCAGGCCGGAGTGCGGCCGAACCCGGTGGTAAAATCGATGTCTTTGCCCAAGCTGACGACGACGTCGGCTTCGGCGAGCTTGGTTTTGAAACTGCCCAAACACGGGTCGTTCAATCCGCGCGGGCTTTCCATCGGGATCACCGCGGCGTCGAGTGCATCGGCCAGCTGGTCCAGAGCGCCGCGCGCACGGGTTGGGTTCTGGCACGGCCCCGTCAGGATCATCGGCCGTTCAGCGGCGGCGACGGCGGCGACGATGGCCTCGATCACCGCGCTATCCGGTGCCGCGACAACGGGCGCGAAATCGCCGGCGGCCGGCACCGGCGTGTCGCCGACATCGTTGTTCAAGGCATCGAACGGCAGCGCCAAGTGCGTCGGCCCCGGCCGCCCGGACAACGCTGCGCGAATTGCCTCCGCGGCGTCGACACCCATGTCTTCGGCGCGCATTACCCGCTTGGAGAACTTGGTCAGCGGCTTGGCAACCGCGACCTGGTCAAACTCCTGGAACGCGCCCGTGGTGTCTTGGCCGACCGGCGAGTCGCCGCTCAGCAACAAGATCGGATTTTCGGACGTCTGCGCCATGAACAGCGGACCCAAGCCGCTGGCGAAGCCCGGCGCCGCCGTGATCATCGCGACGCCGATGCCGCCCGTGAGTTGCGCGTAGGCCTCGGCCATATAGGTTGCCGCTCCCTCGTGGCGGGTATGTACGATCCGGATCCCGGCGTCGATGCAGGCGTCGTACACCGGCATGATCTGGTTGCCCGAAAGCGAGAAAATGATATCGACCCCGGCGTTTTTCAGCGATTGGGCGAGGAGATCCGCACCGCGCATGATGACTTCCTTTCAAAACAGTTGTCTCGGGATCGGCAGGCACCAGAGCGGTATCTCTGGAGTGGAGCGAGTCCCGTCAGAAAATTGGAGACCCAAGAATTGACGGGTGACCGGAGTCGCTCGTCAATCTGGAACGCGGCGGAGTATGGTCCAAACCTGACGGAATATCTAATCATTTTATATGCAGTAGACATTCCTTTTTATTATATCTATGACTTGACCATGCGCCGCATCAATCACCGTCAAATCGAAGCGTTTCGTGCCGCCGTGCAATTGGGGTCGGCAACGGCGGCGGCGGAATCCCTTTACATTTCGCAGCCGGCGGTAACACGCCTGATCTCCGATTTGGAACGGCACATCGGCTTCGATTTGTTCGAACGGCGGCGACGGGGCTTGCAGCCGACATCGGACGGTATGGTGTTTTTCGAAGAAGTCGAGAAATCCTTTCGGGGCCTCGACCGGATACAGGACTTGGCGGAGGCGATCCGGTCGCACCAGATCGGGCGGCTCCGCGTCATCGCCCTGCCCGTCTATGCCGACCGCTTCGTGGCGCGGGGGATCGGCGCATTCCTGCAAAAAAGCCCCAACGTCTTCGTCGAATTGGAAAAAGCCAACAATGAAGGCCTGGTCGAAAGCTTGGTGTCGGAAAAATACGATCTCGGCATTTCCACTTCGCCGCGAATGGCGCAGGGGATCGAGACCGCTGACATCGCCAAACGTTCGGCGGTGTGCGTGATGCGGACGGACCACCGGCTGGCAACACGTGCCGTGATCCCGGTCGAAGATTTGGTGGACGAACCGTTCGTGACGCAACCCCAGGGCAGTCCGTTCCGGCTTTCCGTGGAACGGCATCTCGGCATTACCGAGCCCCGTTTGACCTATGCCGCCGAAGCGCGCACCCAGCGTTCCATCTGTCACATTGTCGCCGCCGGCGGCGGTATCGCCATTGTCGATCCGTCCGCCTTCGACGACCTGCGCGAGGATTTGGTCGGGGTGCCTCTCGATCCACCGTTGGAATGGTCGGTCGTGGCGATCACGCCGCTCCGAAAAACACTGTCGATGGCGGGGCAACTCTTGCTGGATGAGATCCAAAAACAGGTCGGCAACTGAGCCCACTCTCCACCCCCGCTCTGCGATTTACGTAGATTCCCTCACTTAAACCTTTGGGCGCACTCTCTTAAATCGTGTGTATACTTATGAGGGAATTGCGCTTCGGCCTCACGAAGTCTCGATGCGTAGAGATTTCAGTGTCGCCAGATCGGTATGTTCGACAGGGGCACGTCCATGGATGGGGCGGCGATAGATGGATTGGTTTGGATCAGTGGCGCGATCACTCTCGTCGCAGTCGCCGCCGCATGGTATTTCCGGCGCAGAGCCCACGATCTTGGCCAGCAGGAAGCCGCCGCGCGCCAGCGGCTTGACGACTTTCTAGACTCGTCTGACGACTGGTTATGGGAAACCGACGAGCACCTTCGCTTCACCACAGTGTCTCAAGGCGCCGACTTTGGTGGCGCGCTCAAACTTGGCAGATTTCTGGGCAAGACACGCCACGAGCTGGCGAAAGAGGACACGACGACGGAAAAATGGCGCGAGCATGCCCACGTGCTGGCCGCGCGCGAACCGTATCGCGACTTTGAATATCGGCAGTTCCTCGACAACGGCGAGGCGGTGTATATCAGCGCATCGGGCAAACCCGTATTCCGCGATGACGGTACTTTCGCCGGCTACCGAGGGACGGCCAGCAACGTGACCCGCTTGGTCGAGGCCCGCGAGATTGAGAAAGAGCGGGCAAAACGCATGCGGGCGATGCTCGACAATTGCCCGTTCTCGGCCATCGTCTCCGACTACACGACGCGGGAAGTTCTGTATGTGAACCGCGCGGCAGAAGCGCTTTTCGGCGACGGCTTGGAAACTATGGTCGGTCGGCGCGGTCTGTTCCTATGGGCCGACGAAGACGACCGAGCCAATTTGCTGGTGAAATTCGCCGAACAAGGACACGTACCGCTGACGGAAGCGCGCCTGAAGCGGCTGAACGGCGAAGAGTTTTGGGGGCTTCTCGCCTGGGAGAAGATTCCCCAGTTCGGTAAAGACGCGATCATTTCCTGGCATCTCGATGTGTCGGAGCGACACCATTGGACCGACGCCCTGCGCTACGCCAAGGAAGAGGCCGAGAAGGCAAGCAACGCCAAATCCGAATTCCTGAGCGCCATGAGTCATGAGTTGCGCACGCCGCTCAACGCCATTCACGGCTTTGCGCAAATCCTCAAATCGGACATGAAACCCGATGCCCCGAAACGGCAAACCCGCAGCGTCGCGCAAATCACGGACAGTACGGAGCACTTGATCCGGCTGGTGGATCAACTGCTGGAGTTAAACCGGATCGAACAAGCAGACTTGCCAGCCCGGTACGAGTTTTTCGATCTGGGCGATATGTTGGACGAGTGCCAAGTCCTGGTTCGCAACCAGGCGCGCCGAAAATCGATCTCCGTTTTCAACAGCGCCGACCCGGGCATCGTCGTTTATTCGGACCGCCAACGGGTGCAGCAGGCGCTACTCAACCTTCTCACCAACGCCATCAAGTACAACCGCGAGAAGGGAAAGGTCGAAATCAGCCATTCGTATCCCGACGGCCGGCTGCGCGTCTCGGTCAAAGATACAGGCATGGGCATTCCGACGGAGCAGTACGGAAAAGTGTTCACGCCCTTCGAGCGCCTGGGCCGAGAACACAGCACCATCGACGGTACCGGTATCGGACTGTCAATCAGCCGCCGACTGATCGAAGGCATTGGCGGCGAAATCGGTTTTGAGAGCCTGCCCGACTACGGCAGCACGTTTTGGATCGACCTTCCGTTGGCGAAACCGGCTTCTACACCAGATCCTGGAAGACCGAGCTGACGATTAGCGGAAAAACCTGATCTCACGAATGAACGCGGATGATCTGCCGTTGTCGGCCGCTTTCTTGGTGTCCAGCGCCAAAGCGATACCGGAGATTCCCGGATCATCGTCGTTCTCTTTGTCAAAGTAACTCCGGTACGCGCGTAACAAGTCGAACCGCGAAGTCACCGTTTCACCGGCCGGTGGCCGATCCGTACACACGTAGCGCCCGCCCTTTTTGAAATACGCGCCGACATATGGGTGACCGGTCCGGTCGTCGCCGGAGCACAGGAACAACGCAACAAAGTATGGCGCATCCGGAATGAACATGGACCCGCTCGGCGTTCGTTCGTCCCCCATGAAGACCATCAACATGATGGCTTCGTTCCGCACACCTTGCTCGTAGGATGCACCGGCCGGATGCTTGTCGACGCCCCACTCTACCTCGATGTAGCGAAAGTCAGGAAGATTGACCCGTTCATTCGGCATGACGGCGAAGCTTTTGCGGCTGGCGGCGATAGTCAGCCCTTGCGGTCCGACATCCAATTGAACCCTGTCCCGGCGCTTGGCGTCCTGTTCGAAGACGAACCCCTTGGCGGCCAGCCAATCGTCGACCGATCCTGTCTCGTAATCGTCGAACCGAACCACGAAATCGGGGGCCGCAGCCAACGCCGCTGTCGGCGATAACACGCAGATGAAGATCATCACGAGACCGAAGAAGCGGTACTTGTCGATAATCACAATCCTGGCCCGATCCCGCACTTGCCCCGGCTTCTTTCAGTCTGCATGTTCCTGGCGAACGAACGCAACCGGCAAAGGCCTCACCCATGGCAGATTTAACCTGCATATCGCCGATAGATGGCAGCATTTACGCAACCCGCCCCACTCTCGGCACGACAGCCGCGGCGGCGCAAATCGACGCGGCGCGCAACGCGCAAGCAACGTGGGCCGATGTGCCCCTGGCCGAAAGAACCAGGATCGTTCGCGCCGGGGTCGACGCCTTGGCGGCGATGAACGACGACATCGTGATCGAACTGGCGCAACAGATGGGCCGGCCGGTGCGCTACGGCGGCGAGATCGGCGGTGTGACGGAACGTGCGTTCCACATGGCGGATATCGCCGAGAAAGCGCTGGCACCGCTGGTGGCCGAGGAGTCGGACAGCTTTCATCGCTATATCGCGTTCGAGCCCGTCGGTGTCGTGTTTGTGATTGCGCCTTGGAACTATCCTTTCCTGACCGCGATCAACGCCATCGCGCCGGCGCTGCTTGCCGGGAACGCCGTCATCCTGAAACACGCGACACAGACGATTCTCGCGGGCGAACGCTTGGCGGAAGCTTTTCGTCTCGCCGGCGTTCCCGCCGACGTCTTTCAGAATGTATTCCTATCCCATGATACGACGGCGTCGCTCATCGCCGAGCGCGCCTTCGATGCCGTCAATTTCACCGGCTCGGTCGCGGCCGGACGAACGCTGGAGACAGCGGCCGCCGGGACATTCGTCGGCATGGGGCTCGAGCTCGGCGGCAAGGACCCGGGGTACGTGCGCGCCGATGCCGATGTCGCCGCCGCAGCGGAAACGCTCATCGACGGGGCCATGTTCAATTCCGGGCAATGCTGCTGCGGGATTGAGCGTATCTATGTGCATGAGAGCCTGTTCGATGCCTTCGTCGAAAAAGCCAAAGCAATCGTCGAAGGATACGTGCTAGGCGATCCGCTGGACCCGGCAACGACGCTCGGTCCCATGGCGTCGAAGCGTCTGGCGGACGACGTCCGGGCACAGTGCAAAGGTGCGGTCGACGCCGGTGCCAATCCGCTGATCGACCCGGCGTTGTTTCCCGCCGACGACGGTACGTCGGCTTATCTCGCGCCGCAGATTTTCGTCGATGTCGATCACAGCATGGATCTGATGCGCGAGGAGAACTTCGGCCCCGTCGTCGGGATCATGCCCGTGTCCGGTGATGATGAAGCTGTGCAGCTGATGAATGATAGCGTCTACGGATTGACGGCATCCATCTGGACCCGGGACGCCGATGCGGCGGCGGCCATCGGCAACAGGCTCGCCACCGGCACGATCTTTATGAACCGATGCGATTATTTGGATCCGGCCCTGTGTTGGACCGGCTGCAAGGATACGGGGCGCGGCGCAGCGCTTTCGGAACTGGGGTTCCGCAGCGTCACGCGACCGAAATCGTTCCACCTAAAAAAGGGCTGACGCTAGCCGTTTTTGGGTGCGAGTAAATGTCGCACCACGGGCGGCGCCTCCCCGCGGTGAAACGCTCGCGCATCGGCATGCAAGTCGGCGTCGTGTTTGGTGGCGCGTTCGTGCTGGCGAAGATGCTCCGCCCAGCTCGGCACGATAAAATACTCGATCCAGCGACCAGCCTGTTCGGTGTCTTCGAATACGCCCCACTGCACCGCGCCGTCGCGGTACCGTTCCGCCGACAACGCATGCAGGGCGCGCAGGAACGCGGATTGGTCGGTCGGATCGATGGTGTATTCGATGGTGATCATGACCGGGCCGCGGTCCGGGTCGGCATCGAAATCCGACGCCACCACCGGCGGCGCCCAATCCAAGGCCGGGCTCAAATCCAACTCGGCACCCTGGGCCAGCTTGGCGCGCCACGTCAGCGGCACCGCCGCTACCAGTCCGGCGGCGGCGATCATAAGGGCCGTGGGAATCGACGTATAAGTGGCGACCTGTCCCCAAAGCACGGAGCCCGCTGACATGCAGCCGAAAAACACCATCAACGCGATCGCAAGCCCGCGAGCACGCAGCCAATTGGGCAGCGACGTCTGCGCCGAGACGTTCAGGTTGGTCAGCACCGTGATCCATCCAAGACCGGCAAGAAACGCTGCAACGACGACGACACGGGCGTCGGTCACCAGCGCCATCATTGCCATCGCCAGCGCCGTAATCCCGGTGCCCGCCGCGGTCAGCATGTTGGCATCCATCTTGTCGCGGAACTTCGGCAGCGTCAGCGCGCCGATGACCGCTCCAGCGCCGATGGACGCCAGCAGAAAACCATAAATCTCAGACCCACCGCCCGGCAAATCCCGCGCAATCAGCGGCAACAACGCCCAAAATCCGCTGGCGAATATGAAGAACCCGAAGGAACGCACCAAGGTCGCCTTGAGCGGCGCGTTCCAACGCACATGCCTGAGCCCCGTCAGCATAGCGCCGAGGATCGGTTCCGGCGGCAGTGCGCTTTTCTCGACTGCCGGCGGCTTCCAGAAAAACAACGCCAGCAAGATGATCGCATAGCTCGCCGCATTGAAGATGAATGGCGCGGCCAGACCAACGACTGTGATTAACACACCGGCGACCGCCGGCCCGATGGCGCGGCTGATGTTGATGCCCACGGAATTGAGCGCGATCGCCGGCTGCAACGCCTCGCGAGGCACCAAAGACGGCACCACGGCTTGCCACGCCGGGGCCATGAAGGCGACCCCTGTGCCGATCAAGAAAGTGAACAGCAGCAGACCCGCTGGCGTCATCCATCCGGCCGCGGTGACCCCCGCCATCGCCGCCACGACCACCGCCAAAACGGCGTTGATGCGGATCAGGAATGTCCGCTTATCGACGCGGTCGGCAACTGCACCCGCCAGAAGCGCGAAACAGAAAATTGGCAAAGTGGTCGCCGCCTGCACCAGAGATACGACCGCCGGTGACGGGGACAGCGACGTCATCAGCCACCCAGCGCCGACATCGTGCATCCACGTGCCGACATTCGAGACCAATGTCGCCGTCCACAGTAGCGCAAACGCCCGGTATTTGAACGGTGTCCAGGTCGACGCCGGCGGGGTCTTGGTTTCGGCCATTCGGCTAGAAGGCGAAGCAGGAGCAACCCAACGCGCCCCAGAACCGCGATTTGTCCTGCACGGGGATCGGATTGGTCCAGGCAATCTGGTGGTTGTGGCCGTGCAGCCCACACGCCGTCGCGCATTCGTCGTGACACGCGCGCGCCTGCCGCGTCATTGCTGCGGCATCGCCGCGCATGGCGGGGCTGGGGATCGCGTCGACCGGGCTCCAACTCGGACTCGCCGGCGGCAGCGGCGGGGACAGGTCGCTGAAGTCCCCGTCGGCGAAGACGATCCGGCCGCCGACCATCGTCAGGTGCGACGAAATAGTACGGATATCATGTGGCGGCACCGCCATGTAGTCCGCCGACAGCACCGCAAGGTCCGCGTACATGCCGGGCATCAACTTGCCTTTGGTGTCCTGCTCACCGGAAAACCAGGCCGAGCCGGTCGTCCAGATGGCGAGCGCTTCTTCACGCTCCAGGACGTTGTCGTCATCGTACAGCGGCATCCCGCCCAAGGTCTGGCCGGTGGTCAACCAGTACAAGCCGACCCAAGGATCGTAGGACGCAACCCGGGTCGCATCGGTGCCACCGCCAACCGGGACGTCGGTGTGCAGCATCCGGCGGATCGGGGGCGTCGCCTTGGCCGCGTCCGCCCCATAACGGTCGACGAAATACTCGCCCTGGAACGCCATGCGGTGTTGCGTCGCGATCCCACCGCCGAGCGCCCTGATACGCTCGATGTTGCGCGGCGAGATGGTTTCCGCGTGATCGATGATGAAACGGGTCTTGAACGGCACCTTGCCGTTGACCCGCTCGAACACGTTCAAGAACCGGTCGATGGTCTCGTCATACGTGGCATGGATACGGAACGGCCATTCGTTGTCCGCCAACAGCTCGACGATCTTTTCGAGTTCTGCTTCCATTGTCGGCGCAAGGTCGGGGCGCGGTTCCAGGAAGTTTTCGAAGTCCGCCGCCGACCACGCCAGGTTCTCGCCGGCGCCGTTCATACGCAGCATACCGTCGCCAGCCCCGGGTTCGGTCATCGCGACCCAGCGTTCGTAATCATCCAACTCGCTGCCGGCCTTTTGCGCGAACAGGTTATAGGCGATACGCACCGTTAGCTGATCGTCGTCCTTGAGCTTTTGAATGACGTCGTAATCTTCGGGATAGTTTTGCCCGCCGCCGCCGGCGTCGATCACCGAGGTGATACCGAGGCGATTCATCTCGCGCATGTAGTGGCGTGTGGAGTTAACCTGGTCCTCGGGCGGCAACATCGGCCCCTGCGCCAATGTCGAATACAGTATCAATGCCGACGGCTTGGCGATCAGCATGCCGGTCGGTGTGCCGTCGGCGTCTTTTTCGATTTCGCCGCCCGGCGGGTTCGGCGTGTCGGCTGTGATTCCGAGCGCGCGGAGCGCCGCACCGTTCAGAAGTGCCCGAGCATACAGATGCAAAATGAACACCGGCGTGTCGGGCGCGGCGTCGTTGATCTCGTCCAAGGTCGGCATCCGTCGCTCGGCGAATTGGAATTCGGACCAGCCGCCGACCACCCGCACCCACTGCGGCGCCGGCGTGCGCGCCGCTTGTTCTTTCAACATCCGAAGCGCATCGGCAACGGACGGCACGTTCTCCCAACGGAGCTCCATGTTGAAGCTCAGACCGCCTCGGATCAGATGCGTATGGCTGTCGTTCAATCCGGGAATGACCCGGCGGCCCGCAAGATCGACGACCCGTGTCTCGGCGGTCCGTAACGGCATGATGTCGGCCTCGCCGCCAGTGGCATACACCAAGCCGTCCTCGACCGCGATCGCCGACACGTCCGGCATTGCAGGATCAAGTGTAGTGATGCGGCCGTTGTGCAGGATGGTATCGACCATGAAGGCACCTCTCAGGGAATAGGAGACGACGAACCAGCATGACGCGGCTAAGTCCGCCGTCTTGCGACGGGAGGAAGGCAGCCGCGACCGGACCGCCACGCGACGTTGCGCTTAGGATTACTTGGCCGGCACGGGCTCCAGGCGCTCGCCGTGCGCGACACGTTCCGCGCCCTTGTGCACCATAGTGACTGCGTAATCGATCCCCATGCCATAGGCGCCGGAGTGTTCTTTCACCAACGCGGTGACCGCATCGTAGGTGTCTTTATTTGCCCAGTCTCGCTGCCATTCAAGAAGCACTTGCTGCCATGTGACCGGCACGACACCGGCTTGGATCATCCGTTGCATCGCGTATTCGTGCGCTTCGACGGTAGTGCCGCCCGATGCATCGGCAACCATGTAGATTTCGTAGTCGGTATCATGCATTGCGGACAGCGCGAATGTGGTGTTGCACACCTCGGTCCATAGACCGGACACAATCACTTTGTTGCGGCCGTTGGCGGCCAACGCATCGCGGACCTTTTGATCGTCCCACGAGTTCATGGATGTCCGCTCCAGCAACGGTGCGTCAGGAAACACTGCCAACAATTCGGGATAGGTATGTCCGGAAAACCCTTCGGTCTCCACCGTCGTGATCGTCGTCGGCACATCGAAGATCTGCGCTGCCTTGGCCAGCGCGACCGTATTGTTCTTCAAGGTCTGACGGTCAATAGATTGCACACCGAACGCCATTTGCGGCTGATGATCGATGAAAATGAGTTGCGAGTTTTGAGGTGTAAGAACTTCAAGATAATTCGGCATCTTCGGGGTCCTGGATTTAAGGGGGAGAGCCGCAATATGGCCCGTAGGAGATCTTCAACGGGCACATAGGGTATTAATCTACGGGTGCAAGTAGGTACCATTTGGTTACTAATGGCCGGATACCGTATCTAACGAAAGTTTCATCATCCTAAGGTTTTCTCATGGCTGCGACGCACGAATGCCCCATCGATCCGGTAATCCGGTTGCTCTCAAAACAATGGACATCGCATATCCTTTGGACCTTGGGCCGCAACGGCCCGCAGCGGTTCGGTGAGTTGCGGCGTGCCGTCGAGGGGATCTCTTCGAAAGTGCTGACGGAACGTCTGCGCATGCTCGAAGAAAAAGAACTTATCTACCGGGAGCAAAAGGATACCGTGCCGCCGGCAGTGACCTACGGACTGACGGACCGAGGTCACCAACTCGATAACCTGTTGGTCAGCATGGAGACGGTCGCGCGCGGCATAGCATGATTACCCCGTGAGCCAAACGGCTGCCCGATTCTCCGCTTGGAGTCCGCGCCGATTCGGCGCTAGGCTTGACTGGAAGCAAAACAATGATGGCCCATGGGAGGGGCCGCGCAACAGAATGGCCTAAGCCGCTTGGCGTACGAACGCCCCCCTATGGCCCGAACACACTCGTTCTGGGGAGGAACGGCTTATGACCCAAGCGCATCCAATGCCGCCGCGCACGGCACTTATTTGCGGGCCCTATCTGTCGGGAAAGACGTCCTTGTTGGAAGCCATTCTGGTCGAGACCGGAGCGCTGAACCGGCGCGGCACGGTCGACGACGGCAGCAGTCTCGGCGACGGATCGCCGGAAGCCCGCGCGCACACCATGTCCACGGAAATGAACATCGCCACCGCCGATTACTTGGGCGAGCGTTGGACGTTCGTGGATAGTCCCGGGTCCGTCGAGTTGAGCCAAGACATGCGGGCCGCCATGACCATCGCCGACATCGCGATCGTCGTGTGCGAACCGGAACCGGAAAAGGCGGTGGTTCTGTCACCCATGTTGCGGGCGATGGACGACGCCGAATTGCCGCACATCGTGTTCATCAACAAGATGGACCACACCAATGCCAGCGTGCGCGAAACCCTGGATGCGCTGCAGGGCGCGGCGGGCCGCCCCTTGGTTTTGCGGGAAATCCCGATCCGCGAAGGAGACGCCGTGACCGGCCATGTCGACCTGGTGTCGGAACGGGCGTTCCGTTGGCAGCCCGGTCAGTCGTCGAGCCTGATCGAGGTGCCGGACGACGTACAGGCGCGCGAGGCCGAAGCCCGCAATGACATGCTGGAGAGCCTCGCCGACTTCGACGATACCCTCCTGGAAAAACTGCTCGAAGACGTCGTGCCGTCGACCGACGAGGTTTACGGCAACCTGACCCGCGATCTCGCCGCCAATCTGATCGTGCCGGTGTTCTTCGGCGCCGCGACCCATGGCAACGGTGTGCGCCGATTGCTCAAAGCGCTGCGCCACGAAGCGCCGTGCGCCACAGAGACCGCCGACCGCGTGATGATCGAAGACACCAGCGAGCCCAGGGTACGTATTTTCAAGACCCTGCACGCGGGCCATGCCGGCAAGATTTCCGTGGGCCGGGTTCTGCGCGGGTCGATCAAGGAAGGCGACACGATTGGCGGCAGCAGACCGTCAGGCATCAGCAAACTGTTCGGCCAGAAACTCGATCGCGTTCAAGGGGCGGAAACGGGCGACGTGGTCGCGCTCGGCAAACTCGAAGACGCGGCATCGGGCGACGTGCTCGGTCCAAACGGGTGCGTCACCCGCGACGGATGGCCGGATACGCTGCCGCCGTTGTTCGCCATGTCGATTCAGGCCGAAAGCAGGTCCGACGACGTCAAATTGCCGGCGACACTGCAGAAAGTGATGGACGAAGATCCGTCCCTGTCGGCCGGGCATGATGACACGACCGGCGAATACGTGCTGCGCGGTCAGGGGGAGATGCACCTGCGTCTGGCCGTCGAGAAGCTGAACAATCGTGCCGGAATCGAGATCAAGATGACGGCGCCCAAGGTCGCCTATCGCGAGACCATCCGCAAACCGGTGTCGGCGCACGCACGGCACAAGAAACAATCGGGCGGACATGGCGAATTCGCCGACGTCCACGTTGACGTTGCGCCGCTAGGCCGGGGCGAGGGGTTCCAGTTCGCCGATACCATTCACGGCGGCGCGGTGCCGAAGCAGTACATCCCCGCGGTGGAGGCCGGGGCGAGAGAGACCCTGACCTGCGGGCCGCTTGGGTTCCCGGTGGTGGACGTTTCGATGACGCTGACCGACGGCCAATTCCATTCGGTGGATTCGTCCGAGATGGCGTTCCGCAAGGCGGGCGGCATGGCCATGCGCGAAGCGCTCGCCGATGCCGGCCCCGTGTTGCTGGAGCCGATCAATGCGGTCACCATCGCCATCCCAAACGCCTATACCGCACGCATCCAACGGATCATTTCCGGACGGCGGGGGCAGATTCTCGGGTTCGATGCCAAAGCCGGTTGGGACGGTTGGGACGAAGTCTCGTGTCACATTCCGGCCGCCGAGATGCAGGATCTGATCGTCGAACTGCGGTCGGTCACGCAAGGGGCGGGCACTTTCGAGACCGCGTTCGATCATCTGCAGGAACTGGTCGGCAAGGACGCGGAGAAGATCGTGGAGATACACGCCGCGGAGTAGTCTTTGGCCGGCATGGATCAGGACCGCTGCTGAACCTAATTCTCGTGGACTCCCGCGCAAAACCAAGAACACTTGGCGCGCTCTTAAGGGAGGCACGATGGTCAGCCAATACCTGCAGCGCGCGGTGCGGGACAGATTGAGTATTGCTCGGGACTTGTCGAAAACATACGGCGAGTCCTGGCCCGTCATGTCCACGATCGCCGATGGCCTGGAGGTCATGTTTGCCGTCACCCGCATGGAGCAGCGGACGCACTTGCCGGTTTTCGTTCATACCTCTAACTACGCCCGCACGCTGACCGGGTACTGGCCGAACGAGCTTGTCGGACGGGATCCGAACTTCCTGCGCGACCGGGATGCCGACCCTGCGGTCGGCCACGCCTTCATGTTGGCGCTACAAGAAGACGGCGAGGCGGAGATGCGGGTCCTCAATCAACGCAAAGACGGCGAGACATACGGCTGTCATATTCTCGGCATCCGACCGCACACCGACGCCCCGCCGGCCACGCCTGTCTTTTTCGCGTTTCTCGCCGAATGCAACCCGGCGGATTGCGCCTGAACTAGCCGCGGCCCACGAACGGCATCTGCGTCGCCATCACCGTCATGGTTTGAATGTTGGCATCGAGTGGCAGCGAAGCCATGTAGGCAACCGCCCGTCCGACCTCGGCGACGTCAATCGTCGGTTCGGTCTTGAGGCTGCCATCCGCTTGCTTGACCCCTTTTTGCATGCGCCGCGTCATCGGCGTCGCGGCATTCCCGATATCGAGCTGCCCGACGGCGATGTTGTACTTGCGGCCATCGAGGCCCGCCGTCTTCGTCATGCCGGTGACCGCATGCTTGGTCGCGGTGTAGGGGATCGAATCCGGCCGCGGCACGTGCGCCGAGATCGAACCGTTGTTGATGATCCGCCCGCCCATGGGATCTTGGTCCTTCATCAGACGAAACGCCGCCTGCGTGCACAGGAACGTCCCCGTCAGGTTCACGTCGATGACCATCCGCCATTGATCGTAGGTCAACTCCTCAAGGGGAACGCCGGGCGCATTTTGGCCTGCGTTATTGAACAACAGATCGAGGCGACCCAACGCCGACCGGATATCGGCGAACAACGCATCGACCGCGGCAGGATCGGCGATGTCGGCAGGCAACACCGTGCACCGATCCGGCGCTGCACACAGTTCGGCGGTCTCCTGCAGTGTTTCCACGTGACGACCGACCAAAACCACATGCCATCCCGCTGCGTTCAGTGCCTCGGCGGCGGCACGGCCCACCCCCGTTCCGGCCCCTGTCACCAAGGCGATACCCGATTGTCGTTGGTCATCCATTAGAAAATCTCCGGCAGGTCATTAGAATGTTTGAATTGTCCCGGACGCTGCGGGCGCGTAGCAAGAACGTTGCGAAGGTTCGATACGGGAGGTGTCCCATGCCAATCCTGCATGACGATCCGATTTCCGGCAACGGCTACAAGATCCGTCTGATCCTCGGGTTTCTGGGTCGACCGTACGTTTACAAATCCTATGACATCTTGAGGGGCGAAACCCGCACCGAGACGTTCCTCGCTCAGGTCAATCCGAACGGACGGATTCCCGTGTTGCAGCTGGACGACGGTCGCTGCCTGCCCGAATCCAACGCCATTCTGTGTTATCTGGCGGAGGGCACGTCATGGATGCCGTCCGACCCGTTCACACGTGCTCAGGCCTTGAGTTGGCTGTTCTGGGAACAGTACTCGCACGAGCCGAACATCGCGACGCTGCGGTTTTGGACACACATCCCCGAGCTTGACGACACGCAGCGCACGCAGATCGCGGGAAAGCAAGCGAACGGCAACGCCGCGCTGGCACTGATGAACATGCAGCTTAGCCACACCGACTGGCTGGTCGGAGATGCCCCGTCCGTCGCCGACATCGCGCTCTACGCTTACACGCACGTCGCCGAGGAGGGCGGTTTCAATCTTGCCGATTATCCCGGCGTGCAGGCCTGGATCGCCCGGTTCGCAGGATTGCCTGGGTACACGTCGATGGAAGCCGTACCTGCTTAACCCTCGTCCGGCACGAATTTCAGCGAGACACCGTTGATACAATAACGCAACCCCGTTGGCGGGGGACCGTCCGGGAATACGTGACCCTGGTGGCCGCCACAGCGCGAACAGTGCACCTCCGTCCGGGTCATGAAAAAGCTGCGGTCGACCTGTTCCTCGATTGCTTGCTCGTCGATGGGTTCATAGAAGCTGGGCCAGCCCGTGCCCGACTCGAACTTGGCGCCAGACGCGAACAGGGGCTGACCGCACCCGGCGCAGACGAAAACGCCGGTTCGTTTCTCTGCGTTCAAGGGGCTTGTGCCGGCCCGCTCGGTGCCGTGTTGACGCAGAACCTTGAAAGCCGCGGAACCCAACTGATCCAGCCATTCTTCGTCTGATTTTTCGACTTTCTCAGTCATTTTTCTCTCCCGCATGAATGGTCGATAAGGACATAGGTGAACCTAAAAGTCGAATCCAGTTCTGGGCTTCGCCGAGCAATATCATCATATTACGGCCAGGGTGATGGATTGGTTTTATTCCGCATCGTTCGGGAGAATGAAAATGACGTCGCAAAGGGCCATGTCCCTGGAAACCGAAGTGGTCAAGCTTTTCCAATTGGTGGAGAAGCTCAAAGGCGATCTCGCCACCGTTCACGACAATGATCGCGACGGTCTCGTGCTGGAGTCCGCCGCCGACCAAGTCGCCGCCATCACGCAAGAGTCCGAGGCCGCGACCAATACGGTCATGGACGCGACAGAAGAGATTGCCGCGATTGCCGCCAAGTTGAAGAGCGAGATCAAGTACGCCGGGGCACAACCGATCTTTCAGGACATCCTCGACAACAGTCAGAGCATTATCGAAGCCTGTCAGTCGCACGACATCATACAACAGCGTCTGTCGCGAATTGTCCGGACCATCAATCTGGTCGAAGGGACGCTGAATTCCATGGTCGTGACGGTCGGCAAAGACGGGATCGCCGACGTTCAGACCGCGATTTCCGGTATTCACTTGATGGATGGCGATATCGAACTGGCCGGGCCGTGCTTGGCCGGCGAAGGCCTGACGCAGCCCGAAGTCGACGCGATCTTGGAGACCAAAGACGCCGAGGCGCACGAGGAAATTCCGCCGGAAGAACAGCGGCCAACCCGGCCCTACGCCTTCGGCTGATCCCCTAGAAACGCCCGTCGTACGCTTTGCGTCCGATCGGGCACGCAATCACCGTGAAGGTGTCCGCGTCCAGCGCCGTCTCGATCGCGACCGACAAAGCATCCCGGTCGGTCACGGTGACGCCCTTTCCGCCCAACGCCTCGGCGACGGCCGCAAAGTCCGTACCACCGAAATCCACACCCAGGTTGTCCTGCGCATTCGCCCGTTGCTTCAATTCGATCAGCGCCAAACTTTCGTCGACGAACACCACGATGGGAAGACCCAGGCGCATATCGCGCAACGTCGCCAGTTCGCCCAGGATCATCTCCAGCCCGCCGTCGCCGGTGAACGCCATGGCCGGGGCGTCCGGATTGGCGATCTTGAACCCCGCCGCGATCGGCACCGCACACCCCATGGTGCACAAGCCGCTCGATTGCGCCAAAGTCCGCGGCGCATAACAATCCCATTGCTGGCTCAACAAGATCCTGTGCGCACCCGTATCGACCGCGGCGAAACCGTCGCGGGGAAATGCCGCACGCGCCGCGTCGATCACAGCCGCCGGTCCCCACGCTTCGTCGCGCGGGAACGCCGCCACCAGATCGGCCTTGATCGCATCCAAGGTCCCGTCGGTCCACGTCGGCGCGCCGTTCAAACCATCGGTCAAGGCGTCCAGCCCCGCCGTCACGTCGCACACGAACCCAATATCGGACTGGTGCACGAAGTGGGTGTTGGCCGTGCCGGAAATCTCGATCACGGTCTTGCCCGCGGCGCCGGTCGGCCAGGGATGGCGCCAGTCGATGCGCATTTCCATCGGATCGTAGCCCGCGAGCACGATCACGTCGGCGGCGTCGATCAGCGGCTTCACGGTCTTGTACGATTTCGGCGACAGCCCGTGCCCGCCTAGCGACAAGGGATCGTCTTCGGCCAGCACGCCCTTGGCTTTGTAACTGCTCAGCACCGGCATGTTGAGGCGGCGCGCCGCCGCATCGACGGCATCCGCCGCGCCGTGGTGCAGCACCCCCATCCCGGCGATCATCAACGGACGTTCGGCAGCGGCGAGCGCGGTGCGCGCACGCTCCAGGTCCGGGCCTGGGGCCGGGGCCGATTTCGCCGCCGGCGCGTGCGCCGGATAGCCCGTCACGGCCGCTTCCTTGCCGGCGAGGCCGATCGGCACGTCCAGATGCACCGGGCCCGGCGGGTCGGCCATGGCCAGCGCCACCGCCTTGTCGATCATCACGTCGACGGCGCCGTCCGCCGCCACCATCGAGCCCTTGCAGATCGGCGCGATTACGGCGGTGTGGTCGAAAACTTGGTGGGTATAGGTCTCGGCCTCGGCCGCGTCGACGCATCCAGTCAGAAAAATCATCGGCACCTGGTCTTGCCAGGCGTTGGCAATCACGTTGACCGCATTGACCACGCCGGGGCCGACGGTCGCCAGCAAGATACCGGGCGCGCCGGTCGCATGATAGGTGCCCTCGGCCATGAAGCCGCCGGCGTTCTCATGCTTCACCAGATGAAAATCGATGCCCGCGTTCTGCAAGCCTTCCATCAACGACAGCACTTCGCCGCCCGGAATCCCGAATGCGTGGCGGCACCCGGCATCGAACAACCTGCGCCCGATGATATCCGACGTTGTCGGCATGGCGTCTTCCCCCTTTGAACCGGCGTCGGCGTTACTCGGCGGCCTGCGCCCGGTCGGCCAGTTTCAGATACCCGTCGCGGGTCTGCGGCAACTTGCGGTCGAGGATCTTGCCCGCCACCAAATTCCGCAGGACCTGTGCGGTCCCGCCGCCGATGGTGAACATGCGCGCGTCGCGGTACATGCGCTCCATCGGGTTGTTGCGGGAATAGCCTGCAGCCCCCCAGATCTGTAGCGCATCCGACGTGGCTTTGATGGCCGCATCGGACGCCATGATCTTGGCGTGCGCCGCCATCAGCATGTCGGGGAAGCCGCTGCCGGACGTCTCGGCGGACGCGGCTGCCTTGTAGACAAGTGCTTGCGAAGCGGCGAGTTGCACGGACATATCGGCGAGCATCCATTGCAGACCCTGGAACTCACAGATCGGCCGACCGAACTGCTCGCGCCGCTGCGCGAAGTCGAGCGCTTGCTCATACGCACCCTCGGCAATGCCCATGGCCACGGTCGCCGCGCCCACCCGTTGCGAGTTGTAGGCGTTCATCAAGCCGGCGAAGCCGCGTTTGATGCCCTCGGGCGGGATGACCGCCATGTTCTCGGGCACCACCAGATCGTTGAACAGCACCTCGGTTTCCGGAATGCCACGCAGACCCATGGCCGGTTCGCGGTTGCCGATGACCAATCCCTCGGCCTCGTCACGGACCGCGATAAACCCGCCGATGCCCTTGTCCTCGCCGTCCTCAATCACGCGGGCGAAGATCAGATGCAGCTTCGATACACCGCCGCCGGTGATCCAATGCTTCTTGCCGTTGATGACGTAGCTGTCGCCTTTCTTGACCGCCGTGGTGGTCATCTCCGTCGCCGCACTGCCGGCATCCGGTTCGGTGATGCAGATCGCCGGTTTGTCGCCGGCCAGCACCAAGCTCGCGGCCAGCTTTTTCTGCTCGTCCGTGCCGTAGCGCATGATGGCGCTGACCGCCCCCATGTTGGCTTCGACCACGATCCGGCCCGACACGCCGCAAACCTTGGCCATTTCCTCGATCACCAAAACCGCGTGCAGGAACGTCAGGCCCCGGCCGCCGTATTGCGTCGGAATGGTCATTCCCATGAACCCGGCCTTGGTGAGGTCTTCGACGTTGTGCCACGGATACGCCTCGGTGCGGTCGATTTCAGCGGCGCGCGCGGCAATCGTATTCGTCGCAAGGTCGCGGGCGGCGGTTTGGATTTCCAGGTAGTCGTCGGTCAAAGCGAACATCAGTCCTCTCCTTTGTGGCGGTCTTTAGATGACGTCGGCGTCGCGCAATTGGGCGATGGCCTCGTCATCCAGATTGAGCATCTCGCGCAAAACGTCGTCGGTGTGTTGGCCGACCATCGGCGGCGGGCGGCGATAGGTCACCGGTGTCTCCGACATCTTGATCGGGTTGCCGATCAAATGGCATTTGCCGTCGCCGGAGGCCGGATGATCCAGGGTAATCGACATTTCCCGGTGTTGCACCTGCGGGTCCTCGAACGCCTGCGGCACCGTGTTCACCGGCGCCGACGGCACGCCCAGCGGCGCCAGCCCTTCAACCCATTCGTCGGTTGTTTTCATCACCGTCATTTGCCGAAGGATCGGCGTGATGGCGTCGCGATTACGGACCCGAAGATCATTGGTCACGAACTTCTCGTCGTCGGCCAACTCGGGCTTGCCGCCGAATTCGCAGAATTTGCGGAACTGGCCGTCGTTGCCGACCGCCAGGATCACGTACCCGTCCGCCGTCGGGAAAACGTCGTAGGGCACAATGTTGGAATGCGCGTTGCCGCGCCGCACCGGATCCTTGCGCCAGGTCAGGTAATTGACCCCTTCGTTGATGAGCCACGCGATCTGCGTGTCCAGGAGCGCCAAGTCGATCAACTGCCCGCGTCCGGTCTTGTCGCGGTGCCTGAGCGCCGACAGCAGCGCCGCCGTCGCATACATGCCGCACATCACATCGGAGATACCGACACCGACCTTTTGCGGATCCCCGTCGGCTGGCCCGGTCAGGCTCATGATGCCGCCCATCCCCTGCGCCAGCATGTCGTAGCCGGCGCGGCTGGCATACGGTCCCGTGCGGCCGAAGCCGGTGATATGCAGGTAAACCAGATGCGGAAACTCGGCGTGCAGCTCGTCGTAACCGAGGCCGTACTTGTCCAAGCCGCCGACCTTGAAGTTATGGCAGATGGCGTCGCAACGGCTCAGCATGCTTTTCAGCAGCTTGACCCCATCGGGGTTGGCGATGTCGACGGTGATCGACCGTTTGTTGCGGTTCGACGCCATGTAGTAGGCGCTTTCGCGGGTATCGTTGCCGTCGGCATCTTTCAGATACGGCGGCCCCCACCCCCGGGTGTCGTCGCCGCTCACCGGGCGCTCCACCTTGATGATGTCGGCGCCGAGATCACCCAGCAACTGCGTGCAGGTCGGCCCCGCCAGGATGCGGGTCAGGTCAAGAATACGGATGCCGTCCAGCGGCCCCTTGGCGGACGGTGTGTCGTCCTCGCTCATGCAATGGTCCTCCCGTCGTCATCTCGCGACGCCGGAGAGTCATAAACGATCCATTTGCTTGAGAAAAACGAATAATTCTATCGGATTTCTTTAGCAAAAATCATTCTGCGGCACCGCGGTTACCGAGATCCGCCGATGTGCCCCGCGCTGTCCGCGCCAGATCGGTGAGAATTTCCACCAATGCCCGGGTCAAGTGGGTTTTTGGATTATCGCGTCGTTCGATGACGCCGATGACCCGGCCAAGAGGCGGGTTGCCGAACGGCAGCACCTCGATGTTGTCGGGCAGCGTGGTGCCGACCCGATCCGGCACCACGGACACGCCCAGGCCGTGCTGCACCATCGCCGAGATCGCTTCCAGGCTGTCGCATTCCATCCCCGAATTGACCTTGATCCCCCGGTCCTTCAGGTGTGTGTCGATCAAACGGCCGGCCCAGGCAAAACGCTGGAACCGGATGAACGGTCCGGACTGCAGCAGTTCCGCATCGGTCGCACCCCGCGTTCCCTTTGGCGCGATCGCCATCAGCGGCTCTTCATCGACCATATGGAAGGTGAGGCCCGCCTGCAGCTTCGACGGCTCGGTCACCACCGCTGCGTCCAATTCGCCATTGTGCACGCGCCCGACCAGATCGGCCGACAAGTCGCCGGACACCCGGATCCGGAGATCGGGGTGCTGGCCGCGCAGCGCGCTGAGCGCCGGGGGCAAGATGCCGGACAGCAACGTCGGCACCGAGCCGATATCCAAGCTTCCCGCCAACGCTTCGCCCGCGACCAGATCGCTGAGCCCCTCGCATTGCTCGACAATATCGCGCGCCCGGTCGACCAAATTACGGCCCCGTGTGTTGAGGCGCGGCGGCCGCGTGGTGCGATCGAACAACTTGGTTTCCAAGTCCTCTTCGAGCGCTTTGACGTGCAGGCTCACCGCCGACTGGGTCAGACCGATGGCGTCGCCGGCAGCGGCGAACGAGCCGTGCTCCGCGATCGCGATCAAGGTTTTGAGATGCCGTAAATCCATGGCGCCGACTATACAGCGGTTCTACGGAGACGAAAGGCCCCTGAAGCGCGAAATATGCACAGCCGCCTGGAGCGTTGACCTGAGCCGAGGGTCGGCGTTACATGGCAACGAGCAACCATCGGAGACGGGCCATGGCCGAAGAGCGCCGCCGCCGCGCCTATGACGCGACCAAGATCAGCGACATCAAGAGCGGCGCATCGCCGGACGTGTACCACATCGGCACCGGCTGGCCGCTCCGCAAGGTCATCGATTTCCTGGCCCAGCATCGCGTCGGTTTGGTGATCGTGATTGGTCCCGAAGGCACCCTGGAGGGGGTCATTTCCGAGCGGGACATCGTCCGCGCCATCTACGAGCACGGCGGCGATGCGCTCGATGTCGCCGTTGACGCCTACATGAGCCGCGACGTCTATACCTGCAGCAGCGACGATCTCGCCCGGGACGTCGCACACGTTATGGCCTCCAAAGGCTATCGGCATGCGCCGATCGTCGACGACGGCTACATGGCCGGCATGGTCAGCGCCAGTGACTTGGTGCGCTATTTCGCCGACCGGATGTAACGCCCGGCGGCGCGCCGGTCATTTCTGCGGATACGGGTTACTCAGCGATGCCAAGAGATCGGCCAACACCTGGCGGACTTGGGCTTCGTCACACCCCATGAGGATCGCGTCCTCCAGGGCGTACTGGCAATCCTGGCGGATTTCATCCAGGTTTTCGCGCAGCACGACGAGTTTTTCCTCGCACGAGACGAGTTGCCCATCCGGTTGGCGCCAGATGACGGCGTCGACATCAAATGATTTCGGGAGTTCGCTCATGGTCACGAGATAGCCCGCACGGTGGGCTGTTTCAAGCGCCTCAGCGCAAGCGGTCGTCGAGCCAGACGTCGTCTTCCTCGCGCCGCCCACCCGGCAAACGTGGCCGGTCTTCGAACTCCCACGGCAGAGGCGGCGGCTCATCGGCGTTGCGGCGCAAAGGCGCCGCGTCCGAGACGTCCCGCGTGACGCCACGCGCCAGCGCCGCGTCGACATGGCGTTTGTTCTTGGCGGCAACGGCGGCCAGTCGCTCGGAGCCTTTTTCCATGTAGACCGCGTGCGCGGTCTCGAATGCGTCCGCAGCGCCGCGCAGCGCGCCCATATCGTCGGCGACACGGCCATACAGGAACAATGCCGAGCCTAAGTTGTTCTGCGCCGCCGCCCAGTGCATCGGCGCGTGCCGCCGTTCGCGCACCGAGACCACGGCGTTGCAGGCGTCGACGGCGCGCAGCAGCATCGACGGGCTTCGCCGCTCGCGGCCAATCACCAACGCGACCTGTCCGAAATGCCCCATGGCGTCGGCCCATTCGGTCGGCGTCGTCTTCTTGTCGTAGACCCCAAGTGCGTTTTCAAACGCGATCAGCGCCTTGTCCAGGATCGCGATATCCTCGCCGTTGGTGTCCAAACGATAGAGCGCAAGACCAAGTCGGTCGTTCAACATCGCCCAGTCATTGGGAAACAATGTCGATCGAAACACACGCAGGGCTTCGGTGATATCCATCGTCGATTGCCGCAAGGCGTCGGTGTCGTTTGTGCGTTCCGCCACGAATTGGCCCAGGAACGCACGGTCGCGGTGTGCCAGCGCCCATTCGACCGGCGTCTGATCGATACTGAACGCAGCCAGCGATGCATCGAGCAACGCGATGGCGGTCTTGGCGTCGTCGGCGCGGCGCTTGAACCGCAGGATGTTGCCGATCACGCGAGCTTGCGCGGCGCGGTCTTCGGCCCGCTCCAACGGGCGAAGGCCCGGCGTCTCGCTCAGCAATTGATCGCGCGCATCGGCCATCAACACTTCAAGGTCGCGGCGGATCGTCAATTCCTTGCCGGCGGCCTTGGTGCGGATCGCCGCCAAAATCGCGGCATGCAACCGGTGCGCCGAGGTCTCGTCAATCGGGTTCGGCAAGGCGAACATGCTCCATCCGTCGCCAAGCCGGTACTTGTCGACGGGCCGGTCCTCGCGCACGAACAGGCGCAGGTTCATGGTCGAACCGTCGGGCGCCACCGCCCCCCAAATCACCGCGTCGCCACCGTTGTCGACCAGCCAACGCTGCACCGCGCGGTGCAAGTCCGCCATCGCCGACACCGGATCGCCGCCGGCGTCCAGCATCACGCGGGTCGGCATGATCTTGGCTCGAAGTCCCCGGCGTTCGTTCAGTTCGGACGCCAACTGCGCCGAGACGGGATGGTCGGCAGGCTCGCCCAGCAATGGCGAGACCCGTACTTCGATCCGGTCGTGCAGGTCGACGAAATCCGGTTTCAGAAAACGCGCCAGGAGACCGGGCTTTAGAACCGACGATGCGGCCTCGGCGTTGCGGTAATCGGCGTCGGCGTGCGCCGAGAGCGCGACCAAAGCACGGGAATCCGGATTTTCAGTCCGGGACTCGCGTTTGGTCGGTTTCGATTTCTTCGGTTTCTTGCCGGCCCGCCCCAACAGGCGCGCCGCTTGCTCGGCGGAGATCGGCTCGGCCACCAGCGGACCCAGCGCTTGAGCGGTTTCGCCCATGGGTCGGCCATCGACCAATTCCTCCGCGCCGACCAAGGCCCCGCGATCCAGCACGGCGACAGGCGCGGCCAGGCCGTCTTCGGCGCGTGACAGCTCGACGGACCCTTGCACGACGCGAAACGCCTGCGTCGGGATTTCACCTTCGGAAAGAAGGACTTCGCCGGCTTCGAATTCCTGTGTTGCCACCCGTGTCTCCTAGCTTCGCAACAGACGCCCAGGAGGCCCTAGGGTGGTGGGAAAACCGTGAAAATGCGGTTAACAGGCGCAGATAGGCTCAGCCTTCTGCGATTTCATCTCGGAGCGCACGGCGGATATCGGAAAACACGCCGTCCCAGCCCGCGGGCCGCTTTTGCCGGAACAAGCGCATGGACGGATACCACGGCGACGTGTCGGTGCCGCGCATCCAGCGCCAATCGGGCGAGAACGGCACCGCGACCCACACCGGCACATTCATGGCGCCGGCCAAATGCGCAAGTGCCGTATCCACGGTAATTACCAGATCGAGTTGTTTGACGACGGCGGCACTGTCGGAGAAGTCCCGAAGCCGCCCGCCGAGGTCGGTCACCAGGGCTTCGCAGCCGTATTCGGCGATGTCGCCGCTGGCGGGCCCTTTCTGCAACGAGAACACGGACACGCCGGGCAATCCGAGGATTTCGATGAAATGCTTGAACCCGGCAGACCGGTTCTTGTCGTTTCGATGCGTCGGACGGCCGGCCCAGACGATGCCCACCCGCTTGATTCGTTCCATCGCCGGCGGCAGTTGCACGGCACCGGGGTCGGTTGCATCGATGTACGGCACATCCGCCGGAATCGTCTCCGCGTCGGTCCCAAAGATCGCCGGTAGCGACATCATCGGTGCGTAGAAATCAAACGGCGGCAACGGCTGTCCCCGGTTGATGACCTTGTCGACCCCTTCGACCCCGCCGATCAGGCGCGCCAGTTCCGGCTGCAGTTCCACGACCACGTTTCCGCCGCGCGCCTTGATCATTTTCAAGTAGCGGGCGAACTGGATCATGTCGCCGAACCCTTGTTCGTGATGCACCAGCACGGTCTTGCCGCCGAGCTCCGCACCGTCCCAGCGCGGTTTATCGAAATCACGGGGCGGGCTGCGATCCAGGTTCCAGCGGGATTCATAGGCCGCGAACCCTTCTTTGAGACGGCCCATCTCCAGCAAGGTCAGGGCCCGGTCCCATTGGCAATCGACGTGGTTCTCATCAAGGCTGAGGGCTTTGTCCAGGCAGCTCAACGCCGCTTCGGTCTGCCCGAGATCACGCAACACGAGCCCAAGATTGTAATACGCTTCTGTCGAGCGCGGCGCGAGGCGGACCGCCTGTTGATGACTGGCCTGCGCGACCTCCAACCGGCCAAGTTCACGCAGCGCGTTGCCCATGTTGGAGTAGACGCCCGAATTATTCGGTTTCAACACCAAAGCGCGCCGGTAACACGCGACCGCGGCCTCCAACTTGCCGAGGGCGCGCAACGCCACGCCCATGTTGTTGTAGACGTCCGGCTGTGCGGGACTGAGCAGCAGGGATTTGCCGTAGGCCTCGACGGCGGCCTTCAAATCGCCTTCGCGATGCAATTCGGCGGCGCGGCGAAACAGGCGGACGGATTCCCGTTCGCGGAGGGCGGCTTTTTGCTCTTCGGGGAGCGAGCGCCAAATTTCCAGTTTGTCAGGATCGACGGTATGCGGCTCGGACACGGTTGCGTCCGGCTTCTTGTCCTTGTTCGGTTTCAGGACGGCTTTGGCTCGCCGCCGCCGCGGTGTGCTCGCCCTGGTGGCTTGCTTGGCCATTCCTACCCCCGCCGTCGCGTTCCCAAGCGGCATATTGCAAAGGGTTGCGCGCGACCGCAAGCGTCCCGTGCAGGCACGCGCAGCCGCTTGCGCTTAACGTGCGTCCAGCCGCTATAGGAGGCTCAGCACATTCTCCGGCGGCCGACCCACCACCGCCGCCTTGTCGCTGACCACGATCGGCCGCTCGATCGCGACCGGATTGGCGACCAAAGCCTTGATGAGCGCGGCTTCCGTCGACCCGTCGACGTCGATCCCGGCTTCCTTGGCTTCCTTCTTGCGCACGATATCCCGGGCGCTGAGTCCCAACTTGCCGAGAATGCGCTTCAATTCCGCTTGGCTGGGCGGCGTCTTCAGGTATTCGACGACCGTCGCATCCGCGCCCTTGTCGTCGAGAATCTGCAGGGTCTGGCGCGATTTGGAGCAGCGCGGGTTGTGATAGATCGTCAGGCTCATGCGGGATCTCCAGTGGTTTCTTGCTCGGGTGCGCCGGGAGGCACAAAAGGCTCGGGCCCGTCGCCGGGCAAGGATTCGACATAGATCGAGGTCGACGGAAAGGCGAACGAACTGCCGGCGCCCTGGACGATCTCGATGATCTTGTACGCGAGTTCTTCCTTGATGCGGAGCCACTCGCCCCAGTTTGTCGTCTTGGTGAAACAATACAACAGAATGTCGATGGACGACGGACCGAACGCATCGATGCGCACGAAGGTAGAGGCGCTGACCGCCGGCACGAATTCGTCGTTGTCGGTGATGTACTGTTCGATCCCGTTCCGGATCGCGCGCAATTGCTCGACGTCGGTGCCGTAGACTACGCCGATCTTCCAATAGATTCGCCGATACGTCATCTGCGAGAAATTGATGACCGCCGTATCGGAAAGTTGCGCATTGGGCACCATCACCGGCGCCTTGTCGAAACGGCGGATGATGGTTGAGCGAAAACCGATGTTCTCGACCGTTCCCTGCACCAGGCCCTCGACCCGCACCCAATCACCAATGCGAAAACGCTTCTCGCCGAGGATCAGGATACCGGCGATGAGGTTCTTGAACAGATCCTGCGCGCCGAGCGCCACTGCGACGCCAAACAGACCCGCGCCGGCGATGATCGGGCCGATCTGGATACCCCACAACTGCAGGACCGTGGCTGCGGCGATCAGCACCACGGCGATCTTGATCGCCTTGACGATCCAGCCAACGAATTCGCGGCTGACAATCTGTTCCAACCCCTCGAACAGCTTCGACAGCGGGCCGATGGCGCGGTACACCGCCCAGAAGATCACGATGGTGATCAGCGATCGCGTGATGTCGCGGAAAATCTCTTCGGCGACCCCTTGGAACTGCAAATAGTTCGTCGCGACGAACAGCCCGAAGACGACGGGCACGGCGCGCAACGGCGGCCCCATGGCATCGAGCGCTTCTTCGTCGAAGGTCCACGGCGTCCGGGTGGCGAGGCTGCGGAGCGATCCGATGATGAACCGCGCAATCAGGCCGCGCAGGAACAGGAACACCGCGAAGATCCCAAGGGCGATGATGATCCGCCCGACATCGACGCCGGCCAATCCCTCGTTCCAGACTTCCAGGACAAGCGTCCAGAATTGTTGCAGTTGGTCCATATCGTCCCGCTGTCGGTGTGCCGGTCGGCGTGGATGTCACATTACTCACATACATATGGGAATCAATCACCGGCGGCGCCCGCCGAATTGACATGGCCCGGCGCGGGTGTTGGGGTGAGAGCCGGTGGGACGGCCAAAGGGGGCGGAGACGTGAGCACGGCACGCGCGCAAATCATCTCGATTTCCTCGCTCTTGCTGGGCATGTCGATGCTGCAGATGGGCAACAGCCTGCAGGGCACGCTGGTCGGCGTGCGCGGTGCCGAAGAGGCCTTTTCCCCCACCGATATCGGCTTGATGGCGTCGGGGTACTTCTTGGGGTTCGTCATCGGCACCCTGACCGCCGCGTATCTGATCGAGCGGGCCGGGCATATCCGCGCCTTTACCGCTTTGGCATCACTGGCGTCGGCGGCGGCACTTGGGCACATCATCGTCATCGAGCCGTATGCCTGGATCGGCTTTCGCGCGATCGCCGGGTTCTGCTTTTCCGGCATCTACATGACCATCGAAAGCTGGCTCAACGAACGGGCCGAGAACGAAACCCGGGGACAGGTGCTCGCCGCCTATATGGGCGTGAACCTGCTGTCGCTGACGGCGGGTCAGGGGTTCCTGGCGATCGGCGATCCCAGCGGCTACATCCTGTTTTGCGTCATTTCGGTTTTGGTGTCGCTGGCGATCATTCCGGTCGCGATCACCCGGACCCAGGCGCCGGTGCCGCAGAAACCCCGGCCACTGCCGATCCGCCGTCTGATCCAGATCTCGCCCTTGGGCTTTTTCGGCTGCCTGGCGTTCGGGTTCGCCATGGGGGCATTTTGGGGCCTGGCGCCGGTGTTTGCCGAGCACATCGCCGAAAACGACACGGAAATCGCTCTGTTCATGTCGCTCTGCATTCTCGGCGGCGGGCTGATGCAGTGGCCGGTCGGCTGGTTGTCGGACCGGTTCGACCGCCGTACGGTGCTCACCATCATCGCCTTCTTGGCCGCCGGCGGCAGCGCCGCAATCGTCTATTCGGTCTCGCTGCAACCGGCGTATCTATTATATGCGGCGTTTTGTTTCGGCGCGTTCGGGTTTCCGATCTATGCGCTGTCGGTGTCGCACGCTAACGACTACGTCGGTTCCGAAGAGCGCATCCTGGTCAGCGGCACCCTGCTCCTGACCTATGGCAGCGGCGCCGTGTTCGGGCCGATCCTCGCAGGGGAACTGATGCGCCGGATCGGCGACGTCGGGCTGTTCTATTATACAAGTGTAGTGTTCGGCTTGATCGGCATCTACGCGCTGTGGCGCATGACCCGGCGCGCCGCCGTCCCCGTCGACCAGCAGGCCGATTTCACGCCGGCGCCGCAAACCACACCGCTGGCCGCCGAATTGGATCCCCAGGCCGAACCGACACCGCCGCTTCGCGACGACGTCCAGTAGCGCTCAGGGGTCGATCTCCAGCTCCTCGATCGTCTCCGTGTCGACGATCCGCTGCGCGATGTCATAGGAAAACCCGGCGCGGGCCAGGGCCGCCATGTCCTTTTCCCGCCGCTCCCGGCGCACCTCCGGATCGTCCGAGCGAAACGGCCCGAGGCGTCGGCGTCGCGCCAACTTCACCGCCGCCGCGAGGTCGAGGTCGGGCGCTTCTTCCTCGTCGATCAACGCATCCAGGGCGGCGGCGATATCCTCCTCGCCAACGCCCTTCTGTTTCAGTTGGAACCGGATGCCCTTGATCGGCGTGCCTTTGGCGTGCAGCCCACGGGCGCGCATCGCCGCATATTCCGTGTCGTTCAAGAACCCAAGCCGCTGAAACTTGGCGATGATGGCGTCGACGTGGGTCTCGCCCTCATCGGGGTCGGTACCATGATGCGCGGCGGAACGTTTGACCTTCTGCATCATAATTTGTTTGAGGTGCGCCGACGACGTGGCGAAGCGGCCGAGATAATGGGCGGCCGAGTTCTCCAGGTACTTCGGCGTCGCCTTGCGCGGCCCGCGGCGGCGGCGTGGCACCTCCGATGTATCGTCGGTGGGGCCGGTCATGGCAGTGGGCTCGGAACTGGTATCGACTGCATATCCCGTTTATATAGGCCCGGAACGAGGCCGCAATGGCCCGCATCGCATCGATTGGATGACATCCGCCCATGGACCAGCCCACCACGTCCAACTGGATCGGCCTCCGCACCTTGTGCGGCCGGGAAATCCGCCGTTTTCTTAAGGTCTACACCCAGACCCTGTTGGCGCCTGTGGTCACCACGCTTTTGTTCCTGGCGGTGTTCACGTTGGCGCTGGGACAGTTTCGCCCGGACGTGCACGGGGTGCCGTTCTCCGAGTTCCTGGCGCCGGGGCTGGTGATGATGGCGATCGCGCAGAACGCCTTCGCCAATACGTCGAGCAGCATTCTGGTCTCCAAGGTGCAGGGCAACATCGTCGACACCCTGATGCCGCCGTTCCAACCTTGGGAATTGGTGCTGGGCCACGCCAGCGGCGGAATCGTGCGTGGGCTGTGCGTCGGCATTGTCGTCGCCCTGGCCATGGCCGTGTTCGTCAAGATGCAGGTCCTGAACATCGGTCTGATCGTGTTTCATGCCGTCGCCGCGTCGGTCATGCTGTCGCTGATCGGGATCATGGGCGGCATCTGGGCCGCCAAGTTCGATCACATGGCGGCGGTGACCAACTTCATCGTCACACCGCTGGCGTTCTTGTCGGGGACCTTTTATTCGGTGGAGCGGTTGCCCGAAACCTGGCAGACGGTGGCCCACTTCAATCCGTTCTTTTACATGATCGACGGGTTCCGTGCCGGGTTCATCGGCCATGCCGATATGCCGATCTGGATCGGTATCACGGTGATGATTGCGATCAATGTCGCCCTGTGGGCGGCCTGCGACTGGATGTTCCGGTCGGGCTACAAGCTCAAATCATAGACGCTGTGCCGGGCGCGTCTGCAGATACGCCTCGATCTTCTTCTGCTCCAACTGCCGTTTTTCCAAGTCGTCGTTCAGCGGCTCCAACGTCTTGCGCAGGATGTTGATTTCCTTGGACTGCGCGAGGACCTGTTCTTCGAGGCTGCGGACACTGTCGCGCATTTCGCGCACGGCGGACGCGACCACCCGATCTTGCCGGTTGACGCGCTTCGCCAGATCCACATCGATCTCCGCCATCCTGGCGGCGATGAGGTTCTGACACCGTCGCGACACCTCGGTCATGAAGACCACGGCACCAATCGCAATGAACAAGGCGATGCCGGCGATAAACTGAAAAAAGACGGCCATGGCCGCGATTATCCCTCATTTGCACACCTCCCCTCCTTTATGACCGTTTCATGTCGTTACACCAATGACGCGCGTCACAGCTGGACGGAGAGACGCTTTGCGCCGCGACCCGAGATGGCGGATACTGCGGCGCGAATTGCGAGGGGAGAGGAAAGATGCCGCATCTTGCGCGCCGCGGCTGGACACCGGCGGAATGCGAAGACTATGTGCAACGCTTGGCGAGCGATGCCGCCGGGCAGAGCAGCGCCGAACTGGACGCCGCCCTGACGGCGTTGATCGGTGAAAACCGGCAGATTCACGAACACGACTGCATCAACCTGAACCCGGCGACCAACCTGATGAACCCCAAGGCCGAGGCGGCATTGGCGTCCGGTCTCGGCGCGCGGCCGTCCCTCGGCTATCCCGGCGACAAATACGAAATGGGCCTGGAAGCGATCGAGCAGATCGAGGTGATTTGCGCCGAGCTGGCGGCTGAGATTTTCGCCGCCCCCTACGCCGAGGTGCGGGTCGCCTCGGGTGCGCTGGCCAACCTCTATACCTTCATGGCGACGACGCGACCGGGCGGCCATATCATCGCGCCCCCTGCCGCCATCGGCGGCCACGTGACGCACCACGATGCGGGCGCCGCCGGGCTTTATGGGGTGACGATCCACGAAGCCCCGGTCGACCCGAACCATTACACCGTCGACATCGATGCCCTCGCCGCCCTTGCTCGGGACGTGAAACCGGATCTGATCACGCTGGGCGGCAGTCTCAACCTGACGCCGCACCCCGTCGCGGCCGTGCGCGAGATCGCGGACGAGGTCGGGGCCAAAGTGCTGTTCGACGCGGCGCACCTCTGCGGCATCATCGCCGGCGGGGTGTGGGACAACCCACTCGATCTCGGCGCGCACGTGATGACCATGAGCACCTACAAGAGCCTGGGTGGTCCGCCGGGTGGATTGCTGGTGTGCAACGACGCCGAGCTCGCCGAACGGATCGACGCCGTCGCATTTCCCGGTCTGACGGCGAACTTCGATGTCGCGAAGACCGCGGCCCTCGCCATCACCCTGCTGGATTGGCGCGATTTCGGCACCGCGTATGGCGAACGCATGCGCGACCTCGCGATCACTTTGGCGCATGCCTTGATGGACCGGGGCGTCGCGGTATTCCAAACAGCCGACGGCCCAACGCGCTCGCACCAGTTCGCAGTGGAGGCCGCGGCACTTGGAGGCGGACACGCCGCGGCGAAGCGTCTGCGCCGGGCGAACCTGCTGACCTCGGCCATCGGATTGCCGATCGCGCCGGTCACCGGCGACGCCAACGGCGTGCGGTTCGGCACCCCGGAAATCGCGCGTATGGGCATGACCGAAGACGACATGCCGGCACTCGCAGATCTCATCCACCGGGGGCTGACGGACGACGATCCGGCGGCCGTCGCGGCGGAGACCGCGGCGCTGCGCGGCCGCTTCACGGGGCTCGAGTTCGTCCGTCCGTAACCGAGCGTGACAATTCCATGGCACGGCCTGCCTGCGGTTGACACGGGCGGGGGCGAATCCGATACTCCCCGGCTTTCCCTGGACCTCCCCAGCGGAATGGTTTTTTCGGTGTAACCCCAGCAGAGGAGCAACGGCAATGATTCCGGCAGTAATGCCCACCTACGCACGTTACGACGTTGCCTTCGACCACGGCGAAGGCGCTTATCTGTGGGACACCGAGGGCCGACGTTTCCTCGATTTCGGCGCCGGCATCGCCGTCGCCTGCCTGGGCCATGCGCATCCGCATCTGGTGGACGCGATCCGCGAACAGGCCGGCAAGTTGATGCACACGTCGAACCTGTACCATATCCCGGGGCAGGAGCGGCTGGCGGAACGGCTGGTGGAAAACACCTTCGCCGATGCGGTGTTCTTCAACAATTCCGGCGGCGAGGCCGTGGAAATGTGCATGAAGATGATCCGCAAGTACCACGCCGAAAACGGCCATCCTGAGAAGTACCGGATTCTCACCGTCGAAGGCGCGTTTCACGGCCGCTCGTTGGCGTGCATCGCCGCGGCCAAGAACGAAAAGTACTTGAACGGCTTCGGGCCGGAGACGGACGGCTTCGATCAGGTCGCGTTCGACAATCTGAACGAGCTTAAGGCCGCGATCGGCCCCGAAACCGGCGGCATTCTGGTTGAGCCCGTGCAGGGCGAAGGCGGCATCCGGCCGATGTCGGACGATTACCTGCGCAGCCTGCGCGACATCGCCGACGAGTTCGGCCTTTTGCTGGCGTACGACGAAGTGCAATGCGGCGCCGGGCGGACGGGCAAGCTGTTCGCACACGAATGGTCCGGCGCCACCCCCGACGTAATGGCGTCGGCCAAGGGGCTTGGCGGCGGGTTTCCGATGGCCGCGACCCTGGCGACCGAGAAAGTCGCCGCCGCCATGCATGCCGGCTCGCACGGCACCACGTACGGCGGCAATCCGCTGGCCATGGCGGCGGGCAATGCGGTGTTGGATGTCTTGACCTCGGACGGGTTCTTGGACGGGGTCGCCAAACATGGCGAGACCTTGATGTCGGGCCTCCGCGACTTGGTCGCCAAGTATCCGGCGGTGTTCGAAAGCGCCCGCGGCCGCGGATTGATGGTCGGGATCAAATGCGTCGCCGTGAATGGCGACGTGGTCAAGGCGGCGATGGAGCATGGCCTCTTGACCGTGCCGGCCGGCGACAACGTGGTGCGGTTCGTGCCGCCGTTGACGATCGGCGACGCGGAAATCGACGAAGCCTTGAAGATACTCGATACCGTCGGCAAGGACCTATCGGCCAAGGCTGCCTGATATGAGCGTAAAACATTTTTTGGATATTGATCGGTTTGACCGGTCGACATTGAGAGAGATTCTCGAACGCGGTACGGCGCTGAAAAAAGCGCGCGGCCCTGAGGCACCAAAGCCTCTGGCCGGCCGCACCCTGGTGATGATCTTCGAGAAGCCATCGACCCGCACCCGCGTCTCGTTCCAGGTCGGCATGCAGGAGTTGGGCGGTTACACCGTGATCCTGACAGACCGGGAATCGCAATTGGGCCGCGGCGAAACCGTCGCCGACACCGCCCGCGTGCTGTCCCGATATGGCGACGCGATCATGATCCGCACCGACGATCCGGCGAAGCTGAAGGAACTGGAGACGTATGCCACCGTTCCCGTGATCAATGGGCTCACGGATGACTCCCATCCCTGTCAGATAATGGCCGACGTTATGACCTATGAAGAGCATCGTGGTTCCATAGACGGCCGGGTCGTGGCGTGGACCGGCGACGGCAACAATGTGGTCGCAAGTTGGGTGCACGCCGCCATGCGGCTCGGCTTCGAGATGCGCATCGCGACACCGAAGGATCTGCAGCCGCAAAATGGTCTGATCGACCGGGCACGGGACGAAGGCGCGCGTATCGTCCTGACCGAAGACCCGGCCGAGGCGGTCAACGGCGCCGACTTGGTGGTCACCGATACCTGGGTCTCGATGGGCGACCAGGACGCGGGCACCCGGCACAACATGCTGACGCCCTACCGGGTCGACGACGCCCTGATGAACAAGGCAAACGACGATGCGTTGTTCATGCATTGCCTGCCGGCGCATCGCGGTGAAGAGGTGACCGACAGCGTCATCGACGGACCGCAGTCCGTTGTCTGGGACGAAGCGGAGAACCGCTTGCACGTGCAAAAAGCGATCCTGTCGTGGTGTCTCAGCTGAGCGGGCCCGGCCTGTCGGTCCTCACCGGCGGCCCCTTGGAGCGGGATGACATGTTGGCGCTGGACCGGCTGGCCGCCGCCGCATGGCCCGCGACCGTCACCGAAAACCTGGACGGGTGGTCGTTGCGTTTCGCCGACGGCGTGAGCCGGCGCGCCAATTCGGTCGCACCCTGGCCGCTCGAAGACGGCGCACGGCCGATGGAGCAAATGCTGCATACGGCGCAAACGTTCTATGAAGAACACGGCCTGCCGCCGCGGTTTCAGATCAGCCCCGTGGCCGAGCCGGACGCGCTCGACGATATTCTCACCGCCAACGGCTACGAGATCGAAGCCCCTGTGACCATGCACATCGCCGAGGCGGCAGCGCTTGCCGCCGACGGTGCGCCCGACACCCGCGTTGCGGTCCGAACCGAGGCCACCGACGATTGGTGGGCGGGCTATCAACAAGGGTTCGGCCGCGATGTTCGCGCGATCGTCGAAAACGCGGCCGAGACACCGCTGTTTGCCGAAGCCACCAGCGCCGACGGCACGACGGCCGCCATTGGACTGGGTGTTATCGGCGGCGGTTGGCTCGGCATTTTCGCCATGTGGACGCGCCCGGATTTACGGGGCGGCGGCCTGGGGAGCGGGATCCTCAGATCCCTCTGCGCCGAAGGGTTGGCGCGGGGGGCCGAAGGCGTGTACCTGCAGGTCGAAAACCACAATTCGGGCGCCAAGCGGCTGTACGGGCGGCTCGGCTTTCGGGCCGCGTACGGCTATTACTATCGGACACTTTGGCCATGACCGCGCCTGCGTTCGGCGACTATGTACAGTCGTTCCAAATCGGCGACCTGGAGATCCGCGGCCGTCTGGTGCGTCTCGGCGATAGCCTCGCCGCCGCCATCGACGGGCATGAATACCCACCCGCGCTGGCCGGCTTGGTCGGCGAGACGATGGCGCTGACCGCGACGCTCGCCAGCATGTTGAAGTACGACGGCGTGTTCACGTTGCAGGCGCAAGGCGACGGGCCGGTCGGCCTGGCCATGGCGGATATCACCACGAACGGCGATATGCGCGCCTATGCCCGCCGCCGTGACGGCGCCGATGTGTCCGGCCTCGAAGGGGTGTCGATCCCACAATTGATGGGGGCGGGACACCTGGCGTTCACGGTCGACCAGGGACCGGACACCGACCGCTACCAGGGGATCACCGAACTGGCCGGCGCGACCATGGCGGAATGCGCGCAGAATTACTTCCGCACCTCCGAGCAATTGGAAACCGCCATCACCATCTGCTCCGACACCGATACCGCCAGCACCGCCAAGGCGGCGGCGCTGATGATCCAGCGGTTGCCCACGGCCGGCGACGGCGAGGCGGAAGAGGAAAACTGGCGCCGGGCGGTGATCCTGATGAGTTCGATTACGGCCGGCGAACTGTTGGACCCGAATTTGGATGCGACGCATGTCTTGCTGCGCCTGTTTCACGAAGACGGTATCCGATTGATGGAGCGGCGCGATTTGCGTCATTCCTGCCGATGTTCGGAAGAGCGGGTACGCCGGACGCTCCTGTCGTTTCCGCACGCAGAAATCGCCGATATGGCGGACGAAGGTATGATAACTGTCACTTGCGAGTTCTGCCGCACCGACTACGTTTACGGCGTCGATGACTTGGAAAACATGCGTGCGCCATAGGAGGCTCGGAATGCGTTTGGGAAAACGACTGCGTCAGGTCGGGAGTATCGCAATTATCGGTTTGTTGTTGGCGGCCTGCGCTTCGCAACCGGCACCGAAATTCCCCGAACTGACCTATACGCATCTTGCGCCGATCAACCTCGGCGTCGCCGACATTCAGATCATCAACAACGCCGGACCGGCGACCGACGCCAATCGCGTCGACAATCGGATGCCCGTGTCGCCATCCACCGCGCTGTCGGCTTGGGCGCGTGACCGGCTGAAAGCAAACGGCGTTTCCGGCACCGCGTTCTTCACCATCGAGGAAGCGTCCGTCGTCGAGGTTCCCCTTCCGCGAACCTCAGGCATCACCGGCGCCTTCACCAAGGATCAGGCGCAGCGATACGACCTCAAAGTCCGCGCCACGCTCCGCCTTGAAGGCGTGCCGCGGGTCACCCAGGCATTCGCCGATTCCTTGGTCAGCCGCTCGCAGACCGTCACCGAGGACGTGTCCTTGAATGAGCGCAATCAGATCCTGTTCGATCTCACGGAAACGGCGATGAAGGATTTCGACCCGGCCATGGAAGCGTCCATCCGCCAGCACTTAGGCGCCTTCGTCCGCTAGTCCCCTCGGGCCTTGAACACCGCGGGCACTTCGTTCGCCCGCGCGATGTCGAGCTCGATGTCCGCCTCGTCGCGAATGGTTTCGCGCGCCGCCGCGATATGCGGAAACCCGCGCGCCAGTTCGGACCACATGTCGGTTGCGAGGGGCATCAATTCGGGCGCCGCGACGGCCCGCAACGAGTGCATCCAGATCCGCATCCCCAAGGCATCGTGCGGCCGCTCGCTTCGGATGAAGACCCCGACCGCCTTTGACAGTTCGTGCTGGTACATCGGCTGCTCGCGGGCGATCTGCTCCAGCTGAAACAGATCCATGCCCTCGGCCTTCAGCGCGTTGCGATGATGCGCGGTGATGGCCACGACCAGGCCCATATCCTCGTCACTCAGCTTGCGAAGATGCCGGATGTGGGCCTCCAGATCTTTGACATAGCGCCGCCGCGCCCAGCCCCGCATCAACTCGCCGAACACCTTACGGCCTCCAGAAGTTGCGGGTGAACAAGACGATGACGGTAAACAACTCCAAGCGCCCCAGCAGCATGCCGATTGCCATCAACCATTTGGCGCCGTCCGGGAATTCGGAGAACGTGCCGGACGGTCCGGCGATGGGGCCAAGCGCCGGACCGACGTTGGCGATGGATGTCGCGGCGCTGGAAAATGCGGTCAGGAAATCGAGCCCCATCAACCCCAAGCCCAAGGCCAGGACCGCGAAGGTGAAGAACCACATAAAGAAGAACGACAGCACGGAGATAATGATCTCCTCGGACACCGGGCGTTTATTGAAGTACGGAATGAACACGCCATGCGGCTGCATCAGGTGCTGTAATTGGGTGCGGGCGGCGGCGTACAGCACCTGAAACCGGAACACCTTGATCCCACACGTGGTGGAGCCGGCGCAGCCGCCGATGAACATGATAAAAAAGAACACCACCGGCGAAAAACTGCCCCACACGCCGTAGTCATCGGTCGCGTACCCGGTGCCGGTGATGATCGAGATGATGTTGAACGTCGCCAGACGGAGCGCGCCCAACGGCTCCTTACCGACCTCCAATATCAGCCAACCGCAGGTGACGATGATCACCGCCGAGACGAACATGATGAACCATTGCACTTGGCTGTCATTGAACAACGCGGTGAAGCTGCCTTGCAGCGTGCGCAGATACAGAATGAACGGCAACGACCCGACGACCATGCCGGCGGCGGCGATGTAATCGATGGTGGTCGAATTGAAGTAGCCGATCGATGCATCGTGGGTCGAAAAACCGCCGGTGGCGATCGTGGTCATGGCGTGTGCCGCGGCATCGAAACCGCTCATCCCCGCCAACCAGTAGAATGCCGCCCACAGCATGGTCAGGCCGAGATAGATCACGCCGATGGCCGACGCGATCTGCGCCGCGCGCGGCATCGCCTTTTCGGATTGGTCGGAGCTTTCCATGCGGAACAACTGCATCCCGCCGACCTGCAGCATCGGCAGGACCGCGATCGCCATGACGATGATCCCGATACCGCCCAGCCACTGCAGCAGCGACCGCCAAATCAATATCCCGGGCGGCGCGGTCTCCAATCCGACGATCACCGTGGAGCCGGTCGTCGTGAGCCCCGACATCGCCTCGAAGAAGGCATCGGTGAACGTCATTTCCAGTTCCGAGAACGCGAACGGCAACGACGCGAACAAAGCCAGCGCCAGCCAGCTTGCCGTGGTGACGATAAATGCGTGGCGAATGGTCAGCCGGATGCCGCGGGCGCGGGTCGTCAGCGCCATGGTCACGCCGACGAAAAACGTGGTCGCCGCGGATACGGCGAACACCTGCCAGTCGGGATGCCCCAGCACGAAATCGACCGCCGCCGGAATGCACATCACAACCGCCAGAGTCGCCAGCAACAGGCCGACGATGAAAATGGCCGGTCTTACGTCCATCTATGCCCCGATTCTCGCCGCCCCTCCGGCATTCATGGCATCAATGAAGCGCGACCGATGCCCCGGGGTCAAGCCCGGGTATGGCCGGAACTGAAACGGAGTGAAAGCTCAGGCGAAGTTGCCGCCGCTGTGGTCGACCATCGACAGAAACTCCCGCCGGGTGGTCGGATCGTCGCGGAACGCGCCCAGCATGCGGCTGGTCACCAGATTGACGCCGGGCTTATGCACGCCGCGCATGGTCATGCACTGGTGCGCGGCTTCGACCACGACGGCGACGCCGCGCGGCTCCAGAACCTCGTCGATGGTATTGGCGATCTGCGAGGTGAGCTTTTCTTGAATTTGCATGCGCTTGCCGAACGCATCGACGACGCGCGCCAGCTTCGATATGCCGACGACCCGGCGGCGCGGCAAGTATGCGACGTGCGCACGGCCGATGAACGGCACCATGTGGTGTTCGCAGTGGCTTTCCAGGCGGATGTCCTTCAGCAGCACGATCTCGTCGTAGCCGTCGGTTTCTTCGAAGGTTTTCGCCAGATAGTCGCGCGGGTTGATGTCGTAGCCCTTGAAGAACTCTTCGTAGGCGCGCACCACGCGGCCCGGCGTCTCCAGCAAGCCCTCGCGGTCGGGGTCATCCCCGGCCCATTGGATCAAAGTCCGAACGGCCGCTTCGGCCTGTTCGCGGGACGGGCGGCCATCCGGCGCCTCGTGGTCCAGCGACGGGACGGTGTGCTTATGGGCGGTTCCTTGAATAACGCTGAGAGACTTTTTGTCAGCCACGTTGTTTCCAATCAAATCCATAAAATATCCCCGTATACATGGGGCTTAGAAAAATGCGGCACAACCCGAGGAAATAAATGGGTGTGTGAATAATCTAGATACGCTCGTCCCGGCGCCGCGGATCACAACCGACCCGGGTGATCAGTGCACCACGCCGGCGCCTTGCGGCCCATCCAGGGAAAACGCCGGCACCTTGACGGCGAACCGGCGGCCGTCCGCGTCCAGCATTTGGAAGATGCCCGTCATAAAACCTGTCGCGGTGGCAAGCGGCGTGCCGCTGGAATACTCGAAATCGTCGCCCGGGCCGAGCACCGGCTTTTGGCCGACGACGCCGTCGCCGATCACCTCGTGTGTCACCCCGTTGCCATCGGTAATCCGCCACCGTCGGGTCAACAATTGCACTTCGGCCGTGCCGTGGTTTTCCAAGCGCACGTGATAGGCCCAGACATGACGGTTCTCTTCCGGGTCCGATTGCTCTTCCAGATACAAGGGCGTCACCATCACGCGGATGTTCTCGGTGGTTTCCTCAAACGTGTGCGGTGCGGCCATGTGGGCGTCCTTTCGGATCTTGCGGTTCGTGCCCGCGCATCATTCAAAGATCGCGGCGGGCTGTCCAGCCCCCAGTCAACTATTCGGCGGCGTTGCGCGCCGGCCCGGGCCAAATGGTGGTGCCGGGTTTAAGGGGCGCGCCCACGTGCACCCGCTCGGCCGCCGGCATAACGTCCATATTCGGCCAGAGTCCGGTTTCCAAGCACGATGCATAGCCCTCGGGCAACCCGTTGTCCCGCATCGCCTGCGCGGCGGCGGCATGATCGTAGTCGAGGGCGTGCAAGGTCACGGCAATGCCGCCATCGGTCTCCGAGAGCAGCGAATACCAGACCCGGGGCGTGCCGTCGTTGGCCGGCATGCCAATGACCCCGGCGTTGTGCCAAAGGCGGCCATCCAGGATCTGCGTGAAAGGCACCCCACAATGGCCGCCAATCACGGCGTCGGCGCCGAGCGCGTTCAGACCCGCGCGTTTGACCGCGTCATCGGTGCGTTCGAAGACAAACTCGTTGATGGACGATGCGCTGCCGTGCACGACAGCGAAGCGCCGCCCTGCGAACGTAAACTCAATCCGCGTCGGCAGGGCGCGTTTCCAGGCCCGGTGATCCGGCCGCAGGCGCGCGTTGGCGTAGGCATACCATTGCCGCGACAACAGATCGCACGCGGTACCTTCGTCGAAGCCGCATCCACAGTCATCGGTCTCGTTGCCGAAGCTTTCCTCGCAATTGCCCATCACCACCGGAATGCCCCAATCCATGATGGCGTCGGTGGTGGCTGCGGGATCCGCAGCATAGGCCACCACATCGCCGGTGCAGATCACCCGGTCCGCCGGAATGTCGTGCGCCGCGGCGGCGGCCATCAACGCCCGGGTCGCGTGCAGATTGGAATAGGGGCCACCGAAGATCAGCAGCGGGCCGTCGAGTGCACCGAGATCGCGGACCGTCATGGCGTCTGCGGACTCAATCCGGGCTGCAGGACGCGCCGCCCAGCACGCAGAACTTGGCGCAGTGCGGATGGTTGAGCTTCACCGCTTTCTCCGATTGCACCAGATCGTGGCCCAGTTCGAACTGTTCGTCGTACGGCAGCAGCGTACACGGCACGACCACCGGCCGCTCCGCACCTTTGCGTTTGATGACCATACGGGACGACGCACACATCATGGTTTCGGGTTTCACGCCCAGGATATCCCAGCAATGCACGGTGATCTCCGGCACGTCGGCGTCGGCGTCCATCTCCGGGAACAGCACCAGCTTCGCCGGATCGTCGGCATCGATGGTAATGTTCTCACCCGCAAACAGGCTCCGGTACCCGTTACGGGCGTCTTCCTCCGCTTCGTCCCAGCAAGTCCGTCCGGCGACCGCCATCTCGAAGCCGTTTTCGGCGAGCCAGCGCATGCCGTCGATCATCGGCGGCCATGTCTTATCGCCGCGGATTTTCTCGTGACCCTCGCGGGTGAAGTGGTCGATCGAGACGCGAATGGAAATCGCATCGCCATAGGTCTGTTGCAGCGCCAGCAGTTTTTCGCGTTTGTTCCAAAGCGGCTTCATGGCGTTGGTCAACACTAATGCCTTGAACCCGCGGGCCAACACCTCGGTCAGGATCGGAATGATGTCCGGGTTCATGAACGGCTCGCCGCCGGTGAACGCGATCTCTTCGACGTCCATCCCCGCTTGATGGATTTCGTCCAGATACTCCACCACTTCCGCCAACGTAATGTAGACCAGCGCGTCGTTCTTGGGGCTGGAATCCATGTAGCAATTGACGCAGGTGATGTTGCACAGGCTGCCGGTGTTGAACCACAACGTGCGCAGGTGCGTCAGCGCCACCACGGCGCGTTCTTCGCCTTTGGCGGTAACGTGCGGATCTTGAAATTTCCGCGGGTCGAGAAGCGTATTACTGTCAGGCATATGAACTCACGCGACGATATTGCAATTGCGAAGAATGGCTTATGAAAACCGGAGCGGCAACGCAAATAAACCTCTCGTGAGGTGGCGTTTTGGACCGTAGCCTGTGTAGGATAGCCGCAATAACAAAGACTTATGGATTGGGAGATCCACCATGGATATGACCGTCACGCCACTATCTCCGCATCTCGGGGCCGAGGTCACAGGCGTTGATCTGGGAGCCGGATTGGGCGGCAACCTGGTGCAAAGTCTGCGCCAGACCTGGCTCGATCACGGCGGCTTCATGGTCATTCGCGGACAACAAAACCTCTCGACCGAGGCGCATATCGCCTTCGGCGCGGCCATGGGGCCGCTGTTCGGCGCACCGGATCAGCCGCCCCTGCAAGACACCGTGAGCCGCTACATCCATCCGGACCATCCGGAGATCTACCGCGTCTCGAACAAGCTGGATGACACCGGCCAGCCGCTGGGCCGCAAGGGGGCCGGCACCTATTGGCATTCCGACGTCAGTTTCCGGGAGCGCCCGGCGGCGGCGTCGATCCTGCACGCGGTGGAGATTCCCAATGTCGGCGGCGACACGCTGTTCACCGACATGACGGCAGCGTTCGAGGCGCTGTCGGACGGGATGAAGGATCTACTTAGGCCGCTCCACGCCGTGCACGATTTCGAGGTTGCCGCGTGGTCGCAATACGCCAAGCCCATCGTCGTCGAGGAGGATCTGGACGGCGGCAACCGGGCGGTGCACCCGCTGGTCCGCACGCATGAAGAAACCGGACGCGAGAGCCTGTTCGTCAATCCAGGCTTCACATCGCACATCGACGGCATGGACATAGCCGAGAGCCGTTGGATTCTTGAGCCGCTCTACGCCCACGCGACCCGGCCTGAGTTCATCTACCGTCACCGCTGGCAGCCGCACGATGTGGTGGTGTGGGACAACCGGTCCTTGATGCACTATGCCGTCGCCGACTACGGCGACGCCCCCCGCTACATGGAACGCACCACCTGTATCGGCGGCCGGCCGGTTTAGCTTACGGCAGTTTCGGCGCGCGCCCGCGCACCCATAGAACCGGTGCCGCAAGACCGCATAGACCCATCAGCAGGACCGCGATCTTGGTGATCCAGGTCCGGTGGTCATGCGTCCACCCGTCGACGACGAGCGGATAGCCGATGACGAGATGCCCGCTGATCCCATAGGCGCGCGCCACCGACCACAACCACGTCGCCTGGCGCAGTTGCAGGACCGGCGTCAGCAGCAAATCTGTCTCGAAGAAATACCCACCCGTCGTGCCGCCACGAACACCCGACAAAATCGCCGCCTCGTAGGGTCCGTAGTCGATCGCGATATCTGCGTTACGTCCGTCCGCCTTGGCCCGCAGCACCGTCAACATGTCGGCGATGCCGCCGTCCGATGTCCGAACGATCGCCGCGTGCTGCGGATCGACCAACTCCCAACGCTCCGTTTCGGGGTTGAAGACCTCGGCGACCGAATGCCCAAACCCCTGTGGCCATCCGGCGGGCAACAGTTGCCATTCGCGGGCTCGCAGCCCTTGTCCCCAGGCGGCGATCAGGAACAGGTTGGTCGCATCGGTACAGAAAAACGGCTTGGTCGTGATCTCGTTGACCCATTTGTCGAATGTGATGCCGGCATAATTGGGAATGCCCGATGCCCGATCCACGGGGCTCATCTCTTGAATGTGGTTGAGCATTCCGCGCAGTCCCGCTTCCGTTCTCAGGTCGTGGGGCGGGAATTCGATTGTGCCTTGGGGTGTCGCCGGCTGGTGCGTCGGCAACAGTGCGTTCCCGGTATTCAGCACGTCCGCCAAAGCCAGCGGCACCGGCACGAACCGCAGGTAGTAACGGTTTTGGAAGGTGTAGACGGCCAGGACGATCATCAGAAATATTGCCGCCAGGGCGGTCTTCCGACGTGCGCTGAGACGGCCGGTCATGGGGCTCCTCCTGTCGCTCGCGCAGCAGAATAAGAGCGGTCTTGCGCCTTGTCACGCGGCCGCGATCGGTTGACGCCGCGACCCGGGTGACGTACCAACGGCGGAATGCGGGTGTAGTTCAATGGTAGAACGAAAGCTTCCCAAGCTTTAGACGAGGGTTCGATTCCCTTCACCCGCTCCAATTCGTTTTGCTCAGCCGTACGGCGACGGGGTGGTCGCAATCGGCAGCGCCTCGCCGGTGCGTTTTTCGAACACCGTGCTGATCGCAACGATGTTCAACGACGAGCGGAACATGTTCTCGTAACCCTTTTGAACCGTCGAGTTGCGTTGCGCGAGCAGCGCCGCGGAATCGATGTAGCGCGTCGCAGACCCCTCGTCGGTGCGCTGTAGAAGTCCGAGCTCGTTAAGGCTGGAAAGCGAGTCGAACTCGGTCCGCACTTCGTTGACGTTGAGGTTGAGCGAGACCTGCAGACTGTGTTCGGCTTCGAGCTTTTCCGCCAGCGGAACGATCACATCCGGCGGATAGACGATGGCGACGCGCCGCGACACCACCTGCGCGAGGTCGCCGAGCAAGTCCCCGCCATCCGCCCCGCCCGGCATCAAATGAACGATGAAACTGAGATCGTTATCCGTCATTGGCACAGTTCGCTTTCTACTTATTCCGCTTCTGCGGCTCGGCCCCTAGAATGGCAAAAGCAATGCAGGGTTGTCACTTGAGGAAACGGGGAACGGTGTGAGCGCATTCGATTTCGATGCCGCGGCCAAGGCGTTCTACGACGAATTGTTCGCCGCGTTCCCGAGCCTGGAACGGTTGTTCCAAGACAAGCACCGGCAAAGCAAAATGTTCGTGGCGGCGTTGCGCGCCATCTATCACGCCAACGACGACGACCCCGCGTTCGAGGCGTACCTGAAGAAACTGGGCGAGGCGCACAAGGGTTTCGGCCTGCAGCGGGTCCACATCGATGCGGCACAACATGCGTTCACCGCCGCCATCAAGGTTGGCGACCCCGACTTACCGGCGGAAAAGCGGCGCCGGCTGATCCGCGCCTTTACCCGGCTGCGGACATACATGGGGTTTTGAGAACCGCGCACGCCCTTACGGCGACGGCGCCATGGGCGTCGGTTCGTCGTCCGGGTTGGGTTCGTCCTCTTCGATCTCGGCGTCTGGGTGCATCTCGTAGACCACGGCGGTGGTCCGTTGCATCGCCTGGAAGTCGCCCTGCTCCTCGACGTCGATGGCACCGCGCTGGGTGATGCGGTAGACGATGAACGCCAGCAGCACCAGCGATACCGCGCCGATGTAGGCAAACAGCCCGCCGGGCCCCATCAAGTCCATGACCACCGCGCCGGCCACCGGGCTCACGGCGGCGCCGATCCCGTAGGCCACGATCAGCCCACCCGACGCCGGCACCAGGTCTTCGGGGTCCAAGAAATCGTTGGTGTAGGCCACCGACAACGGATAGAGGGTGAACGCCAGTCCCCCGTACAACGCCGCCAACAGCAGCAATCCACGCCCGTGCGACGCATCCTTGCCGACCAGTGCCGCGCACACCAAGGCGGTGCCGAGCGCCACCCCGGCGATGACAATGCGCCGGTCGATCCGGTCCGACAGCTTGCCGATCGGCCATTGCAACAACAAGCCGCCGATAATGACCGCCCCCATGAACTCCGCCGTCGCCGCCCGGTCCAATCCGCTTTGCTGCGCGAACAAGGCGCCGAGGCCATAGAACGCGCCGACCAACGCACCCGACGCCAGCGACGCCGTCATCCCGGTGGGCGACGTGCCCCACAACCGTCCCAGCTCGAAGCGCTGCGGTTTCGGCAATTCGGGTGCCACCACCCGGGTCATGGCGACCGGCAGGATCGCCAGCGACATCAATACCGAGGTCAGGATGTACAGCAAAAAGCCCGACATATCGGGCACGTTGATCATGAACTGCCCCGCGCCCTGGCCCAGGTACAGGACCGCCTGGTAGAGCGAGAACACTTGGCCGCGGATCTCGTTCGAGGATTTCTCGTTGAGCCAACTCTCGGTGCACATGAACATACCGACGGTGCAGAACCCGACGATGAACCGCAGCCCCGCCCAAACCCACGGGTCCGGGGTCAGCGCGTGCGCCAAGGTCGCCGCCGACATCAACGAGCCGAGCGCCGCGAACGCCCGGATATGGCCGACGTTGCCGATCAGCCGGTGGCAATACCCGGTGCCGAGCACCAGGCCGACGAAGTACATCGAGGTCACGACCCCGACCACCGACGACGGCAAACCGCCCTCGCCCATCCGGAACGCCAGGATGGTCGACAGCGCGCCGACACCGATCATCAACAGAGCGATGCCCAACAGCAGAGATGAAACCAGTCGAAGGGTCGACACCATGGCGCATAATCCACGCACGAAAGCCGATATCTTCGCCGCCTTTACGCCCGTTTGATTTTACGCGCAAGTGAAATCTAAGAGGGCTGAGAACATTCCCTCTCCCCCGGGGAGAGGGCTAGGGTGAGGGGGTATTTGATCAGGCGACGACATGAGTCGAGATGCCCCCTCATCCTGTCCTTCTCCCGGAGGGAGAAGGAACTCTCGCATGCCATCGAGCGGAGGCTTCTCAACCCTAAATCAAACCCGCAGCATGGTGCCGCAGATGATCGTCGATGAAAGACGCGATAAAGAAATAGGAATGGTCGTAGTGCGGCTGCAGCCGGAGATCGACGTGCTGCCCCGCCGCCTGGCAAGCATCGACGAACAGCTCGGGCCGGAGCTGTTCTTCCAGGAAATTGTCCGCCGTCCCCTGGTCGATCAAGATCGTCGACGGGTGCGTCTTGCCCGATGTCACCAATGCCGTCGCGTCATAATCGGCCCATGCCGCCGGGTCGTCGCCGAGATAAGCCGCAAGCGCCTTCTGCCCCCAGGGCACCTGGCTCGGCGCGACGATGGGCGCAAACGCCGACACGGTGGCATAGGTCTCGGGATTTTTGAGCGCGATGGTCAGCGCCCCGTGCCCGCCCATGGAATGGCCCATGATGCCTTGGCGGTCGGCGCGCGCCGGGAAATGCTTGAAGATCAACGCCGGCAATTCGCCGGTGATGTAGCTGTACATCTGATAGTGCTTGGCCCACGGCTCGACCGTGGCGTCCACATAAAACCCGGCCCCCGATCCGAAATCGTACGCATCGTCCTCGCCGGGGATGTTGACGCCGCGCGGGCTGGTGTCCGGCGCGACGATGACGAGGCCCAGCTCCGCCGCCATCCGTTGCGCGCCCGCTTTGACGGTGAAGTTCTCCTCGGTGCAGGTCAGCCCGGACAACCACCAGACCACCGGGCGCGGCTCGCTTTCGGCCTGCGGCGGCACGAACACCGCGAACCGCATGTCGCAATCCAACTGTTGCGAGGCATGCCAATAGACGCCCTGGGTGCCGCCGAAGCACGCATTGGTGGCGACGGTCTCGTAGGTCATGCGCTGACCCCTTTGGCGTGATAAATGTAGCCGAGGAAGCTCAGCAGCAACTGCGCTGCCAGGAACGCCGTTGTGCCGTCACGGTCGTAATCGGGCGCGACCTCCACCAGATCGATGCCGACCACGTCGCCCCGCGCCGTCAGCCCTTGCAGGATCTCCAACACCTCGTAATACAAAAACCCGCCATGGCTCGGTGTGCCGGTGCCGGGCGCGATGCTGGGATCGAAACCGTCGATGTCGATGGTGCAGTAATACCGCACCCCTTCGGGGATCCGTGCCAGCACCCCCTCGGTGCCGAGCTTGCGCACGTCGCGCACCGACAGGATATCGGAGCCCGCCGCCCGCGCCGCCTCGTAGTCGGCCCGGTTCGACGACGACACGAAGCGGATGCCCATCTGCGTGAAGCCGGTCACGTGCACCATCTCGGATGCCCGACGCAACGGATTGCCGTGGCCATACCGCACGCCGTGCCGCTCGTCGACGAAATCAAGATGCGCGTCGATGTGGATGATGTGCACCGGGTCTTGGTCGTCGAACGCCCGGATGCAGGGGATGTGCACGGAATGATCGCCGCCCAGCGTGATCGGCATCGCCCCGGCCGCCAAGATCTTGCGCACCGCGACCTCGATGTTGTCGTGCGATTTGATGGTGTCGGTGTGCACCATGTCGGCATCGCCGATATCGACGATCTTGACCCCGCCCTGCGGCAGGTAGGTAACGTCGTCTTCGAAATCGTAGGCCCCGGCGTGCCCGAACGAGAACAAGGTCGAGGCTTCGCGGATCGCGCGCGGCCCGAACCGGGCTCCGGCGCGGTACTGCGTCCCCATGTCGAACGGCGCGCCCAGCACGCAGACATCGGCCCCCTCCAACGCATCCCAATCCAGCACCGCCGGTTGCTTGGCAAACGTGCAGTGCCCGACGAACGGCAGGTTGAGGCGTCCGGTGTCGTAGGTGTTGTCGGTCATGCGCGTCCCCTGTTCAGCCAAGATCGCAGCAGATTACGCCATGCCGCCGCTTTCCGTAAGGGTGGAGAGCGCCGTCTCCACCGCGATCAGGCACCCTTCCATATAGCCCCCCTGGTCCGGGGCGGCTTCGGTGCCGATGAAAGCCATGCGGTCCGCCCACGTCTCCGGGACCGGCACCGGCCCATAGTCCGGGTGATGCGCCGGACCGGACGCATCGGCCTCGGTCGCGGTGAACGGCGACGTCGACCAATCTTCATAAAGGACCTGAAGCGGACGTGCCGCCGCATCGCCGAACAGCCGCGTCAACTGATCGATCGCCGCCGCCTTGACGTCCGCGTCCCGGCCGCGCCGGTCCATCGCCCCGACGCCGACGAACCCGAACAGCGCGCCGGTGCTGGCGTCGGCGGGCGACGCATCGTGAATTTCCATCATCGGGCCGCGGTAACTGAAGGCATTGCCGGTCAGGCCCTGAGCACGCCAAAACGGCGCGTCGTAAATGGCGACGACCTTGGCGTGCGCCGCCATCCACGTCGGCACCGCGCGCCAGGCGGCGAGAAGCTCCGGCGAAACATCGGGCGCGAACCGGAGCCCCGCCGCCAATCGGGGTGGTAACGCCAGCAGCACACGGTCGGCCGTGATCTCGTCGCCGCCGGCCGTGACCGTCACGCCCTGCGCGCTGAGATCGATCCCCTCGACCCGGGCCGACATGGTGAGCGCGCCCGCCGGCAACCGCGCCGCCAAGGCATCGGTCAACGCCGCAGCACCGCCGGCGATGCGGTATGACGGTGGCGCTAGGGGCTGCGGCGGCACCTGCTGGATGGGACCGTCCAGCGGCTCGAACATCACCGCGCCGTCTGAGAACTGCAAAAAGGCGTCGAGGCCGAGGTCGGTCAAAAGCCGCGGCATCCGCGCTTGATACTCCGGCCAGAACCAGGCCGGGCCGAGATCATACCCGCCGGGCGCCGTCAGGATGCGCCCACCGACACGGTCGCGTGCCTCCAAAACCTGGACATCTTGCCCCGCCTCCGTCAGCCGCCATGCGGCATACAGACCGGACAATCCGGCACCGATGATAACCGTGCGCATCGTGTCAGGGGATCGGCTTGGGGTCGTAGTGCCAGGCGCGAAGCGCGGTCTCGACGTCTTCGCGCGGCACGAAGGATAGCAATCCCGTGACCCGCTCCCCGTCGTTGGAAAGGGGAGAACGGTACGACGGCACGGGCGCATCCAGATTGTGGTAGTGCACCTGAAACACCCAGGGCCTGCGGGTATCGATCACGTGCTGATACTGATAGCGCAGGATTTCTTCCAGCCACGGAAAATGCATATCGCTCAGCTTCTTGTGCGAGAATTCCCGAACGTAGTAGTTGGCGTGACCCGACCCCCAATAGCGAAAAAACAGGTCACCGTCGCTCAAGACATCGCAGACGACGACGTAAGGGAGCATCGGCGGCGGGATTTCGGTCAGGTCGATATCCGCCCAGCGGGGCGCCCAACTGTCGCCGCGGCGGGATTGCCAATACTCGTGAAAAGTGACCACGGATGACGGCGTACCGTCGCCCACCGGTTCCGGGTCGATCCGGAAAATCGGCGAGCCGTCGGACCTCCGATACGGTTCGATGTCGGACGCGATCAAAATTCCACGACCGCGCGGATGCTCTCGCCCTTATGCATCAGGTCGAAACCGTTGTTGATGTCGTCCAGGCTCAGCTTGTGCGTGATCAAATCGTCGATGTTGATCTTGCCGTCCATGTACCAGTCGACGATTTTCGGCACGTCGGTACGGCCACGGGCCCCACCGAAGGCGGTGCCGCGCCAGACCCGCCCGGTCACCAATTGGAACGGCCGGGTCGATATCTCCTCGCCCGCACCGGCGACGCCGATGATGGTGCTCTCGCCCCATCCCTTATGGCAGCATTCCAGCGCCTGGCGCATGGTCGAGGTGTTGCCGATGCACTCGAACGAATGGTCGGCGCCACCTTTGGTCAGGTCCACCAGATACGGCACCAGGTCGCCTTCCACCTCAGCCGGGTTGACGAAGTGGGTCATGCCGAACTTCTCGGCGATGCCTTTGCGGGCCGGGTTGATGTCGACGCCGACGATCATGTCCGCACCGACCAGTCTCGCGCCCTGGATCACGTTGAGCCCGATCCCGCCGAGCCCGAACACGATCACGTTGTCGCCGGGCTGCACCTTGGCGGTATTGATGACCGCACCGACACCGGTGGTGACCCCGCAGCCGATGTAGCAGATCTTGTCGAACGGCGCGTCCTCGCGCACCTTGGCGACCGCGATCTCCGGCAGCACCGTGAAGTTAGAAAACGTCGAGGTGCCCATGTAGTGGTAAATCGGGTCCTGCCCGATGCGGAACCGCGAGCTGCCGTCCGGCATCACGCCCTGGCCCTGGGTGGTGCGGATCGCCTGACACAGATTGGTCCGGCCAGACGTGCAGTAATCGCACTCGCGGCATTCGGGGGTATACAGCGGGATCACGTGATCGCCTTTTTTGACCGACGTCACCCCGGCCCCGACATCGACCACGACGCCCGCCCCCTCGTGCCCGAGGATCGCCGGAAAGATTCCCTCCGGGTCGGCGCCGGAGCGGGTGAACTCGTCGGTGTGGCAGATGCCCGTGGCCTTGATCTCGACCAACACCTCGCCGTCCCGGGGGCCGTCCAACTCGACGGTTTCGATGGAAAGCGGTTTTCCGGCCTCGAAGGCCACGGCGGCGCGTGTTTGCATGGAAAGTCTCCCTGGTCTCGGCGCGTCGTTGCGCGCACGGTGTCTGTTTCGAAAACTATGCCTGACGCGGCGGGGATCATGCAATGGGCTGAGCAGCGGCGCGGCTCAGGAATACGTCGCCACCGCCATCACCACCTCGGCCATGGTTTCCGGTGGGGCGGCGAACGAGACGCCGACCAGCGGCGGGCGAACCCAGGCCACGGTGGCGTCGAACGGGCCCAAGGTGCCGATGGTCACCGAGACGGCCGCGCCCTTTTCCAGACCTTTGAGGCCTTTGAGCTTGGCACCGCCGGGCGACAAATCGACGATTTCGGCGCTGCTTGCTTCGCCATCACCATCGGCGGGAGCGATCTGGGCCTGCAGGGCGACCGCGGTCCGATCGAATTGCCGTTGTTGATAACTCATGGTTTCGGGCCTTCTTATCCGTCGCGCACCACCGCTTTCCGGCATGAATTGTCACTGTCGCTTAACCGACCGTTGCTTGCAACCGGCGCGCGTTTGGACAATATCCCGGGGAAGGCTCTGTACCGAAGAAGGATACGGCATGGACTCGGTGACACAATTCGCCCTCGGCGCCACGGTCGGCGCCGCCCTGTTGGGGCCCAAGATCGGCCCCCGCAAAGCTATTGTGTTGGGCGGCTTGCTCGGGACCGTGCCGGATCTGGATACGTTCCTGCCGATCGACAACCCGGTGCAGGCGTTCACCGGCCACCGCGGTTGGAGCCATTCGGTGTTGGTGCACGTGGCCATGGCGGCGGTGTTCGCGGAGCCGCTGGTGCGGGTGCTGAAGAATCTCCGCGATCAGCGGGTACTGACGTATCTCTCGGTGTATCTGATTTTCGTCAGCCATGCGCTGATCGACGCCATCACGGTGTATGGCACGCGGCTGCTGTGGCCGGTCTACCCGGAGCCGTTCGGCGTCGGCTCGGTGTTCATCATCGATCCGATGTATACCCTTCCGCTTCTGGTCGTGGTGATCTGGGCCCTGTTTCTCAGCCAATACACCGCCCGGTTCCGAAAATGGGTGTGGGGGACGCTGGCCGTCACATCGGTTTATATGCTGATCAGCATCCCGGTCCAGAGCAGCGTCGAGGCGCGCGCCGAACAGATCCTCGCCGACAGGGGCATCACCCCGGAACGGATGATGGCGATCCCGACGCCGTTCAATATCTTCTATTGGAAAGCGATTGCCGTCGACGGCAACCGCTACATCAACCTTTATCTGTCGGCATTGCGGAGCGACGAGGCGGACGTCACAGCCTATGTCTACCCGAGGCGCACCGACATTATGAAATGTCTGAGCGACGATCCGACCTACCGAGAACTGGCCGCGTTCTCCAAGGGGTACTTCAGCGTCGAGGTGAAAGACCGCGACGTCATCATGTCGGATTTGCGAATGGGCATGACCCCGAACTACGTGTTCCAGTTCAAAATCGCGGAATTCGGCATCGACGGCTTCGCACCGGTTGAACTGCCGACCCGTCTCGCGGTGACGCGCGGGGCGGAGGGCGATCTGGATTGGCTGCGGGCCGGCCTCACCGGTCCGGCGATACCGCGGCCCGCCGAGGCGGGGCAGCAGGTCGCGATATCCGATCTCGGTCCGGCGGGACCGCTGCTGGCCATGACGCGATGCGCGCCATCCGCCGCAGGGTGATCTTTATCATCCGATAAACCTATCGTTTCGATAAAAACAAACGATTTCACCGAAAATTTGGGCGGCGGTATAACCGGTCTCAAGGTTGGTTGTTTCAGCACCTCATCATAAACGAGAATTCCTTTTCAACGACGCATACCTCCCCATACCCCTGTTAGACTATCCTTCGAGGCCGCCCCCGGGCGGCCTTTATTTTTGCGAAATCGACAGCGCCGCCAGCCGCCGTCTATGATGCAGCAGGTTTGGGAGGACCGCACATGCCAAAAGCCCTGAGCGACGCGCAGGTCGCCGAGTATCAACGCGACGGGTTCGTCGCCCCGGTGCGCGTGATGGATGCGGCCGACGCCGACGCATTCCGCGAAAAGTTCGAAGCCTACGAAGCCGCGCACGACGGCTGGTACGAAATGTCCAAGGGCCAGAAACTGTATCTGTTGCAGACCTGGGCGCGGGATCTGGCGTCCCATCCGAAGATTTTGGACGCGGTCGAAGACGTGATGGGGCCGAACCTGATGGTGTGGGGCCTGAGCCTGTTCATCAAGGACGCGCACTCGCCGTCGTTCGTCTCCTGGCACCAGGACAGCACCTATTGGGGGCTGTCGAAGCCGGACGTGGTGACGGCGTGGATCGCGCTGTCGCCGGCGACCAAGCAATCGGGCTGCATGAAAATGATGCCGGGCACCCACAACTGGGAACAGGTGGCGCATACCGATACCCTGGCCAAGGAGAACCTTCTGACCCGGGGGCAGGAGATCGCCGTCGACGTCAACGAAGACGACGCGGTGTATCTGGAACTGCAACCGGGGGAGATTTCATTGCACAACATCCGCACCGTGCATGCCTCGGCCCCCAACGCATCGGACGGCCGGCGCATCGGCATCGCGGTCCGCTTCATCGCGCCGCATGTGAAACAGATCAACGCCGACGGCGACAGCGCCTGGCTGGTGCGCGGCGAGGATACGCACGGCAACTTTATCTTGGAGACCCCACCCGAAGCCGACATGGACGCCGCCGCCATGGCCGAGCACGACCGCATCATGGCGCTGCGCCAGGGGGTTCTCTACAAGGGTGTCGCGGGGAAACCGGCGCATACGACGATCTAAAACCCGGCGCGGCGGCGCTCCTGCAACGAATAACGTTTACGCAGTTCGCGCAGCGCCTCGGCGCGGCTGTCGCCCCGGCGCTGCAGGCGGCGGAATTCGACCAGCATCTCGCGGCGCAGCGCCCGGTCGGTGGCCGCCGAAGACCGCTCGGTATCCCTAAAACCGGCAACCGATCCCGCGCCGGGCGGCAAATCGGGCACCCAGTCCCCTGCGGCGGTTAAGCAATACCCGGCGGACTGGGTGAACGACCCGTCGGCCGCGGCAACGGTGTAGGTGACCGTGCGGCACGGCCGATCGAGGCGGTCGCGATATGCCTCGCCGGGCGCCGCCGAACCGTGCGCGTCCGACGCCTCGGACCGCCAGACAACCTTGGCATCTGCCACCAGCGCACGGTCAATGGCGCCGACCAACCGCACGGTATCGTCATAAGCCACATACGGCACATCGTCGGGCGGCGGCGTACAGGCTGCGAGACCCGCGACAAGCGCCGCCAGCGCGCAACCGTTGGCAACTTTGCCACAGCGCGTCATCGCTATTTCAGGATAAACCCGTGCTTCAACGGGTCGCGGTCATCGACGAAGATGGTGTTGAGCCCGGTCATCCGCGCCCAACCGGAAATCGACGGCACGATAGCGGGAAAATCGCCGACGGTGGCTTCGGCCTCCACCTTGCCGGTGAACAGCGTGCCGATGATGCTCTCGTGCACAAAGGTGTCCCCCGTGTTCAACAACCCTTTGGCGTGCCGCTGTGCCAAGCGCGCCGAGGTGCCGGTCCCGCACGGCGAGCGGTCAATGGCCTTGTCGCCATAGAACACCGCGTTGCGGCCATCCGCACCGTCGACCGTCGGCGCGCCGGTCCACATGACGTGGCTGACGGAATGGATCGCCGGTTCCTCCGGATGCTGGATCGTGTACTTCTCATTGATGAGGGCGCGGATCACCGGGCTCAGACGTTGGATGTCGCCGGGCGAAAGGTCCGCCATATCGCGCATGGTGTCCTGCGGATCGATGATTGCATAGAAATTGCCACCGTAGGCGACATCGAACGTCACGGCGCCGAAGTCCGGCACCTCCACATGCAGATCGGTCGCCGCCAAATAGCACGGCACGTTGGTCAGCGTCACACTGTCCACGTGATCGCCGGACATCGCATACGTCGCCTCGACCAGCCCGGCGGGGGTGTCCAAACGCACCGTGCCCGGCGTGCGCGGTACGACGACGCCGCGCTCGATCATCATGGTCACGGTGCCGATGGTGCCGTGGCCGCACATCGGCAGGCAGCCCGACACCTCGATGTACAGGATCGCGATGTCGCAATCGTCACGGGTCGGGGGGTAGAGGATCGAGCCGGACATGACCTCGTGCCCGCGCGGTTCGTACATCAGCGCGGTGCGGATCCAATCGTAGTGCTCCATGAAATGTGCGCGCCGTTCGATCATGTTGGCACCTGGCAAATTGGGCGCACCGCCGACCACCATCCGCACCGGATTGCCGCAGGTGTGCCCGTCGACGCAGAAGAATGAGTGATTGGTCATGTCCCACCTTCACCGTCATCCCCGCGCACGCGGGGACCCAGAATTGACCCGGCCTTTGGCTGGGTTCCCGCTTTCGCGGGAATGACGAGTATAAACGACATCGCTCCGCTTACGTATACCGGTCGATGCGGTACGGCGTCATATCGATGCCGGGATCGCGCCCGGCCAGCAGATCCGCGATCAGCCGTCCGGTGGTCACCGACATGGTCAGCCCCAAATGCCCGTGCCCGAACGCATACAGCACGTTCGCCGCGGTGGCGGACCGGGAGATCACGGGGATCGAGTCGGGCGTGCCCGGCCGATGCCCCATCCAGCGGGTGCCGCCCTCGATATTCAAGTCCGGCAAATACCGTTTGGCCAACGCGGCCAACGCATCGGCGCGTTTGTAATTCGGCGGCGCGGTCAGACCCCCCATCTCGACCGCGCCGCCGATGCGCAACCCCATGGACATGGGCGTCGCGACGAAACTGTCCTCGGCGAACGTCACGTAGTTTTTGAGATCGATACCCGGCGCCGGGAGCGTCGTATTGTAACCGCGGTCGGCCTCGATCGGGAAACGCTCGTTCAACTGCTTGCTGAGTTGTCCCGACCACGCGCCCGCCGCGATCACCAAACTTTCCACAGGCAGCGTGCGACCGTCCGCCGTTAGCAACGCATCGACGCGGTCGTGTGCCGTGTGCAGACCGGCAATCTCGGCGGTCTCGAAGGCGACGCCTCGCCCCCGCAATAATGCCGCCAGACCTTTCAGCATCTCCAACGGATCGCGGTAGTGCGCCCAATTCGGGGAGTAAAAACCTGCTGCCGCCTCTTCCCCCAGGCATGGCTCGTGCTGACGCACCCCATCGCGATTCAGGGGGAACGCCTCGATGCCGAACTTTTCCTTCTGCGCCCACCTGGCCGCCCCCGCATCCCGCGCCGCCTCGGAGCGATAGACGTAAAGCACCCCCTCGCCGGTCAGCACATGGGTGAGCTTGGCGTCCTCCAACAGGGCTTGATGGTCCGGCAACGTGCGCATCATGAGCGCGCCCATGGCGTCGATCCCCCGGGCGTAATTTTCCGGGCTGCACGCTTGCAGGAACCGCAGCATCCAGGGCATCAGCGCCGGTAGGTGCGACAACCGGAAATGCAGCGGGCCCAACGGGTCCATCAGCATCCCCGGCACCTTCTTCCACAGGCCCGGCTCGGCGATGGGATGGACGCTGGCCGACGCGATGCCGCCGGCATTGCCGATCGACGTGCCCTGATCGACGGGCGCGCGGTCGATCACCGTAACCTGACGGCCGTCCTTCGCCAGATGATACGCGCAGGCGAGACCGATGATCCCATTGCCTAGTACCGTGACGTTCTGTGCCGTCATAGTGCTCCTCAGAGGTTCGGGCGCGTGTCCAGCGCCTGGCGCATGACGTTTTCGACGTGCGCCCGCTCCCCGCCGACCAGCGGCAGCCTGGGCGGACGCACATGCTCCGACCCTTCGCCCATGATCTGATTGGCGAGTTTGATCATCTGCACCAGTTTCACGTCCACATCCAGATGCAACAGCGGCATGAACCACTTGTAGAGTTCATACGCCTCGTCGACCCGGCCATCGCGGGCCAGCTCGAACAAGCGCACCGCTTCACGCGGGAACGTGTTGACCAAGCCGCACACCCAGCCCTTGGCCCCGAACAGCGTGTTCTCCAACACCAGATCGTCGACACCGCAGAAAATGACATAACGGTCGCCGACCACGTTGAACATGTCGGTGATGCGGCGGCTGTCGTGCGACGATTCCTTGACCGCGACGATGTTCTCCACATCCGCCAATTCGGCGAAGTCCTCGGGGCTCAGATCGGTCTTATAGGCGACCCGGTTGTTGTAGATCATCACCGGCAAATCCGTCGCCTGGGCCAACGTGCGGAAATGGGTGACCGCTTCGCGCCCGTCTTGCTGATATACCATGCAGGGCAGCGCCATCAGTCCGTCCACGCCCGCGGCTTCGGCGCGGCGGATGAACTCGATGGCGAATTCGGTGGTGTACTCGGCGACGCCTGTCAGTACGGGGACCTTGCCGCCCGCGACCTCGACCGCGGCGCGCAGCACGCGCTCCTTTTCGTCGGGGGTCAGCGACGGGTTCTCGCCCAAGGTGCCCAGCATCACCAATCCGGTGATCTCGGCGTCCAGGCACGATTGAATGTGTCTTTGCGTGGCCTCGAGGTCGAGCGCACCGTCCGCGCCGAACTCGGTCATCAAGGCGGGGAACACCCCGGCCCAGTCGGTTCCCATAAGCTATCTCCCTTGCGGCAAAGTATCGGCGAGGGAACCAACCTTGGCAATCAGGTAAGCTTAGGTCTCGACGGGCCGGTACGGCTTGCCGGTATAGCTCCAGATCATGTCGCGCGGGATCGGGCCTTTGTTGCGGCCGCCTTGCTGGGTCTGCTCCCAGGTTTCGGCGAGGATCCCGACCGAGCGGGAAAGACAGAAGAACCCACGCGCCAGCGGCGGCGCGAACCCGAGCTCGGTGTAGACCACCGCCGTCGCGCCGTCGATGTTCATGTTGATCTCGCGGTTTTTGCGCTCCGTGACCTGCCGCTCCATTTCCTGGGCGATGGCGACCACCTTGCCGCCGACGACCCCGTCGCGGGCGGAGGCCTTCGTCAGATCCATCAGCCGGTTGGTGCGCGGATCGACCTTGTGAAAGCGATGACCAAAGCCGGGAATGTATTTGCCGCCACCATCGAAGAACCCGTCCAGGAACCGCGACACCACGGTCGGCGCATCGTCGCCGGTGGCGTCCTGGTCGGCCAGGATCTCGGTGTAGATTTCCGCCGCTTGTTCGCCGGCGCCACCGTGCACGTCGCCCAGCACGTTGACCGCCGACGCCATGGCGTTGTTGAGCCCGACGCCGCAGGTCGCGGCCATCCGGGCGATGGCGATACTGGGCGCCTGCGGCCCGTGGTCGACCCCGGCGCTGAGCGCGAAGCCGAATAGCTTTTCCTGGCCTTCGGTCGGCAGTTCGCCGCGCAGCAGCAACCACAGCATGCCGGGCAGGCCGACGTTGCCGATCAACTCCTCGATCGCATAACCGTGAAACCGCAGCATCCCCGGCGCCATCTCGGTGATGTCGGTCTGCCACCAATCGCGGACTTTCTTGTCGACGTCTTCGGTCATATCGCATCCTCCTCCTTGAGCGCCCGAATGGCGTCGGCATCGTAGCCGAGCTCGTTCAGGATCTCGTCGCTGTGCTGGCCCAATGTTGGCGGCGGGGCTGCCACCTGGGCCGGGTCCCCGTCGACCTTGTAGCCTGTGCGGGCCAGGCGGATATCGCGCCCAACGCCCGGTGGGTCGGCGAAGTCGGCTATCATGCCGCGGTTCGCGATCTGCGGATGGGCGACCGCGTCCGGCACCGAGAGGACCGGTCCCGCGGGCACCCCGGCCTCGTTCATCAGGCGGTGCCACTCGGCGGCGGGCTGTGCCGCCAACGCGGTCTCCAATTCGGCTTTCAGCGCGGCGCGGTTGTCCAACCGCGCTTGCCTTTCGGCGAACAAAGGATCGGCCTTCAGCTCCGGCCGGCCGACCACGTCGCACACAGCCTCGAACTGTTCTTGTTTATTGGCGGCGATGTTCAGCAGACCATCACCTGTTTGGAACGTCCCGGATGGGCTGGCGGTAAAGTTGTCGTTGCCCATGGGCGCCGGGTCCTTGCCCGCGACCAGATGGTTCGATACCACCCACCCCATGGTCGCCATGGTCGCTTCCAGCATCGACACATCGATGAAATGCGCGGTACGGTCCTTCTCCGCCAGCGCGGCGGCGACCGCGAACGCCGCGGTCATGCCGCCGACGGTATCGGCGACCGGATAGCCAACCCGGTACGGGGCGGTTTCGGGATCGCCGGTGATGCTCATGACCCCCGACATGCCTTGCACGATTTGGTCATAGGCCGGCATGGCGCGCAGCGGTCCGTCCTGGCCGAAACCGGAAATGGCGCAGTAGATCAGCTTCGGATTGATCTCTTTCAGCACCTCGAACCCGAGGCCGAGGCGCTCCATCACGCCGGGGCGGAAGTTCTCCACCAGCGCGTCGGCGGTGCGGACCAAGTCCTTGAACAGCTCTTTCCCGCGCGCAGATTTCAGGTTGATGGTGATGGAGCGCTTGCCCGCGTTCTGCGCCAAGAACGAGACGCCCATCTTCTTTGCGTTCAGGTCCGGGTCCGCGCCCAACTGGCGGGCGAGATCGCCGGACCCCGGCACCTCCACTTTCACCACATCGGCGCCCATGTGCGCCAACTGGTGACAACAAAAAGGACCCGCCAACACGTTGGTCATGTCGAGAACGCGGACATGCGATAGCACGGCCATGGACGGACTCCCCCCTTCGTCCCCCTAGAACCCCATGAACAGGCGCGGAATACCGAGCGCCAGATCCTGCCAAAACCACAGCAGCACCGCGGTACACAGCATCATCACCGCGAACGGCCAGGCGCCTTTTACCACCTCTTCCAGGCGCGCCTTGCCGACGGCCTGTATGACGAACAGGTTGAGCCCCACCGGCGGCGTGATCAGCGCGGTCTCGATCAGCACCACGAAGAAGATGCCGAACCACACCGGGTCGATCCCCATGGACGCCAACGACGGGAACAGCACCGGCACCATGATCAGCAGCATCGACAGCGCTTCGAGGAAGAACCCGATGAACAGCAGCACCAGCCCGACCACCAGGATGAAATAGGTGGGATCGGAGATGGTCGCCGTGATCAGCGACGAGATATCCTGCGGCACCCGATAGAGCGTGATCGCGTAGGAGAACACCTTGGCCCCGGCGACGATCAGGAAAATCATCACCGTGGTCTTCATGCTGTCGTAGGTCGCTTCCTTGACCCGCTCCCAATTCATGCGGCCCATGGCGAACGTGATGATCAGCGCCAGCACGAAGCCGACCCCGGCACTTTCCGACGGGGTCGCGATCCCGGTGTAGATCGAACCGATGATCGCCACCGCCAGCGCCACCGTCGGCAACGCCAACAACGACGATTTCCGGCGCTCGCTCCACGATGCCTTGGGCATCGCCTCGTAGCCGCCGCGGAACTTGGCGTACAGCATCCCGTAAACGATGAAGATCCCGGCCAGGAAAAGGCCCGGCCCGATCCCGGCCAGGAACAACCGCGGGATCGAGGTCTCGGTGACGATCCCGTACACAATGAGCGGGATCGACGGCGGGATCAGGATACCCAGCGTGCCGCCTGCCGCCAGCATGCCGAGCACGAACGCCCGGTTGTACCCGCGTTTGGTCATCTCCGGGATCGCCACCGTGCCGATGGTCGCTGCCGTCGCCACGCTGGATCCCGAAATCGCCGAGAAGAGCCCGCAGCTCATGATCGTTGCGACCCCGAGACCGCCCGGCCAATGCCCGACCCAGCTTTGCACCGCGGCGAACAGGTCGCGGCCGACGCCACCCTTGAGCAGCACATTGGACATCAACAGAAACAGCGGCACCGCCAGAAGCTCGAAGCTGTCCATGGTGCCGTACAGACGCTGCGGCACGCCGATCAGCCGGAAGTCGGCGATCCACATCAACGCGATACCGAGCGAGCCCAGCGCGAACGCCACCGGCACCCGGACCAGCAGCAGCGCGACGAGCGCGAAAAGGATCAGAAACGATGTCACGGCCTAGTGCGCCCCATGGCCTTCGTCGGGCGGCACCCCGACGGTCCAGACCCGGATACCCTCCACGACGGCCTGCAGGAACAACAACCCAAACCCGACCCAGATCGCCGACTGGATCGCCCACATGGGCGCCGCCAGCATGGTCGACGACCGCTTGCCGGACAGCAGGCTTTGCAGCCACACGTCGTAGCCGAATTTGATCGCCACCGCGCAGAAGAACAGGATCATCACGATGGCGAAAGTCTCGGTGATCTTGCGCCACGTGGTGGTGTGGTCTTTGAAGAATATCTCGATCACCACCATTTGCCGGTGCTTCAACACGAACGCGCCGGCAATGTAGGTGGCCCAAATCTGGAAATAGCGCGACACGTCGTCGACCCAGATGGTGGGTGCCGTGAACACGTAGCGCATCACCACTTCGAAGGTCACGAAGATGCCGACGGCGAAAAACATCCACGCCGCCAACTTGCCGGTGACCTCGCTGATCGCGTCGACCGTTCGGATGAACACGGTTTCCCCCTCCGCCGAAGACGTGGCCCGGGACGATGGTCGCCCCGGGCCCAGCCGGACCTTCTTAGTAGGTCTCGGCGATCTTCAGGACGTCGGCGCCGAGTTGCCCGGCATTGTCGACGAACCGCTTGCGGACACTGGCGGTCGCCGCGCGCCATTGCTCGCGCTCGGCGTCGGTCAGCTCGACCACGTTGATCTTGCCGCGCAGGTACGCCAGTGCTTCGGCTTCGATCTGCGCGATTTTGTCGCGCAGCTCACGCTCCACCTGACGGCTTGCCTTCATGATGATGTCGCGGTGCGCTTGCGACAGGCTTTGGAAAAAGTCCTCGTTCATCACGGCGACGAACTCGATGTCGGCATCGAAGGTGAGGGTCATGTGGTCCATGACCTCGTAGAGACGCCGCGACTTGGCGCCGGTGAGGCCGGTCATGCCTGCGTCCACGGCCCCTTGCTGATAGGCTAGGAACTGCTTGGAGCCGGACATCAACGTCGGCGCGGCGCCGATGGACTCTGCGGTCCAGCCAAGCAATTTGCCGAAAGTCCTGATCTTCTTGCCCTCGGCGTCCGCCGGCACGCGGATCGGGTCGCCCTTGGAGAGATAAATCGTCCGGCCGAAGGCTTGCCACCAAAGGATGCGCGCGCCCGTCGATTCCAGAACGGCGGCGTCGATCTTCTTGCGCACCTCGCTATCGGGGTTGGTGGCTTTTTCCACCTTCTCAGGCGTATCGAGCAGGAACGGCAGGTAGAACATGTCCACCGCCGGGACCGAGCCCGCGAACCGGGTCAGGGACGCAGTGCCCATTTCGACGGCGCCCGTACCGACCGCTTGAGGGACTTCGTTGTCCTTGTAGAGCTGTGCGGACGGGAACAATTGAACCTTCAGCTCGCCGTTCGATTCCTTCTCCACAATTTCCTTGAAGGCGTTCAGGTTGACGCCCAGCGGATGGGTTTCCGGCAGCTGCAGGGTAATGCGGATGGTCTCGGCGCTGGCGGCGAAGCTGGCGACGGAGAACGCCGCCGCGGCCACCGCGGCGATTGCGGTTTTGCGAATATTCATGGTGTCTCTCTCCCTAGAGTGCGGTTGTTCGGCGCACCGCTTTGCTTTGCTTTGGCCCGCCGGTTTCGTCGTTTTTCATCGTTCTACTAGACAGAACGTATATTCTATTCTAAAGAATAAATCGAATTGCTCAACTTTTTTATGGCGGGGCCGCCGATGCCGCAAGATCGAGTCGAAGCCGTGGAGCGGGCGCTGGTCCTGCTCGGTGCGTTTCGCGAGCCGGGGGAGCGCCTGTCCCTCGCCGACCTCGCCGAACGCAGCGGCTTTTACAAAAGCACCATCCTGCGACTGATGGGCTCGCTCGGGCATTTCGATTTCGTGGTCCGGGACGCGGACGGCACGTACCGGATCGGACCTGCCGCTTGGCAAGTCGGCAGCCGCTATCGCGGCGGCTTCGGTTTCGATCCGACGGTGCGCCCGGTCCTCACCGCGTTGCGCGACACCACCGGCGAGACGGCGTCGATCTACGTGCGCGACGGCGACGCGCGGGTGGTTCTGTACCGCGAAAACTCCAGCCACGCCATGCGCCATCATCTGGACGAAGGGGCGCACTTCCCGCTCCGCCAAGGGGCCGCCGGCAAGGTTCTGTCGGCGTGGTCGGAACCCGCAGACCCGGCGTTCGACGCTATCCGCGCCGACGGCTACGCCCGGTCGCTCGGCGAACGGGACCCGGACATCGGCGCCCTGGCGGTGCCCCTGTTCGGCCCCGGCGATACATTTCGCGGCGCGCTCAGCCTATCGGGCGTCGTCGCGCACTTCGGTCAGGACCGCGCGGTCAAAAAGATGCTGACGGCGTTACGCCGGGCGGCAAAAGGACTACATTAGGCACCTCGGCCCTTGCCGCCCGCACTGAGTTTTTCCAAAATACCGCACAACCAACCACACCGAGATTGGGGAGAGAACACCATGCCGTATACCCTTGAGGAATTCGCCAAGGATTGCCACGACGCCCTCGCCCAGGACAACGGCCCGGGCGGCATCGAAGCGGTCCGCCAACTGGTCGAGAAAGCCCTGAAGGACGAGGATCTGGTGGCGGCGTATCTGCCGCCGGACGCCGACGAGGAACGCCGCGTGCTGTACGAAGACCCGGAGCTGAAATTCTGCATCTGCGGGCATGTGTACAAAGACGCCAAGGGCGGCAACCCGCACGATCACGGCCCGACCTGGGCGATCTACGGCCAAGCCGCTGGCGAGACCGAAATGACCGACTGGGAAATCGTCAGCCCGGCCGCGGGCGACCAACCGGCGAAGGTCAAGAAGACCAAGTCCTACAAGCTGGTGCCCGGCGACGCCCACGCCTATCAGGTCGGCGACGTGCACGCACCCTATCGGGACGGGCCGACGCGCCTGATCCGGATCGAAGGGGTCAACACCGACACCGTGTCGCGGACCCCGATCGAAGAGGCTTAAGAATTGCCGACCCTCGCCGACTGGCGCGGGACGCCGCCCGGCGAGATCGCAGTTTCCGATTGGATCGCCATCGACCAAGCGCGGGTCGACGGGTTCGCCGCCGCCACCGGGCATACCCATTGGCTGCACACCGATCCGGCCCGCGCCGCCGCCGACGCACCGTACGGCGGCACCGTTGCGCATGGGTTCTTGGTCCTCAGCCTGATCAACCACGCCATCGATATGTGCGGTCTTCGGCCGAGCGATTGCCGCTATGCGCTGAATTACGGCGTCGACACGGTGCGGTTCCTGAAACCCATGCCCATCGGCGAGGGATTTCGGGTGCGCGACCGCATCACCTTGGCCCGCACCGAGGACCGCGCAAAGGGTCTGTTCATGGAAACCGGGCATGCCTTCGAGATCGACGGAGCCGACGACGGCCCGGCGGTGATCGCCGATTACTTCTGTGTGTGGGTGCCGGCCTAGCCGCGCACCCGTGCGAGCACACGCCCGTCCAGCACGATCAGACCGGCGCCGATCAGTGCCATGCCGACCATGTGCCGGGTCAGCAGCACTTCGTCCAAGAAAAGTATGCCCAGCGCGATGGCGCTGACCGGCACCAATAATGTCACCAGCGACAGGTTGGTCGCCCCGGCCATCTCCAAAATCTTGAAGTACAGAAGATACGCGAACGAGGTCGACAACGCGGCAAGGGCGACCAGCGACAACCACGTGCCCCATCCCGGCATCGGCAACGCCCAGGGCGTCTCGACGACCAACATCACCGGGAGCAAGAGAATGCTGGACGCCGTCACCTGGCCGGTCGCGGTCGCCACCGGGCTGACGCCCAACCGTTTGAAGCGCCGTCCGAAGATGACGGCGAACCCGTAGCTGAGGGCCGCCCCCAGGATCGCGATCTGCGCCAGGACGTCGTCGCCCAAGGCCGAGACCGCCTCGCCGCCGATCATGGCCGCAACGCCCACGACCCCCAGCAGCACGCCCACCACTTTACCCGCCGTCAGGCGCTCGTCGGCGGTCAGAAAATGCGCCAGCACCACCGTGAACAACGGCGTCGTCGCGTTGAGGATCGACGCCACCCCGGATGCAATGTGACTTTGCCCCCACACAATGAGCGTGAACGGGATCGCATTGTTCAGCAGGCCCATCCCGAAGAACGCCGCCCACACCCTGGGATCGCTCGGCATGTTCAATCCGCGCGCGCGCATGAACAGCCACAGCAATACGGCGGCCAATGCGACCCGCGCCACGACGACGGTGAATGTCGGCAGTTCCTGGACCGCGACACCGACGAAAAAGAACGACCCGCCCCAGACGCCGGCAAGGATCATCATCAACCCCCACGCCGTGGCGGACATGGTTGGCGTTCGGTCGTTCGGTGCGTTCGACATGCCCCCTGGTAGCACTGCACCACGGAAACCGCATTCCGTTTCTTGCGCCGCCCGCCGGTTGCAGGAACACTGCTACGGTCACTGAGACCACACGGAGACCGACGACATGACATCCGCCCCGCTCGCGCGCGCCGACGATTTCTGCACCGCCTACGATCTGGATATCCCGGTGCTTCTGGCGCCGATGGCGGGCGCATGCCCGCCGGACCTGTCGATCGCCGTCGCCAACGCCGGCGGCATGGGCGCGTGCGGGTGTTTGCTGATGCAACCGGATGCCATCGCCGATTGGACGTGGGAGGTTCGCGCCGCCACCAACGGCGGGTTCCAGTTGAACATCTGGATCCCCGACCCGGCCCCCGAGCGCGACGCGGCGCACGAAGCCAAGGTGCGCGATTTCCTGGGCGGGTGGGGGCCAATCGTCGACGCCGCGGCGGGGGATGCGGCGCTGCCGGATTTCGAGGCCCAGGTCGCCGCCATGATCGAAGCGGGGCCCAGCGTCATCTCCACCATCATGGGGGTATTCGATACGAAGACCGTGGCCACGTTGAAGGACAACGGCATCCGCTGGTTCGCGACCGTGACCACCGTCGCCGAAGCGGTCGAGGCGGTCGCCGCCGGGGCCGATTGCGTGGTCGCGCAAGGGTCGGAAGCGGGCGGCCACCGGGGCGCGTTCGAGGCCGGCAACGCGGATGCGCGGGCGATCGGCCTATTCGCATTGCTGCCCGCCGTGGTCGACGCCGTCGAGGTGCCGGTGATCGCCACCGGCGGCATCGGCGACGCGCGGGGCGCGGCGGCGGCGTTCATGCTGGGCGCGTCGGCGGTACAGATCGGCACCGGATTCCTGCGCAGCCCGGAATCCGGAATTCCCGAGGTCTGGCGCGCGCGGCTGGCCGACACCCGGCCCGAGGACACGGCGCTGACCCGCGCCTTTTCCGGGCGTCTTGGCCGGGCGCTCGCGACGGACTACGTGCGCGCCGCGAACGCGCCCGACGCGCCCGCACCCGCCCCCTATCCGGTGCAACGCGGGCTACGCGCGCCGATGCAGGCCGACGCGCTGGAGACCAACGATATCGAGCGGTTGCAGGCCTGGGCCGGGCAGTCCGCGGCGCTCGGCACCGCCGATCCGGCATCCGACAAGGCCCGCGCCCTGTGGGCGGACACGAAAGCCCTGCTGGGGGGATAGCGTCCTTGCCGATCCGCGATCGATCTCTCCGCGCGTTAACCCATTCCAAAGGTTTATCGCCGTTGATAGAGATTTCGGGGATTGGATAGCGGAATATGCTATGCATCAAGAGGGGACCGGGCGCCGCGCTGGCGACGGCCGGGTCAATCAAGGCCGCCGCTGTTTTTGATTGATTGATTGAACGATGATTTATTTACGCACGTCCGTCGCACTCGCAGCGTCAGCTCTGTTCGCTTTTCTCATTATCGCCGACCTGCCGTTCACAACGCTGCCGCCTTATGGTGCCGAGATCATCTGCGTGTTTCGCATTGTCTCGGCGGTGTTGCTGATCAATCGATACATGCGGTGGATGCCGGTCGCCCGGCTGTTGTGGGGCAGCGACCGCTACCGGACCTATCGGACCCTTCTGAAAATCGGCATGGTCTTGAGCTTTCTGATGGGGATCGGGTTCGCCACCCCCGTCGTGGTGGTGCTGAACTTCCTGTTGTTGATGTTCCTGACCCGACAAGGCGGCAGCCGGCTGTACGGCTTGGAAGACATCTATTTCAATTTTTCCGGCTTCAGCTTGGTGTTGATGATCCCGGTGGCGCCGTGGTCCGTCGACGCCATTGTGTTCGGCGGCACGTTCTTGGTGCCGGGCAATCATCTGATCGGCGTCAACTTCCTGGTCTGCGGCATCTCGTTGATCCTGCTCAGTGCCGGGATGTGGAAGCTGTCGACGAAGACCTGGCGCGACGGCTTGGGCGTGTTCAAGTTCTTAGGGTTGCCGCACCTTTCGCGACCGTTCGCCAAACCGCTGCTGCATATGAAGCGGCCGATGATGTCGTTGAATTACGTCGAAATCGCCGCGCAGATCTTGCCGCTGTTCGTGATCGTCGTGCCGTATCTGCGCGAGGGCGTGTTCTTTTACAATATCGCGTTCGGCCTGGCGCTGGTGACCGTGTTTTCGTTCGGCATGCTGGCGTTCCAGTACATTGCACTGATCACCGCCAGCGGCGCGCTGTTGCACGCGGGGAGCGTCGCCAACGGCTTTCAGATGTCGGCAATCGTCTTCCCGGATATCGCATCCATGGACCCGCAGATCCTGGCGTTGAAGGTCTTCCTGTGTTTCGTCTTTCTCAGCTCGGCGATCGGCTCGATCGTCGGGGCGACCCCGGCCAATCCTGTGTTGCTCAGCCTTTCGAAGCCCTTCGCAAAGGTGTCGCGGTATTCAACGGGGATCATTCCCGTTAGCGTGTTCAACGACCGGCACCTCGAAGGGCTTTACGTGTACCGCCTGGTCGGCACGCACGCCGGCCAGCAGGGGCAGGTGTTCCCATTTTTCGTGAAGGACGGCCGCGCCGGGCCGTTCTCGGTGTTCAGTTCGATCATCTTCTTGGACTTGATGTACAAGATCACCGATGCGTGCCTGCACGCGGGCCGTAGCGACAGCCCGTCCTCACCGTTCGATCCGGCCATCGAGGACCTCTGCAAAAGCGCCATGGACACGCTTCCTCCGCCCGCAAACGGAAACGTATCGACCGTGACCTTGGAGGTGAAACCGATTCCGCGGATACCGAGCCGAACCGTCGCCAACGAGATTCCGGACCTTTATGCGGAACGGGAATGGATGACCATCGCGCAGTTGCAGCGGAACGCCCAGGGCGACGACACCTTTGACAACTGGATTAACGTTCCGAACATGCTTACATATTCAGCCCGCATGCAAAGCTGAGTCGGAGTATCATCGTTGGACGACACGCGCACATTGAGCACGGAGACCCAGGAACACCGCATCCCCGACAATGCGGTGTTCTTCGACGGCGTGTGCGTGGTGTGCAACGGCTGGGTCAACCACGTCATGAAGCGCGACCGGGATCGGACATTTAAGTTCGGCACCTTGCAATCGGATGCCGGCGAAGCCCTGATCAAGCGGTTTCCGGACCTGATTACCCAGGGCGACTATGCGTCGGTGGTGCTGTTTCAAGACGGTGACGTGTATTTCCGCTCGACCGCGATCCTGCGCGTGATGTCGTCGCTGCCGGGCTGGAACTTCGCCGCACGGGTGTTGCTGGCCGTGCCGGTGCCGATCCGCGATTTCTTTTACGGGTGTTTCGGACGTATCCGCTATCGGCTGTTCGGCAAGTTCGATTACTGCCGCATCCCGACGGAGGATGAGCGGGAACGCTTTATCGTCTGACGTTTGCGGAAAACGAAGCGGCCCGTTACGACGCTTCGCGCACTTCTCCGCCGTACATCGGCATCAACCGGCTCTCTTCCCCGTCCAGCAATTCGTAGTCCTGAATGCCTTGGGCGTAGCCGCAGTTATAGCATGGCGACGACTCGTCGAGGGTGTGTGTCAGATGCGCGATACGGAGTTCGTTGGCGTTGACGTTCCACAGCGTATCGAGCGACTCCTCCATGACGTTGCCGACGACCAGTTTGTGCGACCAGTCGACGCAGCACGGCGTCACGTCGCCGTCGAACAGGATGGTGGCGCGTGTGAACGGCTGCGAACAGACCTTCTTGTTGACGAACGGCAGGCCGAGCGCGTTGGTCTCGTGGGTCTGGCCCAGTTTGAAGTCGCTTTTTTCAGACGCAGACCAGCCGTGCAGCACATCCACCGTCTTGATATGCGAAATGTCCTCGTAGGTATCGTGAAACAGTTGCCGTTCTTCGTCGGTGAGATCGACGTCGATGATCTTGGCGTACACCTCGATCGGCTCGCCATGGGCCTTGTTGACCTCCCAGAAACGGCGGATGTTCTCGGCGATCCGCTCGGCGGAGACCTTCTTTTGCGTAATGTCTTCGTATCCCTTGTCGGTCACGTGCTCGATCGAAAACCGGATCTTGTTCAAGCCGGATTTGACCAGGGCCTCGGCCCATTTGGCGGTCATCGCCGCACCGTTGGTGGTGATCTCGAGGCTGTCCGTCAGGTTCCGCTCTTTCAGTTTGCCGATCATTTCCGGCAGGCTCTTGTTCAGGAGCGGCTCACCGTCTTTGTACAGGCTGATTTGCATGGGCCGCTGGCCGTACTTGTCGACCATGTGCGCGAGATCGTCGACGACCTTGTCGAAGGTCTCCATCGACATGAAGCCCTTGGGCCGGCCGACACTGGCGAGCAACTCGTCATCTCCTGTCGGGCAAAACACACACTTGAAATTGCACACGTTCGTCGGGTCGATCCACAGGATCATCGGGACCCTCAACGGCAAGACATCTTTGATGACGGTTGGCAATTTAGCACCTCATGTTTCGCAACAGGTCTGCGTCCACAGGACTTTCGCATACAATCCGCGAGGTCAATAAACCATGGGATTCAACTTAGTGATACCATGGTCGCATTACAAATGCGGGCCGCTGTCCAAGCGGCGACCGATTTTCTCTCGCTACCTTGTTAGACGACTCCATCGTTAAGAATCCGCTAAAGCGCAGTCGATGGATGTCGAAGACGAAACGATTCGCCAGCTAGGCAACCGGTTACAAAGGCTCCGAAAAGATGGGGAAAATGGCGCGCCCGGGAAGATTCGAACTCCCGACCCCTTGATTCGTAGTCAAGTACTCTATCCAGCTGAGCTACGGGCGCGCAATCGACGCTGTCGATCAAGGCTGCGGAACCTACACAACGCCCCCGGGCGTGACAAGACCCTATCCGCCCCAACAACGCGCCACCGCAGGCGGGCGTCGATGCGTTAACCATAAGACCCGATAAATCCGCATGCTGACGCCGGATTCTCTTGATTTTACAATCGCCTTGTCGCCATATTGGGCTTTGATTAAACTCCTCGCATCAAGACGGGGGGCCCGGTCCGCCCGCCACGATGTCGCGGCGGCGGCTTCGAGGGAGCCAAAGACGAATGTGTTTATGAAGGGGCGGTCTTCAGGGATGACTTTATCAAGAAATGCTTCCTGGCGCGTAATGGTCGTTGGGGCGGCGCTGACGCTCGGCGCATGTTCATTCGGCGACAACCAGCTGTGGCCCTCGGAGAGTACGGCCGACCCAGCCCCGCCGACCGAAACCGCTGCCGCGCAAGGCGGCGAAGGCCAAGTGCAGGTGATCGGTGCCGGGCAACCGCCCTTGGGCGCGACCCAGTTCGTTCCGGCCGGCGTTACGCCGGGCGAGAACACCGGCACCTTCGTCGGCGATAAGGTGATCGAGCTGCGGGGCGAACTCGCGCGGTTGCAAACCTCCATCGCGCAACAGAACGACGAGCTGCAACGCCTGCGCAGCACCCTGATCCAAAACTCGCAGCAGTATCACGGCACCATCGCCGCGGTGAACGCGCGCCTGCAGGTCGGCACCACGCCCGGCAACCCGATCCTGGTGCAGCAATTCGCCAGCGCGCAAGCCGACCTCGACCGGATCGGTCAAGACGTCAACAACATGAACAGTCTGGTGTCTGCGGTCGGTGACAACGCCACCCTCTCGGCGTTCATGTCCGAAGCCGCACGGGCTGCGTTCTCGGTCTCGGGCGCCGTCGACGAGGACCACCGCCAACTGGCGATCCTGGAAGACGAAGTGAACCGCACCGCGGTGCTGATCGACCGGCTGCTGACGGAACTGAGCGACGACGTGCGCCGGCAAACCAACTACGTCACCACCGAGCGTTCCAACCTGAACCTGATTTCCGCCGGCATCCAGTCCGGCGAACTGTTCGGCGGCTCGCTGGTCAACCGCGCCGTGCTGTCGTCCACCGGCAGCTCCTTGAGCGCCGGCGCGCCGCAGGCAACCGCCGGGCGCGCGCCGCTTGTCGTGATCCGCTTCGACCGGGCCGACGTGCCGTATCAACAAGCCCTTTACACCGCCGTGTCGCGGACGTTGGAGACCCGGCCGAATGCCATGTTCGATCTGGTCGCCGTGGCGCCGGTCGCGGGCGGGGATGCGCGGGTTGCGCTCAATGCGCAACGGGCCCGTCAACAGGCCGAGGGCGTGATGCGGTCGCTGATCGAAATGGGCCTGCCGCCGAACCGGGTGGCCCTGTCGGCGCAAACGCTGCAAACCGCGAATAACGAAGTCCACCTCTACGTTCGCTAAGCGCACCGGCCATGGTGCAACTCCGCGACGATATCGAACACCATGTGGTGACGTGGGCCGAGGTGCACCGCGACAGCCGGGTCTTGGTGCGCCGCCTGATCCCGAAGGGTCCGTGGCGCGGGATCGTCGCGCTGACCCGCGGCGGCCTGGTGCCCGCCGCCATCGTCGCCCGCGAGATGTCGATCTTCACCGTCGATACGCTCTGCATCACCAGCTACGACGAACAGGTGCAAGGCCGGCTCAAAATCCTCAAGCAACCGGAAGCCGCCGTCAGCGACCAAGGCGAGGGATGGCTGCTGATCGATGATCTGGTGGACACCGGCACCACCATGCGCGCCGCACGCGAGTTGCTGCCGAAAGCGCATTTCTGCACGGTCTACGCCAAACCCAAGGCGGTCGATTTGGTCGACACCTATGTCCATGACGTCGAGCAGGAGGTCTGGATCTTCTTCCCTTGGGATACCGAGCCGCAATACGCCCGCCCGCTGTCGGAAGGCTGAGCCGCCCAAGCCGCCCAGACCGCCCGGCATCCCTGCCCCGAAATTGCCACGCTTGCGCCGAACCTCGGCCTTAAACGCCTGTCACGATCCCTTCGTTCAAACCACTCGGAGAGATCTCATGGCCCTGTTTCAAAAAGACACCACCGCATCGAAAACCAATACCCAGACGCGCCAGGGCGCGTTGGACGGCCCGGCCATGCCGTCGGCCTCGGCATCGCAACGCCCCGCCGTGAAAACGGCCGAGCCCGTCACTGCGCCGTCGGAAAGCAGGTTGACGGTCGGCCCCAACATCAAGCTCAAAGGCGTCGAGATTGAGGATTGCGACACCTTGGTGGTCGAAGGGTATGTCGAAGCCTCCATGCGGAGCCGGGTGATCGAGATCGCCGAGAGTGGCGTCTACAAGGGCACCGTGGAAATCGACACCGCCGTGGTGCGGGGCCGCTTCGAGGGCGAACTGGTGGTCCGCGACCGCTTGACGGTGCACGAAGGCGGCGACGTGCGCGGCAAGATCCGCTATGGACGGCTGGCCATCGAAGACGGCGGCCGGGTGCACGGCGATCTGGACGAGTTGGCCGACGGCGGCAAACCGCCGGTCAAGCCGGTGCCGCCGGTCGACCCCGATCCGGTGCCAGACGCCGCGGCTTAAGCGTCGGGGTGCTTGGCGTCCTCGGCGGCGATCTTGGTCAGCTGCGCGTCCAACTCCGCCTCCAAGCGTTTCAGGTCGTCCGGGACCGGTAAGCCCTCGGCGCGCAGGGTCGCGATGGTCTGTTTGAGGCGGAATTCGATCTCCCGGAGATCCCCCTGCTCGCCTTCCAGGGTGTCGATCAAATACGCAATTTCAGCGTCCAGATCGTCAATCGCCATAACGTGCCCTCCTTCTCGTTTGCGCCACTGTACCGGCCCGGTATCTGGCGGTCTTTGCGCTATCTCAATCAAGGTGGCAGATTAAGACCCCCGATCCGAGGAAACCATGACCGAAACGTACGCCCTTTATGCCCTGAAATACGCCCGGCACGACCGGGATGCGTCGGAGAACTTTCTCGATCCGCACGACCCGCACGAAGGAAACATGCCGATCGATTATTTCGTCTGGCTGGCGGTCAACGACAGCCGCGCCGTGGTCATCGATACCGGCTTCAATGCCGAGGTCGCGGCGAAACGGGGCCGCGAGTTCCTGCGCTGCCCGGCGACAAGTCTGTCGTTGCTGGGTATCGATGCGACAGCGGTCGAAGACGTGATCATCACCCATCTGCATTACGATCACGTCGGCAATTTCGATCTGTTCCCGAACGCGCGGTTCCACCTGCAGGACCGGGAAATGCAATTCGCGACCGGACGCTACATGGGCCATGCCAACGTGCGCGCCGCGTTCGACGTCGATCATGTGGTCGGCATGGTCCGCGAAGTGTACCGCGAGCGGGTGGTGTTTCACGACGGCGACGCCGCGCCGTTCCCGGGCATCGGCCTGCACCTGATCGGCGGTCACACCATGGGCCTGCAGTCGGTGACGGTGGAGACCGCGCGCGGCCGGGTGATCGTCGCCTCCGATGCGTCGCATCTGTATCACAACCTGTGGGACGGCAACCCCTATCCGGTGGTGTTCAATGTCGGCGACATGATGGAGGGGCACGCCACGCTCAGGCGCCTTGCGGATGGGGACGAGGACCTGATCGTGCCCGGCCACGATCCGCTGGTGATGGAGTACTATCCGGCGCCGTCGGCCGAATTAGAGGGTATTGCCGTGCGCCTCGATGTGGCGCCGAATAAACCTTAGGCCGCTTTCGGCACGCTGACGTTGTCGATCAGCCGGGTCTGGCCCAGCCAAGCGGCGGCCAGCACCCGCATGGTGCGGCCCTGGGATGGACTATCCAGGGTCTCCGCATCGCGCACGGCGACGTAATCGATCGCTTTGAACCCGGCACGGTCCAATTCTTCGGAGGCGTTCGCGCAAGCGTCCTCGATCGCGTCACCCGTCGAGACCGCGGCGGCAACCCCTTGAATCTGTTGATGTAAGACCGGCGCGATCGTGCGCTCGGTATTGCTGAGATACGCATTGCGCGACGACATGGCGAGGCCGTCGGGCTCGCGCACCGTTTCGCCGCCGAGGATGTCGACGGGCAGATGCAGATCGCGGGCCATGGCCCGGATCACACACAGTTGCTGGTAATCCTTTTCGCCGAACATGGCGACGTCCGGCAACGTCTGGATCAGCAATTTGGCGCACACGGTGGCGACGCCGATAAAGAAATGCGGCCGGAACTGACCTTCGAGAATTTGGCTCAGGCCCTGCACCTCGACCTTGGTGCGGTCGGTGTCGCCGTACATATCGGCGACCCCGGGCATGAACACCAGATCGACCCCCGCCGCGCGCAGCATATCCAAATCCCGTGCCTCGTCGCGGGGATAGGTGGTGAAATCTTCGTTCGGGGCGAACTGGGTCGGATTGACGAACACCGACACCACGGTTTTGTCGGCGTGGTCTTGGGCGGTGCGGATCAGCGACATGTGCCCGTCGTGCAGGGCCCCCATGGTCGGCACCAGCGCCGAACGCGCGGCGCCCCCGCGCCATGGCGCCATCGCAGCGCGCAAATCCGGTACGGAGCGCACGACCTCCATCGGTTAGGCTTCCGTTTTCTCCCGCTCGACGCCAAAGCAGTGGTCGAGACTGGGGAAGGCGCCGCCACGGACGTCGTCGGCATACGCGGCGATCGCTTCGTCCAGCACTTTGCCCGCATCGACGTAGCGCTTGACGAACTTCGGGGTGAAGTCGGCAAACAAGCCGACCATATCCTGGGTCACCAGGATCTGCCCGTCACATGCCGGCGACGCGCCGATCCCAATGGTCGGGATGGCGATCTCCTCGGTGACCTGGCGGGCGACCGGCTCAACCGTGCCTTCGATGACCATCGCGAACGCCCCCGCGTCGGCGATGGCCTTGGCGTCGCGGCGGATCTGCTCCGCACCGGCGTCGCCCTTGCCTTGAATCTTGAAGCCGCCCCGGTGTTCCGCCTTTTGCGGCAGCAAGCCGATATGACCGAGCACCGGAATGCCGGCGGCGGTGATCGCGGCCACGGTATCGGCCATGTCTTCGCCGCCTTCGAGTTTGACCGCCTGACAGCCGGTCTCGTCGATCACGCGGCTGGACGAGGCGACCGCCTGTTCGGGGCTTTCCTCGTACGTGCCGTGCGGCAAATCGACCACCACGCACGCATGGTGCGCACCGCGCATGACGGCTTGGCCGTGCGCGATCATAATGTCCAGGGTGACGCCGCGGGTGGTTTCCAGGCCGTAGACCACCATCGCGAGGCTGTCGCCGACCAGCACCAAATCGCAGTGCGTGTCGACGCGCCGCGCCATCGGCGTGTCATAGGCGGTGAGGCAAACGAGTGGCGTCACGCCCTTTCGGGCACGGATATCGTCTGCGTACAGGCGCGCATTGGCCTTCACGGCTAGGTACTCCCGAATAACTTACTCCCAAAATGAGAGTATCCACATTTTATTGCACTGCACAATAGCGATGTTTTTGGGATAACTTGAAATATCCACCTATTTCAGAGGCTTAGAGAAACATCCTCTGTGGATATTTACTTGTGCCAATGTGGATGGCTTAGGGCTTGTTTCCTTCGTCGTCACGCAAAGGAATCTCCGCATCTTTCTGGAATCGCTTCCTATTTTTCGGATTGAAGGCCCAATACAGGATCCCTAGAAACAGAACCAGCAAAACGACGGTGGCGTACTCGGCGACAAAGGCGCCCATGGGGGTTCTCCTCAACAGATGGCGGTTATCGGCACGACGACCGCCGCCCTAGAGATGGGTTTGTTGCCCCCCGATTGACAAGCCCCAGGGGCGCTCTACGCTCCGCACGAGACATCGGAGATATTGCCATGCGACCCATCCGCGCCCGACTTCTGCCATTCAAGCCGCTGATCCTCGCCGGCGCGTTGTCGTTCCTTGCGGCCTGCGCGGCGCCGCTCGATATCGACGAACACCGCCGCGGCAGCGCCGACGAGTTCATGGTCGCCGTGGCCCATCCGCTGGCGGCGCAGGCCGGTTTCAGGGTCTTAGCCGACGGCGGCAGCGCCGTCGACGCCGCCATCGCCGTGCAGATGGTGCTGACATTAGTGGAACCGCAATCGTCCGGGATCGGCGGCGGCGCCTTCATGGTGCATTACGACGCTGCAACCGGAAACGTCATCACCTACGACGGCCGGGAAACGGCGCCAGCCTCGGCGACGCCCGGCATGTTCCTGAAAGCCGACGGGGAGCCGATGCCCTGGCGCGAGGCCGCACTCGGTGGGCGCGCGGTGGGTGTGCCGGGGGTCATGCGGATGCTGGAGTTGGCGCACGCCGATCACGGCAAGCTGGCCTGGGCGGGTCTGTTCGATCCGGCGATCCGGCTTGCCGAGGACGGATTTGCCGTGACGCCGCGGCTGGCGGGTCTGTTGGAAAAAGACACCGAAATGCGCGATATCCCCGGCACGCGGGATTATTTCTATCCCGGCGGCGAACCGCTCAAGGCCGGCGATATCCTGAAAAACCCCAGCTATACCAATATGTTACGGCAATTGGCTTCTGGTGGCGCCGAGGCGTTTTACGTCGGACCCATCGCCGACGGGATCGCCGCGACGGTCACGGGCGCGCCGCGCAATCCGGCATCGATGACCGCCGCCGACCTGGCCGGCTACGAAGCAAAGCGCCGCCCCGCGGTCTGCGCGCCCTATCGCACCTACCGGGTCTGTGGCATGGGCCCGCCGTCGTCCGGCGGCGTCCTGGTGGCACAGATCCTCGGCATGTTGAGCCATTTCGATCTGCCCGCCCTGACGCCCTATGGGCCGGAGGCCATGCACCTTTTGGTGGAGGCGAGCCGTCTCGCGTTCGCCGACCGGGCGCGGTATTTGGGCGACAGTGATTTCGTCGACGTCCCGGTCGCGGGCCTGGTCGATCCCGCGTACCTTGCGGCACGGGCGGCGCTGATCCGCGCGGATGCCCGCATGCCCGCGGCGGCGGCCGGGGACCCGAACTTGCGATCGGCCTGGCGCTATGGGCCCGACACCGACGGCGAGAAAGGCCTGTCGACCACGCACTTTTCCATCCGCGACCGTTGGGGCAACACCGTCTCCATGACCTCGACCATCGAACGCGCGTTCGGCGCCAAGATCATGAGCCAGGGGATCTTGCTGAATAACGAGCTGACCGATTTCTCGTTCCGGCCCGTGGCCGACGGACGGCCGGTGGCCAATGCGGTCCGGCCCGGCAAGCGGCCGCGCAGCACCATGTCGCCGAGCTTGGTGTTCGACGCGGACGGCAACTTGCTGATGGCCATCGGCTCTCCCGGTGGATCCAGGATCGCGGGCTATACCCTGAAGACCATCTTGCATGTGCTGGACTGGGACCGCCACATCGCCGACGCCATCGCCGCGCCGCATGTCACCAGCCGCGGCGGCACCGTCGATATCGAGCCCTTCGACGGCGCGGAGGACCTGCAACGCGCCCTGGAGGCGAAGGGGCACAAGACGAAAATACGCCCGCTTACCAGTGGCTTACACGGCATTCACCTGCAGCCGGACGGGTCCATGACCGGCGGCGCCGATCCCCGGCGCGAAGGGGTGGTGCTGGGCTTCTAGTCAGGCCGCGGCGGCGTCCGACGGCCGAATGTCGAGGGGCAGACAGAGGCGGAACCCGGTACCGTCCGGCCCTGTGTACAGCAGCGACGCCTCGCCGCCGTGGGCGTTGACGATTTCCCGCACGATGACCAGACCGAGCCCCGTGCCGCCCTTCTTGGCGGAGCCGGCGAACGGCTCGAACAGGTGCTGTTGCGCTTTGTCCGGCAGGCCCGGACCGTTATCGATTACATCGATGCCGATCCGCCCATCATCGATTTGACTGATGATCCGGAGCGACGTCGCCCCGGCCTGCAGCGCATTGTGACAGAGATTTTGCACCGCGCGGAGGAAGTGCCGCCGGTCGGCGACGATTTCCAGATCCTCGGGCACCTTGATCGCCCAATCGGCCGCCGGCGCCGCATCGTCCAATTCGATCGTGGTTTTCACCTCCTCGATCAGGTCAAAGAGCCCGAAGGCGCGCGGCCGCAGCACCAAGCCGTCGTCGGCAGCATAGTTCAGGGTCTGACTGCAGAGATCGATGGCGCGGTCGATGGCCTTCATCAGGCGCGGCGTGACGCGCTTGACCTCCGGGTCTTCGATATATTGCAGCTTGTCGGAGACCAGCACCGCGGTCGCCAGCGTATTGCGGAGATCGTGATTGACCTTGGCCATGACGGTGCCGAGGGCGGCGAGGCGGTTCTTTTGCCGGAGCGAGGACTGCACCTGCTGCTGCATGGTGCGGAGTTCCTGCTGTGCGACGCCGATCTCGTCGGAGCGGTCGTCGGCGTCGATCAGCCGGGTCGCGTCCTCGGGATTTTCGCGGAACCGGATCATGGCGTCGCTGAGCCGCCCGATGGGTCGCACGATCATCCATTGCAGCGACACGAAGACCAATGCCGCGGTGATCAGCGAAATGACGATGGAGAGCTGCAGAATCCGGGTCGAGAAACTCAGCATGCTTTCCCGCATGATCTGCTCGTCGAACAGGATCTCGACGGTGATGTTGGGGTGACCCGGCGGCATGCCGATGGCGCGGATCACCCGGTTTTCCGTCATCGCCAGGGTTTCGAACGCATCCAGCACGTAGTCGACGAAGGTCTGTTCGTCGAGATTGACGGTGAGGTCCACGTCGGGCGGCATGTCGCCGCCGACCATCAGGGTGCGGAAATTGGGCCGGTTAAGAATGATCGCCCGGGCGTCGACCTGGTTCAGCAGATCGGATTCCAGCTGCCGGCTCGGCACCGTGGTCGGCATGGAATCCATCGCCAACATCGACAGATACGCCTTGGCGATCAGGTCCTCGATGAAATTCATCCGATAGCGCGCGATCGACGGCGTCCAGATCAGCACCTCGGCCAGCATCACGAAGGCGATGGTCAGCACCAGCAACCGCGCCGACAGGTTCATCGCCCCGGCTTTCCGGCTGGTGGTTTCTGGTGCGTCGCTCATGCGCGGAACAGGTTACCCGAATTTCGACAGAAACTTGACGATTTTCCGGGTCCGGTCGCTGAACAGCGACGGGGTGTAGAAGCTGCCGGCGGCGCGCTTGTTGACCTCGGCCAAGGTCGGGTACGGCGCGATCATGGTGGCCATGCCGCCGATCTTGATCTTTTGCGACATGGCGAGCACCCACGGCTGGATCAACTCGCCGGCGTGCGGGCCAACGATGGCCGCGCCCAGAATCTTGCCTTTCTTGGTGGTGATGGCCTTCACGAAGCCTTCTGTCTCGCCTTCGGCGATGGCGCGGTCATTCTCGTGGAACGGCCAGCGCAGCACCCGGATATCGGACCCATGCTGTTCGGTCGCCTGCTTTTCGGTGAGGCCGACATTGGCCAATTCCGGGTTGGTGTAGGTGACCCACGGCACGGTCGAATGATCCGCCTTGGCCGGCATCCGGAACAGGGCGTTCTTGATCACCACCCCGGCGTGATAGCCGGCGACGTGGGTGAATTGCAGCCCCCCCGCGACGTCGCCGATGGCGAACACCTTTTTGTTGGTGGTGCGGAGCCGCGCATCCACGGTGATCCCCTTGGGCGTATAGTCGATCCCCGCGGCCTCCAGATTGAGGCCGTCGACGTTGGCCCGCCGTCCGGTCGCCAACAACAGGTGCGAGCCCGATACCTTGCGTTCGCCCTCGCCGTCTTCCAACACGACGGCGACGCCCTCGCCGTCTTTCTCGACGCGGACGATCTTGACGCCCTCTTGGATATCGACCCCGTCGGCGGTCATCTGCTTGCGCACCACCTCGACCAGTTCCGGGTCGTCGTTGGGCATGATGGTGAACATTTCCAGCAGCGTGACGTCCGCGCCCAAATGCCGGTGCGCCTGCGCCAACTCGGCGCCGATGGGCCCGCCGCCGATAACGATCAAGTGCGTCGGCACCTCGGCCGCATAGAAAATCGTTTCGTTGGTGAAAAACGGCACGTCATCGAGCCCCGGGATCGGCGGCACGAACGCCGACGAGCCGGTGGAAACCACGATGCGGCGCGCCTGCACCCGGGTGCCGTCGGCGGCTTCGACCGTGTCGCGCGACACGAATTTGCCCGCCTGTTCGATCACCTTGACGCCGAGCCCGGTGAACCGCTCGACGGAATCGTTGGGCTCGATGGTGGCGATGGCGCCGTGCACGTGGCCATAGACCCCTTTGGGATCGATCCCACCGATGGACCCGTCGATGCCGTAGCGGTGCGCCGTCCGTATGCCCTGCGCCGCATGCCCCGCAGCGATCAGGGCCTTCGACGGCACGCAACCGTAGTTCAGGCAGTCGCCGCCCATCTTGTCCCGTTCGAACAGCACGGTGTCGGCGCCCATTTGCGACGCACCGGCGGCGACAGAGAGCCCGCCGGAGCCCGCGCCGATCACGCAGATATCGGTTTTGATCGTTTCAGCCATGGGCGTGGTTTCCGCTAATGAATTAACCGTCTTGTTTCTTGGCTTTGATGCGCTTGTAGACGACCGGGATCATCGACAGCGCCGCCAGGGCCAGAATGGGACCCAGGATCGCCGGCTCGAAAATAATGCCGAGGTCCGGGGTGCCACCTTGCTCGAACACCGCGCCCAGGCCGTTGCCGACGCTGGAAAACACCATCGAGCCCGGCATGATGCCGAAAAACGTGCCGATCACGTAGGTGCGGAGCTTCACGCCCAGGAACGCCGGCACCAGGTTGACCAGCCAGAACGGAAACAGCGGCACCAGACGCAGCACGAACATGTAGCTCATGGCGTTTTCGTTGAAGCCCGCTTCCATTTTCTGGACCGCGCCGCCGGCCTTTTCCTTGAAGAAATCGTAGAGCGCATACTTCGCGATCAAGAAGATGGCGGTCGCACCCAACGTCGCGCCGATCACCACATACAGCCCACCGACCCAGGTCCCGAACACGAACCCGCCGGCCAGCGTCGCCCATACCGCGCCCGGCAACGACAACGCCACCATCACGCAGTAGGCAGCCATGAAAATCAGCGCCGCCAGCACACCGTTTTCGGCGGTCCAGGATTTCAGGAATTCGCGGTGCTCGCTCAGCGCTTCGAACGACAGGAACCGGTCCAGATCGAAAACGAAAAACGCGGCGATGCCCGCGGCCACCACCGCCAGCGGCAGCAGGCGCATGGCCAGCGGCTTGTCCTTAGAGGCCGGCGGCGTTCCGGTCGCGCTCATATCGTGTGTGCTCATATGTCCCAAAACCTCGCATAACAGTGCGTCTACCCCCTTAACGATCCCGGTTGCCGGTTCTGTTTCGGCACATTGGCGCGCCGTGCCGGATTAACAATCGTTCATGTCGTCATTCTCCGGCTAAACGCAAGAGACGCAATTAACGAACCGCTGATACGGCGATCAACAAGCTGTGAGCGGGTTTGGGCGGAAAAGCCCCCCTCACCCTGTCCCTCTCCCCGGGGGAGGGGGGACTCTCGGACCGGCGTTCCTTCTCCCCCCGGGAGAAGGACAGGATGAGGGGATGCCAAAAATGCGGTGCGCCCTCTCATAGTGAAACGCATGAAACACCACCTCCAGACCGCCCGCGCCTTGCGCCGACGTATGACGCCCGCCGAAACGGTTTTTTGGCGACACGTTCGAGACCGACAGTTTCTCGGCCTTAAATTTCGCCGACAAGTGCCCATCGGGCCGTTTGTCGTCGATTTCCTATGCGAACGGCATCATCTCGTCGTGGAGTTGGACGGCGACACGCATGCGCATCGGCGGACCTACGACCAGTTTCGTGAAGAGTATCTGAACCGTTGCGGATACCGCGTCGTCCGGTTCGCGAACCAGGATGTTATGACCAACCTGACAGGCGTGCTCGAGCATCTTCGGACCCGCGTCAGGGTATAGAGCTTAACGACATATCCCCTCACCCCGTCCCTCTCCCAGAGGGAGAGGGGGCTCCCGCGTCACGGCTCTTCGCACGCGCCGGCCCAAGCCCAAGGTTCCGCGGGAAAAAGTCAGCGCTCGGGCGGCGGTTCCGCCGGCATCAAGGACTTTCCAAGACCGCGAGGCTGTAGGGGTTGAAGGGATTTGGGCCCCAGACATTGAACGCCAATTGCTTCAAGGCCATCCCGTCGGCCTCTGCCCGCTGAATGAGGGAATACAGGTTCATATTGTATTTGCAGATCACCGACCATGCGGCGGCATTGAGGTCCACGTTTTGGTCGCGGACGTGAAATACGTGGGTGCCCTTAACCGTCGACGGCGCGTGTCCGTACATCTCCAAGATGCACTGTCGTGGGACGCTGGGTCTGAGGCCATCCACCCGTTGCCAGCCGAACGGCTCAAACAGCGCGATCCGCACCCGTTTACCGAGCCCCGCCGCGTACCGCAGCAAGTCGGGCGGCGTAAAGGTGATCTGCTCCAACGCCGCCGACGTGAACACCAACACCTCGTCGAAAGCCTCGTCGGGGCGGTAATCCAAGGCATAGAAGTCGAAGTCATGGGTGGCATACCGGACCGATGGGTCATGCGCCAACAACCGCGCGGTGATGTGGCGGCCGGCGTCGGACTGCTCGCAACCGATGTAGGTGATATCGGAGCGCCCGAGCCGCTGCGCCAAGCGGACCAGGTTGCGCCCCCAACCGCAGCCAAGCTCGATGATGGCATTGGTCTCAGGCGTGACCAGCCGTGCCAGGTAATCGATCAGCAGCGGCACGCGGACGTCGGCGCACCGGACCAGGGCGTAGCGGTCATCGCGGACCACCACCTGGTGGTCGGGCGCGTCCGGCCAACCGGATATGTCGACATGGGGGACCTGCACCGTGATGAACTTGGGCAATATCCCGTCCATCATAAAACGTCCCTCGGCCGCACCGACGACATCCAACAACGCCAGATCCCGCGACACCAAGTCCTCGATGCGCTGTGCCTGTTCGGCCCAGGCATTTTGGTACCCGTCCATGTGACTGGTATTGGTGGCGTGCAGGACCGCGGCCAAATTCGCGTATTGCTTGTCCGTCGCCTCGAACGACAGGCCGTCGATCAGCGCAATGCTCTCCTTCAAATCGGATGCGGACAAAGACACGGATGTCGGGCTCCTGGCACCTGTTGCGGCGAGGTGGCACGCGCGTATCGTGCGGCAAAGCTCTGAGTTAAAGGTTAAGAGAGCGCGGCGCCCCCTGCCCGCAACCGCCAAATTCAGCGCTCAGGCGCCGTCTCCGCCGACATCAAGCGCGCCAGATCCCGGCCCGGCATGGCGTCGTCGGCATAATGGAACGTGCCGTCGGTCAGCACCTCCTGGGCGGCGCGTTGCAGCGCGCCAAAAGCGGCGCGGGCGAAAGAGCCGCCGACGCTGATGCGTTTGACCCCGGCATCGGCCAGTCGCTGCACCGTATAGGACGGCTTCTTCAAGCCCATGACCACGTTGACCGGCTTGGACGTTTCTTGGCAAACCGTGCGGATCGCCTCCAGATCCGGCAGCCCCGGCGCATAGACCACGTCGGCCCCGGCGTCGCAGAACGCCTGCAGGCGGCGGATCGTGTCGTCCAGATCCTTCTTGCCCCAGAGCCAGTTCTCCGTCCGCGCCGTCAACAGGAACGGCTTGCCGGACGCGGCCGCGACCGCGGCGCGGACCCGCTCGACCGTCAGCTCGAATGCGTAAATCGGGTCATTCGGGTCGCCGGTCGCGTCCTCGATGGTGCCGCCGACCAAGCCGACGCCGATGGCGCGCGAGATCGTGTCTGCGCATGCTTCCGGTGCCGAGCCGAACCCGTCCTCCAAATCCGCCGACACCGGCAGGTCCGTCGCCTCGACGATATCCTTGGCGTTGGCCAGGATCTCCGCCTGGCTCAGGGCCGAAAAAGAGTCCCGCTTGCCGACCGCGAAGGCGTACCCAGCGCTGGTGGTCGCCAGTGCCTCGAACCCCATCGACGCCAGGACTTTCGCCGTTCCAGCATCCCAGGCGTTGGGAATGACGAACGCACCGTCCCGCGCGTGCAGGGCTTTGAACGCCTCGAATTTCTCGGTTTGGCTGGTCACGGCAACGGCCTCCTTACCCATGTTCCCAAGGCGCAGACGTCTCACGCCGCATGGGGCATATCTTCATTCCGCGATTGGGTCGGTGCAATCACTGTATTGTCCGCAGAACAAAGGGATGGGAGAAACCGCAATTTTCCGCCGTTCCCCCGTTGACTTGCTGCGGCGCACCCCGTATATCAGCCCTCGATTTCGGAAGGAGACGTGCCGTGAAACGCACCTATCAGCCCAGTAAGCTTGTTCGCAAGCGCCGTCACGGTTTCCGCTCGCGCATGGCGACGGTCGGTGGCCGCCGCGTGCTGCAGAACCGCCGGGCCAAGGGCCGCAAGCGTCTGTCCGCGTAACGCGCGGCGGACGTCCCCGCGCCCGCATGCCCTCCACGCACACTGAACATGGTCTCGGCCGGCTGAAACGTCGGGCCGAGTTTTTGGCTGTGGCCAGGACCCAAAAGAAATGGGCCATGCCCGGCATGGTCGTGCAGGCGCGCCCGCACCGGGCGACGGATACCCCGTCCGGTATGGTCCGGGTCGGCTTCACCGCCAGCAAGAAGGTCGGCAATGCGGTTGTCCGCAACCGGGTCAAACGGCGGCTGCGGGCCTGCGTCGACGAGGTCATCGGCCGCGACGGGGGTGGGGTGCGTACCGACGGCGGGCTCGATCTGGTGGTGATCGGGCGGGCGGCCACGGCGGCGCGCCCGTATGACGCGCTCAAGGCCGATCTGGTCACCTGCCTCAAGAAACTGGGGGCGTTGGCCAAGGGACCGGCGCATGGCTGATCGCTCCACGCTCTCCAAAATCGCGGCCTGGCCGCTGCGCGCCTTGGTGCTGGTATACCGCTACGGCATTTCGTCGGTGCTGCCCGGGACCTGCCGGTTTCACCCGACATGCTCGGCGTATGCATCGGAAGCGCTGGAAACCCACGGTGCGGTAAGAGGAAGTTTTCTGGCCGTTCGGCGTATTTGCCGTTGCCATCCCTTCGGAGATGCGGGATACGATCCCGTCCCCCCCGCAAAAGGGGCATCGGACCGCCGTGAAGTACGCCCAGAGGGTGACCACGTGGCAAGCCAAGAGGGAAGCCTGAGAAACCCATGATCGATAACAAGAACCTGCTTTTGGCGATCGCCCTGTCGATCGGGATTCTGTTGCTGTTCGAATCGTTCTTCGACACCAGCGGCCAAGGCCCGACGCCTCCGGCCGAGCAACAAGCGGCTCAGCAGGCGGCCCCCGGCGGACAAGCCCCGGCACCCGCGCCGGGCGCCCCGCAAGCCCCGGCAGCGACCCCTGGCGCCACGCCAAGCGCAGCGCCGTCCGTGACCCCCGCGCCGGCACCGGCCCCGGGCGCAGCCCCCGCGGTTCCCGGCGGCACCAACGCCGCCCTTGCTGCCGAAACCCGCCAGGCCGCATTGGGCGCGACCCAGCGGGTCAAGATCGACAGCCCGCGGGTCCACGGCTCCATCAGCTTGGTCGGCGGCCTGATCGATGACCTCACGCTGATCGACTATCAAGAGACCCTGAACCCGGACAGCCCGGAAATCATCGTGCTGTCGCCGCGCAACGCCGCCAACTCGTACTATGCGGGCTATGGCTGGACCGGCGGCGAAGGTCAGGCCCTGCCCGGTCTCGATACCGTCTGGACCGCCAGCGGCACCACCGTCAGCCCGGGCAACCCGGTGACCCTGACGTGGGACAACGGTACCGGCCTGGTGTTCAAACGCACCATCGGCATCGACGAGAACTACATGTTCACCGTCGAGCAAAGCGTCGAAAACAACACCGGTACGGTGCAAACGCTGTATCCGTATGGCCTGATCACCCGCTACGGCACCCCGGAAATCACCGATTTCTACATCCTGCACGAAGGCCTGTTGGGCGTGCTCGGCGGGCAGCTCGAAGAAATCGATTATTCCGACATCAAGGACGAGCCGAACGGCATCAGCACGCCGACCACCGGCGGCTGGATCGGCATCACCGACAAGTACTGGCTTGCGACCCTGATCCCCGATCAGCAGCAGGACGTGCAAACCCGGTTCCTGTACCGCACCGAAGGCCTGATCGACGTCTATCAGACCGATTTCCTGGGCGCCGCCGTGACCGTCGAAAGCGGCAACAGCGCCGCGTCCACCAGCCGCTTTTTCGCCGGCGCCAAAGAGGTGCACCTGCTGGACGACTACGCCGAGCAATTCGGGATCATCAACTTCGACCTGGCCATCGACTTCGGCTGGTTCTACTTCCTGACCAAGCCGATCTTCCTGGCGCTGCTGTGGATCAACGGTCTGGTCGGCAACCTCGGCATCTCGATCCTGATCCTCACCGTGTTCATCAAGCTGGCGTTCTTCCCGCTCGCCAACAAATCGTACGTGGCGATGAGCAAGATGAAGAAGCTGCAGCCGGACATGGTCAAGCTGCGCGAGCGCTTCAACGAGGACAAGGTCAAGCTGAACCAGGAGATGATGGCGCTCTACAAGCGCGAGAAGGTCAACCCGGCGTCGGGCTGTCTGCCGATCCTGATCCAGATTCCGGTGTTCTTCGCGCTCTATAAGGTGCTGTTCGTGACCATCGAAATGCGCCACGCGCCGTTCTTCGGCTGGATCAACGACCTGTCCGCGCCCGACCCGACCAGCGTGTTCAACCTGTTCGGGCTGATCCCGTGGGATACGCCGGCGTTCCTGACCATCGGCATCTGGCCGCTGATCATGGGCGCGTCCATGTACCTGCAGCAAAAGCTGAACCCGCAGCCGGCCGACCCGATCCAGGCCAAGATCTTCCTGTTCATGCCGATCATGTTCACCTTCCTGCTGGCGCAGTTCCCGGCCGGCCTGGTGATCTATTGGGCATGGAACAACGTGCTGTCCATCGGCCAGCAGTGGATCATCATGCGGCGCATGGGCATCACCGGCAAAGCCGCCCTCAGCTAGGCGCTACGTTCCATGAGCGACCCCGACGACGCCCGCAAACTGTTCGTCGGCGACGTCGACTTCGTGTTGGGCGCGCGCAGCCTCGATCAACTGCCGCCGACCGAATTGCCGGAGATCGCCTTCGCCGGGCGCTCCAACGTCGGCAAGTCGAGCCTGCTCAACGCGCTGACCGGGCGCAAGAACCTGGCCCGCACCTCGAACACCCCGGGCCGCACCCGCGAAGTGAACTTCTTCGACGTCGGCGGCCGCATGATGCTGGCCGACCTGCCGGGCTACGGCTATGCCCGCGCGTCGAAGACCGAGATCGCCGGCTGGACGCGGCTGATCGAGGATTACTTGCGCGGCCGCGTGCAATTGCGCCGGATTTGTTTGCTGATCGACGCCCGGCACGGCCTGAAAGACAGCGACCGCCAAGCGATGCGGATGCTGGACCAGGCGGCGCAGAACTATCAGATCGTGCTGACCAAGTGCGACAAGGTGAAGCCCGGGCCGCTGCAAAAACTGATCGATGCGACGGCGGCCGAGCTTAAGACCCACGTGGCGTCGCACCCGGATATCCTGACGACGAGTTCCGCCAAGAACACGGGCATTTCCGAATTGCGTCAGGTATTGGCCGAGATGGCGCTGCCGCTCAGGTCGTGAACATGCCCCCGACCTCTTTCGCGTCGCGCAAAGACGTGAACGTGAGGACGCAATCGATCTCGCCATGGTCATCGACGAACGGCAAGCGCAGCACCTGCTCGGGCGACCGCACGCCGTCCGCGCGGGTGAACTCCGCCTCGTAGTAAAACGGTTTCTTGTGTTCGATCGTCGGCATCAACGTCTGGGCGATGTAGTCCTTCAAGTCCGGCGACATGAAGTCGACCGGCGACTTGCCGGTCATATCGGCTTTCGCGGCCCAATACAGACGCGAGCCCCAAAACAGATACTGCGACGCCTCGATGCTGCCTTGGTAATCCAGCACCATGGCCTCGGCGACCAACGCCGGCGGCACGTCGAGCAGGAAGTCGATCCCCGGCCATTTCGGCAAGGACCCGCCAGTGCGCGGCAGCGTCTCCCACGCCGCAAAGGCGTCGCGGAAGTCGTCGCGGTCGATGTCCATCAACGGGATTTCGAAAACCCGGATGCGTTCACTGATAAGATGTGCGCCCATACCATTTCCACACACCCCACAAGAGCCTGGCGATGCCAGTGTTCAAACACAATTCATTTTTTATGGATGGCAGTGAAAACCGCCCAGCTTACGACTCCCTGACGGGGGCCACCCCTCAGAACAGCGGCGCCGTCAGCGCCGCCATCGACAGGCTCACCACCACGTGGCCGAGGATCACCACCATGATCATGAACGCCAGCAGCGTATAGCGGTGCAGGTTCCCCTCCAGCCGCGATTTGACCGCGCGGACCTTGGCGAAATCGCCGGACAGGCTCCGCTCCATCAGATCGATCTTGCGCGCCTCGTTGTGCATCCAGAACTGATAGATGATGAGGGTGAAAATCACGGCACAGGTCAGCAGGATCGAGATCCCCAGCAACTTGTCCGCGAAGCCCTGGTCCGCCTCGACGAACCCGGCGATGAAAATGAGCCCGAGGAACGTCAGCAGCGTCGCGCCGACGGTCTTCCACTGATGGGTTTTGACGAACCGGAGCGTCTCGGTGGACTCCGCGTACAGCATGCACATCTCGGCATGGGTCTTGGCGTCGAGCGGCGACGTGCCCTCGGGCACCGCCATGTCGTCGGACGTATCGGCCATGTTCCGTCTCCCAAATATCGGGTTAAATTCTAGCCGGCCATGGTTTACGAAGTCCTAAACGGCGTGCGCGGTTAAGCCGTTGACGGTGCTGGCATTTGTCGAACCCATCCGCTAAGTTCCGGCGCATGATGAAGATCGACGAGCACGACAAAGACGATTACCTGGCCAAGGCCGAGACCCTGTCCGAGGCACTGCCGTACATGCGCCGCTTCACGGACAAGACCGTGGTGGTGAAGTTCGGCGGCAACGCCATGGGCGATCAAAAGCTGTTCGACCTGTTCGCGCGGGACATGGTGCTGCTGCGCCAGGTCGGCATCCGTCCCATCGTCGTGCACGGCGGCGGCCCGCAGATCGGCAACATGCTGGAGAAGCTGGAGATCAAATCCGAGTTCGTCGACGGCCTCCGCATCACCGATCAGGCCGCCATCGACGTGGTCGAGATGGTGCTGTCCGGCTCCATCAACAAACAGATCGTCGCCGCCATCAACGCGGCGGGCGGCACCGCCATCGGGATATCGGGCAAGGACGGCAACCTGATCCGCGCCATGCGCCTGAAACGCACCACCCGCGATCCCGACAGCAACATCGAGAAAGTGATCGATCTCGGCCTGGTCGGCGAGCCGCAATACATCGCGCCGAAAATCCTCGAGGTGTTCGCCACCAGCGACGTCATTCCCGTCATCGCCCCCATCGGCGTCGGCCCCGACGGCGAGACGTTGAACATCAACGCCGACACCGCGGCGGGCGCCATCGCGGCGGCCATGGGCGCGGCGCGGATGTACATGCTGACCGACATCGAAGGGGTGCTGGACAAGGACGGCAATCTGATTTCCGAGCTGACCGTGACCGAGGCGCGCGCCGCCATCGAAAACGGCACAATCAAGGGCGGCATGATCCCCAAGATCGAAACCTGCATCGACGCCATCGCCAGCGGCGTCGACGGGGCGGCGATCATCGACGGACGGATCGCGCACACGGTGCCGGTGGAACTGTTCACCGCCGGCGGCGCCGGGACGCTGATCACCAGGGGGTAGGCTCCGTCATTTTCCTTCTCCCCCCGGGAGAAGGTTAGGATGAGGGGATTTTCGGGCCGAGACGCCACTGCCAGGCTGAGCAGCCCCTCACCCTGTCCCTCTCCCCGCGGGAGAGGGCACGCGCGGATCTAAACCCGTCATTCCCGCCCGTCTCCTCACAGTCATCCCCGCGCAAGCGGGGACCCAGCCTTCACTGCGCCCACGTTTGTCCATTGAACACTGGACCCTGAAACAAGTTCAGGGTGACACTCGTTGGTGAATCCCTTCTCCCCCCGGGAGAAGGTTAGGATGAGGGGATTTTCCGACCGAGACGCCACTGCCAGAGTGAGTACCCCCTCACCCTGTCCCTCTCCCCGCGGGAGAGGGCACGCACGGACCCAAACCCGTCATGCCGGCGCGCACATCCTCACCGTCATCCCCGCGCAAGCGGGGACCCCGCATTCACTGCGCCTACGTTTGTCCATTGAACACTGGGCCCTGAAACAAGTTCAGGGTGACATTCGCTGGTGAATCCCTTCTCCCCCCGGGAGAAGGTTAGGATGAGGGGATTTTCCGACCGAGACGCCACTGCCAGGCTGAGCAGCCCCTCACCCTGTCCCTCTCCCCGCGGGAGAGGGCACGCGCGGATCTAAACCCGTCATTCCCGCCCGTCTCCTCACCGTCATCCCCGCGAAAGCGGGGACCCAGCCTTCACTGCGCCCACGTTTGTCCATTGAACACTGGGCCCTGAAACACGTTCCGGGTGACGTCTGCGAGGCCGGACCGGGTTGCGCGAAATGCCCCCTCATCTGTCTTCTCCCCCATCTCCGATAGGGGAGAAGGACCATGATCCGAGAGTCCCTCTCCCCTGGTGAAACCGGGGGAGAGGACAGGTGAGGGGGCCTACAGCCCCCGCACGAAATCCACCTGCCATTTGAGGTCGGCGTCATCCAAGGTATAGGCGCCGTCGTGCGCCGCGTGCACCATGTCCACCGGTTTGACCCGGCCCAAGCGCCGCTGCACCAGCTCCGCGGTCTTGGCGCTGAGGCCTGCCTGCCATGCCAGGGCGGTGCAGCCGTTGGCGCTGTTGGTGGCGCAGCAGCGGCGCACCGCGCGCATCGGCACGTCGCCCATCACCGCCAGCATCGCCATCGCCAGCTTGTCGTCGCCGCGCGTGATGGCCGCGGTGAACGCGCCCTCGTCCAGCGCCCCCTCGGCCCACAGTTGGCTCGCTTCGTCGAACGCCTCGTCGTCGTCGACATGCATGCCCCGCGCCTCGCCCGGTCCGGCACCGCCCAAACGGTCGTCGACGGCGGCGCGCAGCCCCTGGATGATGTCGGCGGGCAAATCGTCGCGGGCCGCCATGCGGCGCAGGATATCGTCGGCGACGAAGCGTGCGATCTTGGTCGCGGCGCGGCTGTTCAGGCCCGGGCGGTCGGCCAACGGCACGTGCCAGGCCTCCACATCGACCGCCCGGTCGATGACCCGGTCCAGGGTCTCCTCGCGGATTTGCGCGCTGGCGTTGCCCAGCAACAGCCCGATCGCCTGAACATCGTCGGTGCCGACGATGGCGGCGCTGACATCGCCCGAGACCCCGTCCCGTTCGGCAACCGCGGCCGCCGCGCCCGGCGAGGGGGCGGCCTGGATGATTTCGATCAGATCGGCATCGGTGAGCACCGGCGAGAACCGCAGCACCGGTGCCGCGACCGCGTTCTCCGCATCCCAGGCCAATTGCCGGATGATGTCGGGCGGCGCGTCGGGCATCGCCTTCAAGGCGTCGGACAGGATGCCCCGGACCCGTGCCGCCTGGTCCTTGGCGAGCAGGGTCAGCGCCTCGTACGCGGTGCGTTTCAGGGCATCGTGCTCGCCCGGGCTGAGGTCCGGCGCCATCCGCGCGATCTTGGCGGCCAAGCTTTCCCGGACCGCATCGTCCCGGTCCTTGGCCAGCAGCAAGTCCGCCTGGCCGGGGGCCGCGGCATTGTCGGCGATGCGGCGGCGCACCTCGGCGGATTTATCCTCGGCCAGGAAATACAGGATTTCCGGCGCGACGTCGGTGCGCCCGGCCAGATCGGCGCGCACCGCCTCGTCGCCGTCGGCGGCCAGGACCTTGGCCTCGTCATAGCTGATGGGCTTTTGCCGCCTGGGCCACTTGCGCTTGAACAGGTTTTTCAGCACGCGGCCCGCCGCCGTCTAGTTGAGGCCGACCATGTTGGCGAAGAACTCCAGATGCCAATCGATGTCGTCGTCGGACATGGGAAAGGTATCGTCGTCGTCCGGCTCGATCAGGTCGGAGGGCGCGATCCGCCCCATCTGTTTCTGGATGGTCGGCAGCAATCCCGCGGGCAGCCCCGCCTTGCCGGCGAGCGCGACGATGCCGTAGGCGCTGCGTTCGCTGAAAATCCGCCGGCCGATCTCTTCGGGCACGCCGGCGCGCACCACCATGCCGGCGAAGAAGAACGGATGGTCGCCGGCCTGGATCGATTTCGCCAGCATCTCGTCGGTCAGTTTCTCGGCGTCGTGCAGGCGTTGCGCCGCGTCGATGGGGGCGTCGACCTTGAGAAAGTCGAAGCTGGCAGCGAGCGCCTTTTTCTTGGTGCCGCCGCTCAGCCGTTCGCGGACGATGGCGCCGACGGCGGCCATGGAATCCTTGTCCAGGTCATCGCGCTGGCGCAGCATTTCCAGGAAGTTGTCGGCGATGAACCCGGCCATCCGCTGCGCCGCCCCGTCCGGCAGTTTGGCCCGGCCGACCAGGGGCTTTTGCCACAGCTCCACATCGGCGGAGCGGTCGATCAGGTCGTCCAATGCGCTTTCGCGGATGTGCGCCGAATCGTTGTCCAGCAGATCGGCGATCCCTTCGATGTCGTCGGTATCGATGATCGCGTCGGCCAGGTTTTCCGACACCTCGTCGCGGCGGGCGATGGCGGCGACGCCGCCCTGTGCCGGGCCCGTGGCGATAATTTCGATCAGGTCCGCGTCGGTCAGCACCGGCGAGAATTCCAACACCGGGCCCGACACCTCGATCGCCAGATCCCGCGCCAGCGCGTTGACGATCGGCGCCGGCGCGTCGGTGACGTCCTTGATCGCCTCGGACAGCATCGCGCGGACCTTGATCATCTGGTCGCGGGCGAGGGTCTCCAACGCTTCGTAGGTTTGCGCCCGGACCTTGTTGCTCTCGTCGGCGCTCAGACCCGGCGCGACCTTGGCGATCTTGGCGGCGAGGTCCTCGCGCACCGAGGCGTCGTCGTCGTTGGCCAGCAGCAAATCGGTTTGCCGCGGCGCGGCCTCGTTCGCCGCCACCACCTTGCGGACATCGGGATCGTCGTCCTCGGCCAGGAAATACAACAGCTCGGGCGGCAGGTCCTTGCGCTCGGCCAAGGCCTTGCGCACGGAAACATCGTCGCTTCGCGCCAATCGCTTGGCTTCGTCGTAATTCACCGCATCCATCTTCGGTATGTCTGCCATATCCCGTTAGCGCGGACCGGGCCGGAAATGCCGGCCCGCTGGCCCTTCGGTCTTTATTCCTCGTTCTCGGCGCCGGGTGGCGGCGCCATTCCAAATCCGCCTTTGCCTTGTTTTTTCACGGTATACATCGCCGCGTCCGCCCGCGCCAGCAAGGAGTCCAAGGGCTCGCCCGTGCGCGGATCGAAGAACGCCACGCCGACGGAGATCCCCAATGGGTGCTCATCGTCGCCTGACATGCTGACCATTTCCTTACTGGTCTCGATCAATTGCCCGGCCCGGTTGAATGACGTTTCCTCGTCGATACCGTCGAGCCACATGGCGAACTCGTCGCCGCCCAGCCGCGCCACCAGATCGCCCGGTCGCGAGAAGTTCAGCAGCATGTCGCGCAGATACAGGATCGCATCGTCCCCGGCCTGGTGGCCGTGCACGTCGTTGACCCGTTTGAAGTTGTCCATGTCGACGTAGAACATCGACGCCGTCAGGCCGCTGCGCTCCAAGCGGGCGACGCGGCGCGGCAGTTCCTCCTCGTAGAAGGCGCGGCGGTTGAGCAAACCGGTCATGCCGTCGGTGCGCGACAGCTTGACCATGCGTTCGTGGTTGGAGATTTGCTCGTTGGCGATGCCCAGCTGATTGGCGACGTCGGTCAACATCAGCCGGTGATCGTCGTCCCAGGCGTTGTCCTTTTTCGGCTTCCACATGGCCAATGCGCCGTTGACCTGGTTGCGGTACTGGGTCGCGGTGACGATTGCCGACCAGTCCGGCAAGTCGACGTCGACCACCTCGCCCGGGCTCAGGTTAAAGACCTTGTCGCCGAGCGCCGCCACCCCTTGCATGTTGCCGAACTCGGCATTGACGGCGAAGGTCTCGTACTGCGGATCCTCGCGGTAAATCCGCGTCCCCGCCGCGCCCAAGGCACGGGCCGTCGCGGTCGCCGCCGCCATCAGCATGTCGTGCGGTTCGATCTCGTCGCGGATCTGGCCGACGATGTAGTTCAGCAACTGCTCGCGGTGCCGCGCGCGGGCCAATGCCGCTTCGCTTTCGCGCTCTTCGGTGACATCGCGGCACACGCCCCGGCATCCGGTCCAGACCTCGTCCTCGCCCTCGCCCTTCACCAGCGGCAACGACGAAATGATCATGCACGCGGTGGAGCCGTCCTTCTGGGTCATCCAGATTTCCACATTCTCCAACCGCCGGTGGGTGGCGAACGGGAAGGGGGTGATTTCGTCGGGATCGATCACCAGATCGCGGGCCGGGCTGTCGACCAGTTCCTCGGCGCTGAAGCCGAGCGCACCCTGCGGCGAGACGAACACGAAATTGCCGTCGGCGTCGACCTCCCACGAGAAGTCGTTGGAGATTTCCACCAGATCCTTGTAGCGCTGGCGGGACTCCACCAGGGTCGAACGCAGGTTGCGCTCCATGGTCAAGTCGCGGGCCAGCACCAGCACCCGTTTCGGGGTGCCTTGCCCGCTCAGGATCGGCACCACGGTGACATCCAAGATCACGTCGCCGCGGCTGGTTTTCACGGTCACCGTGGCATTGGCGATGCTGTGCGCGGTGATCGCCTGCTCGATCAGCTGGGTGACGTCTTCGACCGCGCCGCCCGCGAGCGCACGCTCCAGGCCCGCGCCCTTGGCGTTGGCCAGCAACGGCGCGCCGGTCCCGTCCAGCAGCACCGCCGGACCGGGATAGCCCGCGACCAATTTCGCATCGCTGTCGTCGGCGATACTCGTCGCCGATTGGACGGCGTCCTCCGCCATACGCCCCCACCTGCTTTTTGTGACGCCTCTGTTGGCTGCATCTTAGGAGATGCGGGGCATCGGTGCAAAGCCGCTTTGCGCCTTGCAAACGGCGGCTTTCGGGCCCTAATTAGGGCCATGACACAGACCTCTTCCCAACGCGCGGGCCAACCCGCCGTGCGCCGCGACCCCGAGGATCTCAGGGCCACGCCGGTGTGGATTTTCGATCTCGATAACACGCTGTATCCGGCGTCCAGCAACCTGTTCGATCAGGTGGACTGGAACATGACCCGGTTCGTGTCGGAGTTCCTTGGGCTCGAGCCCGACGCCGCGCGCAAGGTGCAAAAGGACTATTTCCGCGAATACGGCACCACCATGCGCGGCCTGATGACCAAGCACGGCGTCGATCCGCACGAGTTCATGGCCTACGTGCACGACATCGATCTGGCGCCGATCGGCCCCGATCCGAAGCTGACCGCGGCGCTCGACGCCCTACCCGGGCGCAAGGTGATCTTCACCAACGGCTCCACCCCGCACGCCGACAACATCACCAAGCACCTGCAGATCGACCACCATTTCGAGGGCTGTTTCGACATCGTCGACGCCGAGTTCCGCCCGAAACCGGCGCAACCGACCTACGAGGCGTTCTGCGCGCGCTTCGGCATCGAACCGACCGAGGCGGTGATGGTCGAGGACATGGCCAAGAACCTGGTGCCCGCCGCGGCGCTCGGCATGACCACGGTGTGGGTCGACACCGGCGTCGGTTGGTCGCGCGAAACCGCCGAGCACGGCCACGTGCACCACCGCACCGACGATCTGGCGGACTGGCTGACGGCGATCATCGACGGCTGAAAGAGCTTGCCCCTCCCCATTGACTATCGGGGGCCCAGCCGCCACATTCCGGGCGCGCGGGCAGGCCGCCCGCAACGAAATAAATCAAACGACAGACAGCGACTTTTTGAGGAGATTTTCCATGGATACCGCCCAACTGGAACAGGTCATCGACGCCGCCTGGGACGACCGCGACAACGTCGGGCTGGACACCAAGGGGGAAATCCGCGACGCGGTGGAAACCGCACTCAACATGCTGGACCACGGCGAGGGCCGGGTCGCCGAAAAAATCGACGGCGCCTGGACCGTGCACCAATGGCTGAAAAAGTCCGTGCTGCTGTCGTTTCGTCTCAACGACATGGCCCCCATCCCGGGCGGGCCGGGCGGCGCACACTGGTGGGACAAGGTCCCGTCGAAGTTCGCGTCCATGGGCGAAGCGGATTTCCGCGACGCCGGATTCCGCGCCGTGCCGGGGTGCGTGGTGCGCCATTCCGCGTTCATCGCGCCGGGCGTGGTGCTGATGCCGAGCTTCGTGAACCTCGGCGCGTATGTCGGCGAAGGGACCATGGTCGACACCTGGGCCACCGTCGGGTCGTGCGCGCAGGTCGGCAAGAACGTGCACCTTTCGGGCGGCGTCGGCCTCGGCGGCGTGCTGGAGCCGCTGCAAGCGGGCCCGGTGATCATCGAGGACAACTGCTTCATCGGCGCACGGTCGGAAGTGGTCGAAGGGGTGGTCGTCGAGGAGGGCTCGGTGCTGTCCATGGGCGTGTTCATTACCGCCACCACCAAGATCGTCGACCGCAACACCGGCGAGATTTTCGTGGGCCGGGTGCCGGCGTACTCGGTCGTCGTGCCGGGCACCCTGCCGGGCAAACCGCTGCCGGACGGCACCCCGGGCCCGAACCTGGCCTGCGCCGTGATCGTCAAGCGCGTCGACGAGCAAACCCGCGCCAAAACCTCGATCAATGACCTCCTTCGGGACTGATCCCCTCGACCTTTCCAAGGCGTTGATCGCCGCGCCCAGCGTCACGCCCGTGGACGCGGGGGCGCTGGACGTGCTGATCGACTACCTCACGCCGCTCGGCTTCACCTGCCACGACCTGACTTTCGACGACCCGGCGGGCGAGCCGACCCGCAACGTCTATGCGCGGCTCGGCACGGAGGGGCGCAATTTCTGCTGGGCCGGGCACACCGACGTGGTGCCGCCGGGGGATGTGGACGATTGGCACTCCGACCCGTTCGTGCCGGAAATCCGCGACGGCAACCTGTACGGCCGGGGGGCGGCCGACATGAAATGCGCGGTCGCGGCCATGATGGCGGCGACGGCCCGGTTCGTGGACACCCATGGCACGGATTTCGGCGGCTCCATCAGCTTCTTGATTACCGGCGACGAAGAGGGCGACGCCACCAACGGCACCTTGAAGGTGCTGGAGTGGCTGGACGCGCGGGACGAGGCGCTGGATGCCTGCCTCGTCGGCGAGCCGACCAACCCCGCCAGCCTGACCGACATGATCAAGATCGGGCGGCGCGGGTCGATGAACGTGTGGCTGACGGTCGACGGGGTGCAGGGGCATTCGGCATACCCGCACCTGGCCGACAATCCGATCCACAAGCTGCTGAACCTTCTGACGGCGCTGACCAACGTGCCCCTCGACGAGGGCTCGGACCATTTTCCGGCAACCACGTTGCAGGTCACCACGGTCGATGTCGGCAACGCCGCGACCAACGTGATCCCGGCCCGGGCCGAGGCGCGGATCAACATCCGCTTCAACGACCTGCATACGTCGGCGAGCGTCGAGAAAATCCTCCGCGAGCGCCTGGATCAGGCCGGCGGCGGCTACGACATGCGGATCAAGGTCTCGGGCGAGAGTTTCCTGACCCCGCCGGGCCCCTTGAGCGACATCGTCGCGGGCGCGGTCGAGGCCGTCACCGGATCGGTCCCGGAACTGAGCACCACCGGCGGCACGTCGGACGCGCGCTTCATCAAGGATTATTGTCCGGTGGTCGAATTCGGCATGATCAATCAGACCGCGCACAAGGTCGACGAGTTCAGCCCGGTCGACGACATCCATCGCCTCAGCGATATTTATCTTAAGGTTCTCGAGAGTTACTTCGGGACGACCGCCTGATGGCGCGCGGCATCGTGGTCATCGGGAGCCTGAAGGCCGCGGCCAAATTGGCGCGCTTCGATGCGTCCGGACTTCAGGACCTTGGCCACACCGCGACCGACGCATGGCGGTCGTTCTACGCCGCCGTCATCGTCGCACCGATGTTCATGTTCTGGGTTGGCCTGCACGGCACCCGCGCGCCCGAGGGTGCATCGCTGGCGTTCGTGGTGCCGTTCGAGATCCTGGTCTACATCGGCGGGTGGTTTCTGTACCCCGTCATTATGTGGCACGTCACGGGCTTGCTCGATCGGCGCGAGCGCTTCGCGCATTTCGTCACCGTCTACAATTGGGTCGCGGCGATCCAGAACCTGCTGTTCTTCACATTGATCCTGGTTCTCGGCGCCGCCGGGGCGTCCGACGGGGCCACCAGCTTTTTCAGCTTTCTAATGCTGATGTACGTTTTCGCGATCGGCTGGTTCGCAGCGAAAGGCGCGTTGGCCATCGCCGGCGGCACGGCGGTGACCCTGGTGATCCTCGATTTCATCACGTCGCTGGTGTGGGAGCAGTTCACCGGGGCCCTGGTGCGCTGAACCGGCGGCGACTGAGTCCATCGCCGAACCCATTATCCGTTGCATGCATTTGACGGAACCGCGTAGCGTCGACGGGTCGTCGTCCACCGGTTGAGGGCCGGAACCTCCCTCGTGAAGGTCATCGTTTATGTCTGATTTTGCGCCGCGGGGGATCGACTGCGCGACCCGGTCCCTGAGCGAGATCAAGGACGGACCGCTCCGCGATGCCGTGCGGTTGTGGGACACATGGCGCGACCGGGAATTCGCGCCGCCGTGGCCCGCCGTCGACCTGTCGGCGTTGCCGCCGGTGCTGCTGCCGTTGGCGACCGTGGTCGACGTGCTCGGCGACGGGGCCGATTACCGGTACCGCTTTTGGGGCACAGGGCTGACCGAGTTGTTCGGCCGCGACGAGAGCGGCACGCACTTGTCGGCGCACGCCGTGACGCGGTCGGGCCAATTGCGTTACGCGCAGTTCAATCTGGTGGTGACGAGCCGCCGCCCGCAGCTGTTCATGACCGCGTTCGCCTTGAAGAAAACCGCCTACGCACGAAAGCTCAACCTCCGGCTGCCGGTCTCCGACGCGCCCGGCGACGTGACCAAGATTTTGAGCCTCAGCACCATGGAAGCCCCGGCATTGGGCCCGTTCGAGAACCTGCACGAGTTCTGGCCGAAACCGCCGACGGGGTAATCGACATTACACATGGACCCGTGCCCCTATTGCCGATAGCTTTTTGCGCCAGTGACTATTTCTTGGGGGACGAAGACGTGAAGAGTTTGTTCTACGCGCTGGCACTCGCCGCGCTGATTACCGTTTCCGGTACCGATCTTGCCAACGCCAATGACAGTCCGGGAAACCACGACACCGTTAAATTTCTCAGCGATCAGCACGTCAGCAAATTCTGGTACAAGCGCAACCCGGGCAAAGAGTTCGAATACACCGAAATCTGGGCGAAATTCCGCAAGCCGGAGGGCGATGGTCCGTTTCCGGCCGTCGTGTTGGTCCACGGCTGCGGCGGACAGCAACCAAAGATCGAAATGTGGGCTGATTTTTGGACGGCACGCGGCTATGCCAGCATCGCCCCCGACTCGATCCGGCCACGCGGTCATTCGAATATCTGCCATGATTTGAGTGGCGATCTCGTCAATCAAACGCAACGGGTCGAGGACGTTTATGGAGCGATCAAGTATCTCGCGACCTTGCCGATCATCGACACGTCGAAAATCATTCTGATGGGCTATTCGAACGGCGCCGGCACCGTCATGGATGCCGTCAGCAACGCGAAGGAACAAAAGTTCAACCGCTCGCCGGCAAAGATCGTCGCTTCAATTCCTGTGTATCCGGACTGCGGATTTCATACGCCGCCGTACTTGGTGCCGATGCTGATATTGATCGGCGATGCGGACGACTGGACGCCGTCACATTTGTGCGAGCGTCACCTAAAGATGCGAAACACATCACCGACCGTGTTGAAGATATATCCGGGCGCGCACCATGGTTATGACGGTAATACCGAAACCTATGTCAGCAATGCTTACAACAAGCACAGTTCGTCCGGCCGGGGCGCGACGATCAAACCGAACCCTGCCGCGCTTGCTGCATCGAAAAAGGACATCGACGCCTTTCTGGCCGAATATGTGAAATAGCGCGGCGGTCGCGGCGCTACTTCACCACCGGGTTCTTGTCCTTCATCCACTGCACGATGCCGTCGGTGACGTTGTAGACCTTGGTATAGCCGGCCTGTTCGGTCAGCATGTGCGCGATCACCGATGACCGGTTACCGGTGCGGCAGATCAGGATGATTTCCTCGTCCGGCCCGACGTAGTCCTGGAACGCGCCGGGGAAGCTGCGGACGAAGCGGCTGTTCTGGTCGAACGCGGTGAGTTTGTGGCTGCCGTCGACGATGCCGGTCTTGGCCCATTCCTCGGCCCGGCGCACATCGACGATTTTCACGCCGCGGTCCAGCAACGCCTGCAATTCGGCGTTGCCGATATTGTCGTATTTCGGCGGCACGAAGGAGACCAACTCGACCTCGAAGCGCAGCGTCGCGTTGGGCGGAATGACGTTGCCGGCACCCTTGGCGCCGTAGCCCAGTTGCGGCGGGATCGTCAGCTCCCGCTTGCCGCCGGCTTTCATGCCTTCCAGGCCCATGTCCCAACCGGGGATCACCTGTCCGGTGCCGAGGGTAAATTCGATCGGCTCGCCCCGGTCGTGGCTGCTGTCGAACTTGGTGCCATCCGTCAACCAACCGGTGTAGTGCACGCGGACCATCGAGTGCCGTGCCACGGGCGCGCCCTCGCCGGTCTGCAACACGTTGATGGCGACCTCGGGCGGTTTCTTCGCCGCGTCGGCGTGGGTCGGTTGGAACAAAACGCCCAGCGCAAGCGCCATACATAAGATCGATGCCGTCAGTGTTTTCATATCGCGTCCAATACCTGTCGTTCATCCGCCCCCGTGCGCGGAGTATCGGGGAAGATGGCGTCGGCTCCAAGGGTCAATTTCCGCGCCGCCACGTTTATGGGTGGTGCAGCACCCGCTTCCTGTCTAGGGTCGGTTGGACCTGCCCGAGGAGACCGTATGTACCTGTTTCTCATCACCCGCGAGGATTTACTCCATTTTCTGCCGAAGAACGGCGACGTCGCCGAAATCGGCGTCGCGGAGGGTGGGTTTTCCAAACAGATCCTGGCGACGGCTACGCCCCGTAAACTGCATCTGATCGACCCGTGGCAGGAATTCGCCGACGACTACGCCAAGGACGCCAACAACCGCCCGCAGACCGAAATGGACACGCGCGCCGACGCCGTCCGGCAAATGTTCGACGCCGAGATCACCGCGGGCCAGGTGGAAATTCACCGCGCCACCTCCACCGATGCGCTGCCGGCGTTCGCTGACGCCAGCCTCGATTGGGTCTACATCGATGGCAACCACACCTACGAGGCGGTCAGCGAGGACCTGCGCAGCTATTGGCCCAAAGTCCGCGACGACGGATTCCTGTTGGGCCATGACTACACCAACCACGCCGTCTATCGGGCAATGGGTTTCGGCGTGGTCGAGGCGGTGAACGAGTTTTCCGGCGCGGCGCAAACGCCGATCATGCTGCTGACCTACGACGCAGAACCGACCTATCTGTTGGCCAAAAACCCGAACGCGGAGAATACACACCGGCTGCTGGGTCTGATGATGCAAAGGGCGCATTTTTTCGAAATTCGCGACTTTCCGGAACGCGGCATGCAGCACAAGCAGGTACAATTCCCGGACGGCGGCAAAAAGAACTTCTTTTCGTTCTAGACGTCGATCCCGCCGCCGAGCATCTGGTAGATCGGTGCCAGGATGTCCTGCCAGTCAAAAAACACGAAAAACGCGCTCATCCCCACCAGGCCCATCAACAACGGCGACGACAGAAACCCCGCGACCGTCAGCAGCAAGCCGACGAAACCCCAGGTCGCCTGACCGCGGAACAGGGCGATCACCGAAAAGATGAAACCGAGCGGCGTAAACAACAGCCCGGGCCCGAACACACCGAGCAGGCCGAAGCCGACCGCGAGATAGCCGGAAACCGGATGCCGCTCCGGCGCGGTTCGGAGCGCCAGTCGCTGATCCGCGACCTGTTGCGGGTCCTCGGCGGCGTCTTCGGCACCCAATCGGAGAGGAATCTTGCTCATACCCGTTAAGTTAGCACGCTAGTCCGGTTTCGCCAGATTGTCGTCGAAATCGACGCGGATCAGTCGTCGAAATCGACGCGGGTCAGATAGAGGCCGTCCGGCGGTGCGGTCGGGCCGCCGGCGCGGCGGTCTTTCTCGGCGAGCGCGCGGGCCACGTCGTCGGGCGACCATTTCCCTTCGCCCACCAGCTTCAACGTGCCGGTGATGTTGCGGATCTGATGGTGCAGGAACGAGCGTGCCTCGGCGACGATGTGGATCTCCTCGCCGGCGCGGCGAACCGTCAGCGTATCCAAGGTCTTCTCCGGCGATTGCGCCTGGCATTCTGAGGCCCGGAACGTCGAAAAATCGTGATGCCCGACCAGATGCTGCGCCGCCGTGTGCATCGCCTCGGCGTCGAGGGCCACCGGCACCCACCATACCTTGCCGGTGTCCAAGGCCGGCGGCGGGCGGCGGTTGACGATCCGATACAGATACGCCCGCCCGGTCGCGGAAAACCGGGCGTGAAAATCGTCGTCCACGCGCGCCGCGTCGAGGACGCTGATCGGCTGCGGACGCACGTGATGGTTGAGCGCATCGCGCACGGTGTCGGCGGGAAAATCCTTGGCGATATCCACGTGCGCCACCTGCCCCAAGGCGTGCACCCCGGCGTCGGTGCGGCCCGCGCCTTGCACGGTCGCCGCCTCGCCGCTGAGCGCCAACACCGCCTCTTCCAGGGTCTGTTGCACGCTCGGGCCGTTGTCTTGCCGTTGCCAGCCGACGAAAGGTCCACCGTCGTACTCGATTGTCAGACGGAATCTTGGAATCGCGGTCGCTCCTTCACCATTTTTCTCAGCAATAGGTTGCGTAGCAATACGTATGCCTTTTGTCAGGTTTGTCTGTTAGGTTGTGCACGAAGTCAACCGGACGAAGAGACAGGCACGTGGAAGAAGAACGGAAATCGATCTTGATCGAGAACGAGCGCGACGCGCTGCATATTCTGCCGCTGGAGATTCTGCCCCTGCAGACGCCGGGGCTGAAGCGCGCGCGCATGATCAAGAACGCGCACCTGCAAAGCGTGGTCGAACTGTTCCGCGACGACGAGGCCGGCAGCGGCCAGTTGGGCGTCCGCGACCTGCCGCAGGAGTTCGGCTGGGAAGACCCGACCAAGCACCCGGACATGCGCATCCTGGCCAAGGTCGCGACGTTGCGCAGTTTCGACGTCTATTCCCTGCGCGTCGCGTTGCGCGATCTCGAACTTGTGCCGGAAGACACCGACGCGCTGAAACTGTCACCGGAAATGAGCCGCGAACTGGCCGGCTACATGAGCGATTTCACCCGCCCGTTGATCCTGCAGATTTACGGCGGCGACGACATGGACATCGAAACCTTCGAAGACGTGGTCAAACTGTTCCGCGACCCGGACATCAAGAAGGCGCTCGAGAAACTCAAGATCATGGCCGAGAAACTCGGCATCGAAGTCGAGGAACTGCCGAAATTCATCGAGGATTACGGCGACATCTTCATGTCTCTGTCCTATTACCGGCGCTGCCTGGACGCGATCGAGCCGGTGATCAGCGACTTCCTGTGGTCGCTGCCGGATCTTCGCACCAACTACACCTTGAAGATGGATCAGAGCCTGCAAAAAACCATCAACATGCTGGAAAGGCGCTTTACCGAGCTGATGGTACAGATCACCGGCCGCTTCGAGAGCTTCGAGCGCGGCACCCAGAACATGTGGGACGAAATCTCGGCGGAGAAGTTCCGCAAGCTGCAAAAGGTCATCACCAGCTATCACCAGGACCTGGGCGGCACGTTATGTTCGCTCAGCGTCAAGATGGACGCCTGGTATCACCTGTTCCCGAAACGCGAGCAAGGCGGCCCGCAGCGGCGTTCGGAGTTCATCATGACCGAGATGCGCCTCGGCGTGGAAAACATCCCCGACATGTCCGACGGCGCGCCGATGGCCGCAGCCCTGGCCGGGTAATCAGCCGCAGCCGAGCGCGGTGCCGGGATCGACCGGGAACCCGCGCAAACAATCGTCGGCGGCCATCGCCCCCTTGCCGGCGCGCTGGATCGTCGTCGGGCGGAACGTCCCCGCCCCGGTCGCGATGGTCAGGCAATCGTCCAGCACCGTGCCGGGTTCGGCGTCGACGGGGCTGTCGTCCACCGTCGCCGCCATCACCTTGATGCGGTCGCCGTTGCATTCGAAGAACGCCCCCGGCCACGGTGTCAGCGCACGCATCTGCCGGTCCAACTCGGCGGCGGGTTTGCTGAAATCGAGCGCCCCTTCGGCCTTGTCGATCTTGGCGGCATAGGTCGCACCGGCGTCCGTCTGCGGGACGGGCGCGATCTCGCCGGCGGCATATTTCGGCAACGTGTCGGCCATCAGTTCGGCGCCCATGGCGGCCAAGCGGTCGTGCAGGCTCTCGGCTGTTTCGTCCCCGGCGATGGGCGTCCGCGCCTCGGCCAGGACCGGTCCGGTATCGAGGCCCGCGTCCATCTTCATGATCGAGATGCCGGTCTCGGCATCGCCAGCCATGATCGCGCGCTGGATCGGCGCAGCCCCCCGCCAACGCGGCAGGATCGAGGCATGCACGTTAAGACACCCCAACCGCGGCGCATCGAGGATCTCTTGCGGCAAGATCAATCCGTAGGCGACGACCACCGCCGCATCGAGATCGAGCGCGCGGAACGCTTCTTGTTCGGCCGGGTCCTTCAGCGATTTCGGGGTCGCGACGTCGATCCCGCGGCTTTCGGCCAAGGCATGCACAGGGCAGAGGCGCTGTTTCTGTCCACGGCCCGCCGGGCGCGGCGGCTGAACGTAGACGCGCACCACGTCGTGCCCCGCGTCCAACAGCGCGGTCAACGTCGCGTTGGAGAACTCCGGACTGCCCATGAAGGCGAGGCGCAGCCGGTTCGCCGCCATTACGCAGGCACCGCGGCCAATTTCTTGGCCTTCACCAGTTTGCGGAGGATCATGTTGCGCTTCAGCGCCGAGACGTGATCGACGAACAGAATACCGTCCAGGTGGTCCATCTCGTGCTGGATGCAGGTGGAGAGTATCCCCTCGGCGGTCAGCTCGCGGATCTCGTTATCCCGGTCCAAGTACCGCACCTTGATCCAATCGGGGCGCACCACCTCGGCATAATGATCCGGCAGCGACAGACATCCTTCCTCGTGCGGGCGGTCGTCGTCGGCGATGTCGACGATCTGCGGGTTGGCCATGAACAGCGGCTGCGGATCCTCTTCGGGGCGCGCCACGTCGACCACGATCACCCGGCGGTCGTCGCCGACCTGGGGCGCGGCGAGGCCGATGCCATGCGCCGCGTACATGGTTTCCAGCATGTCGTCCATGAACTGGCGCACGGTGTCGTCCACCGCGTCGACGGGCTTGGCTTTGATTTTCAGGCGCGGGTCGGGCGCCACGATGATGTCCAGCACGGCCATGGGTCGGGTCCGTTTTGTTACAGGGTCTTGCAGGAAATATGGTCTTGGCATCGGAACGTCAAGAAACGACACTTTGCCGACCATCGGACATCACAAGGATATCTATGATCTGGCAGGGGGTTTTAGGGCTGATCGCGTTTCCGGCGATCGCCTGGATCTTGAGTGAAAACCGCATGGGCGTGAACGGCCGGGCCGTCGCCGTGGGCCTGGCGATCCAACTCGGCCTGGCGGCGTTGTTGCTGGGCGTGCCCATCGTCCATGGTGCGTTTCTGCACCTCAATACTGTGGTCACCGCCTTGATGGACGCGACCCGCGCCGGCACGTCGTTCGTGTTCGGCTACATCGGCGGCGGTCCGCTGCCGTTCGCCGAAACCGCGCCCGGCGCATCGTTCAACCTGGCGTTTCAGGCGTTGCCGCTAATTTTGATCGTCAGCGCCTTGTCGGCGCTGCTGTTCCATTGGCGCATCCTGCCGTGGATCGTCAAAGGGGCGGCGTTGCTGCTGGCGAAAAGCATGAACATCGGCGGCGCGCTCGGCGTCAGCGTCGCCGCCAACGTATTCGTCGGCATGGTCGAAGCGCCGGTGCTGATCCGGCCGTACCTCGCGCGCATGGGCCGGGGCGAGCTGTTCGTGATGATGACCGCCGGCATGGCGACGGTGGCGGGCACGGTGATGATCCTCTATGCCTCCATCGTCGAGCCGGTGGTGCCCGGCGCGCTCGGTCATATCCTGACGGCGTCGGTGCTCAGCGCGCCCGCCGCCATCACCATCGCGCAGATCATGGTGCCGCTGGGCGAGCCGACCCCCGGCGAGATCGAGATCCCCGACGACGGCAACGCCATGGCCGCGATCACCCGGGGCACCATGGACGGGGTCAAGCTGCTGATCAACGTGATCGCCATGCTGGTCGTCGCCGTCGCCTTGGTGGCGCTGGTCAACGGCATGCTGAGCGTGCTGCCCGACATCGCCGCAGCACCGCTGACGTTGGAGCGGATGCTGGGCTGGGTTATGGCGCCCGTCGCGTTCCTGATGGGGATCCCCTGGGCCGAGGCGTCGACCGCGGGCGGGCTACTCGGCGTGAAAATCATCCTCAACGAGTTTCTGGCCTACCTGCAGTTCGCGGCCCTGCCCGCGGACGCGCTCTCGGACAAAAGCAAACTGATCCTGACCTACGCGATTTGCGGCTTCGCCAATATGGGCAGCCTCGGGATCATGATCGGCGGGCTCGCGACCATGTGCCCGGAACGCCGCGACGAAATCGTGGCGCTCGGCTTTCGTTCCTTGGTCGCGGGCGTGCTGGCGCTGTGCCTGACCGGCACCGTCGCCGGGTTCTTCGCGTGATGCAACAATCGTCACCCCCGCGTAGGCGGGGGCCCAAGATCAAACAGCTGAGCCGCTTGGGTTCCCGCCTTCGCGGGAATGACGGTATAGATACGAGAGTCCCTTCTCCCACCGGGAGAAGGACAGGATGAGGGGTTTCGTCGACATGTATCTCAGCCTGAACCTATACCCCCTCACCCTGGCCCTCTCCCGTCGCCAATTTGTTTGGCGGGGGCCAAAACGGGAGAGGGAATGACTTCGCCGGGCCCAGTCGACAAGCTCGTCTTCCTGATCCGCGGCGGCGAAGCGACGCCGGTGATGGACCTCATCCGCGGCGCCGCACCCGATCTGCCGTGGGAGACTGTGTCGAGCCTCGACGCGCTGCGGGCGGCGGCAACGCCTCGCACCCGCGTCATCAGTATCGGCAGCCCGATCATCGTCCCGGCGGACATTCTGGATGGGTTGCGCGTCGCCGCCTACAACATCCATCCGGGCCCACCCGAATACCCGGGCATCTTTCCGTCCGTGTTCGCACTCTACGACGGGGCGACCACGTTCGGCGTCACCCTTCACGAGATGGCGGCCAAGGTGGATACCGGCCCCATCGTCGCCGTCGACAGATTTGATGTGACGCCGGCGATGGACCGTGCCGCCCTCGACGCCGCGAGCTACCGGGCGATCCTGGCGCTGGTGGCGGCGCACGCGGAACGTCTTGCGACCCTGGCCCGCCTGCCCGCGTTGGGCGCGGCCTGGGGCCCGCGCGCGTGGACGCGGAAGGATTTCGACGCGCTCTGCAAATTGCCGGCGGATGTCGACGCCGACGAGTTCGCGCGGCGCCACCGGGCCATCGGCGAGGGGCCGGAACACGCGCTGGAGATCACGGTGCACGGCGTCCGCTTCGTGCTGGACCGCGGCCAAACGGACAAAGGTCCGGTGACGCGCGGCGGCCAAATCGTCGAGGATCAATAGATAACAACAACCCATCGGTTATTCCGGCGCTGGCCGGGGTGACAGGATCGATGACCGCCGCGCCCGGACCCGCCCCCTAGGTGCGGTTTTCAATTATCCCATGGTCGATCGGGCAGAATCTGTCCAACCTAGAACCGATTCCCCTCGCGTCCCTTAAAGTTCGACAACCCGATGTAAATCGAGGACCGGCGACACGACATCCGCTTGCGTCAGCATCGCGTGCAACTGACCGCGGTGGTGGGTTTGATGATTAAAAAAATGCACGACGACGGTCGATACCGAGTCAGCGCACGGTTTTCCCGAGTTGTTGACGTAATCGATTGTTCCATTGAAGAACGCAGGTTCAACATTCGCAAAAAATTCGGCGATGCGGCGATCCTCTCGTTTTCGCGCCTCCCATAACTCGTCAAGGTCCTCGAAGTGAATGGCATCAAGACCCGTCGACGCGATACTGCCGCCTTCGAACCGGGTCATCCAGATATCATCACCCACCAGAATATGATTGAGAGTACCGAGAATGCTCTTGAAGAACGCTTTGCGGTCTTTGATGAGCGCTGCATGATCGAGACCTCGGCAGGCATCGAACACGATTGTGTTGGCGTTCGCGTTATAGAGGCTCATCAGCCTGCAAAAAGAACGGTCCATGGTATCCCGTCATTCCATGCGTCGTCCAAAGGTAGGCGATACGTCGTGACCGGCACAGACACCTGCGTTCACTTTACCTGTTCCGGGCAGTGAAAATTAATCGCTCCTATGGCTCGGGCCGTGCGTTTCTTTCCATCACCCCGCGAAGGCGGGGGCCCAAATCCAACAAATGAGCCGTTTGGGTTCCCGCCTCCGCGGGAATGACAAAATGTGTGTAGTTACCGCCGCACCCGGACCCGGTACGTCAGTTCCGTTTTCGATCCGGCGGGGACGCTGACGGTCCAGGTCGCCGCAGCACCATCACGGGCGTGCGGCGCGCTTTCTTCCAGCATCTGCCAGTCGCCGGGAATATCCTCGACCACGCGCACCTCGGCCGGCGACGTGCCGCCGTTGTTGAGCAGCATCGTGAACGCAGCCTCGGTGGTGCGGTCGCCGAGGCGACTGAAATCGGTCTGAGTGCGTTTCACCGTCACGTCGAAGGCGCGGCCAAGGTCGAGGCGCAACATGTCGCCCGCCGCGGTATTGCCGACCCGGTCCTCGCCGACGAACCGCAACACGCCCGCATCGTCGCGCACATAGGCGCGGACGACGCCGGCGGGCAGCGGAATGCCCAACTCGTTGGCGCCGGTGTTGGCGACCTCGATCCGTTGCCGCGCCGGTTGCGGGCGGTCGCCGCCGCCGACGGGGCCGAACACCGGCGCGCCGCCACGGAACTCCAAGATGCGCTTGGCGGCGAGGCCATTGCCGCCGAGCAGCGCGATTTGCTTGGTCTCGCCGTCGGCGAGCGTAATGGCACCTGGCAATTCATAGAGATGAAACGCCGACAGCGCCTGCGGCTGCGGCGCGCTTTCCGCCACATCGGCGGCGAGCGCCTGGGCCCGCATCAGGATGCGATTGGGGGCAGGTGCTGGGCTTTCGCGGCTGACGTCACCGGCGACCACGGCGACCTGTGCTGGGCCCATATCCATGCCGGAACTGTTCGACAATTTGGCCCAACCGTCCAAATCCATGCGGTCGTGCGCTTCGTTGAGGACCGCGGTGTACACCGTCTCCCACGTCATGCCGCCGGTCAGATACCCCAAACGCGCGCCCACCGGCTCGGCCAGCGGCTCGGCGAGGCGGACGCTCAAGCGCGGCTCCGGCCCCAGGTCCGCCGGCACCTCGTCGAAAATCAACCGCCCGGGGACATTGGTCTCGATGCGGTCGCCGATCCTCAGCACCACACCGCCCGCGACGCTCAACACCTCGGCGATGTCGACCACTTCCTGACCGGTGGCGGGGTTGATGCGGGCGACCTTCACCGTTTCGCCCAAGGACCTTTCCAGCAACGCGCGCTCGGTCAAAATCTCCGAATCGAGGGCGATTTCCCGCACCGTCGCACCACCCGCCGTATCCAACCGGACGCTGTCGGCAATCATGGCGGGGGCCACGCCGTCCAACTGCAAGGTGCCGTCGCCACCCGCGGGCAGGGTCACCGCCTCGTCCACCAAGGCCAGGCCGTTGGCGTAAATCGTCAGGCGCACCGCGGGCTCTGAGCCGTTTTCGGCGTGCGGGACGGCGGGTGCTGCGACCCCGATCATCAGGGCGGCGGCGAACAAAACGGGGCGAACGGTCATAAGCATTCCTCTATCAGGTCCCGGCGCGTTTGAAAGCGCACGCCGGGTCGGGCAAAATTTTCACCCGATCCGGTCATTATGGAAAGTCCAGATAAGACACACAGACCGTGTCGAAAGTTTGGCAACAGAAAGGCGGTTTCTTGCAGCTCGATCCGCAAACGATCCTGATCCTGATGGCGGTCGGCGTGGTGGCGTTGATCGGTCTGTTCGTGTTGATGAACGCGAACAAGGACCGCGCCGTGCAGGACGCGCGGCTGCAGCAACTGGGCGAGATCGCGCAACAGCTGGGCACCGCGCAAACGGCGCTTCAGGCGAAGATGGAACAGGCGCAGTCCGACACCAACCAGCGGCTGGAAAGCCTGTCGAAGCGCCTCGGCGACGGGCTGAGCGAGCAGACGGAAAAAACCGGGCAGACCTTGAAGGTCCTGCACGAACGCCTGGCTGTCATCGACAGCGCGCAAAAGAACATCACCGACCTGTCGCAGCGGGTCGTCAGCCTGCAGGACATTCTGTCCAACAAACAGGCGCGCGGCGCGTTCGGCGAAATCCAGTTGAACGATTTGGTGACGGCGGCGCTGCCCACCTCGGCGTATACGTTTCAGGCGACGCTTTCGACCGGCAAACGGGCGGACTGTTTGCTGAACCTGCCGAACCCGCCGGGCCCGATCGTCATCGACAGCAAGTTTCCGTTGGAAAGCTATGCGATGCTCCGGGATGCGGAGACCGACGCCGACAAGACCCAGGCGTCGCGCGCGTTTTCCGCGGCGGTCCTGAAACACGTGAAGGACATCGCCGAGCGTTACATCGTGCCCGGCGAAACGGCGGAGAGCGCGTTGATGTTCCTGCCCTCAGAAGCGGTCTATGCGGAACTGCACGCGAATTTCCGGAACGTGGTGGAGGAAGGCTTCAAACGCCGGGTGTGGATCGTCTCGCCGACCACCTTGATGGCGACGCTCAATACCGTGCGCGCGGTGCTTCGCGATGTGCACATGCGCGAACAGGCCGACGTGATCCAGGCCGAGATCGGTAAGCTGCTGGAAGACTTGGGGCGGCTCGATCAGCGGGTCGACAAGCTGCAGAACCACTTCGACCAGGCGACCCGCGACATCCGCGACATCCGCATTTCCACCGACAAGGTCACCAAGCGCGGCGCCAAGATCGACGCCCTGCAACTGGGCGAGGACGAAGACGCCGCCGACCTGCTGCCCGGCGGCAAAGCGGCGGAATAGCCCCCTCACCTGTCCTCTCCCCCGGTTTCACCAGGGGAGAGGGACTCTCGGGTCAGGGTCCTTCTCCCCTAACAACGTTGGGGGAGAAGACAGATGAGGGGGTAAATTCTTAAACCGGCCGGCGGTCCCTGAGCGCCGCCGACAGGGTGCCGTCGTCGAGGTAATCCAGCTCACCACCCACCGGCACCCCGTGCGCAAGGCCCGACACCTTGATGTCGCGCTCGTGCAAACGGTCGGCCACATAATGCGCGGTGGTCTGCCCGTCGACCGTGGCGCTGGTCGCCAGGATCACTTCCGATATGCCCTGCTCGGCCACGCGCTGCAGCAATTCCGGGATGCGGAGATCCTCCGGACCCACGCCATCCAACGCCGACAGCGTGCCGCCCAGCACGTGATAGCGGCCCTTGAAACTGGCGGTCCGTTCGAGGGCCCACAAATCCGCCACGTCCTCGACCACGCACAGCACCGATCCGTCGCGCCGCGTATCGGTGCAGATATGACAGGGATCGGTGGTATCGAGATTGCCGCAGGCGGTGCAGGCGCGGACCCGGTCGCTCGCTTGCGTCAACGCCGCGGCCAATGGATCGAGCAGGCTTTCCCGGCGCTTCAACAGGTGCAGCACCGCGCGCCTGGCCGAGCGCGGGCCCAAGCCCGGCACCTTGGCCAGAAGTTTGACCAGATGTTCGATTTCTTGCTCGGCCACTTAAACTCCTTGCACGAAAGTCCCTCACTTCGTTCGGTATACTTTCGCGCAGCTTCTAAATCGAGAAAATCGACTTGGGGCGGCCCGGCGTCGATTTTCACATTTCAATCAATCTATATGCGGCAACGCCGCGTAGAGCCGCCTCAAGCGGCGGGGCCACCATCACGTCCAGTGAAAAGTACACTGAGCCGCAGGCGAAAGACTTTTCACTGAAATCTCAGAAAGGGAGTTGCATGCCCGGCGGCAGCGGCAGGCCACCGGTCAGTTCCTGCATCTTGTCGCGCATCATCTCTTCGGACTTCGCCTTGGCGTCGTTGATGGCGGCGACGATCAGGTCTTCCAGCACCTCGGCGTCTTCGGGCCGGACCAGGGACGGATCGATCAGCACCTTTTTCGCTTCCCCCTTGCCGTTCAGCGTCACCTGGCACATCCCGCCGCCGGATTTGCCGACCACCTCCAACGCCTGCATTTCGGTTTGCAGGTCGGCCATCTTTTGCTGGATTTCCTGCGCCTGCTTCATCATCTGCGCGAGGTTCTTCATGGTTGGGGAGTCTCCGTCGGTGTTATTTCGGGGAAACGGGGTTATAACACCGATGATGCAGCACCAAAACCTGTTCGTCTTCGATATCGAAACGGTTCCGGATACAGACGCGGCGCCGAACCTGACCGGGATCGACGATCCGGACCCGGCCGCGCGCCGCGCCGCGATCGAGCAATACCATCTGGACATCACCGACGGCAAAAACGCCTTTCCGCGCCAGCCGTTTCACAAGGTCGTGGCGATTTCGTTTCTGGAAGCGGAAATCGAGCGCGACGCCGGGCATGAGGGCTACGTGCTCAAAGACCTGCGGTCCGGTGGCGAAGCGGGATACGACGAAAAACAGCTTCTGCTGGGCTTCTTTTCGTATCTGGAACGGTCGCGGCCGCGCCTGGTCAGTTTCAACGGCCGCACCTTCGATCTGCCGGTGTTGAAGTACCGCGCCATGGTGCACGGCATCGCCGCCCCCTGGCTGCACAAGTCCGGCGACAAATGGAACAGCTACGGGTACCGCTACGCAACGGATTGGCATTGCGACTTGTTGGACGTGCTGAGCGATTTCGGCGCGTCGGCGCGGGTCAAACTGAACGAGGTTTGCGCCGCCTTCGGCTTTCCCGGCAAGTTCGGCGTCGACGGATCGAAGGTCACCGATATGATCGAGGCCGGCGAAATCGACGCGGTCCGTCACTATTGCGAAACGGACGTGGTTAACACGTATTTAGTATATCTACGATGGCAGTTGCACACGGGCACGCTCAGTAAGGCGGGCTACAACGCCGCCGTCGCCGACGTGGTGTCGTTCATCGATGCGGAGAAGGACGCCCGGCCGTACCTGGCGGATTTCATGGCCGCCTGGGGCGAGGCGTCGGGGGAAACGTTTTTGTTGGAGTGATGTTTTCGTTCTGCACGTGAGTCCCTTCTCCCATTTTGGCCCGCGCCAAATAAATGGCGACGGGAGAAGGACAGGATGAGGGGGATCGAAGACGTGCAACGAAGCCAGAACGGAAGCCCCTCACCCTAACCCTCTCCCAGGGGGAGAGGGAATAGATCACATCAGCTTGTTTTCGTCGGGATCGAAGTAATTGTGCAGGTCGACGTCGGCGTCGATGTAGTCCTCGATGGTCTGCCGCACGTCGTCGTAATAGCCGATGGAGAACACCCGGTCGATCCCCGCCCCCTCGGCGGAGCGGCACGGCATCCTGAGCACCGCCTCGTATTTCCGGTCCCAGGCCTTTTCCCCTAGGCACGCGACGAACAGCGCCGGCTCTTCGTGCGTGACGATCCAGCGGTATTGCTCCTCGGAATAGGCGGCATGGCGCGGCGGCGCCAGATCGGAAATCCTGAGCCCGGTCATGTCCTTGCCGTCGGCGGACGCGACCTGACTACCCCAAAACCGGTAGCTGCCGTAGCCCGCCGCACCGTCGACGTCGATCAGCATCATGTACGGGATCAGGTCCGGGTCGAAGTCGGTGAAGTGCAGATCGCCCCACACCGGCGGACCGTCGGCGCGGCATTTCGACTGCCACACATCGAGCGCCGCGCTCAATGCGGGCAGGCGCATATCGGCCACCGCCACGCGGAAATAATCGGGGTGGGTGCGCAGTGGGTTGCGGCCCTCGTTCACCCGGGGTCGTCCTCCTCCCATGGCGGCACCGTGTCGCTGCCGGGGGGCGGCTCGTCGTCGGCGGGTGGCGGCAAGGTGCGCACATCCTCGACCACGGCCCCCGGGAACGTCTCCAACACCGCCTTGACCAGCGGATGGTCCGCGGCCTGGGCACGCGCATCGGCCGCGTCCTGCGCCTTCAGATCGGCGAGCGTCGGCCCGCCCGGCGCGTTCGACAGCGCCACGCTCCAATCCTGTCCGGTCTGCTCGCCGAGAAACGCCTTCAGGCGTTGCACCAGTTCCCGGTCGGCGCCGTCGCCGGCGTTGAATTCCAAACGGCCCTGCTCGAACAGCACCGGGCGCACCTGGGTTTCCAGGAACCAGGCCAGCTTGCCTTCACGCAATTCCGAGGCCTTGGCGGCGACATCGGCCAAGGCCGCGAACCGGGCGACGGGTGCGGCGGCCGCCTGGGGGGCGGGATCGGGTGCGGTCTGCGGTTGCGGCAAGGCCGCGGGTGCGGCGGCTTGCGCACTGCTCCCGCCGTTGCCGGACGGAGCCGGTGCCGCGGGTTGCGGTGCGCCGGCCGGCAGCGGGTTGCCGTCCTGCAGGGCCTTTACGGCATCGCCCGGTGTCGGCAACTCGGCGGCATAGGCGAGGCGCACCAAAATCATCTCGGCGGCGGCCAGCGGTGCCGGGGCGCTGCGCACCTCGTGCAGGCCTTTCAGCAACAGCTGCCACGCCCGGGTCAGTTCCGGCATGCGGAGCGATTGCGACAATTCCTTGCCCTGGGTGCGTTCCTGCTCGGGCACGTCGGGGGCATCGGCGCAGGCCGGCAGGACCTTTACCCGGGTCAGCCAGTGCACCAGGTCCAGCATATCCTCGATCACCGAAACCGGATCGGCGCCGTCCTTGTATTGATCGGCAAGCTCGTCCAGCCCTGTCGCGATATCGCCCTTCATCACCGCTTCCAACAGGCCGAACGTCCGCGTGCGGTCGGCAAGGCCCAGCATGTCGCGAACCCGCGCGTCATCGACGGTGCCATCGGCGTGGGCGATGGCCTGATCCAGCAGGCTGAGTCCGTCGCGCACCGACCCGTCGGCGGCCCGCGCGATCAGGTGCAGCGCGCCATCGGTGACGGTCGCGCCCTCTTTTTGGCAGATATCGGCGAAGTGCGTGACCAAAAGGTCCACCGGCACCCGGCGCAGGTCGAACCGCTGGCAGCGCGACAGCACGGTGATCGGCACCTTGCGGATTTCCGTGGTGGCGAAGATGAACACCACGTGCTCCGGCGGCTCCTCCAGAGTTTTCAGCAAGGCGTTGAAAGCGCTTTTCGACAGCATGTGCACTTCGTCGACGATGTAGACCTTGTAGCGCGCCGACGCCGGGCGGTAGCGCACCCCGTCGATCAATTCGCGGATGTTGTCGACGCCGGTGTTGCTGGCGGCATCCATCTCCAACACGTCGACATGACGGTCACCCGCGATGGCGACGCAGTTCTCGCACACCCCGCAGGGCTCGGTGGTCGGCCCGCCGGTGCCGTCGGGACCGATGCAGTTCAGCGCCCGGGCGATGATCCGCGCCGTGGATGTCTTGCCGACCCCGCGCACGCCGGTCATCACGAACGCATGATGCAGCCGGTTCGACGCGAACGCATTGGACAGCGTGCGCACCATGGCCTCTTGGCCGATCAAACCGGAGAATGTCGTGGGGCGATATTTGCGGGCCAGAACCTGGTACTCGCCGTCGGCGGTGTCCGCGGTTTCAGGCGATTGGCTCTCGTTCATGCGATGACCCGGCTGCTCTAGAGTGGAAGGTCGGACACCGACCCGGGCCGAAAACTCGTTACGGCTGCTTCCTTCCGGACCTGACCGGGTTGGCGAGGAGCCCGTCCGGGCCGACCTTCCGCGCGCACTATATCAATCGGGTTTGGCCACTTAAAGGATGGAATCGTCCCCCGTCCCTGTCATAGTCGAGCCATGATCCCGATCATCGGCTACACCGACCGTCTGTCCGTCCGCCCCGGCGAGCCCCTGGACATCAAAGTTTCCAGCGCCGGCGACGCACCCTACCGCGCCGAGGTGGTGCGCATCCGCTGTGGCGATCCCAACCCGGACGGTCCGGGCGTGGTGCTGGACCCGGTAGCGTCGGCCATCGACGGCGACTATCCCGGGCGGTTTCAGGACGTGCACCTCGGCTCGCATCTGATCGCCGACGTCACCGAGAAACTGCCCCGCGCGATCACCCTGTCGGCCAATGTTTTTCCGACCACCCCGGCCAAGGGACGGCAAGGGGTCATCGCGTTGATGGATTCCAGCGGCTATGTGACCGCGTCCCTCGGCATCAGCCACGACGGCGGCTTGGAGGTCTCGGCCGGCAACGTCGCGGCGGAACTGGACACGCCGCTGGTCTCGCACCGCTGGTACAGCGTGTGGGCCACGATCGATGCCGACACCGGCACGTTGGCATTGGGCTGCATCCGCCTGGATACGGGTGCCGCCGTGCGCAGCGATCCGGTGGCGTGGGAGAGCGCGCCGCTCTGCGCATCGTCGGTCATGGTCGCCGCGGACGAGGCGACCGATGCGCTGACCCATTTCAACGGCAAGATCGAAGCGCCCCAGGTCGCCGACGCCGACGGCGAGACGTTGATCGCTTGGGACCTCACCGCCGACATGGGGTCGATGACGGTCGCCACCGCGGGCAGCCATTGCGGCGACGGGATGCTCGTCAATGCACCGACACGGGCCGTGACCGGCTCCACCTGGGACGGCGCGGAAATGAATTGGACCCAGGCACCCGCGCAATGGGCGGCGATCCATTTTCACGACGACGACATCGACGATTGCGGCTGGGAGACGGATATTACATTGACGATCCCGGACGACCTGCCGAGCGGCGCCTATGCGGTCCGGCTGACCGTCGGCGATGCCTGGGATATGTTACCGTTCTTCGTTTGCCCGCCCAAGGGCACGCAGACCGCCGACGTCTGCGTGGTGATGTCGACGTTCACCTATGTCATTTACGCCAATCAGGCGCGCGCCGATTTCGGCCAGCATTGGCGCGACCGGGCGGCGGCGTGGAAAGCGTTTCCGTACAACCCGGCCGATTTCCCCGACTTCGGCCTGTCGACCTATAACGACCACTCGGACAAGTCCGGCATCGGCCACACCACATGGCACCGCCCGATCTTTAATCTGCGCCCGGGCTATCACGTGTTCGGCGACGCGGCATCGGTCTCAGGCCTCCGGCATTTCCCCGCCGACACCCATTTGCTGGCGTGGCTGGACGCGAAGGGGATTGCCTATGACGTGCTCACCGATTGGGAGCTGCACACCGAGGGGGCGGCGGCGCTCAGCCCCTACAAAGCCGTGCTGACCGGCAGTCACCCGGAGTACCACACAGAAGGGTCGCTCGATGCCTTTGCCGGATACCGCGACGGCGGTGGCAATCTGGTCTACCTCGGCGGCAACGGTTTTTACTGGAAAATCGTCGCGCACCAGGAAAAAGACGGCCTGTTCGAACTGCGCCGGGCCGAGGGCGGGTTGCGCGCCTGGGCCGCGGAGCCGGGCGAGTACTATCACGCCTTCGATGGGACCTACGGCGGGCTGTGGCGTCGCAACGGCCGGCCGCCGAACCAACTGGTCGGCGTCGGCTATACCTGCCAGGGCGATTTCGAAGGCACCCATTACCGGCGGACGGAGGACTCTCACGATGCGGCAGTATCGTGGATATTCGACGGCATCGACGGCGACGTCATCGGCGATTTCGGATTCTGCGGCGGCGGGGCCGCGGGCTACGAACTGGACCGTACCGATCATCGGCTCGGGACCCCCGACAATGCGGTGGTCGTCGCCCGCTCGGAAAACCATCCGGCGCACTTCGTGCTGCCGCCAGAGGAATGGTTGACCCACGTGAAGACCTGGGCCGGGCCGCCGCCAGGTGAGATCATCCGCGCCGACATGACCTATTTCGAGACCCCCGCCGGCGGCGCGGTGTTCTCCACAGGCTCGATCACGTTCTGCGGGTCGCTGCCGTGGAACGGGTTCGACAACAACGTCTCGACAATTCTCGAGAACGTGGTCCGGCGGTTTATGGCGTAGCGTTTCGCTTCATCTCGTCACCCCCGCGAAGGCGGGGGCCCAAAATGAACAGCTGAGCCGCTTGGGTCCCCGCTTCCGCGGGGATGACGAAAGTGCGTGGCGATCGCGCAGTTAGTCCGCTGGCGAACAATGTGCGGGGCTTCGTTGTTTGAAACTGCTCTTTGACCGTGAGTGCCTTCTCCCGCCGGGAGAAGGACAGGATGAGGGGATTTTCAAATCGTCTTGCGGGATAGGTCCGATACCCCCTCACCCTAGCCCTCTCCCCGAGGGAGAGGGAAAGCGTTAATCTACGTCAGCGCCCGGATGATCGCGGCGGCGTCGGGATACTCGGCGATCAGGGCGTCGGCGTCGCCGATCTCCAGATCCTTGAAGTCGAACCCGGGCGCGACGGTCGTGCCCATCAGCGCATAGCCGTGGGTGGCGCCCGCGCTCAGCCGCGCGCCGAACCAGGTATTGCCCGGCACCACGAACTGCACATGCTGACCGCCCATCAGGTCGGAGCCGAGAACATGCGTTTGCGCCCCGCCGTCGGGGCCCAGCAGCGTCAGGTCCACCGGATCGCCCAGATAGAAGTGGAATACCTCGTCCGACGGCAGCCGGTGCAGCTTGGAGAGCGTATCGGGGGTCAGCAGATAGTAGATCGCGGTGCCCGCGTCGCGCGGCCCGTCGTAAGCCCCCGGCAACGCGCCGTCGGCAAACGCCACGGACGCACGCCAGGTTTCCCGGTAATAGCCCCCTTCCCACGGCAGGGGCGCGAGACCGAGACGCGCAATCAGGTCGTCGGCGGAAAGGTCCGGCATCGGACGGCGGCGGTTATTGGATCGCCGCCGTCTCCCGGCGTTCTTCGATGATAATGGCACCCGATGCGCCTGCCGACATGACGAGCGGGACGAGGACAAAGTTGTCTTCGTACTCGTACGTCTTGTCGGTGATCGCCACCATGCGGATCTCCGCCGTCTCACGCGCGGGGATGCTCACGGAATGAATGCAGGTCTCCGGGGCGCGCACCCCCTCGACCGCGACCGCCATAACCGCGTTCTCGACAAAGAAATCGCGGGCGCGGAACACGCGCTGCTCGGTATCGCGGTTACGGATTCGCAAGATATACGGACGGCCCTGCTTCAAGCGCGTCACCATGGGCGAATACTCGCCGTTGCGCACGCGAATCTCCACCTCGGGCACCCGCGCCCAATTGATCTTGGCCTCTGCGCGGGACGAGATTTGCTTGCACTCGCTGACCGCGAACGTGCTGACGCCTTCGCGCGGCGCGCACGCAGCCACCGCGGCAACGGCGCCGACGGCTAGTCCCAGTTTGGTCATGTGCCGGGCCCAGCGCCGGCACAGGTTCGGTTTCGTTTTCTCCACCGTTCTCTCCACCTACCGATTGCAGTGAACGCAATGGCACCCAGGGGTGCGGAACGTCATCGCAACCAGTGTGGCCCGCAATGGTTAACAAAGCTTCAATCGCAATGCGTGTCCAGCCGGATTGCACCTTTTTCCGGAGATTTTATGGTTAACGCGGTTTTTACCCCGTTTGGTCCGCCACGGCGTTGCCCGCCCGGGGCCGCTGTGCCAAGTTGCGGCATGCCCACCCCCCTGACCTATACCACCCTGTCGTTGACCCGCTTTCACATGGCCCGCCAGCCCAAGGACTGGGTCGACGCGCGCATGTCCGGCGGACTCGCCGCGATTCCCGTGTGCGGGTCGAAGAACCTGGTGAAGACCGATGCGAGCGGCCTCGCCGCGCCCAGCGCCGTCGTGTTCGAAGGCGGCCCGGCCCGCGATCTGATGGCCGCGGGCTGGATCACGGTGCTGCTCGGCACCGACGGGGATACCCCTGTGTTCGCCGTCGGCTTAGACGAGGCGACGGCACAGCAACTGGACAGTGCACTTGGGCCCGATACCGATTTCATGGACATCCGCGCGGTCGGGCCGCTGTTGCCGGCAGCCGATGCGCACCTGATGGCGCACGGCCGCGGCATGGTGCACTGGCACAGCCGCACCGGGTTCTGCGGGGTATGCGGCAGTGCGACCGAGGCGCGCCACAACGGCCACGAACGCCACTGCACCAACCCCGATTGCGGTGTCAGTCATTTCCCCCGCACCGACCCGGCGGTGATCGTGCTGGTCGACCGCGACGATGTGCCGGGCGGGCAATGCCTGATGGGGCGGCACGCGCGCTGGCCGTTCGGCATGTACTCAACCCTGGCGGGGTTCGTCGAGCCGGGCGAGACGTTGGAGCAGACCGTCTACCGGGAAATCTTCGAGGAATCCGGGATCGAAACCACCGACATTACCTATATGGCGTCGCAGCCGTGGCCGTTTCCGCAATCGCTGATGCTCGGCTTCCGGGCCAAGGCGACCAGTTTCGACGTCTGCTTCGATCCCGACGAATTGCAGGACTGCCGCTGGTTCAGCCGCGACGAGGTGTTGGGCATGAAGGAATGGACCGAGGCCGAAGGCGAGGAAAACCGCCTGCCACGCAAGGACTCCATCGCGCGGTGGTTGATTCAATCCTGGATCGACGAAGGCTAACGCCCGTCACATTCCCGTGCTAGCCTTCATGCAACAAGCATGGGGAATGCGATGCACAATCACGGTCACCATCACCGCCACGGCACGCCGCTTGCCGACGATGCGGCGCCGCCGCTGGTCGATCCAACACGCCGGCAGCTGATCGCGGGGTTGGGCCTGTTGCCGCTGGCGGCGCTGTTGCCGGGGGCGCGGCCCGCCTGGGCGCTCTCGAACCAGGTCCCGATCACGGTCGACGGCGGGGTGCGGACGATCACCTCCAACGCCGTGCCGGATCATCCGACGGGACGGTTTCCGAACCGCGGCAACCCGCATGCCATCAGCGCGCAGGACCTGACGTTCCGCATGCCGGTCGCCCCGCGCCGCGGCGGCATCTACAAGGTGGCGCAACGCTGGAACTTCGGCGTCGCGGTCAACGGCGTCCCGTTCGATCCGTTCACGGCGGAGTTTTGGAACCGCGACCGCAACTGGAACCACGATGCGATTTCCGGCTTTACGGATTTGGGACTGGACGACAACGGCGCGCACGTGCAGCCGGGCGGCAAGTACCATTACCACGGCTGGCCGACGGGGCTGATCCGCGGTTGGTCGCCCAAGTCACATTCGCCGATCATCGGCTGGGCGGCGGACGGGTTCCCGATCTACGCCGCGTACGGTTTCAGCGATCCCGCCGACGCCAGCAGCCCCATCGCCAAGATGACGTCGGGCTTCCGGGTCAAACAAGGCCGCCGCGACGGCGGCCCCGGCGGCGAGCACGACGGCCGGTTCTTCCAGGATTGGGATTGGCAGCCGGGGCGCGGCACCTTGGACCAGGCCAACGGCCGCGAGACGGTGACGCCTGAGTTTCCGGACGGCACCTATGCGTATTTCCTGACCGAGGAATGGCCGGTGATCCCGCGCTATTTCGCCGGCCGGCCGGACATCAGCTTCAAGATCGGTCCACCGGGTGGGAAGGGTCCGGGCGGCCGACCGCCGCCGGGTCACCGCCGTCCGCCACCGGGCGGCGGCTGGCCGCCACCCCCGCCGGGCAGCGGGCCGGGGCGCTCCTAGGTCATGGACGATACACCCGATACCCGGCTTGCCACCTATGGCACGCTTGCCCCCGGACGGCCCAACGAACACCAGTTGGCGGACCTCGACGGCGCGTGGCGCACCGGCGTCGTGCACGGGCATCTGAAACAGGACGGTTGGGGTGCCGAGATGGGCTATCCGGGCATTCATCTGGATCCCACAGGCCCGGCGGTTGAGGTGTTCGTGTTCGAATCCGCCGACCTGCCCGATCACTGGGACCGGCTGGATGCGTTCGAGGGTGACGGCTACCGCCGCGCGCCGGTCACGGTCGAGACCAAGGACGGGCCCGTTGAGGCCTTCATCTACGTGCTGGCGGAGTGAGCGGCCTCAGCCTCAGCAGTCGAACGTCTTGCGGAACGGGTGCGCCGGGAACACGCCGAGGATTTTGACCTCTTCGGAAAAGAAGTTCAGTTCCTCCAGCGCGAGATGCAGGCCCCGGTGGTCCGGATGGCCTTCGACCTCGGCATAGAACTGCGCCACGACGAACCCTTCGCTGACGTAGCTTTCCAGTTTGGTCATGTTGACGCCGTTGGTGGCGAACCCGCCCATCGCCTTGTACAGCGCGGCGGGGATGTTGCGGACCCGGAACACGAAGCTCGTCATGGCGTGCGGTGTGTCGGCGGGGGCCACGATGTGATCGCGCGACAGGATGATGAAGCGCGTGGTGTTGTGCTCGGCGTCTTCGATGTCGGAGCGCAGGATCTCCAGACCGTAGACCTCTGCCGCCAACGTCGACGAGATCGCCGCCTTCGACGGATCGCCCCATTCGGCGATATCGGCGGCGGCACCCGCGGTATCGACGTGCACCACCGCGTCGGCACCCAGTTCGTCGATCAGGCCGCGGCACTGGTTCAAGGCATGCACGTGACTGTGGATTTCCTTGATGTCCTCGGCCTTGGTGCCCGGGAGGGCGACAAGCTGATGGTTGATGCGCTCGAAGTGCTCGCCGATGATATACAGACCGCTTTCCGGCAACAGATGATGGATGTCGGCGACGCGCCCCGCGACCGAGTTGTCGATCGGAATCATCGCCAGATCCGCCTTGCCGTCCTGCACCGCTTGGAACGCATCGACGAAGGTGCGGCACGGCAGCGGCGTCAATTCCGGGTGCACGGTGCGGCACGCGATGTCGGAGTTGGCGCCAAGCGCGCCTTGGAAGGCGATGGTTTTCGCGGGATCGCTCATCGGTCGGGGTCCAATAACAGGCGGGCACGGTCCAAGTCGGCGGGAGTATCGACACCGAGCGGAACCGTGTCAACGCGGGCCGCATCGATGCGCATCCCGGCTTCCAACGCCCGGAGTTGCTCCAATTTCTCGCGCTGCTCCAGGGCCGCCGGCGGCAAGCCGACGAAGGCCTCCAGCGCGGCCCGGCGATAGGCGTAGATGCCGATATGATGCCATACCGGCCCGTCGCCCCAAGGCGCCGCCCCCCGGGTGAAGTACAGCGCGCGGGCGACGGTGCCGTCGGCGCCCAAGCCGGTGACGCAACGCGGCGTATCGGGATCGGTCTTTTCCGCGTCGTCGGTGATTTCCGTGACCAGCGTCGCGATGTCGACGTCCGGGTCTTGCAGCGGCGCCAGGACCGCCGGAATCAAATCGGGCTCCAAGGTCGGCAGGTCGCCTTGCAGGTTGACGATCACGTCGTGGTCGCCGCCGGGATCGACCGCCTGCACCGCTTCCCACACCCGGTCGGAGCCGGACGGATGATCCGGGTCGGTCATCACCGCGCGAAATCCCGCGGCATCGACCGCCTCGAACACCTCCGCTTCGGCCACGGCGCACACCGCCGGGCCGGCACCGGCCGCGGCGGCGCGGCGCAGCACGTGCACGATCATCGGCACGCCGTGGATATCGGCGAGCGGCTTGCCGGGCAGCCGGGTCGACGCCATGCGCGCCGGGACCACGATGATCGGGTTCATGTCGGTTCTCCCCTTGGGCCTCCCGGTATATCGCCTCCGGCCCGCCGCTCCCAGGATTTTTCGTGCCCTGCCAAACGTTTGGCTGCGGCGTCGTCATGTGGTTGATCCCCGGGGTTCAACCCGTTACATAAGGAACTGTCTTGAGGTGAGGAGACAGACGAATGCATTTCTCGATGTGGGAAAAAGGCGGATTTGCGTTGCTGATCGCGGCTTGGGTCGTGTGGGGCAGCATCCAAATCGGCAATACCTTGGTCAAAGCGGAACCGCTGGAAGAGCACGCCTATAAGATCGAGGTCGAAGGCAGCGGTACGGAAACCGCCGCGGTCGAAGAAGTGGTCGAGGAGAGCATTACGGTGTTGTTGGCCTCCGCCTCCGCAGAAGCGGGCGAAAAAGCGTTCCGCCGCTGCGCCGCGTGCCACACCATGGAAAAAGGCGGCCCGAACAAGGTCGGCCCGAATCTGTACGGCGTGGTCGGTGCGGGCAAGGGCGTACACGATGGCTACACGTATTCCAGTGCGCTGCTGGATCTCGGCGGCGAATGGACCTACGAGAACCTGGACGCCTTCCTGAAGAGCCCGCGCGCATACGCGCCCGGCAACAAGATGACGTTCAACGGTCTGCGCAAAGCGTCGGACCGGGCCAACGTGATCCTGTACCTGCGCACCTACAACGACAATCCGCCGCCGTTGCCATGACCGGCGCGGCGGACGTCCCCGCCGATCTCGATGATATCGTAACCCTGGCCGGGCGGCTCGCAGACGCCGCCCGCGCGGTAATCCTGCCGCATTTTAGGACCGGCATCGATCCGGACGACAAGGCCGACGACAGCCCGGTCACCATCGCCGACCGCAACGCCGAGCGCGCCATGCGGGACCTGATCGCAGCGGCGCGCCCGAACGACGGCATCTTCGGCGAGGAGTTCGGCGTCGAAAACCCCACCGCCGACACGGTGTGGATCCTCGATCCCATCGACGGCACCAAATCGTTCGTCACCGGCAAACCGGCCTTCGGCACCCTGATCGGCGTCATCCATCATGGCCGCGCCGTCGCCGGGATCATGGACGCCCCCGCCACGGCCGACCGCTGGATCGGCGCCGCCGGCCGTCAAACCCTTTTCAACGGCGCACCGGCAAACACCCGCAGCGGCCGGCCGCTCGACCGCGCCTGGCTGACGGCGACCTCGCATCAGATGTTTCCGGGTGACCACTTGGCGAAATTCGAGGCCCTGTCGGCGGCGACCCAGCACACGACCTATGGCTCCGACTGCCAGGGGTACGGGTTTCTCGCCTGCGGTTGGCTCGATCTGGTGTGCGAGGACACCATGGCGCCCTACGACTACGCCGCCCTGATCCCCATCGTCGAAGGGGCCGGCGGGCGGATGACCGATTGGACCGGGGCGCCGCTGACCTTCCCGACCGACGGCGAGGACAAGGCGCACACCGTGCTCGCCGCCGCCAACGCCGAGCTGCACCAGGCGGCGGTGGCGATTTTGTCCAACTGACCCCTCATCCTGTCCTTCTCCCGGGGGGAGAAGGAACTCTCGTCGATACATTGCGTCGAACGGCGTTATTCCGTCCATAAACGCGCGTGGGTCCCCTCTCCCGCGGGGAGAGGGACAGGGTGAGGGGATCTCGCCAGCGCAACCTGACAAATGTTTTAGTTGCCTATGACGCTCACGGCGTATTTACCCGTACATCCGCCGGTTTCCCTTGACCCGGCGGGGCCCGGAAACCCATATCCCTGGCACGCGCGGCCGCAGCAAACCAACGGGAGGAAACATGTCCGTCGTTCGAAATCTCGCCTTTGGCGCCGTGATCGCCAGTTTGTTCGTGCCGGCGCTCGCCGTCGCCGAAGAACCGCAGTGGCAGCACGGCATCGCCATGCACGGCGACAAGAAATACGGCCCTGATTTCAAGCACTTCGACTATGTGAACCCGAACGCGCCGAAGGGCGGCACGATCCGCCTGGCGGCGATCGGCGGGTTCGACAGCCTCAACCCGTTCATCGTCAAGGGCAACGCCGCAGCGGGGGCCGGCTCGATCTACGACAGCCTGATGACCAATTCCGCCGACGAGGCCTTCACCGAATACGGCAACCTGGCCGAAGCCGTGCGCACGCCGAAGGACCGGTCGTGGGTCGAATTCCGCCTCCGCGAAGAGGCCCGCTGGCACGACGGCCAGCCGGTCACCGCCGACGACGTGATCTGGACGTTCGAGACGTTGGTCGAGAAAGGCCAGCCGTTCTATCGCTTCTATTACGGCAGCGTCGCGCGCGCCATCAAAGTCGACGGCCGCACGGTGCGGTTCGAATTCAAACCCGGCGAAAACCGCGAATTGCCGCTGATCCTGGGGCAACTCACCGTGTTGCCCAAGCATTACTGGCAGGACCGCGAGTTCGACTCCACCACGTTGGAGCCGCCGCTCGGCAGCGGCCCCTATCGCATCAAGGCGGTCGAGGCCAACCGCACCCTGACCCTGGAACGGGTCGAGGATTACTGGGGCAAGGACGTGGCGGTGAACGTCGGGCAGAACAATTTCGACATCATCGAGTACGAATACTTCCGCGACACCCAAGTCGCGATCGAGGCGTTCCTGGGCGGGCGTTTCGACTTCCGCCCGGAAAACTCGTCCAAGGCCTGGGCGACGTCCTATAACACCCCCGCGGTCGAGGCCGGACACATCCAATTGAAGGAATTCGGCCACAACCGCAGTTCCGGCATGCAGGGGTTCGTGTTCAATCAGCGCCGGGAAATCTTCCAGGATCCGAAGGTGCGCGAGGCGCTGGCCTATGCATTCGATTTCGAGTGGTCGAACCAGAACCTGTTCTACGGCCAGTACGCGCGGACCCGGAGCTTCTTCGACAACTCCGAACTGGCGGCCGAAGGCATGCCGTCGGACGAGGAATTGAAACTGTTGGAGCCGCTGCGCGGGCAAATCCCGGACCGGGTCTTCACCGAGGAATACGCACCGCCGACCACGGTCGGCGGCAGCGTGCGCGGCAACCTGCGGGTTGCGTCGCGGATGCTGAAAGAAGCCGGATGGGACGTGGTCGACGGGGTCCGCACCCACCGGGAGACCGGCCTGAAACTGGAATTCGAGATCCTGCTGGTGAGCCCGCTGTTCGAGCGGATCGTGCTGCCGATGTCCAAGAATCTGGAGCGGCTCGGCGTCAAATTGCGCGCCCGCACGGTGGAAACCGCGCAATACCGCCGCCGGCTGGATACCTACGATTTCGATATGATCGTCGGCACCTGGGGCCAGTCGGCCTCGCCCGGCAACGAACAACGCGGGTTCTGGGGCAGTGAAGCCGCCGAGCGTGAAGGCGGACGTAACTTCGCCGGGCTCAAGAATCCGGCCATCGACCAGTTGATCGAAAACGTCATCGCGGCACCCGACCGGCCGTCGCTGGTCACGGCGGTCCAGGCGCTGGACCGCGTGCTGCAATGGGAGTTCCTGGTGATCCCTCAGTTCCATTCGAAATACGACCGGATCGCCTATTGGGACAAGTTCGGCCAGCCCGAAATCACGCCCGACCGGGGCACCCAGTTCGGCAGCTGGTGGGTGGAGCCGGAAAAACAAGCCGCCATCAATCAGGTCCGGGCCGGCCGCAACTAGGCCACGGTCCGTGACCTAGCCGCAGAGGGGCACTACACTCCGCCGATGTTCGCCTATATCGTCCGCCGCCTGTTGTTCGTGCCGCCGACACTGTTTGTGATCGTGCTGATCAACTTCGCGGTGGTGCAAGTGCTGCCGGGCGGCCCGGTCGAGCAAATGTTGGCGACCCTGCAAGGCGAAGCGGTCGACGCCACCGGCCGGGTCAGCGGCAACGTCGGCTCGGAAATCCAGGGTGCCGATGCGGCGCCGTCCACCAGTGGCGACCGCACGGGCTCGACCTATCGCGGCGCACAGGGACTGCCGCCCGAATTCATCGCCGAGTTGGAGCAACAATTCGGCCTGGATAAGCCGGCGCACGAGCGGTTCTGGCTGATGCTGCAGAGCTATCTGTTCTTCGATTTCGGCGACAGTTATTTCAAGGACGAAAGCGTCGTCGGTCTGGTGATCGACAAGATGCCGGTCTCGATCTCGCTCGGGCTGTGGACCACGCTGTTGGTGTACCTGATTTCGATCCCGCTCGGCATCGCCAAGGCGGTGCGCGACGGCACCAAGTTCGATGTCTGGACGTCCGGCGCGATCATCGTCGGCAACGCGATCCCGGCGTTCCTGTTCGCGATATTGCTGATCGTGTTGTTCGCCGGCGGGCGCTATTTCGACGTCTTCCCGCTGCGCGGTTTGTTCTCCGAGAATTTCGACGAATTGTCGACGCTGGAGAAAATCGGCGATTACTTCTGGCACCTGACGTTGCCGATCCTGTCCATGGTGATCGGCGGGTTCGCCGGCCTCGCCATGCTGACCAAAAACTCGTTCCTGGACGAGATCAACAAGCAATACGTGCTGACGGCGCGGGCCAAGGGCCTGGCGCAAAAGCGCGTGTTGTATGGCCACGTGTTCCGCAACGCGATGCTGATCATCATCGCCGGTTTCCCGGGCGCGTTCATCGGCATCCTGTTCACGGGTTCGCTGCTGATCGAGATTATCTTCTCGCTCGACGGGCTCGGGCTGCTCGGCTTCGAGGCGGCGCTCAACCGCGACTATCCGGTCATGTTCGCGTCGTTGTATTTCTTCACTTTGTTGGGTCTGGTGGTCGGGATCATTTCCGATGTGATGTATCACATCGTCGATCCGCGCATCGATTTCGAAAGCCGGGGGACCTAGGATGGAAGGCACCCTCGCCCGTAAACTCGACGACGCCCCCGAGAACAAGCACTGGACCGACAAGCTGAGTCCGCTGAACCGGCGGCGGCTGCACAATTTCCGCACCAACAAACGCGGCTTCTGGTCGCTGTGGATTTTCGCCGCGTTGCTGTTCGTCAGCCTGTTCGCCGAGGTCATCGCCAACGATAAACCGGTGTTCGTCTGGTATGACGGCGGCGCCTACATGCCGATCGCCGCCAGCTATCCGGAAACCACCTTCGGCGGCGAGTTCGAAACCGAGGCCGATTACCGCGATCCGTTCGTGGTCGAGCTGATCGAGGAAAAAGGCTGGATGATCTGGCCGCCGATCCGCTTTTCCTACGACACCGTGAATTTGGAGCTGCCGGGCCCGGCGCCTTACGAGCCGACGGCGGAGAACTGGCTCGGCACCGACGACCAGGGCCGCGACGTGCTGGCGCGCACGATCTATGGGTTCCGTATTTCGGTGCTGTTCGGCATCACCCTGACGATCCTGAGTTCCATCGTCGGCATCGCCATCGGTGCCGTGCAAGGCTACTTCGGCGGCTGGACCGACCTGATCGGCCAGCGCCTGATCGAGATTTGGACCAGTATGCCGCAGCTGTATCTGCTGATCATCCTGGCCAGCGTGTTCGTGCCCAGTTTCTGGCTGCTGTTGGGCTTGCTGCTGTTGTTCCAGTGGGTGGCCTTGGTCGGCGTGGTGCGGGCCGAGTTCCTGCGCACCCGGAATTTCGATTACGTGCGTGCCGCCCGCGCCATGGGCGCCAGCGACGTGGTCATCATGTTCAAGCACATCCTGCCCAACGCCATGGTCGCGACCCTGACCATGCTGCCGTTCATCCTGGCGGGCTCGGTCACGGTGCTGACGTCGCTCGACTTCCTCGGCTTCGGCCTGCCGCCCGGCTCGCCGTCCCTCGGCGAACTGCTGAACCAGGGCAAGAACAACCTGCACGCGCCGTGGCTCGGCATCACCGCGTTCATGATCCTATCCGTCATGCTGTCGCTGTTGGTGTTCATCGGCGAAGCGGTGCGCGACGCCTTCGACCCCCGGAAGACCTTCAAATGAGTTTGCTCTCGGTCAAGGACCTGCACGTTTCGTTCGGCCGCGACGCGCGGGAGGTCAAGGCCGTGCGCGGGGTCTCGTTCGACATCGAGGCCGGCGAGACCCACGCCCTGGTCGGCGAGTCGGGGTCCGGCAAATCCGTCTCGGCGCTGTCGGTGATGCGGTTGTTGCCGTATCCGATGGCGTGGCATCCGGGCGGGCGCATCGATTTCGACGGCGAGGAGCTGATCGAAAAACCCGACGCCTTCATGCGCGACATCCGCGGCAACCGCATCGCGATGATCTTCCAGGAACCCTTGAACAGCCTCAATCCGCTGCATTCCATCGAAAAGCAGATCGCCGAGGTGCTGTTCGTGCACAAGCGCATGACCCAGAACCAAGCCCGCGACCGGGTGGTGGAGCTGTTGGAGCTGGTCGGTCTGGCGCAAGCCACCTCGCGGCTGCACAGCCTGCCGCACGAGTTTTCCGGCGGCCAGCAGCAACGGATCATGATCGCCATGGCGCTCGCCAACGAGCCGGAAATCCTGATCGCCGACGAGCCGACGACGGCGCTCGATGTGACGGTGCAGGCGCAGATCCTGAAACTGCTGAAAGACCTGCAGGATCGCCTCGGCATGTCGATGCTGCTGATCACCCACGATCTCGGCATCGTGCGGCGCATGGCCGACACCGTCAGCGTGATGAACGGCGGCGAAGTGGTCGAGGCCGGCGACGCCGAAACCGTGTTCACGTCGCCCGCGCATTCCTATACCCAGCATCTGCTGTCCGCCGAACCCAAGGGCCGGCCGGAACCGGTCGCCGACCGGGACACGGTGCTGAAGGGCGACGACGTCCGGGTGTGGTTCCCGGTCAAGCGCGGCGTGCTGCGCCGGACCGTCGGCCACATCAAGGCCGTCGACGGCATCACCGTCGACATCAAGGCCGGACACACCGTCGGCATCGTCGGCGAGTCGGGGTCCGGGAAATCGACGTTGGGCCGGGCGCTGATCCGGCTCGAGAAATCCACCGGCGGCATCGCCTATCAGGGCCAATCCCTGCAAGGGCTCGGCTGGCGCGACCTGCGGCCGCTGCGCCGCGAGATGCAGATGGTGTTCCAAGACCCGTTCGGCTCGCTCAGTCCCCGCATGTCGGTCGGCCAGATCATCGCCGAAGGGATGGTGATCCACAAAATGGGCACCGAGGCCGAGCGCGCCGAGGTCATTGCCAATGCGTTGACCGAGGTCGGCCTCGATCCCGAGATGCAGCACCGCTACCCGCACGAGTTTTCCGGCGGCCAGCGGCAACGGATCGCCATCGCCCGGGCACTGGTCTTGAAGCCGAAGTTCATCGTCCTCGACGAGCCGACCAGTGCCTTGGATATGTCGGTGCAGGCGCAGATCGTCGAACTGCTGCGCGATCTGCAGAAAAAATACGACCTCGCCTACATGTTCATCAGTCACGACCTCAAGGTCGTCCGCGCGCTCGCGCACGACGTGGTGGTGATGAAGGACGGCCGCGTGGTCGAACAGGGCCCGGCGGACCAGATCTTCGACGATCCGCAGGACCCCTATACCCAGGCGCTGCTGAACGCCGCGTTCGACATGACCGCCGACGAGAGCGGGATCGTGGGAACCTGATCCCCCTCACCTGTCCTCTCCCCCAACTGCGTTAGGGGAGAGGGACCCAGACGCGAGAGTCCTTCTCCCCCAGTTAAATGGGGGAGAAGACAGATGAGGGGGCGTTTATTTGTCGGCGAACGGCGGCTAAGCTGCCCGCCCACCAAGACACACGAGGCATCCATGCGGTTCATGTTCTTATCGAGCGCCGACAAGGCGGCGGCCTGGCGCGACGAAATCCTGAAACGGTTTCCGGACGCGGGTTTCGACATCTGGCCGGACGAGGTCACCGACAAGTCCGTCTATGACTACGCCATCGTCTGGAGACCCCCGGTCGGCGAACTGAAAACCTTTCCCAACCTCAAGGGTATCCTGTCGCTCGGCGCCGGGGTCGATGGCATTCTGGTCGACACGGAGTTGCCCGAGGACGTGCCGGTGGTGCGCCTGGTGGACCGGTGCCTGACCGAAGGCATGAGCGAGTACGTCCTCTATTGGGTGATCCATTATCACCGGAAATTCGACGTCTACGAAAAATGGCGCGCCGAAAACCGCTGGAAGCAATTGCGCCAGACCGACACCCGCGAACGCAAGGTCGGGTTCTTGGGGTTGGGCGAATTGGGCGGCGACGCGGCGGCCAAGGTCGCGGCGTTGGGTTTCGACGTCGCCGGCTGGTCGCGCTCGGAAAAGAAGATCGACGGCGTGACGTCGTACTTTGGCGAGGATCAGCTGATCCCGTTCCTCAACCGCTCGGAAATCCTGGTGGTGCTGCTGCCGCTGACCGACGCGACCCGGGGCATCGTCGACAAGGACCTGTTGGCGGCCCTGCCGGAAGACGCCTGCCTGATCAACGCCGCACGCGGCCCGCACGTGGTCGACGAAGACCTGTTGGCGGCGCTGGACAGCGGGCATCTCCGGGCGGCGACGCTGGACGTGTTCCACACCGAGCCGCTGCCGGAAGACCACCCCTATTGGACCCATCCCAAGGTCACGGTGACGCCGCACATGGCCAGCCTGACGGTGCCGTCGACCGGCGCCGATTGGATGGAGGAGAACATCAAGCTGATCGAAGCGGGCAAGCCGCCCTTGAACCGCATCGATCCGAAACGGGGATATTAACACGCGACAGCGGCGAGGATTCGTCGCAGGATACCGGTCACCGTTCAACCGCCGATAAACAACCCTTAATCAAGGAGGCAACGATGATCAGTCATTCAATCAAATCCGTTTCTTTTTTCGTTTTCGCGCTCGCCCTTTTCACCGCCGTATCCACCGCCCACGCGGGCCTCAAATCCGAGGCCGTGACCTATTCCGTCAACGGCAAGGAAATGACCGGCTACCTGGTCTATGACGACAGCATTTCCGGTCCCCGGCCCGGCGTCGTCGTCGTGCACGAGTGGTGGGGCCACGACGAATACGCCCGCGAGCGCGCCGAAAAACTGGCCGCCGAGGGATATACTGCGTTCGCCCTGGACATGTATGGGTCCGGCCGCTTGGCCGACCATCCCAAGGATGCGGGTGCCATGATGAAGGAAGTGATCGGCCACGCCGACGTGATGAAGGCCCGGTTCCTGGCGGCGAAAGACGTTTTGAAAGCGCATGCGACCGTCGACGGCGAGAAAATGGGCGCCGTCGGCTATTGCTTCGGCGGCAACGTCATTTTGGATATGGCCCGCGCTGGGGTTGAGCTGGATGCGGTCGCCGCGTTCCACGCCAGCCTGACGGAAACCGTCCCGGCGGCGGCACCCGGCTCGGTCAAGGGCAAGGTGCGGGTGTTCAACGGCGCCGACGACCCGTTCATCAAGCCGGAAAACCTGACCAAGCTGAAGGACGGCATGAAGGCCGCAGACGCGGATTTCGAGTACATCGCCTATCCCGGCGTGGTGCACAGCTTTACCAGCAAGCGCGCCACCGCCAAAGGCGAAGAGCTGAATCTGCCGTTGAAATACGACGCGGCGGCGGATGCGGATTCCTGGGAACAGACCCTCGCCCTGTTCAGAGAGGCCTTTAACTAACGGTCAACAATCCGATCCGTCGGCAACCCCGGCGGATCAGTCCCCGAAGCCGGCCAGAACTGTCTTGCCGATGGCCCGCCCGCTTTCTTGGGCGGCGTGCGCGGCGCGCAGGTTCGCCGCATTGATCGTCCCGCCGTCGGCGTTGGCCGTACTGACGATCCGGCCCTCGTCGACCAACGCCGCGATGCGCTTCAGCAAGATGTGCTGTGCGATCATGTCCGGCGCGTCGTGCATCGGGCGCGCGAACATGAACTCGAAATGCAGGGTCAACGCCTTCAGCTTGATCTTTAACGCATCCAATTCTGCCGGATCGTCGATCAAGGCGATGGTGCCGCGCGTGGCGATCAAATCGATCAACGCCTCGTAGTGCTGATCCGTCGCCGTCAGGCTCGCGACGTAGCGCGGCACCAGACCCAACGCATCCAACTGCGCCTTCATATCCTGGCGGTGATCGATGACATGATCCGCGCCCATGCGACGGCACCAGTCCACGGTTTCGTCGCGCGACGCGGTCGCAATGACCGTCAGCTGCGTCAACGTCTTGGCGATCTGGATCAAGATCGAGCCGACGCCGCCGGCACCACCGACGATCAGCAGAGTGTCGTCCGCACCGCCGCCTTCCGGCACGTGCATTCCGTCGAACAGCAACTCCCACGCGGTGATCGACGTCAACGGCAACGCCGCCGCGTCGGCATCGCTGAGCGACCGCGGCTTACTGCCGACGATCCGCTCGTCGACAATGTGTAACGCGCTGTTGGTGCCGGGACGGTCGATGGCGCCCGCGTAGAATACCGCATCGCCCGGCCGAAACAGCGTCACGTCCGAGCCGACGGCCTTGACGGTGCCGGACGCATCCCAGCCCAGGACCGCATGTCCCGCTTCCGGTTCGGCGCGGACGCGCATCTTGGTGTCGACAGGATTGACGGAGATCGCCGCAACCTCGACCAACAGATCGTGCGGCCCGAGATCGTCAGTCTTGGGATCGGGCAATTCGATGTCTTCAAGCGAGGCCGGGTCTTCGATCGGCAGGCTCTTGGTGTATCCGATGGCGCGCATGATTGGTACCTTGTGTCTGTGATCGCCCGGTCAGGCGATTTTGGTCATTTCGTTGAGGGTGAAGGCGGCGACGGCGCCGTCCGTGGCCGCCATGTACGCCGCCAGATGCGGCGCGGCCATGTGTTGTTGCCACAGGTCGCGGCTCTCCCAGATTTCGTAAAACATGAACTGCGCCGGATCGTCGTTGTCGCGATGCAGATCGTATTGGATGCATCCCGCCTCGCCCCGCGTCGGCAAAACCAGTTTTTCCAGTTCGGTCCGCATGAGGTCCTCGTGTCCGGGCTTGGCGTGGATGTTGGCGACGATGACGAGCGGCATGCGGGTTCTCCTGGTGTTTCGGTGTGATGGGCGATACATTGCCCATCACACGCAAAACAACAAGTACGCACAATTTATGCATATAGTACCCTTTTGGATACTGTTAAGCTGAGGAAACCGCGATGCCAATGCCACAAGCGGAGACCAAATCCTCTGGACGCGCCAACCGTTTCGACACCTACGACTGCTCCGAGGGCTGCCCCGTCGAAGCCGCATTGGAATTGATCGGCGGCAAGTGGAAAGGCGTGGTGCTGTATCATCTGTCGGACGGCACAAAACGCTTCAACGAACTGAAACGCCTCAGCGGCAGCGTCACTCAAAGGACATTGACCAAGCAACTCCGGGAGTTGGAGGCGGACGGACTGATTAGCAGAACCGTGTATCCCGTGGTGCCGCCCAAAGTCGAGTACGCGCTGACCGACAAAGGCCGGTCGTTCGTGCCGGTGCTGATGGCATTGCGCGACTGGGGCATCGAACACGCCCTGTCAAAAAACAGTCATGCGTAAATGACCGAGGTCAATGTGCGCCCCGCGATCGTCCCCCATGCTTGGGGACATGAAACGGGGTGCGCACGATAGAACGGCGTGCGGATGCGGGTCGGCATGAGCCGACCCGGCGAACGACCGCGCGCCCATTTACCGGTGGACGATCTGGCGGATTTGCTGCGGGTTCTGGCGGCGGACGGGCGCGAGCTGATCGGGCCGACCGTCGCCGACGATGCGATCCGCTATGCGCCGATCCAAGGGGTGGAGGACCTGCCCCGGGGCGTGATCGAGGATCCGGGTCCGGGGCATTACCGCTTGGCCGACGCCGGCAGCGATGCGTATTTCGATCACGTGGTCGGCCCGGACGCATGGAAGAAGTACCTGTATCCGCCGCGCCAGAAACTGTTCGCCGCCCGCGGCGGTGACGGCGGTTTCGCCATCGACACCGATGTGAATGAGGCGCCCGCCCGCGCCTTCATCGGGGTACGCGCCTGCGATCTGGCGGCGATCCGCGTGCTGGACCGGGTCTTCGACAACGGCACCTTCACCGACGGCGTCTACGCCGCCCATCGCCACGCCACGTTGATCGTCGCCGTCAACTGCGGCCGCGCCGCCGAGACGTGCTTTTGCGCGTCGATGAACACCGGCCCCAAGGCGGAGACGGGCTACGATCTGGCGCTGACCGAATTGCCCGGCGGCGGCGGGTTCGTGGTCGACAGCGGTTCGGCCACCGGCGACGGGATCGTCGATGCATTGGCGCTGTCCGCGGCGACCGACGCGCACTGCGCCGACGCCGACCGCCGCGTCGCGGACGCCGCCGATAGTATGGGCCGGCACATGATCCCCGACGTCGAGCAAGTGCTGAAACGCAATCTGGATAACCCGCATTGGGACACCGTCGCCGAGCGGTGCCTGAACTGCGCCAACTGCACCATGGCGTGCCCGACCTGTTTCTGTTCGACGGTGGAGGACACCACCGACCTGACCGGCGCCCATGCCGAGCGCTGGCGCACCTGGGATTCGTGTTTCACCCTGGATTTCAGCTATGTGCACGGCGGCGCGCTTCGGCGCGGCGGCAACGCGCGCTACCGGCAATGGATGACCCACAAGCTGGCGCACTGGCACGACCAGTTCGACACATCGGGGTGCGTCGGCTGCGGCCGCTGCATCGCCTGGTGCCCGGTCGGCATCGACATCACCGAGGAAGCCCGCGCCCTGAAATCGCGGGAGGAAGGAGCCTGACATGGTCGAGATCGAAGGCCTGGAAAAACTGTTGGAGGCGCATCCGTTCTTCGCCGATTGGAGCGACGGGTACCGCGAACTTCTGGCGGGCTGCGCCGCCAATCACCGTTTCGCGGCGGGCGAATATCTGGCCCGCGCCGGCCAGCCGGCGGACAAGTTCTATCTGATCCGCCACGGCTCCGTGGTGTTGGAATTCCCGATCCCCGGGCGGGAATCGCTGCTGGTCGAGAGCCTGCACGAGGGTGAAGTGTTCGGCTGGAACTGGATGATACCGCCCTACGAGTGGACCTTCGACGTCCGCGCCAAGAACATGTGCCGGGCGCTGAGCATGGACGCGACGTGCCTGCGCGGCAAATGCGAGGACGACCATTCGTTGGGTTACGAGTTGTTCAAGCGCTTCACCCCGATCATGGCCGAACGGATGCAGGCGACGCGCATGCGGTTGCTCGACCTCTATGGGCCGACGCGGTGATGGACGCCGCGCGCGCACATACGGCCATGCCGCCGCCCACGGACCCGATGCGGCCAAGACCGTTCCGCATCATCAAGCGGCGGCGGGAATTGGCGGACACGTTCACGCTGGAACTCGCCCCGGAGGACGGCGGCGGGTACGCCTTCGCGCCCGGCCAGTTCAACATGCTGTACGCCTTCGGCGTCGGCGAGTCGGCGATCAGCGTCAGCGGCGACCCCGCGTCCGGCAAATTGGTTCACACCATTCGCGCCGTGGGCGCGGTGACCGACCGGCTGCAGGAATTGCGCGCGGGCGACATGGTCGGCGTGCGCGGTCCTTTCGGCTCCGCCTGGCCGATGCAACAGGCCCGGGGCCACGACGTGGTGATCGTCGCCGGCGGTGTCGGCCTCGCGCCGCTACGCCCGGCGATTTATCACATTCTCAATCACCGGCACGACTACGGCCGGGTCGCGATCCTGTATGGCGCCCGCACGCCCGCCGACATCCTGTTTCAAAAGGAGCTGATGCAATGGCGCGCCCGGTTCGACCTTTACGTCGACGTCACCGTCGATCAGGCCGACGCCCGCTGGGCCGGCAAGGTCGGCGTGGTGCCGAAGTTGGTCAACATCGCAGCATTCTCGCCCGCCGATACGGTGGCCATGGTGTGCGGGCCGGAAATCATGATGCACTTCACCGTCCAGGCGCTGCGAGCGGCCGGCCTGAACCCTGAAGACATCCATGTGTCGTTGGAGCGCAACATGAAATGCGCCGTCGGGTTCTGCGGCCACTGCCAATTCGGCGGCCACTTCGTGTGCAAGGACGGGCCTGTGTTTTCCCACGCCGACGTGGCCAAACACATGACCGTGCGGGAGCTTTGACCATGGCAAAGAACGCAGCCAAACGCCCTAAGCTCGCGGTCTGGAAATTCTCGTCGTGCGACGGCTGCCAGCTCAGCCTGCTGGACTGCGAGGACGAGTTGCTGCAGGTCGCGGGCGCGGTGGAGATCGCCTACTTCCTGGAAGCAACCCGGGCCGAGATCAAGGGCCCCTATGACGTGTCGTTGGTCGAGGGGTCGATCACCACGCCGGACGATGCCGCGCGCATCCAGAAGGTCCGCCGCCAATCCAAGACGTTGATCACCATCGGCGCCTGCGCCACGTCCGGCGGCATCCAGGCGCTGCGGAACTTCGCCGACGTGGAGGAGTACACCCGCATCGTCTATCCCCGGCCCGACTTCATCGAGACCCTGGCGACATCCACCGCGATCGCCGATCACGTGGCGGTGGATTTCGAACTGCGCGGCTGCCCGATCGACAAATATCAGTTGCTGGACGTCATCGCGGCGCACCTGCACGGACGCGCGCCCAACGTGCCCGCCTATAGCCAATGCATCGAATGCAAGCGCGCGGGCACCGTCTGCGTCATGGTCAGCCGGGGGACGCCGTGCCTCGGCCCGGTGACCCAGGCCGGCTGCGGCAACCTGTGTCCGTCGCTGGGACGCGGGTGCTACGGCTGCTTCGGGCCCAAAGAAACGCCCAACACGCGCAGCCTGGCGCAATGGATGACCACCGAGATTAGCGCCGAGCCGCGCCAAGTCGCGGACCTGTTCCGCGGCATTTCCGGCGGCGCCAAGGCGTTCCGCCAAGCAGGAGAGCCCCATGACTGAGCCGCAAACCCGCACCATCAAGGTCGATGCCCTGGCCCGGGTCGAGGGCGAGGGTGCGCTCTATGTCCGGGTCAAGGACGGCGAGATCAAGGACCTGAAATTCCGGATTTTCGAGCCGCCCAGGTTCTTCGAGGCACTGCTGCGAGGGCGCATGTATTCGGACGCGCCGGACCTCACGGCGCGGATCTGCGGCATTTGCCCGATCGCCTACATGATGGGCGCGTCGCAGGCGATGGAAGATGCGCTCGGCGTCACCGTCGGCCCGGAGATCGCCGCCCTTCGCCGATTGATTTATTGCGGCGAGTGGATCGAAAGCCACGTGCTGCACGCCGCCATGTTGCACGCGCCGGATTTCCTCGGCCTCGACGATGCGCTGCTGATCGCGCGCGACAACCCGGAGCTGGTCAAAAAAGCGCTGCAGTTGAAGAAGCTCGGCAACGATATCCTGGAGGCCGTCGGCGGGCGCGCGGTGCATCCGGTCAACCTCAAGGTCGGCGGGTTCTACAAGGCCCCCGCCACCGATGCGCTGGCCGAATTGCTGCCGCGGCTCGATTGGGCGCTGGCCGCATCCAGGGAATTGGCCATGGCGTTCGCCGGGTTCGATTTTCCGGCATTCGAGCAGGACTATCACTGCGTGTCCCTGAAACACCCTGATGTTTATGCCATCGAGGACGGCCGCATCGTGTCGGACCGGGGCCTCGACATCACCGTCGCCGAGTTCGAGACCCACTTCGCCGAGGAGCACGTCGCCCATTCCAACGCCCTGCACGGCCGCGCCGTTGACGGCGATCCGGCGTATCTGGTCGGACCCATCGCACGCTATAACAACAATGTGGCGCAGCTGTCGGCGGCGGCCCGGGAGCTCGCCGACGACTGCGGCCTCGGCGCACGGGTCGACAACCCCTACAAGAGCATTCTGGTCCGCATGGTCGAGGTGTATTACGCCTGCGAGGAAGCCAAGCGGCTGATCGAAGGCTACGTGCCGCCCGCAGCCCCCGCCGCCGAGGTCACCATCGGCGCCGGCGAAGGGTTCGGCTGCACCGAAGCGCCGCGGGGGATTTGCTATCACGGGTACCGGCTCGATGCCGAGGGCCGGATCGAACGCGCCAACATCGTGCCGCCGACCTCGCAAAACCAAAAACAGATCGAAGCCGACCTGCACGGGGTGGTGTCGGCCAACCTGGATATGGACGACGAGGCGCTGAAATGGCGCTGCGAGCAGACCATCCGCAACTACGACCCGTGCATTTCGTGCGCGACCCATTTCCTGAAACTGACCATCGACCGTGAGTGATTTCTCGCTGGTGATCGGCGTCGGCAACCGGGCGCGGCGCGACGACGGCGCGGGGCCCGCGGTGTTGGACGCCTTGGCGGCGCAGGACGCCGCGGTCGCGCGGATCGAGATCGCCGGCGACTGCGCCCGGCTGATCGATCTGTGGGAGGGACAGAAAAACGTGCACGTGATCGACGCGACCCAGGGCAACGGTGCCCCCGGCACGATCCTCCGGCTCGATGCCATCGCCGCGCCGGTGCCGCGGGGCACGTTCCTGCATACCAGTCACGCCTTTGGCGTTGCCGAAGCCGTGGAGACGGCGCGCGCGCTGGGGCAGCTGCCGGAAACACTCCGTCTCTGGGGGATCGAGGGTGCGGATTTCAGCTACGGCGACGGGCTGTCGGATGCGGTCGCCCGTGCGGTGCCGAGCGTCGCCGCCGAGATCGCGGACGCGGTTCCCGGCAGCGATGGCTGAGCGGCCCTTGGCGAGGCCCCGGGAACAATGGTATCGCTGATACCGGGGTGACGGGGGTTCGGTTATGTCGTCTGAGAAAAGCAAACCCGGTCCACTGGACCGGGTCGCATCCTGGTTCAAGGGGGATCAAAAGCGAAAGCCGCGCGCCAAGAAGGCGGCCGCGCCCGAGCCGGAGACCGCCCCCAAGGCACCGGCGGCGGCGCAGACGGCGATCGATAGCGGCGCCGTGGTCCGGGAGCTGGAAGCCGCCCTCAGCCATCTGCAGAAACATGGCGGGCAGCCGATCGCCGGTCGGGTTCAGGCACTCCGTTTCGACGAACTGCGCCGTGAATTGGGCGACAAGTGGGCCCGCTACCAAGAACGCATGGAGCGGGTCATCGAGAGCAGCATCACGCAGTATCTCTCCGCCGGCGACAGCCATTGGCGGCTCGGCGAATGCGCATACATCTTGGTTTTTTCGTCGGTGGCCCCGATGGAGGCGGAGATCAAGTGCGGCCTGATCCGCGCCAAGATCGAGGAGTTCCTGCGCGGCGACGCGCGTCTGGCGGGCAAGGTGACCGTGGAAACGGCCGTGGCCACCGTCGATGGCGAAATCGCCCTGCAGGAGATCGAGGATCTTGAGACGCTGTACGAGCGCCTCAACCTAGCCACGGCGTCGGATCAGACCGCTGCGGACGGTCCCGCCGAGAGCGACGGCGCGGCGGGGTTCGCGCCGATCCGCCACGATAAGACCTGGGCCGACTGGCACGCCATCGTCAGCGACGTGACCGCGGCGCGGCTTCGGGCGCAGGACATGGACGTCGGCCAGGAAACGATTTGGGATATCGGGCAACGGCGCATCGCCGGATATACCGTCGCCGCCCGCGACCCGAAAAACGCCGGCCCCCGGACCCGCCTGTTCGAGGACATGGCGGACGAGCCGCTGGCGGTCGCCCTGGATCAAGCATCCGTGTTGTTGGGCCGCCGCCTGTTGACCGACGCCGACGCGCCGGCCGCAGACCTGGTGTTCGCGCAAACCCAGTATTGGAGCCACACCAACACCCGGCTCCGCGACGACCTGATTAAGCTGTGGCGCAATTGCAGCGCCGGACAGGCGTCGGCGCTGGTGATGGAAATCGCCGACATCCCCTCGCCCCGGAAGTTCTCGTCTTTTAACGACGTGCTGGCGCCGGTCGCGGGCCAGCTGGATAAGGTTGCCGTGTGTTTCGATTTACACCATCCGCACATTCGCTTGATCCGCGGCAAGACGGTTGGTTGGGCCGGTGTCGCGGTTCCCGATGCGCTGGTGGACGAGGCGGGGGCGGCGGAGGCGCTGGCCCGCTTCGCCGAAACGGCGGCGCCCTATGCGACGCATCTGTACGTCCGGGGTGTCCGGTCGGAGACCCTGCTGCGCGCGGCGGCCGACGCGGGCATCGGCTACGTGATCCGCCCCGGCGCAGCCTAGGCCGCGGCGGCGCGGGTGATCTCGGTCGCGAAGGTTTCCGGGTTGATCGGTTTTTCGATGAAGGCGGCGATGCCTAAGCCGCGCATCCGGTCCGCCGTCTCCGCGTCCGCGGAGCCCGAAACGACGATGACCTTGGACAGGCTGAGGCCCAGTTCTTTCTGGATGTCGGCGATCAGTTCCTCGCCGTCCATCCCCAGCATTTCCAAATCGGTGATCAGGTAATCGAAGTCGATCTCGGCGGAATCGATGATCGCGGAACGCGCCGCATGAGACAGATGCACTTCGTGCCCGGCATGCTCCAACAGTGCGCCCATCAAGCGCAGCAAGCTGACATCGTCGTCGACCAACAAGAACTTCACGGCAATCCCCCACCCGTTGCACACCGAGTATCCCCCGTCGAGGGCCGCAGGTAAACGCCTGTGCCCTACGTATCAGCCACAAATGCCGTCTACCGTTACACCCCATTAGGATCGATCGGTCGCGAGGGGCAACCATTGACCGTCAAAAACGACATCGTCGAACGTACTTTCAGGCGGATCGACGTTTACGGTTTTCGTCCCGCCGGAGCGGACCGTCGCGGAAGCGAAAGTCGCGAGCTAGCTCAGCTCATGCCATAGGCGACGGCCAACAGCACACCGCCGAGGAAAATCCGATAGATGACGAACGGGGTGAAGGACGCCCGGCGCAGCCACGCCATCATCAGCGCGATGGCGATCAATGCCGAGACGAAGGCGAAGCCCGCCGCGATCGCCGCGTCCCAGGCCAGCTGCACGTCGCCGCTTTGATACAAATCCCAACCGCTGAGGCTGCCCGCGGCGACGATCGTCGGGATCGACAGCAGCAGCGAGAACCGGGCCGCATCCGTCCGTTCCATGCCGAGAAACCTGGCGGCCGTCATGGTAATGCCGGAGCGGCTGGTCCCCGGGATCAATGCCAGGCATTGCGCCAGGCCGATCACCAGCACATCGCCGATGCCAAGATGCTCTACCCGCCGCACGGTCATGCCGATCTTGTCGGAAATATACAACAGCACGCCGAACCCAAGGGTGGTCCAGGCGATCACTTCGAGGCTGCGGAACATACCGGGCGCATAAGTGTGCAGGGCATACCCCGCGCCGACGATGGGGATCGTCCCCAACACCAACAGACCCGCCAACTTGGCCCCCGGGTCGCGGCGGCCGCGCATCGCCCGACCGAGCCCGCCCAGCATCGCGCCGACATCCCGGTACAGATACAGCAACACCGCAAACAGGGTCCCGACATGGACCGCGACGTCCATCATCAGCCCTTGATCCGGCCAGCCGAGGAACGCCGGCACCAAAACCAAGTGCCCTGAGGAACTGATCGGCAGGAACTCCGTAATCCCCTGAACGACAGCGAGAATCGCGAGATGTAGCAGCGGCATTCGAGGCTCCCCACAACCTGTAGTGAGACATACCGCGTCCCTTCAGTCGGTACAAATGACAATTTTGTCTCGTTTCGGGACGATTTATTCCGTTTCGGGACAGATTCTTGCGAATTGAGTTGGTCATCTATTCTTCGCTTGCGGAGATTGTCCCAAATCGGTAAAAGATGCTGACCTAATTATGGATATGCACTGATTGGCCGCCTGGGACGCCCTGTTCCGGCGGCCTGTCAATCTGCGGAGGGCCGAGACAAGGCCCCTGCGACATCGGGAGAAGACGGCCATGCCGGATAAAATGCAGCAATTCGTGCGGATCGACGGGTCCATGCCCGACAAACGGGACGCGGAAACCCGCCGCACCGATTTTGACGAGATCTACGATGCGTACTCCGCCGAAGGGGCGGTCGCGCAGGCGTCCCGATGCGAACAGTGCGGCATTCCGTTCTGTCAGGTGCATTGCCCGTTGCAGAACAACATTCCCGATTGGCTGCGCCTCGCGACCGAGGGCCGCATGGAAGAGGCCTATCAGGTCAGCCAGGCCACCAACACCTTCCCCGAGGTGTGCGGCCGCATCTGCCCGCAAGACCGGTTGTGCGAAGGCTCGTGCGTGTTGGAACAATCGCGCCACGGCACGGTCACGATCGGCGCCATCGAAAAGCACATCACCGACACGGCGTGGGAAAACGGCTGGGTCAAGGCGCCGGAACCGCGCGCCGATCTCGGCATGTCGGTCGGAATCGTCGGCGGCGGCCCGGGCGGGCTGGCGGCGGCGGATCAGCTGCGTACGCTGGGCTACGAGGTGCACGTATACGACCGCTACGACCGCATGGGCGGCCTGATGATTTACGGCATTCCCAACTTCAAGCTGGAAAAAGACGTGGTCGAGCGCCGCACGCAATTGTTGGAAGACGGCGGCATCGTCTATCACAAGAATTTCGAGGTCGGCCGCGACGCCACGTTGGCGGAACTGCGCGACAAACACGACAGCATCCTGATCGCGACCGGTGTCTACAAGCCGCGCGAACTGTCGGCGCCGGGCTCGGGCCTCGGCAACATCATTCCGGCCATGGAATTCCTGACCGCCAGCAACCGCAAGGGTCTCGGCGACGACGTGCCGGAATTCGACGACGGCACGCTGAACGCCAAGGACAAGAACATCGTCGTCATCGGCGGCGGCGACACCGCCATGGATTGCGTCCGCACCGCCGTGCGCCAGGGCGCGAAATCGGTCAAATGCCTGTACCGCCGCGACCGCGCCAACATGCCGGGCTCGCAGCGCGAGGTCAGCAACGCCGAGGAAGAGGGCGTCGAATTCGTCTGGCTGTCGGCCCCCGAAGCGTTCCACGGCGACGAGGTCGTCGAAAGCGTGCAAGCGCACCGGATGCACCTCGGCGTCGCCGACATCACCGGCCGGCAGACGCCGGAACCGATCCCCGAGTCCTCGTTCACGATGGACGCAGACTTGGTGATCAAGGCGCTCGGCTTCGATCCCGAGGACCTGCCGACCCTGTTCGACGAGCCGGCGCTGCCGGTCTCGCGGTGGGGCACCATCACCGTCGACGAGACCACCCGGATGACCGACCTGGACGGCGTGTTCGCCGCCGGCGACATTTATCGTGGCGCATCGCTGGTGGTGTGGGCGATCAAGGACGGCCGCGACGCCGCCGACGGCATGCACGCCTACATGCAACAAAAAGCCGCCGAAAAAGCGGCGGCCTGAGGGACGGGCGATGTCGGCAACCGGACGCTGTCTCTGCGGTAAGGTGCGATTTTCGACCCAAGAACCGGTCGAAGAGGTCGCCGTCTGCCATTGCGACATGTGCCGGCGCTGGTCCGGAAGCCCGGCGATGTCCGTCTTCTTGCAGGACGCGGTCGACATCGACGGGCAAGAGAACCTCAGTTGGTACGACAGCTCCGAGTGGGCGGAGCGCGGCTTCTGCGCCGTCTGCGGCAGTTCCTTGTTCTATCGAACCAAGGGCGACCAGCCGGTCTATTCGATCAATGCCGGGGCCTTCGACGATCAGAGCCCGTTTAAATTGCACCTGGAATATTTCATCGACGAGAAGCCGGCGTTTTACGCATTCGCGGGCGACATCCCGTCGATGACCGGCGCCGAGGTCTTTGCCATGTATGCGCCGCAACCGGAAGACGAGACCGGGAGGACCGCCCAATGAGCGCAACCGGACGCTGCCTCTGCGGCAAGGTGACCTTTCGCATCGACGGCGATGCGACCGAGGTCGGTGCCTGCCATTGTAACATGTGCCGCCGCTGGACCGGCAGCCCGGGCATGGCGATCCACCTGTCCGCCGCGCCCACGATCGAGGGTGAGGAGTACATGACCTGGTACGACAGTTCGGACTGGGCCGAGCGCGGGTTCTGCAAGGTGTGCGGCAGCAGCCTGTTCTACCGGATCAAGGGCGAGATGCCCGACTACTACCTGCACGCCGGCGCGCTGGATGACCAATCCGCGCTGGTGCTGAAGGAACAGATCTTTATCGACGAAAAGCCGGGCTATTACGCCTTCGCCGGGGATATCCCGGCCATGACCGGCGAAGAAGTGTTCGCCATGGTCGCCGCGCAACAAGCCGGCGGCCCGGGTGACGAGGGATGAGTGATATGAGCGACAAGAAAATCGAAACCGGCGCCGAGTTCGTAAAGCACTGGCAGGAGAACGCCAAGCACCTGGAGGCGAACGGCCTCTACGACCCGGCGGACGAGCATGCATCCTGCGGCGTCGGCATGATCGCCGCCATCGACGGCACGCCGAACCGCCGCGTTGTCGAGATGGGGATCGATGCGCTCAAGAAACTGTGGCACCGGGGGGCGGTCGACGCCGACGGCAAGACCGGCGACGGCGCCGGCATCCACGTGCAGATTCCGTGGGAGTTCTTCAAGGAGCACATCCGCCACACCGGGCACGAGCCCGCCGACGACAAGATCGCGGTCGGCATGGTGTTCCTGCCGAAGACCGACCTGGGTGCGCAGGAGGTCTGCCGCACCATCGTCGAGCAGGAAATCCTCCGCGCCGGGTATCGCATTTACGGTTGGCGGCAGGTGCCGGTGAACGTCGACGTGATCGGCGAGAAAGCGAACGAGACCCGGCCGGAGATCGAACAGATCATGCTGGCGACCACGCCGGACATTTCTTACGAGGATTTCGAGCGCGATCTCTACGCCGTGCGCCGCCGCATCGAGAAGCGGGTGCTGGGCGAGCACATCAACGACTTCTATATCTGTTCGCTGAGCTGCCGCTCGGTCATCTACAAGGGCATGTTCCTGGCCGAGCAGCTAACGGTGTTCTATCCGGACCTGTTGGACGAGCGGTTCATCTCCAACTTCGCGATCTATCACCAGCGCTATTCGACCAACACCTTCCCGACCTGGCGACTGGCGCAGCCGTTCCGGATGCTCGCGCACAACGGCGAGATCAACACGCTGACCGGCAACGTGAAGCTGATGAAGGCGCACGAGCCGAAGATGGCCGCGCCGACCTTCGGCGACGCCATCGACGACCTGAAACCGATCGTGCCGGCGGGCGCGTCGGATTCCGAAGCCTTGGACAGCGTGTTCGAATTGCTGTGCCGCGCCGGACGTCCGGCGCCGATGGTCAAGGCCATGACGATCCCGGAATCCATCGCCCAGAACGCCATGATGCCGGAAAGCCACCAGGCGCTGTTCGGCTACTGCAACGCCGTGTTGGAGCCGTGGGACGGCCCGGCGGCGATCTGTGCGTCGGACGGCCGATGGGTGGTCGCCGGCATGGACCGCAACGGCCTGCGCCCGATGCGCTACGTCACCACCGCCGACGGCGTGCTGGTGGTCGGCTCGGAAATCGGCATGGTCGAGATCGCCGAGGAGAACATCACCGCCAAGGGCCGGGTCGGTCCGGGCCAGATGATCGGCGTCGATTTCCAAGACGGAAAATTCTATCTGGACCGCGAGATCAAGGACCTGACCGCGGCGCGCCAACCGTTCGCCGATTGGATCAAGCACACCGAGGTGTTGGACGACATCGTCGGCGGCGCGCCCGTGAAGGGTGCCGAGTTCGGTGCCGAGGACCTGCACCGGCGCCAGCATTGCTTCGGCCTGTCGATGGAGGACATGGAAATGATCCTTCATCCGATGTTGGAGGACGGCAAGGAAGCCGTCGGCTCCATGGGCGACGACGCGCCGGTCGCCGTGCTGTCCGACATGTACCGCGGCATGCACCATTTCTTCCGCCAGGCCTTCAGCCAGGTCACCAACCCGCCCATCGACAGCTTGCGCGAACGCCGGGTGATGTCGCTGAAAACGCGCTTGGGCAACCTCGGCAATATCCTCGACGAAGACCCGTCGCAGTGCGAACTGCTGCAATTGGAAAGCCCGGTGCTGACCAACGCCGCGTTCGACGCCATGCGCAAATACATGGGCGACACCGCGACCGAGATCGACTGCACCTTCGATCCGAGCGGCCCGGGCTCGCTGACCGCGGCGCTGGACCGGATCCGCGCCGAAGCCGAGGCCGCGGTCCGCGCCGGCAAGACGCACCTGATTCTGACCGATATGGCGACCGACGGAACCCGCGCGCCGGTGCCGATGATCCTGGCCGCAGGCGGCGTGCACACCCATCTGGTGCGCGAGGAGCTTAGGACCTTCACGTCGATCAACGTGCGCTCGGCGGAATGCCTGGACGTGCATTACTTCGCCGTGCTGATCGGCGTCGGTGCGACCACGGTCAATGCGTACCTGGCCGAGGAAGCGATCTACGAGAAACACCGCCGCGGCCTGCTGGGCGAAATGGACACCGCCAGCGCGGTGCGGAACTTCAAAACCTCCATCGACAACGGTCTGTTGAAGATCATGTCGAAAATGGGCATCGGGGTGCTGAGCTCGTACCGGGGCGGCTACTGCTTCGAAGCTGTCGGCCTGTCCCGCGCGTTGGTCGCCGAGTTCTTCCCCGGCATGTCGTCCAGGATTTCCGGCATCGGGCTGTCGGGCATCAAGCGCAAGGTCCGCGAAATGCACGAAAAAGCCTTCACGCCCGAAGCGGTGCCGCTGCCGGTCGGCGGGTTTTACAAGTTCCGCGCCGGCGGCGAGCGGCACGGCCATGACGGCAAGCTGATCCACGTGTTGCAGTCGGCGGTCGGCTCGGAATCCTATTCCCTCTACAAGCGCTACAGCGACGGCGTGCACGCGCGCCCGCCGATCTTCCTGCGCGATCTGTTGGACTTCAAACCGGACCGCGTCAGCATTCCGGTCGATCAGGTGCAAAGCGTCACCGAGATCCGCAAGAAGCTGGTGGCGCCGGGGATTTCGCTGGGTGCGCTGAGCCCGGAAGCGCACGAGACCCTGTCGATCGCCATGAACCGGATCGGCGCGAAATCCGATTCCGGCGAAGGCGGCGAGGACCCGTCCCGGTTCCAACCGCGCCCGAACGGCGACAACCCGTCGAGCGCCATCAAACAGGTCGCTTCCGGCCGCTTCGGCGTCACGGCGGAGTATCTCAACAACTGCCGCGAGATCGAGATCAAGATCGCCCAGGGCGCCAAGCCCGGCGAAGGCGGCCAGTTGCCCGGCTTCAAGGTCTCGTCGATGATCGCCAAATTGCGCCACTCGACCGAGGGCGTAACCCTGATCAGCCCGCCGCCGCACCACGACATCTATTCGATCGAGGATCTGGCGCAGCTGATCTACGACCTCAAGCAAATCAACCCGGACGCCAGCGTCTGTGTCAAACTGGTGGCGCGGTCCGGCGTCGGCACGGTCGCCGCGGGCGTCGCCAAGGCGAAAGCCGACGTGATCCTGATTTCCGGACACGACGGCGGCACCGGCGCGAGCCCGCAAAGCTCCATCAAGTACGCCGGCATCCCGTGGGAAATGGGTCTGTCCGAAGCCAACCAGGTGCTGACCCTCAACCGTTTGCGGCACAAGGTGAAGCTCCGGGTCGACGGCGGTTTCAAAACCGGCCGCGACGTCGTTATGGCGGCGATGCTGGGGGGCGACGAGTTCGGCATCGGCACTGCGTCGCTGGTGGCGATGGGCTGCATCATGGTGCGGCAATGCCACTCCAACACCTGCCCGGTCGGGGTCTGCACCCAGGACGAAGCGCTGCGCGAGAAATTCGGCGGCACCCCGGAAAAAGTCGTCAACCTGTTCAGCTTCATCGCCGAGGAGGTGTCTGAAATCCTCGCCGAGTTGGGGTATTCGACACTGGAAGAAATCACCGGCCGCTCCGACCTGCTGGCGCAGGTCAGCCGCGGCGCCGATCACCTGGATGATCTGGACCTCAACCCACTGCTGCAACAGGCGGACCACGGCGGGCATCCGCGCCACTACGCCGGCGAAGGCCGGAACGAAGTGCCGGACACGCTCGATGCGCAGATCATCGCCGACGCGCAGCCGACCTTCGATCACGGCGAGAAAATGCAGCTGACCTACGCGGTGCGCAACACGCACCGGGCCGTCGGCGCGCGCACCAGCTCGATGATCACGCGGCGCTTCGGCATGGACAAGCTGGACCACAACCACCTGACGGTACGGCTGCGCGGCTCGGCTGGGCAATCGCTGGGCGCGTTCGCGGTCAAGGGGCTGTGCCTCGAAGTCCTCGGCGACGCCAACGACTACGTCGGGAAGGGATTGTCGGGCGGCACCATCGTGCTGCGGCCGACGGTCTCCAGCCCGCTGGAATCGGAGAAGAACACCATCATCGGCAACACCGTGCTGTATGGCGCCACCGCCGGACGGTTGTTCGCGGCGGGGCAAGCGGCGGAGCGGTTCGCGGTGCGGAACTCCGGCGCCAATGCGGTGATCGAGGGCTGCGGCTCCAACGGCTGCGAATACATGACCGGTGGCCTGATCAGCATCCTGGGCTCCGTCGGCGCCAACTTCGGCGCCGGGATGACCGGCGGCATGGCGTTCGTGTACGACGAAGACGGCACCTTCGAACACCAGGCCAATCCGGAAACCGTGCTGTGGCAACGGATCGAGACCGAGTACTGGGCCGACGTGCTGAAAGTCCAAGTGCAGCAACACGTCAAACGCACCCATTCGCGGCACGGCCTGCGCCTGTTGAACGCATGGGAGCGGGAGTTGCCCAAGTTCTGGCAAGTGGTGCCGAAGGAAATGGTCGGCAAGCTGGAACACCCGGTATCGGCGGACGACGCCGCGACCCTCAAATCCGCGGGGGAGTAATCACCGCGATTTCCCTCTCCCCCGGGGAGAGGGCCAGGGTGAGGGGGTATCCGGTCGGAATCCTGTTTGCGGCGACAATCCCCTCATCCTGTCCTTCTCCCAGGTGGGAGAAGGAACTCTCGTGCCGAAGCACAGTCTTTCTTTCAAAACACCGGCGTCCTAGACTCATCCCATGTCGCACCGTCCCGTCATCGGCGTGTTGTTGGATTACGCGGAACAAGGCTCGTTCTCGTCCCGGCCGCACTATGCGCTCCGGACCGCGTACTTCGATGCGGTCTGGCAGGCGGGCGGCCTGCCCATGGGCATTCCATATATCGAGGCGGCGAGGGGCGAGTATTTGAGCGCCAGTGCCGGATTGATCGTGCCGGGCGGGTTCTATCCGTTCCCGCCGGAGGTCTATGGCGACGCGCCCGACGGCAGCGTCGCGCACCCGCGCTATGCGTTCGAACGCGGCCTGATGGCGGATGCCTTGGAACGGGACCTGCCGACCCTTGGCATCTGCGCCGGGATGCAGGTGATGGCGGCCAGCCGCGGCGCGACCATGCACCGCGACATCGCGAACGAGCTCGATTGCGCCGTCGACCACCTGAACGAAAAGCCCGCCGAACAGGCCGCGCATCCGGTCGCCATCGTCGCGGGCACGCGCCTTGCCGATATCGCGGGCGCACCTGAGATCGCCGTCAACACCGCGCATAACGAGGCGCTGAAGGACGTGCCGGATACCGTCACCGTCAGCGCCCGCGCGCCCGACGGCATCGTTGAGGCGATCGAGTTGCCGGACCGGCGTTTCGCGCTGGGGGTGCAATGGCACCCGGAGTTTTTCCTGGCCGACGGCGATCCGAACCTCAACCTGTTCCGGCATCTGATCGCCGAAGCCGGATTGCCCCGGTGAAGATCGCGTTCGCCGGTCTCGGCGCCATGGGGCGGCCCATGGCGGAAAACCTGGTCGCCGCCGGGGTTGACGTGCTCGGCTACGACGTCCGTCCCTTAAGCGATTTCGACAGCTTCGCCCGGCATATGACCCAAGACCCCGCGGCGTTGGCGGCGCACGGCGACGTTTTGATTTCCGTGGTCCGTGATATCAAAGAGACCGAAGCGGTCCTGTTCGATACCCAAGCCGTGCTGACCCGCGATCCGCGTCCGCGCACCATCGTGTTGTCGAGCACATTGTCGCCCCGCTACATCACCGATGTCGCGACCCGCGTGCCGGCGGGCGTGACGCTGATCGACGCGCCCATGTCCGGTGCGCCGCACCGGGCCCGTGACGGCTCGCTCACGTTCATGGTCGGCGGCGACAGGACGGGCGTGGAGCCTTTGATGCCCGCGTTCCAGGCCATGGGCGACCATGTGCACCGGGTCGGCGGCGTCGGCACCGGGGCGGCGGCCAAGGTCTGCAACAACCTGGTCGGGATCGCCGGGGTGGTCGCCGTGCGCCGGGCGCTGGCGGCGGCGGCAACCTATGGATTGGCGGAAGAGACCCTATTGGAGATCATGCGACAAAGTTCCGGCAGCACGTGGTACGGCGATAACCTCAGTAAAATCGATTGGGGCCGCGAAGGGTACGACCCTGCGAACACCATCGGCATCCTGGAAAAAGACGTGCTCAGCTTCGCCGACGCGGTCGACGGCCCGGAAGGTTTCGAAGAGGCGTTGCTCGCGGAAATTCGCCGGATGGAGCCGCTCGCATGAGGCGTGCCGACATCCTGATCGCCGCCGCGGCGCTGATGGGCGGGCTGGCGGTGGCGCTCGGCGCCTATGGGGCGCACGGCATCGACGCGGCACCGGAGATCATCGCCTATTGGGAAACCGGCGTGCGCTATCAGATGTGGCATGTGTTGGGCGCGATCGCCGCGGCATGGATGGCGACCCGGCGGGACGGCATGGCGGCCTTCATGGCGTTGGCGGCGGGGTGGATGTTCCTGGCGGGTGCGTTCCTGTTTTCCGGCACGCTCTATTACTTCGTTTTGGGCCAAACCATCCCGGTGGTCGGCGCGGCACCGGCCGGTGGTTTTATGATGATCGGCGGCTGGGTGCTGTTGGCGCTGGCCGCGCTCAAACGCGGATAACAAAGCATTACATTGCAAGGCTTTGCGCCGCCGCCCGATGCCGGTAACGTAGCGGCACACGATCACGACGGGGGACCGCACTTTGACCAAACGCAAGCACGTCTACTTGCTGTTGGACGCCGGACACGAACACCAAGAGCGCCTGGCGCGGGCGGTCGACGTGTTCATCATCTCGTTGATTTCGCTCAACGTGGTCGCGGTGATCTTCGAGAGCATGCCCAAGGTCTACGCCGCCTACGGGCCCTACTTCGACGCCTTCGAGATATTCTCCGTCATCGTGTTCACTATCGAATACCTGCTCCGCGTCTGGTCGGCGGTGGAAAGCGACAACCCGCGCTACCGGGACCCGGTCACCGGCCGGTTCCGGTTCATGCTGTCGCCGCTGGCGCTGTTGGATCTGATCGTGCTGCTGCCGTTCTATCTGGGCGGATTGATCGGCGCGGACCTCAGGATGCTGCGGGCCCTGCGGTTGCTCAGGGCGTTCCGCCTGACCCGCTACGCCAGTTCCATGAACCTGTTGCTGCAGGTTCTGAAGAACGAGGGGCCGATTATCTCGGCGGCGTTGTTCGTGCTGCTGATGATGATCGTGGTCGCCGCCAGCGTCACGTACCTTGCGGAACACGAAGCGCAGCCGGAGCAGTTCGCCTCGATCCCGCATGCCTTGTGGTGGGCGGTCGTGACCATGACCACCATCGGCTATGGCGACGTGGTGCCGCAGACCCTGATCGGGCGTATCTGCGCGTCGATCATCGGCGTCATCAGTGTCGGCATGGTGGCGCTGCCGGCGGGGATTTTGGCCTCCGGCTTCAACGAAGCGCTGCGCGACCGGCGGATCAAATACGAAAAGAAAGTGAGCGCAGTGCTCGCCGACGGGATCGTCGACGACCGCGAGCGGGAAGAGCTTCGGGAATTGCAGGAAGACCTGGGCCTCAGCGCGCACGAAGCCGCCGAACTGCTCAAGGCCGGGTATCACAAAGTCTCGCACGGGCACACCATCTGTCCGGAATGCGGCACCGATTTGACCGAGCATCCGCCGCCAAGCAGCCCGAGCGGCGGCATCTCCAAATTCGGTTGAGCGCTTAAGCGACCGCGCGCATTTTTTGCGAAGCCGCGGCGGGTGGCGCCACGTCGCGGGGCGGCGCGATCTCGTACCCGCTGGCCTGCATTGCCCGGCCCAATTCGCCGGCGACCGCCAAGAACGTGCCGTGGCAACTATAGGGCAGCAACCACGTCGCGACCGCGTTGGCCTGGGTGCGGCGGCTGTGCAGGACCGCACCGATCAACGTCAGCAACGCCCGCTCATCCACCGTCGCATCCCGGGTGCCCGGCAATTGCAGGTAAAACGTGCGCCGGGCGTGCAGCCCCAGCACATGCGCCATCATCTTGATCGCCTTGGCGGCGCGCACCCCGTTGGGTTCGCCCAGCGCCTCGATCATGCGGCGGCGGATATACGGGTAGGTACCGGAGCTTTGCGACCACAGGCGCAGGTTCTCCAGCAGCAGAACCTCAGGGCGGCAGAATACGGCGTCATCGCGAAACGGCGGGCAATCGGGGCTGACTTTTCGAAGCATGGCTCTCTCTGTTCTTATCTTGATCGTTGGCAAGAGCATATATGCAACTAATAATCATTCGCAACTAAAAAATGACAGCAGAGCGTTTGATATTGGAAGAGTGAGTGTCAGAAGGCGCTAGCCGTTCTTCTTATAGTAGGTTTTCAATCGCCTAGGCGTATAGGGCGATTGGAGAATGCCGGCCCGAATTCTCTCAAATGGCTCGTCGGGCATGGACTCCTTTGGAACAAACAGGTCTTTTTCCACTCCCGTTTTAAGCGCCTCCGCAGTCTCCAATTGGCTTTTGCGATAGAGTATGTAGCTCTTGTGCTTTACGAAGCTATGCTCGCAGTTATCTGGCGTGAGAATGCATGTCGCGTCACAGAAGTCGTTCCGCCAGCTGCTCATAGTTACGAGAAGATGCTTACCCTCGTCGCATGGGTCTGTGCAAATTATGAAAAGGTGTTTTTGATCTTCGTTGTGAGAAGTCCCGGATGGGAGCAAAATGGTCCCCTGTTTGATGGGGAAGTACAGGCCCATGTTTAGCGGCAGGCTTCAAAAACTTTTTCAATGCGGCGCTCAGCCGCTATTTCTTCTGCCAACTCGCTTGCATTCTCATGGCCGAGAAACTTGAGTACGCGCTCATGCGGTATTGCCTCTGAACTACCGTCAGGGTCTTCCCATTCAGGACAATTCGTGTGGGTCCAATTTCGCAATTCCGAACCGGTCATGCCGCCGAAACGATCCCAAACAGCATGTAGCTCTTCCAATTCAGCATCACTAAGTTCGTCTAAATCATCTTCAGTATAATCAGCGGCCAATCCAACGATATTGCCAGCGCGAGACGAAACGAATTCACTCCACCCTTCGGCTTCACCAGCCATACCAGAGATATGATTGTAAGTTATTGAATTGACTGGGCCGTGCGGCATGGACACCAGACGATCATTAAGCATGGGATAGCCATATCGGCCCATACTCTCTCTATCCGACAAATAAACTAACTTAACGACCTTAAGGACACCAATTCGACCACCTTCCATCTTAGCAAAGAAAGCTACGATTTGCGCCGCCTTGCGCTCGTTAAACCATGGTTGTGATGTCATGATCGTTCCTCATAAAACGCAAAATAGGAACCTGCGTCTTATCTCCCCACGAATCGGAGAATTATCACCTAAGCGTTACATAGTTGTCACGCCTGTATTAACAATGGGTGTAGACCCATGAATTACGCGGTCGACACCTTCATTGCCGGTGCGATGCTCAACATTGTGCATGCCTTTGCGGCCACATTTGGGCACACGTGATACCAAATCCGAAGAATTCAGCAGACTAAATCACCCGTGATCTTTTAGGATATGCCCGGCGAAATAGAGCGAGCCACAGACCAGTACACGGCCCGTGTCCTCGCCCTCGGCAATGGCGGTCGCGGCGGCGGATGCGCTGTCGGCGGTCTCGGCGGTGAGGCCCGCGGCCCGCGCGTGACCGGCCAGGACCTCCGCCGGGATCGAGGCTTTTTCGTCCGGGATGGTAATGCAGTGGACCGTTCGCACGAAGGGTGCGAGCGCGCGGAAGTAGCCTTCGGGATCCTTGGTGTCGATCATCCCGGCGATCAGGTCGAGCGGCTTGCCGTCGGCCCATGCGCGCCCGATGTAGTCCGCCAGCGCCGCGCCCGCCGCCGGGTTGTGCCCGCCGTCGAGCCAGACCTCGGCGCGCTGCCCCAGTACTTCGATCACCGGACCACGGATCAGCCGCTGCATCCGCGCCGGCCAGTCGGCGGACGCGACGCCGGCCGACAGGTGTGCGTCGGTCACGGCGAAATCGGTCAAGGTCATGGCCAGCATCGCCGCGTGCCCAGCATTGGTGATCTGATGCCCGCCCGGCAGATTGGGCAGCGGCAACGCAAGCCCAGCCGCCCCGTACCGCAGCGTCATGCCGTCCGCCGCGGCCTCCACCGACCAGTCCGTGCCGTGCGCCAGCACCGGCGCGCCGAGGGTCGCGGCGCGGTTGCGGATGACATCGAAGGCATCGGCCTGCTGCGGGCCGACCACGCAGGTCACGCCGGCTTTGATGATGCCCGCCTTCTCGAACGCGATATCGGCCAGCGTGTCGCCTAGAAACTGCTGGTGGTCCATATCGACGGGTGTGATGCCGGTGGCCGCCGGCTGCTTGACCACATTGGTCGCATCGAGCCGCCCGCCGAGGCCGTTCTCCAACAACACGATGTCGGCGGGCGTGTCGGTGAAGGCAAGGAACGCCGCCGCGGTGGTGATCTCGAAAAACGTGATCGGCTCCTCGCCGTTGGCGCGCTCGCACCGTTCCAAGGCGTCGGCCAGATGATCTTCGTCGATCAACGCCCCCGCCAGGCGGATCCGCTCGTGAAACCGCACCAGATGCGGCGACGTATAGACATGAACCCGATACCCCGCCGCTTCCAAGATGGCGCGCAGGAACGCCAACGTCGAGCCCTTGCCGTTGGTGCCGGTGACATGCACCACCGGCGGCAGGGCCTCCTCGGGATGGCCGAGCGCCGCCAGCAGGCGGTGCATACGCCCTAGGGACAGGTCGATCAGTTTCGGATGAAGGCGCAGCACCCGCGCCAACAGGACGTCACTTTTTGGCGCCGTCACCGTCGGTCTCGTCCGCTTTCGGCGCCACCGCGTCGGCCACCACCGGTGCGTCGACCAGCGCTGCGTCGTCGGTGCCCGGATCTTCCGGCGGAATCACCTCGACGTTTTCGATCAGGCCTTTGACCATCGGTACGTCGCTGCCCTCGACGGGCCGCATCAGCAGGCTGATGACCCGGCTCAAGGTCGCCGCCAGGTCCTTGCGCGGCACCACCATGTCGACCATGCCGTGCTCCAACAGGTATTCGGCGCGTTGGAACCCCTCCGGTAAGGTCTCGCGGATGGTCTGCTCGATCACCCGTTGCCCGGCAAAGCCGATCACGGCGCCGGGTTCGGCGATCTGGATATCGCCCAGCATCGCGAACGACGCCGAGACCCCACCCGTGGTCGGATCGCACAGAATGACGATATAGGGCAGCCCGGCTTCGCGCACATCCTCGATCGCGACCGTGGTGCGCGCCATCTGCATCAGCGAATGGATGCCTTCCTGCATGCGGGCGCCGCCCGACGACGTCAGCACCACCAAAGGTGCCCGCAGCTCAACCGCCTTCTTGGCGGCGGCAATGATCGCATCGCCGACCGCGATCCCCATGGAGCCGCCCATGAACCCGAAATCGAGCGCCGCCATCACCGTCGGCACACCGCCGCACTGGCCGTGCGCCACCATCATGGCGTCTTCGCGCTTGGTCTTGGCGCGGGCTTCCTTGATGCGGTCGGTATATTTCTTGAGGTCGCGGAACTTCAGTGGATCGTCGATCGGATTTTCCAACGGCACGGTCTCGAACGCTTCACCGTCGAACAACAGTTTGAGCCGCGTCTCAGGGTCGAGCCGCATGTGGTGGTTGCAGTGCTGGCAGACCTGGAGGTTCTTGGTCAGATCCCGGTGAAAGATCATCTGTCCGCAGTTCGGGCACTTATGCCACAGGTTATCCGGAACTTCTTTCTGACCGCCGACCAGTTCCCGCAACTTGGGGCGGACGAAGTTTGTGATCCAGTTCATGACGCCATCTCCTTGTCGGATGCGCTCCGCACGCCAGCGGCCAAATCGCGGACCAGGGACAGCACGGCCTCGACCGTCTCCGGCCCGGCGGTGCCGTCGTCGCCCAGGCTGTTCTTGATCCGGTCACAAAACGCCGACCCGATCACCGCCGCATCGGCGACCGCGGCGATCTCGGCCGCTTGCTCGGGGGTGCGGATGCCGAACCCGACCGCCACCGGCAAGTCGGTGAAATTGCGGATCCGCGCCACGTGCCCGGCGACGTCGCCGGCGTCCGCCGAGCGGGTGCCGGTGATCCCGGTGATCGAGACGAAATAGACGAAGCCGCTGGCGTGCTCCAGCACCCGGGGCAAACGCCCGTCCGTCGTCGTCGGCGCGGTCAGATAGATGAAATTGACCCCGGCGTCGGTCGCGGGCAGCGCCAGTTCGTGCTCTTCTTCGGGCGGCAAGTCGACCACGATCAGCCCATCGACGCCGGCGTCCTTGGCATCCGCCAGGAACCGTTCGACCCCGTAGATGTAGATCGGATTGTAATAGCCCATCAGCACGATCGGCGTATCGTCGTCCTTTTTGCGGTAGTCGGCGACCATCTTCAATGTCTTGGTCAAGGTCATGCCCGCCTTGATGGCGCGGAGCGAGCTTGCCTGCACCGCCGGGCCGTCCGCCATCGGATCGGAGAACGGCACGCCAAGCTCGATCAGATCGGCGCCGGCGTCGGCGAGACCCGCGAGGATCTCGGCAGAGGTGTCGTAATCCGGATCGCCGGCGGTGGTGAAGGTCACCAGACCGGCGCGGCCCTCGGCGCGGAGCTTGGCGAAGCGTCGAGCGATGCGGGTTTCGGGTTGCGCGCTCATACCGGCGTTACATCCCGAACCCAAGACGGTCGGCAACGGCGAACACGTCCTTGTCGCCACGGCCGCACAGGTTCATCACGATGATGTGGTCCTTGGGCAGGTCGGGAGCGATCTTTTCCACATGCGCCAGCGCGTGCGCCGGCTCAAGGGCGGGGATGATGCCTTCCATCTTGGTGCAGAGCTGAAACGCCTCCAGCGCTTCCGCATCCGTCACAGACACGTACTCGACCCGGCCGATGTCGCGCAGCCAGGCGTGCTCCGGCCCGATGCCCGGATAGTCGAGCCCGGCGGAAATCGAATAGCCGTCCTTGATCTGGCCGTCTTCGTCCTGCAGCAGGTAGGTGCGGTTGCCATGCAGCACGCCCGGCTTGCCGCCGTTCAAAGACGCGCAGTGCTCGCCGGTCATAATCCCTTTGCCCGCCGCCTCGACGCCGACGATCTTGACGCTCTCGTCGTCCAGGAACGGATGGAACAGGCCGATGGCGTTGGAGCCGCCGCCGATGCTGGCGACCAGGGTGTCGGGCAACCGCCCTTCCATCTCTTGGATTTGCTGCTTCGCCTCGTCGCCGATGACGCATTGGAAATCGCGCACCATCATCGGGTACGGATGCGGTCCGGCCGCCGTGCCGATCAGGTAATAGGTGCTCTCGACGTTGGCGACCCAGTCGCGCAGCGCCTCGTTCATGGCGTCTTTCAGGGTCCCGGTCCCGGCGGTCACCGGCACGATCTCGGCCCCCAACAGCTTCATCCGGAACACGTTGGGTTTTTGCCGCTCGATATCCTCGGCGCCCATGTAGACCACGCACGGCATGCCGAACAACGCGCACACGGTGGCGGTGGCGACGCCGTGCTGCCCGGCGCCGGTTTCGGCGATGATGCGCGGCTTGCCCATGCGCCGCGCCAACAGGATCTGGCCGATGGTGTTGTTGATCTTGTGCGCGCCGGTGTGGTTCAGCTCGTCGCGCTTGAAATACACCTTGGCGCCGCCGAAGCGCTCGGTCAGCCGCTCGGCGAAGTACATCGGCGACGGACGGCCAACGTAGTGCTTCATATAGCGGTGGAACTCGGCCCAGAAATCGTCGTCCTGGCGGGCGGCCTCGTAGGCCTTTTCCACGTCCAAAATCAGCGGCATCAGGGTTTCGGCGACGAACCGGCCGCCGAAAATGCCGAAATGGCCGTTTTCGTCGACGCCGGAGCGCAGCGTGTTGCGGGTGGTGAGCTCGTTCATAACCGGTCCGAGGATGTTGTCGTCAAGGGACGCAACTTAACGGCTCACCCCCTGATTTAACAGGGATTTCTCGGGATTAGGGCGCGCTTACGCCGCGTTCGCCGCGGCGATGAAGGCGTGGATTTTGTCGCTGTTCTTGTGCCCGGGGGCATCCTCGACCCCGCTCGAGACATCGACCATCTTGGCGCCGCTGGCGCGCACCGCATCGGCGACGTTTTCCGGCGTCAGCCCGCCCGCCAGCAACCACGGCGAGACCCAGTCGGTGCCGGTCAGCAACGTCCAGTCGAAGGCGACCGCGTTACCGCCGGGCCGGGTCGCGTCCTTGGGCGGTTTGGCGTCGAACAGCAACATGTCCGCGACCCCGTCATAGGCCCGTGCCGCGGCGACATCGTCCGCATTTGCGATCGGCAACGCCTTGATGATGGGCAGCTGGAAGCGCGCCTTGACGTCGCGCACCCGATCCACCGTCTCGTGGCCGTGCAATTGCAGCGTATCGACCCCCGCCCCCGCAATGATCGCAGCCAGCAGGTCGTCGTCCGCATCGACGTTCAGCGCCACCTTGGCAACGCCCTCCGGCACCCGGGCGGTCAGCGCCTGGGCGTCGGCGATCTCGACATGGCGCGGCGATTTCGGAAAGAACACATAGCCGGTCAGTCCCGCGCCCGCCTCGACGGCGGCATCGACGTGGGCGGGTTCGCGCAATCCGCAGATTTTGACCGTGACCGGCATGCAAAACTCCTTCAACGGGCGGAATGTCTCCGGTGCGCTCGACATCGTCAAGCCCGGCCCCGATATAAAAGGAACCGAAACGACGGAGGCGGTCATGAGCGGCAAAGATCTATTCGACACCTTGCAGGGCGGCTGCGCCGCCGATTGGTCCCGGTACGTGGACCATCCGTTCGTGAAGGGCCTCGCCGACGGCACCCTTCCCGAAGCCGCCTTCCGCCGCTATCTGGAACAGGATTACCTGTTTCTGATCCACTTCGCGCGGGCCTATGCGCTGGCCGCCTACAAGGCCGATACCCTCGACGATATCCGCCAGGCCGCGGGCGGCCTCAGCGCCATCGTCGACACCGAAATGCAGCTGCATGTGGAGTTCTGCAAGGATTGGGGCCTGACCGAGGCCGACATGGCGGCGCTGCCGGAGGAACCGGAAACCATGGCCTATACACGCTATGTGTTGGAAAAGGGCCTGCAAGGCGACTTACTGGACCTGCACGTGGCGCTGGCGCCGTGTATGCTGGGCTACGCCGAGATCGGCCACGCGCTGGCCATCGACAAGACGACCAAGGTCGCGGGCAATCCGTACCTGGCGTGGATCGAAATGTACGCGTCCGAGGATTATCAGTCCGTCGCCCGCGACGAACGGGCGATGCTGGACCGGTTGATGAAGGAGCGCGGCGGGCCCGGGCGCATGGCGAGCCTGCAAAAGACGTTCACCGAGGCGACCCGCCTCGAAGAGATGTTCTGGGAAATGGGGATGAAGGCGGTCGCGGCTTAAAGCCCCGCCAGTTCGTCGGCGATGCGCTCGGCGGCTTCGACCGGATCGTCGGCTTGCGTGATGGGCCGGCCGATGACCAGATAGTCCGCCCCGGCGCGGACCGCGTCCGACGGCGTGGTGATCCGTTTCTGGTCCCCCGCCGCGGCCCAGGTCGGGCGGATACCCGGCACCACCAGCTTGAAGCCGTCACCGCAGGCGGCGCGGATCGGTCCGATCTCGCGCGGGCTGCACACCACCCCGTCCATGCCGTTGGCCTGCGCCAGTTTGGCGAGCCGCACGACCTGTTGTTCGGCGGTGGCGTCGACGCCGAGGTCGCTCAGGTCATCGTCGCCAAGCGAGGTCAACACCGTCACCGCGATCAGCAACGTGTCGTCCGATGATACCCCGGCGCGGGCGTCGTTGGCGGCCCGCATCATCGCCGCCCCGCCGACCGCATGCACGTTGACGATGGCTGGTTTCATCAGCAGTGACGAGCGCACGGCGCCCGCGACGGTGTTCGGGATGTCGTGGAATTTGAGGTCGAGGAAGATCGGCATGCCCATACCGGCGATGGCCTTGACGGCATCGGGGCCGTTGGCGACGAAGAACTCCTTGCCGAGTTTCAATCCGCCGACATGACCTTTGAGTTTTTGCGCAAAACTGACGGCAACATCGGCATCGGGGGTGTCGAGAGCGACGTAGATGCGGTCGGTTGCGTGTGTCATCGACGCCGCTTTTACGCGCCTGTGCGCCGGAACGCAAGCGCCGCCGCGGCCAAATCCTCGATCGCGGTGCCGGTGGATTTGAACAGGGTGATGTCGTCCGCCGCGCGCGCGCATGCAAAGGTGCCCTGCGCCAGGTCGAACAGGTCGGCCTCGATATCGGTTTCGGCGATGACGCCGCGCGCCAAAGGATCGGCAAGGTCGCCCGCCTCGACCATGGCGCCGGCGCGGGTATCGCAGAACACCCGGGCGCGGGTGAGCGCCGCATCGTCGGCTTCGCGCATATCGGGTCGGAACGCACCGACCAGATCCACGTGCTGGCCGGGCCTGAGCCACGCCCCTTGGATCAGCGGCGTTTCGGAGAGCGTCGCGGCGGACACGATGTCGGCCCAGGCGACGGCATCCGCCAGATCGTCCGCAACGGATGCGTTCAGTCCTTGGGCCACCAGATCGGCGGCGCAGGCCGCGGCCTTCTCCGCGGTGCGTCCCCAGACCCGCACCTCGGCAATCGGGCGCACGGCGGCGTGCGCCGGGGGCAGATGCCGGGCCAGGACCCCGGTGCCGATCATCAGATGCTTGCTGGCGGCGGGCGGCGCGAGGTAGCGCGCGGCGAGCGCCGAGGCGGCAGCGGTCCGCCGCGCGGTAATGGTCGGGCCGTCCAGCAATGCCAGGGGCCGGCCGGTCCGGCGGTCGAACAGTTGATAGGTGGCCTGTACGGCGGGCAGGTCCTCGGCCGCGTTATCCGGCGCGACGATGACGGTTTTTAAGCCCAGAAACCCGTCGTCCGACCACGCCGGCATCAGCAACAACGTGCCGTCACGGCCATCATCCACTGGCAAGTTGTGGTGCGCGCGCACCGGCACCGTGACTCCGCCCGTGAAGGCCGCGGCCAGAGCGTCGATCAGCGCCGGATAGTCGAGGGCGGCCGCCACCTCGGCGGCGTTCAGGGTGACGATATCGGTCATGGCGCAACACTAGGGAACATCACCGTGCACGGCCAGTCCCGGCTTTTCTCCCTCTCCCGCGGGGAGAGGGCTGGGGTGAGGGGGTATCGGATCCGGCATCGCGATTTGCGTCGCCAGTCCCCTCATCCTGTCCTTCTCCCGGGGGGAGAAGGAACGCCCGCACAGAGATCACGTCAACTAGTCTTAAACCTTGGCCGGCAGGTTGGTGCCGCCGTCTTTGAGCTTTTCCTCGGCGTCGTGCAGCTTGTGCTCGACGCTGTGCAGTTCCCGTTCGGCATATTGCGCGCGGGAGGTCGCGGCGCGGGCGCGCTGGCGGGTGCGCCCGGCGGACGCCCACATCACGGCCCCGCCCATCAAGAAGCCGAAGATGAACACCACCAACACCAGGGTGAAGATCGGTACCGTGATTTCCAGGGGAAACGGCCACAGATTGAGGCTCACCAGCCCGAGATTGGACGCGGAAAAGACGATCACCACCAGGGCGAACGGCACCATGACGATCCAGGTCACAAGACGCTTCACCGGGTTCCTCGTGCGTCGGGTCCGCGGCGCGCGCGGACGGGTTTGCTTTAAGCGTTGTCGTCGGTGTTGAGCCGCTCGCGCAGCTGCTTACCGGTCTTGAAATACGGGATGAACTTCTCGTCGACCTGCACGGCCTCGCCGGTGCGTGGATTGCGGCCGACCCGCGACGGACGCGACTTCACCGAAAACGCACCGAAGCCGCGTAACTCGACCCGGTCACCGCGCGACAGCGCCGCCGTGATTTCTTCGAAAATGGTGGAGACGATCCGTTCCACTTCGCGATGATACAGGCGCGGATTTTCCGCCGCCAATTTCGCGATCAGCTCCGATTTGGTCATACCCCGCTCGCCCCTGTTTTGCCCCGCCGGACCTGTTCGATCAGTCCGTATGGATCGAAGGGTGCCAAAGGGCTTGGATGCCGTCAAGTGTAAGACGTTCTGGCAAAAGCGATTTTCCAAACAACGCGGACACCGCGCGGTCGCGCCAACGCTCGATCGGATCGACGATGCTCCACTCCACCAGGGGCAGGTCGGCATCGATCCCGCCTTCGGTCTCCAGCCACGCCACCGCATCGGTCGTGTCGCCCAGCGCATCGGCCAGCCCCGCCGCGACCGCGGCACTGCCGGTCATCACCCGGCCGTCCCCGGCCGCCGCTTGCAAATCCGTCTGCGCCAGACCGCGCCGGTCGGCGACCATGTCCATGAAATCGCCGTGCATCTCGTCGATGATCGCCTGCAACTGGGCGCGTTCGCGCTCGGCCAGGTCCTCGAACGGGTTCGGCACCGCCTTGGAGGGCCCGCTCTTGATGGTTTCCGGCTTGATGCCGAGCTTTTCCAACAGACCGGTGACGCTCGCCGCTTGCATGATCACGCCGATGGAGCCGGTCAGCGTCGCGCGCCCGGCGTAAATCCGGTCCGCGCCCAACGCCGCCATGTACCCGCCGCTGGTGGCGATATCGCCCATCACCGCGACCACCGGCTTTTCCGCGGCGACCCGGCGGAGTGCGCGCATCAGGCTTTCGCCGCCGGTGAACGTGCCGCCGGGGCTGGAAATCTCGACCACCAGGGCCTGCGCGCCGCCGTCGTCGGCGATCTCGTCCAGCATACCGAGGAACTCGTCGTCCTTGACGATCACCCCTTCGACGTAGATCTGCGCGATGTGCTCATCCGGGACCAAGACGTCGGACTGGCGCACGCCGATGATCACCGCCAGCACGAAGGCCGCCACCGCCAACAGCCGCCAAACCGTCAGATGCCGCCGCAACCGGCGCACCGCCATCAACGCATCGCTATCGAGATGTGAACTCATGCGCGCACTTTACCCGACCCGCGCCCGGTGCCAAACGAAAACGGGCGGCCCGAAGGCCGCCCGCTTCCATCGTGTTCTGCGGCGAACCGATTACGACTTTTCGGCGTCGTCCTCGGTGGCCTCGTCGGCGCTCTCGGCGTCGTCGGCCGGGGCCTGGTTGCCGGCCAAGGCCGCGCCCAGGATGTCGCCCAACGTGGCGCCGGAATCGGTGGAACCGTATTCCTCCATCGCCTTTTTCTCGTCTTCGACCTCACGGGCCTTGATCGAGAGGGTCAGGCGGCGCGAGTTCTTGTCGATCTGCGTGACCTTGGCGTCGACCTTCTCGCCAGCGGCGAAGCGGTCCGGACGTTGTTCCGAACGGTCGCGCGACAGGTCACCCTTGCGGATGAAGCCCGGCACCGCGTCGTTGACCATGACTTCGATGCCGTTGTCGACCACTTGCGTAACCGTGCAGGTGACGACCGCGCCCTTCTTGATACCGTCGAGCGCACCGCCGACCGGATCGTCGGACAGTTGCTTGAGGCCGAGCGAGATGCGCTCTTTCTCGATGTCGACGTCCAGGACCTTGGCTTGAACCACATCGCCCTTCTTGAAGCCGGCAAGCGCCTCTTCGCCCGACTGATCCCAGCTGAGATCCGACAGGTGCGCCATGCCGTCGATGTCCCCTTCGAGACCGATGAACAGGCCGAACTCCGTGATATTGCGGATTTCGCCCTCGACCTCGGCACCGATCGGATGCTTGGCGAGGAAATCGGTCCACGGGTTCTCCAGGCACTGTTTGAGGCCCAGCGAGATGCGCCGCTTGTCGTTGTCGGTGTCGAGCACCATGACTTCGACTTCTTGGGATGTGGAAACGATTTTGCCCGGATGGACGTTCTTCTTGGTCCAGCTCATTTCCGACACGTGCACCAGACCTTCGACACCGGCTTCCAGTTCGACGAACGCGCCGTAGTCGGTGATGTTGGTGACACGGCCCTTGAGCTTGGCGCCGACCGGATACTTGGCGTCGATGCCGTCCCACGGATCGGCTTCGAGCTGCTTCATACCGAGCGAGATGCGCTGGGTCTCCGAGTTGAAGCGGATCACCTGCACCTTGACGGTCTCGCCGACCTGCAGGGCTTCTGACGGGTGGTTGATGCGCTTCCAGGCGATGTCGGTGACGTGCAGCAGGCCGTCGACGCCGCCGAGGTCGACGAACGCACCGTAGTCGGTGATGTTCTTGACCACGCCGTCGAGGATTTGACCCTCTTGCAGGTTCTGCATCAGCTCCGAGCGCGCTTCCGAGCGGGTCTCTTCGAGGACCGCGCGGCGCGACACCACGATGTTGTTGCGCGCCTGGTCCATTTTCAGGATTTGGAACGGCTGCGGCGTGCCCATCAGCGGCGTGATGTCGCGGACCGGACGGATGTCCACTTGGCTGCCCGGCAGGAACGCCACCGCGCCCGACAGATCGACGATGAAGCCGCCTTTGACGCGGCCGAAGATCGTGCCGTTGACGCGCTCTTGCTTGTTGAAGGCTTTTTCCAGGTCGGCCCATGCTTCTTCGCGGCGGGCTTTTTCGCGGCTGAGACGGATCAGACCGTCGCGGTCTTCATAGCGCTCGACGAAGACGTCGACTTCGTCACCCGCCGCAACGGCGGCGTCTTGACCCGGTGCGCCGAATTCTTTGAGGGGCACCCGGCCTTCGGATTTGAGGCCGACGTCGACGATCACGTTGTCGTTGTCGACGGAAATGACGGTGCCTTTGAGGACGCGGCCTTCGAAGCCGTCGTCGCCGCCACCCAGTTGTTCGTCCAAAAGGGCGGCAAAATCTTCAGTCATCTTGGGAGCCTCGGTCGAGGCATCAGAGTTGGCCATGTGTTCAGTTCCTATATTGACGTTTCCGGCCGACCGGTTTTTCCGGCGGTCTTGAAACAAAAAACAATGCGCGGCGGCGATCGTCGCTGCCGTGCGGTTCAAGGGCGCCGTCCTTTTTCGGACGGTTCTGTTGGTGATTGCGTGCCGGCCTAGTCCATTGCCTTGGTCACGATGTCCAACGCCTTGGCGAACGCCTGATCGGCATCCAGGGTGCTGGTATCGAGGACCACGGCGTCGTCTGCCGGCTTGAGGGGAGCTACCGCCCGGTTACTGTCCCGTGCGTCGCGGTCCCTCAGTTCCTCTAAAACGCGCGCGTATATAGCGCTATGCCCGCGATCCTGCAACTCTTTATGGCGGCGCTTGGCGCGCACCTCGTCGGACGCGGTGATGTACAATTTCACATCGGCGTCGGGGCATACCACGGTGCCGACGTCGCGGCCGTCCAAAACCGCCCCCTTGGCATGGCCGGGCGGGTTGGCGGCGAAGTCGCGCTGGAACTCCAACAAGGCGGCCCGCACCCCGGGGATCGCCGAGACCACCGACGCCGCATGGCCGACTTCCTCGGACCGCAGACCCTCTGCGACCAGGTCCGCGGGGGCCAATGAGGCGGCGATCGCGGCGCAGGCGGTCTGGTCATCCAGGTTGATGGCCGCGTCCAGCGCCTTTTTGCCGGTCGCCCGGTAGATGCCGCCGGTATCCAGATGCGCGAAATGGAAATGCGCCGCCAGGCGCTTGGCCAGGGTTCCCTTGCCGGCCGCCGCCGGCCCGTCGATGGCGATGATCATGCGCTGTCCTCCGTTATCCGAGCGCCGAGCCCGTTCATCAGCTCGGCGAAGCCCGGGAAGCTGGTGGCGATGGCCGCCGCGTCGTCGATGGTGATCGGTTGTTCCGCCGCACATCCCAAGACCAGGAACGCCATGGCGATCCGGTGATCCAGATCGACCGCGATCTCGGTGCCGCCGGGCACAGGCCCGCCGAGGCCGTCGACCTCCATCCAATCGTCGCCGGCCCGCACCGTCACGCCGCACGCCCTGAGCCCCGTTTCCATGGCTGCCAGGCGGTCGGACTCCTTGACCCTGAGCTCGCCGATGCCGGGCATCCGCGTGGTGCCGGTGGCGACGGCGGCAGCCGCGCACAGCACCGGGTATTCGTCGATCATCGAGGGCGCACGGTCCGCCGGCACATCGATGCCGTTCAGCGGCCCGCCCTTGACGACGATGTCGCCGACCGGCTCGCCCCCTTCGGTGCGGCGGTTCTCGATCGCGATATCGGCGCCCATGTCCTCCAGGCACGCGACGATCCCGGCGCGCAGCGGGTTAAGCCCGGCCGCCAGGATGGTGACGTCGCTGTCCGGCACCATCGCCGCGGCGACCATCGGGAACGCCGCCGACGAGATATCGGCCGGAACCAATACGTCGCGGGCCTCCAGCTCCGGTTGCCCGACCAGGTCGATCACCGCGCCACCCGCGTCCCGCGGGGTCACGGAGACGGTGGCGCCGAAATGGCGCAGCATGTTTTCGGTGTGATCGCGGGTCGCCACCGGCTCGATCACCCGGGTGATCCCGGGCGCGTTCAGGCCCGCCAGCAGGACCGCCGATTTGACCTGCGCCGAGGCGACGGTCATCTCCGCCTCGACCGGGACCGGATCGTCGGTACCGGTCACGGTGACCGGCAGCAGGCCGCCGTCGCGGCTGGCGAACCGGGTGCCGAAGGCCCTGAGCGGGCCCATCACCCGCTCCATCGGGCGGCGCGACAAGGATGCATCGCCGACGAAGGTGACCGACATCGGATGCGTCGCGATCAACCCCATCATCAGCCGCACCCCGGTGCCGGCGTTGCCCATGTCGATGGCCTCGGCCGGTTCCGCCAAGCCGCCGACGCCCATGCCGCGCACGGTCCAATGGCCGCCGTCGTGCCTAGTCACGTCGGCGCCCATGGCGCGCATCGCCGCCGCGGTCGCCAGCACGTCCTCGCCCTCCAACAGGCCGTCGATGCGGGTCTCGCCGACGCTGACCGCGGCCAGCATCAGGGACCGGTGCGACACGGATTTGTCGCCCGGAACACGGACGGCGCCGGAAAGCGGTTGCGCGGTGGAAGCGGTCAAGGCGGGCACGGCGGGGTCCTGTTCTTGGGTGCAAACAACGGGCCGTGTCGGGGGCGCGGCGCGCACCCGACCGGTGCGCGGTTTCTAGCATGCCCACCGCCCAAGCGCGAGACCCAAGCCCGCGGTTTTCCGCGAGCGGGCGCCCCGGCGCGGTGCCGATGATTTTGACTTTGACAGGGACGCAGGATCGTGGCACATGCGCGTTGATCCATGCCAACGCCAAGCCCGGGAGACGAGACGTGGCGAAACCTGACTTGGGAAAAAAACTGACGTGCCCGGAATGCGGCGCGCGCTTTTATAACCTCAACAAAGATCCGGCGACCTGCCCAAAATGCGGGGCGGAGTTTTCCGTGCAGCCGCTGTTGAAGCCGAAGAAACAAGCGGCGCCGGCGCCGAAACCGAGGCCAGTGAAAAAGGAAGTCGCCAACGACGACGCCGATACCGAGGCCGAGACCGAGACCGAGACCGAGGACGAGGATGAGGCGCTGTTGATCGACGACGACAGCGACGACGAGGACATCGCGATCGACGACGAGAGCGACGACGGCCTGATGGAAGACACCTCGGACCTGGACGACGACGAGGAAGACGACGTCGCCGAGGTCAAGGAACACATGGAGACGGACGAGATCCGCGACGACAACGACTGAGGTCGCGGCGGACGGCAACGACCCGAGAATGAGGGTGCGCGGGCACCAACCCGCCCGGCGCACTTTTCACTTGATAGGCGGGGGCCCGGTCCGTATGGTCGCCGCCGTTTCGGGACCCGGCGGCGGGCGAGAGCATCGGCCGCCAACACCAGGGCCCGTCCCAACCTAAAGAACCCGTGTGGGGCCGTAGCTCAGTTGGGAGAGCGCTACAATGGCATTGTAGAGGTCAGGGGTTCGATTCCCCTCGGCTCCACCAATTCTCCGTAAAGAAAATCGCCTCCGCCTCGGTTCGATAATTTTCCGGGGGCTCCGCCAATCTTTTCAACGCCTTAAGCCAGATCGGCTGAGGCGTTTTTGATTGCCGTGGAAGCCGAACCGACCGCGCGCGGTCGGCGGCGCAATCCCGCAGACTAGAAATACAAGAAGTCGATCGCGCCGCGGATCCGGTTTTCCAAGCTGACCGGGTTGTCCCAGTGCTCCAGGTTCACGTCGCCGCGGCGAAATTCTTGAAAAAACCTAAACTCCTTGAGATGCGCGAACACGGCATCCAGGTTCTCGTCCGGCTGGAACCAGCCCGGCCGGCGCTTGAGCTCTTCGAGGCTCGGCTGCTCGGCATTGTCCGACGCTTGCTCGGCTTCCGGCTTGGGCGTGCCGTCGGTGTAGGTGTAGCGCGCCTTTCGCGGGGTCACCAGGATCAGCACCGACTTGGTGTAGTCGAGCGTATCCTCGTGACTGAACAGATATTGGATGCCCGGGATGTCCTGTAACAGCGGCACGCCGTCGTGCAGATTTTCGGTCTCTTTCTCGCTCAGCCCGCTGATGATCAACGTGTCGTCGAAGTCCATGGTGACGTTGGCCGACACTTCGGTCTTGGTCACCTGGGTGAAGTTGCTGAAATTGGCCTGGCTGGAGCGGTTCTCGATAAAGGCCCGCGCCGCCTTGACGTTCATCTCGATCTTGCCGTCGCTGAGAAACTTTGGCGTCAGCTCCATCTTGATGCCGATGGGGACCGTGGCAACCGCGCCCTGGCTGCCCGACGCCCCGTTGAGTTCCACGTGCAAAACGGCGCCGGTGAAGAAATCGGATTTCTTGCCGTCGAGGCCGATCAGGCTCGGCCGGGCGATGACTTCGTTATGGTCGTTGTTATCGTTGAAGATGTTCAGCGAGTAACTGGCCGCCAGCGACAAGGTCGGTGCGTAGGTGATGGTTTTGACGTGGGTGTTGGTGGCGGCGAAGTTGATGGTCCGCGCATCGTTGTAGGTCAGGGTCGTGCCCGCCAATGTCGCCGTCAGACCGCTTAGCAAGTTGACGCCCTTGTCGGTCGCGTTGCGTTCCTCGGAACGAATAATGACCACGTCGACCAGGGTCATTTTTTCCGGCGGTGGGCCTTTGGCGGCGGCGTCTTTATCGTCAGATTTCCCGCTCGACGAAGACTTCGTGCTCTTGCTGTCGTCGGCTTTCAGACCTTCGGTGGTATCGCTGCTGCCGAAAATGTCGGTTGTCGATTGGGCCATTTGGATGCCGCCCCGCGCGTGCACGTTGCGCCAATCGCGGATGCGCCCGGCGGTGCGCGCGGCCCAACTGTCGCGCACGCCCTCCGAGGTGCGGTAGGCCGCGAGGGATGTCTCGGCCCGATCGAAATCACCGGCCGCCGCATAGATCATCGCGGCGGAGCGCAGGAAGTCCGGTGTGGTTTCCGTCACCTTGTCGGCGGTGGCGACCGCGGTCTTGATGTCTTGCGCGTAATAGGACGCGACGGCGAGCGCCCGAAGGAACGTCTGGTTCTCCGGCGCATACAACAGAACGTAGGAGAACGCTTCCTGCGCGGCACGGTAACGTTGCTCGTCGAAATTGATATGGCCCAATTGATAGGCTGCCCAATAGTTGGATGCATCGTGTTCCAGCGCCAGTTGATACCCGATGCGTGCGAACTCGATTTGCGAGGTGTCGCCGGCCTCGGCCCGGAGGTGATAGGTCAGGCCGTTGAGAAAGTGCAGGGACGAATTCGACGGATCGAACTTCAGCGCCCGGTTGAACCCCTTTTGCGCGGCGATGAAATCACCGGCTTCAAGCGCTGCGACGCCGTCTTGAACGAAGCCGTCGCCGAGGCGGACGATCTCCGATTGCGGCAGGGCGTCGGCGAGGCTGGTGCCCTTAAGCGGCGCATAAGTCGCGACCGGGCGTTCGCCCGCGTTGGTCATGCACCCGGCCAACGCGAGCGCCAGCATGGTGGCGGAAAGCCGTGTCTTTATCATGATCTCACCCCTCTTCCCCAGTTAATCGTAACACGCTTTTGTAAGCAGTTTCAAAGCCTTGGTCATTTCCGCCTCGTCGCGAAAGCGCAAGGCGCCAATGGTGAACTTGTCGAGCACCAAGACCGTTTCCGAATTCAGTTCGTCGATTTTCGGCATTTCTCGGATGCGGATTTGGGCGTCCCATTGGCCGCCCGGAAACGAGACCTGCGAGATGTCGATGTCGAAGCCGCCGCCGGAATCGATGGTCATGTCGTTCTTCGGATTGGTCAGGTGCAGGCACGCGATCAAATCGTCGCTCATGACCAACTCCGGCGCATGATCGCGCAACAGACGCACGGGCCGGTTCGGCTCTTCCTCGCGGCGCATCTCGGCGGTGATGGGCGACGTCTTCAGGACGTCAGCCACCTTCGGCTGCATCGCCACCGTCACCGTCCAGGCGGCGTCGGCCATCGCCCATGACGGCACCGAATACGCGGCGATCACGCCAACGACGATCATCCGTGCACGCATCAGCATCCCCCTTGGAGCTGGTTGAATATGTTCCACTCGAGTTGCTCGCAGGTGGGATTCTGCGCGTTGTACATCGCTGTCGTGCACGCCGGAGTGTAGATTTGATTGCTGTGATAATTCTGAACGTCCTGTTTGGTGCATTTGTCTGACGGCGGCGGCGGCGGAGCGGCGACGGTGCCGTTCAAGGTGAGCACCTCAAAGTGTTCGACAACGGCCCCGCCGGTGCCATCGATAATGTGGCAGTAGCGTCCGGCCGCCGTCCAACCGATGCGGGTCGTGCGCCCGACCATCGCGCGGCATGTGAAGACAGCCTTGTTGTCGAACGGGCCGGTCCATTGGCCGCTGAGCATACCGACGAAGACCTTGTGGGTGTGGTCGAACGTATATCGGCCGGTCGGAAACGCCGTCGCCGGCATATAACCGGCCCCGGCCGGTTGCCAGAACAGGTCTGTTTGTTTGTCCAGAACCTGATTCCCGCCAAAGGCGTCTTTGACCTTCAGGCCGCCGATGGCGTAGTAGCAGTCGGAGGAATTCTTGATGACGCCCGGCATGTGATAGACATCCGGACCGCCGCCGGACCCCGCCGACCCGGCACCCCGGCAAATGTTCCAGGCCGGCTCCATCGCCGGGGTTACGTTCGGCAACACGCCTTTCAACGCCATGCCGAGATCGTCATCGATGATCGACGCCTGTGTGACGCCATTGTTCGTGAACCCTTGCAGGTCCGGCAGGGCCAGTTTGGTCTTGGTGGTATCCGTCGGATCGGGCACGTATCCTGTGGGCGGTGCCAGCAGATAGCACAGCGTTTTCGTGCCCGACGTGACGCAGGCGCGTTTTCCTTTGGACAGGTCGCCGGATTTGCCGTCCAAGGCGGTCTTGATCGTCTTCCAGGCCGAGGCACGTGCCTGGATGGCCGACGACGATTGTTCCGCGGCCGTGTAGGCCACATTCCACGTCGAACTGGTGGCGCCGGCGTTGCCGCCTTGGGTCGACTTCCACGTCGCGCCCGCATTGGGGTTCAGCGGCTGCACGAAAACCAGCATCGGGTCGGCCAACGTGTCCGCCACAGTCAACGCGGTCTGCAATGAGGCTGTTTGGAAACGCAGTCCTCCGATGACCGGCGTCACCACCATCCATTCATCCACGTCGTCGCTTTGGCATGTGTGCGACCGGAACATGGTGTCGGTCGCCATGACGGCGAGGTTGGGCGGACCCACGTATTCCAAGCAATGATTCTGTTCGCGGGTGCTCTTGTAACGCCGCCGGTCGAGGCCGTCGGTATAGTAGTCGTACGTGTCGTAACCGTTCTGGGTGTTTCCGTCACTTGCGTTGTAGGGTTTCGAACAGTCACCGTATCCGGTTACACCCACTCCGCTGTGCGGGGCGTTGGTGGTTCCGACGCAGTCCATATTCCCGGCGGATGGATCGCCGACCGAACCACTCAACTGCATTGCGCGGACCAGCGGCAGACCAACGGTGTGCAGAACGGCCTGGACGCCCGTCGGTGCAAGGCGGAACACCTGGGTGCGGGCCCCGGCGCACGGAATCATCTCCAGTTGCTCGTTGATGTTCCCCCATTTGTCCTCCCAGATATCCATCCACATGCATGTCTGGGTCGCGCGGTTATGGAACTGATAGAATCCGTCTCCGTGTTCAAGGATCTTCCAGTGATATTCCTCGGTGTCTCCGCAGGCGCCCCACCAAGGTGTGCCGTACGGGGTGGCCGTCTCCGTTTCCACCGTGAAGTAGGTCGTCCAGACCATTTTCGATTGGGTGCTGCTGCCGTAGTCGACTTCGCCGGTCTTCCACGTCCCGCTGACGGAGAGGCACGACCCATCCTTCTTGACCTTGACGTAGCCGCTGTCCTTGCCTTGGTCCTTGCCCGACGCCCAATTGACGGTCTCGGTCGAAACCCGCTGCTTGATTTGGTCGTCATCCGCGTCCGGCAGGCAGGAATCGAAGGCACCGCCGTTTTGCCATGAGCGCCCGCCCAGGCACAGCCCGGACCGGCCGATCTCGATCTGCTCGTCCGTCCACGTCTGGCTCGCCGGCTCCTTGTCCAGCGGGTTTGGCGGCGGCGCGGCCAGCACCGATTCCGCAAACGTGTTCGAGAACGTCGAGATGGTCGACTGCAACGCCGTTGCCGTCTGTGCGTATTGCTCGAACGTGGCCTGGTTGGCCTCGACATCGGCTTTCGCGGCGGCCTGCGCGGCGCCCAGTTTTTCACCGAGGTGATGCGACAACTGGCGTTTGAAGATGCTGGGAATGTCGTCCAGCACCTTGTCGAACATGTGATAGACGCCGACGTAGGCCATCACGCTGAGGTGTGCAGCATCCTGTGCGGCGTCCGTCCCCAGGTTTGCCAGTTCATCTTCCACGTCGCTCAGGTTCAGCGCGAACGTATCGGAAAAATCGGTGCCGAACAGTTCCAGATCCACATAGAGGTCGGCGGGCTTGCCGGCGATGGCGTCGCTGAGATCGATGTTGAACGACGCCTGGTTCAGGTTCACTGAGCCGCCGGCGAAGTTCTCGACCGAGTCCAATCCCTTTTGCAAGAACCCGTCGATGCTTTCGAGCCCCTCGATCGCATACTTCGCGACATCCAAAACGCCCATCGCCGTATCCTTCGCGGCGATCAGCGACCAGACGCGCGGATCCATGTCGATGGGGAAGTGCTCGACCAGTTTTTCGAATGCGTCGAGTACGGCGTCGGCGACCGCTTTCGCGACTTTCTCGCCGGCGATGGTGAGCGCCCAGCGGGGCTTGCACCAGGCCGCGTTATACCAATGACAGTGGTGATACTTGTGCCAGGCGTGGTCGATGTCGCCCTGCAGATCGTCGACCTTCTGTTTCGCCGCCTCGACCTTGGCTTCGACCTTTTCCTGTTCCGCGCGCACCTTGGCCCGTTCGGCCTGGATCTGTTTGTTCAGGTCGTCGACCTTATCCTGGGCGTTCTTCACCTTCGTCAGGCCCGCTTGGTAGAATGCATCCAAGTCGGAGAACAACGTGTTCAACGTCGTCTTCATCGCCGTCTTGATGAAGGTCCCGAAGTCCGCCTGGATCGCGCCCGATATGGCGAAGTCTGCGTCGGTCATCGGCGGGTGGGTAAACGACAGATCCACGCCCGTCAGTGCCAAAGTGATCGTATCGGAGAAATCGGCGAACAACGTCTGCGTGGACGAGAACGTCATCTTTTGAGACGTGATATCGATGTCGACGGTATCGGTCAGGTCAATCGCCGGGATCTCGACATCGCCATGCAGTTTGAAGTAGCCATCCAGCGGGTTCTTCGGCGGGATGGGCACCTGGAAGTTCATGTGGGTGTCCTTGATCGCCAACGGCCCGACGATCAAATCGCCCGTGGTGCCGTCGGCGTTCAGGTCGCCGATGCCTCCGTCGACCTTGAGGCCGGTGGTCGGGCCGACGGCCATGTCGACGTAGCCGAGAATCTTACCCAGCCAGGAAACCTTGCCCCGCAAGGCCACGCCCTCGCCCTGGATGTTCAGATCGGGGTCGGTTGCCCCGGGGGTGACGAAGGCAAACGCCACGTCCTTGAATTCCGGCTGTGGCAGACCTTCGAGCGCCTTATCGATGGTGTTGAGGTCGGAGACGATCTGCCCCGCCTGCGCCGTTGCGGAGCTGCGCTCCAGCAGGTCCTGCGCCACCTGCACGGCGAGGTCTTGCAGGAATTCCGGATCAACGGTATCGGCGGCACCCTCGAAGGCGATATCCTGCGGGAAGCCCCCGGCCTCCGGCAGCAGGTCCGCATCGGCGGCGACGCAGAACCGATCACCGCCGATCTTCGCCCCACCCGCGAACCCTAAGTGGACAGCGCCGTCGGCATCGATGCCTAAGTCCATGATCACGTCGTACAGGGCGAATCCCGGAATGCCGAACGGCTGATCCCAACCGGCGGGTCCCGGCGCGGGTTTGAAGGTGGCGGTATTGGTCAACGCGCAGTTTAGGCCGTAGTCCGTGGTGCCGCCGTCGCTCAAGTCGGCGGTCTTCAGCGACATGACGAATTTGACGTCGACTTTTTCTTCTTCGAATTCCAGGCCCAGCTTTCCGCCCCAGACAAGCTCGTCGTCCTTGATGGTCATGTCGACGTCCACGCCGACACCGATCTCGATGTCGAAGTCGTCGCCCGACTCGGTCGCGATGACCGAGAACACCACCTCCGCCGATGGCGTGACGCTGGATCCCGACGGCATGTTTGTCGGCGTGCCGTGGCCGCTGAAGGTCGCCGTCAGGTTCACGTGCGGTGTGCTGTTGCCGAGAATGCCGCCAATGTCGCCGACCAGAACGACCGTCTCTTCTTTCAGGCCCAGGCGCCCCAAGCCGGTGCCGACAAGGCCGGTCGAGTTTGTATGGTTGAACGAAGAGATCAGATTTATGCCCTGGCCGAGGTTGATCTCGTCGTCCGCCCCCTGGCCGTAAACGGTGCTGAAGGCGTCTTGCGCGACGGGACCGAAACTGGAGATCGTGCCGTTCAACCCGTTTTCCGCCAGAACGACGGCGGCTTCCGACAGCTTCAAGCCGCTGAGCGGGGTGGAGGCCAACGGTGTGACCAGCTCGGTGATATAGAAATCCTTCTGGGCGAAGGCGACGATCCAGTCGCTGCCCGCTTCGAACGCAAAGAAATCGGTTTCGGCGCCTTGGAACGTTGTCTTGGCGTCGACGCCGTGGGTCGAAACGGAGACGGATGTGATCGACAGATCGTTGACTTCCGGGATGTCCTGAATGCCGGGAATCTCCGACAGATCGAGCGGTCCGGTCAGGCTGACTTCCGTTCCGGTGAAACGACCGTTTTCCTTTTTCGCATCGATTGAGATATCGAGGTTCGAATGGCTGCCGATATCGGTTTTGGCAGAGATCACGTATTCCCAATCGGTGGTGCCGTCGGTGGTTTTTTCCGTGGCCGTCACGCCCAGCTGTTTAAGGTCGATCCAGGAAATACCGAACGGCTTGTTCCAATCGCCGTCGCTGATGCCGGAGATGATCAACTCTTTGGTGCCGCCACCCTGCGGCGTTTCGTACTCGATATCCAAGGTGAATGCGTGATCGTTGGGCCCGATTCCGACCGTCGTCTTGGCCGAAACCGCGGCATCAATACCGGCGGACCCGTCGGGCAACGTGCCGACGATGCGCAATGATGCATCCGAGAAGGTCATCACGTCATCCACACCCGGCACGTTGGGTGTCGGAATCGGCATGTGGATATCGAGGGCCGATAAAATTGCGTCCTCAATCGCGCCGGTCGGATTGCCGTGCAACAGTTCCTTACCGATGCGGCCGTTCAATGGGAACGTGACATCCGTGATTCCAACCTTGTCCAAAACGTCCTTCAGCTCTCCACCGGTCTGAACCGTCATGTGTCCGAAGACGTTCATGCCCGAGCGTATCCACGGGTTGCTCTGGCTCTTTTGGATCCAATCGTGCGCGTCGGCGATGATCCCCGACTGACTGAGCTGCCCGGGCACTGTTTCCGGGCTGTAGGCCAGCACGAGGTTTGAGAACGAGACGTCGTCCAACGGCGTGCCGGATGCCTTTGGAATGGCCTGTCCGAGGTTGAAGTCCCCCATCTCGACGATCACGAAGTGTCCGGGCCCGCCACCCCAGGCGCCCTGAACCTGCATCTTGGTCGAGATGCCCTCGACCGTGCCTGTGACTTTGATGTGCGCGGGTAGGTAGTTGTGTTCGCCGACGTAGACGATCTCATCCAGCGCCACGTCATCGATACCGGGAAGGCTTTGTCCCCCGACCAGCTTGCCGACGGTCAGGTTCTTGGTGGTGACGTACAGCGTCGTCGCCTGGTTGGGGTTGTGAATATACGTGACGTCGATCTCGTTGCCGTTGACCGTGCTGTCGCCGGAGACACGGACGATCCATTCGCCGATCTTGTTATCCATTTCGAGGGCGAGATTGGTGATCTCGAAGGTCTCAAGCGCCTTGACGGTGATCGTCGAAGACTGTGTTTCCTTGGCCATGATCGTCATAACGTTCCGGCCGCTCTGAACGACGGTGTCGATAACGAAGTCAAAATCCACCGTCTTGCCGGCGATGGTCATGTCCATGTCGCCGCCGACCTTGATATCGACGGCACCTTTATCGGCGTCACCGATAACCGAGAGGTGCGTATTTTTGACGTTCACGTCCCCGGGCACGCCTGGGATATCAATCCCTGGAATGTCGAGCTCTATATCAAGGGCCCCAAGGAGTTCCGACTTGATCGCGCTCGCGCTTGAAGAAAATGTCTTCGGGCTCAGTGCCCCCCGCAGCGGGATATTGACGTCGGTGACACCCAATTTACTGAGGAGCGACTTCATTTCGCCTTGTGGTTGGACAACCAAGGCGCCAAACACGTTGAGGCCCGGTTTGAGGCTGGGACTCTGGACCTTGGCAATGTTCTGCAGCCACGACCCAACGGAAGGGACGTTGTTGGCGTCGAACTGAACCGGTCCACTGGCCGGGTTGTAGATGAGCGTGAGACCGTTGAGTTGCGCATCCTTTAGCGGTGTGTTGGCCGCCCCCGGGATCACCGACGCCGGTGAAAAGTTGCCGGTCAGAAAGGCCACCATGCGCTTCGAAACACCCGGGTGTTCGTAGATCATCACCGTCGACGCAATGCCCTTCACCTGCATCTTGATGTCGGCGTAGGTTTCGAACAGTGAGATCGACGTTGGCACCACATCGTCCAGGCCGGGCATTCCCGGACTGTCAATGAGATCGGCGAGGGTCACGCCCTTGGGATCGATTTCCGCCTGATAACTCTGACCCGGTGCCTTTTCGTAGCTGACGTGAAAATCGTTGCCGTTGATCTGGGCGTCGCCGGAGACCGCCGTGGTCCATCCGGCCGAGGATGCGTTGTCGGCCTTGAACGTCAGATTGGTGAGCGTGATCGGGGTCAGGAAGGGCACCGTCAGCGTTGAGCCCGCGGTCTCGGCGCCGGTGAACGTCAAAACGTCTTTGCCGCTTTGCACGACGATGTCGAGATCAAAATCGAAATCGACCTGTTTGTTGTTGACGGTCGTATCAAGGACACCGGCGATGTCCACATCGACCGATCCTGCGTCACCGTCACCGGCGATCGACAGAAACGTATTCTGGATATTGATGTCGCCCGGCACGTCGGGAATGGAGATACCCGGCACGGCGATCTTCATGTTAAGGGCGTCCAAGATCTCTTTCTTGAGGTCGCCGCCCGGATTGCCATGGAGCAAGTCCTTGCTGATATGCCCGTTCATCGGCAGCTTGACCTCGGACACGTTGACTTTCTCAAGAAGGTCTTTCACCACGCCACCCGGCTGGACATGGACGAAACCGAACACGTTCACGCCCTTATGGATCGTGATGCCGTCCGGGTGCGACTGTTCGATCCAGGGTGCCGCGTCACCTGAGATGAATGCGTTCTGCCAGGGGATGTCGCCGCCAGTTGGGTTGTAAAAGAGGACGAGATTGGAAAAGCTGATGTCGTCCAGCGGCGTGCCCGAAGCCCCGGGAATCACATCCCCAAGGTTCATTTCGTAAAGGTACGCCGCGATGTAATGCCCGCCCCCGGGGTTGGGGTTCTTTTGAACGTAGATGTAACCGTTTTGGCCCTTGAACGTGCCGTGCAGCAGCCATTGCCGTTGTGTGAACTCGATGGAGATCAACCCAACGTCGTCGATCCCGGGCAGACCGGGCGTGTCGATCAAGTCGGTCAGTTTGACGCCCGTCGTCGTCACGGAACCCTTGGCCTGTCCGTTCGCGTCTTTGCTTACCTCGATGGCCAGGGTGTTGCCGTTGATGACGATGTCGGCGCTGGTGACGCCGTCCGCGGATTGAATGTTGCTGACGGGAAGGCCGCCGAGATTGAATCTATTGAGATCGGCGAGCAGTTGGTCCTTCACCGCGTCCGATGCGGATTGCGCATGCGCGACCGTGGGGGCTGCCCCCGGCGCCAATCCAATCGTGAGCGAGAAACTTAAAGCCGCTGCGAGCACGCTCGCGCGGAGAACCGACCACCCCATTACTGCCTCCCCGGGTAGATGCCGTTAAACGGCTTTCCCCCAACTGCATTTCCGGCGTTTCGCACCGAAAACGCATTGATGTACATCAAGGTCGCGATGAGGCAGCAATCGCGTTGTTCGTTACTATGCAACCCCTGCGCGTTGCCGATCAAGTTACGAATTGCTGTTGGAAACGCTTCCGTGCCGGACCTGCTGAGATAGCAAGGGCCCCGGCCGTGGCGTCGAGAGTGCTGCCTCGCAAACTCCCGATTTCGCGACCGGAGCCCCGCATCCGGCACCGAATTTCGTTTCGTCATTAGTCTTCGATGCATCGAAAGCCGACGACGATCATGGTGATCATGGCGCTCGCCGACGTTGCGAATACGATGGCTTCAATCATGTGCTTTCTCCTTTTTTTGCCAGTGGGCGATCCCCTTGCGGGACCGCCCGTCGTCGTGTCATTCAACAATTATGGTTGTACGACGTTCGCCGTGGGATGAGGTTTCCGGGATGTTTCTGCGCCCGTCTTTTTTCGCGAAGTTTGCGTGACATGAGCGCGCGACGCGGCACAACGGCGAGATCGATGTGGCTCAAACGGCTTGGATGGATTTTCGGATTTGGTCTATTGCTTGCGGTGCTGCCGTTGCTGATCGCCTTGGTCGGCCTGGCGGTCGACAGCATGTATCTTCAGACGTATCACTGGCTGCTGTTTTATTCCGTGCCGGCGGGTTTGCTCATTGCCGCACCGTCGGGTGTGGTCGCAATCGGCCTCTACATGAAAGGCCGGCCCTAGACCGAGCAGGCTCAGTGTTCGTGGTCGGCGCCGTGCGCGAACAGCATCATGCCGGCGAGGATCGCCGGGATCGCTTTGATGGTATGCACCAGCCCCAGCAAGATAACCCCGTGATGGCCGCCGACGTCCCCGGTCGATAGATCTTCGTACAAGGTATCCCACGCCTCGGTCAGACCTGCGGACATAATGACCAGACCCATGATCGCTTCGAACCATGGGTTCTTGATCGCCTTTTCCATCTTCATCAAGAATGCATGCATTGCTTCCCCCATCCCGTCACGACGTGACGAACGCCCCTAGTCGCTCCTCAGGGTTCGCGGAAACTGGAATCGATCGCGCGAACCAAGGGATAGATAAAGTACGTGATGATACGCCGTTTGCCGACCGTGATATCGGCGCTCCCGGTGAGACCGGGGGTGAGGCGGAAGCTTTCGGGCACGTCGCGGAGTTTTTGTTCGCCCAACGCGATCCGCGATCGATAGATGGTCTCGGTCGCACCGCCGCGGCCGGTGTCGACGGCATCTTCGCTGATCAGCCGCACGCGGCCTTCGATCACGCCGTGTTTCTGAAACGGCAGGGCATCGAGTTTGATCCGCACCACATCGCCGACCTGAATGAGCCCGACGTCTTTGGGCAGCACGTCGGCTTCCAGTTCCATCGGCACATTGGCGGGGACGATGGTGAACATGGTCTCGGCCTGTTGGATGACCGACCCTTCCGAGCGCTCGGCGATCCGGAGGATGATCCCAGGTGCCGGGGCAACCAGATTGACAAGACTTTCGCGGTGCTCGGTCTGTTTCAGTTGTTCGGCAAGGCGTTCGCGTTCGCGGCGCGTTGTCACAAGCTCTTCGGCAACGGTCGAGCGCCATTCCGCATCCGCCGCGTCGCGATTGGCGCGCAGCGCACTCAGTTGCTGTTCCATCTGCGCGCGGTCGCTTCTGAGCCTTCTTTGTTCGCGGTCGACCGACAGCCGCTGGTGCTTCGCGCTCAGGAAGTTGACGCGCGATCCGTGACCGTCGTCGAGCAGCTTCGCCCGCATCGCTTCGACTTCGCGCAGTACCTCGGCTTGCTGCTCGAGGTCGCGGCCGTCCAACACATTGGTTTCGATGGCGCCTTCGAGTTCGAGGATCTGCGCTTCGAACGACACCATCTTCTCGCGGAAGGCGGCCTGGCGGCGGTTGAACACCTCGGTCTGCAGGCGGTTCTCCGTGGGATCGTCGGAAAACGGCCCCGGCGCCGTTTCACCGTTGGATTCCGCGATCAGGCGGCGTTCCTGCGCCGTGATGCTGAGCAGCGACGCCCGGCTGACGTTGACGTCGGATTGCGCCATCGTCGCATCCAAGGTTGCGAGCACATCGCCTTTCTCGACCGCCTGCCCTTCGCGCACCAGGATCGAGCGGATCTGCGCCGTCTCGGACGGTTGCACCACGATGTTCGGCACTTCGGTCGTCATGCGGCCAACCGCGCTGACGGCGGTATCGATGGTGGACACGCTGGCCCAGGTGAACATGCCGACCATGAGCATCAGAATGGTGTAGAGCATGACCTTGGCAACGGCCGGTGTGTGGCGCCGCTCGATCTCCACCGCGTCCGGTTGGAATTCGATCATGTCGGCGTCGGCGTTGAAGAAATTGCGGAGCCGGGAGAGCACGCCCCGGTCCTCTTCGACCACGTCCGCGGCGTCGGCGGCACGCTCCAATGACAGGACTTGCTCGTGCGCCAGCCTGTCCGAGGTCGCCCGCAACTGCCCGACCAGTTGCATCAGCACGGGCGCTGCGAAATCGCTGTCTTCGCTGAGACGCTGCATCAGGCCGTCGTGGGAGATCCGCTGCAGCACGACATCTTCCAACGCCGTCGCCGTGGCGCTGCGCACCTTGCCGTCGATCATGCCCATCTCGCCAAACAGATCACCGGCGCCGATCTCCGCGAGGAAAATTTCCGCGCCTTTGACGTTCTTCGTCAGCTCGATCCGGCCTTTGATGACCATGTAGGCCACGTCGCTTTCGTCGCCTTCGCGGAAAATCGTGGTGTTCGCGGTCGCTTCGATGATGTCCACCGGGGCGTCCGCCGCGCTGGCGGCCCCGCCGTGTTCGATGTCTTGCAGCGATTTCTCGGTCATTGTTCTTACTCCGCCGCTTGTTGGAATTCGGGGTGCTGACGCGCCCACAGCTCGCGATAGATCTCACAGCGCGCCAGCAGATCTTCGTGCGGGGCGAAATCCGCGATCCGTCCTTGGTCGATCACCAGGATCTTGTCCGCGCCGCTCAAGGTCGACAGCCGGTGTGAAACGACAAGGACGGTGCGGCCTTCGGCGATGTGCTCCAGGTTTTCCTGCACAATCGCCTCGCTCTCGGGATCGAGCGCGCTGGTCGCTTCGTCCAAGATCAGAATGCGCGGCTGCCGGAGAAGCGCGCGGGCGATGGCGAGGCGTTGCTTTTGTCCACCGGACAGGTTCGACGCCCCTTCCTCCAATACCGTGTCGTACCCCTGCGGCAGCTTTTGAATGAACTCTTCGGCGCCCGCGATCTTCGCCGCCTGAACGATGTCGGCGAACGCCGCATCCGGGCGCGTCATCGCGATGTTGTCGCGCACCGAGCCTTTGAACAGGAAGCTCTCCTGCAGGACTGTCCCGGTTTTCATACGGAGATGCGCGAGATCCAATTCCCGCATATCGACGCCGTCGATCCGCAGCATGCCCGCTTGCGGCTTGTAGAAGCCCTGCAGCACCCGAAGCAGGGAGCTTTTCCCGGATCCGGACCGCCCGACGATGCCGATCACCTGGCCGGCGTCGATCTTGAACGACGCGCGGTCGAGCGCGGGCGGGCCGTCCTTGCCGTAGCGGAACGTGACACCGTCGAACTCGATGCCGCCTTCGATCCGGGGCGTCAGGCCGCCGGTCGAGGCTTGCTCCGATTTCTGGTTCATGACCTCGCCCAGCATTTTGACCGAGATCGACGCTTGTTGGAATTCGTTGACCAACCCGACCAGTTGGATCAACGGCCCGCTGACCCGCTGCGCCAACAAATTGAACGCGATCAGCGCGCCGATGCTCACATCGCCGGAGAACACCATCTGCGCACCGATGAAGATGATCATCATGGTCATCAGGTTGCCGAGGTATTTGCTGAGGCCGCGCACCAGATGGGAGATCTTGCCGACCGAAAGCTGCATGGTGACGGCGCGCGCCGTGGTGTCGGCCCACTCGTTGGCCTTGATCGGCTCCGTCGCCATCGCTTTGACGGTTTCCATGCCGGTGATGGTTTCCACCAACATCGATTGGCGTTGCCCTTCTGCGGCATAGAGCGCCTGCAGGCGGCGGCGGTAAGGCCCCTTGATGACCAGCGAGATGGCGGCGATCGACCCGGTGAAACCCAGCACGACCCACGCCAGCGTCGGTGAATAGAAGAACAGGATCGGCAGGTAGATAAACGCCGCCGTCGCATCCAGGAACGTCAGGAAGATGCGCCCCGTAAGGAACTCGCGGACCGTGCCGGTTTGCTCCATATGCTTGGAGAGGACACCGGCCGAGGTCGAGCGGAAGAAATCGATCGGCAGGCTCATCAGCTTGCCGAAGGTGCGTGTCGCCACCCGCACATCCATCTTGCCGGTCGCATGCAGCAGCAACAAACCGCGCAGGTATTCGATGGCGGCGTTGAACGTGAACGCGACGAAGACGCCGCCCGCCAAGACATAGAGCGTATCGATGGCCTGGTTGGAGATCACCTTGTCGAGCGTGATTTGGAAGAACACCGGCGACGCCAACGCCAGCACGTGCATGATCATGGCGGCGAGCGCGACCTCGGCGAACAGGGTCCGGTGACGCAGGATTTCCGGGATGAACCAACGGAAACCGAACGGCTGTTCCTCGTCGGACAGTTGGAAATCCCGTTTCAGGAACACCACTTCGCCGCGCCAGGCTTTCTCCAGCATCTCGCGGGTGACCCGGACCACATCGGCCCCCCGCGCCATCGGGTCGAGAACCTGAAGCGACGGCTCTTCGCCGTCTTTCGCCGGGTTCATGGCGGCGATGATGACCCATTTGCCGTTCTTGAGCGGGCACAGGACCGGAAACGCCTTGCCGACTTTCGCCAGATCATCCCATGTCATTGCACGTGACCGGCTTTTGAGACCCAGGTCCTGGGCAACCCGCAACAGGCGCCGGGTATCGGGCTCGTCTTTGAGGCCATAGTCGTGAACGACCCGCTCCACCGTGGTGTGGATGCCATGCCGCCGGGCGGCCAGGACAAGACACGTAATCGCCGTATGCATTTCCGCCTCCTATCCTTCGCGGGATGCCAAGTCGGCGGCGAAGCTAAGGCCGTCGACAATCAGGTTTTGGGTTTCATGGGCGAGCAGTTCCGGCCGCCCGGTCAAAATGGCCTGCACGCAATCGACATGCAGCCGGACAACGGCCAATTGCTGCGCGTTCATCATCTGGCGCGACGCGATGTAGTCGTCGAGCTGCCGCGACACTTTGCCGGCGAGCTTGGAGGCGTCGCGAAGCTGTCCGGGGCCGGCGTCTTCAACTTTCGCGTCGGCGCCGTTGGCGATGGCCGCTTGAATGGAGGCCGTCACGTCTTCGAGGGCCGGATCGATGGCCGCCTCGGCCTCTTGCGCCGGCGTCATCCGCGTGAGGCGCGACACCAGGGCGAGTTGAATGGCTTCGCGCAGTTTGGCCAGGGAAAATGGCTTTATCAGACATCCGTCGACACCGGCGTCCTGCGCGGCGCGAATCTGATCCAGGCCTTCGTTATTGGTCAGCATCAGAATGGAGAGCCCCGGGTGATCGCGGTGCACCGCAGTGACCAGCGCCGCACCGTCGAAGGCCGGCATGTTCCAATCGGCGACGATCAGATCGCATCCGATGCCGCGGGAAAGCGCGTCCAGAGCGTCGGCGGTATCCTGTGCCAGTGCGACGTTGGCGACGCCAAGCTCCAGCAGGGCGGTTTTTTCAAACTCCCGCGCGAATGTGTCGTCTTCGAGCAAGAGCACGCGAAGGATGGAGAGATCGAATGCGAGGCGAGCCATTTTCCGAAATCCCTATGATGCTGCCGGGTGCGCGTCGAGTTCGGCCAGCGCCGCCGTAAGATGATCGCGCAAGGTGGCGGTCGTTTTTGCGGCTTGGTCGGTGTCTCCACCGTCGAGGGCGCGCTCGACGATCCGGCACGCCGTCGCCAAACGGGCGAGGCCCAAGGTCCGGGCGCCACCCTTGAGCGCGCTGACCGCGCGGCGCCATGCGTCGGCGTCGCCAGCCATCTCGGCCGCCAGAATTGCGCCCAGCTTTTCGGGCGCCAGATCCGTAAAGCGCGCGGCGAAGCCGTTCACGGTATCCGCGCCGTAATCCTTGACCAGCTGCGCCGTCGCCGCCGGGTCGAAGACGGGATAGTCGTTCGGGTCCAAAGCGACATCGCTGTCCGCGGTCTTGGCCTGCTTCAGATGCAGCAGGTCGACGACGATCTCAGACAGGACCGAGGCCGTCACCGGTTTCGGCAGGAAATCCGCGGCACCGGCATGGATGACCTCGTCGGCGGTCGCGGCATCCTCGACGCCGGAGACGACCACGACGGGAATACCTTGCGAGGCGGCATCGGCTTTCAGGGCCCACAGCACGTCCAGACCGTTCAAGCCGTCCATCAAGAGATCCAGAAAGATCAGACTGACGGGGCCTTGCTTGACCGCGTCCAAGGCCTCTTCGCCGGAGGACAGCGGCACCACATCGATACCATCCATCTCCAAGCGGTATTTGATCAGATTGCGGGACATCGGGTTGTCGTCGACGACCAAAACGCGGGAGTTTTTCGAGATCATGGAAAGTGTCGCCCTCTCTATCCGTCGTCCGTTCTTGTGAAAAGGATATGTGCCTGCCGTATCAATGGGTTGTTCGGTCATCGCCGTGTGATCCTTATCGTAGGCGGGTTGTGCGTCGTTCGTTGATAAGACTGTAGGCAATCCGCGCCGCACGGAGGTTTCCGAGATGTTTCTGAGCGGAAATATGCACCGCACAAAAAAACGGCCCCGGATCTCTCCGGGGCCGAAGGTGTGACGGCTGTGCCGCCCGTTTGCTTGAGTGGGATTACGCCAGCGGATCGACCGGTTCGCTTTCGTCGACGTAGTCCATGGTCTCCGTGACGACGGCGTCGACGTTGTGGTCGCCGATGCGGTCGTGTTGCAACGGGCCGCAAGCTTCTTCGAGCGCGTCTGCGAGACGGTCGACGACAACCGAGTCCATGTCCCGTTCCATCTGATGTTCGATGTGCTCCGCGAAATCACCCTGAACGGTTTTGGCGCCTTCCAGGAGATCGGCCATGGCGAAGTCCTTGCCGCCCATGCGCACCGTCTCGATGCCGCCGTCCGTCAGATCGAACGCGACCCGGGAAAGGACCGCCGATCCCGCGCCGTTCTCGAACGATCCGCTGTCGCCCAGGGCTTGTTGGAACGTGAGCATCGCCGCGCTGCCGTCTTCCGCCTTGTACATCAACGCATTGATGCCGATCACGAATGACTGCGTCTCGAAGACGAAGTTGATGTCATCGGCATTGAAGTTGTCGACGACGCCGTCGCGGATATCGAGCACGTCGTGACCCTTGCCGCCGACGATGACGTCATTGCCTTCACCCAGGTGGGTGATGAAGGTGTCGTTTCCGTCGCCGCCGATCATGACATCGTGACCGAAGCTGCCGAGCAACACGTCGTCGCCGGCACCCCCGTCGAGGACGGAGCCTTGGCCGTCGGAACTATCCCGGTGTGTGCCTTGGACTTCCTGCAGGGTGTCCCGCAGGCCCAACCGGACCCAGGCATCCTGGCCACCGAACGCTTGCGCGCCCAGGCCACCGGCGATCAGCACGTCGTCGCCGTCGCCGCCCGAAAGCTCAGCCCGGGCCCCGCCGGCCATGATGACGTCGTTGCCGTCGCCGCCGGCGTAGGAGCCGTCGTCGCCTGCGGCCATGATCACGTCGTCGCCCGTACCGCCGTCGATTTGGTCGCCCAAGGTCTCTTTCTCGATGCGGACGAAGTCGTTGCCGTCGCCGCCATCGACCGAGATGTTGCTCTCGCCCTCGGAGTTAAAGACCTCGATACGGTCGTCGCCGGCGCCGCCCTTGAGCGTCACGTTCGAGCCGTTCGAGGACTCGATCCTGTCGTTGCCGTCACCGCCATCGAGCACGGAGCCGTCGGCATCCCAGTTTCTCAGAAGGTCGTCACCGGCACCGCCCTCAAGAACGTTATCCTGGCTGCGCTCGACATAATGCCGGCCGCTTGCGTCGATTTTGCGCTCGCCGGCGACCGTGAGGCTATCGTTGCCTTCGCCGCCCTGGGCAACGTTGTTGTCACCAAAAAAGCCAATGTCGTCGTTGCCGCCTTCGCCGTAAAGCTGGTTGTTGTTACCGTAGGCACGCATGGTGTCTTTGCCGGCGGTTTCACCGTAGTCACCGAAGAGGCGGTTGCCGTCGCCGGTGGCTTTCAGGGTGTCGCTCCCCGCACCGCCGACCAAGGCGTTATTGTTGCCGGTCGTGGTGATGGTGTCGTTGCCGTCTTCGCCATACAGGTTGGTGTTGTTGCCTTGGGCCGACATTCTGTCGTTGCCGTCGCCACCGGCCTGCTTGTTATGGTCGCCGGTCGTCGACATGGTGTCATGGCCGCCTTCGCCATACAGTTCGTTGTATTGGCCGGTGGCATGCATGGTGTCGTTGCCGGGGGTCTCGCCGTAGTCACCGAACAGCCGGTTGCTGGTCCCCGTGGCGTTCAGCGTGTCGTCGCCGGCGCCACCGACCAGGGCGTTGGCGAAGCCTGTTGTGGTGATCGTGTCGTCGCCGGCCTCACCGTAGATATTGGTGTGGTTGCCGGTGGCGGAAACGGTGTCGTCGCCGTCGCCCGCGGCCACCTTGTTCCAGTCGCCGGTGGTCGATGCGACGTCGTCGCCTTCGCCCAGCGAGACGACGTTGCTGCTACCGAAAACGGACACCCAATCGTCGCCGCTGGTGCCATCCACATTTTCGCCCGACACCAGTTGGAACATAGCGTCGAGATTGAGTTCCGGGCCGTTCACACCGAGACGCAAGTTCTCGATCATCGTGCCTTCGCTCAGATCGATAACAATCTGCCCGGCCAACCCGGCATCGTCGGTGAAGCTCAGCGCCAAGGCCGAACCGTCCGGCGCCCAATCGCTTTCCATTTGCAACTCACCGGTGAAGCCGTCCACGATCAACGTGTCGTTTTCGCCGCTGGAGTCGACGACGGTGCTGTCACCGCCTTGCAGGAAGTGCTGATAGGTGTCGTTGCCGGCACCGCCCTTAAGCGTATTGCTGCCCCAGGACTGGATCAGGTCATCGCCGTCACCGAAGTCGACCACGTTCCCGTTGCCGTAAACGTAGATACGGTCATCGCCGTCAGCCGCGGACAACACGTTGTTGTCGCCGCTCACGTGGAGCGCGACGCTGTCGCCGTCGGCTGCGACGGTATTGCCGTCGCCGTACACCATTCCCATCGCGGCTCCGCCGGTGAGGGAAATGTCGTTGTTGTCGCCGGTAAATCCAAAGGACGGAAACGTCCCGTTGAAGTTGATCGCGACGGTCGAGTTGCTTTGATTGAAGTTTAGCGAGCTAAAGTAGGCCATTTTGAAGTCTCCTGTTCAGAGTGTGTTACCGCTGCCCCGTGGGGCGTGAATTCGTTTGACGATCCATTCGTACGACGGATGGGCTCTTAGGAGGTTTCCCGGATATTTCCGGATGTTTTCCGAAATGTTTCTGAGACGGTTTTTCTGTTCGGCGCGGTCCGCCCGCCGAAAAAGAAGCGGCGGTCCTTTTTTTCTGGAGGACCGCCGGAGGGGAGAGGTTTGGGGAGGGAGACGTCAGGGAAGCGTGAAGAACTGTCTTAATCTCTGAAGACGGTTGTACCCCCCTCCCCCCGGCGGGAGGTTTCCGGGATGTTTCTGAGGAAAATTATTCGAATGCACCCGATGGGCGCGCGGATTTACGCAAGCGCGGGGCTGATCCCGTCCAGGGCCGCCATCGCCTGATCGAACATCGCCGGGAGGCCTTTGACGCCGTCGACCGCCGTTTCCCAATCCTCGTCGATGCAGGCCAGCTCGATGGCGCGGCAATGCGCCGACAGGGCGCTCAGACCCAGAGTCATGGACCCGCCCTTGAGGCTGTGCGCCTCGCGTTTCAAATCCGCCCAGGCGCCGTCCGCCGCCGCCGCTTCGATCCGCGGCACCGTGTCCGCCGCGACCTTGCGGAAATCGTCGATCAAATTCGCCGCCAGCTCTTCGCCGTAGTCCTTGCGCAATGTCGCGATCCGTTGCGGGTCGAGCACCGTGTCCCCATCCGGGGCCGTGGGCTCGGGCATCTCCTGGGTGACCGGCGCGGGCGTTGCGTCCTTCGCTGGCGCCGGTTCCTGCAGTGCCGTCGACCCGTCTTGCCCGACCTGTGCCATCGCCAGGGCCAGTTCGTCCGGATCGATCGGCTTGATGATGACGTCGTCCATGCCCGCATCCAGGCATTCGGCGATTTCCGATTTGTTGGCCGCCGCCGTCACACCGATGATCGGCACGCTGGCGCCGTGGTCGGACAACGCGCGGATCTTGAGGGTCGCGTCGATCCCGTCCATGACCGGCATGTGCCGATCCATCAGCACGATGTCGTAGGTGCTGGCGGCGAACATCTCGACCGCCTGTTTGCCGTTTTCGGCCAAGTCCATGCGGTGGCCTGCTTTGTCCAGCATGGCCGCGCCGACCCGTTGGTTGACCAAGTTGTCTTCCACGAACAGCACCCGCATCGGTGCGGTTTCAGGGACGTCCGCCGCGTCGCGCGCATGCGTCGCTTCGGTCGCCCGCAACTCATCGGCGCTCGCCACCCGCATCGGGATATGCAGCGTGAAGCAGCTTCCTTCGCCGACCGTGCTGTCGAGGGTCAGGTCGCCGCCCATCAGTTCGGCCAGACGGCGGCAGATGGCGAGGCCCAATCCGGTTCCGCCGTATTTCCGCGCCACCTCGACAGAGCCCTGGGTATAGGACGAAAACAGTTTTTCCTGGGTCGCGGGCGGGATGCCGATGCCCGTGTCGGTGACGGAAAGCACCAACGTTGCCAAGCCGCCGCTGCCCGCCTCGGCGTCGAGTTTGACCGACACGCCGCCGGAGTCGGTGAACTTGATGCCGTTGCTGATCAGGTTCAACAACACCTGGCGCAAGCGGTGCGGGTCGCCAACAACGGCGTCCGGCAAATCGGGCGCGACGTCGAAGTCGAGAGAGAGCCCTTTTTCTTTGGCCCGGGCGGACATGACCGAAACGGAGTCTGAAACGGCCCGTTCCGGGTCGAACGGGATGTGCTCGATATCCAGCTTGCCCGCTTCCAGCTTGGAGATGTCGAGAAGATCGTTGAGGATTCCAAGCAGCGACTCGCTCGAATGGACGATGGTGTCGGCGAACTCCGATTGCTTGCGATCCAGCTTGGTGTCGGCCAACAGGCGCGCCATACCGAGGACCCCGTTCATCGGGGTGCGCACCTCGTGGCTGACCACGGCCAAAAAGTCGGATTTCGATTCCGCCACTTTCTCAGCCGCTTCCTTGGCTTCCTGCAAGGCGCGCTCGGTCTGTTTGTGTTCGGTGATGTCGTTGAGCACCGCGCCCAGCGCGATGAACCGGCCGTCCGGTCCCGTGACCGGGAACTTGTTGACGACGAAATCGCGTGTGTCGCCGCCCACGCCGGTCGCCTGGGTTTCGCGGACGATGGAGGCACCGGACTTAATCACCTGCTGGTCCGATGCGTCGTACTCCGCCGCGTATTCCGGCTCGTACAACTCGCTCGCGGTCTTGCCGGCCATGTAGTCCGGCGCATACCCCCGAAACTCGGCGAAAGCCTTGTTGACCAACAGATAGCGCCGGTCGTCGCTCTTCACGAACATCATCGCGTTGGCGTTGTCCAAGAACGCCTTGATGAGCGCCTCACTCTCTTCAAGCGCCATCTGCGCCGTTCTGGCTTCGGTCGTCGCCCGCTGCAAGCGGCGGTTCCAGATCATGATAATGAGGACGATCACCGCCGCGACGCCGCCGACCTGCAACGCGACGCGAATCAGCGCTTCGGTATCGGCGGCGACATCGTAGCGCACCGCGATCCACTTCGTGTTGATCGCGCCTTCTTCCTCCGGCGTGATCGACGCCAGCGTCTTGTCGAGGATCGAGACCAACTCGGGCCAATCCTTGCGAACGGCGAACGACAGTCCGGGAAGCTCGATGCCGGACGGTGCCGCGACCTTGAGGTTGGTCAGGCGGTGTTGCCGCATCAAATTCGTGGCGACGGCAAGGTTCATCACGGCGGCATCCGTTTGGCCGGTCGAGACCGTCTCCAGGGCGTCTCGCGGGGTCGGCAGAATGGCCGGATCGATGTCCAGCCCAAGCGCCGTCACCCGCTCCGTGACGGCGAAGTCCTTCACCAAGGCGACCGACTTGCCGACCAAGTCCGATAGCCCGGCGACGAACGGATAGTCTTCGCGGGTCAGGATCACCACCGGCAGGTCCGAATACGGCTGGGTGAAGTTCAAGAAAGCCTCGCGGGCCGGCGTCCGGCTCGCCGCCGGCAGAACGTCGATGCTGCCGTCCCTGACGCCGGTCATAACCTCGCCCCAAGTCTTGCCTTCGACGGGAACCAGTTCGATCCCCAACCGTTCGTTGATCAACCGCACGTAGTCCGAGGCGATCCCGCTGTATAGGCCGTCCTCGTCGGTGAATTCGAACGGCGGGAAGCTTGGGTCGGTCCCCAATCGGATGGTGGGGTTCGCCGCGAGCCACGCACGCTCGCTGTCGGTGAGCGGCACGATGACGCGCGAGGAGTCGGACAATCGTTCGGCGCCGATCCATTTTTGCTGGATCGCGCGGCGCTCCTCGAGCGTCACCGACCCGACCGCCTTGGTCAGGATCGACGCGAGAACGGGCAGGTCCTGGCGCGTCGCGATGTTCAACAACGACAACTCCGGATCGCCCATCTTGACCTCGCCGGAGACGACCAATCCGGTCATCAAATGCTCTTCCAGCAGATGGTTGAACACGGCCAGTTCCCCAAGCGCCGCGTCGGCCTGACCGAAGGCGACGGCCTTCATCGAGTCCAACGTATCCGTCGCCAAGTACAGGTCAATCTGCGGAAAATCGCGTTTCAGGATTTCCTCGTAAAAGAAACCTCTGGGAACGGAGACCGTTTTGCCGAAGAGCTGTTCCAGATTGTCGTAGGGATCGTCGCGGCGGCTGAGAATGGTGTTCGGGTTGTCGGCATACGGCGGCGTGTACAACAGATACTTTTGCCGTTCCGCCGTCTTGACGATGTTCAGCATCACATCGAGGCTGCCATCCCGCATCATACCGAGGAACTCGCTCCAACTCGGCCCCGTGACGTACTCGATCTGCAGACCGGTGCGTTCCCCCAGAAGGTTCATGTAGTCGATGGAGTAGCCCTGGGGCACGCCGTCCACGGCGAAGTTAAACGGCGGCCAATCCGTCTCGTTATGTACGCGGATCCGCGGGTTTTCGGCAATCCACGCCCGTTCGTCTTCGGTCAGGTTCACTTGAGCGGCAGCAGAAGCGCGGCGCGCGCTGTAACCGGCAATCCACCGCGCCGCGATCTCCGACAGTTCGTCCGCCGAGATCGCCGAGATCCCCTCGTTGACGAGTTGTCTTAACGCCACGCGGCCATTCAGAAGACCGGCGTGGAGTTGCCGTGTGATGATTGGTTCCGGCAACTGATCGAGCGTCGTCTGAACGCCCAGTCGGGCGGCGATCGACCGAACCGTCGGCTCTTCGCCCAAATACGCATCGACCGCACCGACCAAGAGATTGCTGAGTATCTGATCGACGCTTTCGAAGCGGGCAATCTCGATATCGGGGTGTCGCTCGACCAAGAATGTGTCGTGATAGGAAGCGTCGACGACACCGATCTTGCGACCGCCGAACGACCCAATGCCCGTCACCGGCTCGTCCGCGGGCAGGAAGAACAAGCTGCTCTGGACATCGATGATCGGCGACGACAAGTCCAGCCATTGCCCGTGCTCGGCGACGCTCACCAAGCCGGCATGAATATCCGCCGCGCCGTCGCGGATCGCGGCCAGCGCATCCTTGCGCCGGCTGCTCAGGAATTCGATCGGACGTCCGGTTTTCTGGCTCCAGAGATTCCAAAAATCGACCAGAAGACCGTCGGGTTCCCCATTGGTATTGAGCAAGGCAAATGGCGGATAATTCCAATCGATTGCGATCCGGAGCGTCCCCTCGGAACTTTGATCTCGGTTGCCGAGCCACTTGTCGGAGATGGCCCGGTTCTCTTCGGGCGTGATCTGCGCCATCCCCTCGTTGATCTGGGCGAGAAGCGCCGTGTCGCCCTCGGCGACGGCCAAGAACCACTCGCTCTGAAACAACAGGTTGCTCTCGGGGTAACTGAACTGCGCCGCCATGCCGCGCGCACCGAGGAAATGTATGCCCGTCAAGGTATCGGCGGCGAAGACTTTCAGCCTGCCGTTTTCAAGCTCTTCGATGATCGTTTCGTAATCGCGGTAGGGAATGATGTTCGCGGTCGGAAAGCGTCGCTCGAGAAACTCCTTCACCGGATCGCCGGCAATGAATCCGATCCGGTACGCCGACAACTCATCGAGCCCGGTAATCGGCGGCAGGGACTCATGCAGGAACGCCCGGGTATCGCTGCGGCCGAGGTACGCGCCGAAATCCAGGTATCCGTCCCGTTCCGAATTATAGGTCAGGCCGGCATGGGCATCCGCCGATCCGTCACGGACCAACCGCAAACTCTCTTCCCAGGAGCCTTCGACGAAGGCGACGGACACGCCGCTCTTTTGCGACCAAAGGCGCCATTGATCGATGAACAGGCCGGACGGCGCGCCGGCATTGTCTTGGAACTGGAACGGATAGCAATCCGCGCAATAGGCGACGGTGACGAGATCCTGCGCATTGGACTTTGGCGGATACACGCTGAAGGTCAATAAGGCGATGAAAAGCGCCGCTCCCCATGCGCGAAGAGAGCCCGCGCGCCGTGCCGGCCGCCGGATCATCGGGGTCATCGGCCCGCCTCCAAGCCCGATGGGAAACGGTGGCCGTTGGAAACCTCTGTCTTCTTATGGTTTTGTGACACTATTGTAACAGACGGGCGGTTGCGTTCCGTTTGGCCTTGGTTAAAGATCGTGTTTGCTGCCCGCTGACATTCTAGGAGAGTTCCATGCTCCTCCCTCGGCACGTTGTCGCCCTCAGCGGCTTCCTTGTTTTCATGGCGGCGTTCAGCAACGCATTCGCGTCCGACAAGCCCGTCATCATCATTGCCACCACCGATCAAAGTTCCGTTCGGGTATCCGGCGAGGGGCCCGATCTGGACCCGCAACGGCCGGGCTGGCAGATCGAACTTTTCCGCTTGGCCGCGGACAAAGCGGGCGTCACCTTCAGGTTTCAACGCATGCCGTGGGTTCAGGCGCTTGAGCGTGTTCGCAAAGGCGAGACCCAGGCGGCCTTTAATTCCAGCTACAAGGAAGACCGCGCGGTTTACGGCGTCTATCCATCGCGGGACGGAAAACTCGATGAAGACCGGGCGACCCTTCGCTACACGTATTGGCTCTACACGCGACCCGGCTCGCCCGTGACGTGGAACGGCGTGGCGCTCGGTGGCCTGTCGAACCCGCTCGGCGCGGAGCGAAGCAGCGCCATCGTTCCGGTGCTGGAGAAACAGGGTGCGGAAGTCATCGAGGTCGGCCGCTACCAAGATATCTTGAGCATGATGATGGACGGCCGGGTCGACGCCATTGCCGGTTTCGAAGGCAATGTCGAAACGATCCTGCAGGCCAACCCACAAGAGTATCGAGGCATTACACGTCATCCTGTTCCTTTGCTTCGCAGGACGGGGTATCTCATGTTCTCCAAGGCCTTCTACGAAACCAACACGGCGTTGGTGGAACGCATCTGGGATGCGATCGGCGAGGTGTGGGCGTCTCCCGTTGCCGCGGAAATCCGCCGCAACTACGAATAATCCTGACGCGATCTGGTCCGTATCGTGATGCGTTCAATTGATCCGCTGTCGTCCCTTCTTGCTCGTTCGAGCGATCATCATCGCCGAAGTCTCTACGCAAAGGAAGCGCCAGCGTCCTCAGAAACATCTCAGAAACATGTGTTAACGCGGCGCGTACCGCGTCTGTCCAAACATGTCGGCACGCATTGCGCGGCATATTCGGCTAACCTATCCTGGCAACGTCCTGCAATGGGGGTGCATCAACGTTGACTTACGTAACCACGCATTCGCACACGGAACGGTGGCGAACGCGATGACCTATCAGATTCTCGTTGTCGAAGATGATATTTGGCAGTCGAATTTCCTACGCCAAACCCTGACGGCGGAAGGTTTCGACGTGACGGTTTTGGAGTCCGGTGAAGGCTTCTTTACGACATTGGAAGCGGGTGCTTTCGATGCCATCGTTCTGGATCTGACGCTGCCCGACGAAGACGGCATCGTGTTGGCCCGCAAACTCAGAGCCCGGTCCTCGCTGCCCATCGTCGTCGTCACGTCGCGCGAAGAGTTGGATGACAAGTTGGCGAGCTTCGACGTCGGCGCCGACGATTATCTCAACAAACCGATCGAGCCCAAGGAACTGGCCGCCCGATTGCGCGCCGTCATCCGCCGCGCCGAAAGCGCCGACGGCGCAAAAAAGTCGCATGCCTTGGGGTCGCATACGCTCGACCTGGAACGGCGTGAAGTGATCGCCGCCGACGGATCGCCGATCTCGTTGACGCCGGCGGAGTTTTCGCTGATCGCGACGCTGTACCATTCCGGGAACAAAGCCGTCACCCGGGATGAAATCGTCGATGCGGTCTCGGACGGCGACGGACCGTTGTCGTTCCGCGCCGTCGACATTCTTGTCAGCCGCGTGCGCAAAAAACTCGGTAAGGATCTGATCCAAACGGTCACGGGAACCGGGTACCGTCTCGCATCACCGCCGGGCGAATAAGCGGATCGGTTAACCGGGTTTTTCGGTGATCCACACGCCATCGACCGGGTGCCCGAGTTCCTGCAAGTCGTGCAGGATGGAGATGACCCGCTCCGAGACGTGCGAGCCCGCATGCATGAACAGGCGGCCGTCGGCGGTGTGGACGTCGCGGGCCAGAACGGCGTTCACCGGTATCCGGTCAAGCGGACATAGGTGGCCGACACCTTGTTTGGCCCTGGTTTCGCCCTCCGGTTGGGAGTCGTCCAGGCCCAAGGCCTCATCCTCCAACTGATGCGCGCGCACGTCGTCGTGCCCGCGCAAATCCTCGTCTTGGAAGACGCCGGTCCCCATCGGGTTGCGGAACAAGGGCTGGTCCTTGCGCATCACGAAAACGCCTTTGGCCGAGGCCGGCCGCGACGCCGGATCGGTGATGCCGACGATGTCCTCCAGTGCCGACGAGACGTCGACCCCGGCGTAATCGGCCTCGGATTTGAGCCAGTTGTCCGACAGAACGAGACGCAGCATCTTCAGCAGGCGCGCTTCCAATGCGTTCTTGGAAATCGGTTTGATGACGAAGGCATTCGCGTCCAGCGCCAAGGCCATATCGACCAGATCCTTATCGGCGTACCCGGTCAACATGGCGAACGGAACATAGCGCGCGATGTTCCCGTTACCGGTCCGAATTGTTTTCAAGAAATCGAGGCCGTGCATGTTCGGCATGTTGAAGTCGCAGATGATCATATCGATGCGGAACTCGCCGGCCTTGAGAATCTCGAGGGCGGCCCGACCGTCGTCGGCATGGACCACCCGCGGCTGCCCCATTTCCTCGAGCAAATGCCCCACGGTGACGCGGCTGAAGCTCTCGTCGTCGACGACGAGCACGGTCTTACCGGCTAGATTGAGTGCCATGTTTCGCTCATTCGTCAGCCCCCAAGGTCGCGCAGAGTCTCTCCACCGCCGCGAACTCAGACTTTAGCGCACCGAAACGTTCCTGAAAATCGTCCCACTTTGCCTGCGTTGCGTCGACCTCAAGTCCACGCAACAGCTGCACCAAACCCGGTGCCGCCGCACTGTTGGCGGCGCCCTTCGCCTTGTGCGCGGCGTGGTGCAACGCGGTGGCGTCCCGTTCCACGATCGCCGCTTCGACGCCGCGTAACAGGTCCGGGAACATCTCGACGAAAAGACCGATGTGCTGAGAGGTCCGCCGCGCGTCGTCCGTGCCTAAGAGCTCGGCCAAACGCGCGAAGTCGATGGGCTCATTTGTTTGCTGATCGTTGTCGTTGTTCACATCGTACGTCCGGTTTTCGGTTGGGCGAGAGCCAACGGTTGATCTCGATGGTTCGATGCGACCAATGGCATTCGCTACATCACGGCGTTGCGCCGAGTATACGCCCTGCACGCTGCGGAGAGCGTTAACGTGATGGAGTCGTTTCGCGTTCGGTTACCGTGCGCGATCGGTGGCGAGGTCGTGCGCACGTTTATAGGCGACGTAGTATTTCATGATGTTGCGCACGTAGTGCACCGGCTCCTGGCTGATCGTCCGGGCCGCGGCGATTTCGACGTTGCCGAACCAGACGTTCGGGTCGAGGTTCATTTTCTTGGCGCGGGTGCGGGCACGCTGGAGGGCGCCCGGGCCGGCGTTGTAGGCGGCGAACGCGAACAGGGCCTGGTCCGCCTCGGCGATTGACGGGTCGTCGAAATAGGTTTCGCGCAGCCAGTGGAGGTACTTCACCCCCGCTTCGACGTTGGCGTCCTCTTCCTCGATGTTGGGAATGCCGACGGCGGGATCGTTGGCCGTCGCCGGCATGACCTGCATGATCCCAACGGCGCCGACATGGCTGCGCTTCGATTGATCGAGGCGCGATTCCTGGAACCCCTGGCTGGCGATCATCAGCCAATCGAAGCCGTACTTGTCCGACTTTTCCCGGATCAGTCCGACCACGCGGTCGAACTTCTCGCTGTTGGCGTCGTCCAGATTGTTTTCGATCCAGTCGGTGTTCCGGAAGTACCGCTTGATGAGAATATTGCCCAGCAGCGTGCCCTTCTTGAACACGTCCATGAACCGGTTGACGCCTTCCAACAGTTGCGGGCTGTCCGGGCGGATCGCCCAGGCGATCGCGCCGCCTTCGTTCACCGCGACGTCCCTGTTGACGACGATGTTCTCGAACACCTGCGCCCACAGCCGGGCCTTGTGGCCGTCGACGATGGTCGCCTCCAGCACGCCGGCGTTGAGCAGTTCGAGGACATCATAGTCCTCCAAGACCTCCTCCATGGGCTCGATCGCGATCGCCGGCTTGCCGGTTGCTTTGCGCGCGGCGTTGATCTCGGTCATATGCTCGAAATAGCTGCTGGAGGGGCGCAGCGAGAGGGTCCGGCCGGCCAACGCATCCAAGTCGGTGATCGGGCCGACGTCCTTCGAGGTGACGACCAGCTCCCGCACGCCGGACCCGACCGGGTCGCTGAACTGCACGGACTTCGCGCGCTCCGGCGTGATGGTCATGTTGGCGACGATGATGTCCCCCTGCCCGGCCAACAGACGCGGAATCAGCTCGTCGCGGGGCACCGGCACGGTGACGACCGTCAAGGACCGGCCCTTCTTGCCGTACCATTCGACCATGCGTTTTTGAAATTCCCGGGCGATGTCCGCCGCGAGCCCGCTCTCGGCGTCGCCGTTATAGGAGAAATAGATCGGGTTATAAGCCGTCAGAATGCGTACGAACCCGCGCGCGATCATCCCATCCAGATCGCCGGTCCATTTTTGCCCGGCCAATTCAAGCAGGGCGTCGGCCTCGGTGTCCTGCGCCTGTGCGGACGCGGGCGCCACGGCCAGAATAAGGGCGGCGGCAAAGACCGCGAAGAATAGCCGGCATCGGGTCATGGTCGGGCTCCTTGGCTGAGGCCGCATTCGCGCCGCCACTACAGATGATCTTGTTCGAGGAAGTCAATTGTTTCGTCGCCACCGGGCGCGCGTATGCCCGCCGGTTGTCTGTGCCCGGTGGCTGCCATATGGTTTTCCGATAACGACACAGTGCTCGGAGGGTTGCGTTCATGGCGGGCTTTGATCTGGTCATTGCCGGCGGCACCGTCGCCACGGCGGCCGACACCTATGCGGCGGATATCGGCATCCGCGGCGGCAAGATCGCCGCCATCGCCGACGGCTTGGAGGGCGCCGAGCGGGTGATCGACGCCACCGGCAAGCTGGTGCTGCCCGGCGGGATCGAGGCCCATTGCCATATCGAGCAAGAAAGCGGCATGGGCATCATGGGCGCCGACGACTACAAGAGCGGCTCCATCTCGGCGGTGTTCGGCGGCAACACCACCATCGTGCCGTTCGCCGCCCAGCACCGGGGCCAAAGCCTGCGCGAGGTGGTGGAGATCTATCACGACCGCGCCGGGCCGAAATCGGTCATCGACTATGCGTTTCACCTGATTATCTCGGACGCCAACGAGCAGGTCGTCGGCCAGGAGCTGCCGGCGCTGATCCAGGACGGCTACACCTCGTTCAAGGTGTTCTTGACCTATCCGATGTTGAAGCTCGAAGACGCGGACGTGCTCAACGTGTTGGCGGTGGCGCGCGCGCACGGCGCCATGACCATGGTACACGCCGAAAACGACGACATGATCCGCTGGCTGGCGGACCGGCTGATGGCGGGCGGCCACGTGGCGCCCAAGTACCACGCGGTGAGCCATGCGCGCATCGCCGAATCCGAAGCCACCAACCGGGCCATTCAGTTGGCGCGGCTGATCGACACGCCGGTGCTGATCGTTCATGTCTCGACCGACGAGGCGGCGCGCGCCATCCGCAGCGCCCAGGACGCGGGCCTCAAGGTGTTCGGCGAGACCTGCCCGCAGTACCTGTTCCTGACCATCGACGACATCGACACCGAAGGGATGGAAGGGGCGAAATTCTGCTGCTCGCCGCCGCCCCGCGACGAAGCCGACCAGGACGCCATGTGGCGCGGCCTGAAGAACGGCACGTTCCAGGTGTTCCATTCCGACCACGCGCCGTACCGCTTCGACGAGACCGGCAAACTGCACGCCGGGCCGAACGCGCCGTTCAAGAAACTCGCCAACGGCGTGCCGGGGATCGAGCTCCGCATGCCGCTGTTGTTCTCCGAAGGGGTCGCCACGGGGCGGATCAGCCTCAACGAGTTCGTCGCCCTGACATCGACCAACGCCGCCAAGATCTACGGCCTGCATCCCAACAAGGGCACCATCGCCATCGGCAGCGATGCCGACATCGCAATCTGGGACCCGGAGAAAAAAGTGACCGTCTCCTACGACCTGCTGCACGACAACGTCGGCTATACGCCGTACGAGGGCATGGAGCTGACCGGCTGGCCGGAGACGGTGATCAGCCGCGGCCGGATCGCGGTGGCGGACGGGACCTTGAACGTGGCGCCCGGCTCCGGGCAGTTCCTGAAACGCACGCCCGGCTATGACTTCATCCGCCCGGCGGGCAACCTGCCGATGGAAACCGACCCGGCGCGCAATTTCGGCGCCAAGATCGTCTGAGCGGGCGGCGGCGATGACCGGCACCATCCGGGTAATCAATCCGAATTCCAACGCGGCCGTCACGGCGTCGATGTCGGATGCGCTGGACCCGCTGCGGACCACGGGCGGCCCGGCGATCGACTGCGTCACGCTGGCGGACGGCCCCTTCGGGATCGAGAGCCAGGCAGACGTCGCCGCCGTCGAGCCGCTACTCGGCGCGTACGTGACGGCGGACAACGCAGCGTCGGCGTTCGTCATCGCGTGCTACAGCGACCCGGGCCTGGCGCTCTGCCGCGACGCGACGGACCGGCCGGTGTTCGGCATCGCCGAGTGCGCGATCCTCTCCGCGCTGACCCGCGCCCCGTCGTTCGGCGTGATCTCGATCCTGTCGGCGTCGATCCCGCGGCACATGCGACATTTGCGCGAACGGATGCTGCAAGGGCATTGCGCGGGGGACCGGGCGTTGGAACTGTCGGTGGCCGAGGTCGAAAGCGGGGCGCAGACCTTCGACAAGATGGTCGCGGTCGGCACGGCGCTCCGCGATCTCGACGGGGCGGGCTGCATCATCATGGGATGCGCGGGAATGGCGAAGCACCGCCGCCCGTTGCAGGACGCGCTGGGCGTGCCGGTGATCGACCCGGTTCAGGCCGCGGCGGGCATGGCGGTCAGCGCCGTGCAGTTGGCCTCCGCTTAGATCAGATCCCGGCGGGGATGTCCTCGCCCGTCGCCGCGAGTTTTTCTTTCAAGCGATCCAACAGGCGGTCCAGCTCCGCCATGTCGTCGGCGTCCATCTTCGGGCCCGGCGCGCGGGCGGCCGGACAGCTGAGCGCGCCCAGGCGGCGGAGCGTCTCCTTCCTGAGCGCCAGGCCGAAGCCGAATTGCTGCTCGTGCCGGATGACCGGCAGATAGAGATCGAACAGGTCCTCGGCGGCGGCGGCATCACCCGCGGCGAACCGCTCGTAGACCTGCACCAGCGCGCCGGTGAAGGCGAAGCCGGTCATGATGCCGTCCGCACCCCGCTGCATTTCTTGCGGCACGTAAAGCCCGCCGTTCCCGACCAGGATACTGACCCGGCGCGCCCCGTCGGCGTCACCCGCGTTGCGCAGCGCCGTCAGCTTGCGGTGACCCGGGCAATCCTCGTGCTTGAACATCTTGATGTCCGGATAGGTCTCGATCAGGCCGAGGATCACGTCGTTGGAGAAATACACCGTCGTGGTCGGCGGATAGTCCTGCAGGCAAATCGGCGTGCCGTCATCCAGCTTGTGCATGACCTGATCGAAGAAGCCCACGATCTGCGCATCGGTCTTGAGCCCCGCGTTGCCGGCGATCATCACCCCCGCCGCGCCCGCGTCCATCGCGGTCTTGGACAACGCCGCCAGATTGTCGATGCCCGGGTTGCTGACGCCGACGATCACCGGTACCCGGCCGCCGACGCGATCGATGTAGCATTTCATGACGGCGACTTGTTCGCTTTCCGTCAGCTTCGGCGCTTCGCCCATGACACCCAGCACGGTCATGCCGTGCACGCCTTGGGCCAGATAAAAATCGACCAGGCTGTCGATGCTATCGGCATCGACGGCGCCGGTCTCGGTAAAGGGCGTGGTGGCGATCACGTAAACGCCCTTGGCGGTTTCATCCAACACGGCTGACGGCATGGGGGGCTTCCTCTCAAACGAACTTAGAGGACTGTCTCAGACCAGACCCGCGCCGTCCAGGATGGTCGATATACCAGCACCAAATACGCCGTGTTCGCACGAACCGACGCAATCTTCTAAGTTGATTAAAAGTTGCAAAATCTCTTAAAAGGCATGCAAGAGCGACACACATAATGTCTACAAGCTCCAAGAGAAATGCCTTATTGGCGCTAGAAATCGACCAACGTTCGGAGGCGGTGCGGAACTGTGACTTACAAAGAGCAACTTATTGAAGCCATCCATCGCTCAGACGAATGGAAAGTTGCAGTGGCAAATGATTTTGAGCCCACTCCAACGGGAAAAAATACCGTTGGCGACTACACTGAAGTTGCCCATCGATTTTTTTCGAAAGGAACACCGATTTCAGAAATACGATTACAGTGTTCGGAAGTTCATTTTGCCCTTTGGGAGGCCATGCAACGAGCTGGTCTTCAGAGTTTTGTCACAATCGGCGAAGTATATTCTTCTACTGATGAAGACCCATACTTCGGCGCCACAATCGAAAATCTGAAGGCTGAGTGGAATCGCCAGAACTATCTTTCGTCAAATGACACTAGGTTCCACGTCTGGCTGACGCTTCCCGATATGGAGACAATTGTCGATGCGACGATTATTCCTTTTTCGCTAGGCAACTCCGAAGAATTATTCGATCCAAAGAGCCATATTTACATTTCGGACAAGCACAACGGCGAGATCCATCATTCACCGTTGTTAATCGGAATCACTTTTCTTTTCCAATCCGGAGCGGTGCCGCGACCCTACCAAGTATTTTAGGCCGCCTTCGCGATTGGTGCTATGCGATCGGGAAACGGACCAATTCCCACGTCATTCCTCGAAGTACTGAGGATCGAGCCCTCACGGTTGTGCCAACACTGCTTGGGCGGCGTCAATTCTTACGTCGAACGCCGCCACCCCTACTTCGTATCGAAAACCCAGACCCCGTCCCAGTCGGCGCCGGGGGCTTGCGTGCGGAGCTGCCGGATGCGGTCCTTGTAGACCGCGCTCGGCGGATCGGCCGGCTGCGCGGCGAGGCAGGCGTCGAACGCCGCCTCGGCGGCGTCCCAGTCCTGGCGGCGGTAGGCGTCGAGCCCGTCGGTGAAACTTTCCGCCGACGGCGCCGGCAACGCGGGGGTCGCGCCGCTGAGGCCCGTCAATTCGAACACCCGGGTCGGTTCGGCCTTGCCCTTGACCCGGATCAGGTCCAGTTCGCGCACCTGGACGGCGTCGCCAGCCAGCGCCCGGGTGCGTTCCGACAGCATGATCCGCGTGCCGTAGGCTTTGTTCGCCCCTTCAAGCCGCGAGCCCAGGTTCACCGGATCGCCCATCACCGTGAAACTGCGCGACGTGGTCGAGCCGATGGTGCCAACCACCATCTCGCCGGTGGAAATGCCGATCCGAAGATCGATCTCCACCGTGCCCGCGCCGACCTCGGCGGCGACCTCGGCGCGAAACGTCTCCAGGTGCTGCAAGGCTTCCGTCGCGGTCTTGCAGGCGAGCGCCGCGTGTTCGTCCGGGCCGGTGAACGGCGGCCCCCAATAGGCCATCACCGCGTCGCCCATGAACTTGTCGACGACCCCGTTGTTGCCGGAGATCGCGGTGGTCATGTGGGTGAAGAACGCATTGACGGTGTGCACCAGCTGATCCGGCGGCAGCACCTCGGAGATCGAGGTGAAGCCCTTGAGGTCGATGAACATCACCGTCATCTCGCGCCGCTCGCCGCCGGGCTCGGCGAACTCGGGCCGGTCCAACAGGTTCGAGACGATCCTGGGGTCGACGTATTTGCCAAACGTGTCCTTGATCCGTTCCTTCAGGCGCAAACCGCCGACCATGCCGTTGAACGACGCGGTCAGCCGGCCGATCTCGTCGCCCGTCGTGACCGGCACCTCGGTGTCCAGATTGCCGGCCTCGACCTGCTCGGTGCCCTGCACCAGGCGCGCGACCGAGGCCACGAGCGCGCGGGTAATCAACAGCGCGAGGCCAAGGCCCAACACCGCCGCCAAGATGGTCAGCGTGCTGTTGGCGATCAGCAAGAACCGCTCGTCCGCATCGGCGCGGACCACAGCGTCACTGGTCAGCGCCTCGACATCGCGGCGCAGGTTGGCGATCTCGGCGTAGATTGCGTCCTGGCGGGTGCTGAGCTGGCCGAGCAGGCGGGCGAATTCCGCCGTGTCGCCGGCTTCGCGGGCGTTCAACAGCAGCACCGCGTGCGCTTGGAAATTCCGGTATTCCCGTTCGATGGCGTCGAGGTCGCGCGACAGGGTCTCGACCACGGTGGCGACGTGGCTGCCGGGGGCGGCGGCCCGCTCGTCCAGCGCCAGCAACCGCCGCGAGGCCGCGAATTCCGTTTCCACCGCACCGGCGTGCTCCTGCAGGCGGGCCCGCCCGCGCGCCGCCGCCTCGGCGTGGTCGGCGGTCTCTTCGGCGATCACGAACAGCCGCTCCAGGATCACGCCCTGTTCCAGAACTCGGACGTTGATCCGCGTCACCGCATCGGCGATCGGCAGTTGCCGCTCGGCGACCGTTTCCAGCTCTTCGCTGATCTGCGCAATCTTGTGCACCGAGAACCCAGCGACGGCGAGCATCAATGCCAGCACCACGAGGGCGACGGAAAAAATCTTTTGCCCGATGTTGAACTGCCGCATGGCCCTCTCCGCCGTCCGCAACGCCTGCGCGTCATCCCTGGTGTCATTCATAAACCAAATTCGCGCTGGGCCAAAGGCGCGAAAGTGCGGCGTTTTCGATGGCATAGAACGGTGGAAAGTGTCATTTACAAAGCATGCGGCCGCGTTTGCTTCATATTGACCGCGACTTGGACACGGTTTCGAACGCTCTGAGTTTCATAGCGTTGCTGTGCGGAGGGGTGATCTTTTTCTCGGGCATCGCGGCCATCTTTTTCGGCGTCTCGACGGCCCCGTCGCACGGCCAGTATTCGTTTCTGACGGAACAAGGATCGGCCGGATCCGCTCCGGCCATGTGGACCCAGTACGAGCATCACCGTCTGGTCATTCCCGGCCTGTTGATTTTCTTGGATCAAGTCCTCGCCGGTGGCCGGAACGGATTTGCGATGGCCGTCACAATCGCGTCGCAGATATTTCTGGCCCTGATGGTCGTTCGCCTCGTCAGCGCGGAACAGACCGAGCGGCCCGCCACCGGGCGGCTTGTCGCCGCGGCGGTTGCGGCGTGCATTTTCTATGCCGGTCACATCGAGATTTTCGCCATTCCCTATCGGAGCTGGGGCGCCCTGACGATCGTCTTCGCCGTGCTGTCGTGCGTCGCCCTGTTCCGGGCAACCCACCGCCCGGACGCACAGGGGTTTTTCGCGTACATGGCGGGCACGATCGCGTTCGGCGTGGGCGCCACGTTCTCCGGCGCGCCGGGTGTTCTGGTGTGGCCGACGCTGTTGGTCATGGCCCTGGCGTTGCGGGCCCGGCCCGGTACCTATGGTCTGGTCCTCCTGGCGGCGGCCGTCGTGTTGGCGGTGTACTTCACGGGCTTTCGCGCCGGCGTCACGGGACCCGGCGGCGCGGCGCTGCTCCGCACACCGGAGCGTGTCGTTTTCTCCTACGCCTATTACTTCGGGGTGCCGCTCGTGCGGCCGCTGCTCGCCGCCGATAGCCACATCTTGAACACCGTCGTTCCGGCGTTGGTCGGTGCGGTTGGTTTGATCGCCAGCACGGCCATCGTTGTGCGCCGTCTGTTCGTTCGCGCCGTGTCGTCGCAGCTCGACGCCGTCACGTTGAGCTTGATCGTTTTCAGCTTCGGCTGGGCCAGCGCCATCGTGCTGAAACATACCCAGGCCCCGCCGGCGGCCTGGGGGCTGCACCTGTCGCCCGCGTACATGCTGTCGGTGCTGTGGTTTTGGCTGGCGACGGTGACGGAGATCCTGCGGTGGGACGCCGCACGCGGCACCTCGCGGCATGTGCGGCGGGTGATCCTCGGACTAGGCACGTTGCTGTTATTCAGCCTTGTTCCCAGCCATCTCTATTTCGCCGACCGCGCCATGGACGCGAAACGGATCGTCGATTTTTCGGCGCTCGCCGTGGCGCACGGCATCCCGGACGACACCATGCAGGCGCAGCACCCGGCGGGTCAGCCGGCCTCCATCGCATGGGCCCCCACCGCGCTGCCGTATTTACGGACACACGCCTTGCCGCCGTACGATTTCGCCCTGCTGCACCACCTGGGCGCCGACGCCGGCGTGTTGGGTGCCGCGCCGACACAGTCGTGCCGTGGGACGGTCGACGAGATGACGCCCTTGCCGAGCGAGGGCGGCGCGCGGCTGCTGGGACGTTTCGACGATCCGAACACCGATTACGGCATCGCCGCCGTCGACGCCGACAACATCATCGTCGGCGTTGGCCGGACGTGGCGTGCGCCGGCCCTGTTAAGGTGGCTTGGCCGCGCCCCGGCCGGGCACACCCCCTGGCACGCCTATGCGACGGCGGCGGGCGGCGCACCGTTGGCGGTGTACGGAATTGCCGAAGACGGCGTCGCGGTGTGTGTCTTTTAGGGCCGCTCTTTAGCGCAAGCTCATCAGGTTGGAGACCAGCAGGTCCTCCTTCTTGCGAAGCTCTTAGGTAATCTTATGCGCCAAGTCCTGTTCGGTCGGACAACATACGTGGACCGCATCCGTGCATTCGACGCGGATCTGCCGGGTCACCTGCACCATCGCGCTCTCGATGATCTCGGCGGTGTCTCTTTAATGATCGTCATTACCTATTGTTACTGTAATTACAATATATTTTACCGAATATAAGAATGGGTCTAGAAAGGACGGGTGAACGACACCCGAGACATTGAAAGGACCCGACCCATGCAACAGATCATCGAAACCGTCCCCAACCATCCGGCCCGGCGCGACGTCGCCGAGAGCCTGAAGCCCGTGCTCGCCGACAGCTACACGCTGTACCTGAAAAGCCGGAACTATCACTGGAACGTCACCGGGCCGCAGTTCGTGACCTTGCACACCTTGTTCGAGGAGCATTACACGGAACTGGAAACCGCGGTCGACGAGATCGCCGAACGGATCCGCGCGTTGGGCGAACTGGCGCCGGGCTCGCACGCCGCCTTTGCCGCCGATGCGACCATTTCCGAGGAAACCGGCACCCCGAGCGCCGCCGAGATGGTCTCGCAACTCGCCGCAGACCACGAAGCGGTGGCGCGGACCGCGCACGCGGCCTTGCCGATTGCCCAAGGCGCCGGCGACGAGCCGACCGTCGGGCTGTTGTCGGACCGCATGGCGGTGCACGAAAAGACCGCCTGGATGCTGCGCGCCATGGCGGCCTGACGCATAATTGGGACGACGGAGAGGTTCGCCTCCATCGTTCGGTCGGTCTCGTGTAAGGTCGAGGCGTGGGGCGATTCGCCCCGCGCCCACGCGCCAGACACAGGAGCGACCATGAACGGCCCCGACATCGTCGAAAAGTACTTCCGGGATTTTTGTTTTCCGGAAGTTCTGGATAAATCCGCGCAAGGTGCGATCGAGCAAAAACGCATGGAGATGGGCGAATTGTCGGCGTTTGTGAATGCGCTTGGCACGCCCGACGGCAGCAACGATTACAACAGGGGGCTGTTGTTCATCCGCGCCGTTCTCGGCAACCGCAACATGGGTCCGTCGGAGATGGAGTGGGCGATCAGCGCCATGTTGCGCATCCTGTTCCTGGTGCGCGACAAACGCGGCGATTTGATGGGCGACCTGGCCGACGCCTTTAATGCGGCCGGCGGCCCGCACGCCGCGGATCCGAAACACGTCGAGAACTATCAAGAGATCATCGCGCGGCTGCGCAATATGCGCAGCACCTTCTATCCGCGCGCCCGCATGCTGGTGAACTCGCGCAATTACATCAAATCGACGCTGGGACTGAGACCCGAGGACATCACGCCGCTTGCGCCGGAGACGACGTTCTATGTCATGGGCACGTGCTTCGCGGTCAATCTCCATCAGATGCTGAACCAATTGGGGATGCCGAGCATCCACGTGGCGCACCAAGAGGAAGTACCGGTCGAGACGGTTTTCTCCAACATCGAAACGAACGAGCAGCTACAAACGCACATCGCCAAGGACAAGAACCCTTGCTTCATCCTGACCCTCGGCTTTGCCGAGTTCGAGATCCTGGACGTCACAACCCCGGCATCGGCCGAGACGGAACTGATATCGGACGGCCGCAGCGGCCTGGCCGCGTTTCAAACCCCGGAAACGATTTGCCAGTTCATCCTGGACGGTGCGGAAACCTTGCGCAAAACCAACCCTGCGCTGCGGTTGTTCGTGACGGTCTCACCGGTGCCCCTGCAGGGCACGCGATCCGGACTCGGTATCTTCGATGCCAATTCGATCTCCAAATCGATCGTTCGGCTGGCGATCGCGCAAGCCTGCGCCAAGGATCCTACGATCCAATACTTCCCGAGCTACGAAATCGTGACACAGGTCGCGCCGAGCGCCGGGGTCTGCGCGTTCGGCGAAGACGATGGCCATCCGCGGCACGTCAATCAACAGATCGTCGAATTGATCTGCGGCCTGTTCATCGAGACGTTCTGCCCGTGGCAGAAGGCGTAACTCGCGCGGGACTTAAGGCTCGCGGCGGGCCAACACCCGCACCACATTGGCCGGACCTTGGTGTTTGATCCCTTCGTTCAGGTGCGTCATGCCGTCGAAGGCTTCGACGATTTTGAACCCGTCGAGCACGCCCAGAAACGTGTCGAGATCGTACAAGAGATCCGGATCCTTCGGCCCGAGCGCGCCGTCCTTCGCGCCGTATTTGCCCCCACCGCGGCGCGAAAACCCCTCGGCAGCGAACCAGCCGCCCGGCGTTAACAATGCCAGGGCCCGGCGGACCGCGCCTGAGCGCACCGCGTCCTCGCATTGCAGGTACAACACGATCACCGCGTCATAGACCCCACCTACCGGCGGCACCCATTCGGCAAGGTCGGCGACGATGCGGCGCACGCCGACCCCCGCCGCCGCGTCGTGCGCCAGCGCCTGCGCGGTGCCGGTGGCGGAGACATCGACCGCGGTCACGTCGAGCCCCTGCTGGGCCAGCCACAACCCGTTGCGGCCGTCGCCGTCGCCCAACAACAGGGCGGATGACGGGGTCACGTCGCTCCGCGCCATGACCTGGCGCAGGTATTCGTTGGGCCTGTCGCCGAACAGCCGCGCCGGCGCCTCGGCATAGCGCTTATCCCAATCCGCCATCGCGGTCTCCTCACGGTTCACCGCGACATGATATCCATCATGGGCACGGGGGCGCAAAGCTGCGACAGTCTGTGCGACGAAAATGGGGGACAAGACGTGATCCGACTTTTTGCCGCGGCGCTGGCCGCGATTGTGGTTGTTTCGGCAAGCCCGCTCCGCGCCGAGCCGCTGACCGTACATGCCGTGGTGCCCGGCGTCTGGGCCATTGAAGGTCCGGCGGCGCAGCGCGACCCGGTCAACCTCGGCAACAACGCGACGTTCGGCCTGATCGAGACGACGGCGGGCGCGGTGCTGATCGATCCGGGCGGCACCTGGGCCGGGGCGGCGGCGCTGGACGCGGTGGCCAAGACCCTGACCGATCAGGCCGTGACGCACGTCATCAACACCGGCGGCCAGGACCACCGTTGGCTCGGCAACGGCTATTGGCAGGCCAAGGGCGCGACGGTGATTGCCGCCGACGCGGCGGTCGCCGATCAGCGCGACCGCGCGTCGATGCAATTGACGATCCTCGCCACACTGGTCGGTGCAGGCCTTGAGGGGACCGAGCCGTCGTTCGCCGACGTGACCTTCGGTGACACCCGGACGTTGGCGCTGGGCGAACGCATCATCGAAATCCACCACCCCGCCGCCGCGCATACACCCGGCGACAGTTTCGTCTGGCTGCCCAACGAACGGGTCGTGTTCACCGGCGACATCGTTTACGTCGGACGGCTTTTGGGGGTGCTCGATTTCTCCGACAGCGCGACGTGGCTCGACGCCTTCGATGCGGTCGCCGCCCTGCGGCCCGCGCACCTGGTGCCGGGCCACGGGCCGGTCACCACGCTGGCCCGCGCCAAGGCCGAGACCCGTGATTATCTGCAGAACCTGCGGACCCGGATGCGCGCGCATATCGACGGCGGCGGCGATATCATCGGCGCGGTCGAGGTCGAGCAATCGGCGTTTGCCCACCTCGGCCTGTTCGATCAGTTGGCGCGCCGCAACGCCCAGGCCGTGTTCCAGCAGATGGAGTGGGAATAGGCTAGCGGCCCTCGGCGACGATCGGGCTGCGGCAGATGCCGATGCCCTCAATCTCGATCTCGACGGTGTCGCCGTCCTTCATCCACACCGGCGGCTTGCGGGCGTGGCCGACGCCGGGCGGCGTGCCCATGGCGATCATGTCGCCGGGCACAAGCGTCATCACTTCCGACATCAGCGCCACGGCCTTGGCCGACGAAACGATCATGTCGTCGGTGTTGGAATCCTGCATGACGTCGCCGTTCAGACGGCATTGGATCCTGAGGCCCGACGCCCCCGCCGGCAGATCGTCGGCGGTCACCACATAGGGGCCGACCGCACCGGTCGCATCGAAGTTCTTGCCCGGCGTCCATTGCGCCGTCTTGCGCTGGTACGTGCGGACCGAGCCGTCGTTGAAGACGCTGTAGCCGAAGATGTGGTCCAGCGCCGCGTCCTCGGATATATGGCGGCCGCCTTTGCCGATAATCACCAGAAGCTCGGCCTCGTAGTCCAGGGTTTCGGAAACGGTCGGCAGCAGCATCGGCGCCTCGGCCGGCATCAACGAGGTCGGCACCCGCAGGAACCAGGCCGGATAGTCGGGCACCTCGTGGCCGCCCTCGCGGGCGTGCTCGGCGTAGTTCAACCCAAGGCAGATGATCTTGCCGGGATTGGCAAGCGGCAGCGCCGGCACGATTTCCGACAACGGCATGCGGGGTGCGTCCGCGGCGAGCGCCCGCAGCGCATCGCCATCTTCGGGCCAACGCGCGATCACCGCACTGAGGTCTTCGCCCAGCGCCGGATCGGCGGCGCTCAAATCGGCGGCGATATCCGCCTCGACCGCGAAAACGCCGGGTGCGGTATCGGCACCCCGGCGGCGAGCTACGATAAGTTTCATGCGTCCCCCTCCTCGTTATGACCGCAGAGTACGGCCCCGCCCGCCCGGCATAAAGCCCGAACGCGATTCCTTCAAGATGCAACCGTCAAACTCGGCAACGCTAGGTCCTGGCATCGGGCGGGCGAGTTCACAGCGCTCATCACAAGACGGCAACGAGATTTGTCTTACGCCGACAACGGCAGTAAGACTACGCCGCAGACCGATGGACAGCACGGAAACGGCAGACCTCATGGACGATATCAACGTTGACCAAGCGAGCGGCGCCCGTGTTTGCGAACTCTGCGGCAGCAACGACACGCGGTTGATCTATCCCGGCAATATAGATGGCAAGGTCACCGACCGTTTCTCGCAGTACGCTTGGTACGATGACATCTATAAGTGCGGCGCGTGCGGCTTCGTATTTCAGGACAAGAAATACGCCGGGGCCGATATCGGTGCATTGATCAAGGCGGAAAAGTACCTGGATGAGGACATCGGCGTCCTCAATCTGGAAGAAAAGCACCATCAATTCGATCAGCTGATCGCCATCATGCAGCGGTTTTGCGACATATCCGACAAGAACTTGATGGATGCCGGCGCCAATACCGGCGTGTTTCTGCATCGTGTCCGCCCCGCCGTGGCATCGGTGTCGGGGATTGAACCCTCCGGCGAGGCAGCGGCGAATGCGCGGGACGAGTTCGGGCTGGACGTGCAGACCGCGCTGATCTCCGAAGCCGACGTGGCACCGCAGTCGCAGGACATCGTCACCATGTGGGATGTCATAGAGCACCTTTACACGCCGCGCGACGACCTTGCCGCTTTGCTCCAGGCGCTTCGCCCCGGCGGCATGATCTTTATCTCGACGCACGACATCGAAAGCCGTTTCGCCAAGTGGTGCGGGCGCAATTACCTGATGCTGATGTACCAGCACTTCTTTCATTTCTCACCGCGCACGCTGGGCCGAATGATGGAAGACGTGGGTTACGATATCGTCGATGTCGTGTACTTCCGTAAATCATGGTCGCTGGCCTACATCGCGAACCTGCCTGAAAAGAAATGGCCGGGCAGCCTGTTTTCCCGGACTGTGCGGGCGCTCCTCTCGCCGCTTACAAACTGGGAACCGACAGCGAAAGCACGGATCACCATGCCGCTGCGCGAGTTCTTCGTGATTATTGGAAAGAAACCGGCAACGACGCCTTGAGGAGACATCGAAATCCACTGGGCGCGGCAGGATCGCGGACAAAGAAGTGGTCCGTTGGCGCATCGGCGCAGGCCGGGGTGTCGGCAAGCGAACCGAGAATAGGCGCGATCCACGCATCGATCACGATGGGCCAGAGGATCGGAAACGACCGGAAGTAATCGCGCATCTCCTCAACGGTCGCGGACCGCATCCAAACATCCTCCGATGTCGCACCCCATGAGAACGTCGGACTGTGGCGAAAAACTTGGACGGGGCCATCGCGGCCGTCGCGCACGGAATAGAACCCCGCGACATTATGCCAATAGCCGAAATCCCCCTGGGTAATGATCACGATGGTCGGGGTCTTCAATTCTTCGGCGGCGATCAAGCCGTGCAAGGCCCCAGCTTCGTCGCGCACCTGCAAGATACGGGTCACATTGAGTTGATCTTCGAAACGCTTGCGGTCCAAGTCGGCAACGATGGTGCCGGCCCCGTTGTAAATCCAGACGGCCAAGACCGCGGCCGCAACGCCCCCCGCCCCCTTGGCGACGATGTTGTCGGCGATCGCCGGCCATCGCCCGGTCACGGTCCGCAGCACCGCATAGATGAAAACCAAGCCGCCAAACACATGCAGAAGTCGGATGGGCAGGCGGACATAACGCTCGAGCGATGGATAGAGTCCACTGGTGTCGATGCCCATCGCAAAGACGTACAGCATGATGAGACCGATATGGTACGTGAGCGCAAACGCGATGCCCGCGAACAGCAGCAGCCACAAGCCGCGCTCGGCGACGGCGATCCACACCAACCCGAGCAGCGCGACGGCAAACACGGGGGTTTTGTAGGCGAGCGCATAACGCAACGCCGCCTCGCTAACGCCTAGGATGGTTTCCACGACGCCGACAACGGGCTGTCCGCTGCCGGATGGCAGCGGGGCTGTGCCGACCTGCGACCAGGCAAAGACCAGTGCAACCGCAGGCGCCAAGACCACCACCAGACGGCGCAAGCGGATGCTCCACGATCCCGGCGATGCCAGGGCGAACACGGCCGCCGGCGCGAACATGGCGGCCATCGATGTCTTGAAGCTGATGGTCGCCGCCAATGCCACCGCGAACGCCGCCCACACAGCCCGGGGCGGTTCGGCCTCGCGAGACGCCATAAAACCGATGATGACCGTTGCCACCACGCCATACAGGATCGGCCGTTCGACCTCCAACGATCCGGGCACCAAGATCCACGTCGCTTCGACGAGCAACAGGACCAGCAAAGTCCCCCAACCGGCGATCACGGCGGTGGTATTGGGGAGGCGTTGCACCGCCGGCAGGGAACGAAACAGATCGTACAGGGCGCCGAGCATCGCCGTGTGCATCACGGCGGCCACGGCAATGGCGCGCACGCCGTCGAAGCCCGTCTGGAATACCTGCGGATAGACGGCGATCAACGGCCATCCCTTCGGATAATGGGGAAAGCCGTCCATCATCTCGTCGCTATACCAGACATCGGCGGCCAGAATCTGTTTCATCCAGGTCACCCAACCGGACATTTCGTCCCAGGCATGCGGCACGTACGGGCCATCGGGCGCCGCGGCCGCGATCACGGCCCCCGTCACCAGCGACATGAGGCATGCCGGGTGCAAAGCATCCGCCACGGTAACGCGGCGGTGCCGGAGCCGGTACGCCGCGACCCCCAGCCCCAAGAGCGCGGCGATCAAGACCGCCCACGCCGCCGCGGCCACGCCGACGCCCAAGAACGTGGTCAGGACGAATAACACGATCACAGCGAGGAAGGTCCCGGCGGCATGCGTCAGACCCAGCGAAAGGCCCACAAACCAGGCACCCATCCCGAAGGCCGTCAGCAGGAATATAACGTACGCTGCCAGCATCAGCGCGACTCCCGGCGCTCCGGAAACACCAAGTACCGCTGCACCAGAAAGCTGCAGCCGAAGATCAAGATTTCCGAGCCGATTTTCGCGGCGATCGGGTTGACCCCAAAGGCGTCGGACGCGAACACGATCATCGTATACGAAACCACCGCCAACGCCGCCACGGTCAAAAGATACTTCGGCAAGGTCACGATGTGCCGGTCCTTCGAATGGAACACGAGATCGCGAACCATGACGTAATTCACCACCAGCGCGACTGCGCGCGCCGCCGTCTGCGCCCAAACAATCGATCCCGACATCGAAAACACGATGGCGAACACGATGTTGTCGATCACCGCCGCGATCAGGCTCGCCAGCGAGAACCGGAGGATCGCGAAGTAAATACGCGATGAATCGACAATCACCCGGAAGTGCGATGTCGCGTTGTTATCGAGATAGATCGTCTGGATCGGTTGTTGGCGGAACGCCACGCCGGCGGCGCGCGCGTCCAACAGCATCTCGATCTCGAAATCGTAGCGGTCGGCCGGAATCCGGGCGAACCGCCGCGCCAACGCACCGTTGAAGCCGCGCAGCCCGGTTTGCGTATCGGCCAAGTCGACGCCGTGAAACAGCTTCAGTGCCCGCCGTGTCATGGCATTGCCAAAGGCGCTGCGGAGCGGCACATCCCGGTCGAACCCCCGCACCCCAAGCACCAATTCCTGCGGCGCCGCACGCAGCGCATCGGCCACCGCCGCCACATCGTCGGCGGCATGCTGCCCGTCGGCATCGACCGTGACCACCCCAATGTCATCGCCATAGGTGTCCAGCAGATAGGCGAACCCGGTTTTCAGCGCCGCCCCCTTGCCGCGATTTTCCGGATGCCGCAAGACGGTGGCTTGGCCGCTCCGCTCGATCTCGGCGACCGCGGCGTCATAGGCGTCGCCGCTGCCGTCGTTGACGGCGACCACCGCGTCGAAGGCGTCCAACGCCGCGAGTTCGCGGACGACATCGGGGAAGGCGGTTCCCGGCTTATAGAATGGCACCAAAGCAAAGAGGCGCATGCGGAATCCAGTGGTCGAACGAAAAAATGCGGTGCCGAATTAGGGCTGGATAATCCGGGACACGTCCCAATATGTCAACGTGACGCCATGGACAGACGGGACGGCGTAAGTTAATCCTTTTCCAGGGTTTTTCTGGCCGAATGGCGGCCGGATTTGAGCGAGGAACGATGGACAGCACATCCGACTTGATCCGCGTGGACGAGACCGCGGCGACGGGCCGCGTCGTGTTCCTGCACACGCCGAACCGGTTCTATTCCGAGGTGCAGAACAACGGTGTGATCTTCATGCCGGTCTGGGCGTATACCCTGTCCTCGCATCTGCCGGAGGACGCCGGATACACGGTCGCCCTGCACGATACGCGGATGCAGCCGCTCGAAGACACGCCGGCCGCCGACGTATACCTGATGAGCGGCATCAACCAGGACTACGAAGACCTGCTGGCGGCGCGGGATTTTCTGAAGAACCGCCACCCAAATGCCAAGTTCGTCCTCGGCGGGCCGATTTGCTGGTCGTTCAACATGGCCGGCGACTTGGAAAAGCTGGCAGCGTTCGATCACCTGATCATCGGCGACGGCGAGGACATTGTCGCCGACATCGTCGACCGGTTGCTGAACGGCCAAGCCCTGGACCAGAAGACCAACAATGCCGAGCGGTTCAATCTGTCGGAAGCCCGGCCGATGGACCCGAAGCTGATGGACGCGACCATCCGCGATTATTACGGCGCGGTCGTCGAGGTCAGCCGCGGCTGCCCCTTCTTGTGCGAGTTCTGCGACATCCGAATTCTGCCGGACAACAACCGTCCGCACAGCAAATCGCCGGAACTGATCGTCCATGAGGTCGATCACATCTGCCGCCTCGGCGTCACCAACTTCCTGTTCGCCTGCGACAATTTCATCGGCGACCTGCGCTGGGCCGAGGAGGTCGTGGACGCCCTGTTGGAATGGCGTGAACGGACCGGCATGAAGCCGGTGTTCTATACCTGGCTGACCATCAATCTCTACAAGCAGACCGACCTGATGCGGAAAATGCGCCGGGCCGGGTTCGATACCCTGTTCATCGGCATCGAGAGCTTCAACGAGAACTCTCTGCTGGAAACCGCCAAGGTGCAGAACAAGGCCGCCAGCGTGGTGACCGCGGTGCAGGAAATCCAATCGTTCGGATTTCCGGTGGTGGCGGGACTGATCTTCGGGTTCGATTCCGACGACGCCACCACCTTGGACAAGGCGCGCAACGGCTTGATCGACAGCGGACTGCTGTCGGGGGATCCGTCGCTGCTGACGGCGTTGCCGGGCACACCGCTGTATCGGCGGATGGCGCTGGCCGGGCGGCTCCGCGACAGTACCTATGGGCTCGGCGGGCACAAGTACCACACCAACATGCGCTACCTGATCCCCAAGGACGAGCTGATCGATCTGTATCTGGATTTCTGCGGCTACCTGGTGGACGGCGCGTTCCAGTACAAGCGCCTGGAGAGCTTCATGAAGCTGTTGCAGCGGGGCAATTACGTGCCCCTCGACGGCGGCAGCTATTTCAGTCTCGGTCAAGCGGTTAAGATCATCCGCCGCAACCCGGTCGCGCTCAGACTGGCATGGCAGCGGATCAGCGCCTTCCTGCGCCGGCCCCGCAACATCTATTTCGCCCTCAAAGGCTGGTGGATGGTGTCCCGCCTCAAGGACCTGCCGGGCCGGACAGCGTATCTGAAATTCTGGTTCGCGGTGTGGAGCACGCTGATCGTGAAGTACCAGGACATCAGCGCCGCCGATTTCGACATCGAGAGCATCGAGGGCGAGGCGATGCCGGAGCACATCCTGCCGAAGGGCTACGAGGAGGACGGCAACGAGCCGATCCCCGCCAACAAGATCAAGGCGCAGCGTCGCGAGACCATGAAGAGCCTGCAGCGTCTCGTCGATCTCAAGGAAAGCGCCTAGCCCGATCCGCCGACCTGCGTCCGGACCCCGCGTAGGGCCCGCCGGGCAGAAATCCATTGCCGCCGACTCAGCCGCGCGGGATACTCGGGCGGGTTAAGATCACACCCGTCATATCGTTTTTCGAGAGCCCGATGACAGAAACCAAGAACGTCTTCGAGTCCACCAACGAGAATTTCTACGAAATCGTGTGGAACGCCCGGCATCAGTTCTTGATGGAGAAACTGCAGCACATCGACGATGTCTTCGCCGCACTCGATGCGTTCACCATGACCGACGTCGCCTACCTTTGGGGACCGGTGGGCGGCAGCGTTGAAAAAGAAGACGGCACGACAGAAACCGTGTTCTATACCGGTGAGGTGTCGCTGAAGCCGCGGCCGCCGGAAGATACAAAGAGACTTCAAGCGATCGCCGCGCAGACGCAAAACAAACGGACCGAGTTGCTGCTCAAGTACATCGAAGACGACATGGACGCCATCGTCGAACTGGGCGCCGGCTATGGCCTAGGCCTGTTGCGGCTGGCCCAGGTGCTGCGGATGCCGGTTTTCGACGGATCCCCGAAACGGGACATCCCGCTGTACATGGCGGAATACACCGAAAGCGGCCGGGCCCTGTGTGCCGCGTTCCTGAAAAAGGCGAACGCGCCGGCCATGAGCCTGCATCCGATCGACCACAAAGCGCCGGACGTCTCGTTCCTGGCCGGCCGCAACAAGCCGCTGATCAGCACCATTCATTCGATCGAACAGGTCGAACGGTTGCCGGACGACTATTTTCATACACTGGCCGCAGCGGCGCCCAACGTCCGCGGGTTCCACCTGGAACCAGTCGGCTTTCAGTTCGATCAAAACACCGAGGCACGCCGCGAACACGCCACGTATACCGCCGAGCAAGGCTGGAACCAGAATTTCGCAGACGTGCTCCGAAAAGCCGAAGCGGACGGCGTGATCACCGTCGACACCGTCGACCTGGATGCCTTCGTCATTCACGAGAGCAATCCGGCGGCGCTGGTGACCTGGCGGTCGCGGGCGTAACTCAGTCGGCGACCGAGCCCGTCAAATCGACGCTGCGCCAAGCGGGAAAAGCCACCCTTACCGTCCCGCAGCCGTCGGCGTCGACGGACGCACCCAATGCGTGGGCCACCTCATCGGGTATCGCATCCGGGTCCATCGTTTCGGGGTCCAGTGGCGGATCGGTCGCCACCGTCAAGTCGAACCCTCCGGACCCATTGATCTCGAGGCGCGCGACGACCCCGGTCCCGGGCGCCGCCGCGGCGTCCGCGAACGACTGCGTCAGCAGCGGCGTCAGCAAATCCTCGACATCGCATTGGCGCGCCAGCAAGCGCACCGTGCGCGGTGTCGCGACCACACAATCGGTCGAGACCCCCGGGTACTGCAACCGCATCCGCGCCAATCCCCGGCGCAGCGTATCGCCGACATCGGCGGAATACGCCGCCGGCTCAAGATGATCGTGGACCGCCGCATCGTCGTGACGCCGGCCGTGCAGCGCGTTATGCACCCGCCAGCCGACATGCTCCGCCTCCGCCAGCAGAAGGCTTGCGGTTTCCACGTTCTTTTCCCTCATCCGTTTGTGGCGCGACACCTCCAGGTACCCCAGCACCCCGTTGACGTACGTGCGGATATCCTGGGCGATCTGCGTATCCCGATGCAGCGCCGCCTCGCGTTCGGCGGCCGGCGTGACGGTGCCGGCCTCTTCGAGCCGCAGCATCACGCGCTGGTGCTGCAAATGAAACTCGCCGCGCTCGAAGGTGGCCAGCAGTCTGAACCAGCGCTCCTCGGTCGGAATATGGCAAGGGTAAATATAGGAAAACGTGCCGATGTCCCCGGCCCGCAGCTGCGTCAGACCGGCCAGCACGTCCTCGGCATGCCGGCGCTCCGCGCCCTCGATCTGGGCGCACAAGGCAAAGTAACTCTGGCCGACGAAATCCGGTCCGTCGTAGCCATTGTTGCTGGCGAACCGCCACCATTCGTCGTTGACGAATTTGATCGTGCCATGCGCGTTGCATACCGCAACCGTGTCCGCTTGCCGATCAAAGTATTGAAACAAACGCCGCGAAGTGAATATTTGGCTATTCTCTTCGTAGCCGCGCTCTTCTATGTCGTTCGGCACATATCCCCCTGTCGAACGGACCTTAGACACTTAGCCTAGCCGGATGATTACTTGAATTGTAGTAAAATATTTGTGGGTATTTTGCGGACCTGCCATAGCCTTTGACGATCCGGCTGCAATCACCGACACTTCGCCATCGCTTCGAGAGGGGTAAAGCGAATGGCGCACTTCGATCACCTGTTCATGGACAACAGCTACGAACGGCTGCTGGCGTTGCTCTCGGAATGGTCCGAGCACGGCGCCGACAAGGACGCGGTGGAACAGAAAATCTGGGCCACCTTCGGCGAGCCGTGGACGGTGATGTTCACCGACCTTTCCGGGTTTTCGCGCAACGTCGCCGAGTTTGGGATCGTGCATTTCATCAATGTGATCGTCGAATCGGAAAAGCTGTTTGCGCCGATCCTGGCGGCGCACAACGGCTTTCTGGTCAAACGCGAAGGCGACAGCCTGTTGATCGTGTTCCGCCGCCCGGTCGATGCGCTGAACGCCGCGACCGAGATGCAGCGCGCCTGCCAAACCTACAGTGACACCAAGCCGCCGGAGGAAAAAGTCCTGCTGGGACTGGGCCTCAGCCACGGCGAAATCCTGCGCCTCGGCGCCGACGATGTATTCGGCGCCGCGGTCAATTCCGCGTCGAAACTGGGCGAAGATACCGCGGGGGCCGGCGACATTTTATTGTCTCAGGAATTCGTCGACGCGCTCGGCGAGGGCCACACCCTGGACCTTGCCGACTTGGACTTCGTGCCGCCGGGCTCGGCCGGCGCGTACAAATTGACGTACTAGGCCGTGGCGCCCTGCGCGGTCCTCAGCGTTCGTAACCGGAATAATTGGTGATGCGCACCGGCAGCTTGTAGTCGCCGTCGTTCCAGCGGTGCCGGGGTTCCAGGTAAATGTCGACGTTGGTCTTCAGCAGGATCACCGCGCGGATGGCGTCGAAGTCCTCCTTCGACACCGAGAGCGTATCGGAGATGGCGTGCAGGGCCTTCAACTCGCCGTCGGTGAGCTTGCCGTCGGCCATCATCAGATCGAGGACGTTGGCGATCACGCTTAAGCCCTGCGCCGCGGTCAATTCGCCATGCAGTTGCGTGAGAAACCGCTCCAACGGCTTTTCCTTGGCTTGCGCGAAGGCCTTCTTGCAGATCTCCTGCAACTGGCTTTGGTCGAGCACGCCGGGCCGCACCCATTTGCTCAAGGAAGCGATCATGCTGGCGCGCTCGGCCGGATCGACGTCGCCGTCGGCCATCGCGACATACGCGAGACACGACGCCAAGGCGCGGATCGGATGCATACCGGATGAAGTCATGGCGGGGTCCTCGTCTGTAAACGCTCCGCACCCGTCGTAGCACGACCGAACCCCGCGGCAAAGGCGGTCGGCACAACGCGCGTGTTGGCGCGACAACCGGTTATTGCCGTTCGACAGCAAATCCACTAGACCTCATCGACAGCCGCAGGGGCGGCGGATCCCGCGATCCGAGGAGCTATACGACGATGAAGCGCACGGTCGCCGAGAAGACAATCGCCGATTTCGGGCGTCAACATCAGACCTTTGATTACGACACAGGGTTCTCGGCCAGCATCGACTTACTGACGGACGTCCTGGGCCCACTCGTCGATATCGATGCGTTCAAGGACAAGGATGTCGTCGATTTGGGTTCTGGCCCAGGGCGTTGGTCACGGATTTTTCACAACATCGGCGCCAAGACAATCGCCGCCGTCGAACCGTCACCTGCGATTGAGGTGACGCGCCAAGCAACAGCCGGTATGGAGAACGTCTCCTACCACAATGTGACCGGGGACAAGATCCCGGACGGTCCGTACGATTTCGTCTACTCTTATGGCGTCGTCCATCATATCCCGGAGCCCGATCCGGTCATCCAACGCGCGTTCGAGGTGTTGCGTCCGGGCGGGCGGGTTATCATTTGGCTGTACGGCAGGGAAAACAACGGCCTCTATCTGTTTGTCATGCATGCCTTGCGTCTCTTGACGGTTCCCATGCCGAACTCGTTTCTTGATCGGGTTTCGGCATGGCTCGTGCCGCCGCTGCGGCTGTACAGCCGGCTATGCAAGTGGCTGCCGCTGCCGCTCAAGGCGTACATGGCCGACTACATCGACAAAATCAGCGACGAAGAGGTCACGGTCGTCATTTACGATCAACTCGATCCACACTACGCAAAATACTACACGCGCCGCGAGTCCATCGAATTGCTGGAGCGCGCCGGTTTTGCGGACGTCGATGCCTATCATCGCGCGCAGTACAGCTGGACGGTGATCGGCACAAAGCCGGGAAACTGACGGCCGACGCACACAAAAAGGGCGGCCCGGAGGCCGCCCTTTGGTTTCGTCGAGATGGAGAAGTTCGACGAGAGGTAGACTTACGCCGCGCCTTTTTGCGGGCGCATGTCGTCCTTGCTGATACCGGCGACCTTGACCGGCGGCTTCATGGCGTCGCGGCGGAACGGCTCGCCCAGTTCCTGGTTGAGCACGACCTCGATCAAGGTGGTGACGTTGTTTTCCATCTGCTCCTTGATCGCTTCGCGCAGCGCGTCCGTCAGTTGCTCCGGCTTATCGACCTGCACGCCCTTCAGGCCGCAGCCCTCGGCGACCTTGGCGTATTCGACGCCCTGGTTCAGCTCGGTGCCGACGAAGTTGTCGTCGAACCACAGCGTGGTGTTCCGTTTTTCGGCCCCCCACTGATAGTTACGGAACACGATCATGGTGATCGCCCCCCACTCGCCGCGGCCGCACGCCGTCAGCTCGTTCATGGAGATACCGAACGCGCCGTCGCCGGCGAAACCGATGCACGGCACGTCGGGCTGGCCGATCTTGGCGCCCAAGATCGCCGGCAGACCGTAGCCGCACGGGCCGAACATGCCCGGTGCCAGGTAACGGCGGCTTTTCTCGAACGTTGGGTAGGCGTTGCCGATGGCGCAGTTGTTGCCGATGTCGGTCGACATGATGTAGTCGTCCGGCAGCGCCTGCATGATCGCTTTCCACGCCACGCGCGGGTTCATGCGCTCCGGCTCGCGATTACGTGCGCGCTCGTTCCAGGTCACGCCCTCGTCGTCGTCCTCGGTCTCCATCGAGGTGAGCTCCTGCGCCCATGCCGACTTGGTTTGCGCAATGGCCGCTTTGCGGTCGTCGCGGTTGGCGTCGCCGGCGGTGTCGGACAATGCGCCCAAAAGCTGATCGGCGACCTTCGCCGCGTCGCCTTGGATGCCGACGGCGATCTGCTTCACCAGACCGATGCGGTGGCGGTTGATGTCGACCTGAATGATCTTCGCATCCTTGGGCCAGTAGTCGTACTGGTAGCCCGGCATGGTCGAATACGGGTTCAGGCGGTTGCCGATGCACAGCACCACGTCGGCCTGGTTGACCAGCTTCATACCGGCCTTGGAGCCGTTGTAGCCGAGCGGCCCGGCATACAGCGGGTGCGAGCCCGGGAACGCATCGTTGTGCTGGTAGTTGACGCAGACCGGCGCATCAAGACGTTCGGCCAAGCGCTTGACGGCATCGACGCCGCCGTCCGACAGGATCACGCCGGCGCCGTTGAGGATCACCGGGAACTTGGCGTTCGACAGCAGGTCGGCGGCTTCTTGCACCGACTCCGGATCGCCGGACGGGTGTTTCAGGTTGAGGATTTGCGGCAGATCGATGTCGATCACCTGGGTCCACATGTCGCGCGGCACGTTCATCTGCGCCGGCGCCGAACCTTCCCAGGCCTTGGCGATGACGCGGGTCAGCACTTCGGCAACCCGGGTCGGATCGCGCAGCTCTTCTTGGTAGCAGACGCAGTCTTCGTACATGGCCATCTGCTTGACCTCTTGGAAACCGCCGTGGCCGAGGGTCTTGTTCGCGGCCTGCGGGGTCACGACCAGCAGCGGCGTGTGGTTCCAGTATGCGGTGATGATCGGCGTCACCATGTTGGTGATGCCCGGGCCGTTCTGCGAGATCGCCAAGGACATCTTGCCGGTGGCGCGGGTATAGCCGTCGGCGATCATGCCGGCGTTCACCTCGTGCGCGCAGTCCCAGAACTTGATGCCGGCTTCGGGGAACAGATCGGAGATCGGCATCATGGCCGAGCCGATGATCCCGAACGCATGTTCGATCCCGTGCATCTGCAGAACTTTTACGAAAGCTTCTTCGGTGGTCATTTTGGTCATGGCGATGTCCTCTCCCGGTCGCTGTCTCAATCGCGGCCCGCCAGGAACCGCTGCTTTTATGGGCCAAATGTATGGAGCCCGCCGACAGGGTCAACCGGCGGGGGCCGTGGAGGGAACATGGCACATCGGGCCGAGTTTATCAATAATGAGAATTTCTGTCCCATTTTTTCGGATCATGGTACTTTCTCGATCGGCGCCTTGACGGCGCGCTCGGCGCATACCTTTAACCTATTGATTTACATATAGAAATCATCGCGCCCGCAACCCTCGACCGGGCTGCGGGCCTTGCCGATATAATGGTGCCAGATGGTCGCGATTTAAGGTGCCAGCCGCTTGAAGGCCTTATTCGCACCCGTTGTGGCGCCGCCACATGTCGGGATCGTGCCTCGCGGGCACGGCATCGCACGGCGCGGCGGACGCATACCCCCTCAGCGCGTTGTACGCCGCGATCTGGTCCGCGGATAGGATATCCGGGGTCCTAAGATGCGCGGACAGATGGATGTAGCGAAGGGTCTCGCGCGCATCGGCAACGGCGGACAATGCCGCGCGCAAGGTCGCATCGGTGACCATGCGGTCCTTGAACAGCTTGTCCAAGGCCGCTTCCCGTTCGATAAAGATCGCGCCCTGGGCCGCGGCCCGCGCCTGCATGTCCGCGAACAGCGATTCGATTTTCTCGACCTGTTCGGACGTCAGCGGAATGTCGTCTTTCAGCTCCAACAGATGCGCCGGACCGGGCACGCCGTTCAGTTCGGCCGCCTTGGCGAAGCCCCAACCGCCGCCGCGTTTGAGCTCGGCGATATCGTCGGCGGACAGGCTTTTGATCGCCCGCGCCTGCGCGCCGGCATAGGGCGACGCGCCGTGATGATGATGGCGGCTGTCCGCGGCGAGCGGCATCGAAAACAACAGTAACGTCAAACAAACAAGCGTGCGCATAGCGATCCTCCGCGGTCCGGGGGCGCATACGGTGGCGTAATCGGCACGTTTCCGGATATGATTAAGATCATGTCTGAGAAACTCATCGCCGCCTTGCGCGGCATGACGCGACGCCGCCGCCCGTTCGAGACCGGCATGCATGTGTTTCACGAACGCGACCCGGTGCGCGCCGTCTTTCTGGTCGAAGACGGGATCGTCGCCCTGACCCGGTTTCGCGCCGACGGATCGCCCATGGTCCTGCAGCGTGCGGCGCCGGGATCCGTGCTGGCCGAAGCGTCGATCTACGCCAAGCACTATCATTGCGACGGGATCGCGGCGGCCCCGTGCATCGTCGCGGAGGTGCCGAAACGGACGTTCCTGGATCGGTTCGCGAACGACCCGTCCTTTGCCGCGCTGTGGGCCACCCATCTTGCCCACGCGGTGCAGGGCGCACGGCACCGCAGCGAGGTGTTGACACAAAAGACGGTGGCCGGCCGGCTCGACAGCTGGATCGACTGGCATGGCGCGTTGCCGGAAAAAGGCCATTGGCGGCACCTGGCCGCGGAGATCGGGGTCAGCCCGGAAGCCCTGTACCGGGAATTGGCGAAACGCCGCGCCTAGAAGTACGCGGGCAAGGCGTCCGCGAGCGCGGCGTGGATGCGGTCTCGCACCGGCGTGCCGCTGGCATCGCGTTCGAAGGTCCGTCCGGTGATGCGTTCATAGAGCGCCACGTACTTGTCGGAGAATTCCAACAACGTTTCCGCCGGGATCTCCGGCAGCGGATCGGTATACGGATTGCACCGTGCGCGGATCCACAGGCGCAGGAATTCCTTGTCCAAATTCTCCGGCTCATCGCCCGCCGCATGCCGGGCGGGGTAGCTGGCGGCATCCCAATAACGGCTGGAATCGGGGGTGTGGATTTCGTCGGCGATCACCACCGTGCCTTCCTCGTCCAATCCGAACTCGTACTTGGTGTCGACCAGGATCAAGCCGTTCTTGGCTGCGATGTCGCGTCCGCGCGCGAACAGCGCCAAACTTTTCGCCGCCGCCTCGTCCCACTGCGCCTGGCTCAGCAAACCTTGCGCGACGATCTCGGCGGCGGTGATCGGCACGTCGTGCGCGCCGACCGCGCCCTTGGTGGTGGGCGTGATGATGGTGTCCGGCAGCTTGTCGTTTTTCTTCAGGCCATCCGGCAACGTCTGGCCATAGACCGTCCGCGCCCCGCCGTCGTACATGGTCCAGATGCTGGTGTCGGTGGTGCCGGTGATGTAGTCGCGGACCACCATCTCGACCGGCAACATGCTGAGCTTCTTGGCGACGATCACGTTCGGGTCGGGATGCGCGATCACGTGGTTGGGACAGATGTCGGCGGTCTCGTCGAACCAAAACCCCGCCGTCGCCGTCAGCACATGCCCCTTGTCCGGCACCGCCGCCAGCACGTGGTCGAACGCCGACTGGCGGTCGGTCGCGATCATCACGCGCCGTCCATCGGGTAGGTCGTAGCTCTCGCGCACTTTGCCGCCGGTATGGTTCGGCAGCTCGGGGAACGTGGCGTCGGTCAACACATTGTCGAGGCGGGCGCGGTCGGCATCTGAGATCGTCATGCGGCGGAGTATAGTCGGCGCGACCGAACGCGCCAGAGGAAAGGCGAGTCGCTCAAAATTATCGCCTAATACCTAGATAAATAGGCCTATTTATTAGGATTTGATCCTATTTTTCACGAAAATGCGATGCAGAGCCATAAAAATTGACATTTCGGTTTCATTATAATATAAGTGTGAAACTGAAAAGGAGCGATTTGATGAATGTTGTTACTTTTCCTGGCCAAAAATCTGTGTTCCAGCCGATTGGGCATTTCGTTCGGCTTGGCGAGTCCAGTTACGGCAAGGTTGCCGAGCTGCATAGCATGGGTCGGCTAAAAGGCCGACGTTTCGTCGTTGATGCATCAAGAATCAAATATCAGAGGCACATTATTAGGACGCTGCAGGCCGAAGGTGCTGAAGTGGTCCTGGACACTCGGATTGCGGAGTTGTCCTCGAAAAAGTACGCGGGCGGGTACGCCAAAGGCGCACCGTGGGCGAGCGCTAACGGGCCAATGACGATTGAAGATTTTGAAACTCGGATTTTCGGAGACGTTTACCAAACCATCGCCGAATGTGCGGTAGATTACGGCGTTGACGTTGTACTCGCGCCAACACACTACCTCAGCGATCCAGACTGCCGTCGTTGGTTCGCAATTGACGTGGCAGGATGCAGGCGTTTGCGCGCAGCCCTTGATGCATCTGGCGGTGGGTCGATAGCCATTGATTATCCAATCATTGCTTCAATGTCTGATCTCTCGGAAGAGGCCGTTCGAATGGAACTAATGGAGGGCATTGAGTCGTTACCATTCGATAATGTTTGGATGCGAATAGCAACTTCCGGTGGCATCGCTGGTCCTGTTACTGCTCGAAACATGGTGGGAATGCTGGGTCGTTGGCATAACTTTGGTCGACCTATCGTTGCCGATTACATGGGCGGACTAACGGGGGAAGCATTGTTGTCTATGAATGTTGTTTCTGGAATTGCGCACGGCTTTGGCGAGAGAAATTCTTTCAAAACCGATGGCTGGAACAAACTGCCAAAGAAACCTGACATATCGAAAGGCAGGGAAGGAGGTAGAGCCACTCGGATCGATGTATCAAGTTTTGGGAAATCCTTTCTGCAAAAGGAAATGAAGGTGCTACTTACTGCATATGGCGCAAAAACACTTCTGATCCCATCGGACAAAGCAGCGCTACCGGGCGGCATTTCGGCTCTGCACGAAGAAGTAAGGCTTCTAAATGCTTTTGACGCCGAGCGCCGCATCGATGATATCGAGTCAATACCGACTGACAAACGACCGGAAGCGTTCGCAGCGACACGAATGCGTGAAGCAGTATCGAACTCGCAAAAAGCAGCCAATCTGAAGCCTAAGACCGACGTTGCTACTGCAGAAGAAGTCGATCTTCCAAAACTAATGAAACGGCTCAAAAAAACAGCACAAACCATGAGCAAGCTAAGAGAGACTTACGAAGACGTTGCGGCTGAGCGAAGTGAATCGAGCACACCGATACGCGCCATAGCTGGGGCGCGTAAAGCTGCAGCACAATCAGATACCGGAAGTTGATTATGAGCGCGAAGACCGCGATCGCCAGGAACATTCTAGAGTTAAAGACCGTCGGCGGGCTCAATGGCGTCGACATCGCTAATGTCACAGACGTTTCGAAAGCTACCGTATCGCGCTGGAGCAGTGGCGAGAAACGGCCGCATCCAGCTAACCAAAGAGTTCTCTCGGATTTGGTTTATGTCGTACGGAGGCTCGAAGATTACTACAATAATGAGGAAGTAAGACTTTGGCTTTATGCACGGCACCCCCAACTCTCCGGAGAAAGAGCCGTTGATCTGATTCATGAAGGCCGAATGATTGAAGTGCTCAAAGTACTAGATCGTCTAGACGCCGATGGATACATCTAATTATGGTATCAGAGCGGCGGGATCGGGAACTCATCGATGCCCTGGACGCTCTGTCCTGCGAGCCCTTCAAGGGACGCATTTGGCGGGTAACGCAAGACGTTCACGAGCCGACAATATTTCGTTCCGGGGGCGCGAGATGGGATGACGGTACGTTTGACGTTCTGTATACATCATGCGAACGCAATGTCGCTTTGGCAGAGATGCGATTTCATGTTACGCGCGGGCAGCCTGTCATCCCATCAAAGAAGCATTACCATCTGCACGAGCTATCAGTGGACATAAATGGCGTCCTAGATCTAACGGACTGGAATTTCCTCGAGCGCTTTGGCGTTGTTCGCTCGAATTTTGGTCAGCTTCCTCACCTCGAGCGTGAAAACGAATACACCGCATGTCAGAAGATTGGTGAAGCGGTCAACTTCCTGGGCGGAAAAACTGAATTTGAGCCGTCGGGCTTCATCGTCCCAAGTGCCCGAAGTGAAGGCAAGAATCTAGTTATCCTCGGTGCACATGTAGAAGGTGACCAAGTGTGTGCATTGAAAGACCATGGGCGAATCGACTGGGACGCATCTTAAGTTGCATTCTTACTTCGAAGCACCTCCATACCCCGCCGAAGTACCTCAAATACAGAATCATGGCGCTATCAATGCCACAGCAGAATCAGCAGGATCCCCAGGATCACCAGGGCGATGCCCGCGACCTCGAGCCGCGTGCTCTTTTCCTTGAAGAAAAAGATCGAGGCGATGAACGTGAACACCAATTCGATCTGGCCGACGGCGCGGACCAGCGCCGCGTTCTCCAACGTAAAGGCCGTGAACCAGGCGATCGATCCCAAGACCCCGGCGACACCGACCGCCAGCGACCACTTCCAGTTCACCAAGACGGCGCGCATCTGGCCGGGCTCGCGCCACAGCAGATACACCCCCATGATCACGGTCTGAATGACCAGCGCGATGGCCAGGGTAAAGGCCGCCGCCATGACCACATTGTCGTGCTCCAACGCCAGCGCGGCGCCGCGGAAAAACACCACCGACGCGCCCAGGAACAGACCGGTAATCAATCCGACCACGGTCGATTTCTCGGCGAGGTTGGTGACCAGCGACACCAACGTGACTTTGCTTTGCGCCGCCGACATCGCCATCACGCCGGCGACGCTGACGACGATGGCCAGCACCCCGCCGAGCGACAACGTATCGCCCAGCAGCAAGAACCCGAGGACGGCGACCTGGACGGTTTCGGTTTTCGAGAACGTGGTGCCGACCGCGAAATTCCTGAGCGAGAACAGATACACCAACAGCGCGGTGAAAATGATCTGCACCACGCTGCCGATGGTGACGAACACCCAGAACCGGGCGTTGACCTCCGGATACGGCAAGCCGCCGTATGCGTTCAACGACCACAGATACAGCAACGCGAACGGCCAGGCGTAGAAGAAGCGCACATAAGATGCACCGCCCGTGGACAGCTTGCCCTTCAGGTGCTTTTGCAGCGCCGAGCGCAGGTTCTGAAAGAACGCCGCGGCGACGGTGATGGGTATCCAAAGCTCCATGCGGATAGGGCGCCGGCGTGGCGCGATCCTCCCCCTGTTGATGCGCGCATTATGTCGGGGCGGCGGGGCGGTCACAACCGGCGCGGTTTGCGAAATGACGGGGCGTGCCGTCGCATCCGGCGAAAGCGCGCCCTGCCCTTGGCCGGGCCCGGATGCGCGCCTATCTTCGGTCCATGTCCGCCAACGCCACCGACGCCAAGTTCATCGGCTCCGAGATTTACCGCGACAGCACCTACGGCCGCGGTCATCCCCTGGCGATCCCGCGGGTGTCGTTGGCGATCGACGTCATGCGGGCGCTGGATTGGTTCCCGGACGGCAGCTACCTGAACAGCCCCATGGCCGATCCGGCGTATCTGACCCGGTTTCACACCGAGGATTACGTCCACGCCTTGATGAACGCCGAGCGGGACCAGGACGCGGCGCCGGCGGTGCGCCAACGGCACAACATCGGCGTCAACGGCAATCCGATCTTTCCGGAGATGTTCCGACGTCCGGCAACGGCCGCGGGCGGCGGGCTGCTCGCCGCAGAAACGGTCAAGGACGGCGGCATCGTTTACAACCTCGGCGGCGGGCAGCATCACGGGTTGCCCGATCAGGCCAGCGGTTTTTGCTATCTCAACGAGCCGGCGCTGACCATCGGCAAGCTGTTGGAGGACGGTTGCCGCCGCGTGTTCTATTTGGATATCGACGCGCACCACGGCGACGGGGTGCAGCGCGCGTTTCACGCCGACCCGCGGGTGTTCACGCTCTCGACCCACGAGGCCGGGCGCTGGCCGATGCAGCGCGGCGATGAAGGCCCGCAGGCGCTGGGCGGTCTTGGCGACCGGGCCGGCGGCATGGCCCGCAACATTCCCGTGCCGCCGGGGCTCAACGATACCGAGTTCGAAGCGATCGTCGAAGGCGCGGTGCTGCCGTTGATCGATGGTTTTCAGCCGGACGCCCTGTTTATCCAAGGCGGCGTCGATGCGCTCGACGACGATCCGCAAAGCAAGCTTGCGCTCTCCAACACAGCACTATGGCGGGCGTTGTCGCTGGTGCTGCCGATGGCGCCCCGGGTCATCCTGTCGGGCGGCGGCGGCTACAACCCGTTCGCGCTGGCGCGGGCCTGGGCGGGGATGTGGGGCACTTTGGCTGGCTTCGAGATCCCGGACCGCCTGCCGGCCGGGGCGGAGGATGCGCTCCGCGCCGTGGTCTGGCGGCACCGCCGCGGCCGGACCGCGCCGGAGCGCTGGTTCACGACCCTGGCCGACGCACCCAACACCGGTCCGGTGCGCCGCGAAATCCGCGATTTGATTCGGCAAACCACAAGCCCATAAGCGTTGTGCGGAAATTAACCGCGGTGGTAAGGTCCAGCAGCCAAAAATCAGACCGGAGCCGCCGCCTATGTTGACCCCCTCCCAGATCGACGCCGTTCGCAGCACGTTTGCGCCGGTCGCCGAAGTCCAAGACGAAGCGGCGCGGGTGTTCTACGACAAACTGTTCAAGATGGCGCCGCAGGTGAAACCGCTGTTCGCCGACGCCGACATGAAGGAACAGGGCAAGAAGTTGATGCAGACCATCGCGCTCGCGGTGGCCAGTCTGGATAAGCTGGAACAGCTGATCCCCAAGGTGCAGGACCTCGGCATCAAGCACGCGGGCTATGGGGTCGAGCCGGAGCATTACGACATCGTCGCCGAAGCCCTGCTGTCGACCTTGGCCGAGGCGCTGGGCGCCGATTTCACCGACGAAGCGAAGGAAGCTTGGACGCTCACCTACTGGATGATCGCCAACGAGATGAAACACGCCGCGTCCGAAGCGCTGGCCGCGGGCACGGTTGCCGTCGGCGCACCGGCGGCATCGCCTCCACCGCCGCCCGCCGCCCTGAAAGTCGGCCCGCCGGTCCACGTGACACCGAAGCCCGCGCCGAGCGCCGATACGGACCGCGCCTCCGGCATCGACGCCGAGATCGATCTTTTGAAAGAAGACATCGTGAGGATCGGTAAGGTCGCCGAAGAAATCGACAAGATCGCCAAGCAAACCAACTTGCTGGCGCTCAACGCCACCATCGAGGCGGCGCGCGCCGGCGAGGCGGGCAAAGGCTTCGCGGTCGTCGCCGGCGAGGTCAAAAGCCTGTCGAGCCAGACCGCCAAGGCGACGCACGAGGTGTCCGATGTCGTCAACGAGTTGCAGACCCGGGTCGAAAAGATCAGCAAATTGGTCTAGAGAAATGTCACGGGGCGGCTTGGCCTTCGGGCCCGGTACGCTTACATCAAGCGGGGGCGGTGACGCCCCCGTTTTTGTGTCTGAATAGGGACCCGCCATGACCGCCGATCTGCCGACCCCGCCCATCGCCGAAAAACGCCCCGTCGCTGACACCCGCCACGGCGACACCCGCACCGACGATTACGCCTGGCTCAAGGACGAGAACTGGCAGCAGGTCATGCATGAGCCCGATGTGCTGCAAGCCGACATCCGCGCCTATGTCGAGGCCGAGAACGACTACGCCCGGGCCTTCATGGGCGACACGGTGGATCTGCAGAAAACCCTGGTCGCCGAAATGCGCGGCCGCATCAAGGAAGACGACAGCACGGTGCCCGCCCCCGACGGCGCGTTCGCGTACTACGTGCGGTACGTGGAGGGCGGCCAGCATCCGATCTTCTGCCGCCAGCCGCGGGACGGCGGCGACGAAACCATCTTGCTGGACGGCGACGCCGAAGCGGCAGCGCGGGATTTTTACAAAGTCGGCGCGTTCGAACACAGCCCCGATCATCGGTTGGCGGCCATCGCCGAGGACACCAACGGCTCGGAAATCTACACCCTGCGGTTTCGCGACCTGAGCGGCGTGCGCACCCCCGATGAGACCATCCCCAACGTCAGCGGCGACGTGGAATGGGCCGAGGACGGGCGCACGCTTTTTTACACGGTGCTGGACGACAACCACCGGCCCAGCACGGTCATGCGGCACGTCATCGGCACGCCGGTGACCGACGACGTCGTCATCTACGAGGAGCCGGACCCCGGTTTCTTCATCGGGCTGGGTAAGACCGAGAGCCGCACGCATCTGATGATCGACCGGCACGACCACGTGACGTCGGAGGTGGCGCTGATTGATGCCGCCGCCCCCGACAGCACGGAGACCGTGATCGCGCCCCGCGACCCCGGCGTCGAATACAGCGTGTCCGAACGGGACGGGCAGTTGGTCATCCTCACCAACGCCGACGGCGCCGAGGATTTCAAGATCGTGACGGCCCCCGTCGATGACCCCGCGCGCGGCAGCTGGACCGATCTCATCGCGCACCGCGCCGGGACGCTGATCACCGGCTTTCAGGTGTTCAAGGACTTCCTGGTCCGCTCCGAGCGCATCGACGCCCTGCCCCGGATCGTGATCCGCGACTGGGCGACGGGCGAGGAGCACGACATTGCGTTTGACGAAGAGGCCTATTCCCTCGGCCTCGTCGGCAGCTACGAGTTCGAGACCGACATCGTGCGGTTCTCGTACTCGTCACCGACCACGCCGGGACAGGTGTTCGACTACAACATGCGGACCCGGGAACGGACCCTGCTGAAGACCGTCGAGGTGCCGTCCGGCCACGACCCCGCCGACTACGTCACCCGCCGCATCCAAGCCCCGGCGGGCGGCGGCGAGACGGTGCCGGTCACGCTTGTCTACCGGTCCGACATCACCCTTTCCGCCGACACGCCGGTGCTGCTGTACGGCTACGGCAGCTATGGCATGTCGATGCCGGCGTCGTTCGTCACCAACCGGCTCAGCCTGGTCGACCGGGGCTTCGTCTACGCCATCGCGCATATCCGCGGCGGCATGGAAAAGGGCTACCGCTGGTACACCGACGGCAAGACCGTCAACAAGCGCAACACCTTCGACGATTTCATCGCCGCGGCGGAGGCCTTGATCGCCGACGGCATCGGGCGTGCCGGCGGCATCGCCATCCACGGCGGCAGCGCGGGCGGGATGCTGATGGGGGCGTGCACCAACATGCGGCCCGATCTCTGGCGTGCGGTGATCGCCGACGTGCCGTTCGTCGATGTGCTCAACACCATGTGCGACACGTCTTTGCCGCTGACGCCGATGGAGTGGCCGGAATGGGGCAATCCGATCGAGGATGCGGACGCCTACGCCTACATGAAATCCTATTCGCCCTACGACAACGTCGCGGCCACGGACTATCCGGCGATCCTGGCGACGGCCGGGCTCACCGATCCCCGCGTCACCTATTGGGAGCCCGCCAAGTGGGTCGCCAAGCTGCGCGACCTGAAGACCGACAATAATCCGCTGGTGCTGAAGACCAACATGTCGGCCGGGCACGCCGGGGCCGCCGGGCGCTTCGACCGCCTCGACGAGTTGGCGTTCAGCTACGCCTTCGTGCTCAAGGCGTTCGGGATGTCGACCTAGCGCCTGAATGCGTCCGCCAGATGATCGATGAGCGCGCGCACCCGCGCCGTCAGATAGCGGTTCGGCGGATAAAGCGCATAGACCCCATAGGTGTCGACCGCGAGCTCGGCGAAAAGTTCCACCAGCCGTCCGTCGGCGAGCGCGTCTTCGACCTGATACAGCGGCAACCGCGCGATGCCGGTCCCACCAATGGCGAGCTCGGTGATGGCGCTGGGCGCGTTGGCCCGCAGCGTCCCGCCGACCCGCACCGAAAGATCCCGCGTCCCCTTTTGGAACTGCCACACCGCCCCGTCCCGCTGATTGACGTCGACGACGCAGTCGTGCGTCGCCAGCGCCGCAGGTGACGCCGGGGTGCCGTGCGCCGCCAGATACGCGGGCGATGCACACACGACCAACGGCATGTCGGCAAGCTTGCGCGCCACCAGGGTCGAATCGTCCAAGCGCCCGATGCGGATGGCGAGATCAAAACCTTCTTCGACGATGGCGACCCGGGTGTCGGACAAATGCATATCGATTTCGACGCCGGGGTGCGCCGCCTTGAACGGGATCAAGGCGCGGGCGAGCCGCGTACTGCCGAACCCGGTCGGCGCCGTCAGCTTGATCGGCCCGGCCAGCGCGGTTTGCTTTTCCTGTACCAAAGCATCCAGCTCGTCGACTTGTTCAATGATCGGCCGGCAGCGTTGCAGGTACGCCGTCCCGACGTCGGTCAGCACCACACTGCGGGTGGTGCGGTTGAACAATTGGGTGCGGAGGCGCTGTTCCAAGTGCTGCACGTACTTGCTGACCAGCTTGGTCGACATGCCGAGGCGCTTGGCCGCCGACGTGAACGACCCTTCGTCCGCCACCGCCGCAAAAGCGCGCATGATCTCGATGGTGTCCATATTCTTATTATACCCATTTTGTTCATAATAATTGAATAAAAAAGCGGATTATCGTCTATAAGATTTTGCGCCATCTTCCTTTCAACCGACGCCCAAACGGGCCCGGGATCACCGACCCCCAACGCTGTTTCGACACCTGAAAGGAAACCAAAATGTCCAACGCCATCCGCATCCACCGCCATCCGCTCTCCGGTCACTCGCACCGGGTCGAACTATTCGCCGCGCTGACCGGCATCAACTACGAGTTGGTCGATATCGATCTACTCGCCGGCGAGCACAAGCAGGCCGCATTCCTGGCCCTCAACCCGTCCGGCAAGGTGCCGGTGATCGAGGACGGCGGTACCGTCATTTCCGACAGCAACGCGATCCTGGTCTATCTCGCCCGCAAGTACGCGCCGGACTGGCTGCCGACCGATCCGGTTCTGGAGGCTGAGGTGCAGAAGTTCCTGTCCTTCGCCGCCGGCGAAATCGCCAACGGCCCGGCGGCCGCCCGTTTGGTCACCGTGTTCGGTGCGGGCCTCGACGCCGAGCGCGCCAAGGCCGTCGCGACGCAAGCCTTCGAGTGGTTGGACGCGCATCTGGACGGCCGCGATTGGCTGGTCGGCACCGCACCCAGCATCGCCGACGTCGCGGTCTACAGCTACACGGCACATGCGCCGGAAGGGAACGTCTCGCTCGAGGCCTATCCGAACATCCGCGCGTTGCTCGCCCGCATCACCAATCTGCCCGGTTTCGTCGGGATGCAGCCGACGCAGATCGGGCTCGCTGCCTAGACCACCAAGGGGGCCGGGACACTCCCGGCCCCGCCTTTTCTTCGACCGGAGGATTTCGCCATGACCGTTCAATACCCCACGGACACCATCGTCGCCGCCTCGCCCTTCCACGACGGCGAACGCCGGGTGCAGGAAAAGCTCGGCCACCGTGGGATCGAGAAATGGGCGCGGCAAATGGTCCGCGATTACATGCCCGCCCAGCACCGCGATTTTCATACCCACCTGCCGTTCCTGGTCGTCGCCGCGCGCGATGACGCCGGACGTCCCTGGGCAACGATCCTCGAAGGTCCCGACGGTTTCGTCACCTCGCCCAATCCGAAGCAATTGATCATCGACACCCAGCCCACCGCGGGCGACGCCCTTTCGGGCGCATTCACGGCGGGTGCCGATGTCGGCATTCTCGGGATCGAGTTCGCCACCCGGCGGCGCAACCGGGTCAACGGCCGCATCGGCACCGGCGGCACCGGCATCGTGTTCGACGTCGATCAGACCTTCGGTAACTGCCCGCAATACATCGGCGAACGCGCCTGGACCCGCGTCGAGGCCCCGGCCTCCGGCACGCCGCAAACAAGCGACGACTTAAGCGCATCGCAGCAAGCCTGGATCGCCGACGCCGACACGTTCTTCATCGCCAGCGGTTACCGCGGCGACGGCGAAAGCGCGACCTATGGCATGGATGCGTCGCACCGGGGCGGCGAGCGCGGCTTCGTCGAGGTCCTGAGCGCCACCGAAATCCGCTTTCCCGACTACGCCGGGAACAAGCATTACAACACCATCGGCAACATGCTGGTGGACTCGCGCGCCGGGTATCTGTTCGTCGACTTCGAAACCGGCAGCTTGCTGCAGGTCACCGGCACCGTCGACATTCAATGGGACGGCGACGAGTTGCGCCGCCATCCCGGCGCCAAGCGCCTGGTGACGTTGACCGTCGATCAGGTCGTCGAACTGCCGCACGCGCTCAGCCTCCGCTGGGAAAAGGACGCGGACTCCGTCCGCTCCCTGACGTTGGTCGACAAGATCGTCGAAAGCGACGACGTCACCTCGTTCGTCTTCGAAGCCCGCGACCGCGGCGCGTTGCCATCGTTCGACCCCGGCCAGCATCTGTCGATCGAGCTGCCGATCCCCGGCCAGCCCGCGATGACCGCGCGAAGTTATTCGCTCTCCGGTTCACCGGAGGACACGCGCTATCGGATTTCCGTGAAGCGCGAGCCCATGGGTCTCGCGTCCCGGTTCCTGCACGACAATGTGGAGCCGGGCGCCGTGATCCAAGGCCGCCGTCCGTCGGGCGATTTTACCCTGGCCCACGACGACGCGCCGGTGGTGCTGATCAGCGCCGGCGTCGGTATTACGCCGATGCTCAGTATGCTGCATGCTCTCGCCGACCCCGCCGACACCCGGCGTGTGGTGTTCGTGCATGGGGCCCGCGACGGCGCACATCATCCGTTGAGGGACGAGGTCGCAACCCTCGCCGCGCAACGCCCCGGCATCGACGTGCATGTCGCCTACAGCCGGCCGCTCGTCAGCGACAAAGCCGGGCGCGATTACGACAGCGTCGGCCGCGTCGGCGGCGACCTCATCGCGTCGCTGATCGACGATCCCAATGCGCACTATTATCTGTGCGGGCCGGTCGCCTTCATGGGCGGGGTGCAGGAAGATCTGCAAGCGCGCGGCATTCCGGCCGACCGCATCCATGCCGAGACCTTCGGGCCCGCGGGGTGATTAATAGTGCGGCGGGGGGACGTCGGCGGCGTCGGCGTCTTCCTTGGCGTCGGCCTTGGTCGCCTCCAGCCGTTCGATCTCTTTTTTGAGCCGCGCGATCTCGTCCCATTGCTCGCGCACCACGTCGCTGAGTTCCGTGACCTCCTGCTGCAGATGCGCCAATGCGATTTCCAGATCGGCGAGGCGGGCGTCGGTGTCGCTCATGCCGCGGCCTCGCGGTAGACCGACAGCCGTCCGGCGTCCGCATCCAGGTCCGCCCGGGTGCCGAGAAACACCGAGCGCGGATTGGCCCCGTGGCCGAGCGCGAGCCCGCCTAAGATCGGCACACCCAACGGTTCCAGATATTCCTTCAGCAAATCCATCACCGTGAACGCGCCGTGCGATTTGAAGCCGGTGAACTGGGCGATGGCGAACCCACGCACCCCGTCCAAATGCCCGCCCTTGATGAGCAGCAGCAAAGCCCGGTCGACGTCTTCGAGGCTCATGTTCACGGCCTCGAACAGCACGATGGCGTCCCGGAAGCTCGGCAGACCCCAACCCGCCATGGCGGCGATCAGCTTCAAATGCCCGCCCAGCAGCACCCCCTCGGCGCGGCCCGACGTGGTCAGGTCGGCGGTGATCTCGGCGGGCTCGGTAAAGAGGTTCATGCCCGCATCGGTCATCAGCGCGGCGCGGAACGCGGCCTCGTTCTCCGGATAAATGCGGTCGGCGAAATCGCCCATCAGCTTGCCGTGCAATCCGACGATCCGGCATTCCCGCCACAACATGGCGTGTAGGCAGGTGATGTCGCTGAACCCGGTCAGAAATTTCGGATCGGCACGCACCGCCGTGAAATCAAGATGCGGCGCGATGCGGTACGATCCGGCCCCGCCCCGGGTCGCGACGATGGCCCGCACGTTCGGGTCGCGGTAGGCGGCATTGATGTCGGCGAGCCGCTGGTCGTCGGTCCCGGCCATATACGCATATTGGCCGAACACATGGTCGCCGAAGCTGACCTTCAGACCCCAGCTTTCCAGGATCGCCGCGCGCTTTTCGACGTTGTCCCGGTCCGGCGTGCTGGCCGGTGAGACGAAGCGCACCTCGTCGCCCGGTTTCACCGGCGGCGGCAGAATGACCGCCGGCGCCGTCATGCGTTCGCCATCCGCCATCTCAGCGCGTCGCCCCGCGGGCGGAGATTTCCCAAAGATCGACGACCTTGCCGCCTTGGTGCACCACGAACCAGTCGTACAAGTTCACCGTCGGGTCGCAGTGCCCGGGGATCAGCCGCAGTTTCTCGCCAAGCGCCGCGTCCCGCGCAGCACCTTCGGTGACCACCGTGCCATGATCGTCCGACGGCCCCTGATAGACGGCACCTTCGATGTCGGCGACCCAGGGCATACCTTGGTCATTGCCGAGCGCCTTGTGCCCGGCGTCGACCACGGCGCGGCCCGGCTTGGCGGCGCTCATCACCGTCACCAAGACGTGCAGGCTGTGGCCGAACTCGTCGAAGGCGCCGCCGTCCTGACCCTGGTTTTGGGCGTAGTCGGCATCCATGAAAATGTACGAACCGCACTGCAATTCGTGGTAGAGGCCGCTCTGCGCCTCGAAGTGGAAGCTGCCGGTGCCGGCGCCGGTAACGGTCTTGGGCGCAAGGTCTTCGGCCGCCAACAAATCGCGGGTCAGCGTCACCAGATCGCAGGCGGTGCCGATCGCCGCACCGCGTTCGTTGATGGTGCGGATATGCTGTGCCGATCCTTGGTAGGCCTGCAGGCCCGCGAACCGCAGCCCCTCCAACCCGGCGACGGTTCTCGCCAATGCGACCGCGGCGTGACCCGGCTCGACACCGCAGCGTCCGGCGCCGACGTCGATCTCCACATAGACGTCCAGTGTCACCCCGGCATCCCGCGCGGCGGCGGCGACGTCGGCGGCGTTGCCCGCATCGTCGACGCAAACGCCGATGGTCGCCTCCTTGGCCAGCGCCGCGAGGCGCGCCAGTTTCTTGGCGCCCCAGATCTCGTTGCTGACCAGCACGTTCCCGACGCCGCCCGCGACCATGGCCTCGGCCTCGCCGACCTTTTGGCAGCACACGCCGATCGCCCCCGCGGCGATCTGGCGTTTGGCGATTTCCGGGCATTTGTGGGTTTTGGCATGGGCCCGCAGCCGCAGGCCCGCATCGCCCACGAACGCCGCCATCTTGGCGACGTTGTTTTCGAACGCATCCAGGTCCACCAGCAGCGCCGGCGTATCGACGTCGGCGAGATCGTCGCCGATCTCGGCGGGGGGCGGTTGCTGCATGGCGGGGCTCCTTCGAAACGAGAGCGCAGCATACGACCCGCTGCGGCCCGGTTCCAGCCCCCTCACCTGTCCTCTCCCCCTCTGTCGCGGGGGAGAGGGACTCTCGGGTCAGGGTCCTTCTCCCCTAACGGAGTTGGGGGAGAAGACAGATGAGGGGGTCCTGTTTGGCACCGCCCCACCTTGACGGGGGCCGGAAACATGCCAATTTTATGTCAGAGGCTGGGCTCGCCGAGATCGGGAGCCAACGCCGCAGACGCCCGCCGGGGATCGTCCCCAGGGGCCACCAGACGCTTCGCCCGACACATGCCAGGGGAAGCCGGAGAGATGCCGATGGCCATTTTCAACAACCCCAATCTGCTTGGCTTCGATCATTTCGAGCAAATGCTGGAGCGCGCCGCCAAGGCGTCGGGCGAGGGCTATCCCCCCTACAACATCGAACAGACCGGCGAGAACGACATCCGTATCACCCTGGCCGTCGCGGGGTTCACCATGGACGACCTGCAGGTATCGGTCGAAGACAACCAGCTGGTCGTGCGCGGCAAGCAATCGGACGACGACGGCAACCGGATTTTCCTGCATCGCGGCATCGCGGCGCGGCAATTCCAGCGCTCGTTCGTCATGGCCGAAGGCATCGAAGTCGTCGGCGCCGGATTGGACAACGGCCTGTTGAACATCGATCTGCACCGGCACGTCCCGGAACCCAAAGTCAAGAACATCGAAATCAAGACCGGCGGCCAAGCCCGCCAGACCATCGATATGGACTGACGTCCGTATCGCCTTCGGTCTCTGAACCGCGTGCCGCCGAGCGGGCGCAAAAAGGAGAAGCGACATGACCGACAACCATACCCCCAACCACGACCCCTCCCATGGCCTGCCGCTGGAGACCGCCGCGTTCATGAACGCGGGCCTCGGCGTTGTCGCCTACGCCAAGCCGGTGACCATCGAAGACGGCAGCACCGCCGTCGCCGTCATGGCCGCCAACGGCACCCAGGTGGCGCTGGCCCAGGATCTGGCCCACGCCGACGCCTTCATCGTGCAACAGGATTGGGACCGGCTCAGCCTTCACTGAAGCCGGCGGCGAGCCCGAGCAGCGCCGGCACCGGATGGGTGATGAGGCGCACGGGCACCGCCGATACGTAGTCCGAGAACCGGCCCTTGTCGGCGAGCCGGGCCTGCAGCGGCGAGCCGTGGATCAGGTCGTCCATCTTCGGCAGTATGCCGCCGCCGAAATAGACGCCGCCCCGTGCCCCCGTCGCCAACACCAGGTCCGCGGTGACCGAGCCTAAGAACGCGAAGAAATGATCCGTCGCCTGCACCGCGGCGGGGTCGCCGTCGCGGGCCTGCCGGACGACGTCGGCGGCGCCGAGATGCTGTCCGCCGGATGTGATCTCGAACAGGGTCTCAAGACCCGGTCCGCTGACCACCCGCTCGAACGAGACGTGATCGACGCGCGCGCGAAGGGCGCTCAGGACCGCGTCCTCGTCGGCAGTGCGCGGCGCCAACGCCAAATGCCCGCCCTCGGTCGCCAGCGCCTTGCCGCCGCCGTCCCCGGTGGGCACCCAGAGGGAAACGCCCAGACCCGTGCCGGGTCCGATCACCAGACGCGGCGCCGACGCCTCGGCGGCACCGCCGGGCCACAGCGGGCGTACGTCGTCGGCGCTCAGGTGCGGCACCGCCATCGCCAGGGCGGCGAAATCGTTCACCACGCTTATCCGGCCGATGCCCGTCGCGGCGGCGAGATCGGCCTCGGCGACGGTCCAGACGTGATTGGTCATATGCGCGATCCCATCCGCGACCGGCCCGGCGACGCACACCGCGGCCCGCCCCGGCACGGCCCCGCCGCGCGCCGACAGATACGCCGACAACGCCGCCCCCAGGGTCGCGTGCTCGGCGCAGGGCGACACCATGACGTCAGAGAGCGCCCCCGCCGCATCGACGCCGGCGATCCGTACATTCGTGCCGCCGACATCGGCGACCAGTCCCATCAGGTCCGTCATGGGGGCATCCCTACAATTCCGCCCGCGCAATCAGGTCTTCTTCGCGCAGGCGGCGAGCCGCTTCAGGTACTCGTCACGCCAGGCGCTGAGGCTGTTGCGGCGGATCACCTTCATCATGGCGTCCCAGCGCTCGCGCCGCTCGTCGATGGGCATCTCCAAGCCTTGGGCGATGGCATCGGCCATCCCGTCGACATCGTACGGGTTGACGATCAGCGCCGCGTCCAGTTCCCGCGCCGCCCCTGCGAACCGCGACAGCACCAGCACGCCCGGATCGGACGGGTTCTGCGATGCGACGTATTCCTTGGCCACGAGGTTCATGCCGTCGCGCAGCGGCGTCACCAAACCGATCTGGCTGGCGCGGTAGAACAGCGTCAGCCGTTCGCGGTTGTAGCTCTTGTTGATGTAGTTGATCGGCACCCAGTCGATGTCGGCGAAGCGCCCGTTGATGTGCCCGGCCATGGTCTCCAGATCGGCGCGGATCGCCTTGTACTCCGCGACCTCGCCGCGCGACGGCGGCGTGATCTGGAAGAAGCCGACGTGGCGCTGGTACCCGGGATAGCGTTCCAGCAATCGCTCGTAGGCGCGGAACCGGTGCCGGATGCCCTTGGAATAGTCGAGACGGTCGACGCCGATCAGCCACGCGGTGTGGTCGTGCTGTTCCTTCAGCTGGCGCGCCCAACTGACGTGCTTGGGATTGGCGACGGGGCCCGAGAAATGGTCGGCCTCGATGCCGATCGGGAACACGCCGATCCGGAAGGTCCGGCCGAACGCCTGCACCCGGCCCTTCTTGGTGACCTTGCCGCCGGCCTCGTGCACGATGTAATCGGCGAACGCCCGCAAGTCGTTGTCGGTCTGGAACCCGATCAGATCGTAGGCGGAGAGCGCACGGATCAACGGGTGGTGCATGGGCAGCGTGGTCAGCACCTCCATCGCCGGGAACGGGGTGTGCAGGAAGATCCCCATCACCTGCTTGTGCCCGCGCCGGCGCAGGCAATCGCCGAGCGGGATCAGATGATAATCGTGCACCCACAACAGATCGTCGGGTGAGAGGAACTGCTCCAGCTTGCTGGCGAACAGTTCGTTGACCTGCAGATAACGGCTTTGATGCGCCCGGTTGAACGCGGCGAGATCGACCCGGTAATGAAACAGCGGCCACAGGGTGCGGTTGGCGAACCCGTTGTAGTATTCGTTGTAGTCTCTGCGCACCAAATCCATGGTGATGTAGGAGACCTGCCCGACGTCGGTGCGCTGCGGCTGCGGTTGTTGGGTGCCGGTCGCGACCTTGCCGCTCCATCCGAACCAGATACCGCCGTCGGCCTCCAGCGCGTCCTGCAACGCCACCGCCAGTCCGCCCGCCTGCACCTTACCGCCCTTGACGTCCGGCACCCGGTTGGAGACGACGACCAATCGTTTTTTTGCACCCCGTTTCGCCATGCTAAATCGCGCCCTTCCACGGTCGGCTGAGCTCCATCGCCGACTGGATCAGCCCGACCATCGAATAGGTCTGCGGGAAGTTGCCCCAATGCTCGCCGGTGGCGACCTCGATGTGTTCCGACATCAGCCCGGCCGGATTGAGGTTCGCCAACATGTTCTCGAAAATCGCCCGCGCCTCGTCGCGCCGTCCCATCCGGGCCAGCGCGTCGATGTACCAGAACGTGCACACGGCAAAAGCGTTTTCCGGCTCGCCGAAATCGTCGGCCTTGGTGTAGCGGAACACGAAGTCGCCGCGTTTCAGATCCTGCTCGATCGCCGCCACGGTGCCGACGAAACGCGGATCGTCGGGCTCGACGAAACCGAGCTCCAGCATCAACAGCAGACTGGCGTCCACGGTGTCGCCGTCCCAGGCGTCGACGAAGGTGTTGCGTGCGGTATTGAACGCGCGGTCCAAGGTCTCGGTGCGGATGTTCTCGGCCTCGGCGCGCCAGAAGGCGGCCCGGTCGTCAAGGCCCAAATGGTCGGCGATCCGCGCCAGCCGGTCGCATCCGGCCCAACACAGCAGACTGGAGTGGGTGTGGATGTGCGCATTGCCGCGCAGCTCCCACAGCCCGGCGTCGGGCTGGTTATAGAGCGTCCGGCACAGCTCGCCCAACGGCTCCAAGAACCGGAACAGCTGCTCGTCGCCCTGGCGTTTCAGGCGCTTGTCGAAGAACACCTGGATGACCGACAGGATGACGCTGCCGTAGACGTCGTTCTGAATGTGCTCGTTGGCCTGATTGCCGCGCCGCACCGGGCCCATGCCGCGATAGCCTCTCAGCGTCTCGACGATGTGCTCGCTCAGGTCGCGGTCGTAGGACAGGCCGTACACCGGCTTCAGATGGTTGTCGTGCATGTGCGCGACGATATTGGTGATGTAGTTGAGGTACCCTTCCATGGTCCGGGTCGCGCCCAGGCGGTTGAGCGCGCTGACCACGAAGTACCCGTCCCGAAGCCAGCAGTATCGGTAGTCCCAGTTCCGCTCCGAGCCGCGGGATTCCGGCACCGACGTGGTCATCGCCGCGACGATGGCGCCGGTCTCTTCGTAGTTGCACAGCTTCAAGGTGATGGCGGCGCGGATCACGTATTCCTGCCACTCGAACGGCAGCGACAGGTACCGGCACCATTCCTGCCAATAGTCCACCGTCTTCTCGAAGAACTCCCGGGTCACTTCGGCGACTTCGTGGCTGAGCGATTCATCGGGGCCGAGCACGATGCTCATCGGCCGGTCCAATAGGAACGCGCTCTCGTTCAGGACATAGGACACCGGCGCGTCGGTGGTGCAGCGGAGCACCGTGTCGCCCGCCAGATAGCGGATATGGTTGGTGCCGCGGGTGGTGTCGCAGCCGCTCGCCCCCCAGTTCTTGGCCGGCTGCAGCCGCACCCGGATGCGCGGGCGGCCGGCGATGGGACGCAGCATGCGCACGAACATGGTCGGGCGGAAGGCGCGGCCGTAGTGCTTGAAGCGGGGCGAAAAGTCGGTGATCTCGAGCCCGTTGCCCTCGTCGTCAAACAGGGTCGTGACGACCGCGGCGGTGTTCGGCGCGTACACCTGTTCCGAGCGCGTCATGCCCTGCAGCTCGATCTGGAAAATGCCGGGCGCGTCGCGGTCGCCGTCCCGCAGCAGACGGCAGAACACGGGATCACCCTCGAAATCGGGGACGCAGGCCCACATGAACCGGGCCTGCTCGTCCAGAAGTGCCGCGACCGAACCGTTGCCGATCATGGTCAGTTTGAGGGACGGCTCCTGATCTTGTTCGCTCACGCAGGGATACTCCGTACATCCGATAGGCCACTGAGATGCGCCAGCCATCCGTGCACGGTGGCGACGCCGGGAACCCGGTGATGGGCCGCGGTCGGCGTCCGGTCGCCGACGATCACACTGAGCCCGCCGCGCGCGTTGACGGCTTGGAACCCGTCTTCGTCGGTGACGTCGTCGCCGATAAACACCGGGCGGCGGCCGTCGAACGGCGGCCACGCCATGAACCGGTCGACGGCGTGCCCCTTGTGCGCATAGGTGGGTTTCAATTCAAATACTTTGTTGCCGGCCAGCACCGTATAGCCGTCGCCGAGCTTGTCGCGGACCGTGCGCACCGCCGACCCGGCGGCGTCGGCGGCGGCCGCATCTTGGGCGTTGCGGTAGTGCACCGCGACACACGCTCCCTTGTCCTCGATCAAGATGCCGTCGATCCCGTGCAGTAGTGCCGCGATCTCGTCGCGCGCGGTCTCCAGGTCGGCGGCCTCGTGCCGCTCCACCACGGCCCCCGGGGCCGGGCGGATCTCCAGGCCGTGCAGACCGGCGCACGGCAGGCGCACCGGGTCGAACAGGCTGTCGACGCTGGCCACCGAGCGGCCGGTGACCATGGCCATGGCGCCGCCGAGGCGGTTTTCCGCCGTGGTCAGCAGGCGCAGCAAGTCGTCGGAGACATAGACCGCGTCGGGGCGGTCGGCGAACTCCAGCAACGTGCCGTCGATATCCAGGAACACGCAGAACGCCGCCGCCTGGGCGGCGGGCACCAGCTCGGTCAGGTCCGCGCTTGCCGTCATGTCGGCACCGTAGCAAACAGGGCGCTCGGCGCAACCGTGGGATTGGGGCTGATGGCGGACGCCTCGCCAACGGTCACTCTTCGACAGGCGGAAACCATGTCAGAGAGGAATGGTGCAAGGAGATGAGGACGCGACCGTCCAGCTTGTGATAGGCGAACGTATAGTCGGCGCGGGTCGCGTTGCCGTCCCCGTCGATGAAGGTGTAATGCCCCATGTCCTTATAGCCGAGCCCCCCGGCCTTCAAGATCGGGCCCGCGGCGCTTTGGAATTCAACCTGTTTCCATCCGCGTTTCAGAAAGCCGTGGTCATTGGGGTAATCCGGATCGCCGCCGACGAAATAGGACTTGGCCCCGGCGCGGTCGAGACGGATGACGTCCGCCAACGTCGGCTTGAACAGGACCGGTTCGTCCGGCGACCCGAAGTCATAGAGGTCTAGGAGCTCATCGACGTTCTGCTCCGTGACGTGCTTCGCCCAGGCTCGCTGGGCGGCGATGACCTCCGCTCTGGTCATCGGTTCGTAATTGCGCTCGGACATATTCCGCTCCCCCCTGTTACACCCGCCGCGCGATACCTGACATCTCCGGCAGCTCCGCGCATCCCCATTTTTATCCAATGCGTGCGCCGGGCGAAACACCGACGGCACCGATGGCGACAGGCCCCCACCCGCGGTCGGCGCGGGTCGCGTTAAAAAAATTTCACTATCGTTTTAGGCCGGACTTCTGCTCGACTGTTTTCACGAGGAAGGCGTGAAGTAAAAAACAAATAGTCGAGTAATCAAAGACCGATATTCGGAAACAAAAGGAGAAGTCATGGCCTACTATTTCTTTATGCCCGCGGTGAACATCATGGGAAGCGGCGGGTTGGCGGACGCCGGCACCGAAATCCAGGCGCTTGGGTTCAAGAAGGCGTTGATTGTCACCGATGCCCCGCTGCATCGGGAGTTGGGCGCGACCAAGGTCGTCACGGATCTGCTGGATGGGATCGGCGTGGCCTACGCCGTGTTCGACGAGGTCGAACCCAATCCAACCACGGCGCAAGTCGATGCGGGCACAGCGATGCTGCAAGAGGAAGAATGCGACTTCATCATCTCTTTCGGCGGCGGTTCACCCCACGATGCCGCCAAGGCCATCGGCATTCTGGCGACCCATGGCGGCGACATTCGGGATTTCGAGGGTATCAACCGGATGAGCAAACCCATGCTGCCGCTGGTCGCCATCAACACGACCTCCGGCACAGCGAGCGAAATGACCCGGTTCGCCATCATCACCGACGAGAAACGACATGTGAAGATGGCGATTGTCGATTGGCGGACGACGCCGACCTTGTCCGTCGACGATTCGGATCTGATGGAGGCCATGCCGCCGTCGCTGACGGCGGCGACGGGGATGGACGCCCTGACCCACGCCATCGAAGCCTACGTGTCGACGGCCGCGACGCCGGTGACGGACTCGGCGGCGCTGCATGCGATCAAGCTGGTTTCCGGATATCTGGCGCGCGCCGTGAAAGACGGACACGACCACGAGGCGCGGGAAATGATGACCTATGCGGAATTCCTCGCGGGCATGGCGTTCAACAGCGCCAGCCTCGGCTACGTCCATGCGATGGCGCACCAGCTCGGCGGTTTCTACGATCTGCCGCACGGCGTCTGCAACGCCATCCTGTTGCCCCATGTCCAGGCGTACAACGCGCAGGCCGTGCCGGACCGGTTCGTCGAGGTCGCCGCGGCGATGGGGATCGATACCCGCGACATGAGCGCCGCCGAAAGTGCCGAGGCCGCGCTCGACGCCATTCGTGCGCTCTCGGCGGAGGTCGGCATCCCGCCGAACCTGGCGGCGTTCGATATCGTGAAGGCGGAAGATTTTCCGACCTTGGCGGACAATGCGATGCGCGATGCCTGCGGCGTCACGAACCCCAAGCAACCCAATAAGGACGAGGTCGTCGCGCTCTATCAGCAGGCGTACAACGGCTAGGAAGATTGATCTGGAACCCGTTTGAGGCGGCCTCACGGCGCCTCAAACGGTGCCGGCGCGAATTCTTAAGCGGCGGCGCTCAGCTGGCGATCGAGCTCCAGCGTCATCGCGGCGTTGAAGATCGACGCATCCTCGTTGTCGCCAAAAAGCGAATAGGCGATCCGGCGCGTCGCATATCGGCCTCCGTGGACGGACAGCCATGTGTCCAGGCCCTCGGCCTCGGCTGCCAGGCGAACCAGGTCGCGGGCGATCAGGGCGTGGAACGTGGACGGGTTGCGTTCTGCGATGTGTCGTGTGGCCATACAAAGGTCCCCCAAGTCGTTTTCATTATTCCGTTATCGAAACAATATGCGTGGGCTCTGGCCTTCACAGTGATGCGCGTCACGCATCGGCGTTTTTCTTGTTGTGGAAAACCCCTATCGGTACTGGGCCGACGCGATGAATTCCGAGAACGCCTCGCACCACACCAGGACCGTTGTATAGTCGGTCACGTTCACGCCCGACGGCACATCGAGCAGAAACCCGCCGAAGGTTTTGACGTCGCCGATCAGGGCGGCGTCCTGCTTGATCGGCAGGAACTCGTCCTCATGCTCGACGAACTGTTTCACCAGATACAGTTTGTAATTCGGCCCCGGCGCCAGCTTGCCCTGGTGGACGATCTGCGTCTGGGTGATGCTGACTTTGCCCTCGCCCCAATGCAGGAAATCGCTGCCGCGCTGACCGCGGCTCAGCTCCGCCTCGAACATGGCGTTGCTCGCCATCTGCTCGAGCTTGGCGGCGTCCGGCGACGCCGGTTCGGTCAAGATCGGCAACATGTAGATGCCGAGGGCGAACCCGATGAACAGCACCGCGCCGTGCGATACCCCGAGGAACAGTAGTTTGCGCATCTTCGCCTCCACGCGACAACGACGGGTGTTCTATACCGTTCCGCGGTCCCGCCCACCAGCGGGATGATCGCCGCGGGCCATCGGCCCGGCGCGTCAGGTGCCGCAGAACGTCCGCTTCACTTCTTCGGACGGGTTCGGCGGGCGCACATATTTGTCCCCGTCCGGTCGTTCGGCGAACGGGTCCGCGAGCGCGGCCAGCAAGTCATGCAAGGGGCCGAAATCACGCCGCTCCTCGGCGGCGCTGATGACCTCTTGTACGAGATGATTGCGCGCGATTACCGCCGGGTTGGCGGCCCGCAATCTCAGTTGCGCGGCCTCCAAGGTATCGTTGTCCTTGTCGACGTGCCGCCGCCACCGGCCAAGCCAGTCATGGACCGCCGCCGGGTTTTCGAACTGCTGCAAGAACGGCTCCGCCGCCTCGTCGTCCTGCACCGCGCCCGCCAGGTTCCGGAAGGCCAGTGTGAAGTCGGCCAATTGTTCCGACATCACTTCCCACAGCTCGAACGTCAGGCGGAGGGCGTCTTGCGGGGTGCCGTCCAGCCCGAGCTTGCGCGCGCATTCGGCGCCCATATCCTCGGCGAAGATCTCCGGGAACCGGTTGATGATGTCCTGGGCGACGGAGACCGCTTTGTCCTCGTCCGCGTCGATCAGCGGGAGCAAGCACCGCGCCAGCTGCGCCAGGTTCCATTGCAGGATGTCGGGTTGGGCCATGAAGGCGTAGCGCCCGGCGAAATCGATGGAGCTGAAGACCTTGTCCGGCCGGTAGGTATCGATGAAGGCGCACGGGCCGTAGTCGATGGTCTCGCCGGCGATGGACGTGTTGTCGGTGTTCATCACCCCGTGAATGAACCCGACCGCCATCCATTTCGCGACCAAGGCGGATTGGCGTTTCTGCACCCCCTCCAAGAGCATGCGGGCCGGCTCGGGATGCCCGATGAATTCCGGGAAGTGCCGTTCTATGGCGAAATCGGTCAGGGTCTTGAGCGCCTCGATATCCTGGAGCGCGGCGAAATACTCGAACGTGCCGACCCGAAGATGGCTCTCCGCCACCCGGGTCAGGACGGCGCCCGGCAGCACGTTTTCCCGGTACACATCCTCGCCGGTCGTCACCACGGCGAGCGACCGTGTCGTCGGGATGCCCAGCGCGTGCATGAAGCTGCTGACGATGTATTCCCGCAGCACGGGGCCCAGCGCCGCGCGCCCGTCGCCGCCGCGCGAATAGGGCGTGCGCCCCGCGCCTTTCAGGTGGATGTCCTGGCGCACCCCCTTGTGATCCACGATCTCGCCCAGCAGGATCGCCCGCCCGTCCCCCAGCTGCGGCACGAAGGAGCCGAACTGGTGGCCGGCGTAGACCATGGCCAGAGGGTCCGCACCGTCGGGCACGTGGTTGCCGGAGAACACGTCCGCGCCCATGGTGCTGCGCAACAGGTCCGTGTTCAGGCCGAGCGATTGCGCCAGCCCCTCGTTGAGGATCACAAGCTCCGGCGCCTTCACCTGGGTCGGCGGAAGGCGGGAATAGAACCTCTCGGGCAGCCGCGCGTAGCTGTTATCGAACGCAAAGTGCAAGTTTCGCATGGGGAGAACATGGTTACGCGGGCGGGAAAAAACATCACCCTTGGGTGGTATTTCTGTTGCGCCGACCGTCGCCGGTAAACCGCCCGCTCAGTGAAGCGTCGATTGCATGTCGAGAACCAGCGCCATCACGGCAATGGCGACAATCCACGACATGGCGGCACGCCAGGCGATGGGCACCCACCCGTAGGGCAGCTTGTCGTAGGTGAGCGCGACCAGGCCGGCGGGCGCGAGGAGGCCCAGATTGAGCGCAACGGCCATGCCGATGTAGTCGAACGGCGGGATCTCGGCGGCGGAAAACCCGTTCAACAACGCATTGGCGACAACCGCGCCGACGACGAAGAATATGCCACGCATCACGCCCGCCGGCAGGTTCAGGGCCGCCGCCCCCAACAATCCCACTGCGATACACACGAGATACGCCGGCAATGTGGGCGCCATCACCCCCGAAAACCCGACGGCGGCGCCGACGCCGAGCCCCCCCAAATACATGAGCCACAGGACAGGCGCGCCATCGGGCTTCCACATGCCCGCGAACAGCCCGGCCGCGACGACCCCCAACACCACCGGGGTGTTGGACACCACGCCGAGAATGCCGAAAAGAAAGTCCTGATACGCTTGCTGAAACGGGCTTGGTGCGGCGCCAAGATCGTCGTGGGCAAAGAGCGGCCCGGCGTCCGCCAAAACAATGACTGCGGCAACAAAACACAGACAGGCGCCGGCCGCTGCCCGCCGGCGCGGAACGCGGCGCAACCGCATGCCCCTTAAGCGATACCGAACAGGAAGGCGGCGCCGACCAGCGCGATAACCCCACCCCCGGCGCGCACCGCAAACCAGCCCGCCTCGTTGGCCGTCAGCTTACCGAACAGGATGCCCGACACGTGCAGAAGGCCCGTGGCGATCACAAAGCCGACCGCGTACGCAACCGGGTTGGCGGCGTCGGGCAACTCCGTGCCGTGCGCATGACCGTGAAAGATCGCGAACAATCCGACCACAACGGCCGCGACCGCCATGGGCGCCTTGACCATGAACACGATCAACAGACCCAGGACGACGCCGGAAAGCGCAATCCCCGCTTCGATGAACGGCACATTGATACCGACGATGCCAAGCGCCGCGCCCAGCGCCATGACCAGCGGAAACACGATCGGCAGAATCCAGATCGCCGGGCTCCCCAGCACCGCGCCCCACAGACCGACCGCGACCATGGCGACGACGTGATCCCAGCCGAAGATCGGATGCGTCAATCCGCTCAAGAATCCGCCCGCCACGCCGTGGCCGGTGTGCGCCATCGCCACCGGGGCCGATTGCAGGAGGATCAACAGGGAAAAGGAAACAATAAGAGCAACGTTGCGCATGTCATGGTCTTTCGAAAGGTTGCGGCGGCTCACCATACACGAACCGGTTTCGGATGCGCCACCAGAATACCTGGGCGCACGGCCGACGCCAGTCTCTATGTGAATGTTGGTGCGCATTGGACTACACTGCCGGCATGCCCGGCCATCCGCCCATCGATCAAACCTTGGTCTTCACCTACACCAACGACCTGCCCACGGCGTCGGCGTTTTTCCGCGACGTCATGGAGTTCGAATTCGTCGTCGACCAGGGGCCGTGCCACATCTTCCGCATGACCGACGGCAGCTTCATCGGCGTCTGTGATCTGCCCGACCGCCCGACGGAAAAAAGCGCCATCACCATCACCATCGTGTCGAATGCCGTCGACGAGTGGTACGCATTCCTGACTGCGAAGGGCATCGAATATCAACAGCCGCCGGGACACAGCGACCGGTTCGGGGTCTACAGTTCGTTGTTCATTTCCCCGCACGGCTACCGCATCGAAATCCAGCACTTCGACGATCCGGACTGGCACACCCGGCGGCTGTAGGGCGGGTGCAGGAATGACGCACCGACGTCCCGCGTGAGTTCCTTCTCCCCCCGGGAGAAGGACAGGATGAGGGGCTATGCGATCAAGCACCAGCGTCTGCCGTGAAACCCCCTCACCCCAGCCCTCTCCCCGAGGGAGAGGGCGCTATACCCCCGCCGCTCACAACCACCGCCCGCCGCAACTTGGACGGGCACGACGATGGTGCTAGCCTCGCTGCAGCAATCGACCGGAAACCAGCGACGAGGTCCTTCGATGAAAAGTCGTTTCCTCTCTTTACTTGCCGTTTCGCTGCTTGCGGCCGGATGTGCCGCGACGCCGCGGGCCCCTTTGGATCCGTCGCCGCGGGCCGCGTACCCGTCGGACCTGAATGCCACACGAACCGTGTATTTGGAGTGGGAAAACACCGCCGTCCATCGTGTCGGCACCGTCGCGTTCGAGAACAGCAACCGCACCGGCAAGATGGCGTTCGACATCCCGGACGGGAACGGCCGATGCGAGGGCAGCTTTCGGGTGACCGGCCAAAACACGCAGAGCAACGTGTGGGGCGAGTGGTTGCTGACGTGCCCGAACGATCTCCGGGCGGCCGGCGTTTTCGAGGTCACCACGAGCAGCGGCACCGGCGTCGGCAAGGACAACCGCGGCAACGCCGTCTCGTTCACCCTCGGCGAAATCGTCAGGCAATAGGGACCGCGTCCGATAAACGCACCATCGGCGCAACTTGGACGGGCACGGCGATGGTGCTACGCTCGGCGTTTCGGGCGGCACGTATGCCGCCTTGGTATTGTTCAAGAGGTCTTTCAATGAAAAGTCGTTTTCTTTCTTTGGCGGCAGCACTCCTTCTTGTGGCTGCCTGCGCCGCGACGCCGCCCGTCGCGGTGAACTTCGACAATTTGGTCGGCGTGTCCGAGCGCACGCTGGTCCAGGAATTGGGTCCGCCCGATAACGTCTATGTGCTCAGCGATACGCGCTTTCTGACCTATCACCTGGCCGGCAGTGCGGCGTCGGGTGTCCGGTGCAAGGCGGTGTTCGAATTGAAAAACGCCGAGGTCATGGCCTGGCGGTCCGTCGGCAGCGGGTGCCGGACTTAAATCCGCACCTGCCGTCATCCTGACGCGCTGCGCCTCCTTCATCGTCATTCCCGCGAAAGCGGGAACCCAAGCGGCTCCATTGTTCAACTTGAGCCCCCGCCGCAGCCCGTGCCCGCGCAGGCGGGTGCGGGGGTGACCATATGCATCTGGCTTTCCCGTCATCCTGACGAACGTCAGGATCCAGTGTTCACTGCGCCACCGCTTGTCCAGTGAATACTGGGTCCCGGGTCAAGCCCGGGATGACGATTTTAGGGCCCGGACGAGGCCCCCGCCGCGTCCGACACCCGGTCGCGCAGCCACGTAACGTCCAAGTGACCTTTGACCAATTCCTCGATCCCGCAGCGGTGGAACGGATTGTCATATCATCGGAAGTACCGAATTTGCTGAGCGGTGAAAACGTTTAGCTGATGGACTTTTCAGTAGAAGCAGACGCAACACCACCGTCGTTATCCGTCAAGGAGCAAGGGCTCGGGCGCAGCCCTCTGTTCCGTCGCTTTACGGGACACGACAAGTGGCAGCCGAACCACAATGCTCAACGTATTGTCCTTCTTTTCGGCATGAACCGTGCCGCCGCTGGCAAGGCAAAGCTGCTTCACGATGGATAGCCCAAGCCCGCTTGAGTGATCTTTTTGTCCCCGGGTCCGGCTTTGAGAGACCCGAAAAAAGCGATCGAAGAGCAGCGGAATATCCTGCGACGGCAAGCTCTCGGCACCGTTTCGGAAGATCATTTCAATGACGTGCGGCTCATACGTCGAAAACGCAATGCGGCATTCGGGCGCTGCATCGGCATATCTCAGCATGTTCGACATCACGTTATCGATGATGTGCCGCAGGGACTTACGCGACAGGGCAATAGATCTCTCGGCCAACCCGTCGTCCGACGTTATGCTGAGCCCAAGTCCCTTTGCCCGAAACTGGGGTGACCACCGCTGCCGCACATCCGCGAGGATATGGTGCACTTCCACACCGTGTATCGCCGCGTCTTTATCCTCGGCCGCAAGTTCCATGGCCTCGATGGAGTGTGTTAGCGCGGTCAAATGACTCAGCTCATCGGATATCAGTGCGTAGAATTTCGCGTCGGCCTGGAAAACACCGTCCTCCAGACCCTCGGTGTACCCCCGCAGGCTGGTGATGGGGGTCCGCAATTCGTGCCCGAGATCGGCAAGGTATCTCGCCCGGCGGTCCTCTTCGCGCTCCAGCGCTTCGGCGAGGGCATTGACCGTTTCCGCCAACCGGCCGATTTCTCCTGATTGGCTTCGCGCCCGTGCACTAAAATCGCCTTGCCGCAACCGATCCGTTGCCCGGGCCAGCGCGCGGAGGGGGCGGACGATCACCAGCGCGGCACCGATGGACAGCACGACCGCGAACACCAACCCAACCGAAATGCTTGTCCAAAGGTGACGTTCGACCTCATCGACGAACATGGCGTGAACCTGTCCGGGCTCGATGTTGAATGTCGACATGAGGCGATCGGAGTAAATCATGCTCTGCTGTGCAAAGAGCCAATACCACGCAACGCCAAGCAACAGAACAATCGTCACATTGGCCGCGATCATCTGAAGCGTCAGCCACGGCACCCGGCGCAAACGTTGCCTCACAACGCTCTGCGCTCTTCGCCAGTGACCGGCGTGAACCGGTAACCGAACCCGCGCACCGTCTCGATCATTTCGCCGATGTCGTCGCCAAGCTTGGCGCGAATGTTGTGGACATGGACATCGATCGCCTTTGGACCGACGGCGACGTCGTTCCCGTAAATGAGGGCAATCAATTGGCCCCGCGACAAGATCCGCCGGGGCTGCTCCAAAAGACGTCGCAGAATTTTGTGCTCGTAGGGCGTCAGCGCGATCGACTGACCGGAGACGTCGCAGGTCGGCTGTTCGACGTCCAATTTGACGGGGCCGACCTCCAGCACCTCGTTGCGGCTTTCCGTCGCTATTTGGCTGCGGCGCAAGATCGCCTGAATGCGGACATTCAACACACGCGGCGAGAAAGGCTTGATCACATAATCGTCCGCGCCCGCGTCAAAGCCCTGCAGCACATTGGCTTCCGTGCCAAGTGCTGTCAGAAAAAGCACAGGGGTCTCGGAGCCCTGCTCACGCATTGCCTCGACGATCTCGATACCGGACATATGCGGCAGCATGACGTCAAAGATACAAATGTCGAACGTGTCGGTCAGCGCGGCTTTGCAGCCCATTTGGCCGTCTTGATGCGCCACCACCTCGTGGCCGGCACTTTCAAGATAGGCGCTCAGAAGATTGAGAATGTTCTCATCGTCTTCGACCACAAGTATTTTCGCGATAGTGGCGATGGTCGCTGCCTCCCCGGATGAAATCTCGGTCGGAAGACAAAGTGCATCTGTCCGCATACTGCGTCCAATAACGATCTAGAGAGCATGCCGTGAACGTGTGCCGCACCGCCGTCAACAAGACGGCGGCGCGGGTAACAAGCGTTTACGGCGATTACAGTTCGTCTGCGGGGGTCGCGAAAATCACCTTCCAATTGGCCTCGCCCTTGGAGATCACTTCTTCCGTCTTGGCGAGGAAGAGGTTGTTGTGCGCCCCCGGGCTGCTGTTCAGGTAAAGCTGCCCGTCGACGATGGCCCAGAGGTCCGGCTTGGTCTCGACTTTCTTGCCTTTACTGGCACCGGCTGAGCACCAGCCGCCATAGGCCGGGGCGTATTTTGCCGGGTCTGCTTCAAACAGCGCTTTGTTCTCGGCGGAGGCGAAGTGCCACGTCACGCCTTGGTAAGTGGCCGCATAGTTGGCCGAACCGGCAAGCGGCTTGCCGACGGTGTGATACGAAACGACATCGGTGCCACCGACGGCGGCACCGTTGACGATGAAATGCTCGTCCACGGCCAGCGCCTGTTGCGCCGAGAGGCCAAACGCCAATGCCATTGAGACTGCTGCGAGTTGCTTTCCGAATTTCATGATTGATCGTGTCCTTTGAGCTTGAGTTGTTGAATTCAAGAGGAGGAGTGCGGTCGTGCGCCCTTCCCAGTACGATCAACATAATTCGGCAACGTTATATGCGCGTTTGCGCATGGTTAGGTTTTGGTTAGGGTTGGAAATAACCCGGCGCGCCGATTCAATGCCGGCTTATGATCCTGAGGCGACATTTCGCAGTTCGCCTTCAGGCTGTGCTAGGTTCTGGCGATAACGTTATTTTGGTAATGAAGTTTGCGGAGAAAACAGACCGATTAATCGACCAGGATTCAGCCGATGATTACAGAAGAAAGCCCGGGGCACTGGCGTGAACTTCAAGATTGGACCGCCCAAATTCTTCGTGAGTGCGGGTGGACTGCGGATACGGAAGTCACGATGAAGTTGGCAAGGGGGCAAGCTAACATTGACGTGCTAGCGACGGAGCATGTCCAGGGCCGTGACTACCTCACCCTTGTAGAATGCAAGCACTGGACAACCCCCGTTCCTCAGTCGGTGGCCCACGGTTTCCGGACTGTCGTAGCGGACGCCGGTGCGAACACTGGATACATCGTCTCGAAGGCAGGGTTCCAGTCGGGCGCACACGAAGCCGTCGTTCATTCGAATGTCAGGTTGCTAACCTGGGAGGAGTTTCAGGAAGCTTTCGAAGAACAGTGGTACTGGTCTCACTATGTGAAGATGGTCGAGGACGTCTTGGATCCACTTTGCTCGTACCTGGAACCGCTCCCGGCTATGGCCGCATGGGACAAGTATCTCGATCAGAAACAGGTGGACCGACTAGTCGCGATGTACAAGGAAAACTTCCAGCTCGGGGCGCTGATCATGTCTATGCATCCGGTGCAAGGTATGTTCCCAGGTCGCCGAGCCCGCGTAATTCTCCCGCTTGGTGATCGGACTAAAGATTACGGGAACTTGCCAGAGGAATTGTTCGCCCTGACAGGCTACCGAGAGTTTTTTAAAGCGTTAGCAAATCATGCTCTCCCGATTTTGGATGAATTTCGGAGATATCGAGACGTGGCTTTGGAGAAGAAAAAACTAGCTGAACCGGACGCTACTATCCATAGGGTTGAGGGTGATTGACCTTCGCCGGTATATTTAGATGGTTAGGCATGTCCGCTCCTGGCTAGAAGCGGACGAACTGACGATCATTGCGTTCAGGCCATGAAAACCAGGGTCCCGGGTCACGCCCGGGATGACGACTTGGGGCTGAGGGTGCGACCCTCATATATCGTCATTCCCGCGAAGGCGGGGGCCCAAATCAAACAACGGAGCCGCTTGGGTCCCCGCCTGCGCGGGGATGACGGAATTTTCTGCGCTCTAGATGCGGGAGTTCCTTCTCCCACCTGGGAGAAGGACAGGATGAGGGGCTACTCGACCAAGCGTCGCCGTCTAGAGCGACATCCCCTCACCCCAACCCTCTCCCATTTTGGCCCGCGCCAAATGAATTGACGACGGGAGAGGGAGTCAGTCCCCCGCCGCATCCGACAGCCGGTCGCGCAGCCATGCGGTGCCCGGTTCGGCGTCGTAGCGGCGGTGCCAATACATCGCCCAGGTGAACGGGCTGCCGCCGGGTGTCATGGCAAGATCGCCGCCCGCCGCCAACTTCCGCGCCAAGCTCTCCGGCACCTCGGCGACGCAATCGGTGGCGCGCAGGATATCCGGCACCGCCAACCATTGCCGCACCGTGACGACCGAGCCCGTGGCCTGCGCTTTCAACTTCGCCTGCTGCCGCGCGGTTTTCGCATCGGCGGCGGGGTCGGCGGGCTTGCCCGACACCTCGATCCGGCGATGACGGTACTGCGCCAGCGGCCCGTCCATGTCGGCCGCCGCCGGGTGACCCGCGCGATACAGCACCACCATACGGTCCTCGAACAGGTCCGCACTTTGGATCGTCGTGGGCACGTCTATGGGCATGCTGACAGCGAGATCGAGGGTGTCCCGCTCCAGCGCATCGACGATGTGCTCCGGCCCCATGGCGCGGACGTCGAGCGCGACGTTCGGCGCCTCGGCCTGCAGCGATGCCATCAACGGCGGCAGCAGCACGGCGCTCATCAAGTCCGACAACCGCACGGCAAAGGTGCGGCGGCTGGCGGCGGGATCGAACGCCTCGCCCCGGTCGGCGAACAGCCGGTCGACGTCGCGGAGGATCGGCGCCAGTTCCTCGCCCAGTGCCAGCGCGCGGGGCGTCGGCTGCATGCCGCTGCCCTGCTTGACGAACAGCTCGTCTTGAAACGTGTCGCGGAGCCGCGCCAGCGCCGCGCTCATCGCCGGTTGGCCGATCCCCAACCGTTGCCCGGCGCGGGTGATGTGCCGGGTCTTCAGCAACGCATCCAGCGCGACCAGGAGATTGAGATCGACGGTGCGCAGGTTCATCGGGGTTCAAGCCGTGGCGGCGGCGCCCAGCAACGCGGTGCGGAACCGGGTCTTGATGTCGGCCCCGTCGCGGAGCGGCGTGGTGCGCGGCACGTCGCCGGGGTGGATCTTCAGCACCGCGACGTGGGTGCCGGATTTGGCGTGCAGGCGGGCGCGCAGGCCCGGCAACTGATCCTCGGCGTCGATGGTCACGCTGTCGGCGATGCCGGACGCCCGGGCCACGGCGGCAAGGTCGGTGCCCTGGCCGGTGGCGGTGGTCTGCATGCCGGTCTCGCCGTATTGCTCGTTATCCAACACGATGACGCTGAGGTTGGGCGGCAGGTGCTGGGCGATGGTGGCGAAGCTGCCCATGCCCATCAGCATCTCGCCGTCGCCGGTGAACGCGGCGACCGGACGGCCCGGCTGCGCCAGCGCCAGGCCGAGGCCGATCATCGCCGCAGACCCCATGGCCCCCCAGAGGTAAAAGTTCAGATCGTGATCGCCGGCGGCAAAGATGTCGTAGACCGGCGAGCCGAGGCCGCCGACCACCAACAGGTCGTCTCTGTCCTCCAGCAACTGGGCCATGGCGGGGCGTCGGTGCAGCATGATGCGGTCCTCCCTACTTCGACCAGTTCTTGCGGCCCACGAGCCGCTGCGACAACAGCACCGCGACCATGCGGTTCGCGAAATAAGCATGATCGATGCAGCCGGCGACCAGATCGCCGACATCCTCGCCGGGCTCGGCGCGATACACATCGACGCCCATGGTCTTCAGCACGTCCGGCGTGCGCTTGCCCATGCGGATCTGCCACGGCACATATTCCGCGAACTCGCCCCGCATGGTGACCAGCATGACCAGGGGCGTGCGCGTGTTCTCGCAGAGCGTCAGCATGTTGATGCAGTTGCCGACGCCGCTCGACTGCATCAGTAGCACGGATTTCTTGCCGCCGAGCCACAGGCCGGTGACCAGGCCCATCCCTTCTTCCTCGGTGGTGAACACGGTGGTGCCGATATCCGGATCGCCGTGGCACAGACCGATCAGCCCCTGATGTCCGCCGTCCGGCACATAGCCCACATGCGCGATGTGCTTGTCCTGCAGAGCGGCGAAGATGTCGCGCTGCCAGGGGTGGACCTTTTGGTCCTGCTCGTCTCGATGTTCCATGGGCTCAGTATATCCCGGGATGGGGGTCAAAAAAGGGCACGGACGGGGGGCTAGCCCACGAGCGCGTCGGCAAGACTGGCGAAATCGGGCACCAACAAGTCCGGCTGATGCGGGGTCTCGCCGAACGGCCGCTGGCGGCGGTCGATGAACGCGGTGCGCATGCCGTACGCCTTGGCGCCGATACAATCGAACGCATGGTTGGCGACGAACAGGTGGCTGGTGCGCTCCTCGCCGATGATCTCCTCGGCCTTGGCGTAGGTCTGCCACGCCGGTTTGAAATAGCCCGCTTCCTGCACCGAGATCACGTGATCGAATGGAAAGCCGATGTGCGGCCCGGCGGCTTTCAGCATATCCCGGTCGCCGTTCGACAGGATCGCCAGCTTGTAACCCGCGCCGCGCAGTTTCTCGAGCGCCGCGATGACGTCCGGAAACGGCTTCAGTTCCTCGATCAACCCGACCAGCCAACGCACGTCGTCCTGGCTGTATACGATGCCGCAGCGATCCATCACATACGACACCGCCCGGTGGCCGATTTCGCGGTACGGCGTGTGCCCCCTGTCGCACAGCGCATCGATCATCGAGTTTTCGAAATGGGTGCGCCGCCACCAGGTGACGAAGCGGTGCGCCTCACCGTCCCAGCCTTTGTCCTTCAAGAAATCGCCGACCGCGTCGGTCAGGCCTTTTTGCATATCGACCACGGTGCCGTACTGGTCGAACACCAGGACCCGGATCTCGCGGCGTAGTAATTCTGTCATCTCGGTCATGTTCGTCCTCCTGGCGCGATCATGGACCGGTCCGCGTTATCGATCCAATCGATAATCCCCATGCCGCCATCGATGAAATCGATAACGCTGTCTCAGGTGGCGACCTGCAATTTGCCGGTGACGCCGTGCTTGTCGATCAGCGACTGCACCGTGCCGTCGGCTTTCTTTTGCGTCACGTACGCCTGCAAGAATGCATGCAGGTTGGTGTTCTCGGGCCGGGTGCCGACGGCTTGCGTGACGGTCGAAAACCGCCCGTCCAGCACCCGCATGTTGCCGAGTTCGGCGGCGTTCTCCGTCAACGCCGGACGCAGCCCCGCCAAGGCCTCCAACCCCGCGTCCACAAAGAGTTTCAGCGCGCCGGGCAAGCCCTTGGCCCGCTCGATACTGGCGTTCTGCAGGGTGCGCGACAGGTACAGGTCGTAGGCGCTGCGGTCCGAGACCGCGATCCGCACACCCGTGGCATCCACATCTTCGACCGTCATCAGAGGACTGTCGGCCGGTACCATATAGGTGGCTTCGATCTCGACGTAGGAATCGACGAAGGCGATGGTCTCGGCGCGTTTTTGCTCGTAGGCGATGTTGCCGAGATCCAGCTCGCCGCGGCCGATGGCGTCCCCGACATCGCCCGGCGACGGATACGGACAGAGCTTCAACGCGACGCCCAGCGCATCGGCGACGCCCTGCGCCATGTCCGGCGAGACGCCGACCGGATCGCCGTTGTCGGCGGTGCCGGTCACCAGCAGAATGTTGCCGAGGTTGATCCCGGCGCGCAGCACGCCCGGTTCGATCAGTTCGTTCAAGATGTCGTCGTTGGACATGGTCACTCCCATCAAATCGTTTCGCCGCGCGCTCGGGCATCTAGGCAGTCGCCGAGCGCCCGATCCAGGATATCGACCCCGCGGTCGATTTCCGCCTCCGAGATCGTCAGCGGCGGGGCGATGCGCCAGATCGCGCCCCGCTCCTTGCGGCGTTTGATGTTCATGCTGAGGCCGTACTCGTAACATTTCAAGGTCGTGGCTTGGCCGAGGTCGTGATCCGGCGCGCGCGTCGCGCGGTCGGTGACCAACTCGATGCCGAGCAGCATCCCCTCGCCGCGGATGTCGCCGATCGCCTCGTACTTTTGCGCAAGGCCGTCGAGACGCCCCCGCAGATAGGCACCCATGGTCCGGGCCCGTTCGACCAGCCCCTCGCCGTCCAGCGTGTCCAAGACCGCCAGCCCGACGGACGCCGGCAGCGGGTCGGACACATGCGAGGTATAGAAGTTGTACCCCCGGGCGTGCGCCTCGGCCTCGATCGCGTCGGTGGTGATCATGCCCGCGAGCGGCAAGCCGCCGCCGAGCGTCTTCGACACGTTGAGGATATCCGGCGTGACCCCGAAGAACTCGGCCCCGGTGCGATGCCCGATGCGGCCGAACGCGGTCTGCGCTTCGTCAAAGATCAACAGCATGCCGCGGTCGTCGGCGGCTTTTCGCAACGCTTCGAGATACCCCTTTGGCGGCACCAGCACGCCGCCGGCGCTGAGGATCGGCTCCAAGATGATCGCCGCCGGCTGGCCCGCCGAGGTCATGTCGAACATCTTGAGGCCCAGTTCCAAGCCGGCCAGCGCCGCTTCTTCCGGGCTCGCGCCCGGCACATACGGGCGGTAGGTGTTGGGCTCGGGGATCGCGAACACCCCCGGCACCGGCACGCCGTAGCCCTTGCGATCGCTGGCGAACGTTGCCGAGGCGGACGCACCGGTCACGCCATGCCAGGAGCCGCCGATGGCGATCACCTCGAAGCCGCCGGTGACCATCTTGGCCATGCGGAGCGAGGCTTCGTTACTTTCGGAGCCGGTGTTGACCCACAGCGACCGGTTGAGCCCCGCCGGCATCCAATCGCGCGAAATCCGCAGCGCCAATTCAGCGACGGTCTCGGGGATCATGCCGCTGAACAGGTGATACGCGGTCTGTCCGGCGCGCTCCACCGCGGCGACGATGTTCGGATGATTGTGCCCGACGGTGGCGCACATCTGACCCGACGTGAAATCCAAAATCTCGCGCCCGGTGTCGTCGGTGACCACCGCGCCTTGCGCCTTGGTGAATAGGGCCGGGAACACGTCGCCACCGTAGCGCACCAAGTGGTCACGGGCGGCGGCGCGCAGATCGTCACGCGGGGATGCGTCAGTCGTCATGGTCGGGGTCCTCGCAGATTTGCTCGAAATGGTCGCGCACGGTTTCCAAGGAATGGTCGAGATGATCGGTCACCGCCTGCACGAACCGCGCGCGGTCGCGGGCTTTCAAGGCGCTGACCATTTCCGCGTGCTCGCGGACCGATTGCTTAACGCGGTTGCCGATATTCCACATGAAGTAGCGCGGGAAGCTGTGCATCAGATGCTCGATCGCCGACACCAGATACGGATTGCCGCACGCCGCACGAAGGACGGCATGGAACCTCTCGTCGGTGCGGACCAGCGTTTCGAAGTCGCCGGCGGCCAGGGCCGCTTTCATCTCGTTCGACAGCTTTGCCAACGTGTCGATGTCTTCGGGCCCGAGGTGCCGATAGGCGAGTTTCGCCGCTTCTTTCTCAATCAGGCGGCGGGCGGCATAAACCTGCTCGACCTTTTCGATATCCAACGTCGACACCCGCGCGCCGCGGTGTTCCTCGTACACCACCAACCCGGACGTTGCGAGCTCGGCCAGCGCTTCGCGCACGGGCGTGCTGCTGAGGCCGAGATCCTTGGCGATCTCGTTTTGGCGCAATGGTTGGCCGGGCCGGTAGCGCCCACTGCGGATCGCGTGGCGCAAGACCTCTGTCGCGATCTGCTTCTTGGTTTGAAATTCGCCCATGTCATTTCCCAAATTTGATACATTCTATATTATATATAATATGTAAAATGTCGAGTCGAAAACGCGCTGGACACAACGGCGATTGGCAGTGACCGTATCCTGAGGCACCCGGCTAGAGATCAGATCGCGGCATGCACAACAGTCAACAAACGAAGATCGTCGAAGGGCTATTTCCCGGATTGCTGGGCGACGTCGCCGCCATGCATGGCCGCGACTATGCGGATGCGTTCGGGTTTCCCGTGATGTTCGAACAAATCGTTGCCCGTGGCATGGCGGATTTCTTCGCGCGCTATGACGCGACGCGAGACCTTACGGCATCCGTCGTCGACGCGGACAGCAACAGTGTTTTGGGCTCGATCACCCTCGACGGCAGCGACCCGCAGCACACGAACGGCGAAGCGCATCTCCGATGGTTCATCATGTCGCCGTCCCTGCGTGGACAAGGGTTGGGCAAAGAATTGATCGGCCGCGTCGTCTCGTACGCGCGTGCCGCCGGCTATCGGTCCATCTATTTGGATACGTTCGATGGCCTGCCGGCCGCCGCGGCTTTGTATCGCCGAGCAGGCTTTGAAATCACCCACGAAGCGCCGGGCTCGACGTGGGGCAAGGAGATGCTGGAGCAACGGTTTGAGTTGATACTCTGACCGTTGCTTACGCCGTTTCCTTGGCGCCGATATCCTCAAGCGTTTGCTGCAACGACAGCTTGTCCAGAGATTCCAGCGGCAGGTTGACGAAGATCGAAACCCGGTTGGTCATCAGCCGGTAGGCGTCGGAAAACGCCAAACGCCGTTCCGCCTCGTTGCCGTCGACGGCCGCCGGATCGGGAATGCCCCAGTGCGCGGTCATCGGCTGGCCCGGCCAGACCGGGCAAACTTCGTTCGCCGTCGCGTCGCAGACCGTGAACACGAAATCCATCGTCGGCGCATCTTCGGCGGCGAATTCCGCCCAGTCCTTGGAGCGCAGACTGTCCACCTCGTGGTTCATCTTTTTCAGCAGGTCGAGGGTATAGGGATGCGGTCCGTCGCCCGGATTGGAGCCCGCGGAATAGGCCTTGAAGCGGCCTTGGCCCTCTCGGGTCAGGATCGCTTCGGCGATCAGAGACCGGGCGGTATTGCCACGGCATAAAAACAACACGTTCTTGACGTCGCTCATGGGTGTTTCCTCCCGTTTTCGGCGCGGGGTTCGCATAATCGAATATGAAACGGGGGGATGAAATCAAATGACCGATTTGTGACGCGAAACCGGCGGTCAGAAGCGTGCGAACACCCGGCCGTTGGTTTCGTTGAACAGCACCACGTCGAACGGCTCGCGGGTGTCGCCCTGCTCCATCCCGGGGGAGCCGATCGGCATGCCGCGCACCGCAAGGCCGATGGCGTCCGGTTGCAGTTTCAACAGGCGGTGCACCTCCTGCGCCGGGACGTGACCTTCGATCACGTACCCGCCGACGGTCGCGGTGTGGCACGATTGCAGGTACGGGTGCACACCGTAGCGGGACTTCACCGGATCGAGATCGGTGACATATACGGTCTCGACATCGAACCCATGCTCGATCATATGCTCGACCCACAAACTGCAGCAACCGCAGTAGGGCGAGGCGTAGGTGGTCATCTTCGGCCTGGCGTCGGCGCGAAGCTGCACGGCGGTGAGCGGCGACAACACCCCGGCGGCAAGACCGGCGAGGACCAAGCGGCGCGATGTGTCGGTCATGGAGCCTCCGTGATTGTCTTTGTATGGACGAGGATAGCGTAATCCTTCCCGCGACGGGAAGGGCAAGGGCTTAGCGGGCCAGACGCCGTTTCAGCGGTTCGACCGCGCGCACCGCCATGAGCCCGAAGAAGATCAAGCCATAGACGATGGGCTCCACCTGAAAGCCCTTGCGCATCATAAAGAAATGCAGGCACGCCGCGGCACCGGCGATGTAGACCGCCTTGTGCAGCTTGTTCCAGTTCTTGCCGCCCATCCGCTTGACCCATCCCTTGGTCGAGGTGACGGCGAGCGGGATCAGGCACAACAATCCGACCATGCCGACGGTGATGTACCAGCGTTTCAGGATGTCTTCCCAGATCGCGCCCCAGGCAAAGAACTGGTCGATGGCGACGTAGTTCGCAACATGCAGCACGACGTAGAAGAACGCGAACAACCCGATCAGGCGGCGCAGGCGGATGACCTGCGCCCAACCGGTGACGATCTTGATCGGCGTCAGCGCCAGCGACAGCAATAGGAACCGGATCGCCCAGTCGCCGGTATAGAGATTGATGAACTCCACCGGGTTGGCGCCAAGCCCGCGGCCGCCGAACATGGCCGCATCCGCGATCAGCCAACTGAGCCAGGCCAGCGGCGCCAGACACCCCGCCCACACCAGCGGCTTGACGATCCAGACGATGGGATCGCGGCGCTTTTTCGGTTTGGCGCGCGGCGCGGCGCTGTCGGCGGTGACGCTCATGGCGGTCATGTTATCGGGTCCGGGACCGGCCTAGTACCATTTCCGCAGATCCATGCCTTCGTACAGGCCCGCCACTTCTTCGGCATAGCCGTTGAACATCAACGTCTCGCGGCGGAACAATTCGCCGATGCGCCGTTCGCGCGCCTGCGACCAACGCGGGTGGTTCACCTGCGGATTGACGTTGGAATAAAAACCGTATTCGCGCGGCGCGGAATCGTTCCAACTGGTCGGCGGCATGGATTTTTGGAACCGGATGCGGACGATCGATTTGATGGATTTGAAGCCGTACTTCCACGGCACGACCAAGCGGATCGGCGCGCCGTTCTGGTTCGGCATGACCTCGCCGTAGATCCCGACGCCGAGAATGGTGAGCGGATGCATCGCTTCATCCATGCGGAGGCCTTCTTTGTACGGCCACGCCAGCACGCGGGCGTGCTGGCCGGGCATTTGCTCGGGATCGTATAGGGTCTCGAAGTAAACGTACTTGGCGTCCGCCGTCGGCTCGAAGCGTTGCAGCACCGGTCCCAACTCGACCCCGACCCAGGGGATCACCATCGACCACGCCTCGACGCAGCGCAGACGGTAGACGCGCTCTTCCAGCGCGTGCGGCTTGATCAGGTCTTCGAACGAAATCTTGCCGGGCTTGGCGCACTCGCCGTCGACCATGATCTCCCACGGGCTGGTTTTGAAGTCCTGGGAATATTGCGCGGGGTCGGTCTTGCCGGTGCCGAATTCGTAGAAGTTATTGTACTGGGTGACGTCCTCGTACTCGCTGATCTGGTCGTCCTCGGGCAAGTTCGCGGCCGACCACTGGGTCGGCACCACGCCCTCCAACGGCGGTGTGCGTTTCGCGAACGCCGGCAGCGGCAAGCTCCCAGCGGCGATCCCCGCGCCTGCGACCGCGGCGGTTTTCAAGAACAAGCGCCGGTTGTCGAACACCGATTTCGGGGTGATTTCCGACGGACGCACGTCGGATGCTTTCGGGAACTTGAATAACATGGGCGCTTGCCTCCGGTTCTCTGTCCGTTGCTGTACGCGCAGACACGTATGCGCGCGGTGGTTGCCATCGATCCCTTAGATAGCGTATGTGACGGTTCGGGTGCCAATGACGCGCGATCACATTTTCGCAAGCGCGGTTGATCCGGCACCGCCACGAGGACCACGCATGCGTACCCTATACCATCTTTGGCTTTCTCCGTATTCGCGCAAGGTCCGGATCACCCTTGGCGAAAAACGCATGGACTTCGACATGAAGGCGGAGAACGTGTGGCGGCGGCGCGAAGAGTTCCTGGCCATCAATCCGATGGGCGAGGTGCCGGTGCTGGTGGAACCGGACGGCACCGCGCTGTCGGGCAGCCAAGTGATCTGCGAGTTCCTCGACGAGATGACGCCGGAGCCGCCGCTTCTGGGCCGCCACCCGATGCAGCGGGCCGAGGTGCGGCGCCTGGTCGATTGGTTCGATCGCAAATTCAACGCCGAAGTCACCGACAAGCTCGTGACCGAGAAATTCATGAAACGGTTCCTCAGCTTAGGGGAACCCGATTCCGCCGAGGTCCGCGCCGGGCACAACAACATCCACACCCACATGGATTACATCTCATATCTGGTGGAGCGGCGGCGCTGGCTCGCCGGCGACGACCTGTCGTTGGCGGATATCGCCGCGGCGGCGCATCTCTCGACCATCGATTATCTGGGCGACGTGCCGTGGGACGACCACGACCCGGCCAAGGAATGGTATGCACGCATCAAATCCCGGCCCAGCATGCGGCCGTTGCTGTCGGACCGCATCCCGAGCGCCCCGCCGCCGAAGCACTACGCCGATCTGGATTTCTGAGCTGCGCCTCAGTTCCCTTCGACCGTGACGTCCATGCGTTCGATGTTGGTCCGCGCCATGGCCGCGGCGGCACCGTCCGGCTCCAGTTCAAGCACCTTGAGCCAATCCGCCCGCGCCGCGCCGTCGTCTCCGGCCAACCGGCGCAAGATACCGCGTTCCAGCAACGCCGCCGGATGCGCCGCGTCCAGGGTCAGGGCGATTTCGATATCGCTCAGGGCTTCGTCGGTGCGATCCAGAAAGCGTAGCGCCGTGGCCCGGAATACATAGGCGTCGACCGCTTCCGGATCGGCGGCGAGCGCCGCGGTCAGGTCGTCCAACGCGCCTTGGTAGTCCGTCATGGCGAACCGTGCCTGGGCGCGGTCGACCATCACCTCGGGGCGTTCGCGCAGCAATCCGACCGCCGCCGTCAATGCCGCTTCGGCCCGCGCCGCGTCGCCGTGCAGCAACCACGCCTGCCCCGCCTGCGACAGCACCTGGCCCTTGAATTCCGGCTCGGCGACCATGGTGTCGGCGAGGATTTCCAAACGGCGGGCGGCGAACTCCGGCTGCCCGTCGTAGAGCAGCGCCAGCGCCGCGCAATGTGCCGCCGCATCGCCGCCGCCGAGCGCCTGCCAGGCGGTGGCCATCTCGAACGCTTCGTCCGGATCGTCCGGGGCCAACGCCATGCAGCGGGCGTATTCGCGGGCGTGGTTCAATTCCGCCGCCGACGCGGGATACGCGCACACCGCCGCCAGCAGGGCGACAAGGGCTTTGAGATTGCGGACGTTTCGGGGCATGGTGCGTTGATATAAGCCGCCGCGCGTCGCGGCAACAAAGAAGAAGAGACATACGGGGAGATCGGGTGTGACCCGGCGCGACGGTCCACGACTGTTTTGTTTCGGTATCGGCTATTCGTCGGACGCCTTGATCCGCGCCTTGCCGGTCGCGAAGTGGCACGCCGGAGGCACGGTGCGGACCGCGGAAAAGGCGGAAACATTGAAGGCCCGCGGCATCGACGCCACGGTCTGGAGCGGCGGACCGCTGCCGGCCGACGCCGCAGGGCGGCTGCAGCAGGCGTCGCATGTCCTGGTCTCGGTGCCGCCGGACGCGCAAGGCGACCCGGCGTTCCGTGCCGCCGCCGACATGATCCGCACCAATATGGACGTGAAATGGCTGGGTTATCTGTCGACCACCGGGGTCTACGGCGATACGGGCGGGCAACCGGTCGACGAGAGCGCGCCTGTGAACCCGTCGAGCGAACGGTCGCAGCGCCGGGTCGACGCCGAAGCGGCTTGGCTCGGTCTGCTGCGCGATGCCGACGTGCCGGTGCACGTGTTCCGCCTGGCGGGCATCTATGGGCCCGGACGCTCGCAATTGGATGCGGTGCGCGCCGGCCGCGCCAAACGGATCGACCGCCCGGGGCATGTGTTCTCGCGCATTCACGTCGACGACATCGGCCAGGTGTTGGCGGCATCGATCGCCAGCCCCAACCCGGGTGCGGTCTATAACGTGTGCGACGACGAACCGGCGCCGCCGGCCGAGGTCACGGCGTACGCCTGCGATCTGTTGGACATGGAACCGCCGCCCCTGGAAGACTTCGAGACCGCCAAACAGCGGATGACCCCCATGGGCCTCAGTTTCTGGAACGACAATCGCCGGGTCCTGAACCGCCGCATCCGCGAGGAACTGGGCGTCACCCTGAAATACCCGGATTACCGCTCCGGCCTCAACGGGGTGCTTGCGGAAGAGGTGTAATCCCTTCAGACGGCCTCCAGCATGGCGCCAACGGTACGGGTCAGGCGCGCGATATCGGCGTCCGACGACAGCCGGTGGTCGCCCGCCTTGACGATCTGCACTTCGACGGCGTCGCTCTTGAGTTTTTCCATGATCTTGAGCGACGTGTCCCACGGCACGTCCTCGTCCAGGACCCCGTGGATCAGGCGCACCGGCACGTCGAGCGCGATCTCGCCATCCAGAAGGATATGATTGTCGCCCTCTTCCAACAGGCGGCGGCCGATCTTGTAGGGCTCCTCATCGTCGTAACAATTGGGAATCTCGCAATACCCGGACGCCGCCAGGTCCGCCTTCTGCAAATCGTTCAGCGCTTGCGGGATCAAATCGCGGGTGAAATCCGGCGCGGCGGCAATGCCGACCAACCCGGCGATCCTCTCAGGCCGCGCCAACGCGGTCAAAAGCATCATCCAGCCGCCCATGGACGAGCCGACCAGAATCTGCGGTCCCTCGGCCACCTGGTCCAGGACCTGAACCGCATCGGACGCCCAGTCCCCGATGGCGCCGTCTTCGAACGCGCCGTCGGATTCGCCGTGACCGGTGTAATCGAAGCGGGTAAAGGCCTGACCGCGCGCCCGGCAAAAAGCTTCGAGCGCCAACGCCTTTCCTCCTTGCATATCGGACTTGAACCCTGTCAAAAACATCACGCCGGGCTGCTTGCCAGGAGCGTGCCGGTAGGCGATCTTTAGGCCGTCCGCACGGGTAAGAAATTCAGGGGTGAGTGGCTGATCCGGCATGCGGGCTCCCCATATAAGACGAGATGGAAACGACGTTGAACGCCGAAGATAACACTGCCGAGGCTGGCTTGGAACGCCCTTGGGACGCGGACACCGCGCCGACCGTGCTGCAGATCCTGCCGGCGTTGGGCGCGGGCGGCGGCGTCGAACGCGGCACCGTGGAGATCGCCGGCGCCATCGTCGAGGCCGGCGGGCGCGCCATCGTGGTGTCGGAAGGCGGGCCGCAAGCGCATGACCTGACGCGGGTCAAGGCGGAGCACATTACCCTGCCCGTCGCCTCCAAGAACCCGATCGTGATGTACAACAACATCGCCCGCTTGATGCAGGTGATCCGCGACAACAAGGTCGACATCGTGCACGCGCGCTCCCGCGCGCCGGCATGGAGCGCCTACTTCGCCTGCAAGCGGCTGGGCGTGCCGTTCGTTACCACCTTTCACGGGGTCTATTCGATCGGCAGCTGGCTCAAGCGCCGCTACAACGGGGTGATGACCTTCGGTGCCCGGGTCATTGCGATCTCGGTGTTCATCGGCGGCCACATCCGCCGCCACTACGGCGTCCCGGTCGAGAAAATCCGCGTCATTCACCGCGGCGTCGATTTGGACAAGTTCGATCCCGAAAAAGTCTCTGCCGAACGGGTCATCAAGCTGGCGACCGATTGGCGGCTGCCGGACGGTGCGCCCATCGTCATGCTGCCGGGGCGGCTGTCCCGCTGGAAAGGGCAACTGACGACCATCGACGCCATGGCCAAACTCGGCCGCAAGGATATCCGCTGCCTGCTGGTCGGCGGCGACCAGGGCCGCACCGAATACCGCCGCCAACTGGAGCGGCGCATCGAGCAGCATCAATTGGAAGAGGTCATCCGCATCGTCGACCACTGCGACGACATGCCGGCGGCCTACATGCTGACGGACCTGGTGATCTCGGCGTCGATCGTGCCCGAGGCCTTCGGCCGCATCGTCATCGAAGCGCAGGCCATGGGTCGGCCGGTGATCGCCACCGACCACGGCGGGGCGCGGGAAACGGTTTTGGTCGGCGAGACCGGTTGGCTGACGGAGCCCGGCGACGCGGATGCGCTGGCGCTCGCCATCGATATCGGCTTGTCGCTGGACGGTCCGGCCCGTGAACGGATGGCGGCGACGTCGATCGCCCATGTGCGCAAAAACTTCACGAAAAGTTCCATGTGCGACAAGACGCTGGATGTCTACCGGGAGGTGCTGGCGGAGCACGCGGCGAAATCACGGACATGAACCGTATTCTGGTGATCAAGCTCAGCGCGCTCGGCGATGTGGTCCTGGCGCTCGGCCCCATGCAGGCGATCCGCGACCATCACAAGGACGCGCACATTTCCGTGCTGACCACGCGGCCTTTCGTGGACCTGCTGTCGGTAGCCCGGGTCGCCAACGAGATCCTGATCGACAAACGCCCCGGCCCGTTCGACATCGGCGGTTGGCTTAACGTGCGCCGGATGCTGCGGCGGGGCGGGTTCGACCGGGTGTACGATCTGCAGACCTCCGACCGCAGCAGCCGCTACCGCAGCCTGTTCTGGCCCGGCCCGTATCCGGAGTGGTCGGGAATCGCCGAGGGGTGCTCGCATCCGCACGCGAACCCGGACCGCGATGCGATGCATACCGTCGACCGGCAGGCCGAGCAATTGCACATGGCCGGGATCGACACCGTGCCGCTGCCGGACCTCAGCCGCATCGACGCCGATGTGACGAAATTCGCCCTGCCGGACCGCTATGCGGTGTTGGTGCCGGGCGGGGCCGCGCACCGGCCGGAAAAACGCTGGCCGGTGGCGCACTATGCCGCACTCGCCGCGCGCCTGCAGGCCGACGGCATCACCCCGGTCGTGGTCGGCGGCGCCTACGAACACGATCTGGCGCGCGAGATTGCAAAGGCAGCGCCGGACACCGTCCGTCTGACGGCGGAGACGACCCTGTTGCAGCTGGTCGCCGTGATCCGCGGCGCGGCCCTTGCGGTCGGCAACGACAGCGGTCCGATGCACATCGCGGCGCTATTAGGTGTGCGCTCGGTGGTGCTGTACTCCCACGCCTCGGACCCGGCCCTTTGCGGGCAACGGGGCGCGGACGTCACCCTGCTGCGCGAGCGGAGCGCCGAAGACATCCCGCTCGCCGGTGTGCTCGACGCTGTCGGCCTCGGTGCTTAGTCTCGACATCCGCGATCAGGTGGTTTAGAAAGCGCTGCATGTGGATCGTACGCACCCGCACAGGCCTGACGACGTCCCGCCGAACTATCGGCACGGGCGCGATGTCGGCTGCCTGAATGCGTATTGGCATGTATCGTTCGACTTGATTCCCGCCCGTGAATTAAATCAGGTTCCGCACCGCCGTCGTTAACGACGATGTTGCGAGAACCCATCTCATGCGATTGCGATTAACACACTGAGAAGACAACGGAGCGAATGATGCCCCGAATTACTTTGCCAGACGGCAGTGAACGAAATTACGACAACCCGATAAGTGCCGGCGAGATCGCCGCGGAGATCGGCCCCGGCCTCGCCAAGGCGGCGATGGTCGCCAAGGTCAACGGCGAAATGTGGGATCTGGACCGCGCCATCGAAACCGATGCCGACCTCGCGTTGATCACGTCGAAAAACGAAGAAGACGCACTGGAGGTCCTGCGCCACGATGCCGCGCACGTGTTGGCGATGGCGGTGCAGGAACTGTTCCCGGGCACGCAGATCACATTTGGGCCCGCGATCGAGAATGGGTTTTATTACGATTTCTATCGCGACGAGCCGTTCTCCACCGAGGACTTCGAGACCATCGAACAGCGCATGGCCGAGATCGTCGACCGCGACATTCCCATCGTCCGCGAAGTGTGGGACCGCGATCAGGTCGAGGCGTTCTTTAAGGAAAAAGGCGAGAGCTTCAAGGCCGAGTGGGTGTTGGAACTGCCCGAGGACGAAGAGATTACGATGTATCGGCAAGGCGATTGGATCGACCTCTGCCGCGGGCCGCACCTGCGCTCCACCAAGCAACTGGGCAAGGCGTTCAAGTTGATGAAGCTCGCCGGTGCCTATTGGCGCGGCGATTCCGCCAATCCGCAGTTGCAGCGCATCTACGGCACGGTATGGCGCGACAAGAAAGAACTGAAGGCGTACCTGACGCGGCTCGAAGAAGCGGAAAAACGCGACCACCGCCGCCTCGGTCGCGAAATGGACCTTTTCCATTTTCAAGAGGAGGCACCGGGCGCCGTTTTCTGGCATCCAAAGGGTTGGACCTTGTTCCAATCATTGATCGACTATATGCGCCGACGTCAGCAACGCGCAGGCTACGTTGAGATCAACTCGCCCGACATCATGGACCGGAGCCTATGGGAGCGGTCTGGACACTGGGAGAAGTTTGGCGAGAACATGTTCACGACCGAGGCAAAAGAGGATCGTGTATACGCCCTCAAACCGATGAACTGCCCTGGTGGCGTTCAAGTCTACAATTGGGGCATCAAGAGCTATCGCGATTTGCCTTTGCGCATGGCCGAATTCGGCAAGGTGCATCGATATGAGCCGTCGGGCGCGTTGCATGGCCTCATGCGCGTTCGCGCCTTTACCCAGGACGATGCGCACATTTTCTGCACCGAAGATCAGATCACACAGGAATGCCAAATCGTTTGCCAACTGATCCTCGATATTTATCGGGAGTTCGGTTTCGAGGATGTCCGGATCAAGTTCTCGGATCGACCGGAGAAGCGCATCGGCTCAGATGACATCTGGGACAAGTCAGAGGCAGCGCTCAAGGCAGGCGTTGAAGCAACCGGATTGGAATACTCGACGAATCCGGGCGAAGGCGCGTTCTATGGGCCGAAGCTCGAATTTGTGCTGCGCGACGCCATCGGTCGCGATTGGCAGTGCGGCACCCTCCAAGTGGACCTCAACCTTCCCGAACGGTTGGATGCCACCTATATCGGCGAAGACGGTGAAAAACACCGCCCGGTCATGCTGCACCGTGCCCTATTCGGTTCGCTCGAGCGGTTCACGGGTATTTTGATCGAGCACTATGCAGGTAAATTGCCGTTTTGGCTGGCGCCGGTTCAAGCCGTGGTCGCACCGATCACCAACGAGCTGGACGGCTATGCCGAAGAGGTCGCGGATACGCTGCGCGCCGCCGGCGTGCGCGTCGAAACCGATCTCCGCAACGAGAAGATCAATTACAAGATCCGCGAACACAGTCACACCAAGGTCCCCGCGATCCTGGTGGTCGGCGGCCGCGAGGCGGAAAACAAGACCGTCGCCCTGCGGCGCCTCGGCGGCAAGGACCAAGAAGTCCTTGCGCTCGAAGAGGCAACCGATAGACTGAAATTGGAAGCTCTGGGCCCGTTCGCGACGTCGTCGTGAGCGGCCCGGCGTTTCTTGGTACCTGATACGGTCGCAACAGAGATAGGAGACTTTCCATAGCCCGTCGACCCGGCCCACCGGCGCCGCCGTCCAAAGATGGACCCCGCGCCAACGATGATATTCTTGCCGATCCCGTCCGCGTTATTGACGCCGACGGTGAAATGATCGGCGTTCTCGGACTCCGCGAAGCAATTGATATGGCCTTTGAGGTTGGCCTCGACCTGGTCGAGGTATCGCCCAATGCGGCGCCGCCCGTCTGCAAGATCCTCGACTACGGCAAATACAAGTACGAGGCGCAGAAAAAGGCGAACGAGGCCCGCAAGAAGCAGAAAACAATCGACGTCAAAGAGATCAAGATGCGTCCCGGCATCGACGACCACGACTATGAGGTCAAGATGAAGGCGGTGAAGCGCTTCTTGGACGACGGCGACAAGGTCAAGATGACGATCCGTTTCCGAGGGCGCGAGATGGCGCACCAGGATTTGGGCCTCAAGGTCCTGCAACGGGTGCAGGCGGAAGTCGCCGAACTGGCCAAGGTGGAGCAGCATCCGCGCCCCGAAGGCCGTCTCATGACCATGGTGATCGCGCCCCGCTGAGGCGCGCGCTGCGGCCGAGCCTCAACCCCGCGCCGCGGAGACCGCCGTGAGCGCGGCGCGCAACGCCTCCATCTCGATCGGTTTCACCACAACGTCCTGCATGCCCAGCGCGATGTACTCGTCGCGGTGATCCTTGAAGGCGTTGGCGGTCAACGCGATGATCGGCAGCGCGCCGCCGTCGGGCACCCGTTTGCGGATCTCCAGGGTCGCTTCCTTGCCGTCCATCACCGGCATTTGGATGTCCATCAGGACCACGTCGAAATCGTCGGCGCCGGTCTCGATACGCTCGACCGCTTGGCGGCCGTCGGCGACGATCTCCAGGTCGTGCCCGTCTTTTTCCAACAGCGCGCGGACGATCATCTGATTGATGTCGTTGTCTTCGGCGATCAGGATACGCAGCGGCGGCACATCGGCGGCACTGTCCGGTGCCGGCGCCGCGGCCTGGCGCTCGCCAAGGCGTACCGGGACCCGCAACGTGAAGGTCGCGCCTTTTCCCAACGCGCTGTCGACGGTGATACCGCCGCCGATGGCGCGGGCCAATTCCTGCGAGATGCTGAGGCCCAGGCCCGAGCCCGCGTAGCGGTCGGCAACTTTGGCGGAGCGGCCGAACTCGGCGAAGATCAGCTCCTGATCCTCGGGCGAGATGCCCGGCCCGGTATCGCGGACGGCGACCGCAACCATCATGTTGTCGTCGGCGTCCCGCTCCAGCCAGGCGGTCATGCGTACGCCGCCCTCGTCGGTGAACTTCACCGCATTGCCCAGGAAATTGAACAGAATTTGCCGGATGTGATCGAACGAGCCGACCAGCGGCGTGTCGCCCGGATCGTCGATCGACACCTCGAAATCGATTCCCTTTGCCGCCGCCTGCGTTTTGAAGATCGAGCGCAGTCCGTCGACCAGGGTCGACACCGTGAACGGGTCGTCCGAGGCGACCACCGCATTTGCTTCGATCCGCGCGAAATCGAGGACCTGATTGATCAGCGACAACAGAAAGTGCCCGCTGTCGTGGGCGACTTTCAGTTTCGCGTAGGTCTCGGGCGAGACCTCTTTGCGGTCGATGATCTGCAACACGCCGAGCACCGCGTTCAGCGGCGTGCGGATTTCGTGCGACATCGCGGCGATGAACTTGGATTTGGCAGCCGTCGCCTGCTTGGCCAGGGTGACCTGTTCGGCGAGCGCCGCCTCGGCCTGGATGCGGTCGCGTTCGCGCTGCAGCAACGCGCCCAGGATCACAGTCCCGATCACATTGGACACCCCCAGGATCGGCCAGAGACTGACCAGGACCATCATCTGTTTGCCGGCCGGAATGAAAATCACCGTCGGTATGCTGATGATCGTCGCCGCGGCGGCCAATGCCATCAACCGCGCCAGGCCGAGCCTGGGCGCGTCGCGGCGGCGCTCGACCGCCCAATAGGCGATGCTGATCAACGTGAATACCATAATGTAGGAAGCCCCGGCCCACATCCCGGCGCCGCCGATCCAGACGCGATTGGCGACGGCGATCGCGCCGGTGACCAGGGCCGCGACCGGCCCGCCGACGATACCGGACAGCAGGATCGGCGCCCCCCGGCCGTCGGCGAAGATGCCGGGACTGAACTCGACCGGCACGTACATCAACAGGGCCGCAGTCAGACCGAGCACCCCGCCGATCATCACCGGCGACCCGCTGGCCCGCTCGCCGGTCGGCGTCAGCGTGCCCCGGCCGAAGATCGTCAGGATCCACGCGACCGTCGCCAGCGCACCGACATTGGCGATCAGCGGCGTCAGATGCGACGCGAAAAAAGCGGTGATTTCAGTCATTCGGCCCCCACCGGCTGGTGATGCCCGGAGTGTGCCCTCAAAGAGACCATATTGTCATTAGGGAATACCGCTATCCGAGCACGCCCATCAGCGCCGACCGGCCCTTGCATTCGCCGGGGCGCCCCGCTATAAACCGCGCGCCGCCGCGAGGTGGCCGAACGCCGTGGCTAATAGGGCATGCCTAGGGCGTTCGACCCCAAAACGACCGCCGGGGAAATCTTCGTCCCGGCGGCTTGATACGAAGGAAAAGGGAAATGCCCAAACTGAAGACCAAATCGAGCGCCAAGAAGCGCTTTAAAATGACGGGCACCGGCAAGGTGCGCGCCGCCGTGGCGTACAAACGCCACAACCTCCGCAAACGCTCCACCAAGATGAAGCGCCAAGCGCGCGGCACGATGATCCTGGCGCCGGCAGACGCCCGGATGGTCAAATCTTACATGCCGAATTCCTGAGCTGAGGAGATAGAACAATGGCACGTGTATCGCGCGGTAAAACCGCCCACGCCCGTCACAAGAAGGTCCTCAAGCTCGCCAAGGGCTACCGGGGCCGCAACAAGAACAACTTCCGCATCTCCATCGAGCGGGTCGAAAAAGGGCTGCAATACGCCTACCGCGACCGCCGCACGAAGAAGCGCCAGTTCCGCCGTCTTTGGATTCAGCGGATCAACGCCGGCGCCCGCGAGAGCGGTTTGTCGTATTCGCAATTCATGAACGGCCTGAACAAGGCCGGGGTCGAACTGGACCGGAAGGTTCTGGCCGACCTCGCCATGAACGAGCCGGAAGCCTTTAAAGCGTTGGTGGATCAGGCCCAGGCCGCTCTCAGCCAGAACGCTTAAGTCTTCGCCCCAAGGTTCGGGGCATCTCGGTTTTGGACAGACGGGAGTAGCGCCCAAGGGTTACTGGGGGCGTTTCTCCCGTTTTCGCGTTTTTAAGGAAGAAAACGATGGAAAATCCGGAACAACTTCGCGACGCACTGCTCGGCGACGTCGCCGGCGCGGACAGCTTGCAGGCGCTGGACGATCTCAGGGTGTCTGCGCTCGGCAAGAAAGGCCGCATCACCGATATGATGAAGGGCCTGGGCGCGATGGCGCCTGACGAGCGCAAAGCCGCCGGCCAGGCGCTGAACGCCCTGAAAGACGAGGTCGCCGCCGCCATCGACGCCAAGAAGACGGCGTTGGAAGACGCGGCGTTGGACCAGCGGCTGATGACCGAGAAGGTCGACGTGACACTGCCGCCGGCGCCGGAAGAAACCGGCTATGTGCATCCGATCAGCCAGACCATCGACGAGATCGTGGCGATTTTCGGCGAAATGGGCTTCACCGTCGCCGAAGGTCCCGACATCGAGGACGATTGGCACAACTTCACGGCGCTGAACATCCCGCCGGATCACCCGGCGCGCCAAGAGCACGACACGTTCTACATGCCGGGCGAACACGGCGAGCGGAAGGTGCTTCGCACCCACACCAGCCCGGTGCAAATCCGCACCATGACCGGCGCGACCCCGCCGCTGCGCATCATCGTGCCGGGCCGGACGTACCGCTCGGACTACGACGCGACGCACTCGCCCATGTTCCATCAGGTCGAAGGCCTGGTGATCGACAAGACCACGCACATGGGGCACCTGAAAGGCACGCTGATCGAATTCTGCCGCGCCTTCTTCGAGGTCGACGACCTGCCGGTGCGGTTCCGCGCCAGCTACTTCCCGTTCACCGAACCAAGCGCCGAGGTGGACATCGGCTGCACCCGCGACGGCGGCGAGTTCCGCATCGGCGCGGGCGACGATTGGTTGGAGATTCTCGGCTCCGGCATGGTCAACCCGAACGTGCTGTCCAATTGCGGCATCGATCCGACGGAATACCAAGGCTTTGCCTTTGGGCTCGGGGTCGAGCGGGTGGCGATGCTGAAATACGGCATCCCCGATCTCCGCACCTTCTTCGAGAGCGACCTCCGGTGGTTGCGTCATTACGGATTCCGGTCGCTCGAAGTGCCCGGCATGGTCGGAGGGCTGGCCCGATGAAATTCACCCTGAGCTGGCTCAAGGAGCATCTGGACACCACGGCAAGCCTGGACGAGATCGCGGCGAAATTGACCGAGGTCGGTCTTGAGGTCGAAGGGATCGAGGACCGCGCCAAGGGTCTGGAAACCTTCGTCACCGCCCGCGTCGTCGAAGCGTCACAGCATCCGAACGCCGACCGGTTGCGGGTGTGCAAGGTCGATCCCGGCGACGGCAACATCGTCGAACTGGTGTGCGGTGCGCCCAATGCGCGCACCGGACTGGTCGGCGTCTATGCGCCCGGCGGATCGTACATTCCGGGTACCGGCATCACCCTCAAACCGACGGAAATCCGCGGCGTGATGTCGAACGGCATGCTGCTGTCGGAACGCGAAATGGGCATCTCCGACGAGCACGACGGCATCGTCGATCTGGACGAAGGCACCGCCATCGGCCAGTCGGCCGTCGCCGTCATGGGCCTCGACGATCCGATCATCGAAATCGCGATCACGCCGAACCGGGGCGATTGCCTGGGCGTGCGCGGCATCGCCCGCGATCTGGCCGCGGCGGGGCTTGGGTCGTTGAAGCCGCTGGCCAACGGGCCGGTGCCTGGCAGCTTCGAAAGCCCGATCAAGGTGCATCTGGAGTTCGACGCCGAAACCCGGGATGCGTGCCCGTATTTCGTCGGCCGCATGATCCGCGGCGTCACCAACGGCGAAAGCCCGGCGTGGCTCAAGGAAAAGCTCGTGGCCATCGGACTGCGCCCGATTTCGGCGTTGGTCGATATCACCAACCTGATGTCCTACGACCTCGACCGGCCGCTGCACGCCTTCGACGCCGACAAGGTCGCCGGCGATTTGCGGGTCCGCTTGGCCAAGGACGGCGAAGCCTTCGTCGCCTTGACCGAGGACGAGTACACTCTCGATGCGGAGATGACCGTGATCTGCGACGACAACGGGCCGGAAGCGCTCGGCGGCGTCATGGGCGGCATGGGGTCAAGCTGTACGGCGGATACCGTCAACGTGTTCATCGAGGCGGCGTACTTCGACCCGGTGCGCACCGCCATGACCGGGCGCAAGCTGAACCTGATGTCGGATGCCCGTTACCGCTTCGAGCGCGGCATCGATCCCGAGTTCCTGGAGCCGGGCATGGAAATCGCGACCCGGCTGTTCATGGATCTGTGCGGCGGCGAGCCGTCGGAACTGGTGATCGCGGGCGGCCCGCCGACCGAAGCGCGGACCCTCGCGTTCCGCCCCGATCGGGTCCGGGAATTGATCGGCATCGATCTGGCGCGCGCCGAGATTCAGCGCATCTTGGCGATCCTCGGCTTCGACGTGGCGGGCGACGGCGACACCTGGACGGTAACCATCCCGTCTTGGCGCGGCGACGTGGTGCATGAGGCATGCCTGGTCGAGGAAGTGGCCCGCATCCACGGCTACGACAACATCCCGGCGACCCCGTTGCCCCGCGAAACCGCCTTGCCGACGTCGGCCTTGAACGAGAGCCAGAAACGCCGCGCCATTGCCCGGCGCACCCTGGCCGAGCGCGGTCTGGTCGAAGCGGTGACGTATTCGTTCATGGGCGAAGACGAGGCGGCGTTATTCGCCGACATCGACGACAGCGTGCGCATCGTCAACCCGATCAGCTCCGAGCTGTCGGTGATGCGTCCGTCGCCGCTGGCCAACCTGATCCAGGCTGCAGGCCGCAACGCCGACCGCGGCTTCGGCAATGCCGATCTGTTCGAGGTCGGCCCGCAATTCGCCGGCGACGAACCGGGCGACCAAACCATGGTCGCGGCGTGCGTGCGCACCGGTATGACCGGGCCCAAGGATTGGACAGGCGCGCAACGGCCCGTCGACGTGTTCATGGCCAAGGCCGACGCCATGGCGGTGCTGGCCGCGCTGGGCGCGCCGGTCGACAAGTTGCAGGTGTTCACCGACGTCGCGCCCTATTACCACCCGGGACGGTCCGGCGAGTTGCGGCTCGGGCCGAAGAACACCTTGGCCCGGTTCGGCGAAGTGCACCCCAAGGTGTTGAAGGTGCTCGACGTCAAAGGCCCCGTGGTCGCGTTTGAGATCTTCCCGGACAATGTCCCGACGCCGAAAGCCAAATCGGCGGCGCGGCCGATGCTGCGCCTGTCGGCGTTCCAACCCGTGGAGCGGGATTTCGCGTTCGTGGTCGACGCCGGGGTCGATGCGGCGAAGATCGCGCAAGCCGCCCGCGGCGCCGAGAAGACCTTGATCGATGGCGTGCGGATTTTCGATGTGTTCCAAGGCGAAGCGTTGGGCGCCGACAAGAAATCGGTCGCCATCACCGTGACCCTGCAGCCGTCGGAGAAGACCCTCACCGATGAGGAAATCGACGCTGTGGCGCAAAAAGTCGTTGCCGCGGTCAACAAAGCGACGGGCGGCACGCTCCGGGGGTAGTGGCAAGACCGTCACCCCCGCGAAGGCGGGGGCCCAAATCGACCATGGAACCACTTGGGTTCCCGCTTCCGCGGGAATGACGAGGGACTGTGGGCGGGCCGGGAAAATTGTTCGTCGCGAGGTACATCAACCGTCATCCTGACGCACGTCAGGATCCAGCGTTCACTGGACCCTGAATCAAGTTCGGGGTGACGGCATGAATTTGGCAAAAACGAGAAAACGCGCGGATTCGGATATCCCGTAACACTTTAACCTTTCCTTTGCCCTTTTTTGGCCTTATTGCGGTTGCACAATCAACCTCGACACAGAATGTGATCAGGAGTTTTTCATGAGCGATCTCGTCAACGAACAACGCGCGTATACCGCCGCCGGCCCCTGGGACCGTCTGGGAACCGTCTTGCGGGTCATCGTCGCGGGCTTGTTCCTGTTGATCACCGTGGTGTTTTTCGCCACGGCCCAAGACGGCTTGGTCAGCGTCGGCGATCAGGGCACGGGCGCGGTCAAAGCCGCCGCCGCACCGGTCGACGCACGCTAAATACGATTACGAACGATTTTACAGCGTAAGGCCGCTGGTGCCCGGTGGGGGCGCCGGAGGCTGATTGGCGGCGTCTTCCTGGCTCAGCCTTGCCCATTTGTCCATGAACCCTTCGATGGCGTTCTTCGCCGGCAATCCGTGATCGCCGAGCATCTCCGCCTTCACATAGACGATCGCCAAGGTGATCCCCGACCATGACACGTTGTCGCGCCGCGCCCGGGCGGCCTTGTTGATCTCGGTCAGCGCCTCGACGCCTTGTTGATAATACTGCGGGTCGTTCAGGCCGCGGCGGTGCACTTCGGCGATTTGCGTGCGCGTCACGTCGGCGATATTGGCGAGGTTCTCGGCCGCGTGTTGGCCGTGCACCATGTCGATCAAATCGCGGGCGTCGCGCTTGAGGATCTTGGCGTCGTACTCCGGCCCGCCGAACCCCAGAAATCCCAATACCGATTGCAGCATCCTGCGCTCCCTCATCTTGCCGTGCCCGGCACCGTGCCCTAGGCTCTGTCGCACCACAAGCATTTCCAGACGATATGAGGAGCCCAGCATGGCCTTGCAACGGTACGACGTGACCTTCGATCACCTGCCCGACGACGTGATGGCACAATGGAAAGAGATCCCCGCCGCCATCGTCGGCGACATGATGAACCGGTCGCAGGTGATGGGCGGGCGCATCAAACCGATCAAGCACGGCATGAAGATGTGCGGCCACGCCCGTACCGTGACCTGCATGTCCGGCGACAACTCCGGACCCCACCGGCTGATCGCCATGGCGCGCCCGGGCGAGGTTTTGGTGATCGACGCGCGCGGCGTCGAGAACGTCGCCATCTGGGGCGGCATCATGACCGAGGCCGCGATCCAACGCGGTGTCGCCGGGATCGTCGTCGACGGCGCGGTGCGCGACGTTCAGGAAATGCGCGAGCGCGATTTCCCCGTATGGTGCAGCGCCGTGGTGCCCGCCGGGCCGCACAAGAACTTCGGCGGCATTATCGACGGCCCGGTCGCGGTCGGCGATTGCCCGGTGCATCCGGGCGACATCATCTGCGCCGACGACGACGGCGTCTCGGTGGTGCCGCTGGCGTGGCAGGAAAAGATGCTCAAGGCCTCGCACGACAAGCTGGCGGCCGAGGAAGCGACGTTGGAAGGGCTGCGCAACGGCGACAGCACCGTCGACCGGCTCGGTATTCCGGAACCGGAGATTATTTCTTAAAGGGCGTTATCCGAGAACGTCGATGGTGTAGGGCTCGTCCCGCGCCGCGGCGACCCAGGCGGCCATGTCGGGCTGTGCCCATACCGCGTCCATATACGCCTTGGCCGTGTCGCTCATCGCCACACCGAACGTCTTGAAGCGGCCGACCACCGGCGCGTACATCATGTCGGCCGCCGACCAGCCGCCGAACAAGAACGGGCCGTCTTCGCCGAACCGCGCCCGGCAATCGGACCACAGCGCGTCGATCCGTTTCGCGTCGTTGAGCGCACCCTCGCTGTGCGGGTGATCGGGGTGGGTGCTGCGGAGATCCATCGGCATGTCGCGGCGCAGACGATAAAAACCGGAGTGCATCTCCGCCGCGACCGACCGGGCAACGGCGCGGGCGGTGGGATCGGCGGGCCACAGTCCCGGATCCGGCAGCAGATCGTGCACGGTCTCGACGATCGCCAGGCTGTCCCACACCACCGTCCCGTCGACCAGCAACACCGGGACCAAGCCGCTCGGGCTGTATTCGCGGAGCTTCGCTTTGCTGTCGGACTGATCGAGCGGGATGAACACCTCCTCGCACGCGAGGCCGCTGGCCGCGACCGCCAACCACGCACGCAGCGACCAAGACGAATAGTTGCGGTTGCCGATGACGAGTTTGAGGGCGGGTTGCGCGTCGGTCATGGGAGGTCTCCTGAAAGGTGCCCAAGTTTAGGGTTTTCGTCCCCGCTTCGCCAAGACGGAACGCGCGACAAATTACACGTCGGGCAACAGCACCCGGACCCGAAGACCGCCCTCGTCTCGGTTGGCGAGTTCGATGTCGCCGCCATGCGCCAAAACGATATCCCGGGTAATCGCCAATCCAAGCCCCACGCCGCCGGTCTCTCGGTTGCGCGAATTCTCAAGACGCACGAACGGCTCGAAAACACTGGCCTGTTGGTCGCCAGGAATGCCCGGGCCATCGTCATCGATCTCGATGACGAGTCCGTCGCCATCGTGCAACGACACCCGGGCCCGCTCGCCATAGGTCGCCGCGTTCTCGATCAGGTTACCGAGCGCGCGTCGTAACGCCGATGGACGGCATGGATAAACCACGCGATCGGAGGTCTCGACCGCAACCTCGTGACCCAACGCCCCGAGGTCGTCGGCAATGGCCTCCAGCATCGCACCGATATCCGTGGGACGGGTCGCTTCGTCCAAGGCATCGTCGCGGGCGAACGCCAAGGTGGCCTCGGTCATACGCTGCATCTCGTCGAGGGTTGCGATCATCTTGTCGCGCGTGTCCGGGTCGTCGATCATCTCGGCGCGGAGCCTGAGCGATGTCATCGGTGTCCGCAGGTCGTGACTGATTGCTGCCAACATCCGCGTCCGGTCGTCGACGAACCGCCGTTGTTTTTCCTGCATGTCGTTGAAGGCGCGGATCGCCTCGCGAACATCAGCCGGGCCCGCCTCGACGATCGGCGGCACCGTCTCGCCGCGCCCCAATCGTGCCGACGCATCCGACAACTGACGCAGGGGCTTGGTGATGCGGCGCATGGCAAAGATCACGATGATGGAAATCAGAACCGCTGCGACCGAGAACGAGAACCATGCGGGGGGGCCGACCAACCTGAGCGGCGGCCGGGCCTGCATGGCGATGTTCATCCACTGGTCGTCGGAAACGCGCGCCGTGATCAACAGAGGAAAGCGATGCGCGCGGCGCGGGGCCTCCAGCATGGCGGCGGGCACTCGCCGCGAAAGGCCCGCTTCCGGCGGATCGTCGTCGTAAACCCGCAGCACGCGGATACGATCGTGGAAATCGATATCCAACTCGTCTTCCACCCGGTCTTCGATATCGTCCGCCAGCTCGTCTTCGTCGGGAACACCTCGAATACTGGCGACGGGGGTTATCCATACCTTGACGCGCCGGCTCGTCATGGTCTCGGCCAAGTCGCCGCGCGCGTCGGGCGAAGACGCCAGCATCAAGCCGATCATCGGCGTCGCGCGCTCGACGATGAACCGGTCGTAGGCCCCCTCGAAGATCGTTCGGCTTTCGCTGCGCAAAATCAGCGCGCTGACGATCTGCGCCGCAAAAAGCGCGACCAGCAAAAGGGCGAGGGTCTGCCCCAACAGGTTTTTCGGCCACAACTTCCGAAGACGCGACATGCTAATCGTCCCGCACCACGGTCGCACCGAACTTGTACCCGCCGCCCCAAACGGTTTGGATGATCGACGGCCGTTTCGGATCCGCTTCGATCTTTTTCCGCAAGCGGCTGACCTGATTGTCGATGCTGCGGTCGAAGGCCTGGGCATCGCGGCCCGCCGTCAAATCCAACAGTTGATCGCGGTTGAGCACGAGACCGGGACGCTGAATGAAGACATTGAGCAAACGGAACTCGGCGGTCGACAGCGGCACGGCGATGCCGTCTGTGTCCGTGAGTTCGCGTCGGGCGGTATCCAACGTCCAACGCTCGAAACGAATGTGTGCATCGGCGTCGGCTTCCTTCGGCTTCGGCACCGCCGTTGCCCGCCGCAGCACGGCTTTGATCCGGGCCAGCAGTTCGCGCGGATTGAACGGCTTGGTGACATAGTCGTCGGCACCCATTTCCAAACCGACGATGCGGTCGGTGTCCTCGGCCATCGCGGTCAACAGAATGACCGGCAGATCGGTCGTCTCGCGCAGATGGCGGCACAGGGAAAGGCCGTCCTCGCCCGGCATCATCACATCGAGGACGACCAAGTCCGGCGCTGCGGATTTGAGCATCTGCCGGGCCTCTTGCGCATTGGCGGCGCCCGAGGTCCGCATGTTGTTCTTTTCGAGGTATTTCACCAGCGGGCCGCGGATGTCCTCGTGATCGTCAACGACCAAGATGTGCGGTGGTGTATCCATGCCCCTCTATAGCGTGGATCCTCCGAAACTCCGGCCAGAAAAATGTAACCAATTGTCGCAACCTGCGCGCCCGCCATGAATTGCGACACTTTTACCGGGTAACCGGCAAACTTCTGCGACAACTCGGCGCTACAACTGCCTCGTTCTTTCAACATGGAAACGAGGTAAGACCAATGGAACGCAGCAAGAAAATCATCATCCCGCTGGCAATCGTCGCCGTGGTCGGTCTCGCCGGATCGGCGGCGGTCGCAATCGCGCACGATCGTTACGAGGACCGACACGAGGCGTACGCAACTTTCATCGGCTTCGATGGCCACCACAAGTACGGCGGCAAGATGCGCAAACAGGTCGCCATGGAGATGCTCAAGCGGTTCGATACCGACGGCGATAACGCCCTGACCCCCGACGAAGTGCGGGCGGTGCGAACGGAACAGTTCGGGGTGTTCGACGCCAATGGCGACGGCTCGATGGATCTGGGCGAGTTCCAGGCGTTTTGGACCGAACAAACGCGAAACCGCATGGTCGACCGCTTCCAGCACTTGGACGAAGACGGCGACGGCCGGATCAGTCAAGAAGACTTCACCGAACGCTTGGCGCGAATGATCGCCATGATGGACCGCAACGGCGACGGTAAACTCGACCGCCAGGATCGGCGAAAGCATCATCACGACGACGACTAAGAAAGCCAGAGCGTCACACGGGTTTGACCCTTCTCCCCTCCCCGACCGTGTGACGCTCCCCTCGGGGCGGCGGGCCGGCGACCTGAAATGTTTTGGGTTTCCGTGCCCGCATCGCTCGTTATGATCCGGTAAACCGTTGTTCTTTTTCAGGAGTTTTCCGTGACCCGCGCGCTAACCGACCCGACCGACAATGCCGTCCCCGTCCACACGCTTACCGAAGAACGTTTGACGGCATGGCGCGAATCCGCCGATCCGACGGCGGCGGCATGGGTCGACGCGCATGATTTTACAGCTAAACCCGGCAGCGCCTTGGTCATTCCGGGAGCAGACGGTCGCCCGACGGCGGTCTTGGCCGGGGTGTCCGATCCGGTCTCGGTGTGGGATCTGGGATCGCTGGCCACCAAGCTGCCGGCCGGCGATTACGTCCTGCACGGCATCGCGGGCGAAGACGCGACGACGCTGGCGCTCGGGTGGGCGCTCGGCGCCTATCGGTTCGATGCCTACAAGGGCGGCGACGGGGGCCCGTCCCTGGCGCGCTTGAGCACCGCCGGGATCGACGGCGAGACGGTGCGCATCCTGGCCGACGCCACGGCGCTGGTCCGCGATTTGATCAACACACCCGCCAACGACATGGGACCGTCGGCGCTCGCCGCCGCCGCCAAGGGCCTGGCCGAGACGTTCGGCGCCGACTACGCCGAAGTGGTGGGCGACGATCTGCTGGCCGAGAATTACCCCGCCGTCCATGCGGTCGGACGTGCCGCCGCCGACGCGCCGCGCATCGTCGAGCTGACCTGGGGCGATCCGTCGAAACCGGTGGTGGCGTTGGTCGGCAAGGGCGTCTGTTTCGACAGCGGCGGCCTCGACATCAAGACCGCCGCCGGCATGAAACTGATGAAGAAGGACATGGGCGGGGCCGCGCATGTGCTCGGCGTCGCGCATGTGTTGATGGCGATGGGGATCGACGCGCACCTCAAGGTGCTGGTGCCGGCGGTCGAAAACGCCATCTCCGGCAACGCCTTTCGCCCCATGGACGTGCTGAGCACCCGCGCCGGGATCACGGTCGAGGTCGGGAATACGGATGCCGAAGGGCGGGTTATCCTGGCCGATGCGCTGGCCCGCGCCGGCGAATGCGGCGCCGAGACCATCGTCGATTTCGCGACCCTCACAGGTGCGGCGCGGATCGCGCTCGGCACCGAGTTGCCGGCCCTGTTCTGCAACGACGACGCCTTGTGTCTGGATATCATCGCCGACGCGACCCGGATCGAAGATCCGCTGTGGCGGATGCCGCTGTGGGCGCCCTACGAAAAGCTGATCGACGGCAAGGTCGCGGATATCACCAACAGCCCCGACGGCGGCTATGGCGGCGCCATCACCGCGGCCTTGTTCCTGCAACGGTTCGTTCCGCAGACGGTTTCCTGGGGGCATATCGACGTCATGGCCTGGAACCTGTCGTCGAAGCCCGGCCGGCCGGAAGGCGGCGAAGCCATGGGCATGCGGGCGGTGGCATCGGCGCTGCTGAACAAATACGGCCGCACATAAGAGCGTTCGACCGCCAAAGTGACTTTCTTGTTGCGAAACCGTCACGATATCCGGTAAAAGTTTCGATATCGCAATAATTTTGGTTTCCGAGATGTCTCAGACATTTAGCGAGCTTGAAGCCTTGGACATGTGGCGCCAGACCATCGTGTCGAGCGTGCGCCGCGACGCGCCGGACCTGTCGGCGCGGCAGATGGCACTGTTGCTGACCGTCTATCTCACGCCGCCGCCGCACACGGTGCGGGGCCTCGCCGACTTGCTGCAGGTATCGAAACCGGCGGTCACCCGGGCGGTCGACCGGCTCAGCGAACTCGGCATGATCCGCCGTAAGATCGACGAAGAGGACCGCCGCAGCGTGCTGTTGCAGCGGACCGTCAAAGGCTCGGTGTTCCTGCGTGAATTCGGCGAATTGATCGTCGCGGCGGCGACATCGGAAAGCGACGCCGACGCCGGAGGGCTGCCGCCACAATACTAGACCGCCCGGATGAACCGTCGCGGGCGCGGAGATGGGGGTGTGACATGAGCGATACGAAGCGATTGGTGGCCGCCAGCCTGTTGTCGGCGATCCTTGCCGTCGGCATCGGTCTGCCGCTTGGCTACCTGGGGCTGCGGTATGTCCCGCAGCACCTGGATCCGGGCGGCGCCCAATCGGACGCCGTGACCAGCGTGATCATCGAGTTGAAGGACCAGGCGCTCGCCGATATCGCCGCGACCCGCGACGACGCCACCAAGGCGATCGAGGCGGTGCGCGCCGAAGAAAACGCGCAACGCACCGCAGACGTGGGGGCCCTGACCGCGGCCATCGAGGCGCTGAAATCAGAGCAGGCCGCGCTCCGCGCGCAGCTGGATGCCGCCGCCGCGCCGCCACCCATGGCGCTCGATATTCCGGGGCAACGGCCGGGTACCTTCAACCGCACGGTGTTCTTCGCGTTGGGCGAGATCGAAGGCGCGTCGGTCGACAGCCAGATCGCCGCCGCCGTGACCGACATCGACGCGCATGCCGCGGGCCGGCCGTGTTCGGTCAACGTGCTCGGCTTCTCCGACACCCTCGGCGGCGACATCAGCAACCTGCAGCTGTCGCAAAAACGCGCCGAGCACGTCGCCACACAGGTCCGTGCCGCCGGGCTCGAAGTTGGCGACGTCGAAGGGTGGGGCGAGCGCTGGCTCAACGTGCACACGCTCGATGGCGTGAAGAACGAGAAGAACCGCCGGGTCGTTCTGGAGACCAGCTGCACCGATCCGGCCGCCGCCCCCGCCAACAGCGCCGGCAGCTAAGCGGACGACGGAAACCGCAACCCGACCGTGGTGCCGACGCCTTCTTCGCTCTGCAACAACAGGACGCCACCGTTCAATTCCGTCAATTGCTTGGACAACGCCAAGCCAAGTCCCGTGCCGTCATGGCTCAAGCGGCTGTCGCGCCGGGATTGACCGAACGGCTCCAATACACGCTCCATATCATCCGCCGGGATGCCGACGCCGGTATCGCGGACGTCGATCCTGAGCCCGTCCGCATCCCGCGCCGCCGTGACCTCGATGACCCCGTCTTCCGGCGTATACTTGTCGGCGTTGGTGATCAGATTGATCATGATCTGGCGGAACGTCCGCTTGTCCGCGAACAGACCGCCGACGTCGTCGGGAAAGCTCAGGTGCACGCGCGCGCCGGCCGCCTCGGACTTGAACGGGATCAGGCGCACCGCGTCGCGAACCGCTTCTTCGACGGAGAAGTGCACCGGGCTGAGTTTGTATTGGCCGGCCTCGATCTTCGCCAGATCAAGAATATCGTCGATCAGCGTCAGCAGATGGTCGCCGGAATGCCGAATGTCCTGGGCGTATTCGACATAGCGCTTTTCGCCGATCTCGCCGAATGCCTCGCGGGAAATCATCTCCGAGAACCCGATCACCGCGTTCAGCGGCGTGCGCAGTTCGTGCGACATCAACGCCAGAAACTCCGATTTCGCCCGGTTCGCGTCCTCCAAATCCCGCGCCATCGCGGCCAGGGCGACGTTTTGGCGCCTGAGATGCTGGCGGCTGCGCAACAACAGCAACGCAAACACCGCACCGGTGATCACCAAACCGCTGGTCGAGGTGACAAGATACATCGTGGACGTGGAGATATCGTTCCGCCGGTCGTCCCGAAAATCGACGGTCAGTTGGATGATCCGCCCGGCCAGTACATTGACCGCATCGCGCATCGGACTGAGGAGATCGTACACCCCGATCAGCGCCTCCGCGCGGCCCTCGGTGGCGGCGTCGAAGCGCGGCGTCAGCGCGAAGACCTGGTCCTGCATCTGCACGATTTCGGCGCGGACCGGATCGGTCAGGATTTGATCGTAGGGCGGCCGCGTGATCAGGTTATTGAGACGCTGATACACGATATCGTATTGCAAGATGGCGTTGTCCGCCGATCCCACGTGCCCGCCCTCTATGTGGATCAACTCCGCCAGCAAGAGTTCGTAGTGCATCCGCAATTGCACCGCGGCCAGGCCGCTGCTGTCGTAGCTGGGGTCGGACAATTGCCGCAGCGCCGACAACGCCCACCAGCCCGACGCCGCACTCAGCGCCATGAACAGGACCGTCAGCGCCGCGGCGATCACGGAGACCGGCCTCGGCAGGCTGACACTGTCGCGCATCACGCCGGACATCCGCGTCCCCTCATCGAACCACCAGCCGTTTCAGCTGCCAGATCGTGCGGTTGCTGTAACTCTCGGTCTGCAGCTCCCGGTGCCGGTCGACCGGATAGATCACCCAAAGCGGCCCTTTGTAGCGCACGTTCATCACCTTGCCGTTCCACCGCATCGCGAGCAGCACGTCATAGGTTTCAACATCGGAGACCGGGATCTCCACCGTGTAGCCGTCCAGCGCGAACGCCGACAGCATCTCGCCCGTGGCGCCAACCCGGCGCAACACGTCGCGCAGCAACACCCCGTCGAAGGTCTGCACACCGGTCTCGAACGGGTTGCTGGTCTGCAGTGTCCGCATACCCAATTCCTCGAGCATGGCGCGGTCGAACGTGGCGGTGTCGCCGACATTGGTAACCGCGATCGCCCCTTCGACGGTCAGGATCGGCGGGCCGCTCGGCGCCGGCAACGGCGTCTCCGCCGACGCGGACCCGATACTCCAAATGACACTCAAGGCGACGGCGACCGCACACCCAAAACGTCTCATGCCGTCCATGACGAAGCCATCCCGACCCTATTCACACCATGCCGCGCAAAGCCGGCCTAGCACGAGCATACGGCATGGTGCCGGGAATCAAAACAGGCCGCGTCGAGAACCCGGCGACCGACACCGTACCGGCTCAATCCGAAAGGCACCTAGGCAGCGGCCAAGCCTCCGTCGATCGGCACCAGCGCGCCGGTCATGTAGCAACTCTCGGCGGACGCCAAGAACGCGACCAGGGCGGCAACGTCTTCGGGGTCGGCGAACCGCGCCAGCGGCGTCTCGGCAACGCACGCCGCCATGTTGGCGTCCCGTTCCGGTCCGTCACCAAGCATCGGCTCCCACATGCCGGTCAGCACCGCGCCCGGCAACACCGCGTTGCATCGAATGCCAAGCTTTTCGCGGGCGGCATACAGCGCCACCGACTTCGTCAGGCTGCACACCGCCGCCTTCGACGCCGCATAGGCGATCGCGTCGGGCACGCCGATCGTCGCTGCGTGAGACGCCATGTTGACGATGACCCCGCCGGTGCCCCGCATGGCGCCGAGCGCGTAGCGACAACCCAAAAACACACCGTCGGCATTGACGGCCTGCACCCGGCGCCATCCGCCGAGGTCGAGGGCCGCCGGGCTCTGCCCCCCGGTCCCGTCGCCGAGCCCCGTGATACCGGCATTGTTGACCAACACGTCGATACGGGGATGACGCGCCGCCAACGTTGCCCAATCGGCTTCGGACGCGACATCCAGATGCGCATCGGCGGTGGGATCGATATCGGCGACAACGACGACGGCGCCTTCGGCGGCGAACCGGGCGGCGACGGCCGCGCCGATACCGTTGGCGCCGCCGGTGACGACGCACACTTTATCTGTGAAACGAGACATAATGGCTCCTGAAATCAACTCGATACACGGACGCCGGCGCGGGCGCCGGCGGGATCAAACGCAAACGGCCTGGGACCGTGTCAGTCGATCATCGGTTCGGTGTCTCCAGGTGCCTCAGGATTCAAGCATACCGCTTTGCGCCAACGGCGTGCGGAAGCGGCGGAGATAGGTCGGCAGGATCGCCTCCGCCGCGGTCGGTGCGATACCGAGATCGGCGAGGGTCGGCAGATCGCCGGACAGGACGTTGTCGGTCAGCATCAGCTTTACCTGATCCGAGGTCAGCAGCGGTTTCGGCAACAGGCCGAACACCGCGCCTTGGATCTCGGCGACCCAGAACGGGATCGGCAGCAGGACGCGCTTGCGGGACGTATGCTTCAGCACCAGCTTCTGCACGTCCTTGAAGCTGAGGACATCGGGACCGGCCAACTCGTAGGTCTTGCCATCCGTCGCCGGATCGGTGAGGCAGGTCACCATGGCATCCGCGACATCGCCCACATAGACCGGCTGGAACTTGGCGCCGCCGTCGCCATACAGATCGACCTCGATCCCCAGCGCACCGCCCAGCGACACCTTGGGGATCGCCGGCGCGCCCATGACGGGCAGGAACGGCGACAGTCGGCACATGCCGGCGAACATGTTGAAGAAATTATCCTCCGGCCCGAACACCACGCTCGGCCGGACGATGCTGGCGCTTGGCACCGCAGCTAGGACCGCGGCTTCGCCGGCGGCCTTGGTGCGGGCGTATTCGGCTTCGGAATGTGCGTCGGCGCCCAACGCCGACATATGCACGAACCGGGTGATCCCGGCGGCGGCGGCCGCTTCGGCGACGGTCTTGGCCCCTTGGTGGTGGACGGCCTCGAATGTCGATTTGCCGCTTTCGTAGAGGATGCCGACCAGGTTGATGGCGGCCTCCGCCCCGTCCAGCGCGGTCGCCACGGCGTCCGGGTCGGAGATGTTCACGGCCCAGGGCACGATCTGTCCGACATCGCCCATGGGGCGCATGTAGTGGGCGGACTCTGGGTCGCGGCACCCGGCGCGCACCACCCAGCCGTCCTTGGCCAGGCGGCGGACCACATGCCGGCCGATGAAGCCGGTGGCGCCGAAAACGGTGATGATACGACGATGCGGTGCGGTGCCCATGGACGACCCCCGTCTGTTTGTCCGTGTTTCGCTTATACCGTACCCGCGCCCGGATCAACAGTACAATGCACTGCAACAAACCCATGCCGTGGCGGGAACCGACCAAACGCGGCGCAGCATCCGGTTGACAAGGCCCGCCCGTGGGCTTAATCCCTCCCTTCCGGTGCGCACCCATGTGCGCCCCAGCCACCCCGGCGCCCGCCTCGCGGCGCCCCGATGCCCAGGTGGCGGAATTGGTAGACGCGCAGGTTTCAGGTACCTGTGGCCGCAAGGTCGTGGAAGTTCGAGTCTTCTCCTGGGCACCATTTTTCCAATGTTTCGAGACCACTCCCCCATTGTCGCGGATCGCCCGGTTTTGTAAGGTTTCCGCATCTTCCGCGCGGGTCCGATCCGGGACCCGCCGCAACGAAAGGGCATGACGTGCCGGACGGCGTTTACACCACCCCCACCGAGGTTCATCTGCACCAGGGCGATCTGCCGGACGGCCTCGATTTCGGCGACGCGGTCGCCGTCGACACCGAGACCCAAGGCTTGAACCTGGGCCGCGACCGGTTGTGCGTGGTGCAACTGTCGGCCGGCGACGGGGTCTGCCATCTGGTGCAGATGCCGGCCGATATGGGCGATGCCAAAAACCTGAAAGCGCTGATGACCGATCCGGACGTCACCAAGATCTTTCATTTCGCCCGTTTCGACGTCGCGATCATGAAGCGCTGGCTGGGCATCACCATCGCGCCGGTCTATTGCACCAAAATCGCGTCCAAGCTGGTGCGCACCTACACCGACCGGCACGGCCTCAAGGACGTGACCAAGGAACTGCTGGGGATCGATCTGTCGAAGGCGCAACAGTCGTCGGACTGGGCGGCGGCTACCCTGAGCCCCGAACAGATCGCCTATGCCGCAAGCGACGTGCTGAACCTGCACGCGATCCGCGCGCAATTGGACGCCATGCTGGCGCGCGAGGGGCGCACCGAACTGGCCAAGGCGTGCTTCGATTTTTTGCCGACCCGCGCCGATTTGGACCTTGCGGGGTGGGCGGAAACGGATATCTTCGCCCACGCCTGAGCCATGCGCACGGCGCTGGCGGCGGTCTCTGGCGGGTGTATACTGACACGCCTATATAAGAGCGCGCGGCGCGTCCGCGAACAGGAGAAACAGCAGCAATGATCGGCGTCCCTGCAAAACCGGAAATGGCTTCGGAAACCGCCGACGAGGATGTCGCCGCGGCGCGGCGCGTCATCGAGTTGGAAGCGGCCGGCCTGCAGGCCTTGGCGGCGAGCTTGGACTCCTCCATCGCCCGTGCGTTGGAAATTTTCGACAATGCCGAGGGCCGGGTGATCGTCACCGGCATGGGCAAGAGCGGTCATATCGGCTCCAAGATCGTGGCCACCCTGGCATCGACCGGCACACCGGCGTTTTTCGTCCATCCGGCGGAGGCCTCGCACGGCGATCTCGGCATGATCACCAACAACGACGCCGTGCTCGCCATGTCCAATTCCGGCGAGACGGCGGAGCTCGCCGACCTGGTGGACTATTGCAAGCGGTTTGAGATTCCCCTGGTCGCCATGACGGCCAAGCGCGACAGCACCCTGGCGAAGGCCGCCGACGTGGCGTTGGTGATCCCGGCCGGCGCCGAAGCGTGCCCCATGGGCCTGGCGCCGACCACGTCCAGCACCGTGATGCTGGCCCTCGGCGACGCCATCGCGGTGGCGCTGTTGGAGCGCCGCGGCTTTTCCCGCGACGACTTTCACACCTTCCATCCGGGCGGCAAGCTGGGCCGGCGGTTGCTGAAGGTCAGCGACATCATGCACGCCGGCGCGGCGCTGCCGCTGATCGGCACGGACGCCACCATGTCCGACGCTTTGATCGAGATGACCGCCAAGGGGTTCGGTTGCGTCGGCGTCGTCGATGCCGCCGGCGATCTGCAGGGGGTGGTGACCGACGGCGATTTGCGCCGGCACATGAGCCCCGACCTGACCACCAAATCGGTCGACGACATCATGACGGGCGGGGCGAAATCGCTGGAGCCCGGTATCTTCGCCAGCGAGGCGCTGCACTTCATGAACGAGAACCAGATCACCAACGTGTTCATCGTCAGCGCCGGCAAGCCCGTGGGCGTCTTGCACATTCACGACTGTCTGCGCGCCGGGGTGGCGTGACCGACCCCGGCCACGAGGGAGTGTAACCGTGGCCGCCGAAACAACCGACCACGCCGAACGCCCCACCCGGGTGGGCTACGACCAGGAGCGCTTCACGCCGCGCCGTCTGGATTCCCGGTATTCGTCTTTCGTCCGCGCCGCTAAGCTGGGGCTGTTGACGGTCGCGGTGCTGTTGATCGGGCTGGTCGTCGCCTGGCCCTACATTGATGTTTCGGACACCCGGTTCCGGATCGGCTTTGCCGATCTCACAGTCCGAGAGGCGGGCGATCCGACCATGCTCAATCCGCGTTACGTCGGCACCGACAAGGACGATCAACCGTATTCCGTCACCGCCGAGATCGCCCGGCGCCTAGCCGAGACCGGCGATATCGTGGAGTTGGACCAGCCCAAGGCCGACCTCGCGATGAACGACGGTACCTGGCTGGTGCTCAGCTCCAACCGCGGCATCTACGGCCGGATCGCGGAAAACCTGGAGCTGATCGGCAACGTGGTGCTGTATCACGACAGCGGTTACGAATTCTTAACCGAGAAAGCCAACATTAACCTGCAGACAAGTGTGGCCGAAGGCGACCTGCCGGTCCGTGGCCAAGGTCCGTTCGGCAACCTGGAATCCGAGGGATTTCGGCTGGACGACGAGGAACAGACCATTTACTTCACCGGGCAAAGCAAGCTGATTTTGTATCCCGGCGCCGGCCGGGGCGGCCCGTGACCGACTTGGCCGCCGCACGGCCCGAAACGAGACCGATATGACGCAACCGACGATATCCCGTCCGACCCGATGTGCCGCGCTGTTGGCGGCGGCCTTGATGGTCGCGGCCGGTCCCGTGTCGGCACAGAGCTTGGGGCTCGGCGGCGCCGGCGGCGACATGCCGATCGAGGTGTTCGCCGAAAGCGGCATCGAATGGCAGCAAGGCGGCTCGGTATTCGTGGCGCGCGGCGATGCGCGCGCGGTGCGCGGCGAGGTCGAGGTGCTCGGCGACGAGTTGCGCGCCTACTACCGCGAAACCCCGGCCGGCGACACGGAAATCTGGCGCTTGGATGCGGTCGGCAACGTGCGGATCGTATCGCGCTCCGAAACCGCCTACGGCAGCCGGGCGATCTACAATGCCGACCAACAGGTGCTTGTGGTCGACGGCGAGAACCCGCGTCTGGTATCCGGCAACGACACCATCACCGCGCGCGACCAGTTGGAGTATTGGGAGACCAAGAGCTTTGCCGTCGCCCGTGGCGATGCGGTCGCGACCCGGGACGACCGCCGGGTGCGCGCCGACGTGTTGGTGGCGCATATCCGCAACGATGCGGAAGGCAATTCCAGCGTTTACCGGGTCGATGCGTACGACAATGTGCGCATCCGCACCGCGACGGATACGGCCACCGGCGACCGCGGCGTCTATAATGTGGAGAGCGGGATCGCGACCCTCACGGGAACGGTGGTTTTGGTGCGTGACGATAACCGCTTGCAGGGATGCCGCGCGGAAGTCAATCTGAACACAGGTGTCAGCCGTTTGTTCGCCTGTGCGGGTGGCAACGGCGGCCGGGTCCAGGGCACATTCACGCCCAGCAACCGGCAAGGCAATTGACGCGGCCCAGCGCCGCAAACGACGGACGGATATGAACGACGACTTCGAACAGATGGGCCGGGACATGGCGGGCAAGCGCACACGTTCCAAAAAGGTCCGCCGCAAAAAGCCCCGCTTGGTCGCGGAGAACCAGCCGGGCTTGTATGCGTTCGATCTCGGCAAGCGGTTCAAGAAGCGTCCCGTGGTGCGCAGTGTCAGCCTGGAAGTACACCGTGGCGAGGTGGTGGGGCTGCTGGGACCCAACGGCGCCGGCAAGACCACGTGCTTTTACATGATCACCGGCCTGATTCAGCCCGACGTCGGCACGGTCATTCTTGACGGCAGCGACATCACCGACCTGCCCATGTACCGGCGCGCGCGCCTGGGCATCGGATATCTGCCGCAGGAGTCCTCGATCTTTCGGGGATTGTCGGTGGAGAACAATATCCGCGCCGTGTTGGAGGTCGTCGAAAAAAACCGCGACCGCCGCGAAGCGGTCTTGGATGCATTGCTGGCGGAGTTCTCGATCACGCACCTGCGCCAGGCGCCGGCGTTGGCGCTGTCGGGTGGCGAACGCCGCCGGGTGGAGATCGCCAGGGCGCTGGCGTCGAACCCGCATTTCGTGCTGCTTGACGAGCCGTTCGCCGGGATCGATCCGATCGCCGTGGGCGATATCCGGGAATTGGTCTCGCACCTCAAAGACCGGGGAATCGGTGTGCTGATCACCGATCACAACGTGCGCGAAACCTTGGACGTGATCGACCGCGCGTACATTATTCACGATGGAATGATGCTGATGGAGGGGGCGCCATCCGACATCGTCGGCAACGCCGATGTCCGGCGCGTCTATCTGGGTGACCGCTTCTCTTTGTAACCGCGCAACCGGCCGACGCCGATGGTAATCGCGCCGCGCCTGGAACAGCGTCTCGGACAGTCGCTGGTGATGACGCCGCAGCTGCAGCAGGCGATCAAGCTGCTGCAGATGTCCAACCTGGAGCTGTCGGAATTCATCGAAACTGAGCTTGCGGAAAATCCGCTGTTGGAACGGGACGAGGCCGCACCTGCCGATACCCCGGAAAAAGAAGCCGACGCGGGCGATGACGACTGGGGCGATGCGGCGCCCGACGACCTGAGCCTAGCCGATCCCACCGACAACGACATGACCACGTCGAGCGATCTGGACGCCGACATGAGCCAGGCCTTCGAGGACGGCGCCGTGCATGTCGGCCAGTCGGCGACCCCCGGCAGCAGCGGCCGCTTCGACGACGATTTACCGGGCCTTGAAGAGACCCTGGCGGAAACACAAAGCCTGCGCGATCACCTGTTGGCACAACTGGCGATGGCGCATCTGGATGCCGCCGACGCCATGATCGGCGCCTATCTGATCGACCAGATCGACGACGCGGGGTACCTGTCCGCGCCGCTCGACGACTGCGTGGAGATACTCGGCGCGCCGCTCGCCGACGTTGCGCGGATTCTGGCGGTGGTGCAGACCTTCGAGCCGACCGGTATCGGCGCCCGTGACCTCGCCGAATGCATGGCGCTGCAATTGCGCGAACGTGACCGCTACGACCCGGCGATGCAGGCCTTCGTCGAGAACCTGGAATTGGTGGCGGCGCGGGAATTCAGCAAACTGGCCAATCTCTGCGGTGTCGACGCCGAGGAAATTCCCGAAATGCTGCAGGAGTTGCGTGAGTTGGACCCCAAGCCGGGCCTGGCGTTTGCGGGCGCGGAGGCGGACATCGTGGTTCCCGATGTGTTGATGACACCGCATCCGAAGGGCGGCTGGTCGGTGGAACTCAACCCTGAGTCCCTGCCCCGGGTGTTGCTGAACACCTCCTATCATGCCCAGGTCCGCAAACAGCCGATGAGCAAGGAGGACCGCAAATACCTGGCGGATCAGTTCCAGTCCGCGAACTGGCTGGTGCGGGCCTTGCATCAGCGGGCGACGACGATCCTCAAGGTGGCCTCCGAAATCGTCCGCCGTCAGGACGGGTTCTTCAAGCGCGGGGTCGCGCACCTAAAACCCATGGTGTTGCGCGATGTCGCCGAGGTGATCGAGATGCACGAAAGCACCGTCAGTCGGGTCACGTCGAACAAGTACATCCTGACCCCGCGCGGCACCTTCGAGCTGAAATATTTCTTCTCCGCCGCCATCGGCGCGACCGACGGCAGCGAAGCGCATTCCGCCGAAGCGGTGCGGTTCCGACTGAAGGCGCTGATCGATGCCGAAGACCCCAAGAAAATCCTGTCCGATGACAAACTGGTGAAGATGCTGCAGGCCGAAGGCTACGACATCGCCCGGCGCACCGTCGCCAAGTACCGCGAAGCGATGAAGATCGGCTCCAGCGTCGAGCGCCGACGGCAGAAGGCGCCGCCGAAGTAGTCTTGACATCTTTAGGTGTATTAGATGACCTAATACGCCTATTCATAGGCCTGAAAATCCGCCATACTTAGATATGTTAAAGTTAAACATGAGTTTTACTCATGTTTATGGTCGCGCGAACCCTGGGTGCATTGAACGAACGGCGCCGGCCAGAGGAGACTGAACGCAGAACGGACGCGCCCCTGTTTTGTCGATGCCGTCAAGAATGGTGGTGTATGGGTGTGCAGTGCGGTTTTCCGGAGCGGTGTCTCGACGCGATTACAGATGCCGTGCCAATTCCGATATGCGTGACGAACAACCTCGGCAAGCTTGTTTCGGTCAACCAGGCGTTCGCCCGCCTCTTCGGTGTCGCCCGCGCGTCCCTCACCGACAAGCACACCGTCGATCTTGAAGAATTCGGAGCCGTATTCCGCGACATCGACGAGGTAAGACTCGAACCGGATGTGCACGAAATTCCCGTTCTCAGGTCCTCCATCCGGCCTAAGAATGGCGAGAGCCGTGCCGTCAGCGTTCATCGTGCGCTTTTTGACGACAACGCCGGCCAAGGACAATACACCGTTCATGCCGTTATCGAAGGGGAGCCGGTGAACAAGGAGGACCTTCTCGGCTCATCCGCGGAGGAAGCGGTGCGGGGCCGCGTCCGCGAACTGCGATGCCTGTACGACGTCTCGATCATTCTGGACCTGCTCGACCAACAAACGGATGACGTCATGCAACGGATCGCAGACCGGGTGCCGAACGGACTTTCCATGCCGAACCGGACAGCCGTCGAGATTCAAATCGATGAACGTTGCTATCGCTCCGCCAATTTTTCCTGTGGTGTTCATCAGCTCAACGCCGACATCCGAACGCGGGGCCTGATGCGGGGCCATATCCGTGCGGTATACATGGAAAACGACTACGCGAGCGCGGAAGAAGCATTTCTGGCCGAAGAGCGCGCCCTTTTGCGCCACTTGGCGCGGGCCATCGGACAGGCCCTGGATGCGAACGAGTCATTGCGCCGCATTGAAAAAGAGAAAGAGCACTTCGAGCATACGTTCGAACAAGCCGCCGTCGGCATCTGTCACGTGTCCATCAAGGGCCATATTCGACGAATCAATCGCCGCTTCTGCGAGATATTAGGCTACGCACCCGAGGAAATGCGCTTGATGACGTTCATGGATATCACGCATCCCGACGATCTGAATGTGGACTTGGCCAACGTCGAGTCTCTGGTGCGCGGCGATCAAAATACCTACTCCATGGAAAAGCGCTTCTTTCGAAAGGACGGCGCCATCATCTGGGGAGACATTACGATGTCCCTGGTTCGCAAATCGAACGGGGAACCGGACTACTTTATCAAGGTCTTGCAGGACGTCACGACGAAGCACCAGACAAACGCAAAAATCCGCGCGCTGTCGGCGCAAGTGAAACGAACGCTGGTCGAAACGATCGGCGCCTTTTCGGAAGCAATGGAACACCGCGACCCCTATACCGCCGGGCATCAACAGCAGGTGACGAACCTTGCCGTCGCGATCGGCGAAAAACTTCATCTCGACGAGAGCAAGATTGAAGGACTGCGGATCGGCAGCCTCATCCACGACATCGGCAAGATCTACCTGCCCGCCGAACTGCTGAGCCGGCCCGGCCGGCTGACGGCGTTGGAGTTCGAACTGATCAAGACCCACGCGGAAATCGGCTACGACATCGTCAAAGGCATTGATATGCCGTGGCCCGTGGCTGAAATGGTGCGCCAGCATCACGAACGCTTGGATGGGTCGGGATATCCGGACGGTCTCAAGAACGGCGACATCATCATAGAAGCCAGGATCATCGGCGTTGCCGATACCGTCGATGCCGTCGCCTCGCATCGGCCGTATCGAACGGGGCGGCGTCTATCGGAGGCGCTGGACATTCTCGGCGCAGGTCACGGGACAGCGTACGATGCCGATGTGGTCGATTGCTGCATGGGCCTCCTCAACGACGGCGAATTCACGGGACCTTACATCGTGTGACGCCGCGAAACGTGGTGTTGCGCCGGTCCAACGCTGTCGCTGTGTGCCTAGTCGGGATTGAGACTGCTTTGCCGCGCCCGCACCTCAAGCCGCAGAAAAACATGCGTTTCGCATATCGGAATATGCGGTGCTGGCGATTCACTCCTACGTGTAAATCGCTCCGAAGATGACGATGTCGTCAGGTGACAAAACCGCGGAATTTCTCTATGCTGCGGTTATGTTTTCGCCGTTCGTATTGACTTCCGAAGGCGCTCTGAGTACGTTCCGCCCCACCCTAGCGCGGGGGCGCGGGGCGAGCCGCCGAACATCCAATGTGTGTTCGGCGATATTGTTTAATTTCAAGACCTTATAGGTGCATCTGGGATGGAAATCTCGGTTTCCGGTAAGCACGTTGACGTTGGTGATTCTTTCCGCAGCCATGCGGAATCCGAACTCGCCGCCGCCGTGAACAAGTATTTCGAACATGCGATAGACGCACATGTCACTCTGTCCAAGGACGGCGGCGACATGACTGTGGATATCTCCGTGCATCCAGGCCCGCGCGGCCTGGTGGTCCAAGGCACCGGATCGGCCCACGATGCCTATCCGGCGTTCGACACCGCACTGGAACATATCGCCAAGCAACTGCGCCGCTACAAGCGCCGGCTGGTGGACGAACAGCGCCGCCGCACGCCGAACGACGAGTTCTTGGCGGCACAGCAATACGTCATTCAGTCCGATCACAGCGACGAAGAACAGGATGTGGATACGCAGCCCGTGATCGTCGCCGAGATGCAGACCGACATCGCCACCCTGTCGGTGAGCGAAGCGGTGATGCGCATGGACCTGGCGGGCTTGCCGGTGCTGATGTTCCGCAATGCACAGACCGACGCCTTGAGCGTCGTCTACCACCGCAAGGACGGCAACATCGGTTGGATCGATCCGTCGCCCAGCGGCAAGAGCGACTAAAATGCGAGAGCGCGGCGGCACGTTGTCGGCGTAAACAGAAACTCGACGAAGAGCAGGACACGCAATGGAATTGACGGAACTCCTCACAGGCGAGGGCATCGAGCCGAACCTCCGCGCGACCAGCAAAAAACAAGCGTTGCAGGAACTGGCACGCCGCGCGGCGACCGTGACCGGCATCGACGAGCGCCAACTGTTCGACGTGTTGATGGAACGCGAACGCCTGGGCAGCACCGGGGTCGGCAGCGGCATCGCCATTCCGCACGGCAAGTTGAGCGACCTGAACCAATTGCATGGCGTTTTCGCCCGGCTCGAAAAACCGATCGATTTCCAGGCCATCGACGATCAGCCGGTGGACCTGATCTTCATCCTGTTGGCCCCCGAAGAAGCGGGCGCCGATCATCTCAAGGCATTGGCCAGGGTGTCGCGCCTGCTGCGCGACCGCGAGACCTGCGACAAGCTCCGCGGCACCGCCGACGCCGATGCGTTGTATGCCATCCTGACCGAATCCCAAGAAACCCAAGCGGCCTGATCGCGTCCGGCTTTCCGCCGGGCCCCGGGGTCGGCTAAGCTGGCGCGATGCGTCTACGCACTCTCGCCGCCTGTCTTCTCGTCGGCTTTCTTGCCGCGGGCGATGCCCGTGCGCAGACGGTCGCACCGCTGACCGTCGCGGGATGGAGCGGTGCCTACGGCGCGGCTCAGGAACGCGCGTTGTTCGTCCCTTTCACCCAAGAGACCGGCATCGATATCCGCATTGCCCGGCACGACGGGGATCTCGACCCGCTGTCCGCCGACCCGCCACCGTGGGACGTGGTCGATTTGGAGCGGGCGGCGTTGACCCGGGCCTGCGCCGAGGGCCGGGTAATGCGCCTCGATCCGGCACAAGTGCTGGGGGCCGCCGCGGCCCAGGACTTCCTGCCCGGCACCTTGCACCCCTGCGGGATCGGTCACGCGGTATGGTCGCAAGCGGTGGCGTTCGATGCCTTGGCGTTCGAGGCCACACCGCCGCAAACCCTGAAGGACTTCTTCGATCTTGAGGCCTATCCGGGCGGGCGTGGTCTTTTCGACGGTGCCCAAGGCACCTTGGAAGTAGCGCTGTTGGCCGATGGGGTCGCCCCCGCCGAGCTTTATGACGTGCTGCGACGGGGGAACGGCGTGAACCGCGCGCTGGCGAAGCTCGACACGTTGCGCGGTTCCCTGCATTTCTGGCGCGACGGCGCCGATGCCGAACGGTTGTTGAACGACGGCACGGTGACCATGACCACCGCCTATGCGGCGCGGTTCTTGCGCCCGCGCCAAGGCGCGCGGCGGCCGGCGGGACTGATGTTCACCAACCAGCTATGGCGCGCATCCTATTGGGCGGTGCCGCAGGGCCGCGCCGACCCGGCGGCGGCGTTCCGCTTCATCAGCTTCGCGACCGATGCGCCGCGGATGGCCGAGATGGCGGCGCGGGCATGGCTCGGCCCGGCGCGCAAAAGCGGCCTGGACGCCGTGCCGCCCGGTATTCGCAACGACATGTTGACGGCGCGGCGCCATTTCCACGACGCCGTGCAGATCGACGCCGGATATTGGGCGGAGTTCGGGGCCGACGCCGAGGCCGCGTTTCGCGCCTGGCGTCGGCGATAGATCGGATCAGTTGGCGAGGCCTTTTTCCAAACGCGGCCAGTTGCCGTCGGCCGATTGGATGTTGCCGGGGATGTTGCCTTCCCAGCGGCGCTGCACGCCCCGGGAGTAGTTCAAATACAACTTGCCGTCGACGATCTTCCAAGCGTCCGGATCGGTCGACGCGGTGTAGCCTTGGCTGACGGCCCAGGCACAATAACCGCCGTACTGCGGCGCGTATTTCGCGGGATCGGCTTCGAACGCCGCCTTGTTGGCGTCGCTGGCGAACTGCCAGGTGGCACCGTTCCATTGCACCGTGTGCGCGGCTTTGCCTTTGACCGGCTTGCCCTCGGTGAAATAGGCAACCGGGTCGGTGCCGTCGATGGCGACGCCGCGGCTTTGATAAACGGTCTTGGCGTCCGCGGCGGCAGCGGTCATCACCACGATCATCAGGGCGGGAAGGATCAGTTTCACGAAACGCATCGGGGGCTCCTGTGTCTTGTTCGCTGCATGGAATATAGGGCCACGCCCGCTGACATGCGCTTCACAAGTTTGCGAGAGCCGTTTGAAGAAGACCCCCTAGACCGCGCCTTCGCTAACGATGATCAGCGGATGCCGTGGCGCCGCATTGTCAGCCCACAGCCCAGCGAGACCGGCGGCACCCGACGGAGTGGTGGCAAGGTCCCGATCCGTCAACCAAACCGCCGCGGCCGCGGCATCGTCGTCCGATACCGTGACGTACGACACGTCCGAGCGCTGCATCACCTCGACCGCCAGAAGCGACGGCTCCTTGCAATCGAGCCTGCCCATGTTGGAGACCGGACCATCGGCGCGGACCGGCGCGCCGGCGTCGGCGCTCCGCATCAAGCATGCCGCTGCGTCCGGCTCGACGATGACGATCTGGGGCTGCACGTCCCAGGTCCGGCGGATCATCGCCGTCATGGCCGCGGCCAGCCCGCCGACGCCGGCCTGCAGGTAAACGTGCGTCGGCCACGGGGCGGCCTGCGCGGCAAAAAGCTCGCACAGTTCCTCGGCCATCACGGTATAGCCTTCCATCACCAAGGCCGGCGCATCGGTGTATCCAGGCCACGACCCGTCGGCGAGATGGATCGCATCGGCGGCATCCGCATCGGCAATGGCGGCGGCGATGCTGTCTTCGTAGGTGGCGCCGGAGCGCACCACATCCGCATCGATATCGCGCAGCCGCTGGGCGAAACTCTCAGGCACTTCGGCCGACAGGTGAATGCGCGCTTTCGCGCCGAACACCCGCGCGCCCGCCGCCACCGACAGGCCGTGATTGCCCGCACTGGCGCAGACAAACGTCAGATCGCGGGCACGGGCGCGCACCGCGTCCAAGGTGTAGTCGCCCGGCGTCAGCGGCGCGCCGCCGTCGGCCTGCCAGGCGTCGTCGATCAACCGCGCCACCGCGTAGACGCCGCCCAAGGCCTTGAACGATCCCAGGTTCATGCGCTGCGTTTCGTCCTTGATCAGCAACGGTGTGCCGTCGTCGAGGTCGCGCGTCACCAACGGCGTCGGCGCATAGACCGGACACGCCGCCAATAGGCCAAGCGGCCGCGAGACGTCGGGGGCGAAAGGTGGGAAGTCGTCGGACATCGTGTCACCCTGCCCGATCGGACGGTGAAGATCGACCGCTTTCTTGGAACGGCGAAGAGGGTCGCGTCAGGCGATCCGCCGGCGCTCTTGGCCGGTATAGGGCTTCTTGCGCTTGCGCCGCCGGTCGGGGCCGAAGAACGTACTGTTGCGCACAAACGGACGGGTATTGTCGATGGTCGCGCAAATCCGCGCATAGATCATCTGTGCCGACACCGGCTTCGCCAGGTATTCGGTCATGCCGGCGTCCCGCGCGATGCAGACGTGCTCCATCTCGGTGTTCGCGGTGACCACGATGATCGGCACGAAGTGGTCCTTGGACATACGGTCGGTGCGGACTTTCTTGAGGAACTCGATCCCGTCGATACCGTACGACCAGTCGCACAGGATCAGATCGATCGGCGTCTGGCACACCAGTTCGAACGCATCCAAGGGATCGGCGGTCAGATGCAGTTTGCTGACCCGGAATTCCTTGAACACCTGGTTCATCAAGTTCCGCATCAGCGATTGGCGCTCCAGCACCAGAATGCTGAGGCCCGAGATATCGTAGCTGGGAAGTCGGCGGCCACCGGCGCCGGGAGAGATCATGTTCATAAAGGCGGAGGGTCCTACGGATCGACGATAGATAACGAATCACGACTGTTAAGAACGAGGGTTATTTGTCCCCCATTTGCCTGACGGGAACCTTGCGGCGGCACCCGGTTCCGGCGCATCAGCCCTGCAACTTGGGCTCAGATGCTACCCACACGCGCTCCAAAACCCGGTTCACCCGGCAGGCGAGATTTAGAGTGTCCAACGGATCCCCGCCCCCCCGGGCGCAGGCGGCGAACGCCTGCACAACCGTGGCCAGCGGCGGCGCCGGATCGACCGGCACGTCGGCGCCGTCGATGATGACACGCCGCGCCGGCGCTTCGTCAAAGCGGGCGTCACCGGTTTTCGTCCGGCATACAAGACGCCGGGTCTTCGCCGCCATGCGGTTTCCGACGGAAAACGCGGCGCGTTGCCCGCCGGGAAACGCCAGTTCGGCACGGATGACGTGGTTGATCGGATCACCGTCCGCATCGGTCACCCTGATGGATACCGGACCGGCCCCGACCAGATCCAATATCATCGCCACATCGTGCGGCCCCCAGTCCCAGAGCGCGGGCACGTTGTCGCGGAACGGTCCTTGGTTGCCGCCGGCGCTTTCGATCTCCTGCAACGCCGATGCATCGATCCGGGCCTTGAGCGCTTGGTACCCCGGATTGAACAGATAAATCAGATCGACCATCGCCGGCACACCGGCAGCGCCTGCGGCCTCGGCGATGTCCGCGGCCCCCCGCGCCGACAAGGTCAGCGGTTTTTCCGCCAAGAACGGCAGCCGGGCGTCGATCAATCGTGCGCAGATGTCGTCCATCGCCGGCGGCGGCACGGCAACGACCGCACCATCGACGGCACCAGGGTCGAGGTCTTGGAAGTCCGCAACAATAGCTGCCCCGTTGAAGGCCGGATCGATGGGCCGCGTGCCTGTGGCAAGCGCCTGGCTGACGACGGCCGTCAAGGAGACATCGGGCAAGCCCGCAACCGTTGCAGCATAGCGCACGGCCCACGGACCAGCGCCGACGATCGCCAGGCGGAACGCCGGATCAGGCACCGCGAATGGGCTCTCTAGGCGTCGTCAAGTTGCGCCCGGTAGTGCGGCAGCGCCCACGTGAGAAACCGGCCGACGCCCTCGTCCAAGCCGACCGCGGGCGTATAGTCCAACTGCAAAGCCGCCTTGCGGATGTCGGGACAGCGGCGCATGGGCTCGTCCGCCGGATAGGAATCGGGGTATTCGATCACATTGATGCCGATGTCGCGATCAGCCCGGTCTACGAACGTCTCGGCCAGGGTCATCATGGTCACTTCGGGCTTGGGGTTGCCGATGTTGTACACCTCGCCGGGCACGCCTTTCAGGATCACCCGCATGAACCCGATCATGGCGTCGGCGATATAACAGAACGTCCGTGTCTGGTGGCCGTCGCCGTACACCGTGAGCGGCTTGCCGTCGGCGACCTGCGCGGCGAAGTTCGGCATCACCCGATAATCCGTCATCTGCATACCCGGCCCGTACACGTTGAACGGCCGGATGATGTTGGTGTGCAGCCCGAAGTGATCGTGGAACACGTAGCAGTAGGTCTCGCCGAGGCGCTTGCCTTCGTCGTAGCAGGCCCGCGGCCCGAGCGATGCAACGTTGCCACGATAGCTCTCCGACGTCGGCACATGTTTGGGATCCGGATCGCCGTAGATTTCGCTCGACGAAAAGAACGTAAACCGCGCGCCGCTTTTCTTGGCGAGATCGAGCAGCCGTTTGGTACCCACCGTGGCGACCTCCAAGGTCTCCAACGGATAGGCCCGGTAGTAATACGGGCTGGCGATCCCGGCGGCCTGGATCACGTAGTCGAAATCCTCGTCCGGCAATGGATCATGGCTGACATCGGCGGTGACCAGGGTGCCGACCGCGCCGATCTGATCGAGCAGCGTCGGGTCCGCAACCTTGAAGTTATCGAGGATCGTCAGCGCGCACGGCTTGGCCAGCACGTCTTCGTTCAGCATCTTGAAGATCTTCAAGAAATACCGGCCCAGAAATCCCCCGCCACCGGCAAGAAGAACCTTCGCGCCGGCGAGGTCGTGGACCTCGTTCGGCAGTCCGGCGACGATCTCGGCGATGTCGGAATCCAGCATTAGGTGACCATGCGTCATGATAACGTCCGTATATCCAATTGCGGCAGCGGCACAATGGCGCGTGCGCCAGGTTTCAGCAAGGGCCGCGCCCGCTCGATGATCGGGTCGGCGAAATTCCAAGCGAGCACGAGAATATCGTCCGCCGGATCGTCCTGCAGCCGTTGCGACGGCACGACCTCAAGATCGAAGCCCGGGCACATCAAGCCTTGCTTCCAGGGGCTGTCGTCGACCACGTAACACAGCGCATTCCCGCCAAGGCCAAAATGATGCATCAAGGTCGTCGCCTTCGCCGGGGCGCCATATCCGGCCACCCGCCGCCCTGCCGACGACGCTTCGGCCAGCACGCCGCGCAACGCGGCGCCGGCATGTTGGATGGTCTCGCCGAACGCACCATAAGTGGCGGCGTCGAACATCGCCGCCTCTTCCTCCGCCGCGATGGCCGCCGCGACGGCGTCGGTCGGGCGATGCGCCGAACCGGCCTTTGCCGCAACGACGCGGACGGAGCCGCCATGGGTCGGCACCCGGACCACGTCGATCATGTGCAAGCCACAGCGCGCCAGGAAACCGGCCAGCGGACGCACGGCATGGTAATCCAGATGCTCGTGATAAATGGTATCGAACAGCGTTCCGTCCAGCACGTCCTTGCGGTACGACACTTCGAACGCGAACAACCCGTCCGGCGCCAAAAGGCCGGCCACCGCCGTCACAACCCCCGCCAGATCGTCGATGTGTGCGCAGACGTTGTTGGCCACCACGATGTCGGCCGCACCAAGGCGCGCGCGTGCGGTTTCCGCCATGGCGGCATCGAAAAATCCGCTCAGCGTCGGCACCCCGGCGGCATCGGCGGCAGCGGCGATTTTTCGCGCCGGATCAACGCCCAGTACGGTCGCGCCCCGGGTCTGAAACGCCTTGAGGAACGTGCCGTCGTTGGAGCCGATCTCGAATACCCGCGGCGGCGCGCCCGTCGGCAATCGGCGCAGCATATCGTCGGCGTAGTCTTCGAAATGGCGCACGAACACCGGTGACGTGCCGGAGACGTAGACGTACTCGGAAAACAGAATACCCGGATCGACCACATGTCCGAGTTGCAGGTGACCGCAGTCGGCACAAAGGTAGAGGTCCAGAGGATACGCCGATTGCGCCGCGGCCGGCACGTCTGGCGGCCGAAACGCATTGGCAAGCGGCGTCGGCGTCAGCGATAGCACCTGCGCGAGGTTCGCGCTCCCGCACAAGCGACAGTCGCTGCGGCGACGGGCGTCGGTCATGCGTCGGGGGTCTGAACGCTATCCGGGTCGATAAGCTCGATCCGCCGCACATCGGCCTCGTAGGATTCCTGATCGCGCGGATTGCGGCCGAAGGTAAAGAACGTCGTGTCTTGGGTGAACACCATGGCGTGGTCGACCATCGGCGGCGTGAAGAACAACTGGCCGGCGCGCACGGTGACCTTCTCGGGCGCTTCGTCGCTGCCGTGCGGGCGATGGTAATAATCGATCTCGCCCTCGGTGACGTAGCAATAGTGCCAGTCCGTCAGATGATAATGGTTGGCGCGGACAGTACCTTTCTTCGACGTGATGACCACCACGCTTTTGGTCGGCAGGTCATACAGCGGAATGATCGAGCCGCGGGCATCGTCGAAGGTATCGGGTAGCTCGACGATCACGTCCGTCGGCCACATGCTTTCGTCGTCGAGTTTGATGTTTTTCCAATCGCTCATAGGGGCTCCTCGATTAAGCGTGGCGGCGGTCAGCGGACCGCGAGGCGTTGTCGCAAGATCATCATCGCAACGGGCACCGTATGCCACCAGCGGATCTTCTTGCCTTCTTCATAGGTGCGCCCGGCGTAACTGACCGGGACCTCGTACAAACTCTTTCCCCGCCGGGCCACGGTACACAGGATTTCCGCATGCTGTTCCCAACCGGTCGAGCGGAGATCCTCCGGATCCACCAAGTCGCGCCGATACAGCAAATAGCACGAGTAGATGTCCGTGAACGTAAGGTTGTAGAGCACGTTGAAAAACAGGGTGAGCAACCGGTTGCCCAGCAAGTGCCAATAATAGTGCACCCGGATCATGCGCGGCGCCAAAACCCGGCTGCCGAGCACGGCGTCGGCGCGATGGTCGGTGACCGGCGCCACCAGAGCGCCGTAGTCCGCCGGGCTGTATTCCAAATCCGCATCTTGGAACAGCACGTAATCGCCGGTCGCAGCCCTGAGACCGTCGCGCACGGCGGCACCCTTGCCGCCGTTCACGGGCCGGGCGATCAACGTGGTGTAGAGATCGGGATGCGCTTCAAGCGCGGCTTTGGTGCCGTCCTTGGAGCCGTCGTCGATGACGATCACTTCGTACGACACACCGTCCACCGGATGCGCCCTGATCGCCCGAAGCACCTCGAGGATCGTCGCTTCTTCGTTGTGCGCGGGGATGATGATTGAAAGACGCATAAACTCTGTCGCTGCCTCCGCCTGTGCACAGGGTACTGGGCGGTCTCTGCAAAGGTTTCTGATACAAGGTTCCGCCCGGTTTGGCGACCGGAAATCGTTCCTGTGGCCGTGGCGCCGACGGCCTCGGCTATGGCGCTGTCGGCGGTTCGACGATGAAGAACCGCGCCCGGCCGACCTCAATCTGCCGTCTCACATAAGGTCTTGTGGGCAAGGCGGTCGGCGCCTCGATCAAACGCCGCCATCCATCGGACCGCATACCCTTGCCGTAGCCGTCCAACCGCAACCCAAAGCTCATATAGACGTTGGGCCAGCCCAGACGTTCCAGGATCTCATCGAGGCCCGCGCCCGCGTCCATCCACTCTTGAACCTCGTCACTCCAGAACTCGTAGTCCTTGAAATAATCGCCGCCGAGGAACAACCGCAAGCCGCCGCCCGGCTCGTAGTAGGAATAGATGATGGGCTTCTCGATCACCTGCCTGAGGGCCTCGGGATCGTCCTTGTAGGCGTCGCGGATCGCCGCCGCCATCTGCAGATCGGTGTTGTTTACGCGGTACGTATCCACGGCCCAGACATACCAGGCCGCAACTCGGTCTTGGAACACCAGCACCCCGACCGGCGTACCGATCGCCGCCGCCAGCACGCCGGCCAAGGCCAGGCGTTGCATCGGCCGTGGCCACCATCGCAACCCGTTGATACGGGACAGCAGCCAGAACGGATACCAGGCAAGGAAGAACACCGACAGCATGTAGACCTTGGAACCGGCCGGCTCCCGTCGATATCCGGTAATTGCTTCGATAAGCAACGGGCCGACAAGCACCAGAAACGGCGCCAGCACGATCCACAAGACAGCCGGGCGTTTGGCTAGGCGTCGGCGCCAAAAATACCCCCAAATCAGCAACGCCGCGGCACTGAACACGAACAGGGGAATGCCGAACGGAAAGATATCGGGATCCGGGCGAATGCCCCAGTCGTTCAGGGTGCCCGTGATATTCCGTGACCAATCCCTGGCAGCAAAGCTCAAATCGTGCGGTCGCGCCTCGAAAATACTGGTTGTCAGAACGAGGTAGATCTCGCGCGCCGCCATCAGCACCGCAAGCGCGATGGCGATCAGCCACGCCAGGAACCGCGGTCGGTCGATCCCGCGGAGCAAATCGCGCACGCCGTTGACCAGCCCGAACAATGCGGAATACACAACACCCGACGGGCGCGAAAAAGTCGCTGTGGAGACCACAACGAAACTACCGATCCTGGCGACACGGCCGGCTTGGCCGCAGACCAGGTAGTACATCGCCACCGACCCGGATAGGTACATCATGTGATCGCCGAGATTGTCCGACATCGACCACTTGAATGCCCCGGCCATGCGGAAAAACACCAGGGTCATCGCCACGAACCCCAACAGCGCCCACGGGCTGCGACGCAATCCGAACGCGAGGATCGCAAACGAGCCGATGACGGTGGCGATGGAACCGCCGAGATAGACCGCGTGCGCATCAAGTCCTGTTACGTACGCGATCGCCGCGGCGGTCCCCTGAATGTCGATCGGATACAGCATGATGTTGGTGAGGAACCCGTATCCAAACCCCATGTCGTCCGGGCGCAGGAACCGGTCAGCGGCAATCGATCCCTCGATGTAAAGCGGCACCCAAGACTGGAAGAAGGAGTATCCCGCCTGCGCGTCCGGTGTGATCGATCGATGCACAAAAATGATGCCTGCGATCCCCACCACCGCCGCCGCCGTCAGCAAATCTGTGCCGCGTCCCATGCCGTCGACCGTGAACACCCAGCGTCGCAGAGCCGCCACCCCCGCCGCCAATACGACGGTGGCGAGCAGGAGAAACATCCAAATTGGCAAACCGGCGGCGCGGACCACGTACAATGCCGCGCCGAACGACACCGCAAGGATGATCTGACCGAGGGCCAAACCCTCTATCGCCGGGCGCCGCGTGGCACGGCCGATCGCAGCCGCGAGCACGAGAAAAATCACGACGGCGATGAAAATCTCACGCACCGTGTCGGACAGCGGCACGTCGAGGCCCGTCACTGCGGCGTTCTCCGCTTGCGCGCGCACATCAAGACGTTCTTGCCAAACGGCGCCGGGATAAGCGCTTCGACGCGCCGGGCCAGGGGAATGACGTATCGGTCAAAGGCCTTCGCCGCCCGCGGATCGAGATCGCGCCGGCGCAAGGCCTTCATCACGACCCACCAACCGAAAAAGCCGACGACGTCGAAGTAATGCAGCCGTTCGACGGAGAAACCCGCATCCGTCGCCCGCCGTCCGAGGTCGTCTCGGTGATAGCGGCGGAAGTGCCCGACATCCCGGTCGAACGGGGCATACAGCATCTGCATGGCGGGCACGAAGATCATCAGGCTGCCGCCGGGGCGAAGCTTCTCGAAAAGGTGGCGCAGGGCCGCGACATCGTCCTCGATATGTTCGAGCACATTGACCATGACGATGCTGTCGCAGCTTTGCGGCGCCATCGTTGGCAGCGCCTCCTCCAGCGATTGCGCGATGACGGTGCAGGCGGTATCGCCGCTGAACCTTGCCTCGAGGTCGGGCACCAGATTCGCCGACGGCTCTACCAGGGCCAGGGTCGACACATGCGGGCGCAGCCGGACGCTGACGTTCCCGGACCCAGCGCCGAATTCGACGCAGTCGCCGCCGAGATACGGCAGAAACGCATCCATGATCCAGTCGTAGTAATTCGGCAGATCCGCGAGCACTTCCAAGTCGCGGCCTTCGTAAACGATATCGCCGTGGGTCGAGGTCACCGGGTCCGTCATGACGCCTTTGTCGGCAAATGACGCCGGAATGTCCAGCCTTGGCGATACAAGGCGTTTAGGGCGTCAACACCACCTTGGCGGCGGCCTCGCGTCCGGCCCGAAGGTCGGCGAACGCCGCCGGGCCCGCATCCAGCGGCCGCCGGGCAATCCAGCCGAGATCGCCAAGCGCCCCATCGGCCAGCGCCGTCAACGAGGCGCGGAAGTCGACCATGGTGTAGGTGTAGCACCCGACCAGGGCGATCTCCTGCAGTGTCAGCCGCCGCACGTCGACGCCATCGGCGCCGTCCAGCAACCCGACATGGACGATCACGCCGCCGGGACGGACGGAACTGACCGCGGTTTCCCGGGTCGGCTTGCCGCCGACCGCGTCGATAACGATTTCAACGGCATTCTCCGGCACCGCGCCCGCCGCCGGATCGAGCACCATGAAATCCCCCGCCGCGGCCGCGGTTTCCCGGCGGCCCGGGTTGGTGTCGGCGATCATAATGTCGCGGCAGCCGCGGGCTCTGAGCACCAGCGCCGCGGCAAGGCCGACCGCGCCGGCGCCGATCACCAGCGCTTTGCTTTCCGCAGGCGCGCGGGCGGCGTGCCGCTCGGCGAGCACCACCGCGTGCCAGGCCGTCGCCACCGGCTCGGTCAGCGCGGCATGCGCCGGATCCAGGCCGTCCGGCACCAAGACGAGGTTCCGCTCCGGGATCGTCAGGGCCTCGGCGAAAGCGCCCGGGCGCGGCGGCATGGAGATGATCTGCCGGTCCGCGCAAAGGTTCTCGCGGCCGCCCAGGCAATAGTCGCAACGACCGCAGGTGACCAACGGATTGATCGCGACCCGGCAGCCATCGAAGATACCGCCGTCGGCGATGCCGCACGCCTCGTGGCCGAGGATCAGCGGCGCCGGACGCCGGTCATCGTGGCCGAGATACGCATGCATGTCGGAGCCGCAGATACCGACCGCTTCGACCGTGACGCGCACCTCGCCGTCTTTCGGTTCGGGGACGGGTACGTCCTGTAGTTCGATGGCCTCGGGGCCGGTGTACACAAGTGCACGCATGGGTTCCTCCGTTATTTAGCCGTATAGCCGCCGTCGATGCCGAGCACCTGACCGGTGACGTAGGCGCTGGCCGGACTGGCGAAAAACACGGTCGGTCCGTCCAGGTCTTCCAACTCGCCATTGCGGCCGATCGCCGTCGCCGCCGCTTGCTTGGCCGCCAGCTCGGGATCGTCGAACACAGGGGCCGTCAATTCGGTTTCGAAAAATCCGGGCGCGATGGCGTTGGCGGTCACTCCGTGGCGCGACCATGCCTCGGCCATCGCCCGGGTCAGCTGCGTGATCCCGCCTTTCGACGCCCCGTAGGGCATGGAATTGGGGAACGCGCGGGCCGATTGCAGGGACGCGATGTTGATGATCCGCCCATAACCTTTGTCGATCATGGGCCCGACCAACGCGCGGGCCAGAAAAAACGGCACATCCAAGTTGAGCCCGACGGTCTGGCGCCAACTTTCCGGCGTCACCTGATCCCATGGCTGGCGCAGGTTGACGCCGGCCGCGTTGACCAGGATGTCGGGATCGCCCATGACCTGACGCGCATCGGCGGCAAGGGCGTCGACCGCCCCGTCCGCCAACACATCGCACGGCACCGCCGCGGTCTTGCCGCCGGTCGCCACCGCGATCTCGTCGGCCTTGGCCCGGAGCGTATCGGTGCGGCGCGCCACCAGGATCACGCCTGCGCCCGCCGCCGACAATGCCTGGGCCATACGTGCACCGATCCCCGACGACGCGCCGGTGATCAGTGCAATGCGACCGTTCAGATCGAACATGGACATACCAACGGTCCGTTCGGCCTTAGGCCGAAAGTTGGAACTTCTCGTTCGGGAAGTATTTCTCCAAACGGACGTCGCCGGTCCGCGCATGCCCTTCCATACCTTCCATCCGCGAGATGCGGGCGGTAACCGCGGCAACGTCGCGGTTGGCTTCCTGGGTCATACGCTGGGTGGTGACGACCTTGATGAACTTGTGCACCGACAAGCCGCCCGTGTAGTGGCCGGCCCCTTTGGTCGGTAGGATGTGGTTGGTGCCCGAGCACTTGTCGCCGAACGCCACAGTGGTTTCCTCGCCGACGAACAGCGAGCCGTAGTTGCGCAGACGATCGACGTACCAGTCCAGGTTCTCGGTCTGCACTTCCAAGTGTTCCGGTGCGTAGTCGTCGCTGACCTGCGCCGCTTCCTCGTCGGTGTCGCACAACACGATCTCGCCGTAGTCGCGCCACGCCGCTTCGGCGGCCAGGCGTTGGGTCTCCGGCAGCGCGGCGATCAAGCCGTCCATGCGCGCGGTCACCGCATCGGACAGTTCGCGGCTGGTGGTGATCAGCCACGCCGGGGAATCCGGGCCGTGCTCGGCTTGACCGACCAAATCGTAGGCGACGACCTCGGGGTCGGCGTCCTTGTCGGCGATGATCGCGATCTCGGTCGGACCGGCGAACAGGTCGATCCCGACCCGGCCATACAGCATCCGTTTGGCCTCGGCGACGAACCGGTTGCCCGGGCCGACCAGGATGTCGGATTTGACGCCGGTAAACAGACCGAACGCCATGGCGGCGATACCCTGCACCCCGCCCAGCGCCAGCATGTGATCGGCGCCGCAGAGTTTCATCGTGTAGAGGATGGCCGGATGAATGCCCCCGCGCTCCTGCGACGGTGCCGAGCACGCGACGACGTTTTTGACGCCCGCGACCTTGGCGGTGGTGATGCTCATGATCGCAGACGCGACGTGCGCGTAGCGGCCGCCCGGCACGTAGCACCCGGCGCCGTTCATCGGGATCAGTTTTTGTCCGGCCCACAGACCCGGCGACAATTCGGTCTCGAATTCGCCAATGCTGTCGCGCTGGCGTTCGGCGAACAACCGCACCCGGTCGTAGGCGAATTGGATATCGTCTTTGAGGATCTGCGGCACTTGCGCGGCGGCGGCTTCGATGTCTTCTTCCGTCACCAGGATGTTACCGTTCCAGCCGTCCAGTTTCTCGCCGTAGCGTTGCGCCGCTGCCTCACCTTCGGTTTCGATTTCCTGCAGCATGTCGGAGACGATCTTGCGCGTTTCGTCTTCTCCGGTTGCGGGTGTCTTGCTCGCTTTCTTAAGATACTCGATGGCCATGATGGGGCGTCCTCCGCAAGGGCCCGGCACACGATCACGGCGGGCCCGTTCTGTTGTGAATGGCGTAAACGCGCCGACAAAAGGTCTGTACAACCAAAATGTAAGCGCTTACATTTTTCATAACACCATAGCGACCATCGAGAGTCAAGAGCGCCCACAAGGGCCGCTTCGGCGGGTGCGATAATGCAGAAAAATAATAAAAATCAACATGTTAAACCTGGGCGTGCGACGGTCGACGACATCGCGCGCAAGGCCGGCGTGTCGACGGCAACGGTATCGCGGGCGTTGAACACCCCCGACCGGGTGCGGCCCGAGCGTCTGGCCCGGGTGCGGGCCGCGATCGGCGAGCTGGGCTACGTGCCGCACGGCGCGGCCCAGACCCTGGCCTCACGCCGGTCGATGACGGTCGGTGCGGTGATCCCGACCTTGGATAACGCGATTTTCGCGCAGGGCTTGGCCGCATTCCAAGCGCCGCTGCAGGCCGCCGGCTACACGTTGCTGTTGGCCAGTTCCGATTACGATTTGGATGCCGAGGCCGGTATGGTCGACACCTTGGTCGCACGGCGCATCGATGCGCTGATGTTGGTCGGCCAAGATCACCGGCCCGAAGTGTTCGAGCGGCTCGCCCAGCACGGGGTGCCGTATGTCCTGAGCTGGGCGTTCGAAGCCGGCGACGATCTGCCGTATGTCGGGTTCAACAACCGTGCCGCCGCCCGCGACGCCGCGGACGCCGTGCTCGCCGAGGGGCATACGGAGATCGCGGTCATCGCCGGCCTGACGGCGGAGAACGACCGCGCCCGCGACCGTTTGGCGGGATTCGCCGACGCCGTGACCGGCGCCGGCGGCACCCTCGATCCGGCGCGGGTGATCGAAATGCCATACGACCTGTCCGCCGGACGGGATGCGATGTTGCGCCTTCTGGACGCGCCGCAGCGCCCGACGGCGGTGCTGTGCGGCAACGATGTGTTGGCGGTCGGCGCACTCATGGCGTGCCGCGACCGGGACCTGGTGGTACCGGACGACATCTCCATCGTCGGCTTCGACGATCTGCCGTGGGCGGCGGAGTTCCGCCCCGCGCTCACCACCATGCAGGTACCAGCCGAGGCCATGGGCCGCGCCGCCGCCGAGGTTCTGCTGGCCGACCTCAACGGCGCACCACCGCCCGACGAGCGGCACTTTCCGGCGACGCTGGTGCGCCGCGACACCCTGGCCGCACCGCGTCGGCCATGATCCTCGATCCCACGATCCTGATTTGGTTAGGGCTTGCGACCTTCGTTGCCTCGGTGCTGCAAGGCGCCACTGGGTTCGGATTTGGCGTGTTGGTCGTGCCGGCGTTCCTGTTGGTGTTACCGGCGCCGACCGCGATCCAGGCGACGATCCTGGTCGGCGGCACCATGATGACGATCATGGCCCTGCGCGCGTGGCGCGACGTGCCGTGGCCGATGATGGCGCGGTTTATATGCGGTGCGGTGCTCAGTGCCCCGGTCGGCGTGTGGTTCCTGCGACAAGCCCCGGATGAGTTGATCAAGCTGATGGTCGGCACGACCTTGATTGGATTCTTGATCTATATCGCCGTGCGCCGCTGGCGCACCCGTGCGACGCCGCCGGCGACCGACGTCGCCGCGCACCCGTTGCGCGAGGCCGTGGTCGGTGTCTGCGGCGGCCTGATGGGTGGCGGTCTTGGGATGCCGGCACCGCCGTTGCTGGTGTATTTCGGATTGCAGCGGACCGCACAGGCCATCGCCCGGCCGGCGATGATCATGTTTCTGTGGCTGTCGCTCTGGGGCATCGCCGGGATGACACTGGCCAGCGGCGGCTTCGCAGCGGGCGCGCCGACCTTGGCGGCGTGGATGCTGGCGCCGATGCTCGGCGGGTACATGCTGGGCCATTGGTTGTCGGCGCGGATCGGGCAGAACCTGTTCGAGATCTTGACCCTTGGCGTGTTGGCGGCGACCGCGGTCGGGATGCTGGTGCAAGCCGTGGGCTAGGCGTCGGGCTTCGCCATGACCGGCCCGCCGGCCGCGGCGAAAGACTCATACCCGCCTTCAAGGTAGACCGCATCGATCCCGTCGGCCCGCAGTGCCGCCGCCGCGCCTTGGCTGACCTCGTGACCATGCACGCAGTAGACGACGATCCGGCCAAGGCCGCGAACCTCGTCCAACCAGCGATCGATATCCATCGGGTCGCGCCAGACCGCGCCCGCGATCATGCCGTCGGATTGATCGAAGGCCGGCCGTTTTCGGACATCGACCACGGTGATGGCCGCGGCGCCGTCAAGAACGGCCGTCAAATCGGAAACGGTGATGAAGTTGTTGTTGGTGCCCATGCGCTCGGTCCTCCTGTCATGGGAGTGAGCGCAGTGCTTGGGCGCGGGCCGCGCCTATCGGCCGGGAGACTGCGTTACCCCGACACTGCGACTGTAGCCAGCAACGGCAGGAAAGACAACGGACGGGTCAGCCCGCCTCGCGCGAGGATTGCGCTTCTTCGTCGGGCGCCAAGATATCGCCGAGCTTGATCGCTGCGTCGCGGAGAACGCCCTCAAACTGTTTCAGGTCCGAGAGGCTGAAGCGGGCCACCGGCGCCTGCACCGCGAGCGAGCCCAGCATGCGGCCATCCGGCGCGCGCACCGGGGCGGCAACGGCCACCATCCCTTGCAGCAGTTCCTCGTCGTCGACGCCAAGCTCGTCCTGGGCGATCTTGTTCACCGCGGCGCGCAGCGCGACGGGATCTGTGATCGTGTTCGGGGTCATGCGCTTCAACGGCAAACTGTGGATCAACGTGCTGCGCGTTTCGGACGGCAGTTGGCTGAGATAAAGCTTGCCCCCCGCCGTGCAGTACAGCGGCACGTGGCTGCCGATGGCGAACTGAAGCCTGAGCGGCCAGTCGGTCTCGACCCGGTCGACATAGACCATGTGGTCGCCGTCCGGCATCGACAGATTGACGGTTTCCTGGGTGCGGTCGGCGACATCCTGCAGCACCGCCCGGCGTGCGCCGCGCACGTCGGGACGGGTCAATGCCGCGACCCCGAACCCGAGGACCCTGGCGCCGACGATCAGACGCCGGGTCGCGGGATCGCGCTGCAGGAAGCGTTCGTCGAGCAACAGCGAAATCAGACGGTGCACCGTCGGACGCGGCAGTTCCAGCGCGGCGGTGATATCGGACACCGCCACCGGGTGCGATGCCCGCGCCACGAACTCGACAATTTCCAGGGCCCGCAGGGACCGCGAGCCGGTGGTGTCCGAAGACATCGCTTACCCCAGTTCCGTTAGTAGGCGGGTAGCCCTTGAGACACCCTTTGCAGATTGACCAGCGCCATCGACAGTTGCGGCAGCAGCGCGATCGAGAACCACGCAATTACCAGCGCCATCAGATACGCCAGGACGAAACGCACAATCCTTAGGTATGGCACCCCTGTCACACTACTGGCGACGTATAGGTTCAGCCCGTAGGGTGGCGTGATAAAGCCGATGGCCGCGCCAACCAGGAACACGACCCCGAAGTGAATCGGGTGCACGCCGGCCTCGACCGCGATAGGACCGAGGATCGGCGCCAGGATGAGCGTCACCGGCAGGCTTTCCAGCACCATGCCGACGATGAACACGACGAACATGCAGGCGAACAGGATCGCGTAGTAGCTGCCGAGCGAGGCAATCGCGTCGGCGATGATCTCGTTCGCGCCGAGCGCCGACAACACCTGCTGCATGACCACCGACACCGCGATCAGCGGCGCCAGAATGCCGGCGATCTGGCCGGATTTCATCATGATGCCGGGGATTTCCTTGAACTTGATCTCGCGGGTAATCAACAGGCCGGCAATCAAACAGAATCCAGCGGCTACGCCCGCCGCCTCGGTCGGCGAGAACACGCCGGTATAGATGCCCCACAGGATCATGAAGATGGCAACGAAACCGAGCCAAGCGCTGGCCCCGAGCTTGAGGGCTTGCAGCGGCTCGAACTTGATGATCGTACCCCATTTGTTTTTCCGCGACATCCACCAGGCGGCCACCATCATCGCGCCGACCATCAAAAGGCCTGGAACCAGGCCGGCGATGAACAACTCGGAAATCGACTGGCTCATGATGAAGCCGTACACCGTGAAGATAATCGACGGCGGGATGATGATTCCGACCGTGCCGCCGGACGCCACGGTGGCCGCCGAGAACCGTTCGTCGAAGCCGTTGCGTTTCATTTCCGGGTGCATGATCGAGCCGATGGTCGCGGCCGTGGCCGAGTTCGACCCGGAGATCGCGGCGAACAGACCACACGCTCCGAGCGCCGCCATGGCGAGGCCGCCGCGCAGCCAACCGAGCATCGAGTACGCAAAGTCGGTCAGTCGTTTGGCGATCCCGGCGGCGTTGATCAAGTCACCGGTGAAGATGAACAGCGGCAATGCCAACAGGCCGAAGAAGTTCAGACCCTCGAACAAGGTGAAACTGACGTTGGCGATCCGGAGATCGATAACCAAAGAAACGGCGATACTCCACAATCCGATAACCAGCATGATCGGCACGCCATACAAAAAGAACGCAACGCCGACGAGCGAGCAGACTGCAATCCCTAATCCTTCCATGATGCTATCCCCCCCGCGTCAATCGCTTGTAATCGAGACGGTCATTCGCAACTCTCGTCCGTTGCGAAAATCGTCTAGATCTTCAATGAAATTCTGAATGACACGGATAATCAGGATGCCCCATCCAATCGGTGTCGCCATGTAGAACCACCATTGCTGGATGTCGTCAGTGCCCGGCACGATCGCGAAGTTCATGTGCAGCAACTGGACGTATTCGATGGCGTACCACATCACCACCGTCGCCATGGTCAGCCAGAGCACAGCATCCAGGCACAGAGTACCGAACTGGAGGTTGCGGGGGAGCCGTCGGCGGAATTCTTCGAACCGCAAGTGCGAGCGGCGACGCACGTTGTACGCACAACCGATCCAAGCGATCCATAGGAACAGATAGACCGGCACCGTGGTGGACCACGGGGCTTGTTGCGCGATGGTGTATCGTCTGATGACTTCGACGAAAATGATGGCCGTCATCGTACCATAAGCGACGACGATGATTGTTTTCTCGGCGTTATCGTCCAGCCAGCGTAATGCTTTGCCTAAAGCCCCCATGCCCCTGTCCTCAGTCTATTGGTGTTTTAGAGTCTCCACCATTTGACACCGAATATACCTCACCTGTCACGCGGCACGGTTGTGATCCGGTGCAAAAGGAAAGTCAGGGGACGGCCGGTTAAGCCGTCCCCATCTGCTTTCGGATGATCGTCGGCCTCTACTACGAACGCCACCAGCGGCGGGCTTCGACGTTTTCTGCCAACGTGTCTTCGGGAATTTCCCGAGCGATGTCGTAGATGGTCTTGTAGGTGTCGTTGCCACCGGACCAGTTGTCCAGACGATCGCGCCATTGTGCCCATTCACTTTCGTGGAATTCGGGCGAGCACATTTCTTCGGCTTCTCTCTTGGCTTCTTTGGTCAAGAAAGCCACGCCGACATTGTTTTCGGCGAAGATGGTGCCGGGGTGCTGCGGATCAGAGAAACCAACGGTGTTGATCAGCGCAACCTCGTTCGCCGCTTGGACGAACATTTGCGTCGCGTAGGACGACTCCATAACGGCGTCTTGCAGTTCACCCGGCAGGCTGTCGAACTTCGATGCGTTCATGGCCGTGTGCTCGGTGCCGCAGAAGAACTCGAGGTTCACGAACTGCGAAACGACCGGCGACATGTTGGCGTACGCAACCGCCGACGCCCAGGTTTCCCCACCGTCGATGAGACCTTGTTTCAGACCGTCGAGGAACTCTTCCCACGCAATCGGCGTCGGGTTGAGGTTCATGAGGTTCATCGCGATCCGGCCGAGCTGCGTGCCCGTGACGCGGTTCTTCGTACCGGCCAACTCGGTGACGCTCTTGACTAAGGGCTTGCCTTTCCACTTGAGGCCCATCGGGATACCGCGCAGTTCCGCGTGGGTGAACAGGAAGTGCACACCGTGACGGGTCCGCAGCGGATCGCGGAAGATCTTCTGGCTCATCGGGTGATAGAAGAAGTGATACTGCGACGCCCGTGTCGGGAACATGTACGCATAGTCGAGGACGTTCAGATACGGCGCCCCACCAGCGGAGTTCTGGGTCGACGCGGCGTAGATGTCGACGATGCCTTGCTGCGCTTTCTTGACGCAGTCGAGCTGGTTGCAGATCTGGTTGTTGCCGATGAACTCGATCCGGATCGCCCCTTCGGTGCGCTCCTCGAGGTCACGGGTAAACTCAAGAACGCCCGCCCGCTCGATCAGGGTGTTGCGCTCGTTAAAGCCGGCCGCGCCGAATTTCAGTTCAAACTGAGGCTCGTTCTTAAAACGCTTTTCGTACGTCGAATTGGCGGCCTGTGCCAACCGCGGCAACGTGATCGCGCCGGTCATAGATCCGGCGGCCAGCAATACGGACATTTTGCCGTACTGGCCAAACAGGCGCATTAGATCGCGCCTGGAGATGTTCTTGAGTTTGTCTTGAAGCATGACGCCTTCTCCCTGTGAAATGCGGTGTGGCCGCCCTCCGGCCGATCCGCAGAATTTCATATTTGATGTCTCATTATTGCGACGTTAATGTCTCAATGCAAGCGAAGTTGTAGTATAATTACGTTGCAACGTAATTTTGCGATGCAATATGATAATGTTGCAGTGCAAATATGTAATTTTGCATCGCAACAAAGAGGGCGAGAGGCGCACAATATGGCGTCTTACGAGCGTCCATAACAATGATGGTTGGGGGCCAAGAACATGAACGCTGCATCGGCAGAAACCTACGATTACATCATCGTCGGCGCCGGCTCGGCAGGATGTGTGTTGGCCAACCGACTGAGCGCGGATGCGTCGAAACGGGTCTTGCTGTTGGAGGCCGGCGGCAAGGATTGGTACCCGTGGATTCACGTGCCCGTCGGGTACTTCAAGACGCTGCACAATCCCATGACCGATTGGAGCTACCAGACGGAGCCGGATCCGGGCCTGAACGGGCGGTCCATCGATTGGCCGCGGGGCAAGACCTTGGGTGGGTCGAGTTCCATCAACGGACTGCTGTATATCCGCGGGCAGCGCGAGGACTACGACCATTGGCGGCAGCTGGGCAATGCCGGCTGGTCCTATGAGGACGTGCTGCCGTACTTCCGTAAATCCGAGGATCAGCAAAACGGGGCCGACGATTTTCACGGCACGGGTGGCGGCCTTTCGGTGCAAAACATGCGCGCCAAGCGCGACATCTGCGAAGCGTTGATCGAAGCCGCCGCCGAAGTCGGGGTCGCGCGCAACGAAGACTTCAACGGCGCCGAGCAAGAGGGGGCGGGGTACTTCCAGCAAACCGCCCGCAACGGTCGGCGGTGCTCGACCGCGGTCGGGTTCCTGAACCCGGTGAAGAGCCGCGCCAACCTGGAGGTCGTGACCCACGCACTTGGCGAGAAGGTGCTGCTGGACGGCACCGACACTGTCGGCGTGCAAATGTCGGTCAAAGGACAGAGCCGCGCCTTCATGTTGAAAGAGGGCGGCGAGGTGATCCTGTCGGCCGGCGCTATCGGCTCGCCGCAGATCCTGCAGTTGTCGGGGATCGGCCCCGGCGCGCTGCTGCAGCAACACGGCATCAACGTCGTCAAGGACATGCCCGGCGTCGGCGCCAACCTGCAGGATCACTTGCAGATCCGCACCGTTTACGAGGTCAACGTCCCGACCCTGAACGACGAGATCAACAGCTGGATCGGCCGCATGAAAATCGGCATGCAGTACGTGTTCGCCCGCACCGGACCGATGAGCATGGGCGCCAGCCAAGTATGCATTTTCGCCAAATCGCGGCCCGGCCTGGATACGCCGGACATTCAATATCACTTTCAGCCGCTCAGCGCCGACAAGCCGGGGCTCGTCATGCATCCGTTCCCGGGTGTCACGCTGTCGGTGTGCCAGCTGCGTCCGGAAAGCAAAGGTCGGCTCGAAATCACCTCCCCCGATCCCAAGGCGTATCCGGCAATCCATCCGAACTATCTCTCGACGCCGATGGATCAGCAGACGGCGGTCGATTCCATCAAGTTCACTCGCAAGCTCGTGGGCACCTCCGCGCTCAACCCGTTCATCGTGCGCGAGCACCTGCCGGGTCCGGACGTGGAAACGGACGAGCAGATTCTCGATAGTGCGCGCAGCATTGCGCAGACCATCTATCACCCGACCAGCACCTGCAAGATGGGCACCGACGCGACCGCCGTGGTCGACGAACGGCTCCGGGTTCACGGCATCGGGCGGTTGCGGGTCGTCGACGCTTCCATCATGCCGGCGATCGTCTCGGGCAACACCAACGCCCCGACCATCATGATCGCTGAAAAGGCCGCCGATATGATCGCCGAAGACGCCGCGGCATAGGGTCACCTGATTTCAGGCGCGTTCAGGCTTGCGTCGTTCCCAATATCGCGTATTCCAGCATCGCCGTCAGAACGTCGAAGCTGAGCGGTTTGGTCATGGTGCCCATGACATCCAGCCCGTGATCGGCGGCGAAGCGGTGCGCCAAGTCGAGCATCCCATCCCCCGCCTTCGCGACCAGCAGCAGCGGCGCCGTAAACTCCAGCTCATCTAGGTGTTTTACCGCCTCGAATGCGTCGAACCGCGGCACCGTGATGCTCATGACGACAACCGAAACCGGCTCCGCCAAGGCATCGAGAAATGTCTCCTTGTCGTGCGCCAGAAGCGTATCTCCGCCACTGGCGTGCGCCGCCCGGCGCACGAGATTGCACATACAAAGGTCGTCGTCATACACGAGTATGGTCGTCGCCGGCATCGCAGTGATCCCACCCAAATCGTCAAGAATTATGTCGTAGAGCGTCCCCCGAGGCGGGATCCATATCCCCTCGCCATCTCCGGGCCGCGTTGTTCAAGTGCGCGGACGTTACGCGGTAAACGGGTAGTTGTCGCGTCCCGCATTTACGGGACGCGCATGTCGAACTCGATTGCGCATGAAAGAAATAACTTATTGTTTTTAAAATACTTTTTGTCCGTCTATGCGGGCGCTCGGCACGATCCGAATTGCTACGTTTGCGGAAAACACGTAGGTCATGCGACACTTTCGCAAGATCGTTTCCTTGGCCACGCGGCGCGTGTTGTTTCGTGTCTCGCGGCCACCGTGACGGGATAGATTCGGTATGCGTGACGGCGCCACCGAGCATGGCATCTTCAAATATTGTCTCGACGTTCGGAACGCCCGGACGTTTCAGGCGCTGCGGCACGTCTGCGTCGGCTTCTTGCGCGGCCATAAAGTGAAGATGATGAGTTATCATCACCTGCCCCCGGTGGGGGCGGCGGATTACACGCCGACGATTACCATTGCCACCTACGGTTTTCCGAAGGCCTGGGTCGAGCGATACATCAAGCGCCGCTACTTCGAAATCGACCCGATCCCGCGGCATGCGCTTTCGACCACCACGCCGTTCTGGTGGAGCGAAGCGCGCAAGTTTCCGAATTTGCGCCAAGAGGAAAAAGCCTACATCCGCGATCTCACCAAAGCGCATTTGGGAAACGGATTGGCGGTGCCGGTGTTCGGACCTCGGGGGCGCAACGGCTATTGCGGCATTGGTTTCGGCAAGCCGCGGCGCGAAACCGGCATCGGCGACGCCGACGCGGCGATGTTGCAATGGGCCTGCCAGGTTGGTCATTTGCAATACTGCGATCTGCTTCGCCAACAGACGGCGGAGCCATTGGTGCTGTCACCCCGTGAGCGGGAGATCCTGGAGTGGGTGGCGCGCGGCAAGAGCAACGCGGTGATCGGCGAGTTGCTCGGCATCTCCACCTATACCGTCGACACGTACCTCAGGCGGATCTATGTGAAGCTCGGCGTGTCGGACCGGGTCACCGCCGCATTGCGCGGATTGGCGGTCGGCGCCGTGCGCTGACGCTCAAGCCGCCGCCCGCACCAACCGCACCCGGCATCCGCCGCCGGGGCTCTCGTCGATCTCCAACGCGCCCCCCAGTTGCTCGGCGATGCGCGCCGCCAACGCCAGGCCGATCCCGACGCCGTCCTTGCGGGCCCGGTCGGCGCGCCAGAACGGCTTCACGGCATCGGCACGGTCCTCCGGCGGAATGCCGGGGCCGTTGTCGTCGACGGTCAATCCATCGGCGGCGACGGCGACATCGATGGCCGCCGGGCTGGCGCCGTGTTTGAGGGCGTTCTCCAAAAGATTGACCAACAGGATCTCCAGCAACACCCGGTCGACCCGCCAGGGCGTATGGGTCTCGGCGCGAAACGACACGTCACCCCCGGCGTGCACGGCGCGGGGCGAAAACTCGCTGACGATCTCGCGCGCAACGGCATCGGCGTCGCCCTCGTTCGCCGGGTCCGGTTGCCACGCATCGACGCGCGCCAATTGCAGCAATTGGCCGACGATCCGAGACAGGCCGTCGATACGGCGAAGGGTATCGGTCCGCACCTCACCGTCGGGCAGTTGCTCAAGTTTGGAGCGCAGCACCGCGAGGGGGGTCCGCAGCTCGTGCGCCGCACTTGATGTAAAACTGCGTTCGGCACGAATGATCTCTTCCAACCGGTCGAGGGCGTCGTTGGTCTTGGTCGCAAGCGGCAGCACCTCAACCGGCAGGTCGTCTGTCGGCAGCCGCACGTCCAAGCGGTCGATGTCAATGCTGTCGGCAACCTCAGCCGCGCCGCTGACCGACTGCATGGCGCCGTCGATGGTCCGCTTGGTGATGTAGACGGCGACCACAATCAACAGCGCAAACATCCACCACAATTCTTCGATGTTGAGATACAGGAAGCTTCGGACGATCGGATCGAAGTTGGACAGCGGCCGGCTGATGTGGACCACGTACTCTGGATCGGGCAATCCAAGGTCCTCGCCGTCCATCAAGAACACGAAGGTGAACAGCTGAACCCCGGTGCCTTGCTCGCGGGTCAAGATCGCCATGCGGTCATCATGCTCCAGCGGCGGCGTCATCAGGACATCCGGCCGCCACCGCGTCGGCAAGGCGACGACGCGGCCGTCGACGCTGCCGATACTGATTCCGTCGATCGGCAATCGCTCCCCCTTGGCCTCGCCCGGACTAAGCCCGGAAAAGCTGAACCGTTCCGGGTGATGCTGCAGCTTCGTGGCAATCCCGATGATGCTCTGTTCCTGCGCTTCGTCGGCGCCGAATTGGAATTCCAGAAACAGGATCCCGACGAACAGGAAGAACGCGCCGAGGATCACCGCGGATATCCGGAAAAACAGTTTGCGGCGGATCGAGTATGTCTTACAGGCCGTCATGCCGCATCTCCGTCCCGGTGCAGCATGTAGCCGAGCCCCCTGAGCGACTTGATCTTGGGGGAGCCGTCGACGGCGGCAAGTTTCTTGCGCAACCGGTGCACGTGCACCTCGATCGCGGTTTCGTTCCACTCGTCGTCGAACGAATAAATGGCGTTGCCGATCTGATCCTTGGAGCAGACCCGGTTCTCGTTGCGCGCCAGGCACTCCAGCAACAGGAACTCGGTCCGGGACAGGGGCAAGGCGTGCTCGCCCACCGCCGCGGTGCGGCCTGCGATATCGATGGCGATGGGGCCGACCTCCAGCGTCTTGACGATGGGCGTGGCACGGCGGCGCAGCAAGGCGCGCACCCGCGCCAGCAACTCGTCGGTATCGAACGGTTTGGTCAAGTAGTCGTCGGCGCCGGCGTCCAGCCCCTTGATCCGGTCCGAGATGCCGTCCAACGCGGTCAACATCAACACCGGCGTGGCGTCGCCGCGCTTGCGCACGGCGGCCAGCAGATCGAGGCCGGAGCCGTCCGTCAGCATGATGTCGAGCAGCACCACGGCGTAGTCGACCTGCTGCAGCGCCTCGTCCGCATCGTCGGTCCGATCGAACACGTCGACATTGAACCCGTCCAGACGGAAACGCCGCGCGATCGCCTCCGATAGGTCCGCATTGTCTTCAACCAACAGAATCCGCATGGCGGTCCGTCTCCTGTTTCTAAATTCGGTTTTACCTTGAAAAGGAAAGCTTGCCGAAAGCTTTCATGCGTATTGCTCCGCGCCAGAGTGACCCATTACGCAAACAAAAAGGAGCCGATAGGCCATGCACGTTTATTCGAAAGGTTTGATTGTAAAGGAATTGCCCCCGTCCCGCCGGACCCGGCGCGTCCGCCGCCATTACGCGGCGCTGTTCGTCGTGCTGTTCACCGCCGCCGGTGTGCTGCTGGCGTTGCGGCCGTCCGCCGCCCTCGCCGACGGGCACGAGAATACGAGTGACTGGGATATCAGCGTCGGAGCAGGCGCCATCTTCGCACCGGAGTACATGGGCAGCGACGACATGGAACTGTCGCCGGTGCCGGTGATCGACATCGAATGGCGGGACCGGCTGTTCCTGAGCACCCGCAAGGGGCTCGGCGGCTACATCGTCAACGAAGACGCCGCGGCGCGGCCGTTGTTCGGTGTGTTCGACAGTTACAATTTCGGCGGGTCCGTGCGGTACGCCTTCGGCCGTGACGAGGATGACAACTCGCGGCTGAACGGTCTCGGCGATATCGACGACACGGCGGAGTTGGGCCTGTTCGGCGAACTGGGCATCGGGCCGGTCAGCTTCAGCGCCGAAGTATATGGCGACGTCGGCGACGGGCACGACGGCGTGCACGGTGAACTCGCCGCGGCCTACGGCATGCCGATCAACCAAAAATGGATCGTCAGCGCCGGACCCGTGGTGAAGTTTGGCAGCGACGATTTCACACAGAGCTTCTTCGGCGTCGACAGCGCGCAAGCATCGCGCAGCGCGTTCGACCGGTACGACGCCGACGGCGGGTTCTACAGCGTCGGCGTTGAAGCCATGAGCCGCTATGCGTTCACAGAAAACTGGAGCGTGACCGGCACCGCCGGCTACAGCCGCCTGGTCGGCGATGCCGCCGACAGCCCGATCACCGAAGAAGAGGGCGCGTTCACCGCCGGCGCCTTCGTCGTCTACACCTTCTGATCCTAACAAGTTCCGGCGTCTCTCCTTCGCCGGCCCCCGCGCCCCGTTGTCCGTTCCCCCCGGCGGATGGCGGGGCGTTCCCTTTTCAGGGAACGTGGGGAAACAGCGCGCGGAACTGCGTTTCACCGCGTTTCGTGAATGCGACGACCCGGGTCTCCCGGTCGCGGCGCGCCCATTTTTTGTCTTCGAAATAGGTCAATAGACTTCGGCCCAGGCTGCCGGCCAAATGCGACCGTCGTTCGCTCCAATCCAAGCATTCACGGCAAAGCGGCGTCTTGCCGCGGCTCAGGGCATCGAGATCGATACCCAACCCGGTCACGAACGCACGCCCGCCATCGGTGAGCGATATGTCGTCGCCTTGGCCGACAATCAGACCGCGCGCGGTCATGCTGTCGAACATTTCAACGCCCATATCACCCGCCAAGTGATTATAGCAAACCCGCGCTTTCCGGAGCGCCGGGTCCTTTGGGCCCGTGCGCGTCCGCAGATATCCGGCCCCAGCGGCAAGACCCATCAGCCCCTCCAGCACCCTGGCGACATCGTCGCTGGCCAGCGCAAAGTATTTGTAGCGGCCCTGCTTGCGCGGGCGGACCAATCCGCCGTCATGCAACTTCGACAGATGCGTGCTGGCGGTCTGGCTGGTGATGCCGGCCTCCATCGCCAATTCCGTGGCCGTCAGCGCCTTGCCGCTCATCAACGCCGACAGCATGTTGGCGCGCGCCGGGTCGCCGATCAGGCTGGCGATGTGGGCGATATCGGGTCCTTCTTTCATAGTTCGATGGTAATCGAAACATCAACGTCAACCAAGGGGATAAATTGAACGTCGGCAAATTGAAAAGGAGCCCCAGATGCTGACGTGTGTCATTCGTTATCACATCGACCCGACCAAGAAGGACTCGTTCGTGCGGTATGCGCAGAACTGGGGTCAGGCGATTCCGCGCTGCGGCGCTGACCTGATCGGCTACTTCGCGCCGCACGAAGGGTCGACGACTCTCGCCTATGGGATTTACAACGTAGGGAGTTTGGCCGAGTACGAGGCGTACCGCGCCCGCTTGGCCGACGATCCGCTCGGCCGCGAGAACTATGCGTTCGCCCAATCGGAGAAATTCATCCTGCGCGAGGATCGCACGTTTCTGAGGTTAGCGTCCGCGCCCCATCATGAGAGGACAACACCATGATCGCCGTTATCTTCGAAGTCACGCCTGCCGACGGCCGCACCGAAGGTTACTTGGACATCGCCGCGAATTTGCGCAGCGAATTGGAGACGATCGACGGCTTCATCTCGGTCGAGCGCTTCCAGAGCCTCACGAACCCGGAAAAACTTTTGTCGTTGTCGTTCTTTCGCGATGAAGACGCGGTGAAAGCCTGGCGCAATGTCAGCGCGCATCGGCAGGCGCAGGCGGCGGGACGCAGCGGTATCTTTGCCGACTATCGGCTGCGGATCGCCAGCGTCATTCGCGATTACGGAATGGACGAACGTGACGAGGCCCCCCAAGACAGCCGCGCCGCGCACGAAACCCCGTGACCGCACCGTCACTTCGGTCGGAAATCCCCCTGCTGTTTGCGCTCGCGCTGCTTTGGGGGTCGTCTTATCTGTTCATCAAAATCGCTGTCGCCGAGATTCCGCCGTTGACGCTGATCGCGCTTCGCGTCGCCGGTGCCACGGTGTTGCTTGGCCTGATCATGGCGGCGCGGCGCGAGCGATTGCCCACCGACCGGATGACATGGCGCAAGTTGTTCGTGCAATCCATCTTGAACAGCACCGGCGCGTGGACGGTGTTGGCGTGGGGTCAACAGTACGTGGATGCCGGCCTCGCAAGCGTCCTCAATTCGACGTCGCCGATTTTCGTGTTTCTGCTCACCGCGTTGTGGTTCCGCCACGAACCGGCGACGCCGACAAGACTGGCGGGCGCGCTGATCGGTCTGGCGGGTGTGGTTTTGATCGTCGGGATCGACGTCTTGAAAGGACTTGGAGAGTCCACCCTTGGGCAGTTGGCGTGTCTGCTGGGGGCGATGATGTACGCGGTGGCGGCGATATACGGCAAGCGCCTCGGCCACCTCTCTCCGTTGACATCGGCGACGGGGACCCTGCTCTGCGCGACGGTGGTGTTGGTCCCCTTGGCCCTGGTGATCGATCAGCCCTGGTCCTTGCGGCCATCGTCCGGCGCGCTCGCGGCTGTCGCCACGCTGTCGATCGCCTGCACCGGTATCGCCTTGATCATCTATTTCCGTTTGCTCAACACCATCGGATCGATCGGCACCGCGAGCCAAAGTTACCTGCGTGCCGGTGTTGGCGTCGTGTTGGGCATGTTGTTGCTGGGCGAGATGCTGACGCTTGGGATCGCCGTGGGTATTGCCGCGGCGCTTTTCGGCGTGGCGTTGATCAACTGGCCGAAACGCCATCCGCCGACCTAGCACGAACCGATCAGGCCCTTCGCGGCGCGGACCCGGCCGATAGCCGCGGTGCATCCGGTTCGCCGCCGCCGCACACGGGCGCAACATGATTTCACAAAAAATAGGTTGATCCGGACGACTATTTTCGGTTGAACGGTGGCCATGTTTGGGTTCGGCAAGACGGAACGCGCGGAAAAGGCGCTGCGCTCGGCGCTCGGGATTTTTCTGCCCGCCAATGCGGCGTTGATCAAAGAGATTCAAGGGCATTCAGAAGCCGCGCGGTCAGAGGTTCTGGACGAGATCGCGGGCGGCGATAATCCATACCGGGCCGGCGCGTTCCTGGTCGCCGCCTACATCCGCCATCAAATCGAGGCCTTCGACGAAGAGCGCAAGCAACGCTTGCTGGTGCGAATCTTCGACGAGAACTACAACAACCCACCGCCGTCGTTCCAGTTGGCGGCGCATATGGTCAACTCGCTCGCCGTCCTTGAGGGGGGATCGAAGCCGTTGCTTCCCGAAGGCTCGACCTACGAGTTCCTCGACCGGATCGGCATGGCGTTCGCCGGCCAAGCCGGGGCCCGCAAGCATATCGCCAACTACATGGTGGAATTGGCGCGCCAACAGGCGGCCAACGGCAAACCAGGGGCATAAGCCTCAAAGACTGGCCAACGCCTCGGGCCGGACCAGCAGCACATTATAGACAAACTTTTCGTCCGGCCGGTTGGTCTCGAGCAACAGCGGCGGCGGTGCCCCGTCGTCGCGCGGCAGACAAATGACGAACCCAAGATCGCGGGCAAGCGCAAAGAACGTGTCGACGCTGTCGCCCATGTGGATCAATCCACCGGCATTGACCTCGGCGACGATGAAATCGACCGCACCGGCGCGCAGGATATCCGCCGCGCCGCGCAGGACGGTCGGTTCCGCCCCCTCGGTGTCGATTTTCATCAGCCGAACATGCGTGCAGCCGTGATCGTCGAGAAGCGCCGGCAACGTCGTTGACCGCACGGTGCGGGCTTCCGGTTCGGCGCGGGTCTTGTCGTTCGCTGGATGATCGCGGGGATCCCACAGGGCATGACCGCCGTCGTTGTCTTTGTTGATGTGCAGCGTCGCCTCGCCGTCGCTGTCACTGACGACGGCCTGCACGCAGTGCATCTGCGCCAACCCGTTCGCCGTCTTGTGCGCGCTCAATCGTGCGAAGTTCTCGTCGACCGGTTCGACCGATATGACCTTGCCCGACGGGCCGACCATGGCGGCGGCAATCAGCGAGAAATAGCCGATGTGCGCGCCGACATCGACGAACACGTCGCCCGGCCGCAGCACCCGGCCAAGCCACTTGGTGGTGCCGGGCTCATAGGCGCCCTTTTGCTGCATTTCGCCTGCGATGGTGTGATGCACGGGCGAATCCAGATCGAAGGTAAACTGGATGGTCGTCGCCCCAAGGCTCAGGCTGATCGTGTGGTCTCGCACCGGCGGCTCCTAAGGCTTCATTGCTGCGTGTCACTCTGACCCCCGCGCGCCGCGAGGTCCAACGGTTTCAGCGGATACCCATCACGCTTTGTAATGTTTCGATAAAGAGGATTGGCGTGCGGTGGGACGGCCGTCGGCTTTAAGTTCGTCGCACCGACTTGCCGCAAGGAGACAACAAATGACCGACAAGCGCGTGATGTTCGATTTCGAGATCGACTTCTCCAACGGCGGTGGACTGCAGGGCCAAGGCTTTCGCCTGGATATCGACGGCGACCACATCGACGATGCGGCGCTCGCGGATTACATCGTCGAGGATATGCGTTTGTTGATGGTCGGGGCGGTGCGGATCCTCAACAAACAGATCATTGAGGAACCGCACAAACGACCGAGTGGGGCGTTGTGGGGGGGAGTGCCGCCGATCAGTCGTGAGCCCCGCGCGCGGCGCGCAATAGTTCCTGACCGTCGCGTGTGATGTTGCCGCGTTGGTCGATCCAGCCGTTGGCCCGGGCGCCGGAGAGGATCGACGCCTCACCAAGCGGACCACGCTTTGGGTTCTGATGGATAAGCTGTTCGGCGAAACGACATAAATCGTCGAAGCCCGCCGATGTCTGCGTATGCATAGAATATGACTCCCTGAATATGTCGTTGTGTTTATCACAAAGAGTACGTGGCTATTTGTCGTTTGGATGACAGAGTCGTGCCCTGTGCGGTTTTTTCCCGTGGTCCGGCCTCGGGCCTAAGAGCCACCAACCGCGATGCAGGGTTTCCGCTGTTGATGGCGCGCGGCGTCAGTGCAAGTATTCCGGGGGTCTACAGACCGTCCAACACCGCCCGGAAGTCCCTGAAATATGAAAACAGCCGCCATTTGCGTTTTTAACAATCGCCCGTGGGCGTATGTCATCCAAAAAGCGGTCGCGCGCTGCGTCTCCGACGAGATGGAAACGACGCTGTTTGACGGCTATCCCCCCGAAGACGCCCGGTTCGATTTCTTGTTCCTGGCCGGTGTGCGGCCCGTCGCGAAGCTGAACCTGGATGGCGCGCGTCTTCGCCAAAACGCACGGTTCGTTGTCGACTTCGGCGATGTACCGACCGATCCCCGGGTCAACATCGAGGATATCTACTTTTACTTTTACGAGAACGGTCCCCCACACGCGGCCCATTATCGCAGGCTACCGAAGTTCGTTTTCGACGATGTCCTGTATCCCGAGCAGGACGACGACATCATCACGGTGTTCGTCGACCATTTTCTGGACCGCCATGCGTATCAGCATTTGGTCGCCGAGCAGCTGCGGCGCTGCCCCTACCCGCTGCGCGTCTATTATCAATCGAAGGACGGCATCGTCGAAAACCCGGACGACGCGACGTTGACCTCCGCCGTTGATTCCCGAACCGACGGCTTCAAGATCATTCCGTTCGATGAAATCGCGCCGTTCTACCGCAAGACCCACATATTCATGCCGACCCACAGGGAGACCCAAGGCATGGTTGCGATGGAGATCGGCGCCTGTGGCGGTCTGACCTACATGACCCCGGGCACATATCCCGAGCAAGTCACGAACACGTTCAGTCACGTCCTGTACAACGAACAGCATCCGATCGATTGGAACGCCGCGCGCGACTTGGTCAATCCGGACAACCGGCGGCAATTCCGCGACGTGGTCATTAAGAACTTCGGGTTCGCGAAACTGAAAGACGCGCTGCTCGGTCATCTCAGGGAATTGGACGGCGAGTAGACCCGGCGTCTAAACCGGGTACCCGTACTTCGCAAAAATATCGGCAAAGTCATTGATGTCGGCAAAACCCTTGCGGAAGAAATCGTAAGTGTCGGACAACGCCTCGGCCCCGGTGTTCACCTGATCGTAACCGATGTCGCCGGGTTTCAGGACGATGTAGTTCCCCGCCCGCTGATCGAAGGCGATCTTCGCGTCGGCGCCGAATTCCTTCTGCACTTCTTGCTCCAGCTGCAACTCACCTAACAGCTTCTCGACACCTTGGCGCTGATGGCTGAGCAACGCCTGTTTGCTGTTACTCGTGAAGATATCGCCTGGAATGAAACCCAAACCACTGTTGACCGACGAAAGCTCGGGGAGCGCCGTGAACGCGAAATGCGTCGCAGCCGTGTGCCTGAACCGCGTCTCGTACGGGTTGGACGGATCCCATTCGGCGTCGGCGCCATAGCCGTCCGCCGTCGACTGACCGCTGGATTTCAGAAACGCGATGAAGTCCTCCGTCGAGACATTCAAATTCTTCGTCTGCAGCGCCGCGCTTAATTCGGCCTTCGTCATCTCGGATATTTGTCGTTGGATCGCCTCGTACTCGGCATGAACTGCCGCCTTGCCGGACGTATTTACCGCGTGGCCGCCAATCCGCTTGATCGCATCGTTTGCACTCGAATGCTGCGATTGTTGGGAATAGCCGTTCGTAAACAATGTGTTAAGAATGCCGATCGACGCTTCTCTCGAATAATCCACCGCTTCACACTCCTCTACCTTTTGTTGGTTATTTCTTTCATCGCACAACCAAGCAAAAACGGGGCCATACGTTTCAGCGGCCGCTTGCACCCCGCCGACGCCGCCGCTAACAATGGCGTAAGTGCGCTGCAGACCTGGGAAGCCGAGACGCTTGTGAGATTTTCAGTCCTCGACCAATCCACCGCCGCCGTCGGGGTCGACCCGGCGGAGACCATCCGTGACACGGTCGAGATGGGCGTGCTGGCGGAACAGCTCGGCTACCATCGTTTCTGGGTGTCGGAGCACCACAACCACGCGGTGATCAACGGGACCGCGCCGGAAATCGTCATGGCGGCGCTGACGCAGCGCACCTCGAAGATCCGTCTGGGCAGTGCCGGGGTGCTGTTGCCGCTGTACGCGCCGCTCAAGGTCGCCGAGCAATTCCGGGTCTTGGAATCCCTGGCGCCGGGTCGGATCGACCTCGGTCTCGGCCGCGCCCCCGGCGGCGACCCGATGACGGCGATGGCGCTCAACCCGGACGCGCACATGGACGGGGAGAATTTCCCCTCCAACGTGCGCGACGTGATGGCCTGGGTCGCCGGCGCCGAGTTGCCCGACACCAATCCATTCAACGGTATCCAAGCGCACCCCGCCGCCCCGACCGCGCCGGAGGTCTGGATGCTCGGCACGTCGGATTACGGCGCCCGGCTCGCCGCGGACTTGGGCGCGCCCTATTGCTTTGCGCATTTCATCACCGACGGCATGGGCGTCGCCGAGGCGTTCAAGCTTTATCGCGATCTGTATCAGCCGAGCGAGCGGTTCCCGGCCCCGGTGGTCGCGCTCTGTGTCTGGGCGCTCGCCGCCGATACCCGCGAGGAGGCCGAGCACCTGTTCGCCACCCGCGCCTACAACAAAGCGCGCCGGCAACTCGGGCGGATCGAACCTCTGGCCGCACCCGACGCCATCGACTGGAACGCCTGTTCGGAACAGGAGCGTCAACTCCGCGACCAATGGCGGGCCAACGCCGTCATCGGCACCGGCCCCGAGGTCGCCGACAAACTACATGCCATCGGCGCCGAGCACGGCGTCGACGAGATGGTGGTGCTGACCTGGACCCACAGCCAGGAGGCCCGGCGGAAATCCTATACCCTGATCGCCGAGCAGGTTTTCTGAGGGCCCGCGGCCCCACGGGTCGTACACGCGCCGCTCACGGGTTTCTGAGTTTTTTTGTTAACACTCGTTTTCTATGCTCAATCCTCACCGGCGCGTTGCCGGGCACTGATGTTATGACGGGGAAGCGACCATGATGACCGAAGCCTTGTCGTTCGTCGAAACGGCGAGCGGATTTCTGATCTCAACCATTGTCGTCGTTCTCGGCATCGGCATTATCGCCGTCGCCGTGATGTACGTGGTCGACGTGACGCAGACGTCCCACGCCGTGCGGCGCAATTTCCCCGTGGTCGGGCGGTTCCGCTATTTCTTCGAGCACATGGGCGAGTTCTTCCGCCAGTACTTCTTCGCCCAGGACCGCGAGGAAATGCCGTTCAACCGCGCCCAGCGAAGCTGGGTGTACCGGGCCGCCAAGCACATCGACAACACGGTCGCCTTCGGCTCGACCCGCGATCTGAACCCGACCGGCACGGTGTTTTTCGTGAACACCGCGTTCCCAACCCTGGACGCGGACGCGGCCCAGACCGAGGCGGTCACGGTCGGCCCCTATTGCAAGCATCCCTATACCACCAATTCGATCTTCAACATTTCGGGGATGAGCTACGGCGCGATCTCCAAACCCGCCGTGCTGGCGCTATCGAACGGGGCCCGCATGTCGGGGGCGTGGATGAACACCGGCGAAGGCGGCCTGTCGCCCTACCATCTCGAAGGCGGCGCCGACATCGTGTTTCAGATCGGCACCGCGAAATACGGGGTGCGTGACGAGGACGGCAACCTATCGGACGCCAAACTGCGCCAGGTCGCGGCGCACGAGCAGGTCAAGATGTTCGAAATCAAACTGAGCCAGGGCGCCAAGCCCGGCAAGGGCGGCATTTTGCCCGGCGGCAAGGTGACGCCGGAAATCGCCGAGATCCGCGGCATCCGCATCGGCGAGGATTCCATCAGCCCGAACCGGCATCCGGAGATGACCGAGATCGGCGACATCCTAGACATGGTCGCGCGGGTGCGCGAGGTGACGGGCAAGCCGACCGGCTTCAAGGCGGTGATGGGGGCGTACGAATGGTTCGACGACATGTGCGCCGAGATCGACCGCCGCGGCCCACAGGCTGCCCCCGATTTCATCACCGTCGATTCCGCGGACGGCGGCACCGGCGCCGCCCCACTGGCGCTGATCGACTACATGGGCCTGCCGCTGAAAGAGAGCCTACCGATGGTGGTCGGCATCCTCGCCAAGTACGAGCTGAAGGACCGGGTCAAGGTGATCGCCAGCGGCAAGTTGGTGACGTCGGCCGACGTCGCCTGGGCGCTCTGCATGGGGGCGGACTTCTGCGTGTCGGCGCGGGGATTCATGTTCGCGCTCGGCTGCATTCAGGCGCTTCAGTGCAACAAGAACACCTGCCCGACCGGCATCACGACCCACGACAAGAAACTGCAGCGCGGCCTCGACCCCACGGACAAGGCGCAGCGCGTCGCCCATTACAAAGAGAACATGGAATACGATCTTGGCGTGATCGCCCATTCCTGCGGGGTGACGGAGCCGCGCCGCCTGCGCCGCTATCATTGCCGCATGGTGCAGTCGAACGGCCGGTCGATCCCGCTGGACAAGCTGTATCCCGAACACCGCACCCCCGACGGCAAACCGGCGGAACGGCGGCGGCGCGCCAACGACCGCTAACGCCGCGGCCTTACTCGACGAGGCTCAAGGTCTCGGACAAATCGTGCTGCGTCACGCTGTCGAAGATGATCGACGTTTCGATCCGGCTGACTTCCGCGCGCGACGAGAACGTCTCGACGACCACCCTATGAAGATGCGCCGTATCCCGGGCCACCAACTCGACGATGGCGTCGAATCGACCGGTGATCATTCGGCCGCCGCGCACTTCGGGAATCTGCAGCAGCTCCCGTAAGAACCGGTCGAGATCGTTCTTGCGGTGCTCAGCCATTTGGATGAACAGGACCGCCTGCAACGGCAACCCCAACCTGTCCAGGCGCACCGTCGCATGGGCACCGGACAGCAGGCCATCTTCCTGAAGGCGCTTGGTGCGCTCGTGCACGCTGGAAGGCGCGAGCCCGATCTCTGCGGCCAGCACCTTATTACTGATCCGCGCATTCTTCGACAAATGCGCCAGAATTTGCCGATCCGTTCGGTCGATCATGGAATTCTGCCCCATATTCCGAAGTTAATTCGATCCAATCTGGCAAACTACAATAATATACTTCATTTTGACACGTAACACGATTTTTCTTCGGTATATATATCACTATTCCGAATTTGTAGGAGATAAGAAATGACTGCGCCCCCGTTTGACACCAAGATCGTCATCGTCGTGCGCGACGATCTGTTGATGTGGCAGAAACTGAATGTCACCGCGTTTCTGGCCAGCGGGGTCGTCGGCGATCAGGCGGAGCGCCTGGGCGATCCGTACGTAGATGCCGATGGCGTCCGCTACCGGCCGATGATCCGACAACCGGTGATCGTCCTATCGGCGGACCCAGATGGTCTGAAGAAAATCCATGCCCGCGGCATCGCCCGGGGGGTCGAGATGGCGGTCTATATCGAAGACATGTTTGCCACCGGCAACGATGTCGACAACCGCGCGGCGGTACAACGCTGGACGACCGAGGCGCTGCAACCGGTGGGCTTGGCGTTTCATGCCGACAAGAAGATCGCCGACAAGATCAGCAAAGGGGCGAAGATGCATGGCTGATCCGGGTCTCCCTGCGCGGGGGCTCAGCGCCGAACCACAAAACCCCGGACGCCGATCGGGCATCCGGGGTTTTCTGGCGGAGGGAGCGGGATTCGAACCCGCGATACGGTTTCCCGTATACACGCTTTCCAAGCGTGCGCCTTCAGCCACTCGGCCACCCCTCCGCAGGGTCGCGGGAACCTACCCGAGCCGCCGCCCGCGGGCAAGGGCCTAGCAGCGGCCCGGAGCGCAAAAACGTTCAAGACCGGACGGGCGGGCGCGCTATACTCCGGCCATGTCCTACGGCAGATACGACAGCCGGGCCGAAAGCGAGTTCCGGCGCATTCCCGAATGCGGCGGCGCCGAGCTTCTGCACGCCCGGTTCGGCGACTTTTCGTTCCGCAAGCACGCGCACGAACGCATGGCCATCGGCATCGTCGGCGACGGCGCCATGCGGGTCGATACGCGGCGGGGACACTTCGTTGCGGAACCCGGCACCGTCATCACCTTCAACCCCGACATCGTGCATTGGGGCGGCACCGTCGACGGCACGCCGTGGAGCCAGAACGTCCTGCTGATGCGCGAGGCCGATTTCGCCCGAACCCTCGAGGACGTGCGCGGCAAACGCGCCGACGACAAGTTCAAACAGCCGGTCATCACGCACACCGCGCTGTTCAATCGCTTCAAGGACCTGCACGGCACGCTCCGGGCCCAGCCGGACCCGCTGGCCCGCGAAGGGGCTTGGCTCGATTTCGTCGCCGACCTGACACAGGAAACCGGGCTGCTGGGCGCGCCGGAAACCAGGGATGAAGAACCCGCCGCCGTGCGGTTGGCGCGCGAATACATCGATGCGCATTTCGCCGATGCGGTGACCCTCGAGGATCTGGCGGCGATCAGCGGCATCGGCCCCTATCGGTTGAGCCGCGCGTTCAAGAAATCGGTCGGCATGCCGCCGCATACCTATCAGGTGCACCGCCGGGTGCGCGAGGCGGAAATCCGTTTGCGCCGGGGCGAAAAACCCGCCGATGTCGCCATCGACTGCGGCTTTGCCGATCAGGCGCACCTGACCCGGGCGTTCCGCCAGGCGACCGCCCTGACCCCCGCGCAATTCCGCAACGGCTGACGCCGCTCGGCAAACCCGCTTTCGCCATTTCGTTCAAGACGCAGGAGCGCCACCTTGGCATGGTCTCGCCCATGATGACGGATCAACACCCATGAGCCGCACCGATTTCTTCGCCGGATTGAACGCCAGCTGGCCGTTCGTGCCGGGGGTCTTGGTGTTCGGCGCGACCTTGGGCCTGAGCGCCGCCGAAGCGGGTTTGAGCGCGTTGGAGATGGCGCTGATGAGCACGTTTGTGTTCGCCGGCGCCAGCCAGTTGGTGGCGGTCGGCATGATCGGCGACGCCGCGCCCGCCGTCGCCATCATCGCCGCGGTGTTTGCGGTCAACGCCCGGCATCTGTTGATGGGTGCGACCATCGCGCCGCAGTTAAGAAACGACCCGCCGGCCGTGAAATGGGGATCCCTCTTGGTCATGGTGGACGAAACCTGGGCGCTGGCCGTCAGTCGGCACCGCACCGTACCGACCGGGGCGTGGTTCCTGCTCGGCGCCGGGGCCTTGTTGGGGACGTTCTGGATCCTGGTCACCGTCGGCGGCAACGTGTTCGGCGCACTGTTGCCGGACCCCGACATATTGGCCCTCGATTTCCTCGGCGTTGCCGTGTTCATCGGCCTATTGATCATCATCCGCCCGACCAAGGCCGACATCGGCCCGTTCGCGGTCGCCGCCGTCACCTCGCCGTTGTTGCTGTACGTGCTGCCCGGCAATTGGAACATCATCGCCGCGGCGTGCCTGGGTGCGCTGGTGGCGGCGCTGCGGCGGGGGTGAGATGAGCGCCGATCCCGCCCTGCTTGTCCTGATCGCCGCGATGGCCATCGTCACCGCGTTCACTCGGGTCGGCGGGTTCTGGGTGGTGACCCGCTTGCAGCCGGGCCCGCGTGTCCGCCGGTTCCTGGAAGCCTCGCCGAAAACCGTGTTCGCCGCCATGATCGCGCCGCCCTTGGCGGCGGGCGGCCCGGCGGAATGGGCGGGGGCCGTCGCCGCCGCCGCCGCCATGAAACTCAGCGGCAACCTCGCCGCCGCCATCGTCGCCGGGGTGGGGGTCGTGGCTCTGCTTCGCGCCATACAATAAGTGACGGCCGTCTAATCGTCCGCCACGTGACGATCGTCATTGCGCCCATGACGCCTCAGCCTATGGTAAAGGGATGTTAACCATTGTCCCGCACACTCCGGCGATGCGCGTTCTGTTCTACACGGGATGGGGATTGCTGCTGCTGGCGTTCGCCGCGGCGGCGGCGGAGACCATCGCCAACACGCTGCCCGGCGTGCGCGGCATCCTGATGCCGGCGTCGGAGTTGTGGAAGGCCCTGTGGCCCGGCGCGTATCTGGTGTCGGAACTGCGGATCGGCGCCGTCGCGCCGTGGTTCTGGGATCATTTCATGATGACCGTGCTGGCCGCCCCGGCGTGGGCGCTGCTCGGCTTGCCGGGTGCGGTGCTGGCCATTTTATGCCGGCCCGGACGCGAGATGACCCCGACCGAAGAAGAAGAGATGGAGGAACACGAGGCGTCCCTGTTCCTCTATGACGACCTCGCCCGCGAGGCCCGCCGCTGGGCCCGCGACGAAGGCGACGACCCGCACATCGACGACCGGTTGCCGAACCAGGACGTGATCGATCTGTTCGAAAAGCACCCGGACGACGACGAAGACCTGGACGACCTCGCGCACGACCCCCTGCCGGAGTTCGTCAAACCCCGGGGGGAGTAAACCTCAGTCCGTGCCGGTCTTGAGGGCGGCGAGGAACGCCGACTGCGGGATTTCCACGTTGCCGATCTGGCGCATGCGCTTCTTCCCCTTCTTCTGCTTTTCCAGCAGCTTTTTCTTCCGGGTGATGTCGCCGCCGTAGCATTTCGCGGTGACGTCCTTGCGCATGGCGCTGACCGTTTCCCGCGCGATGATCTTGCCGCCAATCGCCGCCTGCACCGCGATCTTGAACAGCTGCCGTGGGATCAGGTCTTTGAGCTTCTCGCACACCTGGCGGCCGCGGCTTTCAGCGTGGCTGCGGTGCGCGATGAACGCCAGCGCGTCGACCGGCTCGGCATTGACCAGGATCGAAACCTTCACCAGATCGCTCTCGGTGTAGCCGATCAGCTCGTAATCGAAGCTGGCATACCCCCGCGACACGGATTTCAGCCGGTCGTAGAAATCGAACACCACCTCGTTCAAGGGCAGCTTGTAGACCGCCATGGCGCGGTTGCCGACGTAGGTCAGCTCGATCTGCTCGCCGCGCCGCTCCTCGCAGAGGCCCAGCACCGCGCCCAGGAATTCGTCCGGCACCATGATCGAGGCCTTGATCCACGGCTCCTCGATCTTGGAAATGTGCACCACGTCCGGCATGTCGACCGGGTTGTGCATCTCCACCATGGTGCCGTCGGTCTTGTAAACCTTGTAGACGACGCTCGGGCTGGTGGTCACGAGATCCAGATCGAATTCCCGCTCCAGCCGTTCCTGCACGATTTCCAGGTGCAGCAATCCTAAGAAACCGCAGCGGAACCCGAAACCGAGCGCGGCGGAGCTTTCCGCCTCGAAATGGAAACTGGCGTCGTTGAGGTGCAATTTCGCCAGCGCATCGCGCAGGTCCTCGTACGCCGAGGCGTCGGCCGGGAACAGGCCGCAGAACACCACCGGGATCGACGGCTTGAAGCCGGCCAGCGGTTCGGCGGTCTCTTTCTTTTCCTCGGTGATGGTGTCGCCCACCGACGTGTCGGCGACCGTCTTGATCGCCGCCGTCATGTAGCCGACGTCGCCGGGGCCGAGCGCATCCAGCTTGGTGATCTTCGGCGTGAACACGCCGACCTGATCGATCTGGTGCACGGCCTTTTGCTGCATCATCTTGGCCTTCATGCCGCGCTTCAGCATGCCGTCGTAGACCCGGACCAAGGTCATGACGCCGAGATAGGGATCGTACCAGCTGTCGACCAGCAACGCCTTGGCCGGTGCGTTCGGGTCGCCCTCGGGCGGCGGCATTTTGGTCACCACCGCTTCCAACACATCCGGCACGCCCATACCGGTCTTGGCGGAAATCAGCAACGCATCGGACGCATCCAGGCCGATCACCTCTTCGATCTGTTGCTTCACGCGCTCCGGTTCGGCGGCGGGCAGGTCGGCCTTGTTCAGGACCGGGATGATCTCAAGATCGTTCTCTATCGCGAGGTAGACGTTGGCCAGCGTTTGCGCCTCGACCCCTTGGGTCGCATCGACCACCAGCAACGCCCCTTCGCATGCCGACAACGAGCGGCTGACCTCGTAGGAGAAATCGACGTGGCCCGGCGTGTCGATGAGGTTGAGGATATACGTCTCGCCGTCGGCGGCCTTGTATTCCAGGCGCACGGTCTGCGCCTTGATGGTGATGCCGCGCTCGCGCTCCAACTCCATGTTGTCGAGGACCTGTTCGCTCATCTCGCGGTCGCTCAAACCGCCGCAGATCTGGATCAGCCGATCGGCCAGCGTCGACTTGCCGTGATCGATGTGCGCGATGATCGCGAAATTGCGGATGCGGGAAATGTCGCTCATGGCGCGGTATGTAACACCGCGCCCCGGGCTTTTCCATACCTTATCAAAAGCGGGATCGTCTCTAGAATTCGCCTAGCTTGAGACCAACCATGCGCTCCAACCGCTCACCCAAAAGACGGCGGTATTCGCCGGCGTCGAACCGATAGCCGCAGACCATGCAACCGACCTGCGCATCGAGGGCCAGCGGGTCGGTGGTGCCGTCGCTGGTGTTTTGCGCCTCGCCGCAGCGCGGACACTTGACCGGCACGATATCGACCGAGGTGAGGTTGTCGGACGGGCTCATGCGCGGCGCCTCAATTCACGCCGCAGGCCTGCGACGCCGCGCGGTACGCAGCGGTAAAGCCCGTCAACGAAAAGGTATCGGTGGTAAGGGTGCCGCGCCGCGACGTGCCGGTGACCACCATGTCGGCGCCACGGATCATGGCCTGCACAAGCGGCGGATCGTCGAACGCGAACGATAGTTCGCCGCTCGGAAACATCGGGAAATCGGCGCCGCCGATGCGCGCCTTGACCTGGCTGTTGTCGCCGTAGGGGTACCCCGCCTCCATGCTGACGACACCGGTCTGGTTGTCGTTCGGCCGGTGCGAGACCAATAGAAAGATATCGCCGCGCCGGGTGTAATTGCCTTCGGACTTGGTCGGCACGGTGGCGGCGTAGCAAACGGTCGCGCCGCCATCGCTGGCGGTGTGCGCTTCCCAATCTCCGAACTTGCCCAGGAACTCGGCCTCGGCCGGCGAGGCGCTCAGCAGGAGGACGGAAACGGCACAAACGGTGGCGGTTTTGATCGCGGCGTTCATGGCAACCGTGATATACCGGAGCGCGCGGCCCCCGCAAGGGCGGAATACCCCGTGTGACCAAACATTAAGAAATCCAAGGACCCATCAATGACCAAGACCGCACCGCTCTCCGTGGAAGTGACGCGGGGCACCATGACCGAAAGCGTGCACCGGGTTCATGCCATGATCATCGACGCCAGCGGTGTCGTCGACTGTTGGGGCGATCCGGACCTGCTGTTCTATCCGCGCTCGGCCATCAAGTACATGCAAGCGATCCCGCTGATCGAGAGCGGCGCGGCGGACGCCCACGACCTGTCCGGGCCGGAGACGGCGCTGGCCTGCGCGTCGCACTCCAGCGCGCCGGAGCATGTCTCCGCCGTCGATGCCTGGCTGCAGCGGCTCGGTCTCGGCGAGCGCGACCTCGGCTGCGGGGCGCACTGGCCCTACGACGAACAAGCCATGCACCAGATGCTGCGCGACCATCAAGACCCCACCCGGCTGCACAACAACTGCAGCGGCAAACACAGTGGGTTCCTGACCACCGCCCTGCATCTCGGCGAGCCGACGGCGGGATATCTGGACCCCGACCATCCGGTGCAGCGGCGGCTCTACGATATTCTGGCCGACTTCGGCGGCGAAAGCCTGGACGGCACCGGCCGCGGCATCGACGGCTGCGGCATCCCCGTCTACGGCATGACGCTTGCGGGCCTCGCCCGGGCGGCGCACAAGATGGCCGCCCCGACCGGGATCCCGGAGGCCCGCGGCGAGGCGATCATGCGCATCCTCTCCGCGGCAATGGCCAATGCGTATTATGTGGCGGGACGGCAACGGTTCGACACGGACGTCATGAATGCGCTCGGTGGCACCGTCGCGACCAAGGGGGGCGCCGAGGGCGTTCATGTCGGTATTGTTCCGAACAAAGGGATCGGCATCGCGCTCAAGACCGAGGACGGCAACAAGCGCGGCGGCGACGCCGCGATGGCCTGGATTCTCGATCGCTTGGGGTTGATCGGCGACACGGCGCGGCGCGCGTTGCGCCATCATCTGGCGCCTGAAATCGTCAACGCGGCACAAGATCACGCCGGTTCCGTACACGTCGTACAACCATGAGTATTGCGGCCCCAGGGAATAGCGTGTTGGATACGCGAAATCCGAGGGCTGTGGAGTCCCGTAACATCGGATAAGACAACAAACCAGAGCAGGCGGGAACGGCGTAAAGCCCGATGAAGACGACAACGTTACGCATAGGTCTGTATGCGGCGTGCTTCGCGGCGTTGGCCATTGTCGCCGAATTCGTGTTCGAGCTGCGCGAGGCGACCCTGGAGAGCGACCGCTTGCGCCTTGAGGATGAGTCCGAAGCACTGGCCCTCAATTACCAGCGCCGGGTCAATCAGATCTTCGACAGCCTCAGCAGCGTTGCCGCCTTTCTGGAAAGTAGCGAAGACGTTACCGCCGCCGAGTTCGAGCGCTTCATCGCGCGATCTAATATCCTAAAGACCGCCGGCCGACCGCGGGCCATCGCCGTCATGCCGTTGTTGACGTCGGACGACGTGCCGCTCTTCGAGAGGCAAATGGCGGCGCGCGCAGAGGCGCGCGCGGCGTTGGGGTACACCCCCTTCCGGCTCGAGACCAGCGATGACCGCTATGTCTATGCACCGGTCACATTGGCGGAGACCGTCGGATCGCGTGACGGCATCCTGAGTTACGACCTCGCCACAAGCGACGAGCGCCTGTCGGCGGCGGAAGCGTCGCTGATCAGCGGCAAAGCCAAAATGACGCGGCCGGTTCGCCTCAGCCAGGATGACGAGAACAGCCCGGCCAGCGTGTTGATTCTCACCGTGATACGCAATGCCGCAGGAAACGCCAGTGACACGGTGCCGCTGGCGGGCCGCGATCTGATCATCGGCGCCGGCTTCACGCCCGCCTTGGCGATCGAAGACTTGCTGGACCGCCAGGAGAAGATGCCCGATACCCGTTTCACCCTGTCCGATACGACGGATGAAACGCCAATTCCCCTGATCCGCTCGTTCGAGCCGAGACCGGGTGAAGCGCCCGTGGTGATCGAGAATCTGTTACTTGGCGAGCGTATCTGGACCTTCGAATTCTTCCACGGCGACGCCGCAGATGCGGGATTGGGCGCGGACCGGATCGTGCTGCTCGGCATCGCCGGGATGACACTGATTATCGCGCTCACGGTGGCGCTCGACCGACTGCTCAGCAACAGCGTCCGGTTGGAACGCACCGTCGATGAACGCACTCAGGAATTGCAGGAATCGAATACCGCCCTGTCACAGGCGGTGCAGCGCGCCCATGCGGAGAACGAGGCAAAGTCCAACTTTCTTGCCCGGATGAGCCACGATCTGCGCACGCCCTTGAACGCGGTGATCGGCTACGCTCAGTTCATCTCCAACGAGATGTACGGGCGCATCGACGAACGCCGTTATATCGAATACGCCAAGACCATCGAAGAGGCGGGCCGGGTGCAGCTCGAACTGGTGGAGGAGATTCTTACGCTGACCGCGTTGCAGAGCGGCGCCCGCGTGTTCGACGACGCACCGTTCGATCTCGGCGAGACGGTTCGGCAAAGCGCGGATATCGTGCGGCTTCGGGCGCGGCAAAAAGGCGTCGATTTGACCGCGGCGTCCACCCTGGACGACCGGCAAGCCACCGGCGACCAGGCGTCCATCCAGCAAATCCTTTTGAACTTACTGACCAACGCCATCAAGTTCACGCCGTCGGGCGGCATGGTGACGGTGGCGGCGGAACCGTATGGGACCGATGGTTTTGCCATTCGCGTCACCGATACCGGGGTCGGCATCGCGCCGAAGGATTTGGAAACCATCATGCAGCCGTTTTCCAAGCTGCGGCCGAACGCTTACACCACCGACGAGGGCGTGGGCCTGGGCCTGACCATCGTCAAGACCCTGGCCGAGGCCAACGGCGGCGAGGTCAAGATCGACAGCCAACTCGGTGTCGGCACCGACGTTGCTGTGCTGTTCACGAAAACGCCGGCTGCCGCGACTTCGGCGGCGGACTAGTCGTTGTAGTTGAGGGGCGGTGGCGCGCGAAAGCTGTCGGCCTCGGCGCGGAATTTCGGGCCTCCGTGGCGGCCCGTTGGTGCCGCTTCGGTCGGACCGCCCGGCCGCACCGGACGCGGCGCGAACCGGCCCATGGACTGCACCCGGTCGTACATGACAATGGCGCCGGCGATCCCGACGTTGACGCAAAACTTGGTCGGTATCTTCAGCACGTGATCGCATCGCGCCAGCATTTCCGGCGACAGTTCGCCGCGTTCCGGGCCCATCACATACGCCGCCTGGGGCGGATGATGAAAACTGGGCAAATCCACCGACTCGTCCAACAACTCGACACCGACCAGCCGGCATCCCTCGGGCAACAGCAGCCGGTCCGCATCCGGAAACTCGTAGAACGGCACGTGCGCCAGCGAATCCGACGTATCCGATCGGCCGCCGCCGCGCCGCGTGTAGGCGGCGCGCACCGTGAACACGAAACTGGCGCCGAACGCATGGGCCGTGCGAAACAGATTTCCGACGTTCATCTCCTTGGAGATGCCTTCGACGCCAATACCGAAAAATCCGCGCATGTACTTCGGGGCGCGCCCGCGCCGCCGCCTTTCCCTTGGACTGTCAGGTGCCGCCGTTTATGGTGCGGCCATCCCACAGTTCCAGAGGCGGAACGGGTTTTCAAGGGCGGGAGACGGCTCCATGCGGGCGATACGATGCGACGGTTTCGATGGGCTGGACGGGGTCAAGGTCGGTGACCTGCCGAACCCGGACGTGCCCAGCGGCGGCGTGCGGGTCGCGGTGCGCGCGGCCGGATGCAATTTCGCCGACACGTTGATGACCAAGGGAGAGTATCAGGTCAAGCCGCCGCTGCCGTTCGCACCCGGGCTGGAAATCGCGGGCTTCGTCACCGAATGCGCGCCGGATGTCACCGGGTTCACCGTCGGCGACCGGGTCATGGCATGCGTCGATTACGGCGGTTTCGCCGAGGAGGCCGTGGCGCGGGCGTCGGATACCTATCGGATTCCGGACAGCATGACCTTTATTGAGGCCGCCGGCTTCCCGATCGTGTACGGCACATCGCATGTGGGGCTGGTCGAGAAACTGAAGCTGCAGCCGGGCGAGACGTTGCTGGTGCATGGCGCCGCCGGGGGCGTCGGCCTGACCGCGGTGGAGATCGGCAAGGCGCTCGGTGCGCGGGTCATCGCGACCGCGGGCGGTGCGGACAAGCTCGAGGTCGCGAAACGCTATGGGGCGGACGACCTGATCGATTACCGGACCGAGGACATCCGCGAACGAGTCAAGGCATTGACGGACGGTCGGGGCGCGGACGCGGTGTACGATCCCGTCGGCGGCTCGGCGTTCGATGCCAGCCTGCGCGCCGTGGTGCAGGGCGGTCGGATTTTGGTGGTCGGTTTTGCCAGCGGGTCGGTGCCGCAGATCCCGGCAAATATCCTGCTGGTCAAAAACATCTCGGTGATCGGGTACTATTGGGGGGCACACCGGGTGTTGGACCCTGGGTTGCTGGACCGTTCCTTCGCCGAACTCCTGACATGGTACGAGGCCGGAAAACTAAAACCGCACGTATCGCATACCTTCCCGCTGGAAGACGCCAGGACGGCGCTTGAAACGCTGACCGGGCGAAAGTCGACCGGCAAGGTGGTGTTGTTGCCCGGTGACCGGGACACCTGACGGCGCGCGCCATGAAAATCGGCCCTAAACTCGCTCTCTGCTTCGTTGCCCTGGCGGTGATCCCGGTCGGTTTGGCGATGCTGTTTTTCGGCCGCGCCACGACGGACCTCGGCCATGACATCGCCGATGCCGCCCAGACATCGTTCGCGGCACGGTTGACCGAAGATCTGCAGCGGGCGACCGACCTCAATGCCCTGGCTTTCGACAGCGTCCGCGATCAGCTGATGCAGGACGCCGTCAATGCCGCCGCCGAGATCGCCGCGCGGTTCGATGCCGCCGCCCAGGAGCCGACGCCGGAAACGGTCACGCCGCGCATGTTCCGCGGCGGCGACAACGGCGCCGGGCCCGTGGATCTCAGCGACGGCGACGTCCGGTTCGAGGCCGATGTGGCCCGCGATGCTGTCGCAGGGACTCTCGCACGGCTCGACGGCCTCGCCGATGTCGGCAGAACCATGTACCTGCGTCACCGCGACGTGCTCTCTGGTATGGCGGTGGTGCTCGATATGGGACTGACGATCCGATATCCGCTCGGCAGTTTCATTGAGCCCGTCGATCTGCGCGAGACCGACTGGTATGCCGAAACCCTGGTGACCGGGGCCGCCGGCTGGCATGCGCCGGGCACAGATGATTTCCGCCGTGTCATGGCGGTGGCGCCCGTCGCGCGTGCGTCGGGTCAGCTTTTGGGGACGGTGCGGTTCAATCTGCCGCTCGAGCAACTCCTCAATGCGACCATAGGCCCGGCGCAGCTCCCCGCCGCCGCCCGCTCGGCATTGATCGTCGTGCCGCGGGACCATCCGAACCTCTATCCTCACCGCATCGCCCGGTTTGATATCCCTGAGGGCCGCTGGATCGCCGATCCGTCTCCCGATCCTCTCTCGGTCGACGGCGATGACCGCTGGCTCAAGGTCGTCAGCGATATCCGCACCGGCGTGCCGGGTCTCGAGGCGGTGGTGCGCGACGGCGAAGCGGAAGTCTGGTCATTCACGCCCCTGGGTCCGTTTGCCGGCGGCGACCTGCATCTCGCCACCGTTCTGCCGGCGTCGGTTGTCGAGGCCGCCCAGCGGTCCGCTGAGGAATTGGTCGCCACCGCGTTCCGAAGCCAGCTCGGGATCGCCGGGTCGTTCACCATCGGCGTTGGCCTGATCGCGGGGCTGTTGGCGGCCTGGCTGGCGGGCACGTTCACCCGGCCCATCCGCCGTTTGCACGACGCCGCCCGGCAGTTGGCGAGCGGCGATTTTTCGGTCCGCATCGACGTCAAGGGCGGTGACGAAATCGCCGATCTGTCGCGCGACTTCAACGATCTGGCCCCGGCACTGGAAAAACAGTTGGAGACATCCCGCGCCCTCGGCATCGCGCAAGAAGTTCAACAGAACCTGCTGCCGAAAGCGGTGCCGCCGTGGTCCGGTTTCGACATCGCCGGGCACGCCGTGTATTGCGACGAGACCGGCGGCGATTACTTGGACTATGTGCCGCTCGGGGACGGCCGGTCGCTTGCGGTGGTGTTGGGCGATGTGTCGGGACATGGCGTCGGCTCGGCGCTGTTGATGGCCTCCGCCCGCGCCACTCTGCGCGCCCTGGCGCGGCGCGATGATGCGTTCGCCGCCTTGATCGACGATTTGAACCACGATCTTGCCGCCGATGTGTCCGCGGGCCGTTTCATGACCATGTTCGCCGTGATGCTGCCGAGCCGTTCGGGCGAGGTGCAGTGGATTTCCGCCGGGCACGAGCCGGTGCTGGTTTACGCCCCTGAAACCGATACCTTCAGCGAACTTGCGGGGGACGATATCCCGCTCGCCGTCGACCGCTCATGGACGTACGAGGCCGCATCGCTCAATTTGACCGGCGGCACACTGTTGATCGCCGTCACCGACGGCGTGCGCGAGGCCGTCAACGCGGCCGGCGAAAGATACGAGACCGAGCGGCTCAAAGAGGCGGTCCGCGCCGTCGCCAACCGTGGCAGTGACGCCATCGCGACGCACATTCTCGACGATGTCGCGGCGTTCAGGGGCGACGCGAAAATGCTGGACGATGTATCGGTGGTGGTCATCCGCCGCACGGCCTGAGCCAAGGCGTCAACGCGGCAGCAATGCCTCGGCGTGATAGTGGTTGGCGGTGAGCGCGCCGGTCACCGTCTCCCCGTCGTCGGACAGCGGCAGGCGTAGCGCGGTGGTCAGCCACGTCACGCCGCGCGTCGAAATCCACGTGACACGGTGACACAACGGCGCGCGCCTTTCGATCAAGACAGGGAGCAATTCCGCGTTGGCAAACCCGTAACCGCGGACGCCGTCGGCGTAATAGGCTTTGCCTTGCATCTCGATCCCCGACGCCTGAACCATGGCCGTCCCGAAGAACCGGTAATAAAAATCGAGCGGCGGCCCCAGAAAATCGATCAACGCCATGCGCGGCAGCACCTTGTGCGGCATCTCGTCGAGCAGGATTTCCCGGCGCGGCGGCGCAAACTGCGGCCCTTTCACGGCCGACCAGATTTCCCAGACCTCGTGGATATCCAGGTCGGCGATCTCCGCCTCGCCAATCTCTTCGGTGGAGATGAGGCGCGCGCTGCCCGACATGCCCGGGTGGGCATACGTCAAATCCGCATCCGGATTTTTTTCATCCATGATGATCGTCGATCCCCGCTATAGACGATAAGTATACCGATTTGTACGGGTCCGAGCGATATCCGATCAAACTTAGACTAATCAGTTGATCTTCTCGTTGTCGCGCAGATAGAAAACCAAATCCAACGGCGGCGGGTCGCTCGGCACCTGCGACAACAGCCCATGCACTTGACCGCGATGGTGTGTCGCGTGATTGAACATATGGGTCAGCACCAGGCATATCGGCGTGCTGCACACCTCGCCGGTGGTCGTGGTATAGCCGACATCTTGGCTCAGGGTCGCCTCTGAGACCCCGTCGACGAAATCGATCAAGATCTGATCCTCTTCGGCCCGCAGGGTGAGGTACGTCTCGCGGTCGGCGGCGACCTGGTCGTCCAACCCGTCGATCGGGTACAACGCGCCGATCAATCGGCCGCGCCACAGCCGGTCGACGAGAAGAATATGATTGAGCGTGCCGTGAATGGAGCCGAAGAAGGCGCCCCGATCAGCAAAATAGGCATCGGCGTCCAATGCCGCGACGGCGGTGCCGAGCCGGTGATTGGCCCATCCATTGTAGCGGGCCAAGGTCTTAAAATGGTCAATCATGGGACGTCCTTTCGATGCCGGCGGCGAACCTGAGACTGAAACGGGGGCCGGCAAAGCCGGCCCCCGATCACATCTGCCGTAACGGTGAGGAACAGGATCAGGCGCGCCAGAACGGTTTGGCTGCCTCGCGCGCGGCGTCTTCAGGGGCTAATCCGATATCCCGCAACAGATGCGAATCCATGTCGCGCAACGCGGCCCGGTCGCGCAGTCGTTTTTCCCAAACCGTCATCATGTCGATGCCGCGGCCCGGCGTTTCGAAGACATAGGCCGCAAATCCGACAAGCACGTCGCGCAGGGTCGCGGCGGCGAAGGGAAAAGCTTTCAAAATCGTGTTCATGTGATGTCTCCTCGTATCCGTGTCGCGGCCCAGCGCCGACGACACGCCATACATACGTCCATATGCGTTGACGGACAAACGACATTATCTTATATTCGAATTAGATATTTTTATGCTTTTGTCATGGTAACAATTATATGTTTTGTTATTTTTCAATGTTTTATAGTAATTGTTATGGTCACATTAGAGATTGTTATTCCTAAATTTATCGAATGTGAAACCTAGATGACGCGACGTCTCCCCTCGTTGAACGCGCTGCGTGCTTTCGAAGCCGCCGCCCGACACCTCAGCTTCACCCGGGCGGCCGAAGAACTGTTCGTGACCCAGGCCGCGGTGTCGCACCAGATCAAGTCCCTCGAAGATCAACTGGGGCTGCAGCTGTTTCAGCGCCGCAATCGGCGCCTGATCCTGACCGAGGCGGGGCAGGCATTGCTGCCGGCCATGACCGATGCGCTCGACGCCATGGAAACGGCCATCGCCAAGGTCAAACGCCGGGACGAAACGGGGGTGCTGACGGTGGCCACCATGGACAGTCTGGCGGCGACCTGGTTGATGCCGCGCCTGGCCCGGTTTCGCACCGAGAACCCCGACATCGACGTGCGCCTGGCGACCTCAGACGTGGTCGCGGACTATGAGCGCGACGGGATCGACATCGGTATCCGTTATGGCCGCGGGCGATGGCCCGGCCTGCGTGCCCAAGAACTGATGCGCGAAGAGGTGTTTCCGGTCTGCGCGCCAAGCCTGTTGGAGAACGGCGGCGGTCTACGCAGCCCCGCCGATCTGCGGCATCAAACCTTGATCCACGACGACATGATCGAGGATTGGAACATGTGGCTGCAAGCCGCCGGCGTCGCCGACATCGATCCGACACGGGGGCCGGGCTACACCCACTCCAATCTGGTCATTCAGGCCGCGGTCAACGGCCAAGGCATTGCGCTCGGGCGCGGGCTCTTGGTGGCCGACGCGCTGCAGACCGGCGCGTTGGTCAAGCCATTTGACCTCGCCCTGCCGGCGCAGTTCCGCTATTACGTCGTCACCACCGATCTGAGCGCCGACCGGCCGAAGGTGAAGTTGTTTGAAGAGTGGCTGCATGCCGAGGCGACGGAGACCGCGACGCGCCTATTAGGCCCGCGCCGCGCCGCCGATACCGCCGACACGGCGATGCTGGAGAGAGAATGATGAGCAATCCGTTTATTATGGCCCTGAAGACCAACCCCGATCAGTTTCTGGGCGAGCTCGACACGCTGGAACTCCGGGCGGTCGTCGAGGCCTGCATCGATACGGTCGAGAAACGCGCCAAAGCCGGCGACAGCGCCGCCCCCGGTGCGTTGCAGGCGATGTACCGGGTCATCGCCAACGTCGAGATCTGAGCCTACGCCTCGGCCAACGCCGGGAGATCGGCGTATAGGTCTAGCGCGTCCGGGTTGGCCAACGCTTCCTTGTTCTTCACCGCCCGTCCGTGCACCACGTCGCGGACCGCAAGCTCGGTGATCTTGCCGGATTTGGTGCGCGGGATATCGGCGACGGCAATGACCTTGGCCGGCACGTGCCGCGGAGTGCAATTGGCGCGGATCTGTTTTTTGATCTTGGCGGCGAGATCGTCGTCGAGTGCGATCCCGTCGGACAACACCACGAACAACACCACCCGCACGTCGTTATCCCATTCCTGGCCGATGACGATGCTCTCCATCACCTCGTCCAGCTTCTCCACTTGCCGGTAAATCTCGGCGGTGCCGATCCGCACGCCGCCCGGGTTCAAGGTCGCATCGGACCGGCCGTAGATCACGATGCCGTCGTGTTCCGTCAACGCGATGTAATCGCCGTGCGTCCAGACGTTCGTGAACATATCGAAATAGGCGTCATGGAACCGCCGTCCGTCGGGGTCGTTCAAAAATCCGATGGGCACCGAGGGGAACGGCCGGGTGCAGACCAACTCCCCCTTCTCGCCCCGTAGCGATTGACCGTCGTCGCCGAAAACGTCGACCGCCATCCCCAGCAACCGCGTCTGGATTTCGCCGCGCCACACCGGGCGGGTTACGTCGCCGCCGCAAAAGCACCCCAAGATGTCGGTGCCGCCGGAAAACGAGACCAGATGAATATCCGGCTTCACCGCGCCGTAGACGTAGTCGAAGCTCTCCGGCACCAGCGGCGAGCCGGTCGACCACATGGCCCGGAGGCGCGAAAGGTCGTGACTGTCCACGGGCCGCACCCCGGCCTTGTTGAGCGCATCGATGTATTTCGCCGAGGTGCCGAAATGGGTCATGCCCTCGGCGTCGGCGAAATCGAACAAGGCTTCGCCCGACGGATAGAAGGGCGAGCCGTCGTAGAGCAACAACGTCGCGCCCCAGGCGATGTTGGAAGCCAACCAATTCCACATCATCCAGCCGCAGGTGGTGAAATAGAACACCCGGTCGCCGGGGTTGATCTCGCAATGGATCGGCTGTTCGGAGGCGTGCTTCAACAGCGTGCCGCCTTGGCTGTGGACGATGCACTTCGGCGCTCCGGTGGTGCCGCTTGAAAACATGATGTAAAGCGGATGGTCGAACGGTAGTTGCTCGAACGTGATGTCGGCGGCGGCGAACGGCGCCAAGGCCGCGTCCCAATGGACGGCGTTCTGCAGCGGGCCGAGATCGGCGTCTTGGTCGCCGTAGGGCACCAGAACGGTGTGCATCAAGTCCGGCAATTGCGCGGCCACGGCCTGGGTCTTGGGCCGCAGATCGTGCCGCTTGCCGTTGTACCAATAGCCGTCCACGCAAAAGAGGACTTTCGGCTGAACCTGACCGAACCGGTCGAGCACGCCCTGCTCGCCAAAATCCGGCGAACAGGACGACCACACCGCGCCGACCGCGTTGGCCGCGAGCATGCACAAAACCGCTTCGGGCATGTTCGGCAGGTACCCTGCGACCCGGTCGCCAGGCTTGATCCCGAGCGCGCGCAGGTACTGCGCCAAGCGCGACACCGTATCGTACGCTTCGGCGAAGGTGATACGGCGAACGATTTTGTCTTCGCCGCGGAACACCATGGCTTCGGCATCGTCGCGGCGGCGCAGCAGATTTTCCGCGAAACTCAACCGCGCGTCCGGAAACCATGTGGCGCCCGGCATCTTGTCCCCGTCGACCAGCACCCGACCCCCGCGGACGGACGAGATGATGCCGGTGAAATCCCAGACCGAGGTCCAGAACTTCTCCAGCTCGGTGACCGAAAAACGCCACAGCGCCGAGGTGTCCGGCAGATCGGCGGACCAATCCGCGGCCACGCGCTTGCGGAACGCGGTGATGGCCGCGGTCTCGATCAGTTCGGCTGTCGGTTCCCACAGCGGTTTCGTCATGTCACCCCCCGGTCGTCGTCGTGTGAGCCCTATTTATCCGACGGGACGTCGGGTTTGCCAAGAAAGCGCCGCGCCGCCGCGCGGTGCGCATCGCTGATATGGCCGCTGACCGAGCGCCACGCGGCCCAGAAAACGGCGGCGTCGTCGGTAAATCCCAAAAGCGCGATGAAGTCCGGCAGGGTGTCCAGCGGCATGACGAAATACGCCAGCGCCCCCATCAGGATCACCTTGACCCGTGTCGGTGTCGCCGGGTCGGTGGCGCAGTAATAGGCGGCGACGGCTTCGTCGGAGAACGGAATCTTCCCCACCGTGTTTCGCGCCTTGTCGACGAACCCGTCGGCGACGATCTTTTCATTCTCTTCGGGGGTGCGGCTCACGTTGTCGCCCTTTCCAACCCATGGTAAGTCGGTGCATCGCAGTTTTGGAGAACGCCATGGACGTTTCCGGCCACGCCGCTCTCGTCACCGGTGCCGCTTCCGGCCTCGGTGAAGCGACCGCGCGGACACTGGCGGGCGCCGGCGCGAAGGTCGCTCTCCTGGATATGAATATGGACCGCGCGGAGACCGTCGCAAGTGAGATCGGCGGCTTGGCCGTCCGCTGCGACGTGACCGACGCCGCCAGCGCCGAGACCGCGGTCGCCGCGGCAACGGATGCGCATGGCCCCGCCCGGGTGCTGGTCAGCTGCGCCGGCATAGCGCCCCCGAAGAAAATTGTCGGCCGCGACGGCGCGCAACCGCTGGACGCATTCCAGAAAACCATCGCCGTCAATTTGATCGGCACGTTCAATGTGATGCGCCTGGCCGCGGCGGGGATGGCGGGCCTTGATCCGCTGGATCGCGGCGAGCGCGGCGTCATCATCAACACGGCGTCCGTCGCCGCCTTTGAGGGACAGATCGGGCAGGCGGCTTACGCGGCCTCGAAAGGCGGCGTCGCCGCCATGACGTTGCCAGCGGCCCGGGAACTGGCGGCGCACGGCATCCGCGTTCTGGCCATCGCGCCGGGGATATTTTCGACGCCGATGCTGCACGGATTGCCCGAGGACGTGCAACAGAGCCTGGGCGACAGCGTGCCGTTCCCGTCGCGGCTTGGCGATCCGGCGGAGTTCGCACACCTTGTTTTGCACATGACGGCGAACGAAATGCTCAATGGTGAGGTCGTGCGCCTGGACGGCGCGCTGAGGATGGCGGCGACGTAGCATGTGGTTTTCTTCGGTCATTAAAGTCATATGCCTGCTGGTCGCGGTGCTGTTCGCAGCCGAGACCCTGGCGCAATCCGGCACCCCCGTGTACCGGCCGAAAAGCGTGTTCGGCGAGGGGGATTCCCGTGTCCGCGCCGACTCCCGTGTCTATCCGTGGACCGCGGTGGGGCGCTTCAACCAGGCGGGGCGCGGCCATTGCACGGCTACGGTGGTGGCGCCGCGCATCGTGGTGACCGCCGCGCATTGCCTGGCCGACCGCCGGCTCGGCGGCTACATGGCGCCCGAAGATCTGCACTTCGTCGCCGGCTGGGACCGGGGCGAGTACATATTTCATTCCACCGCGCTGGAGATCATTCCGGCACCGGGTTACGACCCTGCGAAACCGGCGACTTTGTCCACGGTCGCCCGCGACTGGGCGTTGATCGTCTTAGAAAAAGACCCGGTGCCGACAACCGGCGTGATCCGGCCGCACATGTACACCGAGGAGCTTTTCTGGAAGATGCGCGAGGCCGGCACCGTGTTCACCCAGGCCGGTTACAGTGGCGACCGGGGGCATGTGCTGACGGCGCATCCGGGGTGCCGGATGTGGGGCTTTACCAAGGGACGCCCGATCGCCGAGCACGGCTGCCAGGCGGTGCCGGGCGACAGCGGCTCGCCCATTGTGATCCAAGACGGCAAGGACTTCCGGCTGGTCGCCGTGCATTCGGCGCACACCAAGAACCGGATCGGCGGCAAAGGGTTCGCGGTGCCGACGTCGTCGTTTTGGAACGCGCTTCGCGATCTCGAAAAACGGATCGGTGGATGACGGGGTCAGCCGGCCGCCTTGTCCATGAATGCCGCCAGCGCGATGTCGAGTTCGGTGACGCCGCCTGCATCGTGGGTCGCCAGGGTTACGTTCACCGTCTTGTAGACGTTAAACCACTCCGGATGATGGTCCATCTTCTCGGCTTGCAACGCCACCCGGCCCATGAAACCGAATGCTTCGTTGAAATCAGCAAAGACAAAGGTCTTTTGGATCGCGTCGCGGCCATCCACCTCGCCCCATCCATCCAGGTTCGCAAGCGCCTCGGCACGTGCCTCGGGCTGAAGTTTTTCCGCCATGCTCTGTCTCCTTATCCGTTGTCACCGAGGTTGGGTGGCGGCGCCCCTGCGTCAAGGTGTGCACCGTGAGCGGCGCGCCTTGGGGATCGCCGCCAAGTCTCGACGATCTGGCGGCACTCGCGGAGACGGCTTATGCCGAGATCCCCGCGGGTTTCCGCGCGCTGACCGAAGGCGTCATCATCCGCATCGACGAATTTCCCGACGACGAAACGCTGCGCGATCTTGAGCTGGAGAGCCCGTTCGATTTGATGGGGCTGTATCGCGGCATTCATATCGGCGACAAGGACGGCGGCCATGCGCCCACCGATGTCGACATGATCTTTCTGTATCGCCGGCCGTTGCTCGATTACTGGTGCGAGAGCGGCGAGGACCTCCCGCATCTGATCCGCCATGTCCTGATCCATGAAATCGGTCACCACTTCGGCCTTTCGGACGACGACATGGACCGGATCGAGAACGACGGCTAGTCGGCGGGCAACAACGCCCCGACGGCAAGTAGGAACTGCTGTGCGGTAAACGGCTTCAACAAAGATGCGTCGGCACCGAGTTTCTCGCTGTTGTCGAGATAGAGCGTATTGCCGGAAATCGCCAGGATCGGCAGGTCGGGATGCAATTTCCGCAGCCCAAGGATTGTCGCAATCCCCTCGGTGCCCGCCATGATCAAATCGCAAACGACGAGGTCCGGCCGATGCTCCTTGGCCATTTGCAGGGCGGTGTCACCGTTCTCCGCCTCGAACACCGTGTGCGCTTGCCCCTGCAATACGCCGGCTAGGGACTCGCGAAGGTCGTCATCGTCTTCCAAGAGCAACACGCATGCCATGCTTTGTTCATACAGAGGCGCCTCCTGGAACCGAAATCACCGCCGATCACGAGCCCGCGAGGACGGGCGGTCAGGCGCCGCGGCGAAAACGGTCGGCGACAAAATCCCAGGCGGCGGCGGGCAACAGCCTCGTCACGCGGGCAACGATCAAAAACCCGCTGAAGGCGACCAGGCTGCCCAGGATTGCCTCCCAGATCGGCGGCATCCGCCCGGCGATCCCCATGGCGATGCCGAGCGCCAACGGCAGGGTCAGCATCGCGGCGGCGGCGGCGGCCGTCACGGCGCGCCACGGCAGCGCCTCGGCGGCCTGGCGGTATATGACCGCCGAGGCCACGACGATCACCGCATAACTCAGCATCGACGCGAGCGCCGCCCCCATGCCGCCATACTTGGGGATCAGCGCGGCGTTGGCGGCGATATTGACGCCGGCGCCGAGCACATAAATCCAGGCATGCGCCCGTTCCCGGTTCCATGCCGCCAGCGGCGCGCCGAACGCGACATGCAGGTGTATCAAACCGCTGACCGCCATCAAGACCACCGCGATCCGCCCGGCATCGCCATACGCGGGGCCGAACAATCCGGTCACAGCCGCCGGTGCGAACACCGCACCGATCAACGCAAACGGCACGCCGAACGACAGCGCGAAGCGCGCGAAGGTGTCTCCCTCGCGCTGCATCTCGGCGGTATCGCCGAACCGGCGCGCAAGTACGGGATACCACGCGCTCATCAACATGCCGGAGGGGATCATCACCAACATCGCCAGCTTGAGCGCGGCGCTGTAAATCCCGACCGCGGCATCGTCGAGGATGACGCCGATCATCACCACATCGAAGGACAGCAGCACCGTGTGCATCAACGTCATCAACGCGAACGGAGCGGACGCCTTGAGCCGCGACGGCCAAGCGGACGCCCGAAACGTCGGCGCGAGACCGGCATAGGATCGCCGCGCCCAAAACAGCACCGCAAGCGCGGCGATGGCCCCGGCGACCGGCGTCAGCGCCGCGGCAAAGGTGATGTCGTCCGGGCTTGCCACCAGCGCCACCGCACCGATCAGGATCAAGAATGCCTGCGCCGATTGGCGTAGCGCGTTAACACCCATGCGCTCCAGGCCTTGGAACATGAAATCCGCCGTGATCGCCGTGGCGAACAGGACACCCCCCTGCGTCAACAAGACCACGCGCCCCAAGTGATCGTCGCGAACGACGAACACCGTGGCGACAAAAACCGCGTAGGCGAGCGCCGCCAACCCGAGGCGAAGACCGAGCGTGGCGCCGGTCACGGCGATCACATCGTCGGGTGCACGGGCGATTTCGCGCGCCGCCAAGGCATCCGTTCCCATGTTGGCAGCGACCGCGAAGTATGTGAGCACAGCAGCACCAAACCCCAGCAGCCCGAAGCCATCGGGCCCCAGAATCCGCGCCAACCACACGGTCGAGGCGATTCCGGCGAGCATGGAGACGGCCTGCGCCGCAGTAAGCAGAGAAAAGTTCCTGAAGATTGTGCCGTTTGCGCTCACGTCAAGCCCACGCCCTGCTGATATTGGGAACCGCCGTCTCGAACCTGCCCATGCCGCCGCCTTGATCCCGAAAGACGATCGGCACCGCAACAGGTATATCAGGAATTGGCGGCAACGGGGCGCATCGGCGTGCTCGAATCGCGCCGCAGCGTTAGTTGTTGCCCATCATCAGCGCCCACGGCACTTCCTTGGGCTTTTCGTTGTACGCCGTGATGTCATACAGATCTTCGCGCATTTCCGCGACGAAGTTCATATAGCGACGGAGATGCGGCGTCGGTTGGCGCGCGGTGACGCCGTGGATGGCGTCGACCGAATCGACGAAAAAGATTGCGGTGTTGGCGCGGTACTTCACCACATCAACGACCTCACATTGGTCATCGTCGATGTGCGTGTTCTGTGCGTGCACGCCTTCGGCATAACCGCGCCGGAACAGGGGCGGTTCCGTCCACCGGCAGATCTCAAGATCTCCGCCTTCCGTCTCGTCGCCCGGCTCACGCATGTAGAACAGGCCGGAGAACAGCTTCTTGGGAATATCGACGTGACGGGCGCGCACGCGGTCGGGCTCGCGCACCGGCGTGTTGATCGCGAATTGGACCTCAACGGTCACATCCGCACCTCGGTCCGGCTCGCGGCGCGGCTGGATCGTCAGTTCCTCAAGCGGTTTCCCCAGCTTGTCCTCCAGATCCGGATAGGACTGGCGCATACCGTCGCCCAATAGCTTGATGACCTCGTCGAAAAACGCCTGCGAATAATGATAGGCCAGGAAGTCTTTCCAAACGGGTGCGACCTCGAAGACGTCTTGCAGCGCTTGAATGCCCGGCACATGCATCAGCATGTTGTTGGCGGTCTTGTATTTCGTCAGGCCTTTCGGCGTCAGAATCCGCGGAAATAATGCCTCCCAATCGGGGTAGGCGTCTTCGAGGGCTTTATAGTCCGTTGGCGCTAGCGCCTCGGTTGTGTGAACGAAATGATAGGGCTCGGAAAAGACCTGATCCTCGGAAATTCGCCCCAATACACTCGCCATATCGCATCCCCGCTTCGTAAGCCGTTCGCGCAACAGTTAGCATCGGCTCCCGTCCTTGTATAGATCGTATCCCGGCACGTTCGGCTTGACCAATCGCATCGCAGCTCGCGGGATCTCGGCGAAGCGTTTTCCAAGCGCACGCGAAAGTGACGAGCGTGATGGCCGTTGGCGATTGAGAGAATTGGTGGAGCCGAGGGGAATCGAACCCCTGACCTTCGCATTGCGAACGCGACGCTCTCCCATCTGAGCTACGGCCCCGCACCAAAGGACGTCGGCGGGTAAGGGCCCCGCCGACGGGCGCGGACTATGCGTCGGGCCGGGTTTGCTGTCAAGCGATGTCGCTGCCCGATCGACGCATTCGGCACCTTGCGCGGCAGCACCCGGGGAATTACGTTTAGCGCACCGTTTTGCGTGCCCGGCACGCCCATCGAAGAGAGGTCCCATGGACGTTGTCGTCGGCCCGGCCCTGGTGCTGGTTTATCACATCATCGATTTGTACACCTGGGTCGTGATCATCGGCGTGATCATGAGCTGGCTGATCCATTTCAACGTCATCAATCTGTCGAACCAGTTCGTGCGCATGATCTACGAGATGATGATCCGGCTGACCGAACCGCTGCTGGCGCCGATCCGCCGCTTCATGCCGGACTTGGGCGGGATCGATATTTCGCCTGTCTTGTTGATCCTGTTGTTGATCTTCGCCAAGGACGTCGTCGCGCGCATGGCGCTCCGCTTCGCGTAGGGCGGCAGCAATCGAACGACCGCACACCGGGGGAACGGCATGAGCCACGCGGATCTCATTGACGGCAAGGCCTTCGCCACCGCGTTTCGCGGGCGCATCGCCACAGAAGCGGCACGCCTCAAAGACGAGCACGGCTTGGTGCCGAGCCTGACCGTGATCCTGGTCGGCGAGGACCCCGCCAGCCAGGTCTATGTGAAAAACAAAGGCGCACAGACGGTCGAGGCCGGCATGCAATCCGAGATTCAACGTCTCGACGCTTCGACCAGCGAAGACGACCTTTTGGCGCGGATCGCGGTGCTCAACGGCGATCCGAAATGCAACGGGATCTTGGTTCAGTTGCCGCTGCCGGGCCATATCGACGAGAGCAAAGTGCTCGCCGCCATCGATCCGGCTAAGGACGTCGACGGCTTTCACGTCATCAACGTCGGCCGGCTGTGGACCGGGCAGGATGCTCTGGTGCCCTGCACGCCATATGGCTGCATGATGCTGCTGAAGGACCGGCTGGGCGGCGATCTCGCCGGCAAGAGGGCACTGGTGCTAGGCCGCTCCAACATCGTCGGCAAACCGATGGCGGCGATGCTGCTGGCGGAAAGCTGCACCGTCACCATCGCCCATTCCCGAACCCAGGATTTGCCGGAACGCTGCCGCGAGGCGGACATCCTGGTCGCCGCCGTCGGCCGCCCGGAAATGGTCCAGGGCGATTGGATCAAGCCGGGTGCCGTCGTCATCGATGTCGGCATCAACCGTGTCGATGCGCCTGAGAAGGGCGACGGTAAGACGAAATTGGTCGGCGACGTGAATTTCGCCGCCGCGCGCGAAGTGTCGTCGGCCATCACGCCCGTGCCCGGCGGCGTCGGTCCGATGACCATCGCCTGTCTGCTGCGCAACACGTTGGTCGCCGCCTGCCGGCAACACGGGATCGCGCCGCCGGCGATCTAGTCTACCGATTGCCCGCGGCCAACTTCAGGCTATCCGGATGCGCCCGCAGCCGGGCCATCGCCCAAACCCCTAGGAACGGTCCGATGGCCAAGGGCGCCATCGCCCATTGCCAGCCGACGGCGCCAGCCATAGCCGGCACCAAATGGATCGTGAGAAGCGTCAATAGAAACCCGGTCGAGGTTTGCACGGTGAGCATGGTGCCGACGTAGCGCTTGTCGGCGAGCTCGATGATGCACGATGAAAACTGCGCCGAGTCGGCCACCGCCGTGACCCCCCAAACGATCCCCAGCACGACCATCACCGCGACCGGCCCACCGAAGGCGGGACCGCTGAGCAACGCGCATAGGCCGCTGAGGCCCATCGCCCACATGGTCAACGTGGTGCGGCCGATCCGGTCGGCGACCAGACCGCCGAAGATCGACCCGAGCCCGCCCGACGCGATCACGGCGAACGCCGCCGCCCCGGCCCACAGCTGCGGCTGATGGAGACCGCTTGCGGCGAAGCTTGCGCCCAAGAACACGACGATCCAGCCCCACATCGCATACAGTTCCCACATATGACCGAGGTACCCGAAGTTGGCGAGGCGCAGCGGCGTGTTCCGCCATGCCTGCAACATCGCGCCGGGATCGAAGGGGGCCGCCGGGGCCAATCCCGGACCGGGCCGGACGAACACAATCACCACGGCGGCGATCAGCTCAGCCGCCGACGCAGCGGCGATGGTGATCCGCCAATCAATCCCGCCCAGGACATTGAACAGATGCGGCAGCGCGGACCCCACGGTCAGCGCACCGACCAAGGAGCCGACCAGGAAGCCCATGTCCCCCTTGGCCCAGGACGCGGCGAGCTTCATCCCGACGGGATAGACACCCGCCAACGTGGCGCCGGTGATAAACCGCAAGACGACGACACCGGACGACGTCGGCTCGAACAGCAGGATCGCCGCATTCGACGCCGCGCCCACGACGGCACAGACGAAGAACAGCCGCGCGGGCGGGAACCTGTCGGCGAGGGTCAGAACCGCGCTGATCAGGGTGCCGACGACAAACCCGATGGAAACGGCGCTGGTCAGCAGCGAGGCATGGCCATTGGTCAAACCATAGGTGTCCCGCAGTTGCGGCACCACGGCACTGGCGGAAAACCACACCGACAGGGCGAACACCTGGGCGATCGCCAACAGCGCGACGTTGCGGGCCTTCCCGGCGAATGAAGCGGATGTATCCGTCATGGACCCGCCTTACACCAGGGCGCGGCACTTGTATACGCCCGCCGACGATGGCGCTTGGCGGCGCGGCCATATCGGTGTAAACCCCCGCGCCATGGACACCTCTATGTTCGATCCACGGACCGAGTTGGTCGGCCTCAGCCGAGATGAGCTGACGGCGGAGCTTGTGCGCGTCGGTGAGAAGCCGTTTCGCGCCAAACAGCTGTGGCATTGGATCTATCATCAGGGGCAAACCGACTTCGCCGAAATGACCACTTTGTCGAAGGAGTTCCGCGCCAAGCTGGCGGAAACCCACAAGGTCACCCGGCCCGGCGTCGCGACCGAGCAGACGTCAACCGACGGCACCCGCAAGTGGCTGTTCCGGTTCCCCGACGGCAAGGAAGTCGAGACGGTTTATATCCCCGAGGAAGACCGCGGCGCGGTGTGCGTCTCTTCCCAGGTTGGTTGCACCCTTGCCTGCACGTTCTGCCACACGGGCACGCAGCCGATGGTGCGCAACCTGACGGCCGCCGAGATCGTCGGTCAGTTCATGGCGGCGCGCGACAGCTACGGCGAATGGCCGACCCCGCAGGACGGCGGGCGCATGTTGTCGAACATCGTCATGATGGGCATGGGTGAGCCGCTGTTCAATTACGACAACGTCGCCAAGGCGCTGACCATCATCATGGACGGCGACGGGATCTCGCTCTCGAAACGGCGGATCACGCTGTCGACGTCCGGGATCGTGCCCGCGATCGAGAAATGCGGCGCCGAGCTTGGCGTCAATCTGGCGATCAGCCTGCATGCCGTCACCGACGAGTTGCGCGACGAGATCGTGCCGATCAACAAGAAATGGCCGATTGCCGAATTGCTGCAGGCCTGCCGCGACTACCCCACCGCATCCAACGCCCGGCGCATCACCTTCGAATACGTGATGTTGAAGGATGTTAACGACAGCGATGCCGAGGCGCGGGAATTGGTGCGGCTGCTCAAGGGCATCCCGGCCAAGATCAACCTGATCCCGTTCAATCCGTGGCCGGACGCGCCCTATGAATGCTCAAGCAACAACCGCATCCGTAAGTTCGCCGAGATCGTCAACGATGCCGGCTATTCGTCGCCGGTGCGCACGCCGCGCGGCCGCGACATCATGGCCGCCTGCGGGCAATTGAAATCGGCGACGGAACGGGCGCGGAAGTTCTCCGAGAAAAGCTTGTCCACAGCCCCTTAACCGTTTCTTAAATTTTGGCACTCAATTTGCTGCGCCTCTTGCACAACAGGCAAGGAGACCCAGCATGTTTGACGGACCGAACACGCCTTTACGTCACGTAGACGTCGCTATCCCGGATGCTTCTTGGGCGCGCGACGAACCGGCCCTCACGGCCGGGGCAACGGCGCCCGGGGATACACCGCGCACGCCGCAGGTGCCCGCCGGCCTGCCCGGCTCGACAGAGGCGTATCTCTACTTCCGCACCATGGTGTTGCGGGAATTATCCTTGTCGGAACAAGAGGTTAAGGACATGGGCGCGGCACAACGCGAGCGCCTGGATGCGGTGATCGAGCCGGAAATTCAGGATCGGATGATGGCGGCGCTCTTGGCCGAGGCGGGGGCGCCGGTGCAACCGAGCATCGAAAACCGCTCGCGCACGTTCAAGAACGCCTATGACGGGCTCGGCGAACTGGATGTGTTTTTGGATGTTTTCGGCGACGGCCGGGTGTCACTGGCGTTCGCCGACCGACGTTAACCTCTGGGTAAGAATTGCCGGGCGGGGGGCACTTTGTGTCCCCCGTCTTTGCATTTGCGGGCGAACATAACCATCTCTAAAGGCGATACGAAAGAGAGAGAAAAAGAAAGAAAGGACGCGCCATGCCGAATACGGAGCGCATCACCTTCACGGCCACGGACGGTTTGGTCACCGTGAAGTCCGGCACCACAGTTCTCGCCGAAAGCCGCAATGCGGTTGTCCTGAGCGAAAACGGTTACCGGCCCCGGCATTACTTCCCGCGCAGCGATGTGAACATGTCGGTCTTGGTCCCATCGGAGACCGCGACCCGCTGCCCGTTCAAAGGGGACGCCATCTATTTCAGCGCGGCGACCCCGCTGGGCACCTTGGATGATATCGCCTGGAGTTACGCCGATCCAATCCCCGATGCGGTGGAGATCAAGGATCACATCGCGTTCTATGAAGAAAAATTAAAGGTGGAGATCGTCGACGCCGCTTGATCCGCGGTCGCTTCACTACCGTACCGATGCATATTCATTCGGAGTTTTTTGAAAATGCATTGCGAAGAGTGCGAGCACATCGACGACATTCTGTTCGACACCACGGTCATCTGGTTCTACGCACCGACGGTCGAGGTCTTTTCCCGGATTGCGGCGCTGGCGGGGCGGATGTCGCTTGACGCGCAACAATTCAATCACAAGGGGATCGCCGTCACGGTCGCCAGGTCCAAGGTCGACGGCTTGGTGACGGCGTTGTTCGGCGAATTGAACGGCAAAGAGCTCGCGGAGTCGCGGGTGCTCACCACTGCCGGGGCGGAACCGAACGTGGTCGAGATGGGCCGGATCATGGCCGGCGATGTCTTCGTCAACCGGATCAAAAGTCAATGGCTGGTCGAGTCCTTGCGGGCACGTCGTTACGAGACCCATTTCCAGCCGATCGTCTACGCCGATGGCCCCAACGTCGGCCGGCCGTTCGCGATGGAATGTCTGTTCAGAATTCGCGACAACACCGACCGGTTGATCCCGCCGGGGTATGTTTTCAAGCTGGCGGATCAGGCGGGATTGTTGTTTCCCTTGGATTTGGCGGCACGGGCGAGCGCCGTAGAGACGGCGTCCAAGAATGGATACGCCGATCGCTTGTTCATCAATTTCAATCCAAGCAGTATCTACGACCCGTCATATTGCTTGCGCGAAACCGCCGCCGTGATCGATGAGTTGGGGTATAAGCCGGAACAGATCACGTTCGAGATCACGGAAACCCATCAAGTACAGGACAAGGATCATCTCAAAGGCATTTTGGCATTTTATCGCCGGGCCGGCTTCAAGGTCGCGCTGGACGATATCGGTGCCGGATGGTCGGGTTTGAATATGCTGCACGAGATCACCCCGGACTTCGTCAAGATCGACATGGACTTGGTGCGCGGCATCGACCGGGATCCGCTCAAACAGACGATCGTCCGCCACTTGATCGCCATTGCCCGCGAACTCGACATCCAACTGATCGCCGAGGGGATTGAGACGGTCGCCGAAGCCGAAGTCCTGCGGGAAATGGGAGCGCACTATCTTCAAGGGTATCTCTATGCCCGGCCCGGGCCGATGGAATCCGGCGGCATCATCGCGACCGCGGCCTGACGGCGGCGTTTACGATTTCTCAACCGGCCCGTGTTCAGCTTAGGCAACGGAACTCTGCCTGGGAGAGATACCATGCCGATGACGGGCGAACGGCCGAAGCCTTCAACGACGTTGGAGGACCGGCGTACGATCCTCTCCGAACTGTGTTTGACGGAAGAAGATCTTTTGTTCATGGGCGCCGAGCAACGGCAACTGGTCGAGGACGTTGTCGTCCGTATGGCGCGCAACCGCCACGCCGCCTGATCCCGGCCCTGCCGCCGTATCGCGTCTTTACGCCCTGGCGGCGATGCCTATACTGCGCGCGCTTTATCACTCCGGCATGAAAGCGCGCATCCATGAGCTCAGACATCAATAAAGTCGTCCTCGCCTATTCCGGCGGACTGGATACCTCGGTCATCCTTCGGTGGCTGCAGGACACGTATCACTGCGAGGTTGTGACCTTTACGGCCGACCTTGGACAGGGTGAGGAACTGGAGCCGGCACGCGCCAAGGCCGAGATGCTCGGCATCAAGGAAATCTATGTCGAAGACCTGCGCGAGGAATTCGTCCGCGATTATGTGTTTCCGATGTTCCGCGCCGGTGCGATTTACGAGGGGACGTACCTCCTCGGCACGTCCATCGCCCGGCCGCTGATCGCCAAACGGCAAATCGAGATCGCCCGCGAGACCGGCGCGGATGCGGTGGCGCATGGCGCCACCGGCAAAGGCAACGACCAGGTCCGCTTCGAGCTCGGTTATTATGCGCTGGAGCCGGGCATTAAGATCATCGCACCGTGGCGCGAGTGGGATTTGAACTCGCGCACCAAGCTGATCGATTACGCGGAGAAACACCAGATCCCGGTGCCGAAGGACAAGCGCGGCGAAGCACCGTTCAGCCAGGACGCCAACCTGCTGCACATTTCGTCGGAAGGCAAAATCCTCGAGGACCCGTGGGAGGAGCCGGATTACGACCTGATCCTGACCCGCATGGTCACCCCGATGGCCGCCCCCGATACCCCCGAAGAAATCACCATCGATTTCGAAAACGGCGACGCCACCGCGGTCAACGGCGAGAAACTCTCTCCGGCGGCGCTGCTGACCAAGCTCAACGAACTTGGCGGGCGCAACGGGGTCGGCTGCATCGACATCGTCGAGAACCGCTTCATCGGCATGAAGTCCCGGGGCGTCTACGAGACCCCGGGCGGGACCGTTCTGTTTCACGCCCGGCGCGCCATGGAAAGCATCACCATGGAGCGCGGCGCCATGCACACCCGCGACGCGCTGATGCCGCAGTACGCAGAGATGCTTTACAACGGTTTCTGGTTCGCGCCCGAACGCGAAATGCTGCAGGCGGCCATCGATCAAGCGGCCGAGCGGGTCACCGGTACGGTGCGGCTTAAGCTCTACAAGGGCAACGTCATCGTTACCGGCCGCAAGTCGCCGAACTCGCTCTATGACGAAGATATCGTGACCTTCGAGGAAGACACGGTCTACGACCAACGCGATGCCGAGGGCTTCATCCGCCTGAATGCGCTGCGGTTGCGGCTGCTAGGCCGCGGGACCTGATCCCCGACCGGCGGCGAATCGCCGCCGGTTTTTGTGGATAACGTCAGGGTTCTGTCACGAATCCCTCATAAAATCAGAGATCTAGCGGATAGGTTGACCGTTCAACCTATTTTCGGCAAGGTTGCATTAACCATAAAGAACTCGAGGGACAGGGTCGGGTCATGGCGTATGTGAAGATTGCCCTTTATTTCCTATCCGGAATGATGGTCGTCGGCGGACTGGTCTGCATCGGCCTGTTTTTCATGGCCGGCGAGCCGGATGCGCTGGCGGGCGCGGTCATGTTCCTCAGCTTCGGTATCGCCGGGGGCCTGTTTTCCGTCTATTTCGAACAAATCGTCGGCCGCAAGACCGATCCCGAACCGCTGAGCTGAGCCGGCGGCTCAGGCCGCTTTGTGGAAGGTGCGCAGCGTCGGGTCCCGCTCGATCCAATACGTATACAACGCGATGGGCGCCAACGTGATGTCGATCCCCTTCATGGTCGCGCGGCGCGCGACGCTGCCGGTCAGCACATAGCTCTGCGCGGACGGATTGTTCTCCTTGAGGAACGAGACCATCTGATCCGGCCGCGCATCGGTGCGGACGTAGCGGTTGGGCCAGTCCAGATCGTAAACATGGTCCGGCTTGCCGGTGTCCGGATGCAGGGTCAGAAGATCGATCCCGCCATTGCGCCAACTCGCATAATACAGATTTTCGATCGCCGCCGAGCCCAGCCACTGTGACACCAGCGCGGTTTCGGCCAGGCGCTGAAAGTACTGATCCGACGGCGGCACCGGTGCGAACAGGGCGGAATAAAGGCACGGGCTGGTCAGATAGGCCTTGAAGTAGACCTGGCGTTGGAATCGTTTGCCGTCGCGGTCGACGCGGTTGATGCGCCGGATCAGGAACGCCTGTTCCAGGTAGTCCAGGTACTTTCGCAGCGTGTTCTTGGCGATCCCGCTGGCCTTCGCCAGGTCGTCCATGGAGACTTCGCGGCCGGTATTGAAGGCCAGGATCCCGAACAAACGGTTCAGTTCCTGCGGATCGTTGACGCCGGCGAGCGAAGCCAGATCCTTGTGCAAAACCCGGTCGGCAACCCCGTCGCGGATGAACGTCGGCGCCGGCGCGCCGTCCTTGGAGCCGAGAATCCCCTCCAGGAACCCTCCGAAATTGACATAGCGTTGGAATTCCTGATTGAGCGCGGTCAGTCCATTGGGCACCAGCGCCATCTTGCCGTCCTTGGTCTCCGTATCGGCGGGCCCAAAGAGCTTTTCCTCGGTACCGCGAAAACGCATGAATTCGAGGAACGTCAACGGCGGCAGCACGAAGACTTCAATCTGGCCGTCCTTGACGGTGTGCCCACTGACAATGGCCGGCGCACCGGACGATACCGCGCCGACGATTTTCGCCTTGGGCCGCATCTTGGCCAGCTTCAGCAGTTGATCCTGCCAATCCTTGACGTACTGCACCTCGTCGAAAAACACATAGATTTCCGCATCGGGGCCATGTTTGTAGCGGCGGCAGAACATCTCGAACAAGGTCGCAAGATCCGCCGACGTGTAACTCGGTGTGGTCAGCGAGCAATACAGCACGTTGGTCGGTTTCACACCGCGCTCGACAAGCTGCGCCACCAACTGCCGCATCATCACCGTTTTACCGGCCCGGAGCGGCCCGGCCATCACCAAGACATTGCCAAGCCCCGCCCGCATCATGCGGCTGAAGAACGCCGGAAAGAACACCCGCTTGGGCGGGTTCTTGAACGCGACCCGGGTCTGCTCGGTGAACTCCCACCAAGGATTGTCGAACGCCAAGCGCTGAAAAAGGTCGTTGTCTGCGATGGTGTGCATTGCGCCGGGATCCCCAAAACCCGCCTACGGCGACACTCCGAAACGGCACCGTTGACCGGCCCCGGCGCCCAAACGATCACGATCAACCGTCTGAACTTATTGTTGGCGCAGCATCAATGGAATTGATCTCGAAGTCAAGCGGCGTCCGCGCGATCAGGCACAAAAATCAGCCATTTAACAATTCGGTCACCCGGGCACGAAGCGGCGGCAGCAATTCCGCCTCGAACCACGGGTTCTTGCGCTGCCACGCCATCGTGCGCCAGCTTGGATGGGGCGTTGGCACCACGGCTGGCCAATGCGCCCGCCAACCGGCGACCGTTTCGGTGAGGGAAAGTTTTTTGAGCGCCGGAAGGTACAGATTCTGTGCGTACATACCGACCAATAACGTTAATTCGATGCGCTTAAGGTGCGAAAGGATCAAATCATGCCATTTTGGCGCACACTCCGGTCGGGGCGGCGCATCGCCGCCACGCGGGAGCCGCCCCGGATAACAGAACCCGCTGGGCATGATCGCGATCTTGCCGTCATCATAAAATGTTTCGTTATCGATCTGAAGCCAATCCCGCAGACGGTCACCGGACGGATCGTTCCATGGAATGCCCGTCTCGTGCACTTTGGTGCCGGGCGCTTGTCCGATGATCAGGATCCGCGCCGACGTTTGCGCCCGAACGACGGGGCGCGGCCCAAGCGGCAGGTGCGCGGCGCACTCCGTACATCTCCGGACCTGATCGAGAAGGGCGTCCAATTCGGTTCGCGTATCATCCATCGCTGCAGCTTGAACCTTGGCGGCGAACACCGCTACAACCTTTTTCATGGCAGGCCACGGACCCATCGACGAAAAAGAGCGCCGCAACCGCACAATCGCGGTGATGTCCATTTTGGGCGTTGCGTTGGCGGCCGGTTTGATTTTCTTCGACGGCGCGCCGGTGATCGAACGGGACACACCAGAAGTCGCCAGTCTGCCGCCGCTTGATCTGAGCGAAATCCACGGCGGGCTGGACTACGACCTGCAACGGGTTGCGGAAACCCGGACGGTCCCCGGCGTCTTTTTGCGGTCGCTGGATGTCAATCTCGACCGGCTCGGCGACGTGCAATTGAAGAAAGACACCTTCTTTCGGATCATGTTGCCGATCATCGCCCGGGAGAACGACCGGATCAGGGACTTGCGGGCCGAAATCTTAAAGGCCCCGCACGACGTCGACGACGAAACCTATGACCGATACGAAGTGGAACCCGGCGACATCGCGGAACTGCAGCGTCGCGTCGACGTGATCCCCGCGTCCCTGGCCTTGGCGCAGGCGGCGTTGGAAAGCGGCTGGGGCGGCTCCCGCTTCGCCCAGGACGGCAACAATTTCTACGGCATGCGGACCTTCGACAAGGACGCCCCCGGAATTGCGCCCATGGAAGCCGAGGGCTTCAAGGTCATGGTGTTCGACGATATCGCGCACAGCGTCCGCGCCTATATCCACAACCTCAACACATTCCCGTCCTATGCCGACCTGCGGGCGGTCCGCGCCAAGATGCGCGCCGACGGCGAGACCCCTGACGGCCGCAGCCTGACCGATTATCTGCTGGCGTATTCCGAGGTCCCGAAAAAGTACGGCGGCAAGCTTCGCGCCGTGATCGAAGCCGACGATCTGGGCCGGTTCGACGGCGTCCGGCTGGCCGGTTCCGCCGCCGGCAGCTAGACCGGGCTCAGCAGCCTGTTCACATAGTTCGGAACGATCTCCGTCGCCGGGCCGTAAATTTTCTCGGCGAAAGCGGTCGCGCCCGAGGACGGCTCCAGATTCAGCTCCGCAGTATGGCCGCGCCCGATGCTGCGCACCAGGTCCACGTAGCCTGCGGCCGGATAGACATTGCCGCTGGTGCCGATCGACAGAAACAGGCCCGCCCCCAACAGCGCCCGCTCGATGCGGTCCATCTCCAACGGCATCTCGCCGAACCAGACGACGTGCGGGCGCATCAAGCCGGGCACGCCGCAGGCGACGCACGCGAGGTCCACCGACAGGTCCTCGCGCCACGGCGCGACGTTGCCACAGCTGCCACAACGGGCTTTGAGCAACTCGCCATGCATATGGATCAGATTCTTGCTGCCCGCGCGCTCGTGCAGATCGTCGATGTTCTGGGTGACGATCAAGACGTCGCCGGGCCATTCCGCTTCCAAGGTCGCGAGCGCCTCATGCGCCGCGTTCGGTTGCACGTCTGTCTCGACCAGGGCGGCGCGGCGCGCATTGTAGAACCCCTGCACTTTATCGGGATCGCGGGCATACGCCTCCGGCGTCGCCACGTCTTCAAGGCGCACCTTCGACCAAATACCGTCGGCGTCGCGAAACGTATCGAGCCCCGATTCCTTCGAGATGCCCGCACCCGTCAACACCACGATGGATGCCCGGGGATCGATGTCCGTCATGCCGCCTCCTTGCCCTTGCGCGCCGGCCCCATGATAATCGGCTGCATGGGGTTTCCAACGCACAATCGGGTGCCGGCATGATCCAGGTTCTGTTCGTCTGTCTCGGAAATATCTGCCGTTCGCCGACGGCGGAAGGCGTGTTCCGCGATCTGGTCCGGCGCGAAGGACTGACCGACCGGATTGCCACCGACAGCTGCGGCACAGGCGGTTGGCACATCGGCGACCCGCCCGACAACCGGGCCATCGCCGAGGCCGAACGCCGCGGCATCGAATTGGCGGACCTGCGGGCGCGGCGATTGCATCCCAACGATTTTGCCGTGTTCGATTATGTGCTCGGCATGGACCGCAAAAACCTCGCGTCGCTGCACAGCCAATGCCCGCCCGAGTTCATGGACCGGGTGCACTTGTTCCTCACCTTCGATGCGCAGGCACGGACCCAGGAAGTCCCCGACCCCTACTACGGCGGCCCGGACGGATTCCGCGACGTGTTCGACATGATCGACGCCGCTTCGAACGGGTTGCTGGCGCACATCCGGCGCACGCACGACCTGGGTGACTGATCCGGCCACAGCCGTCGAAACGGCGCTTGGGGTGGCGGTGGTGCGGTCGCGGCCACTCGGCGGCGGATGCGTTGCCGATGTATGCCGGGCCGACCTCGCCGACGGGCGAACGGTGGTTGTCAAACGCGGCGATGCGTCTCTCGACATAGAAGGGCGCATGCTTCGCGACCTCTCCGCCGCCGGCCTGCCGGTTCCCAATGTTCTGCACGCCGCCGCAGACCTGTTGGTGATGGAATACGTTGCGGCGGGCGGCCCGCTTTCCGGGTCCGCCGAAACCCACGCCGCCGACCTGATCGCGGCGCTGCACGGCCGGACCGACGCGCAACACGGCTACGCCTACGACACACTGATCGGCGGCCTGCCGCAACCCAACCCGGAAACCGCCGACTGGCGGACGTTCTTTCGCGATCATCGGTTGCTGGAAATGGCGGACCAGGCCTACGCCGCCGGGCGCCTGCCGACAGCGGCGCGAACGCGGATCGACACACTGGCCACCAAGCTTGACCGATGGATTGCGCCGGACCGCACGCCATCGCTTCTGCACGGCGATTTGTGGGGCGGTAACGTGCTGTGCCGGGATGGGCGCATCGCCGCCTTCATCGACCCGGCCGTGTATTTCGGCGATGCGGAAATCGAACTTGCGTTCTCGACCCTGTTTCATACCGTCGGCGACCGGTTCTTCGCCCGCTATGCGGAACACCGTCCGGTCGATCCGGATTTCTTCGCGGTGCGTAAAGACCTCTACAATCTGTATCCGCTGTTGGTGCACGTGCGCCTGTTCGGCGGACATTATGTCGGCGCCGTCGAACGGACATTGGAGACATTCGGGTGTTAGTGATTTTCGATTGCGACGGCGTGTTGGTCGACAGCGAGGTGATCGCCAACCGGGTGCTGGCGGCATTGCTCAGCCAGCACGGGTACCCGCTCACCGCCCGGGAATGCCACGACCAGTTCGTCGGCCGCACCATTCCCCATGTGATTGCCACCGTGCGCGACGCCGGTGTCGACCTGCCCGAAGCCTTCGAGGCGCAGCTCAAACAACGGGACGCCGAGGCGTTTGCCCGCGATCTCAAACCCGTCGACGGCGTCCGCGCCGCGCTGGAGCGTCTGCACGGGCAGCCCATCTGCGTCGCCTCGTCGGGGAGTTCGGAGAAGATCCGGAGCAGCCTGACGCTGACCGGGCTTTTGAAGTTCTTCGATCCTCATTTGTTTTCCGCCCGCGACGTGGCGCAGCCGAAACCGGCACCGGACGTGTTTTATCATGCGGCGGCACGGATGAACGTCGACCCGACGCGGTGCACGGTGATCGAGGATACCGCCGTCGGTGTCGAAGGCGCGAAGCGCGCAGGTATGCGGGTGTTCGGGTTTCTGGGCGCCTCGCACCGGGTGCCCGAGGACGCCGGGATGCTGCGCGCCGCGGGCGCGGATCTGGTCTTCGACGATATGGCGCAGTTGCCGGAGCTGCTGTCCTAGCCGAGTTCGTACGCCACCAGCGGCTCGTACATGGATCCTTCCCGCGCCAGGTGCGAGCGGTAGAGAATAAACCGGTCGACGGTGAACGGTGGCGCGTTCAGCGGGTCGTGCGCTTCGATCCACGATCCGACGTCGTCGTCACGGCCGTTCTTGAGACGCCCGAGCGTGATGTGCGGTTTGTACTTTCGGGTCTCACGCGGATAGCCGGCACGCACCGCCGCCGCCGCGACCTTGTTCTGCAAATAACTCAGCGTCTCGTTCGGCTCGATCCCCGCCCAGACTGAGTGAATTCGCGTCCCCCGTTCGAAATACCCGAGACGGCGGCTTTCCAACTCGAACGGCGGCAGATGGATGTCCGCCAACTCGGCATCCAGGTCCCGGGCCTGTTCGCGGTCGGTGTCACCGACGAAGTAAAGCGTGATGTGCATGCCTTCGGGCCGGACCCAGCGGGCGCCGCGAAGCCCTGTCGAAATCGGCAGGAGAAGCGCCCGAAGGTCGTCGGGCACGGGAATGGCGACAAACAAACGCATCGCGCGTGGACCTGATCAGCCCCAATTAAGGTGCCGGATTGGGGATATCGGCATGGATCTCCTCGATCCCCGCCAGCACCGAATCGGAGAGTACCACATCTTCCGCCGCGAGATTGGTTTTTAGTTGCGCCTCGGTCGTCGCACCGATGATGTTGGAGACCAGAAACGGCCGCGAGTTGACGAACGCAATCGCCATCACCGCCGGGTCGAGACCGTGGTCCCGGGCCAGTGCGACATAGCGCTCCGTCGCCTTGATGCCGTTGGGTTTCAGATTGCGGGTGAAATCGGGAAACAGGGCGAGGCGGCTGCCCGCCGGCCGCGCGCCGTCCAAGTACTTGCCGGTCAGCACGCCGAACCCCAAGGGCGAATAGGCGAACAGCCCGGCATCCTCGCGGATGCTCATTTCCGCCAACCCGACTTCGTATGTGCGGTTCAAAAGGCTATAGGGGTTTTGCACCGAGACGACACGGGACGCCCGGTCGCCCGCCGCCGCGAGATGCCGCGCCAGGCCCCACGGCGTTTCGTTGGACAACCCGAAGGCGCGGATCTTCCCGGCGTCGATCTGCTCTTGCATGGCCTCGACGACCTCCTCGATCGGCGTCCAGTCCGTATCCGCGGGGTCATGGGTGTACCCCAACTTGCCGAAATAGTTGGCCGAGCGCTCCGGCCAATGGGTCTGGTAGAGATCGATGACATCGGTACCGAGCCGCTTCAGCGACAGATCGACGGCTTCGGCGACCTGGGCCCGGGTGAACTTGAGATCACCGCCGCGGATATGCGCGAACCGGGCGCCGGGACCGGTGACCTTGGTGGCGATCACCACATCGTCCCGGTTGCCACGGGCCTTGATCCAATTCCCGAGGATCCGCTCGGACAAGCCTTGGGTCGCGGGATTGGCCGGAAAGGCGTACATCTCGGCGCTGTCGTAAAAATTGACGCCGTGCTCCGCGCAGATGTCCATCAGGCGGAATGCGTCCGCTTCGTCGGTCTGGCCACCGAAGGTCATGGTGCCCATGCAAATACGGCTCACACGGATGCCGGTGCGGCCAAGCTCGTTGTACTTCACAGAAAACTCCGGGGGTTGAGAGACAGCGGACAAGTGTACGGTATGTGGCCGTCCGGTGCGCGGCGTGTCAACCGCCGCCGGCGAATTAACCGAACACCAACAAGACCCCGGTATAGCCGTACAACCGGTCGTGCGAAATCTCGCCGTTGGCGTAGAACCCGATGATCGGCACATCGCCCAGCATTTCTGTGACCATTTCCGCCTCCGCCGCCTCGCTGCCGAACATCCCAGGGCCACGGGCAACGCACGAGACATAAACCGCACCCCGGGCGGGACCCTGCAAGCGGTCGACCACGTCGTTCAACATCCGGTTGAGGTCGTTCTGCGCGCTCATCGGGTCGCGGCGCACGAACATGATGCGGTCGCCGGCGGCGACCTCGGTCCCGACCGCCAGCCATTGGTGCTCGGGGTCGATACCCATCAGGTTTCGCACCAAGTAATCGGCGGTGTCGGCGCCACTGACCGGAAACGCCACATGTACGTAGCCGGCCACCCGCTGCAGATCGCGGGCCAGCATTTCGCCGATGTCCTCTCGGAAAACCTGCAATGCCGGTTGGCCGTCGATCTCCATGATCACGTTGCCCTCGCCGGCGGTCACCGAGCGCGCCGGGCCAAGCGGACTGCACCCCTGGGTCAGGCCGACCGTCACCGGCACGTCCGGCGCAAACAGCGCGCCGGAAACCCCGCCGGAGACCACATCCCCCGCCAACTGATGCTGCGCCGAACGCGAACAGGTAAGCCCGCCGACCAAGTATGCACCGGTGCGCTCCGCCAAGGCTTCGATCACATCGGCCAACGACGGCACCGCTCCGTCCGCATGCACCAAACCGGCCATCGGGGTTACGGTCTCCGACCATTGCACCAGGTCCTCGGGCCAACGGTCGGGGATGGGCGTGTGCGGGATCAGGCGGTAGCCGGCGCTCGGCACGGTGACGACCATCGCTACCGCCGCCGGCCGGTCGAATGCAGTTCGCGCGCCCGCGACCACGCCGAGGCCAAGGGTGCCGATCCAGGTATCGACACCGGTGGTTTGCTTGAGGAAGGTAACGATCGACTTGAACCCGTCGGCGACGTGATCGGTAACGTACAGAATGCCGAGACCGCCCGGCGGCGTATCGCCCAGGCCGTCGCTCAGTTCCTTGGCGATGTGCGCCCAGTCTTCGGCCTCGGAGTAGGCGAGGGGGAACGTCCCCGTTGCCGCCACCGCATTATCCACGGGCACGCGCCGCCGCCCGCACGAGGAGTTTCTCGACGTCCGGCATGATCCGTTCGACGATGACATCGATCCCCGCCGCCGTCGGGTGAATACCGTCGTCCTGATTCAATGCGGGAACCGCCGCCACCCCTTCCAAGAAGAACGGATAAAAGACCACGTCGAAGTCCTCGGCCAACTTGGTGAATGCGCCCTCGAACTCGGCGGCATACTCAGGACCGAGATTCGGCGGCGAACGCATGCCGGCCAGCAAAACCGGTATGTTCTGCGCCGACAGCTCCGTCAACATGGCCGACAGATTGTCGTGCATCTGCTGCGGCGTCAGGCCGCGCAGCGCGTCGTTGGCACCGAGTTCCAGGATCACCCCGTCCGGATTGTCGCCGAGCGCCCAACCGAGCCGCGCCCGGCCGCCCGCCGAGGTATCGCCGGAAACGCCGGCATTGATCACGATAACCGGATGCCCCTTGGCACGCAGCGCGGCTTCCAGTTTCACCGGAAAGGCGTCGTCCTTGGGCAGGCCGTAGCCCGCCGTCAGGCTGTCGCCGATGGCGACGATGGTGATCGGCGGCCCGCTTTGCGCCGTACCGGAACTGGGGTGCAGGATCGCCGCGGCGCACAGCAACACCGTTGCAAAACCCCAAAAACGCCACATATCCAGGCCGAAAGGCTGATGAAAGTTTTTTCGCATAGACCCTATATACGCATGAAAGCCCCGAAATGGATGCCCAACAAGAAATAAACGCCGATACCGCGCCGCTGATCGCCCTTTCCGGCGTGGAACTCACCCTCGGTAGCGATGCCGGACCGGTGGAGATTTTGCGCGGGATCGACCTCAGCGTCGGATCAGGCGAGACCGTCGGCATCGTCGGACCGTCGGGCTCCGGCAAGACGTCTTTGCTGATGGTCATCGCCGGGCTGGAGCGCGCGACCCGCGGCACGGTTCACGTCGCCGGCGCCGATTACGGCGGCCTCGACGAAGACGGCCTCGCGAAGGTGCGCGGATCACGGATCGGCATCGTGTTTCAGGACTTCCACTTGGTGCCGAACATGACGGCGCTTGAAAACGTCGCCCTGCCACTTGAGTTGGCGGACGCCAAAGACCCGTTCGAGCGCGCCGCCGAAGCGTTGGCCGAGGTCGGGCTGGATCATCGGACCGGGCACTACCCGGGGCAGCTTTCGGGCGGCGAACAACAGCGTGTCGCCCTGGCCCGCGCACTGGCGCCCCGGCCGAGCCTGATCCTCGCCGATGAGCCGACCGGGAACCTCGACGGGGACACCGGCGAGAAAATCATCGAACTGATGTTCGGCATTCACGAGAGGAACAACACCACCTTGTTGCTGGTGACCCACGAGACCCGCTTGGCGTCCCACTGCGAACGGCGCGTTGCAATCGCCGACGGCGAGATCGCCTCCGACGAACGCATCGCCGCGGCGGCCGAGTAATCATGCCCAACATGTCCCTCGCGTGGCGCTTGGCCAAACGCGAACTTCGCGGCGGGTTGGCGGGGTTCCGGGTGTTCCTGGCGTGTCTCGCCTTGGGCGTCGGGGCCATCGCCGCGGTCGGATGGACCGGTTCTGCCATCGTTGGCGGGCTTGCCGCTGATGCCCGCAACCTGCTTGGCGGCGACATCGAACTGCGTCTGGTGCACCGGACAGCGACACCGCAACAATTGGCGTATCTCAGCGACAACAGCGCCGGGATCTCCGGCACCGTACAGATGCGCGCCATGGCGGTCGTTCCCGCCAGCGGCGAGCGCGCCTTGGTGCAATTGAAGGCGGTTGACGGTCTCTATCCTCTGGTCGGTACGTTGGAGCTGGCGGGCGGCGGCACGTTGGAGACGGCGCTGGCCGGGCAGGGCGGCCGGCCGGGTGCGGTGGTAGACCCGAACCTGCTCGACCGGTTGGGTCTTGCACTCGGCGATGCGGTGCGGATCGGCAAGGCCGAGTTCGTGGTCGCCGACACCATCGTCCGCGAGCCGGACCGGGTCACCAGCATGATTAATTTCGGCCCCCGCTTCATGGTCGCCGAGGAGGCGTTGGCCGAAACCGGTCTGGTGCAGCCGGGGAGCCTGATCAGGTATTACTATCGTTTGATGCTGGCACCGGGCGCCGATCCGAAGAGCTGGCGTGCCGACCTGACGGATGCCTTCCCCGACGCGGGCTGGCGCGTGCGCGGCACCGACGAGGCCGCACCGGGCGTGCGGCGTTTCATTGACCGCTTGACCCTGTTTATGAGCTTCGTCGGCTACACGGTGTTGTTGGTCGGCGGTGTCGGCATTACCCGTGCGGTGACGGCCTACCTGGAATCCAAGACCCGGACCATCGCGTCGCTGAAATGCCTGGGCGCCGATGCGGGGCTGATCGTATCGGTGTATCTGATCCAAGTGCTGTTGCTCGGTAGTCTCGGGATCGTGTTGGGGCTGGTCGGCGGGGTCGCGTTACCGGCGGCACTCCTTGCCGCCTTCGGCGACGCGCTGCCGGTGCGGCCGCTGATCGACACCTACCCGGTGCCGATCGCTGTTGCCGCCGTGTTCGGGGTGCTGATCGCCATCACCGCCGCCCTCTGGCCGCTCGGACGGGCGCGCGAAGTCCCCGCCCGGGACCTGTTCCGCGCCGCCGCCCAGCCGCTGGCGGCGCGTCCGCGGGCGACCTACTTGGCTTGGCTCGGACTTGGCACCGCCGCGCTGACCGCCATGGTGCTGTTGACGGCGTCCGACACCCGGTTCGCTCTGTGGTTCATCGCCGGCGCCGCCGTTACGTTCGCCGCGCTCCGGCTTGCCGCGGCCGGTCTGATCGCCGTCAGCCGCCGCATGCGGCCCAGCAATGCGGTGTGGCGGCTGGTGCTTGCCAATGTGCACCGTCCCGGCACGGCAGCACCGGGCATCGTGCTGTCGCTCGGGCTCGGACTATCGGTCCTGGTGGCCGTGGTGCAGATCGAAGGCAACATCACGCAACAGATTTCCGAACAGGTGCCGGACGAAGCGCCGGCCTATTTCTTCCTCGATATCCAACCGCACCAAGTGGCCGAGTTCGACCGCATCGTGCAATCTGTCGACGGTGCCGGCGGCTTGCAGCGCGAACCCGTAATCCGCGGCCGCATCGTCGAGATCGCCGGCCGGCCGACCGCCGAGGTGAACGTCGCGCCGGACAGCCGTTGGGCGATCCGGGGTGACCGCAGCCTGACATCTGCCGGACCGATGCCCGATCAGACCGAAATCGTCGCCGGCGAGTGGTGGGATGCAACTTATGCAGGACCACCGCTGATTTCGCTCGATGCGTCGCTGGCGGCCGGGTTTGGCGTCGGTCTCGGCGACACATTGACCCTCAACGTCTTGGGCCGCGACATCACGGGCACCATCGCGTCGCTGCGCGCCATCGATTGGGGCTCGCTCAGGTTCGATTTCGCGGTGGTGTTCTCACCGGGCGTGCTCGAGGGCGCGCCGCATACGCACATTGCCGCGGTCCGCGCCACCCCAGAGGCGGAAAAGGTGCTGGAGCGTGCCGTGACAGACGCATTCGACAACGTTTCCGCCGTTCATGTGCGCGAGGCGCTGCAGGCGGCGGCGAATCTTCTGGCCGGGATCAGCGGCGCCATCCGCGCCGTCGCCGCGGTTACCGTGATCGCAGGCGCCGTGGTGTTGGCGGGCGCGCTTGCCGCAGGGCAACGGCGACGTACGTTCGATTCCGTGGTGTTCAAGGTCTTGGGCGCAACGCGCAAGCGGATCGCCACGACGTTCATTTTGGAGTACGGGGTGTTGGGCCTGATCACCGGGCTCGCTGCCATCGGGGTCGGCACCGTCACGGCCTGGGCCGTGCTGACCCTATTGATGAATATGGAGTGGATTTGGTTGCCCATGCAGGCGGTGATGACGGTTCTGTTGGCGCTGGTCGCCACCGTCGGATTCGGGCTCGCTGGCTCGTGGCGCATACTCGGCCTCAAAACGGCACCGTTTTTGCGCAATGATTAACCTCGAAAACGCAGTTTTCCGCCCTATATGAATATTTCGTAAGGTCGTCCGCTTGCGGTTGAATCCGTTTGTGGTTCTGACATATTACGCATGGGTACACCCCTTGATTTTACAGGAGTTTTACATGGCTATCGGACCTAACAACCGCTTCAACCTGCGGACCGAGCGGATGACGTCGTCGCAAGCGTACGATGCGTCGATCGATGTAGGTCTGCGCAAGTACATGCTCGGCGTGTACAACTACATGGCCTTGGGCGTCGCCTTCACCGGCATCCTCGCGATGGTCGTTGCGATGAGCCCGCAATTCATGGCTGCCGTGGCCTTGGGCCCGTTCAAATGGGTTCTGTTCCTCGGTATTCTCGGCCTCGGCTTCTTCGGCCCCCGTCTGATGATGACCGGCAGCACCACCATGGCGCACGGCGCGTTCTGGGTCTATGCCGGCATGTGGGGCCTGCTGCTGTCGCCGATGCTGTACGCTTACGCACAAGCCGACATCGCCCGGGCGTTTTTCGCCACCGCGGGCGCATTCGCCGCGACCAGCCTCTATGGCTATACCACCAAGCGCGACCTGTCCGGCTTCGCGACGTTCTTCATGATGGCAACGATCGGCTTGCTGATCACCATGCTGCTGAACGTTTTCTTCTTTGAATCCAGCACCTTGCAGGTGTTCCTGTCGGCCGCCATCGTGTTGGTGTTCGCGGGCATCACCGCCTGGGAAACGCAGATGATCAAGAACTTCTACCGTGAAAGCGACAGCCATGAAGTCGCCTCGCGGAAGTCGATCTTCGGCGCATTCATGCTGTATGGATCGTTCATCACGATGTTCATCCACATCCTGCACCTGTTTGGGGCGATGAACAGCGAGTAATTCGGTCACACACGACCGACCGAAGGCCCGGGCATGTCCCGGGCCTTTTCATTTGTCCCCACTCTTTTCGGGGGCGTTACAAAATATCCGAAAAATATGTTGGGGAATTTCGCGCTATCCGCGTAGGACGTCCATGGCGGCGTTCAACTGCGCCATGCGTTGATGGGTTCCGAGCCCGCTATCGGGATGATGGATCGCCGCCAATTCCCGAAAACGGCGGCGTAACGACTGCCGGTCCGGCGACGCACCGGGCGCATATCCCAACACGTGCAGCGCCTCCGCCCGGGTGGTCACCCCAGTCGCCAGCGGCACGAACGCCAGGGCCTCGATCACCCCTTTCAGACGGGCCACATCCTCGGTCTCGGCAGCCCGGGTTTCGGCAGTCTCGACCGCCACCGCCGCAGACCCGTCTTCCATCGCCAACGCCAAGGCCAGCGCCTTTCGAATCGCAACCGGATCGAATCCCTCGGGCAGCCGAACCTGCAGTCTCGGCTTGCGCCGCCAGGGCCGTCCCGCGGCCTTACCCGACTTGAGGATAACCTCTTCCCGGTCGTCCGCCGCCGGGTCGCCGGGATCGGCCTCCGCGGCAATCGTTTCAGGGGGTAACAGCAGGAGGATCGAACGCGCAAGATCGGCCGCGTTGACGCCCCGCCGCTCGGCTGACGCCAGGACCGCATCGCGGAACCGGGACGGACACGGAACGGTATATGACACTTTTTTCATCGCCCGCTCCCTGTTTCGTTACGCCGTATCTGGGACTGCCCGTGGATGACGTCGAGACCCGGTTGTACCTGTCGACATGCGGTGCCGATACGGCTCCACGGCACGAGTCCATGTCAGATCGGCAACGACCGTACCCGAGTTTGACGGTTGGTCAACCACATTTGTAGTTAGCCGTGACGGAATTACTAACGATTTCTTAAATGCGGCGAGACGAGTACTTGGCTACTGTTGATAAGATTCATAATTAATTGAAATATAATGATTTTTTGTCACCACGTTTTCCATAGCAACGCCAAGTATAGATAGTAAACGCAGTGTTAATATTGGTCTTTATTGCCGCTTTCGGGACGGACAATCGGCGCATCTGGCGCGAAGACGGGCGAATCGCCGTGCCAAAACAACGTCCGCTATTCAAGAAGCTCGACGATCGCGTCTTGAAATGCACATACATCAAAGGGCTTTGTGATTGTCACATTGGCGCCGACCTTCTCGGCGGCGCGGACGGCTTTGTCGGAAGGCATCGGACCGAACCCACCACTGACCGAGACGATCTTGATGTCCGGATTTCGGTCTCGGAGCTCATCGATCAGCCAGATGCCGCCCCGCCCCGGCATGAAGACATCGACCACGGCAACATCGAGGACGTAGTCGCGCGTAATCCATAGGGCTTCCTCGGCGGTCGCTGCTTCCATCACGCTAATTTGCGGGATCGAGATCGCATCCCGCATGATTTCGCGCGAGTCCGCATCGTCATCGGCGATGACGATCAACCGTTGCCGGAATGGACTGTCCTTTTGAACAGCTTGCTCGGTGGTATTCATCTGACTTCCTTTCGATAGATGTCTCCATGGCTTCTCTCACGCACTTCAACAGGTCTCTTTTTTGATACGGTTTTCTAAGGAGGTTTTCGCCGAGCTTGAGGCCGTCTTCAGGATTGACGAACCGCTCGGTGTAACCGCTCGCATACAGCACCTTAAGACCCGGGCTCAATTGGGTTGCCGTCTTCGCCAGTTCGATGCCGTTCATCCCGCCCGGCAGGACAATGTCCGTGAACAACAGATCGAACGTGCCGCTGTCATCCCCTAGCAACAGCAACGCCTCCTTTGCCGTTCCCACCGCCGTTACTTCAATCCCTTCGTGTTCCAGGATCGCCACCGGGATCTCCCGGACGTCCGGGTCATCCTCGACCAACAAGATCCGGCCCGTGGACACCGGCGGCAGAATGTCTTCCTGCGCCTTCTCGACCTCGGCGTCCGATGCCGTCACCGGCAGATACAACCGCACGGCCGTCCCTTCGCCGGGTTCGCTGTAGATGTTCATGTACCCGCCCGATTGCTGCACAAAACCGAACACCATGCTCAGGCCCAGACCGCTTCCCTTTCCCACCTCCTTGGTCGTGAAGAACGGCTCGATCACGTGATCCACGATCTCCTTCCGCATGCCTGTCCCCGTGTCGGTCACCGACACCATGACATACTCACCGGGCGCGACCTCCTCGCCCATCAACCGGAACGTCCCATCCAACCGGAGCGGCGATGCATCGATCGTCAACGTCCCGCCCTCCGGCATCGCATCCCGCGCGTTGACCGCAAGATTGATGATCGCGTTCTCCAACTGGTGCTTATCGACATACACCAGCGGCATTCCCCCGGGCGCCGCCGCACGGAGATCAATCTGCTCGCCCAATGTGTGTTTCAGCACATCGCCGAGATCCAACAGGATCGACGACACCGAAGTGACTTCCGGAGACAGCGAATCCTGGCGCGAGAACGCCAATAAACGCTTCGTCAAAGACGCCCCGTTCTCGACCGATGCCATAACCTTTGACAGCTGACGCCGTGCCGCGGGGTTCTCCGACAATACACTCTTCAAAGACATCTCCAGCAACTGCGCATTCCCGGAAATCACATGCAGCATGTTGTTGAAGTCGTGTGCGATACCACCCGTCAACTTGCCGACGGCTTCCAACCGTTGGGACCGAATGAGTTTCTCTCTCAGTTCCTCGGTTTCGGTGACATCGAATGTGATCGTCGCCGTGCCGCCATCGGATGTCTTGTAATCGTGAACGTCTTGCCATCGGCCGTTCGCCAAAGGCATCAACATGGAGGCGTTCGGATCTTGCCGGTAGGCCAACCGACGCTGAATCAACTGCTCCTTGGTCTCGTTTTTCGGATCATAAAGATCGTTTGCAGCGCGGGTCCGCAATAGAGCCTCGAACGTGGTGTCAGCCAAATCCGTTGCGGTATTGGACGGCTGGTCGAGATACGTTGAATTCGCGAATACGAGCCGGTCATCCGTATCGAAGTATCCGATGCCGCCCGGAAAGCTCTCGATAACGTTCTTCAGGACTTCGGCCTGCCGATGATGAACATCGTAAATCATGCGGCGCATGTAAGGCGCCGAGGCAATGATGCCGGCCAAGGGGAAACACAACGCCACAAGACCGATGAGAATAATCTGCCCGAACGCTTTCGCGTCTTGATTGGCGCTTTCCTGCGCCGCGACCAGCTGATCCGTCGCATCTTGCCTGAGAGCCTGCAAGGCGCGGATCGCCGGGCCATCATCAATACGAACCAGCGCATCAATTTCTTCGGCGCTGGCACCCTGGTCCCGGAGGCCGAAGATCAGACGAGCGTTTTCTTCGTATCGCTGAATAGTCCCATGGATGGCGTCGAGTGCTTCGTGGCTACGTTTCGTCGTGTTGGTTTCTTTCAGCGACGCGACAAAGACGTAGGCGGCTTGGGCCTCGGCATAGAATTCGTTGAATTTGGTCAACTCTCCGCGCAAGAGCCAGTTCTTGAAGTCGTGGATCAGACCACCGTATCCAAGCACCTGCTGCAATTCGGCAAGCGCGGAAAGCCGCTTTACTTGGACGTCTTGGACATTGCTCCACTGGCTCTCGATATCGTCGAACGTCAAATATGTGAAGGCGCCGAGACACAACGCACCGAGGATACTGCCAACCAGCAATGCAACGGCAAGAACACCCCGGCGGTTGACCGAGACGATTTCTTCGTTTGAGCCGGCCAGCCCGCTCATGGCGCGCTAAATCCGTCTATCAAACACCGTGTCCCGGTCGCTGGGTGATCTAAGTTCATTCGATAACGAGTCTTCCGTGTTGGTAGCCTACTATTACGACACATGAATAATGGAATAATCAAGGGTCTGGCTCGACCCTCGGTTTTCCACAAGATCGCCAGAAAAAGGTTGGGTGCTGAACCGATATGTTTCGCGGGCGAAAGGGTGCGCGCGGTCCGTCGGTGCCTATGACGGCCGCGGCATCCCGGACGGCGGCGTCGGCCCCGGAACGGCAGAATACGATTTTCTAGAAAGAAATGGTGCCGATGAGAGGACTCGAACCTCCGACCCACGCATTACGAATGCGTTGCTCTACCAACTGAGCTACATCGGCCCATGAATGCGCGCCCGGTGGGCGCGACGGGCGCAACCTACACCGACCGGATTAACTGTCAAGAACTGAGATTTCGTTAAGAGAACCGGCGATCCAACGCCGTGAGGTACCACGCCGCCGGGTCGGCGAGGCGGCCGTGCAACGCCGGGTCGGCGGTGGCGTATCGGAGTTCGGCGCCGGCATCGACCCTCAGGTAGGGTTTGTGCTTTTGCATCAGGCCCGCCAACACCGCCGGCGGCCCCGGAAACGCCAGCACATGGCATCCTTTCGCCGTCGCATACTCGTACGCCGCGCCCAGCAAGGCGGTCGCCACCTCGGCATTCGGGCCGTCGATCAAGACGTCGACAATCTCGTAGGCTCGCAACCCCGAAACACCGTCGTCGGCCCGCACCAGGGCAACGTATCCGGCCACGCGGCCGTCCTTTTCGTATTTCAGCAACCGCGTGTCGGGATCGTCGCCGAGCCGCGCGCGAAGGGCTCCGGCATCGCGAACCGACAGCAAGGTGTCCGGCATTTGTACGCGGCACCGTGCCCACAGATCGTCAAACCCGTCATCAATGGCGGACGGAGGAACCGGCGTGATATGGCTGAGCGGTGCATAGGGCCGCCGGCCGCCGAGCCGCATGGTGAAATCAAGAGCGAAGGACCCGATCAGGCCCATCCACCACGCGACCGTCCGGCCCCGGCCCCGGCCGCGGTGCTGCGCGGCGAGATACCCCCAGGCATCGACGATCCAATAGGAGGCCGTCTCTAGCCCCGGCTGCGGCACGGGATCGCCGTCGGCACCCAAGATAACGTCGCCGCCGAGGGACAGCGATTGCGGCCCGAAAACCGCCGATACCGTCTTTTGAGACATGCCGCGATCGCGCGGCTAGGACGCCGATGCCGGGGTCGTGCCGGCCGGCTTTGGCGCGGGCGTGAGCGCGGCGTCTTCATCGGCAACCGGAACCGGCAGGTTGGCCGCGCCATCAGTCGGCGTCGTGTCATCGGCCGCGGACAACGCCGCGGGCGCGGCGGCGACATGGGGCGGTTCGCCCCAGGCATAACCGTCGAAGGTCTGGCAGTTGCCGCAGCGCGGGGTCCAGGTGTCGACCGTATTGCCGCAGTTGCTACACACCCAAGCCGGATCAGCCGGTGCCTGGCCGGCGCGCACCAGCCAGGCCTGGGCCTTTTTCAGATCTCCGTGCTCGTTTTCTTCCAGTTCCGCCATCAATCGGCACACCCGGGCCGGCGGCTCCAAACCATCGCCGGCCCCGGCCGCCGTCAAGTGCTTGCGCGCCTCGCCCCAGAGCGATGCACCCAAGGCGGCACGGGCCAGTGCCAAATGGCTTTCGATGTCGTCTTTGGCGAGCCCGGCCAGTTTCTCCGTCGCCTTAACCCGGGCCAACGGATCGGTGACCCGCTTCGCGTCCCAGTACGGCCGTACCAGATCGGCATGTGGCTGGCGCACCCACGCTTTTTCCGCCAGTGCCGCCGCTTTGCGATGATGGCCGAGAGACACGTGCCGGTCGATCAAGGCCACAACCGCGGGCGTCAAATCCGGCGCCATATCGACGGCTTTTTTCAGAAGTTTGAGCGATTCTCTACGGTCGCCGTCGTTTTCCAGGCCGCGCGCCCGTTCGAAGGCGATCACGGCGCGGCGGCGGTCCGCCTCTTCTTTGCCGATCAGGCTCCGGTGCAGCATCCCGTCCGCCGTTTCGGCGGCTTCCAGCCAAAGATCCTGTTTGGCCTGCAACTCGAACAAGGTGTCATTGACCCATTCGCTCTTCGGCTGCAACGCCTGGCATTCCCGTGCCAAGCTCAACGCCCGCGCACGATCGTCCGCCTTCAGTGCCTGGGTCAACAGACCGCGCAGGCCGAGGAACCGGGTGTCCGGATCGTCGAGCATCTCGGTGAAGAACTTCTCCGCCGCCTTTTCGTCGCCGTCGAGCTGCGCCGACTGCGCCGACAGCAGACGGGTCAGGGGCGTGCCGTCGGTCAGCAGGGCCTCCGCCCGGCGGGCATGCCGGCGGGCCTCGGCGGCATCGCCGGCCGCTACGGCGACCATCCCACTGCCGAGTGCCGCATACCCTTTCGATTGTTTGCGCTTCGCCATGACCGCGCCGACTTCGCGCGGCGCGCGGCGCAAAAAGCGCCAGAACCGGTAGACCGCGGCGGTGATCCCGGCAAACGCCAGCACGCCCAGCGCCAATACCCCGATCGACGTGTCAATCCGCCAACCGCGCCATTCGAGGGTCACATCGCCCGGGTTCTGCACGAACCAGACCACGCCGACCACGGCGATACAGAGCAGAACGAGGAAGGCGATCCAGCGTACCATTGCCGCCGCTCCTATCCACCGAACCCGGCAAGGGCCGCCGTCTGCAGCGCATTCAGCGCCCGCTCCGCGGATGCCCGCGCCTTGGCATCCAGCAGCCACGGCTCAAGCATCTCCCGCGCGCCGCCGCGCAGGCTGTCGGCCAGCGGGCTCGCCAGATCGACCGCGCCCGGAATATCCCGCGCCGCCAGCCGAGCCTCGATCCCCGCCACCGCGTCTTCGAGCGGATCGCCCGACTGCCCATCGGTACGGCGGATCGATACCAGCGACGACAGCCGCCCCGCCGCTTGATCCAACCAATCGCCGTCGCCGGTCCGCGCCAGCGCCAGCATCTCACCAGCAAGGCCCGAGAATTGCGCCGCCAACGCATCTGCGGTGGGCAGGCCCGTTGCCGCGGAATCTTGCAGTCGGCTCAACGCCGCGACCACTTCGGTTCGGTCCCCGACCAGCGCGCGGAGCGCATCGATCTGTGCGGAGAAAGGTTGCCCGGCGAGGGCCGCGTCGCGAAGTTGCGCGATCGCCAACACCGCGGCACTGGCGCCGCCGCCCGCGGATGCCGCGGCGTTCGCGGCCAAGCCGCTGTCGACCCGCTCTGACAGCGCCGCCAAGTCGGCATTGGTTTGCCGACCCGCTTCTTCGATGCTGTCGATCCGCGACATCACCGGCGACAAATCGACTTCCGCACCGCTCGCCGTCGAGGTCAGCGCCTGGGCCATGTCGCGCACCTCGGTCAGACGCTTTTCCAAATCGCCGATACGGGTCAGTGCGGTGTCCAATTCGGATTGCAGGCGGGCACGCTCGGCATTCAGCGCCGCCATGGTTTCCGACGTTGTGTCCTCGGGTTCGGCGCTCAGCTTCTGTTCCAGCGCCGCCAACCGGTCGGTCAGTACGTCGATCGGTGACGGTCCTTGCGGTTCCGGTTCCGGCGCCGGCGCGAAGCCCGGCACATCGGCGAAATACGGTTGCACCGAGGGCAGCCAAACGGCCTTGGTCGCATAAGCGCCCGCGGCGACGATCGCAATGCCGACCAACATCACGAGTGCGGCCTTGAGCCCACCGCCACCTTTGGCGTCCTCGTTGGATTCTTGGGCCGCAGCGCTCTCCGACGGTTTGCCGGCACCACCGCCCGGCACGGAGCTGGAGCGCCCGGTGGATTTATCCGACGCTTTGGCTTTCGGCCCGGTCTTGTCCGTTGCCTTCGTGGGCGTCTTGGCGGGCGCCGCCTTACCGGCGGCGGATTTCTTCGGTTCCTTGGTTTCCGCTTTGTCGGCACCGTCCTTGGCGGACGGCGACGTGGACGATGTATCCGATGTCGGCGCGGTCGGCTTAGCCATGGAGCCCCCTTTTGCGTTTCCGTATCAGTAGTAACAACTCTGCACCGCGTCCAGCAAGGACTGCTGATCGGGCGCCGTCGCAACGATCCGCCGCGCCCACGGCAATGCCGCCGCCTGGGATACGTTGTCGCTCAAGGCGAATAGCGTCAATGCCGGCACGCACCCATCAAGGCCACTGGTCACAAGCACGCTTTCCAACGTGCGCGCGGTGCGGGGCGAATACACCATCACCCCGTCAACGCCGCCGTCTCGGAGCGCGTTTTGCACCGCGTCCGGCAGTGTTGTCGCGGGCACGGCGTCATAGAGTTTCTCGCGCGTAACCTCAAAACCCGCTGCGCGCAACTGCCCGGCCAAGTCGCCTGCGCTCACCGTGCCCGCCGCGTGAAACAGCGGCCCGGCCTCGGGCCGGCAGGCGCCGATCACCCATTCCGCAAGCGTATCGACATCCCCGGCAGCACTCTCCACAGCGCCGAACCCGGCGGCGACGGCAGCCCGCGCGGTCGCGTCGCCGACGGCGAACGCCGGGATGTCCCGCACCGCGGTCCGGGCCGCCAAAGCCCGCACTCCGTTGGCGCTGGTCAGCAGCACCGCTTGAAACCCGCTCAGATCAAGTTCCGGTCCGACTGCGAAATGAATTTCCAACAGGGGGGCCTGAAGAGTATCGATGCCGATGTCCGCCAACGCCGTGGACAACACCGTGGCGTCGGGCTCTGGCCGCGTCACCAAGACCGTCGGCATTAGCCCGGCAAATCGAAAAACGACGGGCCGGCGCGGGCCTTCAACTCCGCCCCCGCGTCTGCGCCGATGGCTTGCGCATCCGTGACGGGCCCGGTCCGTTCGGTGGTGAGCACCACCGACCCGTCTTCACGGGCGACCAAACCGCGCAATCGCAGATGATCCCCGTCGATCTCGGCAAGGCCCGCGATCGGCGTGCGGCACGACCCGTCGAGGACATCGAGCATGGCCCGTTCGCACGACACCGCGGCGCGGGTCGCTGCGTGATCGAGGGCCGAAAGATATCCCATCGCCCGGTCGTCGTCGGCGCGGCAGGTGACGCCGATCGCCCCCTGCGCGCAGGCCGGCAGCAGGTCGGATGGATCGAGGATTTCGGTGGCCACGTCCCGCTGGCCGAGGCGGTCGAGCCCCGCCAGTGCCAAGAACGTGGCGTCATAATCGCCGGCTTCGAGCTTTTTCAAGCGCGTCTGCACGTTGCCGCGAATGACGCTGACCCGAAGATCGGGGCGTTTCGCCAGCAGCTGCGCCTTGCGGCGGAGCGACGCGGTCCCGACATGGGCGCCGTCGGCAAGGTCCGCCATCTTGGCCACCTTGAAACTGATGAACGCATCGCGCGGATCGGCGCGGGGCAACACGCAGCCGATGGCCATGCCATCGGGCAGCCAGGTTTCCAGGTCCTTCATGGAATGCACGGCGATATCGATGCGCCGGTCCATCAACGCCCGGTCCAATTCCTTCGTGAACAGGCCCTTACCGCCGATCTCGGCAAGCGGCCGGTCGAGGACGATATCGCCCGTCGTCTTGACCGCGTCGATCACCAGCGCGCCGGATGCGGCCAAATCCGCATGGGCATCGCGCAGCAGTGCCGCCACGGTTTCGGTCTGCACCATGGCAAGCGGGCTTTCCCGTGTCCCAATGATCAGGGGGGCGTCGGTGTCGGTCATCGTATCCTCGTGTTGGGCAGCCCTTGGCGGGCGGTGGCCCTCAGAGTAAAGTCCGCCCGCGCTGCAAGAAAGGGTTTTGACGTGCTGGTCCTTGGGATCGAAACGAGTTGTGATGAAACCGCCGCCGCAGTCGTCCGCGACGACCGGCACATCCTGTCGAACGTGGTGCTGTCGCAAATCGAGGACCATACGCCGTTCGGCGGCATCGTGCCGGAGGTCGCGGCGCGCGCGCACATGGAGGTGGCCGACCAGGTGATCGGCCGCGCCATCGAAGACGCGCGTATCTCATTCGCCGATCTCGACGCCGTCGCCGCGACGGTGGGGCCCGGCCTCATCGGCGGGGTATTGGTCGGGGCGATGTCGGCGAAGGCCATCGCGCTGGCCGCCGACAAACCGTTCGTCGCCGTCAATCATTTGGAGGGGCACGCGCTGACGGCGCGGCTGACCGACGACCTGCCGTTTCCGTACTTGTTGTTGTTGGTGTCGGGTGGCCATTGCCAACTGCTGATCTGCGAAGGGGTCGGCCGATACACGCGCCTCGGCACCACCATCGACGATGCGGTCGGTGAAGCGTTCGACAAGACGGCGAAGCTGCTGGGCCTCGGCTATCCCGGCGGACCGCTGCTGGAACAGGCGGCCGCGGGCGGCGATGCGGCGCGGTTCGATTTCCCGCGGCCGATGACCGGCAAACCCGGGTGTGACTTTTCCTTTTCCGGGCTGAAGACCAGCGTGCGGCGTGCCGTGGAAAAGCTCGACGGCGATGTGTCCGATCACAATGTCGCCGACTTGGCGGCTTCGTTCCAAACCGCTGTCTCGGAAACCCTGGTGGCGCGCACCCGGAACGCGATCCGCATGGCGCGGGAGCGCACGCCCGGCATCGGGCATCTGGTCGTCGCCGGCGGGGTCGCCGCCAACCGAACGCTGGGTGCGGCGATTGCGGCCCTGGCGGCGTCGGAAGACCTCACCTTCGTTGCCCCGCCGCCGAAGCTCTGCACCGACAATGGCGCGATGATCGCCTGGGCCGGGTTGGAGCGGTTCCGCCTCGGCCACACGGACTCGTTGGATTTCAAGGCCCGTCCGCGCTGGCCGCTCGACCCGGACGCACCGCCGGCGGCGTTCGCCGGCGTCAAGGCGTAAGCTGCGGCGCACACCCCGTGACACCCCGGCCACGGTTTCGTACAACATCCCCATGACACGGATTTCGGTCATCGGCGGCGGGGCGTGGGGCACCGCCTTGGCAGCGCAGGCGCGGCGCGCCGGCGGCGACACGACGCTGTATGCGCGCGAGACCGAGATCGTCAACGCCATCAACGCCGGTGCCGACAACCCGATCTACCTGCCGGGCGTGACCTTGCCGGACGGGCTCAAGGCGACGGGCTCGCTGGAAGAGGCCGGCCGCTGCGACACCGCCGTGATCGTCGTCCCCTCACAGTTCGTGCGCGCGGTGTTGAGCGATCTCGCCCCGCATCTGGATCCCGCGGTGCCGCTGGTGCTCGCCGCGAAGGGGATCGAGCAGGGGTCGTTGGCATTGATGACCGAAGTGGCGGCCGAGGTGCTGCCCGACAATCCGCTGGCCGTGCTGTCCGGCCCGTCATTCGCCAAGGAAGTCGCCGCTGGTCTGCCCGCCGCCGTGACCTTGGCCTGCGGCGACGAGGCCCTGGCCGACAGGCTGATGTACCAGATCGCCGGGTCGACCTTTCGGATATACAGTTCGCGCGATTTAATCGGCGCCGAGATCGGCGGTTCGGTCAAGAACGTGCTGGCCATCGCCTGCGGCATTGTTGAGGGCCGGGGTCTCGGCGACAACGCGCGGGCGGCGTTGATTACCCGCGGGCTCGCCGAGATGATGCGCCTCGGCCATGCCAAAGGTGCCACGACGGAGACCATGATGGGCCTTGCCGGGCTGGGCGATCTGGTGCTGACCTGCAGCGCGATGCAATCGCGGAACTTTTCCTTCGGGCACGCATTGGGGTCCGGCCGCACGCCGGAAGAGGTGCTGGCCGAACGGATTGCCGTGACCGAAGGGGTCGCGAGCGCGGTGTCGGTATCGGAACTGGCAGGCAAACTCGGCGTCGATATGCCGATCTGCAAGACGGTCAACGCCATCGTTCATCATGGTCAGGACATCGACGCCGCCATCGAAGCCTTGATGCTTCGGCCGTTACGCGCCGAATTTACGTGAAGCAACGCATACGGGAGAGAACATGCACTTCGTCATTTATTGCCGCGACAAGGCAGACCACGGACATGTCCGGGCCGAAAACCGCCCGGCGCACCTGGAGTTCCTGAAAGCCGCTGCCGACAAGATTGTTGCCGCAGGCCCGATGACCAACGACGCCGGCGACGGCATGGTCGGCTCGACACTGAGTATGGAATTCGCAGACCGCGCCGAGGCGGAGGCCTGGGCCGCCGGCGATCCATATGCGCAAGCGGGTTTGTTCGAAAGCGTCGAGATCACCCCTTGGAAAAAAGTCTTTCCCGCGGATTGAGGACGCTGAGATGAAATATTGGCTGATCAAATCCGAACCGGGCGCCTGGTCCTGGGAAGACCACGTCAAAGCCGGCACCGCCGAGTGGGACGGGGTGCGAAATCACCAAGCCGCCAACAACATGAAGGCCATGAACGTCGGCGACAGGGCGTTCTTCTATCACTCCGTGAACGAAAAGCGCGTCGTCGGCGTGGTCGAGGTGGCCAAGGAATACTACCCGGATCCGACCGACCCCAAAGAGGTGTTCGGCATGGTCGACTTCAAAGCCATCGCACCGATGCCGACCCCGGTGACCCTGGCCGATATCAAGGGCGACGAGCGGCTGCATGACCTGGCGCTGATCCGGCAATCGCGGCTGTCGGTGATGCCCATCGACGCCAAGTCGTGGAAGATCATCTGCGGCATGGGGGGCTACAAGGGATGAGCGGAATCGAACTTTGCGCCCTCGACGACATCGAAAACCACGAGTCCGCCGGTTTCATTGCCGATTTCGGCGACCGCAAGGTCGCCGTGCTGGCGGTCCGCAAGGGCGAGGATGTCTATGTCTATGAGAATTCCTGCCCGCACATCGGCACGCCAATGGATGTGATCCCCGGCGAGTTCCTGAGCGAAGACGGCACGCATATCGAATGCGGCACGCATCTGGCGCAGTTTCGCATCGAAGACGGGCTGTGCGTCGAGGGCCCGTGCGAGGGCGACAAATTGACTCAGATCAAAGCTGAGGTGCGGGACGGCACCGTATATGTACTCTCGGCGGCGTAGGGGTGCGCGCGCCGCCTGTTGGCATCCGCCGGTTTTTGCGGCGATACTGACATCGAAACCGAAAAACAATAAGTGCGGGCCGGAAACCGCCGGGGGCTGTAACGACGATTATAGTGGAGGGGAGAAACTTCCTTATGTCTGACGTCAAAATTCATGCCGTGCCGGCGGACTTCGCCGCGAGCGCACACGCCGATAAAGCCAAATACCAGGAGATGTATCAAGCGTCGGTAGATGACAACGAGGCGTTCTGGGGCGAGCAGGGCAAGCGCCTGGACTGGATCAAGCCGTATACCCAGGTCAAGAACGTCAACTACATGATTCCGGATGTCTCGATCAAATGGTACGAGGACGGGACCCTCAACGTCGCGGCGAACTGCATCGACCGGCACCTGGAAACGCGGGGCGATCAGGTCGCAATCATCTGGGAAGGGGACGACCCGGCCGACGACAAGAAAATCACCTACAAGGAATTGCACGGCCATGTGTGTCGCCTCGCCAACGCGATGAAGGACCGCGGCGTCAAGAAAGGCGACCGGGTCTGCATCTACATGCCGATGATCCCGGAAGCGGCCTACGCCATGTTGGCCTGCGCGCGGATCGGCGCGATCCATTCGATCGTGTTCGGTGGCTTCTCGCCGGACAGTCTGGGGGCCCGCGTCGACGACAGTAAATGCTGCGCCGTGATCACCGCCGACGAAGGGCTGCGCGGCGGCCGTTCGGTGCCGCTGAAAGCCAACACCGACGAAGCATTGAAGTCCTGCGACAGCGTGCACACGGTGTTCGTGGTCAACCGCACCGGTGGCGACATCAACATGCAGGACGGCCGCGATGTTTGGTATCATGATGCCGTCGACGCCGCGTCCGACGACTGCCCGCCCGAGGAAATGAACGCCGAAGATCCGCTGTTCATTCTCTATACGTCGGGCTCCACCGGCACGCCGAAAGGGGTCATGCACACGACCGGCGGCTATCTGGTCTATGCGTCGATGACGCACGAGTACATCTTCGATTACCAAGACGGCGAAGTGTATTGGTGCACAGCCGATGTCGGCTGGGTCACGGGCCACAGCTATATCGTCTACGGTCCGCTCGCCAACGGCGCCACGACACTGATGTTCGAAGGGGTGCCGAATTATCCCAGCATCTCGCGGTTTTGGGATGTGTGCGACAAGCACAATGTCTCAATCTTCTATACCGCGCCGACCGCGATCCGCGCGCTGATGCGCGAGGGCGACGAGCCGGTCAAGAGCACGTCGCGGAAATCCCTCAGGTTGCTGGGATCGGTCGGCGAGCCGATCAACCCGGAAGCCTGGGAATGGTACTACAACGTGGTCGGTGAGGGGCGTTGCCCGATCGTCGACACCTGGTGGCAAACCGAAACCGGCGGCATCTTGATTTCGCCGCTGCCGGGGGCGACCGACCTCAAACCCGGATCGGCGACATTGCCGTTCTTTGGTGTACAGCCGGAAATCGTCGATACCGAGGGCAACCCGCTGGACGGTGCGACCGAGGGGAACCTCTGCATTGTCGACAGCTGGCCGGGGCAGATGCGCACGGTCTATGGCGACCATCAACGCTTCATGGATACCTACTTCGCCACCTACAAAGGCAAGTATTTCACCGGCGACGGTTGCCGCCGTGACGAAGACGGGTATTACTGGATCACTGGCCGGGTCGATGACGTCATCAACGTGTCCGGGCACCGCATGGGCACGGCAGAGGTCGAAAGCGCGCTGGTCGCACACGACAAGGTCGCCGAGGCAGCCGTGGTCGGGGCGCCGCACGACCTCAAAGGGCAGGGCATCTATGCCTACGTCACCCTGAACGCCGGCGAGGAGCCGACGGACGAGCTCAAGAAAGAACTGGTGCAGTGGGTCCGCAAAGAGATCGGCCCGATTGCGTCGCCCGACTGGCTGCAATGGGCGCCGGGCCTGCCGAAAACCCGCTCGGGCAAGATCATGCGCCGGATTTTGCGCAAGATCGCCGAGGACGAATTCGGTAATCTGGGCGACACCTCGACCTTGGCCGATCCGGCCGTGGTCGACGATTTGATCGAGAACCGGCAGAACCGGGGGGCTTAAGTCCGGTCCTCGAAACGAAAAACGGGGCCTCCGGGCCCCGTTTTTTGTATCCGCTCAGATGTACGTCGGGCTCAAGCCGCCTGCTTGCCCTGCAGCTGACGCACTTTTTCCAGATTGTTGGCGATCACCGTAATCCGTTTCTTATTTCCGGGCTGGGTGCGGTAAACCTCAATCGCGCCCTCGAAACAGCCGGCGGCCTCGTCGATCAAATGCTCTTCCTTGGTGCGCTTGGCCAGCGCTACGCACGCCGCGCCCAAGTTGTTTGCGGTCTGTGCCCACAGCGTCGGCCAAATATCCCGTTTTCGCACTTCCAGCGCCTTGCGGAACGTGGTGATCGATTGCTGCAACATGGCATTGTTCGCGCCATGCCCACCCAGCGCCATCTGCACCACGCCGTAGTGATTCATGGCCTCGGCCCATTTCAACGGCATCAAGGTCTTGTCATACACCGTCAACGCCTCGTCGAAGCTGTGCGATGCATCCTTGAGATACGCCGCCGTCTTCTGCGGCACCATCGACGCCAATTTGTAGCGCGCCATGGCGCAGCGCACGTGCGCCAAGGCCCAATCGTGCGGATGTGCTTCCCGTGCCAATCCCTCCGTGACTTTCAGATACCGTTCGACCGCCGCTTCGACGCTGGCCGGGTCCTTCTTTAGCTTCGCCTCGGCTTCGAGCACGGCACCCCAATGGGTCTGCACCAAAGCCCACGCCACCGGCTCGTCCGCTGGATCGATGAGTTTGTCGGCAGCCTCGTAATGTCCTTGCGCCGCGACGCACGCTTTTTTGTCGCCGAAGCGGAGCGCGACGGTATAGGCCGTGCCCATCGCCGCGTGCAGATTGGCACGCACTTCGTCGGGGATGTCCTTACTCTCGGCGAGCCATTTTTCCGCCCCTTTGAGGTTCTCCTTGAGCTTGCCGAACATGGACTTCCGGCCACCCGCGGCGATGGGAAGCGCCGCCGACAGCACGGCCGCGCGCACGATGTCGCCGGTGCCATTCGGCAACGGGACCGGCAAATCCACGGTGTCCGCAATCCCAAAACCACCGGCTTGCTGGCCATCACCCTCGGCCTCGAACAGGAAGTGAAGCCGGGCCACCGTGCCCATGTCCTCCATCTCGCCCCAACAGAGCATGTCGGCGCCTTCTTCCTTGAGAAGTGCGCGCCCTTCCTCGCAGGCGACGAGCAGCCGCTCGAGCACGCCGAGACGAAGGTTTTGCTTGATGGTTTTCTGCGCACGGAACGTGCCGATTGTCGACTCGCTGCCGAGCATCCCGGCCACCCGGTCGGAGATATCCTTGCCGCCGGAGCCGAAAAGACTGGCGACCAAGACCTTGGTGCCGCCACCCTCGGCGGTCGGTTGAAAGCCGCCCCCGGACCGCACCGCTTTGGATCGTTTCTTCTTGCGGCGTTTGCGCCGCTTCGGCATCAGCGTGTTAATCAGAACGTCGAAAAAGCGCATCCCCGTGGGCGCCGACAAAGGCGCCCTCCTTCCAACTTCTTTTCGTTGCAAAAATGATAAATCGCCGCTCGGCAGGCTGCAATGCTCGACCGACCACATCGAACCGCGTACCGTATCTTTGACCGAGAGGGAGGCCCCGATGACCGAATGGCATATCGCTCAGCTGAATGTCGGCACCATCAAGTATCCGATGGACGATCCGCGGATGGATCCGTTCACGTCACAACTCGACGCCATCAACGCTCTTGCCGACGCCGCCCCCGGCTTCGTCTGGCGGCTGCAATCGGACGAAGACAGCACCAGCGGCAATACGGTTACCGACGATCCCATGCTGATCGCCAACATGTCGGTTTGGGAGAGCGTCGAAACCCTCTTCGACTACGTCTACAAAACCGTCCACCGTGATGTCATGGCGCAGCGCCGCGATTGGTTCGAGCCCCCGTCGGAGGCCTTCCAGGTGCTGTGGTGGGTGCCCGCCGGCCACATCCCGACCGCGGATGAAGGCCTTGCCCGCTTGACGTTGATACGTGCGAAAGGACCGACACCTGGGGCGTTCAATTTCAAGACAACGTTTCCGCCCGCCGCGGCCACCGACGAGCCGCCGACGGACATGAAACCCGAGCCGTATTGCGTGGGGTGGACTTAAAGCCGATCAGAAATCGATGCAGCGGCCTTTTTTCTCCCAATCGCCGTAGCGCGTGGGCTCCGGGCCCTTGGGGCCGCCGACCTCTTTCGGGTCCGCGGGCGGCAGCGCCGCGTCCTCATCCGTTTCGACGGGCTCGGCCGCGGTGCTTTCGGTCGCGGGCGCGGGTTTCGGATCGCTCATGATGAAATCTCCGTAATCTGGCGCCGCCCCATTGCAGTCATCCGCATATGAGATAAGTCATTATCAGGCCGGGATCAACGGACCCGGTGGAAAGGACAACGCATGAACTGGATGAAAACGGCGGTACTGCTTGCGGGAATGACCGCGTTGTTCCTGGGCGCCGGGTTTATGCTGGGCGGCGAGGGCGGTATGGCGATCGCGCTGGTGTTCGCGCTCGGCATGAACGCCTTTGCCTATTGGAACGCCGATAAGCTGGTGCTGCGGATGTACAATGCCCGCGAGGTCACCAAGCAAACATCGCCGGGCTTCTATGGCATCGTCGAACAATTGGCGACCCGTGCGGAAATGCCGATGCCGAAGGTATATATCATCGATACCCCGCAACCGAATGCCTTTGCGACCGGACGCAACCCCGAGAATGCCGCCGTCGCCGCGACGACAGGTTTGCTGCAGATTCTCGACCACGAGGAAATCGCCGGGGTCATGGCGCACGAGTTGGCGCACATCAAGAACCGCGACACACTGATCATGACGATCACCGCGACGATTGCCGGCGCGCTGTCGATGCTCGCCAATTTCGCGCTGTTCTTCGGCGGCAATCGGAACAATCCGATGGGCATCGTCGGCACGATCCTGGTGATGATCTTGGCGCCGATGGCGGCGATGCTGGTGCAAATGGCGATATCCCGGACACGGGAGTACGGCGCCGACCAAGGTGGGGCCGAGATCTGCGGCAACCCGATGTGGTTGGCCCGGGCGTTGGAGAAACTGGAACGGGGCGCGTCGTCGATCGACAACCACGCCGCCGAAGCAAATCCGGCGACGGCCCACATGTTCATCGTCAATCCACTGCACGCTCATTCGGTGGACAACTTGTTCTCGACGCATCCGAAGACCGCGAACCGGATTAAGAAGTTGCAGGAACTGGCCGGGATCGTCGGCCGCCCGTGGGGGTGATCCGCGTCGTCAGTCCCGCGCGTCGAGAAACTCCACAATCCGCGAAGCGGCATCCTCCGGCGACAGAACGTCGGTGTTGAGATGAAGGTCGGGATTTTCCGGCGGCTCATAGGGTGAATCGATACCGGTGAAGTTCTTGATCTCGCCGCGCCGGGCCCGGTTATAGAGACCCTTCGGGTCGCGGCTCTCGCAGGTCTGCAAGGATGCGTCCACATGAACCTCGATGAAATCACCGTCGTCCATGAGGTCGCGTGCCATTTGCCGTTCGTTGTGAAAGGGCGAGATTACCGACACCAGGACAATCAACCCTGCATCAGCGAACAATTTCGCCACCTCGGCGAAACGGCGCACGTTTTCGACCCGGTCCACATCGGTGAACCCTAGGTCCCGATTGAGGCCGTGCCGAACGTTGTCGCCATCGAGGATATACGTGTGTTTGCCCGCGGCCTGGAGCTTCGCTTCCACGGCATTGGCGATGGTCGACTTACCCGCCCCCGATAAGCCCGTCAGCCACACCACGGCCGGCGATTGCCCCAAGGCCAACGCGCGCGCGCGTTTGTCCAAAGTGAGGTCCTGATACGTCAGGTTGGTCGCGCGATACAGACTGAAATCGATCACACCGACGCCGAGGAGTTCACCCGTCTCCAGATCGCTGAGAGTGAACACGCCATCCGGCGTGTCCTTGTCGAACGGTCGGCAGTCGAGCTTGCGGTCGACGCTCAGATTACAGACGGCGACCTCGCCGTGGTGCGCGGTTTGCGCGGCGATCTGTGTCATGCCGTCCTCGCCGGGTTCATACCGCAGCTTGGTGATCCACGCGACGGCCTCGGCGGTTTCAAGGCTTAAGCCATAGCGGCGCCCCGGGATCATCGGCGTCTCGGCCGTCCAGCCGATGTGCACCCGGCATTGATCGGTCCGGACGGGGGACGTATCGACAGGCGGGCGACCCATACGGGCGGACATGACTTCGCCACCGGGATATTTCTCGACAAAATGCTGAAGGTGTTCGAGGGCCGACGCCATAAGTGTCTTAGGGTCCTGTGAAACGTTGAGGACGTGGATTATAAACGCTGGTGCTATTTGGCAAGGAGAACCTCACGACGATGTCCGGCAACCAACAACCGCCGATGGGACTTGAGGCCCGCCGCGCCGCAGTCGAAATCCTCGACGGTGTGTTGGGGCGGCGATTGCAACTGGAGGCCGCTGCTGCTGCCTCCAAAACCCTCCCGAAGACGTCCGGGGCCGACCGCGCGTTTGCGATGCACATGGTCCGGACCGCGCTCAGGCGAATGGGTCAAATCGATGACCTGATCGACGGGTATCTGCAAAAACCGTTACCCCGCAAGGCTTTGGTGGTGCGGCATGTGCTCCGTATTGGTCTTGCGCAATTGCTGTTCTCGGACACACCGCCGCACGCCGCGGTTTCGACCACCGTGGAGCTATGCCGCGGCGTCGGCATGGAGGGCTTCGCGAAGCTGACGAACGCGGTCATGCGCCGTGCACAGCGCGAGGGCGGCGCCTTGCTGAGTAACCAGAGCGCGGCCCAGGTCAACACGCCCGCGTGGCTTTGGGACGCATGGTGTGCCGCCTATGGTGCCGATGCGGCCACGGCCATAGCAACGCAGCACCTGGTTGCCGCGCCCCATGATCTTTCGGTCAAGAGCGACCCAGAGGGCTGGTCGCGGACCCTCGGCGGGACGCTGCTTATGGGGACGACGGTGCGGTTGCCAAACCACGACGACGTGACCCACCTGCCCGGATTTGCCGATGGGGCATGGTGGGTACAAGACGCTGCCGCCCGCTTGCCGGTCGCATTGCTGGGGGACCTGCAAGGCAAGCGCGTGATCGATTTATGCGCCGCCCCCGGCGGCAAGACACTCTCGTTGTGCGCGGCCGGCGCGGAGGTCACCGCTGTCGACATTTCCGAAAAACGGTTACGTCGCCTGCATGAGAACCTGGGGCGCACGGGCTTGAGCGCCGACGTGATCTGCGCCGATGTCCGGGAATGGACACCCGAGGACCCCGCGGACATCGTGCTCCTCGATGCGCCGTGTACGGCGACGGGCACCATTCGCCGCCATCCGGATTTGCCCTACCTCAAATCCGCCAAGGATGTGGAAACGCTGACGGCTGTGCAGGATACACTTTTGGACCGCGCCGCCGGCATGACCAAAGCGGGCGGCCGACTGCTTTACGTGACCTGCTCGCTGCAATCTGAAGAGGGGCCGGAGCGGATCGAGGCGTTCCTGGCGCGCCAGCCCATGTTCTCGCGCGCCAGCCCATCGACCGCTGCGCTGCCCGGCCTTCCCGATGCGCTCACACCGGCGGGCGAACTGCGTACGTTGCCGCATTATCTTGGGGATCTCGGCGGAATGGATGGGTTCTATGCCGCTGTTTTGCACAAAACGAACGCTTGAGCCGCGCCCTGGTTTTGACAGAATCAAGGCCGATTCTCGACACCGTCGATAGCCATGGAAGGCCGCATGTCCCGCACCGCCGATCGAATGCGAGAGTTGTTGACGGCATCGCCGATCTACAACTGGTGGCTTGGCCGCAAGCCACCGACCACCATCCGTGCGCCCAGGATCGCTCGCGGGCTTGCCGTGACCGCCAGCTGGTACGCGGAGGCGAGATTCCCGCCACCGACCATGCCGCAGCACATGCGCGACGATTTTCGCGATGTCGCCACCCATGCGACGAACGACGGGCAGGCGGCGCGGCATCTGTCGGCATGGCTGGCGGCGCACGGGGCCGCGCGATTTTTACCGCGGCGGGCCGACACCGCCGCGGAGCGCCTGCTGCATTGGCTGACGCTCTTCGATGCCGTCAGCCCCTCGTTGGACATGGACACCACACGGTTATGGGCTGCGGCCATGGGACGGCATGCCCGGCATTTGGACTTTGCCGGCACGGTGGGCGTTGCGCCATGGCGTCGGATCATGATGGCGGAGACGCGGCTGCTTGCGTCGCTCGCCTTCGACGGCGCGTCGAAATCGGCGGACCAACACCTCCGGACGTTCGGTGCGTTGATCGACGCGCAAGTCCTCAGCGACGGAGGTCATATCGAGCGAAGTCCCGCGCGCGCACTGGCAGTAATCGCCATGCTGATCGATGTCCGCGAAACCCTACTGGCGTTTCATATTGAGCCGCCCCAAGGGCTGATCGCGGCAATCGACCGTCTGGTCCCGTTCTTGAAGGCCGTCCGGCATCCGGACGGCGGTTTCGCGCTAATGAACGGGGCGACAGCGGCAACCAGCGTCTTGATCGATGCGATCATCGCGGCGTCGGGCAGTAAGGGGCGCGCCATGGGCGCCGCCCCGCATACGGGCGTCTATCGGTTGCGGGCCGGTCAGACGACTTTGATCGCGGATTGCGGCCGAACCGGGCCGACGGCACCCGTGTACCGGGGCCCGGCATCGTTCGAACTCAGTGTCGGCAAGACCCGTTTGATCGGGAATTGCGGCACGCGCCTTGCCGATGATGGCCATCGCGCCGACTGGCAGGCTGCGCTTTGCCGGACCGCAGCGCACAGCACTCTGGTCGTCGACGATTCGGATACGGGCGATACGGTAGATGTGCGCACGGAACGGCGCGAGCGAGACGGCGCGCGGCTATTGGAGATGACGCACGACGGCTATGCCGCAAGTTTCGGCCTGCAGCATCGCCGGATGGTTTATCTGGATGCGGGGGGGACCGACGTCCGGGGGGAGGATACGTTGCAGGGCGGCCGCGCGAAACCGGTATCGGTTCGCTTTCACCTCTATCCGAACGTCAGCGCCTCGATGGTGCAAGGCGGCGGGGAAGTGATCCTAAAGCCGCCCCGCGGCCGTGGCTGGCGGTTCATTAGCCGCCATCCCGTCATGTTGGAAGACAGCGTGAGCTTTTTCGACGGCCGCCAACACCGCAGCACGCAGATCGTCGTGCTGGGCAATCACGAACCGTCGGAAACCACCATTAAATGGCGCCTGACGGCGGAAGGATGATGGCGACCGATGGATGCCCTCGTACGGATTGTCTTCCGAAGGAAGATATATGAGTGCAATTCGATTGGCCGTTTAATAAAGTTCGAATATCGTTTCTCGATCGGCATATGAAAGAGATCGTTCGGCTTTGTCTCAACCGATAGGCGGAAATTTGCAAAATCACCGAACGCATGTCGCCGCTTTCATCGCCGCATTTATTGTCTTCGGGCTTTTTGGGGCGTTCTTCGCACCGTCGGTATGGCACGGTATCCTCGGGAGCATCATCCTATGCGTCGGCGCCGCACCATTCTTGACATACTTGCTATTGCGTGACGATGCCGCCCGGGAACAGAGTTTACCCGGCATGTTCTTTATATCCGCCAGTGCACTACTGGGCCTCACGCTCGGCGCGCCGGTCCTCCTGAGCGCAGTTCTTGCGGGGTCCACCGAAGCGTTTGAATACTACCACCTAACCTACAATGGGACCCTAGATCTGTTCTCCATCACATCCGTGACGTACTCCGTTCTTGGGGTGCTTGCGTTTACGGTCACGGGGTGGAGCGTGTTCCAATTTGTCGGACGCAAGCGGCAGTTACCTCGGCTTACGCTGCAAGCGGAAGGGGCGCGGAAGAGCGTGCTGATCCTTCTCCTTGTGCTTTTGGCCATACACCTGTTTTTTCTTATGGTGCCGATGTTGCGGTCGATACCATCTTTAGATCAGTTGGCCCAACCTGCCGGTGTGCTGGCTTTTGTCGCCTTTTTTCATTTTGCGCTGCGCCGAGAATTGCCGCTACCGTTGACACTTGCCGTGTTCGGCGTTGCCCTTCCTTTTGCCCTCGCAACGTACGTTTCCAACGGCGCCACACAGCCGATCATGGTTCTCTTACTCGGTGCGGCGTTGGTGATTTGGCGGCATCGCGGAACACCGCCTGTTCTTCCAGCACTTGCCGCTGTTGTTGTTTTTGTGTCGCTGTACAACATCGCTTACTTCACTCGTGAGTATACCTGGGGCAACGAAGACAGGTATTCCGTGACCGACCGGTTGAAGATTTTCTCCGGCGTTGCATACAACGCCGTGACCGGCGATGTGTTGGTATCGATTGATGGCGAACCCATTACCTCGCGGGGCCAGTTCATGTCCCCATTCGCCATGCAACGGATCTTTCAGCGCGTTGCCGTAACCCCGCACCTATCGCAGGCCATGCGCGTTACGCCAAACGAGATACCACTTTGGGGCGGATCCAGTTACACGCCGCTGATGACATCAATGATACCGCGCGCGATTTTCCCGGAGAAACCCCGGGAAGAACTCGGCGGTTACTTCTCAAAAGCCTATTGGAAATACGACCTACCCAGCATGTCCATGAATGTGCCCTGGATCGTCGAGTTGTACGTGAACTTCTCTTTGCCTGGCATCATAGTCGGCATGGCATTTTTCGGCGGATTGTTAGTGGTGCTGGAGCGTCTCCTGTGCCCCCCAAAGGCCGGACCACTGGAGTTCGCGCTCGGTTTCGTCGTGCTTTATCCGTTTGTGTTTCCCGAATCTAACTTCTCGCTGATGATGGGGTCTAAGGCCATGTTGGTCCTTGTCGTCTGGTTATACTTCCGGGGAGGACAACGTCTTCTCGGGCAGCGCTAACCATCGCAAAGACGCCAGCATGAGCACAGCCACTAAGGCGATGCTGCTCATCCACCAAGTCGACCACACACCGTAACTCGCGCTCATGATCGCCACCATCGCGGTATAGGCGGAAAACAGGTGGGCGCGCCGCCATGGGTCCAATCTTGCGCGATTTATTGCTAATCCGAGAGCACCCAAGAATGCCGCCAATCCGACACCGCCAAGGACCCCCAATTCGACCCAGAACTGAAGCGGTGCATTGTGCGGATGCAAGGGCATCTGTTCGATAGTGCGAGGCTTTCCACCGAGAATGGGGTTGCGGATCCGCGTGCTCTCCGGCAAGTGCCGCGCATTTCCAAGGCCCCAACCCGTTAACGGCTTTTCCCGGATTCGCTCCGAGGTGTATTGCCAAATCATGAGTCGATGCGCGATCGACTTCTCAATGTTCACAACTTTGAAGTCGTAGTCGTCGTAGGAAGGCATCTGGAGGGATACCAGCGGCATCAACAGTGTGTACGCGACAATCCCCGCGACAAGAAACTTGCCGCCCTGTTGGCCTAAAAACAAAATGAAGACGTACACACCCAGCGAAACAGCAATCGTCGCCAGACCGACTCCGTAGTCCGTCGCTGCGGCAGGCGCAATCAGAAGGATCGCGGGCAACCAAGACCAACGGCGCCACTTTTTTTCTATTAAAGCCGCGGCCAGCCATGCCCAGAGAATCAGAATGGCCAAGGACTGGTTGAACCAAGAAAGGAGAACCTTGCCGATAATTGGGATCTCGACGCCACCGCCGATCCCAGGCCAGTCCAGCACCCGAGTGACTAAGACGATGAGGCACGCGGCGACGCCTCCGCCACACAGTGAAATGACCGGGAACCATCGCCATCGTGAAAACACCATGGATGACAGGGCGGGATACAAGATTGTGCCGGCGAGCAATACGAGTGCCAGCTTAGCAAGCGAATCGATTGCCCGATCCGTCGATATGGACCATGACGCCGACATCGCGGCCCAGACTAGAAAGCCGGCAACGGCAAGAATAATCCAACGCGGAATAGAACGCGCTCGATGCGCCAGTGCGGCCCGGTCGGGCCAAACGGCGACTGCCGCGAATACCACAGACAAGACGAGAAGCAAGGCCATCGCGCGCGCACTAATCAAGCCGATGACCGGTGCCGCCGCGACGAGATATAGGAGCGCCGTACTCGCCGACTCCTGCCATTTCTGTCCGGGAACTGTTAAGTCTTCGGTCACGAGGCCGAAGCGTGACCGGCGCGACGGGCTACGTATAGCTCCACCGATTTCGCACTGAACAACCCTAAGAGGCACATTAAGGGAGCGACCTGGCGGCCCATCTCGTAGCGAAGGCCGCTGATAAAGAGTCCAACGGAGATTGCCATAAAGAAACCGACGCACATCCAGGCAAGGGCACACTGTTGCGAGTGGATGATGCTTGGATTTGGCGCCGACCGGGTCACTCGCCAAACCAGAATCGAAATCGCACCAAGAACGATACCAAACACAACTGGGTAAACCATAAGATCCAAGAGATTTTCGAACACGTCGTAAATCGCATCCCAGTTGGCACGGCCATAAAAAGCCCATAGCCAAGAAAAAGGCTCCCCTTCCTTGGCGAATGAGAGAGACTCGTACTTGCTTCGAATAACCGTCACGATTGTCAGAGCGACGGCCACAGACAGTCCCCCTAGCAACGTAAGAGTCCTGATCGCCGCGATCGAACGCTCGCGACGCGATCTGCCGGGATCCAAAACAAAGTAATGCCGAGCCGCGATGGCCACGCCGGTGATCAAACCAAGATGCTCGAATATCAACTGCCCGGCGACCAGGGCGACCGCCGCAGGAAAGATGCGATCCAAGTAACCTTCCGACAGCAACACGTAGAGCAGGAACAAATACCCGATCGCCGTGAAATCGTAAGGCCAAAAAAGTTGCCCCTGGAAAATATCCCCACTTCGGGCCCAGCCGAGTATCGGCATGAATACCACGATCATCGCAAGCAATCGCTGCGGGAAAGAAGCGAAAGAGGCGCAAACGGCAAGCAAAATCGGCGAAAGGACGAAGGCAATGAACAAGACTTGAACCATCTTGCTGATCGCCGCCTCCTTCTGCTGAATATTGAATGTGTCCGGGAACCACCGATTGGTCTCCACATCCAGCGCATCTGTCAAAAACACTTTCAGGGCGACGGCACCATTGCTCAGCGCCTTCGTGCCAATGCGGAAACAGGCGGGCAAATTATTGCAACTCAGCGGCGCATACGCCTCGAAGCTGGTTTCACTTGGGGTCGCGTTAATTAGGCCCGACGTCGATCGATCGCGAATGGCGATCGCAAAGACAACGAGAACAAGGAACAACACCACCAAAAGAAAATAAGCCGCGTAACTGCGCAACGGCGTGTCTACAACTCCCATCGACGGTAATCCCCTGCCAGACTAATGTGCCGCCACATACCTTTGAGATCGCAGACGAGGCCGCCATTGGGCATAAGCGACATGATCCGTTTGCCGGGCAACTTCGTGTAGACATCATGCTGGACGCCCGCGATCACGCAATCGTAAGGCGCAGAGCCGCTCAGTTCGGACAGCAGATCTATGTTGAATTCCCGCTGAACCTCTACCGGATCCGCACACGGATCGTGCGCATGAACGCGATGTCCGAGGTCCGTAAGCGCATTAACTACTTCGATCGCCTTGGAGTTTCGGAGATCTGGAACGTTTTCTTTAAATGTCACGCCGAGAAACAGAATAGACGATGTCGTCTCGTCCAACAGGCTGTGGACCCTGCGCGCAACGAACCGCGACATCGAATCGTTGATCCGCCGACCTGCCAACAGCAATTCCGGCTCATATCCGCTTTCGCGCGCCAAATGGCACAAGTAATAGGGGTCGACGCTGATACAATGTCCCCCGACGAGGCCTGGCGTGAACGGCAGGAAATTCCATTTCGTTCCCGCCGCCGCCAAAACATCGTGCGTCGATATCCCGAGCTTATCGAAGATGAGCGCGAGTTCGTTGACGAAGGCAATGTTTATATCGCGTTGCGTATTCTCGATAACCTTCGCGGCCTCGGCGGTCCGGATATCGCGGGCAATGAACACGTCTCCAGACGTGACTTTGCGATACACCGCTGCCAGATGTTCGGAAACCTCTGCCGTTTGGCCGGCAACCACTTTGGCGATCTTGTCGACGGTGTGCTCCCGGTCGCCAGGGCTGACCCGCTCCGGCGAATAACCGAGAAAGAAATCCTCGCCGCACCTAAGCCCGGATACATCCTCCAGGGTTTCACGGCAGATGCCCTCCGTCACACCGGGGTACACCGTGCTTTCGAACACGACGATGCTGTTCTTTGATAAACCCGACCCGATGCTTCTGCAGGCCGACACCAAATGCGACAGATCCGGCCCGTTGCTGGTCGTGACCGGGGTCGGCACCGTAACAAAATAGATCGCTGCATCGGCCATTGCCGCAGGGTCCGACGAAAACCGGATCGTTGTGTCGCGAAGGACCGCGCGCTCTAACTCACCGGTGCGGTCCTTTCCGGATTTGAGTTCCTCGATCCGCGAGGCATCGACATCAAATCCGACAACATCATAAAAAACGGCCAATCGCGCGGCGAGCGGAAGCCCAACGTACCCCAACCCAACGACGACGAGCTTGTCGGCAGAAAAACTGATGCTCAAATCAAACTCGCTTTTTCACTCGAAATGCAGGCGAAGCCCCAGGATTCCGAAAACGGACCTGGAATCATTACACTACAGATCAAAATGGCACCCGGAAATCAACACTGTCGTCTTGGGCCCGGCTTCTCGCCACGGTCATTCTGTTCCGGCCTCCGCGCTCCCACCATCGGCTTGCGGCGCCAGGTGCACCAACCTCTCGCGGATCGTTCCGTCATAGGGCTCGAAACGCAATCGGCGGAGATTGAGCCACCGATCCGTCCAAGGGCTACTTCGGTCCAAAATCACCTGATCCCGGTCAGCCCATCCGTAATCCTCGAACCTGATCACAGTCCCATCGGGATGTGTCTTTTCAACCCGATTACAGCAATAAAAAAGCGGTCCCCCTCGTGCCCGCAGGAAATTCACGTATGCGTGGATGACAGGAAGCGACATCTCCTGCATGGACGATACGTTCATGGCGACCTGCACCGGTTCGGCGATATCCGTGAAACGGCTGGCATCGACGGGGACGAATCTCGCCACGGGCCCCTCGGCGGTCCGGGCATGAAGATCAGCCGTGGCCGTGTCGTGGGCCAAATTTTCCGGAAGATTGACGGCATACACCGTGGCATCAGGGAACGTCGACATCAGCGCCGATGTCGCAATACCGTGCCCATCGCCGATCACCAACGCCGCCTTTACCTCCGGCGGTGCATGAGCCGCCAATAAGGCGACGGATCTAATCTGGCGGATCGTACACAGGTCCATTGCACTGTTTCGTATCCGATGCAGACGCGAGAAGACTTGGCGCAGGCGTTCAATATGCGGATACTCCGCCGGCGTTGCGGCGATATGCCAGTAGCGACGAAAAGCGATCCCGTATATGAGCCCCTTGATCATCGATCGGCGTTCGTGGCCTTCGACGCCCCAGCGCGCGTCCCCTTTGGCATCCCGTTCGGCCAAGGTATCTCGCCAATAGGATGAATACATTGGGTCGCTGCGATCCGGTGTCACTTGTAGAAGCCTCCAATCTGTTGCTCCCCACCAACGCACCATTGCGTCAGCGCCGCAAGATTGCCGGCACAGCGCCGCAAACCGGCCGAATTCAATCGGCGCATTGATGACGCGGCGTTCAACAGGATCTGGCCGAGCAACGCCCAGGCGACGGCGATACTCGGGAATCCACCCAGTTTTCGAATAAAGTAAAGGCGATTAATGATCTGCTGCCGCCCGACATCGAACTCCCGCTCGCGGGAAATCGGTCGCGTGTAATGATTGACGCGAGCCTCTCCCACCACGAACAGCGGATGTGCACGCCGAACGCGGTGGCTAAAGTCGACGTCCTCCAAATAACCGTGCCCGATATACCACTCATCGTATGAAAATGCCTCGATGACGTCTCGGCGCCACATGGTCGCGCCACCATAAAGCCAATCCGTGGGCGTCGTCGCTTGCAGCGGCGGAATCTGTGCATTGAACCCGCTCGCCAACATTTTCCCCGGTATCGGACTGTCGACCAAGAAAAGCGCCGCCAACCGGTTGGCCGAAGCGACCGGTTGATTGGCAATCGCGAACCCGGCGCCGCCGACAGTTTCGCCATTCTCAGCCCAAAACCCAGCCATCGCCTCTGTCGCCTGGTCCATCAACTCCAGGTCGTCGTCCAGATATCCCGCAACCTCAATATCGTCCCGCAAGGCCGCCATGCCGGCGTTTCGTTGCTTGGCGAGGGACGGAGGGAAGACACGGACATAATCGATATGCAGGTCGGGAAACTCTGCCAACACGAACTCGATTGCCGGGTCGGACCCATCGACGACAATGATCTGGTCGGGTTGGCGCGTTTGACGTTGCAAGCTTGCCAGCAATACGCGCATGTCATCCGGCCGGTCTTTGGTCGGCACGACATAAGCGAGCTTCGGTATTTTCATGGTAACGATGCGGTCTCCGTTTCGGGTGCGCCGTTCGCCGCGGGCGCGAATGCTGTCAGTCCATGTTCGCTAACTGGTGACAGATACGCGGTAGCGTATTGCTGTGCGGCATCCCGCTCTCGGCGGATCGTTTCGGCATCCATTTCGGCGAAGACACGAAGTGCCGAAACAACATCCGCCGGCGTTGCCGCAACGGCATGGAGATGGCTGCACGCGAACAGTGGGTCGTCATTGACCAAAACGTCCATATCCACCTTCACAACGGGAATACCGCAACGCAATGCCGTAATGGCAACGGTTGTCGACTGATACACCACTGCCGCAGCGGACGCGAGCGCGTCATCCAGTTCACCATCTGGCGCAGCTGAGATCGGGCCATTTCGTATGTCGATACCAGATTGTGCCGCCAAATCCTCAAGCGGCAACCCGGGGTGGGCGCGCGCGACCCACCGCCGGCTACTATGATCCTGGGCCGCCGCTTCGTGAACGAACTGCAAGAAGCGGGTCATGCTCGGAAGGTTCTCGAGGACCACCAGCACATCACCATCCGGCGGCAATGTCGGGGCTTTCATTTTCCGGGCACTGCCACGGAGATCGCAGCCGGCAAGGACCCGTTTTGGGTCGTGCTCACCGAGGGACAGAAAAACCTCGCGCGCTTTTGGCCCCGTGCAAACGATACGATCCGGCCCAGGGCGGACCTGTATCTCCGCTTCAGTGATTCCATACTTGAAATGCGACGGTAGAATCGCGCAATGCAGGAACCCTATGCTCGGTGTCCCGCGCCCATGATCCCGGATCGCCTGAGCAACAGCGCGCTCCCACGGGTTGTTTTCATACTGGTGAACGATACGCGCCGACGGATAACGGGCAAGTACGTTGTTGACCGCCCGTCGATACAAGAGGTTTTCAACGATGTGCCCGCGCGCATGACGAATCTCCGCTTTCAGCCCTGGCAGTAAATTCCGGCCATTAAGGTCCAAGTCACGCGGCCAAGTTAGGCTTGCGGTAACCGCCCGCCAAGCCGCAGCCAACACGTCGGTGAAGGTGAACCAATGCCCCATCGTCATAACGGCCACGCCACCAGGGTCGGCGGCGGCCCGAGCGCCCATCACGGCTGACGGCTCCCCAATAATCCCGCAAAGGCTCAGCACACGCTCGCTGCGGTCTGCAAGCTCGTCATGCAAGAACCCCAGATAGGTGTCCCGCCACGGTGACGAGCGGGCCGAGGCCATATCCATCATACTGATCAAAATCACGTCGGCTTCGTTCGGCACGGCAACCGGATGTTGCCGCGCCGCGCGGGCCCAGCGAAAACAACGACGAACAGACGCAGCAAACTGTCGAAACGCCGCCAGTCGAGAACGGGGGGGTTCTAGGTCATTGCCTGCCGATGCCGCGACCACATCACGCCACAGACGGGAGTTAAACCGATCCCGCGACGACAACCAGGTAAGCCACCAAACGCTGTCGGGATCATGAAGCCGGTTTAGACCTGCGGACAATCTAACGAAGGTGCCTCCGGGTTCTTCCTTCCCGGCGAACGGAAACGGAGGCGTGGCGCTCACGTGATCACTTTCGCCCCATCGGCAAAGAAATCAGCGGCCCAATCCGGATCTGACGGATCAATACCCCGGGCCCGCAAGATCCGCTCGCACAGTTCGCGCACCGCCCCATCACCGCCTTTCGCCTTGGTCGACCAAAGGGCGACCGATTTCACCGCATCTCGGCCATTTGCGACGGACAAAGGACATCCAACCCGTTTCAATACCGGTACATCGTTCAGATCATCACCAATATGGGCCACGTCCATCAGGCCGATATCCATCTTCGCGCATATATCTTCGAGAACGGCGACCTTGTCGCCAACACCGACATGAACATGAGCAAGGCCCAAACGCGCACCACGCTTGGCAATCGCCGGCGTCTTAGACGCCGTGATCAACGCGACCGGCAGGCCGGCCTGCTGCACCATTTTCAAGCCGAACCCGTCGAGGACATTGAACTTGCGCAGCTCGGTGCCATCCTCGGCGTAATAAAGGCCACCGTCGGTTTGGACGCCGTCCACGTCCACCGAGAGCAACTTGATCCGTGCCAGTTTCGCATCGAGGTCCGTCATGGCCGGCTATCCTTCATTGCTGCGGAGCATGGCTTCGACCTTACCGATGTCCTCCGGATGGTCGACACCAACCGAGCCTTCGGGGATCGGGACGCAGGCGATCCGCTCTCCATACTCCAAGAACCGCATCAACTCGATACTCTCGGCCCGCTCAACGGGCCCGCGCGCCCGGGTGGCAAAACGACGTAAGGCGGCGCCGCTAAAAGCATACAAGCCGACATGAACGGTACGCGCACTTTCGTTGCGGAAATCGAGCGGCACGGGAAGCCGAGAGAACGTCAATACACACCCATCCATCGTCGGCACCAAGTGTACCACCGACGGATTGGCCATTTGCGCATCCGTAGCGCCGCGCAGATATGCCGTCGCAACCTCGATACCACGCGGCAGGGCGTCTTGCAGGCACACCGCGCAAGCGTCGATTGACGCGGGATCGATCAATGGCTCGTCGCCCTGAACATTCAAATAAATGTCCGCGTCGCGTTGTCCGGCCACTTCGGCAAGCCGGTCCGTGCCCGTTGCGTGGTCCGGCGATGTCATCGCCACGTCGATCCCGGCCGTATTGCAATAAGCTGCGATCCGATCGTCATCCGTTGCGACAACGGCGGCCGTCACTTTCTCACTTTGTGAAACGCGATCCCACACATGGGCGATCATTGGCCGCCCGGCGATCTCTGCGAGCGGTTTACCGGGGAACCGCTGCGAGCGCCATCGAGCAGGTATCACAGCCAGCGTTCGCACGGTTAGCGGCGCCCGGCTCCGCTGTACATGCGGGTCGGCGCCTTGCCGATGACGGCGTCGCGATCAGCTATGGAGGACATTGAAGTGGCTCTCGTAGTGCTTAAACAGAGCCGGCCGCCACATCGCGAGCCGCCCGTGGCACTCGATCATGGCGCAGGATGCTGCGCTATTGTCCCATGACACCACAGCGACACCACCCGGCGCGATATCCCGAATCGTTCGGTCAATCTCCGTGCGCTTCGCATCGAGAAAGGCGACGGTCGCCGTTTGGTTCTGCGGACTGGGATTGGTCAGCGCAACATCGAACCGATCGCAGTCCGACATGTCCGCCTGTACCCGGTAAACCGCTGGTTCTTTAAGCCGGCCATGGACGGTGAAGATTTGCGACGAACCGTGCTGATGCGCCACGCCGTGCAGGTTGCCATGCATAATGCCCCAAAGCTTGTCGCCCCGCCGCCGGTAGCGAACATAGCCACGCTCGGCCATATGACTCTTGGCCGACGCGAGAGCCTTCTCTGCACGCGAATTGTGATGAAACACAGAGAACGTCCCGTGATTCCCGGGAAATCCATCGATGAGCTCGGCGAGCGGCAGCAATTTCGTCGCTAACGGCTCAAGCTCGAATGTTTCGCGAAGGATCTCCTGTCCATCGTCGGTAAAAACGACAATCGTCGCGCGGTCGGAGAGATCCCAGTCGGGAAAGATAAGCGACGGCACATTCACCAAGTCGAATGCCGTTTCCCAGGTGTCGTCGAGCCGCCACACGAACAAATCACTGAGCGTGGCATGCGCGTGCGTGGGCCGCATGGTAACCGGTGGCCGGTAACCGATGGCGGTTCGAACCCGGTCACCGAACGGCGTATCGAAAACCGGCCTCAGCATGTTCTTGACCAGGCTCATGTGAACGCTTCCTCGATCCAATACCCTTTGATCGCGCGCTGGTACGCTGCACGGTCACCGAACACCACCAGTTCAACCGGCGGATGGGTATGTTCAAAGCTCAGCTCCGTGAAATCGTCCGTATGGGTCAGGTAGAGTGGCACCCCAGAGATGTCGCGCGAAACCGCGACCACGAAGTCGCCGGGGTCTGGCTTTACATCGGTGATGTCGACGACGGAGACGGCATTCGTGCGCACCTCGATATCCCGCAGCACACGGCGTGACCGAGAGCTGACAAAGCGGATCGACGCGCTTCGTTGCGCCGGAAGACAGTGCATATTGGCGAAAACAATCTTGGTGCAGACACCGTCACCGTCTTGCGCAAAACTTGAGAGCGACAACAATGAGCCCGGATCGATCCGCAACATACCGGAGGGGTACTCTCCTTGGTAGCTTGTCGACGCGCCCGGACCGATCAATTGGATATTGCTGCGCCACGCCGGCGACGTATTCATAAAATTGTCGATGGGCAAGGCATCCAGGGCGTCGTCAAGGTCATCTGGGTACAAAAACCAGAAAGGTGAAGCGTCGGGCGGACAATCGCCGGGCAGATCGTCTTCTGTCACACGATAGACCGTGCCGGGATCGACCGTATTGATGTTTCGAACCTGCCATCGGCTCCCGTCGGTCCAAGCGACAAACAGCTTGAGCGGGTCCGGCCACGGAACGGCACCATCGACGCAAGGAAAGTCCGCGAGGGTCACCGCCCCTTTAAGGCCCATAACACGGGGCATGAAGTAATAGTTCACGGTGCGCTTCTATCTAGGTGTCTAGACCCAAAACCGCTTTGATCGCCGGATGAAGATGCAACAAGCCGGCGAATGTTCCGCTTTCCTCAACGACCGGAATATCCCACACGCGCTTACGCTCCATCAACTCCAGTGCGTCTTTCAATGGTGTATCGGGCGTTACCGTGGTGGGCGCCGTGGTCGCATGATCGATCACATCGTCAGCCATCAAAGCTGAGAATGGCTTTTGGTCCTTCAAAACCATACGGCGGATATCGCCATCGGTCATAATTCCGGCGAGCGCGCCGCCCTCGGGTTCGACGATGCAGGCGATGCCAAGGGACTTGTCGCTCATCACCTCGAGTGAATTCTTCAGGAACATTTTCGGCTCGACAACCGGTGCTTCGTCCGGTGGCAGCATCACGTCCGCAACGGTTAAATCAATTGACATGGACGTTGTCCTCTCCCCACGTGGCCAGCAGTTCGAGGCGCATCGTGTGCACCGCCTTGGCTTGCGATAGAACCAACTCCAGGTACTGGATATCGAGGACAGTATTACCGTCTGATAATGCATTCGGTGGGTCGTCATGCACCTCGCAGAACAACGCATTGATACCTGTGGCCGCCGCCGCACGGGTCAAATGGGGAATGTACTCACGCTGTCCGCCGGAGATATCGCCCATGGACGTCGGCAGTTGAATGGAATGACTGGCGTCGTAGCAAACGGGATACCCTGTCTCCATCATGATCGGCAGGCACCGCATGTCGTTAACCAGCATGTTGTAGCCAAAGAACGTACCGCGATCCGTCAGCAGGATGTCCTCAGAGCCCCAGTGCTCCAACTTTCGCACCGAGTTCTTCATGTTCCAAGGGCTCATGTATTGGCCTTTCTTGAGGTGCACCGGCTTCTTCGTTTCCGCCGCCGCGCGCAAGATCGTCGTTTGCCGGCACAGATACGCCGGCACCTGAACTAGATCGCAGACTTCCCCCGTCGCCGGACCCCAAGCCGGCTCTGAGAAATCGGACACCACGGGGACGCCGAACTCGGTCCGCACGTCAGCCAATATCCGCAGACCGTCATCCAAACCCAAGCCATGAAATGATGTCGGCGCAGAGCGACAGTCCTTGTCATAACAGGACTTGTAGATCCACGGGATATCCAACTTTCGGCAGATGTCGCCGATCCGCTCCGCCATCATGAAGGCGTGATCCCGCCCTTCGATGGCACATGGCCCGCCGATGAAAGCGAGCGGTAATGTCCCGCCGATGGGCACGTTCTGCACTGTGTTGTCGCCGACATGGATGACTTTAGGAGTCACTGTACTTCACCTCTGTTCGTACTCTGGCGTCCTCATTGGACTGTGGCATGAGTATCACCCTTCGACCGTCGAAACACGATTATTGTTCCGATCGTAACGACAGGCGTTGACTATTATTCGGATCGATGACCCACCGGTATGTATCGCTCAAACCCGCTGCCAAGTCGACCTGGGATTCCCATCCCATCGCACTGAGCCGCCGGGAATCCAACAGCCGTAAAGGCGCGCCGTCGGGACGCGACGTATCGAACACCAGTTCCCCGTCAAACCCAACGACCGTCTGCACCTGCTGTGCCAAATCCCGGATTGACGTATCGACGCCCGTCCCGACATTAAGGATCGAGTCCCCCGTGTGACGCTGCAAAAGGAAAACGAGAGCGTCGGCACAATCGTCCGCGTGCATGAACTCTCGGCGCGCGTTTCCAGAACCCCAGATTTCGATACGAGGCGCGCCCGATATCTTCGCTTCGTGCATCCGCCGGATCAGGCCCGGTATGACGTGGCTTTGCTCTGGATCGAAGTTGTCACCCGGCCCATAGAGGTTGGTCGGCATCACCGAAACGTAGTCCAGGCCATCTTGCCGGCGACAGGTTTGGCACAGCTTGATGCCGGCGATCTTTGCGACAGCATACCATTCGTTGGTCGGTTCCAGTGGTCCGGTTAGCAACACATCTTCAGGTGTCGGGATCACGGCCTCGCGCGGATTGATGCACGTCGAGCCGAGATACAACAACCGCGGAACACCGGCCCGGCGCGCCCCTTCGATCACGTTCATGGAGATCGCCAAGTTGTCGTACAGAAATTCGTGCGGTCGGCTGGCGTTGGCGTGAATTCCGCCGACAACGGCCGCGGCGATCACGATTGCATCCGGCTTCTGATCTGCGATGAAGGCTTCCGTTTCCAATTGACGGCGAAGATCGAGATCGGCGCGGTCGATGGTGATGATATCGCAGGTCTCGCGCTCGAGGCGTCGCACGACGGCACTTCCGACCATGCCGTTGTGCCCAGCGACCCAGATTCGTTTCCCCGTCAGATCAAAGACAATATCGTTCATGCTATATCCCCTGACGCGACGGCATCGCGGAATATCCCCAACCGTTCCGGCGTGCCGATGTCGAACATCGGGCCGTTCAATCGATGGCTAAACACGGCTCTGCCCTCGGAGAGCAAGTTCGGCAAAAACTCGTGCTCCAAGGAGACGGGGCGACCTATGTCGATGGCATCGACCAAGCTTGCTGACAGGACATATATGCCGGCGTTGACATCACCGGCGCCGGGTTGCTTTTCATCGAACCGCAGAACCCGCCCAGACGGATCGGACCGGACCGTGCCGTAGTCCGAACAGTCATCTTCATGAATGACACACAAGGTGAAATCGGCGCCGACGTCACAATGCCGATCGATCACCGCCGCAGGGTCGAAATCGACCCATGTGTCACCGTTGATCACAATAAACGGACGTCCCGGCACAAGCGCGGACGCATTGCGGATCGCCCCGGCGGTGCCCAAAGGCTCGCTTTCCCGGCTGCAATCGATCGCGAAGGCGTCGCTGGCGTGCGCCATGGCCGCCACTTCCACGGCCTCTGCATCAAAACCGGTCAATAGCACGACACGGGCAACGCCAAGTTGGCGGAGTCGGTCGAGGATAAGGTCGAGAAACGTCCGGTCATCCACTGTTGCCAAGGCTTTGGCGCTGTTGCCAACCACCGGCCGCAACCGAGTGCCGAGACCACCAGCAAGGATCATAGCGGTAATGGGCTCCATGAGTGCTCCGGACATCTTTGGTGAGACCTAGATCGTTGCGGCTGTGCGCCCGGCCTTGCCATGGCTTTCAACGGCGACCTCACTCGGTCGCGCAATCACAGCAATGGATACGCCGAATGGCACAGACAACCTTTGCGACATCCAAACGTCCAGTTTGAATAGACGGGTCAGCAGCACGTTTAAGACGGATGGCGTCAAATGGTTTTCGTTTTCTACCGGCAGCGAAAACAGGCGAACCAGACGCCGTACGAGATAGATCGGTGGGAACAGGATGAAATTAAAATAAAAGGACTTTTCAACCTCAAGATTCCGCGCACGAACGCGATCAACGAATTGCTCTCGCCGATACCGTCGTTTGTGATGGGCAATGACATCTTGCGACCCCCAAAGGCTCTGGAAAGCGGGCACCGTTAACAAAACGTGTCCATTCGGCGCGGTTACGCGGCGTATCTCTTGCAACGCCTTCTCGTCGTCATCGACGTGTTCGACAATGTCAGTGGCCAGAACGAGTTGAAAGTGGTTGTCCGGATATGGCAAGTCGCAAACGTCGCCGATATCCACCTGCCCAAACCCCTTATCGGCACAAAACCCGGCCGCCACAGGGCTCATATCCAAGCCGCGTACGTCCTGGTACCCCAGATCTCTCAGCATTCTAAGATTGGTGCCGGTACTGGTTCCGACATCGAGAATACGGTCGGCAGTTTGAAGACCAGATAAGCCGGCGATGATCTCTGAAAAAAGATGGCGACGGCCGACGAACCACCAGTGCGTCTGTTCGGTCCTTGCCTCGATCTCGTAAGCGCTACGGTCCACAGGTCCAGTTCCTACAGGTAGCCTCTGACAGTGTCCCAAAATGTTGGCCGTTCGTAACGTAAGTCAATAACGGTATCACCCGCCCGCGCCATGACCGCCGTGTGAACTCCATTGACCCTCAGGACTTCGCGGCTGTCATTCAATGCGTACGCGCGCCAAAACGACGAGAACCGATGATTGAGGACAATCACGGAATCAGCGTCCGCATTCAACTGGAAACGAACACCATCGGGCATTACTTCGTAGCCATGAATAGTCGCCCGACCAACAGGGCGTGGTTGCTGACTTCTGGTCAACGCATGTCCCTTCGCCGCAGCGTCGAGAACCATTTCATAGAACTGCCTTGCCGACGTTCCCTCGGCAACGGATTCCAACGCCTGGGCGACGTAGATTCTGGGAACAACAGCCGCCAGCTCATATATGTAAACAGGCGGCCTTTGGAAATTCTGAAAGAAGTCTTTTTTCAGCCGCTGTGTAAACGTATCGCCGTGCCGCCGCCCATCATCACCCTGCGGGCCGGAGACGAGGGACAAACTGTCCGAATGTAGTGGAATTGCCGAAATCACGAATCGTGTATTCGTCAGGCCAAGAAGCCATATATCGAACATGTCGTCGGCAGACAGGCCGTCGATGTGGCGGTAGTTCTCCAACGGCGGCAAATCCAAGAAGTATTGGTTGTTACTCACCAATGCTCCCGGTGCAAGACTATGGGTCGGTCTCAAGACTTCCGTCCAGTAACGCGCCCATTCCACATCGACGAGGTTTAGATAAGAATCCGTCACCTCCAAGCCGTAGAACAAAGGTGTGCCGGGAACCATTCGGTGTGGGATCGTTGCGACCCGGAAAGGTTCGCTCGGCGCCCAGTGCTTTGTGATCAAGTTTGGAATCGAATGAAATGCCGAAACGCCGCCGTAACCAAGAAAGTTGACAACGTTAAAAACTTTCCATTGGACGCTTTGTGCGGTTGCGAGCGCCAATAGGACAGCGATCGTTGCTAGTTCAACGCCAGCGCGCGGCGCGTTAGATGCGGGCCTGACAGCGTTCGGCGTATCGAGGACCGTTGATTCATCTGACTGAGAAAACAATGAGGCGACGAAGACAATCGTTATGACAGGAAGCGCATAAAACACGTAGGTGAAATTTATCCCGTTCAGGGCACTCAATCCAATTGACGACCAATCAATCGCGATAAGGACAGGTCCCATGAGCAAGACGAGCAAAACACCGCCGGTGTATCTCAACGCATCGGACCAACGGCCGAGCAGCAATCCACACATAAGCGCCAGAGCACAAAACAAAAACCCCGAGAGCTCCATCTTGGATTGAATGCCAACAGGTTGGTTCACAAAATGGGAAATTAAATCCGAACCGTACGACTGTCCGTGCGATGTCAGCCGGGCACTATTTTCAGCATTTAACATTAAGGCGAAGATTGTGTCGGCCCAGTTCAACAAGCTGACGCAACAGAAAATGCTAACGCCCACGGCAATACGCAGAATGTGCTGGAAGGACCAAAAAACCGCGCACACCAAGACCGCAGTCATCGCTACAAGATAACTGTGGGTGATCGTTGCGCTCATCGAATACGCGACAGCAGCTACCGCGATGATCCCATAGTATTTGAGCTGTGGGCGCCCGGAGAGGAAAATCAACGTGTAGACGACGAATGGCACCGCCGCATAACCAACGCCGTGAAGAATGGTCGAGATAGAAATGTAAGCATGTGCAAAGGAATACACCATCCCAAGCGCTAACGAGATCAGACGACTAGCCCCAATGGCCCGCGCCAGTGCATATGTGCCGAAGGTCGCGGCGGACAATACAATGAACTTATGCGTAGCGATGGCCAGGGGAACAGGTACGACGCCGAATATCCATCGCTCCAATGAGAGAGTTTGGACGCCGGACGGCAATTGACCCTCGATATCTACGAGCCCGAGCATCGCGGGAGAGAAACGCGATCCATCCGGCGTCGCGTTGGCCAAGAACATGGCGATCAATCCGCTGTCCGCTTCGTCGTAATGATGCACGAAGGAGTTCGGCCCAAAGACCCAGTACTCGACCGTGGCCAATAGGATCCACCCCAACCCAAAGATACCGACCTGTTTCGCAGACAGATCGCGGGGTCGGAAATACAAGTACAAAGACACGACTGCGACAGCTGCAATACCGGCGCAGACCCAACGCAACAAATATGTATCAATCATATACCGGCGGGCGCCTCACGGCGCGCAGGCTGGCCACGTAAGTGCGCCGCGAGCGCTTTGACAGCCCAAAGGTACAGGCGATTGTCCTTTTCATTGGCCAGGTGGCGCGCGACCAATGCGTTAGACCGATCCCGGCGGACACCCGGTACCGACAGGTCAAAATCATCTGGAGGCGATTGGCGCATCCACGGCACCAGCGGAATGCCGAAACCCTTTTTGGGACGGGAGAGCACCGTCGCTGGCAACATACCGTGCATTGCCTTCTTCAGAAGGTATTTTGATGTCCCGTTTCGATACTTGAACGATGTCGGGAGACGGGTGCAAAAATCCACGACGTCATTGTCTAGGAACGGTGCCCTTGCTTCCAGCGACACCGCCATCGACGCCCGGTCCACTTTCGTCAATATCCCATCGGTGAGATAGAAGCGTGTAAAGAATTCCATCGAACGCTCAAGCGCACTCAGGCGACTGGCGCCCGGTCGCTCCCAAACTTCCAACGCCTCGCTGAAGACGTCGCTCGGCTCGACGGGGGTGGCCAGCACGTCAGCCCAATCCTCAGGTGCCAATGGGCCCATCCACACAGGGTTCCAAAGCGCCGCGGGATGATCCAGGCCGCGCATGGCTCGCTTGAGCTTGAAATCCATGCCCATGTTCGTCCCCGACATGGGCATCAACTCGACCAGCCTTCGCATACCACGATGCAGCACCTTCGGCACCCAGCGCTTGTAACGCTCTGCGAGCGCGACGGCGCGGAAAGGGTCATATCCCGCGAGAAGTTCGTCGCCGCCATCACCCGACAACGCAACGGTGACGTGCGACTTCGTATGACGGCTCAATAGATACGTCGGCAAGATCGAAGGATCGGCGATCGGCTCGTCCATACGTTCGAGAACAGTCGCAAGCAGGCTCTTCGCGTTGGACCAGTCGAGAACCTCCAGTGCGTTCTGGGCCCCAATATGTCTTGCAATTTCCTGGGCGTGGCGTGACTCATCGAACGAGCTTTCTTGGAACCCTATCGTGAACGTCTTAAGCGAGGATGCGGTTTCACTCTTTGAGGCAAGAGACAAAATAGACGCCGAGTCGATACCTCCGCTCAAGAATAAGCCCAGCGGCACATCGGATATCATTCGCCGCGTCACTGACGCTTGCATTAAACTCCGAAATTCCTCAGCAACCTCTTCGTCATTGCGCTCACCGAAATCTGGATCTGGCGCGAGGCAAAACTCCCAATACCGTCGAAGACTCACCTTACCCGTGTCGATCTCAAAGTTGAGCGAACACCCGGCGCCAAGTTTGTGGGTCTTTTCGTAAAGGCACGCTGAGCCGGGCACATATCCATAAGCTAGGTATTTGTGGATACCACGCTCGGAGAGTGTCCTCTCAGTACGGGGATGCTTCTGCAACGACGTCAGTTCGGAAGCGAAAGCGAACAGGTCTCCGTTTTGCTGCCAGAACAGGGGCTTTTCACCGAACCGGTCCCGCGCAAGGAAAACCGTCTTCGCAGTACGATCGTAAATGGCAAAGGCGAACATCCCGTTGAGCCGTCGCGGCAATGACTGCCCCCATGCGACATAACCATGAATCAAGACCTCGGTATCTGAATGGTCGGTGGCGAATACGTGGCCAGCAGTCTCGAGTTCGGCTCGAAGTTCGCGGAAGTTGTAGATCTCTCCATTGTAGATGACACAGTAACGACCATCGGCGCTGTGCATAGGTTGAACGCCGCCGGCGATGTCGAGGATCGACAATCGCCGGTGCCCGAGATACACCGCAGAAGTCGGATCCACATGATACCCATGTGCGTCCGGACCACGATGGACCAACGCCGCGGTCATGGCTCTTAGGTCATCCGCATCGCCCGGCCCGACGAATCCGACTATCCCACACATTCGGTCTTGCTAGGAATCTATGACGTTTCAGATAGGTTCTTCGAAATCACGTCTCGAACGACGTAAGACCGCCGCCCTTGCGATTCGAAGTAGGTACGCGCCAACATCTCGGCCAACAAACCCATCAATAGACTAATGATGCCACTCATCATCGACATCACGACAAGAAGCGGCAATGGCGTGAGAATGAAGGAAACGTCCTCCAAGTACTTGAGCCACAACATCCAGCCAAAGGTCAAAAAGCCGATCGCGAAGCAGATGATGGCGAAAGCGCCGAAAACATATATGGGCTTCGAGAAGTATCGCATCAAGAATTGCACAACCATCAGATCCAAAAGGACCTTGATTGTGCGCTCAAGACCGTACTTGGACTTACCGTGGATGCGCGGATGATGCCGAACAACCACTTCCGAAACTTTGCCACCCATCCATTTCGTGTATATCGGGATAAAACGATGCATCTCGCCATACAATCGAACGGACTTAATCACCTCCTTACGGTAGGCCTTCAAACTGCAGCCATAGTCATGCAGGGGGACGCCTGAAACTTTCGATATGATGGCGTTCGCTACCCGGCTTGGGAAATTCCGGCGTACTTTCGCGTCCTTGCGGTCTTTCCGCCATCCCGAAACCACATCGTATCCTTTGTTTAACTCTTCAAGCAGCAAAGGAATATCCTGCGGATCGTTTTGCATATCAGCGTCGAGTGTGACGATCACGTCGCCGCGCGCATGATCGATGCCCGCCATCATCGCCGCGGTTTGACCGTAATTGCGGATGAAATCGACGATCACGACACGGTCATCCTGTTGCGATAGCCCTTTTAGGACTTCGAGCGACTCGTCTCGGCTGCCGTCATTTACAAACACGATTTCGTAGGACTGATCCGACATTGTGCTCATCACAGACGTGAGAGCGTCATATAGAGACGGTAGACTCTGAGCCTCATCGTAGACGGGAATGATAATGGAGAGATCAGTCACGGCATTGTCTCAAGCTTGGAGGATTCCTGTTGAATCCATGTTTCCAGGGACTGCCTATCCTGAAGCACCGGTATATGGCGGGCTTGTTCTCCTTCAACGAACACCTCACCGGTTGGGTCGAAAAAGGCCGCGGGGCACCCCATCCAATCTGCCGACACAACGGGCGAGACAAACGGAAAACCGATCGTGAGGTCTGCTTGCGCATGCATATGCAACGGGCTGGTCCGTGGGTCTACCATCTCGATATGGGCATTTTCAACGAGGCGATGGACCTTCGCAACATAGGTGGGATTGGAATACCAGGGATCGATCGCTTTCTTCATCTTTAACCGCAAGCACCATGGACGGTCGGTCAACGTTTGTTCAAGGGCTTCCAACAGATCTTCGAGCGCTCGGATACAGCGCTCCTCTGAGTGATAGAACTCGGGCGTCCCAAGCGTCAGGATACGCCAATCGTTCTCAGGCGGTTGATCAAAAAAATCGACGATGATTTTGTCTACGTTTATACGCTTATCGCGCGCGGGACGTGTCGAAAAGATAACCGGACCGACGACCTCCACCGTCGACGGTTCCGCGCCGCACGCGATCAAGTCACTTTTATGCACGTCGTCCCAGGCCAGAAGCCGGTCGGCATCGATAAACATGTAAAGTCCCGGAACCACATTCGGCACATGCTCGGCTTGAGAGAAATTCTGACGGACCTGGGTTGAATAACATGCGATCGTCAGCCGGGCACCCTGGGCGCGGGCGAGACGAACCCACAGTGGCATGAATGTCATCCAAGACAGTGTAACTGCAATCTCTGCCGGCGCGGCTCGATCCAGCATGGCGCGCGCACGCGGTAACACGGCGAGATGACGCGCAAGCAGAGCACTGCGCCAGTCGCCGAGACAAAGTCCAAGAGCCATCAGCACATTTGCAGAGAGTGTTTTAAGGACCCGGGCAGCGCGGCCGGACGTAGTTCGGCGCAATCGCCAGATCGGGGGATCGCCCGCGCGCTTTGCGTCATAGAAAAAATAAGGGGTCGCTGGGAAGATATCGACCAACGCCTCGGAGAACCGCCGAACACTAAAGCGGTCATTCTCGCTGCAATCGAGTTCACCTGGAACCGACGGCCAGATGACGAGTGGCCGGTCGTCCGGCACCGGAACACCTCGAAACTCATCGACGATCGAGAACACCGTATGAGCGGCGATCGCAAGAATGCCTTCCGTTTTTCGGATCAACGTCCGGAGGATCCCGGCAGATAAGTCGTGGCCCTCCGCGAACAGATGGTTATCGGCATCGGCCATGCATGCGACCACCGGCCGAGGAAACGTATGGGCAACCGGTACACCGGGTCGCAGCCGTTGAGCCATCCGCAAGGCATTGATGGGCTCGATGTAAGCACTCAGAACGGCCTGCACGATTGCGGCGCGATAATCGTCATCCGAAAGGCCGCACATTCTGGCGGCGTACGGGGCACGGGTTCCGCGCGCCACCTCTTTTTCGTGCAAGTCCACCAACGCCTCGCGCATTCTTATCTGGTCATGTGCCCAATCGCGCATGTGGAGCTGGCCGCGCTTTTCGCGGAGCAATGAGATCATGTCATCCACGTCGATCAGCGAAACACCGAACCACGCCATGACGCGCCGCATCCCCTTGGTCACGTCCGTCGCCGCGTAATACTCGCCGCGGCGACTGTTCACATCGGATACGCCGTTCCCATTCCGATCACTTTGCGCCAGTTCTTGGGTCATCCTCTAGTTTGCTGCCGTCAAACTGGCGACCAGCGACACGGACTTGGCGTAGTCCTGCAGGTCAGCCGCCCCCGAGGCGAGCCGACCGGTCCGCAACAAATCGAGGAAAGCCGTCGCCTGACCGGCAAGCCCGGCCTTGACCGATGCATCGGGCCCTGCCGGGTCAACGGTTTTGGGCGGCTCTCCCTTGCGGAAAACGGTCATGCGTTCGATCGGTTGAAACACAACACAAACATCGTTGCCGTAAACAGCCACTCGCCACCCACCCGGGGCATACCACTGCGCGTGAAAAACGCCGCGGGCACCGGTATCAAAGTCGATCAATGCGTTATAGCTTCGATCCCCCACGTCGAGGACTTGGTTTGTCGACTGTATCCGAACCGGGTCGCCGGCGAAGAACCGAAACAAATCCAATAAATGAACTGAGTTGGCGAACTGCCATTGCTGGAGCGTTTCATCGGCGTGCACGCCGGATGGTACGCGGCTCAAATCTTCGGGCATATGAACCTCGACCGCGCGCGCGCCGCCGGCGGCATCGATGATCTCTCTTCCCCTCTGGATCACTTCGTAGAACCGACGGTTGAGACCGACCATGTTCGGCACATCGACCGCATCGCGCACCCGCATTGTCTCTTCAAGCGACAACCCAACGGGCTTTTCCAAGAACAGGGGAAGGCCCAGACCGTTGAGATCGGATGCCAGCGGCGCCATCACATGCGCCGGTGCGACAACCCACAGAGCATCCGCATCCGGTTTCGCCACGACCTCTTCGAAAAGTCGCGGGCTCGGAATTCCGTTCTCCGCGGCAAAGTTTTCAGCTTTGTCCAATGACCGCGACGCACAGGAAACGATGTCCAATCCCTTCACATGAGAAATGGCCTGGGCATGCTGCGCCGCCATGGGCCCAACGCCGATAAGTGCGATGCATTTTTCTTCGGTCATAAAGGCGTTACCAGGCCGTCACGCCGCCGTCGACAATCAGCTCTTGTCCATTCACGTAGGACGACGCATCGGACGCGAGATAAACCATCGCGTCCGCAATCTCTTGCGCCTCGGCCATTCGACCCATGGGAACACGGGCGGAGTATTTCTCGACGAAGGTGTCGTTTTGACCCGACCGCACGCCTCCAGGCACCAGACAGTTCGCGCGAATGCCCTGATCGCCAAAGGTTGTCGCAATGTACCGGGTCATCGCCGACACCGCCCCTTTGGTCGCCGAATACACCATCGGCGTGTTGATTGCGCCGCCCATGTCCTCATAGTAGGAGCCTTCATAAATCCGTTGATCCGGCCCGACTTCGCCATAGAGAGATCCGACGTTGATCACGACACCGCCACCGGCGGCAATCATCTGCGGAACGAACGCCCGGATCGTCAAGAACATGCCATTTACGTTGACGGCCATCACTTGCTGCCAATCATCGAGTGGGAATTCCGCCAGAGACGCAAAAAAGTTGGGTGATTTTGCCGCCGCGGCGTTGATCAAGACATCCGGGACTCGGTCCATGTCATACAGCGACCGACTGAGAGCGTCGACGGCGTGTTCGTCGGTAATGTCGACACCAAGACCCAGTGCGTCAGCACCCACTTGAGCGGCGAAAGCGGCACAATCGTCTCCGTCCAGATCGACCACGACGATGCGCGCACCGGCCGCCGCCAGCGCCTGGGCGCAGACTTTGCCGAGAATCCCCATCGCACCGACCAGCAAGACTTTCTTGCCGTCGAGATCAAACCGTGTCACGCGGGCTCTCCATTCGTCATCTTCTTCATCAATAGTTCAACGAGTTCAAAATCCAGCGGACTGTCGATGTCGATCGAACGTTCGCGCGGCATTTCGTGAAACGCGGTTCTTGGGCCGAAGAGACCATTCTCGATGGTGTCTTCCCACCAGGCATATACCGATGCGTTCATGGCGAAGACGCTGGGCGCCGCTTGGCGACCTGTTACCGGAACCGCCGGCCGCTTCACGAGATCGTACCCACCCTCGGGTTGTGGTTCGACCATATTGAAGTACGGGTTCTTTTCCGCCGCGTACCCCGTTATGACCACATCGACGTCTTTGGTCAGCAACTTCAAACACGCGGCTATGTCCTCTAGGGAACGGAGCGGCGACGTTGCGTCAAGGTCGACGACTTTTTCAACCGCGATGCCACTATCTTTCACACGGTCTACAAGGTCACGGATGACTGGAATCTTGGGTGCATCATCGGTCGCCAGCGACGGCGGCCGCATGCCAGGGACCTTAGCGCCCGCATTCTGCGCCACCGACGCGATATCCGGGTCATCGGTGGACACGAATACCCCTGCCGCGTCAGGTGTCGCCAACCCTTGTTCGATCGAATGGACGATCAACGGCTTTCCGTTCAACTCCCGAATGTTCTTGCCCGGCACTCCCTTGGACCCGCCACGAGCGCAAATCGTAATGATCGTCGTCACGTGACGAGCCCTGTCGCGCGCCGTGCCGCATGCGCGATTGCGACGGTCGTAAGTCCACCCGAAATCGGCTGACTGGTGGGCCGCCCGGCTTCGACGCAATCAACAAACTCGGTCATCGCAGTGCGCAAAGCCACCTCACCATCGAAGTCCTGTGCATCGGCCGTTCTTTGCCACGAGCCATCAGTCGCTTCGAAGCGCGCAAAAGTGTGCGCGAGCACATCCCAAGCAAGACTGCCCTCGCTGCCAATAATTCGGCCTCCACGATGGCCGGCTCGGTCCAGATAATCCAAGTGAATCGAGACCGGACACCCCTCCGCACTCCGCAACCAAACATCTGCCCAGTCTTCCGTTTCAATCTCCAGTGCGCCCGATTGACCGGCTCGGGCGGCATCAACCCGAAGGTCACCAAAGAAGTACTGTGCCAGATCAAACTCATGGACGAGATCCAATAGCACGCCACCGCCGAGTGCACGGCTCGCCGCATACCCTTGCCGATAATCCCGTCCGGGCCGCCAATCGGGCAACCATTGGCCAACGCTCAGGTGCGCGGAGCGAATGACGCCAAGCGTACCGTCGCTGAGCATACCGGCAATTCGGCGGATACCCGGCATTTGCCGGAGGTGGCATCCGATCATGGTCGTGACGCCCTTTGCCTCAGCGGCAGCAACCGTGTCATCCAAGTCGCCGGGCACAACCGCTGCCGGCTTCTCCAAGTAAAGCGGCACCGATGCATCGAGCACGCGGGCCGCGACCTCGGCCTGCAAGGCCGGCGGCAATGCAATCACGGCAAGGTTGGGTTGTTCACCGAGTGCGGCATCGATATCGGGGACACACGCCATCCCGAGTTCCTCGGTGATCGCGGTCGGCGCGTCGCGCACGCAGATAAGTCGAATGTTCGGGTATCGCGCTCTGAGGTTCTGGGCATGCCGCCGACCAATCCCGCCGGTACCTACAATGATGGCCATTGTCACAGGAACGGGTCGGTCTCCGCGCGGGTACGACGGACTTCCGCCGGGACACCAAAACAGACGGCAAATGGTGGCACATCGCGCACGACTGTGCTGCCTGCGCCAATCACGGCACCGCGCCCGACCGCAACGCCGGGTATCACCGACGCCCCGAGGCCCACCATGGCCAATGGGTCAAGTGTCACCGTGCCGCCCAGGGTCGCCCCAGAAAAGACCGCACTCGATCGACCAAGCCTGCAGTCGTGCTCAATCACCGCACCAGAATTTACCAACACCCCAATGTCCAACGTCGCCCACGGGCCAACAATCGCATTCGACCCGAGGAAGCATCCGTCGGGGACGACGGCGGTCGGATCAATGTCGGCAGTTGGATGAAGGACACTGGCAAGCGATACGCCTGCAAGGCCAATGGCGTCGATCGCCGCCGCGCGAAATCCATTGTCACCGAATGCGGCATGAGCCGCCGTTGCTCCGGTCGCGGTCGCGGCGGCCGCAATGGCGTCCGGGTCTTCGGCATCGCCAGCCACGTACTGGTCCGCGCCGATGCGTCCAGCGCCCCGGCCCATGAATCCACAAACAACCGTACCACTGAGCGCTGCCGTCTGCGCGGCCACCACCGCTTGATCCCCAGTCCCAACGATCAGCAAACCCATGCCCTACGCGCTCACGTCTTCTTCGACGACGGGCGTTCCGGCCGCAACAGGGCGACGCAAGGCCTTGCCGAGAATCGTATCCCGCTTACTTGGCGGCAATCCCGTGGCCGGCCGCAGTGCAATCAAATCATCCGCGTCGAGGCGATGACCAGCCGGCAAATCCGCCGCGAAGTAAAGGCCGCGGCGAACCGATACGCGATGTTCGATCTCGGATGGCTGCGGCGCTTTGACCGGATCACCTACGGCTGCCGCCGCATCGCGGACAGCGGTGACCATGGCCGCGAACGCTTGCGGGGCGAGGGATGCCCGGTGGTCAGGCCCTGGCATGGTCACATCCAACGTCAGGTGTTTTTCGATTACGGTAGCACCGAACGCCGCCGCCGCAACCGCGACACCGATGCCCAACGTATGATCGGAATAGCCGACGGGAACTTCTGTCGCCGATGCGATTTCAGGAAGGGCGGATATGTGACATTGATCGACCGGAGCTGGATAAGCGGACACGCAATGCAGCACCGTTATCGGTGGAAAACCATCTTGACCACGCGCCATAGGCTTCAGATATGCCACTGTTTCGACGACTTCATTCAAAGTGGCCATGCCGGTCGACAGCAACAGCGGACGCCCATGATCGCAGAGATGCGCCAATAAGGGCCAATTGGTAAGGTCCGTCGATGAGACTTTCCATGCTGGCACAAGATCGGCGATTTGATCGGCACACACTTCGTCAAACGGCGTGCACAAGAACCTCAGGCCTCGCTCCTCGGCACGCTTGGCCGCCGCCTTTAATGCGGCGAGTGGCAGCGTCAACGCTGAGAGCATCTCACGCTGAGTTTGATCGGCGCCGAGATTGGCTTTTTGGTAATCTGCGAGACCGGCGTCGACAGCCGTCAATCGCGCCGGATCGAAGTGCTGGAACTTGATCGCATCGGCGCCCGCCACCGCCGCGGCCTCGACCAATTCAAGCGCCAAGTCGGGATCGCCGTTATGGTTGACCCCGCCCTCTGCGATGATGAACGGTTCCGGCAACGCGGTCATGGGATGGCGTATTGCCGCGCTTGGAGATCGGGATCGCCAACCGGCAACCCTGCGACTCCAGCGCCATCCGCGGCATGGGAAATCGCAACAAAGGTCTCGATGCATCTCAGTGCTTGCGCACCGGACGATACCTGTTCTCCGTCGCTCGCCGCTTCGCGGAGTGCCGCTTCGCACATATCGAGGATATCGAAGGACGCGAAGCCAGGCATCTCCGCTTCGCCGTTCGGTTGCCCGTACCGCGTCAGCGGCAGCGCACGATCGTTCTCCGTCCGATGAAACATTCGCCACGGGGACATCTCGTTCTCGATCACAACCCGCCCATACGTAAACCGGAATTCGAGCCATGGCGGAATTCCGGTATCGTCGCAAATATCCAATACCGCGCGCCGCCCGTCATTCCAACGCAGCGTCGCATGGGCGCCTGGGTCAAAGAATGCGTCACCGCGCGGATTGTCGGCAACCTCGCCGGCGCGGAACGCAAAGACGCTGTCCGGCTGCCCGCCGAAAAACTGATCGAACAGATCCAGGTAATGCACGCCCATGCATCCGAGCCCGCCGGCCCCCATGGTGACGGCTATCCCCCGCAGGTCACCCATATGGATCGTCCCGTCGAGGGCGGCGAGCGCCCGGTAGCCCGGATGAAAGCGGCGGCCGTGGTTGACCACGATCCGTGCATCGCACCGCGCCGCGTGTTCGAGCACGGCTCGCCCCTCATCGATGCCTGTAACAAAAGGTTTTTCGACCATGAACCGACGGATGCCGGCGTCGAGACCGGCGCGCACGACGGGTGCGTGATGGGGTCCCGTGGTCGCCACCGCCAAAACGTCGGGCCGGGCCGCGAGAACCTCATCGAGCGAGGACACACGGCACCGAACCAAGTCGGGCTTCTGGTCCAATGCATAGGGCGCTTCTGCGGTATCTTGCACGGCGACGAGGTCGAACCCGGCGCGGTTCGCGGCCTCGACGATCCGCGCGCCCATACGGCCCAGACCGACGACCGCGAGTGTACCTATCATCGGCCCGCCTCGGCGTCTTGAGACCGCAGGGAGGCGACCAAATCATGCGCCTGATTGAGGTCGTCGGGAGAGCCGATGTCGAGCCAGTGTTCGTGGATCAAGAAGGGTTGTACACGGCGGCCGGCGGCCAGTGCATCAGCGATTAAGTCTGTCATATCGTAATGGGTATCGGCAGGAATCAGCGACAGCACCTGTGGATCGACGGCGTAAATCCCAGCGTTGATGTGAACCCGGTGTGTCGGTTTCTCAAGAATCCCCGTGACGTTCTCGTTCTCCGTCTGAATGACGCCATAGGGAATCTGCATTCGATAGTCGACCACCCCGACGGTGATCGCAGAGGCGGAAGCCGTATGTTGGGCCACCATGCCATCGACGTCGACGCCGGAGAGGATGTCAGCGTTCATGACCAGAATTGGACCGTCCGTCTGTTCTGGGAGCAGCCGAAGAGCACCCGCCGTGCCGAGTTTCTCGCGTTCGATCAAGTAGTCGATGTCTGTTCCGAACGCGGACCCGTCGCCCAGATGGTCTTGGATTTTGTCGGCCATGTAGTTGACCGAGACGTGCACCTTGGACACGCCCGAACGGGCCAGCTTCTCCATGGTGTACTCGATAATCGGGCGCCCGGCGACAGGCACCAGGGGTTTTGGCGTTTCCTCGGTCAACGGTCGCAGCCGTTTTCCTTCTCCGCCGGCCATGACGACGGCCGCGGCAAAGCCGCTGCCGCGCACATTGAAATCGCGCAGATGTCGGACCGCTACCAATCTGTTTTCCGCATCGACGAGTGGAACGGCGGAGACGCCATGCTCGCGCAACGCACGAAGAACGCTTTCCTCATCCGCCGTCGCAGGAACCGTCGCCGGGTCCGCATGCATCAACGTTGAAACGGGATCTTCCAATGCGGCGCCGGCCAAGAGACCCCTGCGTACGTCACCGTCGCTTATGGTGGCGAGTACACGAGAATTGTCATCCACAACCACCGCAATTCCGGCACGGCCTTCGTTAATCGTCCGCAAGGCCGTCCGAATGGACGTCGACGCGGAGACGGAGGGCATCATGCGATTTTCCATTTCGGGTGTCGTCATATCGCGTTCCCGACCCGGCAGGTTTCGCTCACGTCAATAGCCCACGCCCGCTTATCCATGATCTACCGAGCTACCATCAAGAAACCCTGAAAACACGCCACGGGCGATCACCGAAATCGTTGGGGCGACGTAAATGCGCCCGTCACAACAAGCGGCAATCGCTTCGGAACACGGCCATAGCTCAACGGCTGCGACCTCTTCGTCATGTGGGCGGCGCGCTTCGTAATCGGCCATGGTGATTTCAGCGATGAAGACATGCGTCATTTGCGGTCGGCGCGTTGTATCCTCAGCCATTGGGGGCAATTCGAGGAAGCGGTCCACGCTCGGCACGTCAATTCCGGTTTCTTCGAGCAATTCACGCTTTGCCGCCTGCACTGGCGTCTCGTTATCATCCCGTCCGCCTCCCGGGATCTCGAGGGGGGTGTCGCCCACCGTTGGGCGGTGGGCGCGAACCAACACGACCGAGTGACGATCGACAATCGGAAGCACGACCGCCATATCGCGTGTCGTTTCGACAGTGTAGTACCCATCCCGCTTGCGGAACGCACAGTAGGGGGTCACTAGAATCTCGCTCTCGAGCGGTGGATGCGAGACGGAGATGTCTCCGGGGCGTACGATGCGATTAATTACTTTTCTCCCTCGCGCGACAAACAGCGAAACACAACTAAGTGTTGTCGATCAATCGAGAGACGTGACCCGTATGATCCGGAGGCATCTGACTTTGCATCAACGCAAGGGTTCTTCTCATCGCGCGGTAATCAACAGCGGACATGTTAAACGCTTCTGGAATTGCCTCCTCAAATGGCAGATCCCGATCCATAGGATACCACGGATAGCTTGCGTTCATGCCTGTGTCCGTAAGTCGGCAGTCTGTTTTGAGGGCTGGGACGAGACTCAATTCAATCGTATGTCTTGGTTCTGTCTCCGGCGGAATAGCGCAGTGCCACACGCAACTATTCTCAAACAAAGCCCATCCGGCACCCGGTTGTTCCACTAGTGTTGTCTCGCCATTCTTTAACTTGAAAAGCGTCGTTCCAAGTTCTTTGGACGTCGCCCAAGGGAGTATAAAGAGCTTTTTCATGGCAAGAGGCCAACGATCCAAATGGCGCGGTAACTGTTCAAGGTCATCGGGCCGAGAAGAATCTGGGAGATGTGAAAAGACGCGGAATGACGAAACCGAAAAATAGTGTCCGCTCGCTTGCTCTATCTGTGTCCGAAATGCGCTGAGCAGTTCTTCGACAAGCGCACAAATCTCAGTTGAAGGCCGGTAGCACTTCAGCATGTGATTGAATTGATCTGGTTTGCCAGGTGATATGTCATAGAAGTGATGATCCGCAGCCTGCGTCTCAAACGGCACTTCATGTAACGACAGGAACGCCTCACGCATCCTTTCGTTCAAGTCGGCACTATAACTTCCCAGAACCAAGCCCGTTTCATCAATCTCAGGCTTTTCTTGGACGTTGTTATCCGACGCATAAATTTCAAAGCACAGGCGGCTGAACAAATCCCAAGAATAGTTGCTCAGCGCAATTCTGGTATTGAACCAGCGTTTGAATAGCGGGTCTTCGATTCCCACCGAGCGCTCAAGGCCGATAATCTCTTCTCGAAAAGCGGACTCTTTATCCACCGGAAATGGCGCCGGAACCTCCGAACCGAATCGCGGACTGGCCATCTCGGTCATCGATGCCATTCGCGACCTAATTTTCGAATCGACGCGGTCCCGATAATTGAACACAAGGGATCGCAGAGAGTTCAGCATGCTGATCTTTTCCGAGAAGTGCCAAATTCTTTGAAGAAAGCGCCGCATATTGTCTCTACCTCGGCTCGACTGTTTTCTTTTCTTTGGAAGTCTGACCGTTCGAAGATCCGTCTTGGCCGACGACTTCGAACGCTATGCTGTCGTACATCTCGATATCCTCAAAAAACAGTGCTCGGATGAGATCATAGCGTCTGTCTTTCCTGAGCGAGAGGAGCGCCTCTTTTTGCGAACGAAGAATCTGCAATTGAAACAGCAGTTGATACAGGCTGTGCTTTCGGAAATTGCGGATTGCGCCAAGAAGCCGTGACTGCAAGATTCGAATGTAAATTTCTTTGATCGCTCCCTGTATCCCGTCCTCGCGAAACCCTCGGATGACCGGGGTTATTCTTGGACGCGCATATTTTGGCCACAGCATGGGAAGCTCCTGACCGAGGAAAGTCCGCGCAACTCGGAAGTAACGCTCTTCTTCGTCGCGAAGGCGATACACATCGTTATCGATGGAGCCGCGATTATAACGGCCTTTGTCGTAAGCCTGATCGTGAATCACATTGCAACGAAAGCAGATGAGGCCGCTTTTCTCAGAGGCAATCCTCTGCCACATGAAAAAATCGTTGGTCTTGGTTATTGCCTTGTCACCAATACGATAATCATAGGGCGCCATGAATTCCTCGGACCAACCGCCCGCGATCATGTTCGGCGTCTCGAATTCTCTTAGAACGTACGAGTCCTCATTCAGCGGGCTTTGCTGAAGTTGCCTGAGTGAATGACTTCCATCATAGGTCACGGTGAAGTACGTGATGACCGCGTCTTTCTCCAGCAGATCTGCCGCTGCGGGGTCCAACCAATTCTCGGTATTTGGACGGGTATCAGATGCGGCAAGGAAAACAACAGGCGATCGAAAGTGCCGAAGAGCGACGTTGACAGCGATATGCGAGTTCAGCCTTTCAGCCCCATCAAGCAAAATGGCGTCACCTTGAGATTGCTCGACAAAGGCTCTGAGGAACTTCTTGAACGGTTCGCTCGACGCGAAATCGGTGAGAACCACAAACGTCGAGTGCTTACTCGTCGACGAAATCCAGCTTTGAAAATTGCGCCGGTAAACCGCTTCCAGTTCTTCGTTGTATTGGTAGTGCGGTTCAAACGTCGTGATGATGACAGGAATGCGCATTTTAGCCGCGACTTTCCTCAAGGGGATAATCGGTCTGATGCTGGTTGACAGCAATGTGGTCGGCGTCGTCCTCTGACAAGAAGGCTCTAAATTCCAAACTGTTTTCAATTAGTTCATCAAAAGTACCGACGTTCTTGACGGTACCGTCATCGACGAAAACGATCTTGTCGCAATTCTTCACGGTCTCAAGATTATGGGCAATCGTCACCACCGTCTTTTCGTCGGACAGCGCGTTGAGACAGTTGTTGAATGCGCGCTCGGTCTTACCATCGAGCGCCGACGTAGCTTCGTCCAAAAGCAAGATTTCCGGATCGGCGTAGATTGCCCGGGCGATAGCTACCCTCTGACGTTGCCCGCCGGACAGGCGCGTACCTCGCTCGCCAACCACCGTATCCAATCCATCAGGTAGTCGATCGACGAACTCTTCAAGTTGCGATAATTCCAAGACGAGCGACAGTCTCTCCTCGTCTACGTCCGCATCACTTTGGCCAAACGCAATGTTACGGCGGAGCGAATCGTCAATCAGGAAAATATCCTGGGGCACGTGTCCGATTGACCTAAGCCATCTTCGGCTCAATAGCTTCTTTTCCTCGCCGTGTAGCAACAGTCGACCCGACGTTGGTTCGAGAAGACCAATCATCAAATTCATCAATGTGGTTTTGCCTGATCCCGTCTTACCGACAATTCCAAGTCGTTGTCCTGGGAAGATATCCAGACTCACGCCATTCAAGACGTCGGATTGCGTCCCGCTGTATCGAAATGACACATTCTCGAAAGACAACAACGGGCGATCCGAAGCGAGAACTGGTTCATTATCCGAATCCATTGAGTGGTCCCGCTCAAGCGGCAACCGAAGATCTTTCAGCACACCTTCGATCACAGGAGATTGGAAGTGGAGCAGTTGAATGCCACTGACGATTCGACCGTAACCAGGCACCGCCTTTAACGCTGCGACGGCGAACACGCTTAAAATGGCAAGAACAGAGACCGTTTCATTGTCGACGAAAACGGCAAACAAAGCGAACGAGATAACCGACGAAATGGCGAGTGTCTCAATCAATATTGGCGCAATCGCCTGATACACAGAAGAATTTCTTGCTCCCTGACTATACCGGTCAGCGTTATCGCTTATCTTATCGCTTACGTATTGCTCACTGCCGAGAATCTTTACGTCTTTGATGCCCATCAACGCTTGAGATACCCAGCGCAACATTTCACCATGCCCTTCACGCGCAATGTTGCCGAACCGCGTAAGCCTTCGCCGCGTTACACGCAAAACCAACAAACCCGCCAGCGCCACGATACTGATTGTGAAAAGTGTCAACTGCGGACTCACGCTGAAAAGCACGATGAACGCGACGACGAGCGTCGATACCTCGGAGAATATCAGTAACAAGGGCCCAATAAACGTGGACGAAATGGAATTCGCATCGGTGGTCACCGTTCTCGCCAGATGCGCCCCACTTCGTTGCAAGTGAAACTGATACGGTTGCCGCAGATACGTCGCGATAAGTCGGCGCACTAATGTTAAATAAATATCATGAACAATGTACGCTCGTAACCATGTAAAAAGCAACCTTAAGGCATTTTTACAAATAAATAGTCCTAGAACTAAAAAAGACATAAATAATATTTTTTCTTTTCTTTCTTCTAACCCCAAAAAACCAAAAAAATCATCCACAACTGCAAAGTCTTGACCCACGGTCTCGGGGTCGATCGCTGACAGGAATGGAATGACTGCAGCGATTGCCGCCCCATCAAGCAATGACATCAATATGACCAGCGGGAATAGCAATGCGATGATGTACTTCTGGCGCCTATTCAGTGCGTCAAAAACGAGCTTTAAGAAACGGATATTCATTGGGCGATGCTATAGGACCTTTTGAGGGCCGGCTTGGTACTTCAAAGCGATGGAACACCTATTGCGGCGAATCGTCTAAGCAGCCGATTGCCGACGTTGATTGTGCGATGCGGACCGATCAGAAAGGCGCTCGACCTTATGTGACGTTTTCGACCGACGCGCTTGATACGCTCAGCCTGCCGTCGCGGATGCTGTAGATGTACCCCTCACCGACAATAGCCTCATCACCGTCCCGGACAACAGTTCCTTTGAATTTAAGCAAATGCCATGGGCACACGATCGTGTCACCCTTCAGGCATTCCGCCGTCAACTCGGCGCCTTCGTGAGGACAAACACCAGGCCACACTTTTACTTCTCCATCACCGATGCGTTGAACGATGAGTTCGACGCTATCAAGCGCCAGTCTCTCAAGCCGATCATGATCAGGCAGAATAAACTCAACAGGTTCCGGCAATGTGGGGCGATTGATCCGGACAGACAGGTCCGAAGAATTGATGTAATCGGGATCGTCGGTCGCAAAGCTGAAACCGCGCTTTCGAAGTTCGGTGCGACGGACACGAACGACTTCATCCTCACCATTTTGAACTGCGTTCAAGCGGTAGAGTTTCTTACTCAGGCTACTATGCAAGAACTTGAGATACCACTTGGAGGCGATATACCAGTCAATAGAATGCAAGCATTGGTCACCCGCTTTTTCGGTACTAATGACGCTCAATACTTGGATCAAACCAAGCACGGAAAACAGCTGATAGAATGTGTCTTCACTGACCCGGACATCGACAACGTTGAAGAACAAGAACGTGCCCGGCCGCTTCATAATTGATACTTGAAACGCTTCATCGGCAGCCAGGCGGATGGACTCCCCATACGTTCGATGGATCGTCGGCCGATGGTGCGGGTCCATATGATTCCAATGCAGGTCCCTTGGGTCCGTATCCGTCAGAATCTCGTATCTGCCCGTTGTGACGCACATGCCTTCTGTCATACCTAGGAAAGCGTCCTTGAGGCGGCCGGGTTGAACATGTTTGGTCATAATTTCACTCGATTACTAATTTCTCTGAATGAGGGGGCGTCTTTACTTGGCGAGCAGAACCGGCATTCAATCCGTTGTTTGCGGCGAACTCAGTTCATTCAATGGCTCGATGAATGGTTTGTACCGATCAACGATCTTTTCGATATTGCGGATCATTCGATCTCTCTGCTCATCCGGGATATCTCGTTTCTCGTCGGCGAGCCGTTCAAGCAGTCTCTCAACTTTCTCCGTCGACAATGAGTACTCCGCGAGCTGCGCTTTGATCGAGCCAAGTTGGATGTTTTCGACCCGAGACACTGCCTCCTGCGCGATGCGCTGCGTCTCCGCAAGGCCTTGCCAGATAACGGCGTAACCAAGGAACGCAATAAGCACAGTGATAACGCCTGCCCGATAGATGAACTTTCTATCAGATCGCCAGTAGTTGTCTTCCAGACCGGCAGTCCGTCCGGATGCGGGCTCGGGGCGCAAATGCAAAAGATCATTCTTTTGCAATTCATCGATGAATTCATCGCGCCGAGCGATGGCCTCCGCGTAGCCGGACGAGACATCGGCAGCGGATACAAAAATGCCAAGATCTGGAATAATCAGATTGACGCCGCCATCTTCGCGCGGGCGAATTACGATATCGTATGCGATGTGTTGCTCCGACATTACGATGCGGCCTGCTCAAAGACCTGTTGACGGGAGCGTTTCGACAGTAAGCCGGGATTGTAGTCGGCACCGTGACGAATGTAGTTCAGAAGCAGGTTTCTCCTAAATCGCTCCGCCGAAACATTCGTTCCCGAACTATGTAGGAGATTTCCATGCATAAACCCAACACTTCCGCGCGACATCGCAGCGGTTATTGGCTCGTAATCCGCCGGCACTTGTGCCTCGGCAAAACGTTCAATCACCTCGCTGACCTGAAAATAGTCTCGCTCTCTGGCTAGCATTTTATTCAAGAGTTTCTGAACCAGTAGGCCAGGTGCCCGTTGGGCAAAATGAACCCAATCCTTCTTCACATCTTGCAGCGGTGCCAGGTGGGACTTTGGATAAACAACCAGCGCCCCGTTTTCTTCGTCTGCATCGTCGATTGCGATCCATACCGCGATGATCGAGTCCGCCGGATTGGCGCGATTGTAGTAATTGTCTTGGTGAATGGAGAATCCCATGTCACCCGGTGGCTTAAACGTAACTTGCGAGTGCAGCAAATCGAATCGCCCGCCCAGCAACCGTTCAATAACCGCAAGCAGCTTTTGGGTCTTTGCAACATCGAGAATTTTCGAATCCCAAGTGTGCGCCATTAGGTGACCTTGGTACGGCGTTTTACCCTTTTGCTGTCGCTCGGTCGCAATTCCCTCGTAGTGGTCTTTTAACTGATCGATCGCCTCGTCGTCGAAAATGCTCTCAACGACAACGAAACCCTGATCTCTATAAAATGTGACCGCTTCCGAGTTGTCTTCGCTTTCGCTTAAAAAAGCGTCACTAGTCCAAGTATACCTCATGATCCCGTCTGCCAGTTCTAGTCACAATCACCAAAATTCACGCCGGTTCGGCCGGCCATATAATGAAGCTCTACGGCCAGCCACAAGAGCCGGAAAGAGACGTCTTGGTCCTTAAGGGCATATTCGAGCTTCGGACATTTCTTCCATTTATCATAAACGGCGCGGACCGTCGCTTTCGGTGGTTCTTGTAATTCCTGATAGGCATACATGCCACCGCGTTCCAGGTATACCTGAGCGTTGCTGTCAAAATCCGACCAATCCCCAAATTGTCGAAGGAACTCGAGGGTCCGGTAGGTGTGGCCAATCGAATTCCTATCCGATATAGCTCGCCAACCGTCGTTGGCGAGACTCAGGTTACCGAGCTGAACCGTAACCAAAGCCGCCATCAACGGTACAATGAGAAAGCGACTGATTTTCCTATCCGACATTCGGTGCACAATCGTCGCAACCAAAACTGCGAACAAAACCGAGAACACACCGCCGTAATGAGCACCCGTGATTGTCGCGAAGTTGGACGAGTACTTGAGGACATGCCCGTAAAACAGCGACGTTGTAATCGCCAACAGCACCAATGGAACTAGAAAGCCCGAGCGCCATCCCCGCAACGCCAAACCTCGCCATACCACAATCGCAAAAACAACGATCACGATCGCCGGCAACGCAAAATCCGCGAAGTAATCGACGAGGAGCTCATCCGCCATTGGAATTGCCAGCGGGATAGGCTGGCCAATAAACTCCCAAGGTAGCAAATGCGCTGCGAACAATGAGACGGTATGTCGGAGGTAGCCAAGAATCAGTGCTGGCTCAGGCCGACGGGACCCCTCCATATAGCCGAGCAAGTCGAATTCCCGACCGTGCGTTATATTCAGAACGATTGGTACCACAATTAGGACAACCAATAGGTACCCCAAGACGGGGACCGAGTAGACCACGCCATTTACAGCGCAACGCCGGAAGTTGGCCATCAAGACGTCGCGCGGGCCACTTAATGGTGGGAGGAAAAACCTATGGCACCAAAACAACATCGGCAGAAGGAGAAGAACTGCCGTTTCGTCCAGAAAAAACGCAAAGAATAGAAAAACACCAAAGACCCAGAAGTCCGAGAGACTCAGCCGTGGCGTAACGAAACGCGCATCTTTGCAATGACTTCTATACATCCGCAAAGCACAGATCATGGCGATGATCATCGCAACATTCAGTACCGGCTTTCCCATGTGAAACAGCATTGGGAGACTGTAACTGCCGCCTGTCGAAGAGAGATAGAGCACGACTCCAGAAAGCGCAGCAAGGCGGCTATCCAACGCCTCCTTTATGAAAACGTACAAGAGAACAGGGCCTGCCAGATGCGTAATGATCCAAATTGGGCTGAACGATGGATGCGGAAGCGTGTACTGCCATAGCCAGAGGCGGAACTTGTAGTTCACGATCAGAAGGAAGTAATTCAGGAATCTCGGACGATTGCTCTCCTCGATCGCCCATCCGTCGAAAGCAAGACCAAAATCTTTCCAAGTAAACGACAGTCCATGCGTCAGCGTTCCATGAATGATGACAAAGAGATTATCTGCATTCGTGAAAGCTAGATCATAGTCGGCGACAATCTGGATCAACGAGTAGATGACCCAGAACAACAACAAACCGACGCTCACCATAGATATGACGTGCGTACGGCTCATGCAGAGAGCTCACGTTGGTTAGCTATGATGGCATCGTAAATCGGCATGAAATCGCCGTGATAACGGCTCTTCGGCGTCGTTAGATTCGGAACCCGCGCCCCTCGCTCTCGCGCTTTTAGGCGGCCACACACCCGGTGCAATAGCAGGTCGACTCGTTGGGCAATCCTGCCGATCCGCCGACTCCGGAGTCCGAGCGGCCGGTCTGTACGGCGGGAAAGAATGCAAAGAACGTAGGACCAATATGCTTCGTTTGCAGTCGATGCCGGAGTTTCGGCGTCGTCGCCGCTCGACATTTTCGAGGAAAGAACCTCAGCAACGACACTGCGAAATGTCTCCGCCGAAGATGACCATGCGTCTGAACTCATGCGGTCAATGACGAGGTTCCGTCCGACACGGCGACCATCATGGTTTTGACGGACGACACATAAGCTGTCGAGGAAGCGCACCTGCCCATCCAAGACATGCAGTGCGTTAAACAACACCTCCACGGACATGTATTCATCGGTGACCCTCATCACCTCTGTCCAACGCGCCTTAAACTCCGCCGTCCGGCTCACGGTATAATGGACAACGCAATAATCCGACATCAGATCTAGCAATCGGGCTCTCGACGACTCGCCAACGATATCCCGAAGATAATAGAGGGCGCTGGTCATTAATCTCCCGGACTCGACGGAGATCATGAGCACATCTCCACCAACGGCGCTGACGGAGTCATGGTCACGCAGATGTCTGGCGCATTCATCCAGTGTTCTTGGTACGGGAATGTCATCATCGGGCAAGAAGATCGTAAACTCCGAGGTGACCCGCGCGAGGCCACTTGCGATAGAACTGGCGACGCCTTGTCCATCGCAATCCAAGTGAATGGTCTGAAAAGTCGACGATTGGTTTCGAATCTTCTCGTCGGTGGCGCCGAAGTGCTCAGGGTTACTAGCATCGCAGAAGATCACTGCCCCGCCGAAGCCGGTGGCACTCAGAGCATCCAAGAATGACGCCACGAAAGACGATCGGTCGCGCGTTGGAACGATGATGGTGACGTCCTCGGCGAACCGTGGGGCATCCTGTCCTGAACCTTCTGTTCCCATGTTACTTTGTAGCGGACCCGCGGCCTATCGCTCGCCCCAACTTGTGCGCGTAGGATCTTAAGATGAGCAGCAAAATACATGCACCGTTATACAAGATTCGCATTTTGCGCTCTCCGCCTATTCGCGGCGGTTCATCACCAGGGATCTCTGTGTACTTGAGCCCGTATAGCTGAGCAACGCAGGTTGTCAGCGGTTCCAGCACTGGCCCCTTGAGGTTCAGAAAGAACCAATCGTTACAAACACGGTCGATTCGAAAGCCGCGATAAATGTTGAGGCTATCAGTCACCCGGTTGGGTCCGAGAAGACTAATGAGCTTTGTAAACACCCAGTTCCCAAACGCCGTCACAAATGTATCGTCATCCGACTTTGCCGGCGGCAGGTACCTCGAAACGACGACTATATCGAACCCCTCGGACATCTTCTCCAATAACGCAGGAAGGTCTTCTACTCTGCAGTTACCATCAGGGCTGAATTCAATCACATAGTCCGTGTTGCAAGTCTCTATACCATCGATAACAGCGCCGACGAGACCCGGCCTCTTTTGTCGAATTACGCGATAGCCCTGCGACTCTGCGTACTCCCGTGATCCATCGGTGGAACCCCCATCAACGATCAGCACCTCATCGACCCACGATCTATCGATCTTGTCGAGGATTGCCCTCAGTCCATCGATTTCATCAAGGACCGGCATCATCAGAGTGACGCTCAGTGCTGGTGTGCGGTCCGGCAAAGGTAAATCTCGGTTGATGCGTTCAGACGAAAAGGTTACGTCGCGTAAACTACGAAATCAGCTCTAGTTCATAGTCGAGGATATCGCGTAGCGTATCCTCGAACGGAATCTCCGGTTGCCAGCCGGTCTCGTTGACGAACTTGTCGATGCTGGGAATCTGCAAGGTAACATCTGCCGGGCGCAGAAGTTTCGGATCGACTTCAACCTTGATTTTGTCCTTCATGCCCGAGGTTTCGAGAAGCATGTCGAGCATTTCGCCAATCGTCATCACGCGATTGCCGCCGATGTTGTAGGCTTCACCCGGTGTGCATTTCTCGGCAAGCAACCAATACGCCCGCACGGTATCGCGCACGTCCGCAAAGGTTCGAACACTTTGAAGGTTACCGACTTTGACGACGGGCTCTTGCATGCCTTTGATGATGCGTGCGATTTGCCGAGCGAAAGCGGGAACGACGAAGACGTGGCCGCGACGCGGCCCGGTATGGGTGAACATCCGCGTCCGTATCGTCTTCAGGCCATAGCAACAGAAATACTGATACGCCAGCATGTCTGTTCCAACTTTGCCCACGGCATACGGGCTCGCGGGGCGCAGCGGACAGTCCTCATCGATTGGCACATCGTCTTCCGTCACCTGCCCGTAAACCTCGGAAGATGAGCAGATGTGCATGATGGGATCCTGCTTCGTGAGCAGTGCACCCTCAAGAATATTCAGGGTTCCGTTAACGTTCGCTTGGATCGTCTGACCCGGCGTCGAGTATGAGGAAACCACGTACGACTGGGCCGCCAAATGAAAAAGTACGTCCGGTTTCGCGATGTCATAAGCGCGAATGATCGAGCCAAGATCGATAAGGTCCGCTTCGATCCACGTCACTTTGTCTTCGAAGTTCTTGATGTGATCCTTGGGACTGCGCCATCGGGTGGTACAGAATATCTCAACATCGGGATGCTCTTCGAGCATGTACTCAACCAGATGGCTACCAACAAAACCGGTGGCGCCCGTAATCAGCGCGCGCTTAAATGTTCTTTGTTCAGTCATGTCTGTCCCACGTTCCTGTATTTTAGGGTGTTCAGCTGCGCCTGGCCTCAGGCGCTTGTTTGTCTGTACCAGTCAATGGTGCGGCGTAAACCCTCTTCGAGTTTTATTGCCGGTTTAAAGCCCAATGTCTCTCCGATCTTTGTGTTGTCGAGCATTCGGTACGGAATGGTCGTCGGTTTGGACGGGTCGAATTCGATGGGGTCGTCGACACGCCCGACAAGATCCATAATCGTCCGCGCCACCTCGCCAATGGTGTATGGTTGTCCACCACCAACGTTTAGCGGATCGCAAACAGCGTGTTCATCAAGGGCCAGCAGTCCGGCCCTGGCGACATCGTCCGCATGCACGAAGTCGCGCACCTCATGTCCCGTTCCCCATACGACGAAAGGGCTTTCACCGCTGATCGCCCGCCGGATCAATGCTGGAATAACGTGGGAATGTTCCGGGTGAAAATTATCGAACTCACCATAAACAGGCGCTGCCCGGATAATCGCGACCTCCATGCCGTACTTGTCATGATAAAAGCGGGCGAGAGTCTCCTGAAACCGTTTAACGTTCCCGATACCCTGATAGACCGAAGCCGGTGGCTCGTCCCATTCGTCTTCGGAAACGGCACGATCCACAGCGGGATATGTCGTGCTGGAACCTATTAGCAATACGCGCTTTATGCCTTCGAGAGCAGCCGCCTCCAGCATTCTCGTCGCGAGGATAATGTTGCCGGAAACCACGGCCATCGGGTTTTCGACGGCGACCTTTGCGCCAACAACGTAAGCGGCCGACATGATCATCGCGTCGCAGCCTTGGAACGCTGCGCGCGCCTGATCCAGATCCGTCAAGTCCGCGCGCACAACCTCCGATACGCGATCTTGATAATCTCTAAGATCGCTTGAACGCACAATCGCGCGAACCGCATCTCCACGTTGCGTCAACCGATTGATAAAGTGCATGCCGGTCAAACCGGCGGCACCAGCAATTGCTACTTTCTCATACGTCATTCTCGTTACCTCAGGCGCCCGCTGTTGCAAGACGTTGTTCCGGCACTGCTCGATACAGCAATGTCTGCTCAGCGTCGTAATAAACGACTTTGGATCCTTCGCTGCTGAATTTGAAGGGCACGTGAACGAGACCCGGAAGGTTGCTTAGAATCGCATCATGGCGATCCGGCTCCGCGTATAGGAGAATGAAACCGCCGCCTCCAGCGCCGAGTAGCTTGCCGCCCAGCGCGCCATGCGACCGTGCTGTTTCGTATATGTGATCGATGGACTCACTGGAAACATCTGGTGACAGCGATCGTTTTCGCTCCCACGCCTCATGTAGCAATTCACCGAAACCGTCCACATCACCGGATGACAAGCAAGAGACCCCTTCAGCAACCATTTCAAACATTCGCGCCAAGTGTGCTTTCTTGGCGGGAATATTGTCGATAACGCTTTTGGCGACGTTGCTCGCGAAACGGACTTGACCGGTATGCAATAGCATCATGCGGGCGTTGAACGCATCGATCTTCTCGGATGGTAATGTCAGCGGGGTGATATTCGGTGACGAGTTGGCCTGAAAATCAATCCGCATTGTGCCGCCGTGGGCCGTGGAAATTTGATCTTGGCAGCCCACATTCTCCTTCGCCATCTCTCGCTCCACGACCGTCGCATCACGCGCCAGTTGCACGGGATCGCTGAGCTCACCTCGCAACCCTCGCAACGCATGAAGTAATCCAACAGTAAATGCGGAAGACGAGGCCATCCCTGAGCGCGCCGGCAACTCGCCGTCATAGTGGATCTCGACACCGTCGGTGACGCCAGTCAAACGCATGCCTTCGCGAATCGTCGGATGGACAATATCGTCGATGTTCCGGTGTTCCTCGATCTTGGAATAGACCAAACGGACAGAGTGTTGGAAGAACGGCGGCAGGTTGCGGCATGTTACCCAGACATGCTTGTCAATTGTCGTCGCCAGGACAGCACCACCATGTTCGTCGTAGTACGCTGGATAGTCGGTCCCTCCACCGAAAAACGAAATTCTGTACGGCGTTCTTGTAATGATCATTCGGTATTCACCAGTTCGTTTACTGAGGTCTTGTTGCGCTTAGTCGCTTTGAAGGTTCAACGAAAGAAGCCCGCAAGAGCCAATCGTGGCTCCATCGCGTATTCGGCAACCGTAGAAATCGCGTGCGGCATTCTTCGGCCATGATCGATGACGACAAGCTGATTGAAGCGCGGCATCAATCCGCTCACGTCGGATGACGGGTCCGCTGCTACTTGCAGGATACCGCCCCAATCCCATTCCCATCGCTCGGACATATAGAAAATGAACCCGACAGCGGCGTGATAATTATCGACGTGAAAACGAATGTAGTCGCCTCTTTCGAGCTTGATCGCTCGACCGTCGAACCCCTTGTCACAAACAATGCCGGAAATCTGCTCGACCAGCGTCTTAAGATGCCCATCGACAAGCTCGTGAATGATGTCCGACTTCTCAGCATCGATCGACCGATAGAATTTCGCCAAGTATGGTTCATCCTCACGCGGCAAGCGTTGGTCCTCGGTGGCGAACACGTGACTGTAGTGCTCAGGCCGCACTTGATCCTGGCGCTCGAAAGGCGCGTTCAAGTAGAGCTGACGGCATCTCTGCGCCAAATCGATGGGGACGGCGTCCGAAACGACTGCGTAGCCCTTCGTTACGAACGCTTCTTTAAGTTCCTCCGTCCGGGGTCTCATTACTTTGTATCTTTCTCCAGATGCGGCACGTCGAAGTCGAAATTCTTATAGTCAGCATACTCGCGGAATTTATCGACGAGTTTGCCACGAGCCACATTGGCTTTGTCGTCGTGTTTGGCGGCTGACGCAAACTGCGCCAGTTCCTGAGCCATGGCTTTCAGGTCACATGCGGCACACTGCGATACGAGCGATCTAACCTTGGGCGCCCACTCCGGTCGGCATCGTTCCGCGCACTCCAAAGCAAAGTCGAAAAACGAGGTGACGATGCCGGCCATAATGAGCTTAGCGACATCCCGATCCGATAAATCGAGCGTCGCTCCTGAACTAAATGGATCACGAATGAAGAAGGCGTCCGCTTGCCACATCCTCTCCTTCACCAAAGATGCGGTCTTATCGATTCGGTTTGTCGAACGGCGGTCTTCCCTACCCCAGCCATAAAAATGCAGACCTTGGTCACGCAGTAAAATCTCGATGTCAGAGAATAGTTTTTGGCCAACGTAGAGTTCAAGAAATGATACTTCACAAACGACCAGTGATGCGTTTTGCAGCGTTTTTCGGGCCCCTTCAAGGATTTCGTATTCCGTTCCTTGGGTGTCGATCTTTATGAAATCGCCCCAATCGGTTTGCCGCATCTTGTCGAGAACATTGTCCAGGGATTGGGTTTCCAGTGGAAACTCAGACGCAACTTTCCATTTCTCAAGGTTGTATCTGTCGACGTATACGTCGTTAGTTGGTCTGAGAGATGAGTTCGTCGGCGCGGTCGTCTCGTACAGCGTTTTCGACCCATTGTCCGCAGCAAGAGCTACCGGCTGAACAACAACATTTCGCCACGGGCTGTCAGGATCGTTGAGCTCTTTAGATAGCCGTTCTGCCTCTTCCGGTTCGGCCTCAAAGGCAAGCACCTCGGTACAGCCTGCTATCGGCGCAACGAGTTCGTGGACGCCGCCACGCGCGCCGACGTCAACGAACCTTATCGGCGCGTCCTCGAAGACTTTCGCGAGCGGCGATTCTGAGAACGCGCTCAAGGAGAGGATTTCATTAAATTGCATCAGAAAAAAGCCGCCGCTAGGCTTCGTTTTTTTGTCGTTCGATTTGATCGTTATCCTGGAAGAATAGAGCCTGAACCAGATTGACGCGGGTCGATCGGTCAAGTTGATGGAACGATTTCAATTGTCGTTTAATCAAAAGATTCTCCATCACGTAATCATGGTATCTTGCGTTTCGAATCTGGCGATACGCATGTCGCGGCATCGATTTTAGCCAATATATGTACAGAAATTTCGCTAGCTCTCTCGGGCTCACCTTCTTGACGGCTGACAAGACACCTTGAAAAAAGGACTCCTGATATCGCCCCCAGCCAAAGGCGCATGGAAGAAAACTACCAATTGCACGGGACGCTTCAATTTCTTCATTTCTTAAGGACCGTGACCAATGGTCTTCGTCCATCCAATGGTAACGCCCGATCTCAATGCCTCTTTCGTGAATGACGTTGCATCGGAAATTCAAAAGCGCTTTGCCAGAAAGTGCCTCTATTTGCCACATAACGCCTTTTTCATTCCCAGAGTCTCGGAACCGGTCTGCGATCCTGTTGCCAAAGGGGACAAACAACTTTCGATGAAATGCAGCGGTGACCATCTGGAAACACCGTGGCAATTCAATTGCCTGACTATCCATATTCACAACTGCTTGTTGCGTCTGCGGTAAACACGCCGCGCCGTCGAGCGTCACCGTCGGTATGACAGCCATGACGGAGTCATCGCTTTCGAAATCACTGACGATATGCGCCAACCAATCCGGGTTCCTAGGTCGCGTATCCGATGCGACATACATAAAGATGTCGGGCTCATAAGCACCAAATACTCTGTTCAGTGCGACGAAAGATGGGAGAGATTCATCCCCGTCGAGAAACTCGATTTCATCGAACTCGTCCGAAATACCTCGAAGGAAGGATTTAAAGAGATCATTCGATTTGAAATCCGCGATCACCATTCCTTGGAAATCAACATCGTGGTCGATGGGCAACCACGACAGGATGGTTTCTCGGTAGTTTTGCTCCAGCTTTTCATTCTTCTCGTATTCGGGCTCGAAAGTGAGCATCACAACTAGAACGCTGGTCTTGTTCTTCGGCATTTGTTCGGCTGACCCAGGCTACTTCTTGATGAGATATGCGCCGGGGTTGCTAGACCAGTCGAAGCGATGAAACTCCACATCCTGGCCCTCGAAGAACTCATCGACCGCCTTGCTTTCGCCTTCCCACGGCGGAATTCCATATTCGTCAAATAGAACCACACCACCAGGCACCACCAACGGCCATAGAGTCTGCAATCCGACCAGCGTCGGACGATACAGATCGACGTCAAAGTGAAGCAGTGAAATCCGCATACCGGGATTCTCTTCGACGTACGCCGGCACCGTTTCTTCGATGTTACCCTTCACGAGATGAATTCTCGGTTTATAGGGAATGAAGCGGTCCTGGTCGAAAATCTCGATGGCGTCGCGCAGCGGTGTCTCAAAATCCTCGGAGGTAAAGCCGCCCGGTTTTTTTCCGACGTCCGGCGCATCGGCCCCATCTTTTTCCTCAAGCTCACCAAACCCCGCGAAGTTGTCAAAGCCGACCACCTTTTTGTGGCGGTCGCCCATGTTCTGGATCTCCATAAAGTTGGCAAACGCCATCAACGATGCGCCACGATAAACCCCGAGCTCGACGATATCGCCCGGCAGATGCCGGGTCATTCGGAACAGTTCATAAATCGCCAGGAACCGTTTCAGGAAGACGCGGCGGGTGTAGATCGAGAAATTACGCCATACCTCACGGTGGGTGATGTCGAATTTCTCAAAATGCGCCTCCAACATCGCCTCCACCTCGTCGTCCGCGGCGAAGTTCTTGCGGCCATCAAATTCTTTCTCGCTCATAACGTTGCGCTCCGCGATCCGTCCGTCCGGACGAACATTTTCGTTTTCAGGTCAAAGTAATCTTTGTCATCAAGAGCATCGTCGGGCGTGGTCAGTCTGTATTCGAAGGAACAACGATTGATCTTTCCGTCAGGGCCCGGGATTGTCCTGTGCGGCACCAAATCGCCGAACACGATGGCGTCACCCGTTTGAAGCGCGAATTGCTTCTTCTCTCCGCCGGGATCATCAATGCACGCGCCGTGGTCCCCTCGGACATAATGGGAAATCTCTTGTGATATGCCCGTGCAAAACTCAAGCGTGGACTGTGCAGCGGGATCCGCCTCAAGCGGTGTGAAACACGTAATCATATTGTGATGACTTCGATCGCCGGCCAGCCGCTGGTAACCGGCATCCTGATGCCATGGAACAACCTGAGAAACGTCCGACAGATGCCGCCCCGCAACCGGATAGAGCACCCAGGTGAACGAACCGAATTGTTCGACTTTATCCGCATCCATGCGCCGCCACGGCTCGTACCATAAATCCTCAAACCGCGCTGCGTCCGTCAACGCACCGATGCGCATGAACTTTTCTTCACGCTCGGTCAACTCGTGGTCTGGTGACCTTTCCGTCTCCAAGAGTTCGATCAGTCGCGCCCTGACATCGAGGATCAACTGCGGATCAAACAAGGACTGAAAATGACCAACAAACCTTCGATCGATCATGGATTTATTCCTTCGCTAGACATCTAGATGCTCGCCAACAGCATCCTTTCGGCAGATGCGCGCGAGATAGGAAAGAAGTTCGCTCCTACGGGTCACGGACCCGTCGGACATCATATGCTGAATGGCTCGGGTACGAGTGACACTCCGTGTTTTGTCATCGTAGTAAATGTTAGCGCCGCCTCGACGCACCAGAGGTTTGGTTTGCCGATAGATGTCCAGATTCTGCTCGCGGACGGCGTGGCTGACAATCGCTGAGAAGAAAGCATCAAACGAAAACGTGTCTCCAAAGCATGTCCACTGCGACGGTCGCTCCGGCCAGTCGCGGATCGCCGCAAGAAGAGCCGTCGATGCGGCGGGGTAATCGTTCGCCCAGAAATGCGCCGGTACATCGTTCTCGGGCTCAGCAGGGCAGGCGTCTGGCGGCAGGATTCTCTCCAAATCCCTATCCCCGACAACGGTAAAGGAAGAAAAGGTATCTTGATGGGCGCGTAGGATCTCCTGATCCCAGTCTCGCGCGACGACACGCGAATCATCCGTGAGAACGATCCACATCGGCGCCTTTGATGACGCCCGCCGCACGAGCTCATCGTGGAATACATGGCCGTCTCGATAGCCAGCACCGCGAGGTGTCACGAAGATCCGAAAGCGAAATGCATTACCGACACGGCGCTTCTGCCTGAGGAAATAAAGAAGGTCGTCGTCGTCATCGATCTTCACAATGACTTCGATGCGGGACAGATTTGACGAGTACTTGAAGATGGTGTCGACCAAGGCCGCCAAGTTCGAATCCCGATTGCCGAAGCGCCGCACCATCACCGTCGCGATCAAATCGATCTGATCTTCGTCAATAGGGCTGTTCTGCAGCTCGGCAATGATCTCTCGCTTCTTTTCCATGCTCACCAATGCAAGCATGCGCTTACGAAACCGCTCGCTGACCCGCCGAAGCTGCCACGCTGTCTCGTCCACGATCCCCGCCCATCGACGCCGCGTCCACGCGCGGCCGTATGCTGTCTTGCGCACCCGTACAGCGACCGGCAGCAGAAACCGCGGCAAACGGCCAGTGATCGAACCGAGTTGATCCGACATTGGTTCTTAGCCGCGGCTCTCCATGAACCGCTTGAAACTAGAGATTACGTGCGCGCGCGCGTCCGGACCGATGGATTGGTGGTTGCCCCAGGTGAAGCCTGCCGCCATCGCGTGTTTGGCATTGGCAAGATCGCCTTGAACTCTGTGCTCGAACAACTCCATTGCCGGTTGCTCGGCCATGTTGCCAGCGATGAGCGGTCGGGTCTCGATGCCATCCGCGTTCAAATGACTGCAGATATCGGCCTTGGTGAAGTCGGCGCCGAGACGGATAGTCATCGGCAGACCGAACCAAGACGATACCGCATCGGCTTGTTGATCCTGAACAGTGAATTGATTGAGATACGGTACCAGCTCGGACTTGTAGTACATCGCCGTTTCGGTGCGTGCGTCGATGAACGCATCGATCTTCGGCAACTGAATCTGTCCCATCGCGGCCTGGACCTCGGTGGCGCGCAGGTTGAAGCCGGAATTCACGAATAGGAACTTGGGATCGATGTGCGGGTACTTGTCCAAGTACTTTTGCCGATCTTTGACTTCGCGAACCCAACCATGTGCGCGCAAGACGCGCATGAGCTCGGCGAACTCGGGATCGTTGGTGACGCAGAACCCGCCTTCCAATGTCGTGATGTGGTGCGAGAAATACGTCGAGAAGGTGCCGACCTGGCCCATGCCACCAACGGCTTTCCCTTTGTAGGTGGCGCCCATCGATTCGCAGCTGTCCTCGATCACGACCAGGTTGTGCTTGTCGGCAATCGCCATGATCGCGTCCATGTCGCAGGGATTGCCATAGACATGGACAAGCTTAATCGCCCGCGTTTTCGGACCGATGGCCGCTTCGATTTCATTCGGATCGATGTTCAGCGTTTTCGGATCGTGATCGCAAAACACCGGCACCAAACCGAACTGAACCAACGGCCAGACAGTGGTCGACCAAGACAACGCCGGCACGATCACTTCGTCGCCCGGTTTCAATTGATTAGGATATCTAGGGTTCACGACGGCCGCGACGGCAAGCAAATTTGCCGAAGAGCCGGAGTTGACCATCACCGCGTCCTTGTAGCCGTATTTTTCGGCATACATTTCTTCGAATTTGCGCACTTGCGGGCCCATCGTCACGCGCGTCGACAGCAGTACAGCAAGCGCCGCCCAAATTTCCTCGCCACCGAAGGTTGGCTCGTGAAGGCGAATAATCGGATTGCTTGGATCGAACGGCTCGTCCATCCGTTCGCCACAGTACTCCATGATTGCATCCCGAATGGTGGCTTCCAGCGCCGCTTTATCTGTCATTGAATTTTGCCTCGAGCGTAAGAAATTGAAATTGGTTTATGCGTTAAAGGCGACGGCTTCACGTACCGCGCCGACAATCGCATCGATGTCAGGGTAGTAGGCGTCCTCGAGCACATAACTCGACGGCGCCGGCGCATCCGGGCATGTCACTCGTTGCGTCGGCGTTTTGAGACGCCCGTGCAATCGTTCGCCGATCGTCGCTGAGAGTTCAGCCGCAAGGCCGCCAAGCGGCCATGCACTATCATCGACGATAACAGCCCGGCCTGTTTTCAGAACCGACGTTAGAACCAAATCGATATCGAGCGGCTTTACCGTCCGCAAATCGATTACTTCGGCCTCGATACCGTCGGCGGCCAGCGCATCGGCGGCCTCCATGCAGCGGTGAACGCCGAGCGTCAAGGTCACGAGGGTTATGTCTTTTCCATCCCGCACGACGGCGCCTTCACCAAGCGGCAAATCGTAATAACCCTCGGCGGCATGTCCCGGGATACGCATCGCACGGCGATGATCGAACACCATGACCGGGTTGTCGTCGAAGATGGACGAAATCAAGAGACCCTTCGAGTCGCTTGGGTTCGATGGCGTCACGACTTTGACGCCGGGGAAATGCATGAACGTGCCATGCAATGCTTGCGTATGCTGGCACGCCGTTCCCCAACCACGCGCCACCGGCGCCCAGACGGTAATCGGAACGCTCATTTTGCCGTCGAACATGTAATGCCATTTCGATGCGTGATTGATGAGCTGGTCCATCATCAAGTAGATGAAATCCGGACGGTTCATGATGAGCACAGGACGCATGCCGCGGATTGCCGCACCGGCGATCCAACCAGCCGTCGCAGTTTCCGAAAGCGGCGCTTCGATAACGCGCTCCGAACCGAATTGATCTGCCAGACCGAGACATGTCCCAAAAACACCGGTGGCATCCGTGATGTTCTGTCCGATCACAAAAACCGAATCATCCTTGGCCATCGCTTCGAACAGCGCTTCGTTGACAGCTTGGCTGTAAGGAATCTCGCGCTCGCCCAGTGTAAACGCGGCGGCACGGTATGTTTCGCGGATCGGTGCTTCAAGAGACATGGACGGTGGCCTTCAGGCTTATCGGTACACGTTGTTCATCAAGGTCGCGGGATCGGGCAGCGGCTCATTCAAAGCCGTTTCGAAGGCGTTTGCGATTTCGGCATTCGCATCGGCTTCCGCCAATGACAATTGGTCTTCGCCTAAGCCTTCATCTGAAAGCCGCTTGCGGAACGTGACGAGCGGGCAATCCCCTTCCCAGGTCTGCCATTCATTGCCGAGGACGTCGGATTTTGCTTTGGTGAACGTTCCGACATGCTCCGCCATCAACATGGTGTGAACTTCCAACAATGCCGGCTTGCCTTGGCGGACATAATCCAGCGCTGTCGCCGCGAGGCCGCGGACTTCGTCCAGATCGTTTCCGTCACCTTCCCACGACTGGATACCCAGCCCGTTAAACCGGTCGATGATTTTCGGCGAGGTCGTTCGCTCCGCCAGGCTGGCGTAAATCGCGTAAGCGTTGTTCTCGCATACGAACAGGATCGGCAAATCGTGCGCCAAGGCGAAGTTCAAGCTCTCGTAGGTTCCACCTTCTTCAGCTGCACCATCACCAAAGAAGACAACGGTAATCGTGTTCTCACCCTTGAGCTTGGACGAAAGCGCCGCACCAACGGCGAGTGGAACGGCCCCGCCGACGATGGCCGTTGTGCCAAGGATGTTGACGTCCATGTCGCACACATGCATCGACCCACCACGCCCACCGGAACACCCGGTTGCACGGTTGTTCAGTTCGTTGGCGATGGCCTGCAAATCGCCACCCTTGGCCAGGTAGTGCGCATGGTTGCGATAGTTCGAAAACAGAATCTCGTCGGCCGCCATCTGACCGCACACACCAACCGCAACCGCCTCTTGGCCAAGGCTAAGATGAACGGGTGTTTTCAAGATATCCGACATATATACGGAGGCGATGTGCTCTTCGAAGCGACGAATACGCACCATCTCCTGGTACAGGCGAAGGCGCTCGTCCTGAAGGATCGAGTTATCGGCGTTAGCGTCGGCGTTCATAGCTTTTGGTCCTGAATTCACACAGGGGTGGGGCGTACTTAATCATCTACCTTGCCGGGGTCGCGGGGTCGCGCCACGAAGAAGTCGTGTTCTTGTGCGATGCGGGCGATGTTGTCCATTGTTTTTTCATCGAGCAGGCCTTTATTGGCCGCAGCCGCATTGTCCCGAACCTCCTCCACCGTCATCATGCCCGGAATTGTCACCGTTAGCCCTTGGCTGGAGAGGCAAAACCGCAGCGCAAATTCAACCGGCGTGTCATCCCCTCGGAGGGCGAGATACATATCCGCGCCATCGAGCCATGCTGCGATTTGTTCGGGAGACCAACGTGCACGATGATCATCGCTCGAGAAAGTCGTATCGCGGCTGAGGGTCCCGGTCAAAAACCCGAAATTGAGGGGCGTTCGACCGATCACAGCGCAATCGTTGTCGTTCGCGACCTGCAACAAGCCAAGCTCCCGCGCCCGCTGATCCAACAGATTGAAGTTCACTTGAATTGCATCGGGTCTGAGTTTTTCAATCGCCAGCATGCCGTCTTCGGGTGTGCGAACGGAGACGCCGAATGCGCGCACTGCGCCCTGGCTTCTGAGTACATCAAACGTTGAAGAGATAGCATTCGCCTCGTTCGCGATGACGTCGGCGCTCGGGTTATGCAGTTGCAGTAGATCTATGTAGTCGGTCCGAAGCCGCTGCAGCGAACCATCGAGGGAGCGGCGGATCGCCTCGTCGGAGAAATCCGCCGGGTCGCCATATGTCGTTAGGCCCGCCTTGGTCGCGATCACGACATCGTCGCGGCACCCATCGAACACCTCGCCGATCAACGCCTCGGAATGTCCATAACCGTAGACGGCCGACGTATCGAAAAAATTGATACCGGCCGCATGGGCCTCTTTTAGAGCTGCGCGCGACTCGTCGTCATTGGTTTCGCCGTAGGATGTGCCACCGGGCGTCTTACCACCGATGCCCCAGGCCCCAAAGCCGATAGCCGACACCTGGATGCCGGTCTTGCCGATGGAACGGTAAATCACAAAATGTCGGGAGCCGGCCTTAGAAGTGTCCGGCCAACGCTTTCTCAACCACATTGTTGGTGTAGAGGTAAGCGCCTTTCTTGTTACCCCACCAGACCACTTCACGGCACCAATCATTCAGATCGTCATACCGCGCCTGATCCCGGTCGATTTCGACCATGACTGCGCGCTTCTCAAGCGGCTGCGGCTTTCCGCCCCGCGCCGCATGATAGAAACCCAAGATGTCGTATTTCGTTTCCACGGTGACCTTGCCAGACGCAAACGGCAGCTTCACCAACGCGCGGTTCAGGTTGACGGCGTCCTCAAGGCAACCTTGCGGCATTTCATATCCATGGTCGGCCAGGATGTCCGTCAGCATGTCACCCGCTTCGTCATAAAACTCACCCAGCGCCTGATCAACCGCGAGCTTAATGAACATAAACTCGTCCGCCGGCCAGTAGATACCGAGATACTCTTCCGAATACACATATTCGGAACCACCGTTCTGAATCAACCGGGCTTCCTCAATAAAGAAGTCGCGAACACGTCCGAGCGTCGGATACTTCTCGCGATCGACCTCCATGAACGCTTCGAGGATCGTGCGGTAGGGCACACCGCTCAACTCGTGCGCCAGGATGATCGGAATCTGAAATAGTTTGTCGTAGTGCAGAAGCGCCGTCATCCAAGAGATCGCGCGTGTTTTGCGCCAATCGTCCTCCGGCATGGTTTTGGTCGCGACAACGAGAATCTGCGTTTCCGCAACATCATCCTCAAGGGCCTCGCGGCTACCATGGATGTTGATGATCTCGCTCTCGATCGTCTTCATACCGTGCATTTCGATATAGTGCGGCGCCGCCATCTCGGCATTCGGCAGGATCGAGAGATTGTTGAATTGGATCCGGTTGTGTTGGCCCGTTTCCATCAACGTATCGATGCCATGGACATAACTCTCGTAGGTCTCACCCGGCAGCGCTAAGATCAGATCCGAATAGGTTTCAACCCCATCCTTGGTGAATCGGCGCTGTAGCTCGAGATAGGTCTCAAGCGAAATATTGTCCCGCTTGATGTTGACCAGCGCCTCCTGATTCAGCGTCTGCATCGACAAAGCCACACCTTTGTTCAAGCCGGACTCGGCGAGGATTTTCTGGGTTAGATATGCGCGCTCCGTCGCGTTCTTTGTATTCTGCACGGAGAAGCCCTCGGGATAGCCGGTCCGGCGCCGATTGTCCGCAACCCGCTGAGACAGATCGACATCGCGCTTCAGCATGCCGAAATTCGCGTCGCAGACAAAAACGTACCCGATGTCGTTGTTCGAAATCCAATCGAGTTCCGTCTCCAAGCGATCCATTTCAAACTTGGTCACTTTGGCGGCCGTTGCCGAGCCCCAGTCACAATAGGTGCATTGGAATGGGCAACCCCGGTTGCTCTCCCACAACGCAATCCATTTTTGCTCGGGATTCTTCTCAATCAAGCTGTCGAAATACCCGTTCTTGAACGGCGACGGCACCTCCATCAGGTCGCGGATACGGTTAACCCGGCCCGTATGATGATAGGTTCCGTCCTCTTGGATATAGCTAACACCACCCGTCTCCGAGAAGTCCCGGCTCGGCAGAGTCTCCATGATCGAGAGGAAAGTCTTTTCACCCTCGCCATGAACGGCAAGATCGATGAACGGATACTGTCGCAGAAACTCGTCGGCGTAGTCCGGAACCTGCGGCCCACCGAACATGATCAGCATATCCGGATTCACTTCTCGAAGACGGCGCGCGATCTCGAGTGAGATGTTGGCGTTCCAAACGTACAGCGAAAAGCCGGCGACATCCGCACCTTTGAGCTTGTCGACGATTTCGCCGATCGGCTCGCGCTTGAAGATGGGATCGAGGAAATTATATCGGCCCGGGTTGACGGAGTATTCTTCGAGGTAGCTCTGCAAATAGCCGATCGCCAACGGCAGGTAGTTCTGACCGGAGAAACTATTGTTGATCTGAACCAAAGCGACTTCGATTTCCGGTGCTTGCGGCATCGGACCAACCGATTTTTCTGTGGTGTGCGATACGTTCGTGCTCATCTTCACTTACCCATTGATCACGGATTTCAACGCTTCAATTACCTGCTCTTGGTCGTCATCACTCATTGTCACGGATGACGGGAGCGATATACCAACTTCATAAAGGCCGTTGGCGACGGATGCCTTAGTTTCACCATTGGCATCGCCATACGCCACCGCCTGCCTATCGAGTGGCCGCCACAAACGTCGCGCGCCAACCCCTTTTGCTTCAAGGACCTTAACGGCGTCACCACTGCTTAAACCATCGATAGTCAATGAAAACAACCATGGATGCCGGCTGTTTCGATCGCTCAACGGCATGGCAGTGACGCCTGGGAGCCCTTGAATTGCGGTCACGTACCTTGCGTGTATTTCCCCTTTCCGAGCCAAAAAGGCATCGAGGTTATCCAATTGCGCCAAACCGACCGCCGCGTTGATTGCCGGCATACGATAGTTGTAGCCGACATGGTCATGTAAATGGTTAACGGCATCCGCTTTCGCTTGAGTCGACAAATGGCGACAAAGTCGAGCAATATCAAGATCATCCGTCAAAATTGCGCCGCCGCCGCCGCAGGTCATGACCTTGTTGCCGTTAAACGAGACACAGGCGGTTTCGCCAAACTTCTCCGCCGGCACGCCGTCCCAGGTGGCACCCACGGCTTCCGCGGCGTCAGATACCAGAGGCAGGCCGTATTTGCGCGCCACAGCGCACAGCCCCGATATGTCACCACACAAGCCATAAACAAGTGCTGGCATGACGGCGGCAATTCGGCGGCCGGAGGCAATGTCATAGAGTGCGGTGTCGCGCACTTCGGCGGCGGCGAGTACTTTTTCTAACTCGACCACCGACATATTCCACGTATCGGGGTCGCTGTCGATGAACACGGGCACAGCACCCGCATGGACAACCGCGTTGGCGGTCGCAATGAAACTGAACGCCTGGGTCAGAACGATTTCGCCCGGCTTAACACCGACCGAAATCAAACCTAGGTGCAGTGCAGCGGTCCCCGACGCAACCGCGACCGCATGAGCGCGGCCCGCGCGCTCGGCCAGTCGCGCTTCGAACTCGTCGACCATCGGCCCCGCGGTCGATAACCAACCGTCGCCGATACACCTTTCGAGGTACTTGATCTCGTCCCCCGTCACCGTCGGCACCGAGAGCGGGATCACGATACCACCTGCCGAGCCGAGTCATCGAATTGCTTTCGGATCAGTTTGTGACCGAGTGTCACATCCGCGAGGCGCTCGGCAATCCGCTTGGCCGCACCCCCGGATCCGTAAGGGTGGTCCGCACCACCCGATGTCGTCGCTCGACCGGTCGCCGCCCGCCGCCATGCATCCAGTATCGACGCTGTCGACCAAGGCGCATGCGTCACATTTTCTCCCGTCGGTCGGCCTTTTTGCCGGTCGCCCACGTTCACCACCGGCGTTCCGAAGACACCGGCCTCGATCACGCCGCTGGAGGAGTTACCAACCACGCATTTCGCATGCCGCAACAAGTTCGGGTACACCTCGGGGCCCGCCGTCTCCATAAGAACCGTCTCGGCGCGCCGACCCGCAAGACCAGCCAACGCCTCGGCCATTTGATTGCCCCCGGCATCCGCGTTCGGGCGGGTGATGACAATCCAACCATCGACCTGCTCGGCCGCATCGATCAGCATGCCGACTTGATCCAATGGCGACAACGTCGAGAGCGTTTCCGGGTGCACGGTGAGAAGTGAGTAAGGCACTGCCGCAGGCAATCCGATTTTCTCGGCAAGTTCGTTCGGTTCGAGAACGACAGCCGATAGAATATTGTCGAGCCCCGGTGCACCGCAGACCGTTATCCTCCAGTTCTCCTCGCCCATCCACTTGAGCCGGGTCGCGAACTCCTCGGCGGCGACGAAATGGAGGTGCGCGAGCTTAGAGACAGCATGGCGGATCGAGTCGTCGATCGCACCTTCGGTAACTTCTCCGCCGTGAATATGCGCCAGCGGAACACCCGATAGGGCCGCCGCGAGAGCTGCGGGAAACATGTCGTAGCGGTCTCCGAGCACAACGACGATGTCGGGGCGATTGGTGGAGAGATACGCCGAAATTCCGCTCAACCCCGTCGCGACGGTATGCGTCATCAGATCGCCGGAAGCCAGTTCGCGTTGCGGGATCGAGGCGATTTCGACATCGGCGGCAAAACCGGCATCCGACAAGTCCGCCCGGCCCCTGGCGTGTTCGGGCAACAAGTGCATGCCCGTCACCGCAATCCGCGGTTCAAGATCGGGATGTGCGTCAACGGCCCGCATTACCGGCAGCAACGGCGACAAGTCGGCACGCGAGGTGGTGACGATGCAAACCTTGCGCCGGCTCATACGACGTAACTGTCCGTCTTGTAGCGGGCCAAATTGTCCGGATCCCGGAACCAGTCTGCGGTCTTGCGCAACCCTACTGCGAGGCCGTCGCGCCCACCGTGCGCAGGCGACCAGTTCAACAACGTTTCCGCCTTGGATCGGTCGGCGAACAGGCGTTCCACTTCGGATGCGTCGGGCCGAAGTCTCTCGGCCTCAGAAACGATTTCGATCTCGGTGTCCATGACATCGGCGATCAGGTTCGCCAAATCACCGACCGAAATTTCGTTCGAACCGCCGACGTTCACGATTTCGCCATCGACGCCGGGAGCCGTTGCCATGCGCACAAACCCGTCCACGGTGTCGGCGACATAGTTGAAATCTCGGGTCGGTGTCGTAGTGCCGAGAGCGATCTCCCGTTTGCCCGCAGCGATCTGACCGATGATGGTCGGGATCACAGCTCGCGCCGATTGCCGTGGGCCGTAGGTATTGAAGGGCCGGATGACCGCGACCGGCACGTCGAACGACATATAATAAGACAAGGCAATTTGGTCTGCGCCTATCTTGCTTGCCGAGTAAGGCGATTGCGGCTGCAACGGGTGATCCTCGGTGATCGGCACGAACCGGGCCGTCCCGTAGCATTCCGACGTCGACGTATGCACCACCCGCCCGACACCCAACGTGCGCGCCGCTTGGACGACGTTGAGTGTCCCGGACACATTCGTATCCACGTAAGACTGCGGGGCGAGGTAAGAGTAAGGAATCGCGATCAATGCCGCCAGATGCAGGACGATGTCACAGCCTTCCATTGCCGAGAGAACCGCGTGAGGATCGCGGATATCGCCAGCGACGACGTCGAGGCCGACGGCCACGTCCGCCGGTAAGGTGTCCAACCATCCCCACGAGCCGAACGAATTGTACATGACGAAGGCGCGTACAGCCGCTCCGTCGGCAAGCAACCGCTCCACCAAGTGCGAACCGATGAACCCATCGGCCCCGGTGACCAGTACCTTCTTGCCGCGCAGTGTCGGGTCGCTCATGGCGACTTCAGACCACACCCGAAGAAGCGGAAGGCGCTTGTTTCAAAATTGCCAAGGTGTCGAGACTCTCGTCGATGGACGGCATCTCCCGGCCAAGGAACGCTTCCACTTTCTCGGTGGCCAGCGACATGTCCGGCGGCCGTGGTGCCGTCAGTTGCGCATCGGAGATTCGCGACGCCTCGATGACGTCTGCGGCGATGTTCATCCGCACCGCCAAACGGACGGCGAAATCGTATTTCGACAAACGTGTTCGCCCACACACGTTAAACACGCCACGTGCGTCGCGCGCGGCCATCTCGGCCAGCAACGGACATAGCAACGCTGTTGCGATGGGCGAAAAAAAGGCATCCGTGAACATCCTGAGCGGCGTACCGCCGCGCAATCCGTCGGCAACCCAGTCCGAGAATGACTTCCGCCACGGCCGTCCTTCGCCAAAGAAAGATGTGCGGACAATCAACGCATCAGCGTTTTCCATGGCCACCTGCTCGGCATCCAGCTTGGTCCGGGCGTAAACGTTGAGCGGCGTCGGCGGCTGGTCCTCGACTGTCATCGGCGCATCCCCGCGCCAAAGGTGATCGGTGGAAATATGAATGAGCTTTGCCGAGACGTCACGGGCGGCGCCGGCAACATTGCGGGTGGCCTCAACATTGAGCCTCTCCGCCGCCGCGGGATCGCGTTCGCAGCCATCGACGTTTGTGTGTGCGGCGGTATGAACGATGACATCGGGCGCAACTTGGGCAACCAACTGCGATACGCCACGCGCCTCGCATACGTCGACCGCGTATTCGGTCACTCCGTCAACCGAAACCGGATGTGTCTGCATTGCACCGACGACCGTATGTCCACGCCCCACGAGATATTCGCAAAAGGCATGGCCGAGGGTGCCGCTGGCCCCGGTGATCAACCATGTTTGTGGTCTACTGTCGTTCATAATTTCAATAAAATCGGCATGCTACCGCAGTCCGGGTGACTCCCCCCAGACCGATCCGAACTCCGTTCGACGCCCCGATGGGCGCTTATTTCATGCGACCTTGCGCACCTGCTGCAAGGACACTTGGACCCGCACCTCGCGGCCCAATAGGTTCAACAAAACGATGACGCGCTCACTGTCCGTCACACCGTCGAAAAGCCCGTACTGATCGACAAACGGACCATCCGAGACCCGGACGGGCTGGCCCCGCTGGAAACTGTCTGGCGCATTGACCCGCACGCATCCGTCGGAATCCTCGCGGGCCTTGATCGCCGCCACGACGGCATCGTCCAGCGGCATCGGCCGGTCGCCAGCGGATACCAAGCTAACCACGCCGACCGTGGAGCGGACCTTGCGCCACTGATCGCTCTGCAAATCCATTCGGACAAATATGTATCGTGGGAACAATGGCCGGCGGACCACGTCCGTCTTACGGGCATGCCGCCGTGTTTTCTTGAACATAGGAACATAGGCGTCAAAACCCTGTCGCCGCAGATGTCCGGCCGCGGTCGCTTCTTTCAGGGCGTGTGTATGCACGACGTACCAGTGGGTCATTTCGCCAGTGCCTCCGGCTCGTCATCAGTGGCCGGTTCGCCCTCGCGACGCACCATCAAAGAGGCGATGGTCAACACACGTTCACGCGGGTAACGCGCCGCCAGTTCCTCAAACGTGGCCTGCGGCGCCGCGAGGTCCGTAACCATGAAGGCATCCGGCCGCTCGATATCCGCGTGATGGGCAACCACGGGAATTCCCATGAACGTCGATGTGGTCTGCGCTGCCTCGGCGTCGACGATCGCCGTTAGCGCGACCCCGAGGTCGTTGGCACCCAGAATTGCGATCTCGCATAACTCGCTCTTACCCACCAACGCCAACCGCGTCCAGCCTTGATCGAGGCACATTTCGAATAGCATCGAGCTTTCGGTCCGCGCGGTACGGAAAAACGCCAAGCTTTGCGAAAGAAATTGGCTGGTGAGGCGGCTCTTCTCCGCAAAGCCTTGTGGTGTGAGATAGTATAAATACCGGTTCGGCGGTACGTTCTGGATCTTCACCAACCCGCGTTTCAATAGCCGTTTGATGTAGGCGTTCGCCAAGCCGACGGCGATACCAAGATCAGACGCCACAGCACGCTGATTCAGGCGCTCATTGTCAGCGATTGCCTGCAAGAGCCGTAGAGAGATGTCCGTGTCAGATTTCATGAAAAGGGCGGCTCCGTGCTCATCGGCGAGCGGTCACGTTCAAAAAATGAACACGAATCATTTTGTACCGCGTTCACAACGTGAACGTCAATTAAGATCCTTAGTTAAAATGATTTTTTCGCCGCCATACGGGACGATACCGTGGCCCACCCACACCACGTTAAGGTCTGCGGACCAATACGTCATTTCGGCCTCGAAATGGTGGCCAAGGAATGGTCAGCGTGCATTTTTTCATTTATAAGCGCGGGCATGAGTGTTCCCTCTCTGCCGATCGTGGCGGCAGCCGTATTTTTGGCGTCTCTGGCGGTCACCCGCGCCTTGATCCCGTGGTTGCAGCAACGCCACGTTCTGGATCGACCCAACGATCGTTCGAGCCATGTCGCGCCGACCCCGCGGGGTGGCGGGTTGGCGATTCTCGTCGTCGCCCTACCGATCTGCGGCTGGTATGCCGATGGCGCGGAGCTTGTGGTGTACGCCGCAGCGCTTGCGTTGGCCGCAGTGTCTTGGGTCGACGATATCCGCGGGTTGTCGGTCGTCGTTCGCTTGGCTGTGCAAATGATGGCGGTCGCGGGCGTCCTATTGTTAGTGCCGACAGACCTCGCGCTCCCCATCGTTGTGGTCGTCGCAATCGCTTGGATATGGTTCATCAATCTATACAATTTCATGGACGGCATTGACGGCATAACCGGCATCGAAACGATCACATTGGGCCTTGGTGCCTCAGCGGTTCTCGCGTTGTCTGGCGCGCCGGTGTCCATGGCTCTCCTGCCCGTGGTCCTCGTCGCCGCAAGCGCGGGGTTTTTGGTGTGGAACTGGCAGCCGGCCAAGATCTTCATGGGCGATGTCGGATCGGTTCCCTTAGGCTTCCTCGTCGGCTGGGTTTTGCTGGAACTGGTGCGCATCGATCAGGCGGCGGCGGCGCTGATTCTCGCAGCTTATTATCTGGCCGACGCCACCATCACCTTGGCTCGGCGCGGGCTGCGCGGCGAGAAGATATGGCGTGCGCACAAGGAACATTTCTATCAGCGCGCGCACCAGGGCGGCCTCAGCCATGCCGCCGTGAGCCTGCGAATCCTTGCCGCCAATTTGTGCCTCGTGGGGCTTGCCGCCGTCGCCGCCGTCGGTCACATCGCGATCGGATTGGCCGGCGCCACGGTCGTCGTCGGATTTCTTTTGTTTAATCTCGCCCAGTGGGGCAAGAACGCCGCATGAAAATTCTCTTCTTCACGGAGAACTATCCGCCGGAAACCAATGCCGCCGCCACCCGCGTGCACGAACGCGCCGTCTATTGGGCGCGGTGGGGTCACGATGTCACGGTCATCACCTGCGTGCCCAATTTCCCCTATGGCCGTCTGTTCGACGGATACGAGAACAAATGGCGGCAAGAAGAGATCCTGGATGGCATTCGGGTGGTGCGGGTAAAAACATACATCGCGCCGAACCAGGGGGTCTTCCGCCGCACCCTCGACTTTCTCAGTTACATGATAACCGCGTACCTAGCGGCGCGCAGATTGGGCCGCCCGGATGTGGTGGTGTCGACATCGCCGCAGTTCTTCGCCGCCGTCTCCGCGTGGGCATTTTCCCGCCGACAAAGCCTCCGTTACGTATTCGAACTCGGTGATCTTTGGCCGGCATCCATCTCCGCCGTCGGGGCCATGCGCCCGAACTTGGCGCTGCGCCTGCTGGAGACGCTGGAGCTCCGCATGTACCGCGACGCCGACGCCGTCGTCGCACTGACACCATCGTTCAAGCGCAATCTCGTCCACCGAGGCATTCCAGCAAGTAAAATCGCCGTGGTCATCAATGGCGTCGATCTGTGGCGCTACGGACCAAGACCGCGCGATGCCGGCCTCAGCAGAGATCTCGGCATTGGCACGTCGGACTGCGTGTTCGGCTATATCGGCACTCACGGTATGGCCCATGCGCTGAGCAATGTGTTGGACGCGGCCAAGACACTCTCCGCACGCGCCGATATCAAGGTGCTCTTTGCCGGTCCCGGCGCGGAACGGGACGCGCTGAAATCCCGGGCGACGGCAGAGGGTCTTGCGAACGTGCGGTTCCTCGACCCACAACCCAAAGAGCGGATGCCTGATGTTTGGTCGCTCTGCGACGTGGCGCTCGTGCACCTCAAAGACACACCTGCCTTCGCCGAGGTTATTCCCTCCAAAATCTTCGAGGCCATGGGCATGGGCCTCCCCATCCTGTACGCCGGGCCGACGGGCGACGGCACCGCTATCGTCGAGGCCGCCAACGCGGGCATTTGCGTCGCCCCGGAACAACCGGCGGCCTTGGCCCAGGCCATGACGGCTTTGGCCGAAGACCCCGCCCGGCGATCTTCGCTTGCGGCGAATAGCCTTGCCGCCGCGCCCAGCCATAGCCGCGAGGCACAGGCGCGACACATGATCAACGTCCTGGAAACCGTCGTGGCGGGAGGCGGCGACCGCGCCGCCGACGCCACCAGCGAGGATCCGGCATGCGCATCGGCGTAACCGGCGCCAACGGATTCATCGGCGGCTATGTGTGTCCCGCGCTGATTGAGGCCGGGCACGATGTCCGAGCGCTGCTGCGTACGTCCGGTTCCGATGTTGCGGTCGAGGCCACGGCCCACACCGAGATACCCTCCTTGGATTCGTCGACGGACATTGGGGTTCTGTCCGCGGCGCTGGAGGGGCTGGACGCCGTCGTCCACCTGGCGGGCTTGGCCCACGTCATGGATGCCGCTAACGACGATCCAAGATTCGATGCGGTTAACCGCGTTGGCAGCTTGGCATTGTTTCAAGCTGCGCGTGACGCAGGCATCAAGCGCTTCATTTACATGAGTTCCGTAAAGGCCGTGGCCGAGCGATCCGGGCGCACCCCGCTCACGGAGCATACCGAGCCTTCGCCCGAAGACGCTCATGGTCGTTCGAAACTGGCGGCGGAGCAGACGCTCACTGCCGAAGCCGAAACGGCCGACATCGCGCTTACCATCCTGCGGCCGCCGCTCGTTTACGGCTGGCCGCCCACAGGCAACATCAAGACCGCCGCCATGGCGGTATCCAAGGGCCTCCCGCTACCGCTGGCGTCGATCCAAAATCGCCGGCACATGATTTTCGTCGGCAACCTCGCGGACGCGGTCCGCGCCACATTGGCGTCCGACGTGACCGTGGGGCCCTACTTTGTGACTGACGGGGCGCCGATCTCGACGCCCAAACTGTTTCGCGCCATCGGTCATGCGGTCGGCCGGCCGGCCCGTCTCTTCCCGTTTCCGCCGGGGATGCTGCGCCTTGCCGGTGCGCTACTGGGCAAGGAGAACATCGTGTCGCGCCTAGTTGAGAATTTCGAGATCGACGATGCACCGTTCCGCCGTGACGCGGCGTGGCAACCGCCGTATAAGATGGCCGATGGACTGAGGGTCCGTCCTGCTGTCGGAGACATCGCACGCCCGTGAGACTCTTCCATCGCATTACCGGTCGCGGCTTGATCGCCTTCGCCCATGACATCTTTATGGCTGGGCTGTCGTTTGCGGTTGCCATGTCGCTGCGGTTCGTCGGCTCGCCGGAAGCTTTGAGTCTCGACCAACTGGTTGAGGGGACCGTCGCGCTCGCCGGGATCGCCGCGATCGTATTTTGGATGTCCGGGCTTTATCGAGGGGTCTGGCGCTATGCGTCGATGGAAGATCTCATGGCGATCACCCGGGCGGTGAGTATCGCCATTGCGGCGTTTCTCTTGGTTATGTTCGTTTGGACCCGCATGGACGACCTTCCCCGGTCGGTGCCATTCATTACGTGGTTTGTGTTGATGGCGCTACTGGGCGGTCCACGGTTCTTGTATAGATTCTGGAAAGACCGCCGCATTGACCTGTCGCGGGGTCGCGCACCCAATCAAATTCCGGTTTTGCTGGTTGGCGCATCCGACGGCGCCGACCAATTCATCCGCTGGCAGCGGCAAAGCGCGGATAACGCCTATTGGATCGGCGGTATCTTGTCCGAGCACCGCGAACGGGTTGGCCGAACGATCCGCGGCATTAACGTTTCCGGTACGGTCGCGGAACTGGAAACCGTGTTTCAAGCGATGAAGCGCGAAAGTGCGGCGCCACGAAAACTGATCCTGACCAAAGAGGAAATCACCGGCGCGCCACTCCGCGACCTGCTGGACCGGGCCACGGCCCTTGGCGCCACGCTGTCGCGCATGCCGCGATTGACCGACCTACGGGACGCAGACGGTGAGACATTCGACATCAAACCGGTTGTCATCGAAGACCTTTTAGGCCGGCCGCAAACGCCGCTTGATCGCGAGGCGATGTCGCGTTTCGTGCGCAATCGCCGGGTCATGGTGACCGGCGCCGGCGGCAGCATCGGCGCCGAACTGGTACGCCAGATATGCGCCTTCGACCCCGCCGACGTCCTTCTGCTCGAAAGCAACGAATACGCGCTGTATCAAATCGATCGCGAGATCGCCGACGCATTTCCCAACATACCGCGCAACGCGATCATTGCCGATGTCCGCGACCGGGGCCGGATCGACGCGCTATTCGCAGACCAACGCCCCGATGTCGTGTTTCACGCGGCGGCGCTGAAACACGTTCCGCTGGTCGAGGCCAATCCGGCAGAGGGCGTGCGCACCAATGTCGGTGGCACCATAAATGTCGCCGACGCATGCCGTGCACACGGCGTAACCGCCATGGTGCTGATTTCTACTGACAAGGCCGTGAACCCGACCAACATCATGGGCGCGACCAAACGAACGGCGGAGATGTACTGCCAAGCGCTCGACCGTTCCGAAGGAGCATGCCGGTATGTGACCGTACGGTTCGGCAATGTCCTGGGATCGACCGGATCCGTCGTGCCGCTTTTCCAATCGCAACTGGACCGCGGCGGCCCGCTAACCGTCACCCATCCCGACATGGAACGGTACTTCATGACGATTAGAGAGGCCGTCGAGTTGGTGCTGGAAGCTTCAGCTGTCGGAACTGAGGACTCGACGTCGGAGGGACGCATTTTTGTTCTCGATATGGGAGATCCGATCAAGATCGTGGATCTCGCGCGGCAAATGATCCGGCTTTCCGGCAAAGTCCCGGACGAAGACGTCGAGATCATTTTCACCGGTTTGCGGCCAGGCGAGAAGCTTTTCGAAGAGGTGCTACACGGCGACGAAACAACACTGGAAGCCAATCATCCGGGCCTTTTTCTGGCAACGCCGCGTACTGTTGCACACGATGATCTACTCCCGCAGATCACGGGCCTGCTCGCCGCCGCCGAAACTGCGGACGACCCGACCGTCCGCGCGCAACTCAAATCCATTGTTCCTGAATACCAACCGACAGAGGACAGAACCGAAGCATGACCGAGAAGAAGATTTCCCGCGCCCTGATTAGCGTTTCCGACAAGACGGGGCTTGAAAAGCTCGGCCGCGCCCTTGCCGACGCCGGTGTCGAAGTGCTGTCGACGGGAGGCACGGCTCGCGCGCTGCGGGATGCCGGAGTCGATGTCGTCGAGGTCAGTGATTTCACCGGCTTTCCGGAAATCATGGACGGGCGGGTCAAGACCTTGCAGCCGAAGATCCACGGCGGATTGCTGGCAGTGCGCGACAATGCCGAGCACGCGAAAGCCATGGCCGATCACGGCATCGCCCCCATCGATTTGCTGGTGGTGAACCTGTATCCGTTTGAAGAGACGGTTGCCGGCGGCGCGGACTTCGATACCTGCATCGAGAACATCGACATCGGCGGGCCGGCGATGATCCGTGCCGCCTCCAAGAACCACGCCGACGTCACGGTGGTTGTCGATCCCGCCGATTATGACCGTGTTATCGCCGAGATGGGCGAACACGACAACGCGACCACGGGCAATCTGCGCCGCGCCCTGGCGGCAAAGGCCTATGCCCGCACCGGCAGTTACGACGCCGCCATTTCGGACTGGTTCGCGTCGCAACTGGGTGACACGTTTCCGACGCAAAAGGTCATGGCCGGGCGCCGCAAGCAAATCCTTCGCTACGGCGAGAACCCGCACCAGGAGGCCGCGTTTTACACGTCGTCCGAGAGCCGCCCCGGGATCGCCACCGCCGAGCAACTGCAAGGCAAGGAGCTGAGCTTCAACAACCTGAATGACACCGACGCCGCGTTCGAGCTGGTCGCCGAGTTCACCAAGCAGCCGGCGTGCGTCATCGTCAAACACGCCAACCCCTGCGGTGTCGCCGTCGCCGATGATCTTTCGACGGCCTACGCCCGGGCACTGGCCTGCGATACCGAGAGCGCCTTCGGCGGCATCATCGCCTTTAACCAGGAAATCGACGGCGCCACCGCCGCGCAGGTTGCCGACCTGTTTGCCGAGGTTATCATCGCGCCGTCTGTGTCGCCGGACGCCCGCAGCGCGTTCGCAGCGAAAAAGAATCTCCGGGTACTGGAGACCGGTGCCATGCCGGCGGCCAATGCTCTGGGGATGACGGTGCGCTCACTCGCCGGCGGGTATCTGTTGCAGACCCGCGACGCACAGCTCACGTCGGAAGACTTGAAGGTCGTCACGGAACGTTCCCCAAGCGAACAGGAGATGTCGGATCTGCTGTTCGCATTCACGGTGTGCAAGCACGTCAAGTCGAACGCCATCGTCTATGCCAAGAACCACGCCACCGTCGGAGTCGGCGCCGGTCAGATGAGCCGCGTCAATTCATCGCGGATCGCCGCCTGGAAAGCCGGCGACGCGGCCCGCGTCGCCGGCGATGCCGACAGCTGGGCGATCGGCTCCGTGGTGGCGTCGGATGCGTTCTTCCCTTTTGCCGACGGCCTGCTCGCTGCCGCCGAAGCCGGCGCCACCGCCGTCATTCAGCCAGGCGGCAGTGTCCGCGACGAGGAAGTTATCGCCGCTGCAAACGAAAAAGGGCTCGCCATGGTCCTGACGGGCATGCGACATTTCCGTCACTGAGATAGCGCATTTCTGACGTGCGCGTAGAACCGTATATATGCTCTTTGACATAGCCGCACACATCGGAAGGAACACGCAATGGCAGGACCCATTGTAAGCACACAAGAGTTGCTGAAATTAGGGCTCAACCATTATCAACTCCGAAGACTCTTTGAGGATTTCATCGACGCTGATAATGAAACCGGGCAGCTTCCGCCCGCTTCGACTAAAGACCTCATTGACGATGAAACAGAGATCGCAGGGCGCCTGGAGCGGGACGGCTTCTCAACTTTGCAAATGCTCGATCCGCAACAAGCAAGTGAAACTGTCGAGTTCTTGAAATCCCAACCCGTTTACGACGGGCATTATTCGACCCATTCAAAAGGCACACGGTTTCCATCGTATGACGCCGCGTCCGGGCTGAGCTACGTGCACTACGATCACGAAGCCATTATGAACGCGCCTCATATTCGTGAACAAATTCTGGAGAGCCCTCGCTACTACAGGATTTCGAAAGCGTATCTGAGGGAAGACCCCGCACTCTATAGCCTCGGGTGTTTTTGGTCGCTCCCCACCAACGAGCCTCATCCGTTTTCCCAATACTGGCATCGCGATTTTGACGATATTCGGTTTTCTTCGATCTTCATGTTTCTAAGCGACGTGGACCGGGAGGAGGATGGGCCGCATTGTTACCTCAAAGGGACACATACCTCTAAGTTGCCAGAGGCCGTCGCCGACGTCATTAGGTCAGGGCGCCGCCGCAAGCTCCAAATGAACGCCTTGATGCTGAGCTTGAAGAATGGATTGAGAAGGGCAGTGGGGAACTATGGCCGGGTTATTCCTGCTATTTCCGAGACCGAGCTTTTGCATCAGAAAAACAAAGTGCACCCGATCTACGCTGAGATCATGCGAGACTCGCTTGTAACCGTTTACGGCAAGGCGGGAGATGGTTTCATCGAAGATCCCGGCGGTATCCATCTCGGCGTTCTACCGAGATCAAAACCTCGTCTCATTTTCTGGATGCGTTATGGGCTGAACTTGCAGCCAATCATGCAAAACCCGGTTGCCTCAGGATAAGTCTGTGGGTTCATAGCAAGCAGAACGCTTTGAACGCCAAATTGCTGCTCAAAGAATACCTTGATCGCAGTAGTATTTTATCGCCGTGCCGACGGCGCGCGCGTCGGCCAAGCCCGTGTGTTCCCGGCCGGTCAGCTCAAAACCCATCCGCTCCGGCAACGTGCATGCTTGGACCGAGCCGTCGATCTCCCCCATCGACATCAAGTGCCTGCGGACATTGAGGGCCTTTGGAAGCGTCGCTGGATCCGCAATATCGTTGAGCGCGCAGTTCTCCAGCAAGATCTCGTCGTCACGGCCGAAGCTGATCATGGCGCTTGTATCGTCCCCCATAAACGCCGTGAAGGCGGCGAGGGCATCGGCGAAGCTCAGACCATGCGCATCGAGCGTCGCCTGGGTGATTCCGGTCAGGTCGATGATGTACTCGCTGAGAACCGGGTTATGCCGAGGCACGACCAAGACCTCGAAGGCGTCTATCTCGCCGAGGCCGTTCGACGCATCGAGCTTCACCGCACCGATCTGAATAATCTCGGGATAGCGGCCAGGTTGTTTGTAACCGGCCGCCATGAAGCCCGGCCAACTGGTGAATTCCATGTCGAAGACGACGATCTTGCCGTGCCGTGGAATAAAGGGCGTTTCGGACACTCACTGTACCTTCTTGACCGTTGTCAGAAGCAAGCCCCCGACGACAAAGAAACCGACGATCGCGGCCATACCGACCCGCTGGCTGTCGGCGGCCAACGTCAGTGCCCCCACCAGCATCGGCCCGAGAAACGCGGTCGCCTTGCCGGACATGGCATACAACCCAAACATCTCGGTCCGCAAGTCCGGTGGCGCCAAATGTGCCATCATGGACCGACTGGCCGACTGCGCCGGGCCGACGAACAGACCAAGTGACAGACCGGCGATCCAGAAATGCGTCACGTCGGTTACCACCAACACGACAATACCCAGGACCGTCAATGCCCCAAGTGACACGAAAATGACACGCCGCGGCCCCCACCGGTCGTCCAACCAGGCAAACGCCAACGCGCCAATCCCCGCCGTCACGTTCATGCCGATCCCAAAAACGATCAGGTCGGCGAAACTCATGCCGAACGTGCCCGCGGCGTAGATGCCGCCGAACGCGAACAGCGTATTCAATCCATCCGTATAGATCATCCGTGCCAACAGAAACTTGAACGCTTCCGCATGCTGGCGAACACGGCGCAGGGTACCGATCAGTTCGGCCAGACCGCGGCGCACCGCGGCGCCCATGGCGACCGTGCTTGCGGGCTTGTCCTTGGTGAACAGAAACAGTGGCACAGCGAAAACCGCCAGCCATACCGCGACGAACGGACCAACCACGCGGATATGCTCGGCCGCTTCCTTGTCGAGCCCAAAGGCGGGTGTCTCGGTTTGCACGAACAGCACCAGCACGGCGGCAAGACAACACAGCCCGCCGATATACCCCGTGCCCCAGCCCCACCCCGACACCCGGCCCAGGCGGTCGCGCGACACCATGTCGGGCAACATGGCGTTGTAAAACACCATCCCCAGTTCGAACGCCAAATTCGCCAATGCCGCCAACATGAGCGCGGTCAGCGCCATCGACGGATCCGGCAACACGACCCAAAGGCTGGCGCTTAGAACGACACAAAGCGCGGTCATGATGAGGATCCAAGGCTTTCGCCGGCCTGTGTGGTCGGCGATGGCGCCGAGAACAGGGCTCAGAACGGCGACCGCGGCTGCCGACCAACCCATGGCCTGACCCCACATGGCGGTACCCAGCACTTCATCTCCGATCACGCCTTGGGTGAAGTAAGCGGCGAACACAAAGGTGATGATCACCGTCGGAAATGCGGAGTTCGCCCAGTCGTAGAGACACCACGCGGCAACGCCGAGTTTGCCGTTCTCACGTTCGCTCATGGCGCCAAGTTCCCGATTGCACGCATCACCTGGTCGTAATGGTCGACAATCTGATCGGCGCCAAGGCTGTGTAACGGCACGTGGCAAATGCCGAAGCTGACCAAGACGGTCCGAACACCGGCGTCTTGCGCCGCGCCAATGTCGTTCTCGCTGTCGCCGACCATCACCGCCTCCGCCGGCGTCACGCCGATCAGGTCTAGGACGTGTAGAACATGCCGCCCGTCCGGCTTGCGGTGCGGCACCTCATCCCCACCGACCACGGCGTCGAAGAAATCATACAAATCGAAGCCTTTGAGAACTGTAACCGATGTGGCTTTCTGCTTGTTGGTGCACACCGCAAGGCGCCGGCCGTCATCCTTCAAGGCCCGCAAGACATCGTAGACACCCGGAAAAACCACCCCTTTGGCGATCGGCGCTTGATCGTAGTGATGCAGAAACCGCGACAGGGCATGGTCGATATCGGCGTCCGACGGCGTGCAACCGGCACGGCGGAGGGATTGTTCCGCCAGATTGCGGCTCCCCTTGCCGACCAGTTCACGGATCTCGTCTTCGCTGACCAACGGCAGGCCGTGATCGGCCAGCATCCCGTTCGCCGCTGCATGAATATCGGGCAAGGTGTGGATCAACGTGCCGTCCAAATCGAACAGCACCGCCGTTGGCCACCTGTCGCCCATGTTTGCGGCTTAAGCCCCCGCCCCGTCGACCATGGTCCGCAGTTGCCGGCTTGCGACGGCAATCATCGACAGGTCGTCAACCTCGACGTTCCATAGCTCGGACAGCATTTGCTCGGTCGGCTCGACGACGGCCGGGTTGGCCGCGATCCAGGCGTCGACCGCTGCGAGCGGCGCCACGTTCTTCTTCGCTCGGTCGAGTACTTTCTCGACCAACGCCAGTTGGTGGCTGTAAATCTCCTCGACCAATGCGGCGACCGCCAACTGCTGCCAGTGGCTTCCGGTGTCCAGTCGGCTGGCGGCGGCCCGCAGACGGCCCATGCGGAACCGGGTGCCAATGGCGAAATACGTTTCCGCGACCTTTTGCACATCCAACTTACGGCGGGTCGCAAGCCGCACGATGTCACAGCCGGAATACAGGTTCACCAAATTGGAAATCCGATGCGCCAGAGCCTCCGGTGCGCCATGGTCGACATAGGGCTGCGCCCGATACTTCATGTCGCTGACATAGTGCTTGGGGAGCGTCGCCGAGAGATTCGCGGCCAACAGCTTCATGCCGTCGCGCAGCGCGCGGCAATTGGTGCCGATATCGAGGTTCTTCTCACCGTTGCGCAGCAGCCAAAGCGTCACCCACTCCAGAAGGTGCTGGGTATCGAGGATCATCGCGGTCTGGGTTTCCGCCGGCACCTTGTTGTCCAGCGCCTCGACGCCCGACCACAGTTTCGGCATCTCGAAAATCTCTTGGCCGATAAACCAGGCGCGGGCGATCTCCGGTACCGATTTGCCGGTCTTCTCCATGACCTCATAGACGAACGTGCCGCCCATGCGGTTGATCATGTCGTTGGTCAGCCGGGTCGCGATGATCTCGCGTTTCAACCGGTGATCCGCCATATCGTCGCGGTACTTTTCGCGAAGTGGCGTCGGGAAATATGTCACCGCCATCTCGAACAGGTACGGATCGTCGGGCACGTCGGAGTCCAACAGTTCGTCGTACGTCCAGAGCTTGGCGTACGACAACAGCACCGCAATCTCGGGCCGGAAGAATGCTTTTTTCGCCGTCGCCCGCTCGGCAATGGTCTCGTCGTCCGGCAGGTATTCGACGGCGCGATCCAAACGGTCGGCCCGCTCCAACATCTTCATCAAGCGATGCTGATTATCCAACAGATGCAAGCCGCGCGCTTGGATCAGGGTGATCGCCTGGCTCTGATCGTAGTTGTGGCGCAAGACCAATGACGCCACCTCTTCGGTCATCTTGGCCAACAGCTTGTTCCGCGCACTTTCCGTCAAGCGCCCGGCCTGCATGACCTGCCCCAGCAGGATCTTGATATTGACCTCGTGGTCGGAACTGTCGACGCCTGCCGAGTTGTCGATGGAATCCGTATTCAATCGACCCCCGTGCGCCGCGTACTCGATGCGGCCGAGCTGCGTCGCACCGAGGTTCGCGCCCTCGCCAACGACTTTGGCGCGGACATCGGCGCCATTGATGCGGATGGCATCGTTGGCGCGGTCGCCGACGTCAGCCGACGATTCGTGTGCGGCCTTGATGTAGGTGCCGATCCCGCCGAACCACATCAAATCGGCATCATGTTTCAAGATCGCCGTCATCAAGTCCGTCGGCGTGATGCTGTCGGTATCGAGGCCCAGCATCGCCTTGATCTCCGGCGTCAGTTTCAGCGATTTGGCGGAGCGATCGAAGATCGCACCACCCTTGGACAGCAGTTTCTGATCGTAGTCCAGCCAGGTCGAGCGGCCGAGATCGAACAGACGCTTGCGCTCCTTCCACGTCTTCGCCGCGTCCGGGTCCGGATCGACGAAGATATGCATGTGGTTGAAAGCGGCCTGCAGCTTAATGTGTTTGGATAACAGCATGCCGTTGCCGAACACGTCACCGGACATATCGCCGACGCCGATCGCGGTGAAATCTTCGGACTGTGTATCGATGCCCATTTCGCGGAAGTGGCGCTTGACCGACTCCCAACCACCGCGCGCGGTAATGCCCATTTTCTTGTGGTCGTAGCCCTGGCTGCCGCCGGACGCGAACGCATCGCCGAGCCAATGCCCGTAGTCGATCGACACACCGTTGGCGATATCGGAAAACGTCGCGGTTCCCTTGTCAGCAGCGACCACCAGGTACGGGTCATCGTCGTCGCGGCGCACCACGTTCTTGCGCTGTTTGATCTTGGTGCCAGCAAGATTGTCGGTGATGTCGAGAAGGCCTGAGAGGAATGTCTTGTAGCACGCGATCCCCTCGTTCAGGAACGCCTCGCGGTCGTTGCCTTCGGGTGGTTGACGGCAAACGAACCCGCCTTTCGAGCCGACCGGCACGATCACCGCATTCTTCACCTGCTGCGCTTTCACCAGACCGAGGATCTCGGTCCGGAAATCCTCCGGCCGGTCCGACCAGCGCAGTCCGCCGCGGGCCACGTAACCGAACCGCAGGTGGATTCCCTCGACCCGGGGGCTGTACACCCAGATCTCGCGGAACGGGCGGGGCAACGGCATCTCTTCGACCTTCTGCGAGTCGATCTTGAACGACACGTAACTCTTGGGCGCACCGGCATCGTCGGTCTGATAGAAGTTGGTGCGCAACGTCGCATCCAGAAGGTTCAAGAACCGCCGCAAAATACGGTCTTCATCGGCGCTGGAGACGTCTTCGAGGCGTGCCAGATAAATTCCGCGTAACCGGTCCAGATCCGGCTTCCGCTTGCCTTTGATCGGCTCGAAGATCGCCGCGAACATGTCGACCAGCGCGCGGGCGAAGGTGGGATGCCGCTGCAGAGTCTGTTCCATGTAGACTTGCGAGTAGGTGATGCCGATCTGCCGCAAATACCGGCAATACGCGCGGAGGATAATCACCTCGCGCCAGGTCAATCCGGCACCGATCACCAGCGCATTGAAACCATCGCTTTCGGCGTCGCCGTGCCAAACCCGGGCGAACCCCTCCTCGAAAGCGTCGCGGACCTGGCGGACATTTATCTCGGATCCGTCGCGGGTCTCCAGACCGAAATCATAGATCATCAGCCGGTCGAAGGAGGCGTCCGGTACCTTTACTTGGTGCGGACCGGCCTCGTTGATCACCTTGAACCCCATGTGCTCGAACACCGGCAAGGCATCGGACAGAGCGATGCGTCGGTCTGGGCTATACAACTTGAACCGGACCGCGGTCCCCTCGGTGCCGTCGGGGCGGTACAGATTGAAACCGATCCCGCCCTCGGCATCGAGCGCTTCGATTTTGTCCAGGTCGAACAGCACCTCGTCGGTGGAGAACTGTGCCCGATACGCCGCGCCGAAGGCGTGGCCATAGCGTTTGCTCAGCGCGTGCGCGCGCGCCTCACCGACTTTCGGGATCAGCGCGGCCAAGACCTTGTCGCTCCAGGAGCGTGCCGCGTCGGCCACCGCGGCCTCGATGGAGGCGACGTCGTATTTCGGGATCGCGCGCGTCGGCAGCTTGATGATCATATGCACCCGCGCCAGCGGCGAATCCCCCAGCGAGGTGAAGAACGCCGCCGGCTGGCCGTCGAAGGCCGCCGCGAGGATTTCCTGTATGGTCTGGCGCAGTTCGGTGTTGTAGCGATCCCGCGGCACGAACACCAAACACGACAGATAGCGCTTGAACGCATCCTCACGTATGAACACGGCGACCCGTTGCCGTTCCTGCAAATGCAGGATGCCCGTTGCGATATCCAACAGCGCATCTTCGTCTATCTGGAAAAGCTCGTCGCGTGGATAGGTCTCGAGAATGTTCTGAAGCGCCTTGCCGTCGTGGCTGTCGCGGGAGATACCGGTTCGGTCGATGATGTTCGCCATCCGACGTCGCAGCAGCGGGATGCTGCGGGGCGACAGGTTATAGGCGACCGAGGTGAACAGGCCGACGAACAGGCGATGCCCAACGACGTTTCCTTTGGCGTCCAATTTCTTAATGCCGATCGCGTCCATATGGACCGAACGGTGCACCATCGAGCGCTGATTGGTTTTGGTGACCGACAACAGGTCTTTCTTGGCAATAGACTCGGCGATCTCCGGCGACAGCCGGTTCTTTTGCTGGTACTCCTCGAAAATCGCCACGTCCGGATTGCGCAGCACGCCCAGCCCCGAGGTCCGGTTCATGCTGACCTTGGCCTTCTTGCCGCTGCCACTGACCGTGAACTCGCGGAAACCCAGGAACGTGAAATGGTTGTCGTGCAGCCACCGCAGGAGCTCGCGGATCTCGTGCACCTCTTCGGGTTGCACCCCTTTGACCCGGGTATTCAAATCCTCGATCGCCTCTTCCATGCGCTCGCGCATGGGGCGCCAGTCCTCGACCGCCGCGCGCACGTCGGCCAGCACCGCCTCGACCGCCGTGGCGATCTCCGTCAGCTCCGCATCCGGTAACTGCGCGATCTGGAAATGCATGAAGCTCTCGGACCGGGCGTCGGTGTCGCGATGGCCCCGCTCCAGGATTTCCAGCATTTTCCCGGACTTGTTTCGCCGCACTTTGAAGATCGGATGAATGACCAAGTGGATGGGCAGTTCCCGGCGGGTCAACTCCGCCGAAACGGAATCGACCAAGAACGGCATATCATCGGTGATGATTTCGACAACGCTGTGATCGCACGCCCAGCCGTCTTTTTTCAGCGACGGGTTATAGACACGGACATTGGGCTTCTTCGGCAGGCGCGCATCGCCGGTTTTCATGTGCGCGCGGGCGAGGCCACCAAGCGCCGGGGCGTCGAATTCCGCCAAGTCTTGCGCCGGGATATGCTGATAATACGCCGCGATGAAGGCCGGCAGCAGCTTTGCCTGCTGACCCTTTGCGCCCTTGGCCGCGGCTTTGGCCGCCGCCGTTAGCGTTTGCGGACTGAGTTCTTCGGAAATTGCCATCGATGTGTCCCCTCCAGCCGGTTCCCCCCACGGAAAAGGCGGTCAAAGGCTAGCGCATCATGTCGGTCAGGGGAAGCGATGCGTTCGTGACGTCGGCGTGACACGGCGCATCAAAAAAGCACCGAAACGCTCAAGGCGCCGAAGCGATCGGACTCCGGCTGGCCTTTGAATTCCTTGGTCCGCATGACATGGGTGAAGGCGATCCGGACCGGGCCGCGGACGATCGACACACCGGCGACGAAATCGCCGACCAGCGGTTCCTTGTCGACGCTGTGACTGTTATGAAAGGTATTGCCGTCGATAAAGATGTTGCGCAGGACCCAACGCCCATCGACCCCTGCAAACGCATACCATGCCAGGCGGTCGGTCGGCGTCACGGCGCCGAAGCCGGACAGGCTCGGGCGGATCAGCGGCGGGCCGTAATCGATGTTCAGGTCCCGCCCCACGCGCGCAATGAAACCACCGTGGAGATGCGTGTACACGTTGCCGAGCGACCCGCCCACGTGCGGCACCACATCGGCTTCGAAACCTGCCAACGACACCGGCGTATGCCGCCACTTGCGTTCCGCCATCAGGTTGAGGCCGGGCTCGTTCTCCAGCTGATTGTCCCAACCGTTGGCTTCGGCCACGCCGATCAACTTGTGAAACTCGTTCTGCACATCCTCGCCCAATGCGGCGGGACCGACCACGCCGATCTCCAATCCGACTTTGTCGAGGGTGTCGGCGAAGAAGCCGCCGTTGCGCTCACCGGTCTCGGCATACAATGACGCGCCAGCGTACAACCAGCCGGCATAGGGCCGGTCGTCGGTCACCAGTGTGCGCACCTCGGTGTCCGCAGGCGTATAGATATTGTGGCCGAGCTCCAACCCGAGACGCCCGTTCCGCACCTTTGCCAACGGATACAGAAACTGCAGCGCATCGCGGATCATCGGTTTGTCGGATCCGTCCTCGGCTTCCGACACCCATCCCAGGCGCAGCCCGTTGCTGTAATGCCGATCGGTGTTGGCGATCCGATCGTTCTCGATGTTGAGGGTCCACGTCCCATAGGGCGCGCGGTCGTCGGCCAGCGCCGGCACCGCAGCAACGGCGCAGGCCGCGGCGACCAGCGCCGCGATACCAAACCGAACCGGCGATCTGATGTCCCAGATTGTCATACGCCCGTGATACCTCACGTTTCTTGCCGAAACCTTTCGGCGTAGAACGCGGTCGCCTTCAATCCGGTCCCCGTCAATACGACGACGGTGCTGTCCGCCGGATCGATCCGACCGGCGGCGAGCAGTTTGGCGAAGCCCCCCGCGGCGTGGGCGCACGTGGGCTCTACATAAATGCCGCGCGCCGCCAGCTTCAACGCGGCGGCTTCGATTTCGTCTTCACTCAACGTGACCGTCGCGCCGCCGCTGTCGCGGAGGGCCGTCAGCAGTTCGGGCATCCGGATCGGCGCACGGATCGCCGTTCCCTCGGCGATGGTCGGGTGGACGTCGATCTCGACGCAGTCCTCGGCGCCCGCGGTAAACGACGCATGGACCGGGGCACAGTTCGCCGGTTGAGTGACAAAGATCCGAGGCAGCCGATCGGCCTCTCCCGAGGCCATCAGTTCCCGGAACGCCATGTACACGCCGAGCACGTTGCTGCCGGCGCCGCACGGGATCACCACGTTATCGGGGACCCGATACCCCAGGTCTTCCCAGATCTCGTAACCCAGGGTCTTGGTGCCCTGCAGAAAGAACGGGTGCCAGTTATGGCTGGCATAGAAAATCTCATCGGCGCGGGCGATCGCCGCCGCTTCCGTTGCCTCGCGCGGCCCCGGCACCAATTCGATCTTGGCGCCATAGGCGCGGACCTGGGCGATCTTGGCGGGCTGCGTGTGCGCGGGGACGAAGATCTCCACGTCCATGCCGGCGGCAGCGCCGAACCCGGCAATCGCCGCACCACCGTTGCCGGAGCTGTCCTCGCAGATCGCGCGCACCCCTTGTTGGCGCAAGAACGACACCATGACTGCGGCACCGCGGTCCTTGAACGAGCCTGTCGGCGAAAACCACTCCAGCTTCATGCTGCACGGCGCGCCGTCGACGTCGGCGTGTACCAGCGGTGTACAGCCCTCGCCCATGGTCACGGGATTGTCGATGGGCACCGGCAGCGCCGCCGCGTAACGCCACAGAGAGCGGACATCGCTGCGGATATCGGTACGGCGAATCCCCGGCAACGGCGTGACCGTCAGCGGATATCCATTCGGTGCGCGCCAGATCGGCGCGTCGAGGGGAAAGGTCTCGCCGGAACGGGGCTCAATGTACTGCGGCGCGGACACGGCTTGGCCTCCAAAGATGCGACGCCGCACCATGGCACGGCGCCCCGCCGTTGTCAGCCGCTTCGAAGCGCGGGCGTCAAGCGGGCCGAATGCCGGCGATGAAGCTATCGACCTGCTTGCTGAGGGTCTCGGCCTCGGCGACCAGGGCCAGGGACGCTTGGTTGATTTCACCCGCGAACCGGCCGGTTTCCGTCGCAACCTCGTTAACGCCGGAAACGTTTGTCGAGACCTCTTCGGTACCGCTCGCCGCCTGCGCGATATTGGCGGAGATTTCCTGGGTCGCCTGTGCCTGTTGGCTCATGGCATCGGTGATTTGCGCGGTGATCTGATCGGTCTCGGTGATGACGCCGGAGATGCCGCGAACGGCGCCGCTGGCGCGCTCCGTCGCGGCTTGGATGGCGGCGATCTGCTGTTGGATCTCCTCGGTCGCGCGCGCGGTCTGGTTGGCCAGGTTCTTGACCTCGGAGGCGACCACGGCGAACCCCTTGCCGGCGTCACCGGCGCGTGCCGCCTCGATGGTGGCGTTGAGCGCCAGAAGGTTGGTTTGTTCCGCAATCTCGGTGATCAACTGGATGACCTCTCCGATTTTGCCGGCCGTGCCCACCAAGTCACCGATTTCGGCGCTTGCCTGCTCCGTCTCGCTGACGGCTTGCTTGGTGACCGTCGCCGAGTGCTGCAATTGCCGGCCGATCTCGCCAATCGACGAGCTGAGCTCCTCGGTCGCCGAGGAAATGGTCATGACGTTGGAGGACGCGGATTGAGCTGCCGAGGCCGCCGAGCTGGATTGCTGCTCGGTGTCCTGCGCCGCCATGGAAACCATGGAAGCCGATTCCTGCATGGCGTGCGCCGCCTCGGAGACCCGGGCCACGACCGCGCCGACGCTGGCGGCGAAATCATCGGCCATTTCGTTCAAGATCGCTTTTCGCTCGGCTTCGGCGCGCTCTTTTTGCTGCGCCTCGTCCGCAACGGCTTTCTGTTTCGCCCGCTCCTGCTCGTCACGCAGCCGAGCGCGTTCAAGGGCGTTTTCACGGAACGTCTGCAGGGCCGCGGTCATCTCCGCGATTTCGTCTGCGCCCGTGACCGGCGGCAGGTCCGCATTGAGATCGCCGTCGGCGAGCCGGCGCATGGCATTTGTCAGCGTGGTCACGGAAGACGCAATGCCGTTGCCGAGGATCCAAGCCAGCAGAACGCCCAAGACAAGACCCACGACACTGACGACAAGCAACTGCACTTTGGAGCCATGCAGGGCCGCATCGGTCTCGCCGCGGATCGATGCCTCGCGCTCGACGGCGGCTGCGGTCAGCTCGGCGGTTGCGGCCTTGACGGTTTCGATTTGCGTTGGGATCCCCTCCGACAGGAGGCGGCGGATTTCCAATTCCTCGGCGAACATTTCGCCGAACCCTTTTCCGAATACGAAGAAGCTCTCATCGGTCGCGGCTAGAAGCTCGGCGTATTCCGCACCGAACAGAACCCCTTTCAAACCGGCAAGCGGCGTCGCCGCGGTATCCAGTTCAGATTTTACACGCTCAGCGAACTCATCGTTCTTCTCCGACAACAAGCGGTGCGTGAAGACTTGCGCCCAAAGAACATGCTCACGCGCCTCCGCGGCCAGGGCGACGGCGGCGGGGTTCCCCATTTTGCCGGCGGTCTCCATGATCTCATTCATGTTGGCCACGACTTTCTCGCCGTCTTCGACAAGCACGAATTGGACGAGCAGGAAATGGCTGCGCGCTCTTTTGGCCATGCTCTCCAACTGCGCCGAGAAGGTTGTCAGGGCCTCCTCGATGGCCGTGACGCGAGCTATGTCGGCGTCATCAGACATCTCTGCGCGCAGCGTTTGCAGACGGCCTGCGAACGTGTCGATGACGGCGCGGGCCGCCTCGGCGTCAGCCGGGTCCCGACTCAGGGCGAATTTCTCAGCTTGGGTGGACAGTTCGAGAAATTGCGCTTCGATCGCATGGATATCGCGCACATCGACGATCAGTTCGGAGATATCCGAGACCCGCGTACTGACCGTGAGGAGGGTCAACACCCCGACGACCGCGGTCACCGCAAGCAAGGCAACGACAGCCCCAAAGCCACCAAAAATCTTGGCGCGAATCTTCAACCCGGCGAAGACGCCGCCGCGCACGGCCGCGGCGTTCGGTTCAGCCATGGTTTGGGGATCGGTTACGGCCGACATGTGTCATCTCCTCGTCGGTGGTTTTGTGACGTCGCGCGATTGCGCGTACCGTTGGTAGACCGTCGGGAGAAAAAACGGAAAACACACACGTTCACAGGTGTGTGTTGGGCAGGTGATGGAAAAACGCCCGGCAAGCCTCTCGGCCGCCGGGCGCGGAAGAAAACGGGGTGCGGGCGCGGCGCTATTCGGCGGCCATCGCCAGGGTCGGTGCCGCCGTTTCTTGCGGCCGGATTTCGGCGACGAACTTCTCAACCTCGGAGTTCAAAGCATCCGCTTGGCTCACAAGTTGATCGGAAGCGTCCTTGATCTCGACGGCGACCTTGCCCGTGTCCGAGGCAGCCTGGTCGACGCCGGCAATGTTCGACGTGACTTCCTGCGTGCCTTCGGCGGCCTGTCCGACGCTGTGCGAGATTTCGCTGGTAGCCGCAGATTGCTCCTCGACCGCCGCGGCGATTTGCGTTGCGATGTCGTCGGTTTGGCGGACGATCTTGGTGATACTCTCGATCGCCGCCTGGGCACTCGAGGTAGCGCCTTGGATCCCGTTGATGTGTTGCGAGATTTCGTCGGTCGCCTTGGCCGTCTGATTGGCGAGGCTCTTGACCTCGGAGGCGACCACCGCGAACCCTTTTCCGGCTTCGCCGGCGCGGGCCGCCTCGATGGTGGCGTTGAGGGCAAGCAGGTTGGTTTGGTCGGCGATGTCGGTAATGAGCTGAACCACCTCGCCGATTTTGTCGGCGGCCTCGACCAAGCCGGCGATTTGTGCATTCGTCGTTTGCGCTTCTTCGACCGCTTGCTTCGTGATGGTGGAGGATTGCGTGACCTGACGGCCGATTTCAGTGATGGCCGCCGACAGTTCTTCGGCCGCAGCGGAGACCGTCATGACGTTGTTCGACGCCCGTTCCGCAGCCGCGGTCGCGCCGGCGGATTGGTTTTGCGTCTCCTCGACGGCCGAGGAAACGATCACTGACGATTCCTGCATTTGCTTGGCGGCACCGGCGACCTGGGTCACAACGGAACCGACACTTACGACGAAATCGTCGGCGAGCTGGTTCAGCATGCGCTGGCGTTCCTGTTCGGCACGAACTTCCGCTTGGCGCTGTTCTTCTTCCAGTTCTTTCTGCCGTGCTTCGAGGCGCCGTTGTTCAATGGCGTTGTCCTTGAATACCTGCAACGCGCTCGCCATTTCGCCGACTTCGTCTTTTTGTCCGGCGTTGGGCACCGTGACCTCAAGGTTACCCTCTGACAATTGACGCATGGCGGCAGTCATGCCGATGACCGGCTGTGAAATGCCGCGCGCTAAGAAGTAAGCGATCACAATGCCGAGGACGATGGCGACCAGACTGCTGACCGCCATTTCGATCTCGATCATGGTGATGTCGCTTTGCATAGTCGCTTTGACCTCGGCTTCACGGGCCACCAGATCGTCGACCAGCGCGCCGGATTCTTGCAGGACCATCGCGACGTGCGCGGGCAATCCCGTGTCGATCAAGGCCATTGCGTCAGCGGACGGCGTTGCGCCGGTACCGTCCATGAGCGAGACAAGGCGCGCGAAATCTTCGACATAAGCCGTGTATGCCGCTTGGATCGCGTCCAAACGGGCGCGGTCCGCGTCGGCGGTCACGATACCACGGAGTGTCTCCAGTTCGGTTTTGACGGTGGCGCCCTTGGCGATGGCGCGCTCGGCGGCCGCGGGATCACGGCTGATCATGAAATCCTTGGTCGCAACGACATAGTTCAAGAAATCGATTTCAGTCTTTTCGACCTCTTTCACCTCTTTAGACAAAGCCGCGTAGTTATCGATCCGGTCGTTCACCGTCAGCAACTGCACGATCCCGATAACCGATGCGATGGCGAGAATGGCCAAGACGAGGCCAAAACCGCTGAGCAATCGGGTTTGGATGCGGAGGTTGGTGAAGGCCGTCCGGAGGCCGGCGATGCGGCCGAACTGCGAAGGCGAAAGTTGCGTCGACATGGTCTTTTCTCCCAAAGCGTGGCGACAACGGGCAGAAACGTGCACGTGTGCCTATTTCCCCACAGCTTCATTTAGGGCGCCTGTTGACCGGGGTGGAGCCTCGGATAACCACAGTAAAACCCTGTTTTTGTTGCGGGTTTACGGGTCGAATTTGGGGTGCTTTGAGAAATTCAGGCGCAATTATCGATGAATAACATAATAATTATGAAATATAAGATTAAATGGGTAACAGGGTCCGGTCATTTGTGCACCGCGGCTGAGCCGCTGTCAGATCAGAACTTTATGAATGCGTTGGTGCCCGCCAAATTGAACATCGGGTTCGTTTGTAGAAACTCGCGCATCGCTCGGCGTTGTCCCCAGGCGAAACTGTAGAAACTGCTTCGCAAGTTGAAATGATCGTGCATCATTATTCCTCCCGGCGACAAACGGTCAAAAACCGGCTGCAACGTCGGCATGGTGGGGGTGTAGTCGTCCATGTCGTAAAACGCCAGAGAGATACAATCGGTATCCAAGTCTTGGATCGTCTTTTTGACATCGCCAACGACGAACTCGACCATCGGATATTTCTTCAGCGCGGCGGAAACGCTATCCAAGTCACAGGACTTATAGGATTGATTCTCTTCGGTTAGGCGCATTTCACCGGTGTTTGATGGGAGTTCGCTTCGGACCTGACGCACGTATTGATCGCGGGGATCGTCGACATTAACGAAACCGTCGAAGGTATCGAAACCGATTAATCGGCGGTCGGTCTCTCCCCGCTGCATGAGGATTTCGGCGATGAACGCCATGGACCATCCCCAGGCGACACCGAAATTTAAAATATCGCCGGGCACGTTTCGATCAATGATGGTGTTAACACATTGATAGAGATGTTCGATGACTGCCGGTTCGCTGAAACTGCCTTTAAAGCGCTGATTGATGGAGTCGGTCAGCGCCACGACGTCAGGGTTCTCGATGATCTTCGAAAACAAGATGGTCGAGTCGTCTTCCGAAAGAGGCATGCGTCGCGGCGCCTGGCCCAGGATCTCGTCCAGATAAAAGATCAACCCACTATCTTGGCGAATGACAATGGCGCTGTACGCCGCGACATCGATATTTGATGCGTCAATGACCTCAAGGTTGATCTGGTTTTGGCCGGAGTCAATCGTGAACGGAATCCGTTTGCCGACGTATTTCTCGTCCTTCGACACGAGGGTCAGGTTCGCCTCTCCGATCAGTGATCGCCCGCGGGGGCCGGTTGTTTGGGTGATCAATTGAAGGAGAGACTCACAGACGCCCGCGACTAAGACTGGACTGTGGGTCTCCGCAGCTTCGTAAACAATTTGGAGGGCCTGCCTCAGCCAGACATCGTAGCGCTGCGCTTGCAAGTGGGCGGAATGGTGGCTTTGGGTTTGCATCGACTCAGAACTGTCTCTGGGGCAGCCACACGAGCAAGGCGTTACCCTTCAAACCTTGCTTGCGCAATTCGAATCGAAAGTAGAGAAGCATCGCTGGCGCGACAACCATAGAATGCGTATGGATCCTGCGGCTATCGGAAAAGAATGGAGCGGGCGATGAGATTCGAACTCACGACTTCAACCTTGGCAAGGTTGCGCTCTACCCCTGAGCTACGCCCGCGCCTGGGGTATCCGGCGACGCCGGAAGCGAGCGGATAATACGCATCGCGGGCGCCATTTCAAGCGGCAATGACGTTTTTTTTGCGCAAGGGTCCACGGGACGCGGGACTCAGGGGTTGCTCTGTGGCGTTCCGCCGTCCATTTAAGGAGCCAAGGGCGGCCTTGGGCGGCCATTCGAAATTCATCAAGGAACGAGGACCCGGGGCCGCCGGGACAACGCTATGGAATTCAAACTCAATCCCGACGGGACGGTCGTGCCCAGTGGCGAAGCGCCCGAGGCCGGCGCAGCGCCAACCCAAGACGGCATCATTATGGAGCCTGGCTCGGATGCGGGCGCGGCGGCAAAACCCGTCGGCGGCGCGATCGGTGATCTGATCAAGGAATCCAATACCCAAAACTTCATGCAGGACGTGATTGACGCCTCGATGTCGGTTCCGGTCATCGTCGATTTCTGGGCGCCGTGGTGCGGTCCGTGCAAACAGCTGGGGCCGATGCTGGAAAAAGCCGTCAAGGAAGCCGGCGGCACCGTGCGGATGGTCAAGATCAACGTGGACGAGAACCAAGACCTGGCCATGCAGATGCGGGTTCAATCGATCCCGGTGGTGTATGCCTTTAAAGACGGACAGCCGGTCGACGCCTTTCAAGGAGCCGTACCGGAAAGCCAGATCAAGTCTTTCATCGACCGCCTGACCGGCGGCGCCAAGGGTGCCCTGGAACAAACCTTGGAGGCCGCGGAGGCGGCCCTCGAAAGCGGCAACGCCATCGATGCCTTGGCCCTTTTTCAAGCGGCGCAAGCGGAAAGCCCGGACAATGAGCGGGCGGTGGCTGGCGTGCTGCGGGCGATGGCGGCGTCCGGCGATGTCGACGGGGCGCGTGCCATTGTCGATCAACTGCCCGAGGCATGGAAAATGAAAACGGCCATCGCCGCGGCGATCTCCGCGTTGACCTTGGAGGAAGAGACTGAGGATGCCGGTGACATTGCCGAGCTTCGCGCCGCGGTAGAGGCGAACGCCGCAGATTTGCAGGCGCGGTTTGATTTGGCGGGCGCGCTCTATGCCGGGCGTCACAACGAGGACGCCATCGATGAACTTCTGGCGATTTTGAGTCTTAACAAGGAGTGGAACGACGGCGCGGCGCGCGAGCAGTTGATCAAGATCTTCGATGCCCTTGGCCCGACCCATGAGCTGACCGTTTCAGGCCGCAGAAAAATGTCGTCGATCCTGTTCTCGTAACCAGGAGGCAAAACGCCATGATCGAGCGCGAGCGGGACATCGGACCGGACAACCTACCCGACGAGATCGCGATTTTTCCGTTGCCGGGAGCGTTGTTGCTGCCGGGCGGGCAGCTGCCGCTGAATATCTTTGAGCCGCGGTACCTCAATCTCATTGAGGATGCGCTGGGGGCGGGTCGTCTGATGGGCATGATCCAGCCTTTCGCGGAAACAGACGAACGGCAAATCGCCGACGGCACGCGAACCTATGATGTCGGCTGCCTGGGCCGGATTTCGCAGTTTTCGGAAACCGACGACGGCCGCTATATCATCATCCTGGATGGCGTGGCGCGGTTCCGGGTCGCGGAGGAGCTGCCGATGCGAGACGGGTACCGGCGGGTGGTTCCGGACTTCACCTTTTTTGCCGACGACCTGGATCGCGCCCGTAACGACGAACATGTGATCCTGGAGAACAGAGACGGGCTTTTGACGGCGATGCAGCGGTATTTCGACAGCAACGGGCTTTCGGCCGATATGGAGAGCATTGCCGAAGCCTCCGATGCGGCGCTGGTGACGTCTCTGGCGATGTCGTGCCCACTGGCCCCAGGCGAAAAGCAAGCCCTGTTGGAATGCCGGTCCATGGCTGAGCGCGGCGCGCTGCTGACCAGCATGTTCGAAATCGGCGCGCATGGGGACGGAGAGTTCGGCCCCGGTCTGCGGCAATAGGGATCGCACCGTGCACGCTACCGAAGTTGACCCGAAACTGCTCGAAATCTTGGTTTGCCCGCTGACCAAGACCACATTGCGTTATGACCGCGAGCGCCAAGAACTGATCAGCGACAAGGCGGGCCTGGCATTTCCGATCCGCGACGGGATTCCGATCATGTTGCCGGACGAAGCGCGGCCCTTGGACGATGAATAAAGGAACGAAATTATGAGCGACAGCTTCAGTCAGCAGCATCGCCCGAGTGAAATCCGTCTGAAACGGGATGAGAAGATCCTCGAACTGGACTTCGAAGACGGGGTCACGGCTGCGCTACCAGCAGAATTGTTGCGGGTCGAAAGCCCGTCCGCCGAAGTGCAAGGACACGGGCCCGGCCAGAAAAAGACCGTCCCCGGCCGCCGGCATGTGGGCATTATGGATTTGGAGCCCGTCGGCAATTATGCCATTCGCATCAAATTCGACGACTTGCATGACACGGGCATTTTTTCGTGGGATCTCCTGTACGACATGGGGCAACGGAAAGATGAAATGTGGGCGGCGTATTTGGCGGCACTCGAAGAGCAAGGGCTGAGCCGCGACCCCTGATGCCTCGCGCCACGGGAATCCGCACTCAAGACTAAATCAGTGACCATACATTCAGTGGCCGCTGATGTGCGCGGCGAGCGCCTTTTAACTAAGATCATTTCCTTAGTCTTATCACAAAAGTCGGCCCGTAGAGGGTGCGGTGCGGCCAAATAGGCGCTACACTTTAACTCTATTCCGCTGCTGTTGGCCGCTGCATTAATCGGGGCAGGTCCCCGGTTAGGCCCATGGCGGACCGCATCAGGACTTTCTTCAGCGGCGGCATCCGATCAACGGCCGCCAATCCTACGTCCCGCGCCAATTGAACCGGCGCGACGTCGTTGGAAAACAACCGGTTGAGACCGTCGGTGACCGCCAACATGAGGGTGTTATCGAAGCGGCGCCAGCGGCTATATCGGCCGAGCACCGACGCCGATGCAAAATCGAGCCCAAGGCGGCGCGCCTCTGACAGCACGTCGACCAAGGCCGCCACGTCCCGGTATCCCATATTAAGCCCTTGTCCGGCGATCGGGTGCATGCCGTGGTCCGCATCGCCGATCAACACTAAGCGGTCCGTCACGGATGTTTCGGCGAACTGTAGGCCGAGCGGGTGCGAGAACCGCGGCCCCACGAGCGAAATCTCACCCATGAAGTCACCGAACCGGCGCGCCAATTCCATGAGGAATGCATCCTCGTCGAGTGCCAGCATCTCGCTTGCGTGCTCGGCACGCTCGGTCCAGACGATCGACGACCGGCAACCCGGCCGCGCGTCGGTGCCGCGGAGCGGCAGGATCGCGAACGGTCCCGCCGGCAGGAAATGCTCATGCGCGACGAAACCATGCGGCTTTTCGTGTTCGACCGTACACACGATCGCGTGCTGCGGGTAGCGCCATTGCGTGAGCCGGATGCCCGCTGCGGACCGGGTCTTGGAGCCGCGCCCATCCGCCGCGATCGCCAATGCCGCGCGCACAACGGACCCGTCCGAGAGCCGGGCAACGGCCCCGGCGCCATCCCGGCTCAACGCCTCGACATGGGTCCCGGAAATCCAGTGAACGCCCGTATCATCGCTTAAAGCGTGGTGAATGGCCTGACGGATGTGCCGGTTTTCCGCGAGGTAACCGAGCGGTCCCATCCCGACATCGGCGTGATCGTAATGCAAGAACAACGGCGACTGTCCGTCGGCGACCCGAATGTCCATAATCGGCGCGACCTCAGGTGCGAGGTACGGCCATACGCCGATCGCGCTGAGCAAACGCTCCGACGCCGCAGCAATCGCCGAGGCCCGCCCATCGAAGCCGGCGGCCGTCACGGTATTCGGATCCGCACCATCGACCACGGTAACAGCGAAGCCCGCCTGGGACAGGGCCCGAGCCGCCACCCCGCCGACCAGGCCGCCGCCGATCACCAAGATATCGCACGCAACGTGGCACTCGGTCGGGCTATCTGATGGCACGCTCATGGCTTTGTCGTGCCAATTGCCCGGCCGGAAGTCCAGCGGAAATCGGCACGACGATACGCCCATTTTTTAATCATGCATAAAATTTGTGCAAAAATATGACGCAATGATGGCGAGTATTTTCGTTTTGATCTCTTAATGAGGCCTTTTTCTTTAAATGATTCAGCCTCCTAAGGGGTCCCCCGATTCTTGGCACGAACCTTGTTAAGGTGCGGCCAGCGGCCCGACAGGGTCCGTCAACGCGAGTGGGCCGGTCCGAAGGACGTTCCGGTGGCCGGCTCGATAACGCAACGGAAGGAGAGCGACATGAAGATGATCATGGCGGTCATTAAGCCTTTTAAGCTCGAGGAAGTGCGTGAAGCGCTGACGCCCTTGGGCATCGAAGGTATGACCGTATCTGAGGTCAAAGGTTTCGGCCGGCAAAAAGGCCAGGCGGAAATCTATCGTGGGGCGGAGTATCAAGTGAACTTCCTGCCCAAGGTAAAACTCGAAATTGCATGCGTCGACGACCTCGTCGAGCAGGTTGTCGAGACCATTCAGAAAACGGCCATGACCGGCAAGATCGGCGATGGCAAGATTTTCGTTTGCGCCCTCGACAAGGCTGTCCGCATCCGCACCGGTGAAACCGATTCGGAAGCGCTGTAAGAGGGACAGAATGATGACGAAAACTTTGAAAACAATTCTCCCGTTTGCTGTCGCCGCCTTGGTGATCGCCGGGTTTGCGTCGACCTCGAAAGCCGAAGTCGACGGAGAAATCCAATACATCTTCAACACGCTGAGCTTCATGTTCCATGGCGTGTTGGTCTTCTGGATGGCCGCCGGGTTCACCATGCTCGAAGCCGGCCTGGTCCGTACCAAGAACACCACGATGCAGCTGATCAAGAACATCTCGTTGTTCTCGGTCGCGGGCATCATGTACTTCCTGGTTGGCTACAACCTGATGTACATGGATGTCGGCGGTTACATCGGTTCCTTCGCGCTTTGGGGCCAGCCGGCCGGTGAAGCCGACGGTCCGTTCGAAGCCGGCGCCTATGCAGCGGCCTCCGACTGGTTCTTCCAGATGGTCTTCGTTGCGGCAACCGCGTCCATCGTGTCGGGCACCGTGGCGGAGCGCGTCAAGCTCTGGCCGTTCCTGATCTTCGTGGTCCTGCTGACGGGCTTCATCTATCCGATCCAAGGTTCCTGGACCTGGGGCGGCGGCTGGTTGTCCGAAATGGGCTTCTCCGACTTCGCCGGTTCCACGATTGTGCACTCGGTCGGTGGTTGGGCTGCGCTCGCAGGCGCCATCATCATCGGCCCGCGTCTCGGCAAGTACGCGGCAGACGGCAAAGTCAATGTCATGCCGGGTGCCAACCTGCCGCTCGCAACCTTGGGCACGTTCGTCCTGTGGATGGGCTGGTTCGGCTTCAACGGCGGTTCGCAGCTCGCGCTGGGGACCGGTGCTGACGCCATTGCGATCTCCAACATCTACATCAACACCAACATTGCAGCAGCAGGCGGTGTTGTCGCGGCGATGATCCTGTCGCAAGTAATGTTCAAGAAGGTCGACCTGACCATGGCGCTCAACGGTGCCCTGGCCGGCCTCGTGTCCATTACCGCGGCACCTGACTCCCCGAGCCTCATGCTGGCGCTGTTCATCGGTGCCGTCGGTGGCGTTCTGGTCGTCATCTTCGTCCCGCTGTTGGACAAACTGAAAATCGACGATGTCGTCGGTGCGATCTCGGTCCACTTGGTGGCCGGTATCTGGGGCACCATCGCCGTCGTCTTCTCGACGGATGCGTCCATCGTCACGCAGTTCATCGGTATCGTCGGTATCGGTGCCTTCGCATTCATCACGAGTGCGATCGTGTGGACGATCCTCAAGGTAACCATCGGTGTCCGCCCAGACGAAGAAGCGGAACAAGCCGGTCTCGATACCAGCGAGCTGGCGATGGAATCCTATCCGGAGTTCGGAAAAGGCTCCCAAACCGTCTGATCACCCCTCCAGATCAGAAGGTACTCCCCAGAAAGCCGGGCGGTTCTCCGCCCGGCTTTCAACGTTTCTGGGCGCGAATCGGGAGCGATTCGCGGGTTTTTTGTACATAGACCCCACATCTACGCCGCGAACGCCCGGCGATAATTTGTGGTGAACGACTTGTTAACCACTATGTGTTCCAATCCTCGCTGGGACGGTCCGCCGTTAAGGTTCTGTCAATAAACGGTGCTTACCACGGAAGCATGACCGTTCTGCGTTCCCATTCCGGCCCCAAGGTCTCGGACCCGCTGCTCCCGGCGCATCTCGCCGCCGCGTTGAAGCGCCGGTCCTGGCAGGCGTTGGGCCTGAGCCTCGCGACCGCCGCCGCGGCGCTTGGCGCGGCACTTCTCACATACGCGCCGGGGGATCCCTCCTGGAACAGCGCCACCGACAATGTGCCGGTGAACCTGCTGGGCGCGCCCGGCGCCGTGCTCGCCGATATGGCGTTGCAGACCGTCGGCTATGCCGCGCTCATCGTCCCGGCAACGCTGGCTGTGTGGGCGACCCTGGTGGTGACCCACGGCGCGCTGGCGCGGCCCGCGAGCCGCATCGGTTGGCTGTTCTTAGCCGTCGTGCTGGGCGCCGTCGGCCTGGCCGCCATCTCGCCGCCTGCGGGCTGGCCGTTGACCGCCGGGCTTGGCGGCGTCGCCGGGTCCTTGGCGTTCGACGAGCTGGCCCTCTGGGCCGGCCGCCTGGGCATTCAGCAAGCCGCGACCGTAACCGCGTGGGCGGCCGGCGCGCTGGCCATTGCCGCGACCGTCATCGCGCTTGGAATGGGGCCGCGCGACTGGTTGGCGGCGGCCCGCACCACGTGGCGGGGCCTGCGCGGCAGCGTCTGGCTCGGACGCCAGGCGGTGGCGGCGTCGCAAGATATGAGTGAACGCACCGTCGCCTTCGGCCATCGGTTGCGCGGTATGGTGCCGGCGAAACAGGAAGACGACGGCCTGGATCCGCGGGACCTACCCGATCTCGATGACGATATCGACATGAGCGACGGCGCGGCGACGGGAGCCTTGGACGCCGTGGCGCCCCGCAAGCCGGCACGCAGCGGAGCCGCCAAGTCGCCGAAAGTCGAAACCCGGCAGCGTCGTGCGAAGACCGGCAAGAAGGCCCTGGCCCAGGCGCAACAGGCCCTGCCGCTCGGCGATGGCAGCTATGGACCGCCGCCGCTGGAATTGCTGGATCTGCCGGTCGCCGCCCCCAGTGAAACCCGAGAATCCCGCGAAGCGCTGCAGCAGAACGCCCGCTATCTGTCGACCGTTCTGGAAGAGTACGGCGTCAAGGGCGAGATCGTGAAGGTTCGCCCCGGACCGGTCGTCACATTGTATGAGTTGGAGCCGGCGCCAGGGACCAAGACCTCGCGGGTGATCGGTCTTTCCGACGACATCGCCCGATCCATGAGCGCGGTCTCCGTCCGGGTCGCCGTGGTACCGGGACGCAACGTGATCGGCATCGAGCTGCCCAACCCGAGCCGCGAGATCGTGCATCTCCGGGAACTGCTGAGCTCCAACGATTTCGAGAAAACCAAAGCCGAATTGCCGCTGGCGCTGGGCAAGGACATCGGCGGCGGACCGGTCACGGTCGATCTCGCCAAGATGCCGCACCTGCTGATCGCCGGAACCACCGGATCCGGGAAATCGGTGGCGATGAACACGATGATCCTGTCGCTGCTCTACAACCTGCCGCCGGATCGCTGCAAATTCATCATGATCGATCCAAAGATGTTGGAGCTGTCGGTCTATCAGGACATCCCACACCTTTTGACGCCGGTGGTCACCGACCCGTCGAAGGCGGTGGTGGCCCTCAAATGGGTGGTGCGGGAAATGGAAGACCGCTACCGCGCCATGAGCCAGATGGGTGTGCGCAACATCGGCGGCTACAATGCGCGCCTGCGCGACGCGGCGAAGAAGGGCGAAGTGCTGACCCGCACCGTGCAGACCGGCTTCTGCGAAGAAGGCAAGCCCGTGCACGAGGAACAGCCCCTGCCCATGGAACCGCTGCCCTACATCGTCGTTGTCGTCGACGAGATGGCGGATCTGATGTTGGTCGCCGGCAAGGACGTCGAAGCCGCGATCCAACGCTTGGCGCAAATGGCGCGTGCCGCCGGCATTCATTTGATGATGGCGACGCAACGGCCGTCGGTGGACGTCATTACCGGCACCATCAAAGCGAACTTCCCGTCGCGCATCAGCTTCCAGGTCACGTCGAAGATCGACAGCCGCACGATCCTGGGCGAGCAGGGCGCGGAACAGCTGCTCGGTCAGGGCGACATGCTCTACATGGCCGGTGGCGGGCGCATCTCGCGGGTGCATGGGCCGTTCGTATCGGACGAGGAAGTCGAACGGATTGTCGAGAACCTGAAAGAACAGGGCGAGCCCGAGTACATCGAGTCGGTCACCGAGGACACCGGCGAGCCGATGCTGGGCGAGACGGGTGGCGGCGGCAACAGCGATTACGACGAACACTACGACGCCGCCGTGGCGCTGGTCGCCCGCGAAGGCAAGGCATCGACCAGCTTCATCCAACGGCATTTCCAGATCGGCTACAACCGGGCCGCGCGGATCATCGAGACCATGGAAAAGGAAGGCGTGGTCAGCGCCGCCAACCGGGTCGGCCGCCGCGAGGTGCTGATCGGCGATCACTCCGCCTAAGTCCAAGCAATCGTTCACAAAACTTTGTGTTTCCTCCAGCCCGCGAAATCCGCTTAACTATTTGGGCAAATAGGAGATCGCTTGGATGGAGGCCATCCGAAACGCCGCCTATGTGTCGATCGGCCGTGCCTGCGGGTTCGCGGGCCTGGCGATCATGGTCACCATGCTCGGGCTGAGTTTCGATCTCGTCTTGGCAGCGAAAGCGGGCGGTTTAATCTGCCTGTCGACCACCGGCCTGATCTGGTTGTATGGCGTCCGCGCGCCGAGCCGGCCCTACCGGCGCACCGAAGCATGGCTCATCCTGCCGCGCGAATACCGCCCGCCCGCGGCCGTCGCCCAGAAACTGATCGGCGAGAGCCTGCAAGACGCTTCGTTCTGGTTCGCGAAACAGGGCGCGGCCATTTCAGCCGCCTTGCTGCTGCTGTCGGCTATTTTCAGTATCTTCAACATTCCCTCGCCCTTCGCCTTGCCGACGCCATAATTTGCCGTTAAGAGGTCGCCCTATGCTGTCCCGGCGTGCCCTATTCGTTGCCGCGCTCTGCGCCCTGTTGAGCCCTGCCGCAGCGGGGGCGGCAAGCCCGCCGACGTTGAGCCAAGAGCAGCAACGGGACTTGGCGGCCGCCGCGGATTACCTCAACAGTTTGAGCACCCTGCAGTCGGATTTCCTGCAGATCTCATCGACCGGGGAAACCTCCGAAGGCACGATTTTGCTGTCGCGACCGAAAAACCTGCGCATCGACTACAAGCCGCCGACGCCCATCGTTATCGTCGCCAATCGCGAGTTCCTGACCTACGTCGACACGGAATTGCAGCAAATAAATCATATCCCGCTGGAGGATACGCCGGCGGCTTTCCTGCTGCGCGAAGAGTTCGCCTTCGATGATGGTTCGCTGACCGTGACCTCGGTCGAGAGGGGTGCGAACACGCTGCGGATCAGTGTCGTGAAAAGCGACGATCCGCTGGCCGGGGAGCTGACCCTGGCATTTAGCGCGCAGCCGATGGTGCTCCGGAAATGGACCATCGTCGACGCACAAGGCGTCGTCACCAGCCTGACGTTAATCAATCCCCGGTTCGGGTTCCCGATCCCGGAAGACCGTTTCCTGGCGACGTTTCCCGAGTTTGATTACTAATATTTAACGTCAAAACCCCTTAAAAACCCGGGTTTGACCCCTATATCAGGCGTGCGGACACGGTTTCCCCCACCGAACCGCTGGATGATTACATCCGTGACCGAATGGTCAGGAAGCGCCTAGCCACCCCCCCTTGGCAGGCGCTTCTGTTTTTTTAAATACACAGAATCAAGCCGTTACGGATTGAGTTTGTAGCCACCCGGCTCGGTAACCAGCAGCGCCGCATTGGACGGATCTTCCTCGATCTTCTGCCGCAACCGATAGACGTGCGTTTCCAGGGTATGCGTGGTGACGGCGGCGTTATAGCCCCACACCTCGTCCAGCAGCTTGTCACGCGCCACGGGCTTTTCCCCGGCCCGGTAGAGGTATTTCAGGATCGCCGTTTCCTTGTCGGTCAGACGCACCTTGCGTTGATCGGATTCCCGCACCAAGAGCTTGTTCGCCGGCTGAAAGGTATAGGGGCCGATGGTGAACACGGCATCGTCGCTCCGTTCGTGCTGGCGAATATGCGCGCGCAACCGCGCCAGCAAGACCCCCAACTTGAATGGCTTGGTGACGTAGTCGTTGGCGCCCGCATCCAAACCCAAGATGGTGTCGGCGTCCGTATCCGCCCCGGTCAGCATGATGATCGGGGCACGCACCCCGCCGCGGCGCATCAGCCGGCACGCTTCGCGACCGTCCATGTCGGGCAGGCCAACGTCCAGGAGAATCACATCGAAGTTGCTTTGCGTCGCTGCGCCTAAGCCATCGCTGCCGGACGCCGCCGTCTCGACCTGAAACTCTTCATGCAGCCGCAGCTGCTCGCTCAACATATCGGTCAGGTCGGTATCGTCATCGACGATCAAAACCCGCTTGCCGTTCGCCATTCGCCTGTCCTCTCGCCGCCGCGCCCATCGCCGCGCGACGTTGTCGTGGTGTAAACTCCTGTACCGACTTATATAGTACGTTCCCGGAGCCGCAAAGATGATAGACTGTCGCATATGACCCGCCCGCCGATTTCCATGATCGACGCTTTCGACGTCCCCGCCGCACGGGCGCCGTATACCGTCCTGTCGGTGGAGCGGACCGTCGCCGAACTGCGGCGCGGTCGGCCGGTGGTGGTGCGGGGCGGCGGCGGCCATGCGGTGTTGGCGTTGGCCGCCGAGGCCATGACGCCCGACAGCTTGCGCGAGATGCAGATCAAGACCGGGGCCGCGCCGACCCTGGCGATCACGGCACGGCGTGCGGCGGTCCTCGGCCTTGCCGATACCGAGGGCAAGATCGCCATCGTCGCCGGCATCGGCGGGCTTGGTGCCGATGAAATTGCGACCCTCGCAAACCCCTTGGCGGATATCGGACTGGATGCGGCCCTGCGCGAGCGCTTGGACGTCACGGTCCGCGAGGATCCCGGCCATGACTGCGCCGCCGCAGCGGTTGCCCTCACCAAAATGGCGCGCCTGCTGCCCGCCGCGGTCACCGCGCCGCTACGCGATGTCGACGACATCATGCAGTGGGCCAGCCGCCACGATCTGTTGTCGGTCGATACCGGCGACGTCTTTCAATTCGAGCGCGCCGCCGTGCGCGGCCTGCAACGGGTCGCCGAAGCGCGGGTCCCCATCGACGGCGCGGCGGAAACGAGAATGGTCGCGTTTCGTCCGGACGACGGCGGCCGCGAACACATCGCGATCATCGTCGGCACGCCCGACCCGTCGGCCCCTATTTTGGTTCGGCTGCATTCGGAGTGCTTTACCGGCGACTTGTTGGGCAGCCTGCGATGCGACTGCGGCGATCAACTGCAAGGGGCCATGGACGAGATCAAGCGCGTCGGCAACGGCGTGCTGCTGTACCTCGCGCAGGAGGGCCGAGGGATCGGTCTGATCAACAAGCTGCGCGCCTATCAATTGCAGGATGCGGGCCACGATACGTTGGACGCCAACGAGCAACTCGGCTTCGACGCCGATGAGCGGGTGTACCTTCCAGCGGCGCGGATGCTGGCGATGCTCGGCTATGGCAAAGTGCGGCTGCTGACGAACAACCCCGACAAGGTCGAGGCCCTGGCGCGACATGGTGTCGATGTCGTCGAGCGTGTCGCCCACGCCTTTCCGTCCAATCAACACAACGAGTTCTACCTGCAGACCAAAGCGGTCCGCGCCGGGCACCAATTCTGAGTCCGGGACGGTTTTTTCCGGGCAAATCCTGCCGGGAACCCCATGGCCGATGCGCGATTTTCAGTAACCCATTGAATTCATTCGATATTTGTTCTGGCACGCTGTTTGCTGCGTAGCTGTCGGGACATTTGGGTTGGAGGCATGGACATGACCTCGGTGACATCGACATACGAACTGGCGCTGGCGCCACCGCCAAAGCCGGCCACACCAACGGAAGTGGCGTTATCGCCGCACCCGGAAAGCGGCTCAAACGCGGAGCGATCGGCAAACGTCACCATGTTCGGCGAAAACGGGTTCGACTTTTCCGATTTGATCGACGTGGTCAATCCGCTGCAGCACGTGCCGGTGATCTCAACCATGTACCGGGAAAATACCGGCGATGAGATTGGCGCCGTGCCACGTGTTGCCGGCGCCACCTTATTTTTCGGGCCGATTGGGCTCGCCAGTTCGTTGTTCAATGTGTTCGTCCAACAAAGCACGGGCAAGGACGTCGGCCAGCACGTCACCGATTGGGTATTGCCCGACGACGGCGCCGAAGACCTGGCGGCGGCCCCGGCGGATACATCGGCGGTGGGCGCGGGCGTACCCTCGGACAACGCCGTCGATCCGGTCAGCGCATGGGCACGTCAAGAAGTCGCCTGGGCGCAATCGCAGGCCAATACCTGGTCGCGGCCGCCGCAGGCGTCCCGCACGCAAACGACGGTTCCCGACGCCGGCCCGCATGTCCGAGGTGACGATCCGCTGGCCGCCGGGCCGGATACCGTTCACTTGACCGAGGATGCGCGCTCCGCCGCCTGGGCATACCGCGCGGCAGCGGCGTTGGCCGATACCCGTCTGTCCTAAATCCCGCTTTACGCCCCTTGGCCCGCATGGTGGACTTCGGTCATGCGGATAATGGTGACCTCCGACGGATGGCTATGGTTTGCTGGACGGCGGTACCGCTGCGCGTTGGGCCGTGGCGGCGTCCACGCCGACAAGCGCGAGGGAGATGGGGCAACACCGACCGGCCGCTATGCGCTCACCCGGCTTTTCGTCCGCACGGACCGGATGGGAAAGCCGCACACCCGGTTTCCCGTCCATGCCATCAACCCCAAGGACGGCTGGTGCGACGACCCGTCGCACGCACGCTACAACCAACATGTGCGCCGTCCGTTCCGCGCGGGGCACGAGCGGCTGTGGCGCGACGACCATCGCTACGATCTGATCCTGGAAACGTCGCACAACAGCCGCCCCGCCAAGCGTGGTTATGGCAGCGCGATTTTCGTGCATGTGGCCGCACGGGGCTACACACCGACGGAAGGGTGTGTCGCCCTCTCATTGAAGGATCTACGTCACCTATTGACGCGATGGCGGCCCGGCACGTGGATCGAGATCGTATCGGACGGCCCGGCCGGTTAGGGCGTCGGCCGCGCACCGAAGACGGCGCTCCCGACCCGAACATGTGTCGCCCCCAACTCGATCGCGGTCGCGAAATCCGCGCTCATGCCCATGCTCAGTCCCGACAGCCCGTTGCGGTCGGCCATTTCGGCGAGCAACGCAAAGTGCAATGCGGGCTCTTCGTCGACCGGCGGAATACACATCAAGCCGCGGACCTGCAGTTGCAGGTCATCCACGCATTGGCGGATGAATGCGTCGACGTCGGCCGGCAGCACGCCCGCCTTCTGGGGTTCGGCGCCGGTATTTACCTGGATGAAGCACGGCAGACTGCGGCCGACGCGGTCGAATTCCCGCGCCAGCGACGTGGCGATCTTCGGCCGATCCACGGTTTCGATCACATCGAACGTCGCCACCGCATTCTTGGTTTTGTTCGATTGCAGCGGGCCGATCAGGTGCAACACGGCGTCAGGGTACGCGGCGCGCAACGCCGGCCATTTCTCTTCGGCTTCCTGCACCCGGTTCTCGCCAAACACGCGGTGGCCCGCTTTCAAGACCGGGAGAATACGATCCGGTCCATGCACTTTGGAAACGGCAACAAGGTGGACCGAGGCCGGGTCGCGGTCCGCGCGCCGCGCGGCATCGGCGATTTCTTGGGTCACGGTGTCAAGATTGGTTGCGGGATCGACGGTCTCGGTCATAGTGCGTCCATGGATGCTCAAAGTCGCCGGACCGTAGCAAGGGCAATGCGCGGAGACAATCGCCGGGCGCGAGGTTTGCCGCTTTGGGTCGCGATGACCGACGACGACCGCGGACAAGCGCCGGAGGCGTTGTTTAGCGGACTGCCGCCGGAAAGCGCGCTGATCATGCGTGGCCGCGATGCGGTCCGGACCCGCGCCGCCGCCCGCGATTTGGTGCGCCGCCGTACGACCGAAACGGTGACTGTGTTGATATCGTCGTCAGATCCAAACCTGCGCTCGCTCGATGTCGACGGCCTGCATATTCCGGAGGCGGCATTGCATCGCTGGCACCGCCACCAAATCGCGCGGTTGCAACCGGCGTTGGTGACCGCATCGGCGCACAGCCGCTTGGCGGCCTGGCGGGCACGGCGAACAGGGGTCGACGCTGTATTGATGTCGCCGGTGTTCGCGACCCGGAGCCACCCTGGCGCACCGGGTTTCGGCACCTGGCGGTTTGCGCGGCTTGCCAGGGCGGCCGGCATGCCTGTGTATGCGCTCGGCGGGATCCGCCGGATCGATATCGCCCGTGTGATGGCACTGCACGTTATCGGGATCGCGGGAATAGGTTTGTTTGCCGAATCCGGCGGGCTAGGGTAGAAAGATCGAAGAAAAACAACGCAGCTGATGGAAACAACCGAGATGTCTTCGTTGCGTCGATTCCGAAAATGTTCCTGGGCCGCCGCCGCCGTTTTGGTGATGGCGCTTTCCGCGTGCGAGTACTCCCCCAACCTCGAAGAGGAAGAAGTCACTTTCGAAAATCAGGAAACGATCTTCGGCGAGGGCGGATTGGCCAATCTGTTCGGCACGGAGACCGACCAGGGCGCCGGCATCGGGGTGAACAGTTTCCTATGGCGGGCTTCGTTGGAAACGATCTCGTTCATGCCGGTGAGTACGGCGGATGCCTTTGGCGGTCTGATCATTACCGATTGGTACAGCCCGCCCGAATCCCCACGGGAACGGTTTAAGCTGAACGTCTACATCCTCGATCGCACATTGCGGGCGGACGGGGTGCGGGTCTCCGTGTTCCGGCAGGTTCGCGACCGCACGGGAAATTGGGCCGACGCCACCACGCCACGGGAAACGGCGACCAAGATCGAGGATTCGATCCTTACAAAGGCGCGGATGCTCCGCCACCAGACGCTTATCTCTCAACAGTAAAAGGCCACCGAATTTCCGTGGCGATGACAGTTTGGGGCGGCGATCCCGCCGTCCGTTCCTTATTTATGAAGTGACACGACATGGCGCGATATAACGTCAAAGAAAGCGAAGCAAAATGGCAGCGGACCTGGGAAGAGGCCGGCTGCTTCAATGTCGAAGCCGACAGCTCCAAGAAGAAATACTACGTCCTTGAGATGTTTCCCTATCCGTCCGGCCGCATCCACATGGGGCACGTGCGGAACTATACGTTGGGGGATCTGGTCGCCCGTTTTCGCCGTGCGCAGGGCTACAACGTTTTGCACCCGATGGGCTGGGATGCGTTCGGCTTGCCGGCGGAAAACGCCGCAAAGGAAAACAACGTGCACCCGGCAGCCTGGACCCGGAGCAACATCGCGGCGATGCGTGCGCAGCTCAAATCCATGGGCCTGTCCTATGATTGGCGACGCGAGATCGCCACCTGCGACCCGTCCTATTATGCGCATGAACAGCGCATGTTCCTTGAATTTCTAGAGGCCGGGTTGGTGTACCGACGCGAATCATGGGTTAATTGGGACCCGGTCGAAAACACCGTGCTCGCCAATGAACAGGTCATCGACGGCAAGGGCTGGCGCTCCGGTGTCGACGTGGAAAAACGCAAGCTCCCGCAGTGGTTCTTGAAGATCACCGCCTATGCCGAAGATCTGCTGTCGGCGCTGGACGGATTGGAGCGCTGGCCCGACAAAGTCCGGACCATGCAGCATAACTGGATCGGCCGCTCGGAAGGGGCGCATCTCACATTCAAGATCGAGGGTCGCGACGATCCGCTGGAAATTTACACGACGCGACCGGATACGATTTTCGGCGCGTCGTTCATGGCGGTGTCAGCCAATCACCCGCTGGCGGCGGAATTGGCGGAGAGCAACGCCGATCTGGCGGAGTTCATCGCCGCCTGCAATCGTATGGGTACGTCTGAAGCAGCGATCGAGACCGCCGAGAAACTCGGCTTCGATACCGGCCTGACCTGCGCCCATCCGATTCTGCCGGACCATTCACTGCCGGTTTATGTGGCCAACTTCGTGCTGATGGATTACGGCACCGGTGCGATCTTCGGCTGCCCGGCACACGACCAACGGGACTTGGATTTCGCCCGCAAGTACGGATTGCCGGTCACGCCGGTGGTGGTGCCAGAGGCCGAAGACCCAACCACGTTCGACGTCGGCAACGAGGCTTATGTCGGCCCGGGGAAATTGGCCAATTCCGATTTCCTGGACGGCCTCGAGGTCGAGGCCGCCAAGGCGCGGATCATCGATCATTTCGAGGCCGAGGGCATCGGTACACGCCAGGTCAATTTCCGGCTGCGCGATTGGGGCGTGTCGCGGCAACGGTATTGGGGCTGCCCGATCCCCATTGTGCATTGCGACGATTGCGGCATTGTGCCCGTGCCCACGGATCAGCTGCCGGTGGTGTTGCCGGAAGACATCGACATCGACGTCTCGGGAAACCCGCTGGATCAGCATCCGACCTGGAAGCACGTGGATTGCCCGGCATGTGGCAAACCGGCGCAACGCGAAACCGATACCTTCGATACGTTTTTCGAGTCGTCCTGGTATTTTGCCCGATTCTGTTCGCCTGAGAGCGATCTTCCGGTCGACAAAGCCGACGGAGACTATTGGCTGGCCGTCGACCAGTACATTGGGGGTGTAGAGCACGCGGTCCTGCACCTGCTGTATTCCCGTTTTTTCATGCGGGCTATGAAGAAATGCGGATATGTATCTGTAGAAGAGCCGTTTTCCGGCCTACAGACCCAGGGAATGGTGTGCCACCAGACGTTCCAGGATGCAGACGGAAAGTGGATGTTCCCGAGCGATGTCCGGACGACGGAGGATGGGTCTCTGGTCGATCCCGATGGACGGGCGGTGACCCTCGGCCGCTCCGAGAAAATGAGCAAGTCGAAACGCAACGTGGTCGATCCGGAAGAGATCATCGCCACCTATGGCGCCGATACGGCACGGCTGTTCATGCTGTCGGACAGCCCGCCGGACCGAGATTTGGAGTGGACCGACGCCGGGGTTGAGGGCGCTTGGCGGTATGTCAATCGGCTGTGGCGACTCGTCGACGAGCCCCCCGTCGCGCGTGCCGAGGTGGGGACGGCGCGTCCCGACGGCATCGACGGCCGGCCAGCGGAGGTCGAGAAACTTGCGCACAAAACCATCGCCGCCGTGACCGATGACCTGGAGCGGTTTCATTTCAACAAGGCCGTGGCGCGCGTTCGCGAACTCAGCAACGCGGTTGAGGATTTGCGCGGCGAGGACCCGGAAACGGCCTGGGTGTTGCGGTTCGCGACCGAAACGGTGTTGCTGCTCATCGCGCCGATGATGCCGCACCTAGCCGAAGAAGCGTGGCAAGCCCTAGACCACGATCGTTTGATCACGGATGCCGCATGGCCCGTCGCCGATCCGGCGATGTTGACGGACGACTCCGTGACCATCGCCGTCCAGGTCAACGGCAAGGTTCGCGCGACCATTGACATCGCCAAGGATGCGCCGGAAGACTCGGTACGAGCGCAAGCGTTGGCTGCTGACAATGTTCAGGCGTTTATCGCCGACAAGGAGGTTCGCAAGGTGATCGTCGTGCCGAACAGGATCGTCAATGTCGTTGTCTAGGGCCACTTTGTTGACCTTGGCGTTGGTGATGCTCGCTGGTTGCGGGTTTCAGCCCGTTTATGCCACGCGGCAAGTTGAGGACGGCAGCGCGCAAAACGCATTCGCTGCATTCCGTGGCGTACAGATTAATCAGATCGACGATCGGGAAGGGCAGTACCTGCGCAACAGACTGGTTCGGCTCATTCACCCCTCGGGCCGGAGCGGGCCGGTGACGCACAGCTTAACCGTCACGTTGTCGGAATCGACAACATCTCTCGCCGTGGCGCGGAGTGCCGTGGCGAGCCGCGCCAATATCCGCGTGTCGGCCTCCGTCGACCTTCAAGCCGTGACCGGGCGCGAGGGCGAGGCCGAGAACAGTTTCAGCAACACATTCTCGGCGACCAGTGGCTACAACATTTTTAATTCGGAGTTTCAAACGCTGGCTGCGGAAAAGGGCGCGCGCGAGCGGGCCATCAACGACCTTGCGGAGCAAATCCGGCTGCGCCTAGCAGCCCATCTGACCGCGACCGAAACCGCAACCGACGGGGTGCGGTGAAACTCTCAGGCAATAAAGCGGCGGCGTTCCTGAAGAAACCGCCGCCCGGTACTCTCGGCATTCTACTGTTTGGCCCCGACGCGGGACTGGTCCGAGAGCGGGGGACCGAACTCTGTGCATTGTTGGCCGGCGAAGACGGCGGACCGGCGATCCACGAGTACACGGGTGATGCGATTCGTAAGGACCCCGCATTACTCTCAGATGCAGCATCTGCGTTGTCGTTGATGGGCGGCGATCCCGTCGTACGAGTGCGTGACGCCGGAGATGCCCTCGTCAGCATCATCGAGCCTTGGTTCACGGCGGGCGGCGGGATCAATCCGGGAATCTTCGAAGCGGGGGAGCTCGCACCTCGGTCTAAGCTGCGGCAACTTTTCGAGAAACACGACAAAGCGGCGGCGATCGGCTGTTATCCGGATGAGGGCGCTTCGTTGGAGACGGTGGTGCGCCAGCACATGCGCGACAACGGAATCACGCTGGCCGACGGCGGGGCGGTCTCCGCGGTGCTTTCCCATCTGGGGACGGACCGCATGGCGATTCGCCAGGAGTTGGACAAACTGGTGCTATACGCAGGCGGGCCCGGGTCCGGCGGATCGCTCAATGCCGCGGATGTTGAAGCCGCCATCGGCGACGTCAAGGCAGCGTCGATGGACGACTTGGCGTTTGCAACGGCGGGCGGTGACCCACGGAGGCTGGCACATAGCCTGGACCGTGCCGCGGCGGAGGGTCTGGCGCCGGTGGCGTTGATCCGCACCGTGCAACGCCATTTTGATCGATTGCTGACGGTCAAGGCGGCCGAAGCGGCCGGCGAGGATCCCGGGACGGCGATGAAACGGCTAAGGCCGCCGGTGTTCTTCAAGACGGAATCCGTTTTTCGGGGGCAGGTTGCGCGCTGGTCGATGGCAGATCTTACGCGCTGCCAGAGGCTGTTGGTGGAAACGGAGCGGGATTGTAAGTCGGGCCTTGCCATCGATCAGTCCGTGTTCGAGCGAGCCCTATTACAGATTTGCCAAGTGGCCCGGCGAAAAAGCCGATAGACTGCCTCTTTCCGAATTAAGGAGTTTAGGCTGACTTTGGCTTGAGGCTGACCGAAAGGGCAGGCTTGGGTTTTGGCTTAGCCGCCGATACCGGTGCCTTTTCGGTGGGCGGATCAGCCTCTGGAAGTGACGCGGGTCCCGTCGGTGCGCGCAATTTGTCGAGCAGATCGTCCAGCTGATCCAATGTATCATACGCGATCTTGACGGTACCCTTGGGGCCATGCCCGTCGATCACGACCTTGAGGCCCAGTGTATTACTGACATCGCGCTCCAACGCAATCGTATCGACATCCTTGGGTTTTGCGGGCCGGGCAGCCTTTTGCTTGCCTGCTGGTTGCTTGGCCAGGCGCTCAGCCTCGCGCACGCTGAGATCCCGGGAGATAATATGCGTCGCCTTGGCCACCGCATCCTCGGCGCCGATCAGCGTTCGCGCATGGCCTGCACTCAGGCTCCCATCCTCAACGAGGTCCTTGACCTCCGGATCAAGCGACAGGAGGCGCAAAGTGTTGGCGACATGGCTGCGGCTGCGGCCCACCAGCTGCGCCACGTCCTCTTGGGTCCGCTCGAATTCGTCCATTAGGCGCTGGTAGGCGTCCGCTTCTTCAATCGGCGACAAATCCTCGCGCTGAACGTTCTCGATGACCGCGACCTCGAGGGTCGTTTGATCGTCGAAGTCCTTAATCAGGACGGGCACCTCGTGCAGCTTCGCCAACTGCGCCGCGCGCCATCGGCGTTCGCCGGCGATAATCTCGTAGGCGGCTGGGTCGTCGGGATGCCGCCGCACCAACAGGGGCTGCAGGATGCCTTTCTCGCGGATCGAATCGGCCAGAGCGTCAATCGCGTCCTGATCCATGCGGTGGCGGGGCTGATACTTGCCAGGATGCAAAAGCTCGATTGCGACGTGCTTGCCGGATTTGGCCTTGTCCAGCTTCGCGTAATCGGCACCGCTGTCGCCGAGCAGCGCGGACAGACCGCGGCCGAGTTTTTTCTTCTCCGCCATCAGGCGCTGAGCCGCCGTTCGCGGTGGATGACCTCACCGGCGAGATTGAGATACGCCTGCGAACCGGCGCACGCGGTGTCGTAGACAATGACCGGTCGCCCATGTGACGGCGCTTCGGAAATGCGCACATTGCGGGGGATCACGGTGTCGTAGACCTTGTCGCCGAAATAGGCCCGAACATCTTCGGCAACGGCGCCCGATAGGTTGTTGCGGCGGTCGAACATGGTCAGCACGATCCCTTGGATTTCCAGGCCCGGGTTATAGGTTGCCTTGACCCGTTCAATGGTGCGGATCAGAAGCGACACACCTTCAAGGGCGAAGAACTCGCACTGCAACGGGACCAAGACCGCCTGTGCGGCGACCAAGGCGTTGATCGTCAACAGGCCAAGCGCGGGCGGACAATCGATCAGGATGTAATCGTATTCGGCGGCGGCGAGCATCAACGCCTCTCGCAAGCAGAACTCCCGCCGGTCGACATCGACGAGCTCAATCTCCGCACCCGACAGGTCGATACCGGACGGGACGATGTCGAGGTTCGGGATACATGTCTCTTGGATGGCGTCATGCAGGGCCGCTTCGCGAATCAGGACATGATACGTGTTGATCGATCGGTGTTCGTGCGTCAAACCCAGGCCGGTGGAAGCGTTGCCCTGGGGATCCAAATCGATCACCAAGACGCGCTGATTGATGGCCGCGAGCGCGGTCGCCAGATTGATGGCTGTCGTGGTCTTACCGACACCCCCTTTTTGGTTCGCGATCGCGATAATGCGGGTTCTTTTTGGTTTAAGCAGTTGTTCAGCCGACATCGAGAGGAGCCAAATTTTCTATCAAAAGAAGCGTGCCGCCCGGGTCAGTTATGCTGTCTGCTCGGGTCGTCGTCATCTTCCATTGTTTGCCGCTTTCGGTCAATTCATCTTCGACCGCTTTTCCCTTCAAAAGTACGGCACGGCCTGGGTTTCCGAGGTGCCGGTGGATCCATGGGAGGAGCCGGGGTAAGGGTGCCAGCGCACGTGCCGTAACCGTCGCGGCCGCGAGGGGCGGCACCGCGTCGATGCGCGCCGCATGGACGGTGGCGTCAACCTCGCAGACCCGCGCCGCTTCGCGCAGAAACGCCGCTTTGCGTTGATCGCTCTCAATCAGGTGCACGGGGCGGCCGCTGCAGATAGCGAGGATCAAGCCTGGCAAGCCCGCGCCGCTTCCGAGATCCGCAAGCCTCCCTTCGGACGCGAGATACGGCAAACATTGGGCGCTATCTAGAATATGCCGCCGCCAAGGGTCAGCGAGGGTGCTGGGGCCGACCAGATTGATCGCGCGTTGCCACTTGGTGAGGCTCTCGAGATACAGATGCAAACGGTCGAGGACATCGGGCGCGAGGCCGCCGAGGGCGTCGGCAGCCGTCGCGGCGGTCATCGGCGCCGATGCAGATGTTTCACGTGAAACGTCGGTCACGCCGACAGTCGGGAGTCGCGGCGTTTGACATGGGCCAGCAGGGCGGTAATCGCTGCCGGCGTCACCCCGGAAATGCGGGCCGCCTGCCCCAGTGTCTCCGGCCGGACGGCATTCAGCTTATCCGACACCTCGTTCGACAGGCTGGGGATACTGCGGTAGTCCAGATCCACGGGCAGAACCAGTGCTTCGTCACGGCGCATGGCGCGGATGTCCGCGTCTTGGCGTTGCAGATAACTGGCGTAGGTCGCTTCGATCTCGATCTGTGCGGCGATGTCACCCGGGACATCGGCCAGATCGGGCCAGACCGTCCGCAACCGATCGAACGTAATATCCGGGTAGGCCAAGAGTTGCTGACCGTTGCGGCGAATGCCGTCTTGATTGATGTCGAAACCCTTTTGCCGGAGTTCGGTGGGCGAAGCGTCAATGTCGGCAAGCCGCCCATGAACGGACGCCAAAGCCGCCGCTTTCGCGGCGTAGGCTTTGGCACGTTCGGCACCGACCACACCAATGGCCTCACCAAGCGGGGTCAACCGTTGATCCGCGTTGTCGGCCCGCAACATCAAGCGGTATTCAGCGCGGGACGTGAACATGCGATAGGGCTCGCTCGTGCCCAGCGTGACCAGGTCATCGATCATCACGCCGATATAGGCGTCCGCCCGGTCAAGCGTGAATGTGCGGTCGGACCCCGACGCCCGCAGCGCCGCATTGATCCCGGCGACCAGCCCTTGGGCCCCGGCTTCTTCATATCCCGTGGTGCCGTTGATCTGTCCGGCGAGGAAGAGGTTCGCGAGGGCTTGTGTTTCGAGCGTCCGGGTGAGGGCGCGGGGATCGACGTAGTCATATTCGATCGCGTAGCCGGGCCGGATCATGGTCGCGCTTTCCAACCCAGGGATGGTCTTCAGCATCTCCAACTGCACGGACTCGGGCAGGGACGTTGAAATCCCGTTGGGGTAGACCGTCGGATCCTCGAGGCCTTCGGGTTCCAGAAAAATCTGATGCCGTGGCTTGTCGGCAAAGCGGACGATCTTATCCTCTACGGATGGGCAATAGCGGGGACCGATACCTTCGATCTGTCCGGAATACATGGCGGAGCGGTGCTGATTGTCTTGGATCAGCTGGTGCGTCGCCGTCGTCGTATACGTAATGTGGCAGGCAATCTGCGGGACGGAAATCCGATCCGTCAGATACGAGAAGGGGACCGGGGGATCATCCGCCGGTTGCGATTCCAAACCCGCCCAATCGATGGTGCGCCCATCCAGACGCGGCGGCGTGCCGGTCTTGAGGCGGCCCAGCGGAAACGCCAAGCGTTCAAATGTTTCAGCCAGGGCGATGGTCGGTTTTTCACCGACCCGGCCGGCTGGAATCTTCTCGTCGCCGAGATGGATCAGACCGCGGAGAAACGTCCCCGTGGTGATCACCACCGCGGCGGCCCGCAATTCTTGTCCGCTCGCCGTCCGCACGCCCGTCACGGCGGTCCCCGACGCATCAAGGATCAAATCGTCCACCGGATCCTCAACGATGGTCAGGTTGTCCTGCGCCCCCAGGAGATCTTGAATGGCGGACTTGTATAGGGCACGGTCGGCTTGCGCCCGCGGTCCACGCACGGCCGGCCCTTTGGACCGGTTGAGCATTCGGAACTGGATACCGGCCCGGTCGATCGCCCGGCCCATGATCCCGTCCAGGGCATCGATCTCGCGCACCAGCTGACCCTTGGCGAGCCCGCCGATGGCCGGGTTACAGGACATCTCCCCGACGGTATCGTAACGATGGGTCACCAAGAGCGTGTGCGCACCCATGCGGGCCGCCGCCGCGGCCGCTTCCGACCCGGCGTGTCCACCCCCGACGACAATGACATCCGCTTCCAACATGTGGCGGAACATAGGCATACCCCTGAAACGAGTCAATTGATCTCAGCGGCCTGTTTCACGTGAAACATGGTGAATCTCAGATTAAGGGCCCACCGGTGTTTCACGTGAAACATCGGCAGTCATTTTCCAATACAGAAGTCGTGAAAAATCCGATCCAGCAGGTCCTCGACGTCGATCCGACCGGTGATCTGACCGAGGGCCTGCGCGGCAACCCGCAAGTCTTCCGCCACCATCTCCGATCCCGTACGCCCCGTCGCCGCCGTCCGGGCCCGCTGAAGGGCGGCGACACAGGTCTCCAGCGCATGGCGGTGCCGGGCCCGGGTCAGGGGCGGTGTCTCCCCAGCATTCGCCACGGCCAAGGCCTGCAGGCGGTCGCACAACGTATCCACCAGGTCCTCCAGACCCGCCCCCGTTAGCGCGGACAAGGCCAAACCATCCGCGACCGATGAGGGGCGATCGAGCAGGTCTGCCTTGTTCACCACGAAGACGGTCCGCCCGTCCAAGGCGCAACCCGGGTCCGTGTCCGGCGCCGCCACCATATGCACGCGGATATCGGCTTGCGCCGCTTGCGCCTGTGCCCGCCGCACACCCTCTTGTTCGATGGCGTCGTCGCTCTCGCGCAGGCCGGCCGTATCGACCAGCGTGGCGGCAAACCCGCCGAGATCGAGGGGCACCTCAATCACGTCCCGCGTGGTCCCGGCGATGTCCGAGACGATGGCCACATCCCGGCGGGCGAGGGCGTTCATCAGGCTGGACTTCCCGACATTGGGCGCCCCCGTCAGGGCGATGCGAAATCCGGCTCGGATCCGCTCGCCAATCCCGGCATCGGCCAAATGCTCGGAGACATCCTCGATCAAGGCGTCCAAGCTCTCGATCGCCTGGGCATACAGATCGTCGGGGATATCCTCTTCTGCGAAATCGATGCTGGCCTCGGCATAGGCCATGGCCGCCACCAGTCGGTTGCGCCAGCCATCGTAAAGATCGGCCAGCGCCCCACCCATTTGGGTGAGTGCCTGGCGCCGCTGTGCCGCGGTTTCGGCATCGACCAAATCGGCGATGGCCTCCACCGCCGTGAGATCCATTTTGCCGTTCTCAAAAGCCCGGCGGGAGAACTCCCCCGGGCCGGCCGGCCGCACACCGGGCAGCGACCCGAGACTCGTCAAAAGCGCATCCACCACCGCATGACCGCCATGCACGTGAAATTCGACCACATCCTCGCCGGTGAAGCTGGCAGGGCCTTGAAAATAGACGACCAGCCCGTCATCGATTCGATCCCGGTCCGATCCCGGAGTCGATTCGGGTGCGTAAAGAACCGCCCGGGCGGCCAACCGCGGTTCGGGCAATGCCGCCGCGTCCTTGCTCAATGCCAGGAACGCCGCGCCCGCCTCAGGCCCAGAGACACGCACCATCGCAACCCCAGCCTTGCCCGGTGACGTGGCGAGGGCAAAGATCGTTTCGTGACGAGATGTCATGAGGCAATCGGTCGGAGGTACCACATATCGTTATACCTCCAACATATACGTATCAGCCGTCTTCGGGCCGCAACATTAGCCGCTCTACCCGACGGCCATGCTGCAAGTGCTCGACGAGGATTTCATCAACGTCCTCGGCGGTCTCACAACGGTACCAGACACCTTCGGGATAGACGACGACCGTCGGACCCAACTCGCACCGGTCCAGACACCCCGACTGATTGATGCGGGTCTGCTCCAAGCTCATTTCCTTGGCCTTGGCCTTCATGTAGTTGCGCAGCTTGACCGAGCCCTTGGACGAACAGCATCCCCGTTCATGCCCTTCGGGCCGCTCGTTCATGCAAAAGAAAACATGGCGCTTGTAGTAGGGCGCGGGATCGTCCACGGGCAGGCTCCTCGATCAATCGTCTTTTTTGGGGTCGTCGCCGCCGGTCATCTGCGACCAGAACATGCGTTGCATTTGTTCCCAACCTTGGATGCCGGCCGGCAACCAGGTCTTGAACATGGTTTCCGGATCCATGGCCTGCAAGTTGGTCATCATCCGGTTTTCGATTTCCTTCATGACGGCGTCTTGCATCGGCTTGACGTCGGGCAGTCCGAGAAACTGGCGGGCCTCCTCGGGCGTGCAATCGATGTCGATCTTAACCTTCATCTCGGATCTCCCTCGAATATTCACAGCGGCGGCAATTGCATCGCCCGCGTGCAATGCCAAAGTAATCGGGGAACGGCAGGCAATCAACGCCAGCCGCGGGAGTTCTGGGGGCCTGGGAATATCTGATGACGCATAACCGATTGCGCGACGAGACATCGCCGTATCTCCGACAGCATGCCGACAATCCGGTTCATTGGTTCGCCTGGGGCGACGATGCGTTCGCCGCCGCCAAGGCAGAGAACAAACCGATCCTGCTGAGTGTCGGTTATGCCGCGTGTCATTGGTGCCACGTCATGGCGCACGAGAGTTTCGAAGATCCCGACATCGCCGCCCGCATGAACGATCTGTTCGTCAACGTCAAAGTCGATCGCGAGGAGCGACCGGACGTCGACAGCATTTATCAAACCGCGCTGCAGCTGATCGGCGAGCACGGGGGCTGGCCGCTGACCATGTTCCTAACGCCGAACGGCGACCCGTTCTGGGGCGGTACGTACTTTCCCAACACACCGAAATACGGCCGCCCCGGGTTTCCGCAAATCCTGCAATCGGTCTCCGATACCTACGTCCGGAATCCGCAAGGCATTCAGGACAACGTGACCGCGGTGCAGAAAGGCCTGACCGAGGCCCTGGCGCCGAAGGGTGGGGGATCGCTGAGTTCAGACACCGTCGATCAGGTCGCGGCACTCGCCGTGCGACACGTGGACCCGTACCGCGGCGGCACCGCGGGGGCACCGAAGTTTCCACAGCCCATGTTCTTTCGGTTCCTGTGGCACGCCTATCTCCGATCCGGCGGGGCGATGTTCAAAGACGCTGTGACCTTGACCCTCGACAACATTTGTCAGGGCGGTATCTACGATCATCTCGGTGGGGGGTTCGCCAGGTACTCGACCGATGATCGGTGGCTGGCGCCACATTTCGAGAAGATGCTGTATGACAACGGATTGTTGCTGGAACTGATGAGCGACGTCTGGCTCACCACGCGGAGCCCCCTGTATGCGCACCGCACCGAGGAGACCATCGACTGGCTGCTGCGGGAGATGACCGCCGAAGCCGATAGCGACGGCCGCTTTGCTTTCGCCAGCGCACTGGACGCCGACAGCGAGGGCGAAGAGGGCAAGTTCTACGTCTGGTCCGAGGCGGAGATCGCAGCGGTCTTGGGTGGTGATGCAGCCCGGTTCGCCGGTGTCTACGACGTTTCCGAGGCCGGCAACTGGGAAGGGCATAACATTCTCAACCGGCTGGACACCCTCGCCTGGGACGATGCACTCGACGCCGAGATGGCGCCACTCCGTCAGAAACTGTTCGACGCGCGCGCACCACGCATCCGCCCGGGCCGCGACGACAAGGTCCTCGCCGATTGGAACGGTCTGGTCATCGCCGGGATCGCCCGCGCCGGTGTCGCGTTCGGCCGACCCGATTGGACCGACCTCGCATGCTCGGTCTACGGTTGGATCAAAGCCCACATGATCGCCGAGGATGGACGGCTTCGCCATTCCATGTGCGACGGTAAGCGGCAACACCCGGCCGTCCTGGACGACTATGCCAATGTGGCGCGCGCCGCGATCATTCTGTTTGAAACCACCGGTGACGCGGGCTATCTGGCAGACGCCGAGGCGTTCGCCGAAACCGTGGAGGCGCACTACGCCGATGCGGACACCGGCGGTTACTTTATGGCGGCGCACGACACCGATGACCTGGTGGCGAAACCGAAACCCATCATGGACAACGCAACCCCGGCGGGGAACGGCACCTTTACCGAGGTGCTGGTGCGTCTGCATCTGATGACCGGCAAGGACATTTACCGTGAACGGGCGGAACGGCAATTTACCACCTTTGCGGCGGAGGACGCGCAGAACAACCTGCACCATCCGACGTTGATGATCGCCTGGGACCTGCTGAGCCGCGGCACACAGGTCGTGATCGTCGGCGCGCCCAGCGACGCGGCGGCGTCCGAACTTGCCAACGCCGCCTTGACCGCCGCCGACCGTCTCAGTGTCGTCACCCGGGTCGATCCCGCGGCGCCGTTGCCCGACGGTCACGCCGCCGCCGGCAAGTCATTGGTGGACGGCGCTGCGGCCGCCTACGTCTGCGTCGGTCAAACGTGCGGCTTGCCTATTACGGCAGCGGACACGCTTCGTAAGACGCTGACGGCCGATGCCGCCTGAGCCCGATCTGCATCACGTTACGGTGCCGACGGCCATCGGCGCATTGACCATCTTTGCGGACAACGGCGGCATCAAAGCGATCGAGAGCGGCACACCAGGATCGCCGCCGCGGACGACCGCACTGTTGGATGCCGCCGGCGAACAGCTGGCGGCGTACTTTGACGGTCGCCTGAAGTCCTTCGACCTCCCCCTTGCGCCCGACGGTACGGCCCGGCAACAAGATCTCTGGCGTGCCATGGCCGACATCCCCTACGGGTCGACATGGACCTACGGCGAGCTGTCCGCGCATGCCGGCAGCAGTGCCCGCGCCATCGGCGGCGCCTGTGCCCGAAACCCCATACCGATCCTGATCCCGTGTCATCGGGTACTGCCCAAATCCGGTGGCCTTGGCGACTATTCCTTCGCGGAAGGCACCGCGACCAAACATGTGCTGTTGGCCCTCGAAGGCGCATCCATACCGGCGGGCACAAGACCTTCGAACAACGCGCAAATTGCCTTGCCGCTCTGACGGCGTAGAATTCACCGATTTTCTTGGGAGGATAAACGACATGACCAAAGCCATTCGCGTTCACGAACCCGGCGGACCGGACAACATGATCTGGGACGACGTTGACGTCGGCGACCCCGGACCGGGCCAAGTCCGGATCAAACAGAACACGGTCGGCCTCAATTACATCGACGTGTATTTCCGCACCGGCCTCTATCCCATCGATATGCCGGCGATCATCGGTATGGAAGCAGCCGGCGTGATCGAAGCCGTCGGTGACGGCGTCGACGAATTTCAGCCGGGCGATCGGGTGGCCTATCCGATGGTGCCGGGTGCCTATTGCGAGGCGCGCGTCATGCCGACACTCAAGGTCGTTAAGCTCCCGGACGCCATCGACGATCAAACCGCAGCGGCGATGATGCTGAAGGGTCTGACCGCGCACTATCTGATTTTTCGCACCTATCAGGTCAAAGCCGGCGACACGATCTTGGTATACGCAGCGGCCGGCGGCGTCGGCTTGATCCTCTGCCAATGGGCGAAGTCGCTGGGCGCGACGGTGATCGGATGCGTCGGTTCAGACGAGAAGGGCGAGCTGGCGAAAGCCAACGGTTGCGATCATCTGATCATGTACCGCGATGAAAGCATCCCGGAGCGGGTCAAGGACATCACCGACGGCAAGGGCGTGCCTGTCATTTACGACAGCATCGGCAAGGCGACCTTCATGGACAGCCTCGACTGTTTGGCACCGTTCGGCACGATGGTGACCTATGGCAATGCGTCCGGCAAAGTCGATCCGGTCGATCTCGGCATTTTGGCGCCGAAAGGGTCTCTGTATGTTACCCGGCCGACGCTCGGCACCCATACGGCCACCCGCGAGTTGGTTCTCGACGGTACCAACCGCCTGTTCGACGCGGTCACCAGCGGCAAGGTCAATATCAACGTCAACCAAACCTACGAGCTGCAAAACGCGGCACAGGCGCACCGTGACCTGGAGGCCCGAAACACCACGGGCTCGACGGTCTTCACGATTTAACGGTTTTCTCGATCCGGTGCCGCGCGCCTCGGTGAGGGCGCGGCGCCGGATTAGGGAGTATCGGTACCGGTCGGCAGGGTGAAATGGAACGCCGCCCCGCCACCCTCGGGCGCGTCGACCCAGATGCGGCCACCCGAGCGTTCAACCAAGTCTCGGCACAGCGGCAATCCGAGACCGGATCCCCGCTCGCCCGCCGTTCCCGGCAACGTCGTTTTGCGGTCGATCCGAAACACATCCGCCGCGATGTCTTGCGCGAGACCGACCCCGCTATCGATCACCGAGACCTTCACGGTTTCGCCATCGCACACACTGCAGACCGTCACGGTGTCGCCGCTCTCGGAGAACTTGATGGCGTTGGTGAGCAGATTACGCAAAACGGTCCGAAGGGCGTTGATATCGACATCCGCCCATTGCGCGTCCAACCGCTGATCGATCGCAATGTCCTTTGCCTTCGCGTGCGGTTGGACCAAAGCGATACAAGACGCCATCGTATCGCCCAGGTCGACCCGGCCTTTTTGAAGCGGGAGCGCGCCACTCTGAATGCGGCCCCACTCCAACAATTGTTCCAGCAAACCGTGGACCCGGTTCATCGCCGTATTGATGTTACGCGAATAGACGGCGATCGAATCGCGCCCCAACACATCGGCTTTCTTGGCAAGCGACCCGGACGCGCCAAGGATTGTCGTGAACGGACTTTTCAGATCATGCGCGAGAATGGAAAAGAACCGGTTCTTCAAATCCAGCTCGCGTTGCAGCGCCGTCTGCGACGCCGCCAGATCCTGAATAGAGTCCGCCAATGCACTGTTCGCCGCCCGCATGGCGTCAACCGCCAAACGTTGTTCCGTGATCGGCGCATGAACGACCACCGCCCGTGCGCCAGGCATATTCCTCATCCCCGACAAAGGCGTGGCGGTCAGGCGGAACCATCGCTGTTCGTCCGGCGAATGGCAGGGATACTCGACGGTGTAGTGTTGTTGTGCGCCGCTCAGCACATCCTTGATCCCTTGGATCGGCGCATTGTCGGTCTCGGATAACGGCTCCATGACGCACGCATCGAAATAGTTCACCCCGTTCCAATCGACCCGATTGTCCCCGCCGTTCTTGACCCAGAACCGATGCCAGGGCTCGTTGGCGAACAGAATTGTGCCGTCGTCGTCCAAGATACAAATCTCGCTCTCGACGGAGTCCAAGATGGCCTGCGTAAACTCCCGTTCCTGATGGACCGATATCTCCGCTTCCTTACGCGCGGTCATGTCTGTCACCAAGACAAAGAACCCGGGGATGTCGCCGGACGGCTGAACGTCGGGAACGTAGGATGCGGAAACGTAACGCCGCTTATCGGCATACGGCATCCAAACCTCGTAGGCGCACCGCTCTCCCGCCAACGCCCGTTCCGCATACTGACCGATGGTTTTGTAGGCATGGGGCCCGACCAGGTCACTGACGCGCATACCGATCAGCTCGTCACTGGACCGGCCAAACCACGTTTCGAAGGCTTGATTGACGAAGCGATATCGATGATCCCGGTCGACATAGGCGATCAACGCCGGCAGCGCATCCGCGATAAGATGCAAATACGCATCATTATCGCGCAGGTTCCGCGGCAAATCCCCGAGATCCATCGTCAACTTCCGCATCGCACCCCTCGATCCGTCCGTATCATCTGTTACAAACCCTAGCAAACATACAAGGGCCCGGAAGTCCGTACTTTCCGAGAGATGACTTTGCCACAAAAGTGACATCTCACCGTTGATCGAGATCAAGTTTGAGCCGCCCGTGCCGGGCACAGGAACGGTTACATTCGGCGTGTCGATGAACCCGCTATTGGTTCATGGAGTCAAAGAAGTCGCTGTTGTTCTTGGAGTGTTTGATCTTGTCGAGAAGGAACTCGATGCCGTCGACGGCACCCATCGGCATGAGGATCCGACGCAACACCCACATCTTGGTGAGCGTTGCCTTATCGACCAGCAATTCTTCTTTCCGCGTCCCGGACTTGGTGATGTCGATGGTCGGCCACGTCCGCTTGTCGGAAAGTTTGCGATCCAAGATGATCTCGGAGTTGCCGGTGCCTTTGAACTCTTCAAAGATGACCTCATCCATGCGCGACCCGGTATCGATCAGCGCGGTCGCGATGATGGTCAACGACCCGCCTTCCTCGATATTCCGGGCAGCGCCGAAGAACCGCTTCGGACGTTGCAGCGCATTGGCATCAACACCACCGGTCAGGACCTTGCCCGACGACGGCACGACGGTGTTGTAGGCCCGCGCCAAGCGGGTGATGGAATCCAATAGAATGACCACGTCCCGTTTGTGTTCGACCAGACGCTTGGCCTTTTCGATCACCATTTCCGCAACTTGGACGTGGCGGCTTGCCGGCTCATCGAAGGTCGACGAAATCACCTCGCCACGCACGGTGCGCGCCATGTCGGTCACTTCCTCGGGCCGCTCGTCGATCAACAAAACGATCAAATAACATTCCGGATGATTGCGGGCGATGGAGTTCGCCATGTTCTGCAGCATCACGGTTTTACCGGTCCGCGGCGGTGCAACGATCAGACCCCGTTGGCCCTTACCAAGGGGACTGACCAGATCTAGTACGCGGTGTGTCGGGTCTTTGAGTTCCGGATCCTCGATTTCCATCTCCAACCGCTCTTCCGGATACAGCGGCGTGAGGTTGTCGAAGTTGATGCGGTGGCGAACCGCACCCGGGTCCTCGAAATTGACCTTGTTGATTTTCAGAAGGGCGAAGTAACGCTCGCCATCCTTCGGCGCGCGGATTTCCCCTTCCACCGTATCTCCGGTGCGCAGGGAGAACCGGCGAATTTGGCTGGGGCTCACATAGATGTCGTCAGGACCCGGCAGGTAGTTTGCCTCGGGACTGCGCAGGAAACCGAACCCATCCTGCAACACCTCGAGCACCCCATCACCGAAGATCGCGACATCGTCCTCCGCGAGTTGCTTGAGGATCGCAAACATCATGTCCTGCTTGCGCAGCGAGCTCGCGTTTTCGATCTCCAGTTCCTCGGCATAGGCCAACAGGTCCGCCGGAGACTTCTCTTTGAGTTCCTTAAGATTCATGGATCGCGTTTCGGTTTCGGTTATTGAGGGGAAAAACGGAACCGCGGGATTCTCTCGTGCCGGACGTCGTTTTGTGGCTGCCGGGAACCGCGGATGTGTTGGAAGGCGGCTCTGACCCGCTTAAGACGCGCCACTCGTACGCCAATTGAATTACCCTGTCAATCGCCGAGTGGTGTCCGTTTCATTAAGTCTCAGAAAGGTTTCACCACGGCCATAACGACGATGATGATCATCAACACCGTCGGGATTTCGTTGGCGACACGATAATACACATGACTACGTGTGTTACGGTCTGCCTCGAAGTCCTTGCGCCACTTACCCATCAGCATGTGCATGACCATCAAGCCGACGATCGCGGCCAGTTTCACGTGCAACCACCCGTCCTCGAAGATGCCCGGCGACTGATCATAGATCAGCCATAGTCCCGCAAGCAGTGCGACGATCATCGATGGATTCATGATTGCGCGCAGCAGGCGGCGCTCCATGATCTTCAGTGTTTCCGAGAGTTCCGAGCCTACCTCGGCGTTGGCATGATAGACATAGAGCCGCGGCAAATAGAGCAGTCCAGCCATCCACGCGATAATCGCGATGACATGCAGTGCCTTAATCCAGAAATAAGCGGACCCGTCCATGTGATGTCCTCTACGCCGCGCCCGCCCACGGACACTGTCCCCACTGTCCGGGACACAGGCGTTCGTGTTTTTCCGACATCCGCTTGCCGTCCATGTGCACCGCTTCGCGAACCAAGTTTCCGAGCCCGTCGATAAACGCGGGATGGGTCCCGACCGCCGGCACGCGCTTGTAAATCGGCACACCCGCATGCTCGGCGAGCTCGCCATACTCGATGTCGAGTTCGACCAATGTTTCCGAATGCTCCGACACGAACGCGATCGGCACCACGATCAATGGGACGCCATCGTGACCGGCGCGTTCGATCTCGTCTTCGGTCGACGGCCCAATCCATTCCAACGGCCCGACTTGGCTTTGGTAGCAGACCACCCAATCCAAATTGTCGATGCCCATCTTTTCGACCACCGCCGCCGACGTCTGTTCGACCTGCCACTGATACGGGTCGCCCTTGGCGATGACTTTCTTGGGCAAGCCATGGGCGGAAAACAAAACCCGCGCCGGTTTGTCTCCATCGACTTCATCGTATGTCTGCCTGATCAAATCAGCCTGACTTGCGACCCAACCACCCTCGGTCGGATAACAGCACACCTCTTTGGTGACCGCGTCGATCCCGGCACTTGCCGCCGCGCGATGCCAGTCCTTGAAAGACGACCCTGACGTCGTTGTCGAATATTGGGGATACAGCGGCAATAAAATCACCGTATCCGGATCGAACGATTTGACGGCGGCCGCGGTCTCCGCGCTCATCGGATGCCAATAGCGCATACAGATGAAGGTCTTGACCTCGCCCACACCGTCACAGGCCGCCTCAAGGGCGCGCGCCTGATCTTCGGTCAATTCCAACAACGGCGATTTGCCCCCGATATGCGCATAGATTTCTTTGGCGATCGGCGCCCGGCGGGTGGAAATGAGCTTCGCCAACATCCAACGGAACGGCTGCGGCACGCCGATGATCGCGGGATCATGGAACAGATTGAACAAAAACGGCTGCACCGACTCCGGCTGATCCGGTCCACCGAGATTGAAAAGAACGACAGCGATTTTTTTGCTCATTCGGTGCTCCGCGCCCGCAAATACTCAACCGCCTCACCGACATGCTCCGGCGGGGTTTGCGGCACGATACCGTGGCCGAGATTGAAAACGAACCGGCGGCCGTCCATGGCTTCCAGGATCTCATCGATCCCCTGACGCATGGCATCGCCACCCACAACCAACAAGCGATTGTCCAAATTTCCTTGCAAGACGACCTCATCCGACATGTTTTGCACCGCCCAGGGCAGAGGGACCGTATGATCCAACGACACCCCATCGACACCCGTCTGGTCGACGTAGCGCGGGATCAACGGCCCGGCGTTGCGCGGAAAACCAATTATCGGCACCCCCGGGACGGCGGCGCGTATGCTCTCTACGATACGCCGCGTCGGTGCGATCACCGCGCGGTCGAACAATGTCGGTGACAACACACCGGCCCAACTATCGAAAATCTGCAAGACCTCGGCGCCGGCTTTCGCCTGGGCGATCAAGTACCGCGCCGTCGCATCGACCAAGATATCCAGCAATCGATCAAACGACGCTGGGTCCGCATAGGCCCAATCGCGTGCCCGCTCGCACTCGGTACCGCCCTTCCCTTCGACCATGTAAATCGCTACCGTCCACGGCGCACCGGCAAATCCGATCAAAGACGTGGTTGCCGGAATTTCCACAGAAAGCCGCGACACCGTCTCCAAGACAGGGGCCAAATGATCGAGGACACCGTTCGGCTGCAATGCATCCAAGCCGCTCGCGTCTCGGATCGGCTCAAGGACCGGCCCCACCCCTTCCTTGAACTCCACCTTCTGGCCCAAGGCGTCGGGGATCACCAAAATATCGGCAAACAGGATCGACGCATCGAACCCGTATCGGCGCAACGGCTGCAGCGTGACTTCGACCGCCGCATCGGGCGTATAGCAAAACTCCAAGAAAGACCGGGTCTTTGCCCGCACCTCTCGGTACTCCGGCAGATACCGGCCAGCTTGACGCATCATCCATACCGGTGGCGGCGAGACCGCTTCTCCGGCAAACACTTTCAGGAACGGTTTTTCGGCTGACATTCGAAGGCATCTCCCGCGTCATGAGATGACCACCCTCTCCGGCGTTCAACGCCGGCTCGGTATGTCACCCTATTACATTCTATATAAAGGTAAATTTTTGTTGTTGTTTTAGGACCCATGAAAGCTGGGGATTATGTGTCATCCACAGGTTATGCACGCAAGGTTTTGATTGATACGCATCCGGTCGGTTTCATCTTTTCGACATCAAAAGGTCATTTTTTTCAACGATTCCAAGGGCCTTCGGCGGATATCTGAAATTTGTCTAAAATGGCGGAAATCGTAGGATTTTGGGTTATCCCCGCGATTTGGAATCCGGCCGTTGGATTTACACAGCCGGATAAGGCGTGTATCCAAAGCGCCTGAGTCCTGTATGGATCGCCCATCTGGCGGAAAACCGACTTATCCACAAATTCATCCCAAGGGTTATATGGTTAAGTACTGACAGCCCATTGGCACCAATTCGGGGTCTTTCGTTGAACTAATGCAATCATTTCATCTTCATCTCGTTTCTGATTCGACCGGGGAAACGGTAACGCTTTTGGCGCGCGCCAGCATGGTGCAATTCGACGGTGTGCAAGCGAAGGAACATCTGTGGCCAATGATCCGATCCGTCGACCAGGTCAAGGATGTGTTGTCGCAGATTCGCGACAAGCGCGGCTTCGTGATGTGCACGCTGGTCAACGACGACGTGCGGTTGGCCCTGGAAGAAGGATGCCGTTTGCTGAAGGTTCCGTGCGTACCGGTCCTCGATCCGGTGGTGTCCTCGTTGGGCGCTTTTCTCAATGCTGAGAGTCATGCCCGGCCGGGTGGCCAGCACGTCATGAACGACGATTATTTTGATCGTATCGACGCCATGCACTTCGCTTTGGGTCACGATGATGGCCAATCGACCCGGGGACTATTGGATGCTGATGTGGTGCTGGTCGGGATCTCGCGAACGTCGAAAACGCCGACCTGCGTGTATTTGGCCAATCGCGGGGTCAAGGCGGCAAACGTGCCGATCGTTCCCGGATGCCCGTTGCCGGATGATCTGTTCGAGTTGCCTGCAGACGGCCCGCTTGTCGTTGGGTTGACCAACGACCCGAAACGTTTGATTGAGATCCGGCGGCAGCGGCTGCGGTTTCTGGATCAGGATCAAGACACTGACTATGTCGATGAAAGCGCGGTCCGTGAAGAGGTCAACCAAGCCCGACGCTTGTTCAGCACCAACGGGTGGCCGGTCATTAATGTCGCCCGCCGGTCGATCGAAGAAACCGCGGCGACCGTTCTGCAACTCTTGGCGCGGCGGGAAACGGACGGTCTGCAGCAGTGACCCCGGAGCTGATCCTGGCGTCCGCCAGCTCGGCGCGGAAAATGCTGTTACAGCAAGCCGGCGTGCCTTTCACTGTCCGCCCCGCCGATGTGGATGAAACGGCGCTCAAAAATTCATCGGCCAAGATAGGGCGCACCCCGGAACAAACGGCATTGGCGTTGGCCGCGGCCAAGGCGGAGGTCATCTCGGCCACCGCGCCCGATGCTCTAGTTTTGGGCGCGGATCAAATCCTGGTGCAGGATGGCCGTTTGTACGACAAACCCGAAACGTTATCCGCGGCGCGGGAGCACCTTCGGTCGTTCCGGGGCCGAACGCATCAGCTGATCAGTGCCGCGGTTATGTATCTCGCAGGTGACGAGATCTGGCGGGGTTTGGACAGTGCGCACCTCTCGGTGCGTTCCTTCTCCGACGCTTTTCTCGACGACTATTTGATGATCGAGGGAGAGATCGTGCTGACCTCGGTCGGTGCCTATCGCCTGGAGCGGATGGGAAGCCAGTTGTTCGATCGGATTGACGGAGATCATGCGACGGTGTTGGGCCTGCCCTTGTTTCCGCTCTTGGAAGAACTCCGTAACAGGGGCATCTTAACGGTTTGATCAGCGGAGCGAGTGAGCGACGTCATGCAAACCCATAGTGGCCACACCCGACTTGCCGGTGTCATCGGATGGCCGGTGTCTCATTCTCTGTCGCCGCGGCTGCATGGTTTCTGGCTCGGGACCTATGCGATCGACGGTGCCTATGTGGCGCTGCCCGTCGCTTCGGCACATCTGGAGCAGGCGGTTCGTGGTCTCCCCGCGTTGGGGTTCGCAGGGGCCAACGTCACGGTCCCGCATAAGGAACCGGTGTTGACGCTGATGGACGAGGTCAGCGAGACCGCCGCGCGGATCGGCGCCGTGAATACGATCGTCTGCCGTGACGACGGTACCTTGTTCGGCGACAATACCGACGCTTATGGGTTCTTGAACAATCTGACGTCGTCCGTACCGGCGTGGTGCGCCGATGCTGCGCCGGCATTGGTGCTCGGTGCCGGCGGCGCGTCCCGTGCGGTCATCGACGCGCTGTTGAGCGGCGGATGCCCAGAGGTTCGGCTGTGTAACCGCACGCCCACGCGGGCGGAAACGGTGGCGGCCGAGTTCGGCGACCGGGTGCGCCCCGTGGCGTGGGAAGACCGCGGCGATGCGGGCGCCGACATCGGCGTCCTGGTCAACACCACGTCGCTTGGCATGGTCGGACAACCGCCGCTGGAGATGCCTCTTGATCTGGTGCCCGCGACCGCAGTGGTGACGGACATCGTCTATAACCCGTTGGAGACGCCGTTGCTGGCCGCCGCCGCGGCCCGGGGGCTTAGCACCGTCGATGGGCTCGGCATGTTGTTGCACCAGGCAGTACCGGGCTTCGCGGCGTGGTTCGGCACGACCCCGGAAGTCAGTGCGGAATTGCGGGCCTTTGTCTTGGCGGCGATGCAGGCCTGATGTTCATCTTGGGCCTCACCGGTTCCATCGGAATGGGTAAGACCACGGCCGCAGCGATGTTCTGCGATTTGGGCGTGCCGGTTCACGACTCCGATGCTGTGGTGCATGACCTCCTCGGGCCCGGTGGCGCCGCGGTTGACGCTGTCGCCGCAGCCTTTCCGGGGGTCAAGGACGGTGACGCCATCGACCGGCGCGTCTTGGGTACCCAGGTGTTCGGCGATCCGGCGGCGCTGGCCCGTCTCGAAGCGCTCATCCATCCCCTTGTGCGGCGCGCGGAACGCCGGTTTCTTGCCCGGTCCGCACGCCATCGCGTGCCGCTCGTGGTCTTGGACATTCCCCTGTTGTTCGAGACCGGCGGCCACGTGCGATGCGATGCGGTCGCCGTGGTCAGTGCACCGGCGAGGATGCAGCGGCGCCGGGTCCTAAGCCGGCCCGGGATGACCCCGGAGAAATTCGCCCACATTCTGGAACACCAAATAGACGATTATTTGAAGCGCCGGGCCGCAGATTTTGTGATTGAGACGGGTCTTGGGCGCGCATTCAGCTTGCAACGGATTCGCCGTATCGTCACAATTGTATCCGGCGCCGCGGGCGGCCACTGGCCGCCAATTCCCCGACCCCGCGCCTAGGAGACACCATGCGCGAGATCGTTCTCGATACGGAGACCACGGGCCTCGATCCGAAATCGGGCCATCGGATCGTGGAGATCGGCTGTATCGAGCTGATCAATCATGTGCCCAGCGACAAGACCTTTCATTGCTATCTCAACCCGGAACGGGACATGCCGACGGAGGCGCAACAGGTGCACGGACTGTCGGAAGAGTTTCTCAGCGACAAGCCGTTGTTCGCGGACGTGGCCGACGATTTCATGGCGTTTGTCGGCGACGCGCCATTGATTATCCATAACGCCGCGTTCGATATGGGGTTCGTCAATGCCGAATTGGAGCGGATAGGCCGTTCGCCGCTGCCGATGGACCGGGCGGTGGATACGGTGACCATGGCGCGCCGAAAGTTTCCGGGAGGTCAGGCGTCGTTGGATGCGCTTTGCCGCCGTTTCGGTATCGACCTGTCTGAGAGATCGTTGCACGGCGCCCTGCTCGATGCCCGGTTACTGGCAGCGGTCTACCTTGAGCTCTTGGGCGGCCGGCAACACGGGATGGAGTTGACGGCGGACGCCGTCGGCGCCGAGCCTGCGATGCGCACCGCCGAGGCGGCTTCAGGCCGACGCGATCCGCGCCCGCATGGCGTGCCTGCCGACGAAGAGGCACGGCACGCTGCGTTCTTGGAGAAGCTGAGCGATCCGATCTGGTTGCGGAGTTAGGCTTCGGCCTCGCCGTCCGCCTGCGCCGCTTGTTGCGCCGCGGCAACCTGTTGTTGGAACATCGAAACGAAATCGACGTTCCCCAGCATGACCGGCGGGAAGCCACCGTCGCGGGTGGTGTCGGCGATGATATTGCGGGCGAACGGGAACAGTAGCCGCGGGCATTCGATCAGCAAGATGGCTTGGCGGTGTTCATCGGGAACGTTGAGGGTGAACAGGCCGGCGTAGACCAGTTCCATGATAAACCCGGGCTCATCGTTGACCTTGCAATTGGCTTCGATGTTCAGTGTCACCTCGAACATGTTCTCGGCGATATGATCCGCGTTCACCTGGATATTGATGTTGATGTCCGGGTTCTTGCCCTGCATCTCGGCGAACACACCCGGCGCGCCCGGGACCTCAAAGGACAGGTCCTTGGTGTATTGGGCGTTGACCAGGATCGGCGGATTTTGGTTTTGCTCAGCATCGCCGCCGGCTTGCGGGGCTTCGGTCTCGTCGGCCATGGGGTACTCCTCGACTAGGTTGGCGCTCTGGTATCACGTCTGATCCCGTTCCACAACCGGCGCCGCTAAGGGTCGAGCGGCGGGCTTTTCGGGAGTGGCCGGCGCGTCTCATCCGGCGTGTCGCGGGTCGGGTCACTGATGTCTTCGAATTCGCCGTCGATGACCGGTCCGCCGCCGGGACCGGGGCGTGGCCCCGACTGCGTTGTGTGGAAGCGCACGTCGGCCCGGGCCACCATCCGCGCGGCGATCCACGCCGCAATCGCGGCGCGTGCGGGGGGGACGAACAACACAAAACCGATGGTGTCCGTTACGAAACCGGGGGTCAGCAACAGTGCGCCGGCGATGACCAGGCAGACGCCGTCGAACAACTCGCGCACCGGCACCCGGTTGGCTTCCAAGTTTTCCTGAATCCGAAACAGGATCGATAATCCCTGCTGGCGCAGCAAAGCCGTGCCGGCGACCGCGGTCAGAATGACGACGGCCAACGTCGGCCAAAGGCCGATCCAATCGCCGACTTGAATGAACACGGCGATCTCGACGATCGGCACCGTAATGAAGGCGATGAGCAGGAAGAAAGCCATGACCGTCTTGTTCCGAGGCCGCGAGCGGCCTATTTAGGGGTTAAGGTCGGACGTTTGATCCACCCTGGGCGTTTGCGGAGTCCTGGACCTCGCCGTTGCGACACGATACGGTGCGCCGGTCTGGTAAGGGTCTCAAACGGCCGGAACAGCGCACCGACACGACAACAGGCACGGCCCGCGGGGTCAAGGATATCATGGACGGCGGTTTTCAATTCTTCGACATCATCATCCTGGGGATGATTGCGGCCTTTTTGGTGTTGCGGCTTCGGCGTGTTCTCGGTCGCCGCGACGGGCATGAAGGTAACTACCACGACCCGTTCCAAGAGCGGCCGCCGGCCGAGCGCGAAAGCGCGCGCGAAAACGATGACAATGTCGTTCAACTGCCGGATCGCAGCTTCGAGCATGGCGGTCCGGAGCCGACGCCAGCGGACATGGATATCGACGATCCGGTCGCGGCCGGCTTGACGCAGATCCGCGTCGCCGATCCCAGCTTCCATCCGGACCAGTTCGCCGAAGGTGCGAAGATGGCGTTCGACATGATTTTGACCGCGTTTGCGGCGGGCGATCGGGCGACCTTAAAGGGACTTCTCAGCCCCGATGTGTATGGCAACTTCGACGAGGCGATCACCGAGCGCGAGCGCGAGGGTGAAGTGCTGGAAGACACCTTGGTGGGTATCCGGAGCGCCAAGATCATCGAAGCGCAGATGGACTCACAGCACGCCGTCGTGACCGTGAAATTCATTTCCGAGCAAATCAGCGTTCTGCGCGACGCCGAAGGCAATGTCATCGACGGCAACCCCAACGAGGTGATTGACGTCACCGACTTCTGGACCTTCTCGCGCGACACCCGGTCGTCGGACCCGAACTGGACCCTGATCGGGACGGAAAGCAACAACTGAGCGGACCCCTTGGCATGCCCGGCCGCTTCGGACCCATCGCCCTCCTCATTGCCGGTTTGAGCGTCATCGGCTGCGCGCCTTTGAATATCCCTGTGCCGGTTGGAACACCGGCTACGGATCAACCGCCGGCGCTTTTTCTGACGGAAACCGATTTCGAAAACCTGCCCGGCTGGGACGGCGAAGATCACGCGGCATCGTTGCCGGTGTTCCTGCGCTCCTGCGCACGGCTGCAGGACCGCGCGCCGGGTCTGGAAATGGGCGACGACCGGCGCATGGGGACCATCGGTCACTGGCAGGCGATCTGCGAGGACGCGGCGCGCATCCGTCCAGGCAATACGGTCGAAGCCAAGTACTTCTTCGAAAGCCGCTTTATCCCGTATCTGGCGGGTGACGGTGGGGATTCGATCGGTCTGTTCACCGGGTATTACGAGCCCGAGATCAACGGCCGCTGGGGCCCGGAGCCGGGGTTCGAGATCCCCATCTATTCGCGGCCCAAGGATATCGTGTCGATCGATCTCGGGTCATATCGGGATGAGTACGCCGGCGCCCAGCTGGCCGGGCGCTTGGAAGGCTCGAAGTTGGTGCCGTACCACGATCGCGCCGCGATTAATGGCGGCGCGTTGCGGGGCCAGGGCTTGGAGATTTTGTGGGTCGACGATGCCGTCGATAAGTTCTTCATGCAGGTCCAAGGTTCGGGCCGTGTGTTGCTGCCGGACGGCTCGCACATCCGCTTGGGATATGCGGGACGGAACGGACATCGCTATACCTCGATCGGCCGCGAATTGGTCGGCATGGGTCAAATGCGGCTTGAGGATGTGACCGCACCGTCCATTCGTCAATGGTTGCGGACCAACCCCGTCGCCGGGACGGCGCTGATGGACCGCAACCGGTCCTATGTGTTCTTTCGGGTGATCGAAGGTGAAGGGCCGATCGGTGCACAAGGGGTGCCGCTGACGCCGGGCCGCAGCCTCGCCATCGACGATGCGTTTATTCCCTACGGTGTGCCGCTTTGGCTCGAGACCACGGATCCGCTCGCCGACGATGCGCCGCTGCGGCGGATCATGGTGACACAGGATACCGGAAGCGCCATCCTTGGGCCGGTTCGCGGCGACGTGTTTTGGGGCTTTGGCGACGAGGCCGGCCTGCGCGCCGGTCTGATGAAACAGGACGGCCGGTACTTCCTTTTATTGCCCCGAGTTGCCGCGACGGGTGCGCCCGCCTCCTGACGCTGCCGACGTCGGACTTGCACAAACCGAAGCCAGCTTTCATTCTCGGTGTATGACCAACTCTTCCGCGCCCCGCGTCGGCCTATTCGCGACGTGCCTCGTCGATCTCATGCGTCCCGTCGTTGGGTTCGCCACCGTGAAACTCTTGGAGGATGCCGGTTGCACCGTCGAGGTGCCGCCGTCGCAGACCTGTTGCGGTCAACCCGCCTACAACTCCGGCGATGTGCCCGATACCCAGGATATAGCCAAGAACGTGATCGAAACCTTCGAGGCCTATGACTATGTCGTGGTGCCGTCCGGGTCCTGCGGCGGCATGATCAAACACCATTATCCCGAGGCCTTCGCCGGGGATGCGGAATGGGCGCCGCGCGCGCAGGCGCTTGCCGACAAGACTTGGGAACTGCTGTCTTTTCTGACCGATGTGATGCAGGTGCAATCCACCGACGCCGCGTTCGAAGGGACCGTCACCTATCACGATTCCTGTTCGGGATTGCGGGAGCTTGGGATCAAGGAGCAGCCCCGCGCCTTGTTGTCCAAGGTCAACGGGCTGTCCCTCGCCGAGGGCAACGAGACCGAGACCTGCTGTGGGTTCGGCGGCTTGTTCTGTGTGAAGTATCCGGACATCTCGGAGAAAATGGTCGATGCCAAGGTCGACGACATCGTCGCCACCGGCGCGACGACATTGTTGGCGGGCGACCTCGGGTGCCTCATGAACATGGCCGGGCGACTGCAGCGCCGCGGCTTGGATATCGAGGCGCGGCACACGGCCGAGGTCTTGGCGGGGATGACGGCGGCGCCGGCGATCGGCGAGCCCCCCGATGCGTCTTAATCGAAGGAACCCCTAAACGATGGAATCGTCGGCCCCGCAGTTCAAACAAAACGCCCGCGCCGCCCTCGACGACGCGCCTTTGCAAGATGCCCTTGCCAAGTTGGCGGTTGGATTTCCGGTCAAGCGGCTGCAGGCGGCGGCGCGCTTGCCGGAATTCGAGGACCTTCGCGATCAGGCGCGTGACATCAAGAACCACGTGCTCGAGAATCTGGACACATACCTCGAGGTATATGAGCAAAAGGTGATCGATAGCGGCGGGCACGTGCATTGGTGCGCCACGGCCGAAGACGCGCGGCAAAAAATCCTTGAGATCTGCCAGAGAGCGAACGCCAAGACGGTCGCCAAGAGCAAGTCGATGATCTCAGAGGAGATCGGCGTCAATTCATTTCTGGAACAAAACGGTATTGCGCCGATCGAGACGGATCTGGGCGAGTACATCATTCAGCTGCGCAAGGAGCCGCCGAGCCACATCATCGCGCCCGCGATCCACCTGTCGAAGCAACAGGTGGCCGAGACGTTCCGAGATGCGCATACCGATTTGGATGCGGAACGACCCCTCGAGGAGCCCCGCGCCCTATTGGAAGAGGCGCGCGCCAAGCTTCGCGACCAGTTCCTCAATGCCGACGTGGGCTTGACCGGGGCCAATATGCTGATCGCCGAGACGGGCACCAACGTCCTGGTCACCAACGAAGGCAACGCAGACCTGACCAACAACATTCCCCGCGTCCATATCGTGATCGCCAGTATCGAAAAGATCGTGCCCACCTTGGAGGATGCCTCGACGATCCTGCGGGTTCTGGCGCGCTCGGCGACGGGGCAAGAGATCACGGTCTACACGACGTTTTGTACGGGACCGAAACGACCGGACGACTTGGATGGGCCGGAGGAATACCACGTGGTGCTCCTGGATAACGGCCGTTCCGACATGATCGGCAGTGAGTTTCACGAGATGCTCCGTTGTATAAGATGCGGCGCTTGCCTCAATCATTGTCCGATCTACAAATCGGTCGGTGGACATGCCTATGGATGGGTGTATTCCGGCCCCATGGGTGCGGTCTTGATTCCCAATTTGATCGGCATGGACGAAGCGGCGCACTTGCCGAATGCGTCGACGCTCTGCGGTAAGTGCGAGAGCGTGTGCCCCATGCGCATACCCTTGCCGAAGATGTTGCGCAAATGGCGCGAACGGCAGTACCGGGCGGAGATCGGCTCGGCCCAGGCGCGCTGGGCGCTGCGTGGGTGGGCATGGCTGGCAAAACGGCCCAGGCTGTACCGTTGGGCAATGACCGTCGGTGTCGCGGTCCTTGGACAGTTCGGATGGCGCGGGCGCTTTAGGCGCCTTCCCTTGGCCGGCGGATGGACGTCGAAACGGGACTTGGCCGCGCCCGCCGGGGACACGTTCATCAGCCAATACCACAAAGGCGCTCGCGGCGATCAAAGTGGTGAGCTTATCCGGAGAGGTGTGGTCTGATGGCGGCTCGCGAGCAAATCCTGACCAAGATACGTGCCGGATTAGCGCAAAAGACCGACTCTAATTCGCGTGATGCGGTTGCGGCGCGACTCCAAGAGCATTCTTCTAACCTTGTGCCCGCACGAGGCGACCTGACTCAAGAGCAACGCATCGCGCTTTTCTGTGAAGAAGCGGAGCGCGTGAACGCAACAACCCACACGCTTGATCGTTTCGATAACGTACCAGAAGCGGTCAGTGCTTATCTGCGGGCGCATCAACTCCCGGCGACGGTGAAACTGGCGCCGCATCCGCTGCTGACGGACCTGCCGTGGACGGCGGCGACGTCATTGATGGTCGATCGCGGCGCCGCTGACGGCAATGATCCGGTTTCCGTCAGTATGGCGGTCGGTGGCGTCGCGGAAACGGGGACGCTGGTCTTGGCGTCGAGCCCGCAAAGCCCGACATCGCTGAATTTCTTGCCGTTGGATCATATCGTCGTGGTCCGGGCGTCGGATATTGCCGGCGATTACGAGACCGTCTGGCAACGGCTGCGGGCTCAGGCCGCCGCCGACGGCAAGCCGGGCACGTTGCCGCGGACCGTGAACTGGGTCACCGGGCCCTCGCGCACCGCAGATATCGAACAAACCCTGCTGTTGGGCGCGCACGGGCCGCAGCGCCTGCATATCCTCATCGTTTCCGAGACCGACGACGCCTGAGATGGGTGGCGGCGGATCCCGCTCCGACCGCACCAAGGCCGGCCGGCCCCTCAGCGCCGAAGAGCGGGCCCTGTGGCGACACGTGACGGAAACAGTCAATCGTACAGCCCCTTTGGACGTGGATCCGGACGAAAGCGCGCCGCCGCCGCCCGCACGGCCGCACGCGACCCCGCGCCGCCGCGCGCACCTGCCGCCCCCCGACGTGCCCGCCACCAAAGCGCCCCCGGCGCTGACCCATGGCGGCTCTGTCGGGATGGACGGCAAGACGGCGCGGCGCCTGAAACGGGGGAAGCTGATGATCGACGCACGGTTGGACCTGCATGGCCACACCCAGCGCGCGGCGCACGACGCCCTGACCGGGTTTATCGCCCGCGGCATCGACCGCGGCCACCGCACGGTCCTGGTGATCACCGGCAAGGGTGATCCGGTCGCCGGGCGTCCCGGCGTGCTCAAGGACATGGTGCCCCGCTGGTTGAACGAAATGCCTATCCGCCAATGGGTTAGCGGGTTTTCCTATGCCGCTGTCAAGGATGGCGGCGAAGGGGCGCTGTACATACGTTTGAAGCGCACCCGCAGCGGCGGTTCGCCATAATTTGTTAAGAATTAATGGCTTAGACTGCGGACATGACTCCGTTTGGTAAACGTGTCCGCGAACACCGCTTGGCGCGCAATATTTCGTTGAAAGACATGGCTGCCGATCTCGGTGTGTCGGCGGCGTACTTTTCCGCGTTGGAACATGGTCACCGCGGCAAGCCGACCTCGGGCCTGGTTGCGCAGATCTGCGGTTATTTCAGCCTGATGTGGGATGAATCCGAGGAATTACAGAGACTTGCAGACCTGTCGCACCCGCGCGTGACGGTCGATACGGCGGGCCTCAGCCCCAAGGCGACGGAGCTTGCCAACCTGCTCGCGCACCATGTGCAGGAGATGGACGACGATACCCTGGATTGGATCATCGCCGAAATCCATCTTCGCGTCGGTTCTCAGCCAAGCGGGCCAACACACTGATTCAAATCATAGAATAAACTTGCTGATGTCCGCATTACGGGCCAGGTCGCTGACCTGGCTGCGCACGTACTCGGCATCGACGGTCACCGTTTCGCCGGGCCGGTCGCTGGCCGTGAAGCTCAGCTCTTCCAACAACTTTTCCATCACCGTGTGCAGGCGCCGCGCGCCGATGTTCTCCACGCCCTGATTAATCTCCGCGGCGAGGTCGGCCAATTCGCCGATGGCATCGTCGGTGAAGTCCAGCGCCACCTCTTCGACGTTCATCAACGCGGTGTACTGTTTGACCAGGCTCGCTTCGGGCTCGGTCAGAATGCGCACGAAATCGTCGCGGGTCAGGGCGTTTAGGTTGACTCGGATCGGCAGCCGCCCCTGCAGTTCCGGCAGCATGTCCGCCGGCTTCGACAGGTGGAAGGCGCCTGAGGCGATGAACAGGATGTGGTCGGTTTTCACCGCGCCGTGCTTGGTGGCGACGGTGGTCCCCTCGATCAACGGCAACAGGTCCCGTTGTACCCCTTCGCGGCTGACATCGGCGCCCTGGCGCTCGGCGCGCGCGGTGATCTTGTCGATCTCGTCCAGGAACACGATGCCGTTGTTCTCCACATTGGCGATGGCGTCCTTCACGACATCTTCGTCGTCCAACAGCTTGTCGGCTTCGTCCTGCAGCAAGATGTGGTAGGAATCGTCCACCGTCATGCGCTTCTTCTTGGTCGGCTGGCCGAACGCTTTGCCCAGCATGTCGTTGATGTTGATCATCCCCATCTGCGCGCCCGGCATGCCGGGGATGTCGAAGGTCGGCATGCCGCCGCCGCCGTGATCCGACACTTCGATCTCGATTTCCTTGTCGCCCAACTCACCGTTGCGCAGCATGGTGCGGAACCGTTCTTTGGTTTCCTTCGAGGCGCCCTCGCCGACCAGGGCGTCCACCACGCGATTTTCGGCGTTGAGCTCGGCTTGCGCCTCGACGCTGCGGCGCTTGTCGTCGCGGGCCATATGGATGGCGACTTCGACCAGGTCGCGGATGATTTGCTCCACATCACGGCCGACGTAACCGACTTCGGTGAACTTGGTGGCTTCGACTTTGAGGAACGGTGCCTGCGCCAGTTTCGCCAAGCGCCGCGCGATCTCCGTCTTGCCGACGCCGGTCGGCCCGATCATCAGGATGTTCTTCGGCAGCACCTCTTCGCGCATCTGCCCGTCCAGCTGCTGGCGCCGCCAGCGGTTCCTGAGCGCGATGGCGACCGCCTTCTTGGCGTCGTTCTGGCCGACGATGAAGCGATCCAGTTCGGAGACGATTTCGCGGGGGGTGAAGTTTGTCATAGGGTTTCGACGACCACGTTTTCGTTGGTGTAGACACAAATGTCGGCGGCGATCTGCATGGCCCGGCGGGCGATGGCCTCGGCGTCCATGTCGTCCCGATCGGCCAAGGCTTTGGCCGCGGACAGTGCATAGTTGCCGCCGGACCCGATCCCGATCAGCCCGTCCGCCGGTTCCAGCACATCGCCGGTCCCGGTCAGGATCAGCGACACGTCCTTGTCGGCGACGGCCATCATGGCCTCCAGGCGGCGGAGGTACCGGTCCGTTCGCCAGTCCTTCGCCAGCTCCACCGCGGCGCGCATCAACTGGCCGGGGTACTGGTCCAACTTGCCTTCCAGCCGTTCGAACAGGGTGAAGGCGTCGGCCGTGGCACCTGCGAATCCGGCGATGACGCTATCGTCGGCGAGGCGGCGCACCTTGCGGGCGTTGGATTTGATCACCGTGTCGCCCAGGCTCACCTGGCCGTCGCCGGCGACCACAACGTTGCCGTTCTTGCGGACCGAGACGATGGTGGTGCCGTGCCAGATGGTGGGTTGGGACTCTTGGGCCATGTCGGCTCCTTCAATACAGCGGTGCGCCGGACGCGCGCCTCGATGCCCTATGTGGTCCGGTTCGGCGCGGCGGTCAAGCCACCGCCCGCTCGGGACTGGCGAACCCTTATGCGACCTGCTAGAACGGGCGCGACTTGAATTGGAGGACCGCCCCATGCGCACCGGATCCATCGCGCGCACGACCAAGGAGACAGAGATTTCCGTCTCCGTGACCCTGGACGGCACCGGCACCTATGACGTGTCGACCGGAATCGGCTTTCTCGATCACATGCTGGAGCAGCTGTCGCGGCACAGCCTGATCGACTTGACCGTCAAGGCGAAGGGCGACCTGCATATCGATTTTCACCACACCACCGAGGATACCGGTATCGCCATTGGTGAGGCGGTCGCGCAAGCGCTGGGCGAGCGCAAGGGTATCACCCGTTACGGCTCGGCCCTGATCCCGATGGACGAGACCCTCAGCCGCGTCGCGTTGGACATTTCCAACCGTCCGTATCTGATCTGGCGGGTCGATTTCTCGCGGCCCAAGCTCGGCGACATGGACACGGAATTGTTCAAAGAATGGTTCCAGGCCTTCGCGCAAGCCGCTGGAATCACGCTCCATGTCGAGAACCTCTACGGCGAGAACAACCACCATATCGTCGAGTCCTGTTACAAAGGCCTCGCCCGGGCGTTGCGCGAAGCGATCGAGATCGATCCCCGCAAGGCCGACGAGGTCCCGTCGACCAAAGGTGTGTTGTAACGCGGGAGGCCGTCGATGCGGCTTTATTCGGTTCATCTTCGCGAGCATGGCCGGCGTGCCGACAAGGACCTGATCCTGGTGAAGGAAGGGTTCTCGTGGCCGGCGTTTGTGTTCACGTTCGTCTGGGCGCTGTTCACCCGCATGTGGTGGGTGGCCATCGGTCTGTTCGCGGTCTTGATGCTTGTCGGCTTCGGGTTGGCGGCGCTTGGCGTCGGCGAGGTCGTTGACGCCGTCGTCACCATCGCGCTGGCGGTGGCGATCGGCTATCTCGGCAACGATCTCAGGCGCCGCAATCTGGCCGGCCGGGGGTTTCAGGAAGTCGCCGTGGTCAGCGGCAAGAACGCCGAAGACGCAACGCGCCGGTTTCTCGATGGGGCCGACGTGACGCCACGCGGGATTTTCCCATGACCGTTGCCATCGTCGATTACGGCTCCGGCAATCTGCGCTCGGCGGAAAAGTCGTTTCAGCGTGCCGTGACCGATGCCGGGCTCAGCATGCCAGTGACCGTTACCTCGGATCCGGACGCTGTGCGCCGCGCCGATCGGGTGGTGCTGCCGGGGGTGGGCGCATTCGCCGACTGCAAACAAGGTCTGATGGCGGTCGACGGCATGGCCGACGCGATCCGTGAGCACGTCGAAGACGCGGGCAAGCCGTTCTTCGGCATCTGCGTCGGGATGCAGTTGATGGCGACCCGCGGGCTGGAGCACGGCGAGACGACAGGTTTCGATTGGATTCCGGGCGACGTCGAGCATATCGAGCCGGACGACCCCGCGCTAAAAATCCCGCATATGGGCTGGAACGAGCTGGTGCTGCCGGAAACCCATCATCCGCTGTTTCGCGGTATCGCATCGGGGATGCATGTGTATTTCGTGCACTCCTATCACCTGCAGCCGGAGGACCCGGCGCAACGCCTGGCGTCGGTGCATTACGGGGCGGAGATCACGGCGGCGGTCGGCCGTGATAACATGGTTGGCACCCAGTTCCACCCGGAAAAAAGCCAAGTCGCGGGTCTTCGCATCATCCATAACTTTCTGCGGTGGGCGCCATGATTTTCTTTCCGGCCATCGATCTCAAGGACGGCCAGTGCGTGCGTCTGGTGCATGGCGACATGGACCAAGCGACCGTGTTCAACGACGACCCTGCGGCCCAGGCGGCATCGTTCGCCGCCGCCGGCTGCACCTGGCTGCACATGGTGGATCTGGACGGGGCCTTCGCCGGCCGGCCGGCCAACGCCGATGCCGTCACCGCGGTTCTGGACCGTGTCGACATAAAGGTGCAGTTGGGTGGCGGTATCCGCAACATGGAAACGATCGAAGGCTGGCTCGACCGTGGGCTCAGCCGCGTGATCCTCGGCACCGTCGCGGTCCGCGATCCGGCGTTGGTGCGCACCGCATGCAAGGCGTTCCCGGGCCGGGTTGCCCTCGGCATCGATTCCCGCGACGGCATGGTCGCCGTCGAAGGCTGGGCCGAGGCGACGTCGCTTGAAACCGTCGAGCTCGCCAAGCGGTTCGAGGATGCGGGAGCGGCGGCATTGATCTTCACCGACATCGGCCGCGACGGCGCGATGCAGGGTCCGAACCTCGATGCCACGCTGGCGTTGGCGACCGCGGTCGACATCCCGGTGATTCTGTCGGGCGGCGTGTCGTCGATGCAGGATTTGCAGGGGATCCGGGAGAATGCCGCCGGCCTGTTCGAAGGGGTGATTTCCGGCCGCGCCGTCTATGACGGCAGGATCGATCCCGCCCAGGCGGTGGCGTTGTTGGCCGGAAAGGACGCGGCATGAGCCTCAAGGTCCGCATCATCCCGTGCCTCGATGTCGACAACGGGCGCGTCGTCAAAGGGGTCAATTTCGTCGATCTGGTCGATGCCGGCGATCCGGTGGAGCAGGCCCGCGTGTACGATGCCGCCGGCGCCGATGAGCTCTGTTTCCTCGACATCACCGCCAGCCATGAAGACCGCGACACGATTTTCGATGTGGTCGCGCGAACGGCGGAGCAGTGCTTCATGCCGCTGACCGTCGGCGGCGGCGTGCGCACGACGGAAGATATCCGCAAGCTCTTGCTGGCGGGTGCCGACAAGGTCTCGATCAATACCGCCGCCGTGCACAATCCGGATTTCGTGCGCGAGGCCGCCGAGAAGTTCGGCACCCAGTGCATTGTGGTGGCCATCGACGCCAAGGCGACCGGTCCGGACACCTTCGAAATTTTTACCCACGGTGGGCGCAAGCCGACCGGCATCGACGCCGTCGCCTGGGCGCAGAAGATGGAAGACCTGGGTGCGGGGGAAATCCTGCTCACCTCCATGGACCGGGACGGCACCAAGCAGGGGTTTAACCTGCCGCTGACCCGTGCGGTGTCCGATGCGGTCGGTATTCCCGTTATCGCCTCGGGCGGTGTCGGTACCTTGGATCACCTGGTCGAAGGGGTGACCGAAGGACATGCGTCGGCGGTGCTGGCCGCCTCGATCTTTCATTTCGGCACCTATACGATCGCCGAGGCAAAGGCGCACATGCACGCCGCCGGCGTGCCGGTGCGCGACGCCTGAGGAGTTCCGCCATGACCGACGAGACCGCCGCCGTCCTCGACCGCCTGTTCGCCGTGATCCAATCGCGCAAGGGCGCGGATGCCGACACCTCCTATTCCGCCAAGCTTTTGGTCGGCGGCCCGCCGAAGATCGGTAAGAAGCTGAGCGAGGAGGCCGCCGAGGTGACCATCGCCGCGCTGACCGAAAGCGACGATGCCGTTGTGCGTGAGAGCGCCGATCTGATCTATCATCTCCTGGTGATGTTGGCGGCCAAAGGCCTGAGCCCGCAGGATGTCTATGCCGAATTGGCGCGGCGCGAGGGCGTATCCGGGATCGAGGAAAAGAACAGCCGCGGCGCCTGAGCCCGCGCATCGACAGGGAGCGAACCACATGGCCTACGACGACCAGAACATTTTCGCGAAAATCCTTCGGGGCGAGATCCCCTGCGACAAAGTCTACGAAGACGATCACTGTCTGGCGTTCAACGATATCGCCCCGCAGGCAGCGGTGCATGTCTTGGTGATCCCCAAAGGCGCATACACGGATTGGGACGATTTTCGCGAGAATGCCTCGGACACCGAAATTGCCGCGCTGACCCGTGCCGTCGGCACGGTCGCCCGGCAGACAGGGGTCGCCGACGGCGGGTACCGGGTCATTTCCAACTGCGGGCCGAACGGTATGCAAGAGGTGCCACACCTGCATCTGCACATCCTCGGCGGTCAAAAAATCGGCCGGATGGTCTCCCTGCCATAACGTTCCGCTACCGGTGCCGAGACTGGCCGCCTGTTTTTTGTGCACTGCATATAAACGCCGGCGAACGGAACGATCCACAGAATAACCCCTATCCATAGGGGTGCGCATATCGTACTCTACTGCATCTTGAGTTTCGCGAGCTCGATGCGGTCCCATGACGAATAGATACGATATCGAAACAGTCCCTCTGCCGGATGTGCCGGGTGCGATCGAGACGCTTCGTGTGCCTGCCGATGGGCCGGTCATCATTCCGGGCGGCGGACTGCTGTCGGACGCGGTATTCGCACGCGCCGACGGGGACCTGTTGATCGAGCTTGCCGACGGCTCGCGGCTGATCGTCGCTGATTATTTCGACAGCCCCAATCCACCGCCGCTGACCACCGACGCCGGTGCGTTGGTGGCGCCTGACGTGGTCTCGGCGCTGGCTGGCGCCGATCCCTTTGCTGCCCCCGTTGCGGCTCCGGTTGCCGCGCCCGTGGGCCGGGTCGAAACGGTGGAAGGCGAGGTCACCATTGTCCGTGCCGACGGCACGCGGCTCGACGCGGAACCGGGGATGCTGATCGGCCGCGGCGACCGGTTCGAGACCGCCGCCGATGGCTCCGCCGGGATGCTGTTTGCGGACGAAAGCACCTTTGCGCTCGGGCCCCGTGGCAAGGCGATCGTTGACGACGTGATTTACGATCCGGACGGCGGCTCGGCCGCGGCGACGTTCGTGGTCCAGGAAGGCCCGTTCACGTTTGCCGGTGGCGGGATCGCCGCCCACGACGGGGCGTTTGTAATCAAGACCCCGTCGTTCAGCGTTGCCGTAGACGGGGCGTCGGGTGCGGGCCGGGCGGAACCGGACGGCGCGGCGACCGTCACGTACCTGCGCGCCGCCGACGCCGGCGACGGGGTGCTCAAGGTCTTCAATCCGGGCGGGGCGGAGATCCTCGAGGCGTCCTACGAGACCCTCAGCGTCGACGACTTCTTTTCCGCCCCCACCGGTTTGTTCCGGCTCGGCCCCCGCGACGCGGTGAGCTTTTACGGCGACGCCGTGACGGCGTTGCCCGATGCCGGCGCGGTGATGCCGGCGTCCCTGCTGCGCGCCGAGCGTGGCGACGATCCGGCCGGGCGCGCCGTCGACGACGAGGGCTTTGCCGTCCCAGATTCGCCGATCGCGGAAACCCTCGGCGATGCGTTGCAGGTCGACCGGGACACCGCGTTCGAGATCGCCGCGCGCAAGGCCGCCATCGCCGCCGCCGCCCGCGAGACAGCGGATGCCGCGATCAGCGACGCTTCGGCCGCTGAACAGGCGGCCCGTACGCAAGCGGCGCAGGCAAAAGAAGCGGCGTTGGCGGAACAGGGCACCTTGGCCGCGCTGCGCGATCAGGCCCGCGAGATCGCTGTGGAGTCGGATCGCCGCGACCAGGCGTTCGAGGACGCGATCCGCGACGCCGATGCCGCCGCTGTGCGCGAGGAGCAGGCTGCCCGCGATGTGGCCGAGACCGATCTGGCGCAGGGTCAGGCCGCGGAACGATTGGCGGCGGCGGAAGAAGCGGTGCGCCAAGCACTGGCAGCAGCCGAGGAGGCGCGCAACGAAGCGTTGGCGATCCTCGAAGAGGCGCGGGCCAAGGAAGAGGCATTCGCCGAGGCGCAACGGATCGCGCAAGAGGCGCAAGCCGCCGAGGAAGCCCGCGCCCTCGCCGTTGCCGAAGCGGACGCGGCGGAGCAAGCGGCGGCCGCCGCCCTGCGTGCGGCGGAAGCAGCCACCGAGGCTGCGGCCCGCGACGCCGACGTGGCGGAACGGATCGCCCAGGAAGCGAGCACCGCTGCGGAAATCGTCGAAACCGTGGTCGAGCGCGAGCTGTCGGCCATCGATCCCGATCTGCTGAAGCCGCCCGCCCCCGACGACCCGGCGGCGGTGCGCGGCGATTGGACATCGTTCACCACCGCCAGCATGAACGTGGACGCGGCGGCGGTCGCCGCCGGCCGGGCCGCCGCGCAAGAAGCCTATGCCCAGGCGATGGCCGATGGCCTGGGCTCGGAAAGCGCCATGACCCGTGCCGTCATCGCGGCCCAGACCTATGGCGGCAAAGCGAGCGCCGATCTTGTGTTGGCGGCGGGGCCGGACGGTTTGATCGACGGCGAAGAGGTCGACGGGGACATCATCGTCGCCGGCGGCGAGGGCGGTTTCGTCGCGGGCGATGGCGAGACCGGCGCCATCGGGTCGGAGGTTCTGATCGGCGGCGAAGGCGGTGACGGATTGGTCGGTGGATTTGGCCTTGGAGGCATCGACGGTACCTTCGGGTTCAACTTTTCTTTCACGCCGATCGTCATCAATCTGGCACGCCGACCCGATGACGACGATCGAAATGACGATCCTTCCATCGCCGAGGCCTCCATCCCCGGCCCCGCCGAGGACGTGCTGCGCGGCACCAGCCTTGCGGATTTTCTTGTCGCCGAGAACACGACCTCGACCGTTGCCGGGTTCGAGGCCGACGACTTCTTGTACGGAGACTTGCCCACCAACTACTTCGCCGGTGTGCATGACACGGGAAGCCCGCTGACCACCCCCACCTTCGATGCCGGCGGCGCCGATGTGATGTCGGGCGGGGCGGGCGACGACAGCTTGTGGGGCGGGGCGGGGGACGACACGCTCTATGGCGACGTGCCCACCGATACCTCCGAATTTGGTTTCGATCTCGGCAGTGCCGTGCCCGGCGCCGATTATCTGGCCGGTGGTGCGGGCGACGATACTCTGGACGGCGGCGGCGGCGGCGATGCGCTGTGGGGTGAGGCCGGCGACGACAATATCTTTGGATACGCCGACGACGATATTCTGATCGGCGGCCAGGGCGCCGATACCCTGACCGGCGGGTCGGGCACCGATACGTTCCAGTTCGAAGGCGGCGAAGGGGCGACAACGTTGGAGACCGTGTCGTCTTTGGGCCTCGATATCATCGCTGATTACAACGCATCGGAAGGCGACCTGTTCGCGCTGTCGAACGGGGACTTCGGGCTCGGTGCCTCGGGGACATTGACCGACGGCGCCAACTACTTCGAGGCCGATACCACCGCCTTGAACGCCACACCGCAGGACCTGTCGGGCGGCGTCGCCAACGCCGGGATCGTGGTCCTGGGGGCGGCGACGGGCGGCGGCGGTGCGGAGGTCTGGTACACCGATGACGCCAGCGCCATGACCGACAGTAACTCCTATCAGATCGCCAATGTCACGGGCGCCGACCGCTCCACCATCGAGGCCGGCGACTTCACGCTGAAGAGCTGAGGCTCAGATCAAACGCACGGCCCCGCCGACAGCCGCGCTTCGCTGTCGCGATCGAAGGTGCCCTCGGCGGTCAGTTCCCGGCCGTCCGGGTGACGCATCAGACCGCGCGCCTTGGTGCCTTCGATCTCGGCGCCGGAAATCATGGTCTGGCCCATGTCGCTCTCCGTGAGGCGGTCGTCCAAGTCGATGGTGAAGACGAAGCTTTGGCCGGGGGCGAAACCGGAAAACAGCATCAGCATCGCCGCATCGCCGTCGGACACCGTCGGCATGGTCGTCAGTTGCGCATTGCCGCCGGCAAGCTCGAACGGTTGCGCCACGTTTTCGCCGAGCCCGCCGACATCGGTGTCGAAGATCAGACCGCCGTGCGACGGGCTGAGATCGAACGCCAGGGACACCAGCTGCCAGCCGTCATCCGATTTGTTGCGGATGTCGAAGATGTCCTTCGGCGCGGTTTCGGTGAAGGAGATCTCCACGTTCGGGCCGCAGGCCTGGGCGGCGGCGGGCAACAACAACGCGGCGGCGAGGAGCGCGGCCGAGAGAACGGGCGTGGGACGACAGGGCATGACGAAGCCTCCGCATGGTTCGGGGTCACTATACCCGATACGCGCGCCAGCGGCCTCAGATCAGTTTGTGCATGTAGGTGGTCGAATGATATCCGCTGCCGTCCGCGTTCAAGGCGAAGTGCGGGACCTCGCCGGTGACGTGGTATCCGATGGCGCGGTAGAGCGGCGCCGCGTCGCTGTCGGACCGGGTATCCAGCGTGATCAGGGATTTGCCCAGGTCCGCCGCATCGTCTTCCAGGGCCTGCATCAGTGCGCGCGCCAATCCCCGGTGGCGAAATTCCGGGTGCACCAACAGCTTCGAGACTTCGCCTCTGTGCGGCTGGTTGGGCGGCAGGTCGATCTGCAGTTGCACCGTGCCGACGACCCGCCCATCGACGGTGGCGGCGAACAGCCGGCACCCGCCAGTGCGCACGGCGGGAAACACCTTGGTCGCCCAAAAATCCCGGCTGTCGTCCAGACTGAACGGCCACACGAAACTGACGGCGGCCCCGTCGTGCACGGTCGCGTGCAGGACCTCGGCGAGATCCGCCCAGGTGGCGTCCAGATCGGCGGGAAGGAGGCGATGAATGGTATCGGTCATGGGCAGGGCCTCAAATCAGGACCAGAAGGTAGGCGGTGGGGTCGTTGCCGGGGTTGCGGAATCCGGTCGGCCCGTCCAGCCGGTAGCGCAGGCAATCCCCGGGCCCGATGGAAAATGTGATGCCTTCGACCGTGACCTCCAAGGTTCCCTTTTGCATCACCAGATGGTGTTCCTGGCCGGGATGGGCGGGGCCGGGATAGGTGATGTGCGCGCCCGGCGCCAGTTCCGCGGCGATGACTTCCGCCGCCAGTTGCTCGGACGGGGGCGAGACGACCCGGCGGATGAACCCCGTCTCGGCGTCGTGCCATACTTCCTGTTCGGCACGGCGCACCACCGGGGCGTAGGCGCTTTCGACCATCGCCATCAGGCGCGACAGGGTCAGGCGATACGCGCTGCAAAGCTTGCCCAACACTTCGGTGGTCGGGCTGACCTCGGCGTTTTCCAGCCGTGAAAGGGTGGCACGGCTGACGCCGCTGGCAGCCGCCAGGTCGGCCAGCGACCAGCCACGATCATGGCGTAGGTCTCGCAGCCGGTCGGCAAGGCGTATGGTCAGGGTGGCGGTCATCGATATCCCATAAACAAGAAATAATCTCATATATGGGATATCGAAATTTCCTCAATGTCAAGACGGCCGATCATCGCGGACAGGAGCCCTAGCCTTGCGCGGTTCCAAGAGTTCGTCCCGGCGTCATTTGCCGGTAGCCCACGGCTTCCGCAACATGGGGGCGTCGGATGGTGTCGGCGGCGTCCAGATCAGCGATGGTGCGCGCCACCCGGATCACCCGGTGATACCCCCGTGCCGACAGGCGCAGCCGGTCACTGGCGTCGCGCAGCAATGTCTCGGCAGCAGGCTCCATCGGCGCGGCTTCACGGAGGGCGGCGCCGTCCAGCCGGGCGTTGAGGGGCGGAGTCCCGTGGTCCAAAGCCTCGGCCCGCGCGCGCTGTCGGCACCGGGCAGCGCCGACCCGCGCGGCGACGTCCGCTGTCCCCTCCCCCGGCGGCGGGAGGCTGAGGTCCGCGGGACGCACAGGCGGCACCTCGAGCGCGATATCGATCCGGTCCAACAAGGGACCGGAGACCTTGGATTGATAGTCGGCGCCGCAGCGGGGCGCGCGCGGGCACGCCGCTGCCGGGTCCGACAAATACCCGCAGCGGCACGGGTTCATGGCTGCGACCAACTGGAACGACGCCGGATAGACCACGTGGCTGTTGGCCCGCGCGATGCTGACCCGTCCGGTTTCCAGGGGTTGGCGCAGCGCCTCCAGGGCCTTGCCGTGAAACTCGGGCAGCTCGTCCAAAAACAGTACGCCGCGGTGCGCCAGGGAAATCTCGCCCGGCCGCACCCGGTGCCCGCCGCCGACCAACGCCGCGACCGACGCCGAATGATGCGGATCGCGAAACGGCCGCCGCCGGGTCAACCCGCCGTCCGGCAACGCGCCTGCCAGGGACTGGATCATCGAGATTTCGAGGATTTCGTGCGCATCCAGCGGCGGCAGGATACCGGGCAGTCGATGCGCCAACATCGACTTCCCCGACCCCGGCGGTCCGGTCATCAACAGGTTGTGTCCGCCAGCGGCGGCAATCTCGAGCCCGCGTTTGGCGGTTTCCTGCCCTTTGACGTCGAGGAGGTCGGGATAATCCGGCAACGCATCGAACAGCCGCGGCTCCGGCGCGGCCAGCAGCGCTGTGCCTTTGACATGCTGCACCAGGCTGAGCAGATCGGGGGCGGCAATTACCTCCACCTCGCCGGCCCAAACCGCTTCGCTGCCCTGGGGCGTGGCGCAGGCGAAGCCGCGACCAGTCGCCGCCGCATGCAACGCGGCCGGCAGTACACCCGGCACCGGCGCGATCCCGCCGTCCAGCGCCAGCTCGCCCATGGCCAGCAGCCGCCGAGTTTCGTCCGGCGACAGCACCCCCATGGCGCCGAGGATGCCGAGCGCGATCGGCAGGTCAAAATGGCTCCCCTCCTTGACCACGTCGGCGGGCGCCAAGTTGACGGTGATGCGCTTCGGCGGCAGCGACAGGCCCATGGCGCCGAGTGCGGCGCGGACCCGTTCCTTGCTTTCGCCGACCGCCTTGTCCGGCAAACCGACGATGGTGAACGCCGGCAACCCCGGCGACAATTCCACCTGCACGTCCACGTCCGTGACGTCGATCCCCTGGAACGCTACCGTGCCTGCACGCGCGACCATCGCCCTCTCCTTTTCTTATCGAGGTTATGATCGGGCTCGGCTGGTTTTGTGTCGGCAGGCCACACTGGCGCTGGCCGGGGCGGTTTGGCACACTTTCAAAACCATCGGGATGGGGTGCCCAACAAGATGACCGTATCGTTTCTGCCGATCCTTGATCCGGCGTCGGATAAATCACATGCCGCGTATGTACACGCGGGAGCCGGTTCGGTGGGACAGGGCTTTTCCGCATCGGCGACGCCCGATGGCCTGGCCCAGGGCAGCGCCCGCACCCTGACTGCGGTCGCGGCGGCGCTGGCGGCCGGCGACATCGCCGGCCGTGTCATCGTGCCGTTGAGTGCGCGCGCCCTGGTTGGCAGCGGCAATGCCGGCAAAGTCGTCGACGCGGTCAAACAAATCGACGAAACGGCGCGCAAGGGCCTCATCATCGAGATGCACGACTTCGCCGGAACGCTAAGCCTGGATGCGGTCGAGACCGCGACCATTCCGTTGCTTTTATTCGCCGGCGGGTTCATTGCGCGGGTGCCGCCGGGGCTCGACGATGCGACGGTTTTTTCGAACTGCAACTATCTCGGTCTGTCGATTGCGATGGACGGCAATGAGACCGAGGACGACGCAATCCGCAACGCCTGGGCGCTGACGGCGATCCGGCGGCTCAAGCTCTTCGTTTGGAACATGCCCCCGGCATTGATGCCCGCCGCCATTCGTATGGAGGTGTTCGGGGTCGTGCCGGCCCACGGATAGAGCCGCCACGTCATAAAAAATTCAAAAAAATCAGACCGTTCGTGAATCCAATCTTGACCTAAATCAAATCCCTCGCCGCACGACCCAGGTTGACTGTCTGCAACTTCAACGATTGATGATGGAGGGGCACATGACGTCAATCCTTGTTGCGACGGACGGATCGATCTCCGCCGAGCGGGCCGTCCATATCGGCGCCGATATCGCCAAGTCTCGCCGTGCCGATGTGGTTCTGCTTTCCGTGATCGACGATACGCCGATCCCGGAATCGATCCGGGTCATGGCAGAGACAGAACACGTCGTTGACCGGTCCCCCACTGTCCACCAAGCGCATATCGCAAATGTTCCGAGCTGGATGATGGAAGGGGTGCGCGCCGCCGCCGCGGCCGAAGAAACCATTCGACTACGTCAGGCTGTCGCCGACCTAGCCATCGAAAAGGCCCGCGTGATCTTGGGTGAAGCCGGATTGACGCCCACGTCGGAGCACGTCGTTGAAGGTGTCGCCGCCGATGTCATCACAGATACGGCGAAGCGCGAACAGGTTGAGATGATCGTGATGGGAACGCGAGGCCTGGGGGCGTTACGTAGTATGGTGTTTGGCAGCACGTCCCGGCAGGTTACCGAAACGGCAGACTGTTCCTGCATCACCGTTACTTGAAGACGATAACCAGAGAATCGGGAGGTCCCTTATGTTCGACGTTGAGCTGGATACACGGTCGCCACGGCATCATGTGCAATCCAATCTACCGAAACTGATCGCCGAGAATTTAAATGTCTTCTATGGCGAGAAACATGCTTTGAAAGACATCAATTTTGCGATCAATCGAAATGAGGTCACGGCGCTGATCGGCCCGTCAGGGTGCGGTAAGACAACGTTTCTAAAAGCGCTGAACCGATTGCTCGAGATTATCCCAATCGTCCGCTTGACGGGCTCGATCCTGATGGACGGCGAAGAGATTTACGACAAGTCGCTGGACGTTACCCACCTGCGTAGCCGATTTGGCGTCGTCGCACAGAAACCCGATCCGTTCCCGTTCTCGATCGTACATAACATCGCGTATGCCCCAAAGCTCCACGGCAAGGTGACCACCCGCCAAGAGGTCGACGAACTCGTCGAGAGTTCGCTCAGGCGCGTCCATATGTGGGACGAAGTGAAGGACGTCCTGCAGGAACCCGGCACCAGCCTCTCGGGTGGCCAGCAGCAGCGCCTTTGTATTGCCCGGGCCCTTGCCTATGAGCCCGAGGTCATTCTTCTCGATGAGCCGTGCTCCGCGCTCGATCCGGTTGCGACCCAACGCATTGAGGATCTGATCGACGAGTTACGCCGCGACTATACGATCATCATCGTCACCCACAATATGGAACAAGCGATTCGGACCTGTGACCGTGCGGCCTTCTTCCACTTGGGTGAGTTGATCGAGTCGGGCGCCCGTGACGAGATCTTCGACAACCCGGTGCATACGCTGACCCAGGATTTCATCTCCGGTAAATTCGGTTGAGGAATCGCGCGACTTCAGAGCTTTCCCTCGATCGCGTTCCAGATATCAGCCTCCAGGCAAACGTCGTCGAAGCGGTTGATCTCCTGCAGGCCGGTGGGTGAGGTCACGTTGATCTCGGTCATATAGCCGCCGATCACGTCGATGCCGACGAACAGCAACCCGCGTTGTTTCAATTCGGGGCCGAGCGCGGCGCAGATGTCCCGTTCCCGTTCGGTCAATTGCGATGGCTCCGCTCGGCCGCCGACGTGCATGTTGGAGCGTGCTTCTCCTTCCATCGGCACCCGGTTGGTCGCCCCCGCAACCTCGCCGTCGATCAGGATGATCCGTTTGTCGCCGGAACGCACGTCCTTCAGATACGCCTGCACGATGATCGGCTCGCGGTAGAGATCGGTGAACATCTCCAACAGCGCGTTCAGGTTTTCGTCGCCGGGCGCGATGTGAAAAACGCCCGCACCCCCGTTGCCGAACAGTGGCTTGACGATGATGTCCTGGTACTCGTCGCGGAACGCCAGGATTTCGTCTCGGTCGGTCGCGATCAGGGTCGGTGGCATGAATTCTGCGAACCGGGTGACGAACAGTTTCTCCGGCGCGTTCCGCACCTCGCGCGGGTCGTTCACGACCAGGGTTTCCGGGTGCACGTGTTCCAGCAAATGCGTCGCCGTGATGTAGGCCATGTCGAACGGCGGGTCCTGGCGCATCAACACCACGTCGGTATCGGCCGCGAGATCAATGACGGCTGCGTCGCCCAAGTCGAAGTGATTGCCTTTCTCGCGACGCACCTGCATCGGCTCCGCGCGCGCCAGCACACGGCCGTTCTTCATAAACAGGCTGCCGGGCTCGTAGTGGAACACATTGTAGCCGCGTTTCTGAGCCTCCAGCGCCATGACGAAGGTGCTGTCCCCGTCGATGTCGATGCTGCTGACGTGATCCATTTGGATCGCAACGGTAAGGGTCATGGCGGGGTCCTCGGATTGGGAAAGGGGCGGGCCGCTTATGTGAGCCGACCGCGGAGCTCTTGCAAGAGCATGGTGGTATGATAGCGCCCGGTGTTCTCGTCGCCGAGGCGGAGGTACTCCTCCAAGGCGTCGATCGCCGCCTGCACCCGGTCGAGCCGGGCGTACAGCAATCCGCTTTCCCGCCACAAGCCCGGATTATCCGGCGCCAATAGCAACGCGATCTCGATCAGGCCGGCCGCATCCTCAAGTTTGCGCGACCGCAAAAGCGCCGCCTTGCGCGCGGTCAGCAACCGCAACAGGACGGTCCGGTCGTCAAGCGGCGACAGCGTACCGGGGGCGATTTCCGTTTCATTGCCGCCGAACGCCTTGGCGATGGCGCGGATATCGGCGGGGGTCAGGGGTCGCCCGTCGCCCATGGGGTCGACGATGCATCGTTCGCCCAGGTTGTCGAAGCGCAACAGAAGCCGCCCTGGAATGCGCAACACGTCCGTCGCCCACCCATGGCGGCGGGCGATATCGGTATGCAGGATCGCCAACGCTTCACTGCCGCCGGCGCGTTGGTCGATGACCCGGGTCAGGTCGAAGCAATCCTCTTCGTAGATGCCGGTCTCGGTGCCGCCGTATCCGTGATGTCGGGCCAGCACCTGGGTTAATGCCTCGGCCATGACGTCTACGGGGACCGGTCCGGCTTCGATGCGGGCGTATCCTGCGACCTTCTCGGTAAGCTCGTCCAGATGCCGTCGGTACTTCGCCAATGGCAACCCGGGCCGGTCGAGGGCGCCGATCCAGAGCGCTACCTCCGCCAAGCCGATGGCCGGCGTGCTGTCCGCCGCGCCGTATGCGGCCAAGGCGTCCCGGAGTTCGCGTCGGCCGCTCACGCCCCCGTACCCTTCGGTGCCGGATCCTTGATCCGCACATGGCTCACCACCCGCCGCACGTACGAGATGTTGCGGGCATGGTTCATCACCAAATCCAGCTCCGCCTGGCTTTGCGCGATGCCGATCAAATACACCACGCCGCCGACGGTCTCGATCGAGTAGTTGATGGCGAGTATCTTGGTATCGAAGGTAATTGTCGATTTGAGCTGCGCCGAGATCCAAGCGTCGTTGGCCATGTCGGCGAGAGGATTGGGGCTGACATTGATTTCGTTGATGACGTCTTTGACGCCGTCCGTCGACCACGCCAGACGGATCGCATCGGCGCGCATGTCTTCGTTGGCGACCCGGCCGGTCATCAACGCCCGCCCCTCATAGACATCGATGCCGACATCTCGAAACAGGATCTCGTCCTCTTCCAACAGCGCCGCCCGCAGGCGGGTTGCCGTCGCCGTATCCCGGGCGACGCCATCTATGCCTCGTTCTTGATACGCCGCAACGCCCGCAGCTGCGGCGCCGCCAACGACGACGCTTGCGCACCCCGACAACAACGGCAAAGACATGATCAATGCAATGGCGGGGATGAGGGTATGTCGCATGGACGGTTCGTCTTCCAAGGCCGGTGTGAATTTCCCAACTATTTTTGAAGGTTTCGGCGCAGGCCTCAATCCCCGATTTGCGGATTTCCCATATTGTTCACGTCGTGGGCCGCCAAGCGTCGGCGATATGCCGTGGCGGACGCCCCGGAACGACCACAACGATATCGAAGCGGATCGACAGCCGCGCCAGCGCCGGCCGGCGCGCAAGATACGCCGCGGCGGCCCGCGCGATGCGGTCTTGTTGACGTGCGGTCACGGCCTCCAGAGCGTCTTGCACGTGGGCCCGCGCCTTGACCTCGACCATGGCGACGACGCCGCCGCGCCGGGCAACCACATCGATCTCGCCGACCGGTGTCCGCACCCGCCGGTCGAGAACGCGATACCCCTTGAGCCGGAGAAGCCAAACCGCACGGGTCTCCGCATCAAGACCCCAGCGCTGCGCCTTTTGACGGCGGGCCCGGGTCACGGCGTTTCATCCGCCTTCTTGATCTCCAGGGCCAAATTATAGATTTCGCGCCGCGGCATCCCGGTTTCGGCCGATATTCGGGCGGCGGCGGCCCGCACACTTTCGGTGGTCAGCGCGTCTTTCAGACGTTGCACAAGCGCCTCGCGGTCGGGCGCCTCGTCCGCGCCGGGCGGACCGACGGCGATGGTCACTTCGCCTCGGGGCGGCGGGGCCTCGGCATACTGCGTGGCCAGGGCGCCAAGCGGTGCGGTGCGGGTCTCTTCAAACGTTTTGGTCATTTCACGCAGCACGGCCGCCTCGCGCGCCGCGCCCAGGACCGCCGCCATATCGGCGAGGCTCGCGGCCAACCGCTTGGGCGATTCCAAAAACACCAGGGTGGCATCGACCCCTTGTACGCCGCCCAACCATGTGCGGCGCTTTCCGGATTTAGGTGGCGGGAAACCGCAATACATGAACCGATCCGTCGGCAGGCCCGCCAGGACCAGCGCCGTGGTCACCGCGGACGCCCCTGGGATAGCGTGCACCGCAAGCCTTGCTGCCCGGCAGTCGGTCACCAGACGGAACCCCGGATCGTTGATCAGCGGCGTCCCGGCGTCTGAGACCACTGCCACGATCTCGCCATTTTCCAGGCGTTTCATGATCTGGGGCCGCGCTTTTTCTGCGTTGTGCTCGTGATAGGACATGAGACCGTTCGGCTTGATGCCATGAATAGACAGCAGCTTTTGTGTGACCCGCGTATCCTCGCAGGCGATCACGTCCGCATGGCGCAGGATGTCGAGCGCCCGCAGCGTAATGTCCCGGGCATTGCCGATTGGCGTCGCGACGATGTACAAGCCGGCCGACGGGCGATCCGCGTCGTTCGGCGGTTTACTCGGCGCGGGCGAGTGGGTACGGTCGCCCAACCGTTTCGTTGGAGACCGAGAGGCCGATGATCCTTTCCGTTCGCCGGATGTTCGTTGCGTTCCCGCCATGGGAGGTCTCCGCCTCTGCTGTCGGCCGACGTTGTGCTGGCCGACGGATCTCGGTTCTTGCCGCCGCGATGATGATGCTCGCTGCTTGTCAGCAAACCGCAAACGTCGAAGGCGGGCAAGGCTCGCCGATGATCGCCAATCCGACGCTGCCGCCGTCGTCGGCGGCCAGCGTGCCGCAAACCCAGCAATTGCCGCCGGTGGCGGGACCGCGAACACCACCGCCATCCGTCCCCGAAACGCCGGCCACGGCGCCGCAGGCACGGGCGGGTGAGCCGCTGCCCTCGCTCGCGGAACTGCTCAATCGGATGCCGCGCACCAATGCCGTCGCCCCGCAAGTCATGACGTCGACCGTGCCGACGGCGACGGCCAACTCGGTGCGTGTTGCGCTGTTGGTGCCGTTGACCGGCGCACCGGCACCCCTCGGTCAGGCGATGCTGAACGCGGCGCAGATGGCATTGTTCCAATTCGCCGACGATCGATTCGAATTGCTGCCGCACGATACCGGTGGCACGGCGGACGGCGCGTTCCGCGCCGCCCAATTGGCGATCGGCGACGGCGCGCAGTTGATCCTCGGTCCCTTGCTGGCCGGTTCGGTGGAGACCGTGGCGCCCTTGGCGCGGGCCGCGAACGTACCGGTGGTCGCGTTTTCCAGTGACCGAACGGTCGCTGGGAACGGGATCTATACCACGGGCTTCCTGCCGTCGGCCCAGGCCGAGCGCGTGGTTCAGTTCGCCGCCGGACGCGGTCTCACCCGGTTCGGTTTGCTGGCGCCGGACAATGCCTATGGGGCGACGGTTCTGCAGGCGTTTCAGGCGACGGTGCTCCGCATGGGTGCCGAGGTCAGCCGAGCCCGGTTTTACGATCCGAACGGCGAGGACTTCACCGACGTGGTGCGCGAGATCTCCGATTTCGACGCGCGCAAAAAAGAACTGGAACGCCAGATCGCCGAGCTCCAGGGCAAGGAAGATGAACTGTCGCTGAAAACCCTGGAACGGTTGGAACAGCTGCAGACGGCGGGCGATCTGCCATTCGATGCGTTGATGGTGGCGGACGGTGGCCGACGCCTGCAGCAGATCGCCGCCTTGCTGCCGTTCTTCGACGTGGATCCGGCGGTGGTCAAGATACTCGGCACTGGGCAATGGGATCAGCCGGGCTTAGGCGCGGAGCCCGCCCTGGTCGGCGCGTGGTTCGCGGCTCCCGACCCGCGTGCGCGGACGGAGTTTGTCGAGACCTATCGCGCGACATTCGGCGATACGCCGCCGCGGCTGGCGACGTTGGCCTACGATGCAACGGCACTTGCGACGGTCCTGGCGCAAGGCGAAACCGGCCCTGATTTCTCCCACGCCGTTTTGACCTCGCCCAACGGCTACTGGGGCCGGGACGGTATTTTCCGCCTGCGTGCGGATGGCACCACGGACCGCGGCCTCGCGATCCTCGAGATTACCCGGAACGCCAACCGGGTGATCGATGCCTCGCCGGAGACGTTTCAAGCGCAGCTGAACTAGCACACGCTAGGTCAGGATTTCCGCCAACACCGCGTTGAGCGTCAGGCGGCCCGATGCGGTCGTCGCGAGACGTGTGTTCTCTTGCTGCAACAGCCCCCCGGCGACGAGGCGGCCGACGGCATCGCGGTCGATGATCGCCTCGGAAACGTCGTCAAGGTCGATGCCCTCGGTCAAGCGCAGGCCCATCATCATCCGTTCCCGCGCCCGGTCGTCGGGTGACAGCGGTCGGCGTTTCGCGGTGCCGTGGCCGTCGCTGCGAACTTTTGCCAACCAGCGCTCCGGATTGTGAATTTGATGGGTGGCCACCGTTTCGCCGTCCCGGGTCAATCGGCCGTGTGCGCCGGGCCCGATCCCGGCATAGTCGCCGCCGCGCCAACACCAAAGGTTATGCCGGCTTTCGTCACCCGGCCGGGCGTGGTTGGAGACCTCGTAGGCGGGCAGGCCTGCGCTCGCCAGAGCCTCTTGCGTAAGCTCGTAAAGATCCGCCGCCGTGTCCGCGTCGGCGATGGCCACCGTGTCGCGAAAGAACGGCGTGCCGTGCTCGATGGTCAGTTGATACAGCGACAGGTGCGTCGGCCGAAGGGTCAACGCATGCGCCAGAGCGTCGCGCCAAGCGTCGATCGATTGGCCATCGAGGCCGTACATCAGATCGAAGGTAACCCGGGCGAACAGCGACTGCGCCGCGTCAAGCGCTGCCAACGCATCGGCGCCGGAATGGTCCCGTCCCAAGAACGCCAGGACCCGGTCGTCGAACGACTGCACCCCGATGGAAAGCCGGTTGACGCCCGCGGTCTTGAAATCGGCCAATCGCTCGCGCTCGGTATCCGTCGGATTGCATTCCAGGGTGATCTCCACATCCTGCGCCAGCGGCCAATGTTTCGCCACCGCATCGATCAGCCCGGCCGCGGTCTCCGGCGGCATCAGGCTCGGCGTTCCGCCCCCGAAATAAATACTGTGGACGGTGCGCCCCGGCGTCTCCGAGGCAACGTGCGCCAGATCGTCGAGCAGCACCCTGCGCCATGCGTCCTGGTCGATGCCGCGCGCCGCGTGAACGTTGAAATCGCAATACGGACAAACGGTCGTGCAGAACGGCCAGTGGATGTAAACCGCAAGGCCGTCATCACGTGCTGGCATTGCGTCAATCAGCGAAACACGCCGCGACCAGTTGCCCGAACGCATCGGCGCGGTGCGACATGGCGTGTTTTCGTTCCGGCGCCATTTCACCAAAGGTGATATCTTCACCCTCGGCGACGAAGATCGGATCGTAGCCGAACCCTTTATCCCCTTGCGGCGGCCACGTGATGTCGCCGATGACCGTGCCCTCGAAGACCTCGGCATGCCCGTCCGGCCACGCCAGGGCCAGGGCGCAGACGAACTTGGCAGACCGGTCTTCGGCGCCGCGCAGCAGCTCCTCGACTTTTCCCATGGCCACCATGAAATCCTTGTCCGGACCGGCCCAGCGGGCCGAATAAATGCCGGGTGCACCGTCTAGGGCGGTAACCGCCAGTCCGGAATCGTCGGCGAGCGCCGGCAGGTTCGCCCCTTTGGCTGCGGCGTGCGCTTTCAAGAGCGCATTGCCGGTAAATGTGTCCTCGGTTTCTTCCGGTTCCGGCAGGTTCATCTCTCCCGCCGAGATGACGCGGATGCCGAACGGCTGCAACAGGTCGCCGATCTCGCGCACCTTGCCCGGATTGTGGCTGGCGATGACCAGGGTGTCGCCGTCGAACCGCCGCGCCATTTCGGTTTAGCCCCCGAGCGCCGCTTTTTGGTCGGCGCTCAATTGGGTCACGCCCAACTTGGCAAGACGCAGAAGCTCCAAGAACGCCTCTTCAGAAAACGGATCGGCCTCGGCGGTGCCCTGAATCTCGACGATGCCGCCGGAACCGGTCAGCACGAAGTTGGCGTCGGCCTCGGCGTCCGAATCTTCGGCGTAGTCGAGATCGAGAACGGGTGTTCCCTGATGGATGCCGCAAGAGACCGCGGCGACGCTGTCGATCAGTGGGATCGTGTCCATGATGCCGAGGTCGACGCACCGCTCGAACGCCCGGTGCAGAGCGACATAAGCGCCGGTGATGCTGGCCGTCCGGGTACCGCCGTCGGCCTGGATCACGTCGCAATCCAACTTCACCTGGATCTCGCCCATGGCTTTCATGTCGGTCACGGCGCGGAGCGAGCGGCCGATCAGACGCTGGATTTCCTGGGTCCGGCCGGATTGCTTACCACGTGCCGCTTCGCGGTCGGTACGGGTGTGGGTGGACCGGGGTAGCATGCCGTATTCCGCCGTCACCCAGCCTTTGCCGGTATCGCGCATCCAGGGCGGCACCCGTTGTTCGACCGACGCCGTGCACAGCACATGGGTGTCTCCGAACTTGGCGAGACACGACCCTTCGGCGTGTTTGGAGACGTCGAGCTCAAGCGCGACCTCGCGCATTTGGTCGGCGGTTCGGCCGGATGGACGCATGAAAAACTCCTGGAAATCCTCGCGGTTGATCTGACGCGCGCCAAGCTAACGGGTGGGGTCATATCGGTAAAGCGCGATCCGAGCGGAGGGGCGCGTGTTTGCCGTGCGTTGACGCCTTATTTCGGTGGGATTACATACCCCCCATGATTTCGGACCTGAACGAACGCTCGCGGGAGATTTTCCGCCGCATCGTCGAGACCTATGTCGAGACCGGCGAGCCGGTCGGCTCGCGCACGTTGTCGCGGCAGCTGACCGAGCAGCTTTCGCCCGCAACCATCCGCAACGTGATGGCGGACCTGGAGGATGCGGGCCTGCTGTTCTCGCCGCACACCTCGGCGGGACGGCTGCCAACCGAAGCCGGCCTGCGGCTGTTTGTCGACGGCATTCTCGAGGTCGGTAACCTGTCCGAGGACGAGCGCAAGAGTATCCAGGCGCAATGCGCCGGCACATCGACCAGCGTCGATCAGGCACTGGAAGACGCGACCGCCGGCCTTGCCGGTCTGACCGGTTTTGCGAGCCTTGTGTACGCGCCCAAAACCGACAGCCCGCTGAAACATATCGAGTTCGTGTCGCTTAACCCGGGCCGCGCCTTGGTCGTCATGGTGACCGAGAACGGCTTGGTCGAGAACCGGGTCATCGACGTGCCGATCACCCTGCCGCCGTCGGCGTTGGTCGAAGCCTCCAATTACCTGAGCGCGCGCATGGTCGGCCACACGATCCAGGAAGCGCATGCCGCGATCGTTGCGGAATTGGAACAGCACAAGGCCCAGCTTGACGAACTGACGCAACGTGTGGTCGAGAGCGGCCTCGCCACTTGGTCCGGCGACGCTTCCAGCGGCGCCGACGGCACGTTGATCGTGCGCGGCCAATCCAAGCTGCTGGACGACGTGACGGCGATCGCCGATCTGGAACGCATTCGGACCCTATTCGAAGCTTTGGAAACTAAGAACGAGGTCTTGCGCCTGCTCTCCCTTGCGGACGATGCGGACGGGGTGCAAATCTTCATTGGGTCGGACAACAAGTTGTTCGATCTGGCCGGGTGCTCGATGATTGTTGGGCCGTACCGCAACGAGGTCAGTAACATTGTCGGTGCGATCGGCGTGATCGGACCAACCCGAATGAATTACGCGCGGATTATTCCCATGGTCGACTACACGGCCAAACTGATCGGCCGCCGGTTCGGCTGAGGACGGAGAAAGATGAACGAGAACACGGATAAAGCGGCTGAAGAGCCGGTTGACGAGACCGAAGAGATCGGTGCCGAAGACATGGCGGCGGACCAGGCGGACGCCGCGCCGGAAACCGATGACGCTGAAGCCGCGCCCCAGGAGACGTCTGAGCAGACGGCTGAGCGAGCGGCCGAGGAGGAACAGCCTGGAGACCTCGAGGCGGAATTGGCGGACGCCAAGGATAAGCTGCTGCGTGCGCTCGCCGAAGCCGAGAATGTGCGCCGCCGCGCGGCACGGGATGTCGAAAACGCGACCAAACGCTCCATCGCCGGTTTTGCCCGCGAGATGATTGTCGTCGCCGACAACCTGGACCGGGCGCTCGGCGCCATGGATGCGGATCAGGCGGACAGCAACGAGGCCATAAAGGGTTTGATCACCGGGGTCGAGATGACCGCGCGGGAGATGCAAAATGCGTTCGAGCGCAGCGGAATCACCAAGGTGGACCCCCTCGGCGAAAAGTTCGATCCGCAACAGCACGAAGCCATGTTCGAGTACGAGGATGCCTCCAAACCGGCCGGCAGCGTCGGCCAGGTGATGGAAGTGGGGTACGCCCTGCATGGCCAACCGCTGCGTCCGGCCAAGGTCGGCGTCACCAAGGGCGGGCCAAAGGAGACCGCGGCCCCGGCCCCGTCCGAGCAGACCTTGAAAGAAGCCGAGGCGGACGCGCAGAAAACCGCCGGCGGCAATGCCTATGAAGATCAAGGCAAGCCGTCCGGCACGAATCTGGATCAGGAGCTCTAAGGGGTTTCCGCAAATACGCGGGAATTCGTCTGAAACCGTTGCAGGGCGCGATTTTGACGCCTATATCCGGGTCAACGACGCGGTTTTGTCATAAAGCCGGGTCAATCAGGGGTTATCCCGGGTTTTGACATCATCCCAGGGGCTGGGGTCGGCGCTGATACAGGCCGAGACCGGACCGCCGCAGAGAAAGAGGGAAAAATGGGTAAAGTTATCGGTATCGATCTTGGGACCACGAACTCGTGCGTCGCCGTGATGGATGGCAGCAATGCCAAAGTGATTGAGAACGCCGAGGGTGCGCGGACCACGCCGTCCATGGTCGCGTTTTCGGATTCCGGGGAGCGGCTGGTCGGCCAGCCGGCGAAGCGTCAGGCGGTGACCAATCCGCAAGATACGCTGTTCGCCATCAAGCGGCTGATCGGACGCCGTTTCGACGACCCCGTCACCGAAAAAGACAGAAAGGTCGTGCCCTACAACATCATCAAGGGCGATAACGGCGATGCCTGGGTCGAGGCCGAGGGCAAGAACTACTCGCCGTCGCAGATTTCCGCTTTCATCTTGCAGAAGATGAAAGAAACCGCCGAGAGCTATCTCGGCGAAACCGTCGATCAGGCGGTCATCACCGTGCCGGCGTACTTCAACGACAGCCAGCGCCAAGCGACCAAAGACGCCGGTAAGATCGCCGGTCTCGAAGTGTTGCGGATCATCAACGAGCCGACCGCGGCCGCTCTTGCCTACGGGCTCGAGAAAAAAGAGGGCGGCACCATCGTCGTGTACGACTTGGGCGGCGGCACCTTCGACGTGTCGGTCCTCGAGATCGGCGACGGCGTGTTCGAGGTGAAATCGACCAACGGGGATACGTTCCTGGGTGGTGAGGACTTCGACAACCGGATCGTCGATTACCTGGCCGAGGAATTCAAGAAAGAGAACACCATCGATCTGCGCGACGACAAGTTGGCGTTGCAACGGCTGAAAGAAGCCGCCGAGAAAGCCAAGATCGAGCTGTCCTCCACGGCGCAGACCGAAGTCAACCTGCCGTTCATCACGGCGGACCAGTCGGGGCCGAAGCACCTCAACATCAAACTGTCGCGGGCCAAGCTCGAAGCGTTGGTCGACGACCTGATCGAGCGCACCATCGAGCCGTGCAAGAACGCGCTCAAGGACGCGGGAATCAGCGCCGGTGAAATCGACGAGGTGATCCTGGTCGGCGGCATGACGCGGATGCCGAAAGTCATCGAGACGGTGAAGAACTTCTTTGGCAAGGAGCCGCACAAGGGTGTGAACCCGGACGAGGTCGTCGCCATCGGCGCCGCGATCCAGGGCGGCGTGCTGAAAGGCGACGTCAAAGACGTGCTGTTGCTCGACGTGACGCCGCTGTCGCTGGGGATCGAGACCTTGGGCGGCGTGTTCACCCGCCTGATCGACCGCAACACCACGATCCCGACCCGCAAATCCCAGGTCTTCTCGACCGCCGAGGATAACCAGTCCGCGGTCACCATCCGGGTGTTCCAGGGCGAGCGGGAAATGGCCGCCGACAACAAGCTGCTGGGTCAGTTCGATCTGATCGGCATCCCGCCGAGCGCGCGCGGCATGCCGCAAATCGAGGTCACCTTCGACATCGACGCCAACGGCATCGTCAACGTGTCGGCCAAGGACAAGGCGACCGGCAAGGAACAGCAAGTCCGCATCGAAGCGTCTGGCGGTCTGTCCGACGACGACATCGAGAAGATGGTGCAAGAGGCCGAGCAAAACGCCGAGGCCGACAAGCAGCGCCGCGAATTGGTCGATGCCCGCAATAATGCGGACAGCATGATCCATGCCGCCGAAAAGAGCCTGTCCGAATTCGGTGACAAGATCGAGGACGCGGAAAAAACCGCCATCGAAACCGCGATCACCGAGTTGAAGGACGCCATGGAGGGCGAGGACCTGGAGGCGATCAACGCCAAGACCGAAGCCCTCAGCCAGGTGTCCATGAAGCTCGGCGAAGCGATCTACAAGGCGCAACAGGAAGAAGCGCAGGCCGCGGGTGCGGCGGGCGCGGGCGCTGCCGGCGCCGCGGGTGCGGCCGGGGACGATCCGTCGTCCGACGCCAAATCCGACGACGATACCGTGGTCGACGCCGACTTCGAGGAAGTCGACCCCGATCAGGATCAGGACAAGAAAGCGGGTTAATCCCGGTTTCTCCGGCGGTGCGGCGACATCACGTGCGCGCCGCCGGGGTTCCGATCGGATAAGGGGTGGTCGCGGCCATGGCGAAACAGGATTACTACGAATGTTTGGGCGTCTCGAAGGGCGCCGATGCGGCTGAGCTGAAGAAGGCCTACCGCAAGCTCGCCATGCAATACCACCCGGACCGCAATCCGGATGATGCCGAGGCGGAAAAGCGCTTCAAGGAAGTCAACGAAGCGTACGAAGTCCTGAAAGACGACGAAAAGCGCGCCGCCTACGACCGGTTCGGACACGCCGCTTTCGAAGGCGGCGGCGGGCCGGGCGGTTTCGGCGCCGGCGGCTTCCAGGGCGGGGCCGGCGGATTTGCAGATATCTTCGAGGAAATGTTCGGCGACTTCATGGGCGGGCGCGCCGGGGGCGGTGCGCGCGCCGGGGCCGGGCGCGGCTCGGACCTCCGCTACAACATGGAAGTGACCCTCGAAGACGCCTTCAACGGCCTCAAAACCGATATCCGCGTGCCGACCTCGGTCGTTTGCGACAGTTGCAACGGCACCGGCGCCGAAGGCGGTGCGGCACCCGTGACCTGCACCACGTGCCAGGGGTCGGGTCGGGTACGGACACAATCCGGGTTTTTCACGGTAGAGCGCACGTGTCCCACGTGCCAAGGCACCGGCGAGATGATCAAGGATCCGTGCCGGGCTTGTAACGGCACCGGCCGCAAGCACAAGGAAAAGACCCTGGCCGTCAACATCCCGTCGGGGGTCGAAGACGGCACCCGCATCCGTTTGGCCGGCGAGGGCGAAGCGGGCCTGCGCGGCGCACCCCCGGGCGATCTTTATATCTTTCTTGGCGTCCGGCCGCACCGGTTCTTCAAGCGCGACGGCGCGGATTTGCATGTCCGCGTGCCGGTGCCGATGACGGTTGCGACCCTCGGCGGCCAGATCGAGGTGCCGACCGTCGAAGGGAAGCTCGCACGGGTCACGATCCCAGAGGGCACGCCGACCGGCCACCAATTGCGATTGCGCGGTAAGGGGATGAAGGTGCTGCGCTCGGAAAGCCGCGGGGATATGTTCGCGCAGATTTTCGTCGAGACGCCGGTCAACCTGAGCAAGAAGCAAAAAGAGCTGCTCAAGGAATTCGGCGGCGACGAAAAAGCGTCGCAGAAACACAGCCCGGAAAGCTCCGGCTTCCTCGACAAGGTCAAGGAACTCTGGGAAGACCTGCGAGACTGATCTTTGCGTTGCGGCCGACCACGGACGTGACAAGACTTCCGTAATCCGTAAACTGCGCGCCGCACACGCGGAGGAACAGACCATGAAAATTGGCGTTGTGGGTTGCAGCGGCCGGATGGGCCGGATGCTGGTGAAGGCCATTCACGGTATCGACGGCGCCGAGTTTGCCGGCGGCACCGAAGTGCCGGGCTCCGAATTCGTCGGCCAGGACCCGTTTGTCCTGGCGGAACTGCCGCCCAGCGATTTCACCATCACCGACGATGCGGCGGCAGTCTTCGCCGACGCTGACGCGGTGGTCGATTTCACGGTCCCCGCCGCGACCGTCGCCCATGCGAAATTGGCGGCGGCGCACAACACCGCGCTGATCCCGGGCACCACGGGCCTGTCCAAAGAGCAGCAAGCCGAGATCGAGACGGCGGCCGGGTCCGTGCCGATCGTCCAAGCGGCCAACTATTCCGTCGGCGTGAACCTGTTGCAGGTGCTGACCGAAAAAGCGGCGGCGGCGCTGGGCACCGACTACGACATCGAGATCGTCGAAATGCATCACCGGCACAAGGTCGATGCGCCGTCAGGCACGGCGCTGGCACTCGGCCAGTCGGCCGCGCTCGGCCGCGGCGTCGATCTGGACGCCGTGTCGCAGCGGGTGCGCGATGGGCATACCGGCGAGAGGCGGGTCGGCGACATCGGGTTCGCGACGCTCCGTGGCGGCATGGTGGTCGGCGACCATTCGGTGATCTTCGCCACCGATGACGAGCGGATCGAGCTGACCCACAAGGCCGCCGATCGTTTGCTATTCGCCAACGGTGCGGTGCGTGCCGCCCTCTGGACCGCGGGCAAAGGGCCCGGTCTTTATTCCATGCGGGATGTTTTGGGCTTGGCGTGAGTTAGGTCGCCGCCGCCAGGTGCGGTGGCAGCTGCACCCGCTGCACTTCGGCCCACAAGGTATCGGCCAGCGCTTCGCGCTCTTCCTCGGTAAGGAACTTGCCGATGATCACGTGCTTGCCCCGCACGCCGGCGATCAATTGCTTCGACGGCTGATCGAAACGCACCTTCATCCATTGGGGCTGGAAGCTCCAATGGGTTCGCTTGCCCCAATGATCGACCTTGGAAATCCGGAATTCGCGCGGGCTGATGGTGATCGCTTCGAAGGCGTTGCCGAGCTTGTGGTTGAACCACAGCGCGAAGATCAGCCCGGCGATCTCCAGCCCCATGATGCCGAACACCGGCCACGCCCCCGCTAACAGGAACATCAACGACGTCGGCCCGAACAGAAACAGGATAAACGCCGTGATGATTTTGAGCGCCCGGTTGCTGGAGCTGCGATGCGGGCGCAACACGCGGGAATACTGAATGCCGTCGTGCTCGGACGGATCGATCGTATCAAAGGGGCTCATTGCGACATCCTAGCGGCTTCGGGAGGCCGCGCAATAATCGGGTTTTCAGACACACGGATTTCCGACATAACGGGATCATGAAAAAAGCCGATGTCGAAGAGTTCTACCACCGCCTCAGCGCGGAAAAACCCGAGCCCCGCACCGAGCTGAACTACGTCAACCCGTACACGCTGTTGGTCGCGGTGACGCTGTCGGCGCAGGCGACCGATGTCGGCGTCAACAAGGCGACCGGGCCGTTGTTCAAGAAGGTCAAAACCCCGCAGGCGATGGTGAAGCTGGGGGTCGAGGGCCTGAAGGACTACATCAAGACCATCGGCTTGTTTAACAACAAGGCAAAGAACGTCATCGCGCTTAGCCAGATCCTGCTGGATCAGCACGGCGGCGAGGTACCGAACGATCAAGAGGCCCTGGAGGCGCTGCCCGGCGTCGGCCGCAAGACCGCAAATGTGGTCCGCAACGAAGCCTTTGGCGTGCCGACCATCGCCGTCGACACCCACATCTTCCGGGTCTCCAACCGCACAGGTCTTGCGCCTGGTAAGACGCCCTTGGCGGTCGAAAAGAAGCTTTTGAAAGTGACGCCGGAGAGTTATGCGTTGCACGCGCATCACTGGTTGATCCTGCACGGACGCTATGTCTGCAAGGCGCGAAAGCCGGATTGCCCGGCCTGTGGGATCGCCGATCTCTGCCGTTACAAGGCCAAGACGACGGTCTAGCCCGCCGCGCGCACCACGTTCGTGAGGCAGGTTTCGGTCGTGGCGCCGCCTCTGGCGTCGAGATGCCGAACGCTGTGTCCGCCGCCATCCGGGTACATGAAGACGAACAGCACGCAGCCGTTGGTTTGGTATTGCCAGATTTCCGCCTCGCGTTCACGGCGGATCAAGGTCGCGGGCCCGAAGGCGTCGGCCACTTGATCAGGGGACCAGCCAAGGATTTCCGATGGCGCCGGCACCTCGATCAATGGGACCGAAGGCGCGGCTGGGAGCGCTGCGACGGTTGCCCGGGATGGCGGCGGTGCGGGAGCCGACGTCTCGGGAGGTGGTGCGGCAGTTTCCGGTTGCGCCGCGCAGGCGCTCAGCAGCGCGGCGATCACAAAGGGTGCTGCGGGACGAAAGCGGCTGGTCACTCAGGTTTCGTCCGTGTCGCTCGCGCCGGGCTCCAGGGTTTGCATGTCGCCGGCGATTTCGCCGCCGGATTCGATGACGATCTTGCCGTAGCGCACCGAGCCTCGAACCCGGCCGCCGGACCGAACGATCAATCTCTCGCGGGCAATCAGGTCGCCGTCGAAGCGGCCGCTGATGTCGGCCTCGTCGACTTCGGCGGTCCCTTTGAATAGGCCCGTGGGCGCGATTTCCAGTACCCGGGCCCCGGGCAGATTGACCTGCACATGGCCCTCGACCACCAGTTTGTCGCAGGCAGTGATTTCGCCGTTCAGTTGGATTTCACGGCCGACGATCAAACGGCGGCTCTCGCTTTCGCCGGCGCGCGGCCGGTCGAGGCGTCGGCCCGGCGCCCCCGGGATATCCGGTGGGCGGCGCTGAAACTCGGGGATCCCGCCGGCGGCGGAGGGTGGCTTCGCCGGAGCGTGCGAGCCTTTCTTGGAGAACGGCTTCAGCGGCGGTGCGTCGCCGGGGTCGGTGTCTGCGGTGTCCGGCGCATCCGCGTCCGGTTTCTCCGGTGCTTTCGCCTCCTCGCCGTCTTCTTTCTTCTTGCCGAACATGTGGTTTCTCCCTGGGCCTTAAGACGCGGTTTGCGGCACGCCTGCCGCGCCGCCATCGCGCCATTTCTCAAAAAGGTGCACCATCGCGGCGGTCGCGACAACCGGCATCAACAGATTGACCAGCGGCACCGTCAAAAGGAATGCGATGCCGATCCCGGTCAGCCAGATGCCGCCCTGCTTTTGCTTGCGCAAGGCGGTCACGTCGCGCGGGTTCATGCGCCGCGACGCCACCAACTCAAAATACTCGCGGCCGAGCAGATATCCGTTCACCGCATAGAACACGAACGGAAACAAGGGGCCGAGGAACAGGAACGGCAGCAACAGGATGTTCAGGCCGATTAGGATGCCTAGGAACTTGACCGCCGTAATCACGGCTTCGCCCATCGGCTGCCCCGGCGCTTTGCTCAGGCTCGGGTAATGACGTTGCTCGACGCAATCGGCGACGCTGTCCAAAAAGAAACTGATCACCGCGCTGACGGTGGCCGGAAACAGAAACCATGTCAGCACCAGCGTCGCCAATCCGCCGAGAATATCCACCGCGCCTTCGAGCCAGCCGATTTGGGTGATGGAGGTCTCGGTCAACAGCCAAGCGACTGACGACCAAAGGGCGATAAAGGTCAAAATCGCCGAGCCAACGGAAAACCATATGTATTTTCTGGTATTTCGGTCGCTAAGCTGATTAATACCTTTAATAAATGCACTTAACATATTGTTTTCAAACCTAGTAAGGGACGATTTTCGTCGAAACGACGATTAAAGGCGGTTCCCGGCCCGGCGTCAAGCGTCTATCCTTAAATCACACTTTAAGAGTATAAATAAATGCATTAAAAACAATTTGATAGTGTGATTAATTGATAAATTAAATGAATTTTAACCAAAGGATGATAAGCAACCGCCGGTTCCCGCTTGTGGAAACCCTTCGCACGGCTATACTCCGCGCCGTCTCAATCACGATTTCCAAGGAACGCCCGCTATGGCCGACACGACTTTCGATGTTCTCGGCATCGGCAACGCCATTGTCGATATTCTGGTCCAGACCGATGACCGGTTCCTGACCAATCATGGGTTGGCAAAAGGCACCATGGGCCTGGTCGACGCCGAGGCGCAAAAGGCCCTTTACGAGCAGACGGGCCAGGCGATCGAGACGTCCGGCGGCTCGGCGGCGAATACCCTGGCCGGGATCGCCATGCTGGGCGGCCGTGCGGCGTTCGCCGGCAAGGTACGCGACGATCAATTGGGCACGGTGTTCCGCCACGACATCCGCGCCGTCGGCGTGACCTATACGACCGAGCCGGCCGACCTGGGCGCTGCGACCGCCACGTGTCTGGTCCTGATAACCCCGGACGGCCAACGCACCATGCAAACCTATCTTGGCGCATGCGTCGATTTCGCGCCCGACGATTTGGATCTGGCGCAAATCCGGGACGCCCAGGTGACCTACATGGAAGGATACTTGTGGGATCCCGACGCCGCCCGCGAGGCGTTTTTCCTGGCGGCCCGCACGGCGCATGACGCCGGCCGCGAAGTATCGTTGTCCCTGTCAGATCCGTTCTGCGTCGATCGTCACCGCGAGGGGTTCCGCGCGTTCGTCAACGAACACGTTGACGTGCTGTTCGCCAATGAGGCCGAGATCATGTCGCTGTTTGAAGTGAATACCTTCGACGAGGCGGTGGAGCGTGTTCGCGGCCTGGCCAAGATCTCCGCCCTGACCCGTTCCGAAGACGGTTCCGTCGTCGTCACCGCCGACGAGACCATCGACGTGCCGGCGGCGCCCGTCGACAAGGTTGTCGATACGACCGGCGCCGGCGATGCCTACGCCGCCGGTTTTCTCGCCGCCTATACGCAAGGCAAACCGCTCTTGGACGCGGCACAATTGGGGGGCGCGCTCGCCGCTGATGTCATTCAGCATATCGGCCCCCGGCCGACCCCCGATGCCGTCAAGTTGGCGGCGTTGCTCGGCGACGGCTGAGCCGTTCCGGCTGCGACAAAGGACCCCCCGATGGATCTTCGAAACATCGCGATCATCGCGCACGTCGACCATGGCAAAACCACGTTGGTCGATGCCCTGCTGCAACAAAGCGGCGCGTTTCATGCCAACCAAAAAGTCGACGAACGGATCATGGACTCCGGCGATCTGGAGCGCGAGCGGGGCATTACGATCTTGGCGAAATGCACCTCGGTGCTGTGGAACGGGACCCGCATCAACATCGTCGATACCCCGGGTCACGCCGATTTCGGCGGCGAGGTGGAGCGGATTCTGTCCATGGTCGACGGCGTGGTCTTGTTGGTGGACGCCGCAGAGGGCCCGATGCCGCAGACCAAATTCGTCACGTCAAAGGCGTTGAAGTTGGGCTTGCGTCCCATTGTCGTCGTCAACAAGGCCGACAAGCCCGACGCCCGCCCGTTCGAGGCGGAAACCGAGGTTTTCGATCTTTTTGCGGCCCTCGATGCGTCGGACGAACAACTGGATTTTCCGACCTTGTTCGCATCGGGGCGCGACGGTTGGGCGGCGCCGTCGCCGGATGCCGATGGCGGCAATCTGGAGCCTTTGTTCGAGTGCATCGTCAGCCATGTCCCGACCCCGGACGCAGACCCCACCGGGGCGTTCCGCATGCTGGTCACCACGCTCGAGGCCGACCCCTATCTGGGCCGGATCCTGACCGGTCGCGTGCAGTCCGGCGCGATCAAACCGAACACGACCGTCAAGGCGCTGAACCGGGACGGCGAGGTGGTCGAGCAGGGGCGGGTGCAGAAACTCCTGGCGTTCCGTGATGTGAAGCGCGAGGCGATCGACGGCGCCGAGGCGGGCGACATCGTCGCCATCGCCGGTCTGTCGACCGCGACCGTCGCCGACACCATCGTCGCGCCTGAGGTCGAGGAGCCGTTGCAGGCGCAGCCTGTCGATCCGCCGACCTTGGCCGTCACGTTCTCCATCAACTCGTCGCCGTTTGCCGGTCAGGACGGCGACAAGGTGACGTCGCGGGTGATCCGCGACCGATTGATGCGTGAAGCCGAAGGCAACGTCGCCATCCGTATCACCGAAACCGAAGGCAAGGACGCCTTCGAGGTTGCGGGCCGCGGCGAGCTGCAATTGGGCGTGCTGATCGAAACCATGCGCCGCGAGGGGTTCGAGCTGTCGATCTCCCGTCCCCGCGTTTTGTACCGGGATGACCCCGATACCGGCGAGCGGCTGGAGCCGATGGAGGAGGTCACGGTGGACGTCGATGAGGCGTTCTCTGGGATCGTTGTCGAGGCGCTCAGCGTGCGCAAAGGCCGGATGTCGGAGATGCGCCAAGCGGGTGGCGGCAAGGTGCGCCTGACATTCGTGGTGCCGTCCCGCGGCCTGATCGGTTATCACGGTGAGTTCATGACCGAAACCCGAGGCACCGGCGTGATGAACCGGGTGTTCCACGACTATGCGCCATACCAAGGCGCGATCCCCGGACGCCGTAACGGCGTGCTGATCTCCAACGCGCAAGGCAAGGCCGTGGCGTACGCCCTCGCCGGGTTGGAAGGCCGCGGCATCCTGTTCGTCAATCCGGGCGACCCGGTGTACGAAGGGATGATCGTCGGCGAGCACAGCCGGGACAATGACCTCGAGGTCAATCCGCTGAAAAGCAAACAGCTGACGAACTTCCGCGCGTCGGGCAGTGACGAAGCGATTCGCCTGACCCCGCCGCGCCCCATCGGGCTCGAGGACGCCATCGCCTACGTCAACGACGACGAGCTTTTGGAAGTGACGCCAACGTCGCTCAGATTGCGCAAACGCCATCTCGATCCGCACGAGCGCAAAAAGGCCGAGCGGCGCGAAGCCGCCGGTTGAGCGTCCGCCCGACCGCGAGTACCCTCCTCCCATGACCGGCGCCGCACCGCATACCGCCCCTCTTGACCGCGATTTGCCGATCATGACGGTGCCGACGATGTGGCACTGGTTTCCCTCGGCGATGCCGCGCCGCTGGTGGCTGTTCCGGCTGTTTGATCTGCTGGTTCGTTATTTTCCGGTGTTTGGCGCGCCACGCGGTCTCGTGGTGATCCGCATGGACGGCATCGGTGACATGATGCTGTTCCGGCGCAGCCTTGACCATTACGCAGACGCCTTCGGTGTCGACAAGGGCGACATCACCGTGATCGGTTGCAACGCCTGGGCATCGATTGCGGACGAGGTGTTCGCGGGGTATCGGGTGATCTCCATCAACGAGCACCGGTTTGCGAAACGGCCTTTTTATCGTCTGCGCGTGGCCTGGCAGGTGCGGCGGCTCAACGCCCGGGTCGCGGTGTGCGATCAATATCTGCGCCGCGCCATGATGGCCGACAGCCTGGTATGGCTGTCGGGCGCCCCCGACCAGGTCGTCTGCATGCCGTATGTGAACGAGCCGACCCGGTCCTTATATACCTGGTACCTGAGCCAGGTGACGCGGATCATCGATACCGGTCCCTACCCGACCCACGAGATCGTGCGCCACGCGCATTTCGTCTCCGCCATCGCCGGCCGCAAGATTGCGCCCGAGCCGACTGCGTTGCCGTGGGCGGGGGTCGCGCCGTCTTTCGACATCGGGGCGCCTTATGCGGTGATGAACCCGGGCAGCAACGAGCCTGGCCGTCGGTGGCCGCTGGCGTCCTATCTGGATGTGGCGCAGCGATTGTTGGAGCGGGGTTGGCACGTGGTGTTCGTCGGCACCGGGACCGAGAATTGGGACGGCGACTTGGCGGCTGACGTTGCGGCACACGCGCGGGTGCATGACCTCACTGGGCGAACCAACCTGCCGGAGCTGATCGCCGTGATGCGCGACGCGGCGCTTGTGGTCAGCAACGACACCGGTCCGGCGCATCTTTCTATCGCCGTCGGCGCGCCGACCGTGGTGATTGTCGGCGGGGGTCATTTCACCAGTTTCGTCCCCTACCCGGCGGACATTTCCCCCGCGACGGCGCGGTTCGTGTTCGAGGAGATGGAGTGCTATCACTGCTTCTGGCGCTGCCATCTCAGGGACAACGACACCGCCGTCTTTCCGTGCATCGACCGGATCACGCCCGACACGGTGTGGGCCGCCTGCGAAGAGTTGATCGGCGCGGATCCGTCCATGCGCGAAAACGCTTAAGGCCCGCGTGAAAGCGGCTCTTTCCAATTGGCGCGACGCGGCGCGGGTCTACTTGGAATTCCGGGTGTTCTTGATTTTGTTGCTCGGCTTTTCCGCCGGGCTACCCTTGTTGCTGGTGTACGGCACCTTGTCGGCGTGGCTGCATGAAGAAGGGGTGTCGCTGACGGTCATCGGCTGGTTCTCGATGGCGAGTGCGGCGTACGCTTTCAAATTTCTCTGGGCGCCTTTGGTCGACCGATGCCCTTTGCTTGGCCTCACCCGCTGGCTCGGGCAGCGGCGAGGCTGGCTGTTGCTGTCGCAGATCTGTGTCATCGGCGCGACCCTGGCGCTCGGCGGCTCCAACCCGGCGGGCGACTTGGCGTGGACAGCGTTTTGGGCGGTCGCGTTGGCGTTTGCGTCGGCGACCCAAGATATCGTCGTCGATGCGTACCGGATCGAAATCCTCGACGAGACCCGCATGGGGGCTGGGGCGTCCAACTACGTGATCGGCTATCGGGTCGCGACGTTCGCCGCCGGGGCGGGTGCGCTCGTGCTCGCGGATCAAGTTGGCTGGTTTTGGACCTATGCGGTCATGGCCGGTCTGGTGTTGGTGGGGATCACCGCGACGTTGCTTGGCAAGGAACCCGCACGCCCCGACGACACGTCTGAGCCGTCATCAACGCCGGCCCGGTCCGTTGGCGCGTTGCTGTACGACGCGGTCTGGATGCCGTTCGCGGATTTCATGCGCCGCGCCAACTGGCCGGCGATCTTGCTGTTCGTGGCGCTCTACAAATACGGCGATGCCTTGCTTGGGGTAATGGCCAATCCGTTTTATCTGGACATCGGATTCACCAAGACCGAGGTCGGCCTGGTAACCAAAGGCTTCGGCCTCGCTATGACCATCACCGGCGGTATTTTGGGCGGGCTGTTGGTGGCCCGGTTCGGAACCCTGAATGCGCTACTGGTCGGCGGTATTTTGCAGGCGGCGTCGAACGGCGTCTTCGCTCTGCAGGCGTATATCGGGCCGTCGTTACCGATGCTGTTCGTGACCATCGGGATCGAAAACCTGATGGGCGGGGTCGGGACGATTGCCTTCGTCGCGTATCTGTCGGGGCTGACCAACGTCGCCTACACCGCGACACAATTCGCGCTGTTGACGTCATTGATGGGTTTTGCCCGCACCGTTCTGGCATCGGGGGGCGGCTGGCTCGCCGATCAGCTGGATTGGGTCATGTATTTTCTGCTGACGGGTGTTGCGGCCGTACCGGGATTGGTGCTTTTGCTATGGTTGATGCGGCGTCAGCCGCTGCCGGCGGGCGCGCAAGAAAATGCTAGCAAGGCATGAGGCGCCATGTTATGTTGCACTGCAACATAGACTGAGATTTAGGGAAATATTCCAGGGGGTTAGTTATGAACATGGATCTGGTGCCAGCGGGAGACAACCCGCCCTACGACGTCAACGTCGTGATCGAGATTCCGCTCGGTGGCAATCCGGTGAAGTACGAGCTCGACAAAAAATCGGGTGCGATCTTCGTCGACCGCTTCTTGCATACCGCCATGTATTACCCCTGTAACTATGGGTTCGTGCCGCACACGTTGTCGGATGACGGCGATCCCATCGATGCCGCGGTGCTCAGCCAAATGCCGGTGGTGCCGGGGTGCGTCATCCGCTGCCGCCCGATCGGTGTGTTGATCATGGAGGACGAGGCCGGCATCGACGAGAAACTGCTGTGCGTGCCGGTCGACGACCTGCACCCGTTCTACGGTGACGTCAGTTCGTATCGCGATATCCGCCCGGTGATGATCGAGCAGATCCAGCATTTCTTCGAACACTACAAGGACCTGGAACCCAACAAATGGGTGAAGGTCAAACGCTGGGGCGAGGCCGAGGAGGCGTTGGAGCTGATTCGCGAAGCGATCGAGCGCTTCAACAACGGCGACGAGCCGTCAGCCGAGGCGTAGCGCTTTCTCGCTGTTCAACTTCCCGCTTCGTGCGCCGCAAGCGCCGCCAAGGTGACCATGTCGTTGACGGTGGCGCCCATGGGCACGATCTGCACCGGTTTGCTGAGGCCCCGGATCAGCGGACCCAGGACCGTCGCGCCGCCGACCGAATCCAACAGCTTGGTACCGATCTGCGCGCTGTGCAGGCCCGGCATGATCAAAACGTTGGCGGTGTCGGTGAGGCGGCAGAACGGATAAAGCGCCATCAGTTCCTTGTTCAACGCGACGTCCACCGACATCTCGCCGTCATATTCGAAGTCGACGCTGTTCTCGTCCAAGATCTCCACGGCGTCGCGCACCACTTCGGTCCGCGGCAGGTCCGGATGACCGAAGTTGGCGAACGAAATCATCGCCACCCGCGGCACGTGGCCGAACCGGCGCACCTCGTTGGCCGCTTGCACGGCGATCCGCGCCAGCGCCTCAGGTCCGGGCGATTCTGTGATCGCCGTGTCGGCAATGAACAAGGATCGGCCTTGGTCCAGCACCATCGACATGCCGATCATCCGGGCGTTGGGTTTGGGATCGATCACCGACAAAATGCTCTCGATGGTCGCGTGATAGTTCCGGGTGAGGCCCGTGACCATGGCGTCCGCATCGCCCAGCGCCACCTTGCATGCGGCAAAGATATTCCGGTCTTGGTTCACCATCCGCTGGCAGTCGCGCATCAGCTTGCCTTTGCGCTGCAGGCGTGAGTACAGAAACTCCGCGTACTCCGTGTTGCGGTCCGAAATCCGCGCGTTGCGAATGACGATCCCGTCGTAGCTGCCGAGCCCCAGGCTTTTCATGGTCTCCAGGATTCGTTCCTCGCGGCCGACCAATACGGGCGTACCGTAGCCGGCATTGAGGAACGCATGCGCGGCGCGGATCGATTTCTCCTCCTCACCTTCGGCGAACACGACACGGCGCGGCTGCGCGCGCACCTGATCCAATGTCGATTGCAGGTACCCGACCATCGGGTTGAGGCGCGCCGACAATTGCGCTTCGTAGGCGTCCATGTCGATGATCGGCTGTTGCGCGACCCCGGAATCCATCGCCGCCTGCGCCACGGCCTTCGGCACCGCGACAATCAGGCGCGGATCGAACGGCGTCGGGATCAGGTAGTCCGGCCCGTATTGCAGGTGGTCGCCGGCGTAGGCTGCATCCACCTCGTCCGGCACGTCTTCACGCGCGAGTTCCGCCAAGGCATACGCTGCGGCGACCTTCATCTCGTCGTTAATGCGCGTTGCCCGTACATCGAGCGCGCCTCGGAAGATGTATGGGAAGCCAAGCACATTGTTGACCTGGTTCGGATAGTCGGAGCGCCCGGTGGCCATGATGGCGTCGTCCCGCACGGCTTTGACGTCTTCGGGTAGGATCTCCGGATCCGGGTTGGCCATGGCGAAGATGATTGGCTGATCCGCCATCGATTGCACCATCTCCTGGCTGACCGCGTCCTTGATCGACAGGCCGATGAACACGTCGGCGCCCTTCATGGCGTCGGCCAAGCTGCGGGCATCGGTGTCCACGGCATAGGTCGATTTCCACTGGTTCATGCCCTGTTCGCGGCCCTGATAGATCACGCCGCGGGAATCGCACATGGTGATATTTGCGGCGGAAACCCCCATCGCCTTCATCAGATCCGCGCATGCAATTGATGCCGCGCCGGCACCGTTAATGACGATCTTGGCGTCGGCCAAGGTCCGTCCCGTAATGTCGATGGCATTGATCAAACCGGCGGCGGTGATGATCGCGGTGCCGTGCTGATCGTCGTGAAAGACCGGTACGTCCAGCAATTCGCGCAGGCGCTCTTCGATCATGAAGCACTCGGGCGCCTTGATGTCTTCCAGATTGATGCCGCCGAACGTGTTCCCGAACAGGCGGACGCTTTCGACCACCTCGTCGACGTCCTCGCTGAACACTTCGACGTTGACCGCATCGACATCGGCGAAGCGCTTGAACAGAACGCATTTGCCTTCCATCACCGGCTTACTGGCGAGCGGCCCGATGTTGCCGAGGCCGAGCACCGCCGTACCGTTTGAGATGACGGCGACCATATTGCCGCGCGCCGTGTAGTCGTAGACCCGGCTCTGATCGTCGTGAATGGCGATACACGGGCCGGCGACGCCGGGCGAGTAGGCCAGCGTCAAATCGTGCTGCGTCGTCAGCGGCTTGGTTGCTTGGATTTCGATCTTGCCGGGCTTGCCCTTGGCATGCATGACCAGCGCTTCTTGATAAAGCGCGTCGGAGCCTTTTTCGTCCATGTTTCTCTCCCGGGCCTTGCCCGAATTATTTTTTTACTATCGTCGACCGCGAAATACGTCCGCGTATACAAAAGTTATTGCGCTTCCATACGCAAAGTGCAACGGGGAGCGTGTATTGGCAGGTACACCCATGTTAGCCTAGCCATATAGGCGATCTTTTAGAGCGAACAACCGATCCATCGAATGAACGAGACGACCGCCCGGGAAAATGCAGCAGCCGGCAACGCGGCTTCCGGCGCCGTCACACCGATGATGGCGCAGTATCTCGGCATTAAGCGCGAGCATCCTGACGATCTGTTGTTCTATCGGATGGGCGATTTCTACGAGCTGTTTTTCGACGACGCGGTCGCAGCGGCGGCGGCGCTCGACATCGCCTTGACCAAGCGCGGCAAACACTTGGGCGACGATATTCCAATGTGCGGCGTGCCGGTGCACAGCCACGAGGCCTATCTCAACAAACTGATCCGAAAGGGCTTCCGGGTCGCCATCTGCGAGCAGACCGAAGACCCGGCGGAGGCGAAGAAGCGTGGCTCCAAAGCGGTGGTTCGCCGCGAGGTTATGCGTGTGGTGACCCCGGGGACCATCACAGAAGAAACCTTGCTGGAATCCCGGCGGCACAACTATTTGTCCGCCGTCGCAAAAGCGCAAAGCGCGCTCGCGGTGGCATGGCTCGACATGTCGACCGGCGAGTTCCGCACCCAGTCGCTCGATGCGGCGGCCTTGGCGGCGGCGCTCGCGCGCATCGATCCTGGCGAAGTGATCGTCGCCGATGGGCTCCTGGCAGACGCGGACTTGGCGACGACGTGGTTCGACGTGCAGGACCGCTTGACGCCTTTGCCCGCGAGCCGGTTTGACAGCGAGACCGGACGGCGGCGCATGCAGGAAACCTATGCCGTTGCGACACTGGACGGTTTTGGCGCATTCGACCGGGCCGAAATCGCGGCGGCGGGCGCCTTGGTCGACTACGTCGCTCTGACGCAGAAGGGTAAATTGCCGCGGCTTCGCCCACCGGTGCGCATGGACGCCGGCGCGGTGATGGAGATCGACGCCGCGACACGGCGGAACTTGGAAATCACCGAAGCCATGGCCGGGGGCCGCAAGGGCAGCTTGTTGGAGGCCATCGACCGGACGCTGACCGGCGGCGGCGCGCGGCTTTTGGCGGCGCGCTTGTCGGCGCCGCTCACAGACCCTGGCGCCATCAACCGGCGGCTCGATCTGATCGATTATTTTGCAAGCGACGCCCGGGCCCGGGACGCGGTGTCCGAGCGTCTCGCTCGGATGCCGGACATGGCGCGGGCGCTGAGCCGGCTCACGCTTGGGCGCGGCAGTCCGCGCGACTTGGCGGCGGTGCGCGATGGGCTTTTGGGCGCTGCGGCGATGCAGGCCGACCTTTCGGCGTTGCCGGCCTTAGAGCCGGCGGCCGATCTACCCGACCTGTTGGAGGCGCTGCGCGGCCATGATGACCTTCTCGATGCCTTGCGCGACACCCTCGTCGACGAGCCGCCGGTCGCGGTCGCGGATGGCGGGTTGGTCCGCCCAGGGGTCAACGCCCGATTGGATGAGTTGCGCGCGCTCCGCGACGAGAGCCGGCGGTTGATCGCCGCCCTGCAGCAGAAATATGCCGAGCAAACCGGCATCGCGGCGCTGAAGGTCCGTCAGAACAATGTGCTCGGGTTCTTTATCGAGGTTACCGCCAAGCAGGCCGACGCCATGCCAACCGGAGGTGACAGCCCGTTTATTCACCGCCAGACCATGGCCAATGCGGTGCGGTATTCCACGGTCGAGCTTGGCGACCTCGAGGCGGAGATCGCCCGCGCCGCCGATCGGGCGCTGGCGCTGGAAAAGGACATTTTCGACGGTCTGGTGGCCCAGGTCGCGGCGGCGGCGACCGACATCGACCGCGCCGCCGACGCAATCGCCCAATTGGATGTGGCACATGGGGGCGCGGTGCTGGCGGCCGAGGCTCGCTATGCCCGGCCGCGCGTGACCGACGGTGATGGATTTCGGATCGACGGCGGCCGCCATCCGGTGGTCGAGCGCGCCCTGAGCACCGCGGGCGACGGCCCGTTCGTCGCCAATGACTGCCGTTTGGAGTTCGCCGATGCCGACGATACCGCCGCCGCCGGCCGATTGTGGCTGCTGACCGGCCCGAACATGGCCGGAAAAAGCACCTATCTGCGGCAGAACGCGCTGATCGCCGTGCTGGCGCAAGCCGGGCTCTTCGTGCCCGCCGACCGGGCCGAGATCGGCGCCATCGACCGGTTGTTCTCGCGCGTCGGCGCCGCCGACGATCTGGCGCGGGGACGCTCCACGTTCATGGTCGAAATGGTGGAAACGGCCGCCATTCTGCACCAGGCTGGGCCTAAGTCGCTGGTCATTCTGGATGAAATCGGCCGCGGCACGGCCACGTTCGACGGATTGTCCATCGCGTGGGCCGTCGTTGAGCATCTGCATGACGTCAATCGTTGCCGTGGGCTTTTCGCAACTCATTACCATGAGTTAACGGAATTGGCGGCACGACTGCAGGGGCTGACCTGTGCCACCATGCGGGTGAAGGAGTGGCAGGACGATATTGTGTTCCTCCATGAGGTGGCGGCCGGGACCGCCGACCGATCCTACGGAATTCACGTCGGTAAGCTCGCCGGATTGCCGGAAATGGTACTGTCGCGGGCAGAAGATGTGCTGTCCCGGCTCGAAGACGATGAACAGAATCAAGGGAAAGACCTTGGTGCCGATTTGCCCTTATTTTCAGCATCACAAGAGCAGCAGAGAGCACCTATTAAAAGCAGTGCTGTTGAGGAGTACGCAAAGAAGCTTAACCCGGACACCTTAACGCCGCTCCAGGCGCTGGAAGAAATCTACAAGCTTAAGTCCATCAGCTTAGATGACGACTAAACGGAACCTGTTTTTATATTCGATATCGAAATGAGAGGTGATCGCGGGGAGTGAACGAACTTTTGAGCCTTGTAATGGCGAAAAGTCATTTCGTTACTTAAATGAATACGGCCTGCGCGCCCACGCAATGGAAACGGCCTCGATCGCGGTTTGATATCGCGTCTTGGCCCTGGATCGTATAGTAACTGTCCCATGGAAAAGATCCTCAAACCGCGCGCGATCATCGACCGGAAGAAGCTTCTGACGGCGTTGGACGAAACGTTGGGATGGTCCGGGTACACGCCCGAGACCCAGCAAGAGGTGTTTGGGGTCTTTAAGGATGCGCTCGAGGCGGGGCGCGCCGAGGTCAAACAGCGGTTCGAAGCGGGCCAGCAAACCGGGCCGGAAACCGTGCGCGCCGGCGCGTATCTGATGGATCAGCTGATTCGCGTCATCTATGAAGTCGCCTCGCAGTATGCCTTCCCCGTCGGCGCTGCCAGCGCCGCCGACGCCATGTCGGTGGCGGCAACCGGCGGTTATGGCCGCGGCGAGCTGGCACCGCATTCGGACATCGATTTGATGTTCGTGCTGCCCTACAAGGTGACCCCGCGCGCCGAGCAAATCGTCGAGTATGTGCTCTACACCCTTTGGGATCTGGGCCTCAAGGTGGGGCACGCGACCCGCGCCGCCGATGAGGCGGTCCGGCTCGCCAAGGAAGACCTGACCATCCGCACGAGCCTTTTGGAAGCGCGCTTGATTACCGGCGAGAAAACCCCTTTCGAGACCTTCCGAAAGGCGTTTCGCAAAGACGTGGTGGCCACCAGCGGCCCGGCTTTCGTTGAGGAAAAACTGGCCGAACGGGACGAGCGGCACAACCGCATGGGCGATACGCGGTATGTGCTGGAGCCCAACATCAAGGACGGCAAAGGCGGCTTACGCGACCTGCAGACCCTGATGTGGATCGCCAAGTACCTGTTCGACGTGCAGGGGATCCCCGACCTGCAGGCCAAGGGCGTGCTGACCAAGGACGACGTGCGGCGGTTCCAAAAGGCGGAGGAGTTCCTGTGGACGGTGCGCTGCCACTTGCATTACCTCGCCGACCGGCCGGAGGAGCGGCTGACATTCAATGTGCAGACCGATATCGGCGAGCGCATGGGCTACACCGATCACAAGGGGACCCGCGGCGTCGAGCGATTTATGAAGCACTTCTTCCTGATCGCCAAGGACGTCGGCGACCTGACGCGGATCATTTGTGCGACCCTCGAAGAACAGCATAAGAAAAAGCGCCGCCGCTTCCGGCTGCCGCGTCTCGGTGGCGGGGGCCCCAAGCTGGACGGGTTCACGGTCGACGGCGATCGTCTAATGTTGGCGGCGGACGACGTCTTCAAGTCCGACCCGGTGAAGCTCCTGGACCTGTTCTGGCAGGCCCAGCGGCTTGATTTGGATATTCACCCAAGCGCATTGCGCGTGGTCACCAAGAACCTGCGGCTCGTCAACCGCGACCTGCAGAACGACCCGGCCGCGAACGAAATTTTTATGAACATCCTGACGGGGCCGGCCCCCGATATCACGCTGATGCGCATGAACGAGGCCGGCGTGTTCGGCAAGTTCGTTCCCGACTTCGGCCGCGTGGTCGCGCAGATGCAATATGACATGTACCACGTCTACACCGTCGACGAGCACACCATCCGCGCCATCGGCGTGTTGAACGGTATCGTCACCGGGACGCTCAAGGAGGACCATCCGGTCGCCTGCGGCGTGGTCAAGGAGGTGCAGTCCCTGCGGGTGCTATACGTCGCGGTATTGCTGCACGATATCGCCAAGGGCCGAGGCGGCGACCATTCGGAAATCGGCGCCGACATCGCCCTGAAATTGTGCCCGCGCTTCGGCCTCAATGAGTGGGAGACGGAGACCGTCTCGTGGTTGGTGTTGAAGCACCTGCTGATGAGCCACACGGCGTTCAAGCGCGACATCGACGACCCGACCACGGTCTACGATTTCGCTGCCGCCGTGCAGTCGCCCGAACGGTTGCGATTGTTGTTGGTGCTGACCGTCGCCGATATCCGCGCCGTCGGTCCCAACGTTTGGAACGCCTGGAAGGCCGGGTTGCTGCGCGAGCTTTATTGGCGCGCCAGCGAGGTGCTGCTCGGGGAAAGTCCGCGCGATCAAATGTCGAAACGGGTCGCCCGCGCCAAGGGTAAACTGGCCGATGCTTTGGCCGCCGCATCGCCGCCGTGGTCCGAGACCGAAATTGACGCCCATTTGGAGTTGGGCCGGGAATCTTATTGGTTGTCCTCCGACACCGCGGTCCTCGCCCGCCATGCCGAAATCGTCCGCGAGGCCCAATCCGCCGGCGACTCGCTTGTGCTCCGCATCACCCCCGACGAGGATCAAGACGCCACGGAGGTGATCGTCTACACCGCAGATCAACCCGGCCTGTTCACCAAGGTCGCCGGCGCCTTGTCGCTGGGCGGTGTCGACATCGTGGACGCCAAGATCAACACGTTGAACAACGGTATGGCGCTGGACACCTTCTGGGTGCAGGACAGCCATGCCGAAGCCGTCTCCGGCGAGGGTCGCATGGAGCGGCTGAAGAGCAGGATCGAACGGGCGCTGTCGGGCGTCGCGCTGCCGGCCTATGAAATCAAGGCGGCCAGGGCCAAGGAAATGCCGTCTCGGACCAACGTCTTCAAGGTCCCGCCGCGGGTATTGATCGACAACGAAGCGAGCCAGACACATACGGTCATCGAAGTGAACGGTCGCGACCGGGTCGGGTTCCTGCACGATATCACCAACGCACTGACTCAGGCCGGGCTGCAGGTCGCGTCCGCCCACATCTCGACCTACGGCGAGCGGGTCGTCGACGTGTTTTACGTAAAGGACATCTTCGGCCTCAAAATGGAGCAAAAGAACAAGATCGAGGCGGTTCGCCAGGCGCTGTTGGATGTGCTCGAGACCGCCGACCCCGAAACGTCGTCGGAGGCCGCGGAGTAGCCGTGGCCAGGTTTGCCACAACTCCGCCGTATTCGCTCTTCACGTTCCGTCCATGAATTTGTTCCGCGCCGTTTCCGCCATCGGCTCCATGACGTTGCTCAGCCGCGTCTTCGGCTTCCTGCGCGATATCCTGATCGCCAACTTCTTAGGCGCCGGTGCGGTGGCGGATGCGTTCGTTGTCGCGTTTCGGTTCCCGAACCTGTTCCGGCGCCTGTTCGCCGAAGGCGCCTTTGCCGCGGCCTTCGTGCCGATGTTCTCGCGGCAACTCGAAAGTGACGGTCGGGACGCTGCGCAACGCTTCGCCGAAGATGCCCTGTCGGCGCTGGCGGCGGTCCTTTTGGTGTTCGTCATCGTGATCTGCCTGGCGATGCCATGGTTGATGCCGTACCTGGCGCCGGGCTTCGACGAAGTACCGGGGAAGCTGGAGCTCGCCACCGAGTACTCGCGAATCGCCTTTCCGTATCTGTTCTTCATCTCGCTGGTGGCGCTGCAGTCGGGGGTGCTGAACGCCTATGGCCGTTTCGCCGCCCCCGCGGCGGCGCCGGTGCTGCTCAACCTGACCTTGATCGCTGCCCTGTTGGCGTTTGCCGGCGACACGCAGGAGAGTGCGGGACGGGCGCTGGTGTGGGGGGTGTTCGCCGCCGGTATTGTGCAGTTCCTATGGTTGGTCTGGCATTGCCGGCGCGAAGATGCGTCCCTGCGGTTCCGCTGGCCGCGGCTGACGCCAAGAGTGCGCACGCTCGGCGCCCGCACCCTGCCGGTCGTCTTCGGCGCCAGCCTGTATCAGATCAATTTGTTGATCGGCACGATCCTCGCCACCACCATTTCGGACGGTGCCGTGTCGTACCTGTACTACGCCGACCGGGTGACCCAATTGCCGCTCGGGGTCGTCGGCATTGCGGTCGGCACGGCGTTGCTGCCATTGATCGCGCGCCAGCTCGAAGCCGGAGAAACGAAAGCCGCAAACGATGCGCAGAATCGTGGCGTGGAAGTCTCGCTGCTGCTGACCTTGCCGGCGGCGGTCGCGTTGGTGGTGATCGCCGAGCCCGTGATCCGGGTCTTGTTCGAGCGCGGCGCGTTCACGGACGTGGCGACGGCTGCCACCGCTGCGGCACTCGTGGCCTACGCCGTCGGCCTGCCGGCCTATGTGGGAATCCGCGTGTTCACCCCCGGCTTCTTCGCCCGCGAAGACACCAAGACACCGGTCAAAATCGCCGCCCTCGCGATGGCGGTGAACATCGGTCTCAACCTCATCCTCATGGGTCCCATGGGCCACGTGGGCATCGCCCTCGCCTCCAGCATTTCGGCATGGCTCAACGTTGTTCTGTTGGTCGCGGTACTGGTGCGGCGCGGCCACTACGCCGCCGATGCCCGGGTCTGGCGGCGCGGCGCGGCGATCGTCGGCGCGTGTGTGATGATGGGCGGCGCGCTGTGGTTGATGGCGGAGCGCCTGGGACCTTGGCTGGTCGGCCCGGCAACGTTGCAGGTGGGATCGCTGATCGTGTTGATCGTCGTCGGCAAGGTCGTGTACTTCGCGTCGGCCCGTCTGTTCGGAGCCTATTCGTTCGGTGAGCTCAAGGGTCTCATGCGCCGCAGCGGTTGACGCACGGCTTGACCGCCCGCGGAGCGCGGGCGATAACCCGCGCCACAAAAGACAAGACGGACACTTCGATGAGCGAACGCATTTTTTCCGGCGTCCAGCCGACTGGCAACCTTCACCTCGGCAATTATCTCGGCGCGATCCGCAACTGGGTTGCGCTGCAGGAATCGTACGACTGCCTGTTCTGTGTCGTCGATCTGCATGCCATCACGGTATGGCAGGACCCGGCGAAGCTGCGCGCCTCGACCCGCGAGGTCGCGGCGGCGATGATTGCGTCCGGGATCGATGCCGAAAAACATATCATCTTCAACCAGTCGCAGGTTTCCGGCCATGCCGAACTGGCTTGGATCTTCAATTGCGTCGCGCGTCTGGGGTGGCTCGACCGGATGACGCAGTTCAAGGAAAAAGCCGGCAAGGACAAAGAGCGCGCGTCGGTCGGGTTGTACGCATACCCCAACCTGATGGCGGCGGACATTCTGCTGTACAAAGGCACCCACGTGCCGGTCGGTGAGGATCAAAAGCAGCATCTGGAGCTTGCCCGCGACATCGCCCAGCGGTTCAACAAGGACTACGGCACCGAGACGTTTCCGCTGCCTGAGCCGTTGATCTTGGGCACCGCGACGCGGGTCATGTCGCTGAAGGACGGCAACAGCAAGATGTCCAAATCGGACCCGTCCGATTTGTCGCGGATCAATATGACCGACGACGCCGATACCATCGCCCGCAAGATCAAAAAGGCACGCACCGATCCGGACCTTCTGCCGGAAACTGTGGCGGGCCTTGAAGGGCGCGCGGAAGCCCGCAACCTTCTTGGCATCTACGCCGCCCTCAGCGGGACCGAGATCGAGGCTGCGGTCGCCGCTTTCGCCGGCAAGCAGTTTTCCGACCTGAAGACCGCTCTGGCCGACGTCGCGGTCGCGCACCTGGGTCCGATCCAAGACGAATACCGGCGATTGCTTGCCGATAAGGCGCAAGTGGACGCGGTACTGGCCGACGGGGCCGAGCGTGCTGCCGCCTTGGCCGAACCCGTGCTGCGCGAGGTGCAGGACATCGTCGGTTTCCTGCGCCCCAAGGTACGCCGCTAATCACGGTTGCAAGCGCGCCCGCGAGGGCCCACATACCTGCAAAGAGTGACAGGCCGGCAGATCCCGGCACATTGGAGGATGAGATGTTCATTCAAACGGAAAACACGCCGAACCCGGCGACGTTGAAATTCCTGCCCGGCAAAACGGTGATGGAATCCGGTACCGCGAACTTCGCGGACCCGTCCGACTCCGCCCGTTCCCCGTTGGCGACCCGCCTGTTCGCGATCGAAGGCGTATCGGGTGTGTTCCTGGGTTCCGATTTCGTGACCGTGACTAAGGCTGACGACAAGGATTGGGACGTGCTTCGGCCGCAGGTTCTGGGCGGTATTATGGAACACTATCAATCCGGGCGCCCGATCATCGAAGATGCTGGTGATAGCGGCGAGGGCGCGGACAGCGATGACCCGATCGTCAAGCAGATCAAGGAACTGATCGACACGCGGGTGCGGCCTGCGGTGGCCCAGGATGGCGGCGACATCATCTTCAAGGGGTTCGAAGGCGGCATCGTGTCGCTGCACATGCAAGGTGCGTGTGCCGGGTGCCCGAGTTCGACGGCGACCTTGAAGCATGGAATCGAAAACATGCTTCGGTACTACGTTCCGGAAGTTCAGGAAGTTCGCGCGGTCGAATAACCCCCTGAAATCGCCTATAAAATCGCACAATATTGACAAAATTCCGAGGGATTCGTAAACCCTCGGCAGGCGCGCGCCCTATGGTTAACGGGTTTTTAAGGGCGCGCCGCTACAAAAGCCGGCCGGTATTCCGTACGCCGTGACGTCGGAAACACGTAAAGAGCCTGCAAGACACCCAGGGCACTGGAAGCGATGAGGGAAGGGCATGCCGCCAAGGCATGGTCCAAGAAGCTATATGACGACCAGAAAATTCGACCGCTGTGTGCTCGGCCTGATCGTGGCCGCAGTCGCCATGACCGCAGCGGCCAGCATCACCAGCCCAGCCAAGGGCGTCACTGCCCAACCGCGCGTATCGTTCGCGATCGAGGACGCGGAAGTGGCGCGTCTTGTCCCCGATGTACGCCCTGAGGCACCGCGCCTGTCGGACCCGGCAAGCGGTAACATGGAAACCGCGGCGCTCGTCGAAGAGTTCAAATCCATGGGCTATCGCCTCGAGCATGTCCGTCGAGGCGAAACCGATGTCCCGCGCGTGTTCCTGGCGAAACTGCCCGACGATCTTCCGAGCGTTCACGAAGTGGAACTGCGCAAAACTGCGTTCTTCAAAACAATTCTGCCGCTCGTCCTCAATGAGAACGAGCGGATTGCAAAAGATCGCCAGCGGCTGCAGCGCCTCAAGGCACGCCAAGCGCTTGGATATGATATGCCCGCCGCTGACCGGCTCTGGCTCGCCGTGCTGGCAGAGCGTTACCGGATGAAAAATGACGATTTGGGCGAATTGCTGCGCCGGGTCGACGTCATTCCTGTCTCCCTCGCCATCGCCCAGGCGGCCGAAGAAAGCGGGTGGGGTACGTCGCGGTTCGCGCAAACCGGCAATGCGCTCTTCGGTCAATGGACGGTCGCCAGCGATATCGGGATCGTGCCGGAAGACCGCGAAGAGGGCATGACGCACAAGATCAAGGCGTTCGATAACTTGGCGCAATCGGTCGCAGCGTATATGCGGAACTTGAACACGCACCGTGCCTACCGCGAATTCCGCGCCAAGCGCGTTACGCAACGCACGTGGGGCGACCCATTGGACGGGCGGGCGCTTGCGGGGACGCTATTGCGTTACTCGGAGCGGGGCGAGAAGTACGTACGAAGCCTGCGCACGATCATGGATGCCAACGATCTGCCCGATTTGGATCGGGCCCGTTTGGCCAATAAGCGGGACGCGGATCGGGCCGCTTAGTTACCGCGCGGCACGTAGAACTGCCGCCCGAACCAATACCACTTTCCATCGCCGGCCGGCATGGTGCAATTCAGCCGCGTGCGCCCGCGTGGCATGGGCTCCTCTACCCGCACCTCTATCCGTTTACCGAGCCGCTCGACGGTTGCCGCACCGGTATGCGACGCGAAGCAGTTGAAGCGATCCAAACCCCGTGTCGGCCAGGTGACGGTGAACCCGATATTGGGTGGGTTGCGTGAGCCGATGACCGGGTCGCCGGGCGTCATGTCGGCGACGCTGACCGGTAAGGCATTGGCAGCGAGTTTGAAACGATCGAGAGAGCCGAATGCTTCGTTCATCGCGAACCTGGGCAGGTAGAACAGCTCACCGTCGCTGCCGATTGCGCCCGAATGCTGGCCGAACGCGGCGACGAACCCGGCCCCTTCGACCAGCCGCATGGTGTCCAAGCTGGCTTCGCCGTAGGGATACGCGAACAAGGTCGGCACCGCGCCGACCTTTTCGCGGAACATGGCGTTCGATGTCTCAAGCTCGGCGTTGACCGCGTCCGCCGACAAATCCGCCATGTGTGGGTGCGTCTTGGTCTGGCTGCCGATCACCACGCCTTCGTCACGCAGTTGCCGCAACTGATCCCACGACATGTAGCGCGAAAGGCCGCGTTCCACGGGATCCGTCGCGACAAAAATCGCCAAGGGGAATCCCGCTTCTTTTAGCAACGGCCAGGCTTCGGTGTAGACAGACTCGTAGGCGTCGTCGACGCTGAGCGCCACCGACCGGGGCGGCAGGGCTACCTTGTTGCGCACCGCTTCGACCAATGCATCCAGCGCCATCACGTTGTAGCCGCCCGATTGCAGCTCGGCGATATGGGCGCGGAACTGATCCATGGTCACGTTGGTCGACGGATAGTCGGACTCGCCGAACCGATGGTACATGATCACCGATGCTTTGGTCTGTGGTTCGGCGGCCTCGGCGTGACTGTGGCCATTTGGCGGTATGGACAAGGCGCTGATCAGCGTCGCTGCGGCGACGAATAGTCGGGACGCAATAGAAACCAATGTGTGTCGTCTCCATGATCGGGCCGGGGAAACCGTCCCGGGTATCGTCAATTCATCTTTCGATCTTGCCGATTGTTACCGGCATTCTCAAGTATCAGCGGATAACCACCCGCGGCTGTGACGCACCGCACGCGGGCTACAGCATTTATGTCACACAGGAGTAGCATTAATGGCATCCCCCGTCGATCAATCCGCACTCGATACGATTTTCATGACCGCCCGAACGTATAGCTCCTGGGCCGATACGCCGGTCACCGCCGATACCTTGCAACACGTTTGGGATCTTGCTCGGATGGCGCCGACCAGCGCCAACTGCAGTCCGGCGCGGATCGTCTTCGTACAGTCGCACGAGGCCAAGGAAAAGCTCAGGCCCTGCTTGGCAGAGGGGAATGTCGATAAAACAATGGCCGCGCCGGTGGTTGCGATCATCGGCCATGACATGACGTTCTACGACAAGCTGCCGACCTTGTTTCCGCACACCGATGCGCGTGCGTGGTTTGTCGGCAACGATGACCTGATCGCCGCAACGGCGTTCCGCAACGGCACACTCCAAGGCGCCTACTTGATGCTGGCGGCGCGCGCAGTCGGGTTGGATTGCGGACCGATGTCCGGGTTCGACAACGACGCCGTCGATGCGGCGTTCTTTGCCGACACGACGGTGAAATCGAATTTTCTTTGCAACCTCGGATACGGTACGGACGAGGGGCTTTACCCCCGTGCACCGCGTCTGCCGTTTGAAGAGGCCTGCCAGATCGCGTAAGACCGGCGGGTTGCCGATCTAACAAGGGGGAATCGCGTGGACCGCAATACGGTCTCGTCCGGCATCTACGTCCTACTCGTGCTGGTGGTCATCGCAACGCGGATCTGGCAAGTGCCATTCGGGCGCGAGGCCGGGGTCGGGCTCCTGGCGGTGTTCCTGACGTTGGAGATCTCTCGGGCGCCGGCGATCCAGCGCAACATGGGGGTGGCGTTGGCCGCCGCCGGTGTGTTGGCCGCCGCGATCGGTGGCGACATGGTCCGTGCCTTGATCGACGGCCTGGACCGGGCGCAGATCTTCGTTGTCATGTTCTTCGCCGTGACCTGGTTGCGCGACCCGGCGATCACCAGTCCGGCTCTTCGCGCGTTGCGTGACGCGGTCACCCATCAACCCGCCGGCCGGCGCTATCCGATCCTCTGGTTGAGCGTGCATTGCCTCGGCTCGGTCCTAAATCTGGCGGCGATGAGCTTGCTGTCGGGCATGGTCAGCGAACAGGCGGACCGGCGTCTGCGTCGCCGGCTGTCCATGGCGTTGATGTCCGGGTTCACCGCGGCGTCTTCGTGGGGGCCGTTCTATGTCAGCGTCGCGGTGATTCTGACCGCCGTGCCGGGGGTGCGGTGGGTCGAGGTGGCGCCGCTTGGCCTGGCGATGTCGGCGGCGATCCTGGCGGTCGGCTGGGGCTACGACCGGATCGCGCTCCGCCAACCGCCGCGCCCGGGCAGCGGTTCGGCAGCTGCACCGTCTCGGCAGCGTTTCGGCGGCGGTACGGCCGGCCGGATTGCGGGCATTCTGGTTTCGCTGATCGTCTTGGTCATGGGCATTCACGAAATTGCCGGGTTGCCGATCCCGATCGCTTTGGGCGTGGTCTGCCCGCCGTTTGCTGTTGTATGGGCGATGCTGCAAGCCGATGTCGGGCAACGATGGGCTGGGGGCGCCGTGCCGCTCGCGCGGCGTATCTTCGCTGGCCTGCCTGACCTGCGGAACGAGGCGATCGCGTTCGTCGCCGCGTCGATCCTTGGGGTCGGGGTCGCCAAGATCCTTCCGCCGGAAACCATCAGCGCGTTCCTGCAAGGCTACGACATCACCGGTGATGCGGTGATTGTGGCGCTGATCTTCGGCATGGTGGTTGCCAGCGCCGCCGGATTTCATCCTGTGATTCTGGCGATCCTGGTCGGAGAAGTGTTGCCGCCGGAAGTGATCGGCATGCCGCCGGAAATTCTAGCCCTGGCCATGCTCGGCATATGGGGGACATCGACGATGGTCTCGCCGTTTTCGGCGACCACGTTGTTTATGGGCCGGGTCGTTGGCGTGCCAAGTCACGTTATCGCTTGGCGCTGGAACCCGCCGCTGGTTTTTCTTGCGTGTTGCACGGTGGCCGCCTACGTGGTGGCGATCCGCCATCTGCTGTACGTTTGATCCATGACCTCGATCCTCGCCATCGATACCGCGACCAGCGGCTGCGCCGCCGCCATTTGGCGAGAGGGCATCTGCCTTGCGCGTGACGGTACGCGGATGCCGCGCGGCCAATCGGAGGCGTTGGCGCCGATGATCCAGTCGGTCCAGCAGGCATCGTCCATTGCGTTCTCCGACCTTGATGCTGTGGCCGTGACCCGAGGGCCTGGCGCCTTTACCGGATTACGGATCGGTTTGTCGGCGGCGAGGGCGCTGGCCCTGACGCTCGGGGTACCGTGTATCGGCATCGGTACCTTCGAAGCGCTTTTGGCGGATGCTCGGCGTGTCACTACGGCCATGCCCCCCGATGCATTGGTCGTCGCCATCGAATCGAAACGGGACGATTTATACCTGAATGCCGTCGGCGGGGATGGCCAAGAATTGCTGGCCCCGAGCGCGGCGTTCCCGAGCGCGCTGGAGGCCGCCTTATCCGGCGCCGCCACAGTCGCCGTTGCCGGCGATGCGGCAGGACGTGTGGCCGAACACTTCGCGGGCAGGGCCGGCCTGGAGGTTCTTGATGAAATAGATTTGCCGGACGTGATGACCGTCGCCGGCTTGGCCGCAGGCTATCTGCAAGCGGGCGCCGCACCGCCGGCGTCGCCCCTGTATCTCAGGCCGCCCGACGTTACGATTGCGCCCGCGTCCTAGACGTCTTCGCGCCGCAGGGTGACGATATGCACGCCGTCCTCGTCGGCGGGTTCGATCGAGATCACCGTGTGCCCATGTTGTTTCGCGGACCGCGGTACATTCGAGAGCGGCTCATCGCCTTTGAGGCGCACGGCGAGAAGCGCCCCCGGCGCCAATTTCTCCAGCGTCAGTTTCGTTCGCACGAAAGTCATCGGGCAAATAAGCCCGGTGATATCGAGGCGGTGAATATTGTCCTCGTCATTCTCTATTTGTTGAATATTTCGCATCTGTTAACTTGATCCGTATTACCCGGTTATTTATAACAGTTAGTATATTTTGCTCGTTCCGCAATCTTTTGAGCGGACGCTACATATCCATAAGGCCCGATCGGTCAGGAGTTAATTGATAATGTCCAGCCACGCCAACCAGAACGACCTCCTTGAACTCACCGCGGAAATCGTCTCGGCGCATGCATCGAACAACGCCGTCGCAAGCGGTGATTTGCCACAGGTGATCAAGGATGTATATGCGACGTTGTCCACCTTGGGAAGCGCGGCCCCGGATGTCGGCAAACCGACGCCCGCTGTGTCGGTAAAGAAATCGATCACGCCGGACTATTTGATCTGCTTGGAAGACGGCAAAAAGCTGAAGATGCTGAAGCGGCATCTGAAGACCGCCTACAACATGAGCCCGGAAGAATACCGCGAGCGTTGGGGCCTTGCCGCCGACTATCCCATGGTTGCGCCGAACTACGCCAAGAAGCGCAGCTCCCTCGCCAAGAAAATCGGCCTTGGCCGCAAACCGGGCGCCGCTCGGGGACGCCGCAAGTAAACCGCGCCCATCCCTTGACGCGGTGCAGCCGACACGTCACATGACAGGAGGGCGTCGGCAGGCTAGCATCGTCGACGCGGAGGAAAAGCCGAGTTAATGCCTGAAACACGCATCGAGAAACTGTGCATCGAACGCGGTATGAAGATGACCGACCAGCGGCGCGTCATCGCCCGGGTCCTGTCCATCGCCGACGACCACCCCGATGTCGAGGAAGTGCATCGCCGCGCCGCGGCACAGGACTCGCGCATCTCCATCGCCACCGTTTATCGCACCATGCGCCTGTTTGAGGATGCCGGTATCGTCGAGCGCCATGATTTCGGCGACGGCCGGGCCCGCTACGAAGAGACGCCGGAAGAGCACCACGACCACCTGATCAACGTCAAGAGTGGTGCCGTGATCGAGTTTCACAACGAAGAGATCGAGCGGCTGCAGGAGAAGATCGCAGCTGAGCACGGGCTGCGTCTCGTCGGTCACCGCCTTGAATTGTACGGCGTGCCGTCCGACACACCGCGAGACGAGGACGAGGCCTGAGCGGTATGCTCGCATACATGGGGCCGCGCGCTTGACACCTATATCCCCGAACGTCACATTCCGCCGCCGTTTTCATGGGTCGTATTGGCGCCGGAGCCTTTAGCATGTCGAAATCCGTTTTCATCAAGTCGTACGGGTGCCAGATGAACGTGTACGACGCCGCACGGATGGCGGACGTTCTTGCGCCCCTCGGGTATTCCGTCGTCGAGCAAATGGACGGCGCCGATCTGGTCATCCTCAATACCTGTCATATCCGCGAAAAGGCCGCCGAAAAGGTCTACTCCGAACTTGGCCGTTTGCGCCTCGAGAAAGAGGCCCGCACCGGTGGCGCGGCCCCAATGACGATTGCGGTGGGCGGCTGCGTCGCGCAGGCCGAGGGTGAGGAAATCCTCCGGCGCGCGCCCTACGTCGATCTGGTCTTTGGGCCGCAGACCTATCATCGGCTGCCGCTCATGTTGCGTCAGCAACAGTCGGAAGGCCGCGCGGTCGTGGATACCGAGTTTCCCGCAGACGACAAATTTGACCAGTTGCCGGATGCCGGCAGCGTCGACGGGGCGGCGGCTTTCCTGACGGTTCAGGAGGGCTGCGACAAGTTCTGCACGTTCTGCGTGGTTCCGTATACACGCGGCGCCGAGTTCTCGCGCCCGGTTGACGCGGTGCGCCGCGAAGCGGCCATTCTGGTCGAGAAGGGGGCACGGGAAATCACGCTGCTCGGCCAGAACGTCAATGCGTATCATGGTGTCGCGCCGGACGGCGATGAATGGACATTGGGCCGGTTGATCCGCGACCTCGCGGCGATCCCGGGCCTCGACCGATTGCGTTACACCACCTCCTATCCGGCGGAGGTCGACGAGGACTTGATCGCCGCGCACCGCGATGTCCCGGAACTCATGCCGTTCTTGCATCTGCCGGTGCAATCGGGATCCGACACCGTGTTGAAGGCCATGAACCGGCGGCATTCGTCGGGAGACTACAAGGACATTGTCGCCCGTTTGCGCGCGGCGCAGCCCGACTTGGCGTTGTCGTCGGACTTCATCGTCGGCTTTCCCGGCGAGACGGATACCGATTTCGAGGCGACCATGGATTTGGTGCGCGAGGTTGGGTTCGTGCAGGCGTATTCCTTCAAATACAGCGAACGGCCGGGCACGCCCGCGGCGGAGATGCCGGACCAAGTCCCGGAAGCCGTGAAGTCCGAGCGCCTGCGCGTGCTGCAAGACGAGTTGAATCGCCAGCAGATCGCGTTCAATGAGACCTGTGTCGGCCGCACCCTGCCGGTGCTGTTCGACCGGCCCGGCGCCAAGGACGGGCAATTGGTGGGGCGCAGTCCATATATGCAGGCGGTACATGCGGACTTGCCCGCATCCGCTTTGGGACGCATCATCAATATCGTGATTGACCACGCCAAACCCAACAGCCTGGCCGGGACGTCCATCGACGCCGGTGCCACCCATTCCGTGCAGGAGGCTGTCGCTTGAGCCGCGCTGCGAAGTCCGCCGCCAATGACGGCGTACAAACCCGAAAGAAGACGTTTCAGAAGAACGGCCTGGCCATCGCCTTGTTCGGTCCGCACAACAGCCATTTGGTGCGGATCGAGGAGGAACTGGGCGTCACCATCCAGACCCGCGGCAATCAGGTGACCATCACCGGTGATCCCGAGGCCGTGGCGCGCACCGGCAGTGTGCTGGATTCGTTATACGAAAGGCTGGAGCGCGGGCAAGACATCGACCAGCCGGAAGTCGACGCCATGGTCCGCTTCTCGGCGTTGCCGTCCAGCGATCTGAAAGACGCGGGCGTCAGCATCCGCAACCGTATGGTCAATCCGCGCACCCCGACCCAGGCTGAATATCTGAAAGCGATAGACGAATCGGAGTTGGTCTTCGGCGAAGGTCCGGCCGGCACTGGCAAGACCTATCTGGCCGTGGCAAAAGCGGTCGAACGGCTGGTCCGTGGCGAGGTGCAGCGTATCATCCTGTCGCGGCCGGCGGTCGAGGCGGGCGAACAGCTCGGTTTCTTGCCCGGCGACATGCGCGAGAAGGTCGACCCGTATCTGCGGCCGCTCTACGACGCGCTGCACGACATGATGCCGGGCCAGCAGGTGCAAAAACGGCTGGAAAGCGGCGAGATCGAAGTGGCGCCGCTGGCGTTCATGCGCGGGCGGACTTTGGCCAACGCCTTCGTCATTCTTGACGAAGCGCAGAACACCACCGCCGTGCAAATGAAAATGTTCCTGACCCGGCTTGGGGAAAATTCGCGGATGGTCATCACCGGCGACTTAAGCCAGGTCGACCTGCCGCGCGGGACGCGGTCCGGGCTGCGTGATGCCCGTGAGGCGTTGTCCCATGTCGAGGGCATCCGCTTCGTCCGGTTCAAGGACCAGGATGTGGTGCGGCACAAGCTGGTCGGGCGGATTGTTGAGGCCTACCGGAATTTGGAGGGCCGTCGTGGCGCCGGCGCGCAGTACCGGTTGACCGACGACGATGCAGAGGGCGATGCCGACTGATCCTGCCCGTGCCGCCAACCGGCCCCCGCCGACGTTGGCAATCGACATCGACGTGCAGACGCACGGCTGGACGGATACCCTGTCCGATATCGATGCGCGCGCCGAGAGGGACCTTCGCGCAACGTGGTCGCGGCTCCAGTACCCCGAACGGCGCTATGAGGTGAGCGTGGTTCTCGCAGACGATGCGACGCAGCGAGACCTCAACAGCCGGTTTCGCGGCAAAGATGCCGCGACAAATGTGTTGTCGTTCGAAAGTGGCGTCGACACCGCGGCGGTGCCGCCGGATGAGCCGGTGCCGCTCGGCGATATCGTCTTGGCGCTGGAGACGATGACGCGGGAATCGCGGGATCTTAACCTTCCGCTCGAAGATCATTTCTCCCATCTTCTGGTCCATGGTATGCTCCACCTCGCGGGATTCGATCACCAAACGGAGCAAGACGCCGAGGAAATGGAAAATCTGGAGATTGACGTTTTGGCCTCTCTCGGGATCGGCAATCCTTACGTCAGCGACGATCCCTCGGACCGCGAGCCATGAACGACCTGCCACCAAGAAACGCCCCTGTTCCCGTCGCCGAGGATGTTGAGCCGACGGATGCGGAGCGCAACGGCAATCGGGGCGGCCTTGGCCGGAATATGTCCCGGTTCTTGAAGCGCCTGGTCGGTTCCTCTGAATCGCCGCGCGACGAGCTCGAGGAATTGATCGAGGAGCGCGAAGAAGCGGCGTTGCCGCTCGATCCCGACGAACGGCGTCTGGTCACCAATGTTCTCGATCTCAGGAATGTGACGATTTACGACGTCATGGTGCCGCGGGCTGACATCATATCGATCCCGATGGATGCATCGCTTGCCGATGTCATCGATCTCGCGACCAAGGAGGGGCATTCCCGTCTTCCGGTGTACCGCGAAACCTTGGACGACGCCCAGGGCATGGTTCATATCAAGGACGTGCTTGGCTGGCGCGGCCAGGACGAAACCTTCGAGATCGCCGAAATCCAGCGCAAGCTTCTGTTCGTCGCACCGTCGATGCGGGTGCTGGAACTGCTCCTGGAAATGCGGGTGACACGCTCGCACATGGCGTTGGTGGTGGACGAATTCGGTGGTGTCGACGGCTTGGTGACCATCGAAGATCTGGTCGAAGAAATCGTCGGCGAGATTGAGGACGAACACGACATCGACGACGAACCGCAGATCGAGCGCCGCCGGGATGGTGTCTGGGTCGCCGATGCCCGGATCGAAATTGAGACGCTTGAGCGCGAAGTCGGACCGATCACGTCGGACGATGAACGCGAGGATATTGATACCCTGGGCGGGTTGGTTTTCTCGACCGCAGGACGGGTGCCGATCCGGGGCGAGATCATCGCCCATGCCAGCGGCTTGGAGTTTGAAATTCTGGATGCGGATCCGCGCCGGATTCATCGCGTGCGCATCCGGCGGCAAGCTGCCGTCGAACCGGCCGCGGCCGCGTCCGCCGAGTGACCGCCAAGGCATTATCCTACCCCAATGTTCTTCGATCCCGTTGGCGCCGCGGCGCGGCGGGGATCGTCCTCGGCGCTGCCACCGCATTGGCGTTCGCGCCTTATTATGTCGTGCCGATGCTGTGGCCCGGTTTGGTCGGTCTGGCATTCTTGGCGCTGTCCGCGGCATCCACGCGCGGTGCCGCGGCCCTAGGATGGTGCTTTGGCGTCGGGTTTTTCGGGTTCGGCCTGTATTGGATCGGCCACGCTTTTTTGGTCGATGCCGAACGGTATGCCGCGCTGATGCCGCTTGCCGTCGGTGGAATGGCCATTGGAATGGCCGTGTTCACGTCGGCGGCTGCGGCGGGATTGCACGCCTTTTTGCACCGGTTGACGCCGCCGGCGTGGTCGGTGCCGTTGGTGTTCGCCGCGCTATGGACGTTGACCGAATGGTTGCGCGGCATCCTGCTGACCGGCTTTCCCTGGAATCCCCTGGGGTCGGTCTGGGGGGGGCTGCCGGAAATGATGCAGGCCGCCGCCTGGGTCGGGACGCTCGGCCTTAGCTTCTTGACGGCGGTGGTGTTCTCGGCCCCCGTCGTTTTTGTCCTGGTGTCCCGGGAGGACCGGAACCGGATTTGGGGGCTCGTGCTCGTCCTCAGCGCGATCTTGCCGCTGATGTGGGGCAGCGGCGCGCTTCGACTTTCCGGCGCTGACACGCTGACCCGCGAGGATGTGGTGGTGCGGCTGGTGCAGCCGGCAATCCCACAGGCCGAGAAATGGCAACGCGACCTCCGGCGCGGGCATGTGCTGCGTCAGATGGCCATGAGCAAACGCGAGCCCGGCTTCGCCGGTACACCGACCGTGGTGATCTGGGCCGAGACAAATGTGCCGTTCGTCATTGGTCCGGATTCCTTGATCCCGGCGGAGCTGGCGCCGGCGGTACCGCCGGGCGGCCACCTGATTTTCGGCGCGCCCCGGCGCGATTCCGCGAACCGCGTCTTCAACAGCTTGTTCGTCGTTGATGACAACGGTGATGTGCAGGCGGATTTCGACAAGTTCCATTTGGTGCCGTTTGGGGAGTACGTGCCGCTCAGAGGCTTTTTGCCGTTCGAAAAACTGACCGAGGGACGCGGCGATTTCTCCCCGGGTCCAGGCCCCCAAACCCTCCGTGTCGACGGCGTGCCGCCCTTCGCCGCGATCATCTGTTACGAGGTGATATTCGCCGGCCGTGTGACGGACCCGGCGGATCGTCCGGAGTGGATCGTCAATATCACAAACGATGCCTGGTTCGGTCCATCGGCCGGCCCACGCCAGCATTTCGTGCAAGCCACGCTGCGCGCGATCGAGGAAGGTCTGCCCCTGGTGCGGGTCGCCAATACGGGCATTTCCGCGGTCATCGACGCCTACGGACGGGTGCGCAACGTCCTCGATCTCGACGCGCATGGCGTGTTGGATGCGCCTTTGCCGACGGCGATCGCGCCAACGCCCTTTGTCCGTCTCGGCCACTTGCCCGTGTTCGTGCTCATCGGGGTGTCCCTGGCAATCGCGGGGACGATCGGATGGCGGCGCAGAAAACCTTGACGCTCGCCCGCGAAGTTGTCACAAGACGCCCGCAGCCTAGCTGCCGTGGATGGATTTGGACCGCTTGCCGCCACGTAAAATAAGGCGCTAAGTGGGCACTCACGCCGGCAACTCGGCAGCCCTCAGGTCCAAAGTGTACGTAACACCCGAGAGGGAGGGACCGACGTTGAGTCTATCGAATTACCTGTTCACCAGTGAATCTGTTTCCGAGGGTCACCCCGACAAAATCTGCGACCGCGTTTCCGATGAAATCGTCGACGCCTTCTTGGCGGCCGATTCCGGCGCGCGGGTTGCGTGCGAGACGTTGGTGACCACCAACCTGGTGATTCTCGCGGGCGAGACCCGTTGCGCCGAGGACATTCCGTTCTCGACCATCGAGGAACTGGCGCGTAACGCGATCAAAGACATCGGCTACGATCAGGATAACTTCCACTGGGCCAACAGTGAGGTTCAAATCCACCTTCACCCGCAATCGGCGCACATCGCACAGGGTGTGGATGCGGCAGGAAACAAGGATGAAGGCGCCGGCGACCAAGGCATCATGTTCGGATACGCCTGCACCGAGACCGACGTGCTGATGCCGGCACCGATCCATTACTCGCATCAAATTCTCAAGAAAATGGCCGACCTCCGCAAAGCGGGCCAGTTGCCCGGCATTGGTCCGGACAACAAGAGCCAGGTCACCCTCGAATATGTCGACGGCAAGCCGGTACGGGCAACCTCGGTCGTCGTGTCGTCGCAGCACGATGAGGGGCTGAGCCAAGACGATGTCCGCGAACTGGTGCGGCCGATCGTCCTGGATGTGCTGCCCGACGGCTGGATGTGCCCGGAAGACGAGTTTTACGTCAACCCTACCGGGTTGTTCGTCATCGGCGGTCCCGATGGGGACGCCGGGCTGACCGGCCGCAAGATCATCGTCGACACGTATGGCGGCGCTGCACTGCACGGCGGCGGGGCGTTTTCCGGCAAGGATCCGTCCAAGGTGGACCGCTCGGCGGCATATGCCGGCCGCTATTGCGCGAAGAACGTTGTTGCGTCGGGTCTCGCCGACAAATGCACAATCCAGTTATCGTACGCGATCGGCGTCTCGAAGCCTTTGTCGGTCTACATCGACACGCACGGCACTGGTAAGGTCGACGAGGATGCGATCTCGCAGAAACTGCAGCAGATCATGGACCTGTCGCCACGGGGCATTCGCGAGCACCTAAAGCTCAGCCGGCCGATTTACGTGCCGACGTCCGCGTACGGTCACTTCGGCCGCGAACCGAGCGAAAACGGCGGTTTTTCTTGGGAAAAGACAGACCTCGCAGACGAACTCGCCACGCTGCTCTAATCCGTCCGTGTCGCGCGACCCGACCCCGCCACTTCGGCCGGACGGTACGCCGCACTTTTACGGCCGCCGCAAGACCCACAAGCTGCGGCCGCATCGCCAGCAACTGGTGGACGCGCTGCTGCCGACGCTGCGGCTGGATGCCGGTGCCGACATCTCGTACACCGATTGCTTCGGCCGCGCGCACGAGAAGGTCGTGTTGGAAATCGGCTTTGGCGCGGGGGAACACCTCAGCGCCTTGGCCGCGGCGGCGCCGGAGACCGGCTTCATCGGGTGCGAGCCGTTCATCAACGGGGTCGCAGCGCTTCTTGCCGACATCGAGCGGCAAAATCTGACGAATATCCGATTGTTTGACGACGATGTGCGGTTGCTCTTACCAAAGTTGCCGGCAAACAGCCTGTCGCGGATCTACGTGCTTTACCCCGATCCTTGGCCCAAGGCCCGCCATCACCGGCGCCGCTTGATCCAGGCCGAAACCTTAAGTCTGCTGGCGCGCGCCGCCGCACCGGATGCGGAGCTGGTGTTCGCCTCGGACCACATGGGGTACGTCGCCTGGACCTTGATGCAGGTCCGCCGTCAGGGGGATTGGAGGTGGACGGCGAGGGGCCCCAAAGACTGGCGGCACGAACCTCCGGACTGGGTCCCGACACGCTATGAGACGAAGGCCAAGCGCAAGGGCGACCGGCCGGCGTATCTGGTGTTTCGCAAACGCGCCTGACGTCGTTCGACGGTGACGTGAGGCTTGCGTTTCCCGGCGGATGGCGGTACAACCCGTCTGCCCTTCGGGGCACTCGTTAATCTAACGATGATAGAGATTGATGGGTGGGCCAGCGGCCCACCTTTTTTAATGCCGGAACGCGACCACGGGGTGTCGACCCGGCAGACTTCGGAGAGGACCGACGTGACGGGCAACGATTTGGCACAGCGTGTCGAACAGTTGATATCGCCGACCATCGAAGGCATGGGCTTCGATGTGGTTCGCGTTCAGGTGTCCGGGGACCAGCGTCGTACGCTGCAGATCATGGCCGAGCCGACGGCCGAGCGCGAGATGACGGTCGACGATTGCGCCGACATCTCGCGGGCGGTTTCCGCAGTGCTGGACGTCGAAGATCCGATCAGCAACGCCTACACCCTCGAGGTCAGTTCGCCCGGATTGGATCGGCCGCTGACGCGGCTGCGCGATTACGAACGGTTTTCCGGTTTCGAGGCGAAGCTTGAAACCCGTGAATTGGTCGACGGCCGGCGCAAATTCCGGGGCCGGATCGGCGGGATCGAGGGCGAGGACGTATTTTTGGATGTGGACGGCGGATATTGGCGGATCGCCTTTGCCGATATCGCCAAAGGGAAATTGGTCGTCACCGACGACATGCTGCAAACGCAAGGGAAAGAAACGGAACGATGAGTGAAACCTTGATGGAAGCCGGCGACGTTCACGCCCGGCCGGAGCTCCTGACGGTGGCCGACACGGTCGCGCGGGACAAAGGTATCGAGCGCGAGGAAGTCCTCGAGGCCATGGAAATGGCGATCGAGAAGGCGGGCCGGTCCAAGTACGGGCACGAACACGACATCCGCGCACATATCGACCGCAAAAGCGGCGAGATTACCCTCGCCCGCTATCTCGAGGTCCTGGAAAATGGGTCTGAGATCGAAAATGAAGTGACGCAGCTTTCGTTGCAGGACGCACAGACCCGCAAGCCCGACGTGGTCGCCGGCGAGTTCATCGTCGACATCCTGCCGCCGATCGATTTCGGCCGCATCGCGGCGCAGACCGCCAAGCAGGTGATCGTGCAGAACGTGCGTGAAGCCGAGCGCAAGCGCCAATACAACGAATACAAGGACCGCATCGGCGAAATCGTCAACGGTTTGGTCAAGCGGATGGAATACGGCAATGCCGTCGTCGACCTGGGCCGTGCCGAAGCGATCTTGCGCCGCGACGAGTCGATTCCGCGCGAGCATTTCAACAACGGTGACCGCATTCGCGCGTACATCGCCGATGTGCGCGAGGAGCCGCGCGGCCCGCAGATTTTCCTGTCGCGGACGCATCCGGACTTTATGGCCAAGTTGTTCCGCCAAGAGGTGCCGGAGATTTATGACGGCGTCATCGAGATCAAGGCCGTTGCCCGGGACCCGGGTTCGCGCGCCAAGATCGCCGTGGTCTCGCACGACAGCAGCATCGATCCCGTGGGACCGTGCATCGGGATGCGCGGCTCGCGCGTCCAGGCCGTGGTGGGCGAACTTCAGGGCGAGAAAATCGACATCATCCAATGGTCGCCCGACGCCGCGTCGTTCATCGTCAACGCGCTGGCCCCGGCCGAGGTCGCGAAGGTGGTCTTGGACGAAGACAACAACAAGATCGAAGTCGTGGTGCCGGACGAACAATTGAGCCTCGCCATCGGCCGTCGCGGACAGAACGTGCGGCTCGCATCGCAGCTGTCCGGTTGGGACATCGATATCCTGACCGAGGCCGAGGAGTCGGAGCGGCGCCAGAAGGAATTCCAGGAGCGCTCGCAGATGTTCGTCGAGGCACTCGACGTCGATGACGTCATCGCCCACCTGCTGGTGACCGAAGGCTTCAGCATGGTCGAGGAAGTGGCATTTGTGCCGATCGACGATCTGGTCGACATCGAAGGGTTCGACGAGGACGTGGCCGGTGAGCTGCAAGCACGGGCCCGGGCATACCTCGCCAACCTCGAAGAAGAGCTGAACAGCAAGCGCCGTGAACTCGGCGTCGAGGACGATGTCGCGGAAGTGCCTGGTGTGACCGGCGTGATCATGGTTGCCCTTGGTGAGAACGGCATGAAGACGCGCGACGATCTCGCGGATTTGGCCGGTGACGAGTTGGTGGAGATCCTGCCCGAAGGCACGCTCAGCATGGATGAGGCCAATGAAATCATCATGGCGGCCCGGGCGCATTGGTTCGAAGACGATCCGGTTGTCGAGCCGGTGGCGGAAGACGACTCCGCCGACGGCGAACCGGCGGCGCCGGCTGAGTAAGGGTACGGGGAGCGCGGATAACGGATGGCGGCTTTGGCCAAAAAGCGCAAGACGGAACGGGACGATCCGGCGCGCCGGTGCATTGTCACCGGCGAAAGCGCGCCGAAGAACGGACTGATTCGGTTTGTCCTCGGCCCGGGCGGTGATATCGTCCCGGACCTTGCCGAGCGGCTGCCGGGCCGTGGCTTCTGGGTCTCGTCGCAACGCGATGCCATCGCCGAGGCGGTGGCCAAAGGGCGCTTTGCCCGCGCCGCACGGGGTCCGGTGGGTGTGCCGGATGATTTGGTGGCGATGGTCGAGCGCCTGCTGGTGAAACGCTGCCAGGACTTGATCGGTCTCGCGCGCCGTTCCGACCGTTTGGTGCTCGGCTACGATCGGGTGCTTGAGGCCATGGCGGAGCGTGACTGCGGAATCGTGGTCGTCGCATCGGATGCGGGCGGGGCCCGCCGGGACATCGAAATGGCCGCGGCCGACCTCACGGTTTGCCGGGCCATGACGAACTATGAATTGAGCGCCGCGACGGACAAGGGAACGGTTTCGTTTGCAGCCGTACTTCGCGGTGGGCTTGCGGACTCGCTGCGGCGGGAAGGCGATAGATTGCAAGGATTTCGGCCGGCAGTTCCGTCGGCAGATGAAACGGACGTGAATACATGAGTGACGCTAAAGAAACCGAAAAAGGCAGCAAGAAGCTCGGCCTCTCGCGGCCCGGCAAGCTGGAGCTGAATAAGACCATGGACGCCGGCAGCGTGAAGCAGAACTTCTCGCACGGACGCTCCAAGATGGTGGCGGTCGAGAAGAAGCGTAAGCGCACCTATGTGACCGACACGCAAGGCAAGATGGCTGAGCTGAAGGGCACCCTGCAGGCGCCGGAGACCGTTGAGCCGGAACCAACCCCGGAACCGACGCCGGAACCGACCCCGGCGCCGGTCGAGGAAACGGTTGCCGAGGCGCCATCGAAATTGACCGACAGCGAACGCGAAGCGCGGATGCGCGCCCTGCAAAGTGCGCGGCAAACCCCCGCCGATGCCGAGCCGGCCGCGCCGTCGGGCCGCGGCAAACCGCAGATTTCCGATCTCGGACGCGAAGAGGAGCCTGCCGCTCCGGCCGAGGAGAGCGAAGAAGAGAAAGCCATCCGCGAGGCGCAGGAGGCGGAAGCCAAGCGCCTCGAGGAAGAGCGTGAACAGCGGGCCAAGGATGCGGCGAAAGAACAACCCGCGCCGGCGGCACCCGCCGCCAGTGAAGAGGAAGACCGCGCCGCGCGGAAGCCCGGCAAGCCGGCCAAGGTTGAGACCAAGCGGCCGTCCCCGGGCAAGGGCCGTGGCGACGATCGTCGCCGCAAAGGCAAGCTGACCATTGCCGAGGCAGAGTCTTTCGAGGAATTGGAAGAGCACCGCCGTTCATTGGCATCCGTGAAGCGCCAACGCGAGCGCGAAAAAGAAAAGCAGCGCGAGGCGCGTGCCGAAGGTGCGAAAGTCGTGCGTGAGGTGGTGGTCCCCGAAACCATCACCGTTCAGGAGCTGTCCAACCGGATGGCGGAGCGCGGCGGCGAAGTCGTCAAGAAGCTCATGGAAATGGGCGTCATGGCGACGATCACCCAGTCCATCGACGCCGATACCGCGGAACTGGTGGTTCAGGAATTCGGCCACAAAGTGAAGCGGGTCAGCGAAGCCGACGTCGAAGAGAACCTGTCGCTCGGCACCGAAGAGGATACCGAGAACCTGCACCCGCGTGCCCCGGTGGTAACGGTCATGGGCCATGTCGATCACGGTAAGACGTCGCTGTTGGACTCGCTTCGCGAGACCGATGTCGCCGACCACGAAGCGGGCGGCATCACGCAGCACATTGGCGCCTATCAGGTCAAAACGACGGACGGTGCGCTGATTACGTTCATCGACACGCCGGGTCACGCCGCGTTTACGGAAATGCGGGCGCGCGGTGCCAAGGTGACCGACATCGTCGTGCTGTGCGTCGCCGCCGACGACGGGATCATGCCGCAAACCATCGAGGCGATCCATCACGCCAAGGCGGCGGAAGTGCCGATCATCGTCGCCATCAACAAGATGGACAAACCCGACGCCGATCCGAACCGGGTGCGCACCGATCTGCTCAGCCACGACATTCAGGTCGAGGAAATGGGCGGTGACGTTCTCAGTGTCGAGGTCTCGGCATTGAAGAAAACGAACCTGGACAAGCTTCTCGAAGCGATCACGCTGCAGGCGGAATTGCTCGATCTCCAGGCCAACCCGGACCGCCCTGCCGAAGGCGTGGTGGTTGAATCGAAAATGGAACAGGGCCGGGGCTCCGTCGCAACGGTTTTGGTTCAGCGCGGCACCCTCAAAGTCGGCGATATCTTCGTCGCCGGGGCCGAGTGGGGCCGTGTCCGCGCGTTGACCGATGCGACCGGCGCCACGCTGAAGAAAGCCGGCCCATCGTTCCCTGCCGAGGTCCAAGGCCTCAACGGGACGCCGCTCGCCGGCGACGAAGTGGTTGCCGTCGACAGCGAGAACAAGGCGCGCGAAGTGTCCGAGTTCCGGCAACGCCGAGAGCGCGACAGCCGGGCGTCTTTGGCCGCGCGCGGCACCCTCGAGCAAATGTTCGAGAAGATCAAAGAGGGCGAAGCCGAAGGTCTGCCGGTGGTCATCAAGGCCGACGTGCACGGTTCCGTCGAGGCGATCGTCGGCACGTTGGAGAAACTGGCGACCGACGAGGTCGAGGTGCAGGTGCTGCATTCCGGCGTCGGCGGCATCAACGAGTCCGACGTGACCCTGGCCCGGGCATCGGGCGCGCTGGTGGTCGGCTTCAATGTCCGCGCCAATCCCCAGGCGCGCGAGGCGGCCAAACGGGACGGCGTCGACATCCGTTACTACTCGATCATTTACGACCTCACCGACGACATCAAAAAGATGCTGTCGGGGCTGCTGTCGCCGGACGTGTCGGAGGAAATTCTCGGTTACGCGGAGATCCGCGAAGTATTCTCGATCAGCAAGGTCGGCAAGGTCGCCGGTTGCATGGTCACCGAAGGGTTGGTCAAGCGCGGCGCCAAGGTCCGCCTGCTGCGCGACGACGTGGTGATCCACGAGGGCGATCTCAGCCAGCTCAAGCGCTTTAAGGACGATGTCCGTGAGGTCAAGGACGGCTATGAGTGCGGTATGGCGTTCGCCAACTACAACGACATTCAGGTCGGCGACAAGATCGAGTGCTTCGAGTTGAAGGAGACCACCCGGGAACTCTGATCCCGGGGGCCTTCTGCGGCACCGCCATGGTACGTCAACCCGCCCGCCCGCCCTCGCAACGGCAACTCCGTGTCGGCGAGGAAGTGCGCCACGCCATTGCGCTCGCGTTCGAGCGCGGCGAATTGCACGATCCCGATCTTGAGGGACAGACCCTGACCGTAACCGAAGTCCGTGTCAGTCCGGACCTCAAGAACGCGACCGCGTTCGTGTTGCCGCTGGGCGGCGCCGATTGCGGCCCGGCGATCGCCGCGCTGAACAAGGCGTCCGGGTTCGTGCGCCACTGGGTGGGTCAGAACGTGCGTCTGCGCTACGTGCCGAAAATCAGTTTCACCGCCGATACCTCGTTCGACGAGGCCGGCCGGATCGATGCCGTTTTGCATGACCCGCGGGTCCGTCGCGACCTCGACGCCGATCCGGACGATACCGACTGAATGGCGCGGCGACGAAAAGGGCGGCCGATCCACGGCTGGCTGGTCCTCGATAAGCCCGTCGGTCCGTCATCCAATCACTGCGTCGGCCGGATCAAGTGGATTACGCAGGCCCAGAAAGTCGGCCATGGCGGCACGTTGGACCCGCTCGCCAGCGGCATTCTGCCGATCGCACTCGGCGAGGCGACCAAGACCCAGCAATGGGCGATGGATGGCCGCAAGACCTATGCTTTTACCGTCAAATGGGGCGAGGCGACGTCAACCGACGATGCCGAGGGCGAGGTGACCGCGACCTCCGGCGCGCGTCCGAGTGAGGGCGATATCCGCGCCGCATTGACGGATTTCACGGGGCGTATCGAACAGACGCCGCCCGCCTATTCGGCGATCAAGATCGACGGCGAGCGGGCCTACGCCAAGGCGCGCCGGGACGAGGACGTAGAGATTCCCGCCCGCGAGGTCGAGATTCACGATCTCCGCCTGATCGAGTGCCCCGATGCCGACCATGCCGACCTCGAAGTGGACTGCGGCAAGGGCACGTACGTCCGTGCGCTGGCGCGCGATCTGGCCTTGCACTTGGGAACGGTTGGCCATATAACCCGCCTCAGACGCACTGCCGTCGGCCCGTTCACCCTTGAACGGGCTGTTTCGTTGGAGGCCTTCGCCGATGGCGAAGAGGACAACGCGGCAACGCTTCTATCGCAATATCTGCTCGGTATCGAGACCGTGCTGGACGACATCCCGGCACTGGCCCTGACCGAACAGGAAGCGCGAAGGCTGAAAAACGGGCAAGCCCTTCCGGTCTTGCCGGTGGCCCAGCGGTCTCCTTTCCGGGATATCTCGCAAGGGGACGTCGTCCAGGTAACCTCGGACGGCACGTTGGTGGCCTTGGCGTGCATCGCGGGCGGCGAAATTCGTCCCGTTCGCGTGTTCAACCTTTGAGTATAGGAGACCCTGATGTCGATTACTGCTGAACGCAAACAGGAATTGATTAAGGAATACGCGACCAAGGAAGGGGACACCGGATCCGCCGACGTGCAGATCGCCGTTCTGTCCGAGCGTATCTCCAATCTGACCGAACACCTGAAAACCCATAACAAGGATTTTCACTCGCGCCGTGGCCTGCTGATGATGGTCGGCCAACGGCGTCGGCTTCTGGACTACCTGCGTAAGAAGGACCAGAGCCGGTACGAAGACCTGATCAAGAAGTTGGGTCTGCGCCGCTGATTGCGGCGAACGGGACGGTCTGGAATGGTCCGCCGTCCCCATTGCGCAAGGCGCGCCATGATCGATCGAAACCCGAATTGTATCTGCCGGCTTGACGCGTAAACCGCGGCCCCCGGGGCCGCGGGCGCGTGCGTTCGCCAGGGTGGCGGCGCACCGTATGTAGGATGAGGAAAGAAAGAATGTTTCAAGAATTCCGTAAAGAGATCGACTGGGGCGGGCAAAAGCTCGTTCTGGAAACCGGAAAAATCGCTCGCCAAGCGGACGGCGCCGTCATGGCGACGCTCGGCGAGAGCAAAGTGCTGTGCACGGTGGTCGGTGAAAAGTCCGCCCGCCCGGGAATCGATTTCTTCCCGCTGTCCGTTCACTATGTCGAGAAAGCTTTCGCCGCCGGCAAAATCCCCGGCGGCTTTTTCAAGCGCGAAGGCCGCCCGTCCGAGCGTGAGACGCTGATCTCGCGCCTGATCGACCGGCCGATCCGTCCGCTGTTCGCCAGCGGCTTCCGCTCCGAAACTCAGGTCATCTGCACCGTGCTGTCGCACGACATGGAAAACGAGACGGATATCCTGGCGATGGTCGGCACGTCGGCGGCGTTGACCCTTTCCGGGCTTCCGTTCATGGGCCCGATCGGTGGTGCGCGCGTCGGCCGCGTCGACGGTGAGCTGGTGCTCAACCCGACCCTGGCGCAACAGGCCGAGAGCGATCTCGACCTGATCGTGGCGGGGACGCAAGAAGGCGTGCTGATGGTTGAATCGGAAGCGTCCGAATTGACCGAAGAGCAAATGCTCGATGCGGTCATGTTCGGCCACCGCGGCTTCCAGCCGGTGATCGATGCGATCATCGAGTTGGCCGAAGCCTGCGCCAAGGACCCGATCGACCTGCCGGAAGCGCCGGAAGGTGTCGATGCGCTGGCCGACCGCGTGAAAGCCGAAGCCGGCGAGGCACTCCGCGCCGCTTACAAGATCCAGGAGAAAACCGAGCGTCAGAACGCGGTTTCCGCAGCCAAATCGGCTGCTGCCGAAGCTCTGACCGCCGACGAGAGCCTGGATCAGGATCTGCTGGGCGACGTCATGGGCGACCTGTTCAAGAAGCTCGAGAAAGACATCGTCCGCAACGACATCCTGGACACCGGTCTGCGGATCGATGGCCGCGACACCAAAACGGTCCGCGCGATCGCCAGCGAAGTGGGCATCTTGCCCCGGGCGCACGGCTCGGCGCTGTTCACGCGCGGTGAAACCCAGGCCATGGTGACGACCACGCTCGGCACCGGCCAGGACGAGCAGATCATCGACGGGCTCGCCGACAATTACCGCGAGCACTTCATGCTGCACTATAACTTCCCGCCGTTCTCGGTCGGTGAAGCGGGCCGCTTCGGGTTCACCGGGCGCCGCGAGATCGGCCACGGCAAGCTGGCCTGGCGGGCGTTGCATCCGGTCATGCCGGAGAAAGACGATTTCCCGTACACCATCCGGGTGGTCTCCGATGTGACCGAGTCCAACGGTTCATCCTCCATGGCCACCGTGTGCGGTACGTCGCTGTCGCTGATGGACGCTGGTGTGCCGTTGCCGAACCCGGTTGCCGGGATCGCCATGGGCCTGATCAAGGAAGGCGACCGTTACGCGGTGCTGTCCGATATCCTGGGTGACGAAGATCACCTCGGCGATATGGACTTCAAGGTGGCCGGTACGGAATCGGGCATCACGTCGCTGCAGATGGACATCAAGATCACGTCCATCACCGAGGAGATCATGAAGATCGCCCTGGAGCAGGCGCGCGAAGGCCGGGTCCATATTCTGGACGAGATGGCGAAAGCGATTTCGTCGGCCCGCGAAGGCGTCAGCGCCAATGCGCCGCGCATCACCGCGATGCAAATCAACCCCGAGAAAATCCGCGACATCATCGGTCCGGGCGGCAAGATCATCCGCGAGATTTGTGAGACCACGGGCGCCAAGATCGACGTCGAGGACGACGGCAGCGTGCGGATCGCGGCGGTCGACGCCGAGGCCGGGGATCGGGCTGCTGCCTGGATCCGTGACATCGTGGCGGAGCCGGAGGTTGGCGTGATCTACACCGGCAAGGTCGTGAAGGTCGTCGATTTCGGCGCGTTTGTGAACTTCCTGGGTCCGCGCGATGGCCTGGTTCACATCTCCGAGCTGACCGAAGGCCGGGTCGAGAAAGTGACCGACGTGATCAACGAAGGCGATGAGATCAAAGTGAAGCTCATCGGCATCGACGACCGCGGCAAGGTCAAATTGTCCATGCGCGTCGTCGATCAGGAGACTGGCGAGGATATCTCCGAGCAGGTCGGCGAGAAGAAAAAGCGCGCCTAAGCGCCGCAAAGACCTCGGGGCCGGCCCGCCTTCCGTGCGAGGCCGGTCCCGGATTTTGCGTGCATGACCCTCGGTTTTCGCTTAATCATGCGCTATAACAGTGGTCTGGAAACGTGTTAGCGGACAGCCACTTGGCCATCCGTCTTGAGGGGATCATCGTTCATTGTCCCAACTGAATAAATACGATTACGAAGACCTGCTGAAATGCGGCCGGGGCGAACTGTTCGGGCCGGGCAATGCGCAGTTGCCGATGCCGCCGATGCTGATGTTCGACCGCATCACCCGCATCAGCGAGGACGGCGGCAAGCACGGCAAAGGATTTGTCGAAGCGGAATTGGATGTCAAAGACGATCTCTGGTTCTTCGGCTGCCATTTCGAGGGCGATCCGGTGATGCCCGGATGCCTGGGCCTTGATGCCCTGTGGCAATTGGTCGGATTTTTCCTCGGCTGGACCGGTGCGCCGGGCCGTGGCCGAGCGCTTGGTGTCGGGACGGTCAAGTTCACCGACCAAGTGACACCGGATAAAAAGCTGGTGCATTACAGGGTCGATTTGAAGCGGGTGATGAACCGCAAGATCACACTGGGGATCGCCGATGGGGTCATGACCGTCGACGGCAACGTCGCCTACGAGGCCAGCGATCTGAAGGTGACCCTGTTTACGCCCGACGCCTAACGACGGGGAGGATTTATGAGACGTGTTGTCGTAACCGGTATGGGGATCGTCTCTCCCATCGGAAACAATGTCGCCGAAGTGACCGAAAGCCTGAAAGCGGGCCGATCCGGCATCGTGTTCTGCGAGGAATACGCGGAAATGGGCTTTCGCTCGCACGTGCACGGCGCACCGCAAATCGACATGGACGACAAGATCGACCGCAAGCTGCGGCGCTTCATGGGCGACGGGGCGGCCTACAGCTATATCGCTGCGCAAGAAGCGATCGCCGATGCAGGGCTCACCGACGCCGAAGTGACCGATGAGCGCACCGGTCTGGTGATGGGGTCCGGTGGGCCCAGTACGTCGGCACAGATCGCGGCGGCGGACACCGCCCGTGACCGGGGACCGAAGCGCATCGGCCCTTACGCGGTGCCGAAGACCATGTGTTCGACCGTGTCTGCGAACATTTCGACGGCGTTTCACATGCGCGGTCTCAGCTATTCGATTTCGTCGGCCTGTTCGACCAGCGCGCATTGCGTCGGAAACGGCGCCGAGCTCATTCAGTGGGGCAAGCAAGACGTGGTCTTGGCCGGTGGGGGCGAAGAGCTTCACTGGAGCCTGACGGTCCTGTTCGACGCCATGGGCGCGTTATCGTCCAAGTACAACGACACGCCGACCCGCGCGTCGCGTCCCTTCGACGTTGACCGCGACGGCTTCGTGATCGCCGGCGGCGCCGGTGTTGTGGTGCTTGAGGAGTATGAGCGGGCGAAAGCGCGCGGCGCCAAGATTTATGGCGAGATCGTCGGGTATGGCGCGACCTCGGACGGTGTCGACATGGTCGCACCGTCGGGCGAGGGCGCGATGCGTTGCATGCGTCTTGCGACCCAAGGCCTCGGTAACACCAAGGTCGACTACATCAATGCGCACGGCACCTCGACGCCCGCTGGTGACATGACCGAATTGAAAGCGATCCAGGAAGTATTCGGCGCGCATAAACCGAAGATTTCTTCGACCAAGTCGCTGACCGGCCATTCGCAAGGGGCGACCGGCGTGCACGAGGCGGTCTACTCGCTGATCATGCTGGACAACGATTTTGTCGCAGCGTCGGCGAACGTGGAGACACTGGACCCTGAGGCCGGTGAGGCGGACATCGTTCGCGAACGGATCGACAACGCCGATCTCAACTGCGTGTTGTCGAACAGCTTCGGGTTCGGCGGCACCAACGCGACCCTCGCCTTCAAGCGGCTCGAAGCCTGAGCGACGCGCGGCCATGAACGAACATAAACCCACCGATAGCGGCGCGCGCAGCGAGCTGCAAAGCAATCTGATGGCCGGCAAACGCGGGCTGATCATGGGTGTTGCCAACGACCGGTCGATTGCCTGGGGCGTTGCCGATACCCTCGCCCAGCACGGGGCGACATTGGGCTTCACCTATCAGAATGATGCCATCGAGCGGCGGGTCCGCCCATTGGCCGAGCAACACGACTCGGATGTGGTGGTGCCGTGCGATGTGGAGAACGACGGCTCGATCAAGGCCGCCGTCGGCGCCGCGGCGGACGCCTGGGGCCGGATCGATTTCGTGGTGCACGCCATCGCCTATTCAGACAAACAGGAATTGAAGGGCCGCTACGTCGATACCAGCCGGGAAAATTTCCTGCGGACCATGAACGTGTCGTGTTTTTCGTTCACATCCCTCGCACGTCATGCCGCGCCGCACATGAGCGACGGCGGCAGCATGTTGGCATTGTCGTTCTACGGCGCGGAAAAGGTTATTCCGAACTATAACGTCATGGGTGTCGCCAAGGCGGCGCTGGAGGCGAGCGTGCGCTATCTCGCGTCCGACTTGGGCCCGGACGGAATCCGCGTCAACGCGATCTCCGCCGGTCCGATGCGGACCCTTGCCGGTAGCGCCATCGCCGGTGCCCGGCATATCTTCCGTTGGAATGAAGCCAATGCGCCGCTGCGTCGAAATGTCGAACTGGCGGATCTGGGCGGGGCGGGGCTGTACCTGTTGTCCGATCTGTCGCGCAGCGTTACCGGCGAGGTGCACTACGTCGACAGCGGCTACAACGTCGTCGGGGTACCGTTTCCCAGCGCCATCGAATTGGCCTGATGAGAATTACTCTTAATTAGACCATTGCCAATTGATGACAGACGCCCTATTTGAGGTTCCATGAGCACGGAAAAGAAATACGCGCCGATCATCAGACGCTTGCGGGACGCCGGTTTACGCCCCACCAAGCAGCGCATCGCCCTGGCGAGCCTGATGTTCACTGGCATGGATCGTCATTTGAGCGCCGAAGAACTGCATGGGGAAGCCCGCGCGGCAGGCATCGGCGTTTCGCTGGCGACGGTATACAACTCGTTGCACCAGTTCACGCAGGCGGGTTTGTTGCGGGAAATCACCATTCACGCCGGCCGCACGTATTTCGACACCAACACGTCGAGCCATCACCACTTCTACCACGAGGGCGATGGCCGGCTCGAAGATATCGCGGCGGATGATGTGATTTTGTCGCAATTGCCGGAGCCTCCGGCGGGGTCGAAAATCTCGCGGATCGACGTGATCGTCCGTGTCAGCGAAGACTCGTAAAAAATCAACTTAGAATAATTCTAAACGATTGACAGGCGCGGTCCCGGGTTCCATATACCCTGCGGGATGCGTCGTCATACCCGCATATATCATTCTTGAATTTTACCGACCTTAACAAGGAGGATGCTATGTCCCTGAAGGGAAGCAAAACCGAAGAAAACCTCAAAGAAGCGTTTGCCGGCGAGAGCCAAGCCAACCGCCGTTATCTGTATTTCGCGCAGAAGGCCGACGTCGAAGGCTACAACGATGTCGCAGCGGTGTTCCGCTCCACCGCCGAAGGTGAAACCGGCCACGCGCACGGCCACCTGGAGTTCCTCGAAGAGGTCGGTGATCCGGCGACCGGTGAGCCGATCGGTGCCACCGACGCCAACCTGAAAGCCGCCATCGCCGGTGAAACCCACGAGTACACCGACATGTACCCGGGTATGGCTAAGACCGCCCGCGAAGAAGGTTTCGACGAGATTGCCGATTGGTTCGAAACCCTGGCGAAAGCCGAAAAGTCCCACGCCGGGCGCTTCCAAAAAGCGCTCGACACGATGGAATAGTCCCATCGCGTGATGCTTATACGGACGGGGGGTATTTTTCGCCTCCCGTCCGCATCACTCTCTCAGGCCGCTGCGCTATTCCGCGCCGTTCAAGCGGTCCCGACCCGGCCATAGTTGATTCATTCAGGAGGCATTGATGAGCGAGGGTAGTCTCGAGGCACCGGAACGCCATCCCATCCCTTGGCAAGATCCCGACTTTTACGACGAAGCGAAGCTCGACGAAGAACTGCGCCGGGTGTTCGATATCTGCCATGGTTGCCGGCGTTGCTTCAATCTCTGTGATAGTTTTCCGCGTCTGTTCGATCTGATCGACGACTCCGAGTCCGGTGAATTGGATACGGTCGACAGCAAGGACTTCAAGCCCGTCGTCGATGCCTGCACGCTCTGTGACATGTGTTTTCTGACCAAGTGTCCCTACGTGCCGCCGCACGAGTTCAACCTCGATTTTCCGCATTTGATGTTGCGTTACCGTGCCGTGGAATTGAAGAACGGCAAAGTGCCCGCGACCGTCAAACAATTGACCAAGACCGACCGTAACGGCGATATCGCATCGCGCATGGCGGGCCTTGCGAACTGGGCCAGCAAAGAGGGCAACAGCCTGACCCGCCCGGTGATGCAGGCGACCATGGGCATTCACAAGGATGCCAAGCTGCCTGCGTTCACGAACTTGCCGTTCAACGAGCGCACCGATGCGCCGGCGGTCAATACGGACGCCCCCGCCGCGGGCCGCAAAGCGGTGCTCTACGCCACGTGCTTCGCCAACTACAACAACCCGAACATCGGCGCCGCCGCACGCGATATCCTCGCCAAGAACGGCGTCGAGACCGAAGTCGTCTATCCCCGATGCTGCGGTATGCCGCAATTGGAGCAGGGCGATCTCGCTGCCGTCGCCGAAAGCGCCAAGCAGGTCGCCGAGGATTTGGGACCTTGGATCGACAAGGGCTATGACGTGATCGCGTTGGTGCCGTCTTGTGCCTTGATGCTGAAATTCGAGTGGCCGTTGATCGTGCCGGACGACGCGAACGTCAAGAAACTCAGCGCCGCGACCTCGGACATTACCGAGTACATCGTCGACATCGCCAAGAAAGAGGGTCTTGCCGACGGCATTGCCGCGCTCGACGGCGGCGTGACGGTGCATATCTCGTGTCATTCGCGGGCCCAGAACATGGGCCAGAAGGCGGCCGAGATGCTGAAACTGATTCCCGATATCGACGTCACCGTGATCGAGCGTTGTTCCGGCCACGGCGGGTCCTGGGGCATTATGAAGGACACCTTTGAAGTCGGCCTCAAGGTCGGTAAGCCGGTGGCCCGCAAGGCGGCCGACGCCGGGTCCAAGTTTATCGTCTCGGAATGCCCGCTGGCGCGCGACCACATCGTTCAAGGGATCGAAAAGCTCGACAAGCCGACCGACGGTATCGAGCAGGTCCAACACCCGGTCGAGTTGGTTGCCCGGGCCTACGGCATTTAAGAAGAAGGAATTTTTGGAGTGACCGCGATCATGAAAACGGAAATCACCCGCGAAGACATTATGTCGATGGACGACTACGGCAAAGTCCGCAAGGAACGCCGCGCCGCGATCACCGCAAAGAAGCGCGACCGCCGCGTGCTATGCGGGCCGGACGCCACGTTCTACTTCGAGAGCTACGAAACCATGTGGCATCAAATCCATGAGATGCTGTTCATCGAGAAAGGCGGCGACGAGCAGATCGCCGACGAGCTCAGCGCCTACAACCCGTTGATTCCGAACGGTGGCGAATTGGTCGCGACCCTGATGTTTGAAATCGACGACCCGACCCGACGGCACAACTTCCTGGCCGGGCTCGGCGGGGTTGAGGAAACCATCACCATCGAGTTTGACGGCGAAGTCGTCAAAGGTGTTCCGGAAGAAGACGTCGACCGCACCACCGCCGACGGCAAGGCCTCATCAGTGCAGTTCATCCACTTCCCGTTCACCGACGCGCAAATCGCCAAGTTCAAAACAGAAGGCACCCGCGTCACCGTTGGGATCGGCCACGAAAAATACGGCCATATCGCGATTCTGACGGAAGCCAGCCGCGCGGCGCTCGCCGGCGACTTCGCCTAAAGCGGATCTAGGGCGGCGCTGCCGCCCTCAGGTCTCCTTCATGGGCACCACATGCAGGTGCCCGTGTTTGACCCCGACCTGAGAGGTCATCTCGTCGGCGAGGCGGCGAACTTCCTTGACCGTGCCGCTGAGCACCGTCGCCTCCAAGCACCGTTCCTTATCCAAGTGCATGTGTAATGTGGCCGCGGGGATGTCGCCGTGCGCGTGTTGGGTTTCGACCAGACGGGACGACAGCGACCGTTCATGGTGATTGAACACGTACACCACGCATCCGACGCAGGCTTCGTTCTCGTCGGCGTCGACCTGGGCGTCCGACAACAGGGCCCGGATCGCGTCGCGGACCCCTTCGGACCGGTTGGCGTAGCCTTTGCCTTCGATATACTGGTCGAACTGCGCCAAAAGGTCGTCATCGATCGAAATCGTTACCCGTTCCATGCAGCCTCCGCTAATTCTCTCTTGCGTCCTGACATCATAGTATGATCTTTTATTAAAACATCATATTCAGAGGGCGTGCTCGCGTCCGTGCCGCCTTCGACAACGAATGATAAGAGGAGTCTCTCAATGAAGCCAATCTCGATGCTCTCCGCGCTTGCCGTTGCGCTCGCCGCCCCGTCCGTGTTCGCGCACACCGGTCTTGCGCCGCACGTCCATCCGCATCCGGACGAAGCGTTGAGCGCGGTCGGGATCGTGCTCGCCGTGGTGGTCGCCGCCGGTCTTAGCTACGTCTGGATCCGCAACAAGAATCGCTGAGTTATTCGAAGGTTTCGTTGCGGTAGGCGCCCCAAAACTCGACCCGCCGCAACCAACCGTCGATTCCCTTGACCTTGACCTGGCACCAGCCGCTTGCGGCGGGACAGGACATCAACTCACCGAGCGTATTTTCTTCCATGATGGCGACAGCCGCGCTGTTGGCGTCGGAGCGTGAGCGCACGGTCCGTTCCTTGCCCGTCACGATAAAGGTGCGCCGCCCGCTCAGCATGCTTTGATGCATCCACCCCTGGGTGCCTTGCCAATCGCGGACCAATCGCCAGGTGCGGTATTCCTTGATGATCTCTACGGGCAGGCCTTCGCGCTGAAACACCCATTCAACCGGGTACTGCACACCGGGACCCGTGCGCATATTGATTTCGTCAGCACGCAGGCTGACGAACCGCGGCAGCGGCAGCCCTGTCCCTTGCGCCTGGGCCACCAAAGGACCGAGAATAGGTGTTAGGATAAGGGCCGCCAAAAACAGCGGGGCGATACGTGAGATTCGAATCATACGCCCTTTATCGCCAGCCCGTTGCGCCCGGTCAAGATTACTGGACAATAGAGGAGCGGGTTGCTATGGCCACCCGCAACGGGCCCGCAGGAGAGATGACGTATGCCAAACAGCAAACCCACCGTGGTCGTAACGCGCAAGCTTCCGGATGCCATCGAAACGCGCATGATGGAGCTGTTCAACGTCCAACTGAACATCGACGATACGCCGATGTCGGCGGCGGAATTGGCCGAGGCATTCAAGACCGCCGATGTCATCGTCCCGACCGTAACCGATCGGATCGATGCTCGGATCATCTCCCAGGCCGGCGAGAACTGCCGCCTGATCGCAAACTACGGTGCGGGTGTCGACCACATCGATCTGGCGTCGGCGCGACAGCGCGGCATCACCGTCACCAATACCCCCGACGTTTTGACCGAAGACACCGCCGACATGACCATGGCCTTGCTGTTGGCGGTGCCGCGCCGGCTGGCCGAAGGGGAGCGGATGCTGCGGTCCGGGGATTGGTCCGGCTGGTCGCCGACGTGGATGCTCGGACATCGGATTTACGGCAAGCGCCTCGGCATCATCGGCATGGGCCGTATCGGCCAGGCCGTCGCGCGGCGCGCAAGGGGATTCGGCCTGTCGATCCACTACCACAACCGACGCCGGGTGCCGGAGAATGTCGAAGAGGCGCTGGAGGCGACCTATTGGGAGAGCCTCGATCAGATGCTGGCGCGGATGGATTTCGTGTCGGTGAACTGCCCGCACACGCCCGCAACCTATCACTTGCTGTCGGCCCGCCGTCTGCAGCTGTTGCGCGAAAACGCCGTGGTGATCAACACGGCGCGCGGCGAGATCATCGACGAAAACGCTTTGACACGTATGCTGGTGGCGGGTGAGATCGCCGGTGCCGGGCTTGACGTGTTCGAGCACGAACCGGCAGTCAACCCGAAGCTGGTGGCCCTCGACAACGTGGTCTTGCTGCCGCACATGGGCTCGGCCACCCATGAGGGCCGGCTGGACATGGGCGAGAAAGTCCTGATCAACATCAAGACCTTCACCGACGGCCACGCGCCGCCGGACCGCGTCCTCGGCGACGCATTCTAGGCCGCGTGGCCGCGCGCTGAACCTCATGCGGCCCGTTGCCCAGGAAATCGCTTATATCGATCCGGTCCGCGCGTTCGCGCCGTTCGCCGGACAACCCTACGCGATGTTCTTCGACAGCGCCGACGACGGCAATGGACGGGGACGATATGCCTACATAGCTGTCGATCCCGTGGACACATTGTGTCTCGCAGCGGATGGCGATTTGGACGAACGTGCGCCGTTCACCGATTTGCAACAGCTCCTAGGCCGCGGCCGCACTGTGGCGGACCCCGCTCTGCCGCCGTTCCAAACCGGCGTGTGTGGGGTTCTGGGCTATGAACTTGGCCGGTATGTGGAGACCTTACCGGATCCCAAACCGGGGACGGGCTTTCCCGACATGGTTCTCGGTCTCTATGACACGGTGGTCGCGTTCGATACCTTCGCGGGCCGCGCTTGGATCGTCGCGACCGACATCGATGCGGCCCGGCCAAGCGCCGCACGGCGAACCGCCGCGTTGGCCGAGCGCGTCGGCGCGGTGCCTGCGTTACCCGATCTACCGGGCGCGGCGGCGTCGGATTGGCAATGGGCTTTGGATGAGGATGACTACCGCAACGCCGTTCACGCCGCGATCGAGTACATCCACGCCGGCGATATCTTTCAGGCCAATATCACCGCGCGGGCAGCGGCGCAGCTACCAGCTGACTTGGAGCCATTCGCCCTATACCGCCGCCTTCGCTGGGCGAGTCCGGCACCGTTCGCCGCCTTCGTCAATGCGGGCGGCGGGCACTATCTGTTGTCGGCCTCGCCGGAGCGTTTTTTGTCAATGGACCCTGCGGGTCGGATCGCCACCCGGCCGATCAAGGGTACGCGGCCACGCGGCGCGACCTTCGAGCGGGATGCGGCTTTGGCAACGGAGCTGACCGCCAGTGAAAAGGACAAGGCGGAAAACCTGATGATCGTCGATCTGCTCCGAAACGACATCTCCCGCGTGGCGATGATCGGCAGCGTCGGTGTCACGGCCTTGCACGAGCTCGAGACATTCGCAAACGTACATCATCTGGTGTCCGAAGTGGTCGGCAAACTGCGTCCCGGATGCAACGTCGCCGATCTGCTGCGCGCCGCGTTTCCCGGCGGCTCGGTGACCGGCGCGCCGAAAATCCGCGCCATGGAGATCATCCATGAATTGGAGCCGGTTCGCCGTGGCCCGTATTGCGGCAGTGTCTTTTGGGCCGGGTTCGACGGGTCTATGGACAGCAGCATCGTGATCCGTTCGTTGGCGATTTCCGGCCGCACGGTTTACGCCCATGCCGGCGGCGGCATCGTTGCCGACAGTGACCCCGGCGACGAATACCGTGAAATGCGCACCAAGGCGCAGGCACTGCTGGCCAGCCTGACCGGGGAGCCCGCCGCATGCTGATTTGGTGCAACGGTGAGATGGTTGAGGCCACGGGCGCACTCGACGCCGATGATCGGGGCGTGTTGCTGGGCGATGGCTTGTTCGAGACGTTGGCCGTGATCGACGGGGCGCCGATGCGGCTTGGCCGCCATCTGGACAGGATGCGGCTCGGCGGCTCTGCGCTCGATCTGCCGATCCCGCTGGATGGCGGACAGGTACACGAGGCCATTCGTCAGCTTGCAAAAAAGAATGAGATCGCCGAGGGCTCGGCCCGGATCACGGTAACGCGCGGCGCTGGGCCGCGTGGGGTGTTGCCGCCCGTCTCACCCGACCCGACCATCATCATCGCCGTGCACCTGGGAACGGTCGGTGACGTCGCGCCCGTGCGGGCCATTATCGCCGCCTCGACCCGGCGCAATGACCGCTCGCCGCTGAGCCGGATCAAAACGACCAACTACGGCGATTCGATCCTGGCCCGGCGCGAGGCGGCCGCCGCCGGGGTCGACGACGCGATCTTGTTGAATACCCGCGATACGGTCGCCGAGGCGACTGCAGCCAACGTATTTTGTGTCCTGGATGGGGCCTTGGTCACGCCGCCGACCACCGACGGGGCGCTGCCGGGCATCCTGCGCGATATCATTTTGGCCGATGGCTTGGCGCAGGAACGCACGGTGACCCGGTCCGATCTGGAGGGCGCCGAAGAAATTTTTCTGACGACCAGCCTCAATGTACGCCCGGTCGTCGCGTTGGACGGCGCGCGCATAGGCGACGGCATGCCCGGCCCCGCGGCGCAGCGGTTTGCGGATTTGCCGCGCCGCGCCGATTGATCAAGCGGCGTTGGCCAGGGCTTGATCCAGATCTTCGATCAAATCGTCGGCGTCTTCCAATCCGACCGACAGCCGCAGCAATCCGTCGGTAATGCCAAGTTCGGATTTCTCGTCATCGGACAAGCGCTGGTGCGTCGTCGTCGCCGGATGGGTGATCAGACTCTTTGAATCGCCCAAGTTGTTGGAAATGTCGATGACGTTCAGCGTGTTCAACGCCTTGAACGCGCCGTCCTTGCCGCCCGCGACATCGAACGCCACCAGGGTCGAGCCCCGGTCCATCTGCGACATGGCGAGGTTGTGCTGCGGATGGCTCGGCAAGCCGGGATACAGCACCCGGCCCGTATTGGCGTGCCCTTCCAGAAACGACGCGACCTTTTCGGCGTTGGTGCATTGTTGCTGCACGCGGACGTCGAGGGTCTCCAGACCCTTCAACAACAGCCAAGCGTTGAAAGGGGACATGGCCGGGCCGGTATGGCGCATCCAAGGTGTCAGGTCGTCGTCGATGAACGATGTGTCGTTGCTGAGGATTGCGCCGCCCAGCGCACGGCCCTGGCCGTCGATGTGTTTGGTCGCCGAGTACATGACGATATCGGCGCCAAGCTCCAACGGCCGCTGCAGGACCGGCGTCGCGAACACGTTGTCGACCACGACCCGCGCGCCGGCCGCATGCGCCAGTTCGGCGACCCGGCGAAGATCGATGACTTCCAGGCACGGGTTCGACGGGGTTTCCAAGAACACCACGTTGGCCGGTGTCGAGAGGGCCTGCTCCCAAGCGTCCAGATCCGTGCCGTCGACGATGTCGGCGGTCACCCCGAATTTCGGAAGCTGCTCCGTGACGATATAGAGGCACGAGCCGAACAACGCCCGCGAGGCGACGATCCGGTCGCCGGCCTTCAGTTGCGATGCCAAAGCCGCGAACACGGCGGCCATGCCGCTCGACGTCGCCACGCAATGCTTGGCGCCTTCCAGCAACGCCAGGCGTTCCTCGAACATGGAGAGCGTCGGGTTGGCGTAGCGGGAATAGACGTAGCGGACCTTGTCGCCCTTGAACGCCTCTTCGGCTTCCTCGGCGCTGCCGTAGACGTAGCCGGACGTCATGAAAATCGATTCCGACGTCTCGTCGAAGCCGGAACGTTGCGTGCCGCCGCGCACCAGCTTGGTCGCCGCGCGCCACGACGAGGTGTCGGGTGTATTTTTCTGAGCCATCTGAGCCTCCTTAAAACCTGAGACCCCGGCATTAAAAAACTCTGGTGCCCGCACCAGAGTTCCCGAAACGCCGAGACCTTTTAGCGGGGTTGTTTAACGTGGCCGCAATCCGGTCGGACAAATCACCACGTGGCGGAGGTTATAGAAAAAGCGCGGCTTCTTGGCAAGGGGAGGCGTCAATCCCCATCCCCGTCGCCCGGTTTTCGCGTCATCACCTTGACCCGGGCGTAGTGGACCGCCCACCACACCAGCGCGACCACCGGCACGAACAGCAGCATCAACACGACGTCGACGTCGAATTGTCCGACCGGTGTGTGCGACAGCCCCTTCACCAGATAACCCAGCAATCCGAGCAGGTAATAGCTGATGGCGACCACGGACAGCCCTTCGACGGTTTGTTGCAGTCGCAGCTGCAGTTTGGCGCGGCGGTCCATGGACTCCAGCAGGTCCCGGTTCTGCGCTTCGAGGGCGACATCGACCCGCGTCCGCAGCAAATCGCTGGCGCGGGCGACCCGGCGGCTCAGGGTCTCGATCCGCCGCGACAGGTTGTCGCGGGTCTCCATCGCCGGCGCGAACCGCGCCTTCATGTACTCGTTCAGCTTCTGCATGCCGATGACCCGCTCGACCCGCAGGCCGTCGACATGCTGATAGACCAGTTCCTGATACGCCTGCGAGGCGCTGAAGCGGTAGTTCAACGACGCCGATATGCGTTCGGTCTCGGCGGCGACCTTGGACAGTTGCTGCAGCAGTTTCTGTTCGTCGTCGGTGCCGTCGCTGAACGCCAGCGACTGCAGGATGTCGCTCAATTCCTGTTCCAGATCGGCGATGTCGGGCCGCGCTTCGCGGGCCGGCGGCAATGCCAACATCGCCATCATGCGGTACGTTTCCATTTCGCACACCCGTTTGACCAACCGGCCAAGCGACGCAGGCTCTACCTTGCGGTTACGGATCAGAAACCTGAGAAACGTATCGGTGTGGGTTTGGTAGTCGGTCCAAATAACCGCCCGGTCGCTGCCGATACTGCCGCCCACCAGCGTGTTGTAGTCGAAAAGGCCGTAGAGATCGGCGCCTTCCCGCTCGGGCGTGTCTTCGGTCTCGATGGCGATGTGCAGCGCGGTCAAGACTTCGCCGGGGAGCTCGTTCAGCCAGTCCTCGGGCAGCAATTCCACCGGCGGTGCCTTGAACGGCCGGTCCACCGTGCCTTCGACGATCAGGGTATAGCCGGAGTATTCCGTGTGCCGCTCCCACCTAAGGCGGAACGGGCCGAAATCCGCATCGAAATAGTTTTCGTTAGCCGCAGGAGCTGAAACTTTGAACTCGCGACACAACTTCGACAAATGAGCGCGGTCGCGATCTGCCCACCCCTCGCCGGTCACGGCGGCGATATGCGAGATATGCGCCGGCGCCTTGATGGTGCCGTGCGGACGGGCGTTCATCTCGTGCGTCAGTACCGCCCGAAGTGGGTGTTGGGTGAACGGCATCGCCGTCATCTCCTCCTCGTCATCGCCCCTCGGCGTGCCTATATTACGGACACGCACAATTCGTTCTTATCCGAAAGGCCAGAGCAAGCCAATGACCGATCTCGCCGCCACCGACGACCTGTTTTACGCCGACACCGGATTGTCCCAGGAAAAAGCGCAGTCCATCGTCGACGAGACGCTGCAAAACGCCGACGACGGGGAACTTTTCCTGGAGTACCGGCAATCCGAAAGCATCATGTTCGACGACGGCCGGGTCAAAAGCGCCAGCTTCGATACCGCGCAGGGGTTCGGCCTGCGGGCCGTGGCCGATGAAAGCACCGGCTATGCGCACGCCTCGGAGCTGAGCGAAGAGGCGCTGCTGCGCGCCGCCAACACGGTCAAGGCCGTCACCCAAGGGCACAGCGGCGCCGAGGCGGTATCGCTGAAGCCGACCAACCGCTCGCTTTACGGCGACGACAATCCGCTGTCACTGGTGCCGTTCGAGGACAAAGTCGGCCTGCTCGCCGACATGGACGCCTACGCGCGCAGCCTGGATGAGCGGGTGCGGCAAGTTTCGGCGTCGGTGCTCGGCTCGTGGCAGGCGGTGCAGATCGTCCGCCAGGGCGGCGAGCGGGTCGCCGACATCCGACCGTTGGTGCGTCTCAACGTCAGCATCGTGTTGGAGCACGAGGGCCGCATGGAAAGCGGCTCCACCGGCGTCGGTGGTCGGGTCACGTTCGACACCTACATGCAGCCGGAAACCTGGAAACCGGCGGTCGACGAAGCGCTGCGCCAGGCGCGGGTCAACATGGAAGCCGTCGCGGCGCCGGCCGGCGAGATGGTCGTGGTGCTGGGCCCGGGCTGGCCGGGCGTTTTGCTGCACGAAGCGGTCGGACACGGCCTTGAAGGGGACTTCAACCGCAAGAAAACGTCGGCCTTCGCCGGTCTGATGGGTGAGCGGGTCGCAGCCCCCGGCGTCACGGTGGTCGACGACGGCACGCTGGACGACCGGCGCGGTTCGCTGACCGTCGACGACGAAGGCACGCCCAGCGAATACACCACCCTGATCGAGGACGGCATCCTGGTCGGCTACATGCAGGACCGCATGAACGCGCGCCTCATGGGCGAGGCGTCGACCGGCAACGGCCGTCGGCAATCCTATGCGCACATGCCGATGCCGCGCATGACCAACACCTACATGCTGTCCGGCGACAAGACCCACGACGAGATCGTCGCCTCGGTCGAAAACGGCCTGCTGGCGACATCGTTCGGCGGCGGCCAGGTCGACATCACCAACGGCAAGTTCGTGTTCAGCTGCACCGAGGCTTACAAGATCGAAAACGGTACGGCGACGACGCCGGTCAAGGGCGCGACCCTGATCGGCTCGGGTCCGGACGTGCTGACCAAGGTGACCATGGTCGGCGACAACATGGAGTTGGATCCGGGCATCGGCACCTGCGGCAAGAACGGCCAAGGCGTTCCGGTCGGCGTCGGCCAGCCGTCCATGCGGATCGACGGCCTCACCGTCGGCGGCACGGCGGTGGGGTGATTACAGGGTAACGGTATTGCAGTTCCCTGGAATCTCCGGTTTGTACTGGTGTGTTTTCTTGTAAGCCTCTGATCTGCGCGTGCAACTGCGCGAATCAAATGAATCAAGAGCTAGCGAAATTCGAAACAAAAGAATCGGCAATATGTGCTACCACCAGTATTGTGCTTGGAGGCACAGTTAGTATTAGTAGCGTATTTCTCGTTATGAGGGTATGATATGGCTATTCACTCCTTAGCTGACATCCTTCGTTGGATGGCAGGGCGAGACAAAAAAGAGAAGTCTGCCTTCAAGAGTGAAAAAGAGGCTTATGAATTCTGCGAACGCGCTTACCAGGAAAGCGGTGGCGTTACACCAGAGCTAAAGAGGGCTTTCGAGTTCTATCAAAAGAATTTCAATGACGATTGCCCCCCAAACAATCGACGTTAAATCCCTCAGCATACTACCACTGTCACGCAGGGAAGACTTGGACGACTTTTCTTGTGGTGAAAGAGAAATCGACCGAAATCTTGGGAAGTGCTGTGATTGGCATGAGAAGTATAGCCGTCGCGTTTACTGCGCATTCTTAGCTGAAGAAACAGAGGCCTGCGGGTTCTACTGCATTGGCGTCTCTGCATCTGAGTCAAAGTACCTAGATGAAGAGATTTTGAGCAAACACCGAGGCCAAAACTACGTGCCGTTTTTGTATTTAAACTACTTGGCTGTGCGTTCTGGGTATCAAGGCAATCGAATTGGAACTGTCTTACTGATGAATGCTCTTCAACGATGTTCTGAAGTCATTCATAACATTGGAATATACGGTGTCGCACTGCACGCATTGAGTGATAGAGCTGCGGGCTTGTACGACCGATATGGTTTTAGAGAATACGGAAACAATCGCTACCCATTCATGGTTCTTCCCGCCCGATCAGTCTTGGATTTGTTCGGATAATGCAACTCGTATCTAGTAAGCGTATTCCGTAAACAGCGGATCGACGCTTTCACCCCAGCGTTTGTGGTACGCCGCCAGCAGGTCTTCGGCCTGGGTCAGGCCGCTCTCGGCGATGGTGAACATCGGCTTCAGAAAGTGGCTTTCGTCCATACCGACACTGTCGAGCCGCGCCCGGTTCTTCAGCCCCTTGTGCGACAGGCACAGCACGTCGCTGGCGATATCCTGAACCGAGCGGTTGCGGAACGGCGTATTTAATGCGGTCTTGGGAACCTCGTCGCGGAGCGCCTGGCGCTCTTCCGCTGTCCAATCCTTGACGATGTCCCAGGCGCCGTCCAGCGCCTCGTCGTCATATAGCAGGCCGACCCAGAACGCCGACAGCGCGCACAGCTTGTTCCACGGTCCGCCGTCGGTGCCGCGCATTTCCAAAAACGTCTTCAAGCGCACTTCGGGGAAGATGGTCGAGATGTGATCGGCCCAGTCCGACATCACCGGTTTTTCGCCGGGATAGGCGGGAAGCGTGCCGTCCAGGAAATCGCGGAACGACTGGCCGCTGGCGTCGATGTATTGGCCGTCGCGGTAGACGAAGTACATGGGCACGTCGAGGGCGTAATCGACGTAGCGCTCGAACCCCATGCCGTCCTCGAACACGAAGGGCAGCATGCCGGACCGGTCCGGGTCGACGTCGGTCCAGATGTGACTGCGGAACGAGAGATAGCCGCTCGGTTTGCCGTGCCGGAACGGCGAGTTGGCCCACAATGCGGCGGCGATCGGCTGCAGCGCCAGGGCGACGCGGAACATCTTGACCATTTGCGCTTCGGAACAGAAATCCAAGTTCACCTGCACGGTGCACGTCGACTGCATCATGTCGCGGCCGAGCGAGCCTTTCTTCGGCATGTATTCGCGCATGATCTTGTATCGGCCCTTGGGCATCCACGGCATGTTGTCGACCGGCCACTTCGGCCGGTAGCCGAGCCCGAGGAACCCGATCCCCATGTCCTGGGCGACGGCCTTGACCTGATGCAGGTGCGCGCTGACCTCGTCGCAGGTCTGGTGGATGGTCTCGACCGCGGCGCCGGACAGTTCCACCTGGCCCGCAGGCTCCAGCGAGACCGAGCCCCCGTCCGTCCCTTTCAGCGCGACTACGTGCTCGCCTTCGTACACGGGCTCCCACCCGAACCGGGTCATCCGGTTCAGCAGCTCCTTGATGCCGACCTCGCCCTCGTACGGCAGCGGCGTCAGGTCGTCGAGCCGGAAGGCGAACTTCTCGTGCTCGGTGCCGATCCGCCACTGGTCGCGCGGTTTGCAGCCGGCGGCGAGGAAGTCGACCAACTGTTGTTTGTTCTCGATCGGGGTGTCGTTCTTGGGCGAGGCACCGGACATATCAGGCTCCTGAGGACGCGCGGCGGGCGCCGGCGTCGGGTTGGTGGGCGTCTTCGACGCCTTGTCGAATGGAGAGGGCGGCGGTGGCGGCGGTTTCGGCGCGAAGGATCCTGGGGCCGAGGTCGGCGGCGACCGCCTGTGGGTGACGGGCGAGGGCGGCGATTTCCGCATCGTCGAAGCCGCCCTCGGGGCCGATCAGGAACGCGAGCGGTTGGGTGCCCTGCTGCAGAATTTCGGCCAAGGGTGCGCCGGTGCCGTTTTCGTCCAGATGCACCAGCGGCCGGTTCGCCGGCCAGTCATTGAGCACATCCGGCAATGGCACTGCGTCATCGATCGTGGGGACGGTCAAACGGCGGGATTGTTCGGCACTTTCCGTCGCGGTGGCCTGCAGGCGCTCTATATTGACGCGGCCGCCCTGGGTGCGGGCGGTCAACACAGGCTTCAGACGCGACGCGCCCAATTCGGTCGCTTTCTCCACCAGGAAATCGGTGCGGTCTTTTTTCAGCGGCGCGAACAGCAGCCACACATCGGGCTCCGCTTGGTGCGGCCGGGTGCGGCTGTCGACGTCGATCACCGCGGCCTTTTTGTCCGCGGACGCGATCGTGCCCAGCCATTCGCCGTCGCGGCCGTTGAACAGCAGCACCGGCGTGCCCGCGCCCTTGCGCATGACATTGACCAGATAGTGGCTCTGCCCGCGGTCGAGGGTGACCGCGGCGCCTGGGCCGAGATCGTCGACAACGAACAGACGGATGGAGGCAACGTACGCCATAGCCGCGGATTATGGTCAGTCCCGTCCATCCCGTCTACGAATAACCCTACATTCTAGGGGACTTTCACCTGAGCCGTCCGGTCAGCTATAACCCGGCCATGACCGGCACCAACGCCACCGCCAGCGACATCCGCCACGAGGCTTGGATCATCCGCGCCGCGCCTGCGATGGCGCGCGCGTATTTGAAGCTGATCCGCGCCGACCGGCCGATCGGCACGTGGCTGTTGTTGATCCCGTGTTTGTGGTCGTTGACCCTGGCGGCGTACCTGTCGGGGCCCGTGCCGCCCAGCCTGTGGGCGCTCGGCCTGTTCACCGTCGGCGCGTTCGTGATGCGGGGCGCCGGGTGCGTGGTCAACGATCTCTGGGACCGCAAGATCGACGCCCAGGTCGCGCGCACCGCCGAGCGGCCCATCGCGTCGGGCGAGATTTCCGTGCTGCAGGCGTTGCTGTTCCTGGGCGCGTTGCTCGCTATCGGCCTCGCCGTGTTGTTGCAGTTCAACACGTTCGCGATCGTGCTCGGCGCGTCGTCGTTGGTGTTGGTGGCGACGTACCCGTTGATGAAGCGCATCACCTATTGGCCGCAGGCGTTCTTGGGCCTGACCTTCAACTGGGGCGCGCTGATGGGGTTCGCGGTGATCCTGGGCGACCTGCCGATGGCGGCGTATCTGCTCTATGCCGGGTGCTTCTTTTGGACGCTGGGGTACGACACGGTCTATGGCCACCAGGACAAAGCCGACGACATTCTGGTTGGGGTCAAGTCGTCGTCGATCCGCCTCGGCGACAAGACCAAGCCCGCGGTCGCGGTGTTCTATGTGTGCGCCGTCGCGCTGTTTGGCGCGGCGATCCATCAGTGCGACCTCGGCTGGCCGGCGTTCGCGGCGCTCGGCGTCATGGCCGGGCATTTGGGCTGGCAGGTCGCGACCCTCGACATCGACGACCCGAAGAACTGCCACGTCCGGTTTCTGTCGAACAAATTCGCCGGGCTGGTTCTTTTCGTTGGGCTGCTGTTCGGTTGAGCGCATTCTTGACAATCCGCCGATAATCTTTTAAGTTGTATTGTAAGTCCGGGGGAGACGTGTGTCTCGACCCCGGATTTTTTGTTTCCCCTCACCATTGGCGTGCATGACGGCGGCCCTCGAAGGCCGTGCGGTCGTGCGCGCCTTTTTCTTTCTCGAAAGGAGGCACGCATGCCCCGCCACAGCATCTACGACGACTATCGCCGCGCCAACGGCGGCGGTTACCGCACATCGAACGACGACAAAGTCCGTACGTTCGACGACGACGACCGTGACGACGAATTGGAGAAACCGAAACCGGCACCCCGGCCAAGGACCGAGACCCTGTCGGCCTCCGTCGGCGATGCGGGCACGAACGACCGCAAGGATGTCGCCAAGGTCGAGAAGATGCTGGGCAAGACCGGCGATCTCGACCTCAAGCAAACCGACGGGCCGACCGGCTATTGGGGCATGCGGACATCGGATGCGACGAAGCGTTTTCAGAAAAAGAACAAGCTGAAGGTCGATGCGCAGATCAATCCATCGGGTCCGACGCTGAAGAAACTCGGCGAGGCCGTGGCGGCGAAGTTGCGCCAGGCGCAGTCGAAGAAAAACGACCAGCCCAAACCCAACCGTCACCCCGGCGCAGGCCGGGGTCCATCGGGAGAGGTGGATTCCGGCCTTCGCCGGAATGACCCACGGCGGAACCTCACCCCCGATGCGGCGTCGGCCAACGCCCGCGCCGCGCGGTATTTGGCATCCCGCCGGGGCATCGGCGACTATTCGACGTTCGTTGCCGACGGGATCGAGATGAACCCGACGCAAGGCATCGCCGAGGCCGCCGACCTGATCGAACAGACCCGCGCCAAGAGCCCCAAACAGGCCGACGAGCTGTTCAAGAAAACCCTCGACGGGCTCAGCGACGGAAACGCTCGTTCGTTGATCCAGGCGCTGGCAGAGAAAGACGCCCCGGAAACGGACGAACCGGATACGCCCCCACCGGACCCCGGCCAGGACGATCCCGAAGAACCGGAAGAGCCAAAAGCACCGGACGAACCCAATGAACCGGAACGGCCTAAAGATAGTATCCCCGGCAAAGACGATCCCTGTTCCGAGGAATGGTGGAATGCGCAGGCGGCGTGGCAACGACGGGGCGAATTGTATCATGCCGTTCTCGACAAACAGAACGAGATCGCCGAACTGACCCAAGCGATTGAGGAGGCCGAGCGGCTGATGATGTCCGACTTCCTGGTCACCCCGTCCACGCCGTCGCCGAACACGCGGCGAAAGAACCCTGGTCGGCTCGGGTGGATGATAGACGGCGCGCAGGCGTTGGATCGTTCACGTACGATCCAACAACGTCGGGAAGAGGTCCGCCGCCTCAAGGCGGCGCTTGCAACGGCAAAAAACGAATTACGGACTCTGAAGAAAGAACTTGAGCGGGCCGACCTGATCGCCAAAAGACGGAACGAAGTATTGGAATCATGCCGACGTCAGTCAGTAGACTGATCACCGTCGCAGGTCGCGGAACTTCGGAAACCGGTCCTGGGCGGTGAATGCGTCGGCCCAGGACCGGTCGACCTCGGTAGCCGCCCTTTCGACCCGGCTGCGCCAGGGGTTGACGTCGTATCCTTGCCGTTCGCCGAAGCGGAACCAGAAGTACGCGGCCCCGGCGTGCTTCGGGAGCACGTTGCCGGTCAGCAGCCGTTCGATCAATTCTTGTACCGCAAGCTCGTAGCCGTCATATGCCACATAACTTAGACATAGATATCCCTCACCAATGCCCAGAAATACCGCGTCCTCAGCGTTCAATCCGCGATCGATGCAATCCCGATAAATGGCGTATTGGTACCCTTTGCGTATGGCAATACCCCCCAGCATTGACGCGAGATGGCTGTTTATCGACGAAGCAAGATCGTTACCGGTTATCTTTGTAGCGCGTCGGCTTTCGGCTTGCGCCTGTTCCCAGACGTAGGCGCCGTCCGAATGCCAGATGTGGTCGCCCCAGGCGATGGCCTGGCGGAATAGCTCGAGGAAATCCTCATCCCAGTCTCGGGCCACCGCCCAGGCGAGGTTGTCCCGCACTTTGTCCAGCCGGGCCTCCAACGCGAACAGACGAAGGAGGTTCGCGGCATTGGTGGGGTGATGATCGATGTATCTACTTGTGAAGGCATCGTGTGCCTCGAATAACCGCTCGTCCGGGACGGTGACTTGGTCATACCGATGGACACCCGAACCTGGAAACTCGGGAATTGCCACGGGGGGCTCCGCCCCCGGCGGATAGGTGTATTCCTCCGCCGCCTTGGTCAGAGGCGCGAAGAGTACCGAGACCGCTAATATGACTAAACGAAGCAGATGCATATCTCATACTACCCTGCAGTGTGCCGGGCCGGAACCCGTCGAGCATGAATATGAGAGGGTTCGAAGCAGTTTGCGCGCCGGAATGACGGGTTAAAGGCGGTTTAAGCGCCGTCGGCGAACTGGAAATACAATTCCCGGGCGCGGGTCGCGACAGGGCCCGGTTGCAGTTCCCGGTCCTCGATCTTGGTGCACGGCAGGACCTTGGCGTAGTTGCCGGTGGCGAACAGTTCGTCGGCGTCCAGCACTTCCTGGAAATCCACCGTGCGCTCCACCACGTCCATGCCGTCGTCGCGCAGCAATTGAATGATCCGCTGGCGGGTGATGCCGTTCAGGAACGTGCCGTTGATGACCGGGGTCACCACCTTGCCGTCCTTGGCCAGAAACAGGTTGGCGTACGAGAACTCGGCGACGTTGCCGCTCGGGTCCAGGATCACGCCGACGTCGAAGCCTTTCTCCTTGGCCTCGCCGACGCTGCGCGCGACGTTGGGATACAGGCACCCGGCCTTGGCCTCGGTCGGGGCCATGTCGCGGGCCGGGCGGCGGAACGAACTGAGGCACGCGCTGAAACCGTCGAAGGGTGGGATCGGGGATTCCCGGATCACCAGGGTGAAGCGCGTGGTGTCCGGGTCGGGCAGCACGACCATCCCTTCCTCGGCATAGAACACCGGACAGATATAAAGCGCTTCCGTGCCGTCGAACTTGCGGATGCCCTCCCAACAAAGCGCCTCGACCTCTTCGGCCGTGCGGTCGGGCGCCATGCCCAGGGTTCGCGCCGACGCCATCAAGCGCGCGATGTGTCTATCCAGGTCGGGGGCCTTGCCGTTCATGTAGCGGGCCCCGTCGAACACAGACGACGCCAGCCAGAACGCCTGGTGGCGCGGCGCCAGCACGGCTTTGTCGCCTTCGAACCAGGCGTCGTCCGCGTAGGTCCAGATTTTTCCCGGGGCATTGTGCGCCATCGCCATATCCTCGCCGCATTGCTTTGCCAAACCATAGCCCGGAACCCCGAAGGCGCAAAGACGCCGCCGGGTCACGAGGTGGTGAAGCCTGTCCCGCCCATCGCGGTGGGCGACCGAAACGGACACGCGCCCGTGCGATCTTGGCGATGCCTGGGCGCAAAACGAAAACCAAGAAACGTGATGAGGTTCCCCATGGAAAAACCGATCGAGAAGTTCCCGACCGCCGAAGAGGCTTGGTTCTGGTTCATCCGCTGCGAGCGGGCCCGCGAAGAAGGTGCGCGCCGCAATCCGCCCGGCAACGCCATCAGTGTGCCGCCGTGCGAACCCGCCGACATCATCCGCGCGTTGCGCTGGATGTACGATGTCGACGTGATCCTGCCGACCCACGCCTATGTGCTGGGCTACTACGGCGAGTTGGAGCGTCCGCCCGACCCGCGCGACGACGACGAACTGCTGGACTGGGTGCTGTGGGTCGATGCGTTCGACTACATCGAGACCGTGTTCCGCGACAAAGGCTTCATCGAATGAGCTCCGGCCACCCCCTGCGCCCGTTTGGTCAATCGTTGGCCGTGGTGATCTTCGGGCCGAGCGCGCTGCCCTATCTGCAGCGGTTGAAGCCAGGGTATCAGCATTGCCTGATCGCGGTGCAGGACGGCGGCCAGTGGCATCTGCTGGACCCGCTTTCCAACGGCCTGGTGCTCCGGGCGTTGGGGCCGGCGACCGTGCCGGAGATCCTGGCCGCGTTTCGTGCCGACGGTTACGACGCGGTGCCCGTGCAGCGCCGCGCGCCCGAAGCGCGGGAGCTGCCGCTGGCCCCGTTTACCTGCGTCGAGGCGGTCAAGCGGGTGCTGGGCCTCCGCGCCCGCTGGGTTTGGACCCCGTGGCAACTGCGCCGGGCGATCGATCCGGCGTGCCGACGCATAACATCTTAAACACGATAAAATATTTGACATTCTCGTTATAAAATTATAAGGTCTATCTAAGTCCGGGGGAGACGTGCGTCTCGACCCCGGATTTTTTGTTTCCCCTCACCATTGGCGTGCATGACGGCGGCCCTCGAAGGCCGTGCGGTCGTGCGCGCCTTTTTCTTTCTCGAAAGGAGGCACGCATGCCCCGCCACAGCATCTACGACGACTATCGCCGCGCCAACGGCGGCGGTTACCGCACATCGAACGACGACAAAGTCCGTACGTTCGACGACGACGACCGTGACGACGAATTGGAGAAACCGAAACCGGCACCCCGGCCAAGGACCGAGACCCTGTCGGCCTCCGTCGGCGATGCGGGCACGAACGACCGCAAGGATGTCGCCAAGGTCGAAAAGATGCTGGGCAAGACCGGCGATCTCGACCTCAAGCAAACCGACGGGCCGACCGGCTATTGGGGCATGCGGACATCGGATGCGACGAAGCGTTTTCAGAAAAAGAACAAGCTGAAGGTCGATGCGCAGATCAATCCATCGGGTCCGACGCTGAAGAAACTCGGCGAGGCCGTGGCGGCGAAGTTGCGCCAGGCGCAGTCGAAGAAAAACGACCAGCCCAAACCCAACCATCACCCCGGCGCAGGCCGGGGTCCATCGGGAGAGGTGGATTCCGGCCTTCGCCGGAATGACCCACGGCGGAACCTCACCCCCGATGCGGCGTCGGCCAACGCCCGCGCCGCGCGGTATTTGGCATCCCGCCGGGGCATCGGCGACTATTCGACGTTCGTTGCCGACGGGATCGAGATGAACCCGACGCAAGGCATCGCCGAGGCCGCCGACCTGATCGAACAGACCCGCGCCAAGAGCCCCAAACAGGCCGACGAGCTGTTCAAGAAAACCCTCGACGGGCTCAGCGACGGAAACGCTCGTTCGTTGATCCAGGCGCTGGCAGAGAAAGACGCCCCAGCAACGGACGAACCGGATACGCCCCCACCGGACCCCGGCCAGGACGATCCCGACGAGCCCACGGGACCGGAGGCACCGACCGAACCCACGGGGCCGGATGAGCCTCGCGTAACATATGAACCAATGCCATGCCTCGGCGAAAGAACAGACCTTCGGCAAGCGATCATAAAACTTCGAGAAGTAGACATCGCCGTTGCTCGGTCGCAGGCCGAAATCGGCGAGCTAGAACGCGACCTCGTCGATGCCGAGTCGGAATTGCGGCGAATCCAATCCGACGGAACCGGATCTATAGGAGCATTGCCTGGCGATAGTAAGAGAAGGCGGCCTGGTATTGTTGACGGCCTCGGCTTGTTTTCTGGCGCCGCTCAGAGCGAACGCAACAGGCGGCGCGTGGAGGAACTCACCGAACGTATCGCAGCGTTGAACGTCCAGTTGGCCGATGCGCAGAAAAGGCTAGAGGGCGCAAAGCGCGAACAGGCTCGTGCCTCGGACGACGCGAAAGAGTATCAACTCATCTATGACCGATGCGAAAGAGATCAGAAATCGGACCAAGGCTAAGGGTTCTGAAAATCCCAACGATTCGGATATCGGCCTTTCAGGAAAATCTCCGTCGCCCAGGCGCGGTCCTGGTCGGACGCTTGCGACTCGACGCGCGACCGCCATGGGTTGACATCGAAACCGAGCTCTTCGCCTTTCAGCAGCCAGTAATAGGCCGCGCCCATGTGTTTGGGGAGGGCATCGCCCGTCAGGTGCCGTTCGATCACATCTCGGAATGCCGCCTCCATTCCCCACACCGCGAGGCTACCAAGTGTTTCTAAGGAATGAAGGGGGTAAAAATCGGGTGCCTCTGGATCCTCCAACGTCTCCTGCGTGAATGCGAAAACCGCAGGAGGATACGCTTTCCTCGTACTAAGCAGTCGGAGCGCACTTGCAACGGATCTATATATCGGGCGTTCGGGGGCAGAGGCTTCCAGTTTTGCCTGTTCCCATACATATGCGCCGTCGGCTTGCCGCATATGCTGACCCCACGCGATCGCTTTCTGGAGCATCTCAAGAAATTTTGGGTTCCAGCCGCGCCGCTCCGCCTGATCCAGTTGCATCTTCTGAAAATCGAACGGGGCTTCGATGGCGTGAACCCGAAGTAAATTAAAAGCCGTAATGATATCGGAAGCGTCTTTCGCGTCGGCATACATTCGATATGCTCTTTCCAGCTGCGATTGGTAAATCTCTCGCCCAAGCCTTGACAGAGTGTCCGGCGAAGACGTGGCGGGAGCCAATGGCTCCGCCACCGGAGGATACGTGTGCTCCTCCACCGCGCCCGCGTGGGGCGTGGCAAGCAGTAACGCCATCAACATGACCAAACGAAGCAGATGCATAATTGATACTACCCTGCGGTGTGCCGGGCCGGAACCCGTCGCTTGGCGCTATGAGAGGTCTCGACGCGGTTTGTGGCGGCGAAGGTGCGACAGGCCGCGAAGTCCTCGACATCGAGGAACTCTCAACACGTCATCCCGGGCGAAGCCGGACGTCGTCCGGTGGAGACCCGGGACCCAGAAATCCAGACGGAGGCTCTGGGTCCCCGCTTTCGCGGGGATGACAAGAAGGGGAATCTCACCCCCGACGCGGCGTCGGCCAACGCCCGCGCCAAGCAGGGTAAGGCGGCCATCAAGGCGGCCAAGGGCACAAAACCCGCGCAATCCGTTCATATGGCCTCGGAGAAAGCGAACCTGTACGATGGACCGACGGTCGATCGCCCTTTTGAGAAGGATTATCCCCATGGCGCGCAAACCGACGGAGACGGAAACCTCACCCACGACATCGACGGACGCCCCCTCGACCCCCGAGGACGCATCGTCGGACGACGAACTGACGCTGGACGAGATCTACGCGCGTCGCGAAGCGAGCTTGACGCCGTCGCAGAAGAAGGAACGGGACAATCGGTTGAAACGGGAACGCGAGCTGATCTCGAGGGGGGTTTTGGGCGTACGACGTACTCTCGATCCACAAAAAAACCGTACCAAGTCGTAATTCGCGACGACCTCCACGGCGCGGACCTGGAGAGCGTATTGGGCCACGAGGTCGGCCATGTGATCGATCAGTACGCCGGCGAAATCCCGGTGCCGAAGGATATCCGTCCGGAACTGGATGACCTATTCAACACGTTGAACAGCCCAAAACGGGACGATCTCAACGCGGGCTACGCCGACATGTGGTCAAGACCGGTGACGCCGCTGGATCAGGGTTACGCGCCCGAAGAAGTCGAACGCGAACTGATGGCCGAAGCGATCCGCGGCTATCTGGTCAATCCGGCTTACGTCAAAGAGGCGGCACCCAACGTTGCCAAGCACATCCGGAAATGGGTCAACGAGCATCCGGAACTGCGCAAGATCGTCCAGTTCAATGCCGTGCCCGGTGCCATCCTGCTCGGCACCCAATCGGACCAAGCGCCGGAAGAGTAACGTATCGGCGCTGCGGTCGGACAAGACAAAGGGCCATTACGAAAGTGATGGCCCCGTCCCAAGCCGATCAAAGGCACGAAACCGACGCAATCCGTTCATATGGCATCGGAAAATGCGAACCTGTACGATGGACCGACGGTCGATCGTCCCTTTGAAAAGGATTATCCCCATGGCGCGCAAACCGACGGAGACGGAAACCTTACCCACGACATCGACGGACGCCCCCTCGACCCCCGAGGACGCATCGTCGGAAGACGAACTGACGGCGTACGAGATCATGCGGCGTCGGGAAGCGAGCTTAACGGAATCGCAGAAGAAGGAACGGGACGAGCGGTTGAAACACGAGGACGAATTGGTAGCGAGGGGGATTTGGGGTATACGGCGTACGCTGGACCCGAAAAGAAACCGACGCGAGTCCTAATCCGCGACGACCTGACGGGGGCGAATTACGATGCCGTTTTGGGTCACGAGGTCGGCCACGGGCCAGGAACGGACACACAAATAACACGAAAAATTGTTTGACATTCCCGTTATAATTTTTTAAGGTGCGTTCAAGTCCGGGGGAGACGTGCGTCTGCGTCCCGGGCCACATTGTCCTTCCAAGACGAACGAGCCTACCCAATACCGTCGGCGTCCCATCCCTGGGGCGCCTTTTTTTGTGCCCGCTATCAACATCAGCAAAGGAGATGTCCCATGGGTGGATTCCTATCCCCGTCCCCCCCACCGCCGCCGGCGCCGGAACCCGAACCGGCGACCGATCCGGATGCCGAAGACCGCAAACGCCGGTTGGACGCGATCGACCGCCGCCGCCGCGGCCGCGCCGGCACCATCGCCACGTCCGAACGCGGCGTCACCCGTCCGTTGTCCGCGCCCGTCGCGGACGACGGCCTCAAAGACAAGCTTGGAGACTGACCATGCCGCTCGATCATTCGACCGACGCCGAGGCGTTGTTGGCCCGGTTCCATCGCGCCAAGGCGCGCCGCGCCGTCTGGGAGGGGCATTGGCGCGATGCGTATGCGTTCGCTCTGCCGCAACGGGAACATATCCTGGGCGGTGGGCAACCCGGCGAAAAGAAAGGCACGCGCCTCTATGACGCCACCGCCGCCGACGCAGTCGATCAGCTGGCCGCGAGCTTGCTCGCCGAACTGACTCCGCCGTGGGGCCGCTGGTTCGATTTTGTCCTGGGTCCCGCCGCGCCCGACGACCGGCGCGCGCAATTCGAGAAAACGCTCGAAGAGGCCGCGGCCGCGCTGCAGGGGCATTTTGAACGCTCCAACTTCGCGGTCGAGGCGCATCAATGTTATCTGGATTTGGTGACAGCCGGGACCGCGTGCCTGATGTTCGAGGAAGCGCCCGTGGGCGAGCCGTCGGCGTTCCGCTTCACCGCCGTGCCCCTGGCGCAGGTGGCGTTCGAGGAGAGCCTGTCCGGCGCGCTCGACACCGTCTATCGGTGGAGCGAGTTGACGCCTGCTAAGTACCGGGCCCGGTTCCCCGATGCGCCGCTGCCCACCGCCACTTCGGACACGCCGGACGACGATCTCCGGATCGAGGTGGTCGAGGCCGTCACCCCCGGCCCGCAGGGCTACGCCTATACCGCCGTTCGTACGGGCGGCGATGGGGACGGCGCGGCGGTGATCCGCACCGGGCGGTTCGCCGTGTCGCCCTTCATCACGTTCCGATGGGCCAAAGCGCCCGGCGAGATCTATGGCCGCTCGCCGGTGATGAAGGCGCTGCCCGATATCAAGACCGCCAACAAGGTGGTGGAATTGGTGCTCAAGAACGCATCGATCGCCGTCACCGGCATTTGGCAGGCTGACGACGACGGCGTTCTGAACCCGGCGACGATCCGTTTGGAGCCCGGCACCATTATTCCCAAAGCCGTCGGCTCCGCCGGGCTCACGCCGCTCAAACCGGCCAATGACATGGACCTTTCCACCTTGGTCTTGGATCAACTGCGCGAGCGTATCCGGCACGCCTTGTTGGTGGACCTGTTGGGCCAGCCCGCGAACAAGGACATGACCGCGACCGAGGTAATGCAGCGCGCGTCGGAGATGTCGCGGTTGCTGGGCGCAACCTACGGCCGGCTGCAGGCGGAGTTGTTGTCGCCGCTGGCTCGCCGCGCGCTCTCGATCCTGCAACGCCGTGGCGAAGTGCCGGCGTTCGAGATCGACGGCCGCACGGTGAGCCTGTCGCACACCTCGCCGCTGGCGCGGCAACGTACGGCGGGCGAAGCCGACGCGGTTCGCCGCTGGCTCGACCAGGTCGCGGCCCTCGGCCCGGCGGCGATGCAGCTTCTCGATCCCGCCAAAACCGGGCGCTATCTGGCCAAGGCCTACGGCATCCCCGCCGACCTGCTGCGGGACGAGGACGAGATGCTCGCGGCCCCCTTGCAGGATGTGCTGGGGGACCCGGGCGCGCTCGGCCCGCTGTTGGAGACCCTTGGGATCACGGCCCCGCAACCGGAGGCGCCGAGCGATGCCGGATGACCTCAGCATCCCGTCGCGCCCAGCCCCCGATGATCTGCCCGGGATCGCGGCGCGGTGTTTTCGCGGCCCGGATGGGCGGCAGCTGCTGGCCTATCTCCGCGCCATCACGGTGGAGCGCACCCTCGGCCCCGGTGCCGATGCGGCGACGCTCCGTCACCTCGAAGGGCAACGCCAACTGGTGCAGCACCTGACCACCTTGATCGACCGCGGCCAAAACGGACCGCCCCCCACGCAAATCGAAACCGAAGGAGACTGACATGACCGACCAACCGACCCCGGCGGCTTCGCCGCCCCTGCATGCCGTGCGCGATCCGAAACCCCGGCCCAAGGGCCTGCCCGACAAGTTCTGGGACCCCGCCCGCGGCGATGTCAACGTCGGTGCGCTCTGGAAATCCTACCAGGAACTGGAACGGAAATTCAGCGCCGGACACGGCGGTCTGATCCCCGACGGGCCCGACGATTACTGCCTGGAGTGCGGCGACCGCACCCCCGACGCGGAGGTCAACGCCGTGTTGCACCAGGCCGGGTTCACCAACGACCAGGCGCAATTGGTCTATGACCTCGCCACCCATTACGTCGTGCCAGAACTCGACCGGCGGCAAAAAGCGCTGGCGACCGAGAAACTCATCGGCCGGTTGGAGGAACGCTTCGGCGGTCCCGAACGCTGGGCCGAAGTGGCGCGGCAATTGGACGCCTGGGGCAAGGCGCACTTGCCCGAAGACGTCCTCGAGGTCATGGGCGCGTCATACGAAGGCGTGCTTTCCCTGCACCGGATGATGGCGTCGGACGAGCCCGGCGTCGCCGACCGGGACGGCGACACGCCCCGCGATCTGGACGAGCGAGGGCTTCGGAAACTGATGGAAGACCCGAAGTACTGGCGCGACCGGGACCCGGCTCTGATTGCCAAGGTCCGCGACGGGTTCAAGCGCCTCTATCCCGGCTGAGGCCGTTCACCATCCCCGGGGTTGAGCGCGGTGCTTTCTTGTCCCCGCGAAGGCGGGGATCCCGCCGCTCCTCCGGGTTTGTCCCCGTGCAAACGGGGACGTTTGCGGGGACGCCGGTTTCCTCCCACCGGCGTCCCCGCTTTTTTTCAAAGACCATCACAAATACCGCCCCATCCTCGCATAAGAACCGTAGGAGATACCCATGCCCTATATCCCGATGACCCAACGCAGAAACTATGACGCTTTTGGCCGGATCGGCCTGGACGATCCCACGCCCGACGACGAGATCCGCAACATCAAGAACCCGACCACGCTCTCCGACAGCGTTGGCGCGACCGGCCGCAACAGGCGCCGGGATGTTGCCAAGGTCGAAAAGATGTTGAGCGACGCCGGCACACTCGACCTCAAACAAACCGACGGTGCCACCGGTTACTGGGGCATGCGGACCGCCGACGCGACGAAGGCGTTTCAGAAGAAACAGGGCCTCAAGGTCGACGGTCAAATCAACAAGGACGGCCCGACGCACAAGAGACTGCGCGACGTGCGCGACGCCGCCAAACGGCGCGAGGAGCGGCGCGGTCAAAGACCGAGCCCGGAGAAACCAAAGCTCGATTGGTCGGCGCCAGAAGAACTCGATACGCTGGAGCGTCTCGCCCGTGATAAGCTCGAAGAAGACGCGAAGAAGAAATTCATCGATGAAACGATTAAACGTCGACGCGAGGATGCCATTAAAGATGCGATCAAGGAAAAGAAGCCAGATCGGCCTATTCGTGGCGGCGGTGCGGGTGGCGGAGGCTTCAAACGGCCCGGCCAGCAACGGTGGGACTATGACCCTTTTGACTGGCTGGATATGTAGCGGTTGACAACAATGAGACGTCGAATGTTTCGGGTCTTGGTGATGGCAACGGTATTTACTGTTGCCGTCACCAAAAGTTCGGTATCCGCTGCCGAGGCGCTTGAACAGGAGTGGCAGTTCGTTCGGCATGTCTTGCTGACAAGTGAGGGGCGCGACGGAACCAAGTCAATCACGCGGTGGACGAGGCCCCCGGTAATCTATACGCATTCCAAAGATCGTGATTTTCGGAATGCCGTTCGCAATACCGTCGACCACATCAACGCCGTTTTGCCCGGGAAGACATTCTCCGCCGCGATTACAACGGATCCGTCGCGTGAATGGGATATCGCTGTCGGTGCAGGTTCTTACAAACGGTTTGACACTTTCTTCCGGAATATCGGTTGCAAAAGATACGACAGACCCGCTGCGAGCGGCGCTTTGTGCCTCAGATACTATGAACAAACCCACGAGATATTTGCCGGCATTATTTTGATCGCAGACGACTTGACCGGTCGTGAGACTGCAAGCGTATTACTCGAAGAGATTTATCAGTCTTACGGCGTAACAAACGATCACGACATTTTTCCGGACAGCATAAACTTCGACGATGGTGTGACCCTCAGCGAGCGGACGACACTGGCCCCTATAGATATCAGAGTTTTGCGGTTCCTATACCAATACCTGGAACCGGGCGACGACGAGGCGACGGTGCGTGCCAAGTTCGACACGCACTGGCACACCATCGACGTCGACTGACGCCGCGCACCCTGTTGTGACCTGACCGACCCGCCCGATGGCGGGTTTTTTGTTGCCTGCCCTCTAACCCTGAAAGGACCTGACCATGCTTGACCGCCAAGAGCGCCGCCCGAACCTCTGGGCCGACCAGATCGACGACACGGAACCGAAACGAGACACCCCCGATCCGCTCGCCCGCCGTGAAGACCGGAAACCGAAACCCCGGCCAAAGACCGAAACCCTGTCGGCGTCGGTCGGCGATGCGGGCACGAATGACCGCCGTGATGTCGCCAAGGTCGAAAAGATGCTGGGCAAAACCGGCGACCTGGACCTCAAGCAAACCGACGGCCCGACCGGCTATTGGGGCATGCGGACATCGGACGCCACCAAAGCGTTCCAGAAAAAGAACAAGCTGAAGGTCGACGGACAGATCAACCCCTCTGGTCCGACGCTGAAGAAACTGGGTGAGGCCGTGGCGGCGAAGGTACGACAGGCGCAGGCGCAGCAACGAGACCACGCCACCACCACTCGTCACCCCGGCGCAGGCCGGGGTCCATCGGGCAACGTGGATTCCGGCCTTCGCCGGAATGACACGCTGCGGAACCTCACCCCCGACGCGGTGTCGGCCAACGCCCGCGCCGCGCGGTACCTGGCATCCCGCCGGGGCATCGGCGACTAACCGAAATTCGTCGCGGGTGGGATCGAGATGAACCCGGCGCAAGGCATCGCCGAGGCCGCCGACCTGATCCAGCAGACCCGCACCAAGAGCCCGGAACAGGCGGGCGAATTGTTGAAGAAAACCCTCGATGGATTGAGTGAGACGAACGCCGACAGGCTGCGCAAGATGATGCGGGACACCGATGGGTCGGAAAGCCTGTCGATCCGCATCCCGCGCGGAAAGGGGTCACAACCTGTCCCGCTTCCCGAAGGTCCGGCGACACCGACGGAGATCGACAAGGCGCTGGAGAAAGCAGGCCAAGACTTGGAACGCCTGAGCCGCAATCCGGATTTCCAGAAGTCGCCGATCGGTCAGGCCATCATGGGGTCGCGCATCCTGCAGCAATGGCTCAAACAACAGGCCGCGCCGGATACGCGCACCGACGTCGCCGAGCCGCTGCCGGACCGGGAAGGCTTCCCGACGCACGAGGGTGACGAGGAAGATGGCAAGTTGGCGGGCGACGCACCTGCGCCCAACACCCCGGACAGGGAAGAACTCCTGCCGCACGATATCGACAACACCGTGCCGGGCACCCCCGACCAGTCGGATCAAATGGGACAAGGTACGATTTTAGAGATGGCCAAGAACCGCGAGCGGCGGCACCTTGAGTATCTCGCCAAAAAATGGGGCATGGATTACCATGACCTCAGCGAAAACCTTCACGCCCTCAAGGAGCACCATGGGCTTGGCGGACGCGAGGTCGAGTTCGACGTAGAGACCGGTGACATCTTTGATCCGTTGTCGGCAGAGAGACTATCACTTGGCGTAATCAAGAGTGACAACCCCAAGAGAGCTAAGGGAAGAGACAATAGAGAACGACATCAGAAAAAAAGACACTGATGTTCGGCCTTCGCTGGGTCGGTTCGTCTCAACCAGAGAGCATCCGTCTTCGGACGGGTGCTTCGAGACCGGTTGGTCATGTCTTATCTCGGCACCTGGCCTCAAAATGGAAGAACTGGTCGGTCTCGTCGGTTCCGATGACTCGGGGATTCTCATCAGGAATGGGCCGGGAGAGGTCGAAAAAGTGTCTCGCTATTGGGTTTCCTCCTTGGACCATGCCGTCCATTTTCAAGCTCTATGCGCCCAACTGCCTAGTGTTCTGGAAATGCGGCGGCTGAAGAAGAAACATGATATGGCAATCGAGTTCTCCAGGTTCTGGATTGGCTTGCCAGGGCGGCAGGCTCCGAAAGTTGATAATGGCATCCGATCGGTTATTCATGATTACGGCGGGACTTTCGAGGATGAAGTTGATTTTGCGGACATTCACAGTGGCGACGGAACGGGCTTCGTGAAGTTTTGTGTTTCGGCCGCATCGCTGATGTCGGAGGAACTGCGAGAGTTTCTTGGTGAGCCAACAAAAGAGGATCGTCCGCAAGATAGATTTTATAAGGCCGCAGATCCTATGGACGAGGATGAGTATTCCAACGTGTTGATGTTAAAGGCACGTAAAACCCGACACCTTTGGACTGTCGACTCGAGTGACTTAACTGACTCGAGCGAGTGGCATGACGCACTTTGGGCTGTACTCGATTATCTGAAACCTGCGGCCTGCAACTGGCGATCGTATGTGACGGAGAATGAGTTGGAGGTAGAATTCTTCTCCATCTGGACAGCCGATGACGGGGCTGCGGGCCCGGTGCTGACGACAAAGGAATTCGAGCGCATTCAAAGTTACGGCGCGGAATGGAACCTCGAAACGTATTACCCCGATGGGTCCTAAGCTGAGAAAAGCCCCTCTCAAATAGAGAGGGGCTCTGCGCTCCGAGGCGGCAAACTGCTCAACACCATCGCCAGACGTCCGAAACGTTCCTCGTTGTATGAGCAAGCCAAGTTTGGTCCAAAAAAGGATATAACGGAAGAGATCTGGGTAGCCCCAGCGCGATCGTTCTCACCGCATTTCACATAACCTAACCCATTCGTTTTTCCCGCCGGATAACCGGGCGTCTTTGACGCTTTGGCCCGGCGGTTTTCGTTCGCGACTCGGGCGGCGGGCCAGGGCGGCCCGGCCGTAACCCGCGCGCGCGGACTTTCACTTACCCAACCAACCCATTTGATGTGAAGGAGACGGACACATGTCCATCACCCACGATCTATCGTTCGTGAAGCATTTCCAATCGGAGGTGCACACGTCCTATCAGCGCATGGGCTCCAAGCTTCGGAACACCGTGCGATCCAAGAACGGCGTGCAAGGCGCGTCGACCACGTTCCAGAAAATCGGCAAGGGCACCGCGTCGACCAAGGCGCGGCACGGCAAGGTGCCGGTGATGAACGTCGACCATGAACCGGTCGAGGTCATGCTGTATGACTATTACGCCGGCGACTGGGTCGATAGCCTGGACGAGTTGAAGGATGCGCACGACGAGCGCGCCGTCATCGCCCGGGCCGGGGCCTATGCGCTTGGCCGCAAAACCGACGAGCTGATCATCAACGAGCTCGACACCTCGACCAACTATGCCGGCACCGGTGCCGACGGCCTGACCAAGGCCAAGGTGCTGACCGCGTTCGAGATGCTCGGCGGTGCCGACGTCCCGGACGACGGCGAGCGCTATGCGGTCATCGGCTGGAAGCAATGGTCGGACCTGCTGGGGATCGATGAGTTCGCCAAGGCCGACTACATCGGCGATGACCAATTGCCGTGGAAAGGCACCCAGGCCAAGCGCTGGCTCGGCACGCTGTGGATGCCGCATTCCGGCCTGACGCTCACGTCCAATGTCCGGTACTGCTACTGGTATCACAAGACCGCCGTCGGCCACGCCGTCGGCAAAGAGGTGCAGACCGACATCACCTGGCACGGCGACCGCGCCGCGCACTTCATCAACAACATGATGAGCCAAGGAGCGAAGCTGGTGGATACCGCCGGCGTCGTGTCGCTCCGCTGTCTCGAATCCTGACCTCCGACACGAAAGGAAAATTGCGATGGCTTATAGCGCCAAGGACCTGAGCGTCCTCGCCTACGCCAACGGCTTCACGCTGTGGCATTACACCACCGTCGACACGGCGGCGACCGTGGACACGGTCGACTACTTCAACGACGCGGCCGACATGCTGCGGGTCGGCGACATGATGTTCGCCAACGTCGATACCGACGGCACGGCCCAGGCGGGGATCTTCCTCGTCAACGCGGTGTCCGGCGGCATCGTCGATACCGCCAACATGACCCAGGTCGGCGGGTCCGATACGGACTGACTTCGGCAAACCCTCCCTTGAGCGATGTAGCCGAGACAAGACTTCGTTTCGGCTATGCGCTTCACATCACATGACTAAGGAGTCAAAAAATGAGCTCAACTTGGAATTTGATCGAACGACCGGTCACGGCAAGCCCGAACCGGCTTTACAATCCCCAATTTGCAATCGTTCAACGTGGAAAGACGTTCACGTCGAGTACGACACCGGCAAACAACGACGATACCTATCTGTTGGATCGGTGGCTGTTGTTGTCAGACGGAAACGATATCGTTGACGTTTCGCGCGAAACGACCGTCACGCCAAATTGCGCATATTCGTGCTGTCTGTTAGACACGGAGACAGCGAACAAAAAGTTCGGCCTGCTTCAGATTCTTGAAGCACGCGATGCGGCGGCCGTCATAGGTGGCGTCGCATCCCTTTCGTTCAAGGCACGGAAAGGCGCATCAAACGCGACCCTTGGGACGTTGCGTGCCGCGATCCTCTCGTGGGATGGCGCCGCCGATTCGGTGACGTCCGACGTTGTCTCCGCTTGGAACGGAAAGGGCGTCGATCCGACGCTTGTCTCGAATTGGTCGTATGAATCTACGCCTGTCGATTTGGACCTGACGACGGAGTTCCAAACGTTCTTTGTGGATTACGTCGACGTCGACACAACCGGCGCAACGAATGTGGCTGTCTTCATCTGGATCGACGATGACGATGCCACGGTTGGCGACACCGTTTACTTGGGCGACGTCAAACTTGAAGCCGGATTGAATGCCACGTGCTTCCAAGGGCGGTCTTACGGAGACGATCTGGCCATGTGTCAGCGGTATTTCTTCAAGACCTACAATGCCGAGTCCGATCCGGGGACGATCGGTAACGTCGGGTTTAGCTACTTCTATGTTGGTGGCTTGTCGAACGCTGCACACATCGTCCAAACGTTTAACCGGTTCCCGGTGACGATGCGGACGACACCGACCGTGACGTCCTATAGTCCTGCAACCGGCACCCCCGGAAAGATGCGCGATTATACGGTCGGTGGCGATATCACCGCCAACGTACAGTTCGCAGGAGAGAACGGCGTCATCATTTACGGGACGTCGAGCGTTGCGACAAATGTCGATGCGTCGTGTCAATATACCGCGGACGCCGAGCTGTGACCGCTTATCGAAATGCGGTGTTCTGTTACGACCCAGACGGAAAGCGCAGCGGTATCGCCGTCGAACGAGACGGTCTGCCGATTGTGGTTCCGTTGGTTTTCGGGAATGCGGACTACGACGCCATAACGACCTTGGTCGCAGATGGCGAATTCGTGATCGACGACTCGGGTCGCGATTCTTCGTAAGCCGCGTACCGCTGCGTTAGACCGATCGACCGTGACGCCGATTTCGGCGGGTCCGATACGGACTGACGCCCTGACTTTAGCCTCTCCTCCATCTTGTCCCGGACAAGGTCCGTGACCGGGAGGAGAGGCCGAGGGGCGCGGGCGCAAAACCCTGCGGCCCCTTTCATAGAGTTTTTAGGAGACGACGATGCCCTATACCCCGATGAACCAACGCAAAAATTATGACGCCTTTGGCCGGATCGGCCTGGGCGACCCCGTGCCCGACGACGAAATCCGGAACTTCCGCAACCCGACCAAACTGTCCGAGGCCGTCGGTGCGACTGGCCGCAATCAACGCCGGGATGTGGCGAAGGTCGAGAAATTACTTGGCAGCGCCGGCACGCTTGATCTCAAGAAGACCGATGGCCCGACGGGTTATTGGGGCATGCGGACCGATGACGCGACCCGGCGGTTTCAGGAAAAGGAAGGTCTCAAGGTCGACGGCGAGATCAAACCGAACGGCCCCACGATCCGCAAACTCGCCGACAAACGCGATGCAGCGAAGCGCCGCAAAGAGCGGCGTGAACGGAATCGACAACGTGCAACGGACCGGGACAACCCGTATGTCGACTACATTCGTGACGGTCTGCATCAGAAGATCGAAGACGAAGCAAAAAAGCGGGCAGCGGACGAACTTACGAGAGAACGGCAAAGAAAAGAAGAAATCGAAAAACGAAATGAGCCCAAGACGCCCGATCGGTCGTTTCGCGGCGGAGGTGGCGTTATCAAACCCCGTCGTCCCGGTGGCCTAGGCCCTCATGACTTTGACGACTTACTCGATCTATAGTGGCCCAACAATGATGGCGAAACTCTGCACATGGCCGGACCGTCGGCAACCCATACTTTGGATCGCCGGGGTCATCGCCGCGACGATGTTTTCTTGGTCAGCCATTGCCGGTCCCACGCACGATGAATGGGCCGCGGTCCGGCAGGTGCTGCTGACGACGGATGTTGGCGATGGAAGAGACATCGTCATTCGATGGACCAAGTCGCCGTTGTATTGGGTTCATATTCGATCCGACGAGCATAGGGATGTTGTGCTCGACGTCATCGATCGCATAAACCGCATTCTGGGCGGTACAGGCATTCAGATTCGTGCGACACACGAAAGGTCGACCGATTTCGACGGTTTGACCGTGGTCGTACCGCGAGATCGTTTCGCGGACATCTTGAGTGCGGGCGGATCTTCAATCGAGACGACCTTCGATGACCTGAACGGCTTGGCGTACATCTCTTCAGACCCGGAGAGTGGAGAGATCTTCACCGCGTATGCCTTGATCGCCGACCATCTTTCCGATGCGACGATCAAGGCGACTATTGCCGAAGAGACTCTGCACTCGATGGGTGTCGCCAACGATCATTCCATTTTCCCGGATAGTGTCTTGTACGCCGACGAGCTAGGCGGGACCAGCAATCCCGAGTTCTCCACGTTCGACAAGAAGGTGTTGAAGTTCTTGTACACATACTTGGAACCCGGCGACGACGAGGCGACGGTGCGTGCCAAGTTCGACACGCACTGGCACACCATCGACGTCGACTGACGCCGCGCACCCTGTTGTGACCTGACCGACCCGCCCGATGGCGGGTTTTTTGTTGCCTGCCCTCTAACCCTGAAAGGACCTGACCATGCTTGACCGCCAAGAGCGCCGCCCGAACCTCTGGGCCGAGCAGATCGACGACGCGGAACCGACACAAGATATCGCCGATCCGCTCGCCCGCCGTGAAGACCGGAAACCTAAACCCCGGCCAAAGACCGAAACCCTGTCCGCGTCCGTCGGGGATGCAGGCACGAACGACCGTAAGGATGTTGCCAAGGTCGAGAAGATGTTGGGCAAGACCGGGGACCTGGACCTCAAGCAAACCGACGGCCCCACCGGCTATTGGGGCATGCGCACATCCGACGCCACCAAGGCGTTTCAGAAAAAGAACAAGCTGAAGGTCGACGGCCAGATCAACCCCACCGGGCCGACGCTGAAGAAACTGGGCGACGCCGTGGCGGCGAAGCTGCGCGAGGTGCAGGCGCAGCAACGAGACCACGCCACCGCCAGCCGTCACCCCGGCGCAGGCCGGGGTCTATCGGGCAACTTGGATTCCGGCCTTCGCCGGAATGACCCACGGCGGAATCTCACCCCCGACGCGGTGTCGGCCAACGCCCGTGCGGCGCGGTATTTGGCGTCGCGCCGTGGCATCGGCGATTACCCCAAGTTCGTCGCTGATGGCATCGAGATGAACCCGGCGCAAGGCATTGCCGAGGCCGCCGACCTGATCCAGCAGACCCGCGCCAAGAGCCCGGAACAGGCGGGCGAATTGTTGAAGAAAACCCTCGATGGCCTGAGCGAGACCAACGCCGACAGGCTGCGGCATGCCCTGCGTGTGCAATCTAGCCCAACACCAAACCGATATTCCGGGATGAGCGCTGAACGATTTCACGATGGGCGCGACAATGATGAGCTTGATGTTTCCGGTACGGATGACAGGCATGAGCTGGCGATGTCGCAAATGATCCGCGCGTTGCAGTTGGCGCGGCAATCGGGACAGAAGCTCCGTGACAAGTTCTTGGGAAAAAAGTCCGGCAAAGAAACGGAAACTGACGATCCCAGCTTACCAAAAGGCGGCGATCGAAACCCCGTTGAACCTGACGATGTGGCGCAGGCGTTTAAGTCCGCTCTTGATGCCGTGAATGCCGAACGCGCTGAACGCGGATACCGGCCAAGAGGGAAGGCGGAAATCACGCCGCATGATCTCGGTGAAGGTGTCGATGAAATCAGCGCGATCGAGGGGTTCGTTGAGAGTTGGCGAGAGGGCAAACTTTTGCCTAATGACCAGGACTTTGATGCACAGTTGAACTTGGGTCCGGTCGGTGATGGTTTTGCAGATCGATTGCGACGGGATACCGGCATCGATGTTTCCGGGATGGAGCACGCGCTTCCGACTGGGCAGCTCCGTCACGCTTGGCAGAACCACGGTCCCGACGGCGAAACGAGCCTCGATCAAGAGCCGATCAGCCCGGAAGCCATCTCGATCTACAAAAGGGTCGTCGAATCTTACGACAGGGTCTCGGCGCCGCGCCGAAAGAAAACGGGCATCACCCTGACCTTCGAAAAGGACGTGAATGGGGCGGTCGTTGTGGTCGAACAAGTGCGTACCGCCGACAACCGACTGGCCTTTTTCGATATGTGGATCAAGACGCGATGATTGGGATGCGCAAGGCGGGCCGTTCAACCATAGGGTTGAACGGCCCTGACCTGTGAGGGAGTTGAACCCCCGGACGGCAAGGATGAACCTGCCCGCTGACCAACAGCTTCAGGCCGCAGTGGGTCGTGGAGCGCCCAGCCACAAGGACTGGGCGCTCCTGACCTGTGGCGGAGTCGAACCACCGGACGGCAGGATGAACCTGCCCGCTGACCAACAGCTTCAGGCCGTGAACTATCGGCGACGATACCATATCGCATCGCCGCTCACCTCTGTCCCTATGAAAGGATTGAGGCGGAACTGTGATTTGTCGACTGACGCCGCGCACGCGGTTGTGACCTGTCTATCCCCGCTTCGGCGGGGTTTTTTGTTTCTCACCCTCCCTCAACACCTGATCGAAAGGAGTTGGACCCATGTCCATCGACACCCCCTTTGTGCCCGCGCCGGACGCGCCGCCGCCGGCGTCCGCCGCAACTCAGACCGAAACCGAGCGCAAACGCGCCATCGATATCCTGGCCCGCACCATCTATGGCGAAGCGCGCGGCGAACCCGTGCGCGGCAAGGAAGCCGTCGCCTGCGTGGTGCTCAATCGCGTGCGCCGGGCGCGGCTGCGCGGCGGCTATTGGTGGGGCGGCGACGTCGAAAGCGTGTGCCGCAAACCGTGGCAGTTTTCGTGTTGGAACGAGTACGATCCGAACCGGGCGAAGCTGCTCGCGGTCGACCGCACCAACCGCACGTTTCAAACCTGCCTTCGGGTCGCGCGCCGGGCATTGGCCGGCACGCTGCAGGACCCGACCAAGGGTGCCACCCACTATCACACCCTCAACATCGAGCCGCCGTGGGCCCGGGGCCGCGCCGCCTGCGTGATCATCGGCCGGCACCGTTTTTACAACGACATCGAATAGCGACCGGAGCAACTCATGAGCACACACATACAGATCGGCGACATCGCGCCGCGCATCCGCTATGCCGCGGACGGGGCGACCGCCGCGTTCACCTATCCGTTCCCGATTTTTCAGGACACGGATCTCGAGGTCTATGTCGACGAGACCTTGCAAACCCTGACCACCCATTACGCCGTGTCCGGTGCGGGTCAATCGGCAGGCGGCAGCGTCACGTTCGTGACCGCGCCTTCCAATGGTACGACGGTGACGTTGGTCCGCCGCTTGGCGATCCAGCGCATCTCGGATTTTCAGGCGTCGGGCGAATTCCGCGCCAAGGTCATCAACGACGAATTGGATTTTCAAACCGCCGCCCTGCAACAGGTCGAGGACGACCAGTCCCGGTCGCTGCGCCTGTCGCGGTTCGACGACGCGGCGAGCTTGGAGCTTCCGGCCGAGGCGTCGCGCGCCTCCAAGGTGCTGGCGTTCGACGGCAACGGCGACGTCGCGCTGTCCAACCTGACCCTGTCCGAGATCGAGACCGGGGCCGCCGGCCCGCAAGGCCCGGCCGGGCCGACCGGGCCCGCGGGCAATGACGGCGCGGACGGGTTGTTCAGTGGCGCGGAAGCGGCGGTGACGCCGGCGCTCGGGGATTTGATGGCGCTCAAGGACGTTTCCGACAGCGGCAATCCCAAATTCGCGACGGTGCAAGATGTTCTTGCCGCGGCCGACGGCCTGGCCGATCTCGGCGCGTTGGTTGACGTGGCGGCCGACAAGCTGCTGGTGATCGACCAGACGGACGGGGTGCCGAAAACCATCAACCCCGAGGACATTGGCGGCGGCACCATGGAGCTGATCTCCACCACCGACCTCGCCGGCGTCACCCATGCGGAACACACAAGCCTGGATCACACCAGATATGGAATGTTCTTTCTGGAGATGCTGGCGGTGCGCCCGTCCGCCATCTGTCACGTTCAACTTCAATTCTCGCAAGACAACGGTGCGACGTGGGTCCAGTCGGACTACACCCAGGGCCTGTACCGTCTCGTTTGCGGCACCAGCGCCGACACCCCCAGCGGCCATGAAAACCATAGCGCATGCTATCTGTCGTATGACGTCAACACGGGGACGAACGGGCTCAACGGCTGGGCGTACATCGGCGCGATGAACGACGCGGTCGCGCGTCCCTATGCCATGGGTCAATCCTATCACGTCAACAGCGCCCAGGGTGTCTGGAACAGCATCCGCTTTCACGGTCATCCCGATAACTGGGATTGCGACGCCTTCCGAGTCATCACGTCGACCGGATCGTTCACGTCCGGAACGCTTCGCCTCTACGGCATCAGGAAATAAGGAGCAGCATCATGCCTGATAAAGCAGTCAACGGGGTACGTGTCCCCATGACCGTCCAAGACATCGCCGAGCGCGACGTACGCGACGCGGCCTGGGCGGCGGCGGCCACCGACCGCGCCGTCGACACCATCCGCGCCGAAGCCGAACGCCGCATCGCCGCCGGGTTGGTTTTGAGCTCCGGCGTGCGGTTTCGCTGCGACGATCAATCGATCGCCCGGCTGACCGGGATGGCCTCCTCGACGGTTTGGCCTAAGACCTTCAAGACCCAAGACGGTATCACCGTGACGCTCGACAACCAGGTGCAGGCGCAAGCCGTGTTCGCCGAATGCGATGCCTACATCACGGCGGTGCTGGCGGCGTCGGCGACGTTGCAGGATGCCCCGCCCGTCGACCCCACCGCCGACGTTCACTGGCCCGGGGACGGCAGCGTCTGATGACGTCCGACCGCGACACCCAGTGGCACCTGGACAAAAGGGTGCCCATCGCCATCGTCACCGCGCTGATCGTGCAAACGCTGAGCGTGGTGGCGGTGGTCACCGATTGGAAGGCATCGACCGAGGCGCGCCTCGCGGCCCTGGAACGGACCGCCGGCGCCATCGCCGACACCGACCGCCGGCAATGGGAACGGATGCAAACCATGGCCCGCGAGCAGGAATCCCTGCACGCTCGGCTCGCCGGATTGGACGAGCGCACCAAGGGCATCGCCAAACAGACCGACCGCATCCTCGGCCTGATCCTCAAACAGATGGAGACGCACCCATGATCCCGTTGTTGTCGGCGGTGGCGGGGCCGCTGCTGAAGGGCCTGTTCGACGTCGTCGATCAAAGCATCGAGGACAAGGACCAGGCCGCCCGTATCAAGTCCGCGTTGCAGCAGAAGGTGCTCGACGGTCAGGCCAAGGAGATCGAAGCCGCCGCCAATATCATCGTCGCCGAGGCCCGCGGCGACAGCTGGCTGCAACGCAACTGGCGGCCGATGCTGATGTGCCTGTTCGGCGTCATCGTCGCCAACAACTACGTCATCGCGCCCTATGTCGCGTTGTTCGGCGGCCCGGCGCTGACCCTCGATCTGCCGCCCGACATGTGGGATCTGCTGAAGATCGGTGTCGGCGGTTACGTCGTCGGCCGCAGCGTCGAGAAAGGGATCAAGGTGTGGAAGGAGTGACGGGCATAAAACCCGTTGCAACCTTACATAGAGAGAGAAGGTCATCCTTCGGAGGGGCGCATGCGATTACGCGCAGTGATGATTTCGGCGGTGATTCTAGCGAGTGCATCCGCATGGGCCGCGTCGCCGCCCCAACCGCCGCCCGACCAGGTGCAGGAATACCAGATCGCCAGCTACCGGATGACCGTGCCGGTGGGTTATCTCTCGTTGGCCGAGGAAAAGTTTCAGGGCAAGCCGGACGACACCATCCGACAAAAAGTGACCCATGGAAATCGGACATTGCTGGTGATGGAATATCCGAGGTTCGGACATCCGACAGCGCACAAACGGCACTACGATTACCGGGTACAGGCGCAGTACGATCTATTCGATATCAACCTGAATCCGTTTCCCGGTGGAACCCGAAATGCGTGGAGTCATTTCATGGAAGAACTGCGCGCGGCTGGGGATTGCGATGCGACCAACGCATTCGATCGGTGCCCCGACCCGCACTGGAAAGACTATACCCAATCGGAGTCCTTTTATCTCGGCAATGATCACGATTTTGTGGTGTGCAGAATCAAAGGATCCGTACCGGTACCCCATTGCGAAATTCAACAAATGTTGATCGACGAAATCATCATTTCGATCCGCTTCCATCGCCGGTACCTAGATGACGTTCTGAAAATCCGGGACGGGGTGTTCGCCCGCGTCTGTTCCTGGCTTCACCTCCCGGCGGGCCGTACGTACACCGTGAACCACTGCCGTTAGTTAACCCGCGGGATTGACCCCGCGTTCCTGAAAACCTGAACTTGAAAGGAGTGTTCCATGTCGGAGCAAACCGATACGCATGTGCGTCACGCGGCGGTCTTGAAAAACTCCAGGACGCAGCGCGTCAATCAAAACGGATACCAGTCTCCGATTGCCATTTTCGGAACTCAACGATTCCAAGGTCGATTTCATCTTGAGACATTTCGTCGAGTATTAAGGCGGCCATGCTGGAGCCGCTCTCGACACCTAAATAGTGAGCGATACGAAAGTTCTTCCAAGCTTGCGAAACTTGTGAGTTTGGAAGCCGTTTATAGTAGTGAAGCAAACCAAGTAATCCCATTGCTTCTCCATGGCGTTGGCGCCCAGCTTTTTCGAGCCACTCGGCACCTAGTTCTACGTCCTGTTGCCCACCATTCCCATTAACGAGCATGCTGCCGAGAATATACTGACTGTGAGCATCGCCCTTCGTTGCCCCATCCTCGGCAAGGGTTCGGGCTTTTTGGTAATCTTGAGACTCTAGTGCTCGATCGAGGTCAGCGCCGTCGGCCCGAACGTCAAAAGCGAACATCACTAAAAGCAGCGTTATCAGACCAGCTTGCATAGCGGGGGAACTCCATATCTCGCGCCATTATGGCTACAAGCCCAAAGTGGGGCCACCACTGTCTGTCCATTTAGAAAGGATTATGAAATGACTGAAGACGAAAAACGTGAACGAGCAATATCAATGTTGAAGGAAATGCGGGAAACTCTGCAAAAGGGTACATATTTGCAGGTCCAGAAGGAGCTTGAAGAGATTTTTCCGTCGCCTTCGGATGATCCAATCCGAACGGAATTTCTCCAACTTCTGAACGCAGCGCGTGAGCATGAATACTCCGGCGAGGCCGCCTTGGCACGGCACGGGTACATCGACCTTCGCGATCTTTCCGACGACGGCATCGCCAGTCTCGAAAACGGTCTTCGCGCCGAGAGCGAGGATTTCGGGTTCTTCGGGGCGGGCAGCCTCGCGCCCGGCGACGACAACGACGATTCGCGCGACGCGGCGGTTGTGGAAGGCGCTGTCGATGCGGCGGATAGCGCTACGTCGAAAACCGGCTCGCGGCTCGAGGATGTCACGAAGAGTCTTAAGGCCGGTGCGAAGGTCTTGGATGTTTTCGGTAAGGCGAAAGACGCCGCATGGCTGTTCGACGGTATCACGCTCAAGAATCGTATCGACGCCGAAAAGGAACGCCGCGACCGCGCCGCCAAGGGCTTGCCGCCGAAGGGCCCGGCGCCGCAGGACGATTTCGACGACAACGACACCGAACGCGGGTTCGGACCGCACTCCAAGACCAAGCCGGACGCGACCGATGGCGACACCGACCAAGACGACAAGGTCGAGGCCGAACCGCCGCTGTCGCCCGCGGCGCAGAAACTCCACGACGCCTTCGGGCCCCGGGACGACGACGATACCGGGCCCGGCGCATTGATGCGAAAACGCACCGAGGATTTGACCGCGGACGAGGTCTCGGCCCTGCACGGCGCCGCGTTCGATGAAAAGGACACCGCGGCCCGCCACGCGATGCAGGATCGGCTCCGGGATTTCTATCGCCTGACCTACGGCGACGGGCCCGCCCGGCATGACGAGACCGGCAAGATGATCCAGCCGACGCCGCAACGCGCGGTGCCGAAAAAACCGTCGCCCGCCAAGGATGCGCACGGCCGCCCCGTGGCCGACGGTTTGCAGCGCGTCGCGGCCACCTTGGCCCGTGCCGCCGAAAAAGACGGCGGACAGGCGGTGGTGAAGGCGTTGCAATCGGGGCTGTCGCTCATGGGGCGGAACCTGAAATCCGACGGTGATCCCGGGCCGAAAACCCGCGCCGCGGTGGTGGACACGGTGGCGACATCCGGCCCCGGCAAGATCGACGAGGCCCGGGCGCTGGGGTCGTTCAAGTCCGCCGCCCGCGCCGCCAAGACCCAACCGGCGACGGCGGCGGGGCTGCGCACATCGGTGAAGGCGGCCTTTGCGCCATTGCTTACGGCGCCCGCGTCACCGTCATCCCCGCGGACGCGGGGATCAACGGCCGGACCTGTTGACCGCCGCCTTCGCGGCGGTGACACCAAGCGATCTGGTCACGGCAATGACCGCGATGATGATAAGAGCGAAGCCGTGTCCGTCACCGCCGTGCAGCAGGGGCTCAACGACCTCAAGCCGAAAAAGAAATTGGCCGAGGACGGCGTGCTCGGCCCGAAGACCGCCGATGCCTTCAACACCGCCGTTAAGGATCACGGCGACGACACGGTCACCCAATCGGTCGGCCGCGCGTTCGGGTTCTTAAGCTAGCCCACACCGTCATCCCCGCGAAGGCGGGGACCCAAACGGTCTAAATGTGACTTGGACCCCCGCCAGAGCCTGTGCCCGCGAAGGCGGGTGCGGGGGTGACACGTTTTATCTCTTCTAAAATCTGAAAGGACCTTCCGATGGCTTTATCCGCGATCGCGCTCTGTTCGCGCGCGCTTATGAAACTCGGGGCCGACGGCATCGCCTCGTTCGAAGACGGCACGGCGGAAGCCGAAGTCGCCGCCGCCCTCTATGCCCCCAACCGCGACGCCTTGTTGTCGTCGCATCCGTGGTCGTTCGCGACCGGCCAAGTGACGCTGCCGAAGCTGGCTGCCGCCCCCGTCGCCGATTTCGATGCGGCGTATCAACTGCCGGACGATTTCCTGCGCGCCTTGTCGGCGGGTACCGGCCCGCGCGGGCGCGGCGTCGATTACCGCATCGCCGAACGCCGGCTGCACACCAACGCGCCGGCGGTGACGCTGACCTACATCTTCCGGCCCGACGAAAGCACGTTTCCGCCGTTCTTCGACCAGGCGCTGATCGCCCGGCTGGCGGCGGAGTTTTGTATTCCGCTCACCGATTCCACCACCCGCTCGGAAGCGTTGCAGAAACTCAGCCAGGACGAGGCCAAGCGCGCCAAGACCATCGACGGGCAACAGGAAAGCCCGACCCACATCGAAACCTTCCCCCTGATCGGAGTGCGCAGCTGATGGTGCAACTCAACATCGACAAAACCAACTTCACCGGCGGCGAGATCTCCCCGGCGCTGCTGGGGCGCGGCGACATGCGCCTGTTCGTCAACGGGGCGTCGAAGCTCCGGAACGTGTTCGTCGAGGCTGAGGGCGGCGTCACCCGCCGCCCGGGTTTGCGCTATGTCGACACCGCGCCCGGCGCGGGCCGTCTGATCGCGTTCGAGTTCAACACCGAGCAGGTGTACCTGCTGGCGGTCACCGACGGTGCGACCGACATCTATAAGGACGACGCCAAGGTGGCGACGTTGGCGACGCCATGGACCGCGGCGCAGATCCCGCAGCTCAACTGGGTGCAGAGCGCCGATACCCTGTTCATCGTGCACCCGGATGTGGCGCCGCAGAAAATCACCCGCACGTCGCATACCAATTGGACGGTGGCGCCGTGGACGTTCTTCGACGCCGACGGCCGCATCCAGCAACCGCATCACAAGTTCGCGGACGACGGCGTGACGTTGGTGGCCAGCGCCACATCGGGCACCGTCACCCTCACCGCGTCGGCGAGCGTGTTCGACGCTGGCCATGTCGGCGCGCGGTTCCGGCTGCAGAACAAGGAGGTCGAGATCACCGCCGTCGGCAGTGCGACTTCGGCGACCGCCAGCGTCAAGGAGACCCTGGCCGGGACGGCGGCGAGCAAGGATTGGGAAGAACAGTCCTTTAGCGCCGTGCGCGGCTGGCCCACGGCGGCGTGCTTTCACCAGGATCGGTTGGTGATCGGCGGGTCGCGCGATCTGCCGAACCGTCTGTGGCTGTCGAAATCCGCCGATCTGTTCAACTTCGATCTCGGCGAAGGGCTCGACGACGAAGCGATCGAGTTCGCGATTCTGTCCGATCAGGTCAACGCGATCCGCGCCGTGTTCTCCGGCCGCCATCTGCAGGTGTTCACGTCCGGCGCGGAATGGATGGTCACCGGCGAGCCGCTGACCCCTGCCAACCTGCAACTGAAACGCCAAACCCGGATCGGCTCCCCCGTGGAGCGCACGGTGCCGCCCCGCAGCGTTGACGGCGCGACGATCTTCTGTGCCCGCGGCGACAGCGGGGTGCGGGAATTCCTGTTCGCCGATGTGGAGCAGGCGTACCAGTCCACCGACCTCGCGACGTTCGCGGGGCATCTGATCCAGACCCCCGTCGATCAGGATTACGACATCGCTGGGCGGCGGCTGCACATCGTCATGGCGGACGGGTCCCTCGCGACTTTGACCGTGTATAGGGCGGAAAACGTCAACGCTTGGTCGCGCCAGGACACCGACGGATCGTTTCTGTCGGTCGCCGTGGTTGGTGCAGCGGTCTACGTCTTGGTGGCGCGGAACGGCGCGCACCTGATCGAAGTGTTCGATCCCGCTTTCGCCACCGACGCCGCCGTGGCCGCGACCGCCGACCCTGCCGCCGCCACGTGGCCCGGGTTCTCGCACCTCGAGGGCCGAGCCGCGACGGTGCTCGCCGATGGGGCCCCCCTCGGCATCCAGGTGGTTTCCGGCGGGGCGATTGCCCTCGACGATCCGGTACTTGCGGTCGAGGCCGGGCTCGGGTTCACGCACACGGTGGAGCCGATGCCGCCGATCCTGTCGGCGGGCAATGCCGGTCTTGGGGTCAAGGTGCGGCCGGTGTCGGTGACATTGCGGTTGTACGAGACCGCGGCGGCGCGGCTCGACGTCGGGCGCGGCTATGTCGACCTGCCGTTCCAAACGCTCGGCGGCGAACTGCTCGATGCCGCGCCGGTGCCGTTCACCGGCGACAAGACCGTCCGCGCGCTCGGCTGGCGCACCGTCGGGCCCACCCCGCTCTGGTCCGTGTCACAAGACACGCCGTTACCCTTCACGCTTTTGTCCGTCGCCCTTCGCCTCTCGGCGAACCGGTAACAGTTCCATATCGCACTCGAAAGGAGATTTCTCATGGGTGAATACGCAACCGCCGCCGCGATATTGTCGAGCGCCGTCGGCACGGTCCAACAACATTCCCAGGCCCGCGCGCAGCAGCGCGCCAGCCAGGCGGCGCACAACCGCGACGTGGCGCGCCGCCGCCTCGAGCAACAACAGCGCGAGAAGCAACAGCGCGACGATACAAAACGCCGCCAGGCGGCGGCCCGCGCCCGGTTCGGTGGGCGCGGCGTGTCGTCGGCCAGCGGATCGGCGGATGCGCTGTTGGGCGGTCTCGCCGCCGAGACCGAACGGGCGATCGCGGATGATCGGCGCTTGTCCGATTTCGGGATCGAGACCCTGCGCGCCAACCAATCGGCGCAGCGCCGGCAAAGTGCGCTCGCGTCCCGCAACAGTTTGTTCAATGACGTCGCGGGCACGGTGACGCGGCTGCCCAACTTCTTCGATGACATATCCTGACGCACCGACAAGCGCCCAGGTTTCCGCCATGGTGGCGCAGGCGGTCCCCTGCGTCATCGCGACGTACCTCGATCTCTTGACCCAGCCACCGGACCCGGATCCGAAACTGCAGCAGCTGCACCAGGCGGCGTGCAAAGCCGCGCTGCAGCATCTGGACGCCTTGTTGAAACTCCCCGCCGGCGACCGGGCAGGCGGGGCCGTCGCCGCGGACACCGTCGACGACATCCTCGCCCGGGCGGAAGCCGAGGTCGCCCGGTTCGAGGCTCTGAACCCCAAGCCTCAAGGACCGCAAACATGACGGCCGTGTCCTTTCCGACGTTCCTCGCCGCGTGGAATGCGGTGCAGGGAATGACGACCCCGTCACTGCATTTCAGGATCGCGGCTTGGCTCGAGGACCGGTGGCGCATCCGCGATCCGTTGTGGCTCTTGATGGCGTTTCGGGGTGCGGGCAAATCGACCTTGGTCGGTTTGTTCGCGGCCTGGCTGCTCGGACGCGACCCGGACCTCCGCATCTTGGTGCTGGCGGCGGATCATCAGCTGGCCGTCAAGATGGTGCGGAATGTGCGGCGCATTCTGGAGATGCATCCCTTGACCCCGCATCTGCGTCCGCAAAAGACCGAGGAATGGGCCGCCGACCGGCTCACCGTGGCGCGCGGGTCCGCCCTCCGTGATCCCAGCGTGCTGGCGAAGGGGGTCGGCGCCAACGTCACGGGGTCGCGCGCCGATGTGGTGATCTGCGACGATGTCGAGGTGCCGAACACATGCGATACGGCGGCCAAGCGGGACGAGCTGCGCGCACGCCTGGACGAGATCGACTTCGTCCTCAGTCCCGGCGGCGTACGTCTTTATGTCGGGACGCCCCACACCGCGCACTCTTTATATATATGTGATGACGCAGGGGCGGCGCCCGATGCGGTGCCGTACCTCGCGGATGCCGCGCGCCTGGTGTTGCCGATCGTCGATGCCGCCGGCGAAAGCCGTTGGCCGGAGCGGTTTCCGGCGGACGCCATCGCCGCGATCCGCGCGCGCACTGGTCCGGCCAAATTCAGCTCGCAAATGCTGCTGCGGCCCACCGATATCGCCGACGCGCGGCTCGATCCGGCGGCGCTCAGGGTCTATGACGGGGACCTCGTGTTCGCCGAAGGCAACGGGCAGCCGGTGCTGCACATCGCCGGGCGGCGGATGGTGTCGGCGGCGTGTTTTTGGGACCCGAGCTTCGGACGCCCGGGCCGCTCCGACGGGGCGGCAATCGCCGCAGTGTTCACCGACGTCGACGGGTTCTATTGGCTGCACGCGCTCGACTACCTGACCTTCGATCCGTCGATCTCCGACGATATCGACGAGGCGACGCAACTCTGCCGTCAGGCGGCGCGTTTCGCCGCCGCGCATTTCGCGCCCAGTGTGACGGTGGAGAGCAATGGCATCGGCATGTTCCTGCCGGGGCTGCTGCGCCGGGAAATCCGCCGCGCCGGGATCGCCTGCGCCGTCGCTGAGCACGCATCGAGCCGCAACAAATCCGCGCGCATTCTCGATGCGTTCGATGCGGTGCTGGCGGCGCGGCGGCTCTATGTCCACCGATCCGTCGTCACCGGCCGGTTCGGCCAGGAGATGCGAGACTGGCGGCCGGACGGCACGGGTCCCGACGACGGCTTGGATGCGGTCGCGGGGTGTTTGTTGTCGCAGCCGTTGCGATTGGGCGACGCGCCGAGCCCGCCCGGCATGCGGGCCCGCCACATGACCGCCTGGCGCGGCGGCATGACGCCGGTTCAGGTGAAAGCGGATTTCGAGGTGTGAGCCCTAAATGCCGGTCCGTCCACGTTTCACACCAATTTTACTGGCAATTACCGTCGATCTGCGTCCTAATTGTGCAGTGCAGCATAAATGGAGCGATCATGCTTAAAGACAAAGTCGCCCTCGTCACCGGTTCGACCAGCGGCATCGGTCTCGGTCTCGCGAAGGGTTTCGCCGCTGCCGGCGCGCACGTCGTGTTGAACGGGTTCGGTGAGGCTGACGAAATCGAACGGACGCGGTCTGATCTGGCATCGTCGTATGGAGTCCAGGTGTTGTACGACGGTGCGGACATGACCGACCCCGATGCGATTGAAAACATGATGACGCGGACCGAAACGGAACTGGGCCCCGTCGATATATTGGTCAACAACGCGGGTATTCAGCACGTCGAAGCGATCGAGGATTTCCCGGTGGCCAAGTGGGACGCGATCATCGCCATCAATTTGTCCAGCGCCTTTCACACGACAAGGCTGGCGATACCGGCGATGAAGGCCAAGAGCTGGGGTCGGATCATCAATGTGGCCTCGGCGCACGGCCTGGTGGCGTCGCCGTTTAAATCGGCCTATGTCGCCGCAAAGCACGGCATCGTTGGCATGACCAAAACTGTCGCGTTGGAAGTCGCCGAGGCCGGCATTACTGTCAACGCGATCTGCCCGGGCTATGTCAGGACACCACTCGTCGAGGCGCAGATTCCCGATACCGCCAAAGCCCGCGGCATCACCGAAGAAGAGGTGGTGCGCGACGTGATGTTGGAGCCGCAACCGACCAAACGGTTTGTCGAGGTCGAGGAACTGGCATCGCTGGCGACATATTTATGTTCCGATGCCGCGGCGTCGCTGACCGGGACGGCGTTGCCGATGGACGGCGGCTGGACGGCTCACTAGGTCATGGCGAAGCAGGCGGCAAACCGCAAACCCATCAATCTTGGTCTGCAAGGCGGCGGTGCGCACGGGGCGTTTACCTGGGGCGTCATCGACGGGTTCTTGGAACAGGATTGCTTTCATATCGATGGATTGTCGGGCACGTCGGCAGGGGCGTTGAACGCCGCGGTCTACGCCTACGGGATGATGCACGGCGGTCGCCAAGGGGCCCGCGACGCCCTGGAGCATTTCTGGAGCGAAGTGTCCCGCGCCGGGCAGATGTACTCACCCATCAAGCGTATGCCCTGGGAAGCAGCCCTCGGCGGGTTCAACATGGACAACTCGGTGCTGTTCAGTTTGTTCGAGACCTTCACAAGGTCCGTATCGCCGTATCAGTTCAATCCGCTCGATTTCAATCCGCTCCGCGACATTCTGAACGATTGCGTGGATTTCGACGAAATCAAAGCATGTGACTGCGCGCATTTGTTTATCAGTGCCACGAATGTTCGAACCGGTAAGGCCAAGGTCTTCGAGACAGAGGACGTGACCCTCGACGTGATCATGGCGTCGGCGTGCTTGCCGTTCCTGTTCAAGGCGGTGGAGATAAATGGGGAGGCCTACTGGGATGGTGGCTACATGGGCAATCCGGTGATCTATCCGTTCTACTATCACACCGAGACCGATGATGTGGTGATCATTCACGTCAACCCGATCGAACGGCCCGACGTACCGACGACGGCGAGCGACATTTTCAACCGCATCAACGAGATCAGTTTCAATTCATCGTTGCTCAAGGAGTTCCGCGCTATCGGCTTCGTGCAGAAACTCCTTCACGAAGGGCGATTGAAAGACGACTACGCAAAATCGTTACGTGACGTGCGGCTGCACGCCGTCAGTGCCGACGACATCATGACCGATCTGTCCGTCGCATCGAAACTCAATACCAATTGGCATTTCTTGTGTGAACTGCGTGACCGAGGCCGTGCTGCCGCTCAGGATTTCACCAAACGTCACTATGCGGATATCGGAAACCGAAACACCCTCGACTTGCGGTTGTAGAGTGTCGTTCAGTCGCCGGGGACGGTCTCGTTGAACGCGGGAACGGCGGCGGCGAAGGCGTCGAGCCACGCGACCAAGTCCGGGAATTCGGCACGCCAGTCCAGTTGCTTGCGGAAATCCGCGTAGCCGAGCACACAGGCCAACGTGATCGCGGCGATGCTGGGTGTCTGGTAATCGTCGAGGTTTGCCAAGATCGCGGCGAGCCCTCGGCGCACCTTGCCCAGTTGATGGTCGATCCACACCTGGTTCGCGTCCTGGTCGTCGGGCTTGTAGCGGCCGGCATAGACGATCAGCAGCAGCGCCTCCATCACCCCGTCGGCGAGCGCGGCTGCGGTCAGCACGCGGACCCGGTCGTCCGGATCGGTCGGGATGATCTGCCCGCTGCCGTATTTGGTCTCCAGGTACTCGATGATCTCGCGGCTGTCGAAAACCACGCGGCCGTCGTCGAGCACCAGCGCCGGGATTTTGCCGATCGGGTTGAGGCCGTGGATCGCGTCGCCCGTGTCCATCGTATTCGACGGCTGCAGGGTGTATTGATCGTTCAGGCCGAGGACATCGAGGGCGATCCGCACCTTGCGGCCGAACGGGGTGGATATCGAAGCGACGAGGGTGAGCATCATTTTCTCTTTCGTGGGCGTTAGACTATGAAGATGGATTCCGGCCTACGCCGGAATGACGGTTTGTGAAGATGTCACCCCGGCGGAGACCGGGGTCCAGTCATTCTGGTTTGCGAAGCGACATTGTCATCCCCGCGGATGCGGGGATCAAGTGACAGATCGTTGACGGCGTGAACTGGGGCGCTCTTACTCCGCCGCGTCGCGGTGGCCCGCGATGTGGGTGAGGATCTCGGCGGCCGCCGTCGGGATGTTGGTGCCGGGGCCGTAGACCGCGGCGACGCCCTTGGCGAACAGAAACTCGTAGTCTTGCGGCGGGATCACGCCGCCGCACACCACCATAATGTCGTCGGCGCCTTGGGCTTGCAGTGCATCGATCAGCGCCGGGACCAGTGTTTTGTGTCCGGCCGCTTGGCTTGAGATGCCGATCACGTGGACGTCGTTTTCGATCGCTTCGCGCGCCGCTTCTTCCGGCGTTTGGAACAGCGGACCGATGTCGACGTCGAAGCCGATGTCGGCGAACGCGGTGGCGATCACCTTGGCGCCCCGGTCGTGTCCGTCCTGACCCATCTTAACCACCAGCATCCGCGGTCGCCGGCCTTCGGCGTCGGCAAACGCCGCGACATCGTCGCGGATGCGCTTGAATTCGTCGTCGGCTTCGTACGCCGCGCCGTAGACGCCGGAGATGGATTTCACCTCTGCCCGGTAACGGGTGTAGACGCTTTCCAGCGCGTCGGAGATTTCACCGACGGTGGCCCGGGCCCGGGTCGCTTTGACCGCGAGGTCGAGCAGGTTCCCCTCGCCGCTCTCGGCGGCTTGGGTCAACGCCGTAAGCGCCGCCTCGCACGCCGCCTGATCGCGAGTGTTCTTGATGGTGTTCAGCCGCGTTACCTGACCTTCGCGCACCGCGTTGTTGTCGATGTCGAGAACGTCGATCGCCTCTTCTTCGTCGCGTTGGTACTTGTTGACGCCGACCACGACCTCTTCGCCGCGGTCGATGCGCGCTTGGCGTTTCGCGGCACTTTCCTCGATCCGCATTTTGGGCAGGCCGGCGGCCACCGCCTTGGTCATGCCGCCCATCTCTTCGACCTCGGCGATCAACGTGCGGGCTTCGGCGACCAACGAATGGGTCAGGTGCTCCACATAATAGCTGCCGCCCAAGGGATCGATCACCTGCGGGATGCCCGTTTCCTCGGCGATGATCAGTTGCGTGTTGCGGGCGATGCGGGCCGAGTTCCGGGTCGGCAGGCCGACGGCTTCGTCAAACGCATTGGTGTGTAGCGACTGGGTGCCGCCCAGCACCGCCGCCATCGCTTCGATGGTGGTGCGGATGACGTTGTTCATCGCGTCCTTTTCGGTCAGCGACACGCCGGATGTCTGGCAATGGGTCCGCAGCATGCTGGATCGCGCATCCTTCGGATCGAACTGGCGCATCAGTTCCGACCACAGAATGCGGGCAGCGCGAAGCTTCGCGACCTCCATAAAGAAGTTCATGCCGATGCAGAAAAAGAAGCTGAGCCTGGGCGCGAACTTGTCGACGTCCTGGCCTTTGGCGAGCGCCGCGCGCACGTATTCGACACCGTCGGCCAAGGTGTACGCGAGTTCCTGCACGCAGGTCGCGCCCGCTTCCTGCATGTGATAGCCGGAAATCGAGATCGAGTTGAACTTCGGCATGTTGTCGGCGGTGTAGCCGATGATGTCGGCGACGATGCGCATGCTGGGCTCGGGCGGATAGATATACGTGTTCCGCACCATGAATTCTTTCAGGATGTCGTTCTGGATGGTGCCGGACAGTTTTTCGATCGGCACGCCCTGTTCCTCGCCGGCGACGATAAAGCCCGCCAGCACCGGCAGCACGGCACCGTTCATGGTCATGGACACCGACATCTCGTCGAGCGGAATGCCGTCGAACAGGATCTTCATGTCCTCGACGCTGTCGATGGCGACGCCCGCTTTGCCGACGTCGCCGACCACGCGCGGATGGTCGCTGTCGTAGCCCCGGTGGGTCGCCAGGTCGAACGCCACCGACAGGCCCTTCTGTCCGGCAGCCAAATTCTCTCGATAGAACTTGTTGCTTTCCTCGGCGGTGGAGAACCCGGCGTATTGGCGGATGGTCCAGGGCCGGTTTGCGTACATCGTCGCCCGCGGCCCGCGCATATAGGGCGCCAGGCCGGGCAGCGTGTCGACGTTTTCCAAATCCGCGAGATCGTCCGCCGTATACAGCGGCTTGACCGCGATCCCTTCCGGCGTTTGCCACGTCAGGTCCTCAAGCGGCTTGCCCCGCAGATCCTTCTCCGCCAGCGCCTGCCACGCGCCCATGTCCGCCGATTTGTCCGTCATCGGACACCCTCCAAATTCTGATTTCTCCCCACCCCCAGTATAGCGGACGCCTTTCCCCGGTTCTAAGAATTTTGCACATGCGAAGTGTGAAATGTCGATTTGTGTGGATAACCCCAAAATATTGTAGATTTATCCACATACTGCGATTGCGGCTTTTCAAAAGACAAAATATAGTGTCGTCCAAGGGGGCACACAGACCCGTTGCACCGCCGGAACGTTCCGGGACCGGGCGCGACAGAGCCCAAGACCGAGACAGGATGAGGAGAGGCGCATGTCCTTCGAATGGACCGAAGACCACATCAAGACCCTGATCGCGCTCTGGGACGAGGGGCTCACCACCAGCCAGATCGGCGAGCGGATCGGCATCACCAAGAACGCCGTCGTCGGCAAGGTGCACCGTCTCGGGCTGCCGAAGCGCGGCTCCCCGATCAAGCCCAAGCCGGAAAAGAAAAAGACCAACGTGGTCTCCATGGCGCAGCTGCGCCCCGGCATGTGCGTGTGGCCGATCGGTGACCCGGCCACAGACAATTTCTACTTCTGCGGCGAACAAGTCATGGAAGGCCGCCCCTATTGCGAGGAGCATTGCGCCCGCGCCTACGTCAAACCGTCGAAGGAAGACCGCGCGCGCCGTGCCGCCAACGCACGCTGACACCAGCACTTGACGGGTGTGGTTATCCGAAGGTGTTGACCGGCGTCGGTTGCGCGCTATGCTCCGACCCATGACGTACTTCGTTTCGATGATGATTGGCCGAATTATCGACCCGGTGACCCACTGAGGTTGCCGGGCCCGCGCGTGTGCGCATTCGCCAATTCTCAATCGAAAGGACTACGATCATGACCACCCCGATGGGTGAGGCCGCCCTGGCCCAACAAACCCCTTCCGCAACGTCCGAGACCTTTACCGCGTGCTTTTCCGTCGTCGCGCGCACCGATCCGCACACCCTGAGCCGCGTGCTGGAACCGTTCACCAAGCGCGGTCTGACGCCGAGCCATGTCTACGCCGTGCGGAGCGGGCGCGGCGGTGAAAGCCTGAGCATCGATGTGCATTTGGCGGACGCCGACGCCGACACGCAACGCCGCCTCGCCAACGACATGCGCGCGGTGTGGCTGGTGGAAACGGTGCTGACCTCCGACAAGGGCCGGGCGGAGTAAACAAACTCTGTCCTACCTTTATTCCCTCTCCCTCGGGGAGAGGGTTAGGGTGAGGGGGCACCTCGGCTAACGCTCCTGTTTTTCCTAGAACCCCTCATCCTGTCCTTCTCCCGGTGGGAGAAGCGACTCACGCTGTTTTTGTTTCTTCAATGATGCTACAGAGCGGCCATGAGTTTCCGCGCGCGCATCGACGACGTCACCCGGTTCAGGCCCGAGGCGTACCGGCCCTTCATTGTGGCCGGGCACACGGTGGGCCGCGTCGCGCACCGCTTCGCCGACGAGGCGCTGAGCGGTTTTGCGGACGTCTTCCAGGTGACGCCCGAGGCGGTGGCCGTGAACCCGGCGCTGGAAACGCCGGCGGCCCGCACCGCCGCGGCGGCAGCCGCGCTGGACGACCTCAATGCCCGAGGGATGATTGCGGGTTGGCGGGGCGAGCCCTATCCGGTTACCACCGGGTTTTACGATGCGCCGTTGATGACCATCGAGCGCGCCGCCGCCGTGCTGTTCGGCACCATGGCCTATGGGGTGAACCTCAATGGGTACTTCCGCAAAGGTGACGACATCCATCTGTGGGTCGCGCGGCGGTCGGACAGCAAGCCGGTGGCGCCGGGCAAGCTCGATCACACGGTCGCGGGCGGCCAGCCGGTCGGCATCTCGATCCGTGACAATCTGGTCAAGGAGTGCTGGGAAGAGGCCGGCATCCCGGCGGAGCTGGCCGGCGCCGCGGTGCCGGTGGGCACGCTTTCGTATCTGACCGAGCGGCCGCACGGTCTGCGGCATAGTTTGTTCTTCAATTTCGATCTGGAATTGCCGCGGACATTTCAGCCCGTCGCCACCGACGGCGAAGTGCAGGACTTCGCGCTGTGGCCGATCGGCGAGGTGCTGGCGCGGATGCGCGCCACCGATGATTTCAAATTCGATGTGCCGCTCGGTTTGCTCGACTTCGCGGTGCGGCACGGCGCCCTCGGCCCCGACGATCCCGAATACATATATGTGTGCGAGGCGCTGCGCCTCGGCCTCGCTGCGCCGGTCCCGGCGCGCTGAGGCAAAACGGCTTTCGCACCTGCACAGCGGTTGTTACAGTGCCGCCATGGATACCGCCGCGCGACACCTCGACCTGTTCCCGAAAATCGACCCTTACGACCACGGCACGCTGGACGTGGGCGACGGGCATCGCCTGTATTACGAACAATCCGGTAACCCGCAGGGAGTGCCGGTGGTGTTCCTGCACGGCGGGCCGGGGGCCGGCTCCAACCCGGCGCACCGGCGGTTTTTCGATCCGGCGCACTATCGGATCGTGGTGCTCGATCAGCGCGGTGCCGGACGGTCGCGCCCGTTCGCCAGCGTCGAGGCCAACACAACTGACCATCTGGTCGCCGATATTGAAACCCTTCGCGTCCATCTGAACATCGGTTCGTGGCTGGTGTTCGGTGGCTCTTGGGGATCGACTCTGGCGCTGGTCTACGCCATCCGCCACACGTCGCGGGTGCGGGGCTTGACCCTGCGCGGCATCTTTCTCGGCAGCGGCAAGGAGCTCGATTGGTTCCTGTATGGGATGCGGACCGTGTTCCCCGAAGCCTGGCGCCGGTTCGCCGAGTACATTCCCGAGGCCGAGCGCGGCGATCTGCTGACCGCCTATCACACTCGGCTGATGGATCCGTCGTCCGATGTGCACCTGCCGGCGGCGGCGCACTGGGCGGCGTACGAGACCTCGTGCTCCAACCTGTTGGCAACGCCGAGCGAGGTGCCGCCGCAGGCGACCAGCGGCGCGCTGTCCCTGTCCCGGATCGAAGCGCATTTCTTCGTCAACGACGTGTTCATCGGCGACACGGAAATTCTCGACAATGTGCACAAACTCCGGCATCTGCCGTGCGTGATCGTGCAGGGCCGCTACGACATGGTGTGCCCGATCGTCACCGCAGATGCGCTGGTCCGTGCCTGGCCGGAAGCCGAGTTCCGCATTATCGCCGAGGCCGGTCATTCCGCCATGGAGCCGGGCATCCGCGCGCATCTGGTGCGCGCCACCGAAGCCTTCAAGGAGCGGCTTTGATCCCGCCCCGGATTTGACCCGGCCGTCCGCGATCAGTACATTGCGCGGCGTTACTTGGGAGACATCTGGGACGAGACGGGGGTCTTGGGATATGCGGCCGGTGGCACGCTTCCTTTTCATTGTGGCGGTTTTGACCGCGCTGCCGTTGGCGGCGAAGGCCGACGACATGTTCAAGTTGGCCGAGGATCCGGCGTATCTGACCGTGTCGGCGGGCTATTTCGACATCAACCGGCAGAAAGACGAAGCCGTCGAACTGTCGCTGGAATACCGCTCCGACTGGCAGCTGTGGTGGTTCAAGCCGTTCGCCCACGCCGCCTACGTCACCAACGGCATGAGCTTCGTGGGCGCCGGGATCCTGATCGACCTGCAGGTCGGCGACAATTGGATCGTGCAGCCCTCCATCGCGCCGACCTATTGGTCGGGCAAGACCGACGAGTTGGACCTCGGCCACGAGATCGAGTTCCGCTCCCGGCTTGAGGTCGCCTACCGGTTCCCGGATAAATCCCGGCTAGGGCTGTCGTTCTCGCACAGTTCCAACGCCAGCCTCGGCGACAGCAACCCGGGCACCGAAAGCCTGATGCTCAACGTGTCGATCCCGCTCGGCCGCTGAGCCGGTCCGTCCTCTTCCTCTCAATTGATCCCGCAACCGTAGTGGTGTACCCAAACCGTGGAGCGCCCGTAGCTCAGTAGGATAGAGCATCAGATTCCTAATCTGAGGGTCGCAGGTTCGAATCCTGCCGGGCGCACCAGTTTCACTAACTGCTCAGCCTAGCCAAAATCCATTATTGCTGGTGTTTATGTGTATTGGACGATTTATTGTTAATCGAACTTCAAGCCTAAATACCTGGATCACTTGAATTCTGTGAAACCTTTTCATTCAACGGACTATCATAGTTGGACTGGCTTTTCCTAACCTCGCGTAAATTGTGTACCGTTTGTACGAATTCGAGAAAAGATTTCCAGCTTTTAGTTTGAGCATCCTTAGCTGGCGTGACTTCTCCTTGAGCTATTTCGTCACTCGGCTCTGCGATGATATCCCTAGCTTTTCGATCCTTCGTTCTCTTCTCGCTTATTCTGATATCCCGTTTACTTGGCAACTCAGTCTGGCCGTCGATTTCATCAAGGTTTATCTTCTCGGCAAGGCTTATGAGGGTGTCATCCAAAAAGGAGATATTGTTCTTCCGCAGTTCAGACATCAACCGTGACGATGCGACTTCCGCAATCAGTTTCTTATCTTTTGTCCAGCCACGTAAAACTGATTCATACAAAGGCAGCCAGTATTCACCTGCCAAGTATTCCTTGTCTCTGATGGTTGCGCGCCACTTCCAACTCGAGAGAGGCGCCTTAAGCAACTTATGCTCTCTAAGAAGGCCCAAAAGGGAAAAAACGATGGGGTTTGGGACCGTCGATATGCTTCCTAAGTCCGATTGCTGCAGTTCGAAACGAAATGCGCCTACCAAGTACAAGAACCACGCCATTTCATGATCTTTATCCGATTCGATGCCCTTCAGAATTTCATGTTTTACCCAGTCTTCTATCTTCCCATCGAAACCAAGTTTCCGACACCTGAGCCGACTCTCGATGAGAAATAAGACAGCATGCTCTGTACATGCTGGATAATCCCGAGCAAAACGCATTGCAGCATCTACCAGTACGCCGAAATTCTCATCGAAACGAAGTAAGTATTGAAATCGCTCACAAGCAAATATGGCAGGTGTATCTGTCTTGTACTCAGCGCAAAGATGGAGAGTGAGATTTATCAAATGATCAACTTGTTCTCGCTCGTCTTTCGCGTTCTCGGCCTCGGGTATCTTGAGATCAAATTCTAGCTTCCAGCGTTCTCTTAGAATTTCAGATGATTGGAAAACACCGGTCTTTTCCTCGTTAAGTTGAAGGTTGAACTTCCAAAGAGCTTTACGAAGTGCTCGTAGCGTTCGAATAGCGTCGTCTCGATTATCAAAACCTATTACAAAATCGTCTATCAGCCGAAGAGCCGTCCTATTATCCGTAAGCGCGAGATACTCCTGGTCGCCCTCAACCCCTGACATCAGAACTTCTGCGATAACACGAGAAGTATCGGGCCCCACGGGAAGTCCGAATGTCTCCCTGGATTGGCAGAGTTGGAGTGAGCGGTCGATGGAGTTGGACCAGTGTTTCGCAAGAGGCGACTTATTCCACGGTAACCGGAGCCAATCTTTGACCTTTTCTTTCCCGACAACCGCCCAAGGAATTGAGTGTGTATACGCCGTATAGAAAAACCGGGAGACATCCGCTACTAGGATGTAAGGATGTTTCGAACAGACCTCGTGAACAAGGGAGTCCCACTTTCGGAAATCCAGACCCTTGAATGCACGATACCCTTTTCGATCCTCCTCAATAGAGTAAAGGCTCGTGCCGGACAATTTGATCAGTTTCTTAATCTTGCTTCGATGCAGCGTGATATTCAGCGCAAGATTAAGCTGTGATGACGGATTAACGATGGCGAGCGCTCGCCGACCGTTGCCGGTCCGGGGTGCCGTGTAGGTTGCATAGTTTGTATCTCGACTTTTCAGCTTGTAAGAATCAGAGTGAATAGCTTTGAATTCATTCTCACAAAAGTCGGCGAATTCTGAAGTTGTAAATACAGGTGGCAACTCGCGAGGAAAGTAAGCGCTCTTCATTAACGCAGCCAAAAAGAACTTGCGATCCCATGCCCTTGCCACTACCGGCACTCCAGCGATACTTGTTCATGCAACAAGACGCACAGGCCAAAAGTTAAAATAAATGCCGCGTATTGTGAATTCGTACTCATACTGTCTGTGCCGTTCGTCCGTACTACCGTGAGTATAACGATTCGCGATTAGTTAGTTTATAAAAGTATGAGAGTTTTTCCAGGGCGCGCCACTCCGGCGTTTCAGGGCACCATCCGATGGCGCCAGTCGGCTTGGTCCTCGGGCAGCGCCAGGATCGCCGGGATCGGGAACTTCCGGACCTTGGGCTGGGGCGGCGTTACCGAGGCTTCGACCCCCAGCATGTTCAGCGTCAGCGACGCCGCCAGAAACACGCCGGCCAGCAGCGCCGCGGTGCGGGCGAACCAGCGGTAATTGCGGACCAGGGCGTCGCTGATCAGACGTTGCGCCACGGCGGCGGGCGGCCGGGTCTCGTCGTCGAGCATCAGCCAAAGATGCGTCTTGTCATAGGCTTTGCGGCGCACCACGAAACCGTACCCGAAAAGCGCCGCCGCGAGCCCTAAGCACAACACCCCGCCGACCAACGCCGCCAGCGTCGGCGCGTACATGAAGCTGAACACGACGCAGAAAATCGCCAGCAGGCCATAGCCGCTGACCATGCCGACGGCGAGAAACGCGGTGCGGTTCAGGGCGTCCATGGATGCTCCTTCTTAGCGGGCGAGCGGCACCAGCATCGCGCCGATCCGGCGCTAAGGCGAATCACGGTGATGTGAGGGTGGTACTGCGGCAAAACGGCGCTGGCGGCGGCCTCGAAACGGGTTACCTTTAGCGTATGGCCGACCATCCCCGTGCGCCCCGCAACCGGACCCTGACCTTGAGCGCCGCCGAACGGCGGGCGTTGAAGCGCCACGTGGTGCCGGCGGAGGATCTGTCGGCCGGGCAGGTCGACTGCACCGTGCTCGGCGATTTTCACGACGCCGCGCCGCGGATCGCGCCGGGCTCGGTCGATCTGTTGATCCTCGACCCGCCCTACAACATGTCCAAATCGTTCGGTGGGGTGCGTTTCGCCAAGAGATCCGTTGATGCCTACACGGATTGGCTGGGCGAGGTGCTGGATACCTTGCTGCCGCTGCTGGCGGGTACGGCGACGGTCTACATCTGCGGCGACTGGCAATCGTCGCCGTCCATCTTCGCCGCGGCGTCGGCCCGGCTTCGGGTGCGCAACCGCATTACGTGGGAACGCGAAAAGGGCCGCGGCGCGCGGTCGAACTGGAAAAACGCCAGCGAGGACATCTGGTTCTGCACCGTCGGGAACGATTTCACGTTTCATGCCGATGCCGTCAAACAGCGCCGGCCCGTCATCGCGCCGTACCGCGATCCGCGCGGCGCGCCGAAGGACTGGGTCGAGAACGGCGCCGGCGGCTATCGCGACACGGCGCCCTCAAATATCTGGACCGACATAACGGTGCCGTTCTGGTCGATGCCGGAGAACACCGACCATCCGGCGCAAAAGAGCGAGAAACTGGTGGCCAAGCTGATCCTCGCCAGCAGCGATCCGGGCGCTCTGGTGCTCGACCCGTTCGTCGGCAGCGGCACCACGTCGGTGGTCGCAAAAAAGCTCGACCGGCGATACCTGGGGATCGAAATGGACCCCGACCATGCTTTGATGGCGGAGAAAAGACTGCGCCTGACGGACGACGATCCGGCGATCCAGGGCTACGCCGACGGGGTGTTTCATCCGCGAAATAGATTCAATCGCCGCACCTAATGCAATTTTAAACGACATTTGCAGTGCAGAAACTCGTCAAAAGAGAAACGCATAATTTTCTCTAACTGACTGAAATTCATATGAAAAGTACCTATTGCGGCGATCTCGCAATGCGAAAAGTGCGTGCGAAAAAAATATAGGTCTAATCATGACCTTCCACCGTACTTACTTAGTGAGATGTTTCTGCGGCTATTCATGCCGCGGGGGTTGGAAAAACAGACGCCAAGGTCGTGCGTCGGAAACCGAAGGGGTGAATACAGTGATGTCTTCATTGAACAATTTTAAGATTGGAACCCGTATTTCGTTTGGGTTCGGGCTGGTGCTGGTGATTATGCTGGCGCTGGGTGTCACGTCTTTCTTGGGCTTCTTGCAAGCCGAAACCGATTTCACCGAATACCGCGGCACCGCCCGCTCCACGAACGAGATCGGCCGGGTGCAGGCGAACCTGCAGACCACGCGGCTGTACGTCAAAGACTTCATCGCCACCGGCAATCAAACAGCCATCGACAACGTGCGTGACCGGGGCCAAGCGACGCTGGACCTCGCCATCGGGGCGCAGGAACTGGCGCGTAACGAGTCGGAAGAAAAGGTCCTGCAGTACATCGCCAACCAGATGACCGCCTACAAGGACAACTTCGAGCAAGTCGTCGCCAAGCAAGAGGTGCGCAACGAGTTGGTCAACGGGACCCTCAACAAGGTCGGCCCGGAAACCCGCAAAATCCTCGAACAGATCATGGACAGCGCCTATGCGGACGGCGACCCGGTCGCCGCGTACCATGCCGGCAAAGCCATGACCGACCTGATGCTGGTGCGGTTCTACGTTCAGCGGTTCCTGCTGACCAACGAACAGTCCGCCGCCGATCGGGTGTCGTCGGAGCTCGGTACCTTCGACGAGCGGGTGCAGACCTTGTTGTCGGAACTGCAAAATCCGGAACGCCGGCGCCTGACCAATGTGGTTATCAACAACATGCAGTCCTACCGGGACGCCTTCGCGCAGACGGTCACGACGATCCTGGAGCGAAACGCCATCATCACCGGCGAACTGGATGTGATCGGCCCGGACATCGCGACCACGTCGGAGGACCTGAAGCTCGAAAACAAGAAGGTTCAGGACACCATCGGTCCGGCCCTGGCGCAGGAATTCAAGACGCTTGAGATCATGATCGTGATCGTGTCTGCGATCGCCCTGCTGCTCGGTATCGCGACGGCGCTGATCATCGGCCGCTCCATTTCCCGTCCGGTCAACTCAATGACCGGGGCCATGCTGACGCTGGCGGGCGGTGACAAGACCGTCGAGATCCCGGCGACCGAAAACAAGGACGAAATCGGCGAGATGGCGAAAGCGGTGCAGACGTTCAAGGACAACATGATCCGCGCCGATCAATTGGCCGAAGAGCAGCGCATCGCCAAGGAGCAACAGGAAGCCGCCGAGCGCAAGGCACAAGAAGAGCGCGAAGCGCGTGCCAAGCGGATCGACGACCTGACCAAAGGCTTCGACGCCCAGGTTCAGGATATCCTGTCGCGCCTGGATCGTGCGTCCCAGGAAATGGGTACCGCGTCGCAGAGCATGGCCGGTATCGCCCGCAAGACCTCCGAAGAAAGCACGTCGGTCGCCGCCGCCTCGACGCAAGCGGCGCAGAACGTGCAGACGGTCTCGGTCGCCACCGAGGAATTGTCGGCGTCGGTGCGCGAGATCGCGCAACAGGTCGGCACCTCCTCGGAAATCGCCGGCAAGGCGGTCAACGAGGCGCAGCGGGCGCAAAACCAAGTGCAGAGCTTGGTGGCCACGTCCAACACCATCAGCGAAGTGGTGACGCTCATCAACGATATCGCTGAACAGACCAACCTGTTGGCGCTCAACGCCACCATCGAAGCGGCGCGGGCCGGAGATGCCGGCAAGGGCTTCGCGGTGGTCGCAACCGAGGTCAAGAGCCTCGCCAGCCAAACCGCCAGCGCCACCGACGAGATTTCCAAGAAGATCGTCGAAGTGCAGACCGCCAGCAATCAGGCGGCGACCGTGATCGAAGACATCTCCAAGATCATCATGGAGATGAACGAGATCTCGTCGTCGATCGCCTCGGCCGTTGAGGAGCAAAGCGCCGCCACCGGCGAGATTGCCCGAAACGTCGAAGAAGCGGCGAGCGGCACCCAGGAAGTCAGCAAGAGCATCGTCACCGTGCAGGAAGCGGCCAACGAAAGCGGCAGCACCGCGGAACAAGTCCGCAGCACGTCGAGCGAACTGGCGGAACGGGCCGATGCCATGAAGAGCGCCGTCAACGGCTTCTTGACGGACGTGCGCGCCGCATAACGGACGCATCATCGTCGAACGCCTTTACGGCCGTCCCGGGGAACCGGGGCGGCCGTTTTTGTTGCGCCGTGGTTTCGTCTTCGCACCGTACCAAGCGGCCCGCGTTGTCAGGCGGCGCGGCGGAAACTGTGTCCGCTGACGCACCGCTCCGACGTGGCAGCCGGGTCACATCACACAATTTTCATCTGTGTGTCACACTGTGCTGCGATCCATGATTTCGCGGTTTTTATGATAATTTTCAATTATTTACCGATGCCGATGCGCATTTGACGGCACGGGTCCCGCCACAATAGGACCAATGGCTGACCCAAAAGTACGGGTAAACCCGTAGATTTGCTGCATATGCTAATAGTGCTCTTGTACCGGGGGGTCGGAGAGAAAGCACCCGATAAACGGGTGACGTCCGAGTTCTTTCATTCATGGGGATGACGTGCGTCCCCGCCCTAACAGGAGGACCTCATGAACGGTCTGTTTTCGACCCTCAACCGGTTAAAGATCCGCACCCGTGTTATGGCGGGTTTTGGGATAATGCTTTTACTTATATTTGCCATGGGCGGGAAATCGTTCATGGGTTTTTTACAAGCGGAAACGGATTTCGGCACCTACCGCGAGGCGGCGCGATCCTCGTCAACGGTGAACGGCGTTGAGGCCGCGGTGGTCAAGACCGAGCTCGGCGTCAAAGACTACCTGGGCAATCCGACCGAATCCTCGGCTTTCGCCGTGCGCTCCCGTGCCGACGATACCCTGGCATTGACCGGCGAGGTGCGCGATGCGGCGACCAGCGACGCGGACCGCCAAGCCCTCTCGTCGATCGCCGGTAACCTCGCGGCCTACAAGGCCGAGTTCGATGCGGTGGTGGACAAGCAACAAATCATCGACGCCGAGGTCAGCATCACCTTGAACGGCGTCGGCCGCGCCATCCGCCTGACGGTGAATGACATCAAGAGCAGCATGAGCGCCGGTGGCGATCCCGAAGCGCTCGCGGGCGCCAGCGATCTGATGATGCGGTTGATGTTGGTGCGCTACTACGTGCAGCGGTACCTGACGCAGCCAAGCAGCCCGGTCGAGGAACGGATCGCCACGGAAATCGGCGCCTTCAAAAGCGCCGCGCAGCAGCTGCAATTCCAGTTGCCCGACGCAGAACGGCAGCAACTGGAAACCGTCGTCACCCGCTTCGGCCAGTATGAGCAGTCCTTTGCCCTGGTGAAGACCGCGATGGCGGAACGCGATTCCATCATCAGCGACCGTCTCAACCCAGTTGGCGAAGCTTTGCTGGAAACGGCGCAGATGCTGAAGGCCCAGAACAACGCGATCCAGGAGCAAATCGGCCCCGAGTTGGCGCAAAGCTTCAAGGACCAGGAACTGCTGATCGTTATCGTGTCCCTCGTCGGTGCCGTGGCCGGCCTTCTGACCGCTTATGTGATCGGCAGATCGATCATCGGCCCAGTGAAGTCCATGACCGCGGTGATGAACGTGCTGGCGTCCGGTGACAAGACCGTCGACATCCCGGCGACGGAGCAAAAGGACGAGATCGGGGAAATGGCCCGCGCCCTCGAAACCTTCAAGCAGAACCTCATCCGCAATGAGGAACTGGCCGAACAGCAACGCATCGAGAAGGAACGCCGAGAGGCCGAGGAGCGCGAAACCCTGGCGCGCCGCGAGAAACGCGCCAAGCGTCTCGCCGAGCTGACGGTGAACTTCGACGGTCGGGTCCAAGACGTGCTCGCCCGCCTTGCCGCCGCGTCCGGCGAGATGGACGAAGCCTCCGAGAGCATGGCCGGTGTCGCGAGCCGCACATCGACCGAGTCGACCTCCGTCGCCTCGGCCTCCACCCAGGCGGCGCAGAACGTCGAAATGGTCGCCGCCGCCACCGAGGAATTGTCCAGTTCCGTGCGTGAAATCGCGCAACAGGTCGGCACCTCCTCGCAGATCGCCAGCAAGGCGGTGAACCAAGCCAAATTGGCGGAATCCAAAGTCTCCGGACTGGTGTCCACCTCCAAAGCCATCGACGAGGTGGTCACGATGATCAACGACATCGCCGGTCAAACCAACCTGCTTGCGCTCAACGCCACCATCGAAGCGGCCCGCGCCGGCGAGGCCGGCAAGGGCTTCGCCGTGGTCGCGACCGAGGTCAAGAGTCTCGCCAGCCAGACCTCGGCGGCAACCGAGGACATCTCGCAAAAGGTTGCCGAAGTACAGTCCGCCAGTAACGAGGCCGCGGGCGTGATCAAGGACATCGCGGCGACGATTGTGGAGATCAACGAAATCGCGTCGTCGATTGCTTCCGCCGTCGAGGAGCAAAGTGCTGCGACCTCGGAAATCGCCCGCAACGTCGAGGAGGCGGCCACCGGCACCAAGGAAGTCAGCCGCAGCATCGTCACCGTGCAGGAGGCCGCGACCGAGTCCGGCAGCGCCGCCGAGCAAGTCCGGTCGACGTCGTCGGAGCTGTCCAATAGCGCCGGCGTTATGCGCGACGTGGTCGACACGTTCTTGTCCGACGTCAAAGCGGTCAACGACGACACGTCGAAGGCGGCATAACAGTCCGCTTGGACATCCCCACCCCGAACCGTCTTCAAGTTGGTCGACGGGCGGGGTAGGGTGGCGGCATGAGCGGTTACATCCTCGCCATCGACCAGGGGACCACCTCTACCCGCGCGATCGTTTTCGATGCCGCGCGCCGACCGGTCGCTTCCGATCAGGCGGAGTTTCCCCAGCACTATCCGCATCCGGGGTGGGTCGAGCACGATCCCGAGGACATCTGGCAGGGCAGCGTCGCGGTGGCGCGGCGGGCGATTGCCGCGGCCGGATTGGCGCCATCGGCGATTGCCGCGGTCGGCCTGACCAATCAACGCGAGACCGTCGTGATCTGGGACCGCGCCACGGGCCGGCCGATCGCGCCCGCGATCGTCTGGCAGGATCGCCGCACCGCCGATATCTGCGCCGACCTGCGCGCCGCCGGCCATGAGACCCTGGTGACGGACAAAACCGGCTTGTTGCTGGATCCATATTTTTCCGCGACCAAGGTGGCCTGGCTGCTCGATCATGTGGACGGTGCGCGCACCGCGGCCGAGGCCGGCCGGCTGGCGTTCGGTACCGTCGATGCGTTTCTGATCTGGCGACTGACCGGCGGCGCGGTGCACGCCACCGATGCGACGAACGCCAGCCGCACGTTGCTGTATGACATCCATGCCGGCGATTGGGACGACGAATTGTTGGCGTTGTTCCGGGTGCCGCGCGCATTGCTGCCGGATGTCCGCGATTGCGCCGACGACTTCGGCGTCGCGGATGCGGCGATCCTCGGCGCGGCGATCCCGATCCTCGGCGTGGCCGGCGATCAGCAGGCAGCGACCGTCGGCCAAGGGTGCTTCGCGCCGGGGATGATCAAGTCGACATACGGCACCGGATGCTTTGCTTTGCTGAATACCGGTGCGGAACCGGTACGGTCGTCGCACCGCCTGCTGACAACGGTGGCGTATCGCTTCGATGGCGTCCCGACCTATGCGCTCGAGGGCTCGATCTTCGTCGCCGGCGCCGCCGTGCAATGGTTGCGCGACGAAATGGGTCTCATTGAGACCGCCGCCGACAGTGGCGCCCGGGCCGCCGCTGCCGACCCGGAGCAGCCGGTGTATTTCGTTCCGGCGTTCGTCGGCCTTGGCGCGCCCTATTGGGATGCCGACTGCCGTGGCGCGGTGTTTGGGCTGACGCGCGGTACGGGACCGAACGAGCTGGTCCGCGCGGCGTTGGAGAGCGTCTGCTTCCAGACGCGCGATCTGATCTACGCGATGCGGGCCGATGTCGATCCGGGCGTCGGGGCGGTCCTGCGGGTGGACGGTGGGATGATTGCATCGGACTGGACCATGCAATGCCTGGCCGACACGGTGCCCGCGGTTGTGGAATGCCCGGAGGTTCAAGAAACCACGGCCTTGGGCGCGGCGTATCTGGCGGGGCTGAAGGCCGGCTTGTATCCCGCGCCGCCGGACGTGGCCGAAGACTGGGCGTGCGCCCGGCGCTTTCAACCGACACTCGACGCCGCGGTGCGCGAGGCGCGCTACAACGGCTGGTGCGATGCGGTCCGGCGTACCCTGACCTCACCCGATTGAGGCGCGGCCAGAGCGCCGTTGCTTGGTGCGGAGTGAGCCGCTAAAACCCGGTGACGGGCCCGACCGCGGCGGACAAGGATTGCCCACGACCCCATGACTTTCTCCGAAGTTCTCACTCAGTTGTCGCTCTCACCGTGGCCGATCCTCGGTGGCCTCGCTGCCGTCGTCCTGTTGATCGGATTGGGCCTTCCGTGGGTCCGGTCTCACGATGGCGGCGCCGTCGTGGCATTGGGCGCCGGGATGGGGGTCATGACCTTGACCTTCACCGCCGTGGGCACTGCCGGCAGCTTGGATTTTCGTTGGGTGGCAGTGGCGCTCGCCGTGGCTGCTTTGGCAGGGTATGTGCTTTCCATCCGTATCCGGCCCGAGACAGGGGCGGCGCTGCGTAACGCCGGTTTGGCCATCCTGGCCGTCGGGGTGCTGGTGGTGCTGGTCGGCGGTCGCGTGGCGTCGGAATGGGATGAGTTCTCCCATTGGCTTCATGCGGTCCGCTATTTGAGCGATTATCATGTGTTCCCGGGGCCGGCGGGGCATCCAGCCATTTATTCGTGCTGTGCCGCGTATCCGTACGGATGGCCGTTGGTCGGCTATCTCGGCAACCTCGTTGGCGGTTTCTCCGAGGCGACAACCGCGGTGGTCAACGTATTGACGCTTGGATTGTTCGGCGCATTGATCGCGCAGCTTTTGGCGCCAGACCAAGACCGGCCATCGTTTCCACTGTTGGCGCTCGGCGCCATCGGCGCGACGCTGTTGGGGCCGACGTTCGTTTCCAAATTGGTATTCTCCAACTATGCCGACAGCATCACCAACGTTTTGGTCGGCACCGCGGCATTTCTGGTTTACCGCTTGTGCGGCGCCGTGCGCGACGGCGAGCACGACCGGGTCTTGGCACTTGGATTGGCCATCGGGTTGACCGGGGCGGCGATCCTCAACGTCAAGCCTGCGAACCTGGTGCTGTACGTTTTCGTGCTCGGCGGCGGCGTTCTCCTGTTACTGCGCGATCGTGCTTGGACGGCTGGCCGGCAGTTGTGGCCGTTGATAATCACGCTCGCATTGCCTGCGGCCATTTATCTGCTGTGGCGCGGCTTCGTTGGCGACAATCTGCAAGGGCAGGAGTTGTTGGTCCGCCCGTTCGCGGCCTGGGATCTCGATCTCATTCCCGGGATTCTTGCGGCGATGTTCGGGGTCGCGGCAAAGAAGGGTGGGTACTTCATCTTGATGCTGGCCATCGTCGCCCTCGGTATCCGGGGCCTTTGGCGCAACCGCACGGAACTCGACCGGATCTCGGTCATCGTTGGCGCCTTGTTCCTGGGATACAACCTCTTCCTGTTTTTCGCCTACGTCGCGATCTTCGGCGGTTACGATGCCCTGCGCGCGGCATCTTATTGGCGTTACAATACGCATCTCGGATTGGCGGCGACCTTGCCGGCGGCGATGGCGATCGGGCTGATGTGGCGGCGCTATGTCGGCGACCGTCGTTGGTCGAGATCCAAGATCCTGATGGCGTTACCAGTTGTCGTCCTGGTGGTGGCCCCGGTCGCGGCGCTGAAGAGTATTCGCTTCGACATCGATCCCACCAAGTCATTTACCCGCGAGATTCTGCGCACCATCGCCGACGACCTGCCCGCTGGATCTGCGGTCGGGGTCTATGATCCGGAAGGCAGCGGTCTTGCGGCCACCATGGCGACATACGAGTGGCGTGGACGTTTGTCCGAGGCCGGGCGCGTCACGGCATTTAGTGGCGCCGACCATCAGCTGTTGTCAAAGCTAACGGACACCCCCCATACGGCCTTCGTTGTCGTACTGTCCGGCCACGACAGGACCGATCTGGTGCCGGACTCACCACAGATTTTCGTGCTATCCAGGGCTGACGGGTGGTCGGTCGCGCACGCATATCCGTATCCCGGTGGCGCGTTCCCCCGGCGCTATCCGTAAGCGTCCCCTGGGCAAGGCGGGTGTTCGATATGCACATGCTCAATTTGTTTCGCAACACAGCGTTTGGCGCAGCGATGGACGCCGTGCCTTTGTTGGCCATGGATGTGGGCGCACGGGGCGGTGTCGAAAGCGACTTGCTCCCGGTGGCTTTTGCGACCGACACCATCGGGTTTGAGCCGGATGCGGATGCATTCCAGGCCTTGCAGTCTACAGAGCAGGGGTGCTGGCGGTCTGCGGTGTATGTCCCAAAGGCCGTCGCCGACGGGCCCGGGCCACGGACGCTCAACCTGACACGCGATCCGGTTTCAACGACCCTGCTGACACCCGACCCTGAAATCGGTGCACGGTTCGACAAGCCTCAGTTCTTCGAGGTCGTTGGTACAAAGACGGTTGAATGCATCGGTCTCGATGCCGCTGTTGCTGCGTATGCGCCGCGGTCACCCGACTATTTGAAAATAGACATCGAAGGTGCCGAACGGCAGGTCATGGGCGCATCCGGCGCAGCCACGTTGCAAGCTGCGCTCGCTCTCAAGGTAGAGGTTGCTGCATTTCGAATGCGCCAAGAGCAGGCGGTCTTTTCCGAACTGGACGCACTGCTCCGATCCTCCGGTTTCGAGCTTATGGATATCACCGATGCGTCGCACTGGCGCCGCCACGGCCACGAGATTGCGCCCAGGCTGGCCAACGAGACGATTCCGTTTTCCCGCGGCCAATGGGTTCAAGCCGATGCGCTCTACATGCGTCCGCCCAATCTTGTGGCGGAAGACGGCACCGCGTCCTTGCGCGCCGCGTGGTTGGCGATGACCTATGGGTTCTTTGATGCGGCGGAGGCCTACCTCAGCGCCGAACCAGCCCGGACGGCGCTATCGGGATTATTGGACGGGCGAATTGATCAAGCGTTGCGGGAAGCATCGGGCGTCTTCGGGCGCGCCGAACGGCGCCGGGCGATGATCGGTGCCGGGCGGACCTTCTTGTCGTTGTTAAAGAACACGGTCCTGCGTCGAGGCTAGAACCGTCGACGCTCAGCGGTCGACGGCCGCGCGGGCCATCTCGCTCATCATACCCTTGAAGAACTGCTGCAGGATGCGGCTTGGATGGCGCAGCACCGCCGCCAGTTGATCGACCGAGGTCACATCCAAGTTGCCGCAGAGGCGTTTGGCATTTTCTTGATCGAGGGGCACGTAAGCCATACGCCAATCACCGAACACGCGATCCTCTTGATACTCCTCGAACATCAGATCGACGTCGGTGTGCCGGGCGTCCTGTTTGATCTTTTCGTAAAGCTTCATCACGTCGTTGCGCTGCCCCTCCAGCAACTGGATGAAATGATCGTCGAAAAACAGAAGCATCCCGGTGATGTCCAAGTCGCCATTGTTGCGGCGCGCCGCCGCCAGGATATCCTCGAGCACCGCATCCGTGGTCCCCGGGACCGCCTTGGACGTGTAGATCAATTTATAAATCATAGACGAACCCGCCTTGGATGCTTTTGTGGCCGACTTTCGTGCGATTTGACGAATAAGAACACCATTGAACCTATTTTGATCAATACGGGAAAACCGAGGCTAACCGCGAGGTCGCAGACACGTTTTTCAAAATTCCAGCGTTAATCCTCGTCTTCGACCACCGACCAAATCCGGGCGTGTCCGCCTTCTTCGTCGTCCCTGGGAACGATGCGGATACGCTCGGAAATGCCGTCCTCGGACATCTCGCGCTCGATCGCCAACAACGTGCCGGCCGGATGGTCGCACAGCGACGATGCATAGGCGATCTCTCCTTTCGCGGCGTCCAGCGCGCTCAGCATGTCCGGCGCCCCATAGGCTTCGAACAGATGCGCCGCCAACGACCGTGTCGCGGCCTCGGCTTCGGCGTCCGGGGCAACGGTGACCTGCACGAAAGTCGACGAGCCGAAGGTACCGACACCCATCCACCCGGATTTGAAGGCGAGCTGCGTCTTGTTGTCCATCTCGTCAGGTACCATGTCCACAAAGCGGAAGGTCCCGGTAACCGCCCACTCGCCGGGTTCGGCGGCACGGTCGAAAACACGTGCGTCGGACGGATCGAGACGGATGGTGCGGGGAAGCTTCATAATGGAACCTGAAAAGACGGACGGAGAACAAGAGGGCATGTTGTCGTTGCGGCCATGGAAATCAATGCTTGGGGTGGTGCTTTGCGGTGTCTTGTTGGGCCCGTCTACCGCTGCCGCGCTGGACCCGGCGGTACTCGACAGCGTGGTGCGGTTGAAGCCGAACTGGTCGCAGGCCATGCGCGGCACCGCGCCGCAGGATCCGGAGGGCACCGGCGTGGCGGTGCTGGCGGGCGGCTACGTCGCGACCAACGCGCATGTGATCGGTGACGCCACCGAGATCGACGTGATGCTGCAAGATGGGCGCGTACTCATCGCGTCGGTGGTCGGCGTGCACCCACCGACCGATTTGGCGCTGTTGAAGGTCGATGCCGATGTGCCGGTTCTTGAAACCGCGCCGCCGCCGCCGCTGGCGGGCCGGGTCTGTGCGATCGGCAATCAGTTCGGGCTGGGGCTATCGGTGACCTGTGGCGTGGTATCCGCGATCGGGCGCAGCGGTACCGGTTTCAATCCGATCGAGGACTTCATTCAGACCGATGCGTCCGTCAACCCCGGCGGGTCGGGCGGTGCGTTGGTCGACGATCAGGGACGTATGGTTGGCTTGGTCTCGGCGATTTTCACCAAAGAGAGTGACGCCAATATCGGGGTTAACTTCGCCGCCTCGGCGCGGTTGTTGATGCGGGTCGTGCGCGATCTCAAGGACGATGGGCAGGTCGCCCGCCGCGCGGTCGGTTTTCGGGCCGGGCCGGTGCCGCCACCGATGAACGCCGTCAGTGGCGGCGTCATGGTCACCCGGGTCGAGACCGAGGGGCCCGCGTTCGCCGCGGGTCTGGAGGCCGGCGACATCGTGACCCATGTCGATGGAATTGGCGTCCCCGATGCGCGGGTGTTCGAGACGGTGCTGTTTCTCGCCGACCCCATGGTGCCGCTGAAATTGACGGTGCGGCGCGGAGAATCCGTGCAAGAAGTAGTTCTTGCTGCTGCAGCGCGATAACGAGTAGCCTCTTAAATATTGATACAGATCATTTTGTCGAGATTGATTTTAGTACCAGATAGGGCTGTATAACCGCCAGGAGTTCGCTTTCATTGTTACCCGCCGTCCTTGACGCGCCGGATTTGCGTAGTTTACCGCACGAGAGGTTGGTCGCCATGAAGGCGGCCGGCGAGAAAGTGCGCGCGGCCGCACAGCGTCTGCTGGCGAACGGCAGCAATCCCGTCGCCGACATCATCAAAACCCGCTCGGAATTCTACGAGTGGGATCACTACCCCGATGGCGACGTCTACGATTGGGGGACGCACAGCCAGTATTTCTATCACGCCCATGCGCCGGACGACCGCGTCGATCTGTATGGCGACGAGCATGGTCACTTTCACACGTTCCTGAGGCCGCGCGGGTTCCCGCCGGACATCGCGTTGGAGCCGATCGCCGGCGACCTGCCGTGCCAGGGCGATAACGATGCGCTCACGCATCTGGTGGCCGTCTCCATGAGCATGAGCGCCGAGCCGGTGCGGCTGTTCACCACAAACCGCTGGGTGACGGGTGAATACTGGTACCGGGCCGCCGACGTGAAACAGGTGTTGCCGCGGTTCCGCATCGACCAGGCCTACCCGTCCTTATCGGTCAACACGTGGCTATCGAACCTCATTACTTTGTTCCGGCCGACGGTCGAGGCGCTGATTGACGCCCGCGATGCCCGCATAGACGATGTGGGCACAACGCTGGAACAATCAGACGTCTTCGAATACCGGGAACTTGAAGTGACATCGGTTGCGCCGATTTCCGTCGACGCGCAGATCGACGCCGTGACCGCGGCCCTGGAACTGCAAGAGAACGGCGACGCGCCCCGGCAAACGGGATAGCGTTTAGGCCAGCGCCACCGCGCCTTCGTCGACCAATGCCGAAACGTCGGCGTCTGAAAATCCGTACTCGCCCAAGATTTCCGAGGTGTGCTCGCCGAACAGCGGTGCGCCATGCGCGACATGGCCCGGTGTTTCCGACAGTTTGATCGGCAGGCCAAGGGTTCTGACCGGGCCGAGCTTGCTGTGTTCGACGGTCGGGATCATGTCCCGGGCCTGTGCGTGGGGATCGTCGAACATTTCCGTCACGTCCATCACCGGACCCGCCGGCAGGCCGGCCTTGTCCATGCGCGCCAGCCATTCGGCCTTGGTCCGGGTCTTGAAGATCGGCGTTAACACCGCTTCCAACTCTTTCAGGTTCGTCATCCGGTCGATGTTGCTGGCGAACCTGGGATCGTCGGCGATTTCCGGCGCTTCCATGGCGTCCAGCAACCGCTCCCAGTTGCGCTGGTTGGCGGCACCGATCGTGATCCAACCGTCGCTGGTCTCGAACGCTTGATAGGGGCCGTTGAGCGGATGCGCCGAGCCCATGGGTCCTGGCGCCGTGCCGGTCGCCAAGGCGATCGCACTCTGCCAATAGGTATGGGTGATGCCGGCCTCGAACAAAGATGTGTCGACGAACTGTCCCTGGCCGGTCTGCAATTTGTGGGCATACGCCGAGACGATGCCGAGCGCCGCCAGAATACCCGCCGTAATATCGGTGACAGGCGCGCCCATTTTGCACGGCGGCCGGCCGGGTCCTTCGCCGGTCATCGACATCAGGCCGCTCATGCCCTGGGCGATCAGGTCGAACCCGCCCCGGTCCGCATAGGGCCCGGTGCGACCGAACCCGGAGATGGCGCAATAGATCAGACCCGGGTTGTCCGCTTTCAGGTCGTCGTATCCCATGCCGAGCCGCTGCATCGTGTCTTGGCGATAGTTTTCGGTCAGCGCGTCGGCGTCCTGCAACATCCGGCGCAGCACCCGTTTGCCGCCCTCGGTCTTGAGGTTCAGCGCCATCCCGCGCTTGTTGCGGTTCATCATCATGTAGGCGGCGGATTCGCCGTCGATGTCCGGTGGCAGGAAGCGCCGGGAGTCGTCGCCGCCGGGAATCTTCTCGACCTTGATCACGTCGGCGCCGAGATCGGCGAGCATTAAACCGCATACCGGGCCCGCCATGATGTGCGCAAGTTCGATGACTTTCATGCCCTTCAAGGGGCCTGATCTTTCGACCGTCATGGATGCGTTCCGTCTTGTCTTCGTGTTGCCTAGCTGCCCTTGAAGTCGGGCTTGGTTTTGTTCAGGAAGGCCTGGTAGCCGATCTTGAAGTCGTCAGTATCGTAGCAGGCGTAGCCCTCGGCAATCTCTTCGTCGCTGAGCGGCGCCGGATCTTCCAGGCGCGCCAGGAATTTCTTGTGCCAGCGATGCACCAGCGGCGCGCCGGCGGCGACCCGTTCGGCGGCGGCGCGGGCTTCGGGCATCACGTCGGCATCCGCGACGATCCGCGTCACCACGCCCATGTGATGCGCCTCGGCGGCGTCGAACACGCGGCCTTCCAGGAGGACTTCCATGGCGCGTACCGGGCCGACCAAGGATTTCAGCGCGCCCATCTCGTGATAGCCCATGACCAGGCCGAGCTTGGAGATGGGGACGCCGAAGCGACTGCTTTCGCCGCAGATCCGAATGTCGCAGAGCCCGGCGATCTCCATACCGCCGCCGACGCAGATGCCGCGGATCGCCGCGACCTTGGGGTGCGGGCAATCGCGCATGGCGTCGATGTTGGCGGCCATCAGCGCGCCGTAGGCGGCGGCCTGTTCGGAATTGGAGCGGTCGGTCTCAAACTCGGAGATATCGTTGCCGGGGCTGAACGATTTCTCGCCCGCACCCGTCAGCAGGATGCAGCGGACGCTGTCGTCGGCGGACAGATCGCGGAACGTCTGGCCCAGCTTGCCCCACATGGACTTGGTCAGGGCGTTGAGTTTCGCCGGCCGGTTCAAGGTGACCGTGACGATCCCAAGATCGTCACGGTCGATCAGGATGGTGTCTTCGCTCATGACACGCCGTCAGGCCGTCTCGGCGAGGTAATCCATGGCCGCCTGGGTGCCGCCCTTGGTGATGGGGACGCCGGCCAATTCCAACCCCATCTCGCAGCCGCTTAAGGCCCCGATCAGGGTCAGGTCGTTGATGTCGCCCAAATGGCCGATCCGGAACACCTTGCCCTTTACCTTGCCGAGGCCAGTGCCGAGCGACATGTCGAACTTGTCCAAAATCACGGCGCGCACGTGATCGGCGTCGTGGCCTTCGGGGACGACCACGCCGGTCAAAACCGGCGAGTGCTCGTCCTCGTTTTGACAGAGGACTTCGAGGCCCCAATGTTCGACCGCGATCCGCGTCGCCTTTGCGTGGCGTTTGTGCCGGGCGAACACGTTCTCCAGACCCTCTTCGTCGAGGATCATCTTCAGTGCTTCTTCCAGGCCATAGAGCAGGTTGGTGCCCGGCGTGTAGGGGAAAAATCCGTTGGCATTGTTGCCCAGCATCGGACCCCAATCCCAATAGGATTTTTGGAAGCCGCTGTTTTCGTGCGCGTCGAGGGCCTTTTTCGACACACAGTTGAAGCCCAGCCCCGGCGGCAGCATCAGACCTTTTTGCGAACCGGTGATGGTGACGTCCACGCCCCATTCGTCGTGCCGGTAATCGGCCGATGCCAGACCGGAGATGGTGTCGACCAGGAACAGTGCCGGGTGGCCGGTGCTGTCGATGGCCTTGCGCACCTCGCCGATCCGCGACGTGACGCCGGTCGACGTTTCATTGTGCACGCAGCACACCGCCTTGATCTCGTGGTCGGTGTCCTCGCGCAGGCGCGCCGCGACCTTTTCCGGGTCGACGCCGTGCCGCCAATCGCCGGCGATGAACTCCGGCACCAGACCGATGCGGTTGGCGAGCTCTTCCCACAGCGTCGCGAACTGACCTGTCTCGTACATCAGGACCTTGTCGCCGGGGCTGAGGCAGTTCACCAGGGCCGCTTCCCAGGCGCCGGTGCCGCTTGAGGGATAGACGATCACAGGCTGTTCGGTCTTGAACACGCCTTTGAGCTTTTCCAGGACCCGTGCGCCCAACTCGCCGAACTCGGGTCCGCGGTGGTCGATGACCGGCATGTCCATGGCCCGCAGCACCCGGTCGGGCACCGGGCTCGGCCCGGGAATCTGCAGAAAGTGTCGGCCGCTTTTGTACGCCATGATGAAAAGTCTCCTCCAAGGGGCGAGCGCCATGGTTTGCGCTGCCGTTTTTGTGCTGATCTGCATTTTGCATACAATTTTATCGCTGACAAGGCCAATTATCCGGCTTTTGCGATTACTTCTTGCGTTTTGTATACAAAATGGTAGTTTGCGGCCATAAATAAGCAGGAGGATGCCATGCCACTCGACAACTTCGGTCTGCGCGCCACGGGCCGCGTCGGCGACGACAAGCTGGCCAAAAGGTTGAGTTCGGCCATCGGCGGCGACGTAAAGTTCGACGCCTTCACCCGCGGGCGCTACGCGACCGATGCGTCTCACTATCAGGTCGAACCCATGGGCGTGGTGATCCCCACCAACGCGACCGAGGTGAACACGGTGATCGACATCGCCCGCGACGAGGGCGTGCCGGTGCTGCCGCGCGGCGGCGGCACGTCGCAGTGTGGCCAGACCATCGGCGAGGCTGTGGTCGTCGACGTCTCCAAGCACATGAACAAAGTGCTCGACTTCGACCCGCAAGCCCGCACCGCCAAGGTGGAGCCGGGCATCGTCCTCGATCACTTGAATGCTTTTCTGAAACCGCACGGGCTGTGGTTTCCGGTCGACGTCTCGACGTCGAGCCGCGCCACCATCGGCGGGATGACCGGCAATAACTCCTGTGGCTCGCGCTCGATCCGCTACGGCACCATGCGCGACAACGTCAGCGGCGTCGACGCGATCCTCGCCGACGGCACCGCCATGCACTTCGGCGAAGTGTCCGACAACCGCATGATGGTCGACCTCGCCCAGCACCAACAGGCCTTGGTCGACAAGATGCTGGACCTTGGCCGCGATCATCAGGCGCTGATCAAGGACAAGTTCCCCGACCTGATGCGCCGGGTCGGCGGCTATAACATCGATGCGCTGATGCCCGAAGGGCCGGGCCGCGGCACCTGGGACAACGCCACCGTGCACGAGGCGGCGGCGCTGCCGAACCTGGCGCACCTGCTGGTCGGCTCCGAGGGGACGCTGGCTTTCACGACGTCGGTCGATCTGAAACTGCAGCCGCTGCCGACCAAGAAGACGCTGGGGATTTGTCACTTCCCGCGGTTCTACGACGCCATGGATGCGACCCAGCATCTGGTGAAGTTGGGCCCGGTCGCGGTCGAGCTGGTCGACCGCACCATGATCGAATTGTCGCGCGAAATTCCGATCTTCCGTGAAACCGTCGACAGCTTCGTGAAGGGCGAGCCGGATGCGTTGTTGTTGGTCGAGTTCGCTGAGCCGGATCAGGACGAGAACATGCGCCGCCTGAAACAGCTGGGCGAACTGATGAGCGATCTCGGTTACCCCGACGCCGTCGTCGAGGCGATTGACCCCGCATTCCAAAAAGCGGTGTGGGAGGTGCGGAAATCGGGCCTCAACATCATGATGTCCATGAAGGGCGACGGGAAGCCGCTGTCGTTCATCGAAGACTGCGCCGTCCGCCTTGAGGATTTGGCCGAGTTCACCGATCGTCTGACCCAAGTGTTCCACAAGAACAACACAGAGGGCACGTGGTACGCGCATGCGTCGGTCGGCTGTCTGCACGTGCGCCCGGTGATCAACCTGAAGTCCGACGTCGGCGCCAAGCAGCTCCGCGACATCGCCGAGGCGGCGTTCGAGATGGTCCGCGAATACAAGGGCTCCCATTCCGGCGAGCACGGTGACGGCCTGGTCCGCTCCGAATTTCACAAGGACATGTTCGGCGACGAGATGGTCAAGGTCTTCAAAGAGGTGAAGACCGAGTTCGATCCCGACGGCACTTTCAACCCGGGCAAGATCGTCGATCCGCCCAAGTTCGACGACCCGGACATCTTCCGCTTCAATCCGCGCTACCAACAAAGCACCTTGGAAACGGCATTGGATTGGTCCGACTGGGGCGGGCTCTCGGGTGCTGTCGAGATGTGCAACAACAACGGCACCTGCCGGAAATCCAACCCCGGCGTGATGTGCCCGTCGTTCCGGGTCACCGGCGACGAACAGCATCTCACGCGCGGTCGCGCCAACACACTGCGCCTCGCGCTGTCCGGCCAACTGGGTCCGGATGCGCTGACGTCGGATGCCATGAAGGACACCATGCAGCTCTGCGTCGGCTGCAAGGGGTGCAAACGGGAATGTCCGACCGGCGTCGACATGGCGAAGATGAAGGTCGAGTTCCTGTACCACTACAACAAGCGCCATGGCGTCTCGCTGAAGGACAAGCTGATCGGCTATCTGCCCCGCTACGCCGTGCAGGCCTCTCGGATGGCGCCGGTCATGAACCTTCGCGACATCATTCCCGGCATGGCGACCCTGTCGGAATGGGTGTTGGGGTTCGCCGCCGAACGCACCTTGCCGAAGTGGCGGTCCGATTTCTTCGACATCCAAGCCGAAGGGGTTGCGCCCGAAAGTTGCCCGGCGGGTGATGCGGTCGTTCTGTTGGCCGATACCTTTAATATGTACTTCGAGCCGGAAAACTTGCGCGCCGCCAAGCGGGTGTTGGAAGCAGCGGGCTACCGGGTCGCCATCGCACGGCCGACGCCGGGTGAAAGGCCACTGTGTTGCGGGCGCACGTTCCTCGCCGCCGGTCTGGTCGAGGAAGCGCGCACCGAAGCGAAGCGCATGTTGGACGCGGTGCTGCCGTTCGTGAAAGCCGGCCTGCCCATCGTCGGGTTGGAACCGTCATGCCTGTTCACGCTGCGCGACGAATTCAAGTCCGTGCTACCGGGCGAAGACACCGATACGTTGGCCGACAATGCCTTGCTGTTCGAGGAGTTTCTGGCGCGCGAAATCGACGCCGGGAAGCTCCAACTGGATCTGGAGCCGCTCAGCACCGGCAAGGCGCTGTTGCACGGCCATTGCCATCAAAAGGCGTTCGCTGCGATGGGCGCGGTGGAGAAAGTCCTGCGCTTCGTCCCCGGCCTCGACGTCGAGGTGGTGGAAAGCAGCTGCTGCGGCATGGCCGGCGCGTTCGGCTACGAGAAAGCCAACATCGAGGTCTCCAAGAAAATGGCCGAGTTGTCTTTGCTGCCGAAAGTGCGCGAGGCGGATGCCGACACGGTGATCGTCGCCGACGGCACCAGCTGCCGGCACCAGATTCACGATGGCGCCGCGCGGAACGCGATCCACGTCGCCCGGGTGTTGGAGCAGGCGTTGCCGTCGCATCGGGAGGCCGCCGAATGAACGAGATCGCGAGACCCATCGCCCGCACCACCCTGCATGGGGAATTGGTCGACCGGCTGCGCACCATGATCTTTTCCGGCGAGCTTAAGGGCGGCGACCGGGTCCCGGAGCAAAAACTCTGCGATTTGTTCGGTGTGTCGCGCACGCCGCTGCGCGAGGCGCTCAAGGTGCTGGGCGGCGAGGGGTTGCTGGATTTGGCGCCGAACCGTGGCGCGCGGGTTGCGACGCTCACCGAAGAAGACGTCGACGAAATCTTTCCGGTGATGGGCGCGTTGGAGGCGCTCTCGGGGGAGTTGGCCTGCGCGCGGCTGACCGACATGGAGTTGGCCGAGATCAAGGCCCTGCACTATCAAATGGCGATGCACCACGCCAAAGGGGACCTGCGCCCCTATTTCGAATGCAACCAGCAAATCCACGAAGCGATCATGGAGGCCTCGGCCAACCCGACGCTGCAGGCGCAGTACCGCGCCCTTGCCGGTCGCATCCGCCTGGCCCGTTACCGCGCCAACATGACCAAGGATCGGTGGGACCAGGCCATGCGCGAGCACGAGGAAATGCTGGCGGCGCTAGAGGCCCGCGACGGCGCGAAGCTATCCGACGTGCTGCGCCGCCATCTGGAAAACAAGCGTGAGACCGTCAAGGCGGCGATCCGCGGCGGCCTTGGCGACGCCCCGGCGTACGATTGACGTCGCTCCCTCTCCCTCCGGGAGAGGGTTGGGATGAGGGGACCTTCGGCCGCTGCCGACAATTGACTGAATGCCCCCTCATCCTGTCCTTCTCCCCGAAGGAGAAGGGACTCTCGTCGAACCGACACAGCTTCTCTTATCCCAGGCCAACGAAGAATCAACAAATCGCCTCATCCGCGCCAAAATCGCGCCTTTTTTCGTCTTTAACTAAGAAATCGTGAGCGCCGTCACAGACGGACGGCGTTTCGGTCCTTACAACCGGGGGTACAAACCCCCTCAGACGAAAAGCCGACGACGATGCAGACAGATATTTTCCCGCCCAAACACGAAATGAAGCAGTTCTTCCGGGGCGTCGTGCGTCTGCTTGGATGGCGTAGCCGCGCCGTGATCGTCCGCACCCCGCCGTCGGCGCGCTGACGCGACCAAGGCGTTTCCAAAACCGACCGATCGTCTAGGATGCCGCACATGTGGCGGCGTTTCTGTGAATTCCTGTTCGGCGAGCCCATCGGCGATCAACTGCCGGCGCGGGTCCGCGCCCAGATCGAAGCGCGCCAGGATACCAGCGAACGTCTGATCTCGTGGGTGCAGCTGATCCTGATCGTGTTGTTCGGCGCCCTGTGGGCGGCGTCGGAAGAGGTCGCGGTCGCGATGACCGAGATCGAGGTGGTGCCGTTTGCGCTCGCCGCGTACCTGGCGTTCACCGTGGTGCGGCTGTTGATCTCGTACCGGGTGCGGTTGCCGGCTTGGTACCTTTTGCTGTCCATCGCCGTCGATGTCGCGTTGTTGATGCTGCTGATCTGGAGTTTTCACATCCAGTACGAACAGCCGCCGAGTTTCTATTTGAAGGCGCCGACGCTGATGTACGTGTTCATCTTCATCGCGCTCCGGGCGCTGCGGTTCGAGCCGCAGTACGTCTTGGCCGCGGGCGGGGCGGCGATCGTCGGCTGGGGGGTGCTCGGCGGATATGTCCTTCATGCCGAGCCGGACAATCCGATGATCACGCGGGACTACGTCACCTACATGACGTCGAACGCGATCCTGATCGGTGCCGAGATCGACAAGATGGTGTCGATCCTGTTGGTCACGGGCGTGTTGGCGTTGGGCGTGGTCCGTGCGCAGCGGAATTTCTATCGTGCGGTCCTCAAACAAACCGCGGCCGAAGACCTGTCGCGGTTCGTGTCCAAGGAGGTCGCCGCCCGGATCACGTCGGCCGACCGGCAGATCCAGCCTGGCGACGGCGAAAGCCGCGTCGCCACCGTGATCTTTACCGATATCGAGGGGTTCTCGACCGTGTCGGAAAACATGACGGCGCAGGAATTGGCGACCACGCTGAACGATTACTTCGGTGCCATGGGCCATGTGATCGATCAGTTCGGCGGCGTCATTACGCACTTCGAAGGGGACCTGATGCTGATCACCTTCAACGCGGTGCACGACGATCCGGACCACGCCAATAACGCCATCCGCTGCGCCAAGCTGATCGACAAGACCGCGCGCAGCCGCACCTTCAATGGGGCGACGTTGAGAACCCGCTGCGGCATCAACACCGGCGAGATCACGGTCGGTGCCGTCGGCGCGCAGGACCGCCTGGCGTTCACCGTGCACGGCGATGCCGTCAACGTCGCGGCGCGGTTGGAGCAGCTCAATAAAGAGTACGGCTCTTACATCATGCTGGGCGAGGCGACGGCCGCAGCACTCGGCGATGACAGCGGCTGCGAGATGGTGTGCGAAACGACGGTCAAAGGCCGCGCCGGCGCGGTGAAGGTGTTTGCGCCGAAGGCTCTAGTTTGACGCCGGTACGCTCTGCGAATTATCGCTCGATACAACCTTCGGATAGTTGCGGTAGTAGATCCCGGCGAGACGACCGTGTCGGCTACCTCGCTGTGTCCTCAGGTCATTCAGCCGGGTATCGGTCAGGAAATTTGTGCGGCAAGGTTTATCTTCGTCGGGTTTCAGTATTTGCCATTCCAATGGGGGCTTGCCATCAGACCATTCTGCCGGCACGCCTCCGGTCGGCAATTCACCGGTGACCTTTAAGAAAACCTCCCCAAGAGTTGCGGGCCGATGGGCGATGGTAGAGACCAGACCGTTGGCATCCGGTGTGAAGTCGACCCAAAAAATGGTCGACTTCCTTGGGACGGAATTTGGCCATTCAACTTCGATTAACGCCGAGAACTTTTTTACGGTCCTCGTCCCCTGAAGAATCCTGTGCCGATTAAAGCAACCAAAATGCAAGACGGTGTGCTCGTCGATCCAGTTAACCAAAAGGGTATTGAATGCCGCTTCCTGTCTTTTGCTTTCATCCCCTATTTGGTTGGACTCATATATTAACGTCATCTCGGTCCGAGTGAGTTTTTCAACCGCGCCCTCTATTAGCAGCCGGTCATTTCCTTTGGACTTCGTCGATACTTCTTCGAGCCGGTCGTCCCATGTGGGGTCAGGCGGCTGGACAATGTCCTGCTCTGGCACTTCCGGCGAATATTGAGTGGGCGTTACGAAACCGAGCATTTCGGCCATCCGATGTCCCTTGCAGGGCGCAGCGGAAGCCGATTGAAATCCTAGGTGGTGCCGGTAGAGCGTATACATAACGAGCATCGTGTCATACTCATTGAAAGCGAGATCAGATGCGATGTCTCTTGCGATCCGACCACATTTTTCCGACACGGATTCAGTCCGCGTATCAAAGATACGCTCCCACACATCTACGTTGTCCGGTATTCTCTCTTCCTCTCCGAGGAATCCCTCCCTCACATAACTGGTAATCAGATCGTGTTCGAAATCCGCCTGTTTCTTCCATTCGTCGTATTCATTTTCAACAAACGCTCTTGTAGTGATAGAGCCCTTGGCAAATAGCTTGGCGAAACGGTTGGTTGAAATCTCTTTATCTTTGAGATTAAGCCAATCGAAGGGCGTTTTCGTTTTCTTGGAGGCGTCTAAATCACGTAGGTGCTTATCGCCGTCCGTCGCAGAAATGTGAGCGTCATAATCCGCTTTCGACAAAATCAGCGACGGTCTCGTTTCGTATGCAACATCTAACTGACCCACCGTTTGGTTGTTGATCGATACTGTGAATGACAGCTTCCCATCGCCATGAGACGGCTGCAGGTACTGGCGCAGACGAACTGTCGTATCGGCCTTCGCCACGTTTGAAGCACCTAGGTTGGAGGTCTCTTCCTCGTCTGGGAGCAAAGCGGAAATGACCGGCTGCAAGATATTGTCTTCGACAGCTTCAAGCCCACGGTCGAGAATGCGAAGAGCTGTCCCCGTTCTGTAACTGGTCGTTTTTTGAGCGGAGACGGTCAGACGATGGGTGTCGTTGTGAAACATGGACAAGTATCTGTCTCTAACGTCTATTTTCTTCGACTCGTTATGCGGAACAGGTGTCCATGCTTTTGATTTCAGTTCTTCGGAAAAAGCACCAATCAACCGGGGTGCGGGGTGTTCATAAACATCCGGACTTTCTGAAACAGCCCCCGCTTCATCGGTTTTGGCGTTCCTGCTGTCGGCCCCACCAATCGTTTTATCGACCTCCGTATCCTTGAAAACCACATCCAGTTCGACCGCAGCGGTGTAGTCATAAATGAGATCCCAAAAAAAGCAGTCCCCTCCCCTCGCGAATGTCACATCGGTCTCGGGGGTGTAAACGATTTCTGTGAATCGGATATAGGGAGCGAAGGTTGATTCTTCGGGGGCAGTCGATGGTTTCGAAGAGGATGGTTGGACTTGAACCTTGTTGGCACCGGTGCCTAGAAAAACGCAATCTGGAAGCGATTCTTGTCGCCAAAACGCCAAGATCAAGACGATGAATGCAGGCGTGCCCAAGACGCCGAGCGTCCACTTAACGAATCGCCTTACCTTCTTGGAGGTTCGTTTTCCGGTTTGTTCGTTTGCGTTCTGCGCCTCACCCATGTCTTACACGACCCCCGCGTTACACGCCCGAGCATTTCTCGACTGCCCATTAAACAACCATGACGGTGAAATTTGAAGCCCTTGTTAGGGCTGGTTGTGACGGGACAATCTGCGCTTAATGCGCCTCGTCCCAATTGGCGCCATGGCCGATATCGACCGTCAGCGGCACCGACAGCGCCGCCGCGCCCTCCATGGTGGCGCGGACCACGTCCTGGGTTTTTTCGATCTCGGCGTCGGGCACCTCGAAGATCAGTTCGTCGTGCACCTGCAGCAGCATCTTGGCGTTGAGGCCCGCGTCGGAAAGTGCCGCCGGCAACCGCACCATCGCTTTCTTGATGATGTCCGCCGCCCCGCCCTGGATCGGCGCATTGATGGCGGCGCGCTCGGCGTTGCCGCGGATCGCCTGGTTCTTTTCGTTGATGCCGCGCACGTGACACTTGCGGCCGAACGGGGTCATCACGAAACCGTCGTCGTGGGCCTGTTGCTTGGTCCGTTCCATGTAATCCTTGATGCCGGGGTAGCGCTCGAAATACGCCGCAATATAGCTCTGCGCATCGCCGCGCGGGATCGACAACTGCCGCGACAAACCAAACGCCGAGATGCCATAGATAATGCCGAAGTTGATCGCCTTGGCTTGCCGCCGGACCATCGGGTCCATGCCCTCGATCGGCACGTCGAAAACCTGGGCGGCCGTGATGGCGTGGATGTCCTGGCCGTCGGCGAAGGCGCCGCGCAGCGCATCGATCTCGGCGACGTGCGCGAGCAGCCTGAGCTCGATCTGCGAATAGTCGGCAGACATCAGCACGTGCCCCGGCTCGGCGACGAAGGCCTGGCGGATCTTGCGCCCCTCCTCGGTGCGGATCGGAATGTTCTGCAAATTGGGATCGTTGGACGACAGCCGCCCGGTCGACGTTACGGCCTGGCTATATGACGTGTGGACCCGCCCGGTGTTCGGATTGATCACCTCGATCAGCGCGTCGGTGTAGGTGCTTTTCAGTTTCTGCAGTTGCCGCCAATCGAGGATCACCTTCGGCAGGTCGTGGCCCTGCACCACCAAGTCTTCCAGCACATCGGCGCTGGTGGAATACGCGCCGGTCTTGCCCTTCTTGCCGCCTTCCAGCGACATCTCGTCGAACAGGATTTCGCCGACCTGCTTCGGCGAACCGACGTTGAACTCGCGCCCCGCCATTTCGTGCGCTTGGACCTCCAAATCGCCCATGCGCTTTTCGAAGTCGTCGGAGAACCCGCGTAGTTTCTGCGCGTCGACCAAGATGCCGGTCCGCTCCATCCGCTCCAGCACATGCAGCAACGGCCGTTCGTAGCGTTCGTAGATGGTGACCATGTGGTCACGGACCAGCTGCGGTTTCAGGATTTGATGCAGCCTGAGCGTGACGTCCGCATCCTCGGCGGCATATGGGCCTGCGGTTTCCAGCGGTACACGGTCGAAGCTCAGTGCGTTCTTGCCCGACCCCGCCACGTCCTTGAATTTGATGGTCTCGTGATCGAGATGCCTGAGCGCCAGCTCGTCCATGCCGTGGCCGTGCTTGCCGCCGGCGAGCACATAGGACAGCAACATGGTGTCGTCGACCGGCGCGACGTCGATGCCGTAGCGCGCCAGCACCTGGATGTCGTACTTGATGTTCTGTCCGACCTTGAGGATGCCGGGGTCTTCCAAGATCGGCTTCAAGGCATCCAGCACGTCCTGCATGGGGATCTGTTCCGGCGCGTCGCCCGGTGCGCCGTCCCCGTCCCCGAGGTCGAGCGCGCCTTGCGCCCCGGCCCCTACATGGGCGAGGGGAACGTAGCACGCTTCATACGGATCGATCGCCAGCGACACGCCGACCAATCCTGCGCCCATGCTGCTGAGCGCATCGGTCTCGGTATCGACGGCGATCACCGGCGCCGCCGCCGCCTTTTCCAGCCACGGTTTCAGCGCGTCCATGGTTTGCACGGTTTCGTAACTGGGCTCTTTCGCTGCCGCCGCCGGGGTCGCGGGCGCGCCGTCCGCCGCGGCAGACGGGGCCGGGTCGGGCGCGGTCACCCCGTGTTTCGCGGCGAGGGTGGAGACCAGGCTTTTGAACTCCTGCGCGACCAGGAACGTCAGCAGCTTTTCCGGATCGGGCGGGCGTTTCTTGAAATCCTCCAACGTCTCCTTCACATCGACGTCGCGTTTCAGGGTCACCAGTTCCCGCGACACCCGGGCCATGTCGGCCTGCTCGATCAGGCGTTCGCGGCGTTTCGGCTGCTTGATCTCTTCGGCCCGGGCCAACAACGTGTCCAGGTCGCCATAGGTGTTGATCAATTCCGCCGCGGTCTTGACGCCGATGCCTTGAATGCCCGGCACGTTGTCGGTGCTGTCGCCGGCCAGCGACTGCACGTCGATCACCTTTTCCGGGCCGACGCCGAACTTTTCGACGACTTCGGCCTCGCCGATGATCTTGTCCTTCATCCCGTCCCAAAGCGAGATGCGGTCGTTCACCAACTGCATCAAATCCTTGTCGCTGGAGACGATTGTGACGTCCATATCCCGCGCGGCCGCCTGGGTCGCATAGGTCGCGATCAGATCGTCGGCCTCGTAGTTTTCCATCTGTACGGCGGGCACGTTCATCGCCTCGGTCGCCTCGCGGACCAAGGCGAATTGCGGGATCAAGTCCTCGGGCGGGTCCGGGCGGTGCGCTTTGTACTCGGGATAGATGTCGTTGCGGAAGGTCTTGCGCGCTTTGTCGAAGATGACTGCGACGTAGTCGGCTTCCGTGTCGTCGATCAGTTTCAGCAGCATCCGGGTGTAGACGTAGGTCGCGTTGGTCGGCGTCCCGTCGGATCGGGTCATCTGCGTGCGGCGTTGGCTCATCCCGGCGAAGTACGCCCGGAAGATGAAGCCCGACCCGTCGATCAGAAAAACGTGTTCGCGGTCTTGGTCGCTCACCGGCCCGCCGATCAGAGCCCGGCGGCGACTTTGGCGCCCTCTTTCAGGACGAACTTGCGCGAGCAATAGGGGCAGATGGCCTCGTGCGTCTCGTCATCCAGGTGCAGGTACACCAGCGGATGACCGAGGGCGCCGCCGCCCCCGTCACAGGCGACCGTCATCTCTTCCACTTCGATGATTTCGTCTTCCATGATGACCTCCGCGTGAATGGGCGCCGACACCGGCGGCATTATAGGCCCAGGGTCCGCCGCGGCAATCCCCGGATCGGCCGGATTATCCCTCGATGAACCGTCCCAGGCGCACGGCGGATGCGCCTTTGATGAAGCGTTTAGTCGGCATGATCAGCACGCAGTCGTCATAGGGCGTGGTGACTTCCTTGTCGCCGTCGTATCCCAGCACCGTGCCGGCCTTGGCGATCACTTCAAAGCCTTTGAACTCCTCGACGAAACGGAAGTTGTCGGTCTCGATGGTGACGGGCTGCGACACCTCGATGAACTTCTGCGCCGGCGGCGTGTCGCCCAGGTGCGGCGCCGCGTCGTCGGCGGTAATCGCGCCGGTGAACACCAGATACCGGAACAGGGTTTCGATGGCGACGGTCTCGCTGTTCTTTTCCCAGTGCTGGCCGCATTCCACCAAGAGCGCGTTTTTCGCGCTGTCGGGGTTGATGAAGTCGCCGTAGTCGCGCATCCGCCGCCCCGCCGCATGACCGGCGTCCGACACCACCATGCGCGGCACACCGACGCCCTTGGCCAGGGCCCGGCCCTTGGGCAACGGGCCGCACAGCATCAGCGCCTCGATCTTTTTTTGCATGGAATGGATATCGAGCAGCACGTCGGCATCGGCGATGATCGGCCGGATCTGCCGTGCGCGGATCAATTCCTGGGTATTGCGTTCGCCGTCCAGCGTCTCTTCGTCCCACACCCGGTTGAAGTCTTCGTCCACGTAGCGCGAGATCGTCGGGTCTTCGGGATCGAATTGCAGATACGCTTCGACGTTGCAAAACGCGATGGTCAATTTGCCCTGGCGCGGCTGCAGCCCGGTCTTGAAGAAATAGTCCGCGGCGATGGCGCCGCAAATCTCGTTGCCGTGCACGACGACGGTGACGACCACGTGCGGACCCGGCGTCCCCGAATCCAATGTGGTGACATACTCGATCCCGGTGTTGCCGGCTTTGTAGGCGGAAATGTCGGGGGCGGTCAGCTCGACCGGATATTCGTTTTCGACGCGCGGGGTCACGGCGGTTTCTCCCATAGTCTTTTATGCTCTCGTTTCCGAGAACATTCGCGTCCGCGCGCCGGGAGTCAAGAGCACCCGCTCAGGCCGCCGTCTTGTGCGCTGCGGCGCTGCGTTTGAGGTAGGACAGGAACGCCCGCCCCAGCCAGTTCGGCGCCGTCTCGTTCGGCAGCATGGCGAAGATCGTGTGATGGAACAGCGGCGTAAACGGCCGGATCACCACCTCGTCTTTCAGATGCTGCAGCACCGGAAACGGATTGACCACGGTGATGCCGAGGCCCGCCGCCGCCATCTCGCAAGCGGTCAGATTGGTGTTTGCTTCCAAGATGATGTTGCGTGTGACGCCGGCGCGCTCGAACAGCCGGTCGACGCCGCGCCGCGCCCGGTGGTTGCTCGACAACGCGATGAAATCCTCACCCTCCAAGTCCGTGGCGTGCACCGATTTCTTGCGCGCCAACGAATGGTCCGGCGGGATCACGCACACGGAAACGGTTTTCAGGATCGATTCCATCCGCACGCCGGGGTGGGTGATGCGGTTGGTGGTTACGGCGATGTCACCCTCACCGGCGGCGATCACGTGCTGCGCTTCTTGGCTGGAGACCGTGCGCAATTCGATGCGGATGGTGGGATGGGCGCGTTTGAACGCGATCACCATCGGGGTCACGAAGTGGGTGCAGAAGCTGGGCGGCGCCATGACCCGAAGCCGTCCGCCGCGCATGGCCTCGGCAGTTTCCGCGAACCCGCGCACCCGGTCCAGACTGTCGAATACCGCATCCAGCTCGGCGTTCAACGCCATCGCTTCGGCGGTTGGGCTCAACCGGCCGTTTTGGCGAATGAACAACATCATGCCCATCCGCTCTTCGATCTGCGCCAGTGCGCGACTCACCGACGGTTGCGAAATCCCAAGCCGCTGCGCCGCCGCCGTGGCGGATCCCGTCGCCAACGTGGTGCGGAAAACATCCAACTCGCGAAAAGATGGTAGTTCGAACATGAGGCGCTACTATTTAATTATCGTATCGATATATACGAAAATTAAATGCAAGAGTCTATTTGTCATATTTCGAGATCGTGTCATCATTCCTCCTTCAACCGGGATAACCCGGTGAAAAGGGGTGCCGTGCCGGAGACGTTTCGGTCGGCCTATAATCTCTCAGGGAGCTTCGCTATGTATCTGAAGAAAACTCTCGCCATCAGTGCATTCGCTGCAATGACGGCGATCGCCGTGCCGATGTCCGCGCACGCCGAAACCTTGACGATCGGTCTCGGCACCGAGCCGACCTCGATCGATCCGCATTATCATAACCTCGGCCCGAACAACCAGATTGCCGCGCATATTTTCTCGCGCCTCGTCGAGCAGGACGAGAAGCAGCGGTTGATGCCGGGCTTGGCCGAAAGCTGGAAGCCGATCAACGACACCACGTGGGAGTTCAAACTTCGTCAAGGCGTGAAGTTCCACGACGGATCGGACTTCAACGCGGATGACGTTCTGTTCACGATGAAGCGGGCGCCCATCCATCCGAATGCGCGCTCCAGCTTCGCGCTCTATTCCAAGGGCGGCGGCAAGGAATACAAAAAGATCGACGACTACACGATCCATGTCACCACGCCGAAACCCTATCCGCTGATGGCGACCGACCTTTCGACGGTTCACATCGTCTCCAACGAGATCGGCGACGAGACCTGGGAGGGGGAATTCAACAACGGCAACGCCGCGCATGGCACCGGCCCGTACAAGCTTGTGCGTTGGGTGAAGGGCGAAGTGCTGGAGCTTGAGCGCAACGAAAACTACTTCGGTGACAAACCGATGTGGTCGAAAGTCGTCATCAAGCCGATCGCGTCCGCACCGTCGCGTCTCGCGGCGCTGCTCGCCGGTGACGTCGACTTTATCGACGGTGTCCCGACGACGGATATCGAACGGTTGAAGAAAGAGCCGAACGTTTCGCTCAGCCAGGGCGTGTCGAACCGGGTCATTTACTTGCACATGGACCAATACCGGGACGTGGCCCCCTACACCACGGACAAAGCCGGCAATGAAATCCCGAACCCGTTCAAGGACGTCCGTGTCCGCCAGGCGATTTCCAAGGCCATCAATCGTGACCTGATCGTCGAGCGCGTCATGGAAGGCGTCGCCATCAAGGCCGGCCAGTTGCTGCCGGACGGCTTCTTCGGCCGCTCCGCCAACCTGTCGCCGGAGGCGTACGACCCGGAAGGCGCGAAAAAGCTGCTCGCCGAAGCCGGGTATCCGGACGGTTTCAAAACCACTCTGTTCGGTCCGAACGACCGTTACATCAACGACGCCAAGATCGTCGAGGCGATCTCGCAAATGTTGAGCCGTATCGGCATCGACACGACGCCGGACACCATGCCGAAGTCGGTTTACTTCAAGCGCGCCAAGAACGGCGGTCCGGCGAAGCCGCCGGAGTTCGGTTTCGTTCTGGTCGGTTGGGGTTCCGGCACGGGTGAGCCGTCCTCGCCGTTGAAGTCCCTGCTCGGCACCTACAGCAAAGAGAAGGGCTGGGGCTCGTCGAACCGGGGTCTGCACTCCGACGCGGAAATGGACGCCACGCTCGACGAAGCGCTGGCGACCGTCGACGACGACAAGCGTGCCGCGCTTCTGGCCAAAGCCACCGAAATCGGTGTCGGTCAGAACCTGGGCATCATCCCGCTGCACTATCAGGTCAACACCTGGGGTGCGAAGAAGGGCCTCAAGTATCTGGCCCGAACGGATGAGCGTACCGTCGCCTTCGGCGTCACCAAAGAATAGAGAAGCCCACGGGGCGGTAATCGAAAGGTTGCCGCCCCGTTTCTCTATGCTTCCTTGAAGCCCCCTGTCGAAGGGATACGGCGATGACGGTCTTCATCATTCGCAGGCTCATGCAAAGCGTGATGGTCCTGTTCGTGATGTCCTTCCTGGTGTTTTCCGGCGTCAATCTGGTTGGCGATCCGGTCGAGATGATGGTCTCGGACGAAGCGACCCAGGAGGAGCGTGAGCGCGTTATCAGATCCATGGGCTTGGACAAGCCCGCGTACGTCCAGTACGGCCTGTTCGTTAAAAACGCGCTGCAAGGCGATTTGGGCAATTCGTTCGTTTACGGCGAGCCGGCGCTGGAGATCATCCTGCAACGTATGCCGGCGACCTTCGAGCTGGCGTTCGTGTCGCTCCTCATCTCAGTCGTGATCGGGATACCGCTCGGCCTATGGGCAGGCCTGTTTCCGGAACGATTATCATCCAGGGTGATCATGTCGGGATCCATCTTGGGGTTCTCGCTGCCGACGTTCTGGGTCGGTTTGATGATGATCATGGTGTTCGCCGTTATCATGGGATGGCTGCCGTCCACGGGACGCGGCGATACCGTCGAAGTGATGGGCATGCATCTCAGTTTCCTGACCGCCGACGGCCTGTCGCACATATTCCTGCCCGCGTTGAATCTGGCGCTTTTTAACACCTCGTTGGTGATCCGTCTGACCCGCGCCGGGGTCCGCGAGGCGGTCCACATGGACTACATCAAATTCGCCCGCGCCAAGGGCTTGGCGCGCGGCCGGGTGATCTTCGTTCATCTGATGAAGAACATTATGATCCCCGTGGTCACGGTGTTGGGTCTGGAGTTCGGCGGCTTGATCGCGTTCTCGGTGGTGACCGAAACCGTGTTTGCGTGGCCCGGCATGGGCAAGTTGATCATCGACTCGATCCAAAGTCTCGACCGGCCGATTATCGTCGCCTATCTGATGATCATCGTTCTGGTCTTCGTCATCATCAACCTGGTGGTCGATATCCTGTATTCGATCCTCGACCCCCGGGTCCGCTTGCAGGATGTGAACTCATGAACGAGACCGTCAGCAACGTGGAAACACAGCCCGCCGGGACCGACGCGCCGGTCGCGGCCGTCAAGGCGGAAACCCCGTTTCGGCGCTTCTGTTCCGATTTCTTCGAAAGCAAGATTGCGACCCTCGCGCTGGTGATCCTGTTCGGGATCATTTTCATCGCGATCTTCGCGCCGTGGATCTCGCCGCAAAACCCCTACGATCTGGCCCAGGTCAGCGTTCTCGACAGTAAAATGCCGCCGGGCTCCGAGAGCTTCGAGGGCCTGACGTTCGTCCTCGGCACCGACGGCGCCGGTCGGGATTTGTTGAGCGCGATTTTCTATGGCCTGCGAATTAGCCTCGGCGTCGGCGTCACGTCGGGGATCATCGCCCTGATCATCGGCTCTGCGATCGGCCTGATCGCCGCCTATTTCGGCGGCCGGGTCGACACCTTCATCATGCGAGTGGTCGACATCCAGTTGTCGTTCCCGGCGATCTTGGTGGCGTTGATTTTGCTCGCGGTCCTCGGCAAGGGGGTCGACAAAATCATCATCGCCTTGGTGATCGTGCAATGGGCGTATTTTGCCCGCACCGTCCGCGGCTCCGCCCTGGTCGAACGCAAGAAAGAGTACATCGAGGCCGCGACCTGTTTGGCGTTGAACCATAACCGGATCGTGTTCCGGCATATGCTTCCGAACTGCCTGCCGCCGCTGATCGTGGTCGCGACTTTGCAGACGGCGTCGGCGATCACATTGGAAGCGACGCTCAGCTTCCTCGGCGTCGGACTGCCGGTCAGCGAGCCGTCGCTCGGTCTGCTGATCTCCAACGGGTTCGACTACATGCTCAGCGGCCGATACTGGATCAGCTTCTTCCCCGGGATCGCGCTTTTGATCGTCATCGTCTCGATCAATTTGGTCGGCGACCAATTGCGCGATGTCTTGAACCCGAGGCTGCAACGATGAGCGACATGCCGACGCTCGAGGTTACGGACCTGCAGACGCACTTTTTCACCAAAGGCGGCGTCGCCAAGGCCGTCGACGGGGTCAGCTTTTCCGTCAAGAAAGGCGAGGTCATGGGGCTCGTCGGCGAGTCCGGCTCGGGCAAGTCCGTGACCGGGTTCTCGATCATCGGGCTGGTCGATCCGCCAGGCGAAGTGGTCGGCGGCGCGGTGCGGTTCAACGGCACCGACCTGACCAAACTCGGCGAGGAGCAGATGCGCCAACTCCGCGGCAACCGGGTGGCGATGATCTTTCAAGATCCGATGATGACGCTCAATCCGGTGCTCCGGGTCGATACGCAGATGATCGAAACCATCAAGGCGCACGATCCGTCGGTGTCCGATACGGACGCCTTCGCCCGTTCGCGCGATGCCCTGGGGCAGGTCGGCATTCCGTCGCCGGACGAACGGCTCAAGTCCTACCCGCACCAGTTTTCAGGCGGGATGCGGCAACGGGTCGCGATCGCCATCGCGCTGTTGAACAAGCCGGACCTGATCATTGCCGACGAGCCGACGACCGCGCTCGACGTCACGATCCAGGGGCAGATCCTTTACGAGGCCCAGAAGTTGTGCCGCGAGACCGGGACCTCGATGATCTGGATTACCCACGATCTCGCCGTCGTCGCCGGGCTCGCCGATCATATCTGTGTCATGTACGGCGGCCGCATCGTCGAGCAAGGCAGTATCGACGACGTGCTGGATCATCCGGTGCATCCCTATACCCGCGGCTTGCTCGGTTCGGTCCCCGGTCACAACAACCGCGGCGAACGGCTGTATCAGATTCCCGGTATGGCGCCGTCGTTGTTGAACCTGCCGCAAGGCTGCGCGTTTCAGGCCCGCTGTCCGCGCGCCGACGCGGCGTGCGCCGTCGAGCCCGACATCACCGAGCCGGTGCCGAACCGTGCCATCCGGTGTTTTCACCCGCACCTCGAGGCCGAAGCGGAGGCGGGCCAATGACCGATGCCATGCTCGAAGTCCGGGACCTCTCGAAGAAGTTCGTCAAGAAGCTCGATCTCGCCGGCAAGATCGCGCAGAAACTCGGTTCAAACATTCGCGAAGAGGTGGTGCACGCCGTCGACGGCGTGTCGCTGGTGATCCCGCGCGGCGGCGTGGTCGGTTTGGTCGGCGAGAGCGGCTGCGGCAAATCGACCCTCGGCCGAATGGTCGCGGGGATTCTGCCGGCGACGGCGGGAGACATCGTCTACAAGGGGACGTCCATCACCAACACCAAGAGCGCCGAGGCCAAACGCGCCGCGCTCGAGATTCAAATGATCTTCCAAGACCCGTTCGCCAGCCTCAATCCACGGATGCGGGTCGAGGACATCATCGGCGAGGCGCCGGTGATGCACGGCATCGTGAAGATGTCGGAAAAAGCGGAGTACGTCGCCGACGTTATGGAGCGGGTCGGCCTCGATCCCGAGTACAAGCGCCGCTATCCTCACCAGTTCTCAGGCGGCCAACGGCAACGCATCGGTATCGCCCGGGCGTTGGCTGTGAACCCGGAGTTCCTGGTCTGCGACGAGGCGATCGCGGCCCTCGACGTGTCGATTCAGGCGCAGGTCATCAATCTGTTCATGGACCTGCGCGAGGATTTGGACCTCACCTATCTGTTCATCAGCCACGATCTTTCGGTGGTCGAGCATATCTCCGACCGGGTCGTGATCATGTACCTCGGCCGCATCGTCGAGATCGCCAAGACCGATGAGTTGTTCGCGCAGCCGAATCATCCCTACACCACGGCGTTGTTGAACGAGGTGCCGCGCTTGGATCAGCGCGGGCTCGACTACAAACCCATCGAAGGGGAAATCCCGTCGCCGCTCGATCCGCCGACGGGCTGCCATTTCCATCCCCGTTGTCCGCACGCCACCGACCGCTGCAAGGCAGAGCGCCCGGCGCTCCGCGAAATCGCACCCGACCGTTGGTCGGCGTGCCATCTGAACGACCAATGACCGAGCCCGTCATCGTCGACCGGCCCACGGCGGGAACGGCGGAGCTGCCGCTCGTCTACGACAGCCCGCACAGCGGCAACGAGTTTCCGAACGACATGAACGCCGTGGTGCCGGAGCACATGCTCCGCCGCGGCGAGGACGCCTTCATCGACGCCCTGTTCGGGCACGTCACGGTGCTGGGCGCGGTGCTGCTCAAGGCGACGTTCCCACGCACCTACGTGGACCCCAACCGCTCCGAACGAGATGTCGATCCGGAGGCTTTGGACGGCGATTGGGACTTGCCCGCGGAGCCATCGGAAAAGCTCAAAACCCGTGCTGCCGGCGTGGTGTTCACCAAGCTGCATGGCCTCACCGATATTTACGACCGGCGGCTCACGGTTGATGAGGTGAAGCACCGGCTCGACACCTATTGGTGGCCCTATCACCGGGCGCTGGAAGCGGAATTGAACCGTCTCTACGAGGCCTTCGGCGGCGTCTGGCACATCAACTGTCACTCGACACGGGCCCGCGGCAATCCGACCGACCCGGACGGCGAGGCGGAGCGCGCGGACTTCATTCTCGGCAACCGCGACGGCACCACCTGCAGCGCCGAGTTCATGGCCGTGATGGAGGAGTTCCTGAAAGGCCGCGGCTACAGCGTCGACATCAACTGGCCCATGAAAGGGGTCGAGTTGGTGCGCCGCTACAGCGATCCGGCGGCGAACCGCCACAGCTTGCAGATCGAGCTCAATCGCAAGCTCTACATGGACGAAAACGCGATCGAGAAGAACGATCTATATCCTGCGATGGCGTCGCTGATGGCTGACATGAACGCCGTCATGGCGGACTACGTTCGCGCAAAGATAAAAGGGTGAGTGCCGAACCCGTCGCCGTTTGATCCGGCATCGGGAACTGTCTATAAGGGCGGCATTGCAACCGGAGCACCGCACACATGGATACCGTCCAGTTTTCCGTCCACGAGTTCATGGTCATCATGGGCAATCTGTCCGAATACATCGCCGAAGGGGGCGAGGTTTCGTCCGACAGCATTTGGCACCTGTGGCAGGAGCGCTACAAGGAACTGGACCGGGATCTGGAAAAGCTCGATATGATGCAGCGCGCCGACATGCTGTTTGACGGCAAAGTCACGTTCCGCGACGTACCGTTGGAGCGCCTGCAGGAGGTGATGGGTCTGGTCGACGCGCACCTGGCGCACGAACAGAAACTGGTCGACGACAATGACGTCGACGCCGACCCGGAAGAGGTCGAAATCTGGCGTGTCCTGCGTCTGCGCCTGGAGACCTCGCTCGAGGCGGGGTGATATCCCCTGAGCCGTCATCCTGACGCACGTCAGGATCCAGCGTTCACTGCTCGACGCTTTGACAAAGAAAACTGGATGCTGAATCAAGTTCAGCATGACGTTGGTTTTCAAATGGCGCCTTTGATTGCCGCCGCGTCGAGGCCATACGCCGCATACAGCGCCGCCAAGTCACCGCATTGGCCGAAGTGCTCCACGCCCAACGGGACCACCCGCCGTCCGTCGACGGATCCCATCCATGCCAAGGCGGCCGGGTGTCCGTCCAGCACGGTGACGATGGGTTCACCCTGGGGCGCGGCGCGCATCAGTTCGGCGATCCAGGATGTGTCCGCGTTCTTGGACCAATCCGCGAACAAGCGGTCGGCGGACGTGATCGCCAGCAGACCTGCACCCGGCACTTGCGCCGCGGCGGCTTCGGCCTCCGGCGCCAGCACGCCTGTGTACGCGATGACGGGCGCACCGTCGCTGGCCGGCTTTTGCCGCCAGTATGCGCCGCGGCAAATGCCGTCGCGGAGCTCGGGCGTGATCTCGCGCTCGATTTGCTCGATGGGGCGGGTCGAGAGGCGCAGGTACACCGATCCGCCATCGTCGGCCTGCATATGCTCGAACCCCCAGCGCATGATCTCCGCCAACTCGTCGGCGAACGCCGGCTCGAAGGAGGTCAGCCCCGGCTGCCCCATGCCGATCAGCGGCGTCGAGATGCTTTGGTGCGCGCCGCCTTCCGGCGCCAAGGTCAGGCCGGACGGGGTCGCCACCAACATGAACCGCGCATCCTGATAACAGGCGTAATTGAGCGCATCCAAACCACGGGCGATGAACGGGTCGTAAAGCGTGCCGATGGGCAGCAGCCGCTCGCCGAAGATCGAATGCGACAGGCCGAGCGCGCCCAGCATGACGAACAGGTTGTTCTCAGCGATGCCCAATTCCAAGTGCTGGCCCGCGTCCTTGAACTCCCACTTTTGCGCCGAGGGGATCTGTTGGGCGCGGAAGGTGTCTTCCTTCTGATCGCGGGCGAACAGGCCACGGCGATTGACCCAGCCGCCGAGATTGGTCGATTGCGTCACATCCGGGGACGTGGTGACGATCCGGTCGGCGAGCGGGCTGTCCTTGGTGCCGGCGATCTCATAGAGGATCTTGCCGAACGCTTCTTGTGTCGAAATCGACGGCTGTTCCGGCCGTTTCAGGGTTGCCGGCACGTCGATGGTATCCGCCGTGTAACGCCGCCGCCCCTCTTGGATGAACGGCACGGCGTCGATGAAGGATTGCAGCGCCGGGGCCTGGTCTTCGATCCCGGCGAAAGGCTGCCATTCGGTGCCCGCGGCGATGCCGAGGCTGTCGCGGTATCCCTCCAGTTGCTGGGTGTTCAAAATGCCCGCGTGGTTGTCTTTGTGCCCGGCCAGCGGCAGGCCCCAGCCCTTGATGGTGTAGGCGATGAAACACGTCGGCGTGTCGTCTTGGGCTGCGTCGTCGAACGCTTCCATCAGGGTTTGCAGACAATGCCCGCCGAGGTTCGCCATCAGACTTTGCAGGCCGTCGTCGTCATAGCTGGCGACCAGGGCTAAGGCATCGGCATCGTCCGCGAAATCGGCGGTCAAGGCCTCGCGCCATGCGGCGCCGCCGCGGAAGGTGAGCGCCGAATACAGATCGTTCGGGCAATCGTTGATCCAACGCTTTAGCGTCTTGCCGCCGGGCTGTTCGAAAGCCGCCATCATCTGCTTGCCGTACTTGATGGTGATGACGCGCCAGCCGGTGGTGCGGAATACCCGGTCGATCAGGCGGAACATCTGGTCCGGCACCACGCCGTCCAGACTTTGCCGGTTGTAATCGACGATCCACCAGCAATTCCGCAGGCCGTGTTTCCATCCTTCCCACAGGGCCTCGTACATATTGCCTTCGTCCATTTCGGCATCGCCGACCAACGCGATCATGCGGCCGGGATCGCGGTCGGCGACGGACTGTTCGTGCCGGCGCAGGTAGTCCTGCACCATCGACAGGAAGACGGTCATCGCCGGTCCCATGCCGACAGAGCCCGTCGAGATATCCACATCGTCATCGTCCTTGGTCCGCGACGGATAGCTCTGTGCGCCGCCGAAGGCGCGGAAGTTCTCCAGGTTTTCTTGGGTTTGATTGCCGAACAGATACTGGATCGCGTGGAATACCGGGCTTGCATGCGGCTTCACCGCGACCCGGTCTTGCGGGCGAAGCGCATGCATGTACAGCGCCGTCAGGATCGCCACCGAAGACGCGCAGGACGCCTGGTGTCCGCCGACTTTCACCGCGTCGGTCTTCTCGCGCACGAAATTGGCGTGATGGATCGTCCATGTCGATAGCCAGAGGATCTTTTGCGCGAGCGCCTCCATGGTTTCCAGCTTGGTCGGGGCGGCAATGGGGGCGTGATCGTCGAACGGCGCCATGTCGGTGTCTCCTGTGATGACTTGGCGCAATTCTATGCCAAAACGGCCAACAGGTCATTGCGAAGTGCGTTGTTTTAAGGTCTATTTACGCAACTTATAGATATTTATTAATGCCATAGAGGCAGATTATGCCGGAAATGACCTTAGACGCGATTGATCAGCGTATCCTCGCCGAGCTGCAGAAAAACGCCCGGCTCAGCAATGTGGAGCTGGCGGAACGGGCGGGTTTGTCGCCGTCGCCGTGCCTGCGCCGGGTCCGCACGCTCGAAGAGCAAGGCATCATCAAGGGCTATGCCGCGCTGGTGGATCAGGACACGGTGGGCCTGCCGGTCAGCGTGTTCATTATGGTCAGTCTGGAACGACAGGTGGAGCGCGCGCTCGAGGTTTTCGAGGAAAAAGTCCGTGCTCTCCCCGAAGTGATGGAGTGTTATTTGATGACCGGCGACAGCGATTATCTACTTCGGGTCGTCACCCGCGACCTGCAAGCGTACGAGGTCTTCTTGATGCGGCATCTCACCAAGTTTCCGGGCGTCTCCAGCATCAAGTCCAGCTTCGCGCTGAAGCAGGTGGTGTATCGCACCGAATTACCGGTGGATGTCGGGTGACGGGCTGGACCGTAACCGTAAGAGGATCACCATGATCAATTCGTTCAACCGTGTACTTTGGGGGATCGTGGCGTTAAGTGCCTTGTTACTGCTGACGGCGCCGCTGCACGCCGCACCCAAGGCCGAGTTGTGGGAGCGCTGGACCGCGCACGACCCCGGGTCGACAGCGACGGTCGACAATTCAGCCTGGACCGCGTTCCTGGAGAAATACCTCAAGGTCGATCCGAACGGGCTCAACCGGTTGGATTACGCCGGCGTCACCCCCGCCGACAAGATAGCATTGGACGATTACGTGGCGTTGCTGTCGGCGACCCCGGTCTCGACCCTGAACCGCGATGTGCAATACGCCTATTGGCTCAATTTCTATAACGCGCTGACCGTGCAGGTCGTGCTCGATCACATGCCGGTCGACAGCATCATGGACATCAGCATCTCGCCCGGGCTGTTTTCCCGCGGCCCGTGGGGCAAGAAACTGGTGACGGTCGAGGGCGAGGAACTCTCCCTCGACGATATGGAGCATCGTATCCTGCGCCCGATCTGGCGCGATCCGCGGATTCATTACGGCGTGAATTGCGCGTCCGTCGGCTGTCCCGATCTGGTCACCCCGGCGTACGATCCTGCGACATTGGACAAGGTCCTGACGGAAAACGCCATCGCCTATATCAACTCGCCGCGCGGCGTCTTGGTCGAAGGCAGCAGCGTCACGGTCTCCAAGATCTATGATTGGTTCATCGAAGATTTCGACAACTCCGAAGCCGGCATCCTCGCCCATCTCAAGCAATACGCCACCGGCCCCACTCGGCAAGCCCTGGAACAAATCAACGACATCGACGATTATGAATACGACTGGTCGTTGAACGGTGTGGAGACCAACTAAACGCCAACGATGGACCGATTAAATGTGTTTCGCGCCAGTAGGTGCCTCGGAGTCGTCTTCAATTTTTTGCATTAGTGCATTTTTCAGCAACGCATGCAGTTCGGGTGGGAAGTCGTCATCATCATCGACACTGTCTTGATCTATTTTGTAATGCTCCATCATGCGCTCAAAGTCGCTCAATTTCCCGATCCGCCCAGCTATTCGTTTTGCGTCGCTCAGAAACGAGTTTCGCCATGTTGAAATCGAACTTTCTTTCGCCGCGATTTGAAGAGCGATATCCATGTAGCGGTCATAGTTCTCTTCCCACCCGATGGTTCCGATTAAAGCGTGCACGGACGCGATCCGGCCGGGCAAGTTTGACGGTATCGGTTTGCCTTTTTGTTCGTCCCAAATTGCTTTGTTGAATGTCTCAATATCCTGAGGATGGGAGAAATGATCTGCGGTTATTTCATTCCCGAGGCGCGCTTCGAATGAGGCAACCAAGGTTTCCAGCATACGTGTAAAGCCACCGTCTTCCCGTTGATATTGTGCCATATTCCAAAGTTCGGAATAAACGATTTGGTTCCCCGGTAGCCGAGCATTCGCGGCGGCGTCCAGCGCGTTCGAGAACGCTTCCTGAGGGATCGCTTTTTGGTCTTCAGGTTCGCTCGGCTTTAGTGTGTACTTCCCTGCAGCGCCATCTTTTTCGATAGCGTATTTTCTGCCCATTGCCATTTGCAAGCGGTACATCGCAAGCGTATTAGTTGCATCGGGCGTGTTCCACGCCGCAACGGTAAAAAGTCGAAGGGCATAGTCTTCGAGTTCCGCTTCCGAGCACCCCATGCCCAAGTTGAACATGAGGCTTGAGGGAACCCGCCCCTCCAGACCCATTTCGATGACTTTGTCGACTTTCCGCATGACCTGCACTCGGTCGCTCTCGGCTTCCTCCGAGGCATCGGACGGCTTCCCTAAAGCCCGCAGAGACAGATAGGTCAGATAGGGATCTGGAAACGAATCTTCGACGGTGCTTTTGAGTTGCTTCGCGGACGACAGAATCTTTTCGTACTCCAATACGCGATCTCGCAATTCTTCAAACCTGGCTTTCGTGTCGGCCAAATACATTGTCGTTTCGTTGGACCCTTTCAGTGCGACCCTTTCCACTTCAGTCGGCAGCGAGTTGAACCGGTCGATAACGGACTGGTTTAGTTTATTGACTTCCTCTCTGATCGACGTCTCAAACTCGAGCTGTGCCGTTCTGAAATCTGCAACCTGCTTCGACAGCTCTTCTTTAATCTTCTCGCCCTGCCGACCAAGAACGATAATTCCGAAGATACCGATAACGATGATTCCGGCGCCGGCCAGAGTGAGAAACAGGTCGAGGTTATCTGCCAGCTCCCGAACCGTTCTTTCGGACCCTTCAAACAGTTTTAGGGCAACTTCGGCATCGACAAGCCGAGGCGGCGCCACGGTCGGTCCGGAACCGATGGCAGTGGATGCGCCACCATCTACCGGTACGATTACTGCGTTAGCGCTTTGGTCGTTGATTCGAGCGTTTGACACCGATAGCCCCCTAACAAAAATCCCGCAATCCGAGTGTAGCGTCCGCATGGATTATTGGTCAATCCGTCGAATTTGAGAACTTTCGATCATCGGAAGAATTGGCTAGTTTGACCTCCTGACGTCAAGAATGTACCGAACTCAATAACGGGGGGAGGGACATGTGCCGGAAACACTCAGCTTCGAGGAACTCAGCGATCTCAGCAACCGGGCGCTGATCCGCGCGGGACTGTCGGACGCCGACGCCGCGACGGTCACGCACGTGCTGGTGACGGGCGAAGGGGTCGGCCTGCCGACCCACGGTGTCATCCGACTGATCTCCTACATCGCGCGGCTCAACGGCGGCGGGGTCGATCCCAACGCCGTGCCATCTGTCGACCGCCGCGCCCCGTCGTTGGCGTTGGTTGACGGCAACAACGCGCTCGGCCCCGTGGTCGCGACGGCGGCGATGAATGCGGCGTTGGAGATGGTGGCGGAAACAGGGATTGCCTACGTCACCTGCAACAACTCCAACCACATCGGGCCGATGGTGCCCTATGCGTTGGACATCTGCCGCGCCGGGTATCTGTTGTTCGGCGGCACGGGCGCCACCTCGACCATGGCGCCGTTCGGCGGCGCCGAGGCGCGCATCGGCAACAACCCGATCTGCTTTGCCGCTCCGTGCCCGGAAGAGCCGCACTTTATTCTCGACATGGCGATCAGCGTCGCTGCCCGCGGCAAGATCCGCCAGGCCCGCGATGCGGGCGAGCAGATCCCCGAGGGCTGGGCGGTCGGCCCGGACGGGCAGCCGACCACCGATCCGGTGACGGCGTTGGACGGGTTCCTGATCGGCATCGGTGGACCCAAGGGGTCCGGCCTGTCGATGACGGTGGAGATTTTCTCCAGCGTCATGTCGGGGGCCGCCGTGATGAAAGACGTGCGCCCGTGGGCCAAAGCCGACGAGCCGCAGGGCCTCGGTCATTTCATGACGCTGATCGATCCGGCGCGCTTGCTCGGCAAGGAAGCCTTCGCCGACGGCATGCGGAAGTACGTAGAAAGCTACAGGTCGACCAAACCCGCCGACCCGGAAAACCCCGTGATGATCGCGGGAGAGCGGGAACAAACCAACCTGCTCGCCGCCAACCGGGACGGGATGGTGGTGAACCCGGATGTCTTGAAACAGGTGCGAGACCTGGCGGGGGAATGAATGCCCGCTCCCTCTCCCCCGGGGAGAGGGCTGGGGTGAGGGGGTTTTCGGTTAGGAATTGCGCTTGGAATTAGTTACCCCCTCATCCTGTCCTTCTCCCGGCGGGAGAAGGAACTCTCGCGCCTAAAGATACGTCACCCCTGCGAAAGCAGGGGCCCATTCTCTCGAGCTGGCTCTCTGGGTCCCGGCTCAACGCCGGGACGACAAAATAGAAACTTCCCAACACGTGACTCAGTTTACTATCCTAAAGTTGTAAACGAGTTAGGTTCTCTTGGTGCTGATCGCGAAGCGCGTTTCGACTATGGCATTGCGCACAATTCTCCTGACCGCGTCCGTCGTCCTGGTATTGCTTGGCTCGGCCTGGACCGCGACAGCAGATGGAAAACTGTCCGCGGAGGATCAAAGGATACTAGCGGCAGCGGAACGCCAATTGCTCGCCGGCGATTTTCGACCCGCGCACGAGACGTTCTTGGAGTTGGCGAACAAAGGCCATGCTTGGTCGAACTTCTATCTGGCGCAACTCTATCGATATCCGACCAGCCCGTTTAAGGACGAGGCGAAAGCCAAGGAACTCGCCTTCAAGGCCGCCGAATCCGGCCTCACGGAAGCGACGTTTTGGTTGGCGCGATGGATATCTCACAAGGCGAGATTTGCCGACTCTCGAACGGCGATTCGAAATGCGGCTGAGAGACTTTCGCCGCTCGTCAATGAACTGGTTTCTGGGGATAATCGGGAGTCAGTCAGCGCAGCACTTGCATTGATTGCCATTCTGCATGGTGAGGACATGGATGCAGCCGTGGATGCTGATTTGTGGGGTCGTCTTTTCGCCTTTCACCAGCGGCAAATAAACGACGAGAGTTTCGAGCGCACCATCGGATATGCGCCTCTCATTGCAGATATTTACCTATCCGCACTTCGATCACCGCAGGATGGGTCATTCGAAGTGAAAGGGATGAGGTTAGCTTACCTCACACTCTTGCCAGAGGCGCGAAACGGCTCTATCCGGGCCCTCGGCAGTTTGGCGGGTTACCTTGACGATTTTGCAAGAATAGTGCTCGCCAAAGAACATGCATACACAGACGCAATGCCCAGTGAAGATGTCAGCTTCTTGGTCGACCTCCAGAAAAAGCAAGTGTTTTGGCTTTTCTTCGCGGCGAAGCAGCAAACAGATGGGGCTTATGAAGCTCTCAAACTCGTCGATAAAGGCGTACTGGATTTATTTCTTCGGGACGCAATCAAGAAAACTGAAGCAGCGGTCGAATTAGAGTCCGATTTCTTTCATGCACGATATCGCGGTGCCTTCGACTGGTGTCAGGCCAATGTCGACAAGGATGAAGAACTAGTTTTTGAATCCTGCAGGATATTTGCCGCGGAAAATGATGAGCGATGTTTGCTCGAACTAGATGTGTCTGACTTTCAACAATTATCCCGGAACTCGGGGTCTTACAGTTCTTGTAGGTGGGAGTGGATAGTCGAGCGTTGAATAAGCGTTGCCGAAAGTGAGCCTTATTGATTGCTTGGCGTACAGAATACTCGCGAACCGCTAACTGAAAGTCGCACGATCGCTCAGTTCAGCCGAATATCCCGGATCATGCCGAAGCACGATGCACCGAGGTCGTCGGCATCGCCGGACACGCCGATGTAGGCGACGGGCGGAAGCTCCCCGCCAAACGCTTTCTTATAGTCCGCCGCCAGATCGACCGTCTCCATGAACCATTCGTTGTGCGCGGTTTGGGCCGGGCGCTTAATGGTCATCCAACCCTTGTCATCGGGCAAATGCGGATGCGGAAAGGCGTCCTTCATGTCGCCGCCCCAGACATAGGTCAGCACACGGCCCCGCGCGAACGGCGACATCGCGCCCTTCAGCCGCGCCATCAAGCTTTGTTCGGCGAACACCACGTGCACCGCAAGCACCCGGTCGTCGCCGTCGGTTTGCCGGAGATCGGTGGCGGGCAGACCGTCGACCACTTGCCAGGACCAGGTCAGCTGGGTCGCCGAAACCGGATCGTCGCCGACCGAGCGGTATAGCACGCTGGAACTTTTCTTGGAGCGGACCTGCAGCGTTCCGTCTTCCATGCCCATGAAATCGGACGGCGGAATGCCGTCGAACTCCAGCATCTGCCAGCCGGCGGTTTCGAGATTGGGGTGGATCGGCAATGCCGTAGCGGCCGCACCGCTTACCGATGCGCCGAACAATCCAAGGGCGAGGCCCGCTGCCGCCAATGTGCGTTTCATGGTGGGCTTACGCATAACACACGCTGCCGGTTCAAGAAACTTAACGTTACGTATTGTCGCGGCGCAGCGCCTCCAGCACCGCATCGGTGACGCCGCGGGTATCGGTTTCACCCCCCAGGTCCCGGGGCAAGTGCGTGCCCTCCGCCGTGACGCGCTCGATGGCGCGCATCAGCCGTGCGCCTGCGTCCGCGTGCCCGCAGGTCTCCAGCAACATGGCGCCGGACCAAAACGCCCCCAGCGGATTGGCGATCCCCTGGCCCATGATGTCGAAGGCCGAGCCGTGGATCGGCTCGAACATCGAGGGTACGTCCTTTTCCGGGCGCAGGTTGCCGGTCGGCGCGATGCCGAGCGATCCCGTCAGCGCGGCGGCCAGATCCGACAGCACATCCGCATGGAGGTTGGTGGCGACGATGGTATCGAGCGTTTCCGGCTTCAGAACCATCCGTGTCGTCATGGCGTCGACCAGCATCTTGTCCGTGGTGACGTCCGGGTAGTCGCCCTTCACTTCGTCGAACACCTGATCCCAAAAAACCATGCCGTGCCGTTGGGCATTGGACTTGGTGACCAGGGTCAGCAGCTTCCGCGGCCGCGAACGGGCCAGCTCGAACGCGAAGCGCTGAATGCGCTCGACGCCCGTGCGGGTAAACACGGCGACGTCCATGCCGACTTCTTCGGGCAGCCCCGTATGCGCCCGCCCGCCGACGCCGGCGTATTCCCCTTCGGAGTTCTCCCGCACGATCACCCAATCGAGCCGCTCCGGCCCGACGTCCTTGAGCGGACCGTCGATCCCCGGCAGCAGCCTGGATGGCCGCACATTGGCGTACTGATCGAGCGGTTGGCAAATCGCGAGCCGCAGACCCCACAACGTGACATGATCCGGCACCCTGGGATCGCCCGCGGAGCCGAAATAGATCGCATCGAACCCACGCAGTGTGTCGAGCGCATCCGCCGGCATGAAGGCGCCCGTGTCCAGATAACGTTGCGTGCTCCAATCGAAGCGTTCGCTTTCGATGGTAAACCCGCCGTCCCGCTCGGCGACCGCCGCCAAAACCTCCATTCCGGCGTCGACGACCTCGGGTCCGATCCCGTCACCTGGGATCGCGGCGATCTTTAGTGCGCTCATGTCCGTTAACTCCTTGTTCGCGAAATCGGCTATAATGGGCGGTCGTATTATGCATGCGTTCAACGGAGCGGAAAGTCAGCCGCATGACGAGCCGGTCAAAACAACAGAGTTGGGATGCGTTCAACGCCTGGTGCGATGCGCGCGGCCTGTGCGCGGCCCCGGCCCATCCGTGGACGCTGGCGGCCTATGTGCGCTCGCTCGAAAACAGTATGCGGGTCGAGACCATTCGCCGCCACGTCGGCATGATCGGTCAGGTGCACTTCGAGAAGCTGCGCCGCCGACCCGACCGGGACCCTTTGGTCCGCAAGACCTTGGATGTTCTGAACCTGACGGCGGAACAGAAAAAACTGCCCAAAGTCCCGGCGCTGTTCCGCGCGGACGATTTCACCGAGGACACCGCGCCGCCACGCCGCCGCGCCGCGCCGGCGCCGGCGAACGGGCCGCGCACGCTGCGCGATACGCCCAAGCTGGTACGCCGCAAGCGGGTCTGACCCCATCGCCTGTCGGACTTACTCGACCGCCGCCGTTGCGCTTTCGCTGACTGTCATGCCGTTGCGCCGTATCTCGATCTGTCCGGTATAGGTGCCGGGCGCCCAACCGTCGCCGCGCATCCGCCGGCCGATGGCGGCGAACCGCCGGGCCTGTGGCCGGTCGATGCGGATCCGGTTGTCGGCGATGGTCTCGCCATCGGGGCCCGACAGCCGAACGGTCAGGATATCCCCTTCCGCGAGACTGAAGGCCTCGGCCCAGAAAACCAACGCCGGGGCATTGCGCGGGAAAGATGTCATCGTATAGAGGCCATCGCGCATCTTGTCGGCGTCCGGGTTCTCCATCGCGAAACCCATGTGGTACGGCTGCGGGCCGGGATAGGCGAGCGCCGCTGCGACCTCGTCGGTCCATAAGGTCTCGGCTTCACCCTCGCGCCTGCACGCCGCGGCCTGGCTTTCCCCGGTAAACGGATCGATCACGGTTCTGTCCTGCCGGATCGTCATGTGAACATGAGGAAACTCGGTCAGGCCGGTCAGCCCCACGTCGGCGATCCGATCGCCGCGCCGGACCCGTGTGCCCGGCGATACGTCAATGGAGCCTGCCTTGAGATGGCAATACTGGGTGCTCCACCCGCCGCCGTGATCGATCATAATGCCGTTGCCGCATTCCCGTCCTTTCAGCGACTCGCGGTACCGCAGATCGGCCTCTGTGGTCGGTGGAACGCCGTCGCGCAGCCGCAGCACCACACCGTCGGCTGCTGCCAAGACAGCGACGCCGCGTTGCATGATACGGTGGTTCGCGATGGCGATGTCCGTGCCGCGATGCCCGTCGTAGCTGAGCGCGCCGCAACGAAAATCGGCATATCCGGGGCCGGGATCGCGGTCGACCATGTTCACCAGCCAGCACGTCTCGCCGACCACACAGTCGATCGGCAGCGAAAACGGCGGCCCGTCGGCGGCGGCGGGACTCACCGTCATGGCGGCCACGGCGGCGCCGATAATGCCGTACCGCATTTGCGAGATAACACGTTGAATGGGATTATAAATTTTGCCGTGCAGCACGCAGAGAAACCTTTCTTGTCGTACGGTCTTTTAGCCTCTATATTGCACCGCACGCAGATTGTGCGGCTGCGCAACGGCCCGTGGGGCAAAACAAAGGATACGCCGGATGGACGAATTGACCAATCCCATGGATAAACTCCATGGCTACTACTTCGAGGACCTCGAAGAAGGGATGCACGACGTCTTCGCCAAAACCATCACCGATGCCGATATCGTGGCGTTCGCGGGGATCTCCGGCGACACCAATCCGGTGCACCTGAACCATGAATTCGCGTCGATGACCATGTTCGATGGCCGCATCGCCCATGGCATGCTGAGCGCCAGCTTCATTTCCACGGTGATCGGCACCAAGTTGCCGGGCCCAGGATGCATCTACGTCAGCCAAACCATGAAATTCAAAGCGCCGGTTCGGTCCGGCGATACGGTGCAGGCGCATGTCACCATCACCAAGCTGGTGCCGGAGAAGAAGTTCATCGAACTGTCGACGCAGTGCATCGTCAACGGCAAGGTCGTGATCGACGGCGAGGCCACGATCATGGTGCCGTCGCGGATCAAGTAACTGGGATCGGCGACGCCGTTTCGAGGAAGGCGCCCCCAGGGGCGCCTTTGTCGTTTTGAGGCCCCTGCTTGCGGGGCTTGACCCTCTCCAGGCGCGCTGACACTTTCTCCGCCATGCGTGTGTACCGGCATGTTCAAGAATTCGCCACCGAGCATCGGGGCGCGGTCATCGCCGTCGGCAATTTCGATGGCGTGCACGCCGGGCACCGGACGGTGATCGGCGAAGCGGCGACCATCGCCCGCGGGATCGGCTGTCCATGGGGTGTGCTGACGTTCGAGCCGCATCCCCGCTGTGCGTTCCAGCGGGACGCGCCGCCGTTCCGGATCACGCCGTTCCGGCAAAAGGCCCTGGAGATCCGGGACATGGGCGTCGATTTCATCGTCGCGCAACACTTCACCATGGACTTTTCCCGCCAGCCCGCGGCGGCGTTCATCTCCGACTATCTGGTAGACGGCTTAGGGGTCCGCCATGTGGTCGCGGGCTACGACTTCAAATTCGGCTTCAAGCGCCAAGGCACCTGCGAGACGCTGCTGGCCGAGGGGCAACGCCTGGGGTTCGATTTCACCGTGGTGGCCGCCGCGTCCGACGACGGCGGCGGTTTGTATTCTTCTAGCCGGGTTCGCGAACTGTTGGCCGAAGGTGAAGCGGCCGCGGCCGCCGAAGTTCTGGAGCGGCCGTTCACGATCTCAGGGATCGTGCGTACCGGCGACAAGCTGGGCCGGACCATCGGTTTCCCCACGGCAAATCTGTCGCTCGGCACCTATATCCGGCCGGCGTTCGGGGTTTTCGCCGTGCGTGTGACTTTGCCCGATGGCCGCGTCGTCGACGGTGTCGCCAACCTCGGTGAGCGGCCAACCGTGGGCGGCACCGCGCCGCGTTTGGAAGTGCATGTGTTCGATTTCGACGAGGACCTGTACGGCAGCCGGATCGACGTTGCGTTGATCGACCGGGTGCGCCCGGAAAAGAAATTTGACGGATTGGATGCTTTGAAGGCACAAATCGCCCGCGACGTCGATACCGCGCGCCGCATTCTGTCCGTTTGACCGCATATCTAAAGACATCGAGACCGAACATGAGCGTCGACTACAAATCCACGATCTTTCTGCCGAAAACCGAGTTCCCCATGAAGGCCGGTTTGCCGAAGCGCGAGCCCGAACTGCTGGCGCATTGGGCGGACACGGACTTCGAGGGCGAGCGGGCACGCATCTCCGACGGCCGCGACAAGTTCATTCTCCACGACGGTCCGCCGTATGCGAACGGACACCTGCATATCGGTCATGCGCTGAACAAGATCCTCAAGGACGTCATCAACCGGACCCAGCAGATGCTGGGTAAGGACGCGGTCTATGTCCCGGGATGGGACTGCCATGGGTTGCCCATCGAATGGAAAATCGAAGAGCAGTACCGCGAAAAGAAGCAAGACAAAGACGCGGTGCCGATTGTCGAGTTCCGCAAGGAATGCCGCGACTTCGCCGACCATTGGATCGACGTGCAGCGCGAGGAATTCAAACGCCTCGGCGTTATGGGCAACTGGGACCGGCCCTACACCACCATGAGCTACGCCGCCGAAGCGAAGATCGCCGAGGAACTGGGCAAGTTCCTGCTGGACGGCTCGCTCTATCGGGGCTCCAAGCCGGTGATGTGGTCGCCGGTGGAAAAGACCGCCCTGGCCGAGGCCGAGGTCGAGTACCACGATCACACCTCGACCACGATCTTCGTCCGGTTCGCGGTGGAGACCGCATCTGTGCCGGAAATCGAAGGTGCGGCGATCGTGATCTGGACCACGACGCCCTGGACCATGCCCGGTAACCGTGCGGTCGCGTACGGATCGGATATCGACTACGCGGTGATCGAAGTCACGGGTGCCGCGGACGGCAGCCTGGCGGTGGTCGGCGAGAAGCTGGTGATCGCCCAGGACCGCCTGGAAGCGGTCGCCGCCGAATGCGGGATCGCAGCGCACACCGTGACCGCGACGATCAAAGGAGCTGCGCTCGACGGCACCGTCTGCCGCCATCCGCTGCGGGGCCAAGGCTTTGATTATGACGTGCCGGCTTTGGCCGCCGGGTTCGCGACCACCGAAGAAGGCACCGGCGTGGTGCACATCGCGCCCGGGCACGGCGCCGACGACTGGGTGCTCGGCATGCAGAACGGCCTCGAGGTGCCGCAGACGGTGGGCGAGGATGGCTGCTTCTTCGAGCACGTGCCGCTGTTCGCCGGCCAGCATGTATACAAATGCAACAGCCACGTCGCCGATGTGATCCAAGAGGCGGGCGGCCTGTTGGGACGGGGCAAGCTGGTGCACCGCTACCCGCATTCCTGGCGCTCCAAGAAGCCGCTGATCTTCCGCAACACGGCGCAGTGGTTCATCTCCATGGAGACGACGGGGCTCCGCGAAACGGCGCTCAAAGCGATCGAGGAGACCCGTTTCGTCCCGGCATCGGGCCAGCGCCGCCTGCACGGCATGATCGCCGAGCGACCGGATTGGGTGGTCTCGCGCCAGCGCGCCTGGGGCGTGCCGATTACGGTGTTCGTGCACAAGGAAACCGGCGAGCCGCTGCGCGACCCGGCGGTGATGGAACGGATCGTCAACGCTTTCAAGGACGAGGGCGCGGATGCATGGTTCGCGTCCGATCCGTCGCGGTTCCTTGGGCCCGATTACAACGCCGACGACTACGAACAGGTCACCGACATCTTGGACGTCTGGTTCGACAGCGGCTCCACGCATGCATTCGTGCTGGAGGACGGACCGTGGAACGACCTTGCATGGCCGGCGTCGCTGTACCTGGAAGGCACCGACCAGCACCGCGGTTGGTTCCATTCGTCATTATTGGAAAGCTGCGGCACCCGGGGCCGTGCGCCGTACGAGGCAGTGCTGACCCACGGTTTCGTCATGGCCGAGGACGGCCAAAAGATGTCGAAATCGCTCGGCAATATCGTGTCGCCGCAGGACGTGATCGACCAATATGGTGCGGATATCCTGCGCATTTGGGTCGTGAATTCGGATTATTCGGAGGATCTCAGGATCGGGCCGGAAATCCTCAAACAGCAAGCCGACATCTATCGCCGGCTTCGCAACACGCTGCGCTTTATTATCGGCAACCTCGCCGAATTTGACCAGAGCGAGCGGATCACCGATCCCGCCGAGATGCCGGAATTGGAGCGTTGGGTGCTGAATCGCCTGTACGAGATGGATCAATCCCTGCGCCGGGCCTGTGCCGATTACGACCTGCAACCGTTCTTTATTGAACTGCACAATTTCTGCGCGGTCGATTTGTCGGCGTTCTATTTCGATATCCGCAAGGACACGTTGTACTGCGACCGGGCCGACTCGCTCGCCCGCCGTGCCGCGCGCACGGTGCTGGACATTCTGTTCGATCATCTGACCGCGTGGCTGGCACCGGTGCTGTGCTTCACCGCCGAAGAAGCATGGTTGGCGCGGCACGCCGACCGGTCGGCCGGGAACTCGGTGCATCTGCGAACCTTCCCCGATGTGCCCGCGGCCTGGGCCGACGAAGGATTGGCGGCGAAGTGGGCGATCTTGCGCAATCTGCGCCGCACCGTGACCGGCGCGCTGGAGATCGCGCGCGCCAACAAGCAAATCGGCGCCAGCCTTCAGGCGCATCCGAAGGTGTTTGCCGACGATGCGTACAAGATCGCGGCCGAAGGCCTCGACCTTGCCGATCTGTGCATCACATCCGGGATCACGTTTGCCGACGGCGATGCGCCCGCCGATGCGTATCGGTTGGAGGATGTCGCCGATATCGCGGTCGTCGTCGAGAAGGCTGCCGGCGAGAAATGCGAGCGGTGTTGGAAAGTGCTGGAAGACGTCGGCGCCGACCCCGAACATCCAACGGTCTGCCGTAGGTGCGCCGATGCGGTTCGCCACTTCGCCCCGGCGGCGGCGTGAGCGGGGCGGCGGCACCCGACACTGACCGCAAACGCCGTCTTTTGATCGGCGGCGGCGCTGCGCTCGCGGCCCTGATCCTCGATCAGTTGAGCAAATCGGCGATCTTGTATTGGGTCATGCAGCCCCCCCGAATTATCGAGATCACACCGTTCTTCAATTTGGTGCTGGGATGGAACCGGGGCGTCAGCTTTGGGATGTTCAACACCGCGAGCCCCATGGGACCTTTCATTCTGTCCGGCATTGCCGCGGTGATCGTCAGCGTGCTCGCGGTCTGGCTGTGGCGGTCCGACACGCGCTGGACGGCGCTGTCACTGGGTTTGGTCATCGGCGGCGCGGTCGGCAACGTGGTGGACCGGCTCAATTATGGGGCGGTGGTCGATTTTCTGGACTTCCACGCCTTCGGGTATCATTGGCCGGCGTTCAACGTCGCCGACAGCGCGATTGTCGTGGGCGCGGCAATGTTAATCTTGGAATCCTTGTTTGCGCCCAATGAAACGTCGTAGACTGCCAGTGTCGTTCAGGGAAATGCTGCGACCGATGAGAAGAATTCAAAAACCGTTGATGATCGGATTGTTGGCCGTGTTGCCGCTGGTGCTCGCCGGGTGCGAGTCGGCGCGCAAGATCGTCGGCAACGAGAAGAACGCACCGGATGAGTTCGCGGTGTACGAGCGCCCGCCGCTCAGCCTGCCGCCGGAGTTCGCGCTCCGCCCGCCGACGCCCGGCTCGGTTCAGAGCAACGCGATCAACCCGGTCGATCAGGCGCGTGCCGCGCTGTTGCAGCGCCAGGCGCGGATCGAGACCGGCACCCCACGCGATCCCAACTTGTCCGACGGATTGAACGCGCTGATGCAGCGCACCGGCGCGAACCAAGCGGATTCCTCCATCCGGGAAGTCGTGAACGCGGAAACCACGGTCTTGGTGCAAGAGGACGAGCGGATCGCCGATAAGATGATCTTCTGGGTCGAATCCCAGCCTTATGGCGGCACCGTCATCGACGCGGCCGAGGAACAGCGGCGAATCCGCGAGAATCTCGCGCTTGGACGGCCGATTACCGATGGCGAAGTCCCGGAAATCCGCAAAAAACGGGGTCGCAAAGGCCTTCTTGATTTCTAAAATCTTCGTCACCTTTCGGTGAAGCGCCGTGAATCCCGTTGATCCAAAACGGGTTCCCGTCCATATCCATGGCATGAAACGTACGATTTTCCCCGGCGGCCTGGTCGCCGTCATGCTGGTTGCCCTGGCGATCGCCACGGCCCCGGCCCGCGCCTCGATCTTCGAGCCCGAAACCTTCACCCTGGATAACGGGATGCAAGTGGTGCTCATCAGCAACCAACGCGCGCCTGTGGTCCGGCATATGGTGTGGTACAGGGTTGGATCGGCGGACGAAGCGCCGGGCGAGAGCGGGATCGCCCATCTGCTCGAACATTTGATGTTCAAAGGGACGAAAACCTATGCGCCGGGCGTCTTTTCCGGCGAGATAGCCCGCAACGGCGGCCGCGAGAACGCTTTTACGTCGTTCGATTACACGGCGTATTTCCAGACCATCGCCAAGGACCGGTTGGACATGGTGATGCGGTTCGAGGCGGATCGCATGACGAACCTGACGATCACCGAAGAACAGGTCGCTCCGGAACGGCAGGTGGTCCTGGAAGAGCGGAAATCCCGTGTCGACAACCGGCCAAGTTCGCAACTGGGCGAAGTGGTCAATGCGGCGCTGTACCTGAACTACCCGTACCGCCGCCCGATCATCGGCTGGGAACATGAAATCCGCGAATTGAACGTGGAGCGCATCCTCGCCTTCTACAGAAAGTTCTACGCCCCCAACAATGCGATCCTGATCGTTGAAGGAGATGTGACCCTCGAAGAATTGAAGCCGTTGGCCGAAAAATACTACGGCGTCATTCCACGCGGCCCGGACATCAAACGTGTCCGTACCACCGAGCCGAAAGCCAACGCCGACCGCCGAGTGACCCTGGAGCACGAGCGCGCCACCCAGGCGCGCTGGGGCCGGACCTACCTTGGGCCCAGCTATAACTACGGCGGACGCGAGCACGTCTATGCCCTGCAGGTGCTGAGCGACGTTATGGACAGCATCCGCAACGAGCGGCTGCACAAGCGTTTGGTCCTGGATGAGAAACTGGCATTGCGTGCCGGCATGTATTACGCGCCGGATGCGTACGGTCCGGCGACCCTCGGGTTCTACGCGACCTTGCGCGACGGCGTCACGGCGGCCGACGTCGAAGCGGTGATCGACGAAGAGATCGCCCGGGTGCTGCGCGACGGCGTCACCGAAGCCGAAGTCACCGCCGCCAAGGAGCAAATGGCCAACCGCGCCATCTACGCCCGCGACAACTTCGGCACCGCAGCGCGGGTGTTTGGCGTCACCCTGACAAGTGGCGGCACGGTCGACGATGTTGAAACTTGGCTCGACCAGATCAACGCGGTCACGCCCGCGCAGGTGCTGGCAGCGGCGCGCTACATGCTCGACGGCACGCATCACGTCACATCCGAACTTCGCCCCAAACCGCAGAGCTAAGACCATGATAAAAATGAAACTTCGGAAACTCTCCATCTGGGCGTTTGGGTTCGCCATGATTGCGGTTACCGTCGCGCCGCAACATGCACAGGCGGTCGATGTCCAGCGCGTCATAAGCGCCAATGGCATCGAAGCCTGGCTGGTCGAAGACACCACCAACCCGATCACGACGATCAAAGTCTCGTTCCGAGGGGGTTCGGCGACCGATCCCGCGGATCAAGCCGGTCTGTCGCGGTTCGTCGCTGCGACCATCGACGAGGGGGCCGGGGATCTGGACAGCGAGGCGTTTCAAGGTGCGCTCGAGGAAAAATCCATCTCGCTCTCATTCTCGGCGGGCCTCGACACATTCCGGGGCACGCTCCGCACCCTCAACAAGAACCGCGATGCGGCGTTTGACTTGTTGCGCTTGGCATTGACCGAGCCGCGTTTCGACGAGACGCCGGTCGAGCGGGTGCGCGCACAACTGATTGCCAGCATTCGCCAAAAGAATGAAAGCCCGAACGACCGCGCCGCCCAAGAACTGTTCGCGGTGGCGTTCCCCGATCATTCATATGGCCGCAGCAGTGACGGTACCGAACAGAGCGTTGCCGCGATCTCGCCGTCGGATCTGACCGATTTCGTGAACACCCGGATGGCGCGCGACAACATCGTGATCGGGGTGGTTGGCGATATCGACAGCGCCACGCTGGCGGGCTTGCTGGACAAAACCTTCGGTGGCTTGCCGGAAAAATCGACGGCGCCGGCACCAGGGGCGATCGAACCGAACCTGACCGGTGCCGTCCGGGTGATCGACACCAACGTCCCGCAAAGCGCCATCCAGTTCGCGCAGCCCGGGCTCGACCGGCATCACGACGATTTCTTCACGGCCTATGTGTTGAACTACATCGTCGGTGGCGGCGGTTTCGTTTCACGCCTGTACAAGGAAGTCCGCGAGGAGCGGGGACTGGTCTATTCGGTCTACAGCTACGCATTGCCGCTCGAGCATTCGGCGACGATCATGGGCGGCGCCGGCACCGCCAACGAGCGCGTTTCGGAAACCTTGGAGGTGGTCCGGGCCGTGTGGGCGGACTTCGCTGAAAACGGACCGACCGAAGACGAGCTCCGCGATGCGAAGACCTACCTGACCGGGGCTTTTCCGCTGCGCTTTACGTCGTCGAGCACCATCGCCGACATGCTGGTCAGTATGCAATTGGAAGACCTCGGTATCGATTACATGGACCGCCGAAACGGCTACATCGAAGCGGTTACCTTCGAAGATGCCCAGCGCGTCGCGAAATCGCTGTATCAGCCCGATAAACTGACCTTCGTCATTGCAGGCAAGCCGGTTGGCGTGGTGGCAACGGAATAGCGCACGGAATAGCGAGGCGGCACCGTATCGCGTGTGGTGCGCCGGGCACGGGTTTGCTAAAAGGAACCCATGCCCGTCCCCTCCAATACCCCGGCTTGGCAGGCTGTTGAAGAGGCCGCCGCGAAGGTTCGGCAAACCCATCTGGCCGAGCTGTTTGCCGCCGACCGTCTGCGTGGGAGCACGTTTAGCGCCGGTTTCGGCGATCTTCATCTCGATTATTCCCGTCAGCGTCTGACCGATACCGCCCGTGACGCCTTGTTCGATTTGGCGGCGACAGCGGACGTGTCGGGCGCGCTTAAGCGGATGATGGCAGGCGTGGCGGTCAACGGGACGGAAAACCGCGCCGCCCTGCACACGGCCTGCCGCGGCACGCCGGCGGCCGAACGCGATGTCGCGGGTGCCGTATCGGCGGCGGATGCGCAACTTGAAGCCTTCGTGCACGAAGCCCTCGCCGGTCCGTTCCGGACCGCGGTGGTGCTCGGTATCGGTGGCTCGGAACTGGGACCGGCGCTGTGCGTCGATGCCTTGCGCGATGCCGAATTGCCGATGATGGCGGTGCGGTTCTGCGCCAATGCCGACGGCATCGCCTGGGCCCGCGCGACCCGCGACCTGAGCCCGGCAGAGACCTTGCTCGTCGTGGTCTCCAAATCCTTCACAACGCAGGAAACCGCGCTGAACGCCGCGGCCGCGAAAGCGTGGTTGCAAGCCGAACTTGGCGATGGATGGGCGGATCACGTCGCTGTCGTCAGCGCTAATCTCGAGGCAACGGCCTCGTTCGGGGTCGCACCTGAGCGGGTGTTCCCCATGTGGGATTGGGTCGGCGGTCGCTATTCCTTGTGGTCCGCGGTCGGCTTGCCGATTGCCTTGGCGTACGGTTGGGGCGCGTTTCAGGACCTGCGCGAGGGGGCGGCGGTGATGGATGCGCACGCGGCAGAGGCGGATGCCGCCGAGAACCTGCCGGTGCTGATGGCGCTGCTCAGCGTATGGAATACTGTGGCGCTCGGCTACAGGGCCGAGGCGTGCGTGCCCTACGATACCCGCTTGCAGTTGTTGGTGCCGCACCTGCAGCAGTTGCAGATGGAAAGCAACGGCAAGGGCGTGACCACGGCGGGTGCGCCGGTCGACGGCCCGACCCAGCCGGTGGTGTTCGGTGGGATCGGCACCAATGCTCAGCACGCATTCTTTCAGCAGCTGCATCAGGGCACGGTCGCCGCACCGGTTGATATCCTCTTGCCGGCGACGCCGCCGACCGACGATGCGGCGTTTCACGATGCGTTGATCAGCAACGGCATCGCCCAGGCCGACGCCTTGGCGTTCGGGCGGGTCAACGACGCGGCCCCGCATCGGGACTATCCGGGCAACAGGCCGGTCTCGGTGTTGTTGTACCGCGATATGAACACGCGCGTTCTTGGGCAACTGATCGCGCTTTACGAGCACAAGACCGTCGCCGCCGCGGCGCTTTGGGACATTAATCCGTTCGATCAATGGGGGGTGGAACTTGGCAAGGCGTTGAGCAAGAACCTGATCCCGGTGGTGTCGGGCGCTGCCGACCCGAACGAGATCGACGCGCCGCTGATCGCGGCGTTGCGTACATTACGGGGCCATCGATGACGCTTCGTCGCTTACCGGAAACCCTGGTCAATCGCATCGCCGCCGGCGAGGTGGTGGAGCGGCCCGCATCCGCGGTCAAGGAACTGGTGGAAAACGCCATTGACGCCGGGGCCGGGCGGATCGATGTCGCCATCCGCGACGGTGGGCAAGTCTCCATTTCCGTGACCGACGACGGGCGCGGCATGACGCCGGAGGAACTCAGTCTCGCCGTCGAACGGCATGCGACGTCCAAGCTGCCGGACGACGATCTGACGGATATCCGCTCGCTCGGGTTTCGCGGCGAGGCGTTGCCGTCTATCGGTGCTGTCAGCCGCATGACCCTGACGAGCCGTACCGCCAAAGGCGATGGCGCCTGGGCGGTCCGGGTGGATGGCGGGCGCGTGCATCCGCCGGAGCCCGCGGCGCTGAACGCCGGCACCCGGGTCGAGGTGCGGGATCTGTTTTATGCGACCCCGGCGCGGCTCAAGTTCCTGAAGACCGCGCGCACCGAGAAAAGCCGCGTGGTGGAAATCGTCAACCGCCTCGCCATGGCGCATCCGGAAATCGCCTTCACCCTGAACGACGGCGACCGCGACGTGATCAAGTTGCCCGCCGCGCACGGCGATCTGTTCGATGCCCGGTTGGAGCGACTGTCCGGCATCATGGGGCGGGAGTTCCGCGACAATGCCTTTGCCGTCGACGCGGAACGGGAGGGCTACCGGCTGACGGGATACGCCGGGGTGCCGACGTTCAACCGCGGCAACTCGGCGATGCAGTTCCTGTTCGTCAACGGCCGGCCGGTGCGTGACAAGTTGCTGCTGGGCGCGGTGCGCGGTGCATACAGGGAATTCCTTGCCTCCGACCGGCATCCGCTGTTGGCGCTGTTCTTGGAAATGCCGCCCCGGCATGTGGACGTGAATGTGCATCCCGCCAAGACCGAGGTGCGGTTCCGCGATGCCGGCTTGGTGCGGGGATTGATTGTCGGTGCGCTCAGGCACGGCTTGGCCGAGGCCGGGCACCGGGCGTCCACCACGGTCGCGGAAACCGCATTGGGCGCGTTCCGGCCCGGGGGGCTTCCCATGGGCGGCGGAGGCGGTGCGTATGCCTATCGGCCCGAAGCCCCGCCGCAACCAGGTCTCGCCGAAACGGCGCAGGCGTTCTTCCGTCCGCTTGGAAACGGTGCCGCGGCGCCGCTCGCGGCGCGAATGGAGGAGGTCGTCGCCGATCCGATGGCGCCGGTCCCCGACTATCCCCTCGGCGTGGCGCGTGCCCAAGTGCACAAGACCTACATCGTCGCGCAAACCGGTGATGGCATCGTCGTTGTCGACCAGCACGCCGCGCACGAGCGCCTGACCCAGGAAAAGATCAAGGCCGCCATGGCTGCTGACGGCGTAAAGCGGCAGATGCTGCTGATCCCCGAAGTGGTCGAGATGGACGAGGGTGCATGCGACCGGGTACTGGCGCGGGCGGATGAGTTCGCGGCCTTAGGCTTGGCGATCGAGCCGTTCGGCACCGGCGCTGTGGCGGTGCGTGAAGTGCCGGCAATCCTGGGCGAGACGGACGTGCAAGGCTTGATCCGCGATCTCGCCGACGATCTGGCGGAGATGGAAACCGCCGTCGCGCTGGATAAACGCATTGATGACGTGTGCGCCACCATGGCGTGCCACGGCAGCGTACGGGCCGGGCGGACCATGACCGCCGACGAAATGAACGCGCTTCTGCGCGAGATGGAGGCGACGCCCCATTCCGGGCAATGCAGCCATGGCCGCCCAACGTACGTGGAGCTTAAACTCGCCGATATCGAGAAACTCTTCGGCCGACGATAGTGGCCTTTAATCCCGTGTCAGGAACGTGATCATCGCGGCTCCGTAGGTGCGCTGGTCCTCCAAGGTGAACCCGCGCGGCGGCTCGAACGGTTGCTTGGCCTCTGTTTCCACCACGCACAAGCTGCCGGTGGCGATCCAGCCGCGGTCGGCCATGGATTGCAGGGCTGGCGCGCTCAGCTCAGAACCGTAGGGCGCGTCTAGGAACGCCACGGTCGCCGGGCATTTGGCGATCCGCGGCGGCGGCGGCAACTGCGCCGCATCCAGTTTGAGAACCGTCACCGCCCGCGCCTTGCCCAAGGCCCCGGCGTTTTTCAAGATCACCGCCCGCGCCCGGTCGTCGTTGTCGACCAATGTGACGGTGCCGGCCCCGCGACTCAGCGCTTCCAGGCCCATGGCCCCGGTGCCAGCGAACATGTCGACCACCGATGCGTCGTCCAGGTCCGGTGCGAAGTCGGCGTGCAGCAGAATATTGAAAACGCTCTCCCGCACCCGATCAGACGTGGGGCGGGTATCCCGTCCCTCGGGCGCAGACAGCCGCCGGCCCTTGAACGCACCGCCGACGATCCTCATCCGGCGGCCTTGCCCAGCAGGTCGCGCAGCACTTTTGGCTTCACTTCCTCGGCGTCGCCCTTGGGCAGGTGCCCCAAATGGAACGGGCCGTAGCCGATGCGGATCAGCCGGTTCACGGTGAGACCAATATGCTCCATTACCTTGCGGACCTCGCGGTTCTTGCCTTCCTTGATCGACACCGTCACCCAGGCGTTAGCCCCGGTGCGGCTTTCGAACGCGGCGTCGATCGGACCGTACCGCACGCCGTCGACGGTCACGCCGCGCGCCAAACCCGATAGCTTCGTCGGATCGACATGACCGTGCACCCGCACCCGGTATCGCCGGGTCCAGCCGGTCGCCGGCATCTCCAACTTGCGGGCCAACTCCCCGTCGTTGGTCAGCAGCAACAGGCCTTCGGAGTTCAAGTCCAACCGTCCGACGGAAATGACCCGGGGCAGGTGTTTGGGCAAGGCGTCAAACACAGTCGGCCGTCCTTCCGGATCCTTGTGCGAGGTTACCAACCCGGTCGGCTTGTTGTAGCGCCAGAGCCGTACGGGTTGCTTGTCCGGCAACGGCTTGCCGTCCACCAGCACCGTATCCCCCGGGCCGACGACACACGCTGGCGTGTCCAACTTCTTGCCGTTCACCGAGACACGGCCGGACGCGATCCAACGTTCCGCCTCGCGGCGTGAACACAATCCGGCCCGCGCCATCACCTTGGCGATGCGCTCGCCTTTATTTTCGGGGGCTGCGGCCTTTGACATGGCGTGTTGGTGAGCCTCGGGCCCGGGAAAGTCAAGCGTCCTTGACCGGGCGGGCGCCGGGCGGCACGGTCGCCCCATGGCGACGACCGACCGCGAAATAATGCAATTGGCCTTGACCGAGGCGGCGGCCGCCGCCGGCACCGGCGAGGTGCCCGTCGGCGCGGTGCTCGTCGGGCCGGACGGCGGGATTTTGGCGCAGGCCGGAAACCGGGTCGAAACGGCGAATGATCCGACGGCGCATGCCGAGATGTTGGTGATCCGCGCCGGAGCCCAGGCGCTCGGCTCGCCCCGGCTGATCGATTGCGATCTGTTCGTGACGCTCGAGCCATGCGCCATGTGCGCGCAGGCGATCTCGCTGGCGCGGATCCGGCGGCTCGTGTTCGGGGCGTATGATCCGAAAGGCGGCGGTGTCGATCATGGAGCGCGGGTCTTCGCGCGCGAGACCTGCCACCATGCGCCCCAGGTCATCGGCGGGTTCATGGAGACCGAAGCGGGCGCGCTGCTGAAAGCGTTTTTTCAGGCCAAGCGGTAGAGATTTAGGCTTCCGGCGCCAGCGGCAGGTTGACCAACAGGTTCTGCGGTTTCAAGCGAAGGCGCTTGTTCTCCGACATGGCCAAGCCTAAGTACACCGGCCGTCCAGATATGTCCGGGCGCATCAGGCTTGGGTCCTTAAATTCCATCCGGAACAGGGAAATCAGCCGCTCCAACCGGTCTTCGCCGACCTCGTTGTCGTCATAGAGATCGTTGAGGATCGCCGTAGAATCCATATCCAAGCCGATGTGCCATACCCAGCGCTCGTCGGTGATCTGCTGCACCGGTTGGATCGACACTGCGGCGCCCGAGAAATGCTCGACCCAGCCTTCGAGGACCCGGCACAGCGCATCCAGACCCGGCCGGGTGAACGACAGATCGATCACCAGATCGTGGCTCTCGTCCCGTTGCCAATATTTGAACGCGGTCTCTTCCTGCATTACGTCCAGATCGACCTGCTTCGGCTTGACGCCGCCCTCGACCAGCAGTTTGCCGATGGCACCCATACCGCCGGTGTTGGCCAGCATTTCGACGACTTCCAAGTCGCCGGAAAGGATCGCACCTTCGTGCACGGTGACGGTCTGTTCGCGAAACAGCAGTTCGGCGGCGCGGGCCCTGAACGGGTCGTCGGTGCCATCGATCACGGCGCGGATGATGACGTGCGCCATCTGATCCAGGAACATGGGCGGAATCCGCACGTCGCCGTCGCGGAAAATATCGAGATAGCAGCTCTCCACCGTCCCCGCCTTGATCAACCGGTCGCGGAAATCGATCAGCACTTCGTAATTGGCACGCCCGTCCGGGTCTTCGAGGGCGGCGATCTCGTCGGCTTTCACCAGGCGTTTCGGGCTGCTGAGCAGCGCCGCGTGCAGGGCGCGCTCCTTGTCGCAGGACTCTTCGACCGGCGCGACCTCAGGACGGTTGAAGTAAGCGCGCAGGAAATCATCGGTCACCAAAAGGTGGCCGTTCGTGTCGCGGCTGAGAAGATGATAACCGGAGTTGTGCCAGAAATCCGGACGCTGGGCCGCCATCGGCGGAGGCAGGTTTTCCATCGGAATACGGCTCAGTTGTTGCCGGATATCTTGGCGTGGTTGCCTTTTCCGGCCTCGTACGCCGCTTTCTGTTCCTCGGTCGCCGGCTCCTGGTACTTTTCTTTGAATTCGCCGTAGGGCATGCCGTAGATCATCTCACGGGCGTCATCCATGCTCAGTTCGACGCCACGCACCTCGGCACCCGCGACCATCCACTTGGACAGGCAGTTTCGGCAGAACCCAGCGAGGTTCATGATGTCGATGTTTTGAACGTCGGTGCGTTCCTGCAGGTGTTTCACCAGCCCACGGAAAGCGTCGGCTTGAATCTCGGTAAGGGTCTTTTCGTCCATTTTCCGTCCCCAGGGGTTGTTTTGCGTTGGCCTGGATATAGGGAGCGGAAGGGGTATTGGCCAGGGTCAGCGATCGATGGCACGCCACCCGATGTCGCGGCGGCAGAAGCCTTCCGGCCAATCGATGGCGTCGACGGCCTCGTAGGCGCGGGCTTGGGCGTCCCCCGCTGTGTCACCGAGCGCCGTGATTCCGAGCACCCGGCCGCCGACGGCGGTCAAGTTTCCGCCGTCGTCCCGGTCGGTCCCGGCATGGAACACGGTCACATCTTTCATGGCATCTGCGGTTTCGACGCCGCTGATGACCGAGCCTTTCTTGTAGTATCCCGGGTAGCCATCGGTCGCCATGACGACGCACAATGCGGTGCGTGGATCCCACTTTGGCTTAATCTTGTCCAAATCCCCGTTCGCCGCGGCAAACAGCATGTCCAGCAGATCGGATTTCAGCCGCGCCAGGATCGGCTGGCACTCCGGATCGCCGAAGCGACAGTTGTATTCGATCACTTTGGGCCCGTCCTCGGTGATCATTAGGCCGGCGAACAGCACCCCTTTGTAGGGTATGCCCTCTTTCGCCATGGCGTCGATGGTGGGGGTGACGATTTCGTCCATGATCCGTTTTTCCAAGGCCGCATCCAGGATCGGCGCCGGGGTATAGGCCCCCATGCCGCCGGTATTCGGGCCCTGGTCGCCGTCATGCGCTCGTTTATGATCCTGCGCGCCGGCGAGCGGGATCGCTTTTTCACCGTCGCACAACGCGAAAAAGCTCACTTCTTCGCCGATCAGGAATTCCTCGATAACGATTTCGGTGCCGGCGGAACCGAACGCTTCCTCGATCATGATCTGATCGACCGCGGCATAGGCCTCGTTTAGGGTATGACTGAGGATGACGCCCTTCCCGGCGGCGAGGCCGTCTGCCTTGACGACGACCGGATGGTTTTTGACGCGGATGTACTCCTTGGCGGCGTCGGGCTCGTCGAAGCGTTGGTATTCCGCCGTCGGGATGTCGTACTTCGCCAAGAGGTCCTTCATCATCCCCTTAGAGCCTTCGATCTCGGCGGCTGCGGCGGACGGGCCGAACACCGGAACGTCCATGCCTTCCAACCGGTCGGCGAGGCCGGCGACCAGCGGTGCTTCCGGGCCGACGATCACGAACTCGATCCCGTGCTCGGTGACCGCGGTGCAGACGGCGTCCAGGTCCTCCGCATCGATATCGAGACAGGTCGCGACCTCGGCAATCCCGGCATTGCCCGGGGCGGCGAATAGTTGGGTCAGTTTCTTCGACTTGGCCACGGCCCATGCCAAAGCGTGTTCGCGGCCGCCGCCGCCGACGATCAATACCTTCATCAGACCCCTCCTGCCCAATGCATCATCGACGGTTGTGTTCCCGTCGCCTGTGAGACATACAGTCTAGTTATGCAAGACACGTCGTCCACCCACAATGCCGGGGATAACGTTCCGGTTTTTTCGGTGACCGAGGTTTCCGGCCTGGTCAAGTCGACGGTTGAGGGTGCCTTCGCCCATGTCCGCATCCGGGGTGAGGTTTCCGGCTTCAAGCGGGCCGCGTCGGGCCACCTGTATTTTGCCATCAAGGACGATAACGCCGTCATCGACGGGGTCTGTTGGCGATCCACCGCGGGGCGGCTCGCCGTCGATCCCGAGGACGGCTTGGAGGTGATCGCCACCGGCCGCATCACCACCTATGCCGGCCGGTCCAAGTACCAATTGGTGGTCGAGGCATTGGAGGTGGCGGGCGAGGGTGCGCTCCTGAAGATGCTCGAAGAGCGCAAGCGCAAACTCGCCGACGAAGGTCTGTTCGACGAGGCGCGTAAGCAGCCATTGCCATTCCTGCCTGATGTGATCGGGGTCGTGACCTCGCCGACCGGCGCGGTCATCCGGGATATCTTGCACCGCCTGTCGGATCGTTTCCCGCGCCGCGTCCTGGTTTGGCCGGTATTGGTGCAAGGCGACGGCGCCGCCGAGCAGGTTGCCGCCGCCATCGAAGGTTTCAACGCCATGGGCGCGGGCGATGTGCCCCGGCCCGATCTGTTGATCGTGGCGCGCGGCGGCGGCTCGTTGGAAGATCTCTGGGCGTTCAACGAAGAGGCGGTGGTGCGCGCGGCAGCCGCTAGCGACATTCCGCTGATCTCCGCGGTCGGGCATGAGACCGATTGGACGCTGATCGATCTCGCCGCTGATGTCCGCGCGCCGACGCCGACGGCAGCGGCGGAGATTGCGGTGCCCGTGCGGATCGACGTGGTGGCGCAGGTCGCGGATCTGGAGGGCCGGGCCCTTCGGGCTGTCCGCCGCACCCTGGACGGCGCCGGGCGAGACGTGGCCGCGGCGGTGCGCGGGCTTCCCAACCTGCGCCGCACGGTGGAAGAGGCCGCGCAACGTCTGGACGATTGGTCGGGTCGGCTGGCCAACGGGCTGCGCGTCGGCCTGCGCCAGAAACGGGCGCGGCTGCCGAAGCGTATTCCCAAACCGGATCAGAGAATTGCCGAAGGCCGCCGGCGATTGACGGGGGAGGGCGAAGATCTGCGACGTGCCGGCCGCGCGGTCATCGAACGCAAACGGATCGCCCTGGAGACACAATCCAAATTGCTGGAGAGCTATTCTTACGAGCGCGTGCTAGACCGGGGGTTCGCCTTGGTCACCTCGGCGAAGGGTAAACCGGTTACATCGGTTGCGGACGTCGCGTCCGGCGATGACATTGGCATTCAGCTTGCCGACGGTAACGTCGCGGCTCGGGTCGCCGGTGGACCATCGGCCCCTAAGAAAAGCGGCAAGAAAAAGAAGCCAATCGGTGGCGACGGACAAGGAAGCTTGCTGTGATCGTTCGGCTTTTCGCAATCACGTTGCTGTTGTTGGCGACGGTGCCCGCGGCGGCGGAACCGATCCTGACCTTGAACCGGGTCACGGTCGAGGGTGGATTGCTGTTCGGCAAGGTGACGCCGGGCAGCACGGTATCCCTAGATGGGACGGAGATCCCAGTCGCGCCGAGCGGCGATTTCGTGCTCGGTTTCGGGCGGGACAGCGCCGGTGACAAAGCCGTGGTGGCGCGCCGCGCCGACGGCGCCGTGGAGCAGCGCATCGTTTCCGTCATCGACCGCGAGTTCAAGATCCAACGCATCGACGGATTGCCACGGCGCAAAGTGAATCCTGAACCGGCCGATCTCGCGCGCATTGCCGAAGAACGAGAAGCAATCACATCGGCCCGCGCAGAGTTATTGGACGAGCCGTACTTCGAAAGCGGTTTCGTATGGCCGGCTGTGGGTCGGATATCTGGCGTTTACGGTTCGCAGCGGATCTTGAATGGGGAGCCACGTCGACCACACTACGGCACCGATATCGCGGCTCCGATTGGCACGCGCGTGCATGCTATCGCAGACGGTAAGGTAACGTTTTCGCACTCAGGCATGTTCTTCAACGGAAAAACCGTGTTGATCGATCACGGTCTGGGCTTGCGCTCCGTGTATATCCACCTCAGCGAAATCAGCGTCGATGTCGGAGACGAAGTTCGCGCGGGGGATGATATTGGTGCCGTGGGCAACACCGGGCGCAGCACGGGGCCGCATCTGCATTTCGGGCTGGAATGGGGCTCCGTGCCGATCGACCCGGAGGTCGTGCTTGGGCCGATGCCGGAATAAGAATTTCATTTTCACGCAGGCAATTCTTCGTGTTAGGGTTTTTCATCTAACCGAGAAAGGAGAGCCTCATGCGTTACGGACTTTTTGCTCTGGCTGTGACGGCCTTCGTTTCCTTCGCCGGCAGTGCCGCACTGGCCGAAGGGTGCAACAAGTACGGTCACCTCAAGACCGCCGAGACCCCGAAGCAGTCCACGGTCGCGCAGACTACCAAGCCGGACCTCTCGACTCCGTCGGGCGGCTGATATCGATTATCGGGTCATTTCGGCCAGCGGTTGTGCAACCATAACCACTGGTCGGGATGCTCCCGGATCCAATCTTCAAGCAATCCGTTGACCCGCGCCATGAAGGCGCGGACGTCGGCATTCTTATCGCCGGTTTCTTCGGCGTAAATCGGTGGCAATATCTCGATCCTAAAGTGTGCACCGTGGGTGCGGATGACACGGGCCGGGATGACCGGACATTTGAATCGGAGCGCCATCATCGCCAAGGCCGGCGCGGTCATCGCGTCGATGCCGAAAAACGGCACGGCGATGCCGTCGTTCATTTTTTGATCCACCAACATCCCGACGTGCTTACCCTCGCGCAGGGCCTTCATAATTCCCTTGGCGCCCTCACTGCCTTTCTTCAACAGACCAGCGCTCAGCTGTTTACGTCCGGAAACGAACAGTTTCTCAACCAGACGATTGTTGGCCTCGCGGTACACGAACGTGGTATCGACGCCGTTGCCAACCGCGGTCAGCGGCGCCAGTTCCCAATTGCCGATGTGGCCGCTGAAGAACATACCCGGCAGGCCATCGTCGCGGAACGCCAGCAGATGCTCCAATCCCTCAACGGTCACGTGCGGATCGGTGTTGTCGAAACGCCGTTTCTCCGTGTGCGGAAACTCTCCGGTGACACGGCCAAGGTTGTCCCACATGCCGCGCACGATGTCTTCGACCTCGGCCTCGGTCTTGGTCGGGAGCGCTCTGCGAATGTTGGCGCGTGCGCGGTTCGACGCGGAAAGGCGGGGGCCAAGCGTGCGTGCGATCCATCCGCCAAGTGCCGAGGCTGCGCCCATCGGCAGAAGACGGAACACCGACCAGACAATGCCGACGCCGACCGCCTCCAACGGATGGCGTAGGTACGTCTCGAACGGGCTTGCCGGGCGCAGCATGATCTAGGGCCCCTTCACGGAGTCGCCAAGCCACGACGATAACAAGGCACCGTCTTGCCAGTTCAAGGTGACCGGCAAAGTCTCGACCTTTGGCATCAAGTCGTTCGGCAAGCGGACGTGATCCTTGGCCGTCGTGACCAATGCCGCGTTATCCGCCTGCGCCGCGGCGATGAGGCCCTTGATCTCATCGCGCCGGAACGGGTGATGATCGGCGAACGCAACCGCGCGGCGCACATCCGCGCCAATATCGCGGAGCGTCTGGAAGAACTTCTCCGGTCGTCCGATCCCGGCGAACGCGATGACCGGCTTGCCCGCGAGCGCCCGCGCCCGCACAGGGTCCGCTTTCACCGCCGCCCGCAATACCGGACCGCTCACACCATCCAGCTCAGCGAGGTCGCCATCGCCGATGATCACCGCCGCATGGGCCCGCTTAAGTGCTCCCGTCAGCGGTTCGCGCAACGGACCTGCCGGAAACACTTTGCCGTTGCCAATCCCATATCCGCCGTCAAACACCAATAGGCTAGCCGTCTTGGCGAGACCGGGATTTTGAAATCCATCGTCCATGACCAGCACATCGGAGCCCGCGTCGACCGCACATTTCGCCGACGCCGCCCGATCGCCGCCGACCCAGGTCGGCGCGGCTTGCGCCAAGAGCAGCGCTTCGTCCCCGACATCGGCGGCCGTGTGCAGGCGGTGGTCGACCCGAAGCGGCCCTTTGGCGGCCCCGCCGTATCCGCGGGTCAGAAAATGCGGTGTCCGCTGCATGGCATGCAGGCGCGCTGCAAGGTCAAGGCACACCGGCGTCTTGCCGGTGCCGCCGACCATGACGTTGCCGACGCACAGCACCGGCACCGGGGCGGTCCATTTTGGTTGCCGCAGCGCCCGCGAAGCGGTGATCGCGCCGTAGAGGTCGCCGAGCGGCGTCAGCGCATCGGCGCGCAAGCTGGCAGGCGCGCGCCAGAACTCAGGCGCGCGCATGGTGTCGATCTTCCAGCATGGGGTCGATCCGCGACAGGAACGCTTCCAGCACGTGAGATTCCCGTTCGGCATATGCTAGTGCTGCTTGCGCCCGGGCCTGAACCCGTGCCGGGTCCCTCAGATCGGCGGCCACCGCCGCGTACAACGCATCCGCGTCGTCGACGATTTCCAAGCCGCCGTCCTGCACCATGGAGGACATGATCTCGTCGAAGTTCCAGTAGTGCGGTCCCGAGATCACCGCCGCCCCGAGGCGCGCCGGCTCGATCGGGTTCTGCCCGCCCTCGGGCACCAGGGACTTCCCCATGAACACGATGGGCGCCAGACGAAAGAACAGGCCCATCTCGCCCATGGTATCGGCGAGGTAGATGTCGGTCTCAGGGGTCACAGGTTCACTGTTGGAGCGCACCGCGATGTTGGCGCCCTCCGCGCGCAAAATTTCGGCGATATCGGCACCGCGATCGGGATGGCGCGGCACCACCACCGTCAGAAGGTCCGGATGCTCCGCCCGCAGCCGCTGATGTACGGACCATGCGATCTCCTCCTCGCCGGCGTGCGTGCTGGCGGCAAGCCAGATCGGCCGGAGGCCGGTTCGGGTGCGAATCTCCGCCAACGTCCCTTCGTCGCAGGGCAGCGGCGGGACAGCGAACTTGAGGTTGCCGAGGCGCTCCACCTTGTCCGCGCCCAACGCTTCGTAGCGGGCGGCATCGGTGTCGGTTTGTGCATAAACCGCGTCGAAGTTTTGTAACAGGGTACGTGCGAACCCGCGCCAACGCTGCCATTTCTCGAACGATGGGGGCGACATGCGGGCGTTGACCAAGACAATCGGAATGCCACGGGCGCGGGTCTCGGTAATCAGGTTCGGCCACAGTTCCGACTCCCACCACAACACAATGTCGGGTGTCCAATGGTCGAGGAACCGAACCACATACGGCAGCCGGTCAACGGGTACGAACTGGTGAATGACGGTGTCCGGCAGCCGCTCGTGCATCAGCCGCGCCGAGGTCACCGTCCCGGTGGTGACCAGGATGGACGGCGCGCCCGGTCGCGAGGTCAGTGCTTCGATCACCGGCAGCATGGAGAGCGACTCGCCGACACTGGCGCCATGCATCCAAATCAACTGTCCGGTCGGCCGCGCTTGGCTCGCCATGCCGGTGCGCTCTGCGAAGCGAACGGGGTCTTCTTTGCCCGCTTTCATGCGGCGTTTCAGATAGGCGTCGATCAGTGGCGCGCCGAGCGACGTGGCCAGCCGGTACAGCGGAAGGATCATGCCGCACGCTCCCACATCTCCGGTGCGGGGTCTACCGGTGTGCGTCCGGCATCCGTATCCGCCGTATGGGTCAACCCGTTCATGGTGCCTTCGAGCGCAATGCGGGCCGCTTCTAGCGCGGCTTCGTCGGCGTCGCGGGGAATGTGAATGGGTGCATCGAACCGGAGATGTCCGCGGGTGAACAGGCTTGGGATCAAGAACCGATCCCAGGTCGACAAGACCCGGCCGCCGGCGCTGCTATAGGTGACCGGCAGGATCGGTTTGCCCGACATCCGCGCGACGCTGATGATCCCGTCCGACGCACGCATGCGCGGACCACGCGGTCCGTCCGGCGTCATCCCGATGCAGTCCCCGGCTTTGAGCGCCTTCAACAAGGACCGCAATGCCTGTGCACCGCCCTTGGAACTGGATCCTTTGACCCAACTGATACCGTGATGTTTGACGGTGTTGGCGATCAACTCGCCGTCGCGATGCGCACTGATCAACATGTGGAACGGACGAGGCCGATGCCAAGCGTAGGGCATCATCAACAGCCGCCCGTGCCAAAAGCATAGAATGAACGGCTCGTTCGCGTCGTACAGCTCATCGATGTAATTTTTGTTCTCGATGTGCCAGCGACCGGTCGCCCACACAACGCGGATGTACTGCGCGACCAGCCAGCAGGCGACCTCGCGAACGGCACGGCTTTTCAAGATGCGTTTGACGGCGGACTTCATGCGGGCACCCGGCGTCAATCCCCTTCGGCCGCGATTTGGATATTGGCGTCCTCTGCAAACTGCAGGGCGTAGAGCTTCTCGTAGGCACCGCCCTGTTCGATCAGGTCAGCGTGCGAGCCGTGCTCGATGATCCGGCCGTTTTGAATGACATAGATGAGATCGGCGCCGACGATGGTCGACAACCGGTGCGCAATCACCAGCGTGGTGCGGCCATGCATCAGGTGATCGAGGGCTTTTTGCACCTGCCGTTCGGATTCCGTATCCAACGCCGATGTCGCCTCGTCGAGCAAAAGGATCGGCGCGTTCTTGAGGATGGCACGGGCGATCGCCAGGCGCTGTCGCTGGCCGCCGGACAATTTGACACCCCGTTCGCCGACCTGGGTGTCGAACCCATCCGGCAACTCGCGAATGAAGTCCAATGCGGCGGCGTGCGCGGCGGCATCTTCGATTTCGGCGTCGCTGGCGTCGTGTTTGCCGTACGCGATGTTGGCGCGCACCGTATCGTCGAAAAGGGTTATTTCCTGGCTGACCAGAGAGATGTTTGCGTACAGGCTCTCGAACGTCGCGTCGCGCACGTCCGTGCCGTCGATGCGGATCGCGCCGGTATCGACGTCGTGAAACCGTGGGATCAGGTTCATAATGGTTGACTTCCCGGCCCCTGACGGGCCCACCAGGGCCACGGTTTTGCCTGCCGGTATCTGTACGCTGACGCCGTCGAGCGCGTTGCCTTCGCCGTCGTAGGAGAACGTCACGCCGTCCAGCACGATCTCGCCGGTCACCGGCGCCGGCAGCGGCTTGGCGTCGGCGCGTTCGGTGATCGCGGGTGCCGTGTCCATCAACGCGAACAGGCGTTGCGCGCCGGCAAGGCCTTCCTGCAGGCTGGTATTCAAGTTGGCGAGTCGCTTCATCGGCTCGTACGCCAACAACAGTGCCGTAATGAACGAAAAGAACGAACCGGGATCCAGGTTCTCATGGATCACGCGATAGCCGCCGTAAAAGATCACCACGGCGACTGCGACGCCGCCCAGGGTCTCCATGATTGGGCTGGCCAAGGCGCGGATCTTGGCGGCTTTGACGGTCAGCGAAAAGATCCGCTCCACCAATCCGGAAACGCGGCCGCTCTCGTATTTCTCCATCCCATAGGCTTTGACGACCCGGATGCCTTGGAAGCTCTGATCCAAGATCGCCGTGAACAGGCCCATTTCTTCTTGGGTGTTGGCGGTTACCTTGCGGGTCCGCCGACCCAGCCGGACAATGGGAAAGACGGCTATGGGGAACACCACGAAGGCGATCAGCGCCAGTTCCCAGTCTTGATAGAACATCACACCGATCAGACCGACCAAAGACAGGGTATCCTTGCCGAACCCCGTCACCGCATTGGATACGGCGGTACGCATTTGGTTGATATCGACCAGGAAGCGCGACACCAGCCGCCCCGATGTGGCGGCATGGAAAAAGCCGAGGTCCATACCGATCAAATGGCGATACAGACGGTTCTGGTTGTCGGCGACGATCCTCAGGCCGACGAACGCCATCAAAAGGGACTGACCGTAGTTGGCGATGCCCTTGGCCGTGAACGTAGCCAGGACGGCGGCTGAGACCCAGACCAGCATGTCCTGGTTCTGCGCCACGAAGATGTCATTGACCACAGGTTCCATCAGATAGGCCGACAGCGCCGTCGTGCCGGCGACCACCGCCATACAGGCCACCGCGAATGCCAGGTAATGCCAGTATTGGCGCAGGTTTTCCCGCGCCAGGCGTTTCACCAGGTAGCCCGTCGGCAGGTGCGCCTTCGATGTGGTTTCGCCGTTAGATTCCAAGGTGTTGCGTCCCAATAGTCCGACGCGCGGACCATATCACGCGCGCGCCGTCGGGCCAATGCATTGCGAGACCGGTTTGTAATGTCGGTTAGGCGGCGTCTTTGACCGCGTTTTCGCCGCGGAAAGGATAGAGATTGCCGAGGAACTGTTCGATCGATTTGTCCCACGAGAAACCCTCCGCATAGGCGCGGCAGGCGGCGGGGTCTATCTCAAGCGCCTTGATCGTGGCGGCGGCCAAATCTTCGTCCAGGACGCCGACATCGCTGCCGCCGACCACATCGAGCGGCCCCGGCACTGGATATGCCGCGACCGGGATACCGGATGCCAGCGCCTCCAACAGGACGAGCCCGAATGTGTCGGTGCGGCTTGGAAACACAAAAACATCCGACGCGGCGAAGTGTCGCGCCAGATCATCGCCGGTCCGGTTGCCGACGAACCGGGCGTCGGGGTACTTGGTTTCCAATTCGGCACGGGCCGGACCGTCGCCTACCACCATCTTGGTGCCGGGCAGTTCGAGCTTGAGGAACGCCTCGATGTTCTTTTCCACCGCGACCCGGCCAACGAAAGCGCTGATGGGTCGTGGGAAGTCCAAGAAGTCTTTATCCCGTAGATGGAATAGCTCGGTGTCGACGCCACGTGTCCAGCGGGCGATGTTGTTGAACCCGCGCGCCGCCAAATCGTCTTCGATGGTCTGGGTCGCCACCATGATCCGCTTGCCCGCGTTATGAAACTTGCGAAGGTGCGCGTAGCTCCAGCTGAGCGGTAGTCGGCAGCGGGCGTGAATGTACTCCGGGAACCGGGTGTGATAGGCGGTGGTGAAGGGATACCCCCGTTTCAGGCAATGCTTGCGCGCTGCTGCCCCGACCGGCCCTTCGGTTGCGATGTGGATCGCGTCGGGGGTGAAATCCTCGATCAATCTGGCGATCTTACTGCCCGGCAGCACGGCGAGCCGGATCTCCGGGTAGGTCGGGCAAGGGACGGTCTTGAAGCGGTCCGGTGAAATGACGTCTACCGCGTGACCGCGGTCGATCAGGCCGCGCCTTACAGTATCGAGCGAACGGACAACGCCATTGACCTGAGGAAACCAGGCGTCGCTGCAGATGAGGATACGCATTCATCTTTCTCCTGATGCGCGAGCCCGCGAATGTCGGCCCAGCGCAGGATCTCCAACCGCCCGTCGTCGTGTTCCACCAACGCGGTGCAGCTCTCTACCCAGTCGCCGTCGTTGCAGTACAAAACGCCGTCCATGTCGCGCATTTCGGCCGTGTGGATGTGCCCGCAGATCACACCGTCGGTGCCGCGCCGGCGCGCTTCTTCGACGACGGCGTCCTCGAACTTGGAGATGTACTCGACCGCGTTCTTGACCTTGTGCTTGAGGTACGCCGACAGCGACCAGTACGGCAGACCGAAGACTTTTCGTACGTGGTTGAACCACATGTTGACCGCGATCGCCGCGTTGTAGGCGTTGTCGCCGAGGAACGCGAGCCACTTGGCGTATTTGATGACGCCGTCGAAGCGGTCGCCGTGCAGGATCAGGAACCGTCGGCCGTCGGCCGTGGTATGCACCGTTTCCTCCAGCACCGCGACGCGGCCGAACCGGTGCCCGGCGAAATCGCGGAAGTTCTCATCGTGATTGCCGGGAACGTAGATGACCCGGGTCCCCTTGCGCGCTTTGCGGAGGATTTTCTGGATCACGTCGTTGTGCTCTTGGCGCCAGTACCAGGCCCGCTTCATGCGCCAGCCGTCGATGATGTCGCCAACCAGGTAGAGATACTTGCTTTCGGTGTGCTTCAGAAAATCAAGCAGCATATCCGCCTGGCAACCGCGGGTGCCGAGGTGAATGTCGGATATCCAAATGCTTCGATATCTGCGTTGCGGACTCGCAATCTGGTTCATTGCTTCATCCGATCCCTGCCCAGTTACTATATCTAGTGGTCAGGACAATAATCGATCCACATTTTCTTTTTGTGACGAATAAAAAAGTTCATCAATTTGTCACATGACTTACATATTATTTTGATGTTGGCTAAGCTCCTGTTATTTCGAATAAAACCAGGGAGAACCGCGGTGGCTGACGCCGTTCAAACCGCCGACCAAAACCGGCGTGTCCTCGTGATCCACAATCCGACCGCCGGTTGGCGCCGCCGCCGGCGTTTTGCGCGAATCGTCGATGCGCTGATGCGCGAAGGCGTTGATGTTCACGTCAAGCCGACTACCAAGCGTGGCGATGCCGAAGACTTCGCCCGCGCCGCCAGCGCGGACGACTTCGACGTGGTGGCCGTGGCCGGCGGTGACGGTACCGTGAACGAGGTGGTCAACGGTCTCGCCGATCCGAACTTGGCGCTGGCGATCATCCCGCTCGGCACCGCCAACGTGCTGGCGCACGAGATCGGCCTCGGCGGCTCGCCCAGAGAAATCGCTGCGACCATCGCCCACGGCCGACCGCGCGACATCTCGGTCGGTGTGGTGAATGGCCGGCGGTTCGTGATGATGGCCGGCTTCGGGTTCGATGCGCATGTGGTCAACCAAGTGCAGCCGGGCATCAAGCGTTTGCTGGGCAAGGCGGCCTATGTGCTGTCGACCGTGCAGGCGCTGTTCTCTTTTCGGTTCCCGAAATACCGCGTGACCGTGGATGGGGAGACTTTGGACGTCGCATCGGCGGTCATCGCCAACGGGCACTACTACGGCGGCAAGTTCGTGTGCGCCCGCGACGCGCGACTGGAAGACCCGAACCTCTATGCCGTGTTGTTCATGAAACCGGGCGCGCTTCGGGCAATCCGATACGCAATCTGGTTGGCGCTCAACCGTCTCGACAAATTGCCCGACGTGCGGATCGTGCCGGCGACGGACATCGTGGTCGAGCGGGTCGATAACGATCCGGTGCAAGGGGACGGCGATATCCTTGCCCATTTGCCGGCGCGGATCACACTGGCCCCCGCCGCGCTCGCGCTGCTGATGCCGGGCTGATTTCGGGTTTTTAAGTTCCGGCCAAGGTCAGCCCGTCGACACGGATGGTCGGGGCGTTGGTGGCGTATTTGAACTCAAGATCGTCGGCCGGCGTCATGTTCGTGAACATGTCTTTTAAGTTCCCGGCGACGGTGATCTCGCTGACCGGGTAGACGAACTCGCCGTTTTCGATCCAAAAACCGCCGGCACCCCGGGAATAATCGCCGGTTACGCCGTTGACCCCCATGCCGATCAACTCGCGCACGTAGAAGCCTTTCTCTATACCGCCGATCAGGTCGTCGCGGCTCACGCCGCCCGCCGCCAAGTGCACATTGGTCGACGATGGGCTCGGCGGGCCGCCGACACCGCGCGATGCGTGCCCGGTGGTGGTAAGTCCCAACTGCCGCGCCGTCGCGAGGTCCAAGATCCAGGTTTGCAGCACCCCATCTTTCACCAAGTGCCGGGTTTCCGTCGCGACCCCTTCGGCGTCGAAGGGTTTCGAGCTGAGACCCCGTTTGCGTAGCGGATCATCGATGACGTCGAGCCCCCCGCTGAGGATCTGTTCGCCCATTTGATCTTTCAGGAACGTTGTGCCGCGCGCGACCGATTGGCCGTTAAGCGCGCCGGTCAAATGCCGCAGCAGACTGGAGGCAACCCGGGGGTCGTACACAACTGGCACCTGTGCGCTTTCGACTTTGCGCGGGTTAAGGCGCTTGACCGTGTTCTCTCCCGCCTTGCGGCCGATTTCGTCGGGTGCCGCCAAATCGTCCAGCCACACGGTCGATGCGTAATCGTAATCCCGCTCCATACCCGTGCCTTCGCCAGCGACGACGCTGACCGAGAGCGAAAACCGCGAGCCCTGGCGCTTGCCGGAAAATCCGTTGGTCGCCGCCAGGTACATGGTCGATTTGCCGAAGCTCATCTCCGCGCCTTCGGAATTCGTGACCCCTGTGACGGCGCGTGCGGCGTCTTCGCACGCCTGCGCCATATCGATCATTTGCTCGGCGGTCGGCTCGGACGGATCGTATTCGTCGAGATCCGGGACGTTGGTCGCTAACTGATCCGGGTCGGCGAGCCCCGCGAACGCATCCTCCGGAACCGCTTTCGCCATGGCGACGGCGCGCGCCACCAGTTCCGTCAACGCCGCCGGCGACATGTCGGACGAGGACACCACCGCTTGGCGTTTTCCGACCAAAACCCGAAGCCCCAGATCGGCGCCTTCGGACCGCTCAAGGTCTTCGGGCTTCCCAAGCCGCACCGACAAGCTCGATGACGTCCCGTCGGCGAGGATCGCGTCCGCCGCGTCGGCGCCTTGGGCCTTGGCTTCTTGCAACAAGTCCTCAAGGACGGACATCGGATCGGCGGTGGGGAAGGCACTATCGGGCATGGGGCATATCCTGTTCGATTGTTCGCGTAATATCGGGGCTGGGACCCGGAAATGCCAGCCCCTCACGTGCGTTCACAATCGGGAAACCACAATTTTCCTCGGGTTGCGAGCGCGTTGCCGCAGGCCTACACTCCGCCCAGTTGGAGGGGGAAACGCGGCCCAGGCCGTGGCCGGCGCGTTATAGATGGTTGGGAAGTCCAATGAATAAGATCGATCTTGCCGCGGGGTCCGCCGCGGACGGGTCCGCCCGCGAGGATTTGGAGTCTGCCGTGGTCCGGTTCGCCGGCGACAGCGGCGACGGCATGCAACTGACAGGCGGCCAGTTCACGCAAGCGACCGCATTGGCGGGGAACGACTTGGCGACGTTCCCCGATTTTCCGGCGGAAATCCGTGCGCCGGTCGGTACCACGTTCGGCGTGTCGGCATTCCAGATCAACTTCGGCGCCCGCACGATTATGACGTCCGGCGACGATTTCGACGTGCTGGTGGCGATGAACCCGGCGGCATTAAAAGTCGAGATGGGGCGTCTGCGGACGGGTGGATTGCTGATCGTCGATACGGGGACATTCAACGCCCGAAATCTGGCCAAGGCGGGGTTCGACGAAAACCCTCTCGAAGACGGCACTGTCGACAAGTTCCGGGTTATTGCGCTCGACATTTCAGCGATGACGCAAGAAGCCGTGAGAGACTTCGATCTATCCAAAAAAGAAGCGTTGCGCTCCAAGAACATGTGGGCGCTTGGGTTTGTTTACTGGTTGTTCGACCGCAGCCGCTCGGCGACGACGGAGTGGCTCAGGTCCAAGTTTGCGTCGAAGCCCGCGATCGCCGATGCCAACGTCGCCGCGTTGAACGCCGGGCACGCTTTGGGTGAAACCGCGGAACTGCCGCCGGGCGTGCACGGGTTTCACATCGCGCCCGCGGAGATCGCACCGGGCACCTATCGCACGGTCACCGGGACTGAGGCCCTGGCCTGGGGCTTGACCAAGGGGGCGGAACTCGCTGGACTGGAGATGCTGTTCGCGTCTTATCCGATTACGCCCGCCTCGCCGCTGTTGCACTCGCTGGCGAAAATGCAGCATCTCGGCGTCACGACGTTTCAGGCCGAAGACGAGATCGCCGCCGCCTGCGCCGCGATCGGTGCCAGCTACGCGGGAAACATCGGCGTGACGTCCAGCTCGGGGCCCGGCATCGCGCTGAAGAAAGAAGCGATCGGCTTGGCGCTTGCGGCGGAACTGCCGCTGATTGTCGTCAACTCCCAGCGCGGCGGCCCGTCGACGGGCCTGCCGACCAAGACCGAGCAATCGGACCTTTACCAGGCCGTATACGGGCGCAACGCCGACGCGCCGCTACCGGTGCTGGCGACCCGGTCGGCCGCCGACTGCTTCGAGGTCGGCATCGAGGCGATGCGCATCGCCACCAAGTACATGACGCCGGTCATGCTGTTGACCGACGGCTACATCGCCAACGCCGCCGAACCTTGGCGGATCCCGGATTTGGATTCCTACGACCCGTTCCCGGTGCAATTTCATACCGACGCGGACGGATTTCATCCGTTCATGCGCGACGAAGAGACCCTGAGCCGTGTCTGGGCGAAACCGGGTACGCCCGATCTGATGCACCGCATCGGCGGAATCGAGCGCAGTTACGACACCGGGCATATTTCTTACGATGCCGAAAACCACCACAAGATGACCAAAATACGCGCCGCCAAAGTCGACGGGATCGCAGACGACATGCCGGACCAAGAGGTCACCTTGGGCGCGGATCGTGGCAAACTCGCGGTGGTCGGGTGGGGGTCAACCTATGGCCCGATCAACCGGGCCGTCGATAACTTGATCAAGCGCGGCAAGGACGTCGCGCACATCCATATTCGCCATATCTGGCCGTTGCCACGGAACCTGGGCGATCTGCTGCGGTCCTACGATCATGTCCTGGTCCCGGAAATGAACAACGGTCAGCTGATTACATTGCTCCGTGCCGAGTATCTGATCGATGCACAGGGCCTCAATCGGATCTCCGGCCAGCCGTTCAAGATTGCCGAGATCGAAGAAGCGATCCTCGGGATCGTGGAGGATTAAGATGAACGACCTCAGCCCGCAAAAACGAACAGCAAAGGACTACGCCACCGACCAAGAGGTTCGCTGGTGTCCCGGGTGCGGCGACTATGCGATCCTGCGCGCGGTGCAAAAGACCTTGGCCGATTTGGAGGCCGATCCGGCGAATACTGTGTTTGTCTCCGGCATCGGCTGCGCGGCGCGGTTTCCGTACTACGTCGAGACCTACGGTTTCCATACGATCCACGGCCGGGCCCCGGCATTCGCCACGGGAATCAAGATCGCCAATCCCGAGTTGGATGTTTGGGTCGTCGGCGGCGACGGTGATATGCTGTCGATCGGCGGCAATCATTTGATGCACGTCATTCGGCGCAACGTCGATTGCCAAGTGCTGCTGTTCAACAACGAGATTTACGGTCTCACCAAAGGTCAGGCGTCGCCGACATCGCGCGCCGGCACCCGGTCTCCGTCGACGCCGCTCGGCTCTGTCGACAGCCCGGTCTCGGCCTGTACCTATGCATTGGGCGCCGGCGCCCGGTTTGTCGCCCGGGGCATCGACAGTCAGCAAAAGGTGTTGCCGGAAATCTTCAAGCGCGCACACGCGCATCGTGGCGCAAGTTTCGTCGAGGTGCTGCAGAATTGCATTGTCTACAACGATGGGGTTTTCGCCGACATCACGGAGAAAGACGTTGCCGCTGAGCGGCAGGTCACGTGCGAACACGGCCAGCCTTTGGTGTTCGGCGCCAATGGCGACAAGGGCCTGCGGCTAAACACCGAGACCTTGACGCTTGAGGTCGTCGCGGTCGGCGATGACGGTCCGGAAGCCGCAGGGGTTCTGGTGCACGACGAGACCAACGCGGTCATCGCGCAAATGCTGGCGTCGATGGACGATGATGCTTTGCCGATTGCCATCGGCGTCATTTATTGCGCGCCGGCGGAGACCTATGGCGACGGGGTCGCTGCCATGCGCAAGGCAGCACGGTCGAAATCGGGCGAACAAGATTTGAAGGCCATGCTGTATCAAGGCCACACTTGGACGGTGGAAGGCGAAGCGGACTGAAGCCGCACGGGCTCGCGGGGGCGGGCTCAGGCATTTTGAGGGGGGCAGGATGTGAGCATCTCTGCGGTGATTATCGGCACGGGGCCGGCGGGATTCTATGCCGCCGATGCATTGACCGGTGCGATCGACGATATTCAAGTCGACATGATCGAACGGTTGCCAACGCCATACGGGTTGGTCCGCGGCGGCGTCGCTCCCGACCATCAAACCACCAAGAAAGTCGCCAAGAAATTCGAAAAGACCGCGCTCGGTCGCGATGTGTCGTTTTTCGGCAACGTCGAGGTTGGACGGGATGTATCGCTGGATCAGCTGCGCGCGATGTACGACGCGGTAATCCTTGCGGTCGGTGCGCCGGCGGATCGAGTGTTGTCTATCCCGGGTGCCGATAAGAAGGGCGTGCACGGGTCGGCGGCGTTCGTTGGTTGGTATAACGGGCACCCGGATTTCGTTGAGTTGGACCCGGATTTGAACGTCGACGCGGCGGTGGTGATCGGCAACGGCAATGTTGCGTTGGATGTCGCGAGGTTGCTGGTGCGCTCCGACGAAGGCCGGGCCAAGACGGATCTGCCGACCTATGCCCGGGATGCGATGGACAACTCGCCGATCCGCGACGTGTCCCTGCTGGGTCGGCGCGGGCCGCTGCAGGCGAAATTCACCAATGTCGAACTGCGCGAAATGTTGGGGCTGTCAGAGGGCGTTGCGCTGGCGGACCCGGCCGATCTTCCGGACTCGGTGCCGGACGACATGGAGGAGCGGGCGAAGCGGCTCGCGATCCGCAATCTCGAGACCTTTCGGGCGTTTGCCGAAAACGACCCGGCGACCGCCCCGCGGCGGGCGCATTTCCGGTTCTTTACCAGTCCCGTCGAAATCCTAGGCGGAGATCGCGTCGAGGGGATCCGGGTGGAGCGCACCGAGATCGTCGATGGCCAGGCCCGCGGCACTGGCGAGACAACGGATATTCCCTGCGGCCTGGTGGTCGGGGCGATCGGCTACCGAGCGGCACCGATCCCCGGCCTGCCGTACGACGAAGCGAAAGGGATCATTCCCAACGACCGGGGCCGCATCGAGCACGGGGTCTATGCCGTCGGTTGGATCAAGCGCGGCCCGACCGGCGTGATTTCGTCGTCGCGTCCCGATGGCGCCGAGGTTGCCGAGCACATCGCCGTCGACTTCGCCGACGGCGGCGGCAAGCCGGGACGGTCTGCGCTGCAGGCGTACTTGGCGGAAAACGACGTCCACGTGGTGACGTTCGAGGATTGGCAAGCGCTGGAAGCATTAGAGGTCTCCTCAGCCGCTCATCCACAGCCGCGGCAAAAACTAACCGACGTCGACGAAATGTTGCGTCATCTTCGGAGCTCTGCGCCATGACGGAACCAATAGACTACGCCGGTGCCCTGACCCCTGAAGAGGCATGGCGGCTTTTGAAGGAAGACAAGAAGGCCGTTCTGATCGACGTCCGCACCGACGCCGAGTTCGCTTTCGTCGGCGGTCCTGACCTCGATGCCCTCGGCAAAGGGTGCCTTCGGATCACGTGGAAGATGTTCCCGAAGATGGAGCGGAACCCGCATTTCGAGGACGCCGTCGAAGAAGCCGTGCCGGATAAATCGGCCCCCATTCTTTTTCTGTGCCGGTCCGGTGTGCGATCCGTGGCGACCGCGACGGTCATGGCGCACCGTGGCTATACGCAGTGCTACAACGTGCTGGAAGGCTTCGAAGGCGACAAGAACCCGGACGGCCAACGGGGAACCATTGGCGGTTGGAAGGTGCGCGGTCTGCCGTGGCGGCAGGAATAGTTCAGATATAGAACAACGCGCCGTCGCGCGACGCATCGCCAAAGAACGTGACCACGCCGGTCCGGGTGATCGCCGGCGGGTCGATCAGCGGTGCGTCCTCCAAGCCTTCTGCACGGAGGCCCATTTCGCACACCATGAAAGTCACGCCCAGTTCGGCGCAACTCTCGACCAACTCGTCAAAGGTGGCGACGCCGGTCTCGGCGAACGTTTCGTCGCGGCTGGTGGCGGTATGATCCGCTTTTTCCGACGGCAGCCGTTTCCATCCGCCGTCCGCCAGCAACGCCTGGCAAGCGCCCATGGTGAAAAACAACGTCACCGGTTTGCCGACGGCGGCGGCGCCGGCCGCCATGACCAGCGCATAGTGCACCTTTTCGAAGGTGCCGCTGGCGACGACGATGGATAGCTTGTCCGGTTGCGCGTGCTCAGCCATGCACCACGCATCCCGGTCCTGCCGCGTCCTGATGTAGGCTCAGATCGGTGATGGTCGGGGCGTCGCCGCACAGCGGGCACCCTGGGTCGGCTTTGACCTTGATCTTGCGGAAATCGGTGCCGAGGCCATCGACCACCATCAGCGATCCCGACAGGCTGTCACCGATGCCCATGATCTCCTTGAGGATCTCGGTCGTCTGAAGGGATCCCATCATGCCGCACATGGCCCCCATCACCCCCGCTTCGGCGCAACTCGCGACCTGCCCGGGCGGCGGTGGTTCGCGGAAGATGCAGCGGTAGCACGGCCCGTGATGGCCGTCCGCGTCGGTCTCGTGTGCCTTGAAGGTACCGATTTGGCCGTCGAAGCGCAGGATCGCCGCCGACACCAAGGTCTTGTTGGACAGATAGCAGGCATCGTTGATGAGGAATCGGGTCTCGAAGTTGTCCGAACCGTCGGCGACGATGTCGAAGTCGGCGATGGCGTCCATCGCGTTGGCGGCATCGAACCGCGCCTCGATCGGGATCACATTGACGTCCGGGTTGATCGCCCGGGCTGCCTGGGCGGCGCTTTCGACCTTGGACATGCCGATCCGGTCGGTCGTGTGCGCGATCTGCCGCTGTAGGTTGGAGAGATCGACCACGTCGGCGTCCATCACGCCGATGGTGCCGACGCCGGCGGCGGCGAGATACAGCACCGCCGGTGAGCCGAGCCCACCGGCGCCGATGACCAGGACTTTGGCGTCGAGGAGCTTTTCCTGACCGATGCCGCCCACTTCCTTCAGCAAGATATGCCGGGCGTACCGTTCGACTTGGGCGTCGGTGAGGTCGGTCATATCACTCCAACCCCTCGAACAACGGTGTCGACAGATAGCGTTCGGCGAACGACGGCAGGATCACGACGATGTTCTTGCCTGCCATGTCCGGACGTTCGGCGATCTCCAACGCTGCCGCCACGGCGGCCCCCGACGAGATGCCCACGGCCAATCCTTCGGTGCTGGCGACTTCGCGCGATGTGGCGAACGCAGTTTCGTTGCCGATCTGCAGGACCTCGTCGATGATCTCCGTTTTCAGGATTTCGGGTACGAAGCCGGCGCCGATACCTTGAATCTTGTGCGGCCCGGGCGCGCCGCCCGACAGCACCGGGCTGTCTTCGGGCTCCACCGCAACGATGCGGACATCCGGGTTCTTTTCCTTCAAGACAATGCCGCACCCGGTGATGGTGCCGCCTGTGCCGACGCCGGAGACCACGACGTCCACCGCGCCCCCTGTATCGGCCCATATCTCCTCGGCGGTGGTGGTGCAGTGAATTTCCGGGTTCGCCGGGTTCTGAAATTGCTGCAGCATGATCGAGCCGGGGGTATCGCGCACGATCTCTTCGGCCTTTTCGATGGCGCCGCGCATGCCGAGCGTTGCCGGAGTCAGCACGGTCTCAGCCCCTAACAACAACAGCATCTTGCGCCGCTCGATCGACATACTTTCCGGCATGGTCAGCACCAATTTGTAGCCCTTTGCCGCGCAGACGAACGCCAACGCGATCCCCGTGTTGCCGGACGTCGGCTCAACCAAGGTCGCGCCCGGGGCGATCCGCCCGTCCCGTTCGGCGGCCTCGATCATGGCCAGGCCAATGCGGTCCTTGACCGATGCCAGAGGATTGAAAAACTCGCATTTCGCGATGATGTTGGCGCCGACGCCCCGGGCCGCGGCGATACGGCTGAGCCGCACCAATGGAGTTGCGCCCACGGTATCGACGATATTGTCGTAGATCTTGCCGCGAAACTCGGCCGTGCGCGGGGCGCGCTCATTATCGTTCATGCCACGTCTCCTTCCCAGCGGCCAATAGATATATAGGCATGATTCGGGCTGACGTCAGATGGTGAAATCCAGGTTCTGACGGCCTTCGCTCTCGATGCCGGCGGCATTGGCCGATTTGCAGAGATCGTCGATGCTCGTTGCGTCGAGTTCGTGCATGATTTGCTCCTGCACGCGGCTCCAAAGCGGCCGCACCACCTTGTCGCCCAGGTCCGAGCCGTGATCGCTGTTGAGCGGATCCTCCGCCGTCTCCATCTTGCGGACGGAGCGGACGATCTCTCCGACCGTGATTCGCCGTCTTTCGCGTGCCAGACGATAGCCGCCACGCGGCCCGCGCACGCCGACCAGGATATTGTCGCGCACCAGGTGCTGCAGCGCCTGTTCAAGATAGCGTTGCGGGATGTTCTGCCGCCGCGTGATTTCGCGGCTCTGCACCGGCTCTGCGCCCGCGTGATAGGCGATGTCCAGCACGGCCTCGATGGCGAACAGCATTTTCTTCGTTATGCGCGGCATACACCCCCCACGATGGTCTTAGGTCTTGATCCCGGTTGAGCCGAAACCCCCGGCGCCCCGTTCCGAACTGTCCAGATCGTCGACTTCGCGCCAAACGCCTTGGGTTACCGGTGCGATGATCATCTGTGCGATCCGGTCGCCCCGCGCCAAGGTCACCGGTGCGTCGCCGAGGTTGATCAGGATCACCTTCACTTCGCCCCGATAATCGGCATCGATGGTGCCCGGTGTGTTCAAGACGGTGATGCCGTGTTTGGCGGCCAGGCCGGAGCGCGGCCGGACCTGGGCTTCGAACCCGGCCGGCAGTTGCATGGCGAGCCCTGTCGCGAGCATCGCACGTTGCCCGGGCTCCAAGGTCACGTCGCCCGCTTCCGCCGACAGCAAATCCATGCCGGCGCTGTCGGGTGTGGCATATTTGGGCAGGGGCAGGTCGCGGCCGTGATCCAACCGCACCACATCGACGGTCACGTGGTTCATTCGGCGGCCTCGAAATGCTGCGCGATACGAAGCGCCAACCGCTCGGCGACATCGGACTTTGCCATCTTCGGCCAATCTTCGGATCCGTCGGCGGTAATCACGTGGACGGTGTTGTCGTCGCCGGCGAAGGTACCGGTTGCCGGCGATACGTCGTTGGCGACGATCCAGTCGCAGCCTTTGCGGGCGCGCTTCTCGGTGGCGTGGCGGATCACGTCGTCGGTCTCCGCGGCGAACCCGATCACCAAGCCCGGACGAGCATTGCCGGCCGCCGCGACGGTCGCCAGGATGTCCGGGTTCTCGGTCATCGCGAGCGTCGGCATCGCGCCGCCGTCCTTCTTCATCTTTTGCGCGGCTTCTGTCTCTGGGCGCCAATCGGCAACCGCCGCCGCGCACACGGCGATATCCGCCGGCAACGCGCCCGTCACCGCGTCCAACATCTGGCGCGCCGTCTCAACGCGCTGAACGGTTACGCCTGTGGGATCGGGCAACGCCGACGGGCCACTCACCAGAACGGTTTCGCAGCCCAGCTGCGCCAACGCATCGGCGATGGCATGGCCCTGTTTGCCGCTGGAGCGATTGGCGATGTAGCGAACCGGGTCGATCGGCTCATGGGTCGGGCCGCTGGTCACGATCGCCCGGCGTCCGGCCAGCGGCTTGGGCGCCGCTAAAAAAAAATCGGCCATGGCGGCGATGATCTCGGCTGGTTCCGACATGCGGCCCATGCCGAATTCGCCGCACGCCATGTCGCCCTCGTTGGGGCCGATCATCGCGACGCCACGGTTCCGCAGGGTTGCGGCGTTGGCCTGGGTCGCCGCGTGCTCCCACATGCGCACGTTCATGGACGGTGCGCATAGCACGGGCTTGTCGGTCGCCAGCAGTACCGTGGTCGCAAGATCCGTCGCCAGTCCGGCCGCCATTTTCGCCAGGATGTCGGCGCTCGCCGGCGCCACCAGCAGGACGTCGGCATCGCGAGACAGATTGATATGGCCCATCTCGTGCTCGTCGGTCAGCGAGAACAAGTCGTCATAGACCTTGTCTTCGGACAGCGCCGAGAGGCTGAGCGGGGTGACGAACTGCTTGCCGCCCTCGGTCAACACGCAGCGGACCAGTGCACCGCGCTCGCGAAGGCCGCGGATCAACTCCGGCACCTTGATGGCGGCGATGCCGCCGGAAACAATCAACAAAATACGTTTGCCGTGCATGTTCGACGCTCGAAATGTGAAAACGCGCTAAATCACGAAACTCTGCTGTACTTAGGTCAATATGCCTCTATGCGCAATAGAAACCGCGCGTTCTTTCCGCTAACGTCGCCGGTATCAAGAGAGGATTCCGCCGTTGAAGCTTATCGCCTACCCCACCGTTCAAAATCCGCCGACCTTGCGGCCGGCACCATCTGGACGGGCATGGATGGACGCCCTGCCGGATGCTTACGCCTATCGGTGTCTGCCGTTGACCATCGCCAACGCACACGGTTGGGAACTGTGTGCGCCGCAAGGGTTCGATGCGGTCTGGAACGGCGGACCGACGAAAGACGACATCACGATCATGCCGCACGGCGAGGGTCTGATGCCGACGACGCATTTCGGGTCCGGCATCTTGACGTTCCATGTCGGCTATTTGTTCAAGACCGCGCCGGGTGTCAGCCTGATCGCGCAAGGGCCGGTCAACAGCCCAAAGGATGGAATACAACCACTGACCGGGGTGATCGAGACCGACTGGTCACCGTACACCTTTACCATGAACTGGCTATTCACCCGCGCCGAGACGAAAGTCCGGTTCGAACCGGAAGAGCCGTTCTGCCATATCTTTCCGATGGTCCGGACGGCGTTGGAAGAGGTCGAGCCGGAGATTCATCCCTTCGAGAGCGATGTGGAAACGTTGCAAGAGCACAAGGCTTGGTCGGCGAGCCGCAACACCTTCAATGCCGACTTGTTGACCCCGGGCACGCCGGCGCGCGACCAAAAATGGCAAAAGGATTATTACCGCGGATACCGGCCGACCGGCGCCGAAGGGCCCGCCGATCACCGCACCAAACTGCGGCTCAAGCCGTTCGTGAAGACTTCAGTCGAACAGGGCGACGACGAAAACGACCAATAGCACCAGTGCCACGATCCACAATACCTGGGCGTTGCGCGCGCCGGGGGGTGAATCCTCGCCGCGCAGCGCTCGGATCGTATCGGGGTGCAGCTTAACCCGGCCTTCGGCCAGCATCTGCGTACTCTTTTCGACATCCGAGATCATATCCGGCAGGCGTTCCACCACCTCGGTGACGTTCTGTAACGCATCCCGGACTTTTGCCTCGGGCCCGAAGTTGTCGTGCATCCAATCTTCGATCAAGGGACGGATCAGGAACCACATGTTGGCGTCTGGGGCGAGCTTCCGCGCCGTGCCTTCGGCGACCAGCATGGTTTTTTGCAGCAAGAGAAGCTCCGGCTGGGTCTCCATGCGGAACGTTTCGGTGATCCGGAACAGCTGCGCCAGAAGCCGGGCGATGGAGATTTCGTTCTGCGGCTTGTCGAGGATCGGCTCGGCGATGGAGCGGCAGGCTTGTGTAAAGCTGTCGACCGAGCGGTCGCGTGGCACCCAACCCGCCTCGAAATGGACCTCGGCGGCGCGCCGGTAATTGCGGGTCAGGAACGCCGTCAGCATATCCGCCAGGGCGCGCCGCGTTGCCAGATCGATGCGCCCCATGATCCCGAAATCGACCACCGCCACGCGGCCATCCGGCAGCGCGAACATATTGCCGGGATGTGTGTCGGCGTGAAAAAAACCGTCGCGGAATACTTGGTTGAACGACGCTGCGGCCGCCTTGGTAAGAACATCGACCGGGTCCAATCCGGCGTCGACGATCGCATCGCGGTCGTCCAACGGGATGCCTCCAATCAGACGCTCGGTGGTCAGCACCCGATGGCCGGTCAAATGCCAATAGACCGACGGCACCTTGAACGTCGGGTCGGTGGCGAAGTTCTCGCCAAGTTCGGCACACGCTGCCGCTTCGAACCGGAGGTCCATCTCCAGTTCCACCGTATCGGCCAGGGTTTCGATGGACGCAACGGGTTTCAATCGGCGTAATTGCGGCTGGGTGCGCTCCGCCATCTCCGCCAGCCACCGGAGCAAATCCACGTCGTCGGTGAATTTTTTTTCAATGCCGGGGCGCAGGATTTTGACGGCGACATCGTGGCCGTCGTGGGTGACGGCATAGTGTACCTGAGCGATGGAGGCCGCGGCGACCGGTGTCTCGTCAAATGCGGCAAACAATTCGTCGACCGGGACCCCAAACTCCTCCTCGATCGCTGCCTGGGCGGCGTCTGCGGAAAATGGCGGTAGGTCGTCCTGCAAGGCAGAAAGGTCGTCTGTAATGTCCTCGCCGAGCAAGTCCGATCGGGTCGATAAGGCCTGTCCCAGCTTGATGAAGCTGGGTCCGGCCTCGTTCAGAGCGCGGGCGAGGCGCTCTCCCGGTCGACCGTCCGCCTGAGCGGGGCGCATTCCGATCTTGGTCGCGCGCAGCAAGGGGTTCGGCACGCCCGCCAATTCCAACGCGAACAACGCATCGTGCTTGGCCAGCAGCCGGGCAAGCGAAAACAGCCTGCGGACGTGTTTGAGACTGCGCAACATGGGAACGGCCTCAGACCCGCCACGCCGAATGCATGGCTGCGATCCCGCCCGAAACATTGCGCACCTTGATATTGCCGAGCCCGGCATCGGCGATCATGCCGGCGAAGGCTTGTTGGTCGGGGAAGCGGCGGATGCTCTCTGCGAGATACACATAAGACTCCCGATCGTCGGCAATCCACTCGCCCAACGCCGGCATCACTTTGAACGACCACGTCTCGTAGATCTCGACAAAAGCGGGCACGGCGAGCCTGGAAAATTCCAGACACAGGAACCGGCCGCCGGGCCGCAGTACGCGACGCGCCTCGGTTAGTGCGCGGTCCAATCTGGCGACGTTGCGCAAGCAGAAGGCGGTGGCATAGACATCGACGCTGCGGTCCGGAATCGGTAGGTCCTCGGCGTTGCCGACGATCCATTCGATGCCGTCGAGAATACCTTGATCGAGCGCCCGGTCCCGGCCGACGGCGATCATGTCGGCGGAATAATCGACCACCCTGACAGGGCCGCCGCCGCGGGTATGCCAGCGCAGCGCGATGTCACCGGTCCCGCCGCCTACATCGAGCAGGCTTTGCTCCGGGCGCGGCGCCAACCAATCCATCATGGCGTTTTTCCAGAGCCGATGGACCCCGACGCTCATCAAGTCATTCATCAGGTCGTACTTGCCGGCGACGGAGGCGAATACCTCGCTGACGAGCCCGGTTTTTTCATCCGCGGAGACGTCGCGGTACCCGAACGGGACCGTTTCCGGCTCGGACGGTTGCGTTTTTTCTTTTGTCATGGCGGCGACCATAGCCGAAGCGCTCCTGACACGCTACGGTCACAAACCAAGACCACGATTTTTCTTTCAAGGACCCGTCCATGCCAGAACTGCCCGAAGTCGAGACCGTGCGCCGCGGACTGGAACCGGTTCTAGAGGGTGTCCGCCTTGCCGACGTCCAACTGTTTCGCGGCGATCTTCGGTTTCCCTTGCCGGAAGACATGGCGTCGCGCCTGCAGGGCCGATCGGTTATCGGGATCGACCGGCGGGCCAAGTATCTCTTATTTCGGATGAGCGGCGATCTCGTCTGGCTTTCGCACCTCGGCATGTCCGGCCGCTACCGCGTGTTCGAGGCCGACGCCCCGCCGCGCGAGGCGCACGATCACATGGAAATCGTCACCGATCACGGCGTCACCATCCGCTACAACGATCCGCGCCGCTTCGGCATCATGGACCTGATCGACGCGGGTCGGGTGCTCGATCACAAGTTATTGGCCGGGCTCGGTCCGGAGCCGCTGTCCAACGCCTTCGACGGGGCGGCGCTGGCGGATGGACTTGGCGAGAAACGATCCGCCATCAAGGTCGCTCTGTTGGACCAGCGGGTCGTTGCCGGTGTCGGCAATATATACGCCTCGGAAGCCCTTTTTCGGGCGCGCATTTCGCCGAAACGGACGGCGCGGACGGTGAAGCGGGGCCGGGCCGACCGTTTGGCCCAGGCTGTGCGAGAGGTTCTTACGGACGCCATTGCCGCCGGCGGCTCGTCGCTTCGCGACCATCGCCAGACTTCGGGCGAGCTCGGATACTTCCAGCACCGGTTCAAGGTTTACGGCCGCGCCGAGGCGCCGTGTCCCCGCTGCGGCGACGGCTATCCAATCCGACATCTTATGCAGGGCGGGCGAGCGACATTTTACTGTCCTAACTGCCAGCGCTGATGTTAGATGCGGCACATGATCCGATATCTCACGCTTTTGGCCGTTGTGGTCGCCGGGTTGCACGCCGCGCCGCCCGCCCGCGCTGCCGATGCGTTCTTGAGCGTGATCGAGGATTTGCCGATCATGGACGGGTTGGCCGAAGAAGCCGAAAGCGCTGTTTTTTTCGAGACCGCGAACGGTCGGATCGCCGAGGCCCGCGCCGGCGGGGCCGTGACGCCGGACCGCGTAGAGGCGTTTTATGCATCGGTACTGCCGCAATTGGGGTGGCGGCCAACGGCGCAGAATGCGTTTCTGCGTGATGGGGAGCGCCTGCGCCTGGAGATCACGGTGGGACCCCAAGGGACAACCGCCGTACGGTTCTCCCTGAGCCCTGCAGCACCCTGAAACTTTACGGTAAAACGGTGCCTTGACGACGCTCGGCGCGGCCTATATAAACCCGCGTTTCCAAGAACAACGGTTCTGATTATAGAGGTTTTCGAGATGGCTAATTCTGCCTCCGCCAAGAAACGCATCCGCCAGACGGAACGCCGTGCGTCGGTCAACCGCAGCCGGTTGAGCGAGATCCGCTCCGCGGTCCGCAAAGTCGAAGAAGCGATTGCAAGTGGCGACCAACAGGCCGCCCGCGATGCTTTGCGTGCGGCGCAGCCGAAAATGCACCGGGGTGCGCAAAAACGCATCGTTCCGGCCAACGCCGTGTCCCGCAAGTTGTCGCGGTTGTCGCGGCGCATCAAAGCGATGGCGGCCTGATCGCCGAACACGCTTTTTTCAGCAAGTGTTTGAAAAGCCGTCCGTTTCTTCCGGGCGGCTTTTTTTATGCCTTTTTTTTAGTCATTCCGAGGGGCGCTGAAGGGGCCGAAACCCTTGCTGAGCAAGGGCTGCAGCTAAGTGCTTGGCTTTTAACGGGGTATCGAAAGTCAAGTGGATTTTTTTAATTTATTTGCGCGAATCGGCCGCACGGCCTGTTGTCACGGCGCGTGGTCCTCCGTAGTATCCCTGTCACTCATGAGTCATCGAAGCGGGGCTCTAAAGTCATCAGGGGAGGTCGCCCAAGAAACGCTTGTCTTTCTGCTTATGATTTGAGCGGTTTTTTCGTACATTTTTATTTTTTATTTATCCGTTACTTGAAATTTATTGGTTTTGTTCTTTTTCGGCTTTCGGCGTTATTTGCGTCGCGTAAGGTGAATGGAGCAGTCTGCCGGACGTGTTCCGGCATGGCGGTCGGCAGGCCGCCTTTCGTGTCGTTTCGCCTGCAATGGGCGGTCGCGGTTCGGATTTGGGGGTCCGGCGGCGAATGACATCGGCGGCGCGAGACTGATGGCAGGGGATTGGCCGTGGGGTGCTTGGCACCTGTCCCCGTGACGTTACGGCAGGGTGACTGATCGGCGCCGTCCAAGGCGGTGGTCGGCGGAACAAGAAACGAAGTGCCGAAAGGCGGGGGCCTGATAGACGGATGACCGACGCGATGCCGACTCCTCAATCCATGCATCTCCACAACCAGCAACATGACAGCAAAGATCCAGTTGTCGACGGTGCCGGTAAAGCGCCCACGGCTGGACAGGGTGACGACGTTCTGAAAGCGCAATGGGAGACCGTTAGCGATCGCCTGCGCGCGGAAATCGGCGAGGCGGCGTTCCAGAGCTGGATCAAGCCGATGAGCATCCGTGGGGTGAGCGACGGTGTGGTCGATGCCACGGTGCCGACCCGGTTCATGCGGGACTGGATCGTTGCCCATTATGCCGAGCGTATCGCCACGTTATGGCAGGACGAGGCGCCGGCCGTCGGGTCGGTTGAGGTGGCTGTGCGCAGTGACCGTGCCAAACAACAGGTGCGCGGCGGGATCCGCCGCCAGTCGCCGCCCGCTGGTGGCGACAGCGTGCGCGAGACGACCGCCGGGCGCGAGGGCTTGAGCGCCGCCTTGGATCCGCGGTTCGTGTTCGAGAACTTCGTGGTCGGCAAGCCGAACGAATTTGCCTATGCGGCGGCGCAACGGGTCGCAGAGGCCGAACGGGTGCCGTTCAATCCGCTGTTCCTTTATGGTGGTGTAGGCCTCGGCAAGACGCATTTGATGCATGCGATTGCCTGGCATATTCGCCAAACGACGCCGGAGCGTACGGTCGTCTACATGTCGGCCGAAAAATTCATGCATCGGTTCGTGCAGGCGATCCGCGAAAGCACGACCATGGACTTCAAGGATCAGTTCCGCTCCGTCGATGTCCTGATGATCGACGATGTGCAGTTCATCGCCGGCAAGGAGTCGACCCAAGAAGAGTTCTTTCACACCTTCAATGCGTTGGTCGACCAAGGGCGGCAGATCGTGTTGTCCGCGGACAAATCGCCGTCCGACCTCGTCGGTATGGAAGAGCGGTTGATCTCGCGCCTGAACTGCGGCCTGGTCGCCGATATCCATGCGACCACGTATGAACTGCGGCTCGGCATTCTGCAATCCAAGGCCGCCAACCTGCGGACCGAAGTGCCGTCCAAGGTCATGGAATTCCTGGCGCACAAGATCACCGCCAATGTGCGCGAGCTTGAGGGCGGTCTGAACAGGGTCGTCGCGCACGCGCAATTGATCGGTCGCGATATTACGATCGAGGCCACGCAGGAGGTCCTGCACGATCTGTTGCGGGCCAATGACCGCCGTGTGACCATCGAAGAGATTCAAAAGCAGGTCGCCAACCACTTCAATATTCGGTTGTCGGATATGCATTCGGCACGTCGGGCGCGCTCGGTGGCGCGGCCCCGCCAGGTGGCCATGTATTTGGCCAAACAACTTACCGCCCGGTCGCTGCCGGAGATCGGCCGCAAGTTCGGCGGGCGTGACCATACGACCGTCATGCACGCGGTCCGCAAGGTCGAAGAATTGAAGGCATCGGATCCCGGATTCGCCGAAGATGTGGAGCTTTTGCGCCGTATGCTCGAGGGCTGAGAACCGTTCCGACGTGGGCTGCCGCAGCATGGCGGTTAACGCATTGAAAATAAAGCGCCTTAGGCGACTGTAATCGCCTCTGCCCGATGCCGTAAAAGGCTTGGGTCCCAGAGGCTGTCTGCTATAATTCCCAACGCCTTTTTGGCCGTTCTCTTGACGCCCGGTTCGGGTGCGGAATGAACGCCGTCATGGGTCCCTGTCGGTCTCCTCTCAAGGCGTGAAATTATGGTCGCGGATGTGTGTCGGCTCGCCGCCGGACGCCGCCGAGTAACGAAGCAAGTACGGGTAAGCAAGTATGAAACTGACCATCGAGAGAAGCGATCTTTTGCGGTCCTTGGGGCATGTGCAAAGCGTGGTCGAGCGGCGCAACACGATTCCGATTTTGTCCAACGTTAAGATCGAAGCGACCGGGGACCGGATGACTTTGAACGCCACAGATATGGATCTCGATATCGTCGAGCAGGTCACGGCGACCGTTGCGACACCAGGCGCGACGACGGCCCCCGCGCTCACATTCTACGAGATTGTCCGGAAGCTTCCGGACGGCGCGCAGATCGAATTGGAAGCCCCCGGCGACGGCAAATTGACGATCCGCGCTGGGCGCTCGCGCTTCACCCTGTCTTGCCTACCGACGGAGGATTTTCCGGTTATGGCGGGCGGCGAATATGCGCACACGTTCGCCATCGCCGCCGGCGATCTCAGGCTGATGATCGACAAGACCCGGTTCGCGATCTCAACCGAAGAAACGCGCTATTACCTCAACGGCATTTATCTGCATGTCTCGGATCGCGATGACACGCCGACCTTGCGTGCGGTCTCGACGGACGGCCACCGCCTTGCCAGCTTCGAATTGCCGCTGCCGGACGGCGCCGCCGGCATGCCGGGGGTCATCGTTCCGCGCAAGACCGTCGGGGAAATCCGCAAATTGATCGACGAAACCGGTGACGATGTGGAACTGGCGTTGTCCGAGGCTAAGGTTCGGTTCTCCTTTGACGATGCCGTGCTGACATCGAAGTTGATCGACGGCACGTTCCCCGATTATCAGCGCGTGATTCCGACCGGTAACGACAAGGAAATGGTGGTGGATCGTAAGCTGTTATCGGATGCCGTGGACCGGGTGTCCGCCATTTCGACCGAAAAGTCCCGTGCCGTAAAACTCGGCCTCGACGGCACCACCCTGTCGTTGTCGGCGTCCAGTCCGGAAAACGGCAGCGCCCAAGAAGAGGTCGAGGTCGAATACGGCGCGGATGCTTTGGAAATAGGCTTCAATTCCGGCTACTTGCTCGATATCGCGCGCCAGATCGACAGCGACACGGCGGTCTTTCATCTGGCCGATGCCGCGTCGCCGACCATCATCAATGGTACCGACGATCATGCGGCACTGTACGTCCTGATGCCGATGCGGGTGTGATCGGGGCACGAATGGATTTGCCCGCTTGACCCCGCTATCCGCCGTTCAAGCCGAAACGGACGACATGTCCGCGTGCGATGGCGCTGCCGACCGCGTCGCGGTCGACCGCCTTATGCTCAACGATTTTCGGAATTACACGACGGCGACCGTGGAGCCCGCTGGCGCCAGTGTCGTCCTCAGCGGCGCCAACGGAGCGGGCAAGACCAACATTCTCGAAGCGGTTTCGTTCCTCGCGCCTGGCCGGGGGCTTCGGCGTGCCAAGTTGTCGGAGGTTACCCGATGTGATGCCGGATCGGCGGTGCCGACGGGAAGAACGTGGGCCGTTGCGGCTCGGCTGGGCGGGCCAGGCGGACGCACCGACCTTGGAACCGGGCTCGACCCGGATGCGGCAGGCGTGCGCGAACGGCGGGTGGTCCGGGTCGACGGCGTGACGGAGAAAGCGCAAAGCGCGCTCGCCGATCACATCGCGGTGGTTTGGCTGACCCCGCAGATGGACGGCCTTTTTCTGGATGGGCCCGGCGGCCGCCGGCGATTTCTGGATCGCCTGATCTATGCGTCCGACCCGGCGCACGCCGGACGGGTGACAGCCTTCGAACAAGCGATGCGCGAGCGCGCGCGGCTGCTGGCCGATCGCGGTGCCGCCGCCGACCCGAGTTGGCTCGATGCGTTGGAAGCGACCATGGTTGAAAAGGGCATGGCCGTCGCTGCGGCCCGTCGGGATATGGTCGGTCGTCTGTCGGCCTTCGCGGCATCCTCCCAGGGGCCGTTTCCGACGGCGGTCCTCAGCTTGTCCGGCGGGCCCGAGGGTTGGCTTGACGATGGTCCGGCGTTGGCGGCCGAGGACACGTTCCGCGACCTACTCCGGACGGATCGGCCACGCGATGCCGCGGATGGACGCACCCATACAGGGCCGCACCGTTCCGATCTGGTGGTCGTGCACGCTGTGAGCGGCCGCCCGGCAGCGCTGTGTTCCACCGGGGAGCAGAAGGCGTTGTTGATCGGCTTGGTCCTGGCGCACGCGCGCATGCAAGCGTCCGAGCGAGGCCGCAGACCCCTTCTGTTGTTGGACGAGATCGCAGCGCATCTCGATCCGGAGCGCCGGTTGGCGTTGTTCGACCTTGTCGACGAGCTCGATACGCAGACGTGGATGACTGGGACCGATGCCGGTCTGTTCGAGGGCATGCGGGGCCGGGCCGCCTTCTTCCAAGTATCCGCGGGCACCGTGACGGCGCACGCGGCGTGAAACAAAAACGGAAAAACCGAGAATTATGAGCGACGACACCGAAACCGATATGGACCAGAACGAGATCGACGAGGCGGCAGTGCAACCGAGCGATCCGGAGGACTACGGCGCCGATCAGATCAAAGTCTTGCGCGGATTGGACGCGGTCCGCAAACGGCCCGGCATGTATATCGGCGATACCGATGACGGATCGGGTCTGCATCACATGGTGTACGAGGTTGTCGATAACGCCATCGACGAAGCGCTTGCCGGCTATTGCGACTTGGTGCGGGTCACCCTGAACGGCGACGGCTCGGTCACGGTGTCCGACAATGGCCGTGGTATTCCGGTCGACATTCACCCCGAAGAAGGCGTCTCGGCGGCGGAAGTGATCATGACGCAGCTGCACGCCGGCGGGAAATTCGATCAAAACTCCTACAAGGTCTCGGGCGGTCTGCACGGCGTCGGCGTGTCGGTGGTCAACGCGCTCTCTGATTGGCTCGAACTCAAGATCTACCGCGACGGCAAGGAGCATCGGGTCCGCTTCGAGAACGGCGAGGCCGTGGCCCCGCTCGAGGTCGTCGGCGATGCGCCGCTGACCGATGGGGGCGAGCCGGAGACCGGAAGCCTCATTACGTTTAAGGCGTCGCCTGAAACGTTCACCATGACCGAGTACGACTTCGCCACCTTGGAGCACCGGCTGCGCGAACTCGCATTCCTGAACTCGGGCGTCGCGCTGCAACTGACCGATGACCGCAGCCCCGACCCGGTCGTGGTCGACCTGCACTACGAAGGCGGTTTGATTGCGTTTGCGCAATTTCTCGATCGCTCCAAGACCTCGTTGTTGCCGGAGCCGATCGCGGTCGGCGGCGAGAAGGACGGGATTACCGTCGAGCTGGCGATGCAGTGGAATGACAGCTATCACGAGACCACGCTGTGCTTCACCAACAACATCCCACAGCGCGACGGCGGCACGCACCTGGCGGGTTATCGCGGGGCGCTGACGCGGACCATCAATAAGTTCATGTCGTCGGGATTGGTGTCCAAGAAGGAGAAGGTCTCCGTCACCGGTGACGACGCGCGGGAGGGGCTGACCTGCATCCTGTCGGTCAAGGTGCCGGATCCCAAGTTCTCCTCGCAGACCAAGGACAAGCTGGTGTCGTCGGAGGTGCGGCCGGTGGTCGAGAGCCTGCTGTCCGAAGGGTTCGACCGCTGGTTCGAGGAACACCCGACGGAAGCCAAGAAGATCCTGACCAAGATCGTCGATGCGGCGACAGCCCGCGAAGCGGCGCGCAAGGCGCGCGAGCTGACGCGGCGGAAGGGTGCACTGGATATAAGTTCCTTGCCCGGCAAACTCGCCGATTGCCAGGAGCGGGATCCGGAGAAATCCGAATTGTTCATCGTCGAGGGGGACAGCGCCGGCGGCTCCGCCAAGCAGGGGCGGGATCGGGGCTTCCAGGCGATCCTGCCGCTACGGGGGAAAATCCTCAACGTCGAGCGGGCGCGGTTCGACAAGATGCTCAGTTCCAACGAGATCGGTACTCTCATCGCGGCGCTCGGCACCGGTATCGGGCGTGAAGATTTCGACATCGAGAAATGCCGCTATCACAAGATCATCATTATGACGGACGCCGACGTCGACGGCAGCCACATCCGTACGCTGTTGCTGACCTTCTTCTTCCGTCAGATGCCGGAACTGATCGAGCGCGGGTACCTCTATATCGCACAACCGCCGCTGTACCGGGCCAAGCGTGGGAATTCGCAAGTCTACCTCAAGGGCGATCCCGAGTTGGAGAACTTCCTGTTCGATTCCGCGATCGACGACGGGACGGTCTTCGTGACTTTCGGCGGCGACCAGATCGCCGGAACCGATCTGCAAGCGCTTGCGGTCGAGGCGCGTCGGGTTAAGGGGCTGTTGGAACGTCTTTCCAATCACGTCCCCACCGAGATTCTCGAGCAAGCTGCGATCCTTGGCGCACTCAATCCCGAGATACTGGCCGCGCCGGAACAGGGCACCGAGGTCGCGACCTACATCGCGCGGCGCCTGGATGCGCTGGTCACCGAACACGAGCGCGGCTGGAACGGCCGCGCGCTTGACGACGGCGGCCTGGAATTCAGCCGTGTGCTGCGCGGGGTCGAGGAAAAGCACGTTATCGACGGCGCCATTATGCGCTCCAAGGACGCGCGGGAGTTGGACGGTTTCGCCGGCACGCTGCAGGCCCAGTACGGTAAGCACGGGGTATTGGAAACCAAGGATAAGGAACTGCCGGTCACGGGCCCGGTGTCGTTGGTCGATCACATCACCGATCTCGGCCGCAAGGGAATTTCGATCCAACGCTACAAGGGGTTGGGCGAGATGAACCCGGACCAGCTTTGGGAGACGACGCTGGACCCCGATGTGCGCTCGTTGCTGCAGGTCCGGATCAATCATGTCGACGAGGCCGAGGAGGTGTTCTCGACCTTGATGGGCGATGTGGTGGAGCCGCGTCGTGACTTCATTCAGGAGAACGCACTCAAGGTCGCTAATTTGGACGTCTAGGCGTGCTCACGATGGATTTTGGACGGTTCACGCGGATCAGCGTCGCTCGCCGGTAGCCTCCAGTTTGCAAAGTACAGCGCGCAACTGATCCGCTTCCTTAACGGAGAGCTTCTGTGCGAACGCCACATTCAGCGCCGTGGCATACACCGGCCACATCTTGGCTTGCATATCCCGCCCCGTGTCCGTGATGCGAATAATCTGACCGCGCCCGTCTTCCGGTGCCTTGATGCGCGCGATCAGCCCGGCTTTTTCCAGTCGGTCGAGCAGCCGCGACATGCCGTACTGAGGCAACAGGAGGCGCTTTTCCAGCTCCATGGGTCTGAGCCCGTCTACGCCCGGCCGGCTCAGTTCCAACAAAACATCGTACCACGATAACTGAGGGAGACCGGCGTTCTTGAGCGCCGTCTCGATGGATTTGAGCAAACCCTGTTGCGCCCGAACCAGCGCGATCCAGGCGTCAATTTTCTTTGGGGATATGTGTGGTGGTTCCATGGCAATTATTTATATGCATATGCATCTATATTGACAAGCGATAAGCTCTTCTATATTTAGATGCAATTGCATCTATATGGAGGTATCGCAATGTCGACTCAAGTCAATCCCATGTTGGCGGCCCTGATCCTGCGGGTCGCACTAGGAATCATGTTTCTCGCCCACAGCCTGTGGCTAAAGCTGTTTGTGTTCACGCTGCCGGGCACAGCACAGTTTTTCATGTCCCTCGGTCTCCCGGCGTGGATGGCGTACGCTGTTTTCGTGTTCGAAGCCGTCGCCGGAATCCTTTTGATTCTTGGCTTTCAGACCCGGTGGGTCGCGCTCGCCTGCGTCCCAATACTTGCTGGCGCGACGTGGGCGCATTGGGGCAACGGATGGATGTTCGGCTACGAAGGCGGCGGCTGGGAATATCCGCTCTATCTGACGGTTCTTGCGGGCGTTCAATGGTTATTGGGTGACGGGTCATTCGCGGTTTCCAAAAGCAAGCCGTTCCTGTTTGAAAAGGAGCTGCATCATGCGTGAGCCAACCTCAATCCTGCTGGTCAGCCACAAACTGTGCCCTTATGTGCAGCGCGCCGTGATCTCGCTGACCGAAAAAGGCATTGCATTCGAGCGGCGGGACATCGATCTCGCCGATAAACCCGATTGGTTCCTGAAACTCTCGCCGACGGGGAAAACGCCGCTGTTGGTCGTCGACGGTGAGCCCATCTTCGAGAGCAACGTCATTTTGGAATATCTCGAAGACACGCAGCCACACCCGCTGCATCCGAATGCGCCGCTTGAGCGCGCACGGCATCGCGGTTGGCTGGAGTTCGCATCCGCCATCCTGAACGACATCGCCGGACTCTATAGCGCTGACACCGAAGCGAAGTACGCGGCAAAGCGAGACGCCCTGGCCGCAAGGTTCTCCAAGGTTGAAGCAGCGCTCGCGGATGGTCCGTTCTTCGACGGCGCGACGTTTTCGCTGGTCGATGCGGCTTTCGGGCCGGTGTTCCGGTACTTCGACGTGTTCGAGGAGATCGCCGATATCGATGTCTTCGCAGGGCTGCCGAAATGCCAAGCGTGGCGTCGGCAACTGGCCAATCGCGCCTCGGTGCGTGATGCAGTCTCCCCGGACTATCCGGAGAACCTGCGCCGGTTCTTGCGTCGTAAAGAGAGCGTTCTCGGTGCGCTTGCATCTTCTTCCCACGAACGGCAAGCCCGTGCCGCGGTATGACGGCGTGCACGGCCAAGTGTGGCCCACGTTACCGAACCGAATTCAAGGGTTCGGTGACGGGGTCATATCTATCATATTGACATATAGCTAAATAACGATGTAATAACTCAGCGATGTCGGAGCAGCTTGAGCAATCTAAGGCGCTCGCCAGCGAACCTCGTATGTCGATCCTCGAATGGTTGGCCGACCCGGACGCCTATTTCAGCCATCAGGTCACCGGCAAACCGTCGGAAATCGGCGTCTGCGTCACGTTGATCGCGGAGCGACTCAAGATGGCGCAGCCGACGGTCAGCCGGCACTTAGAAGTGTTGCGCCGGGCCGGGTTTGTTTCCGTCAACAAGATCGGCCGTTGGTCCTTCTTCGCGCGAAACGAGGCGGGCCTATCCGACTACAAGAAATGGCTCTATGAGCATCTTTGAGGCGAGCCTAACCTGCGCCGCGCTGATCTGAACCGGAGAGCCTCGGCAATTCAGCTGGCCGCGAGACGATACGATGACAAGAAAACAGAACCTGCCGTTGGACCACATCACGGTCGTGGCGCGCTCCCTCGACGAGGGCGCCGCGCATATCAAAGACGCCCTCGGGATCGAGATGCCGGGCGGCGGCGCGCATCCGCGCATGGGGACGCACAATCGCTTGCTCGCCCTCGGCGCAGACTGTTTCCTGGAGCTCATCTCGATTGATCCCAATGCCGCACCCCCGGCAACGCCCCGCTGGTTTGATCTCGATAATTTCGATGGCGAGCCGCGCCTGAGCACCTGGGTCGTGGGGACCGACGATATTGGTTCCGCCTTGACCGAGGCCCATGCAGATAGCGGCGTTGCGACACGGGTCACGCGCGGGGAGTTGAGCTGGCTGATTTCCGTGCCAGAGGACGGCACGATGCCGCTCGACGGTGCGTTCCCCACCCTGATTGAATGGCCGCCGGGCAATCACCCCGCGGAACGGATGATCGATCTGAACTGCCGTTTGCGGACCCTTGTCATCGAACATCCGAATGTTGACGAAATCGAATCGCGGATAGGCGATCAAATAGACAAGAGTATCGTCACTTTGCGGCGTGGTGACGCGAAACGGCTCCGCGCAGTCATCGAAACCCCGGACGGCTTAAAGGAGCTGACGTAATCGTGAGTGGCGAAGCGCCCCGCGCATCGATAAGACGCCGTGGTGATGCCAAACCGAGACGTGAAGTGGATGCATCATGGTTCATGATCCTTTGACCGATATTGTCGGTGCCCTCGATCTGACGGGGGGCGTTTTCGTCAATGCCGAACTCACCGAACCGTGGGCTATTACGTCACACGTGACCGAAGAGGACTGCCGCCCCTTCATGCCGATCCCTCGGCAAGTTATCGCCTATCATGTTGTGGTCGAGGGTGAGGCCATCGTGTCACTGGATGACGATCGCAGCTACCAGCCGCACCATCATGCCAAGGCGGGTGACGTTATCTTCTTGCCGTCGAATGCGCACCATGTGTTGGCGAGCGGGGTCGGCGGGGAACTCGTCTCCGCCGGCGACCTTCTTCTGCCCGAGGGCCAAGACGGTTTGGTTCGGATCGAGCATGGTGGCGGTGGCGCCATGACCCGTATTCTCTGTGGATTCATGGCGAGCCAGGCGGGGTCGACTCCGCTGCTTGAAACGATCCCCGAGTTATTGGTCATCAACATCGAGAGTTTAGAAACGCGGCGTTGGATCGAGGCTTCGGTCGCGATGGCCGCGCGGGAATTCTCGTCCGGACGATGCTCCAGCAGCGCCATCGTCTCCGACCTATGCCGGCTTCTCTTGACCGAAGCATTGCGGACCTACATCGAGGCCGGTGCCGCGCCGCTTGGTTGGCTCGCCGGTATGGCTCACCCACGCATGTCCCGGGCGCTGGCGCGGATCCATACGGACTTGGCCGACGTGCCAAGCGTCGAGCAACTGGCGGCCGAGGTCGGCATGTCACGATCCGCCTTCGTCGACCGCTTTACAGAGGTGATGGCGGTTGGCCCTCGCCGCTACATCGTGGAACAGCGCATGAAAGCGGCGACCGCTTTGTTACAGGAAACGGATTTGACCACCGCCGAGGTTGCCTACCGGGTCGGTTATGATGCGCCGGAAGCATTTTCCCGTGCATACAAGCGGGAGACTGGACAAACACCCACCGCATGGCGCGAAGCAGGCAAAAAGCAGAATGCGCCAACGCAAGACGGCGACGGCGGGACCGCCGATGCATGGGAACCGACCATCGGCATCGCCAGTTGATCTGCCCACGCGGGCACCTCTGACCTCTCCACAGCATTTCATGTTCAGCGGCATCTTTAGATATCGCTAAGGGTGTTCTTTGCCGTGTTTTGCCTACTCACGGTTCTGTGAAGATACTTGGCGGTTCTGTCATCGCGGGCGGTGGTTGCGTCATTCGCGCCGGCCCGTGTCGCCGCTATACCCGCCGCCACACACAAGACAGGACATCAAACCAATGCATACACCCAAGTATCGGCACGCCTTGCCGCAACTCGGCGATGAGCGTTTGCTGACAGATGGCGGCATCGAGACAACGTTGATTTTCCACGATGGACTCGATTTGCCGCTGTTTGCTGCCTTTACATTGTTACAAAACGAAAAGGGGCGGCAAGCGCTGCGGCGTTACTATGAAAGCTACGTCAAGGTCGCCCACAACCAATCGGCCGGTCTTATTCTCGATAGTGCGACTTGGCGGGCGAGCCAGGTCTGGGGCGATCAGCTCGGTTACGATGAGGCGGCGCTGGCGCAGGCTAACCGTGACGCGGTCGCCATGCTGTTTGGTTTACGCGCCGAGTTCGAGCGCGATCAAGCGTTCGTGATCAGTGGCAACATCGGCCCCAAAGGCGATGGATACGCGGCCGACGACACCTTGTCGCCGCAAGAGGCCGAGGCGTATCACGCGGCGCAAGTGCAAACCTTCGCCGCCGCCGGGGTCGACATGATCAGTGCGATCACCATGACCCATGTCGGCGAAGCCGCTGGGATCGTACGCGCTTGTGCGCGGCATGCCGTGCCGCTGGCGCTCTCGTTCACGGTCGAGACCGACGGAAGCCTGCCATCCGGGCAACCACTCGGCGAGGCGATCCGCGAGGTCGATGCCGAAACGGCCGGCGGGCCAAGTTACTACATGGTCAATTGCGCGCACCCCGATCATTTCCGTGGCGTTGTTGCCGGAGACGGCGACTGGACCCAACGCATTCGCGGAATCCGCGCCAACGCCTCACGCAAGAGCCACGCGGAGCTGGACGAAGCCGAGGAATTGGATACCGGCGACCCGAACGAACTTGCCCGCGACTACGCCGATTTGTTGCCGCTTCTGCCCAACCTTCGGATCTTTGGTGGTTGCTGCGGCACGGACCACCGGCATATCCACGAGATCGGCCGCGCCTGCATCCCTTCAGCCGTAGATCTGACCAATTCGGCGCCGCCGCCGTCGGTTCACGATTCGCCATGGATTTGAGACGGCGATGCGGCTGGTCCGATCGCGGCACGACATTACCGACCCGGGCTGTTGCCCCAACGCGGATCGGCGCTTGGTTCATGTGGCCGGCGCCGCTCCTCACCCAAAAAAGGAGATATAGAAATGACGACCCAGACTGAGACGACCCAGAAGAACGGTGTCAACGTGCAAGCGCTTCTCGAAGCGCGCACGGCGCTCGAAGACGCGCCCGAAGCGGCGCAATTCACATGGCGTGCGGCGTGTGAATGGATCGACGGTGTGCATAGCCGATCCTCGATCGAGGGCTTCTACGGCCTCGGCGAAGAGCTAAAGCACGATCGCACGTTCACCATCGATGCCGACCATCCGCCACAATTCGCCGCCGCCGATGAGGGGTCGACGCCGGCCGAGATTCTTCTCGCTGCGCTCGCGGGCTGCCTCATGGCCGGGCTTGCTGCTGTGGCCGAAAACCGAGGCATCGAGCTCAAATCGGCGAAAGCGACGGTCGAGGGCGATATGGACCTGTCGGGGGTTCTCGGCATCGATCCGAAGATCCGCAATGGGTTCCAGGCGATCCGGGTGCGGTTCGACATCGATGCCGACGCCTCGGCCGACGACATCGCGTCGTTGGTGGCCCAGGCTCAAAAGCGTTCCGCCGTCTACGACACCATCGCCAACCCCGGCAACGTGCATGTAAGCGTCGGGTAACGCCGGCTTTCATCTGCCGTTTCCGCCGTCCCGGGCGCCCACTTATCGGGCCCCGGGACGTGCACCCTTCGAACATCACGACCCGTCACTTTAGCTCAGGCGATCACGTATCATGGAATATGTAACCGTCATCATCATCGGCGCCGGACATGCCGGTCTCGCCATGAGCCGCGCCCTATCGGGCCGCGCGATCGACCACATTGTTTTGGACCGGGGCGGACCCGGACATGCGTGGCGCACCGAACGATGGGAAAGCCTGCGAATGCTAACGCCGAATTGGGCGAACGGCCTGCCGGGGATGCCCTATGCCGGAGACGATCCGGACGGTTTTATGTCTGCGCCGACGTTCGCTGATCAGCTGATCAACTACGCCCGGGTTATCGCGGCGCCGATCCGGTCCGGTGTGACGGTTCAGCGTGTGACGCGAGATGCGAACGGATTTGTGGTTGAAACCGATCATGGTCCGCTCGGCGCCGAGGTCGTGGTGAATGCATCCGGCGCGACCAATCGTCCAAATGTGCCCGATTTGGGGCGTGATCTCCCCGCATCCGTCCATCAGATCACGCCGAACCGTTATCGCAATCCAGAGGGCTTGCCGCCCGGAGACGTGTTGGTTGTGGGGGCATCCGCCACCGGCGTTCAGCTCGCACGCGAAATACAGCTTTCCGGGCGGCAGGTGACACTTGCCGTCGGCAACCATTTGCGCTTGCCGCGCGCGTACCGCGGCCGTGACATCGAGTATTGGCTCGACCGGTCGGGTATCCTCGACGAACGGGCCGTCGATTTCGAAGATCTGTCGCGAGCCCGCCACGCGCCGTCGCCGCAATTGATCGGAGACGGCACGGTCGATCTGAATGCGTTGCAGTCATTAGGGGTCGAAGTCGTGGGGCGGCTCGCCGCGGTTCGTGATGGAACGGTTTTGTTCTCCGGCGGTCTCAACAACTTTGCGGTTTCGGCCGATCTCAAGATGCATCGAACCCTTGATCGCATCGACGACTGGATCGCGGATTCCGGGCTGTCGTCGCAATTGTCAGCCGCGGATCGGCCGGACCCAACCGTGGTGCCGGAATTCCCGCGGCTGTCCATGGATCTGGCGCACGGTTCCGTTCGCACAATTGTGTGGGCGACGGGATACAGCCCCGATCATTCGTGGCTGGACGTGCCGGTTTTCGATCGGCGCGGACGGTTCAGGCATGACGGCGGTGTTTGTCCGGTACCGGGTCTTTATGTCGTCGGCCTGCCCATCCTGCGTCGTCGGCGGTCGCATCAGATCTCCGGCGCCGAGGCGGATAGCCGTGACCTTTCAGAGCTTATCGCGCAACACCTCGATGCTTCCCGTGCTGCGTAGTGAAACAAGAAAATTTGGAGATTACCCATGTCGACATGGACATCAGAACCCTTGGAGCAAGACGCGGACGTCGGTCGGCGTCCCGGCCCAAAAGCATCGATCCTAGACACGATCGGCAACACGCCGATCGTGCGCCTCAACAACATCGGCCCGTCCGATGTGCGGTTGTATGCGAAACTGGAGGCCTTCAACCCGATGGGTTCGGTTAAGGATCGCTTGGCGATCTCTGTGATCGAGGCGGCCGAACGATCCGGCGCTCTGGCGCCTGGGCAAACCGTCATCGAGGCCACCTCGGGCAACACCGGCATTGGCCTGGCCATGGTGTGTGCCCAGAAAGGGTATCCGTTGGTGATCGTGATGGCCGAGAGCTTCAGCCTCGAGCGACGGCAACTGCTGCGTTTCCTGGGTGCGAAAGTCATCCTGACGCCGGCCGCGGCGCGCGGCACCGGTATGTTCGCCACCGCCGAGCAACTGGCCAAGAAGCATGGCTGGTTCTTCTGCCGACAGTTTGAAAACGAGGCCAATGCCGACATCCACGACGCCACGACGGGTCCAGAAATCCTCGCTGACTTCGGTCGCGACGGGCTCGACTACTGGGTCACCGGGTTCGGCACCGGCGGCACCCTCAAGGGGGTTGCCCGGCACCTCAAACGGGAGAGCCCGGCGACCAAAATCGTCGTGACCGAGCCCGACAACTCGCAAATCCTCTCCAGCGACATTCCGCAACGCCGGCGACCCGACGGCGCGGCGGCGCGCAGTCACCCCAACGCCCGGGCGCATCCGATGCAGGGCTGGTCGCCGGATTTCATCCCGAAGCTCGCGGACGATGCCCGCGCGGCGGAGTACATTGATCTTTTCCAACCGGTGTCTGGTGCCGACGCGCTTCGGACGGCGCAGGACCTCGCGCGCCGAGAGGGTATCTTCTGCGGTATCAGTGGCGGCGCGACCGTTGCTGCGGCGATCAAACTGGCGGAAACCGCCTGGGCGGGTAGCTCCATCCTGGCGATGGTTCCCGACACGGGCGAGCGTTATCTATCGACGCCGTTGTTCGACAGCATCGCTGTCGACATGAACGCCGAAGAGCAGGCGATATTGGACTCGGTCCCGGTCGCTCCACGGCCCAAATCGGGGTCGAAGAGCAAGAAGCCTGTTCCGATCTCCGAAGATGCACGCGCTTTCGTGCGCCAGACCCTTCGGGACCCGAATGCGCCAATCGTCATGTTTGGCTTCGAATGGTGCGAGTTCTGCTGGTCGGTGCGCCGCCTGCTCAACGACGCGGACATTCCTTTCACGTCCATTGATGTCGATAGCGCCGAGTACCGGGAGGGCGACCGCGGCGGCGATATCCTGCGCGCGTTGTTCGATGAGACGGGAATGCGGACGGTGCCGCAGGTGTTCATAGATGGATCGTTGGTCGGCGGTGCCACTGAAGTCCTCGCCGCGGCGGGTGACGGCACGTTGTCGACGCGCCTCGGTGCACTCAAGCAGCCGGTTCGTTTTCAAAATCTGATCGACCCATTGTCGTATCTGCCGAAGTGGGTCCGTCGGCCATCAGCTGCGTGACATAGCGCCTACATCGCTTTCGTCGACTCAGGTGCGGTAACAGGGCATGCTTTGTTCCTTGGGATAGCCTTATGCAGGGAGCACGCTTCGCTTCCTGCATAAGCGCCGCTCGCATGCCGGTTGGGTTCACGGTCTTGATGGGACGAGAATGATGCTCAGGGTCGCGATCATCGGCGCCGGCATGGCAGGATTGACGTGCGGCATCGCGCTGCGCGACGCCGGCTTTTCGCCGGTTGTTTTCGAAAAGAGCCGGGGCTTTGGCGGGCGGTTGGCGACGCGCCGCTTGCCGGACGGGCAGACCTTCGATCACGGCGCGCAGTACATCACGGCGCGGGACGAAGACTTCAAAACATGGTTGGCGCAGGCCTGCGCCGCGGGCGACGCTGCCAGGTGGCATCCGGTTGTGGCCGGGCCCGACGGCGGCGCGGCGCCGGACTTGTTCGTCGGCGTGCCGTCCATGAATGCGTTCCTCAAGGCACGTGCAGTGGAGGCTGAACTGGATGTCCGGTTGCGAACGACGGTGCAGCCGCTGCACCGCGACGGTTCAGGATGGCGCGTCGCCGATTCCGAAGGTGCGGGATCGGAAGTGTTCGACATTGTGGTGTCGACCGCGCCGCCGCCGCAGGCGCGGCGGATTATGGCGGCCGACGCGGATATGACTGATGCGCTTGCCGCGGTCGCGGTTCGTCCGTGTTGGACGTTGATGGCTGGATTTGCCACGCCGCTTGATGTTCCGTTCGACACATGGCGCGACAATGCGGCCGACATCGTCTGGATGGCGCGAAACACTGCAAAACCGGGGCGTGCAGACGATGGCGAAGCGTGGGTCGTGCATGCCGGCCCGGATTGGAGTGAAGCCCATTTGGAGTGGGAGCGCGATGCCGTGGCTGCGGGTTTGGTATCGATGATGAACGATATTGTTGGCGGCGAGCTGCCCACGCCTGTATACACTTCCGCGCACCGCTGGCGGTACGCCTTGACCGTGACACCCCTTGGCGCACCGTTTGCGCGCAACGGCGATGCGACCCTCTATGCCGGGGGAGATTGGGCCCTTGGCGCCCGGGTCGAGTTTGCGTACATGAGCGGCCGGGCGATCGCTGCGGCCATCATCGGCGAGGACTAGTACAAGTACCGCACACCTATCCGATAACCGTGCGGTCCCGGATGATAGCTGGCGTGCAGCAGGTCGCGATTGTCGAACAGCACGATCTCGCCCTGACCCGCAGGCGCCTGCCAGGGGTGTGCGAGGATAATCCGATCGAACAGCGCCTCGACGTCCAACGCATGGAATATCTCGTAGTTGGCCATGCGCTGGTCGGCGATCGCGCGCCCCTCGCGAAGGGCTTGCAGGTGCGCGACGGCATTGGCGACGAACAGGGTCTGACTGGTGCGCGGATGGAAATGATCCGGGTTGTCGTGCGCGCGGATAAACATGGACACCTGATTGGGTTGATCGCGTCCGCGGTCCATGTGGAACCGAAGGTTGGGGAAAACGTTGTGTTGATCGACCGCTTCGCGTCCCTCCGCCGGAAACGCATTGATCAATTTGATCACGCCATGGGCCCGCATCACGGTTCGCAATCTCTCGTCCAGCACGAGATTTCGGTCGTGTATCCGGATGGGTGTCGGGTCCGGGAAGCTGATTTCTAGGCCAAATGCCTCAATAAGTGGTCCAAAATCCGGCCTCGTACATAGCCTATTCAGCGCTGATTGCTCGGCCGTATAATATTCACGTACTCTTTTTGAATAGTCAGATATGCAAATTCGTATATCCAGGCGCTCCGTTACCGGTTTTCCGCAAGTATCGATCAACCAGTCCTTGAAAAGTGTGCCCGTTTCGCCCGTAAACATTAAATTTCCACTATTCACTATTATATCTATATAGAAGTGCTAACATGCGACTGGGGATAAGGGGCAGCTACCGGAAGGACAGCTGTGGTATGAAGATCAAACCACCGACGCGCTTGGAGCGGGCCATGGCCCGAGCCCGCAGCGAAAGCCTTCGCGCCATCGATATGGCGACCAAGTCGGACCGTGTCTGCGGTCCGCATTGCAATGCTGCGTGTCCCGTTTGCGGCGGAACCGATTGCCGCTGCATGTGCAATCGGAAATGCGAAGAGATGCCGGCCGCCATTTCGTCTGATGGCGCAAAGTACCCTGTCGAGCCGGCGATTGCACCGCTGGTCTTCGAATTGACGCGCCTTGGCTGCTTCGAGCCGTGCTGGTCCTGTGAGGGACATACCGACAAGCAAGGCGGACTTTGGAAATTACCGCAATTGTGGTTTTACGCAGACAGTATGACCAGCATCCGCGTGTTGTCCGATGTCTTGTCGGAGTTGCAGCAGACCGGGGTCACCAAATTCGTTTGGGAAATCACACTGACGCACTCCACGTCCGAAACCCCGACGCCGACGTTTTCCCTGCATCCCGCCGGTGTTGCAACGTCATCTCTGGCGTTACCGGAAATGCAGTCTGACTTGCGCGCGATGTCCGAGAGTATCAGTGTTCGGTTCATGGATAAGATGCGGGCGCTGAATGACGAGTCGACAGCCTATTCGGATCAACCGGATCTGGACTGGAACTTGAGCCGTCCGGCAGGCCGCGGCGGCGCCGCTGAATAAAAAAACGGAGCGGCACGGCGCTCCGCTCCGTTGTTCCTCTGAAATCGATATGCTTCGGCCCAATCTGGGTTATGATTCCGTGTAACCTCCATGTTCAACTTGGTGCTTACATGGTACGCATCGAGCCCTTGATCGTTTCCGTCTTTGCCGGTCTGCCACATGTCCTCTGATTTATCGCCTTCGGAATACACGCAACTGTTGGAACGCTACCTAGGCGCAAACGCCGGGCGCGCGGTTGCTGCCGGCGGGTTGGCGCGGGGCCGCAGCTTCGACAAAACGGCGGCGATCCTGCTCGCCGACATTCGCGGCTCGACCCCACTGATCCGTGCCCTCGCCACCCAGGACTACATCGGATTGCTGAACGACGTGTTCGACGTCATCGTCCCGGAAGTGACGTCGCGTGGCGGCGAGGTGCTGCAGTTTACGGGCGACGGCGTGCTTGCGGTGTTCGAGGAGACCGACGAAGCCTGCAGGCAGAAAATTGTCTGCCCGATTGCCGTGGAGAATGCGTTCGCCGCCGCCGTCGCCGCCGACGAGGACCTGCGCGCAATGCCCGGCGCGCCGCCCGTCGGCTTCGGTCTGAGCTACGGACTTGTTGCCTATGGCAATGTTGGGACCGACGACCGCATGACCTTCACCGTGATCAGCGCCGAGGTCAGCCGCGCCGATCGCTTGCAGCGGCTGTGTCCGCTGGAGGGCAATCACATCGCGATGTCCGAGGCGTTTGCCGGGGCTCTTGACGAGGGCCGCGCGGTGCCTGTGGGTGTGCAATGCTTGAAGGGCTTTGACGACGAGACGGAGATCTTCGTCCCCGCCCGGTAAACGAATGACCTAGTCCGGTTGTCGGCGCAGCCAGGGAATCAATTCCGGCAACGGCGTGAGCGCATCGCTTTCCAAGGCCGCCTCGGCGTAGCGATCGCTGATCGCTCCGGCGATGGACCGCTCGGCCCCCATGGCGTCGGCCATGTCGACGTAATAGCCCAAGTCCTTCGCGGCGTTGGCGATGCTGAAGCGGAAACCGGCGATATCGCCGTCCGTAATGAACGGGGCGAGACGGTCCAGCACTACGCCGCCGCCGCCCCCCTCGCCGAGAATCTTGACCAGAACACCCGCGTCGATGCCCTTGTCGGCGGCGCAGGCTGCGGCCTCGGCCAAGACCGCGCTGAAACCAAGGGACACGAAATTGTGCAGCAGTTTCATGGCGTGCCCGGCGCCGACACCGCCCGCGTGATAGACGTTCTCGGCAATGGCGTCGAAGACCGGCCGGCAGGCATCGAAAACCGCTTGCTCGCCGCCGACGATCAAATTGAGCCGACCTTCCGCGGCCTCCTTCGGGGTGCGCGTCATCGGTGCGTCAAGGAAGTCTGCGCCAGCAGCGGCGATGGCCCGGGCGTTCTTGAGGGTTTCGTCGGGGATCGCGGTGGAACAGTCAATGACGGTCTGCCCGGGGCGGAGGGCCGCGGTGACGCCGGCGTCGCCGTTCAGTACCGCGGCGACCTCCGGGCTGCCGGTGACACATAGGATCACCACATCGCTCGCCTGGGTGACCGCCGCCGGGGTGTCGACGGCCTCTGCGCCCGCGGCCAACAGGCTTTCTGTCGGTTGGTTGCCGGGGTGTTCTTGAAAGGTCAGGGAATAGCCTGCGGCCAATAGGTTGGTCGCAATGCCGTGCCCCATCAAACCGACACCGATCAGGCCGAGGCGCGGCAAGCCCATTACAGCGATGCCGCCGACCAGTCGTCCGCCGGGTCCTCCGGATGGGGTGTATATCCCGCCGCCTTGACCGCTTCGACGGCGGCGTACTCGTCCCGGTCCGACGCATCGCCGCTGATGCCGACGGCGCCCAGCGCGGCGCCCATGTCGCTGCAGATCAAAACCCCGCCCGGAACCGGCACGAAACGGCCCTGCGATGCCGCCGCCAGCGCCCCTTGGAACGCCGGCCGGTCGGCCAATCGGTTGCGGATTGTGCGGCTGGAAATTCCCATGCCGAGCGCCCCCCACGCCTTGCCGATGGCGATATCGCCCCTGAGGATGCCGCACCCGTCGTCGCGTTTGAACGCCAGCAAGTTGCCGCCGACATCCAACACCGCCACCGTCAGCGGCAGCATCCCGGCCTCCTTGCCGAGGCGCAGCGCGTGATCAACGATGTCCGACGCTGCGGCCAGCGGCAGCGGCGTTGTCAGGTGCTTCACGTAGTACTCGTCATCCGACATGCAGATCCCCCAAGCGTTCGATTTAACGGCAAAGCCATGATGTCGCACCGATGCGGCGCTTGTCCACGGCGAAGCGCGCGGGGCTTGAAGTCATTGCCGGATCGAAAAATTGGCGCACCCGAGAGGATTCGAACCTCTGACCTCTGCCTTCGGAGGGCAGCGCTCTATCCAGCTGAGCTACGGGTGCCGAGCGCCTTGGTCAAGACGCGCGGACCATACCCGTGGGGCTGGCCCGGTGCAAGGCTGCACTGTGTGTCATGTGTCCGGTGCGCGGCGGTAGCGACTGCGGTTATCCCTTAGGGCCACCCTGTTGCCGCACGGCCTCCCAGGCGTTACCGTTGGTAGAAGTTCAGTGTTCCGTTGCACGAGGGACTATGCCGAGCCTGTCCGCCATTATTATCGACGACGAGAGCCTGCAACGCCGGGTGGTCAAGGTCGCCTTGGAGGCCATCGACTGCGACGTGATCGGTGAGGCCGACGATGGTCAAAGTGGTTTGGCGCTGGCGCAAGCGAAACGGCCGGACCTGATCTTGCTGGATATCAAGATGCCGGGGATGGACGGCTTGGAGGCGCTGCAGCATATCGTCGCCGATATGCCCGACGCTTACGTGGTGATGTTGACCGCGATCGACGACGAGACGGCGGTCGAAACCTGCATGATCCACGGCGCCAAGGACTACCTGAAGAAAAACATGCCGGTCCAAGACATGGTGCAGCGGCTGCAGCGTCACGCGGACCGGCTGATTGCGGGCTGAGGCATCCGGCGGCGGAGTGCGCCGCGTCTAATCGCTCGGCAGGTCGATGTAGCCGCGCTCAATGGTGGTCATCAGTTCGGCGAACGCATCCCGGCTTTCCTCGTAGGACAAGCGTAGGGCGCGAAGTTCCTCGCCGCTGGGTTTGCCGCTGTCTTCGCCGAGGTTCAAGGTCGCCTTCATATACGCACCACGGCGGATCGCCACTTCGACGGCGACGCTGATCACGCGGTTCTCGGTCAACGGGTCCATGACCGGATGCAGTACTTCGCGGTTGGCATGCCGGATTGCCTGTTGGATTTCGGCGACAAACCGCCGGTGTCGAATGAGATCGTCGTCCATGGCGCAAATCCCCACTTGCTGTGCCGCGTCACATAAAAAGCCGCCTCAAAAAAATGAGGCGGCTTAAGTTATGACAGAGAGCCTCGTTGGGAGACAAGACATGATGGTTTTACCGTCCCGACGCGCACGCTGCCTTGATTTAGATCAACTCTAAACAACGGCCTAAAGTGAGTATTAGCCTAAATATCCTTGATCGATGACTCGAACCAGTTCAGCAAACGCGGCCCGGCTTTCTTCGTAATCCGTCCGCAGCGCCTTTAAATCCTCGCCCGTCGCTTGAGGTCCATTCGGGTCGGCCAAGGTCAGGGCTGTGCGCAGATAATGCGCGCGCCGGGTCGCGACTTCGATGGAAAACGCAATGAGTTGTTTTTGCTCGATGGCGCCGATGCTACTGCTCAACACTTCGCTGTTGGCCATCTTAACCGCCTGCTCCAAGTCGGCAGCCAGCTGTTCGTCGGTATTCGATCCACTTGCATCCATGGAATTTCACCCCGTTTCCGATCACACTCGTTAACCAAACATGCGCCGACTCGCCGGGCGGGACAAGGTGCGGAAAATGCGTAATGCGCCGATTTTGGACAGATTCAGTTAAATATTAGGTCCACAGCCGAACCTATCTCGCGGGATGGCAAGGGACTGTTCGGGTCATTGATCCAGTGCGCGATGTCCGTCCATACCGTTTCCGCCTGCAGATCCCGGAGCAACATATGATAACCGTCAGGGTATACAACTCTTTGGTGTAAAACGGATTCCGGTAACCGCTGCCACATCATCCGGGTCGGGCCTTCGCGGATAATCTCGTCCTTGGCGCCGTAGAGGATCAGCGCCGGCGTTGCCAGTTCTGCTGACGCATCGAGGGCGCGCCCCATAAGGTCGACCAGGCCATAAAGAGTGTCGACGCGCGACCCTTTAATCACCAAAGGATCGCGCCCGATGTCCAACAACATGTCCCGGTTGTCACTGGGCGTGATCTTGAGACCCCGACCGGTGAGGCGCATGCCGGGGGCAATCGCCGCCGTCAGATCCAACACGGCGGTTTGATACCAAGGCATGGATTGCCGTCCCCAAACCGCCGGGGCCGATAAAATCACACCGTCGATCCAGTCCGGCGACCGTTCCGCCGCGAACGTCATGGCGATGGCCCCGCCCATGCTGGCCCCCAGCACGTACACCGGCGTGCCGTCATAGGTCTCGGCGATGGCGCGGGAGAACGCGGCGATGTCGTCGATGTAGTTTTCGGTCGGGAACCAGCGGCCACGAAACGCACCTGCACCGAAACCGCGTTGATCGAAGGCATAACTGGTGATGCCGTGTTTGGCCAAGAACTGCCCGGCCGGATCGAAAAAGCGGCTGTAATCGTTGAACCCGTGTAACGCGATGATCACGGCTTTCGGTGCCTCATCCGTCCGCCAGTTGCGGTATGGCAAGGACAAACCGTCCGTGGTGACGAAGTGGCCGGGGAGTAGCTGCGGGTCGTTGCGTACCGGGTCAAGCGACACGAATTTGGGCGCACACGCCGACAGCAACGCTATCATCAGCACCACTCCGATGAGAGGTCCCGCACCGCGGCGGCTACCTGTCATGGGCCGGTGCGCCGGGACGCGGGGCCTGCGTGAGGCGCACGAAGATATCTTCTAGGTCGGCGTCCTTGGTTGAGAAATCTGAGACCTCCAATCCGGCCGCTTCGATGTCCGCGAGTACCTGACGCGCCGGGGTTTTTGACGGCGCGAAGTTGAGGGTCAGCCGGTTCGGTGGCGCCCACTCCGGTGAATAGTCGGCCAACGCATCGGGCACGCGCTCGATAGGTGCCGACAAGACAGCCACCATCTCCTTTGCGTCAAGCCGTTTGAGAAGCGATGCCGTCGCTTCCCAGGCGATGATCTCACCGTGGTTGATGATGGCGATTTCGTCGCACATGGCCTCGGCTTCCTCGAGATAATGCGTGGTCAGCAGGACGGTGGTTCCCTGGCGGTTGAGATCCTTGACGTGCGTCCACAATTGCCGCCGCAAGTCCACATCGACACCGGCGGACGGTTCGTCGAGCACCAGCACCGGCGGTCGATGCACCATCGCCTTGCCGACCAACAAGCGCCGCCGCATGCCGCCGGACAATGACCGGGTATAGGCGTCGGCCTTGTCCGCCAACCCGACAGCGGACAATACCTCGTCGGTGCGCCGCTCATTCGCGGGCACGCCGAACAGGCCCGCCTGAAGATCCAGCAACTCCCGCGGTGTAAAGAACGGATCGATGTTCAGTTCCTGCGGCACGATGCCGATGGCGCGGCGCGCGCGGCGCATATCGGTGTCGATGTCGTGACCCCAGATCCGTGCCGATCCGGCACTGCGATTGACCAAACCGGCTAGGATGTTGATCAGCGTCGATTTGCCGGCTCCATTGGGACCGAGGAGGCCGAAAAAGGACCCGCGTCGGATTTTTAACGATACGTCTTTCAGGGCCTGTTTCGGGGCTTGCTTGTTGGAGCCGGCGTACGTTTTGCTCAAGCCATCCACCTCGACGGCATACTCAGGCAGTGCTACGGTCTCGCTGGTTTTCAAGGTCATGGCCCTTTCTTGGCCGGATCGCGCCAGTTTTGCGACCTTAAGAGATCACAAGTTCAAGGCTTCAACAATTCCCACGGATAAGGATAATCCCAATGCCCGATTCATCTGCGCTTAAAGACAACTCCCGCGGGATTGGAGGTGCGCTTGGACCATTCGTGGATGCGCTCTTGGGGGCTGGTGAGGACGCCGCTCGACGGTTGCGGGTGGCGGAATCGATCCTGTCTGCCATCTCACGCTCGCAAGCGGTGATCGAATTCGAGCCCGACGGCACCATCGTGCGCGCGAACAAGAACTTCTGCGCCGCCATGGGATACGAAGCCGACGAAATCACCGGGCAGCACCACCGGATTTTCGTCGATCCGGGGTATGCGCAGAGCTCTGATTACCAGGCGTTCTGGCGGGACTTGGCCGCCGGCGAGTTCAAGACCGCGGAGTTCCCCCGTGTCGGAAAGAATGGCCGCGAAATTTGGATTCAAGCGACCTATAGCCCGATCATCGGCGAGCGTGGCGATGTCATCCGTGTGGTCAAAATCGCCAGTGACATCACCGAACAAAAACGTCAGAACGCCGACTATCAAGGGCAGATCGAAGCGATATCGAAATCGCAAGGGGTTATCGAGTTTGACCTCGACGGGACCATCCGCACCGCCAACGACGTGTTTCTCGGCGTCATGGGATACGCGCTCGATGAGGTGAAAGGGCGTCACCACAGCATGTTCGCCGAGCCCGGCGTTGCCGAGAGCGCTGAATACAAAGCGTTTTGGGACGACCTCCGCGCAGGGGAATTTAAGGCCGGCGAGTTTTCGCGGGTTGGAAAAGGCGGCGCGCCAGTTTGGATCCAAGCCACCTACAACCCGATCTTGGATGCCAGCGGCAAGCCCTTCAAAGTCGTCAAATTTGCGACCGATAGGACCCAGCAGGTACAGGATCGAATGCGCCGGAGCGAGTCCGTCGCCGACATCGACCACGGCCTGGCGCAGATCTCAGGCGAATTGACCACGATCCGCGAGCATCTGGCGGATATGGCCGGATCAGCCACGACATCCTCGGACAACGTCAACGCGATGGCGGCCGCGATCGAGGAGTTATCCGTTTCGATCGGCGAGATCAGTCAACAAGCCGGGCGCGCGACCGAGGTGGCGGGGCACGCCGTCACCCAGAACGCTGCCAGTAACGAAGCGGTCTCTTCCCTTTCCGAATCGGCGGAGCGGATCGGCGATGTCGTCAAGTTGATCAATGATATCGCGTCGCAAACCAACTTGCTGGCACTGAATGCGACCATTGAGGCGGCCCGGGCCGGCGAGGCGGGCAAGGGCTTTGCCGTGGTCGCCTCCGAGGTGAAGAACCTCGCTAATCAAACCGCGAAGGCGACCGAGGAAATCAGCGGCTATATCCAATCGGTTCAGGAGGCGACGAGAGCGTCGGTCGGTGCCATTGACGCCGTCAGCGGCACCATCGATGAAATCAATGGCATATCCACGTCGATTTCCGCTGCGGTCGAAGAGCAGTCCGCTGTCACCCGGGACATGTCGTCCGGCATGCGGGAGACCGCCGACAGCGTCGACAGCATCGCCAATGGGGCGAGGGAAGTGTCCGACGCAATGCAAAATGTCGAGTCCGCGACGCATTCCCTCAAACAAGCGTCTGAGCAAATCGCCTAGTCACGGCGCCACAAGGGCGAGGTCTACCGGCGTGCCGAAAAAATCGTGGAGCTCGCGGATGGCTTCCTCGTCGTATAGTCCCACGCCGAGGATCTGATCGACACGCGACGAGGTCTCGCCGAAAGGAACCCGTAAGAATGAGTACGATAGACGCCGCCCGCTCCCCGGCGACGTGCCCGAGGTCTCGATGTAGAGCGGGCAATGCGCCTCCACCACCGCCATGTATTCGCCGAATGCTTTTTCCGCGGCACTTGCCGGTTGCCCGTCCATGACACGTTCTCCGGTGTAGTCGGCGCCTTGTAGCTTTGCCCGCGAGGTACCCCAAAAACGGTAACGGAAATCGATCGGATCGTGACTCACGTCGACGACCGTGCACCACGGGATCACCGATACCGGGAGCGCCATCCAATCGAAACCGTGCCAACGCGGTATCGCGCTCTCGCCGCACAGGCTTTGCCAGTAGTCCAGCACGTCGCCTAGGGTGCCGGTCAGAGCTCCCGCTTTTGGCTGAAATGTCGTCACTTCAAGCATGGATGAGTCTTCGCCCGATCCCGTTGAACCTGCGGCGCTAAAGTATGACCAATACTAACTTATGACATCGCGCTGTCGAATCGCTGACAAAATGCGATTAAGCGTTGCGTTCAGGGAATCTTCCAAAGCGTGATTCTAAACAAGGGCGCTAGGGCGGGCACCGGGATCACCTTTGTTCGCGTGCAGGTCATGATTTCAGCGCAGGCCCGCTCGATATCGTAAATCGTCGTGACGTGGTAATGCCCTTCAAACCCGGCGATGCGGCGGCCCAGCTTGTAAATCCAGTTCTCGGTAGGCCCCGACAGGACAAAGATCCCGTCCGGCCGGATCGCACGCTTGATGGTCGCCAATAACTCAGGATAATTCTCGTTGTGCTCTAAAGAATCGAGAGCGAAGACCGCGGCGTAACGCTCCGGCTCGAGGGCGTCCAATTGGATCCTCACCGCGCCCTCGTTAATATCACTGATATGGCGCGCGAGCGTTTCGTCTTCTTCGATGAACTCATACGTGGCGTCATTGCCGAGCAGGTTGGCGAGTTCACCGCTGCCGGCGCCGAAGTCCAGGACTGGGCCAGACGGTGCATGCGCTTTGAACAGCTCCGCCGCGGCGAACAACCGCCACCAAGCGATGCCGCCTGCCAGCTTGTTGCTGTGAACATAAGACGGGATGCAACTCTCTTCCAACTCCTCGAATTTCGCCCGGACGTCGAATTGACGATGCAGGAAATCCTGCCGCGACTTGATGTGGGCGAGTTTGTCGAACATCGGAGTCTGAAGTGCCTCTACTTATCGAACCGGGTTCTCAACCAATTTGAGTTGGTCGGCCCCAAGTGCCCCGGATGGGGTCAATGGTGCGGGTGGTCGGACTCGAACCGACACTTCCGAAGAAACCGGATTTTGAATCCGGCGCGTCTACCAATTCCGCCACACCCGCACAGGTGAAAGCGACGCGAACATAGGGGATCGGAACCTGGCTGTCCATACGTGCAATGCTCCATGTTCTGGGCCCAAGGAGTCCATTGTCATGCCCGGACGGGCCTGCTACCAACGCGCACCTCAAATGGTCGCCGGAGTTCGTTCCAACCGTGTTACGCGCCCTATACGACATGACCCTGAAATGGTCTGGCCACAGGCATGCCGTCTGGATTCTGGCCCTGGTGGCGTTCACCGAAAGCTCGTTCTTTCTGGTGCCGCCGGATGTGTTGCTGATCCCGATGGTGCTGGCCGCGCGGACACAATGGTTCCGGTTGGCATTCATCTGCACCGTCGCGTCGGTGGCCGGGGGCTTGTTCGGGTATTTCATCGGCATGTCGTTGTTCGAGGAATTGGGCCGGCCGATCCTGGAAATGTATAACGCCGCCGAGAAATTCGCTGCGGCGACCGAACTGTACAACGAGAACGGCCCCTGGATTGTCTTCACGGCGGGCTTCAGCCCGATCCCCTACAAGATTTTCACCATCGCCAGCGGCGTCACCGCCATGGACCCGGTGAGCTTCACCATCGCCTCATTCATCGGCCGCGGTGCGCGCTTCTTCTTGGTGGCGATCTTGCTGTGGAAGTTCGGCGCCCCTATCCAGGCATTTATCGAAAAGCGGCTTGGGATGCTGGCCCTGTTGTTCTGCGCGCTGCTGATCGGTGGATTGCTGGCTGTCCGATTCTTAACTTAACGGACACCCTAAACCCGCTAAGATCACGCCAATGCTCGATACTCGAACGATCAACGTGTTTCTGCCGTGGGCCTTCCTGGCGGTTGCCGTGGGTGCGCTGGGCACGGCGTACATCTCGGAACTGGGTTTCGGTTATGAGCCGTGTGTGCTTTGCCTTTATCAGCGCGTGCCGTATGCCGCGATTGCGGTGATCGGAATCGCAACTCTGTTCCTGACCGGCATCGTTTGGCGGCGTGCCGCAACGTTGCTGGCCGCCGGGTTGTTCACGATCGGTGCGGGCATCGCCTTCTATCATGTCGGGGTTGAGCAGTACTGGTGGGAATCGGCGGCCCCGTGTGGGGGCGGCGTGACGGTCACCAATACCGAGGATTTCTTGGCTGCCTTGCAGCAAAAGCCGGAAAAGTCTTGCGCCGAAGCCGATTGGACATTTCTGGGAGTCTCTATGGCGACCTACAACGTCGCGTTTTCTCTGTTCTTGGCGGGCGCATCCCTTTTCGTTTGGCGGCGTTTGCGGCAAGCTGGCACCGTATGAGCACCGACAGTCCAAAACCGCCGCACCGTATGCCTGGCGATCCCGGCAAGGAGGATATGCTGGAAAGCATGATCCGCGTCGATCATGCCGGTGAATACGGCGCTGTCAGAATTTACGAAGGTCAACTTGCTGTCCTCGGCCGCGCCGAGAGCCGCCCTGATATTGAGCACATGGCCGAGCAGGAAAGGGTGCATCTGGACAAGTTCAATGACTTGATTCGCGAGCGCCGGGTCCGGCCGACCGCGTTGATGCCGATTTGGCACATGGCGGGTTTCGCGCTCGGCGCAGGAACCGCGTTGTTGGGCGAGAAGGCGGCGCACGCCTGTACCGTCGCCGTCGAAGAGGTCATCGACGAGCACTATGCCGAGCAAGTTGCCGCCCTCGATGCCGAGGGGGACGAAAAAGACCTCCGCGACACCTTTGAGCGTTTTCGCCTTGAGGAATTGGAGCACCGGGATACGGCGCTGGAAAAAGGCGCCGAGGAGGCGCCGGGCTACGAGGCGTTGAAGGCGGCGGTCAAAACAAGCTCGAAACTGGCGATCTGGTTGTCCAAACGGATTTAAGGTTCAGCCGTCCGTCGGGCGCCGTAGGGCCGAGATAATCCCCCGCATGGAGCGGATTTCCTGTTCCGTGAAGTTTGCACGGCCCAGCATGTTGCGGATGTTGCGGACCATGGTCGGCCGCTTTTCAGCGACCCGCAGGAACCCGGTCGCATCCAATTCCCGCTCCAGATGCTCGAACATCATCCGCATTTCATCCTTGGTGGCCGGCCGGGTCTCTTCCGGCATCTTCAACTCCTCGGGTACGGTTGTGTCCGCTTGGGTGAACCATTCATACCCAACCAGTAAGACGCACTGCGCCAAATTCAACGACGTGAAGACCGGGTTGAGCGGCACCGTCAAAATGCCGTCGGCACGCGCTACATCATCGTTGTGAAGGCCGGTGGATTCCTTGCCGAACAACACGCCGGTTTTGCCGCCGCCCATTGTGCGTTTGCGCAACTCGGCGGCCGCGGCGTGCGGCGTGAATACCCGTTTGGTCATATCGCGGGGCCGGGCCGTGGTCGCCAGCACATAGTCCAGATCGGCGATGGCGGCGTCGGTGCTGTCGAACACCCGTGCGCCGTCGATCACGTTGTCCGCCCCTGATGCCGACTTCCGCGCCGGTTCCGACGGCCAGCCGTCGCGCGGGTTGACCAGGCGCAGATCGTCGATGCCACAGTTCCACATGGCGCGGGCCACCATGCCGATATTCTCGCCGAGTTGCGGCTCCACCAAGATCACGGCGAAGCCGCTCGTTGCGTTCACGATGTCGCCTCGTGCGGTGGCTCTTCGGCGCCGTCGCGATACAGCATGTAGACCAACGAGTCGCGAAGCGCGTTATAGGACGCATCGATGATGTTCGGCGACACGCCGACGGTCGACCAGTGATGTCCGTCGGCATCGGCGCTCTCGATCATCACCCGGGTGATCGCGCGCGTGCCGTCGCCGGGCGTGAGAATGCGGACCTTATAGTCAACCAGCCGCAGTCCGGCGAGGCTCGGGTAAATCGGCGTCAGCACCTTGCGCATTGCCGCATCCAGGGCGTTGACCGGCCCGTTGCCCTCGGCGACGGTCATGTATTCCGCTTCGGCGACGACCAGCTTCACCGTCGCTTCGGACAGCGTGATCAAGTTGTCGCGGCTGTCCCAGCGCCGCTCGTCAATGACGCGGAAGTTACTGCAGCGAAAATAATCCGGCACCGAGCCCAGTGCCCGGCGGGCCAGCAGCTCGAAGCTCGCCTCGGCGCCGTCGTAGGCATAACCGTTGTATTCGTTCTCCTTGACCACTTCGACGAGACGGTTGATCCGGGAATCCGACGGATCGATGTCGATCCCGACCTCGCGGAAGCGCGCCAGGATGTTGGACTTGCCCGATTGGTCCGACACCACGATATGCCGGCGGTTGCCGACCAGGGCCGGGTCGATGTGCTCGTAAGTGCGCGGGTCCTTTTCGACCGCCGACACATGCAGCCCGCCCTTGTGCGCGAACGCCGCCTCGCCGACATATGCCGCCCCGCGGCTCGGCGCCCGGTTCAGGCGCTCGTCCAACAGCCGCGAGATATGCGTCAGCTTCGAGAGATCTTCCTCGCGGACGTTGGTCTCGTACCCCATCTTCAGCATCAGCGACGGAATGACCGAAATGATGTTGGCGTTGCCGCACCGCTCACCCAGTCCGTTGAGCGTGCCTTGTACTTGCCGCGCACCGGCGCGCACCGCGGCGAGCGAATTTGCGACCGCGTTGCCGGTATCGTCGTGTGCGTGAATGCCGAGCTTCTCGCCCGGAATCAGTTCCGTGACCTCGCCGACGATGCGCTCCACCTCGTCCGGTAACGTGCCGCCGTTGGTATCGCACAGCACCATCCACCGCGCGCCCGCGTCGTGCGCCGCCTTGAGGCACGCCAGTGCGAACGCCGGGTTCGCCTTGTAACCGTCGAAGAAATGCTCGGCGTCGAACATCACTTCGTCTTTCTTGGTCAGTGCCAACGCGACGCTGTCGGTGATCATGCGGATGTTCTCGTCGTGCTCGATCTCCAAGGCGATGTCGACGTGGAAATCCCAGGTCTTGCCGACCATGCAGACGGCGGGCACATCGGGGGCGAGGATCCCGGCGAGCCCCGGGTCGTTCTCCGCGCTGCGGCCCGGCCGGCGCGTCATCCCGAACGCTGTCAACTTGGCACGTTGCAGTTTCGGTGGATTGCCGAAAAACGCATCGTCCGTGGGGTTGGCACCGGGCCAGCCACCTTCGATGTAGTCGATGCCAATGCTGTCCAACTCCCGCGCGATCAATTCCTTGTCGGCGGGATTGAAATCGACGCCCTGGGTCTGCGCCCCGTCGCGGAGCGTCGTATCGAACAGATAAACACGTTTATCGGACATTGTAATCGTTTCCCCTATGTCCCCGAGCGCGCGAGAGAATGCCGAAATATCTTTGAATACTCAAGTACATAGGAGGAATCGCCTGGACAATTTGGCGCAAGGTCCTATCGTGGATCGTGAAATCCGCAGGGGGGCTGCGATGGATGGTACCGAGATGATGTCGACGGGAGGCTGGGACGAAACCGCCTACGACGCGATGCGCGAGCGGGTGGCCGATTCCAATCTCGACCCGGTGACGCTGTTGGCGACGGACTACCTCAATCACTTCAACGAAATCGTGATGTTGTTGGAGATGGTGGCCGACATGCCGGAAATGCTTGAGGATGTGAAGGAATGGCAACCCAAGCACTATTGCGACCATTTCCGGGACAGCACCATCGCCGACAAGGACATCGCGGTGGAGGCGTATCCTCTTGTGCCGCCCATGTACAAGGGACCCTTCGAAGCGACCGTCGAGGCCATCAACCAACTCATCGCCGACACCGTGCAAAAGCTCGATAACCAGATGAAGTGGGATGCGACGGATTTGTTGCGTGAAACCGCGGTGTCGCGGTCACGCAATATCCAACGCTTGATGGACAGCGCGTCGGCGATCATGCACGGCTCGGCGAAACAGCTCGATCAGGATGAAATCGACCGGATGATGGAGTCGTAGGCTATTCCGCCGCTTTCGGCTCAAGCACATCGGTAAAGTCGTTGGCGGCGAGGGGTTTGGAGAACAAATACCCCTGGCCCGTATGGCATCCGAGCGCGTGCAGGAAGTGCATTTGTCCTTCGGTTTCGATCCCTTCGGCAACGATGTGCAAATCCAGTTGCTTCGCCATGCCGACGATGGCGCGGACCACAACGACGGCGTCGCGGTCGTCGGGAATATCGGTGACAAACGCGCGGTCGACCTTGAGTGAGTCCAGTGGGAACCGGGTCAGGTAGCTGAGCGACGAATACCCCGTGCCGAAATCGTCCATCGAGATGGAGATGCCCATGTCTTTGAGCGACTTGAGCACAGCGATGGTCTCTTCGGGTTGCTCGACCAACAGGCTTTCGGTCAATTCCAGATCGAGCCGCTCGGCCGGCAACTTCGAGCGATCAAGGCTCTTTCGCACCTTGGCGACGATGTCGCCGTGGCTGAACTGCAGGGCCGAAAGATTGACGCCGACTTGCACCGGCGCCCCCTGGTGCAAGGGCCATGATGCGGCCTCGATGCACGCGGTTTGCAGCACCCAATCGCCGATCGGTACGATCAGGCCGGTCTCCTCGGCGATCGGAATGAACTCCGCCGGCGAGACGAAACCCAGTTCCGGACTGTGCCAACGCAACAGTGCTTCGGCGCCGATCACGCGCTGCGTGCTGAGGTCCACTTTCGCCTGGTAGTGCAACGATAGTTCGTCGTTTGCCAGTGCGCGCCGCAGATGATGGCCGATCTCGACCCGGCGCTGCACCACTTCGGACATGCGCGGTGTGTAGATCTTATAGGTTGCGCGCCCGCTGCGCTTGGCGTTGTTGGTCGCGGTGTCGACATTGCGGATCAGTTCCGAGTCGCTCGCGCCATGATCGGGATAAAGCCCGACGCCGATGCTGGCCGACGAATAGACCTCGCGCATATCGACCTGATAGGGGCTCGACAACGCCTCCAACATCTGGGCCGCCGTCCGTTCCAGATCCTTGATGTCGCCAACCGTCGGGAACAGGATTTCGAACTCGTCCCCACCCGACCGTGCCACCGTGACGTCGTCGGCGACGCAGGACAGCAGGCGGTTACCCGCCAGTTTGATGACCTCGTCGCCAACTTCGTGTCCGAATGCATTGTTGATATTTTGAAACTGGTCCAAGTCGATGTACATCAACGCCAGTTGCCCGCCGTTCTTGTCGACCCGTTTCATGGCGTCTGTCAGCCGCTCGCTCAGCAGGTTGCGGCTGGCCAATCCGGTCAGCGTGTCGCGCGTTGCCATGACCCGCAGCCGGTTCTCAAATTCGAGGCGCCGGGTAATGTCGCGAATTGCGGCAACGAACCGTTTCTTGCCGCCGAATTGGGATTCGGTGATCACCATTTCCACCGGGAATGACGCGCCATCGACCCGCGCCCCGAACAAATTCGTTTTGCCTTCCAGTGTCATGCCGCTTTCGTCGGCGCGGACCTGATCGACGAACTCCCGAATGTTGAGGTCGCTCGCACACGGCAACACCTCACAGATGGAACGATCAATCATCGCCCCGCGCTGGCGCCCGAAAATCTCTTCGGCGGCGATATTGGCAACTTCGATCGTACCGGTTTCGTCGAACACAATGATGCCGTCGCCCACCGCATCCATGACCATGCGCAGGTTTTCCTCGCGCTGGGCGACCGCCATCTGTGCGCGGTTCTTTTCGGTCACGTCGCGGGCGATGATCATCACCGCGCCGGTCGCGTTGCCGCCCTCATCCTCGTGCGGGATCGCCGCGAGTTCGACCTCAATGTCCTGGCCGCCAGGCCGCCGCAGCATCACCGGTACACGGACTTTTTCAGCCGCGATGTCCGAAAAATCGGGCTCGATCTCGTAGCGGTAGTCGGGATGCAGGTAATCCACCAACCGTCGGCCGTTCAGGGATTTCGGCGGCCAGACTTCAAGCATGTCTGCGCCGGCTGGGTTGATCATTTCGATCGAGCCGTCACGGCAGATGCAGATCAGGTCCGGCGCCAATTCGATCAAATGACGAAAATCGTTCTGTTCGGCGGTGTAATTCTGGAAGCGCGCCGTTTCGGAAATATCGTTCAAGGTGTCGAGGATCGCTCGGCTGGCTTTGCGGATGTCAGATGCATAGTCACGATATGTGGAGTTGCCGAGCGGTCCCATCATCTCGTGTTCCATCATGTCCGCGAACCCGGCGATCGAACTCAATGGCGTGCGGACGTCATGCATCAGGCTGCGTACAAGATCCATGTACGCCGCCGGCACCTGACCATTATCTGTTTTCCGGTCTTCGGCCATATACTTGCCGTCCATTCCCAGGAAGCGTCATTGAGCCGTATCGCATCGCCTGTGACAGTGATTATGCGCACATGTGGCCCAGGTCACGGTCGCGCTTGGTCGCTCATCTACGGCGATTTCCGTTCGGACGCCTCATTCACTGTTATTCTGCCTATCGGCATCGTTGCAGACGGGCAAGGTAATTTGGGTGCAGCCCTATTCCGGTTACGGTGCGGGTGCTAGGGTCGGATCATGCCAAACCGAGTCCTGTTGCTTACCGGTGAGATAGAAGCGCCACACTTGTCCGGACTGTTGACGCGCGCAAACCCGGAACTGGCCGTGACGTGGGCCCCGGACGCGGCCGCATTGGCGGCGGCAGCGGGCGGCGATGTCGCGGGGACGCGCCTGATCGCCATGCTGACAGACGTCATCGTGCCGGCGGCCATCCTGTCGGCGTTGCCAGGTCCGTCATATAACTTTCATCCGGGACCGCCTACCTATCCGGGGAGTCACGCTGCAGGATTCGCGATTTACGAGGGGGCCGAAACCTTCGGCGTGACCCTTCATGAAATGGCGGCCGCGGTGGACAGCGGACCGATCGTCGACGTGCGCCGGTTTCCCATCCCGCCAGAGGCCAAGTTCGCGGACCTGGAGATCACCGCGTTCACCGCATTGATGGAATTGTTCCGCGATTATGCCGAGCCGCTGGCGTGCGAGGACGCGCCGTTACCCCGGAGCGAGGAGCGCTGGGCTGGGCCGACCCGCACCAAGGCCGAGGCGGCACGGCTGTCGGAAATCGAGGCGGATTTGTCCGAAGAAGAAATCGTCCGCCGCTACCGGGCGTTTGGATAGGGTTTACCCGCGGCGCCAGGTGGTGCCGCCGGCGCCGTCTTCCAAAATAATGCCCGCCGCCTGCAATTCGTCGCGGATCGCGTCCGACGTGGCGAAGTCCTTGTTGGCCCGGGCCTCGGTGCGGGCGGCGATCTTGGCGTCGATGTCGGCGTCGCTGAGACCGCCGGCGGCGGCCGCCGGTTGCCACTTGAACCAGTCGTTTGGGTCTTGTTGCAGGAGACCGAGGAACTGTGCTGACGCAACCAACGCGGATGTGCTGGCCTCGCCGCCCCGAACTTTGCCGGCCAGTTGATGTAGAGCCGAGATGGCAAGCGGTGAGTTCAAGTCGTCGGCCAGCGCATCGATGATCTCGGCTATCGGTTCTGACGCGGGGCTTGCCGGATCCACCAACCGGTACCAGCCGTCCAACTCCCGCTTCGCCTCGGCGAGCCCGTCCTTGGTGAAGTCCAGCGGCTGCCGGTAATGGGTTTTCAGCAACAACAACCGGATCGCCTCGCCGGGGAACTCGTCCAACAGCTCGTGCACGGTGTAGAAGTTGCCGAGCGATTTCGACATCTTCTCGCCCTCGGCCATCAGATAGCCGTTGTGCATCCAATACCGCGCCATGATATCGGTGCCATGGGTGCAACGGGACTGCGCGATTTCGTTCTCGTGGTGCGGAAAGATCAGGTCCAGGCCGCCGCCGTGAATGTCGAAAGTCTCGCCAAGCGCTTGGCGGCTCATCACCGAGCATTCCAAATGCCATCCCGGTCGGCCGGGACCCCACGGGCTGTCCCACGCGGGCTCGCCTTTGGCCGGGTCGGACGGCTTCCACAGCACGAAGTCCGCCGGGTCTTGCTTGTACGGCGCGACTTCGACCCGTGCGCCGGCGATCAATTCGTCTCGTTTGCGGCGCGACAACTGCCCGTACTCCGGCATCGACGGCACGTGGAACAGCACGTGCCCATCGGCGGCGTAGGCGTGGCCCTTGTCGATCAAGGTCGCGGTCATTTCGATCATGCCGTCGATGTACTCGGTGGCACGTGGCTCGATGTCCGGCCCCGCGTCGCCGATCGCCGTCATATCCTCGTGGAATACCTTGATGGTGTCGTCGGTCAGGTCGCGGATGGAGATGCCGCGCTCGAACGCGCGGGCGTTGATCTTGTCGTCCAGGTCCGTGATGTTCCGGACGTAGGTCACGCAGCCTTTTCCGTACACGTGCCGCAGTACGCGGGCCAGAACGTCGAACACGACGATCGGCCGGGCGTTGCCGATATGCGCCAGGTCGTAGACCGTGGGGCCGCACACGTACATGCGCACGTTCGTAGCATCTTCCGGCTCGAAACGGCGCTTTTCGCGGCGGAATGTATCGTAGACATGGATCGGATGGGTGTCGGCCATGGGTCAGACCTGCTTGGTGAATCCGTTGGTAATCGGATAACGGCGGTCCTTGCCGAACGCGCGGAGTGAAATCTTCACACCCGGCGGCGCTTGGCGGCGTTTGTATTCGGCTCGGTCCAGCAATCGCCAAATGCGTTTGACGGTCTCCACGTCATGGCCGCGCGCGGTGACGTCGTCGACCGATTGCTCGTGCTCGATCAGGCCGTGCAGGATGTCGTCGAGCGCATCGTAGGGCGGCAGGGAATCCTCATCCTTTTGATCGGGGCGCAGTTCCGCGGACGGCGGCTTGGTGATGACCCGCTCCGGCATCACCGGCCCATCGGGGCCCAGCAGCCCTAAAGGCCTGTTGGCGTTGCGCCAGTGGCACAGCTCGAACACGGTGGTCTTGTAAACGTCCTTCAACACCGAATAGCCGCCGCACATGTCGCCGTAAATTGTGGCGTAGCCGACGGACATCTCCGATTTGTTGCCGGTGGTCAGCAGCATGTGCCCGAACTTGTTCGACAGCGCCATTAACAACAAACCGCGGGCGCGGGACTGGATGTTCTCCTCGGTGATGTCCGACACCCGCCCGTCGAACAGCGGAGCCAGCATTTGCTCGAACGCGCCCATGGCGGGCCCGATGTTCACATTGTCGAGTTTGACGCCCAGCAGATCGGCGCAGGCGGCGGCGTCTTCCAGGCTTTCGGCCGAGGTGTAAGGCGACGGCATCATCACCGCCCAGACGTTGTCCGCGCCCAAGGCGTCGACGGCGACCGCGGCCGAAAGCGCGCTGTCGACGCCCCCCGACAATCCCAGGACCACGCCCGGAAAGCCGTTCTTGGCTACGTAGTCCCTGAGGCCCGTGACCATCGCGGCATAGATGTTCTCGTCCCGGTCGAGGCTCGGCGTGACGTCGCCGGGCGCGCATGTCCATCCGTCGGCGGTGCGGGTCCATTCGGTCGTGATCACGGCGTCGCGCCAGAACGGGGCGCGCATGGCCATGGTGTAGTCCGGGTTGATCACGAACGACCCGCCATCGAACGCCAGTTCGTCTTGGCCGCCGACTTGGTTGACGTATAAAGACGCGAGGCCGGTCTCCGTCACCCGCGCCAGGGCGGTGTTCAGGCGCACATCGACCTTGTCGACATCGAACGGCGAGCCGTTGAGCGAAATCAAGAATTCCGCGCCGGATTCTTCCAGGCACTCGGCGACATCGGCGAACCACAGGTCCTCGCAGATCATAACGCCGAGGCGTACGCCCTTGAACGGGATCGGACCCGGCATGGGGCCTTGATCGAACACCCGCTTTTCATCGAACACGCCGTAGTTCGGCAGTTCGTATTTCTTGCGGACGTGTTTGACCTCGCCGCCATCCAAGAGCACCGCCGCATTGAACAGCTTGTCGTCGTCGCGCCACGGCGTTCCCAGGACCATTGCCGGAAGTCCCTCGGCGTGTAACGTCTTGGCCAAGTCGCGGACGGCCGCCATCAAGCGGTCTTGAAACGCGGTTTTCAGGACAAGGTCCTCGGGTGGATAGCCGCTCGCCGCCAACTCGCTGGTCACCACCAGATCGGCATGCTGTGTCGCCGCCTCGCGGGCGACCCGCTCCAGCAACTGCATATTGCCGTCGATATCGCCGACGGTCGGATTGATCTGGGCGATGGCGATTGAGAGGTGATCGGTCATGGGGTGGGTTTAAGGCAACGGACGGAGGGTGACAAGACTGACGGCGATCCGGCCTGGCGCGCGACTAGGTATCTGCCGCATCTGGCCGACACCGCGCTGGCAGTGATCATGTTTTCGCCGTATTCTCGGGTCCATGGCGAAGTTACCGACCGATAGCGAAGTGGTTATGTTTGGCGCGAAGGAACAGTCCGAGAAGCAGCGCGCGGATATCATCACCTTCGACAAGGACGGTAACGCCAACGTTCAGAAAGGCGGGGTGTCCCGTGCGCCCATGAAAGATGGCGGCGCGCCGGTCAAACGCCCACCCGAAGCACCGCCGCCGACACCGCCCGAGCCCGCCACCGTGGCACCGTCGCCACCGCCACCGCCGACACCAACGCCACCGAAGCCCGCGGCGAAAAAGACCGCTGCACCCGCTTCGAAACCGGCACCGAAAAAAACAGCCAAACCCGCGCCGATTGAAAACCCGGCCTCGGCCAAGGACGTCAGCGCTGTGCTGGTCAACGATACCGTCGGCAGTTTGGTCGACGATCTGAAAGCCAAGGCCCGTGCCAACGGCGGCATGCTCTCGCTCGACGATTTGGAGGCGATGGAAACCGACCTGGCACAGAAAACCCAAGCGATCCAGCAACAGTTCGAAACCGCTTTCGAGGATTACGCCGTCGCCGTGGACCGGATGAAATGGAGCGCCGAGCGCGGCGACCCGTTCTTTCGTCTGCTGATCAAGCAATTCTCGCACCTGTTCAAGGAGCGGATCAGCCGCAAGACCATCAGCCGCCGGATGTTGCCCGGGTTTTTCATGGCGGTCGGGATGCTGCTGGGGCCTGACGCGGTGGAGCGCAATCACGACCGCTGCGGGTCCATCGTCGCGCGCCTCAAAGGAGAGGTCGGCGAAGAGAGGTTCGATTGGGAACTGTTCTACACGGCGCAGGACGCGATCACCGTCAGTTTGGACGCGCAATTGCTGATCGCCGCCCGATTTGCCAATTACGACCGCCGCATGGGTTGGTTTATCGAGTTGGTGAATTCGCATTTGGCGCAAGAAGCGACGTCGGAGGCTGAACGGAAGTGGCAGCTGACGGAACACGGCGCGCGCCGCATGCTGGATGCGTTGATGTCCGATCTGCGCAAAGTGCTGTCGGCGCAGAAAGGCCGCGAGCGGCTCATCAAGCGGCACGGTGCCGATGCCGTGACCGACGCCATCAGCGCGCTCAAGCGATTGCTGACGGGCTGAGAGTTATCGCTTTCGCATCAGGAATTCGCGGCCGATCTTGACCGAGGCACGGCCACCATAGTCGACGATATCGGCGGTGGCGTAGGTTTCCGTCCACTTGTTCGGCAAGAATGAGCCCGTGCCCACCACATCGATCGGCGCGCCGGCGTCCGCCATGACCTTGCACTTCTCCACATCGAAACCGCTCGACACCACGATCCGCACCCGGTCGAAGCCGTTCTTGTCCAGATTTTCGCGAAGATGGAAGATCGCCGCCGCCGATACGCCTGTGCCGGTCAGGTAGCGCAATTCCGCGTCGTTGCGATAGCGGCGGATCGCCTGCGGGGCGTGACGCTCAAGCACGCTGTAGGACTCCTGCGGATCCAGCCCCTCGACGAACCGACCGCCATGGGTATCCAAGCGGATCGATACTTTGCCGCCCGACGCCATCGCCGGGAACCGTCGGCACACCGTTAGCGCGTCGGTGATTTCCTGTCCGTAATAGTCGACCAGGACGGTCAGCGGATCGTTTGGAAACGTCTCGACAAACATTTCCGCCGCTTTGAGGGTCGAGCCCGCGTAGCCGATCAGCGCATGCGGCATGGTGCCCATGCCGGTGGCGTTGCCGAAATAATGCGCGGTGGCATCCGTGGCGTTGCCGACGAAGCCTTGGGCGCCGACCTGTTCGCGCGCCGCTTTGGAGCCGACGGACGCGGCGTAGGCCATGATCTCCGCCATGTCCAAGCCCGCGGCGTGGCGCGCGTCCATGGCCAGGAACGCCACATCGGGCAGTTCGACGCACATGGTGAAGGCGTTATTGGCGGCGACGCACGCAGCCCCCAGTTTCTGCAGATACAAGGTCTCCAAATCGACCAAGTGGTACATGGGCCCGCGGATGTACATCAGCGGCTCCCCGGCGCCGACCCATTGTCCTTCGTCGTAGTTCAGCGTGATCTCGACCTCGACGCCCCGTTCGGCGGCGACGGCTTCGATCCAATCGGTCATGATCTTCGGTGCGAAAATCACCGGGCGACGCATGAACACGGCATAGGTCACCAGTTTGTCGCCGAACTGGCCGACGACCTGTTTGGTGCGGAAAAAATAATGGTCGGTCCACCGCCCGACATCGTCGGCGGTCGGCCGCGCCGCCGCGTTCACCACGCGCCGGTTGGGCGTCTCTGCCTTTTGGTCTTTCTTGTCGTCGGCGGCCATGTTTCCGCCTCCCAAAGGTTACGACGCGGCGCGGGCCGGGACCGCGGCCATGCGGGCGGCCTTCAATTCTTCGGCCAGCAAGAACGCCATTTCCAACGATTGTTGGGCATTCAGGCGCGGATCGCAATGGGTGTGGTAGCGGTCCGAGAGATCGGCGTCGGTGATGGCCACCGCACCACCGGTGCATTCGGTGACGTTTTGGCCGGTCATCTCCAGATGCACGCCGCCGGCATGGGTACCTTCGGCCTCGTGAACCTGGAAGAAGCCTTTGACTTCGCTCAAGATGCGGTCGAACGGGCGGGTCTTGTAGCCGGTCGACGACTTGATGACGTTGCCGTGCATCGGATCGCAGACCCAGGCCACCTGACGCCCTTCGTCACGGACCCGGCGCACCAGCGGCGGCAGCAGCTCCAGCACTTTTTCGGAGCTCATTCTCGAGATTAGCGTCAAGCGGCCCGGCTCGTTTTCCGGATTGAGCGTGTCGATATTCTGGATCAGGTCATCGGGGTCGGTCGATGGGCCGACCTTCATGCCGATCGGATTGGCGATGCCGCGCATGAACTCGACGTGTGCATGGTCCGGCTGCCGGGTTCGGTCGCCGATCCACAGGAAGTGCGCCGAGGTGTCGTACCAATCGCCCGATGTGCTGTCGACGCGGGTCAGGGCCTGCTCGTAGTTCAATAGCAACGCTTCATGCGCGGTGTAGAAGTCGGTTTCCCGCAATTGCGGGGTGTTCTGCGCCGTCAGGCCGCACGCCTCCATGAACGCAAGCGTTTCGTCCAGTTGATCGGCGAGCTTGCTGTAGCGTTCCGCCTCCGGGCTGCCGGCGACGAAGCTCAGGTTCCATTGGTGCACCTTGTGCAGATCGGCGTAGCCGCCCTGCGCGAAGGCGCGGAGCAGGTTCAACGTCGCCGCAGATTGATTGTAGACGCGGAGCAGGCGTTCCGGATCGGGCACCCGGGCCTCGCTGGTGAACGGCATGGAATTGACCATGTCGCCCCGGTAGCTATCCAGGGTCACGTCGCCCTGGGTTTCCGTATCACTGGAACGCGGCTTGGCGAATTGCCCGGCCATACGGCCGATCTTGACGACCGGCATGGCCGCGCCGAAGGTCAGCACCACGGCCATTTGCAGGATCACGCGGAAGCTGTCGCGAATGTTGTCCGGGTGAAACTCGGCGAAACTCTCGGCGCAGTCACCGCCCATCAGCGCGAAGGCGTTGCCCTCGGTGACCTTTGCCATCGCTTTCTTGAGGCTGCGCGCCTCGCCCGCGAACACCAAAGGCGGCATCGTCGAGAGCGTGTTCTCAACCTCGTCGACTTTTGCCTGATCCGGATAGGTTGGCACCTGAATGATCGGTTTGCCGCGCCAGCTCTCGGGGGTCCAATTCGTCGCCATGTTCGACCTCTGTATCTCTCTGCCCGTAAATTGAGAGGCACGATATAGGCGGAATCGCCTGTCTTTGCCAGTCAAAAGCCGCACTGTCGGGTAATCCAAGGCGGCACGCGCACCGTAAAGAAACCATATAAAAAATGCGTTATAGTGATGTCCATTGGATCTAGGAGGCCACAAATGTTGTACAGCCTGTCGACTATTCCGGACGAAAAACTCGCTGAAATCCAGGCGATTGAGGCCGAGATCGGCCAGCCGCTTTTGGCGTTTTCCGAGGTCAAAGCCGCCCCGGCACGCCTCGATCGCGATAAACTCGCGCGTATTCAGCAACTTGAGCAGGATCTCGGCGTCGTTTTGGTCGCCGTCAACAAGGACGCGGCGTAACGTTCAAACGCCGTTATGACGAATTGTTAATCTCGAGCGCGCGGTCTGACGCTTGAACCGTCCGCTTTGCCGCCCACCTCCATCTAAGACCTTTTTTCGATGGAGCAGCGGACATGGACGTAAACGGGCTGATCAACGGCATTATGGGCCAGGCGGGGTCCGGCCTGGATAAAGCACACCAAACGATGAAAAGCAGTGGCGTGCCCGGTGGATTGGTCGGGGGTGCTGCTGCGGGTGGTTTGGTGGCATTACTGCTGTCCAACAAGAAGGCGCGGAAAATGGGCGGTAAGGCCCTTAAATACGGCGGCATGGCAGCCGTCGGCGGGCTTGCCTACAAGGCGTGGCGCGACCACAAAGAATCGCAAAATGCGCCAGCACAGCCGACGCCTCAACCCGCGGCGCAACCTGCGCCGGCCGCCGTGCAAATCCCAGATGTGCCAGCCGGCAGCGCCTTCGACATCGGCGCACAGAAAGACAGCCAAGGCAGCGACATTCGGTTGACGCTGGTCCGCGCCATGATCAGTTCGGCCAAGGCCGACGGCCATATTGATGCCGAGGAGCATGGCCGGATCCAAGAGCAGATCAAGGCCATGGAACTGGGCGCCGAAGAAAAGGCGTTTTTGTTCGACCAGCTGGACGCGCCGAGTGATCCGATCGCCATCGCGCGGCTGTCCAGCGGCGACGAGCAGGCGGCGGAAATCTACATCGCCTCGGCGCTCGCGATCGATCTCGATACGCCCGAGGAACGGCAATACCTGGACCGGCTCGCCGATGCGTTGCGGCTGCCGGCGGACTTGCGCCAACGGCTTGATGCCGAAGCGGGCGGGGTCGTCAACGTCGCGGCTTAAGCCTCAGACCAGATCGCGTGCGTGGGCTTTGAGGTCGGCGAACGACACGGTCTCCAACGTTTTGCGGTGCGTGGATTGTAGGAACACCGGCGGTGCGCAGCCTGCCTCGAACGCTTCTTGCCAGCGGTCGGCACACAGACACCATTTGTCGCCCGGTTTCAGTCCCGGAAACCCGAACGCCGGATGTGGCGTCGTCAGGTCATTTCCCCGGGATTTCGAGAACGCAAGGAAGTCTTCCGTGACCTCGGCGCAGACAACGTGGCGGCCTTGATCGTCGGGCCCCGTCGCACAGCACCCGTCGCGGTAAAACCCGGTCATCGGATCCAGGCCACACGGCGAAAGATCTTCACCTAAGACGTTGATATCCGCCTCTTTCTCGAAGTTGTCGTTCTGCGCCATCAACCGTCCTCGTCGGCGCGGAGCGGTTCGCGCATGGTGACAAATTCCTCCGCCGCCGTCGGATGGATGCCGACGGTCGCGTCGAAATCGGCCTTGGTCGCACCCGCTTTGACGGCGATACCGATGCCTTGAATGATTTCGGGCGCATCGACGCCCATCATGTGCGCGCCGAGGATCTTGTCGGTCGCCTTGTCGACGATCAGTTTCATCACCGAACGTTCGTCGCGGCCCGAAAGGGTGTGCTTCATGGGCCGGAACGTGGACTGATATATCTCGATCTTGTGGTCGCGCCGCGCTTCCTCCTCGGTCAGGCCGACCGAGCCGATGGGCGGCGTCGAAAACACCGCCGATGGAATGTTGTCGTAGGTCATCGGCGTCGGCTTGCCCTCGTACAGCGTGCGCACCAGTGCCATCCCTTCGGCGATGGCGACCGGCGTTAACTGGACACGGTCGGTGACATCGCCGATCGCATAGATGCTGTCGACGCTGGTTTTCGATAGGTCGTCCACGACAATAGCGCCGTTTTTGTCCAGTTCGACCCCGACCTCTTGCAAGCCGATGCCGGCGGTGTTCGGTTTGCGCCCGGTGGCGTACATGACCAAATCGGCGTCCATGAAATCGATCTGATCGAGGCGCAAGGAATAGCCGTTATCGGTTTTCTCGATGGATCGCACCATGCACTCGGAATGCACATGGATGCCTTGCTTCTCCATCTCGTTGCGGAGCGCGTCGCGCACCGTCTGATCGAAGCCACGGAGAATATTGTCGGCCCGAATGATGATGTGAACTTCGGCCCCTAAGCCGTGGAAAATACCGGCGAATTCGACGGCGATATAGCCGCCACCGACGATCACCACTTTTTTCGGCAGGGTTTCCAGATCGAGCGCTTCGTTGGACGTGATTGCGTGTTCTATCCCCGGGATGTCGGGCAGATGCGGCCAGCCGCCGGTGGCGACCAGGATGTGTTCCGCCGTATAGGTCTTGCCCTCGACCTCGACCGTGTGCGGATCGACGACCTTGCCGGTGCCGGTGATTTCGTCGACGCCGGCTTCACGCAGCAGCCGGTGATAAATCCCCTCCAGCCGGTCGAGCTCGGTGTTCTTGTTGTCGATCAACTGCTTCCAGTCGTGTGCGTTCTCACCGGTGTTCCAACCGAACCCGTGCGCATCCTCGAAGTCGTGCGCGAAATGGGACGCATAGACCAACAGCTTCTTCGGCACGCAACCGCGCATCACGCAGGTGCCGCCGATCCGGAGGTTCTCGACAATCGCGACTTTCTTGCCGTGCCGCTGCGCCGCGAAGCGGGATGCCCGCACACCGCCGGAACCGCCGCCGATGGTGATCAGGTCGTAATCGTAGTTGGCCATGATGGTAACTCCTCGTCTTGGAGGCGGAACATAGGGGCGTAAACGTCAAACGGCCAGCCCTCCTGGGGCCGGCCGCCTTAACGATTGCGTGAAGGGCGCTGCGCTCAGGCGATACCACCCATGCAAATGTACTTGGTCTCGACGTAATCCTCGATGCCCATGTAGGAGCCTTCGCGGCCGATCCCGGATTCTTTGACGCCGCCGAAGGGGGCCACCTCGGTGGAAATGATGCCTTCGTTGACCCCGACGATGCCGTATTCCAGCTGCTCCGACGTTTTCCAGACCCGGCCGATATCGCGGGCATAAAAGTAAGCCGCCAGTCCGAATTCCGTATCATTGGCCCAGCGGATCACCTCGTCGTCGTCCTTGAAGCGGATCACCGGCGCCAAGGGGCCGAAGGTCTCTTCCTTGGCGATCTTCATTTCCTGGGTGGCGTCGGCGACGATGGTCGGCTCGAAGAAGGTGCCGCCCAATTCGTGGCGTTTGCCTCCGGCGACCACCCGTCCGCCCTTGGAAACCGCGTCTTCGAGGTGTTCTTCGACCTTTTCGACGGCCGCCATGTTAATCAGCGGCCCTTGCTGGGTTTCGCCTTTGAGGCCGTCACCGACCGTGAGGCCTGAAACCGCTTGCGACAAGCGGGAGACGAAATCGTCATAGACCGAATCTTGGACATAAATCCGATTGGCGCAGACGCAGGTCTGTCCCGTGTTGCGGTACTTGGACGCCATGGCGCCGGCGACCGCTGCATCCAGATCGGCGTCGTCGAAAACAATGAACGGCGCGTTGCCGCCCAGTTCCATCGACACCTTTTTGACCGTGCCTGCGCACTGTTCCATCAACAGCTTGCCCACTTCGGTCGAGCCGGTGAACGTGAGTTTTCGCACGATTGGGCTGGACGTCAGTTCACCGCCGATCTCGCGGGCGTTGCCGGTGACAACGTTGAGCACCCCGGCCGGCACCCCGGCTCGATGCGCCAATTCCGCCATCGCCAGCGCGGAATAGGGGGTTTCCAACGCCGGTTTGATGACGATCGGGCAGCCGGCCGCCAAAGCCGGGCCCGCCTTGCGGGTAATCATGGCGATCGGGAAGTTCCACGGCGTGATTGCCGCGACCACGCCGACCGGTTCCTTGGTGACAACGATTCGCTTGTCGGCGCCGTGTGGCGGAATGGTGTCGCCGTAGACACGCTTGCCTTCCTCGGCGAACCACTCGATGAACGAGGCCGCATAGGCCACCTCGCCCTTGGCTTCGGCCAGCGGCTTGCCTTGCTCAGCGGTCATCAGCACACCCAGATCTTCTTGGTTCTCCATCAACAATGCGAACCACTTTTTCAGGATTTCCGCCCGTTCCTTGGCGGTTTTCGCCCGCCACGCCGGCCAGGCGGCGTTCGCGGCGTCAATCGCACGGCGGGTCTCCACAGCGCCCATTTTCGGCACAGTGCCGAGTACCTCTCCGGTCGCCGGGTTTGTCACTTCCACGGTGTCGCCGGAATCCGCATCGGTCCATCGTCCATCGACGAACGCTTGTTGCCGCAAAAGGGTGGTATCGCTCAAGTCCATGATTTTCCTCCTGAATGGGACCGCAAGCATGCGTTGCCGCCGAAATCCGCGGGTCGCTCGCGCAAATTGGTGTCTGCCAAAGATGTAGGCGCTTCGCGCCGCGAACGAAAGCCCCTTGTATATGACGTTCTCGACACGCGGCGGCGGCGTCACATGCCGATCAGGCGGGTGTGGGCTTCGCGCACGGCATGGATGGTTATCGGATGTTAACCATATGTTTTTCAATGCCTTATGCGATATGTGCCTTTTTCGCCACAGTGGCGCAAAAAATCCTCAAGTCGGCTGTTTTGTACTTTGCCGTTCGACGGAAATCCATAGAATGCACCTCGGAAGCCGCCGTTAGCGGCAGGGACGCCTCGCCGACTGGCGGCTTCCCTTACTAACTGGGGATATCCCAATCTCGTTTGGTGAAGGAGAAACCAAAGTGAACATCAAAACCACCTTGAAAGCATCGGTTGCTGCTGCGGCTCTGGTCGCAATTGCTGCCCCGCAAGTTCAAGCCGGTACCGTCGAAAACAGCGGTGCGGCGAAAGTGACCATGTCCGGTCACTTCAACAAAGCCCTCTTCTGGGCCGACAACGGCGCTGCTTCGCGTGCCACGGTCGTCGACAACACGGTTTCGCAATCGCGTTTCCGCATCAACGCCGACATGCCGATCAACGAAGCCCTGACCGTCCGCGGCCACATGGAAGCTGGCTTCAACAGCAACCAAATGGGTTCTGTCACGATCGTCGACAGCAACTCCAACCTGACCGCCACCTCGGCTGACGACACCACCGGCGGCTCCAGCGCCGACGCTTCGGTTCGTAAGTCGTACGTCGGCTTCATGCACAAGCAGTTCGGTAACCTCGTCATCGGTAAAGACGGCGAAGCAACCGACGGTGCGGCTCTGCAGGGTTACAACCCGGCTTCGAACGTCGTCGACACCGGCACCATCCTCGGTGGCGGCGTGCACCTGCAAACCTCGAACGCTGCTGACAACGTCTTCTCGACGAGCAAAGTCGGTTCGTTTGTCACCGGCTTTGACGGCGGCAACGTTGAAGGCGTTCACTACGACTCGCCGAAATTCGGTGGTTTCCAAGTGAAGTACTCCTTCACCGGTGACCAAGCGTCCAAAGTTGGCGCGTTCTTCGGCGGCAAGTTCGGCGGCTTCGGTGTCAAAGCTGGCGTCGGTTACGAGCACCTCGCCGGTGCCGACTCCTCCCTCGACGCCATCCTGATGGTTTCGGGCGGCATCAAGCACGACAGCGGCTTCAGCATCAGCGGTGGCTGGGGTCAGGAAGACGCAACGGCTGCTGGTGGCGTTGAAGGTGAAACCACCTACGTCATCGTCGCTTACGAAGCTGACCTGATCGCCGCTGGCTCGACCGGTTTTGCCGTTCAGTACTTGGAGTCGGATGACGCCACCGCCAAAGGTGACAACTCCGAATTCATCGGCATCGGTGTCCAACAGGGCCTCGCTTCCGGTGTTGTCGGCTATGCTGGTCTGCAGTTCAGCGAAGCCAGCCAAACCGGCACCAACTACGAAGACGTCACCGTGTTCATGACCGGTGCGCGGATCAACTTCTAATCCTTCACGGATTACGTAGTTTGGGAACCAGGGCCTTAGGGCCCTGGTTCTTTTTTTGGGCAATGCGAATTGATATAACGCAGGGACAAGCCCGGCGGATCGGATAGGCTGCCGGCCAACGGCTGTTATTAGGATCGCTGCCCGTGTCTCTTGTCGATCGCGCCCTCGCGTTGCATCAATCCGGCCGCTTGCCGGAAGCGATCAAGATGTACCGCCGCGTGCTGCGGAAAACACCGCGTCATTTCGGCGTGCAGCACTACCTTGGCGTGGCGCTGCTGCAGACCGGCGATTTGACCGCGGCGTGCAATGCCTTCGAGCGCGCCGTCGCCATCAATGACAACGATCCCGGGTGCTGGAGCAATTACGGCCTCGCACAATATCACGCCGGCGACCACACTGGCGCCAAACATAGTTTGGAGCGGTCACTGGCGCTGAACCCGAACAACGCCCCGGCCTTGAACAATCTGGGTATGGTCTGCACCGCCCTTGGCCGACCGGATGAGGCCTTAAAGTGTTTCCAAAGATCCAACGAGCTAGCGCCCGATGATCCGGGAACCCTGCACAACTTGGGTGGCGCCTATCACGAGGCGTCTCAGCTCGACGACGCGATCGCGGCGTTCGAGCGGGCGATCGAGCTCAGCGGTGGCGAACCTGAGACCTATGCCAGTCTCAGTGCCGTCTATTTCGCCAAGGGCATGGCTGAACCGGCGGTGGAGGCGTGCCGCCAAGCCGTCCAGCACGATCCATTCAACGAGTCGGCGCTTGAGCAATTCAAGAGCGTCAAGTGGTTCCAGAACAAGCCGGATGAAATGTACGCCCTGTTGGAGCAGGTGTGCAGCCGACTCCCGGACGACCCACGGGCGTATCTGCAATTTGCCCATGCGTTGGTCGAGGATACCGCGTTCGAGCGGGCGGTGCCGGTCGCCACGCGCGCCGTTGAACTGGCGCCGGACGACGCTTTGGCGCACGGACGTTTGGGGGCCGCGCTGTCGGGTCTCGGCCGGTTCGAAGAGGCGGCGGAGGCGTTCGAGAACGCGGTGTCCGTGGATCGCGGCGACTGGGAGATTTATGAACGTTACGGTCAGCATCTTCTCGACGCTGGCGACTTTCAGCGGGCCGCGAAAATCCTTTGGCAGGGGCACGAGATCAATCCCAGGCGTAGCGGGATCCTCGGTTTTCTGAGCATTGCCATGCGCGAGATCGGCGACAACCGCCTGCCGTGGCTGGTGGATCACGATGCGCATCTATACCCGCAGATCATCGATCCCCCCACGGGATATGACAGCGTCGAGGCTTTCAACGAAGAACTGCATGCAGCGGTCGCGAAATACCACGAAGAGGCGCCGCACCCGGATAACCAGTCCATGCGGGGCGGCACCCAGAATACGGGAAGTCTGCTGCACTACCCGGACGCGGTGATTGGCGGGTTCAAGGAAGCCATCTCGGCGGCGGTCCACAAATACATCGACCGTCTGGAAGGGCGGACCGACCACCCGTTCGAGCGCTACATCAACCGCAGTTTCAGGTTCACGGATGTCTGGTCGACAATCCTGCACGGCTCGGGCTACGACGGCAGCCATATCCATAACGAAGGGTGGCTGAGCGGGGTGTATTACGTCAAAACGCCGGAACTGCCGGAGGACCTCTGGGAACGGGGCGAGGGATGCATCCAGTTCGGTGCGCCACCGACCCGGTATGTGACGGAGCGAAATTGCATCCAGCAATTGATCCGCCCAACGCCCGGCAAGGTGGTGCTGTTCCCGTCCTACTTCTGGCACGGCGTGCAGCCGTTCACGATCCCGGGCGAACGGCACGGGATCGCCTTCGACGTGATCTAAGACCGGCCGCCTCCGCGCATGGATTTCGACGACCAGCTCCGGCATGAAACGCCTTGGGATGACGTATCGGCGTTGTTTCAAAGTGGATACTATGCGGATGCCATCGCGCATTTGAAGCGCCTGGTGAATGCTACGTCCCACGACCTGGTCATGCGTCAGGCGCTGGCGCAGACCGCGCTGATACACCGGGACTTCACCTTGGCCGCGACACATTACCGGCCGCTGGCCCTGGACCGCGGTCTGGAAGACGACCATGTCGGCTACCTGACGGCGTTGTTGCTGAGCGGTAAGCGAAAACAATTCAATTCCGCTATGCCCGAGACGCCAGCGGCGTGGTCTCGGATCGTCCAGACCCTCAGCGAGATCGGTGAGATCGCCGCAGCGGACCGGATCGCACGGCAAGCCCGCGGCCGATGGCCCGATGATCCGGGGTTGACGATTGACACCGGCGTTATCGCCGGCGCCATGGGACGGGGCGACGATGCGCTGGCGCTGTTCAAAAGGGCAGCCGACGGCACGGCGGACCCTGCGGCGCTGTATAATGTGGCGCGAACCTCGCTCAGTCTCGGCGACCGCGACGCGGCGGCGAGCGCGGCCTTGCAGCTGATCGACCTCGATCCCGCACACGTCAATGCCTACCGGCTGCTCAGCGGATTGCGGGATCCGTCAGTTTGGACCGACGAGCGGGTCGATACCCTGCGCGCCTTGGCGGACGGGCCGGCGCATGACGATGGTGCTCGCGCGCATTTATTGTACGCGCTGGGTGCCGCGCATGACCTGCGCGACGACATCGCCGCCGCCGTTGCCTACTATCGCGACGCAGGCGTGGCAGCCCGCCGGGCAGCGCCATATGATCTCGCAGCCGATGTGTCCGGCATGACGCGCTTCCGGCAGGCGTTCCGCGCGCCGCTCTTCGATCCGAAAAAGGTTTCCGGTGGTGACCGGCCCTTGGTCATCGTGGTTGGATTGCCGCGATCCGGCACGACCTTGGTCGAGCAGATCATTGCCGCGCATTCCGAGGCCGATACCGCCGGCGAAACCGGCGTCGTGCGGGATGCTTTGCTCGACGTTCTCGCCGGCCAGTTTGGTTCGCGGACCCCTTTTGCCGCCGAATTCGCCCGCGGCCTGCTGCGACCGTCACCCCGGTCAATCGCCCGGTTTGGCCGCGACCTCCGCCGCAATTACGAAAAACTGGGTATCAAATCGCGATGTATCGTCGAGAAAGCGCCCCGAAACCTGAATTATGCCCATGCGCTTGCCGCATTGGATTCTGCCGCGCGGTTTGTGGTCGTTCGGCGCGACCCCCGCGACGTGTGCGTTTCTTGCCTGACCATGGACTTCGGCGGGACCTATGGTTTTTGCGACGATCTTGACGACTTCGTCGCCTTTGCCCAGGCGTCTGCCCAGCATCTGGACGATCTCGCCGAAGCGTATGCGGACCGCGTTTTGACGGTGGACTACGAAACCCTCGCCGATCAGCCGGCACGCGAGATTCCGCGCTTGATCGAATTCGCCGGTCTGGAGATGGAAGAGGCGTGCCTGAACCCGCACACCGCGACCAAAGCAATTAAAACGGCCAGCGCCGCACAAGTTCGGGCGCCGATCAACAAATCATCCATCGGCCGGTGGCAGCGCTATGCGCCTTATATCGGCGCATACTTGGATCGGCTGGCGCCGGCGAGGTAACGCAACACTCAGCCGGCGGTCTTCATATCCTCGAATTCGTCGAGCCATTCCCGTGCGTAGCCGCAGTCCCTGTATTCCTCGAAGTACGGCCCGCCGAGGGTGTAGTGCAACACCGCCGGATCGTCGATGGGATCATGTTCGTCGACCAAGTGGTTCCAACGCGCCGGGAGTGCGCCGATCAGATCGTCGTTCCCCAGCCACTTGAACTGGTGCAGTTCCAAACCACTCGCGGTGTTGACGTACTCTGGCGTTAACGCCGTGCACTTGGCGTTATTGAACATGATCACGCTGGACCAATTCTTCTTTTCGTACTTGGTTTGCACTTGGCCGAGGAATTTGGTGTCGGTCGATGGGTCGTGTTCGTTCTTCACGACCTGGATAGCGAAGCGGTCGTCGCGCAAGGACCAAAGATTGGCGAAGTCGTCGAGCGCCAGCATGTCGCAATCCATGAAGATCGCCCAACCCTCGAAATCACAGAGATACGGCGTCAAGAACCGCGAGAAAGAAAACTCCGTCGACTGCAGCGGATTGCGTTCCCGCCACATCAAGTCGCCCAACTGTCCAATCTTCAAAGGTGTGATGCTGACGGGCTGCGTGGTGCGGCGATGAATACTGTGGCTCAAAACGTGATAGGCCACGTGTTCGTGGGCGTCGAAGCCGACGAAAACTCTGATCATATACCTCGGTCCTTCTTGATCAGTTTGACGTCTGAGTCTGTCTTGAGCTGACAAACCCGGCAAGATCGTGGGCAATCTCAGCGATCACCGCCGATTTATCATTGATATCGGTCATTCGGTACTGCGTCACGTCGAAATACCATGGCATGTCGGTGCGATGCGCGAACCACGGCCAGAACGGCACCGCAGCCTGCAACATCCAGGTCTTCTGTCCGAGCGCGCCCGATACGTGCGCCGAGGCGTTGGATATCTGTAGCACCAGATCCAGTGCGGCGATCTGGTCCGCCTGGGTCTCCATATCGTTCAGCGGGTCGACGTCCGGCCAATCATGCACGGTCACCCCGTGCTCAGACTTCAGCGCCGCGATTTCGTCGGCCACGTTGCCGTATTGGAGATTGATGAAACTGACACCCGGAACGGAAAGGATGGGCAGCATTTCGGTCAGCGCGACCGACCGGCATTTTTTTGCGAGCGGCGTTGAGCCGCCGCGCCAGGCGATCCCGACCTTGAGGGATGGCCCCAGGCCGTCGAATGTCTTTTTCCACGCGGCGACCCGGTCCGTGTCCAGTTGGAGCGGTCGCGGCTCCGCATTCAAGATGACATCCAAGGTCGGCCGATAAAGCGGCAACAACGAGGCGAATCCGATTTCAACATCGCAGCGGATGTTTAGATCGCCGGGATCCGTCATCCTCGGCACGAACGACAATTCCGGATACGTGCGGGCGAACATGTCGACCAAGCGGCGGTCGACTTCGATGGTGACGCTTTCGCCGCGGGTGGCGTCGATCAAATCGGCAAGGCATGTGGAACACAAAACCTCGTCGCCGACGCCTTGTTCGGCGCGGACCAACAGTGACCGGCCGTCGAGCGGGCCGCCGTCCCATTTCTTGCGCAAAAACGGCCGTGCGGTCTTGCTGGGGCGTTCCTGGCGGCGCTTCTCAAAATGCGGCCAGGCATCTTCGAACCGGCCTTGCAGGAACAGGTTGACGGATTGGCAAACGTGAAGATCGATATCGTCCGGCGCGATCGCCAGCCCTTCGGCCGCGGCCGCCTCGGCGCTTTCGAACTGCATGAGGTATCTGAGAATGATCGCGCGATTGTGGTGGTACCGCGGCTGACCGGGGTCGAGGGCGATGGCCTTCTCGATCGCGGCGAGGCCGTCGTCCAGCCGGGCCAGGTCTCGGCAGATATAGGCATACTCTGCGTAGCCCTCGGCGAAGTTCGGCGCGGATGTCGTGAGTGCGCCCAGCACAGAAAGTGAACTCTCGTAGTCGCCCATCTCACGAAGGAGCTGACCCACTGAGGCGGCGCTGAGCGGATCTCCGGTCACGTTGGGGATTGCGGCGCGCAGTACCTCAAGGGCTTGGTCCGTATCTCCGGTCTGTCCCAATGCCTGCGCCAGCGCAAGGCGCATCTCGATGTCGTCGATGCCCAGTGCGTGCGCTTTTTGAAGCGGTGCCAGCGCATTCTCCGGCGCGCCGGCGCCGATATGCGCCATGCCGAGACTACCGAGCGCGGCGGCATTTTCGGGGTCGATGGCGACGGCGCGGTCCAAATACCGGACCGCGGCCTTGAACTTGTCCTGACTAAAGCATGCCATCCCGGCCAGGGTGTACAACTGACCGTCGCGCGGGTTCTTCTTTAGGGCCTTGGCGGCGAACTTTTCGGCCTTGGCGTAGTTGCCGGCCTGGAACGCTTCGACGGCGCGCGAGACATTGTCATGCGGAGCGGACACAGAGACATCCCCCAAGGATTTTCCGACGCAAAAGAGTGTGTCTGGTGCGTTTTACGCCATCGGCGGGCGCCTGTCATGGCTGCGGCAGGTTACGATCGAGATCAGATGCTCTTGTTGGTATCGCCTTCGGGGGCCGGGGCCTCGTCCCGTTTCAGATCGTCCATCAGGTCTTCGAGGAACCTCTTGGTTTTGTCGGCTTGCTCTTCCAGCCACGGCCGCGCCTTGTCATAGGCGACGCCCGCATCGCATGCCGCATACTTGCCGGAACACGCGGGTACGCACGCGGCCCGCGCCGACGTATCGCCGGCGTGGTCGGTGTCGCATTGCTTCAGACATTGGTCGAACGCCTGCGCGCATTCACCTTGAGAAGCCCCGGCAGCGAACGGCAACGTCGCCACAAGAAAGGCCGCCAACACAATTCCAAAACGTCCAATCATAATCTCACTCCACCGTGACACTCTTGGCCAAATTCCGCGGTTGGTCGACGTCCGTGCCTTTCAACACGGCGACATGATACGCCAACAACTGTACCGGTATCGCGTACAAAATGGGCGAAACGAAGGCAGCGACATCCGGCAGTGCGATCACCGCCTCAGCCGACCCATCTAGCCGCGCCCGGCCTGTGGCGTCAGTGAAGGCGATCACTCGGCCGCCCCGCGCCATCACTTCCTGCACGTTGGAGATGGTCTTGTCGAACAAGGCATCTTCCGGTGCGATGCAGATGATCGGCACGTTCTCGTCAATCAGCGCGATGGGGCCGTGCTTCATCTCGCCGGCGGCATAGCCCTCGGCATGGATGTAGGAGATTTCCTTCAGCTTCAACGCCCCTTCAAGGGCGATCGGATAGTTGGTGCCGCGTCCCAGATACAAGACGTCGCGGGCCTCGGCGACGGACACAGCGATCTCGCGGATCGCCTCATCGTGGTTGAGCACCTCGGCCGCGCGGGCCGGCACTTCGGTCAGCGCGCCGATCAAATCCGCTTCTTGGCCTGCGTCGATGGCGCCGCGGGCGCGGGCGGTGGCGATGGCAACGCACGCCAACACCGTGAGCTGGGTGGTGAAGGCCTTGGTCGACGCGACGCCGATCTCGGGTCCTGCCAAGGTGCGTAGCACGGCGTCGGATTCCCTTGCGATCGCGCTTTCCGGCGCATTGACGATGGAGAGAATTTTCTGTCCGGCGTTCTTGGCGAACCGGAGCGCCGCCAGGGTATCGATGGTTTCGCCCGATTGCGAGATGAACACCGCGACCCCGTTGTCCGGCGGCACGGCATCCCGGTAGCGGTACTCCGACGCGATGTCGACCTCGACCGGCACCCGGGCGATGCTCTCGAACCAGTATTTCGCCGTCATGCAGGCATAGTAGGAGGTGCCGCAGGCGATCAGCGTCAGCCGGTCCGCCTTGGCCAGGTCGACCGCGATCTCCGGCAGCACGATGCGCCGGTCCGCCGGGTTGATCAGGGCGTGCAGGGTGTCGCCGATGACTTGCGGCTGCTCGTAGATTTCCTTGAGCATGAAATGCCGATAGCCGCCTTTGCCGATTGCGGCCCCTGACAGTTCCGTTTTGCGGATCGGCCGCTCGACCGGGTTGCCGTCGGCATCGAATACCTCGGCGCTGTTGCTGGTCATCACCGCCCAGTCGCCGTCTTCCAAATACATGATGCGGTCGGTCAACGGCGCCAGCGCCAGGGCGTCCGAGCCCAAGTACATTTCGTCGGCGCCAAACCCGAGCGCCAGCGGGCTGCCTTGCCTGGCCGCGATCATCAAGTCGTGTGCGCCGGCAAATACGATCCCCAGGCCGAAGGCGCCTTCGAGCTTCTTGAGGGTGTCATGCACCGCGTCCTTCGGCGACATCCCGTCGTTCAGCCGCAAGGTAATCAAGTGCGCGATCACTTCTGTGTCGGTTTCCGAGGCAAGTACGCATCCCGCTTCCGCGGCTTCGGCGCGCAGCTCTTCGAAATTCTCGATAATGCCGTTATGCACCAGCGCGACCTTGTCCGTTGCGTGGGGGTGCGCATTCTGTTCGTTGGGCACGCCATGGGTCGCCCAACGGGTGTGGCCGATACCGGTCACGCCGGCCAAGGGTTCTTCGGTCAACCGTTGTTCGAGATTGCGGAGCTTACCTTCGGCGCGGCGTCTGTCGATCCCGCCATTCACCAAGGTGGCGATGCCGGCCGAGTCGTAGCCCCGGTACTCCAACCGTTTCAATGCATCGAGAAGCCGAGGTGTCGCCGCTTCATGGCCGACGATGCCGATAATGCCGCACATGTCAGGGTTTCTTCCCTTGCGCCTTGAGGTCTCGTTTCCGGGCCCGATCTTTCCGCGCCCAATCCTTCAATTCACGCTGCTGCGCCCGGGTCACGGCCAGGGCGTCGGGGGCGACATCTGACGAAATGACGCTGCCCGCCCCCACGGAGGCCCCATCGCCGACGGTGACCGGTGCCACCAGCGCGGTGTTGGATCCGATGAACGCCTCCGCGCCGATCACTGTGCGCGACTTGAAGAAGCCGTCGTAATTGCAGGTGATCGTTCCGGCGCCGATGTTGGCCTCGGCACCCACATCCGCATCCCCGATATAGGACAAGTGGCTGACCTTAGCGCCGGCGGAGAGCACCGCGTTCTTTGTCTCGACGAAATTACCGATCTTCACCTTGGCGCCGACTTCGGTGCCCGGGCGCAGCCGCGCGAACGGACCGACGGTCGCGCCCGCTTCCAGCGCGGCACCTTCCAGATGACAGAACGCTTTGATGTGTACACCGTCGCCGATGCGGACACCCGGGCCGATGAACACGTTGGGTTCGATGAGGACATCGGTCCCGAACGTGGTGTCGTCGGACAGGTACACGGTCTCAGGGTCGATCAGGGTCACGCCGCTCGCCATCGCGCGATCGCGCAACTTGGCCTGTAACAAAGCCTCCGCCCGCGCCAACTCGTGCCGCGAATTGATGCCCAGCAACGATGTCTCGTCGCCCGTCACCGTGCCGCAGGTGCGGCCCGACCGGTTGGCGACCGCGACCACGTCCGGCAAGTAATACTCGCCCGCGGCGTTGTCGTTATCGATTTCGGCCAGCATGTCGAATGCGTTTCCGCCGTCGAGGGCCATCATCCCTGAACTACAGAGATCAACTTTGCGCTCGTCCGGTGTGGCATCCTTGGCCTCGACGATCCGCTCCAGGTTTCCGGCTGCATCGACGATCATGCGGCCATAGGCGCCGGGATCGGCCGCATGGAACCCAAGCACCACGACCGCGGGATCGTCCGCCGCCGCCCGCGCCGCGCACAACGCCGCGATATCATCTGCCGGGATCAAAGGGTTGTCGCCGTTCAAGATCAACAGGTCGTCGATCGCGCCGTCAAAGGCCTCTCGTGCGCACAAGGCCGCATGCGCGGTGCCGAGGCGTTCGGTTTGCTCGACGGTCCGATGCGGCTGTACGGCCTTCGCGACCGCGTCCATATCCGGTCCAACGACGACGCAGATCTCCGAAATCCCTGAGTCTTCCAGGGTTCGCAGGATATGGCGGATCATCGGCGCGCCGGCCAGCGGATGCATGACTTTCGGTTTCGTGGATTTCATCCGGGTGCCCTGACCTGCGGCCAGGACGACGGCGGCGATGCGTCGTTGTTTCATCGGTGGATGTCAGTATCGATATTTAGGCCCATAAACCAGAATGTTGTGCCATCGGGCACCGCGTGGGCCAAGTCAAAGTTTGTTTCGCTAGGTTTCAGCGCCGGCGCCTGCATCGGTGACGCCGCCGCCGTTGACAGACGCGGCGGAGAGCCACTATACCATCGCGTCCCATCGTACATGGGGGCGCGTAGCTCAGCGGGAGAGCACTGCCTTCACACGGCAGGGGTCACAGGTTCAATCCCTGTCGCGCCCACCATTTCCAAAGCCAATGCAACGTAACGCAGGCCTTCGGCGACGCCCGCATCGACTAAAAGGCGCGGTGGCGGACGTGCATTTAAATCCGCGATGCCCGACCCTTCGTACACCGTAAAATTGAGTTTTAAAGCGGGCCTCTCGGACGCCAGGGCTTCCTAAATAAATTGTAATGAAGTGAAGCCGAGACTCCCCATTGAAGCGGGTGAAATTAGCCCAATATATGGGCTGATAAACCCAATTGAGTCCACCGATACACCTATTTTTTCCCGTAAAAACAATCAGTTATATTTTTTCTCTTGAGAAATCGGGATTGCGGAGCCTGTTCCATGAACATACGTCAGACCAGTTTGACCGTCGCGGCGGTCTTGGCCTTATCCTTTGTGACCGTGATCAGCTACAAGCTCTACGGACTCTACCAAACAAAAGTCGGCAGCATCGAGACGCGCGCCAGTATTGACGCATCGAGCACGTTGAATAAGGCGATCATCGAATTGTCGCTGGAGCGTTCCGTCATGCAGGTGACGCTGAACCTGGACGGACCGATTGCGCCGCAATTCAAGGAATTGCTCGACGGCCAGCGGACGAAATCCGACCAAGGGTTCCGCGACGTGATCGACATCGTGTCCAACGATGAGAGTTTTCGACGTTCGGGCGAGTTTTTCGGCGTGTTGGAGCAACTGCGTACCGACATCAACGGCATTCGCGCGCGCGCCGACGAAAACTTGCGCGTGGCTCGTGACCAACGGGACGAGACCCAAGTCACGGCATTGCCGTCCGAGATGAAGGCGACGATCCTGGCGTTTTCGAAACTCCCGAAGAAGCTGCGGCCGGAAAAATCCGATATTCCGACCACGGTCGTGACATTGGACCTTATCCAACGCGCTGCATGGGCGATCCGTGAGTACGGTGGACGGGAGCGAACCTATCTGGCGATCGCCACGGCGACGGGGCGCCCGTTCGACGCTGAAACGCAAGATCAGATGCGCGATTATCACGCGCAAGCCACCGAGGCGATGGCCGACCTGGACCTCCTGTCCGGCTATTTCGGGTTGAGTGAGCGCGTCGTCAGTGACATTGCGAAGGTTCAGGAAGTTTATTTCGGCACGTACGCCGAGACCCGGCAAAGCGTTTTCGATGCGTCCGCTCAAGGAAGAGAATATCCGATCTCGTTCGGCGATTTCTTTACCGAGTCGTCAGAGGCATTGGGGACGGCCGTCAATTTGTCATACCTGGCGGGAGACGAAATGTCGGCGTTTATGGACTCAGAGCGACAGCAATCGGTGATTTTGTTCTGGGTTTTTGCCGGGGTCCTGTTGCTGGTCATCGTCATCTGCGGATTTCAGATCTACTACACGCAATTCAAAGTTTCGGACCGGATCTTGAAGCTCGCAGAGAGCATGAGCGCGCTGACCTCCGGGAAGACAGACATCGACCTGTCCGATCTCCGGTCATCGGACGAAATCGGACAGATGGCCGAACACGTCGAAGTTTTCCGCACAAACGCGATCGAGGTTCAACGCCTGGAGAGCGAGCAGGTTGCGCAGCAACAAAAAGCCGAGGATGCGCAACAGCAGGCGGAACAAGACAAGAAACAAGCGGCATTGGATTTGGCCAACAGCTTCGAGGAGCGGATCGGCAACATCGTTCGGAGCGTCGAGAACGCATCTTCGGAAATGCAAAGCATGTCCGTAACCTTGTCCGACGCGATTTCTCAGGCGTCGACACAGTCGTCTTCGGTGGCCTCCGCATCGCATCAGGCGACCGAGAACGTTCAATCGGTCGCGGCGGCCACCGAGGAAATGAGCACGTCGATCCGCGAGATTTCAGATAGCATCAGAGACACGGCAAAAAACGCCAAGCATTGCGCCTCGTTCGCGAAGACGTCGCAAGAGCGCTTGGGACAACTTCAATCCGCCGTCGAGGAAATCGACAGCGTCATTCAGTCCATTAACGACGTTGCCGAACAAACCAACCTGTTGGCGCTGAACGCCACCATCGAGGCGGCGCGTGCAGGTGAGGCGGGCAAAGGCTTCTCCGTCGTCGCATCGGAGGTCAAGTCGCTCGCCAATCAGACGCATAAAATGACCGAGGAAATCTCGAGCAAGGTTCAGGACATCAAAGGCAGCGCGCAGCACACCATCGACAGCGTGCAGGACATCATCCGCCAGATTACCGAGGTCGACGAAAAGACCACGAGTGTGGCGTCGGCGATCGAGCAGCAAAGCTCGACCACCATCGAGATCAGCCAGAGCGTCTCCCAAGCGGCGAACGGCACCGGAGAGGTTTCACGCAACATCGAAGAAGTGCAGCGTGTCACCACGGATAGTGCCGCGGCGACGGAGAAGCTGAAGGTCGCGGCGAACGATCTGTTGTCGCAGGCAAGTGATCTCAAAGGGGCGGTCAACGGTTTCTTGGGCGAGGTCCGGAAAGCTTGATTTCTCGACCGGTGGCGCGATTGCATCACGCGGCGGGTCTCCGCTAGACTTCTCCGACGGGAGGAAGTCGATGATCGGGAGGTTCTTCGGCTGCTTATCCTTTGCCGTATTGGCCTGGGCGCCGCTTCATGCACAAGAGGCGGACAACGTCGCGAACATCGGCGTCCTGGCGTACCGCGGCGAGCAGCAGCTTGAACAAAAGTGGTCGAGCCTGAAGGCGTATCTGGACGCATCCGTAAGCGGATGGCAGTTCAAACTCGTGCCCATCACTTTGAAAACCGCTAAAACCCACGCCGAAAACGGCGATCTCCACTTCATCTTGACCAACCCGGGGCACTTCTCGGTGCTCGATCGTGATATCCGAATGAGCGTTATCGCATCGCGCCAACGGCGTGCCGCCGACGGGACGTTTGTCACGGAGTTCGGCAGCGTGATCTTCGCCCGCCGCGGGGCCGGTATCGAGGTCCTGCAGGATGTTGTCGGCAAGACGGTCGCCGCAGTTGACCGGCAAGCGTTCGGGGGATTTCAATTGGCTTGGCGTGAGTTCGAGGATGTCGGCGTCGACGTTTTCCGCGATGCATCGCAGCTGACATATGTCGGCTTCCCCATGGATCAGGTGTTTGCCCAGGTGCTGTCTGGACGGGCCGATGTGGGCGTTGCGCGCAGCGGATTGATCGAGATCCTGAGCGCCACGGGCACCCTCGACCGGAACCAATTGGTGATCTTGAACAAAGATGCATCCTATGGCCATCCGGAGTTATTGAGCACCCGGCTTTATCCGGAATGGCCGTTCGCGGCGCTGGCCGGGACCCCGACGCCGTTACGCGATGCGGTAACGCTGGCTTTGCTGAATGCCGGCCGCTCACCGTTGGCAAAGTCCTTAGGGATGGCGGACGCTTGGTCGTCGCCGATGCCGTACCATGCGGTGCGCGAGTTGACGGTGGCCTTCGACGCGCGCCTGGCAGGCCTCGGCGATAGCCGGCCCTGGTACGCCACCCTGGGCACGGTCGCCGCCGTTCTCGCTGCGCTGGCCTTTCTCTCGGTCGCGGGTTTGCGCTTGCGCCGTCACCGTGTGGCGGCCATGGGTTTGCCGCCGGCGCCGGTCGACGTGGCGCCGGACGACGCCCACCACGTGACACCGCGCGAGCGCGAGGTGCTCGATTTAATCTCGCAAGGGGATTCCACCAAGGAGATCGCGCGGAAATTGGGGATCAGCCCGAAAACCGTGGAATTTCATCGCTCTAACCTACTGCGCAAATACGGTGCCAGGACCTCCAGTCAACTCATTGCGCTGTCATCCTAGAGAAAACCCTAGGTTCCAGGGCGCCATTCTAGGAACTCACCTAGTAGTATTCGGATCGATTTTGGCGGGATACTCTTCAGGATCCGGAAAACCGGGCTATAACGAAATTGGGAGATAACAATGAAACACCTCATCGCTTTTCTGTCTGTGATCGCACTCTCTGTGTCCACGCTGGTGTTTGCGCCGAGCGCTGCCGACGCTGAAGGCTACGGCAAGCAAAAGGTCGTCTACCACATCAACTATGTCGGCGGCGACAAGGACAAGAAATACCGTGGCGCCATGCGCAACATCCAAAACCACATCAACGCGGTTGGTGCCGAGAACCTGGAAGTCAAAGTGGTGTTGCACGGCAATGGTGTCGGTTTGTTGGCCAGCGCCGTGGACAACAAGAACCTGCAAAGCGCTGTGACCAACTTGAAAACTCAGAACGTGTCGTTCCACGTCTGCAATAACACCCTGCGTGGCCGCAAGATCAGCTACGAAAACGATCTGTTCGAAGTGTTCGAGGAAGACATCGTGGCGTCCGGCGTTGCCGAGTTGAGCCACCTGCAACAACAAGGCTACACCTACATCAAGCCGTAAGCCTTCGCGGCATTATTTGTACGAACGACGGGAGCCTGGGCCGGGTTCCCGTTTTTCGTTCCGGTATCAGGCCGACGTCTTGTACATCGCATAGAAATCCGAGAGATGGGTGTCGATGTACGCATCGATCTCGGCGATCTCCTGGTCGGAGAAATACTCGCGATACCCGCCGACTTTCCCTTTGCGCACTTTGAAGCCTTCCGGATTGCCGTCTTTCGGCGGCCGCAGGCGAACGTTGTTGAGCGCGTTCGACTCTTCGAGTTTACGCATGTTTTCGAAGCGGCTGAATTCGACCACTTGTTCCACGAACCCCGGTGCGCGTTCGGGCCAACCCAGGAACCGCGCCGTCGTCGCCAACGCCCCCGCCGCATCGCTCTTCATGTCTTCGTAGGTCAGGAGCAGAAAATCACCCGGGACATCTTTGTTTTCGGCCCAGGTGTTATAGAACCTCACGATCGACGGCAGACCGCCGATGTTGTGGAACAGGAAATCCGACATGGTGCCGTCAAAGCTCTCGTCTTTGGCTGATTTCTTGTCCCCCCGAAGGGTGTATTGAAAATAGTACGAGACGACCACGTCCCGTGGGTCGCGCACCAACAGCACCACTTTCTTTCCCTGATACGCCTTCTTGTTCGTCGACATCATGTCGTAGGGCTTGATGTGCGGAAAATCGTCGTGGCTCATTTCCAATGTCGCGAAATCCGGTTTCGACTGGGTCAGGCCCAGAATCTCGAGCGGGTCGCCGTCGCCGTTTTCTCCCATGACATACAGCCCAAGCAGCATTCTGAGCCAAGTCCGGCCGCATTTCGGATAGGACAGTATAAAGGCATCCAATTGGAAAAACCGCAGGTACTGAACGAAGCGTTCTTCCCAATGCACGATGGGGTCCTCGATCCCCTGGTGGATAAGCCGTTCGCGGAGAAAATCGAAATCCCCGATGTGCGGGTCCAAGCGAAGCGCTTCGTCGATGATTTTGCCGCCGGCGTTCGGGCTGCCGTTTCGGCTCTGGCAGAGGCCGCTCAAATACATCGTCGGCGCGTGATCTGCCTGGATATCCAGGGCCTTGGCGCAGGTGTCGCCCGCTTTCGCGTAATCCTGCGAACTATACGCTGTGACTGCCTTGTTAAACAGCTGTAGAACCTGATCCGACATGACATGCCTCATGGTTTTTTTTGCGCATGCGCTCGTCACGATGCGCCCCCCGCTTCATGCGAGTGTGCGGCATGAATGTCAACGGGCTTGGGCGCGTCGGCGGGTTACCCGATCACTCTCGTTGCGAGGTCGATGGTCAATGGCAGGGTGATGAACGATATCGCTGTCTGAATGGTGATGATTGCCGCCATCACCGGGGCATCACCGCCCATTTGCCTGGCCACCGTGTAAGCGGACGATGACGTCGGCGCGGCCCCGAAGAGCAGTGCGATCGTCGTCTCGAACGTGCTCAGCCCGACCGCTTGCGCCAGAAAGACGATCGCGACCGGAAAAACGATCATTTTCGTTGCGATGCTCAACGCCAAAGGCACGGCTGCCGCTTGCATCGCGCGGATGCGGATATTCGCCCCGACGCACATGAGCACGATGGGCAAGGCGGCCGCGCCAATAGTGCGGGTGACGTCGTGCAGCACGGGAATTTCACCCGTGCCCAGCAAATTAACACCCGTTCCAAGCAGCACCGATATGAGAATCGGGTTCCGTACCAATTCCCGTAGAATCGATCCGACGATATTGCGGTCGTTTTCCGCGGGATGCAGCAAAACAAGAACGATCACCAGCGATATGTTGGTGACCGGAATCAGGATAGCCGTCGTCAGCGCGGCGAGCGCCAGGCCATCGAACCCGAACACGCTCTCGGCGACTGCCAGTGCGATGAAGGTGTTGTGCCGGGCCGAGCCTTGGAAGACCGAGCTTGCCAACGGGTTCTCGAGACGGAAGATTTTCGCCGACAACAAACCGACGACGCCGGCAACGAAGAACCCCCCGAGAATGACCAGCGCATAGGGGCCAAGGAAATCGGCAGAGAGATCGATCGTCGACGTCTTGTAGAACAGCAACGACGGCATCAATACCCAATAGACGAGCTTGTCGTTCAGATTCCAAAACGCGATGTTCGGAATGCCGCCCCGGCGCAACAGGTGCCCGAGCACGATGATGACGAAGATCGGGGCAATCGAAAAAAGAAAGTTGGCCATTGCGGCCCCCCATGGCGAACAGGTCCTCTAGGGATGCCAGACGGTGGTCATGCTGTCCATGACCGACAAGATCAGTGGTGAACGCGACCCAAAAGAAAACGGCGTCCCGGAAACCCGGAACGCCGCTTTTCGTGTGTTTGCTCCTCGGTCGGAGGAAGGATCAGACGAGATCGAAACGGTCCGCGTTCATGACCTTGGTCCAGGCGGCGACGAAGTCGCGGACGAACTTCTCTTGGTTGTCGTCCTGAGCATAGACCTCGGCGTAGGCGCGAAGGATCGAGTTCGAGCCGAACACCAGATCCGCGCTGGTCGCCGTCCATTTGACGGCGCCGGTGGCCCGGTCACGCAGCTCGTAGGCGCCGTCGCCGACGTGATGCCAGCTGTAGGACATGTCCGTCAGGTTGACGAAGAAGTCCGTGGTCAGCTGTCCTTCGCGGTCGGAGAACACGCCGTGCTTGCTGCCGCCGTGATTGACGCCAAGGACCCGCAGGCCGCCGACCAGTACGGTCATTTCGGCGGCTGTCAGGCCGAGCAGCTGCGCACGATCGAGCATCATTTCCTCGGGGCTGGCCGCGTACTCTTCCTTTTGCCAGTTTCGGAAACCGTCGGCGAGCGGCTCCAACACGGAGAACGAGTCGCCGTCGGTTTGCTCGTCGGTCGCGTCGCCGCGGCCCGGTGCGAACGGAACGGTGGCGTCGGAGCCGGCAGCCTTGATCGCCTGCTCCAGGCCGACGTTACCCGCAAGCACGATGACGTCCGCCACCGAAGCCCCGGCATCCGCCGCGATCGGCTCAAGCAGACCGAGCACCTTGGCCAGGCGCGCGGGCTCGTTACCGGCCCAGTCCTTTTGCGGAGCCAAGCGGATGCGCGCCCCGTTGGCACCACCCCGCTTGTCGGAGCCGCGGAAGGTCCGCGCACTGTCCCAAGCCGTCGCGATAAGCTCGGCCGGCGACAAACCGGTGTCGGCGATCTTCGATTTGACCGCGTCGATATCGTAACCGGCGTTGCCCGTCGGGATCGGATCCTGCCAGATCAGGTCTTCGGCCGGCACGTCCGGACCCATGTACCGGGCTTTCGGACCCATGTCGCGGTGTGTCAGCTTGAACCAGGCGCGGGCGAAGGTGTCGGCGAAGTAGTCGGGATCGGCCATGAATTTCTGGCAGATCTCGTTGTAGATCGGGTCGACCTTCATCGCCATGTCGGCATCCGTCATGACTGGGTTGCGGTATACCGACGGATCGGTCGGATCGACCGGCTTTTGGTCGTCCGGCATGTCGATGGGCTGCCATTGGTTGGCGCCGGCGGGAGACGTGGTTTTTTCCCACTCGTAGCCGAACAGGTAGTCGAAGTAGCCCATATCCCACTGCGTCGGGTTCTTGGTCCAAGCCCCTTCGACGCCCGACGTGTGCGCGTTGGTCGCCTTGCCGTCCAAGGCATCGTTCATCCAGCCGAGGCCTTGCGCGTCAATCGACGCGGCTTCGGGCTCCGCACCGACGTTGGCGCCGGCGGCCGTGCCGTGCGCTTTGCCGACGGTGTGACCACCGCAGGTCAGCGCCGCGGTTTCTTCGTCGTTCATCGCCATCCGGGAGAAAGTCTCGCGGACGTGAAGTGCCGTGCGCGCCGGATCCAAGGTTCCGTTGACACCTTCCGGGTTCACATAGATCAGGCCCATGTGCACCGCGCCCAGCGGGTTGTAGAGCGTCGACGGCTCGTCCAGGTTTTCGTAGCGGTTCTCGCTCGGCGCCAGGAACTCGGTCTCGGCACCCCAGTTGATGTCCTCTTCCGGCGCCCAAATGTCCTCACGGCCGAAGCTGAAGCCGAATGTCTTCAGGCCCATGGATTCGTATGCGATGGTGCCGGACAGGATGATCAGGTCGGCCCACGAAAGCGCGTTGCCGTATTTCTTTTTGACCGGCCACAGCAGGCGGCGGGCCTTGTCCAGGTTGCCGTTGTCAGGCCAGCTGTTGAGCGGCGCAAAACGGATGTTGCCGGTCCCGGCGCCGCCGCGGCCGTCAAACGTGCGGTAGGAGCCTGCGGCGTGCCAAGCCAACCGGATCATCAATCCGCCGTAGTGACCGTAGTCCGCGGGCCACCATTCCTGGCTTTCCGTCAGGAGCGATTTGACGTCGGCTTTGACCGCGTCGTAATCCAAGCCTTTCGCGGCTTCGCGGTGATCGTAGTCCGCATCCATCGGGTTGGTGCGGGCACCGTGCTGGTGCAGGATGTCGAGGTTGAGTCCTTTCGGCCACCACTTCGTGACCGGTTTATCCATCGACGTGTTACCGCCGTGCATGACTGGGCATTTGCCACCAGACGCGCCGTCCATGATTTCCTCCTATTTGGGATCAAAAAATGTCGTTCAATGAGCGTGATATAGGAAAACCTTACGATTGGTCCAATCGATATATCATATGGAATTAATAAGTATTACCGATTACCATTTGGTAACCACCCGACGCGATCCCCAGGGCGCCCGTTTGACTCCCACGGAATAGCGATTTTTTGTCGGCAATTTGGGCGAATGTTCGCCGCAACGCTTAAAAAACAATATTACAAACAATATATTATGCTCAGACAGCGGTGAGCGCCTTGATGTGGATATTAGATTGTCTACAATCCGCGGCGACTCGCCCGGAGTATCACGACACAAATTAGAGACACGGTTCGACCTCCCCATGACCTCACCAAGAACGTTGTTTGACAAAATTTGGGACAGCCACGTCGTCGCGACCCGCGACGACGGCGAGTGTCTTATCTATGTGGACCGATTGCTGCTGCAGGAAAATTCGTTCCACGCCTTCGACAAGCTTCGCCGCGAGGGGCGCTCGGTCCGCAATCCCGGCCAAGCCTTCGCGTTTGCCGATCATTACGTCCCGTCCGGTGACCGCAGCCAAGGCCTCGCGGGGATCGCCGATCCAGAGGTCCGCAACATGATCGAGTTGATCGAGAACGACGCGCGGGCCTACGGCATTGAGGTCTTCGGCATGGGCGATATCCGCCAGGGTATTCTGCACGTGGTCGGGCCGGAGCAGGGCATCACCCAGCCCGGGCTGGTGATCGCCGGTGCGGACTCTCATACCGCGACCCACGGCGCCTTCGGGGCCTATGCGTTCGGCGTCGGCTCTTCGGAAACGGCGCATGTGCTCGCGGTCCAAGGGTTATGGCGGCCGCGCCCGAAAACCATGCGGATCGAGGTCGCCGATACCCTGCCCCCGGGAACCACGGCGAAGGACCTGATCCTTGCCATCATCGGCAAGATCACCGCGGCGGGCGGCACCGGTCACGTGATCGAATACACCGGACCGGGGATCGACGCCTTGTCGGTCGAGGCGCGGATGACGGTTTGTAATATGTCCATCGAAGCGGGTGCGCGCGCCGGGCTGATCGCGCCCGACGACAAAGTGATCGACTACGTCAAGGGGCGACCCTATGCGCCCAGCGACGCGCATTGGGATGCGGCGGTCGCCTATTGGCGAACTCTCAAGACCGACGACGGCGCCGCATTCGACAAGACCGTGCGGATCACCGCCGAGGAGATCGCGCCGATGGTGACCTGGGGGACCAGCCCGGATCAGGTGGCCCCGGTCACCGGTGCGATCCCGGATCCCGCATCCGAGGCCGATCCGCAAAAACGTCGGCGACTGGAACGGGCGCTCGAGTACATGGACCTGAAACCCGGCCAGGCGCTGGGCGATATCCACGTCGATCGTGTGTTTATCGGATCGTGCACCAACAGCCGGATCGAGGACCTGCGCGCCGCCGCCGCGGTTGCAAAGGGCCGCAAGGCCAAGGTGCCGGTCTTGGTTGTGCCGGGATCGGGCCTCATTAAAAAGCAGGCCGAGGACGAAGGCCTTGATGCGGTTTTCCGCGACGCCGGCTTCGATTGGCGCGAACCCGGCTGTTCCATGTGCGTCGCCGTCAATGGCGACCATCTGCAACCGGGCGAACGCTGCGCCTCGACATCGAACCGCAACTTCGAGGGACGACAAGGCCCCGGCGGACGGTCGCATCTGATGAGCCCGGCCATGGCCGCCGCGGCCGCAGTGACGGGCCGGCTCAGCGACGTCCGTGATTTGGTGGAAGGATAGGGCCATGGAACCGTTCATCAACGTCCAAGGGATCGCCGCCCCGATCGACATGGCGGGGGTCAACACCGATCAGATCTTTCCAGCCCGGTTCTTACGGAAGCCGCGCGCCGTCGGCTACGCCCAATTCGCCTTCCACGATATCCGCCGCGATAGCGGAGGCGCGTTGCGGGACGACTTCACCCTCAACCAACCGAAGTTCAAGGGCGCGACATTCCTGGTTGCCGGGCCCAACTTCGGATGCGGCTCGTCCCGCGAAGGTGCCGTCTATACATTATATGATAGCGGCATCCGCGCCCTGATCGCGCCCAGCTTCGGTGACATCTTTGCCGCTAATTGCCTGAAGAACGGCGTCCTGACCGTGCGGCTCGACGACGCCGTGGTCGCCGACCTGACGGCATGGCTCGGCAGCGCATCAGATCCGTCGCTGGCGATCGACCTCGATGGGCAAACGGTGACGCCCGCAGGCCGCGATCCGATCTCCTTTGATATTGATCCGTTCAACAAGCATTGCCTGATGAATGCGCTGAACGAAATCGATCTATCATTGGAGTTCGAGGCGGATATGGATGACTTCGAAGCGGGTCGCCGCGCCGACCAACCATGGCTCGCGCCCGCCTCTTAGACGTCTACGAATAACCGCAATCACAACGGGAGTGTGAAAAGGAATGAAAGTCGTTCCAACGGGCGCCGCACTCGGTGCCGAAATCACAGATATCGATCTTTCCCAGCCGCTGTCCCCCGGCGACGAACGCGATCTGCGCGACGCCTGGGATACCCACCTGGTCTTGTTTTTCCGGGGGCAACAACTCTCTGACCCCGATTTGCTGACGTTCAGTAAACATTTCGGCGAACTGGATCCGCCGGGGCCAAACCCGTATGGCGGACCGTTCATTCCGGACCATCCGGAAATCAATGTGATCTCCAACGTCAAGGATGCCGACGGCAAGCCGATGGGCAATCTCGGCGACGGCGAGGCGGTCTGGCATATGGACATGACCTACTCAGAGCGTCCGCCGAAAGGGGCCATCCTGCACGGCCTCGATGTGCCGGTGGGGCAGGGCAATACCTATTTTGCCAACCTGCAAGACGCCTATGACGATCTGCCGGATGATCTCCGTGCGCGCATTGAAGGCCGCAAGATGATCCATGATGCCTCGCACAACAGTGCCGGGATGCTGCGGAAAGGCTACACCGAGGTCACGGATCCACGCGATACGCCGGGACCGCATCATCCGATCGTGTTCAGCCACCCCGGGACTGGCCGCAAGGGGCTCCTGCTGGGCCGGCGTCCACGGGCGTACATCCCAGGCCTTGAGCCGGTGGAGAGCGAGGAGCTGCTGGACGCGCTTTGGGCCCACGCGACACAACCGAAATATGCCTGGGGGCATGAATGGCAGGTTGGTGACGTTCTGATGTGGCAAAACCTTTGGGTGCTGCACCGCCGCGATGCGTTTGACCCTTCGGCGTCGCGCATTCTGCATCGGACACAAATCAGAGGTGATGTGGCCCTCGCGGCCTAGTTGCCATTTTGTCAACAATTTGACGCATCAAACGCCGTTGTAACCGCTTACACGGATGCAAGTGGCCGGAATATGCAGGGTTTTTGCTGCACTGCACCACAAGAATATCGAATTTTGCTCATCGTTTTGTTGACAATTTTGATCAAAGTCCCAAAATCCACACCACCGTTCGTAGGTGGCGCCGGACTTTTGTGCGGGGTGCGCGCCGGCGCCGGCAACGAAGAGAAGACCGTGACAGGTAGAGTTTCGTTTCACCAATTGGGAGGACACCATGAAGAAACTTCTTAAATTCACCACCGGTATGGCTGCCGCTGCGGCTTTTACCGCGACGGCGATGACCGCCGATCCGGTCCACGCCGCCGATGATGCGTGGCCGTGCACCATTGAAGTGGTCATCCACTCCAGCTACGGCGGCGGTACCGACGCCACGGCGCGGATGATGATGATCCGCAGCCGCCGTAACCTCAAAGCCGATATGACCGTTGTCGCCAAGCGGGGCGGTTCCGGCGCTTCGGCGCAAAACTACGTCCTCAGCCGTCCGGCGGACGGTTGTACGGTCATGGCGCTGACGCAAACGCACCTGTACACCATGGCGCGTGGCAAATCGGACATGAAGATCACTGACATCACTGGTGTCGCCCGTGCGATGGACGATCCGACCTTCGTCGCCGTTTCGGCCAAAGGTCCGTACAAGACCCTCGAAGACCTGATCGCCGCATCCAAAGACACGCCGCTGAACTGGGGTGTTGCGCAAATCGGCGGTACCGAGCACATCGGTCTTGCCAACTTCGCCAAAGCCGCCGGGATCAAGTTCAAAGTCGTGCCGTTCGGTTCCGGTGCGCAAATGGTCCAAGCCCTGTTGTCGGGTGCGATCGACGCCACGCTGCCGAACGTTTCGGAAGCCGGCGCGCAGGTCGACGACGGCAGCTTCGCGGCCCTGGCCGTGATGGCACCGGAGCGTCTGAAAGACTATCCGGATGTCCCGACTACATGGGAAAAAGGCTTCGAAGTTTCGACGTCGACCACCCGTGGTTACGCGGTCCGTGCGGACACGCCGCCGGAAATCATCGAGAAACTGTCGGTGCAAATGGTCAAAGCCATGAAACACGACGTCTTCGCGGGCTATCTCTCGAACTCCGGTCTCGACCCGGAAACCAGCCCGGCCGAGACCGCCGTGTGGGATAAGCAACTTAAAGCCGAATACGAGAAAGCGAAAGCCGCTCTCGCGGAACTCGGTTTGAAGTAACAGTCCCAAGCTCCCTGATTACCGCCTATTTGGGAGGACAATATGTCCGATACTCCTGAACAGGCCGGGACTGAGAATGACGTGCGCTCGCCCTCTTCGGGCGGGCGCATCATTCACCCGGTCGACACCGTCCTTACTTTAATGATTTGGGCCGGCTGCGCCTGGTTGTACTACCAGACGACCCAATTTCCCGAGGTTTCCTTCCTGTTCGCCGACAACATCGGCCCGGAAGTGTTCCCGCAAATTCTGTTAAGCTGTATTGCGTTCTTCGCCCTATTTATGCCTTTCGAACACCTTCTGCTCTCGCGCGGCGGCAAGGATATCGACAAGAAGCGCCGTAAGCCCATTCGTGGGATTGCCTGGAAAACGATGGCGTTGTTGACTGCCATTATCACCGCGTCCGCTTTCATCGGTACGCTGGCGACCATGCTGGTGATCTGCATTGCGGTGCCGATGCTGTGGGGCGAGCGCCGTTTGAAAGTTCTGCTGCCTTACGCCGTCCTGTTTCCGGCTGCGGTCACCCTCGTTTTCAATCAACTCTTAGGCGTTCATTTCGAGCCCGGCATCCTCGACATCGGGCTCCGCTAGGAACTTAAAACCATGGAAGTCATTCTGCAGGGCCTCGGCCTGATCTTTGAGCCATTCAATATCGCACTGATCCTCGGCGGCGTATTGGTCGGCGTGCTGGTTGGCGCATTGCCGGGCCTGAGCTCGCCAATGGCGATCGCGTTATTGATTCCCTTCACGATTTCACTGGACCCCGTTGCGGCTATCGCGATGCTCGCCGCCTTGTATTGCGCGGGGACCTTCGGCGGCTCGATCACGGCGATCCTGATCAATGCGCCCGGCGCCCCGCCCGCGGCGGCGACCGCGCTTGACGGCTACCCGATGGCGAAGAAAGGCCAACCCGGCCGCGCCCTCGGCCTCGCCGCCGTTTCCAGTGTCGTCGGCGGTGTGTTCAGCCTGGTGATCTTCATTTTCGCGGCCCCGGTTTTGGCTGATGTCGCGCTCGAATTCCGCCCGCCCGAATACTTCGCGCTGACCGTTTTCGCGCTGTCGATGCTGGCGTCGATCAGCGGCCTGTCGTCGCTGCGAAACTTGATTTCCGGCGCTGTCGGCGTGCTGATCGGGACGATTGGCGTGCACCTGACCACGGGGACCGAGCGGTTCACGTTCGGCATGGAAGGCCTTACCGAGGGCATTCACTTCGTGCCGGTCCTGATCGGCTTGTTCGCGTTGGGCGAGATGCTCAACCAGTCGCAATCCCTCGACAAGGTGATGGAGCGGATCAAGGCGACCGCGGTCAAGCTGCCGACCATCGCCGAGTTGAAGGAACTGAAGTACACGATCCTGCGCTCGTCGGGCCTCGGCACCTTCATCGGCATTCTGCCGGCGGAAGGCTCCACCGTGGCGGCCATTCTCGGCTACAACGAAGCCAAACGTTGGTCCAAGAAAAAGGACGAATTCGGTACCGGTACCCCGGAAGGGATCGTCGGACCCGAAGCGGCCAACAACGCCGCGGCCGGCGGCGCCATGGTGCCGACCTTGGCCCTCGGCATCCCGGGCAGCGGTTCGACCGCGTTGATTCTGGCGGCGCTGATCATGCACGGGTTCCGTCCGGGGCCGTATCTGATCAACGAGACACCGCACTTCATCTACGCCATCTTCGGCGCCATGTTGATCGCCAACTTCGCATTCCTGGTGATCGGTCTGGTTGGCGCGCGGTTCTTCTCGATGGTGGCGTTCGTGCCGACGCGCCTGCTGTGGCCGGCGGTGTTCATCTTCTCGGTGATCGGTTCGTACGCATCCGGTGGGTCGATGTTCGACGTCTGGGTCATGCTGATCGCTGGGTGCATCGGCTTCTTGATGATGCGGCACGGCTTCTCGCCGGCGCCGATGGTCATGGGCCTGATCCTGGGCAAGATGGTGGAAGAGACGTTCTCGCAGTCGATGATCATCTACGACAACGACTTCTTCCGCATCCTGGAAAGCCCGATCGTGTTGCTGTTCTTCGCATTGACGATCGTCAGCCTGTCGACGCCGATGTGGGCCGCGATGCGCAGCAAGCGCGCCGCCAAAAAAGCCGCGGCGTGACCTAGGAGGGTCATAACCATGAACCCCGACCGCGCCGCCACCGAGGTGATTGCGCAGTGGGCCAGCGCATTCGACGCCGCCGCCGCACCGGAACAGGTGCGGCATGCGGCGGGCCGGATGCTGCTGGACGCCATGGGGTTGATCGTCTCCGCTCGGGACGAAGTCTATGTGCAGGCCGTCCTTGCGGCGGCGGACGAGACCGGCCCGTGTATCGTGCCGGGGCATGGGCGCCGGCTTGATCCGATGAACGCGGCGTTGCTGGCGGGGACTTCGATCCACGGCGAGGATTTCGACGATACCTTCGAAGGCACCCCGGTGCACGTCGGCTCGGTCATGGTGCCGGCGCTGCTGGCGGCGGCCCAGCAACGGGGGCTTAGCGGCGACGACATCTTGCGGGGGCTTTTGGTCGGCGGCGAATTGATGTGCCGCTTGGCCGTTGTCGCACCGACGGCGATCCATCGACAAGGATTTCATCCGACGGCGATCTGCGGCGCGTTTGGTGCCGCGGCGAGCATCGCGGCGGCACTGCGTATCCCGCCCGCGCAAGCCGCATCCGCACTCGGTATCGTCGGCAGCATGGCGTCGGGAATCATCGAATACTTGGCCGAGGGCACCTGGACCAAGCGTATGCATCCCGGCTGGGCGGCGGGTGCCGGTTGGCGGGCGGTGCGGCTGGCCGAGGGCGGTTTTGCCGGGCCGCGCACGGTGTTCGAAGGAGAACACGGCGCGTTCTACACCTTCGCCATCGACGGGATCGCGCGCGATTTCTCGCACCTGACCGACGGATGGGGCGACACCTGGCAACTGCAGCACCTGGCGTTTAAGCCGTATGCCTGCGGCACCATGTGCCAACCTTTCATCGACTGCGCGTTGAAGCTGCGGGACGAGATCGGCGATCCGGCCCAGGTGCAGTCGATCACCGCGGCGGTCGGTGAGGGGACCGTGCATCGCTTGTGGCAACCGGCCGACGAGAAAAAAGCCCCATCGACGCCCTATGGCGCCAAGTTCTCGGGCCCGTTCTGCATCGCCGTGGCGTTGGTCGACGGTGAAGCCGGGCTCGGTCAATACACCGAAGACCGGATCGGCGATCCGGCGGTGCTCGACCTCGCGGCCAAGGTTTCGTTCGAGATCGATCCCGCCAACGAATACCCGAAAAACTACTCCGGCGATCTCAGGATCACGCTCGCGGACGGCCGGGAGATCACCGCCAATCAGCCATGTCTGCGCGGCGGCCGCGGCGCGCCCATGGACGATGCCGAACTGCGGCGGAAGTTCGCCGCCAATTGCAGGTTCGGTGGTTGGCAGACGGAGAAAACCGACGCATTCCGCAACTATATCGATACACTGTTTACCCACTCCGACTTGGCGGGCCTTGCGGCCTTTGCCGACTAGACCACCGAGGGGCCATGACAGGGAGGCCCGCGAAATGAACGAGAGGAAACGATAAAATGCCACATGTACCAGCCTCAGATGCGTTGTCGCATATCAAAGTGATTGATGTGACCCGGGTGCGATCCGGGCCCACCGCCGTCCGCCAGTTGGCCGATTGGGGCGCCGATGTGATTAAGGTCGAAGCACCCGAAAGTGTCGAAGCCGACGGCGCTTTGGGGGCCAAGCGGCATACCGCGGACTTCCAGAACCTGCAGCGCAACAAGCGCAGCCTGACGCTCAACCTCAAAGAAGAGGACGGGCGCAAGGTGTTCTTGGACCTGGTCAAGGAAGCGGACGTGGTGGTGGAGAATTTCCGCCCCGACGTGAAGGCGCGGTTGGGCATCGATTACGAGAGCCTCAAAGCGATCAACCCGCGGATCATTCTCGCCAGCATCTCCGGCTTCGGTCAGGACGGCCCGTACGAGAAACGCCCAGGGTTCGACCAGATCGCTCAGGGGCTGTGCGGGTTGATGTCGATCACCGGCGCGCCGGGCGAAGGGCCGATGCGGGTCGGCATTCCGATCGCCGATTTGACGTCCGGCCTGTTCTGTTCGCAAGGCATCATGATTGCCCTTTTGGAGCGGGAGAAATCCGGCGTCGGCCAATGGATCCAGACGTCGCTTTTGCAGGCGCAGATCTTCATGCTCGACTTCCAGGCGGCCCGCTGGCTGACCCAGGGCGAAATCCCGACGCAAGCCGGCAACAACCACCCGACCAGCGTGCCGACCGGGGTCTATGAAACCGCCGACGGCGCCATGAACTTAGGCGTCGCCGGTGACGTGATCTGGGAGCGGTTCTGCAAGGCCGTCGATAAAGACGAGTGGATTTCCGACCCGGACTATCAAGGGAATGCCGGACGCTTGAAAAACCGCGATGCGTTGAACGAGAAAATCAACGAAGTGACGCGGACCAAGACCAGCGACGAGTGGGTGGCACAGCTGGAAAAAGCCGGCGTGCCGTGCGGTCCGATCAACACCATCGACAAGGTCTTCGCCGACCCGCAGGTGAAGCACATGGGCATCGCCACCGATTGCGAAACGGTGCCGTTCGGCAAGACCCAGTTGGTCGGTCAGCCGATCCACATGTCGCGCACGCCGTCTGCGATCAAGACCCACCCGCCTGAGAAGGGCGAGCACACCGACGAGGTGCTGCGTGAAATCGGCCTGGACGATGCGCAGATCGCAGCGCTTCGTGAGCGCGAAATCATCTGACGCCGGAGCCGGTCATGGACGCTTTGCCAAGCACGTCGGAAAAGATGCTCGCCCACCGCGATGGGGCGGTCGGGCATCTGGTCTTCAACAATCCCGAAAAGCACAACGCGGTGTCCCTCGATATGTGGGACGCCGCCGATGCGATCCTGGATATCTTCGAAAGCGATCCCGACGTCCGGGTCATCGTGATCTCCGGCGCGGGCGGCAAGTCATTCGTGTCCGGCGCGGATATCTCGAAGTTCGAGAAGGAACGCGGCTCGAAAGAGGCCGCGGACCAATACAACGCGCGGATCAAAGTCGTCTATGAGCGCATCCACGGATTCCCGAAGCCGACGATCGCCATGATCGACGGATATTGCCTCGGGGGCGGCCTCAACCTGGCGGTGGCCAGCGATCTGCGCTTTTGCTCCGACAAATCCAAGTTCGGGATGCCGGCGGCGAAGCTTGCCCTCGGCTATCCGTTCGCGGCGATCAAGCGACTGATGGACGCGGTCGGCCCGGCCAACGCCCGCCATATGATGTTCACGGCCGAGCGGATCGACGCCGCCGAAGCATATCGGACAGGGTTGGTGCAGAAAGTCATGCCGTCGGAGGAATTGGCCGAGTTCGTCGCCGGATACGCCGCGACCATCGCTGCCAATGCGCCGCTGACGGTCAAAGCGATGAAGCTGATTTCCGATCAGGTGCTGAAAGATCCGGCCGACCGCGACATGGCGATGTGTGATGACTTGGTCGCCGCATGTTTCGCCAGCGAGGACTACAAGGAAGGCCGAACGGCCTTCATGGAAAAGCGTCCGCCCAATTTTAAGGGGGTTTGAGCGCCGCTTACTCGGCGGCCGACGGTGTCCCTTCCGAGCGCACTGCGGCCAACAGCCGCTGCTTAGACGTCATCGCGTGATTGCGTAACGCCGCCCCTGCGGCGATGGCGTTGCCGTTGGCGATCGCTTCGACTACCTGGCGGTGTTCCTCGTTGGAAATTCGCATGGAACCAAGCTGCACCAATCCTTTGCGGCGGAACAGATGCAACTCCTTGATCAGGTTGTTGTACATCCGCGTCAGCCGTTCGTTGCCGGCGAGTTCCAACAGGCGTTCATGGAACCTGAGGTTGGCGGGATAGTAGCGCTCCAAATCCCGCTCGTCGGCGTAGAGGTCCATCTCGTCAACCATCGCCTTCAATTCGGCAATCTCGTCGGGGCGGGCGCGCTCGGCGACCAGTGTGCCGATCAGGTCGTGCAGCGAGGCACGGATATCATAAACGTCCAAGGCTTCGCGCAGTTCCAGTTCGCGCACGAACACGCCGCGGTTGGGGATCGCCACCAGCAAGCCGATCTGCACCAAAGCCTTGCACGCTTCGCGCAAAGGGCCGCGGCTGGTACCGAATTTCTCGGATAGGGCGATTTCGTTGACCCGGTCGCCGCCCTTCAGTTCTCCGTTCACGATCATCTCTTCGATCGCCGCCTGGATTTGGCTGGACAGCGATTTGACCGTGTTGCCCGTTTGGCTCCCGGTTTCGTTCACGATGGCGTCCCCGTGTTCCTTATCAAATTATTGTCGACAATTATGCGACAGTTTTCGAAAAAAAGCCAGAAGCCCCCTCTGGCTTTTTCCGATCCAAGCTGCGGGACTTTCTCAGGTCTTGGCGAAGAAATCCAGGAATGCCTCGGTGACCAAATCCGGCCGTTGCTCGGACGGGTAATGGCCCGTCGGAATGGCCCCGCCGGATACCTCGTCGGCCCACTCGGACCAGGATTCGATCGGTGTGAAGTGCCGACCGCAGTGGCTGTTGTCGCCCCACAAGACCAGCACCGGACAGGCGATCTTTTTGACCCCGTGATCGGCGCTATCCATGTCGTAATCGATCCCGATCGTCGCCCGGTAATCCTCGCACACGCCATGGATCTGCTCCGGCGTGCAGCAGCGCACGTATTCGGCCATGGCTTCGGGGGCGAAGATCGACAACCCAACGCCCTTCTTGTTCAATTTGTATTGCATGTAGTACTCGAGATCGGCGCACAGCAACTTCTCCGGGAACGGGGCTTTCTGCGCCATAAAGAACCAGTGATATGACTCTTCCGCCCATCCTTTGGTGACCTTGGAGAGGACATTGTACGTGGGCACGATGTCCAGGGCCGCCAGGGCCGATACCCTGTCCGGATGATCGAGCGCCATGCGGAAACCGACCCGCGCACCGCGGTCGTGCCCGGCGACGGCGAAGCGCTCGTAGCCGAGGTCGCGCATCAACTGAACGTTGTCTTCGGCCATGGTGCGAAAGGAATAATCGCTGTGGTCGCCGCCGCCTTCCGGCTTCGAGCTGTCGCCATAGCCCCGCAGGTCCGGCGCCACCACGGTGTAGTGCTTGGCCAAGTCCGGTGCGGTTTTGTGCCAACTGACGTGGCTCAGAGGATTGCCATGGATCAGCAGCAACGGCGGGCCCTCGCCCCCGATAACGTACACAATGTCGACATCGCCGACGGCCGCACGTCGGCGTTCGAAGCCCGGGAACAGCGATTTGTCGGCTTCCGCTGCGGGCGATGTGTCAATGGGGTGGCTGGTCATGGCGGTTTCCTCCGGTATTGGGGCGGCGTTGGCATGGCGATTTAGGCCGCTCTTGAACGCTCACATTGTCGACAATTTGGAGGGATTTACAACCGGCGTGCCGGTTGGAGCTAGCCGTCCAGTGCCGCCGGAATGATCACGTCTTCGAGCAAGGCGTGGAGGTCGCCGACGTAACCGCGTGAAAACGCGCGCCGGGTCGGGTCGGAGGTCATCACCGCCGTGATCCCCAAGGACGGCACCACATAGAGCAACTGCCCGCCGAAGCCGCGGCCGTAGCCGTAGCGGTACCCGTGCGCGCTGCGAAGGAACCACCCATATCCGTAATCGTCGCCGGAGAACGGTGAACGGGTCCTGACGGTCCACGAACGGGCAACCCAATCGGCGCTGAGGACCTGAGCATCGCGCCAGCGCCCGCCGTTGCGGATCATCTCGCCGAACCGGAGCAGCGCGTTGGGCGAGAGCGCCATCTCGTTGCCGCCCATATAATACCCCTGCGGATCGCGGGTCCAGGCAGGCACGGCGACTCCAAGCGGCCCGCCGAGCCATTCGCGGGCCAGGGCCAGCAGCGACCGTCCGCTGGCGCGGGCCAAGGCGACGCCCAGGAGATGATAGCTGCCGGTCGAATACAGCATGCCGGCGCCGGGTTCGGCGACGAAGGGTCGCGACAGCGCATCCGCAACCCAGTTGTCGCTCGCGACCCAACCGCCGTAATTGCGGCCGGAGGTGCGCTCCAACCCGGCCTGCATCGTCAGCAAATCGGCCACGGTGATGTCATATACGCGGCGGTCCGCGGTGGGTGGGATCAAGTCGGGCATGACCTCGCCGAGCCGTGTTTCGACGCCCGCGATCACGTCGCGATCGATCGCGGCACCGGTTAATGCCGCCACCAAGGTCTTGGAGATCGACTTGACGTTGACCGGGTCGTCGGGCCCGGGGCCGCGGAAGGTCTCGGCAAAACGGACCGACCCATGATGGGCGACGATCATCGAGCGCACCCGCGCATTCCGGCGTCCAAAATCGCCGAGTTCGGACAGGTTGCCGCGGCGCAGCGACGCGACGACGGGACCGGCGGCACCGAGAAGGAGCGCGCCTGCCGCAAATCCAAGGGCGTTCCGGCGTGTCATATCCATGGCGCAGATGTAGGCGTATATTTTATCTTTTCCAATCCTTGCATCGCTGACATAGACTCAACTCGGTTCATGGGGTGCGATCGGGCGGTGGCTTTGCTCACCGTGCCGGATGTGTGTTTACGTGAAGTCACAGCCGGGGGAGCCCATTGGCGTTCAGTGAGAAGATCGGCAGTCTGGTGAGAAAGCACCTGATTTGGGTGTTTGCCATCGCCTTGCTGATTACCATCACGCCGTTGACCTTTGCCCACTTTATCTTGGACGAGTCGATCGCCGCCGAGGAAGAGACGGCGCGGATCATCAACATCAGTGGCCGCCAGCGGATGCTGTCGCAAAGACTGACCCTGTTCGCGAACCGCTTGGCGCAAGAGGCGCGTGACACCGGCTATTCCGATATCGAGACCCGCAACACGATGCGGCGGGACATCCGGTTGATGCGCGAGGCCCATCACGCGCTGATTCACGGGTCCGAAGACCTGGGGATTCCCGGCATTCGGCATGAGGCCGTCCGGGCCGTGTTCTTTGACGCGCCGCATGAAGTCGACCGCCGCCTGGATGAGTTCTTGGATAGAGCGGAGCGCGTGGCCATTGCCTCCGATGCGCAGTTGCGCGCGCGCATGGAAGCTCTGGATTTCCTGAACGAGATGGGGCCGACCAGCATGCTTGCGGGATTGCATGCGGCGACCAATGCGTTCGAGGACACCGGCCGCGAGGCAATCCTGAACATTCAAAAACGCGAAAATCAATTGTGGGTGTTGACCGTCATCATTCTCGCGATTGAGTTTTTTGTGATTTTCCTGCCGGTGCACCGTTTGATCCGCCGGCAAGTGGACCAACTCAGCCGGAACGAAGTGTTGTTCCGCGGTATTTATGAAAACTCGCCGATCATGATGCATTCGTTGGACGCCTCGGCGCGGCTGGTCAATGTGAGCCGGTATTGGCTGGAGCATCTGGGCTATGAGCGCGATGAAGTGATCGGACGTCCGTTCACCGATTTTATGACCGGCGCCTCCGCCAAGCGGGCCAAAGAGGAGTACTTGCCGCGGTTTTATGCCAACAAGACGATCGTCGACGCGGAGTATGAGCTGAAGCGTAAAGACGGCGAGATCATCGAAGCGCTGCTGTCCGCCGAAGCGGACACCGACAGCAACGGCAATTTCATCCGCTCGTTTGCGGCCCTCGTCGATGTGACGCAGGAACGCCAGTTGCAAAAGGAACTCGCCAAGAACGCCGATGCCCTCAAGCAATTTCATAGGGTCGCGGCGCAACCGGGGCTTTCGTATGGCGAACGCATCCGCCGCGTGTTGCGGTTTGGCAATGTCTTCTTCGATACCTCGCTCGCGATCGTCAGCCACGTCGAGGGCGATGATTACACGGTCCGCTACGTCGACGGCTCGGATGCGCCACCGCCGGAGGGCACCGTGCTGGACGCGCAAACGACGTACTGCATGAACTTGTTGCTGGACGACGAGCCCGTGTCGATCCACGACGTCAGCCGCAGCTCGTTCTCCGCGACCCCGTCCTACGCGGCGTTCGGACTGGATACATATATGGGCGCTCAATTGATGGTCGGCGGCGAGTTTTACGGCACGCTCAGTTTCAGTGCTGTGAATCCACGGCCCGAGCCATTCGATCAAGTCGATCTTGCGCTGATGAAGCTGCTGTCGCAGTGGGTCTCGGTCACGATCGAGCAGGACCTCGCGCGCAAGCACTTGGATGAGGCGAAGAAACAGGCCGAAGCCGCGGCGCAAACCAAATCGAGCTTCCTCGCCAACATGAGCCATGAAATCCGCACACCGTTGAACGCCATCATCGGTTTGACCGATCTGGCGCTCAAGACCGAGTTGACCGATCTTCAAACCCGGTACCTGACACGGGTCGCCAGCGCGGGGCACAACTTGTTGGGCGTGATTAACGATATCCTGGATTTCTCCAAGATCGAGGCCGGGCGTCTCAGCATCGAGGATACGGACTACGAGTTGAACGAGGTTCTGGAGAACGTCTCAACCGTGGTCACGCCGCAAGCGGAAGAAAAAGGGCTTGAGCTGATCCTTTGGGTATCCGCCGACGTGCCGCGTTGGCTGCGCGGGGATCCGCTGCGGATCGGCCAGGTGCTGATCAACCTGATCGGTAACGCCGTGAAGTTTACCGCCGAGGGAGAGATCGTTCTGCGTATCGAGCCCGCGCCCGATAATCCGGAAGTCTTGACGTTCTCCGTACGCGACAGCGGGATCGGCATGACCGATGAGGCCATGTCACGCCTGTTCACGCCGTTCGTGCAGGCCGACGCCACCACCACACGGGCCTACGGCGGGACCGGATTGGGGCTCAGTATCTGCAAGCAGTTGGTCGAAAGCATGGGCGGCGAAATCGGGGTCACGAGTGAGATCGACGTCGGCAGCACCTTTCATTTCCAGCTGCCGCTGCGCCCCGTCGAGCGCGAGGAAGGCCCGCGGGTGGCCGCGAACATCGACCCGGCGACGACCCGCATCCTCGTTGTCGACGACAACGAGACCGCCCGCGATCTGTTGCGCGAGAGCCTGGAAAGCATGCGCTTCAAGGTGCATGAAGCAGTGTCTGGTCAAGAAGCGATCGACCGCATCGAGGCTGCGGAGACGCCATACGATCTGGTGCTGTTGGATTGGCAGATGCCTGGCATGGACGGCATCGAGACGGCGCGCCGCATCCGGGAATTGGATGAACGGCGCGGTGGCGTCGCCACGATCTTTATGGTGTCCGCTCATGGCATGGACGAGATTCGAGGTGAGGTCGAAGATCTCAGTATCTCGATCACGCTCACCAAGCCGATCAATACGTCGTTGCTGTTCGATCGCATGATGGAGGCCTTGGCCGGGCCCTCGTTTCAACGCGCCGCGAAGGCCGAAAAGGCGCCCAGCGTGGCTGCCCAAGTCCAGGGCACGAGATTGTTGCTGGCCGAGGACAACGCACTTAACCAGATGGTCGCGAGCGGGGTGTTGGAGCAGGCGGGGTTCGTCCTCGAGATCGCCAACAACGGTCGTGAAGCTGTCGACATGCTGCGTGCCGCCGGGCCAACTTACTACGCGGCGGTGCTGATGGATATCCAAATGCCGGAGATGGATGGGCTCGAGGCGACCCGTGAAATCCGGTCCGACCCGACCTTTGCCGATGTGCCGGTGATCGCCATGACGGCCCACGCATTGGCCGAGGAACAGCAAAAGTGCCTCGACGCCGGCATGAACGATCACGTCTCGAAGCCCATTGATCCGCGGTCGCTGATCGCGACCTTGAACCATTGGATATCCGAAGATCGGCGAACGGGTATGAACGCAGATGCGGACGTGGTGCCCGAGCCGACGAACGACGCTGCTGTTTACGACCCCGATGCGGCGCTGGAACGGTTGACGATCTCGGCGGACATCCTGCGCCCGTTCCTCCGAGACTATATGGAGAAGTACGCCACCGCCGATCAGACGCTTTCAGGTTATCTGCAGGACGCCGAGACCGGCGAAGCCATTGAGTTCGCGCACATGATAAAGGGCGTCTCGGCGACCCTCGGCGCCGACCAATTAAGCGACATCGCGTCGCGCATCGAAACCGCACTGCGCGACGATCCCGACGCCGATGTCACCGCCCTGCAGCAGGATTTCGCCCGCAGCTTGGCGGCGACGATCGATGCCATGCGCCTATATTGCGAAGAGGCGGCGGAGTAGGCGGCCCTACGCCGCGCGCCGGCTTGCCGGTGTGTTTTCGTTACCGGCTCCCGGACCGATGCAGGCCGAGATCGCTTCCGCCGTCGCCGCCGACAGTGTCCAACCCAGATGTCCGTGTCCGGTATTGTAGTAAACGCTCGCCAGCCGCCCCGGGCCGACCCGCGGCATCATGTCGGGCATCATTGGCCGCAAGCCGGCCCACGGGGTAACGTGTTCCGTGCTCATGGCCGGAAAGTGCGTGCGGCACCAATCGATCAGCGGTTGTACACGGTCGTGCCGGATATCCCGGTTATGACCGTTGAATTCCGCCGTGCCCGCAACCCGGAACCGGTCCGCGCCCAATCGGCTGGAGACGATCTTGGCATCATCGTCCAGCAAACTGATCCATGGCGCTGCGCTGCGGTCGGCATCGGTCGGCAGGTTCACCGTGATCGAGTAGCCCTTGACCGGGTAGACATTGACCCGGTCGCCCAGCATCGCCGCGAACCGGCGCGAGGCGACCCCCGCGCAAATCACGATTTTGTCGAAGGATTGCGTTTCGGCAGCATCCGAGACGTCGGAAACGACACGCCCGGTCACGTGAACGGTGGTCTGTTCCGCGGCCAATGCCGTCACATCGAAGCCCAGGCGCAGAGTGACCCCCAGGTTGCCGCAAACATCGAGAAGCCCGCGGGCGAATTTATGAATGTCCCCGGTAAAATCGCTGCGCGTGAGGTACCCGCCGTACAGCGGACCATGCAGGGTCGGCTCCAATCGGCGGACATCATCCGCCGTCAACACTTCCCGGTTCAGTCCGCCCTGCGCCAGAATGCCGGTGACCTTGGTCGCCGTATCGAACGCTTGCTTCGAGCGGTAAAAATGCAGAATGCCCCGCTGTTCGCAGTCGAAGTCGATTTGCTCGCGCGCGGCAATCTCTTTCAAGACGTCGCGCGAACGCAACGCCATCCGGACGGTTTCCGTGGTGTTGTGTTCGTAATTTGGAATGGAGGCGACGAACTCGGCCATCCATGAAAGCTTGTGCCAGTCCGGCCGCGGATTGACCGACAGGGGCGCGTCCGGCCGGAACAGCCATTTCATGCCTTTCAGGACCGTGCCCCAGCTGTTCCAGACTTCGGCGTTGGACGCCGACAGCTGACCGCCGTTGGCAAACGAGGTTTCCATTGCGGCATAGGGGTGACGGTCGAAAACCGTGACGTTGTGACCCGCGCGGGCCAATTGGTAGGCGGTGGTGACCCCGGTGATCCCGGCGCCGATGACGGCGATCTTTGACATGCTCATCTCCTCGCTGGTTACGAGTTACGCATGCCCCTCCGTCATGAGCCTGAGAGTTTCGCCCGGATTGGGCTTGCTCCTACGGCGGACCGGTGCACCGGTCGCTCTCCGGATTTTTCCGTCCATCGGCGGTCTTGGATGCCTGAGAGTTTCCGGGGCGGTTGCTCCTTCGGCGCCGGCAAAGCCGGTCTCTCCCGTCGACGACAGGTGCTGCGTAACACGGAACCGAAACGGATGACAACCATGAAATTCGCACGGCTCCCGCGTCGTCTGTGGGCAAGTGACTCATTTGAAAGAGATATCTTTTTATTGACTCTTAAAAAGCGGTATTTCATATACCGGAAGAGAACAGCTTGTAATTTTCCGGACCGTTCTCAGGTCTATGAACAGCACCCTTGGCCGATCCCGCGCCCGGTGCTGGAAGAAGCTTTGGAAGGAACCGTTATGTCCGAACAACCGCTTGGAAGCCCAGACGATGCCGCCGGCGCCCCCCTTGGCGGCGTGGCCAGCCCGCCGGTCACAGAGACCATTCCGCCCCATGAAATCGGCACCGCGGTTCTGACCCCTGGCGGAAAGTTCGAAGCCGGCAGCTACCAGACCTTCGAATTGGTCTATACAGCGGGCAAATTCGGCATCGATGACAGCGGCTCCATGCGGGTGTGTTTCCGGTTTGCCAGCGACCAGACCCGGCCGCAGTTCGAGAACCCGACCGGTCCGAACTTCACGACCATCACCGCCTCCAACAATGCGGTCCTGCAATACCATTACGATCCGAAGGGCAACGTCCGGCCATGGGACCGGACGCTCTACATCAAAGTCGTCAAAGGCTTCCTGACCGAGGGGGATACCATCACCATCAAGTTCGGCGACACCTCGCAAGGATCCCCGGGCATGCGGTTGCAGACCTTCTGCGAGGACACTTTTGAATTTCATGTCCTGGTCGACCCAATTGCGACGTATTGCTATCAGCCGGTGCCGGATCAGCCGGTGATCGAGATCGTCCCCGGTGTCCCCGAGACGTATCTGGCGGTTGCCCCGACCCTGCGCGCGGTGGGTGACACCTTCGCCGTCAAGTTCAAGGGCGAGGACAAATGGGGCAACCCGTCCGATCAGTGCGACGCGACCTTCAAGGTCCGCGCGACGGCGCCGGTATCTGGCCTGCCGGAAACGGTCTCATTGAAACCCGGTGAATTCACCGGCGAGATCTCAGGCCTCAGCGTCGCCGAGGCGGGCGACCTGTTGATCGAGTTCTTGGATGACGCCGACAATGTCGTGTTTACCACCAACCCGATCCGCATCGCCGAGAACCCCGACCGGTTGCACTATTGGGGCGACCTGCACGGCCAATCGGAAGAAACCATCGGCACCGGCAGCGCCGACCGCTATTTCTGGTACGCCCGCGACATGGCGTTCGTCGACGTCACCGGCCACCAGGGCAACGACTTTCAGATCACATCGCCGTTTTGGGACGAGCTCGATCAGCTCTGCACCAAGTACGACGAAGACCATAAATTCATTGCGATCCCCGGCTACGAGTGGTCCGGCAACACCGGGCTCGGCGGCGACCGCAATATCTACTTCCCCGAAGAGGGCCGGACGCTGCGCCGTTCCTCGCACGCACTGGTGCAGGACCGCAGCGACATCGACACCGACTGCAACTCGGCGGCCGATCTGTTCAAGGCTTTGGCCGAAGACAAAGAATGGGACGTTGTCGGCTACGCGCATTGCGGCGGCCGGTATGCGGACATCAAGCTGGCGCACGACGGTCGGTTCGAAAAGTCCATGGAAATCCACTCCAGCTGGGGCACCTTCGAGTGGCTGATCCAGGACGCCTTCGAAATGGGCTACCGAGTCGGCATCGTCGCCAACTCCGACGGCCACAAGGGCCGCCCGGGGGCGAGTTATCCGGGGGCATCGCTGTTCGGCGCGGTCGGCGGACTGACCTGTTTCCTTACCGATGAGCTGACCCGCGAGAGCATCCTCGATTGCATGCGAAAGCGTCGCCACTACGGCACCACCGGCGGGCACGGCGGGCGCATGATCATCGACGTGAACGCCCAGTTCTCGGAAAACGGCACGTTGTTCCACGACGACCCGCGCAACGGCCCGACCGAGGGAACGTCGACCGACCAGGCGCTGATGGGCGATATCGTGCATCTGCCAAGTGGCGAAATGGAGCTGACCGTCGACATCAACGCCGCGGCGGGGATCGAGCGGTTGGACATCTTCAACGGCCTCGACCATGTCGAGACGATCCGGCCGTACGCGCAGGACGAGTTGGGCAACCGCATCCGTGTGGTGTGGGAAGGCGCCGAATACCGTGGCCGCTTCCGTCAGGTGATATGGGACGGCACGGCGCACCTTTCGGACAACAAGGTCGTCAAAGCGACACCGATCAACTTCTTCAACCGTGATAAGACGTTGGAGACCACCGACACATCCCTGGCGTGGCGCGCGCTGACCACCGGCAACATCGGTGGCTTCGATCTGTGGGTCGAGGATGCCTATGGCGGGACGCTCAAAATCGAAACGCCGTTGGTCAAAGCCGGTGTGCCGCTCGAGGAAATCGGTCTCGAGGACGAGATATTCGACGAGAGCGATATCCTGCCGCGGTACTTGAAAATCTTCCGCATGCCGGCGGAGAACAAACACCGCACCATGACCGTGACGCGCAAGATCGATCTCAAGGACCAAGGCGACAACCCGATCTTCATCCGCCTGACGCAGGAAGACGGCACCCTCGCTTGGACCAGCCCGATTTACGTCTATCGCTGACGCAAAGACGGTTCTCAAAAACGGAAAGGCCCGCTAACGTCGGCGGGCCTTTTTGCTTTGGGGGAGGGAGATATGAGCAAAGGCCTGACCACCACCACCATCGGGGCCTACCCGAAACCGGACTATGTCCCCGTCCTCGATTGGTTCACCGCCAAGGACGGGATGAGCACACCGGCGGCCACGGTCGTCTATGAGGAAAACCTGGCGAAGGCGGGGGACGAGGCCGAAACGCTTTTTGTCCGCGCTGCCGGCGAGGTGATCGCCGATCAAATCGCCGCCGGGATCGACATCCCGACCGACGGCGAAGTGCGGCGAGAAAACTACATCCATTATCATTGCCGCCATCTGCACGGGTTCGATTTCGAAAACCTGACCCACAGGGTGCTCCGCGACGGTGCCTACGAGACCGAATTGCCGACCATCCGCGGCAAGATCGCAGTGCGCGAAACAGGGTTTTTGGTGCACGACTGGAAAGCCGCGCAGGCTTTTACCGATCGGCCCATTAAGGTGACGTTGCCGGGGCCCATCACCATCGCCGACACCACAGCGGACGAAAATTACGGCGATCCGGCGGCGCTGGGTCGTGACCTGGCCGACGCCCTCAACGCCGAGGTCCGGGCGCTGGCGGATGCGGGTTGCACGCATATTCAAGTCGACGAGCCGTTGTTCGCGCGCAAGGTGGGCGCGGCGCTCGAGCACGGTATCGAGAACCTGGAACGGGTGTTCGGCGGCGTGCCCGACGGCGTCACGCGGATCATGCACATGTGCTGCGGCTATCCGAATTACTTGGATCAAACCGATTATCACAAGGCCGATCCCGACAGCTATTTCCAACTGGCCGATGCCCTCGACCGCGCGTCCATCGATCAGATTTCGTTGGAAGACGCGCATCGACACAACGATCTGGCATTGTTGGAACGGTTCGTCGATACGACGATCATTTTCGGGTGCATCGCCATTGCCAAAAGCGAGATCGAGACCGTGGAGACGGTTGCCGCGCGACTGTCAGACGCACTCGATCACATTGACCGGGACAGGCTGATCGCGGCACCCGACTGCGGGCTCGGGCATCTGGGGCGCGATCTGGCGCGTCTCAAGCTGAGCGTCATGTGCGCGGCGGCAAACAGCGTCTAGGCGGCGGTCTCGTCGACCGCGAGATCGGCCAGGAACTGGTGCACCTGACTGATCGACATCGACCCTTCGCCGACCCCCGACGCCACGCGCTTCACTGACCCGGCCCGCACGTCGCCGACGGCGAAAATCCCGGGCATGGTGGTTTCCAGCATCATCGGATCGCGGGGTGGCGACCACGCCGGATCGCCGACCACCTGCAGGCCGGTGCGGATGAACCCTTTATCGTCCAGGCCGACGCACCCGTTCAGCCAATCCGTATTCGGCATCGCGCCGATCATCAAGAACACATGCCGGATCGGATGGGTTTCGCTTTCGCCGGTTTTGCGGAGCGTCCAGGTGACGGATTCCAGATGCCGCTCGCCGTCCAACGCGGTGATCTCGGTGAACGGGTGCAGGGTGATCTTGGGCGACGAGACGATCCGGTCGATCAGGTACTCCGACATGGTCGAGGACAGATCCTCTCGACGAATCAGGATATGCACGTGTTTGGCGTGCCCCGACATAAACACCGCCGCCTGACCGGCCGAATTGCCGCCGCCGACGACGATGATCTCCTCGTTGACGCACAAACCCGACTCCATGGCCGTCGCGGCGTAATAGACACCGGCGTTGTCGAACTGTCGCCCATTCTCGATATCGAGGGTGCGATAGGTCGCGCCCGAGGCCACGACGATGGCGTTGGTCTTGATCTTCTTGCCGCTGCAGACGTCGATGGTGAACGGTGCGCCGCTGTCGCACTCGATCTGGATCGCCGAATGGGGCAGCAGGATCTTGGCGCCGAATTTCTGTGCCTGGACCTGTGCCCGGCCGGCCAGCGCCTGTCCGGATATGCCGGTCGGAAAGCCCAAATAATTCTCGATCTTGGAACTGGTGCTGGCCTGTCCGCCGGGCGCATCGTGCTCCAACAACAATGTCCGCAGACCTTCCGAGGCCGCGTACACCGCCGCCGATAGGCCGGACGGTCCGGCGCCGACGATGGCGACGTCGAATGTTTCTTCTTCGTCGATGGCCTCGGCGAGGCCCAGCGCTTCTGCCAGTTCGTAGTTGTTCGGGTTCGACAGCACCCGCTCGCCGAGATGGATCAGGACCGCCGGCAGATCGCCCGTATTCAGGCCGTAGCGCTCCAGCAAATCGCCGCACTGGTCGACGTTGCAGTCCAGCACCTCGATCGGATAGCCGTTGCGTCGCAGGAACCGCTCGATCCTCAGCGTGTCGGCCGACTGACCGATATGTAAGAGCGTGACCGAGCCTTGCTTGTGCGAGATCAAACCAACCCGGCGCAAGATAAATGCGCGGGTGACGATCTCGCCGATATCCGGCTCCGCCACCAGCAGCTTGCGGAAATGCGGTCGGTTGATGCGGATCACCCGGCCGTCTTCGCCCATGCGGCCACCGACCAGGATTTGCCGGTCATTGAACAGGTCCAACTCGCCGGTGAACTGGTTCTCCCGATGCACGGTGAACACGTTCTCGCCGTCGCGCCGGTGTTCGTAGATCTCGATGTTGCCTTTGAGGATCACGAAGAAATCCACTGTCCGGTCGCCGCGCTCGAACAGCACCGTGCCCTTGGGCAAATCCTCGACGATGCCGAACGTCTCGATCCGCGAGATTTGCTCTGCGCTTAAGTGCGGAAACGTCTGCTGCTCGCGGACGTACGGGTCGGTCGCTGCCAGCCGGTCCCGGTCCTGTAGAAAACTGTTGGCGCTCATGCGGTCTCTTCCGAGGCGGTTTCAGGGAGGTTCTTCCGGCGTGCCAGCTTGCCCGTCAGCACATAGAACGCGGGCGTGAACATCAACCCGAAGACGGTGACACCGATCATCCCGGAAAAGACCGCGATGCCCAGCGCTTGGCGCATCTCCGCCCCGGCGCCGCTTGCCACCACCAACGGCAGCACACCCAGGATGAAGCTGAACGACGTCATCAAGATCGGCCGCAGCCGCAGCTTGGCGGCTTCCATCGCCGCCTCGACCAAGGGCAGGCCCTTGTCCTGTTGCTGGCGCGCGAACTCGACGATCAGAATGGCGTTCTTGGACGCAAGCCCGATCAACACCACCAGCCCGATCTGCGTCAGGACGTTGTTGTCCATCTGCGCGATCATCACGCCGCTGATGGCCGACAACAGGCACATGGGCACGATCAGGATCACGGCCAGCGGCATGGTCCAGCTTTCGTATTGCGCCGCCAGCAGCAGAAACACGAACAGCACCGCCAAGACGAAGGCGATGATGGCGGTGTTGCCGGTCTGCCGTTCCTGATAGGCGATTTCTGTCCACTCGAAGCCGATACCGTCCGGCAGCACCTGTGCGGCCAGCGCCTCCATCTTGTCGAGCGCCGCCCCCGTCGAGTAACCCGGTGCGGCGTTGCCCAGCAGCGCCGCTGACGGAAACAGATTGTAGCGCGGCACCCGGCTCGGTCCGGATATGTCGCGCGCCGTGGCGACCGAGCCGATGGGCACCATTTCGCCGTCGTCGTTGCGCACCCGGATGCGCATGGCGTCGTCGGGCGTCAGGCGGAACTCGGCGTCGGCTTGCGCCGTGACCCGGAAGGTCCGGCCGAGCAGGTTGAAGTCGTTGACGAAGGCCGAGCCGAGATAAACTTCAAGCGCCTCGAACACATTGCCGACGGGCACGCCCAAGCGCTCGGCCTTCTCGCGGTCGATGTCCAGATAGAGCTGCGGCGTCGAGGTCTCGAAGAAGGTGAACACCGACGTGGTCTCCGGCGCTTGGTTGGCGGCCCCGGCCAGCGCCCAGGTCGCGCCTTCCAATGTTTCCAGCCCGCGTCCGCGCCGGTCCTGCACCATCATCCGGAAACCGCCGGCATTGCCGATGCCGCGCACCGGTGGCGGCGGAATGACGATGATGAAGGCCTCCTCGATGCTCGACATGCGGGCCTGCATCTCGCCCAGCAGACCGTGATACGACAAGCCTTGGGCGTCGCGGTTCTCGAACGTATCCAACACCGGGAAAATCGCCGCGGCGTTCGATGCATTCGTGAACGTCGCGCCGGCGAAACCGGCGAAGGCGACGGCGTTGGTGACGCCGTCCATGTCGATCAGCAGGTCCACCGCTTCCTGCACCACCGCATCGGTCCGCGCCAGCGATGCGCCTGACGGCAATTGGATGGAGACAATGAAATACCCTTGGTCCTGCGGCGGGATGAAGCCGGTCGGCACCTTGTCGAACTGATACGCCGTCAGCCCCATCAGGCCGGCATACAGCACCAGGGTCACTGCCCCCAGACGGATGAACTTGCCGGCGACCCAGGAATACTTGCCGGAGAACCACTCCATCGCCGTGTTGAAACGGCAGAAGAAATACGTCACCGGGCTCCGCAAAGCGGATTTCGGCGTGTTGCACGGATCGTACTCGTTGGGCTTCAGGATCAACGCCGCCAACGCCGGACTGAGGGTCAGCGACACCACGGTCGACAGCAGCGTCGCGACGGCGATGGTGATACCGAACTGGCGGTAGAACTGCCCGGAAATCCCTTCGATGAACGTGGTCGGCAGGAACACCGCGACCAGCACCAAGCTGGTGGCGATCAACGCCGAGCTCACCTCGGTCATGGTCTCGCGTGCCGCGTCGCGGGCGTTAAGGCCCTTTTCCTTCATGACCCGTTCCATGTTCTCGACCACGACGATCGCGTCGTCGACGACGATCCCGATGGCGAGCACCAGTCCGAACAACGACAGACTGTTGAGCGAGATGCCGAACGCCGCCATGACGGCGAACGTGCCGATCAGCGAGACCGGGATCGCGATCAGCGGGATCAACGCCGCGCGCCAGGTCTGCAGGAACAGGATGATCACCAGCGACACCAAAAGGGCCGCCTCGATGAACGTCCGTCCGACCTCGACGATCGACTCTTCGACGAATTCGGTCGGGTTGTAGATAATCTCGTGCTTCAGGTCCTCGGGGAAGTCCTGCGCAATCTCTTCCATCTTGGCGATAATCGCGTCCGAGGTTTCGATGGCGTTGGTGCCCGGGCGCTGGAAGATCGGCAAGGCGATGGCCGGCTGATCGCCGAGGTAGCCCCGCGTCACGTAACTGAGCGCGCCCAACTCCACCCGGCCGACATCACGCAACCGCACGATCCGCCCGTCGGCGTTCGCTTTCACGACGATGTTCTCGAACTGCTCCGGCTCGATCAGGCGGCCTTGGGTCTGAATGCTGACCTGGAACGCGCTTTGGCTCGGGATCGGCGGTTCGTTCAAGGTGCCGCTGGCGACCTGAATGTTCTGCGCCCGCAGGGCCGACAGCACTTCGCCCGGCGTCATATTGAACGATTGGATCAGATCCGGATCCAGCCACACCCGCATGGAATACTCGCTGGCGCCGAACATCAACAGATCGCCGACCCCGTCGATCCGCATCAATTGGTCCCGGATCTGCAGCACCGCATAGTTACCGATGTAGGTCTGATCGTAGGTGCCGCCGGGCGAATACATGTTGATGACCATCATCAAATCCGGCGAGTTCTTGCGGGTGGTGACGCCACGCCTGCGGACCTCTTCGGGCAGACGCGGCTCGGCGATGGCGACCCGGTTCTGCACCAACACCTGCGCCGCATCCAGATCGGTGCCCAGTTCGAAGGTGATGGTCAGCGTCATGTTCCCGTCGCCGGTGGATTGCGACAGCATGTAGAGCATGTTCTCGACGCCGTTGATTTCCTGCTCGATCGGCGTCGCCACGGTGGCGGCCACTGTCTCGGCGTTGGCGCCCGGATAGCTGGCGGACACCTGGATCGTCGGCGGCGCGACCTGGGGATATTGCTCGATCGGCAGGGTGAACAACGAGATCCCGCCGAACACGGTGATAAAGATCGACAGCACCGTCGCGAAGATCGGGCGGTCGATGAAGAAATGCGAGAACGTCATGCCGCTTATCCCGCGCTGGGCGTGGCGGGGGCGTTCCGAGTGCCGAGAATATCCGGCAGCGGCTCGGCGTTCGGCTCTTCGATGGTGCCATCGACCGGGGTCACGGGGCTTCCGGGCCGGGCCCGCTGCAGGCCGTTGATGATGACGCGGTCGGTTTCTGAGAGGCCGCTGCGGATGATGCGCAGGCCGCTGTCGCGGATCGGGCCCAGTTCAACGAACCGGCGCTCGGCGCGGTTTTCGCCATTGACCAGCATCACGAATTTCCGCGACTGGTCGGTGCCGATGGCGGTATCGGGGATCAGCAGCGCCTCGTAAATGCCGCTGCCCAACAGCCGGGCACGGCCAAACACGCCGGGCGACAGGTCGCCGTTGGTGTTGTCCAAGATGGCGCGGCCGAGGATCGTGCCCGTGCTCTCGTCGATCTCGTTGTCGACGAAGTCCATAGCCCCGATGTGGCCGAAGGTGTTTTCGTCCTGCAGCTTGATGTAGATGGGGTTCGGCGTTTCGCGCGACGCCGGGCGGGCGCCCGACAGATTGAGACGCACGTACTTCAGGAACTGCTGCTCGCTGGCCTCGAAATAGAAGTGGATCGGGTCCAGCGAGACGATGGTGGTCAGCGGCGTGCTGTTGGCGAGGTCTCCGTTGACCAGGTTCCCGGCATCGACGGCGGTTTCGCTGATGCGCCCGCCGATGGGGGCTTTGACCTCGGTGAACTCCATATTCAGTTGCGCTTCCGCCAAGTCCGCTCGGGCCAGGCGCAAGGCCTCGGCCGCTTCGTCGAGGCGCTGGCGCGAAGCGGCGCTGGTTTCTGCCAGCCTTTCGAAGCGGTTGAACTCCTTTTGTGCAAACTCGACCTGGGCCTGGGCGCGGCTGAGCGCGATTTTGAACGGTCGCTGATCGATGATGTAGAGCGTCTGTCCCGCTTCGACGATCTGTCCGTCCTCGAACAGCACTTGTTCCAAGTAGCCGCTGACCCGTGGGCGGATTTCAACCCGCTGCACCGCCTGGAAGCGGCCGGTATATTCGTCCCATTCGACAACTTGCTTTTTCAGGGGCGTTGCCGCGGTGACTTCCGGTGGGGAAGGCGGCGGCGCTGCGGCCTGGTCCTGTTGTTGATCGCAGGCGGCGAGGAATAGGAGCGCGGCGAGCGCCGGTACGGTAAAGCGGACGTTTCCAAGCATGGTGTGGACCCTGTACAGACAAACTCAATGAGCTGCCGAGAATAATCGGCGGCCTAGAATAATATAAATGTCGCGCGCCGAAATATGGGACGCTGTAAGTATTCACTTAGAGTTATCTAGATATTGTCAGATTGCAACCGGGAGACGATGTCAGTTTGACGACACGTTCTCCCCGGATGGCTTAGACCCATACCATCTTCGACCAGAACAGCACCCGCTCGTCCGAGGATGCATGCGCGTTCAGGTGATTGAGTATGTCGCCGCTGCTGAGCAGACAATGCAAATTCCCCGCCGGATCGATCACCGGAATGTGCCGAAACCGCTCGCGCGCCATGCGTTGCATCACGTCTTCCAATCGGTCGTCGAAACCGCAGGTCTGGACGTCTTTGGTCATCAACGTGTGTACCGGCTCGGATAGGACATCGGGTCCGCGGTTGCGCAGGCCATGCACGAGATCCCGCTCGGAGAAAACGCCCTGGATACGCTTGTCTTCGCCACACACGACCAGCAGGCCGATGTTCCGCTCGGACAGCGCCGTGACGGCATCGCCGACCACGGCGTCCGGTTGGATGGTCTCAATGCGCTTATCCTTGGCGCGCAATAGGGTGCGAATGTCCATGGATTCTTTGTCGGCGGTCAGCCTGACGGAAACCTGACCGGATCGCATTTATTTCCAAAATCGTCACGAAGTGCATCGCCGGCTATGCGGTGGGCCCTCGTGCAGGCTGTGTATTCATGTTTCTGTCTTATAAATGTCATCAAGTATTTCCGGAACTGTCATCCCAGAAACCGTGCCACGCGGGTACTTTCCGTGGGTTTCGTCGCGGCGATATTTGCGCCGCCAAAATTTATCAAGAGAGCGATTGGGGCCTTTGGTGAGCACCTCGGAAGAAGCGCAGGGCTATAATCAAGAGCAAGACTTGCGCCGCCGCTGGATCGGCGTTTTCTCGCGGACACCGTCCACGCGCCTGAAGCGGATTTTGGAACATATCGATACCGGCGCTGCTTTCGAAATACTGCGCCCGGCCGAGCAGGGTTTGGTGATGGTTCGGGCAAGGGCAGGCGGAAGCGGTCAGAAATTCAACATGGGCGAGATGACGGTCGTCCGATGCTCGGTACGCAGTGGTGCCGGATATGTCGGACACGGCTACGCCGCCGGACGGAATCTCGGCCACGTGGAAATCTCGGCCCGGCTCGACGCGCTGATGCAGGAGATGCCCGGCGACACACAGCTCGGCATCGTCAACGAATTGGAAGCGGAGATCGCCGCCGCCGGACGGGCGCGTCAGCAGAAATCCGCGCCGACCAAAGTGGAGTTCTTCACCATGGTTCGAGGAGAAGACGAATGAGCGGTCAGGCTTTGCAGAGCGGTCTGCTCGGCGGGTTTCCCGACCCGGTCGACGACGCGCAGCGGTGTTTCCGCGCTTTGCTCGACGCCATGTCGCAACCCGGTCTGGTGGTGCCGTTGGCGGGGCCGACCACGTGCCCGGACGGGATCAGCCCGTGCGCCGCGGCGATGCTGTTGACGCTCGCCGACTATGCGACACCGGTTTGGTTCGGCACCGACGCGCCGGTGGTTCGCGAATACATCGCGTTTCATTCCGGCGCGCCGCGGGCGCAGGAACCGGAAAAAGGTATGTTCGCCTGGCTGCCGGCAGCAGCGCAGCCGATCGATTTCGGCCAGTTCCACGAGGGTGACCCCGAGTATCCGGACCGTGCGGCGACCCTGATCGTCGAGGTCGACGGCTTCGCCGACGGTACGCCCGTGCGGTTGACCGGGCCCGGGATCGAGACCCATTCCGAACTGTCGGCGGCGTCGCTCGACGTCCGCTTCTGGCAGGCGTTGAAGGCCAAGAACGCGGAGTACCCGCTCGGCGTCGATGTCATTCTCACGGCGGTGGACGCCATCGCCGCGATCCCACGCAGTACTGAAATCGAGGTGTAGTTATGTACGTGGCCGTCAAAGGGGGCGAGAAAGCCATCGACAATGCGCACCGGTTGCTGGCCGAGGAACGGCGCGGCGACCCCGAGGTGCCGGAACTCGGCCTTGACCAGATCGACCAACAATTGGGCCGTGCCGTCGATCGGGTGATGACCGAAGGGTCGCTCTACGACCGGGATCTGGCGGCCCTCGCCATCAAACAGGCCGCCGGTGATTTGATCGAGGCGATCTTCCTGATCCGCGCCTACCGCACCACGTTGCCCCGGTTCGGATATTCCGAGCCGTTGGACATGGCGGCGTTGCGCCCACGCCGTCGTATCTCCGCGACGTTCAAGGATCTGCCGGGTGGGCAAGTGCTCGGCCCGACCTTCGATTACACCCACCGCCTGCTGGACTTCAAACTGGCCGCCGCGGGCGCGCGGCCCGATGCATCCGCCGATGCCGCGGACGGATCCGACATTGAAACGACCCCCGACCTGCCGCCGCGTATGCCCCGGGTGTTGGAGCAGTTGGCCGGTGAGGATCTGATCGAAGATGCCGGTGGTGCGGGCGATGACGACGGCGCCGTCGGCGACGTGACTCGCGAGCCGCAGACGTTTCCCGCAGACCGCGACGTGCGCTTGCAGAAATTGGCGCGCGGCGACGAGGGATTTCTCTTGGCGCTCGGTTACTCGACGCAACGGGGCTACGGCCGCACCCACCCGTTCGCCGGCGAAATCCGGCTTGGCGAGGTGGAAGTGGAGTTCCAACCCGAGGAACTGGATTTTCCGATCGTGCTCGGTGACGTCACGGTGACCGAGTGCGAGATGATCAACCAGTTCAAAGGGTCGGCCACCGAAAAGCCGAAGTTCACCCGCGGCTACGGCATCGGGTTCGGACATGTGGAACGCAAGGCGATGTCCATGGCGCTGGTTGACCGGGCGCTGCGCTCCGAGGAATTGGGCGAGCCGGCGGACACGGATGCGCCGGCGCACGACGAGGAATTCGTGCTGGCGCACAGCGACAATGTCGAGGCGACCGGCTTCGTCGAACATCTGAAATTGCCGCACTACGTCGACTTCCAATCGGAACTGGAGTTGGTCCGCAAAATGCGCGCCGAGATCGACGCCAGAACGACGGAGGCGGCGGAGTGACCGATACGGACACCACCGGCGGATACAATTTCGCCTATCTCGACGAGCAGACCAAGCGGATGATCCGCCGCGCCATCCTCAAAGCGGTGGCGGTACCGGGCTATCAGGTCCCGTTCGCGGCGCGTGAAATGCCCATGCCGTATGGTTGGGGTACCGGCGGGGTGCAGGTCACGGCGGCGGTGCTGGGCAAGGACGATGTGCTCAAGGTCATCGACCAAGGTGCCGACGACACCACAAATGCGGTCAGTATCCGCAAGTTCTTCGTCAAGACCACCGGCGTCGCGACGACCGAAGAAACGGAACAGGCGAGCGTCATCCAAACCCGCCACCGGGTGCCGGAAATGCCGCTGAAAGCGGGGCAGATCCTGGTCTATCAGGTGCCGATCCCGGAACCCCTCCGCTTTTTGGAGCCGCGCGAGACCGAGACCCGGACCATGCATGCGCTCGAGGAGTACGGCCTGATGCACGTGAAGCTCTACGAAGATATCGCCAAGCACGGCCACATCGCCACGACCTATGCCTATCCGGTCCGGGTCAACGGCCGCTACGTCATGGACCCGTCGCCGACGCCGAAATTCGACAATCCGAAAATGCACAAATCCCAGGCGCTGCAACTGTTCGGCGCGGGACGGGAAAAACGGATCTATGCCGTGCCACCTTTCACCGAGGTGGTCAGCCTGGATTTCGACGATCACCCGTTCGAGGTGCAGTCCTGGCCGCAGGCCTGCGCGCTGTGCGGCGCCACGGACTCGTTTCTGGACGAGATCATCACCGACGACCAAGGCGGACGCATGTTCGTTTGCTCCGACACGGATCATTGCCGGACGCGGCGCGAGAACCAGGCGTCCGGCAGCGATGAAGGAGCGGCGGCATGAGCGGTTTCGAGGCCGATCCCCTGTTGCGGGCCCGCGGCGTGTCGAAGGCGTTTGGCGACATCGTCGGCTGCGCCGATATCGATCTGGAGGTCTATCCCGGCGAAGTGGTCGGCGTGGTCGGCGAATCCGGATCGGGCAAGAGCACCTTGCTCAGATGTCTGATCGGCGAACTGGCACCGGATCGCGGCGAGGTCCTTTACCGCCATCGCACCGGAGACGACGTCAATGTGCATACGATGGGCGACGCGGCGCGGCGCATGTTGACCCGCACCGACTGGGCGTTCGTACACCAAAACCCGCGCGACGGTCTGCGCATGAACGTCAGTGCCGGCGGCAACGTCGGCGAACGGTTGATGGCGGTCGGTGCCCGGCACTACGGCGACATCCGGGGTGCCGCGACGGATTGGCTGCAAAAGGTGGAGATGGCCGAGGATCGGATCGACGACATGCCGTCGACGTTTTCCGGCGGCATGCAGCAACGCTTGCAGATCGCGCGGAACCTCGTGACCCATCCGCGGCTTGCGTTCATGGACGAGCCGACCGGCGGTTTGGATGTCTCGGTCCAGGCGCGGTTATTGGATCTGCTGCGCGGCCTGGTCGCCGACCTTGGTCTGGCGGTGGTGATCGTCACGCACGATTTGGCGGTGGCGCGGCATTTGTCGCACCGACTGATGGTGATGCGGCACGGGCGGTGCGTGGAAACGGGGCTGACCGATCAGATCCTTGACGACCCGCAGCACGCCTACAGCCAACTCTTGGTTTCTTCGATTTTGCGGGCGTAACGGTATGTCTGATCTCCGTCTCAAGGTTCACGATGTTGCGAAGGAATTCGTGTTGCACGCCCAGGATGGCGCCCGCCTGCCGGTGTTCCGGGACGTAGGGTTCGAACTGTCCGCCGGAGATTGTCTGGCGCTGGTCGGGCCGTCCGGCGTCGGTAAAAGCTCGCTGATGCGGATGATCTACGGCAATTTCCGCTGCGCCGTCGGGGCGATCGAGGTGCTGCACGATGGCGCCTGGGTCGACATCGCTTCGGCGCACCCGCACCGGGTTCTCGATGTGCGGCGAACCACGGTCGGTTACGTCAGCCAGTTCCTGCGGGTTATTCCGCGGGTGCCGACGATGGCCGTGGTGTCGGAACCGGCGCGGGCGCAAGGGACGGACCCGGACGCCGCCGCGGCGCGGGCGCGGGCCTGCCTGACCCGGTTGCGCATTCCCGAAAGCCTGTGGAGCCTGTCGCCGGTGACGTTCTCCGGTGGCGAGCAACAACGGGTCAATCTTGCGCGCGGGTTTGCGGCCGACTATCCGGTCATGCTGCTGGACGAGCCGACGGCGTCGCTCGATGCCGACAACCGGGCGACGGTGATCGAGATGATCCGCGAGGCCCGCGACGCAGGCGTTGCCATCGTCGGTATTTTCCACGACGAACGCACCCGCGATGCGGTGTGCAACCGGACCCTCGACATGGCGCAATTCACGAGCCTGGCGGCATAGCGGCATGACGGAACAAGTTTTCACCAATGCCCAGATCGTGTTGCCCGACGAAATCATCGCCGGCACCGTCGCCATCGACCGGGGCGTGATTAAGGATCTCTCGCACGGCGGCACCAGCGTTCGTTTCGCCAAAGATTTCGAGGGCGATTATATCATGCCGGGCCTGGTCGAGCTGCACACCGATGCGCTGGAGACCCACATGACACCGCGCCCCGGCACCGACTGGCCGGCGACCGCCGCAGTGATCGCCCACGACAACCAACTGGCGGCGGCGGGGATCACCACGGTGCTCGACGCCATCGCGCTCGGGGCGATCACGGATACCTCGGTGCGTGTGCGCAGGTTGACGGAAATGGTCGAAAGCCTGGCGGCGGCCAACGACGCCGGATTGCTCCGCGCCGATCACCACCTGCACCTGCGCTGCGAAGTGACCTACGCCAATCTGTTGGAGGTGTTTGATGCGCTGTCGGTGCATCCAATGGTGCGTCTGGTGTCGATCATGGACCACACACCTGGGCAGCGGCAGTTCGTGAAAGAAGAGAAATACCGAGAATACTACCAGGGCAAACACAACCTGACCGACGATCAGATGGAAGAGTTCATCACGGCCCGGCGCGCCGATCAGGTGCAGTACGGCGGGAAACACCGCCGCTATGTGGTCGACGCCTGCCGGTCGAAGGGCATCTCGCTCGCCAGCCACGACGACGCGACCGAGGACCATGTCGCCGAAGCGGTCGCCGACGGCGTGGTGATCGCCGAGTTCCCGACCACCGTCGAAGCGGCGCGGGCGTCGCACCAAAAAGGCATCAGTGTGATGATGGGCGGACCCAACGTGGTGCGCGGCGGCTCGCACTCGGGTAATGTTTCCGCGCGCGATTTGGCGGCGCACGGGTATCTCGACATCCTGTCCAGCGACTACGTCCCCGCCAGTTTGCTGCACGCGGCGATGATCCTGCCCGAGGTGACCGAGGGCATGGATCTGTCGCATGCGATCCGCGCCGTGACCAAGACGCCGGCCGACGGGGCCGGGCTGAGCGACCGGGGTGAGGTCGCGCCCGACAAGCGGGCCGATCTGATCCGGGTGCACGACGAGGCGCATCATCCGGTCATTCGCGGCGTTTGGCGCGGCGGCAGCCGGGTCGCATAGGGACGGAGGCGCACGCATGTCCATCCTCGAAGATATCGACGGCATTCTGCGGACAGCAGGCCGCGAACAGTACGGCGGCGAACGGGTGACGCAATTGGCGCACGCGCTGCAGTGCGCCAAGCTCGCCGAGGAAGACGGCAGCGACGGGGCGTTGATCGTCGCGGCGTTGCTGCACGACGTCGGCCACTTGGTCGACAAGCGTTTCGAAGAGGGCCAAGTCAACGAGATCGACCGCCAGCACGAGAAGATCGGCGCCGGGTACTTGGCAAAATTCTTCCCGGCCGCGGTCACCGAACCGGTCCGCATGCACGTCGATGCCAAACGTTATCTGTGTCAGGCGGATACAGATTATTTCGACGGCCTGTCGGAAGCGTCGGTCCGCAGCCTGCGCCTGCAGGGTGGGCCGTTCAACGACCGGGATGCAGCCGCGTTCATCAAGCAGCCGTTCGCAGAAGATGCCGTCAAGCTCCGTCGCTGGGACGACCTCGGAAAGGTGCCGGGGTTGGAGACGCCACCCCTCGACCATTACATGCCCTATGTCCAAGCGGCCCTCTCCGCGACAGGCCGATAGTCGACGCCCGCGCCACCTGCCGCTCAGGCGGCATCATCGAAATCGTTGAGTTCCGCGTCGTCGCCGTTGACGGCTTCGCCTTCTTCGATGGTGCGGCTCAACCGGGCCAAGCGCCGCTTCCCTTTCAGCAGTTGCACCACGGCGCGGCGGCACGACCATATCCGATGCATCTCGACATCCAAACTTCGAACGTCGATATCGCCCCGGCCGCCCGCTGTCAGGAGATCCTGCTTCAAGCTGGTGTAGGCCTGTCGCAGACGATCGACTTCCCGTTTGCCGTTCTTGGCGTCCTTGCTGCTGGCACCCGCGGCAACGCTGACTTGATGGATGTACGCCTGAAGATCTCGGTCCAGGTCGTCCGGGAGCCGCGGATGGGTTGCCGCCCGTCGGCTGAGATTTCGGGCGATCTCCGCCGCTTCCACATAGTGCTGCAACGATCGCGAGGCATGCACCAGCGCATCGGTAATGTGGTTCGGGACCCTCTCCGAGTACAGCTTGCCCAGGTACCGTGAAATACCCTCGGCGACCGTGCTGATGATTTCCGAATGTCTCGCGGCAGAGGCCAAGTCGCTGGTGTTGTCGCTGGCGGCATGCGTGATCATCGTGCTGGCGATCCGCGACAGCCGGGACAACTCAAGTGAGACCGCTTTCGCCGCCAGGGCCGGAAAGCCGAGGGTGGTTTCGTCGAGATAGTGCAACCGCACGTCTTCTTCGTATTTGTTCGCGAACCGTTTCGAAAGCCACGACACGAGACGGTTGGCAATCGGGAAAATCAGGATGACGCCGACGATGTTGAAGACCGTATGGAACATGGCCAGAAAGACGGCGGGTTCCTCGGGCAAGGTTGCGGTCCTGGTGAACCAGGCGACCGACGCAATGAAGATCGGCAACAACAAGATCGCAACCGTTCCCGTGATCAAGTTGAACAACAAATGCGCAACGGCGACGCGCTTTGCCGCCGGCGTCGCGCCGATCACCGCGAACAAGGCTGTACTGGTGGTGCCGAGATTGGCGCCGATCACAAGGGATGCCGCCGGCTCCAAAGGCATCAATCCGCCTGCCGCAGCGGTCAATGCAACGGCGATCGACGCGCTGGATGACTGCGTCATCACGGTGATGAAGAAGCCCGCGCCCACGAACATGATGTTCTCGACGAGACCCGGATAGGCCGAACCCACAAAATCGATCTCGTCGGCGAACTGGGAAAACGTGTCGGAAAGGATTGATATCCCCAGAAAGAACAACCCAAACCCGGCCAAGGTGTCGCCGTAGGCGGCGCGCCGGGTGCCGCTGCCGGTCAGACGCAGAGCCATGCCGATCCCGATCATCGGCAGCGCCATCGCCCCGATCTTCAGTTTCAACCCGATCAGCGACACGATCCACGCGGTCATGGTGGTCCCGACGTTGGCGCCGAAAACCACCCAAGTCGCATTGAGCAGCGACAGCATGCTGGCGTTGACGAAGCCGATCACGGCAACCGTGACGGCGCTCGACGATTGCAACAACGCGGTGAAGGCGAAGCCCGCCGCCAAGGCCCTGAGGCGGGTCTTGGTCCATCGGCCGAGCAGATCGCGGAGCGAGTCGCCGGCGGCGACCTTGAGGCCGTCGGTCAGCAAATTCATACCGAGCAGAAAGAGCCCAAGCCCCCCAAGCAAGGCACCGGCGTGTGCCCAAGACATGCGTCACCCCCTTCCGGCGTCACTCGGAACCCATGCAGCTTAACGACAAGGGCCGCGTGAACCGCGCCACTTGTCACATTACTGTAATATTATGGATCGCACCAAGGGTTGCATGGAGTCCAGATTTATCGGCGCGTCAGACGCCGCGCCACCAGGCCTTAGGTGTCCTCGGCGCCGGGTTTTCTGAATTTGACGCCGAGCGCCTTTTCGTAGACCTGCAGCATGGCGCTTTTCGGTTGCGTCCCGAGCCCGGCGTCCAAGGCCGCCTCGTACGTGCCGACCATGGCGTCGACGACCGGGGTCGCCGCGTCCACCTCGTCGGCCATCTGGCGCACGTTGGCGATGTCCTTGTAGGCGTCTTGCATGGGGAAGTCCTTGCTGAAATCGCCCACCATCATGCGCGGCACGAAATAGTCGGAGGCGAAGCTCCTGGAGCTGCCGCTGAGCACGATTTGCGCCACCAATTCCGGATCCAGGCCGACTTTCGTCGAGAGCGGCAGGACCTCGCACAAGCCGACGATGTTGATGTTGTAGATGATGTTGTTGAGCGCTTTCATCGCCTGGCCGCTGCCAAGCGGCCCGCAGTGGACAATGGTGCTTCCCATGCGTTCCAAAAGCGGCTTCACCGCGTCGAATGCATCGGCCTCGCCACCGAACATGATGGTCAGCGTCCCGTCGTCGGCGCGAAACGGCATGCCCGAGACCGGGCAATCCCAATAGGCGATGCCGCGCGTTTCGGCCTCGCGGCCGATGTCGATGGCGTCGCTGCGATAGAGGGTTGTCATGTCGACCACCGTCAACCCGTCGCGGGCTCCAGCAGCGATGCCGTTCTCGCCGAACAAGATGTCACGCACCTGCGGTGCGAACGGCAGGCAAAGAAAGATAAGATCGCATTCGGCCGCCATGCCGGCGGGGGTGTCGCACACGGTCGCACCCAGATCGGCAAGCGGCGCGGTCGCCGCCTGATGGGTGTCGAAGACGAAAAGTGGACTGACGTCCTTGGCAAGATTCCTTGCCATACCGCCGCCCATGCGCCCAAGCCCGATGTACCCCGTCGCCATTTGATTTGTCCTTTCCGAGATGTGTTCTTAACTTGAAGGGAGAAACACACTAAGTGTTTCTCAATACCGAAAGAACAGCAACCAACGGGACGACATGACACATCCTTGCATTATCACCGTGGCCATCACCGGCGCACTACCGACCAAATCCGACACTCCGGCCGTCCCCGTGACGGTCCCCGAACAGATCGAATCCACCCACGAGGCCTACGAGGCCGGTGCCTCGCTGGTGCACATTCACGTCCGCGACGACGATCAGGCGCCGAGCTCCGATCCCGACAAGTTCGCTGCCGTGCAAGAGGGCGTGCTCAAGCATTGCCCCGGTATGATCATCCAGTTTTCGACCGGCGGCCGCGGCCGTGACCAAGCGAAGCGGGGTTCCATGCTGCACCACCGCCCGGATATGGCGTCCTTGGCGACGGGATCGGTCAACTTCCCTAAGGGCATCTACGAAAACCCGCCGGATCTGGTGTCGGGATTGGCGACGTCGATGCTGGAGAACGACGTCAAACCGGAGATCGAGGTGTTCGACCTCGCGATGCTGTACAACGCCGCCAACTTGGTGAAGCAGGGGCTTCTCAAGGCGCCGGTGCACCTGCAGTTCGTGATGGGGATTCCCAACGCCTTGCCGGCGCGGCGCAGCGTCTTGGAGTTTCTGATCGCTGAAATGAACGACGTGCTCCCCGGTGCGACCTGGGCGGCGGCCGGCATCGCACGCCATCAGTTCGAGGTCAACAAGTGGTGCCTGGAACTGGGCGGTCACTGCCGCACCGGTCTGGAAGACAACATCAAGTACGACAAGGATACGCTGGCGGCCAGCAATGCGCATCTGGTGCAGAAGATCACCGACGTCATGCCGGAATTCGACCGCCGCGCCGCCACGCCTGCGGAAGCCCGGGAGCTGCTCGGCTTGCGGGCGGCCTAACCGTCAATCGAACATGGGCTCAACGCCCGGCGGGACTGAGAACCCTAAATCGCCGCGGGCGATGATCTTCTGTTTGCCGCCATTGTCGACGATCGCTTGGGCTTGATCGGCCTTGGCTTCGCGATCGATCTCGTCGGGGTCGCAAATCGCGCTCAACTCGCGCATCAGGTCGTTCAGCACCGGCTCGGCGTCCGGGTCCTGGGCGAGATCCTGCAACTCTTCGGGATCGTCGTCGAGGTTGAACAGCTGCGCCGGGTAGGCCGGATAGTAAATCAGCTTCCAAGGCCCTTTGCGCACCAAATAGGCCGCGGTCTTCGATCCCATGGCGTGATATTCGGAGAACGCCACGCGATCGGGCTCGGCGCCATCGATCAAGTCCATGATGTTTGTGCCCGGAATATCGTCCGGTACGGTGGCGCTGTCGCGTTGGTCCACACAGTCGATGATGAACGGATAGATGTCGGCGATCGTCGTCGGGGTGTCGACCACCTTGCCCGCGGCAATACCCGGACCGGCGGCGATCAACGGCACCGCGGCGGCCTCCTCATACATCAACGATTTACCCCATGCACCGCGGCTGCCCATGTTGTCGCCGTGATCCGTCGTATAGACGACGCGCGTGCTGCCTGAGAGCCCCGCGCCTTCGAGGGCGTTCAGGACATGGCCGACCTGTTCGTCCATGAACGAAACGAGGCCCAGGTAGCCGGCCTGCGCGCGTTTCACCATGTCCGGTGTCTCGAAGTATTCGTCATAGGCGAAGATGCTGCGGTAATCGTCGACGTACGGATGGATCGGATCTTTGCGTTTGTCATAGAGTTTGGGCAGCGGCAGATCGCGATTGTAGTAGCGGTAGAAATGCTCAGCCGGTGCCGTCAGGGGAAAATGCGGCGCGACCCAGGAAACGAACAGAACCCACGGTTTGTCGTTATGTTTCGGTGCTTCTTCATACAGCCAGGACTGCGCCTCGGACGTGATGTCGCGGTCGTATCGCGTGTACATGGACTCGCCCGGTCCGGCCATGCGCGCCATTTTCCAAGACGCGCCGCGCTTCACCGTATCCTCGTCGCGGATCAGGCCCAATAGATCGCCCTTGCCCTCGATGAGGTGCATTGAAATGCGTTCGTCCGAAAAGCCGTTGTCGTCTTCATCGGATCGAAAGTGCAGTTTGCCGATCGAAACCGTCTGATGTCCGCGGTCGCGGAGCAGACTGTGCCAACTGGGAATTGAGCCGTCGAACGCGGTGGCATTATCCCATTTCCGTATCTGATGCACATACTTGCCGGTGGCGAACGACGCGCGCGCAGGCACGCAGACCGGGCACGTGGTGTAGGCGTTGTCGAACCGGGCGCCACGGGCGGCAAGCGCATCAAGGTTCGGCGTCTCGATGAACGGATGCCCATAACAGCCGGTCACGGACCGGGTATGTTCGTCGGACATGAGGATAATCAGATTGGTGGGTTCCACGACGGCGGCTCCATATGAATGACGAGCTCCGCGCACGGTGTCACCCGGCGGCGCGAAACGGCGCCAACCGGGCAACCCGTGGGAGGAGATCAGTTTGCGGCGATGTACTTGCGATGCGTTTCGGAAAAGAACGCCATGCCATCGCGCATCTGTTTCTCAAACGCGGGACCCGGCACCCACGCGGGCGGGAATCCGAATTTCTTGCCGAATTCCTGGAACTCCGGATCCTTGGCGGCGGCCTCGACCCACGTCGCCAATTGATTGACGACCTCGTCCGACGCCGCTTTGGGTACGAACACGCCGCGCACAGCCGACATGCGGATCGGATGCCCCATGCTTTCCAAGGTCTTCACGCCGCGAAGCGGGGCGTGTTCGATGTTCTCAAGCGAACCGCCGGTGGTCAGCACGTTGATCAGCCCCCCTTTGGATTCTTTGAGGAGGACCGGCGAATGGATGACCCCCGCGTTCACCTGGTTCGCGAGCAACGCCTTTTTCAGGTCCGCGCCGCCCGAATAGGGAACGATCCGCACGTCGATATCGAGAGCGCCTTTGATCGCGGACGCCATGACCATGTGCGCGCCGGCCGCACCGCCAACGCCCAGCGTCAATTTGCCTGGGTTCGCCTTGGCATCTTTGACGAAGTCGTCGAACGAGGTGTAGCCGCGGTCCTTGTTCGCCAGCATCCATGTCGGCGTGGTGAAGAACGCACCGACATAGCGCATGTCGTCGAGACTGAACGGCAGGTCCTTGGCGAACGTCAAGAACGCTAGGATCTCGGTCGACCCGTTCATCAGGATCGTGCAGCCATCTGGATCGGCTTGCATGGCTTTGATCGAACCGGTCGCGCTGCTGGCGCCACTGATGTTATCGACGATCACCGACTTACCGGATTGCTTTTCGAGCGCGACGGCCAGTCCACGGCCGATACGGTCGGTGCCGCCGCCGGCTTTCCACGGCACCACCATGCGGATGGTGTCGCATTCGAATGCGGCCTGCGCCGTGGACGGTGCGACGGTTGTGCCGGCGCCGATGCCGACCACGAGGGCGAAAGCCGCCGTGGCAGTCTTTAAGTACGTGAACATGTTTTCCTCCTTCGTTGAGTGGTTTTCAAAAAGTCGTCTCAGTCGCGGATGCCGATGGCGCTTTGTTTCCCTTTGGCGGCATCGCGAAAGCCCGCATAGAGTTCCCACCCCAACAGCGCCACGATCAGCAGGACCATGACTTGCCGGGGCGGTGTTGCGATGAACGTCGTCCAGTCGTTTGCCGAAAGCACCAGCGCGAGGCGGACGTTGGACTCGATGATCGGGCCGAGAATGATGCCGAGCACGACGGTGACGACGGGGAAGTTTCGGCTTTCGAGGTAGTACCCGACGACGCCGAAAAAGATGGCGATATAGATCGCGTAGACATTGTTCACGGTGGCGAACGCGCCGATCGTGGCCAGCAAGAGCACGAACGGGAACAACCAGGCGCGGTCCTGCTGCAGAACCAAAATGAACAGCGAAATGGCCCGCCAGGCGATCAGGAACATGAAGATCGTCGCAAACAGCAACCCGGCCAGAATGCCGTACACCAAGTCGGCGTTGGTCTGAAAGAGCATCACGCCCGGCTCGATCCCGTGCAGCACCAGCGCGCCCAGGATCACCGCCGTCGACCCATCGCCGGGAATGCCGAGGGTCAGCATCGGGACCATGGTGCCGCCGGTGGTTGCGTTATTGGTCGATTCCGGTGTGACGATGCCGTCCGGCTCGCCCTTGCCCCAGTCGTCCGGGTTTTTCGCTTGGCGCTTCATGGTGCCGTAGGCGAGCCACGTCGCCCCCTCGGCGCCGACACCCGGGACCGCACCGACGCCGGTGCCCATGACGCTGCCGACGACGACCGCTTTCCAGCGCTTGATCATGTCGCCGATCCTCGGAAGCGCCATGTTCTTGGCGCTTGAGATGATTTCGCTGCGGGCACCGATCAGGCGCAGGTCGCTCAAGACGACGGCGATGCCGAAAAAGCCGGTCAGGGCCGCGGCAAACGGTATGCCCGACATCAGGTCGACGAACCCGAACGTGTACCGATGCGTGGCGTCGACCGGATCGAGGCCGACGGTCGAGATCAAAAGGCCGAGCAACACGCCGATCAGGCCGCGAAGGGTGGAGCCGCGAACGAACGACGACACCATCAGCAAGCCCAACACGCCGACCAGCGCGATGTCGGCATTGCTCGATTTCAATGCGACCGAAGCCAACAACGGAATGAACAGGACGGCGATGCCCCAACCGAACAACCCACCGAAGGTCGACCCCATGGTTGCGTACCCCAGGGCCAGACCGGCTTGTCCCCGCTCGGCCATCGGGTGACCGTCGAGCGCCGTGCACGCGCCCGCAGGTGTGCCCGGCGTGCGCAGCAGGATCGCCGAAAACGATCCGCCCAGCTTGGTGCCGACATAGACCCCGATCATGATCAGAAGCGCTGGCAGCGCCTCCATCGTGTAGGTGATCGGCAGCAGGATGACGATCGCCATCGGCGAGCTCAGGCCCGGCAGCGCGCCGACGATGAGGCCCAGTGCCGTCCCGATGAAAACCATCAACAGGTTCAGGGGCTCGGTGAGATCGGCGAAGCCGCCGAGAAGTCCTTCGAACATCTTGGCGCCCTCAGTTCAATGGCAGATTGAGGATCATGACGAACACGCCGTGAAAGAACGCGCCGCCTAGGATCGAGACGACGCCCATGCGGACCAGGTTCCGTTGACCGAAGATGAAGAAAGCGATGAACAGAAAGACCGCGCTCAACACGAACAGCGGGGCAAGGCCGATGGTTTGCGTAAAGGCGATCAGCAGCGCCACCAACGAAGCCACCCGGAGGCCAAGATGACGCGGCACATGGGGCGCGTCGGTCTGCCCGGTTGTCGTCTCGATCTCTTGCCTGCCCGACACCATCGCGCGCAGGCTGGCGGCGGCAAACAGCCCCGACAGAAGCATCAACAGAAGGGAAATCGCGCTCGGAAAGCTGCGGAACGTGATCTGTGCGTCGCGGCTGTTCTGCAAGGCTTGGCCCGGACCGTGTTGGATATAGAGGAACGCGCCCAAGCCGATGGCGAAGATAATGCCGGCCAAAAATAGATCTTTTGCAGACTCGTTGTTCACCCGATATCTCCCCACGTGGCCGCGCTTTCCCCGTTGCGGGACGGTCGGCAACCACATATATTGCAATATTAATGCATTTTAAAAATGCTATTGTTTAATATTGCTATATAGTAATTTAGGAGAGCGAGTCAAGCGTCCCGCGGGACCGTATGCTCGTCTTAGGAGCGGTACATGCAACAAGGTCTTTCTGCCGGGCGCCGCACAGATCCGATCCGCGCGGCGCAGGTCGTGACGGAATTGGATGCGTTCATCACGCAGGCTCTGAAGGATCAGGATCCGGCCCTACCGAAGTATGCGCAGTTGCACGGGGTCCTGATCCGCGCGATCGAGCAGGGCATCGTCAAGGAAGGCGACAAGCTGCCGAGTGAGGCAGAGTTGACGTCGATGTCCCCCTTCAGTCTGGGCACCGTGCAAAAGGCCCTTAAATCACTGATGGATGAAGGCATCGTTGCCCGAAAAACCGGTGTCGGCACGATCGTGCGGCATCTCGACCAGAGCATGAAGCAACCGCTGCATTGCCGGTTCTCGACAGAGGACGGAACGTATCTGCCGGTTTATCCGAAGCTATACGACCGCACAGCGGTGGACGCCGAAGGGCCGTGGTCGAAAGTCCTGGGGCCGACGGCAGAGGTTTTTCGGCTCGACCGGCGCATCCAGATAGGCGACGGGTTTGCCGTCGTGACGCATTTCTATGTGGATGCGATTAAGTTCCCCATCTTTGCACATCGGCCGTTCGCGGAACTACATACGGAGAACTTCAAGACGCTGATGCAGGAAGAGGCGCAGGTCCGGATTTCACGGCTCGAACATCGTTTGTCCTTTTGCAACGCCGATGCCGACGTTGCCGCCCAGATCGACGTGCCGGTCGGTACGCAAATCCTGATGATCAAAGTCACGGCGCGCGATAGCTTCGACGAAGCCGCATATTATCAAGAGCTGTTCATCCCGCCTAACGGACTGGACCTCGCCATCGACAGCCGGCTATATGCTCTCTGAGTGCGGGCGGCCTAGCCGTCGTAACCGGTGCCGCCGTCCTCACGGAACCACAATCGCACCAGATGCCGGCGCAGCGCGGGATCGTCATGGTCCTCGAACCCGCCCCGCGCGTGACCGACGCGGGCGTTGTTGATGAACTGCATCTGTCCGCGTTCGAACATCATCCGAAGCTGCATCTCGTCGTCGTAGATGATCTCGTCCATGGTATCGAGGAACCGCTCGGTCTCGGGGTCGATGTCACGGCCCGTCATCTTGTAGCCGGTGCGCATCAATCGCGACGAATAGGCGATACCGATACCGGTGCCGACCCGGCGGAACGGCGGCTTTGAGATGACCATGGGGTCGCCCGGGCCGTGTTCCTTCTGCCGGTCGAACAACACACCCTGATAGCCGCGCATTGCCAACGCCGGGTCGCGGTCGTGCAGGCGCTTGTAGACTTCGGCCCAACTGACCAGCCGGCTGTCGCCGCCCGACTTGGCGGTCTGCAGGCACAACAGGCCGATGTACTGCGGCGGGACCAGGCCGTAGCTGTTGTCGGTGTGATAATACAGTTCGACGTTGGTGACAGATCCCCGTACCCCGTTGCCATGGGTTTTGCCGGTATCGCGCACGTCGTACAGCAACAGGCCGGCGTAGTTCTGGGCCACCGGGCGGCCGAGCAACGACCCTAACAGCCAATACAACGCCGTCGCCCGCCCCCGGCCGATATCTTCGACGGGAATGCGGTCGACCAGGGCCAGGCCCGATCCCTCGTCCAAGGTGTGTTTGACCTCGGCCATGAAGGCGCGGCACGCGGTCAGGCCATAGTTTTCGGGCACCAGCGTCAGGATGTCGGAGACGGCGATGCCCGGCTCCAACGTGTCGGCGACGGCCCGAAGTTCGGCCCAGGCGGCGTCGGGCAGCGGGATCAGATAATCCGTCCGGGACAGGGTTTTCGCCGTCCACGACTTCGGAAACGGCATCTCGTCCGGCAGATCGGGCTCCGGCTTGGGCTCGACGATCAAGACGTCGGATGTCACGGGTCTTCTCCCATTTGTCATGGTCTTTATCTGCACGAACCATAACATGTCGGACACGGCGGGTGCACGTTACGGGCGTCCTTTTGCTAGGATGGCCGCGCGCTGTTGGGTTGGCGGCGTCGATCAATACCCGCGATGTGATGGAGGGGAGAAACGGTGCAAGATCAGTCAGACAACGGCACGCCGCAACAGCTTCGCATCGTTAATCCCTGCGGCCCTACTGAACCGATTGCCGAGGCCCTGTGCGATATCGCATGGCCGACCCGATTGGAAGGATTGCGGCTCGGCTTTCTCGGCAACGGCAAGTCCAACGTCGCGGGCTTCCTGGCGGCGTTATCGTCATTGTTGTCCGGCGAAGGTGCCGAAACGACCTGCACTTTGCACAAGGAAGGTCCCATGGCCGATTGCGGCGAACATCGCTATCGACAGTTTCAGGAGAACTGCGATGTGGTCATCGTCGGTGTGTGCGACGGTGGAACCGCCGCGTCGACCGGCGCCGTCGATGCGGCGACCTTGGCGAGCCGCGGCACGCCCGCGGTGATCGTCTGCACTGACGCTTTTGCGCCCTTGGCCCGGATGACGTTGCCGTCCGATCTGCCCGGCGTGCGCATGGTGGTCGTACCGCATCCGTTGTCGTCGTTGTCGTCCGACCAAACCGAGGCATTGGCGGCAGGGGCATACGGCGACGTGGTCGCGGCCATCGTGGCGGGCGGCGGGGGGCTCCCGTCCCAGATGGACGGCACATCATCCTCCGCCCTCGAACACATTGACGACGATGTCGTGGTCCTGGGTCCGATGACGGATGAAGCCGATGGATCGCGGATGATGTTCGACTTGGGCTTCACCGACGGATTGCCTGCGTTGTTGCCAACGCTGGACCGGGTCGATGCGCTGCTCAAAGAGTGGCCGACGGAGAAGCGTCCGTCCCACACTACGGTCCTGCAACCACGGCGCGGGCGCGCGACGCCGGCGGCAATGGCGGCCAATGCCGTGATGACCGGATTGCCGCCGGCTTTGATGCCGTACTTATCGGCAACCTTGGACGCCGCGGCACACCCGGCGTTCAAGTTGTTCAATCTGCAAACGACGACCAACCCGGTCACGCCTGTCATCGTGGTCGGCGGGCCGAACGCCCGGTCCATGGGCTTCAACGACGGCGCAGGATCGATCGGCGGCGGCGCCATCGCCAATGCGACCTTGGGCCGCGCCTTGAAGCTCTGCATGCGGAATATGGGCGGCGGCCGTGCGGCGGACGGCACCGACCCGGCGACCATGGGGCAACCGGGTAAGTATGCATTCTGTTTTGCCGAAAACGAGGAGATCACGTCCTGGCCCCGGCTGCGGACGCAGACGCGGCAAACGCCGCTATCTTCGATCGATGATACGGTGACCCTGGTCGGTGTGACCGGCACCATGAACATGATCATCAAGAGCACGTCGGCCGAGGAGCTTCTGCAGATGATCGCCAAGAGCATCCGCAGCATCGGCAGCAACGACTATATGTTCGGCGGCACGCCGCTGCTTGTCCTGTGCCCGGAGCATGCGGAAACGCTGGAGCGCGACAGCGTTTCCCTGTCGGCTATCCAAGAGACGTTGTTCGATCTGACGAAGATTACGTTTTCCGAGTTTGCGCCGAAAAACCAGGAAATGATGCGTACGCCAAGGTCCGGCGATTTGGGAACGCTGTCCCCGGAAACGGAGATCCCTTTGGTCAAAACGCCCGCGGACCTGCTGGTCTGTGTCACCGGGGGCTCCAGCCTGCACTCGACCTTCATGCCGTCCTTCGGTGGCTCCGAGCCTGTTTCGGCGCGCGTCGCGCTATAGTCCGCGTTGGGTTCAGGAACCGGCGGCGATGTCTGTGATGGGCTGCGCCGCGGCGAAGCTGAAACGCCGGCGCAGCACGAAATCGGCACCCGGTTCCGGTTCGGCAAACAGGGCGACGCTGTCGAAAGTGTGCGGCCCCAGCACATCCGAGGCGTAGGACGCGATATCGTCGCGCAGTTGCTCGCGGGTCTGCGTGTCGATCTTGTCGGTCAGCGTCAGATGGAAGCGGAATTCCTCCATCACATAGGGGTATCCCCAGCGCCCCAGCAATCGCTCCTGGTTCGGGGTCAGGCCGCCGGCGGTGCGCCGCGCCCATTCCGCGTCGGTCATCGGTGCGTGAAATCGGTCCAGGCTTTCGACCAGCTGCCGCGACAAATCCGCCAGACCGTCGCTCGGATATTCCGGCATGATGGCGGCGAAGCGGCCCAGGCTGCGCACCGCGAACCCGGGCACCGTTACCGGCGCGAGGTCCGCCGTCAGACCCACGAGGGTCGCGACCAAATCGTCCTCGGCGTAGCCGTCGGCCAGCCGGAAAGGGGCAACCAACGTGCCGTGAAAGCCATAACGTGCCGGTGCGCCGGTGATGGCCGCGATCTCGGACGGCTGGTACCCGGCGATCATGGGGCGGGGAAGGGTCTCACCGGTCCCCGGATCGCGGCCGAGCCAAGCATTGCCGAACCGGCCGAGCGGGGTGTCCGGCTGTGGCGCGGCATAGACCGCGAAGCGATGGGCGGATTGCGATTCCATGCCCGGATTTGTACCAGAAAATCCCCCAGATTGATGTGACAAGCGCGTGAAAACAGGGCCGACGTCATGGCTTATCCGTCGCGTTACCAATACCCACCATTTGCCCCGACCATTTGCCCCGTGACCCAGTTCGCGTCGTCTCCGACCAAGAACGCGACGACGCCCGCGACGTCTTCCGGCTCTCCGATCCGCCCAAGGGCGTGCTGTTGTGCGAACATGTTGCGGACTTCTTCCGTCTTTCCGGAATTGAATAGATCCGTATTGGTTGGCCCAGGTCGGACGGCGTTGACGCGAATGCTGCGCACGCCCAGTTCCTTCGCGGCGACTTCCGTCAGTTTCTCGATTGCCATCTTCGAGGCGGCATAAGGACCGTAACCCGGAATAGGCGCGCCTTGAAAACTGGCCGTTATGTTCACGATCCGACCGCCGTCGGAAACCCTTAATGCGGCTTCGCGCAAGACATTGAATACGCCCTTCAGTTTGGTCCCGAGCAGCCTATCGAAATCGTCGTCCGAAAACTCGGCGATAGGTTTGCGAATGGCGACGCCGGCGTTGTTCACGACGACATCCACACCGCCAAAGGTCTCGACGGTGCGGTCAAACATCGCGTTGACATCTGCCGGAGCTGCGACATCAGCGCGAAACGCGATCGCCGAGCCTCCAACTCGCTTGATGTCGTCGACCAGCGCCTCAGCTGTTTCTGTGGAACCCGAGAAGTTCACCACAACGTTGTAGCCGTCGCTCGCCAGCCGCCGAGCTATGGCGGCGCCGATGCCGCGCGATGCGCCTGTCACGATTGCTGTTTGATTGCCTTTGCGCATTGTTCGTCTCCTCAATGATGTGTGTTGCTGTCGAATGTGGTTGGGACGAACATGTGGCAAGCCATTGCATGTGTAAAATGCATGTTTATGATATTCATCATGCGCTTAACACATATTAGAAAATCGGATCTCAACCTGCTCTTAGGGCTATCGATCCTTCTTGAGGAACGCTCCGTATCCCGCGCCGCGGAGAGGTTTCATCTCAGTCAACCGGCGATGAGCCGTGTTTTGCAGCGATTGCGCGAGACCTTCGAAGATGAGCTGCTCGTTCGGACGAAAGATGGATATGAGGTCACGGCTCGGGCGCGGTTAATCCAACAAGAACTCGAGGACATTCTGCCGCGGATTGAGGCCTTGCTGCGTGGCGGGCAGTTCGATCCGGCAATCGCCGAGGATACATTTCGGTTGTCGTGCACAGACTATGCGACAGTCGTGCTTGGGCCCGCGCTCAGCGCGCACGTTTTCCGGGAAGCGCCCGGGATATCCATCGAAATCACCGGCTGGCATGACCAGGCGTTCGAGGACTGCATCCGCGGCCGTCTGGATTTGGTGCTGTGGGTTTCAGAGGTGCCGGGGCCCTTGGTGTCACAGCCTTTGTTCGAGGAAGACTTCGTTTGCGTGATCTCTGCGGACCACGAGATCGCCGATACCGGGCTCGATCTGGAAACTTATATGTCGTTGCCGCACGTCATCGTGGACGTTCTTAAGGGTCGTCAGACCCTTGTCGAGGATAGGGTTGCGGAACTAGGACTTGAACGATTGCCCGGCCTTCGGGTGCCGTACTTCGCGGCGGCCGTGAATGCCGTGCCGCGAACCAACCTCGTCGCCACCGTGCCGCGGCGGGTGGCACAACTTTATGCCGCCGGCGGTGATATAAGGATCATGGAAGCGCCGATCGAATTGCCGACCTTCGCATACGTCATGGGGTGGCATCCGCGATCTACCGACGATCCCGCGCATAGATGGTTACGCGACGCCATTGCTGCGGCGTCCGAAGATCTCAGTTCATGACATTTTTCTAAATACTCATATTTGTTTGATGCATATAGAATATAGATAAAATGCATTTTACGCATTTATAGTTTTATCGCAGGTTCCCGCCTGGATGGGGTTCTCCCTCCAACATTCAAAAGCGAGGAACACGCCATGCGACTTCGAGTAAACGGCTCAGACTTCGACATAGACGTAGACCCCGAGACGCCTCTCCTTGTGGCGTTGCGCGAACACCTTCGGCTAACGGGTACCAAGTACGGATGCGGCGCGGGACAATGCGGTGCATGCACCGTCCATGTGGACGGTGAGGCAGTGTTTTCATGTGTCACGCCACTCGATACGGTTGTCGGTACAGACATCGTCACCATCGAAGGCCTTTCGAAAGACGGTTTACACCCGCTGCAGCGCGCTTGGATCGAGGAGCAAGTTCCTCAATGCGGGTACTGCCAGTCGGGAATGATTATGCGGGCCGCGGTTTTGCTCGACGAAACGCCCAATCCATCGCGCGATCAGATCATCGATCATATGGATACCAACCTCTGTCGTTGCGGCACCTATGCCCGTGTCATCCGCGCCGTCGAAACCGCCGTGAAGGGGTCACTGTAATGCAAACGAAGCCAATTGAGACCCCTCGGGTATCTCGGCGCCGTTTCTTGCAAGCATCGGGCGCCCTGACTGTGCTTGTAGGCGTCGGCGGACATCCGATCTTCCAGCGCGGCGTTGCGTTCGCTGATGATATGGCAACATCGCACGACGCGCGAACCGTCAATGCTTGGGTCACGATCGCGGCGGACGGCGCGATTTCGATCAAATTCGGCGCGACGGAAATGGGCCAAGGTGCGATGACCGCATTGCCGCTCATCCTCGCCGAGGAAATGGATGCGGATTGGTCGCGCGTAACCGTTGAACAGGTCCACAAACCGGAAACTGTGTACGGCAATCCGATCTTCGGGGGGCAACTCTACAATGTCGGGAGTCTCGCCGTTCAGGGATACTTCGACGTCATGCGGCGAACGGGCGCTTCGACACGCTACGTCCTGATGCGCGCTGCCGCTGCGCAATGGGGCGTCGATGTGCGGGATTTGACGACATCTGATGGTATTGTCCAACACATTCCAACGGGCCGCCGTATCGATTACGGTGCATTGGCATCGAATCCGGATATTGATTTGACGGTACCGCCCGCCGAAGCCATTCCCCTGAAACAGGCGTCGGAGTACAACTTCATCGGTCGGCACGTCCCCCGCGTGGATATTCCGGAGAAGATCACCGGGACCGCCAAATATGCCATCGATGTCCACGTCGAGGGCATGGTCTATGCCGCCGTCGTCCGGCCGCCGGTCGAAGGCGAGCGCGTCTTGCGCGTCGATGATGCACAGGCGCGGCGCGTGCCCGGTGTTATCGATGTCGTGGTCCAATCCGAGACGGTTGCAGTGGTTGCTGAGCGATGGGAATCGGCGCTGCGAGCGCGGGATACGCTCGAGATCGCTTGGAGTGAAACATCCCCGTTTCGAAACGCGGATAGCGAACGCGAGATGGAGGCGTTGGGTCAACGCGCGCGCCCTGTGGATGTCGAAGGTGCCGTGTGGACGGAGAAAGGAGACGCGCGGTCACAGCTTACTGCGACCGAGCGTATTCTGACTGCCGAATACCGCTCCGACTACGCCTATCATGCACAGATGGAGCCATTGGCGGTCGTCGTGGCGGTCGATGCGGATGGCGGCGGTGCAGATGTTTGGACGGGTACTCAGAGCCAATCCCTCAGCACAAGAATCGCCGCTGAGACCTTGGGCATTGACCCGGACCGGATCCGCTTGCGTGCCATGCTCATGGGAGGCGGCTTCGGTCGGCGGCTGATGTTTGACCGGGAAATTCTGAAAGATGCGCTATTGATCTCCCAACACGTCAAGCGACCGGTGAAACTCATTTGGACGCGGGAAGACGATCTCCGTTATGGGTGGTTTCGCACCGCCGCGGTGCAAACTCTTCGGGCGACCGTGTCGCCCTCCGGAAGTCTCGACGCCTGGCATCATCGTGTCATATCGCCGGCCGTCGCGTCCTTTTTCAACCCGGATGAATTCGCCGAAGAAGGTCCTCGAGACAATCTCTCGATGGAGGGGACCGAAGCCACCCACTATGACATCCCGAATCTGCTTGCCGATCACGACATTCAACCTCGGATCGCCAAGATCACCGTCTTACGCTCGATCAGCACCAGCTATTGCGCGTTCGCCGCGGAGTCGTTCATGGACGAAGTAGCCCATGCCGAAGGCGTCGAGCCAATTGCATTTCGTCGTCGGCACCTTTCGGAGAACCAACGTGCCCTTCGTGTCCTGGACAGGTTGGCGGGAATACTCCCGGCGGATGCCGGAGCCGCTGCCGAAACCGGTATCGGCTATGCGTTCGCCGGGTACAAGAAGACCATGGCCGCGGGCGCGGCGGAGGTCTCCGTTGATGCAGATACCGGTGTGATCCGCGTGCGTCGTTTTTGGACCGCTGTCGACGCTGGGTTGGTTATCCAGCCGGACAATCTCCGGGCGCAGGTCGAGGGCGCCATCGTCTTTGCCATCTCAGGCGCGTTGAAGGAGCGGGTGACTATCCAAGACGGTCGCGTAGAGCAGAGCAATTTCTTCGACTATGAGATTCTGCGGATGAGCGAAATGCCCGATGAAATCCGGGTCGATTTAATCGACAGCAACGAATCTCCGACGAGTGGCGGCGAAATCGGCGTCCCCATGGTAGCGCCCGCCATCGCCAATGCGTTCTATGACCTGACCCGCGTACGACTCAGGCATATGCCGTTCCTCCGGCAAAGAGTTGTGGCCGCCTTGAACACCTGATGTTCTGACCGCTATGGGAAGCCCCGGTTTTCCGTGGGGTTTTCGCCGACCGTCACAACCGTTAAGACGTTTCTAACGTGTCTTCGGGCATAAGGGCGGCATGGCGAAACGAAAAACTTCACGGTCGAACGGAGCGAAACGCTCGGTCTGGCGGCGTCTCGGCAAGTGGACCGCGACGCTGGCGGTGTGGGGTGTGATCGGGTCCCTGTTCGTTGCCGGGTGGTTCTACACCGATCTGCCGGATTTCGAAGACAGCCTTGCGCCGTCGCGCAAGCCGACGGTATGGATTCTCGCCCAGGACGGCACCGAGATCGCTGCGGTCGGGGACTTGTACGGGATTCCGGTGCGCCTCGAAGACGTGCCGCCGTCGTTGCCCCAGGCGGTGCTGGCGACCGAGGACCGGCGCTTCTATTCACATTTCGGGGTCGACGTCATCGGGCTCAGCCGCGCCATGGTCGCCAACGTGCGCGCCGGGCGGATCGTCCAGGGCGGCAGCACCATCACGCAACAAGTGGCCAAGAACCTTTTCCTGACGCCGGACCGCACCATCAAGCGCAAAATCCAGGAAGTCATGGTCGCGCTGTGGTTGGAGAACAAGTTTTCCAAGGATCAGATTCTCGAACTGTACTTGAACCGCGTCTATCTCGGGGCCGGTACCTACGGCGTCGATGCGGCGGCGCGGAAGTACTTCGCTAAATCCGCGTCCGAGCTCACGGTTTGGCAGTCGGCGATGATCGCCGGATTGCTGAAAGCGCCCAGCCGCTTTAACCCCCATGCCGACCGCGAGCGGGCGGCGGGGCGCACCCGCGTGGTGCTGTCCAACATGGTCGCCGCGGGTTATCTGACCCAGGCTGAGGCCGAGCAGGCCCGCGACCTCAAAAGCCGGGGCGGCACGGTTCGGCCGGGCCGCACGGCGCCCTATTACGTCGATTGGGTTTTGGATCAGGTCCGTGATTTCGCCGGCTCGCCGGACCGGGATCTGATCGTGCAGACGACCCTGGACCGTGCGGTGCAGAGAACCGCCGAGCGTCGGCTCGATGACCTGATCGCGACGTATCGCGAGCCGCGCCGGGTCGAGCAGGGCGCCGTTCTGGTGATGTCCCCCGACGGGGCCGTGCGGGCGATGGTTGGTGGGCGAAACTACGCCCGAAGCCAGTTCAACCGCGCCGTGCAGGCACGCCGTCAGCCGGGCTCGGCGTTCAAGCCCGTGATCTATCTGGCCGGGTTGCGCGCCGGCATGAGCCCCGGCGACATGGTTGACGACGCGCCGATCAGCATCGGCGACTGGCAGCCGAAGAACTTCGACAACAAGTACCGCGGGCCGGTGACCATGTCCGACGGTCTCGCCGGGTCGATCAACACGGTCGCCGTGCGCATTGCGCTTGAGGCGGGCATGGACCGGGTCACCGACGCCGCCCGTGCGCTCGGCATCGACCCCGGTGACGCGCCGGATGCCTCCGTGGCGCTGGGTACCGGCGAAGCGTCGTTGCTCGACGTGGTCTCCGCCTATGCGCCGTTCGCCAACGGTGGCGACGGGGTGATCCCCTATGGCATCGCCGAAATCCGCGACGGCGGGGGCAATGTTCTATATGCCCGCAGTGGTGCCGGGCCGGGCCGCACGGTGTCGCCCGCAAACGTCGGCCGCATGAACGCCATGCTGCGCCGCGTGATCGAGACGGGCACCGGCAAAAACGCCGCCATCGGCCGGCCGGCGGCGGGCAAGACCGGCACCTCGCAGAACTACCGCGACGCCTGGTTCATCGGCTACACCAAGGATTACCTTGCCGGGGTTTGGCTGGGCAACGACGACGGGACGCCCATGAAGCGGGTCACCGGCGGCAGCCTGCCGGCAGCGGTCTGGAAAGACGTGATGATCGCCGCGCACCGCAGCCAACCTGTCCGCGATCTGCCGACCGAACGGGTCACCCCACGCGGCAAGCCGGTTGCGGAAAGCGGCGGCGACGGCGGTGGGTTCTTCTCGCGCATTCTCTCGACCATCATCGAAGCCGGCGAGCGGTACGAGGCCGAACACGGCGGCCGCGAACACGGCGACAACTAAACCCGCGTCACGGCCAAGCGCGGCCGCGCCACGGTACGAACGCCGGCACGCGGGCCCGGTAGCGGGCGTAGGCCTCGCCATAGGTCTGCAGCAGCTTGCGTTCCTCGAACCATGTCCCGATCAGCAGATACACGCTGCCGAACGCCGCGGTCGCCAGGCCGAACGGCGTCCACACGGCGCCCCACAAAATCAGAAACGCGGCGCTATAGAGCGGATGGCGGACGTAGCGGTGAAAACCGTCGGTCTGCAGCGCTTCCTCACCGTCGATGGACCCGTCGCCGCGGCGATGCTGGGTGGTGCCCAGGAACAGTCCGGTGTCGTAGCGGCGAAACGCCAGGAACAACAGGATCCAGCCGGCAATCTGCAGCGCGCCGAGAGCCGCTTTCTCGCCGTGGGAATGATCGAACGGCGGGGCGCCTGCAAACAGGACGAGCCCGAGCCACACCACAAGACCGATGCTGAGCAATGCGAAGCCATTGTAGGCAAGACGGTACGAGCCGCCGAGCAGCGGTTTGAGCCGCGCCTTCATGGCACTGCCGGCGGTCAGGGAGTGCAGAACGCCGAACGCCGCCCAGGCGAGGCCGTAGCCGAGCCAGGCCGCGCCCAATTCGCTCATCCGTCGTCGGCGCCGTCGTTGATACGGCCGATGGTCGACGTTGTGGAGTGTCCGGGCTGCAACTCGGCTAGAACGACCTCGCCGCCCCAGCCGGTCACCAGGTCGCCGCCGACCACGTCCTCGACCGCGTAGTCCGCGCCTTTGATCAGAACGTCCGGGCGCAGTGCCCCGATCAACTCCAGCGGCGTGTCTTCGCTGAACACGGTGACCGTGTCGACGCTGGCCAGCGACGCCAGCACCGTGGCCCGCGCGGCTTCGTTTTGCACCGGACGGCTCTCACCCTTGAGGCGCTTGACCGAGGCGTCGGAATTCAGCCCGACGATCAATCGGTCGCACGTGGCGCGTGCTTGGCTCAGCAGCGATACATGCCCCGGATGCAACAGATCGAAGCAGCCGTTCGTGAACCCGATCTTGAGGCCCTGCCGCCGCCATTGCGCAACGCGGTCCTGGGCCTCGGCCAGGGTCAGCACCTTGGCTTCGGCGTCGGAAATATCCTGATGATGCAGCGCCGCGATCACTTCAGAGCCGAATGCCGCCGCCGTGCCGACCTTGCCGACCGCGATCCCCGCCGCGACGTTGGCGACGGTCGCCGCGTCGACCCGCGACGCCTTGGCCGCGAGCATCGCCGACAGCGCCGCGACCACCGTATCGCCGGCGCCGGAAACGTCATATACCTCGCGAGTTTCGGCCGCTAGGTGAACGGCTGCCCCGTCCGCGTCCAGCAACGTCATGCCATCGGCGCTGCGGGTGACCAACATGCCGCCGAGGCCATGCGCCGCGATCAGTCGGCTGGCGGCGGCCACGATTTCATTGTCGCCGTTCACCGGATAGCCGGCGGCGACTTCCAGTTCTTTACGGTTCGGCGTGATCAAGTCGGCGCCGGCATAAATGGCATAGTCGTCCCCCTTGGGGTCGACGATCACCGGCAGGCCATTGTCTTTGGCGGCGTCGATCAGCGCTTTGGCCCGTCCGTCGGCCAGCACGCCTTTGTCGTAGTCGGACAACACAAGGGCATGGCACCCGCCGAGCGCATCGGCGGCGCTCACCAACACCTCTTCGGCCGCTGCCGCGGAGACCGGCGCACCGGCCTCGCGGTCGGCGCGCATCATTTGCTGCGTCCCGGACACAAACCGGGTTTTGATCGTGGTGCGGCGGCCGTCGTCTACGATCAGCCGTAGGTCGGCCCGCTCGTCGTCATTGAATGTATCGCGCAACCGTTCGGCGGCCGGGTCTCCGCCGACCACACCGACGAAAATGGCTTGCGCGCCGAGCGCGGTCAGATTGCGGACCACGTTACCTGCCCCGCCCGGCATGTCGGTTTCGCCGGTCACGCGCAACACCGGGATCGGGGCCTCGGGGGAAATCCGTTCGACGGCCCCGGTGACGAACCGGTCGAGCATCACGTCGCCCACGACCAGCACCCGCGCCTCGGCGAGGCTGTCGATGAACGGGATCAGGCGGGCGCGGTCGGTCATACCAGCCCCAATTCCACTTCCAATGCACCGCAGAGCATCTGCCCCAGCATGATGTGCATCTCTTGAATCCGCGCGGTGGTGTCGCTGGGCACGATCAACAGTGGATCGGCAAGGCCAGGCAACTTGCCGCCGCCTTTCCCGGACAAGGCTGCCGGCACGATGTCCATGCGGCGCGATGCTTCCAGCGCCAGCAACACGTTGGGTGAATTCCCGGAGGTGGAAATGGCGATGGCCACGTCGCCCGCTTTGCCGATCGCCTCCAATTGCCGGGCAAAAATGGTTTCGAAGCCAAGATCGTTGCCGCCCGCCGTCAGTGCCGATGTGTCCGTCGTCAAGGCGAGCGCGGCAATCGGCGCGCGGTTTTCCTTGTAACGGATGGTGAGTTCGGTGGCCAAATGCTGGCTGTCGGAGGCGCTGCCGCCGTTGCCGAAGAACATGATTTTTCCGCCGCTTCGGATGCTTGCGATGCAGTGGTCGAGCAGCGCGTTGAACGGTCCCGCCAAGGTGTCGCGGGTTGCCGCCATGACGGCGGCATGCTCTTCGAATTCCGACATGAAAAAGGTGTCACGGTCCATATTGTCTTGGTCCCTACAAACTGATTCTTTCGCCTGTGCGCAGGCTATCGAGAACGGCGATGGTTGCGGCGGAAACCTCGATCAACGTTTCCTCATCAATGGCGGGCGGACCCTCGCCCCGGACGGCGGCCAGGAACGCCGCGATCTGTTGCTTGTGGCCCTTGTCTTGTGATCCCGATTGGTTCGTGGACTTGCCGTCCGCCACCAATGTCAGCGATTGGAAATCGTCCAAGACGCCTGCGCGGCCACCGCAAAAGACTTCAACTCGTTCCTTTGCCAAGGCGGTGTCGCCGCTCGCAGTATAGACGATGTTGCCGAGGCTGCCGTCGGCAAACCCGATCTGTGCCGCGATGTCGTCGCCCGCCCCGCCGTCGGCGGTGGCGGCATGGGCGTTGACGAAGGTTATCGGTACGCCGACCAGGAACCGCGCGAGATCGATAAAGTGGCAGACTTCGCCCAGGATACGTCCGCCACCTTCGTCGGCGGACTGGGTCCAGTGGCCGCCGTCGATGGCGCCGCCGTTGACGCGGATGGTCACGACCTTGGGCGCGTCGAGCCCGGAGAAATGCGCCTTCAGCGTCGCGGCGTGCGGCGCGAACCGCCGGTTGAACCCGACCTGCAACACCCCTTGGCTTTCATTCAGTGCGGCGATCACGTCGTTGAGCTCGTCCAACGTCAGCGCCAGCGGTTTTTCCACGAACACCGATTTCCCGGCCCGCAAGGCCGCTGCCGTCAGCGCCGCGTGGCTGTCGTGCCGGGTCGCGACCACGACGGTATTGATCGCGCCGTCGTGCAGAACCGCGTCCGCATCGGTCGCCACCGCGTCGAAACCGAAGCTCTCGCCACTGTGGTCGGCGCTGGCCCCGCGCTGCGTCGCCAGCGCTTTCAGATGCACGTCGGATGCCGATTTGAACGCCGGGATCAGCGCGACGCGGGCAAAATTACCGGCGCCGATCATACCGAGCGTCATCGCCGCGGTGCCTTTGGCGGATGGGCGTTTTTCTAAGACATGGCGCGACGGGTCGACCGAGCCGTCATAGCCGAGGATGACGCCCAGATGCCGTTCCGTGCCGCCGGTCACCATCGCGTAGGCGCGGGCCGCGTCGTCAATGGGAAAGCGGTGCGTCGTCAATGGCGCGACGTCGAGGCGGGCCCCATCTTGGGCCACCATCAATCGCAGGGTCTCGGCAAGGTTTTCCGTTTCCGTCCAACGGACCCAGCCTTCGGGGTATTTGACGCCTCGGCCTTCGAAATCGTTGTCGTAACGCCCGGGACCGTAGGACCGTGACACGGTGATGTTGAGCTCTTTCTGCATGAACGCGGCGTAGGGAAACGCCGTGCCGGTCAGGCCGACCATGACCACATTGGCCCGGTCGCGCGCGATCTCCGCGGCGAGTTCCAATGGCGTGCTGGACGTGGTGGCGGCGGCATTCAGAACCGCGTCCGCCCCACGTCCGCCGGTCAACGCCGAAACAATGCCGGGTGCGTCGTCGGGGCTCGCCGTCGCTTCGGCACCCAATTGAGATGCCAGGGTCAATCGGTCCGCAGCCATATCGATGGCAACGACCCGCGCCCCGCCTAGGGTTAGGAACCGGGCCGCCAATTGGCCGATCAAGCCGCAACCGATCACCGCGACAACATCGCCCAACCCGGGTTTCAAGTTGCGCACCGCATGCAGGGCGATGGCGCCGACCGTGCCATAGCACGCTTCTTCGTCGGTAACCGTCTCCGGAATGCGGGCCACAAGATTGCGCGGCACGGTATTCAACTCAGCATGATTTGCGATACCTGCGCCGGCCATCGCGACCCGGTCCCCGACACGGAACTCGCCCTCCAGGCCCGCGCCGACGGCGATCACGTTACCGGCGGCGGAGTATCCGAGCGGCAGCGGCTCGTCGAGCCGGGCCATGACCGCTTTCCACGTATTCAGCACCCCTTCTTTTTTCGCTTTGTCGACGACTTTTTTGACAAGGTCGGGCCGCGCCTGGGCTTTGCCCGCCAGGCTCTTCTTGGCGAAATCGACGACCATGCGCTCGGTCCCGGCAGAGATCAGGGACGCCTGGGTGCGCACCAACAGATGCTCCGCCCGCACCTTCGGCGCCGGCACGTCTTTTAGCGCCAGTTTGCCGGTGCGCCGCGATTGGATGACTTGTTTCACCGGACCGCCGCGCCAATCACATCAGGTTCTTAAAATAGGCGATGGTCCGCTCCAGGCCCTCGCGGAGTTGCACGGTCGGCTCCCACCCCAATGTGGATTGGGCCAGGGTGATGTCCGGGCAGCGTTGCATGGGATCGTCTTCGGGGAGCGGCTGCAGGACGATCTTCGACGCTGAGCCGGTCAGTTCGATCACCGTTTCCGCCAATTGGCGAATGGTGAATTCCCCTGGATTGCCGAGGTTCATCGGGCCTGTGTGTTGATCGTCCGCGTCCATCAGACCCATCATGCCGTCCACAAGGTCGTCGATATAGCAGAACGACCGGGTTTGACCGCCGTCGCCGTAAAGCGTCACATCTTCGCCACGGAGCGCTTGCATAATGAAGTTCGACACCACCCGTCCGTCCTCGGGATGCATGCGCGGGCCATAGGTGTTGAAAATCCGGCACACACGGATGTTCAGACCGTGCTGGCGGTGATAATCGAAGAACAGTGTTTCGGCACAGCGCTTGCCTTCGTCATAACAGGCGCGCGGGCCGATCGGGTTGACGTTGCCTTTATAGGATTCCGGCTGCGGGTGCACTTCGGGGTCGCCGTAAACCTCGCTGGTCGACGCCTGTAGAATCTTGGCGTTGGTCCGTTTCGCCAGGCCGAGCGCATTGATCGCGCCGTGAACGCTGGTCTTGGTGGTCTGTACCGGATCGTACTGGTAATGCACCGGCGACGCCGGACAGGCGAGGTTGAAAATCTCATCCACTTCGACATACAGCGGGAAGGTGACGTCGTGGCGCATCAACTCGAAATTCTTCGCATCCAACAGGTGCGCCACGTTGCCTTTGTTGCCGGTGAAAAAATTGTCGACGCACAGCACATCGTCGCCGCGCGCGACCAACCGCTCGCACAGGTGCGAGCCGATGAACCCGGCACCGCCGGTTACCATGACTTTCTTTGTAATGAGGTCGTTCACGTGCGTCCCCGCCCCCGTCAGAATCGGTCCCGGAAATTATCATTCGCGACCACACGGGCCAAGGAAAAACGATGTAGATTCATGTGGTTGAAAGGAACCGCACAGCGTTCATTTCAATCACGGCGGCGGTTAATCGGCCGCTGTGCCAGGCGTGCGTGTCGACGTTGATGCGCCCGCGCGTCACTTCCGGGTCGGGTCTCGGCGTGTGGCCGTGTACCACGACGACGCCTAAATCCTCGGTGTGGCCGAGGAACTTCTCGCGGATCCACAGCAGATCTTCGGGGCGCTGGGCGTCGAGCGGTCGGTGCGGATCGACACCGGCATGGGCAAAGACCACGTCCCCGATTCGGTGCATGAGCGCGGTTCGGTCCAGAAACGCGCAATGATGTGTCGGGATGGCGTCGCGGAGCGTCCGGCTGCTGACCGACGGATCCCATGGATCGGGCGTGACGCCATAGCTCGCCATGGTCTCGGCGCCGCCGTTGGCGATCCAGGCCGCGCCGCGCGCCCCGGTGTCGATGAAATCCATCATGAATTGCTCGTGATTGCCGCGGAGATATACCGCTTCCACATCGTCGATCGGATCGCCGCTCAGCAGCTCCAGAACTGCGGCGCTGTCCGGACCGCGGTCGACATAATCCCCGAGGTGAACGACCGTGATCCGGTCGGACGGTTGATCGGCCCGGTCGGCGCGGATCGCATCGTGCAACCTCCGTAGTAGGTCGACGCGGCCGTGCACGTCGCCGATGGCATAAATCCGGTGGCCCCGGTCGATGCGGAGCTCGGGGTGCGGCCCGGCGATCCTGTCTAAGCTCTGGTTTGGCATCGGACGGTCTGACAATATAGTAACCTAATGAAACTGCGGCTTCTGGCCGCAAAATTGTTAACGTTTTTGGAAGCCCGTCGACTTATAAGGTACATATGGCGGAGTCTTTGGACAAATCCATGACCCAGGAGGCTACGCTCCTGGATAAGCTGGCTCGGATCGAAGAGAACCCGTCCGGGTATTTCGCCGTGCATGTTCATTTGTCCCGTCTGCGCCCGACCAACCGGCAGCCACATTTCATCAACATCGCGATCCGCGCCTTCGACAATCTGGTCAACAATGCCGATGCCGTGGTGCACCAGATGATGAACCAGGATCTGATGCTGATCTGCCGCGAGGTGATGGTCGACGAGATCGATCCGTATATCACCAAGGTCCGGTCCATGTTTGGCGAGGACCCGTTGACCATGGGCGAGGATGACCTCGAGGACCGGCTGACCACCTGGTACGACCTGTCGGCGCAGGAAGATTTCGCCGCGTTCCTGTCGGTGGTGACCGAGCTCTCCGTCAAGGCGGAGCAGATGATCGACGAGATCAGACGCAAGACCAGCGATCAGGCCGGCGCCGACCAGGGCGATCCGTTGAACGCGCGTAATCTGGCGGCGATCAATCAGCAACTGCAATCGACCCGGGTCGCGGACTTGATTCGCCAACAGGCGTGCATCCGGATTTCGCCGGGCGAGGCGGGCGAGATCGTTTTCCACGAGCACTTCGTCGCCATGGGCGAGCTGAAGGAGCGGGTCGCGCCGGCGGTCAACCTGTTCTCCAGCGCCTGGCTGTTTCAGTATCTGACCGAGACGTTGGATAAACGGATCCTCGCGGTCATCGGCCGCAAAAACTTTGAAACGTTGAAAGATCCGATCAGCCTCAACCTCAATATCGGCACCGTGCTGTCGCGGGATTTCGCCAATTTCAACCGGGTCGCCGAGGCCGCCGCAGACAAGCTGGTGGTCGAATTTCAGATCATCGATATCTTCGCCGACATGAACACCTACGGCTACGCCCGCGATATGCTGCAGGAACGCGGCTACCGGGTATTGGTGGACGGCGTCAATCCGCTGACCATTCAGTTTTTCGACCCGGCGACCTTGCGCCCCGATTTTATCAAGGTCGCTTGGGGCAAGGAATTCGAGGAGGACGCCGACGATACGCGGCGGCTCGCGGTCTTTAACGAGACCGTCAAGCATGCCGGACGCGAAAGCATGATCTTGGCACGGGTCGATTCCGAGAAGGCGGTCAAATGGGGCCTCTCTTTGGGCATCTCCCGGTTCCAGGGCTATTTCATCGACAAGCTGGTGCTGGCCATGAGCAAGTCCCGCGTCAAACCCAAGGCCAAGCCCAAGCGGGGCGCGGCATGAGCGGAACGTAGGGCTGGTTTATGGCGACAACGCCGGAACGCATTCCGTCCCAAGAGAAGCTGCTCGTCGATTACATCCATCGGCTGGAGAAGCACAAGGACGACCGTGGCCTGGTGCACGTGCACCTGTCGCAGCTGCGCCCGTTCAATCGCCGCGATCAGCACATCCGCGTCGCGGCCGGGCATTTCGAAAGTCTGGTACAGGACATGACCGGGCAGCTTTTCACGCTCAAGAACGCCGATCTGTTCTTCGTGTTCAAAAACCAAGTCCGCGCGCAGGTCGAAGACATCCTGCAGCGGATTCGCTTTCTGTTCAGCGACGACCCGTTGGTCGAGGACGAGGGCGAAGACGGCCGCACGTTTGCGTCCTGGTACGACTGCGACGCGCAGTACGAGGACATCGTGTCGTTGGTGCAGGTCCTCGCCGATGCCGAGGAAAAGCGCCAGACCGAGGTCCGCAGCCGCATGGACGCCCGCCAGCGGCTCAAGGAAAAACAGAAAAAAGGCGAGCCGATGACGCCCAGCGTCTTGGCCAAGGTCGAGGATTCCCTGTCCCGCGCCGACCTCTCCAACCTGGTGCGTCGCCAATACATCTGCGAGGTCGATGCCAAAATGGTGCCGATCCAGCTGTTCAGTGAGCTGTTCATCTCGATCCAGGACCTGCGCGAGACCATCCTGCCGGGGGTCAATCTGGTCGCCAACCGATGGCTGTTCCAGCATCTGACCGAGACCCTGGACCGCCGCGTGCTGTCGATGTTGATGAAGACCGATGCGGTGTCGATCTCCGGCGATATCAGCTTCAATATCAACGTTAAGACCCTGTTATCCCAGCAGTTTCAGATATTCGACGACAACCTGTCGGCGGCGCGCCGGGGCGCGATCGTGATCGAGCTGCAGAAAGAAGACATTTTCTCCGACCTTTCTGCATTCCTGTTCGCCCGCGAATTCGTGCAGACCAAGGGCTACCGGCTGTGCCTGGACGGGCTGACGGTGGAGACGCTGTCGGTCATCGACCGTGAACGGCTGGGCACCGACATGGCCAAGCTGGTGTGGCACCCGAACCTGGTCGACGGCGGCGACGATGTCCGTAAGACGTTGAAATCGTTTGTCGATCGGGACGGACCGGAGAAGTGGATCCTGTGCCGTTGCGACAGCCGCGAAGCCATCGACTTCGGCCGCACCGTCGGCATCAACCAGTTCCAGGGCCGGTTCGTGGAGAACCTGATCGCCGAGGACGGGCGCCGCCGCGACCTTTTGAAGCTCAAGCGCCGCATCGAACGCAGTGCCGAACCTGACGAAGACGAAGAAGAATGACCGCGCTCTGCGACCGGTCGGCGGTGGCGTTGCAGGGGATGCTGCGCCGGCGCGAGATTTCGCCCAAAGAACTGCTCGACAGCTGCCTCGCCCGCATCGATTTCATTAATGGCACCCTCAACGCTATCGTTTCTATCGATAACGCGCGCGCCGAGTGGGAAGCGAACGCGGCGGCCGAGCTGCTCCGTGACAATAATGTGACAAAACCCCTGTTGGGCATCCCAATCGGCATCAAGGACGTCAACCGAACGCAAGGCCTCCGGACCACGTTCGGCTCGTTGCTGCACGAACACGACGTGCCCGACGCCGACGACGCCACGGTGGCGAAATTGCGGGCCGCCGGCGCGATCGTTTTGTGCAAGACCAACACGCCGGAATTCGCGGCGGGCTCCAACACGACGAATAAGGTCTTCGGCGCGACCCTCAACCCCTACGACCCGGCGAAGACCCCGGGCGGGTCCAGCGGCGGCTCGGCGGCGGCGCTGGCGACGGGCATGCTGCCGCTGGCGCACGGCAGCGACACCGGCGGCAGTTTGCGCAACCCCGCGACCTGGTGCGGGGTGGTCGGCTTCCGCCCGACGCCGGGGCTGATCCCGAAAGACGGCCGGCAGGTCAACTTCACCCATTTCGGGGTGCAAGGGCCGATGGCGCGCACCGTGCCCGACATCGCGTTGATGATGCAGGGGATGGTCGGCTTCGACGCCCGCGACCCGCTGTCGGCCGAGATCGACCCGGCGGCGTTCGCGAACTTGAGCGCCGTCGATCTCTCGACCCTCACGGTGGCGTGGTCGGCGGACTACGGCGGGGCGGCGCCCATGGACGCCGGGATCGTCGAGACCTTCAAGGCGCGGATGGCGGACATCGCGCCGCTGTTCAAGAGGTGCGAAGAACGCACGCCCCCGTTCCAAGAGGCCCGCGACATTTTCTGGGTGCTGCGCTGCGTCGGCTACCTCGCCAACCACAAGACGCGGGTCGAACAGCACCGCGAGATGCTGTCGCCCAACATCGTCAGCAACGTGGAGGCGGGGCTGAAGATGTCGCTCGACGACGTCGCCTGGGCGGAGGTCGCGTGGTCGAAACTCTATCGCGAATTTCAGGCGTTCATGGACGGCGTCGATCTGTTCATCGCGCCGGGCAACGCCGTCGCCCCGTTCAACGTGGCCGACGGCATCCCGACCGCCGTCGGCGGCAAGCCGATGGAGAACTACGTCGATGCGTCGCTGATCCGCTCGGCGCTCACCTTAACGGGCCACCCGGTGCTCGCCCTGCCGTGCGGCCTCGATCACACCGGCATGCCGTTCGGGTTTCAGGTGACGGGCACCCGGCGCGGCGACGCCCCGTTGCTGGCCGCCTGCACCGCGCTGGAGGCCGAGATCGCCAAGCGGCCCGAGCTTACCATCCCGCCGCCGGATTTGGCGCGGTTCGGCTAGGCAAGAGGACGCCCACTATTTTCCGAAACCAATTTTGTCTGCTTACAAAGTGAGAGCAGTCGCTTGCCTGAACCTACGTTTCTGTCTGCAAATGACCCAAAGCGGCAAATAATTTACCAACGGTTCGAATATTGATCTCTCCTTCAAACTAGGGAATTTCAACATGAAGTTTCTGCCTTCCGAGATACGCTTCCATTACCTCAATGACGCTCAAATACATACAATTGATGCTCGGGAAGCCAATGGCCGGTACCTGACCTGCTCCAACGATATTGACTTGTGAGAATGTGCCTTCCCGAGTTCTACGAGCAGGAAAAACAAAAGCTCCGGTGCCCACTTCCTCATCCACTACTGAATTTAAGGCGAGATGATAGAAGAGTTGCTTTACGATGTCGGGCCAACCGGGAGAGTTCGCCAACGTCGTTGCATCATAGTACTTGGCGTCCAGCACTTTAAGCGTTGTGCCGACTCGTATCACAATATCTGTCTGCATCCCTCGTTCTTGCATAACGAGGTGTCCATCGGAGGCGTGTCTGAAGGCAGGTTTAGGGAGCCGAGAGTTCCATCCACCTTCGACTCCTGGCAGAACTTCACGCAACATTCGCTCCCAAATCGCATGGAAGTCATCGACGCCATACAGTGTAATGCCGTCATTTTGGCACGAGTCTTCATCAAGGTAAGAGATCAAGGATTGCGCTAGCCTGATTGCCCTTTGCGCGAATAAATTTGGCAGGTGTGATCGCAGTTTTTGGGACCATAAGAACCGGGGAAAGTCAGGCGAAGCATAAGCCTTAAGTTCTGCTTCTCGACCTTGTAGCCCGTCCAACCACCATCCGTGATACTCTGCAATCTCTATCAGCACAGCGACTTGGACTCGCGCTAGAATGCTCTCATTCGCTTTCGAAGTCCGATTTGTTCGGATGTTGGGGTAGACGATGTTTCCATTGTTCGAGACCATGGCAAGTTCGCGTGCTGCGGTACGCGGCCAGTTGGCTTTTCCAGAGTTCTTCGTGGCATAGCGTACTCTTTCAGCGAAGATTCCATACCGCCGAAAATCATCGGCCAAATCTTGAATTGTAGAAATCAGACCTGCGTTCCCATTATCCGCTGAAGAGAGACCTTGTCGGTCACGAGTATCTTGACCGTACTTTGCTAGTACCCGCATTGTTGTCCTGGCGATGCGTTGGTTCTCAGTCTCTGAGTCTCCGAGTGTCTTGCGAGGCACGAAGACATAGCTCTCTGAGGTACTTGTGCATGCTAGCCCGCAAAAATGGATAGTTTCCTTTTGCAGGGTTTTGCCCTGATCTTGACGGCGAAGTTCTGACGTCAACTTTTGATATCGTTCTTCGAGATACTGAACTGCAACCCGGTCTTGAAGGACACGAGGCTCATCAGGCATCGCCTTCAACTTCCTCAAGTGCAGCATCCAGTGCACCTAATAGACCTTCAGAGAAGACCTGTTGGTTTTGAGATGCGCGGTGAGACAAGGCCCCGTAGGTTTTGACAACAACGGTATTGAAGATGATATCGCGCCCATGGTGTCGAAGCAGATCGTCCCAAAGGTAGATCAGCACTTTGCCTGGCATGAAGTCGTTTAAAGCAAGTTCAACATCCGACACAAACCAAGGCCCCAGAAGGCGATCTTCGGCGATTGAAAGGTGATCAGTCAGGTAGTCATTCAAGATGCGGGCAAAGTCTGACCACGCGATAGAGGCTTGTTGGCCATCTGCTTTGACAATATTAAAACGCCCTGCGGGCGAGGTCGCATAATCAATATTGATGTACTTTTGTTTCCAGCGCCGACGAAAGGCTGTGTCCAGTGGGAAGACCCCTTGGTCTGCGCTATTCATGGTGGCGAGCAGCCAGAGATTACCTGGCAATCTGAGTTTATCGATCTCTTGCCCACACTCTGCACACAACCAGGCTTTGAATTCATCGGTGGGAAAGTCTGCATCGTATCGGCCAAGGCCGGTCGCATCCCGATCCAAGAGAAGGAAGAGGTCTCCAAAAACGGCTGCGGCTGGGGCGCGATTGAGTTCTTCTATGATCAAGAAGACCTCTTCGTTAGGGCGAAGGATTGCGGTCCTGAGAGCATGCGCGAAAGGCCCAGGCGAGAACTCGTAAGTTACGTCGCCATCGCGACTGACTGGCTTCAGTGCTCCGACGAAGTCTCCGTTCTGAAGATCTGGATGAAAAACGGTGCGGACGCAGTGTTTATCACCGACAAGTTCATTGACAGCATGGGTCTTCCCAGTGCCTGGCGCGCCATAAAAGATCAGGTTCTCAGCGCCTGAAACCGCTTCAGGATTTGCGGCCTCTTCTTGGATGCCGACAACACCCGGGGGAACATGGAGAGTGTCCATGTTGGCGATGTAATAGTGGATGAACTCTGGCTTGAAACAACAGGCATACCGGTTGTTCGCTCGATCAAGATATTTTCCGAAACCTGTTCTGTACGCGTCTGCGATTGCATGGATGTTCGTATAGCAAGTGTTCGGGTTGGCATGGTTCAGGTAGGCGGCAGAGTCCCATGCACAAAAAACAGGTTCATCTTCAGCTCCCTTGTAGACCCCCAAGAGCAAACAACGATGATTCCCAGTTTTTCCTAACTGAAAATCATCAGCGTGCTCTTCATAAGGTCGGGTCAGCTGAATGCCTTTTTCGTGCGGGCCTCGATTCCGGTATGCAAGATTAGGAAAGAGGTATATTTCGAGCAATAGCTGCTGGCCCGCTTTATCGACCTCGGCAGAGAATTTCACGAAACGAGCACGCGGGGGTGGCCGATGTTGCGTCAGATTTACTGTCCAACCCAAAGAGCCTAAGGCTTGGTTCAAAATCCGGTTGCGTTGTTCAACCGATGGGTGTTGCGGATCCTCACCCTCATATAGTGTTCCATCTCGTGCTGCCTGCCAAACCATGTGCTGCCTCGAAAATTATCGTTATTCGAGAAGACGGTATCCCAATGAGATTGATCTGACCATCGTGAATGCTTTTTAGGATCAAATACCTACCAAGGGTGGAACGGCGTTCCTCAGGTCAAACGACTTTGTCAATCTGCCTGAATTGAGTTTTTCCTTCTGGAAGCGCAGCCGTCCCTTCCAGGTCGCGCGGAGAGCCGATGCGTTGCGCTGGCATTCCTGAACGAGTGTATGGTGCAATGGGAAGTTGAAGATGTTGCCTTTGGTTAGGTGAAATCCATCACCTATCGACAGCCAATAGGACAGGAACAGGTCTGAACTCAATACGCCCAGGCCCAAGAGAAAATCGTCTTCGCTTTCAAACCCTAAGGCATGAACACCATTTCCTGGACCCTCTCGCAGGCTAACGTAATTGCGCGCCACGCCTGCAACAAACAGCCTGTGTTTACCGTTCTTTGACACGATTGTACCAATCGTCGGGCTGCCTGTTGCGAGGTTGAGGTAGTCCATAACAACTTGGCTATCTGGTCGAGGAAACTGCAGGTCGAAGCTGTAGTCTGACACGTCAAAATACTCAGGCGATTGACTGAGCAGATCGGCGCGCTCTTTCTTGCTCCACCGTAGCAGAGGCGTTGCCAATACCTTCTTTGGCTTGCTCGGCAGAACTGTAAGGATTGTACAGCGCTGGCTGTTGGCTCTGTTGGTGTTCGTGTGGCTTGGCTTCCCAGACTTGAACAAGGTGTCTGGGATATTGTCGAAATTGGATAGGCAGACGGTTCCGCAAGTATCCATAATCATCGTACGCAAGGCGGCGTAATCACGGCTGAAGGCCAGTGAAAGCGGCACAATAAAGTGGACGCTGCCCTCCCTGCCGACATGGTTCAGAGCCTTTTCAAGAAAATCTGCATAGATGTTCTTCCAAGGAGACCGCCCCTTCTCGTTTGCAACAAACGGCGGGTTTCCGAAGAAGAAGTAGGGTTTGAACCCCCTGCTTAGATCAGCTGAGAGGAAGTCGTCGCGGATAAGCCGAACTCTGCTGAAGGGTACGCCCCAAGCACCAGCTAGAACTTGCATCTGCTTCTCTACAAAGGAGAGGGCGTTGGTGTTCACATCAACAATAGATAATTCAATTTCAGCCAACTGTTCAGCAGTCACACCAAGGCTCAGCAACCTCTTGAAGAGTCCGAAGATCAAGGCCCCTGCACCTGCGGCTGGTTCAACAAAATGATGCTTACGCAAAAAGTAAAGCGCGTCTTCGCCGTCGAGGACTTCGTTATGAAGGAAGAGTTCTCTCCAGAAGTAATCTGCTACGTCAGTCGGCGTGTAGTACGATCCGAGCTTCTTCCGTTCATGCTCAGATTTGCATTCGGTGATATATGAGAGCTTCTCTTCGGCGTCTTCAGAATGCCGTTGAGCAGCTTCGATGTGCTTAAACCAAGTAGAGTGATTGCGCGCAAACCCTCCGACCGCTTCCGGGTCGTGATTCTGGCCGCAGTAGGTGCTTCTCACGTTGTTGTCTCCCACCTCGCTAACGCGCTATCAGGGCAAATGATTGATCAAGTGAGCAACCATCTCCCGGCCGAGCAAGCATGGCACAGCATTACCTATCTGCTTTTGAATTGACCTGCGAGTGCCGTAAAACTTATAGCCTTTGGGAAAGGTTTGAATTGCTGCGATCTCTGGAACTCTCAATCGCCGGTTATCCCAATGGAAAGGTCCAACCCAAGGCCCGGGCTGTGCGGCAATCGTAATTGAGGGTTCGTCTGGATGCAGTTTGTATAGGAAGTTCCAGAAGCGCCCTCCTGGCCGGAAAATGCGACCACTATAGCCTTCAACATCTCGCAGCCCGATGTAATTTCTCCCAGTGGGAACATTGAGTAGTTCCTGGTAGTAAGTTCCGTTACTAGCATCCTCTTGTGGCTCAGAGAACTCTGGCCCTGCATAAGGGGCAATGAAGTCCCCAACCCCTACATAGGGAGCATGCCCGTTCATTTGGTGCGGTTTCTTGGGGTCTGCATATCGCCCCTCTGGGCAGGGTATCGCTGACCCGTTGCCTTTCACACCAAAGACAAAGACACGCTTCCGCTTTTGCGGAACGCCAAAATCAGCGGAATTCGTACGAAAAACCGTACAAGAATAACCGTGCGCTTCGGCTTCTTTCACAAACGCTTCAAAGGTACTCTTGTTTGTCGGATGGAGTATGCTTTCAACATTCTCGAACAGGAATCCAGTCGGTCGCAACTCGCGTAAAGCCCGCAGGTACTGCCCAAGCATATTGCGCGGATCGTTTTCGATCAGCCGATTGTCGTTCTTGACCCAATAGCCATTTTTGGAAAAAGGCTGACAAGGTGGCCCTCCGATCAGAATGGATGGTTGACCGTTTCGCCAGTTTTGGAAATCGATAGTTTGGATATCGCTTTCTATGATGCCGTCTGTGTGCACGGCTACACTGTTCAGCCGAAGCGTTTCAGCTGCATCCGGATCGTTCTCGACGCAGGCAACGATCGAGGCACCGGCCTGTGTTGCACCAATGTCCAGACCACCAGCGCCGGAGAATAAACTGACGCAAGTAACCACTTTCTCTCCTCAGCTTCTAGATGCTATTAGCTATGCACGAATAGAACATATCATGAACAAATAATATGCCAAATGGAATTATCGAATCGGATAATACCAGACACAACTCTTAGACCCCATAGCTGAGAACCTCATAAACTCGGTATCTCAATTGATTGGGGCGATTTGAATAAGTTACCGGGATTCCGGGGACACGGATTCCGGCGACAGCCACCGGTCTCGTCCGACCTTAAGTTCCGGGGACATTTACGGGCGCTGTAAAGGCTGCGCCGAAGCCCACGTATTGTCACCGACTAAAGCGAATTCTAATTCACCATCCCACCGCCCGATTTGGCGCGGTTCCGGGTGGCCCGGTCCTAGCCCAGTATGCCGGCCCTCATTGACTTCGCCGCCGCATGGGTTATATCCCCCGGGTACGAGATACATTCGATTGGTGTTGCCTTTTCCACTCGGTGCGCCGTTTAGCTTAGTTACCCCCTGACAATGTGATCGTGATGGCGACCGGCGGCAATGCGTGGCGCACGGCGTAATTTCCAACAGCTGTTAGAGGATACGAAAATGGCTCAAGGTACTGTTAAGTGGTTCAACCCGACGAAGGGTTTTGGTTTCATCGAGCCGGATGACGGCGGCAAGGACGCCTTCGTCCACATTTCCGCCGTCGAGCGGGCCGGATTGGCGTCGCTCAACGAAGGACAAAAAGTCTCGTTCGAGCTGCAGCCCGGACGGGACGGAAAATCGTCGGCCGAGAACCTGTCGCTGATCGACTGACGACACGGCGCATCGCTCCTCGGCGCGGCCGGGGAGCGGTTTGCCACGACGGCGCGCGGAACGCCGCGGCCGCAGAAAGAGAAAGAGAGGGCACCCAACGATGCCCAGAAAACCGAATTACAGTTTCGAACGTAAAGAACGCGAGCGTCTGAAGGCGGAAAAGAAAGCCAAACGCGCCGCGGAAAAGCAGGAAGCCCGGGACAAGAAATCCCAGGCGGGCGAGCCGTCCGATGTGGACAGCGGGCCACAGGCGGATACGCCCTCCGGCGAATGACGCCGCCGCGCTCGGCCAGGACTTCCCAAAGGCCGTCCGACGATGTTTACGACTTTATAATTTATTTGGGTCGACGATGATCTCGGCGCCGCCTTGACGCGATGCGCCTGAGAGACCGACCCACCGAAGGACATACAACGATGAACGAAAAAAGATTTTTGATTACCTACGGTTTGCACGGTTTCGTGCGCCATGCGGACGACGGCGGCAAAAGCGTCTTTACCATCCACGGTTCCGAGAACCGGAAAATGGTCCGCCATGCCGCGGCGCTGATTTCCGGGCATTTCGGCGACAGAGTCGACGTACAGGTCGCATAGCCCCACCCCTAACCAGGAGACCATCGATGGCGCGCAGGAAAAACAACGGCAAAGGGCCGCAGTTCACGATGTTCAACGTCACCTACGAGGACGGCTCGATCACGTCCAACCGGCGCGTGTCCAACGATCTCCTGGATCAATCCTTCGGCGACGACCTGCTGGACCTGGCGCGCACCGCGATCCAGGACCAGGACAACGAGATCGCCAAGCGGTCGAACCGCCCGCGCGCCGACATCAAAACCATCTCCGTCGCTTGAGAAGGGGTGAGGTGGCCGGGGCGGGCGCTCGAGGCCAGGGTCGCGGGCACCTGATGCGTTCGCGCTAACCGTCAACGCCGAGTTTGGTTGCGATCTCCGCGATCCGTTCTTCCTCGACCATGTCCACCGTGCCGTCGGCGGCGCTGATGGCGTGGCAGACACCGACCACCAGGGGCGCGACCTCGTCGTCGCCGGCGAGCTTGCCGACCGCATCCCACGGTCTGGGGTCGTTCGGATCGGCTTCGAGAACGGCGACGTACTCGTCGAGGAGGGCGAGGCTCTTGGAGCGGTCGAGATGCGACAACAGATCGAGGGTGTCGAGCACGTTGATCGCTTCGGCCTTCTCGGCCTCGTCGGCGTTGCCATCGGCGATGGCGACGAGCGCGCTCGCGGCCATGAAACCCTGCATCAAATCGCGCGTCCGTTTGCGCTGACCCGGGCGCCACGGTCCGCCGCCGAAGAAACCCTTAATCTTGTCGGCGAGGCCGGCGATGATGCGTTTTTTGTTGTTGCCGATCTCGGCCTCTTGGGCAAGGCGGAGCGCCTCGGCGTGACCGGCGCGGTAGGTCTCCATGTCGCGCTCGTAAGCGGTCCGGAGGCCGTCCGCAAACGCCTGTTCGTTTTCCGGATCGATGACGATCGCGGAAAGCGGAATCTCGTAGGCGATGAGATAGTCGGACGCCTGCACCGCAACGCTTTGTTCCAGGTTGCCGTCGCGCGGCGACAGGCCGGCGACGCCGCCGGCCCGCACCTCGCCCACCGGCATTTCGCGGCCGTCGATATCGAGAAGTACCCTGGCCTCGCCCTCGACGATCAGGAAGATCGACGACGCCGTCTCGCCCTGCTGGATGATCCGGGTCGGCGGCTCGGCGTCGATGACCTTGGCACTTTCGCAGGCCTTGCGCAGCGCTGCGTCCGACAGAACGTCGAACGGCGGGGTCCGCTTCAGGACGCCCGCGAGCGCGTCCGCGTCCATGATCTCGCGCCCCGAGAAGAACGCTTCAGGGCTGTCCCGTTTCGGAAAGCCGAGGCCGCGGTTGTAAGAGAAGCTGATGTCTTCCTCGCGCAGCGCCGACCAGATCGCGCTCATGACCTCGTCATTTGCGGCCCACTTCACTTCTTCGCCCTCGAAACGCCAACGCACCTGGAATTGGGTGCCCCAAGTGTGGAATTCGAGGACATGGACATCCGGCGGCGGGGTCTGCCGGATACACTGCGCCGTCGCGAGTTTCTTCAGGATCGCGGCGCGGACGACCCCGGGCGGTGCGCTCTGCTCGACATAGAACTGGGTCGCGCCGCGCCAAAAGTACTCCGGTTGGCTGTAATTGATGATCTTCGCTTGTGCGACGTTGGCGTTCGGAAGGACGATGTGCGAATCCAGGCTGGTCGAGAACAGGGTGACCGCGCGCCAGTTCATGTCGCGGACCTGACCGTAACTGCCGTCGATCTCGACCCAGTCGCCTCTCCTAAGGCTCCTGCTCAAGCTGAGCGACAGCCCGGCGAAAATGTCACCGAGTGTTTCCTTGGCCGAATATCCGAACACGAACGCGAACGCGCCGGACGTCGCGGCAACGGCGGTGATCGGCTTGTCGTAAACGAAGTGCATCACGACCATGATGGCGATCAGGTAAACGAACGCAGCGACGACGCCGGTCAGCAGTTTCGGCACCGTGCTGCCGCCGTCCTGCCAGAACACGCCCTCCCACAGGAACTTGCGCATGCAGGCGTTGATGAGGAACGCCGTCGATAGCCACCACAGCGTCGCAATGGCGCCCGCGATGTCCGTGGCGTAAGCGTCGAGCCCCGCCCAATGGATCGAGATGTCTTTGGCGAGCCATAGCAGGCTGAACAGCGCCAGAACCTGGATGCCGAGCGTGACCCGGTTCCGGTTGCGGCCGAAGAGCCCGTTGATGACGGTGATGAAGACCAGAGTCGCAACGATCAGCGCCAACAAGACCGTCAGCGACCCAAGAAAATCCCCAATCTCCATTCGTTTTGTTGCCTCCCCAAAAGGTACACGATCCTAGGGGTGGCGATTTTGCCAAGTCAATGCAGGACGTCCGCGCCGCACGCCAGCGGATAGCGCGTCCGCGCTCAACTCATTGCCCTATTGTGTTATGTTATAACATTGTGTATTGAACCCGGACGGAACCCGCCGTTTGTGCTCTTGACGGCGACAGGGCCGTGACCGCGGCCCGCGCGCGTGCCGACCTCCCACGTACACTCCCACGGCACGCGCGGCGCCGTCGGGTGCCGCAACGATAAGGAAAACGCCATGACCGCTGTCGCCGAACGTCTGCCGGTCACCGTCCTGTCGGGGTTCCTCGGGGCCGGGAAAACGACCCTGTTGAACCGCGTACTGAACAACCGCGAGGGCCGCCGCGTCGCCGTCATCGTCAACGACATGTCGGAAGTGAACATCGATGCCGATCTTGTCCGCGCCGATACCGAGCTGAGCCGCACCGACGAAACCCTGGTCGAGATGTCGAACGGTTGCATTTGCTGCACGCTCCGCGACGACCTGCTGGCGGAAGTACGCCGCCTCGCCGAGGAAGGCCGCTTCGACTATCTGTTGATCGAGTCGACCGGGATCTCCGAACCTTTGCCCGTCGCCGCCACCTTCGATTTTCGCGACGAGTACGGCGACAGCCTGTCCGACGTCGCGCGCCTCGACACCATGGTCACGGTGGTCGATGCGGTGAACCTGCTGAACGACTACTCCAGTCACGATTTCCTGAGCGACCGGGGCGAGACCTTGGGCGAAGAAGACGAGCGCACCCTGGTGCACCTGCTGACCGATCAGATCGAATTCGCCGACGTGGTGGTCCTCAACAAGGTTGCCGATGCGACCCCGGCGCAAGTCGACGCGGCGCGCAAGATCATCCGCAGTCTCAATGCCGACGCCAAGATCGTCGAGACCAACCATTCCGACGTGCCGACCGATACCATCCTCGATACCGGGATGTTCGATTACGAGAAGGCGCACGAGCATCCGATGTGGGCCAAGGAGCTTTACGGGTACGCCGACCACGTGCCGGAGACCGAGGAATACGGCGTCACCAGCTATGTCTACCGCGCCCGCCGCCCGTTCGATCCGAAACGTATCTATGCGGTGCTGAACGGCGATCTGCCCGGCGTGATCCGCGCCAAGGGGCACTTCTGGCTGGCGACGCGGCCCAACTGGGTGGCGGAATTCTCGCTCGCCGGCGCGCTGTCGTCGGTGGAGCCGCTGGGCACCTGGTGGGCCGCCGTGCCGAAGGAACGCTGGCCGACGCAGGATGCGGTGCGCGCCTACATGGAGCATCACTGGCAGGAACCCTGGGGCGACCGCCGACAGGAGATCGTGTTCATCGGCAGCGGCATCGACTGGCCGGACCTCGAAGCGCGGCTTGACGCCTGCCTGTTGCCGGAAGACATGGCCACCGGGCCGGACGATCTCCCGGATCTGGTCGATCCATTCCCAGAATGGAAATACAAGGCGCCCGAGCAATGATGCCGGACCTCCTCGCGCGCGAAGCGGCGTCGGTCGACGTGGTGCAGACGGTCGCGACGCGGGACGGCCTGGCGGTGCTGAACGACGCGGGTGTCGAACTCGCGATCTGGGAACGCGCCCTGCCGCCCGCGTTCCGCGACTGGATCGGCGGGGTCGCGGGGCCGGACCTGCCGGACTTTCGCATTTTGGTGTCGCCTGATGACCTGCCGCGGGCGGTGGCGCCGTTGCTGGATGACAGCGGTCTTGCCGCCGGGGACATGCGGGACGTGTTGATCGCTGACATGCAGGCCCTGGTTCGCACCTTCGCCGACGTGACCGGCACCGATCTGGTCGACGTGCGGCTCGACCGCATCGATCACGATGCCTGCTGGAAGTTTCATCGCGACACGGTGCAGGCGCGCCTGGTGACCACCTACCGGGGGGCGGCGACGGAATGGGTGCCGCTGGCGCATGGGGAACAAGCCATCGCCGACCAGAAGGAATACGACGGCCCGTTACAGCGGTTGGCCGACCACGACGTCGCCCTGTTCAAGGGTAACCGCGCCGGCCCCGGCAGCGGGGTCGTGCACCGCTCGCCGCCGATTGCCGGCACCGGACAAACCCGGTTGTTGCTGTGCCTGAACAAGCCGACCGAGGTTTCGCCCGCCCCCTGGACCCCCGATCGCGACGGCGGCGACGCCGGTTGACATAGGACAATTCGGTCCGCCCAGAACCGTGGCAAGGTAGCGGCAGGATAACCCAAGAGCGCCGGGCCCTGCCCGGCTGCGACGGAGGCGACCGATGAGCTGCGACAACCCGAAACACGCCAACCACACCCACCAACACGGACCGGGCTGCGGCCACACCGCCGTGCGCCACGGCGACCATGTGGACTACCTGCACGACGGGCATCTGCACCACCCGCACGAGGATCACGTCGACGAGCACGTGATCGAAGTGTCCGACGCAAATCCCGATGCCTGCGCCGCGGTCGGGTCGGGCGCGCTGGGCCACGACGCCGATCACGTGCACGGGCCCGGATGCGGGCACGAGGCGGTGCCGCACGGCGATCATGTCTGCTATCTGGTGGACGGGCGCCTGCACCATCCGCACGACGGCCACTGCGACGATCACGGGCCGCTCGACGTCGTCACATCTTAACCGACGAACTCCGGCGGCGGACCGCCTGACCGGGGTCCGCCGTCCCTCGATCTCATCATGTTCGCCAAAGACAAACTGACCTACGAAGCGATCGACCTTCCCGACCGGATGGAACTCGACGCCGCTGCCAGCGTCGCCGAGGCCGAGGCGTTCTACGGGCGGATGCGGACCCGCCATTCGGTGCGCGACTATGCCGAGCGGCCGGTGCCCCGCGCCGTGATCGAGGCCTGCGTGCGCACCGCCGGGTCCGCGCCCAGCGGCGCCAACCACCAGCCCTGGCACTTCGTCGCGGTCGGCAACCCCGAACTGAAACGCCAGATCCGCGACGCGGCGGAAGAGGAAGAGCGCCGGTTCTATGCCGGCGGCGGCGGCGACGAGTGGATCAAGGCGTTGGAGCCGATCGGCACCGGCCCGGAAAAGCCGCATTTGGAGATCGCGCCCTGGCTGATCGTGGTGTTCGCGCAGCGCTGGGGCTATTTCGACGACGGCACCAAGTTCAAGAACTACTACGTCTCGGAAAGCGTCGGCATCGCCACCGGGTTCCTGTTGGCGGCGTTGCACCACGCGGGCTTGGTGACCCTGACCCATACGCCGAACCCGATGACGTTCCTGAACGGGCTGCTGGGCCGGGACGCATCGGAAAAACCGGTGATGATCATCGCCGTCGGCCATCCGGCGGCGGACGCGAAAATCCCCAAGGTCTCGACCATCAAAAAACCGCTCGACGAGATCCTCACCGTCGCGGAGTAGGCGCGGGCAACGCGCCCAAACGAAAACGCCGCCGAGGCATCCCCCGGCGGCGTTCGTTCGTTACGTGCCCGCCCCGTCAGGCGTGCAGGTCGCGGGCCATCGACGTGCCGTCGGGGGCGCGCTCCGCCCCGCTGTCCGCGACCGCCGATGAATCCTCGTTCAAGGATTTGATGATCCCATAGGTCATCAACAGCATGATGACGCTGACCGGCAACGCCGCGGCGATGCTCGCCGTCTGCAGCGCCTTCAGGCCCCCCGCCATCAGCAGCACCGCGGCGACGAACCCTTCGCCGAGCCCCCAAACGATGCGGAACTTCTGCGGCGGGTTGTCGTCGCCCATGGACAGCATGGTGGTGATGACCAGCGTGCCGCTATCGGACGAGGTGATGAACCAGGTCGCCAGCAGGAACGTCGCCAGCGCCGCCATCGCCCAGTTGAGCCAGCTGACGTCGGTGACCCGCTCGATGGTGCCGTACAGCGCCGCGGGCAGGTTCCAATCGCGGACCAACTGCACAATACCGGCGTTGCCGACGCCTTCGGCGGCATTCAGTTCCAGGAAGATGGCGCTGCCGCCGAAGATGCACAGCCAGAAGAACGCGATGGTCGTCGGCACGAACATGACGCCGACCATGAACTCGCGGATGGTGCGGCCGCGGCTAATGCGGGCGATGAACATGCCGACGAACGGCGCCCAGGAAATCCACCAGCCCCAGTAGAAGATGGTCCAGCCGCCCTGCCAGGCGGACGCGCCGTCATCGTTGAAGGTGACGAAGCCCATGGGGATCACGTTCCAGAGATAATCGCCCGTCGTCGTGACGAAAAACCCGAGCAGCCATTTGGTCGGTCCGCCGAACAGGAAGAACGCCAGCAGCACGATCGACAGCCAGATGTTCCATTCGGAAATGATGCGGATGCCGTTGCCGACGCCGGACACCGCCGACAGCGTGGCGACCACGGAGATAATGGCGATCAGGATGATCTGTGTCGTGACGCCGGGATCGATGCCGAACAGGACGTTCAATCCCGTCGCCATCTGTGACACGCCGAGGCCGAGCGAGGTCGCGACCCCGAACACCGTGCCGAACACCGCCAGAAGATCGACCGCGTGGCCGATGGGCCCATAGATGCGGTCACCGATGACCGGATACAGCGCCGAGCGCAACGTCAGCGGCAGCTTCTTGCGGAACCCGAAATACGCTAGGCACAGGCCGATGATCACGTACACCGCCCAGCCGTGGAAGCCCCAGTGGAAATAGGTGACCCGCATCGCCAGCACGGCGCGGTCGGTGGTCATCTCGTTGGCTTGCGCCTGATCGGCGAACGGATTGTTGGGATAGTTCCAAGGCGCGGTGTTGTCGAAATAGAACAACGGCTCGGCGATGCCGAAGAACAGCAAGCCGATCCCGACCCCGGCCGAGAACAGCATCGCGAACCACGAGAAATTGGAGAACTCCGGCCGGCTGTCGTCGTCGCCGAGGCGCACGCCGCCGTGCTTGCTGAGCATCAGGTAGAAGCACGCGAACAGCATGATCACCAGTGCGCTGATGTAATACCAGTTCAGCGCATTTTCGATCCAGCCGCGGACGGCGGAATAGATTTCGTTGGCGAATTCGACGTTGAGCGCGGTGAACACCACGAACGCCACCACCATGCCTTTCGCCGCCAGTCCCATGCCGGGATGAAGGCCCTTCCAGATACCGCCAGTGGCGACATACTCTTTTCCATTGTCCGACACGTTTTGGTCTCCCCCTCGTTATGATGAACCGGCCCGCACGTGGGTCGCGTTTTCCCCTTTGATGCGCGCAGATGCGCCGCGTCGTCGCGACCGGGCCGATGTCTTGGTCAGATTACGACGCTACTATAGTCTAATTCCGACCCATTTGTGAAATCGGGGGCCTGACGATGGGGAAGGGCGGCGACGGCGATGCGTCTGTGCTAGGGTATGGAATGCCCCGTATCCGCCGCCTGCTGTCCGTTACCGCCCTCTGCGCCGGGCTGCTTGCGGCGGCCCCGACGACCCCGACCGCCCTTGCCGGAGACCGCACCATGGAGTTGACCCCCGACTGGGAATACGTCGCCGATTCGGTCATGGGCGGGGTGTCGCGCGGTGCGCTGCGGGCGGAAACCGTCGACGGCCGCGACGCGGCGCGGCTCACGGGCACGGTGTCGCTGGAGAACAACGGCGGCTTCATTCAGATGGCCTTCGCGGCCGCCGCCGACATGTCGGCGTGGACCGGCATTGAATTGGAGGTCTTCGGCAACGGCGAGGCCTACGACCTCCGCCTCCGCACCGATCAGCTGACCCGGCCGTGGCAGTCGTACCGCGCCACCTTCACCGCGCCGCCCGCGTGGACCACGGTACGCATCCCGTTCGGCGACCTGGTGGCGCATAGGACCGAGGCCGCGTTCGATCCCCGCCGGGTGCGGCGGATCGGCGTGCTGGCCATCGGCCGGGCGTTCGCCGCCGACATCGCGGTCGCGGGCGTGCGGCTGTATCGCTGACGGGCGGGACCGCTTGCCGGGTACCGACGCCGCGGTCATACTTCCGGCGGGTGTTTCGAGGATGTGCGGACCATGATCTGTCAGTTCGACAAGAAGACCAAGACCTTGACGGTGGAAGCGTCCGAACACGGCACCCGTGAAGATCTGGATGCGTTCCTGGACGAAGCCGTCGCCCATTCTCACGATCACGGTAAAATGAAACTGGTGCTGGATTGGCTGAAGTACACGTCGAACTCGATCGAGGTCGAGCGTGCCGGGATGTATGTCTCGGCCAGCATGAAAACCATGTTCTCGAAGATCGCCGTGATCTGCACGCCCGAGCAACGCGCACAAGCCAACAACTGGAAGATGACCACGTCGCTGAACATCAAGGTGTTCCGGCCCGACGAGCGCGACGCCATGGTTCAGTGGCTTAAGACCTGAGGGCGACGCGGACCTGGGTGCCGCACGGCTGACCTGTCGGGTCCAAGGTGTGCGGCATATGGCCGAAGTACGCCGCCGCTGTCATACCGGCGCAACATCTCCGTCGCATAGTTGCGACATGATTCGCCGATCCCCGAGACCCCATGCCGCCGCCGTTTGACACCCCACCGGTCGAAGATCTCGACAACCGCGTCACCTATTGCGATCCGGACGATCCGCTCGGCCGCCGGGTGGTGATCGGCGCCGTGGAGAAACTCACCGGTCAGCCGAAGGTGCAGCGCCTCTACGAGCGTTACCTCCGCGAGCGGGACGCCGACGACAATTTCTGGCAATCCGCCGTCGACTACCTGCGGCTCACGGTCACCTACGACGCGGTGCGGCTGGCGGCGATGCCGGCGACGGGGCCGCTGATCGTCATTGCCAATCATCCGTTCGGGGTGATCGACGGTATCGCCATCGGCTATCTGGTGTCGCGGGTCCGCAACGATATGAAGGTGATCGCCCATGCGGCGCTCGGCCGGGCGCACGTGTTCCGGCCGTATCTGATCCCGATCGAGTTCGACGGATCGTCATCGGCGCTGCGCAGCAACGTCGCGTCCAAGCGCGCGGCGCTGCAGACCCTCGACGACGGCGGGGCGTTGATCGTGTTTCCGGCGGGCCGGGTGTCTACCGCGGATACCGTGTTCGGCGCCGCGCGGGAAACCCCGTGGAAGCTGTTCACCGCGAAACTGGTGGAGGCCTCGGGCGCGCCGGTGGTGCCGATATTCTTCGAGGGGCAGAACGGGCCGATGTTTCAGTTCGTCAGCAAGTTCAGCGACACCCTGCGCGAGGCGTTGATCCTGCGCGAGGTGGTGCGGCGGATCGGCGGCGAGGTGTCGGCGCGGATCGGCGATCCGTTGAGCCCGGAAAGCCTGACCGGACTGCCGAGCCGCCAAGCCTTGTTGGACCACCTGCGCGATGCGGTGGTGAGCTTGGGCGATCCGCCGGCAGCGGCACCCGCGCACCGCTTACGACGGACCGCCCGCGCGGTTTAGCTGCTGGGTTTCAGCGCCGCGATCAGCGCCCCCAGGTTGTGCTCGAACATGGCGATATAGCTGGTCGCCGGTCCGCCCCGTTCCGACAGTGCGTCCGAGAACAGCCGGCCGCCGATCTCGATCCCGGTCTCCCGCGAGATCTGTTCGACCAACGCCGGGCTGGTGATGTTCTCGACGAACAGCGCGCCCGCGCCGGTTTCTTTCAATTGGTCGATCAAGGTCGCCAGATCAGCCGCCGACGGCTCGGCCTCGGTGTCGATGCCCACCGGCGACAGGAAGTTAAGCCCGTACGCATCGGCGAGGTAGCCGAAGGCGTCGTGCGCGGTCACCACCGTGCGGCGGTCATCGGGCAGCGTGGAAAACGCGGCCTTGGCATTTTCGTGGACATTCAGAAGGCGTGTGATGTAGGCGTCGGCATTGGCCTTGTACATGCTCGCGTGTTCGGGGTCCGCCTTGGCCATGCCGGCGGCAATGTTCCGAACGTAGATCACACCGTTGGTCAGCGCATTCCAGGCGTGCGGATCGATCTCGCCGTCGACGCGCACCGGCGCAACCCCCTCGGTCGCGACGAACACTTGACCGTTGCCGCCAGCCGTCGCGATCAACGTGTCGGACCAGGTCTCAAAGCCCATGCCGTTGACGAAGATCACGTCGGCATTGGCGACCGCCTTGGCGTCGCTGGTGCTGGGTTGATAGACGTGGGCGTCGGCGTCCGGACCGACGATGGTGGTGACGGTGGCAAGGTCTCCGGTGACCTGTTCGACCATGTCGCCGAGGATCGAGAAACTGGCGACGACATTGAGGCGCTCGTGCGCCGCCGCCGGGTGGATGGCCAAGACGGCCAGGACGAATAAACCGGTTAGGAATGATCTCATTTCATTTTCTCCCCAAATTGAAGTGATGAGTGTTTTGCCTCGGGTGAGGTCGTGCTGTGCGCGGTACGGGACCGCGACTTGAAGAACCCCAGACCCTGCGGCGCCAGCAGCAAACTGGCGACGAAGAAGCCGCCGGCGACCAGCACGATGGCCGGGCCGGACGGGACGTCGGGGACGTAGTAGGAAATAATCAGGCCGAGCCAGCAGCTGGCGATGGCGAAGACGAAGGTCAGCAACAAATACCCCGTCAGCGTCGAGGCCCAATACCGCGCCGCGGTCGCCGGCAGGATCATCAGGCCGACCGCCATCAGGGTGCCGAGCGCCTTGAACGCGCCCAGCAGGTTCAGCACCACCAGGAACATGAACCATTGCACCACCAGCCCGGGGCGCGTCGATTGGCTTTCATAGAACACGGGGTCGACGGTATTGGCGATCAGCGGCCGCAGGATCACCGCGAAACTGATCAGCGTGACGGTCGCCGTCGCGCCGATCAGGATCAACGTCTCGTTGTCGATGCCGAGGATCGAGCCGAACAGGAAGCTTTTCAGCGGCACCGCCGAGCCCGCCGCCGACAGGATGAAGATGCCCAAGGCCAGCGCGATCAGGTACAGCGACGCCAGGCTCGCGTCCTCGCGGATGATGGTGTAGCGCGCCAGCACGCTGGTCAGCACGGCGACGGTGATCCCCGCCGCCAAGCCGCCGACGATCATCGACGCCACCGACAGCCCGGCGACCACGAAGCCGATGACGATGCCGGGGACGATGGCGTGGGCCATCGCTTCGCCGGCCAGGGACAGACGCCGCAGCACCAGGAACGCGCCCACCGGGGCGACGGAAAAACTCAATACGCTGGTCGCCGCAAGGGCCCGCAGCATGAAGTCGTAGTGCAGCCACTCAAACATTGGGTGTGTCCTCTGCGTCCGCGCCCGCGCCGCGGTACATGGTTTCCTGCCACGCCGCCTGGCTCGACGACATGTAGCCCTGCTCGACCAGGTTCGACGGCGTCAGCACGACGCGCGGGTCGCCGAACCGCGCCTTGCCGCGGCCCAGCAACAACGCCGAGGTGCAGTGCTGCAAAACCGCCGACAGGTCGTGCAGCACCAGAACCGTGGCCCGGCCCTCTGCCCGCCAATCGTCGATCAGGGACAGAAGGTCCTGCTCGGTGGCCTGGTCGATGGCGGTGAACGGCTCGTCCAACAGGATCAGCGGCGCGTCCTGCACGATAGTGCGGGCGAAAAGCGCCCGCTGCAGCTGGCCCGCCGACAGGGTGTGGATCGGCATGTCGGCGATGGCGTCGGTGCCGGTGCGTGCCAGCGCATCGGCGATTCGCGCCCGCCCGGCGTCGTCGACCCGCTTGGTAAAGCCGAGATCGCCCCACGATCCCATCTCGGCCAGATCGCGCAGCCGGATCGGGAACCGGGTGTCGAACTCGGTCCGTTGGCCGAGATAGGCGATGGTGTCCGGCCCCCCCATAGGCCAATCGATCGTTCCCGCGATCGGCGGTAAATTGCCCAGCAGCGTTTTGACCAGCGTCGACTTGCCGCAGCCGTTATGGCCGATCACCGCCAGCACGTCGCCGGGTGATAGCGCGAACGATACGTTGCGTACGACGGGCACACTCCGGTACCCGAGGGCCAGGCCCGCGGCCGACAGCATCATGGCTCAGACCTTGGGTCTTAGAGGCTGACGGTGGCCGCGATGACCGCCCAAAGCACGGCGCAGGTAAGGCCAACGCCGATCAACAGGCGCCGTGTGCTGATTTCGGTGAAGTTGAACGGGGGTCGGACGGAATCCGAAGACGTATTCGAAGGCATTTCATTCTCCTGTTTGGGGACACCCGCCCCAATCGAGGGTTACTAAAATACCTGGCAGGTCTTCTGGCTTGCGGTCATCGGGTTGTGTGCCGACCTTCCCGGGTTTCCCCAGTGGTCTCGTATGGCACCCCTCACGCTCACAGTTGCGGGTACAGCCCCGGATTTGCTCCCTGTTGGGTACGGCGCACCGGGTTCTCTTTTAAGCCTAGGCCTTTGGCCTCTGGCCACCAAGTTCCTCATCCAATCACGGATGCCGGAACGGCGTCAATCCCCTTGGAAAAATATTGGTATTGCCGGACGCGCCGAAATCCTATCGTCCCGCGCCACCCAACTCGTGCGGCAGGGCTTCGCTCCAGACCCGCAATTCGTCGAGGCATCTCAGCGCCGAGTGCCCGAACGGGGTCAGGCCGTACTCCACCGCCACAGGCGCGGTGTCGAGCACTGTGCGGGTCACCAGGCCCTGGTCCTCCAGCTGTTTCAGCCGTTCGCTGATCATCTTCTTGCTGGCGCCGCCGATCATCCGACTGAGGTCGTTGAAGCGCACCGGGTCGTCCTTCAGGTGCCATAGGATCGAGCCGGTCCACTTGCCGCCCAACACCCGCATGCCGCGTTCGATGGGGCACGGGGTGTCGCACACCTCGTGCGCTTTCTTGCGTCCCTTGGCGTCGGTGGTGATGTGGGCGTCCATGCGTGCGCTCGTACGATTTAGGTTACAAAACGTATACTAGTTGATTTTTGAAACTTACGAGCGCACCTTCGCCGCGTCAATCCCGACCGCAGCGCGAAGGACCCCGCCATGAGCCAGCCCGACATCCATCTCTATACCGCCGCGACCATGAACGGCTACAAGCCGGTGATCTTCTTGGAAGAAGCCGAGGTCCCGTACGATCTGACCTTCATCGATTTCTCGAAACGCGAACAAAAGGCGCCGGACTACCTGATGCTCAATCCGAACGGGCGGATTCCCACCATCGTCGACCGGTCCAACAACGATTTCGCGGTGTTCGAGAGCGGCGCCATCCTGTGGTATCTGGCGGAGAAGTACGGGCGGTTCCTGCCCGGCGATGCGAACGCCCGCTCCGAAGTGCTGCAATGGCTGATGTTCCAGATGGCCGGCATCGGCCCGATGATGGGCCAAGCGATGTACTTCCAGCGGATCGCCGCCCCCAATGGCGAGGACAATCCGTTCGCCATCAAACGCTACGTCGACGAGACCCGCCGACTGTTGGAGGTGCTGGACACCCGGCTGGCGGGGCGCGACTGGCTCGCCGCCGACGACTATACCATCGCCGACATGGCGACCTATCCGTGGGCGCGGGCCTATGTGTGGGCCAAGACGCCGGTCGACGGGCTCAAGAACCTGCAGGCCTGGTTCGACCGGCTGGATGCCCGCCCGCACATCCAAAAGGCGCTGACCATCCCCAAGGCGCAACCGGCGTTCTGGGGCGCTGCGGACGAGAGCGACTTCCTCAAGGAAAACGCGGCGCGGTTCGCGTCCGACGTGGCGAAGGATTGAGCGCAAGATGTGAGCATTGCGCGCGTCAATCGCTCTCAACTCCTGCGGATCGCGAGCCGACGGGCAATCGCACCAATCGTGTAACTTTCACCGGGCCGGCTATATGCTGCCGGGCTATGATCCCGTAACGGCCGCCTTGAGTTGTTTCTCTTCGAGCCCGGCACACGTCTCGCCATCACGAAGGCGACGCACTCCGACGACCGTGTTATGCGTCTTGAAATTGGCAATGAACCTGTCTTGGCACCGGTTGCTATCGGTGAGTACCGTTATTTTTCCGGTATTGTCGTCGTCGATCTCTATCCTCACGGCGACCTTCGGAAGCCGGTCCGAAGATGGCTCGGACCCCGCATGTGGTGCAACGGCGTAACTGTCTGCGGGTAACCCATGCCTGTATCGGAACTCGACCTCGCTTTCGTACGGAAATGTCGCGTAAGTTTCCCGTTTCTTATCCTCAAGTAGTGGTGCGCGCGCGATACGTTCGATTCGTCCTCGATAGAAAAACGGCACCTTGTGCCAGGTCATTTGATTGCACTGCTGTGTCTCGTGGCAATCCTGGTTAATCGTGACCGAAACGCTGAGTGCCCGAAGATCTGTCGGGTCCGGTTCCGCGTTACTGCTTTGGACCTTGGCGCAATTAACCGTCGAACCATTCCAGTCGACAAACGGCGGATTGTTTGTTGGCAACGTAAACCGGGTAGGTTGACCAACGAACTGCCATCCGGTGGGGCTGTCGGGCTTAAAAGACTTCCCGCTCGTATCGAATCGGCTGCGAAGATTGTCTGTCCGAATATCACCTGCACCGTCGATGCAAGCAGCATCTGGATACTCGACACCATTTTTGCGGTCGGACAAGTCGACGTCCGCGATGCGTGTCTTTGTGTAATCGCCCGAAAAGGATATCGTCACGGTTTGGCAAGCTGTCAGGCCGAACACGACCGCGACGCTTAAGATAACACTCCCAATTCTCATTATCGCCCCCTTGCATTATTTATCGGTACAGTTGTACGTCGAAAGACCCTAAAAACGAAGGGGTTTTATCGTTAAGTCGAGCGAAGGGAGCCCGATGGTTTCTTGCGTGTAGGCGGGATGCGTGACAGGTGCACCCCCTCAAGCCCGGGGCGGAAACGTCACGGTGACGGTGGTGCCCGCGCCGGGCGTGCTCTCGATCCCGAGGCTGCCGCCGTGCAGTTCCATAAACGATTTGCAGATGGCGAGACCGAGCCCCACGCCTTCTTGGGACACCATGTGATTGTCCCCCGCCTGGCCGAACCGCTCCAGCGCCCGTTCGATCTGCTCTTCGGTCATACCGACCCCGGTGTCGCGGATCGAGATCGCGATCCCGCCGTCCGCCGTCGTGTCCGCCGTGACCGCGACCGTTCCCCCCTCGGGCGTGAACTTGATGGCGTTGCCGGTGAGGTTCAGCAAAATCTGCTTCAGGCGCAGGCCGTCGGCGAACACCGGCGGCATGCCGGGCGCGGCGGTGAACGACAGCGCCAAGGCGCCGGCGTCGGCGCGCGGCGCGATCATGGCGGCGCAGTCGTCGAACGCTTCTTGAATATCGATGTGCTCCGGCGCGATCGTCAGCTGCCCCGCTTCGATCCGCGAGACGTCCAGGATATCGTGGATCAATTCCAATAGATGCGTCCCGGAGTCGTGGATGTCGTCGGCGTATTCCGTGTAGCGCGCGCTGCCGACGGGGCCGAATTTGCCATGCCGGATCATGTCGGCGAAGCCGATGATGGCGTTCAGCGGGGTCCTGAGTTCGTGGCTCATGTTGGCGAGAAAATCGGTCTTCGAGCGGTTGGCCATTTCCGCCGCCACCAACGCGCTGTGCAGTTCGCGGGTCCGGTCCGCGACGTTGCGTTCCAGATCCCGGTTGGCGTCGTCGACGGCCTCCTTGGCCGCGCGCAACTCGCGCTCCGCGGCTTTCTGCGCGGAAATGTCCGTTTGCAGGACCAGCAACCCCCCGTCCGGCGTCGGCTTGGCGCGGATCAGAAACGCCGTGCCGTCGGGGCGAATCACCTCCTTGGAGATTTCCCGGCCGCTCCGCCGCTCGGCGAGCAGTTCCTGAATGCGGGCGTCCGGATCGTGCTTGGCGTCGCGGTCTTTGAGTGGCTGATTCAAGCGCAGCAACTCTTCCATGGTGTAGTTCGTGATCTCGTGTTTCGCCGGGGCGTCCGGGTTGATCTCGTGGTAGCGATCGTTGCTGAAGATCACCCGCTCGTTCCTGTCGTACAGCCACACCCCATCGGACGATGTATCGAGGGCGGAGCGGATGGCTTCGGTGGTCGTGGCGCGCCGCCGCATATTGGTGACCAGGCGGAACACGCCGGTCACCGCGCATCCGGTCCCGACCGCCGTCAGCAGCACCGCGCCGCCGGCCACCGGCGGCCACAGGACGCCGTCCGCGCTCGCGCCGGCGAGCGCCAGGAAGCCTGCCGCCAGCCACCGCAGTTCGGTCCGGAACCGTGCCGGTTCGGGCACGGACGCCCACATCAGCCACGCGGACAAAACAAGAAAAAGGAGTGCCTGAAAGGCATCGGCGTTCATGGGCGGCTTGGCCTACTCTCGACGCATCGGGAAAATCGCCGCGATACTAAACGAGCGCATGGTCCCTGGGAACCGAAACCCCGCGCTTCTTCGCTCGCCAAGCCGCATCTTACCGGATCATGGTGAGCAAGGGTGGTCGTAGCGAAACGAGTAAAGACCATGCCATACTTTTCGGCGTATGGGCATTCAGCAATACTGCCGTGGCGCTGTGCATTTTGTGCGTGGCTTAGCGAACGGATGATTCATGCAATAGCCTTATGGCATCTAATAGAAAGCCAGAGCGACGGGTTAGTCGATGCGTCGCGTAGTTGACTTACAATCGACAGAAAAAGCGCAAACTTGCGTGGGTCTATTTTACCTAATGAGAGTTTGAGTTACGTCTCCCGGGCAAAGGGCGGCTGGCAACAATTTCGACAAATGACGCGAGCAAACTTGGCTGACGAGTTGTCCAGCGTTGCGCCAGCCATTCAAGGTTCTCATATATTGATTGTCTGCTACGAGTATCACGGACGCTGTAGATATGTTTATGGCAGCATTCAAAAAGCGATATGATACTTCCCCGCTCTGAATCGTGCAAAAGGCGCTCGTCGATATCACCGTTTCGGACGCCCGCCGCCAGGAACTCGTAATGATTGAGGAGTCGCCGCACCGCATTTTTTAGTCGTTCGTTATCGTCAATCGATAGGTCCGGTAGAGAGCAGGCTCTGAGGTGTGGCGCGATAAGCCGAAAGGCATCGTATATGTCTGAGTTGAAGCTTGTTTGGAGTAGGGCGTTGAAGGTATGGTTTTTTCGGGCTAGCGCTCTTTGTCGTCTAGCTGTATAAATCCACCCCAATGTGGCGAGAAATGCACCGATCAAAATCGCGTGAGTAGTAGTCATAAGCACTTTATAGCAAGCGCATTGCCCGACGTTAACTTGTTTTTGAGGGAAGATACCTATAGACAAACGGGCGAGGTGGCTGGATCGTTAACAACGTAGGAGGATCACTCCATGTTTAGAGATACAGACAACGGATTTTGACGCACAAGGGCCGCTACGTTGCGGCCCTTTTGACGTTCGGGGGTGCGTGTGTCAGTGAGTGCGCAGCGTCTTAGTTTCAATGCATCATAGATTATGCCTCTCCGCAGTGCCAAAGCGGATTAGTTATGGGTCGGTAGAATTCCTGCGCCGCTGTAATATTTCTGAAACACGCTGCGAAATCCGATAAACTGCGATTCGGCAACAAGGGGTGTGTTCATCAAATGATCTTAAAAGACGTGCGAGCGCTGTTGGGCGCGCGGCCGGTCGTCGCCGTCGTCGCGGACGATACGGTGCAGGCGGCGGCCGAGACCATGGCGCGGGAAAACGCGCGGGCCGTCGCCGTTCTGGACGGCGGCGCGGTGGCCGGTGTTCTGTCGGAAAAGGACATCGTGCAGAAGTGCGTCGCCAAAGGCCTCGATGTCGCGGGGACCCCGGTGTCCGCCATCATGTCGGCGGATCCGGTCACCGTGGACGCCGGCGACACCGTCGCACACGCGATCGAGAAAATGATCGCCGGGGATTTTCATCATCTGCCGGTGCTCGACGGCGGTGCGCTGATCGGCATGGTCTACAGCGACGACATTCCCGAGGAATACCGGATGCTGTTGGAGCATTTCAACGAGTTCAAACGCGGCTAAAGGCCTCAGCGCTCACCCACCGATTTGGTCGAGATGCCGAACATCAACGTGTATGCCGCCGGCACGAAGCCCAGCGTAAACACCGTCGCCACGATCAGCCCGAAGGCGATGACGCTGGCCATCCCATAGAACAGCGCGCCGCCGAACAGGATCAGCGGGATTAGCCCCAGCACCGTGGTCAGCGTCGCCATCAGGATCGGCCGCAGCCGCGCCAGGCACGCGGTGATGACCGCGTCCAGCGGCTCGCGCCCGGCTTGCTCTTCTTCTTGGATGCGGTCGATCAGCACGATGCCGTTGTTGATCAAAATCCCGGCGAGGCTGAAGAACCCGAGCAGCACCATGAACCCATAGGGCGCGCCCATCACCACCAATCCCACAGTCCCGCCGATCAGGATCAGCGGGATCGTGAGGACGATGATGCTGCCCTTGCGGAACGAATTGAACTGGCCGATCAGCAACAGCACGATGCCCGCCAATGCCAGCGGCAGGTAGCCGAACAGTTTCTCGTTGGCTTCCGCCTGATCCTCGATCTCGCCGCCGATCTCGAAGCGGTAACCGGGCGGGAAGTCCAGGCCTTCGACGGTCTCGCGCACCTGCTCATAGAGTTTGGGCGCCGCGATGTTCGGGTTGCGGGCTTCGACCGTCAGGGTGCGCTGCTGGTTGTACCGTTTGATGGTCCCGTAGGTCCACGCGCCGCGCACGGTGGCCACCTGTTCCAAGGCGACGAAGGCGTCGTTGGTGCGTGAATAGACCTGCACCCGCTGGATACCGGCGAGCGAGAACCTGAGATCCTCGTGCCCGCGCAGCACGATCGGGATCGTCTTGTCGCCTTCGCGGTAGTCGCTGAGTTGGGTGCCGGAGAACGCCGCCTGCAGGCTGTTGGCGACATCCTCGGAGGTCACGCCGGCGCGCCGCGCCCGGGTCTGGTCGACATCGACCACCAACTTCAGGACCTTGTTCTCCCAATCCTGCTTGATGCCGACGGTGCCGGGCACGGCGTGGAAAGCGTTCATGGTCTGGGTGGCGAAATCCGACAGCGTGTCGCCGTCCGGCCCGATCAGGCGAATTTCCACCAGCCCCGGTTCGGAGCCGCCGAACCACATCTTTTTGGCGTCGGACCGCGCGCCGGCGATGTTGGCGTCCATGAACGTGTTGATGCGGGTAATCAGCGGCGCCACGGAATCGAAGTCCTTGGTATTCACCACGACGAAGGCGCGGTGCGGCGCCGGGTCGACGGGCGAGAGCGCCAAGAAAAAGCGCGGCCCGCCGAAACCGACATAGGCGACGTGACTGGTGATTTCCGGGTTGACCTCGGGATCGGCGAGCCAGCCGGTCAACCGGCGCAGGTCGCGCTGCGTCTCGCGCACGTCGGTGCCGGCCTCGAAATCCAGATAGATCAGGAACTGGTTGCGGTCGCCCAGGGGAAAGAATTCGGTCTTGATCATGCCGAGCACGTTGACCGACAGCACCAGCGCCGCCAGCAGGCCGCCGATGCACAGCAGCCGGAAGCGCAGGAACACCGTCAGCACCTTGCGGTAGATGTCGTACATGACGCCGCTGTATTTCGGCGTTTCCGGGGCCTCTTGGGGTGTGTCTTGGGGGGTGTCGTCGGTCTTCATGAACCATGCGCACATGGCCGGCGTGACCGTCATCGACAGCAGCCACGACGACAACAGCAGGATCGTGACGACCTGCGCCAACGAGCGCACGTACTCGCCGGACCCGCCCTCCAACAGCATCATCGGCATGAACGCGAGGATGGTGGTGAGCGACGACGTGAACAGCGGGATCGCGAGCGTGCCGCCGGACGCCTTCGCCGCCGCGATGCGGTCGACGCCGTTACTGAGCCGTACCCGGATGTCCTCGGCGACGACGATGGCGTTGTCGACCAACAGCCCGAGCGCGATGATCGTCGCAGCGATCGACATGCGTTGCAGTTCCACCTCCAGCATCCGCATGACGATGATCCCGAGCAACATGGTCAGCGGCACGAAGAAGCCGACGATCAGACCGGTCCGCACGCCGAGGAAAATCATCACCACGACCAGCACGATGGTCAGCGTCTGATAGACGTTGGACACCGCGCTATCGACGGCGACGGCGATCAGTTCCGGCTGATAGGTCGCATACTCGAACACGTAGCCGATCGGCAGGCTTTGCTGGATGTCGTCGAGCATCGCCGTCAGCCGTTCGCCGAATTCCACGTTATTGGTACCCTCGACCGTGGCGACGGAAAGGATGATGGCTTGGCGGTCGTTGAAGAATGCCGGGTTCTGCGGCGGCTCCACCAAGGACCGGCGCACCTCGACCACATCGCCCAGCCGCATGACCCGGTCGGTGCCCGGAATTTGAAACACCACGTCGGCGATCTCGTCGGCGTTTTCGAAATTGCCCGTCGGCTCGATCAGCACGCTGCGGCTGTCGGCGGTGATGGTGCCGCCGGGTGCGATGATGTTCTGTTGCGCCAGCGCGCCGAACACGGCCTGCGGCGACACGCCCAGTTCCGCCAGCTTGCCCGGCGTGGTCTCCAAATAGATGCGTTCCGGCTGCACGCCGTAGATATCGATGCGGCGGATCCCGTCCAGGGTGTACAGCCGGTCGCGCGCGTCGCGCGCCACGTCGCGCATTTCCGGCAAGGTGAACCCGTCGGCCCACAGCGCGATGGTGGCGATCGCCGTCAGCCCCTCGTCGTCGGCGATTTCCAGGGCCGATGTCCCCGACGGCAGTGTCGGCTCCACGTCCGCCGCCTTGTTGCGGATGTCCTGGAACACCGCGTCCAGGTCATCGACCTCGTCGCGGATCGTCAGCTTGATCTTGGTGGAGCCGAACTTGGACGTGGATTTGATCTCGTCCAATTCGGCGATTTCGCGCATCGCTTCTTCCAGCGGCTTGGTGATCAACTCCTCCACCCGTTCCGGCGACATGCCCGGATTGTTGGCCGTGATCGACGCCTCGCGGATGGTAATGGTCGGGTCCTCGGCGCTCGGGTACGACAGATAGAGCGTGATCCCGATGACCAGGATCAGGAAAATGCCGCTGACGGTGACGCGCGAACTGCCGAGCGCGAGCGATGTGATGTTCATCGGGCGGTCACTGCGTCATCAAGGTGACGCGCTGTCCGTCGCGCAACAGGCTGACACCGGCGGCGGCGATGATGTCGCCGACCTCGACGCCGCTTTGGATGCTGACGAAATTGCCGTCGATGGAGCCGCCGGGCTGCACCGGCGTCTTGTTCACGGTGCCGCTTTCCGGATCGAACTTGAAGACGTAGCCGCTTTCTCCGTCGCCGCCGGGCGCGATCGCCACCAGCGGCACCAAAAGGTTATCCGCCGCGGTGTCGCCGGATAGCGACACGCTGGCTTCCACCGCCATGCCCGGCAACAGGCCGTCGGGTCCGCTCAGGATCGCCGCGGTCACCGGCACGGCGTTGCCCGCGGTGGACGCGGCGCCGATTTCCGTGACCCGGCCGGTGCAGCCGCAGCCCGGCACGATGGACGCCGAAATCGCCACCGGCGCGCCCAGCACGACCCGCGAGATCACCGCATCCGCGACCGAGAACTCGACCTCCAGCGCCTCTTCGGTGTCCAACTGAAACAATTGTTGGCCGGTCTGCACCTCGGCGAACGGCTCGACGCTGCGCTCCGCGATAATGCCGTCGAACGGCGCCACCAGTTTGGTTTTTTCCAGATCCCGCTCCGCGATACCGAGCCGCGACCGCGACAGGTTCAGCGCTTCTTCCGCCGCCGCCTGCTGGGCGGTGATTTTTTCCAATGCCGCCTTGGCGACCCACCCCAGGCGGAACAGCTCTTCCTGGCGTTCCAGTTCGGCGTCCTGCTGCGCAAGCTCGGAGCGCTTGGCCTCGACCTCGGCGCGGGCGGCTTCGACATCCAGGCGGAAACTCTCGTCGTCCAGGGTCGCCAGGACCTGACCCTGGGTCACCCGGTCGCCGCGATTGACCGTCACGGTGGCGACGGTGCCCGAGACCGCGAACGCCAGGTTGGAGCTGTCGGCGGCGGACACGGTGCCGGAATAGCGCCGAACGTCGCCGCGCGCCACCTCGGTCACGTTGAAGGATTTGATGGCGCGGATGCGTTCCGGCGCCTCGACCACCTCGGGCTCGCACGCCGCGACGACGAGGCCGATGGATACGACCGCCGTGGCTCTGAGCATCGGCTTTACGGAATAGGCCATGTGCGTCTCAACTCCCTCTATCGCGCGCGTCGGCTGCGCCGCGCACCTGTCTCGGTACCATCCTTAATGGATGATACGCATCGGGTCTATTATGGGATTACTCTTTGCCGCTGACCCCGGCGTCGGCGAAGCTCGCCATACCGGTGTGGCAGGCCACCGCCGACGTGACGATGTTGATCGCCAGCGCCGCGCCGGACGCCTCGCCCAGCCGCATGTTCAAGTCCAACAGCGGCGTCATCCCGAGCGAATCCAACAATCGCCGGTGCCCCGGCTCCGCCGAGACATGCGCCGCCATCACGTGATCCAACGCTCCCGGCACTGCCGTCGCCAAGGGGGCCAGCGCCGCGCCGCAGACGTAACCGTCGGCCAGTACGGGAACGCGCCGGTGCCGGGCCGCGAGCGCCGCCCCGGCCATTGCCGCCAATTCCCGCCCACCGAGACGCCGCAGCACGTCGATCGGCCCCGCCGCGTCTGCGTGCACCGCCACGGCCTGGGCGACCACGCGGGCTTTCAGCGACACGCCGTCGGCATCGACGCCGGTGCCGGGCCCGGTCCAATCCGCTGCCCCGCCACCGAACAGCGCATGGCATACGGCGGCGGCGGCCGTCGTGTTGCCGATCCCCATCTCGCCCAGGGCCAACAGATCGCAGCCGTCCGGCACCGCTTCCCAGCCGGCGCGGACCGCTGTCAGAAAGGTGTCTTCGGTCATGGCCGCGGCTTTGGTGAAATCGTGGGTCGGGGTGTCCAGGTCCAAGGGCACCACCGCGAACGTGGCCCCGGCGACCCCCGCCAGTTGATTGACCGCAGCACCCCCGGCCTCGAAGTTGGCGACCATTTGCGCCGTCACGTCCGGCGGATAGGCCGACACGCCGCGCGCCGCGACGCCATGGTTGGCGGCGAACACCCGCACCGCCGGCGCCTCGCAGCTGGGCGGGGTGCGGTCCTGCCAGGCGGCCATCCACGCCGCGAGGTATTCGAGCCGGCCCAGCGCGCCCGCCGGTTTGGTCAGGGTTGCGTCGCGCGCGTCTGCGGCCGCGGCGGCGTCCTCGGACGGGCCGGGCGCGGTTCGCAAGACCTCTTCGATGTCGGCCATGGTGCGAGGTGCGGTCGTCATGCGGGGGAGGGTACTGGGCGGCATCGCGATAACCAAGCCCCCTCATCTGTCTTCTCCCCCATGGCCATGGGGGAGAAGGACGCTGATCCGAGAGTCCCTCTCCCCTGACGAAGTTGGGGGAGAGGACAGGTGAGGGGGACCGCCCTGGCGCCCCCGATCACGTTTTGCTGAAGCATCGTGACTGGCATCGCCAAACGCCCGCGTCAGAATACACCATGGTATCCCGCGCCTAGTGCGTGGCTTTGGCACAGGAAAGGCAGTCCCATGATATCCGCAGTCCGGTCCCCCGCCCATCTCTTGATCTTGGCGCCGCTGATGGCGTTGTTGGTGTTCGCCGCCGAGCGCGCCCTGGCGCAACAGACCTCCGGGCCGACACCTTACGCCATCGAACAGTTCGGCGAGCCGCCGGCGGTCCCCGAAGGCCGGCAGAGTTCGGTGGTCAAGGCCGCCATCGACCTCGCGCTGCTGCAGAGTATCGTCCAACAGACGTGGGGTGAGGAAGAACGCGAAGCGTTAAAGGTCATCGCCGAGTCGAAAGATCCCCGGATCGCATGGATCATCAGCGACATGATGCGGTTCGTTACGCAACGCTGGCTGCAAAGCGAATTGGGGTCGACCGCCGCCACATTGCTGGGGGTCGATCCGGAAAAGGGCCGAAGCTGGGGCTTCGTGACCGATCATCTGATCGCCTGGGATATTCCGGCGCCGCCCGACTATCTGGTGGCCAAGCGCACCATCTTCACGGGTCTGGTCCCCGGTTGGGAGCGGATTTTCGTCGAAGGCGATATCGACTGGCGCTTGGTGTCCTGGGGTGGCGTCTTGATCGACGATCGCCCGTACGACACCACCGACGATCCCTGCAACTGCATTCCCGCCGCCGACAATCCCGCGGTCAGCAGCGCCGCCGAGGCGACGTGGCTGAAAGACGACGACATCGTGTTCGGCATCGGGATCAACGGCGAGTACCGGGCCTATCCGCGGCGCATCATGGAAGTCCGCGAAATGGTCAACGATACCCTCGGTGGCCGCGACCTCGGCATTCCCTACTGCACGTTGTGTGGCGCCGCGCAGGCGTATTTCACAGACCGATTGCCCGAAGGCGTCGCGCGGCCGATCCTGCGCACGTCGGGGCTTCTGATCCGCTCCAACAAGGTCATGTACGACATCGAAACGCATTCCGTCTTCGATACGTTCCTGGGTAAGGCGGTCACCGGGCCGCTCGCCGACAAAGGCGTGACCCTCGAACAGGCGACGGTGGTCACCACCGATTGGGGCACGTGGAAGAAAGCGCATCCGGAAACGACCGTGCTGATCGAAGAGCTCGCCCTCGGCCGCGATTTCGATTTCCGCAGCGGACGCGACGCCGATGGCCCGATCTTTCCGGTCGGCGACGTCGACCCGCGTTTGCCGGTGCACGAGGATGTCATCGGTGCGGTGACCGCGTCCGGTAAACCGGTGGCGTTTCAGCGAAGTGCCGCCCTGCTGGCGCTCAGGAACGGCGAAGAGATCGCCTACGAGAATGTGCGCCTGCAACTGGAGGCCGGCGGCATCCGCGCCGTCGGCGCGGACGGGACCGACCTCGGCAGCCATCAGGCGTTCTGGTTCGCGTGGTCGCAGTTCTATCCCGGCACCGCGCTCTGGCCTAAGTGAGGGTGTTCCTGTCTGCTGTTCGGCGATGCGCCCCCTCATCTGTCTTCTCCCCCAGGTGCCTGGGGGAGAAGGACCCTGATCCGAGAGTCCCTCTCCCCTAACGACGTTGGGGGAGAGGACAGGTGAGGGGGTGGCCATCGATGCGTACAAACGATAGAACCGCGTCATGGCGCGGATATTCAACGAGCTTCGCTACGCATTTCTGTTCCTGACGCGCATTCCCGTCGGTCGCATCCGCGGGATCGAGGCGATGCGCCTCGCCGACGCGGCGTGGGCGTTTCCCGTCGCGGGCTTGGTCGTCGGCGGACTTGCGGGGGGTGTCCTTTACATGGCGGCCTCGACCCATCTGCATCCGCTGGCGTGCGCGTTCATCGCGTTGGCGGTGCAGGCGCTGGTGACCGGCGCCCTGCACGAGGACGGGCTGGCGGACGTCGCCGACGGGATGGGGGCGCACGGCAAGAAACGCGCACTGGAAATCATGCGGGATTCGCGGACCGGCGCGTTCGGGGTGCTGGCGTTGATCTTCATCGTCGGCATCAAGGCCGCCGCGCTCGCCAGCATTCCGGGCCCGGGCCTGGCGTGGGGGGCGATGATCGCGGCGGCGGCGTTCTCCCGCGCCGTGCTGCCCTTGGCGATGCTCAGCCTGCCTGCCGCGCGCGTCGACGGCCGCTCGGCGGATGCCGGCCAACCCCAGCCGCGCGGGGTGCTGATCGCGCTCGGCGTCGCGACGGCGGCGCTGATGCTGGGCCTGCAGGGATGGGTGCCGCTTCTCAGCGTCCTGGTTTCCCTTCCCGCCGGGGTCTGGCTGTTGTATTGGGCGCACAGGAAACTCGGCGGGCAAACGGGCGACGTGCTCGGCGCGTTGCAACAACTGACGGAAACCGCGGTGCTGCTCAGCGCCGCCGCTTGGACGGTAGGGTACTTATGACGACGAATGCGACGCGCTGGTACTTGGTGCGCCACGCCCCTGTGGTCGGGGTCGAGGGTAAAATCTACGGCAGCGACGACGTCGCCTGCGACGTGTCGGACACAGCGTCCTTCGAATCGCTGGCGCGCCGTTTGCCGGGCGAGGCCAAATGGTTCACCTCGCATCTCAGCCGCGCCAAACTGACGGCGCAATCGATCCGCGACGCCGGGCTCGAAACCCCGGACCCGCACATCGATGAGCGCTTCGGCGAGCAGTCCTTCGGCGACTGGCAGGGCCAGACCTGGGACGCCATGCGCGCCGCCGACCCGGCGGTCTATGACGCCTTCTGGCAGGATCCGGTGCGCAACCGCACCCCGAACGGCGAAAGCTTCGCCGATCAGATCGCCCGCGTCGGCGAAGCCATCGATGAATACACCGAGAAGCATCTCGGCGAAGACATCGTCTGCGTGTCGCACGGCGGCACGGTGCGCGCCGCGTTGGCGCACGCGCTCAACATGGACCCCATGTCCGGCATGGGGATCAGCGTCAGCACGCTCTCGCTGACGGTGATGGAGCATGTGCCGGACGGCCTGCTGCGCGGTCGGGGCGGCGCGTGGCGCGTGCTGCACGTGAACCGCCCGGCCCTCGATCACCAGTGAGGCGGCGATGAGCGATCTTCCCCACGCGACGTTGGTCTTGGGCGGCGCCCGGTCTGGCAAAAGCGCCTTTGCCGAAAAATTGGTCGAGGACGCCGAGGCCGAAGGGGGTGCTGTCTACGTCGCCACCGCACAGGCCTTCGACGACGAGATGCGCAGCCGCATCAAGACCCACCAAAAACGCCGCGGCGGAGCCTGGACCACCATGGAGGTGCCGCTGGACCTGACGCTGGCGCTGAAATCCGACGCCTGCTGCGGGCGCGTGGTGCTGGTCGATTGCCTGACGCTGTGGATCACAAATTTGATGATGGCCGGAAAAAACGTCGATAACGCCGTCGCCGAGCTTTGTACCACCATTCCGAGCTTGACGGCCCGGACCGTTTTCGTGTCCAACGAGGTTGGCCTCGGCATCGTGCCGGAAAACGACATGGCCCGCGCCTTTCGCGACCATGCCGGGTTTGCGCATCAAAAGTTGGCCGAGGTGTGCAACCGGGTGGTGTTTGTCGCCGCCGGGCTTCCCATGACCATGAAGGACGAAGAATAACATGAAAATTCCTGCCACCGTGATCACGGGCTTTCTCGGAGCCGGCAAGACGACGTTGATCCGTCACATCCTCGCCAATGCGGGTGGGCGGCGCATTGCGCTGATCATCAACGAATTCGGCGACGTCGGCGTCGACCGCGAGGTCATCAACGGCTGCGGCATCGAAGGCTGTGCCGAGGACGACGTTCTGGAACTGGCCAACGGCTGCATCTGCTGCACGGTCGCCGACGATTTCCTGCCGACCATGGAGAAGCTTTTGAACCGGGACGAGCCGCCGGAGCACATCGTGATCGAGACGTCCGGCCTGGCGCTGCCGAAACCGCTGGTCAAAGCTTTCAACTGGCCGGAGATCCGATCGAAAGTGACCGTCGACGGGGTGGTCGCCGTGGTCGACGGCCCGGCGGTCGCCGATGGCCGGTTCGCCGACGATCCGGAGGCGGTGCAGGCGGTGCGTGAAGAGGATGAGAACTTGGACCACCACTCGCCGCTGGAAGAAGTGTTCGAGGATCAGTTGCTGTGCGCCGACATGGTGCTGTTGAACAAATCGGATTTGCTGGACGCGGGCGCCAAGCCCGACGTGCATTCGGTGATCGCGCGGGAAGCACGCGATGGCGTGCGGGTCGTGGAAACCGTCGAAGGGGCGATCGATCTTCGGGTTCTGCTGGCGATGAACGCCGCCGCCGAAGACGACCTGGACGCCCGTCCATCGCACCATGAAGACCACGACGAGCACGACCACGACGACTTCGAGAGCTTCTCGGTGTCGCTCGAGGCTGTCGCCGATCCGGCGGCGTTCGAGGAGACGCTGAAAGCGGTGACCGTCGCGCACGACATCCTGCGCATCAAAGGGTTCTTGGACGTTCCGGGCAAACCCATGCGCCACGTGATCCAAGCCGTCGGCCCGCGCATCAACCGCTATTTCGACCGGCCATGGGGCGACGGCGAGGTGCGGCGTAGCGAATTGGTGGTCATCGGCCAAACCGGCCTCGACAAGGACGCCATCGCGGCGGCATTGCGCGGGTAAACCGTGAGTTCCTTCTCCCGTCGCCAATTTGTTTGGCGCGGGCCAAAACGGGAGAAGGACAGGATGAGGGGCTGCCGCGACAAGCTCTATGCTTGACGAGAGGCCCCCTCACCCTAACCCTCTCCCCGAGGGAGAGGGAATAGGTTAGGGATCATCCATGCACTTACTGGCGGCGCAACCGGGAGCGATCACCGACGGCGAGGAGGCCGTCGATCTCGGCCAGACGCCAGGTGACATCGTGTTTATCTCCGCCGCCGACACGGAACTGTCCCTGTTGGCGGGCGCGCGGGCCGAGCTGGCTGCGGACGGGATCCAGATGCCGTCGCTCCGCCTCGCCAATTTCATGCAGCTCGGGCATAACATGTCGGTCGACGTCTACGTCGACGCGGTGATCGCGCACGCCAAGCTGGTGGTGGTGCGGGTGCTGGGCGGATACGGCTATTGGCCCTACGGCATCGACCAGATCGCCGAAGCGTGCCGGGCGAGCGGCGCACAGTTGGCCGTATTGCCGGGCGACGACCAGCCCGATGCGGAGCTCGCGGCCTATGCGACCGTGCCGCCCGAGGTGCAGCATCGATTGCTGCAATACGCCGTGCACGGTGGGCCGGACAACACGCGGCAGCTTCTGTTGTATATGTCGTCGTTGCTGGGGGCGGACGCCGACTGGCGCGAGCCGGTGCCGTTGCTGCGGGCCGGGCTGTATTGGCCGGGAACGAGCGCGCCGACGTTGGACGACGTCCGCGCGCACTGGCAGTCGGATAGACCCGTGGCGGCCTTGGTGTTCTATCGCGCGTTGGTGCAGGCCGGGAACCTCGGCCCCGCCGATGCGTTGATCGCTGCCCTGTCCGAGGCCGGGCTCAATCCGCTGCCGGTATTCGCGCAAAGCCTGAAAGACCCGGTGTCTTCGGAAACGCTGGGCACGTTGTTCGCAGATGCGCCGCCGGACGTGGTGTTGAATGCCACCGGGTTCGCGGTGTCGGCGCCGGGCGCCGACCGCACGGTGACGCCTTTCGACGCCAGCGGCGCGCCGGTGCTCCAAGTCGTGTTTTCCGGCGGCAATCACGCGGGCTGGGCCGAGGGGACGCGCGGGCTGTCGGCCCGCGATATCGCCATGAACGTGGCGCTGCCCGAAGTCGACGGGCGCGTGTTCACCCGCGCCGTGTCGTTCAAGGATCGGGCGCGCCGCGACGACGCCACCGAAAGCGACGTGGTGACCTATCGCGCGGTGCCCGACCGGATCGCGTTCGTCGCCGACCTGGCTCGAAACTGGGCGACGCTGCGGTGCACCGCAGCCCGGGATCGCAAGGTCGCGCTGGTCCTTGCCAACTATCCGAACAAGGACGCGCGGATGGGCAACGGCGTCGGCCTCGACACCCCGGCGGGGACCATGCATGTGCTGCGCGCCATGGCGGATGCGGGATATGCGGTGGGCGACCTGCCCGCCGACGGGGCGGCGTTGATCGACCGGCTTAAAAGCGGGCCGACAAACGATTTCACCGAGCTCGCCAACCGAGAGGTGAAAGAAATCCTGCCGCTTTCCGAGTATCAAACTTGGTTCGACGGATTGTCCGCCGCCGTCCGCGATCAGGTCACGGAGGGCTGGGGTGCGCCCGCGGACGATCCGTTTTACCTCGCCGACCGGGGCGGTTTCGCCATTCCGGCGTACCGCTGCGGCAACGTCGCGATCGGGCTGCAACCGGCGCGGGGCTACAACATCGACCCGGTGCAGAGTTATCACGACCCGGCGCTGGTGCCGCCGCACGGGTATCTCGCGTTCCATGCCTGGGTGGCGACCGCGTTCGGCGCGCACGCGGTCTGTCACATGGGCAAGCACGGCAATCTGGAATGGCTGCCGGGCAAGGCCCTGGCGCTCAGCGAAGATTGCTTCCCCGAAGCGGCCCTCGGCCCCATGCCGCACATCTATCCGTTCATCGTCAACGACCCCGGCGAGGGCACTCAGGCCAAGCGCCGCGCCGCCGCCGTGATTATCGATCACCTGACGCCGCCGCTGACCCGTGCCGAAAGCTACGGGCCCTTGAAGGACCTGGAGCAACTGGTCGACGAGTACTACGAGGCGGCGGGCGTCGACCCGCGCCGGCTGCGGGTGCTGACCGAGGAGATTTTATCGCTCTGCCGCACCACGGGTCTGGACGAGGACATCGGCATCGCGGTGGACGACGCGCAAGATGACGCGCTGGCCAAGCTGGACGGATACCTCTGCGAACTCAAGGAACTGCAAATCCGCGACGGGCTGCATGTGTTCGGTGAAAGTCCGTCGGGCCGGCAGCGCACCGATTTGGGCGTGGCCCTGGTCCGGGTGCCGCGGGGGCAGGGTGAAGCGGGCGATGCGTCGTTGCACCGGGCGCTGGCGGCGGACCTTGGGCTCGACTTCGATCCGTTGGCGTGCGACCTCGGCGCGCCGTGGGACGGCCCGACGCCCGATGCGCTGTCCGCGACCTCGGACGATCCTTGGCGCAGCACCGGCGACACGGTGGAGCGGATCGAGCTGCTCGCCGCATCCTTGGTGGCGGGCGACGACGTTTGCGATCCGGCGTGGAGCCAATCTCAAGCTGTGCTCGATTGGATGACGGACGACCTGCTGCCGACGCTGGACCGCTGCGGCGAGACGGAAATCGACGCCATGCTGACGGCGCTGGACGGGCGTTTCGTCGCGCCGGGGCCGAGCGGCGCGCCGACGCGGGGAAGGCCCGACGTGTTGCCGACGGGGCGCAATTTCTATTCCGTCGACACCCGCACCGTGCCGACGCCGGCGGCGTGGACGCTGGGGTGGAAGTCGGCGTCGCTGCTGGTGGAACGGTACCTTCAGGATCACGGCGACTGGCCGCGCACCCTCGCGGTCTCGGCCTGGGGCACATCCAACATGCGCACCGGCGGCGACGACATCGCCCAAGCGCTGGCGCTGATGGGCGTGCGCCCGACATGGGACAGCGCATCGCGCCGGGTGACCGGGTTCGAGGTGCTGCCGCTCGATCTGTTGGACCGGCCTCGGGTCGACGTGATGCTCCGGATTTCCGGATTCTTCCGTGATGCGTTTCCGGGCCTGATCGACCTCTTCGACAGCGCGGTGCGCGCCGTTGCCGCCTTGGACGAACCCGATGCGCAAAACCCCATTGCCGCACGGGTGCGGGACGAAACCGAACGCCTGATGGCCGAAGGCGCGACCGAAAAAGACGCTGCGCGCCGCGCCGGGTTCCGGGTGTTCGGCTCCAAACCGGGTGCTTACGGCGCGGGGTTGCAGGCCCTGATCGACGAAAAGGGCTGGGACACGGATGCCGACCTTGCCCGAGCCTACGTCGCGTGGGGTGGGTACGCCTACGGGTCGGGGTCCGACGGTGCGGCGGAGCATGGCTTGTTCGAAGGGCGGCTGACATCCGTGCAGGCGGTGATCCACAACCAGGACAACCGCGAGCATGATCTCTTGGACAGCGACGACTATTACCAGTTCGAAGGCGGGATGACCGCGGCGGTGCGCACCCTGTCCGGCGCGCAGCCCGCGGTCTATCACAACGATCACTCCCGGCCCGAGCGTCCGGTGGTCCGCGCGCTGGACGACGAGATCGCGCGCATCGTCCGCGCCCGCGTGGTCAATCCGAAATGGATCGAAGGCGTCATGCGGCACGGCTACAAAGGGGCGTTCGAGATGGCGGCGACGGTCGATTACCTGTTCGCCTTCGCCGCGACGGCAAAGTGCGTGCGCGACCATCATTTCGACATGATCTTCGACGCTTATCTCGATAACGACGATGTCCGCGACTTCTTGGAGCGGGAAAACCCGGACGCCAAACGCGACATCGCCGAACGGCTGTTGGAGGCGCAGGACCGCGGCCTCTGGACGCCGCGCCGCAACACGACGCGGGACATTCTGGCGAGCCTGTTATAATCGCCGCGATTCGCGAAGAGGAAGAGAACATGGCCGCCAAGGACGACATGACCGAAGAGGAACTGAACGCCCGCCACGCCGAAAAAATGGCCAAGAAAAAGGCCGCGCGCGACAAGATCGTCGCCACCAAGACCATCGAGAAGGGCCTCATCATGGTCCACACCGGCAAGGGCAAGGGTAAGTCGACCGCCGCCATGGGGATCGCCGTGCGCGCCATCGGCAACGACATGAAGGTCGGCATCGTGCAGTTCGTCAAAGGGGTTTGGGAAACCGGCGAGCGAAAGGTCCTGGAAAGGTTCCCGGACTTATGTGTGATGAAAGCCATGGGCGAGGGCTTCAGTTGGGAAACCCAGGACCGGGAACGGGACATCGCCGCGGCCCGCGGTGCGTGGGAGTACGCCAAGGAAATGATAGCCGACGAAAGCTACAAGGTGGTGATCCTGGACGAGCTGAACATCGTGTTGCGCTACGACAACCTGCCGTTGGATGAGGTGATCGAGACCTTGCAGAACAAACCCGAAATGACCCACGTCATCGTCACCGGCCGCAACGCCAAGGACGAGTTGATCGAGATCGCCGATCTGGTCACCGACATGACCATGGTCAAACATCCGTTCCGGTCGGGCGTCAAAGCCCAGGTCGGCATCGAGTTTTGAGGAGACGTTTCATGCCGTCACGCAGACAGTTCCTGACCTACGCCGCCGCCACCGTCGCCGTCACCGGCGTCGCCGGGTGCGCGCAACTGGACGAATCGCCGCTGTTGAAAGCGAACCATCTGGTCGATCAATCGGTGCAGACCGTGGAGCGGTTCCAGACCTTGGAAGGGCTGCAGCGCTTCAACGAATTTCTGCCCCAGGCCGAGGCGGTGGCGATCTTTCCGCAGGTCATCAAGGCGGGCTTTTTCTGGGGCGCCGAGGGCGGCAACGGCCTGGTGATGGCCAAGAACCCCGGCGGCGGATGGAGCGCGCCCGCGTTCTATACCCTGGGTGCGGGCAGCTTCGGCCTGCAGATCGGCGCGCAGGACACGGAAATCCTGCTGATCATCCGCAGCCGCGATGCGCTCAACGCGATCCTCGACGATCAGGCCAAGATCGGCGCGGATGCGGGCATCACGGCGGGCACCTTCGGCATCGGCGCCGAAGCCTCCACCACGACGGCGTTCGGCGTCGACATCCTGGCGTTCTCCAATTCCCGGGTCGGCGGATTCCTCGGCGCCAGCGTCGAGGGCGCCGTGATCGCGCGGCGTCAGGACATCAACGAAGGGGTCTATGGCACCGGCGTCCTGCCGCAGCAGATCGTCTCCGACCCGAACATCCGATTGGCGCGCGCCGAGCGCCTGCACGCGCTCCTTGCCAACAACTAGGCGTCCGCCCGCCCTGATGTTTCAGGGCACCGGCTCCGACGTCGGCAAGTCGCTGCTGGTGGCGGGGCTGTGCCGGGCGCTGGCCAATCGGGGCCTAAGCGTCCGTCCGTTCAAACCGCAGAACATGTCGAACAACGCCGCGGTCACCAGTGACGGCGGTGAGATCGGCCGCGCCCAGGCCCTGCAGGCCCGCGCCGCCCGCGTGCCGCTGACGGTGCACATGAACCCGGTGCTGTTGAAGCCGCAGTCCGAGATCGGCGCGCAGGTGGTGGTGCAGGGCCGGGTCATGGGCAACGCCAAGGCGCGGGATTATTACGATTGGAAACCGAAGCTGCTGGACAAAGTGCTGGAGAGTTTCGCGCTTGTCGGCACGGACGCGGACATCGTGCTGGTCGAAGGCGCGGGCAGCCCGGCTGAGATCAACCTGCGCCCCGCCGACATCGCCAACATGGGCTTCGCCGAGGCGGCGAACGTGCCGGTGGTGCTGATCGGCGATATCGACCGGGGCGGCGTCATCGCGCAGATCGTCGGCACCCACACCGTGGTCGACGATGCCGACCGGGCGCGGCTCGTGGGCTTCATCGTCAACAAGTTCCGCGGCGATCCCTCCCTGTTCGACGACGGCATGCAGATGATCGCCGAACGCACCGGGCTCAACGCGCTGGGTTTGGTGCCCTATTTCGACGGCGCCCGGGTGCTGCCCAAGGAAGACGCCATGGCGCTGGACAATCGCGACGAAACGACCGGCGGCGCGATCAAGATCGCGGTACCGCGCTTGCCCAGGATCTCCAACTTCGACGATCTGGATCCGCTCAGCGCCGAGCCCGACGTGACGGTCGAGATCGTGGAACAGGGCACGCCGCTGCCCGCCGACGCGGACGTGGTGTTGCTGCCGGGCTCCAAGGCGACGCTGAGCGACCTGGCGGCGTTCAAGGCCGAGGGTTGGGACGTGGATTTGGCCGCGCACCATCGCCGCGGTGGCCTCGTGGTCGGGCTCTGCGGCGGTTATCAGATGCTGGGCAAGACCGTCGCCGACCCGGATGGGATCGAAGGCGCGCCCGGCACGACCGCGGGGCTTGGATTGCTGGATATCGAGACCGTCATGGGCGGCGACAAGTCGCTGGAGGAGGTGACCGGCACCGACACCCTGTCGGGCGCGGCGGTCACGGGGTATGAAATGCATATCGGACGCACCGGCGGCCCGGATACGGCGCGGCCGTGGTTTACCTTGGCGGACGGCACGCCGGACGGGGCGGTCTCGGCGGACGGCCGGGTGATGGCGGGCTATTTGCACGGTGTTTTCGCCGCCGACGATTTCCGCCGCGCGTTCCTGGATCGCCTGAGGGACGGGCGGGCGCATGACATCGCCTACGAGCAGATGGTCGAAGATGCCCTCGACGGCCTCGCGGCACATCTCGAAGCGCACTTGGACATCGACGGGTTGCTTGAATTGGCGGGTTAAAGCTGTAGCCGCGCGGCGGCGATGGCGCCGACCAGCCCGCCGGTGATCAGGCACGCGACCGCATAGAGATAAAGGGCGCGGCGGATATCTTTGACCGTCGCCTTGGCCTTGCCGTCGCCCATCCATTGATCGGGTACGGTCTCGCCCTGATAGAGGCGCGGCCCTGCGAGCGCCAGACCCAGCGCGCCGGCGACCGCCGCTTCCGGCCAGCCGGCGTTGAAAGACCGGTGCTTCTTCGCATCCCGCATCGCCGTTTTCAGGGCCGCCGACGGCCGCGCGGTGGGGACGAACACCGCCGCCCCGGCGAAGATCAGCGCCGACAGCCGTGCCGGGATCGCGTTCAACGCATCGTCCAGGCGCGCCGCCGTAAACCCGAATGCCCGGTGTTTCGGGGTGCGGTGGCCGATCATGCTGTCCAGGGTATTCACCGTCTTGTAGACTAGGATCCCCGGCAGCCCCAAGAGCACGTACCAGAACACAGGCGCCGCCACCGCGTCGGAAAAATTCTCCGCCAGGCTCTCGATCGCGGCCCGGGCCACGCCCGGTGCGTCCAACGATTTTGGGTCGCGCCCGACGATGTGGCGCACCGCGTCGCGCCCGCCTTCGAGCCCGCCGAGCTCCAACCCCTGCGCCACGCGGGCGACGGCGTCGTAGAGATTCCGGGACGCCAGCAGACTGACCAGGACCACCAACTCCAACGCCCAGCCGTAGGGCACGTGCAGCGTCAGCCACATGATGCCGGTGCCGATCGCACCCGTCAGCGCGACCATGAAGATCACCACCAGGGTACCGCGGATGGCGCGGTCCAGCTCCGGGCGGCGCTCGCGGTTCAGCTTGTCGTCCAAAAAGCCGATCAACCGGCCGATCAGCACCACGGGATGCGCGACCCGGGACCAAATAAACCGCGCCTCGCCGATGTAGCCTTCGATGGCAAGTGCCAGCAGCAGCAGAATGAGCGGATCGAACGCGGCGTCCGCCCCGACGAGACCGAGGGTAACCATGGCTGCAGTTGACGACACGGGACCTTCATCGTCAATGCGACTGCGTTCCTTCTCCCCCCGGGAGAAGGACAGGATGAGGGGACTTTCCCACAGGCAACGCTGCGCGCCGAAATGCCCCCTCACCCTAACCCTCTCCCCGAGGGAGAGGGAGAAATGCATTTCCTTGAAACGGTTGCTAAGTCGGCGCGTATGGAGGATTCTCGGCCAAGCTCTTGAGATTATGCGGATATACAAACCGTGGAAATGAGTTTCGCAGAATTGCCGCAGTGGGCGGGCATCGCCATCGCCGCCGCCGTCGCGGCGATCGTCGGCGGCGTGGTCGGTGCGCTGGTGGCGCGGAACCGGGGCGGCGACGCGCGCGGCCCCGCGGACCCCTATGCCGTGCCCGAGGAAGACCCCGGGCTGTCGCGGGAAACGCCGGCGTTCAAGAGCTTGCAGTCGATCTTGGATTCGCGCGGTATCAGCGCCAAGGAACAGGACACGCGGCTGCGCGATTTCGCCACCGAATACGCGGCGATTCGCCGGAAATTGAGCGATCTGCGCCCCGCCGGTCAGGCACATCAGGCCGAGGCGCAAAAGGCGCTGCGCGCGCTGGAGGCCGGCGAGTTCGAAGCGGCGATCCAATTGACCGAGAAAATCGGCAAGGCCGAAGGGGCCGAAGGCCGCGACATGCGTGAGCGCGCCACGAAGATGCTGGCCGCGTCGGCGTCCGCCAAGGTGGTGGCGGCGGACCTTTATATGGTGTTGATGGCGCCGGAGAACGCCCGCGAGCTGTTCGAACAGGCGGCCGACGAATTGCCGCCGACCGCTGACGAGCGCCGCGCCGAGGTGCTGAACAAGCTCGGCACCGCGGCCTATCAATGCGGCGATCACGATGCGGCGGTGCGGGCGTTCACCCGCGGGCTCCGGTTGCTGGAAAAGACCCTCGGCACCGATCATCCGGATGTTGCCACGTCGCTCAACAACCTGGCGCTGATCCACTACGCCAAGGGGCGGTTCGATCAGGCCGAGCCGTTGTACCGCCGCGCGTTGATGATCGACGAGAAAGTGCTGGGCTACGATCACCCCGGCGTGGCGACGGACCTCAACAATCTGGCGCTGCTGTACAAGAAGCAGGGCAACCTGGAGGCCGCCGAGCCGCTGTTGAAGCGCGCGCTCTCGATCAAGGAGCGGACCTTCGATCCTGGCCACCCGTCGTTGGTGACGGGCCTCAAGAACTATGCGTCGTTGCTGAAATCCTTGGGCCGCGCCGAGGAGGCCAAGGAATACGAGACCCGGGCCGCATCGCTGCCGCCGAGCCGCACCGAGGATGCGGCTTAGGCCCGAAATCCGCTGTTTTGCGTCGCATTCGGGCTTTTGATCGGCCCGCATTCTTGCGATAACCTGCCCGGTGGGCCGGAGGCCATGACCAGCCCGACGGCTCGGAGGCAATGACCAAGCGATGAACGATACCCCCGCCATTCTGTTGTGCGGCCGCGGGCCGCGGACGTCCGCCGCCGATGCAGCGCTGCAAGCGATGCGGGGCGGGCTTGCGGCGCGATTGCCCGGCAGCAAGATCGAGACTGCGTACGCGCATGGCGCAGACCGCTCCATTCACGACGGTTTGCTGGCGCTGTCGCAAGCCGGGGCGCGCACTATGGTTTGCATGCCGGCGATGCTGTTCGCCGGGGCCGAGATCAAATCGTCGCTGACGGCGGCGATCAACGACTTCGCCGCCGCGCATCCGGAGACCACGGTGGTGTGCGGCCGAGACCCGGCGATCGATCCGAAAATGCTGCGCGCCGCGAAGGCGCGGCTCGATCCGGTGCTGGCGGCGGGCGGCGTCGCCGTTGAAGACACGCTGATGGTTTTCGCCGGGCCGGGCGGCGTCGATGCCGACGGCAACGCCGATGTCGCCAAGGTCGCCCGCATGGTGTGGGAAGGGATCGGCGCCGGCTGGACCGAGGTGTGCTACATCGGGGACGCCTCGCCCAACATCGACGACAGCTTGGCGCACGCGGCGCGGCTCGGGTTCAAACGGATCGTCGTGTTGCCGTATCTTCTGGTGGCGGACGCGCGCATCGCGGCGCTGCAGGCCGCGGCGGAGGCGGCGATGCAGAAACATCCCGACCTGCCCGTCGCCGTTGCCGAGGCCATCGGTGTCGACGACATGGTCCTCGATACCATCGCCGAGCGGATCGGCATGGCGCTGGACGGCGGGACGGCAAACGCCATGAATTGCCAACTCTGCAGCTTCCGCGAACAGGTATTGGGCTCGGATCACGGTCACCACCATCACGACCATGACCACGATCACCACCACCATCATCACGACGAACCGGCGGGCTGATGCAGGCCTATCTCAAAGACCCGGCCGCGATCTATGAAAAGTCGTTTGCGACCGTGCGCGCCGAGGCGGACCTGGCGCGGTTTTCGCCGGAGATGGAAGAGATCGCCGTGCGCCTGATTCACGCCTGCGGCGTGCCCGCCATCGCGGACGACATCGTGTATAGCGAGAACGCCGTGGCGGCGGGAAGGACCGCTTTGGCGGGGCGCGCCCCCATCTTCGTCGATGCGAAAATGGTCGCGGCGGGGATCATCGCCCGGCATGTGCCAGGCACCGAAATCATCTGCACTCTCGATGCACCGGGCGTCGCGGAGGCGGCGAAGGACCTGGGCACGACCCGTTCGGCCGCGGCCGTCGATCTTTGGGGAGAGCGGCTCGGCGGCAGTCTCGTCGTGATCGGCAACGCGCCGACGGCGCTGTTCCGGCTGTTGGAAATCGTCGGCGCCGGCGCAGAGAAACCGGCGCTCGTCCTCGGGTTTCCGGTCGGGTTCGTTGGGGCGGCGGAGTCCAAACAGGCCCTTGCCGACAACGATCTCGGGCTCAACTTCATCGCACTTCGGGGCCGCATGGGTGGCAGCGCCATGGCATCGGCGTCGGTCAATGCGCTCGCGGCGGGTTTGTCATGAGCGGGCCCGTGACCGTGGTCGGGATCGGCGAGGACGGGCTGGACGGCCTCGGGCTCGCGGCGCGGCGCGCGTTGGAGGGGGCAGGGGTGATCTATGGCGGTCCCCGGCATCTGGAGATGCTGCCGGACACCATGACCGCCGAGCGGGTGCCTTGGACCAAGGATCTGGACGCCGACGTCGTGGCCCTCGGCGCGCAATCAGCGGAGACCCCGGTCGCCGTGCTGGCCTCCGGCGATCCACTGTTTCACGGCATTGCCGCAAAGATTCTGGGTACCCTCGATTCCGGCCGTGTCCGCGTCATCCCCGCCCCGTCGGCATTTTCGCTGGCCGCCGCGCGGATGGGATGGAGCCTCAGCGATCCCATGGTGCGCACCGTCAGCATCCACGCCTTGCCGTTGGCGGGGCTGCTTTTGCACCTGCAGCCAGGCGTGAAGATCCTGGCCTTGAGCCGCGACGGCGACAGCCCGGCGCAGGTCGCCCGGCTATTGACCGAGCGCGGTTTCGGCGAGAGCACCATCACCGTGTTGGAGCGTATGGGCGGCGATGCGGAGCGCTGCACCTCGGCGGCCGCGGCTGACGGCCTCGACGGTGTCTTCGACAACCTCAATGTTCTGGCGGTCGACTGCCAAGGCGGCAGCGACACCGCGGCGTTGTCCCGCGCGCCCGGATTGCCCGACGATGCGTATCAACACGACGGCACCATCACCAAATGGGAGGTGCGCGCGGTCACCCTGGCGGCGTTGGCGCCGTTGCCGGGCGAGACACTGTGGGATGTGGGTGCCGGGAACGGCACCGTCGCCATCGAATGGCTGCGCACCGAACCGTCGGCGCACGCCGTCGCCATCGAACGCAATTCGGAGCGTCTCGCCCGCATTCGCGAGAATGCCGATCGCGTGGGCGTGCCGTCGCTGCACGTCGTCGAAGGGGCTGCCCCCGATATCTTCGATGCGTTCGACGCCGGCCCCGACGCGATTTTCGTCGGCGGCGGGATCGCCGAACGTCCCGAGTTGATCGAGGTGTGTTTGGCCCTGCTCGCGCCCGGTGGGCGTCTGGTCGCCAATGCGGTCACCGTACCGGCGCAAACGGCGATCTTGGGCGCGCATGCGGCGAACGGCGGCACCCTGACCCGGATCGGCATCGCGCGCGAAGATACCGTGGGCAGCGTCGCGGCGATGAAACCGGCGTTGGACGTGCTGCAATGGAAGGTCTTCAAACCATGACCGGCACACTCTATGGGATCGGGGTCGGACCCGGCGATCCGGAATTGCTGACCTTGAAGGCGGTGCGCCTGATCGCGGCGGTGGACGTGATCGCCTACCCGGCGCCCGCCGACGGCACCGAGAGCATGGCCCGGCGCATCGCCGCCCCGCATATCCCGGACGGCAAGCGGGAATTGGTGATCGAGACGCCGATGGTTCCGGGGCAGTTCCCGGCCAATGATGTGTATGACCGCTACGCTGCCGAGATATCGGATCTGTTGCAGGCCGATCAGGACGTCGCCGTGTTGTGCGAGGGGGATCCGTTCCTGTTTGGCTCGTTCATGTATCTGTTCGGGCGTCTGTCGGATGATTTTGCAACCGAGGTGATTCCCGGCGTCTCATCGGTTGCAGCGTGCGCGGCGCGGGCTGAACGGCCATTGGTGTCGCGCAATCAAGTGTTATCGGTCGTGCCCGCCCCGTTGGACGAGGCGACGCTGAAGGCCCGCATCGAAGCCGCCGACGCGGTCGCCGTGATGAAGGTCGGGCGGCACTTGGACAAGGTGCGCCGGGTGCTGGCCGAGACCGGGCGTTTGGCAGGGGCGGTGTATATCTCGCACGCGACCCTTGATAACGAACGGGTCATGCCGTTGGCCGAGGTGACCGAGGATACGGCACCCTATTTTTCGATGATCCTGGTGCGTGAGCCGGAAGCGGTCGACGCATGAGCGGACCCGTTGCGATTGTCGCGCTGACCGCCGACGGTGAAGCGTTGGCGCGGCGCATTGCCGCCGCACGCCCCGCCGCCGAAGTGCACGGTTTGGCGAAACGGACCGCGGCACCCGATGTGCCGTTCACCGATACCATGGCACATGTCGGCGCCCTGTTCCGGGATGGGCGCACCGTCGTCGGCATCTGCGCCGCCGGGATTTTGATCCGCGCGGTCGCGCCGTACCTGAACGACAAAAGGTCGGAGCCGCCGGTGATCGCCGTCGCCGCCGATGGGTCTCACGTTGTGCCGCTCTTGGGCGGTCATGCGGGTGGCAACAAACTGGCGGCGGAGATCGCGGCGGCGCTTGGTGGGTCCGCCGCCGTGACGACCGCGGGGGATGCCGGGCTCGGGATTGCGCTGGACGATCCACCCGGCGGATGGTCGGTCGCCAACCCCGACGCCGCCAAAGCGGTCGCCGCCGCACAGTTGTCGGGGACACCGGCCACCGTGTGGCGCGAGGCCGATTTGCCTCTCCCCCCGGGGCTATTGGCCGCGGAAACCGATGCGCCCGAAGACGCCGCCATTCACGTCCGTCTGTCGCCGCCTGCCGATGGCGTCCTGACATTGCATCCTCGGATGCTGACCCTGGGCGTCGGCTGCGAGCGGGATGCCGATCCGGCAGAGCTGGAGGCGTTGGTCCGCGACACATTGGCGGACGCCGGCTTGGCGCGCGATGCGATCGCGTGCGTGACGTCGCTGGACCTCAAGGCCGACGAGACGGCGGTGCTCGATTTGGCCGATATGCTCGGCCGCCCGGCGCGGTTTTTCGATGCCGCGACGTTGGAGGCGGAAACGCCGCGTCTCGCCAACCCGTCCGATGTGGTGTTCGCCGAGGTCGGCTGTCATGGGGTGGCCGAGGCGTCGGCGCTGGCCGCCGCAGGTCCCGACGCGGATCTGACGGTGGCGAAGAAGAAATCCGCCCGCGCCACCTGCGCGGTCGCACGGGCACCGGGGATCGTCGACCCAACTGCCTTTGGGCGCGCCCGGGGCCGGTTGTCCATCGTCGGGATCGGCCCGGGACAGGCGGCCTGGCGCACGCCGGAGGTCACCGCCTGGCTCGCCACCGTCACCGACGTGGTGGGATACGGCCTGTACCTCGATCTGTTGGGTGACCTGATCGACGGCAAGCAACGGCACATGTCGGACCTGTCGGAAGAGGAAAAGCGCGTGCGCCGGTCGTTGCAGCTGGCCGCCGAGGGGCGCGACGTGGCGCTGGTCAGTTCCGGCGACGCGGGCATCTACGCCATGGCGGCGTTGGCATTCGAGGTGCTGGACCGGGACGACGACCCGGCCTTCAACCGGATCGAGATCCGCTGCAGCCCGGGTATTTCGGCGGTTCAGGCAGCGGCGGCGCGGATCGGTGCTCCCTTGGGCCACGATTTCGCGCTGATTTCGCTCAGCGACCTGTTGACCCCGTGGGAGGTGATCGAGAAACGCCTGCACGCGGCCGACGAGGGGGATTTCGTGGTCGCGTTCTATAACCCGGTGTCGAAGCGCCGGCGCACCCAGTTGGCGGCGGCGCGGGAGATTCTGCTTGGCCACCGCCCGCCGGAAACGCCGGTGGTGTTGGGCCGCAACCTGGGCCGCGCGGACGAAACGGTGGATGTCGTGACGCTGCAGGACCTCACCGTCGACATGGTCGATATGCTGACGCTGGTCCTGGTCGGCTCGGCCAATACGCGGCACGTTCGGCGCGGTTCGAAAGACTGGGTCTACACACCGCGGGGTTATCTCCCTATATGCGCTTCCGAGTGAGCATCCTTCCCCCGAGGATGAAATAATGGAGGTAACAATGTTGAAACCCGTTATGGCCGCGCTTGCCGTGACGATCCTGGCGACCCCGGCTTTGGCCCAGTGGCAACCGCCGCGCGATATGTCGATTGCCGATCCCCAGCGTCAGATCATGAACCTGATGATGGATGACGCGCAGCGCGCCGCAATTCAGAATTTCTATGCCGCGCTGCCGGACGAGTCGAAATACCTGCCCGCCGCCCGCCGCCAGATGTCGCAAATCCTGATGCAGCGGGGCAATCATGTGCCGCACGGCGTCACCAAGGCGGACTTGCCGCCGGAACTTGAAGCGGTGCTGCCCGGCTTGCCGGCGAACGTCGAGCGGATCGTCGTCGACAACAGCGTGCTGTTGGTCGATAAACGCCGCAACATGATCCTCGACGGTATGGTGGGAGTTATTCCGGTTCGGTGACAGTTCATTTTATCGGCGCCGGACCCGGCGCACCCGACCTGATTACGGTGCGCGGCTTGAAGCTGATTCAGGCCGCGCCCGTCGTTTTGTACGCGGGATCGTTGGTGCCGGCCGAGGTCATCGCCGAAGCCCCTGCGGATGCCCGGGTGCTCGACACCGCGCCGATGAACCTGGACCAAATCATTGCCGAGATGCGGCAGGCCCATGACGCAGGCCACGACGTCGCGCGGGTGCATTCCGGCGACCCGTCCCTCTATGGCGCCACGGCGGAACAGATGCGGCGCTTGGACGATCTGGGGATCGATTACGACGTGACGCCCGGCGTGTCGGCCTATGCGGCGGCGTCGGCGGCGTTGAAAAAAGAGCTGACCCTGCCGGATATCGCGCAGACGGTGATCCTGACGCGGACCGCGGTCCGCGCCTCGAAAATGCCGGCGGGCGAGGATCTGGAAACCCTGGGCCGCACCGGCGCGACCCTGGCCATTCATCTGTCGGTCAACAATCTTGCGCATGTGCAGCGGACGTTGATCCCGCACTATGGCGAAGACTGCCCGGTCGTCGTCGCCTACCGGGTGTCCTGGCCGGATGAATTGTTCATCGAAGGGACGCTCGGAGATATCCGCGAAAAGGTAAAGGCCGCCGGGATCACGCGGACCGCGCTGATCATGGTTGGGCGCGTGCTGGGCGAGGAAACCTTCGACGACAGCCGGCTGTATGCCGCCGATCATCACCACGTCTTACGGCCGCGGCAGGGATAGCGCCGCGCCCGGTCAGTCCGCAGCCCTGCCGAGCGGCAAGGCGACCGTGACCGTCGTGCCCTGGCGGACCGTGCTGGCAATGTCCAAGGCACCGTCGTGCGCGTCGACCAGCGATTGAACGATCGACAGCCCAAGCCCCGTGCCGGTTTCCGCGACAAGGGGATTGGTGTGGCCCTTGGAAAACGGCTCGGTGATGGTCGGCAATGCGTCTTCCGGAATGCCGATGCCCGTGTCGCGAACGGTGAAGCGCACGTTTTTGTCGTCGGCCTCGACCGTTAGGATGACGCGGCCGCCGGCGCCGGTGAACTTGATGGCGTTGGACAGCAGGTTCAAGACGATTTGCACCACCGAGCGTTTGTCGGCGTGCAGGGTCGGCAGGTCATCCGCGATCTCGCACACGAGGTCGATGCCGGCCTCCTTGGCCTGCGGTGTGACGTTGTGCAGGCAACTCTCCAGCGTCGATTTCACGTCTATCGGTGACTTATCGACGTGCCGACGCCCGGCCTCGATCTCCGAGATGTCCAACACGTCGTCGATGAGACCCAGCAAATGGCGGCCGCTGGCGTGAATGTCGGCGGCGTATTCCTTGAATTTCTCCGGCGGCAGGACGCCCGCGTCGACCTGGCCGAGCATGTCGCTGAATCCAAGGATGGCGTTGAGCGGCGTGCGGAATTCGTGGCTCATGGTCGCCAGGAATTCGGATTTTGCCTTGTTGGCGTGCTCGGCGCGCTCCAACGCGGCGCGCCGAGACCGTTCGCCGCGAAAGGCCTCGATGGCGATCCCGGCCAATTGCGCGGTTTCGCGAATGAACGCCAGTTCTTCGTCCACGGGTGCGCGGACATCGCGGTAATACACGGCGAAAGTGCCGAGTACCTTGGCCGTCGATGAATAGATCGGATGCGACCAACAGGCCTTGAGACCGGCTTCCAATGCGACGTGGCTGATCCCTTCCCAATGCGGATCCGTCGCGATGTCCGACACGATCACGGTACGGCCCGTGAATGCGGCGGTACCGCAAGACCCGACCTTGGGGCCGATTTCGAGGCCATGGGTGGCCTCGTTATACGCCTTGGGCAGGCTGGGTGCTGCGCCAAGCAGCAAATGCCGGCCGTTGTGATCGAGCAACAGCACCGACGCCAACATGTCGGGGAACATGGCCTCGCAGTTCTTGGTCAAGACGTGCAGGATCTCCTCCAGCGGATGGCCTGTCGCCAACAGTTCCAAGACGTGATTGCGGCCTTGTTGCGCCAGTTCCAACTGGTGCCGGTCGGTGATATCGGTGATCAGATTGATCATCCCGCCTGAGGGTGTCACCGATTGACGCCGCTCGTACACGCGCGCGCCGTAATGCTGGATCGCGGTATTCGCGCCGTCGCGCCGCAACTGTTCGCGGCGATGTTCGAAGCTGAGCGGCGTGTAATCGATGATGCCGCGGGCCACGTCCAAGCGCCCGAGCGTATCGTACGTGGCGGCGCCGATCCGGGTGTCTTGCTCGGAATAGCCGTGAATGCGCCGGAAACTGTCGTTACAGAATTCGAGGCATCCGTCCGGCCCATACACCGCGAGCCCGTCCCCCATGATCGAGACCGCTTCCTTGAGACGGTGTTCGGGATCGAGCTTGCCGTGCGTGTCCGCACCGTCGCCCAGGGGGTCGGCGGTGGTCGGGTCGGCCGCAACCTCGGACGTTCCGCGTGCCATGCCAAGAGTGTTGGACGACTCGCCTTTCGGGTCAATAGAGAGCAACACCGCTTGATCTCGAATGCCTGGGTCACAATGTAGGGATTGAGCCGGCCAAACTCCGTTCGTACCGTAGCGCCGAAGATGATTTCGCGTTTGAGGCTCCCGTGACAGATATCGCCGAACAGTTTGTCGAAGGATTGGACCGCCGCGTCGATGGGATCATCGATGCGTGCACCCGCTGCGGCAAATGCGCCGAGGTGTGCCCGACCCCGGCCATCGCCGGGATCGGCGACGCCGACCCAAAGGCGCTGGCGGGCGGCATTATCGATATTCTGCAAGGCGCGGCACCCGACGCGGACTCGGAAATTTGGGCCCGCAAATGCTGCGGCACCGGTCACTGCATCGATGTCTGCGCCGAGGGGATCAACCCGCGGTTCATGTTGACCATGGCGCGGCGTGCGCTCAACGATCCGAAGCCCGCCGTTGAGCGCAAACAGACCGGCCGCAATCTGTTCCAAGGTATGAGCAAGGGCGTGCGGATGCTGTCGCGTCTGCAACTGCCGCCGGAGGTCTTGAACCGGCTGAACCCGCCGTCGAACCGGGCGAAACCGGAGACGCCGCCGGACATCGTGTTCTACACCGGTTGCAACCTGCTGAAGACGCCGCACATCGGATTGCTGTGCCTGGATGTCCTGGACCGCTTGGATGTCAGCTACGAAGTCTATGGCGGGCCCGGCAACTGCTGCGGGGTGCTGCAGCTTCGGCCCGGCGACATGGAAAACGCCGGCCGTCAATTGATGTCGACGGTCAACCGCTTCGCCGACACCGGCGCCAGCGAGGTCGTCGCCTGGTGCCCGACCTGCCATATCCAATTCAGCGAAATCGCGCTGCCGAACATGGAGGCGGACACCCGCCCGGATATGGACTCGATCATGTTCCCGCTGTTCCTGCGCGACCGAATGGCGGCATTGAAACCCCTGATGACGACCGCGGTGCCGAAAAAGGTCGCGTTGTTCGAATTCCCGGGCGCCCGCGGCGTCACCGAGGCGGTGACCGACATGCTGTCGGCCATCGATGGCTTGGAGCTGGTCGATCTCGGCCACGAGCATGCCGGCTATCAAATGTCGGCCCTCGACACCATGCCGGACTACCGGCGGAAATCCATCGCCGACATGTTCCGCGACGCCGAGGCGGCGGGGATCGACGCCGTGGTCAGCGTGTTCCACGCCGATCACCGGGAGCTGTCGTCGCACGTGACGGCGTGGCCGTTCGACATCGTCAATTACATGGACCTGTTGGGCGAGAGCATGGGCATTGTGCAGGAAGATCTGTTCAAGCGCCTGAAAGCCATGCAGGACGCCGACCGCATCGTTGCCGAAATGGCGGACACCTTGGATGCGCACGGCATGGATTTGGAAACCATGCGCGATGCGGTGCTGACCTACATGATCGGCGATCAGCATCTGCCCATCGACCGGGCCGAGCATCCGGCGGAATAACCTTACAGAGACAGCGTCTCGGCGATCATGGTCATGGCGTCGTCGACCGTCGCCACGGTGTGCCCCGCGGGCATGGATGGCCGCGCGATCATGATGACCGCGACGCCCAACTGCCGGGCGGCGTCGATCTTGGCGCGGGTGGCGTCCCCGCCGGCGTTCTTGGTCACCAGGGTTTTCAGACCCAGCACCCCGAACAGCACCACCTCGTCGCCCTGGCGATACGGCGGCGTGCCGATGACGACCTGGACATCGGCGAGCGGCAGGTCGCCCGTGGGCGGCTCGATCAGGCGCACGATCAGCTTCGGCCCGGTCACATCCTTGAAGGCCGCCAATTCGTTGATCCCGGTGGTGATCAGGCACGGGCCGTCCATCGATTGCAAAAGGTCCGCCGCGTCGCCGGTGTCGCGGGCGGGGATCCATCGGTCGCCGTCGGCGGCGTCCCACGGCGGGCGCACCAGCATCAGCCGCGCCACCCCGGCGCGCTCGCAGGCATCCGCCGCCTGCGCCGAAATCCGTGCCGCGAACGGATGGGTCGCGTCCACGATCAGATCGACGCCGGTCTCCGTCAGGTAGGTGGCCAAGCCCTCCGCGCCGCCAAACCCGCCGGTCCTTACCTCGCCTTTCGGGTGGCGCGGGTTGGCGGTGCGCCCCGCCAGCGACGAGATCACCCGCAGGCCGTCGCCATGCCGGTCGACCAACGCATCGGCCAACGCGCGGCCCTCCGCCGTGCCGCCGAGGATCAGCACGGTCTTAGGCATCCGCGTTCACCTGGCCGATCAATTCGCCGGTGCGGTCGTAGACCCTGACGCCGACGTCGACATCGCCCGCCACCGCCGCCAGCGCCGTTTCCCGCGCCCGGGAAGCGATGGCATCGCCGATGGGCACGTTTGCATCCCGGCACAGGCTCACGGCTTCCATCACCGTGTTGGCGGTGACGATGGCGTCTTGCAGGGCGCTGTCGGCGCCGACCTCGGCTGCGATCTCGGCCAGCGCGGCCATATCGGCGCTGGAGCGTTTGGAATGTAGATCCAAGTGGCCCTGCGCCAGCTTGGTGAGCTTCGCGGCACCTCCCGCAAAGGTGAGCTTCGGGACCGGATGGCGGCGCAAATACTTCAGCAAACCGCCCGCGAAGTCGCCCATGTCGATGAACGCCTGTTCCGGCAGGTCGGCAAAGTCTCGCATCGCCGCACTTTCCGAGGTGGAGCCGGTGGCGGCGACGATGTGCACAAGGCCCAGTTCCCGCGCCACGTCGACGCCACGGTGGATGGAATTGATCCAGGACGCGCACGAATACGGGATCACCACGCCGGTGGTGCCGAGGATGCTCAACCCTCCTTTGATGCCGAGGCGCGGGTTCATGGTCTTCTCGGCGATGGTTTCGCCGCCCGGGATCGACACGGTGACCAGCACATCGGCGGTGGTGTCGAATTCTTCGGCGACCGCGCCCAAGGCATCGGCGATCATCGCCCGGGGCCCCGGATTGATCGCGGGCTCGCCCACCGGCACCGGCAAGCCCGCCAGCGTCACGGTGCCGACCCCCGGGCCCGCGGCGAACGCGATGCCGCTGCCGGCGTCGGCGGGGGTAACGGCGCTGATGATCTCGGCGCCGTGGGTGACGTCGGGATCGTCGCCCGCATCCTTGATGACCGAGGCCAGAAAGCCGCCCCCCGACGCCGGTTCGCAGCGGTGCACGTCGAACACCGGCTGGTCGCCCTTGGGCAAGCGAATGGCGACGGTTTCCTTTTCGTCCCCCAACATGGCGCGGAAGGCCGCCGCTGCTGCTGCGGCGGCGCATGCCCCGGTGGTCCAGCCCCGGCGCAACGGGCCGTCCGGTTTGCGGGCCGGGTTGGCGGGATTTCGGGTCGTCGACATGGGACGGAGTCTAACGGTTTGGTGCCCGCGCGGACAATGCCGATCCGCCGTCGATCGTCCGGCGGCTTTCGGTTTTCCGCATCTCGCGATTTCGTCGGGTCTTCGGTACGCTTGGACATCGAAGGAGACCGTTTATGTCCGTTCATCGCCTGATCTATATCTCCAAGCGCACCCTCGGCCTCGGTGCCGACGACGTCGCGCAAATCCTGGAAAGCGCCCGGCGCAACAATGCACCCCGCGAGGTCACCGGCATGCTGATCGTGACCGAGAGCATGTTCATTCAAGCGTTGGAGGGGGATGCGGGCGCGGTGCACGAGATTTTCGGCAAGATCATGCCGGACCCTCGGCACACCGACGTCGAGGTGATTTCCGACGCCAGCGCGCCGTCCCGCGCGTTCGCCGATTGGTCGATGGGGTTTTCCGAGCAAAGCGACGAGGCGCTGAAAACCGAGGCGGACCTCGCAGACGTCCTGTCCAAGGAGGCGCTGTTCGACGCCCTGGGCGCCAACCGGTCCATCGCGACGCGGATGCTGAGCAATCTGGCGACGAAGAACTCCGCCTGACATTTTCCGATAGGGGCTGCGCCGGGCGCTAGTGCCCGATCCACGCCCGGGCGTCGGCTTCGGTGCGGAACAGCCGCCCCTTCACGCGCTCCGGGTCGACGGTCGCGATATACGATGTGATGACTTCGTTGGTCTTCGAGTTGGTGCTGACGAACGCCACTTTGATCGGCGTCTCGTGCGACTTGCCAAGGCTCATGTTATCGACTCTGGAAATCACCCGGCCGTCCCGAGTGTCGCCTTCGACGGCCCAGGCATCCAGGTACGACCAGATCTGGTATTCGTGGCTGTCCCACTTGTCATGCGACAACAGCAGGTCGTTCACCTCGGCGATTTCGTCGAACGTGACGTGACCCGTTTGACGCACGAAAAACCCGCGCCCTTCGTCGATCAGCTCATACGCCATGTTGCCCGCTCATCTCGTTTACTGGCCCCATCCTTCAGCCCGGGAGACCTGGCCGAGAAACATCAATAGAAAGCTGATCGTGGCAGCCCACAGTGCACGCAGGAAGCGTCGCCGTTTCAGATCGCGCAACCCCGCCATCCGAAGGAGTTCGTACGCGACCTCGGCCTGCAGGTCGCGGGTATTCACCATGCGCATGTACGTGGTCGCGTCGTCGAACTTCTCCAGATCCGCGTAATACAACGGCGTCGATTTGGTTTCGTCGCCGGCCAAAACGGGGGCGGCCTTGCGCGACGGATACAGTACGGCGCCGAACAGGCAAATGGGCGTAATAATCAGCAGCCACGTCAAGACGACGACGAGCAAATCCGCTTCTGGCATGTTGCCGATGCGCGCGCCGAACCCAACAATGATGTTGATCGCGAAGATGTAGCCCACGCCGACGATCTGCGCCTTGGTGTCGTAACTGCGCACCGTGTCCTGGGTTTCCTTCAAGGAAGCCATGAGAAACGGCATCTTGAGGTCCTCGGACATTCGGCACGCCCTTTTTCCGGTTCCGATGGCTCAGACGGAGCTTTGCCCTAGCGCAGCACGTGCACCGAGCACGGCGCGTGACGAACCACCCGGTCCGCGGTCGAGCCCAACAGGAAATCGATCAGTTCCGGCTTGTGCGAGCCGACGACGACGCAGTCGGCGCCGACTTTTTCGGCGAAATCGGTGATCGCCCGGCCGGGGTGGCCGGTCAGAAACTCAGATTTCAGGTCCGCCGTGCCGCCGACCCGCTCGGCCAAGGCCTCCTTGTGGCTTTGCATGGATGCCGCCCGGGCATCGTCCGTGACGTACGCCGTCGCCGATCCATAGGGCTGCTCGTACACGTGCACGGCGATGATTTCGCCGCCGTCATCCAGCATCTTGCGGGCCGCATCGATTGCCTTGTCCGCGATCCCGTGATCCAGCGACAGCGCGACGATGATTTTCTGATACATGGCAATTCCTCTCCGAGACGGGATGAACACGTGCGTTCATACGATTAAAAGCAGAGCCGCCAAATCCGGCGGGGCCTGCATCGTATCGTTATTCGCCGCGATCACAAAGGCCCAGTTGCCGGTTGTCGTCTGTGGGATTTGTAATGCCCGGGCGGCTTGATGGATGAGGGGCTAAGCGTATATTAAGCGCACACGCAATTCGGGGCCGAGGACCCATTATGCCGGACACTGCCGACAGCAAGGACACCGACGCGAAACCGCAGACCGACGCCGCCGCGCCGGACGCCAAGCAAGACGCCAAGCAGGACGCCGCGCCGCAGCCGCGCGGCGGCGGCATGAAGGTGTTGGCGCTGCTGATCGGTGTCGTCATCGTCGCCTTCGCGGTCGGGATCGGCGGGTACGAGTACTTCGAGCAGCGCAATGAAAACCAGACCGCGGGCCAAGGCGACGGCGCGCCGCAGATCGGCGGGCCCTTCACGCTCGTCGATCACGACGGCAATACGGTGACCGATGAGACCTACCGCGGCCGCTATATCATGGTGTTCTTCGGCTTTACCTATTGCCCCGACATTTGTCCGACGGCGCTGAGCGACACCGCCGCGGCCCTGGATATGTTGGGTGCGGACAAAGCGTCCAAGGTCACACCGCTCTTTATCAGCGTCGATCCGGCCCGCGATACGCCAGAGCACCTAAAGGAGTACGTGTCCTATTTCCACCCCAACACCATCGGCCTGACCGGCTCCGAGGCGCAGATCAAGGAAGCGGCGCGGGTCTACCGGGCATACTATCGCCTGGGCGAGCCGTCGGCCGACGACCCGTTGGACTATCTGGTCGACCATACGGCGATCATTTACGTGATGGGTCCGAACGGTGAGTTTCTGACCCATTTCTCGAACGGGACCAGTGCCGAGGAAATGGCCGAGAGGCTCGGGCGGCTTCTGTGAGTGAAAGCCGGCTGAGGGGAGGGCCGGGAAGCGGGCTGATCATCGCGGCCCCCGCGTCGGGCAGCGGCAAGACATTGGTGACCCTCGGCCTGCTGCGGCATTTCCGCGACCTCGGCATCGACGTCGCCTCGGCCAAATCCGGGCCCGACTACATCGATCCTGCATTTCATGCCGCCGCCACCGGGCGGCCATGCGTCAACTTGGACCCTTGGGCAATGCGCGAAAGTGCGCTGGCGGAATTGGCCGGCGGCTTGGCCGTGCGCGCCGACGACATCGTCTGCGAGGGGGTCATGGGCCTGTTCGACGGCGCGGTCGTCAGCGACGACAAGTTCGACGGGTCCACCGCGGCATTGGCCGAGATTACCGGTTGGCCCGTGATCTTGGTGATCGATGCGGCGAAACAGGCGGCCAGCGCGGCGGTCGTGGCCAAAGGGTTTGCCCGCCAACGCCAGACCGTCGATGTCGCCGGCGTTATCTTCAACCGGGTTGGCAGTGACCGGCACGCCGACCTGCTGCGGGCCGCCATGCACAAGATCGCGCCCGAGCTTGAAGTCTTCGGCGCCCTGCCGCGCACCGACGATTTCGATCTGCCGTCCCGGCATTTGGGCTTGGTGCAGGCGAGCGAGCATCCGGAACTGCAATCGTTCCTGGACCGCGCCGGGGTCTGGATCGGCGAGCATCTGGACATTCCCGCGATCCGCCGCGCCATGCGGCCTTGGCCGGTGCGTCCGAAAACCGCCGCGCCCGTGTTGCTGCCGCCATTGGGTCAGCGGATCGCGGTTGCCAACGACGAAGCGTTCGCGTTCCACTATGCCGCCGTGATCGAAGGCTGGCGCGCCAAGGGGGCGGAGATCGAGTTTTTCTCGCCGCTCGCCAACGAGGCGCCTAGCCTCAACTGCGATGCCATCTATCTGCCGGGTGGGTATCCCGAATTGCACGCCGGGCGGATCGCCGCCAATTGGACGTTCCTGGACGGGCTGCAGGCGGCGGCCGACGAATCCAAGGTGATCTTCGGCGAATGCGGCGGCTACATGGTGCTCGGTCACGGTCTGATCGACGCCGATGGCCGCCGGCATCCGATGGCGGGCCTGTTGCCGCTGGAAACCAGTTTCGCGAGACGCCGCATGCATCTCGGCTACCGGCGGGTGACGCTGGCCAAGGCCGGGCCGCTGGGCGGTGCGCGCACCCGGTTCCGTGGGCACGAGTTCCATTTCGCGAGCGTATTGGAGGAAGGTCCTGGTTTGCCGCTGTTCCGGGTCGAGGCCGCGGACGGCACGGAATTGCCCGAGGCCGGGCTCGCCGACCGGCGGGTGGTGGGCTCGTTCATTCACCTGATCGACATGGAAAAACCGGAGCGGGCCCGCCCGTTCGACGGTGCCGAGGCATAAGCCCATGTTCGGCTTCAAGAAAAAGAAAAAACCCGAACCGTTCTGGAAGACCAAAGCGCTCGACGAGATGACCGGCGCGGAATGGGAATCCCTTTGCGACGGATGCGGCAAGTGCTGTTTGAACAAACTTGAAGCCGAGGACACGGGAGAAATTTTCTATACCGATGTCGCCTGCCGGCTCTTGGACCTGGAAACCTGCCGCTGCACCAGCTATGAGGACCGCCAGCGCTTCGTGCCCGATTGCCGGCGCCTGACGCCGCAGAACGTCAAGACCATTCCCTGGTTGCCGACTACCTGTGCGTACAGGATGCTGGCCGAAGGCAAGGACTTGGAATGGTGGCATCCGCTGGTGTCCGGCGATCCGGGCACCGTAATCGAGGCTGGCATATCGGTCTTCGGCCGGGCCGTGTCGGAACGCGATACGGACGACCTTGAAGCCCGTGTGGTAGACTGGCCAAAATAGAGACAAGACAAGTAAAGACCGATAGGAGGATTATCCGTGACCCATTCACCCTACAAAGGCGTTTTCGCCGCCGTGCTGACGCCGGTGACCGCAAATCTGGACCCGGACCTGGATCTGATGGCGGCGCACTGCAAGTGGCTGCTCGCCAACGGCTGCGACGGGCTCGGGATCCTCGGCACCACGGGCGAGGCGAACTCGTTCGGGCTCAAGGAACGGATCGCCATCATCGAGGGGCTGGTGGAGCGCGGTGTCCCCGGCGACGTGCTGATGCCGGGTGTCGGATGCTGTGCCCGCATCGACACGGCCTTCCTGTGCGAGGCCGCGCTGCGGGTCGGCGCCAAGGGCGTGTTGATGCTGCCGCCGTTCTTCTACAAGAACATGACCGACCAGGGCCTGTTCGACGCCTTTGCCGGGGTCATCGACAGCGTCGCCGACGACAAGCTGAAGGTGTATCTGTATCACTTCCCGCAAATGTCGGGCGTGCCGATCACCTACGGCGTGATCGAAAAACTGCTGAAGGCGTATCCGGAAACCGTCGTCGGGATGAAGGACAGCTCCGGCGATCTGGAGAACATGGCCGGGGCCGCCGAACGGTTCCCGGGCTTCGCGTGCTTTGCAGGCGCCGATGATTTGATGCTGCCGCTGATGCGCCGTGGCGGGGTCGGGTGCATCACCGCGCTCGCCAACGTCAGTTCGCCGCTCAACGCCAAGGTCTACAAGATGTACACCGAGGACGGCGAGAGCGAGGCGCTGGAAGCGGTGCACGCGGAATTGACCGCAATGCGGCAAACCGTGTCGGCGTATCCGTACCCGCCGGGCCTCAAGGCGCTGATGGCGCGGCACAGCGGCAACGGCAGCTGGCTGAACATCCGTCCGCCGTTCGTGAACCTGCCGGATGCGGACCGCGACGCTCTGTTCGCCGCGTTCGACGCGCTCGGCACCCCGATCGCGGCGGCGGCCTGAGCCGCGCCGGGGCAGCGCATTGGCCGCCCGGCGACAGCAAAAGGAAATCACCGTCGAGTTGGACGGCCGCACCGTGCCGGTGCTGATCCGCCGCAACCGTCAGGCGCGGCGGATGATCCTGCGCGTCGATCCGAAAACCGACGGCGTCAAACTGACGCTGCCGTGGTACACCGCCGAGGCCGAGGGCGTGCAGTTTCTGGAAACCCAGAAACCGTGGCTGCGTCGCAATCTGGCAAAGCTCAGCCCCCGCATCGCGTTTGCCGACGGCGCGGTGATCCCGTTCATCGGCGTCGATCACACCGTGCTGCACGACGCGGCGGCGCGGCGCGGGGTGTGGCGCGACGACGATGCCGCGACGATCCACGTCTCCGGCGATGCCGATCATTTGCCCCGGCGGTTGACCGACTGGCTGAAGAAACAGGCCAAGGCCGAGTTCGCGACCCGCGCGGCGGACAAGGCGGCGGCGCTCGGCGTCAAGGCGGGGCGGGTCACGGTGCGCGACACGGTGTCGCGCTGGGGCAGCTGCGCGCACGACGGCTCGCTCAACTTTTCTTGGCGGCTGATCATGGCGCCGGAATTCGTGGTCGACTTCATCGTCGCGCACGAGGTCGCGCATATATTGGAGCGCAACCACGGTCCCAACTTTCACCGTTTGGTCGATACCGTGACCCCGCACGTGGAACAGGCGGAAGCCTGGCTCGGCGTCTACGGTCCGGGCCTGCACCGGATCGGTTAGGAACGCTGTTGGAGCGCGCCGGAAGAATCAATCTGGGATTGTTGAATGGCCTTTGAATTTCGTAAAAGGAGTGCGCTATCTTAGGTCAAGATTGCGAGGAAGAATGAAAAAGTCGCTCCGAGTTCTTGTTGTCGGTCTCATGGTGTTAGGGCTGAGCGCGTGTGGGGTAAATGAGATCCCGACAAAAGACGAGGCCGTGACGGCAGCGTGGAGTCAGGTTCTCAATCAATACCAGCGCCGTGCGGACTTGATCCCTAACTTGGTTGCAACCGTGAAAGGATTTGCGGCGCAAGAGCGGGAAGTTCTCACGGCCGTTACGGAAGCCCGGTCGCGCGCGACGCAAACGAATATTCCGGCGGACATCCTGACCAATCCGGATGCGTTCCAGATGTTTCAGCAAAATCAGGGCGCTCTGACAGGTGCTCTTTCGCGGTTGCTTCTCGTCGTTGAGAGGTACCCCGATCTCAAATCCAATCAGAATTTCCTGGCATTGCAGTCTCAGATCGAAGGAACAGAGAACCGGATTGCTGTCGCTCGACGCGACTACATACAAGCCGTTCAGGCGTTCAACACCGAGATTCGTACGTTTCCTGGCGTCATATGGAAAAGTGTTCTGTACGGGGATGCGGTCGCGAAGCAGAACTTTAGCGTTGACGATCCAAACGTCGAAAACGCACCGCGCGTTAACTTCAATTGACGGACATGCGTGCCCGTCTTGCTCTGATATCGGTTCTTTTAATGTTTCCGGCAGTTGTGACGCCGGTCTCGGCGCAGGATTTTTCTTTTCCGCAGCTGACAGGACGTGTCGTCGACGCGGCTGGCATCCTGAGTCTCGATACGGAGCGGGAGCTTACTGAGTTATTGAAGAATCATGAGAATGCGACGACCAATCAAGTTGTCGTAGTGACCGTGCCGTCGCTTCAAGGATACAGCATCGAAAGGTACGGTGTGGAACTGGGTCGGCAATGGGGTATCGGCCAAGAAGGTAAAGACAATGGCGTTTTGCTACTTGTCGCGCCGAACGAGCGGAAAGTCCGCATCGAGGTCGGCTATGGCCTTGAAAGTACGCTTACGGATGCGTCTTCGAAGACGATTATTGAGCGAGTGATTTTGCCACGCTTTCGCGATGGCAACATGAATGACGGCATTCGTTCGGGTGCCATGGCAATCGTTGCCGTCTTGGGTGGCGAGGTCCAGCCCGGCGGTGACATGAGAAGCTTCGCAAAATCGGTTCTCAGTCAAACCACGGGATGGCTGGTCATCGTTTTCGTATTCATTATACCGTTGCTCATCGGTTTGAAGGAGTTGTTCGGTTTCGACCGAACCGGCAAGAGTCATCGTCCAAGACGAAGCGATGATCCGCGATACCGCCGACATTATGGGTACGTCTCTGGTTACGCGGGAGGTTCTTCAGGAGGTTTTGGTGGCGGCGGATTCAGTGGCGGTGGCGGCGGTTTCGGTGGCGGCGGTGCCTCCGGTGGTTGGTGACGTAAGATGGAGTTAAATGATCAAGATCGCCAAAGATTATCTGACGCGATCTCTGCGGCAGAGATCGAAACAAGCGGCGAACTCGTTGTAGTCATTGCTCGGACCAGTGATCCTTACACCTATATTCCGTTGATGTGGCCTCCCGTATTGACGCTTGCGGCTATACCGTGCGTCGCATTGTTCGGGCTGTCGCTTGACGATCCACTAATTCTGGCAGGTTTGGCGGCTCTACTGGTCATCTTGACGTTGCTTACACGAATCCCGTCGTTGAAGTTGCGATTGGTGCCCGTACACGTGAAGCGTCAACGTGCCGCCTTTATGGCAAAGGCGCAATTCTTGGAGCAGAATCTGCATCTCACGCGAGAAAACACGGGGGTGTTGGTCTTCGTGTCACTTGCGGAACACTACGTGGAGGTCATCGCGGACAAGGGGATCAACGACCGAGTTCAAGCCGATATTTGGGACGATGCGGTCATTCATTTTTTGTCTGAGGTGAAAGCGGGACGGCTAGCATCCGGGCTGGAGACGATCATTGCCGAATGCGGCGCCATCCTCGCCGAGAACTGTCCGCCACGCCCGGATGACGAAAACGAACTTCCGAACCGCATCATCGAGATTTAGCCGTTTCCATCCCGCCCGCCGCTGAGGCGCACCGCCCCGGTGCGCGCGAACCGCAATGTCTGCGTGCGCCGCCGGTTGCCGTTCATGGGCGATTCGTTGGCGGGGCGCAGGATCGCCGCCTCATAGGCGTCGGCGACGATCAGGCCATGGTTTTCCGGCAGGCGCTCGCGCGGGAACTCGGTATCGACCGCGAAATAGAAGAAGTCGCAGAAATCCAGATACTCGTGCCACTTGTTGTCGGCCTGAAAATCGGCGAGCGAACTTTTCACCTCGACCACCAGGAACCGGCCCTTCTGGTCCAACGCCGCGATGTCGACGCGGCGGCTGTTGATCAGCTTGAACTCGGTCAACGGCGCGAAACCCATGTCGCCGAGCAGCCGCATGACGCCGCGGGTGATGCCGTCGGCAACGCTGCCGGGGGCGGGGCCGGTTCGAATGCGCATCTGTTCCGTGGGCTCCCATTTGCAAGTGGTGCGGGGGATGCTACCAAAAGCGCATGGCCCATGCACAACACACGGTGACGGTCGAGACCCGCGGGCGGGGACTGTATGACATTACCCGCGATGTCCGCGCGTTTTGCCGCGATGCGGACGTCGGCGTCGGCATGTTGACGGTGTTTTGCCGGCACACCTCGGCGTCGTTGACGATCCAGGAAAACGCCGACCCGGACGTGGTGCGCGATCTGAACGATTTCTTCACCGCGCTGGTGCCGGACGACACGTCCCGCTACCGCCACATCGCGGAGGGGGCGGACGACATGCCGGCGCATATCCGCAGCGCGCTCACCGACGTGTCGCTGTCGATCCCGATGCAGGGCGGGGCACCGCTGCTTGGCACCTGGCAGGGGGTGTATCTGTTCGAGCACCGCACCCATCCGCACCGCCGCCAGGTGGTGCTGCACGCCGCCGGGGACTAGCTCTCTTCGACGATTACCGCCGCCTGCTTGGTGACGATCCCGAACGCAAGGTAACGATAGCGCCAGCCGTTGGCGGAAACGGCCTCCTGAAACGCCTTGAATTCATCCTCGCGCCAGGTCGGGTTGATCAGGTATTCGTCGAACACCAAGACGCTGCCCGGCTGGATGCGCGGCGCCAGATGGGTCAGCACGTCGACGGCGGAGGCATAGAGATCGCAGTCGATGTTGCAGAACCGCACCGGACCCTTATGGGCCGCGAGAAACGCCGGCAACGTGTCGGCGAACAGTCCGGCGTGCAGGGTCACGTTGGCCGGCACGTCCGGCAATTGTCCGCCGGTGGAATACACGCCTTGCGGCTCGTGGTCCCAGGCGCTGGGCAACCCTTCGAAGCTGTCGAAGCCGTGCACGGCCTGTCCGGCCTTGGTCGCGATGTGGCGGATCGACGCCCCGTGCCGGACGCCGAACTCCAGCACCAGTCCGTCCAGCATCGCATCCGACAATGCGGCCGACAACAGCGCCCGTGGCTCGTGGACGATCGCGGTCCGCATGTCGGAATGGCTTTTGACGTAGGCCCAACTGTCGAGCCAGCTGTGCACGATCCGGTCGTCCTCGTCCAAGGTACGGAACGCTTCGTCGGCGCGGGCGCCGCTCATCTCCACCGCGATGGCGCGGTAAAACGCCGCCATCTTGTGTTCCGGGTCGGCGCGGAGCGCATCGGCGAAGGCATTGACGGCGGTGTCCAGATCGTTGCTCGCCATCAAGGTGAGACCCAGGTTGCAGCACGCATCGGCGTGGTCCGCATCGTGGTCGAGGGCGGCGCGGTACGCCGTGACCGCATCGGCCAGGTGTCCGGCCTCCCGCAATGCATTGCCCAGATTGTAGTGCGCATCGGCGAACGACGGGGCCAAGCCGAGCGCGGTACGACAATGCATTGCCGCCTCGTCGAACAGGCCCAATTCGGACAAAGTCGCGCCTAGGTTGGAATGCGCCGGGACCAGATCCGGCGCCAGTTCCACCGCCCGCCGGTAGGCCGCCACTGCACCCGACTTGTCGCCGACGGTCCTGAGTGCATTGCCGAAATTAAACGCGATGTGTGGCGACTGTGGCGCCAACAGCGTCGCCATCCGCAATGCTTCCGCCGCTTCGTCATGCCGGCCGAGGGCCTGCAGGGCGGAGCCCCTGTTGCCGTGCGCGTCGGCGATCCCGTCGTCCAATTCGATGACCCGCTCGGCGAGCGCCAGCGCGGCGGCGGTCTTGCCCTGTTGCAGCCGCAGGCTGGACAACAGATACAGCGCGTCGACGTGATCCGGCGCGCGCTCCAAAATCGCCTGGTATGCCGCATCGGCCTCGGCCAGGCGGCCCGATTGATGCAAGGCCAGTGCGGCGCTGAGATCGGGGGGCAGGGCGTTCTGGGTCATGGCGCCAATATAGGGCGGCACGCGGACGGTTGCGAGGCGGCGTTCGATGCGCCATGTGTGGGGCATGGCGAAACGACCTGGACGCAAAAACGCGGCACGCGCCGCGCGGATCCAAAACCTGTTGGCCGAGGGGCAAGCGGCGGCGGCGTGGACCGAAGCGCGGGCCCTGTTGGCGACGCGCCGTAACGACCCCGGTGTGATGAACCTGGCGGGTGTTGCGGCGTTCCAGGCGGGGGATGTGGAAACGGGAACCGAGCTGCTGCGCCACGCGGCCGAGCGGGCGCCGAAGAACGCCGACATTCAAATGAACCTCGGAAACGTGTTGGGCGCGGCCGGGCAATCTCGGGACGCTTTCGCGGCCTATCAAGCGGCGCACGATTTGGCCCCGGCCTATCCCGAGCCGGCCTTCAACGCGGGCGTGTTGCTGTCGAACGCCGGCCGCTTCGTCGAGGCGGCGGCGTGGTTCGCGAAGGCGCTCGACCGCGACCCGGACCATACCCAGGCAAGCATCGGCCGCGCCGAGGCCTTGCGCGCCGCCGGGCAACTGGCCGAGGCGGCGGCGGTCTTGGAGGCGTTGGTGGCGCAGCATCCGGACGACGCGGTGGCCTGGACCAACCTGGCGGCGGTGCGCAGTGCGCGGAGCGACGACGCCGGTGCCCGCGATGCCGGGGAAAAGGCGATCGCCGGCGATCCGGGCTTGGCGGCGGCGCACTACAATACCGGCGTTGCCGAACAGGCCATGGGTCAATCCGCGCCCGCCTGCGAGCGGTTCCGCCGTGCCCTGGCGTTGCAACCGGATCACGCGGCCGCGGCCTTGAATCTCGGCGAGGCGTATCTGGCCGAGGGCGATCGTACCGAGGCCATGCGCGCGTTCCAACGCGCCATCGAGATCGATCCCGGGTTTGCCAAGGCGGTGATCAATCTCGCCGATATGGCCCTTCAGGACAGCGACGCGGAGGGGGCGCTGGCCGGCGTCGACGGGTTCTTGGCCCATCATCCGTCGCATCCCGCGGCGCTGGCCATGCGGGCATTCGTGCTGCGCGCACTGGGGCGCGACGCGGAGGCGCTGCACCTGGACGATCCCGACCGGTTCGTGCGCCCGCACCAGATCACCATTCCCGGTGGCTACGACGGGATCGCCGGGTTCAATGCCGCCCTGGCCGAACACATCCTCAGACATCCGTCGCTGAGCCCGTCGCCGGCGCAGCACGCAACCCGCAAGGGACGGCACACCGGCGAATTGTTGGTGCCGCCGATGGGGCCGATGGCGGATTTCGAAACGCTGATCGGTGATGCGTTCGACGCCTATCGGCGGGCGTTCGTGGGCGAGGCCGCGCACCCGTTCCTGGACGCTTGTCCGCGCCAGGTCGATCTGGCGTTATGGGCGGTGGTAATGGACGAGGACGGCCACCAGGTCCCGCACATCCACCCGGCGGCGTGGCTGTCGGGGGTCTATTACGTCGAGGTGCCGGACACGGTGCGCGCCGACGACCCGGCGCACGCCGGGTGGCTGGAGTTCGGCCGTCCGCCCGAGGACATCCACGCCCCGGTCCCGTCGCCGCTGCGGCTGGAGCGGCCTGAGCCCGGAAAAATGGTCCTTTTTCCCAGTTATTTTTACCATCGGACCGTACCGCTGAAGGGAAAAAACCGCAGAATATCAATGGCCTTTGACGTGGTGCCCAGTTAATCGCCGAAATGTGATCCGATCGGCCTGTAATCGCGTAGCACAAACATTGTACATTCCCGTCTATACCGACGGAAACAAAGCGATCATTTATCGATAAAAATTTTCACAGACAGAACACACCTCCGGCGCATTGCGCCGGAGGATGTGGAGCCGAGCGTCACCAGCACCCCGGTGGCGCTCGGTTTGTTTCTGCGCCATAGTCGCGCCAAAGGTTGACCATGGAGATCAGTATGTCCGATGCCATCGAGCAGATCATCGACCCGCGCCCCACAGACCTTGGCGATTTTCACGTGCGTCGGGTGTTGCCGTACCGCAATCGCCGGATGGTCGGCCCGTTCGTGTTTTTCGATCACATGGGGCCGGCCGAGTTTGCGCCGGGCAAGGGGATCGACGTGCGGCCGCATCCGCATATCGGGCTGGCGACGGTGACGTATCTGTTCGACGGCGAAATCCTGCATCGGGATTCACTGGGCTACGTGCAGGCGATCGAGCCCGGGGCCGTGAACTGGATGACGGCCGGTCGCGGCATCGTCCATTCCGAGCGCACCAGCGACGAGAAGCGCGCCAACGGGCAAACCGTGCACGGCATCCAGGCATGGGTGGCACTCCCGAAAACCCATGAAGAAACCGCGCCGGCGTTCGTCCACTACCCGTCCGAGAACCTGCCGGAATGGGGTGCGGACGGGGTGCGGATGAAGCTCATCGCCGGCACCGCATTTGGGCATGAAGCCGACGTCGAGGTGGTCTGGCCGACGGTCTATATCGATATTCAGGCCGACGCGGGGGCCGCGATTCCGCTGCCCGACGATCATGCCGAACGGGCTCTTTACGTGGTCGAGGGCGGGTTGGACATCGACGGCGTGGCGTTGGCGCCGTTCAAGATGGCGGTCCTGAACGAGGGCGCCATGCCTACTGTGACGGCAACCGCCGACAGCCGGGTGATGCTGTGCGGCGGCGCGCCCATGGACGGGCCCCGCACGATCTGGTGGAACTTCGTGGCATCCGACACCGACCGTTTGGAGCAAGCCAAACGGGATTGGAAAGAAGGTAAGTTCGAGATGGTGCCCGGCGACGACGAGTTTATCCCGTTGCCCGAAAGTTGACGCCGCCGCGGCGCGCCACGTCCCCTAGTGCAAGATGCCGGCGATTTCGTCGAGCAACAGCAGCCGCTTTTTCTTCAGCTCTTCGAGGTGCAGGTCATCCATCGGCTCGACATTGGTTTCGCCCCGATGAATCTCCCGGTTCAGCGTGTGATAGGCGTCGCTCAACTTGGCGAAGTGAGCGTCGCTTTCGCGCAATTCATGGATGCGCGTGACTTTTTCCGGAAATTCGTCGGCAAGTTCGTGTGGCGTGTGTCCCATTGAGCTCTCCCTGTCATGGTCGTGTGTTTTGTTCGGAAGGCTTATGGTGAGCAGCCGCCGCGCCTAGTGCATTGATTTGGGTCAACAAGGTTCAAAAACCTTCAACCAAATCGGGCGCGGTCTCTAATAATATTCAAGATAATTGATATTTAATTGAGAATACAAAATTATCCTTGGAGGACTGGGCCGCAAACTCCATACTCTGTCACAAGGTGAGGTTCGATATCTCAAAAACCGAGACGTCGAGGATAACACCAAACCAGCGGAGGCCTCCGGCGTCGTTCTCATTGCCGAGGCTAACGTCCCTTGGCAACCACGTTCGTTTTTTAATGGGAGACGACACTATGAAGCTTTTCAAAAAATTCACCCTTGCGACCGGTGTTGTCGCTGCTGCCGCGTTGATGGCGACGACAGCGATGACCTCAGCCGCGAAGGCCGAGTATCCGGAGCGTCCGATCACCATGGTGATCCCGTACGGTGCCGGTGGCGCGACCGATATTTCGGCGCGGACCATTGCCGATCCGCTCGGCAAGGCGGTGCCGAAGCCGTTGCTGATGGTCAACCGGACCGGCGCCGGTGGCGCGACGGGTTCCGTTTCCGTCAAGAACGCCAAGAACGACGGCTACACGATGCTGTTCGCCCGTGTCGGTTCGCACTCCGTCAACCCGGCCATGAAAGCCACCCTGCCGTACACCCTCGACGACTTCGTGTTCGTCGGCGTGTACGAAATCAACCCGGTGGTGTGTGCGGTCAACGCGCAGTCCGAATACCAGTCCATGGAGCAACTGGTTGCCGCGGTCAAAGCGAACCCCGGTAAAGTCCGCTTCTCGTCCGCCGGTGTCGGCTCGCTGCTGCACATCGCCGGTATCTTCGTGATGGACGGCTTCGGTGTCGAAAACGCGACCACGGCCGTGACCCACATTCCGCTGAAAGGCGGCGGTGCTGCGGCGACCGCGGTTTTGGCCGGTACGGCTGACTTCATCTGCACCAACTCGTCCGCGCTGGCGAGCTTCGTTGCCAACAAGCAGCTGCGTCCGTTGATGGTCACCACGCCGGAGCCGGTTGCCGGTTTCGATGCGCCGACCGCCCGTTCGCTGGGTAAAGAGAACCTGGAAGCCCTCGTTGGCTGGACCGGGATCGCAGGCCCGGCCGGTATGTCCGACGACATCGCCGCCAAATGGCGTGGCTGGCTCGCAGAAGCCGTGGCCGACCAGAAGTTCCTGGACGCCATGGGCAAGCGCGGCTCGGTCATCCGTCTGATGGATCCGGCAGAATCCGCCGATTTCATCAACAACCAGTTCAGCGTGTTCAGCAAACTCGTTGACGATCTGGGGATGAAAATCCAGTAAGACTGCTGTTATAGTATGGGGCGGCCTCTCGGCCGCCCCATACGTTTTTATATTTGTTTGGTTTATTGAGTAACGCCATGCCCAGGCTCCATAGTTCTACCTGGCTCGGATGCGGGATGATCGTTTTTTCGATTATCCTTTTCCTGTTTTTGGTCCCGACGTACGTCATCACGCCGGCGAATGTGCAGATTCTCGTGCTGTCGCCCGATTTTTGGCCGTACATCGTCGCCGGCCTGTTGGGGATCGGCGGTATTCTGCTGTTGATCCAGCACGCCATCGTCAGGGCCACCGGCGGCTCGGACGAAGAGCACGAAACGGTGCCGGGCGGTGCTTTGCGGGTCGCGCTCATGGGCGGGCTGATGGTGGTGTACTTCGTCATCGTCGACTACCTCGGCATGGTCTACGCATCGATGGTCGCGTACATGCTGTTCATGGCGGTGATCGGGTTTCCGCGTAAACGCGCCTCGGCCGTCGTCGCCGTTATTTTGCCGTTATTGCTTTATGCTTTTTTCGCCTTCGCCGCGGGTGTGCCGATCCCGCAGGCGGAGTTCTTAAGATTGCCCTCCGGGTTCTGACGAGGACGCCATGAGTTTTCTGGATTTCGCGCCGAGCGCGTTCGCACTGGTCGCCCAATGGTCGAGCATCATGTCGCTGTTCATCGGCGTTGTGGTCGGCGTGATCCTGGGCGCGATCCCGGGCATGTCGGCGACCATGGCGGTTGCGCTGACATTGCCGTTCACCTTCGCCATGACCCCGATCCAGGGCATCCTGCTTTTGCTGGGCGTCTATAAGGGCGGCATTTTCGGCGGCTGCATTCCAGCGATCCTGATCAAGACACCGGGTACCCCGGCGTCGTCGGCAACCGTGCTCGACGGCTATCCCATGGCCGAAAAAGGCCAAGCCGGAAAGGCGCTGGGCATGGCGCTGTATGCGTCGTGCACGGCGGATATGATCTCCAACCTGTCGCTGATCCTGTTCGCAGGCTGGTTGGCGTCGTTCGCCCTCAGCTTCGGCCCGCCGGAATTCTTCACCCTGATCCTGTTCTCGCTGACCATCATCGCCGGTGTGTCGGGCGACAACCTGCTGAAAGGCTTGATCTCGGCGTGCCTCGGCCTGTTGCTGGCGACCGTCGGTCTGGACCTGGTCTACGGCACCGACCGCTTTACCTTCGGCGATCCGAACATGATGGGCGGGCTCAACTTCATCGCCGTGTTGATCGGCCTGTTCGCGGTGCCTGAGATCATCGCCTACGCCCGCAAGCCGAAGAACGAAGAGGAAAAAGTCCGCGAACTGGGCGACAGGCACGTGACCTTTGCGGAGTACCGCAAGTGCTTCAAATCGATTTGCCGCGGCGGTCTGATCGGCGTGTTCCTGGGGTCCATCCCGGGCATCGGCGCCGCACCGTCGGCATTCCTCAGCTATTCCGAAGCGCGCCGCAATTCGAAAAACCGTGACAACTTCGGCAAGGGCGAGATCGAAGGCGTCGCCGCGTCGGAGGCCGGTAACAACGGCGTCGCCGGCGCGACCCTGATCCCGCTGCTGGCGCTCGGCGTGCCCGGCGACATCATCACCGCCATCATCATCGGTGCGTTCATGATCCACGGCCTGCAGCCCGGGCCGCTGATGTTCGCGACCAACGGCGACATCGTTTATGCGCTGTTCATGGGTCTTATCCTGAGCTCGATCTTCCTGCTCGGTGTCGGCTCGGTGGCGATCCGTATCTTCCGGTTCATCGCCGATGTGCCGGGGTCGCTGTTGTTCCCGGGCATCATGGTGCTGTGCGTGTACGGCGTCTATGCGGTCAACAACAACGTGTTCGACATCGCCGTGATGTTCGGCATGGGCTGGGTCGGGTATGTGATGCTGCGTCTCGGCGTGCCGCCGGCACCGTTCCTGATCGCGTTCATCCTGGGCCCGCTGTTGGAGGACAACTTCCGTCAATCGATGCTGATGTCGGGCGGTTCCGCGGACATCCTGTTCCGCAGCCCGATCACCTGGGCGTTCTGGGTGTTCACGGGGATCACCATCGCGGCCCTGGTCCGGTCCGGCCTCAAGGAGCGCCGCAACCGGATGCTGACCACCGAAGAAGAATAAGCCGACCCACGGGAGAAACGTCATGCTGTACGACCACCGGACCTACCGGTGCCGTCCCGGCACCATCAAAAAGCAGTTGGAGCTATACGAGCAGTATGGTTGGGCGCCGCAGACCCGGCACCTGGGCCAGCCGCTGCTGTACGCCGCGACCGAAACCGGCGATCCCAACGCCTATGTGCACATTTGGGTCTACGAAGATGCCGCCGACCGTGCGACCCGGCGTGCCGCGATGCAGGCCGATCCCGATTGGCAGGCGTTCCTGGCAAAAAGCGCTGAGGCCGGGTACCTGGAAGCGCAGCAGAACACGCTGCTGACCCCAGCATCGTTCTTCAAGCCGTAAACCGCTTGAAACCGCGCGGAGAAGCGCTGAGAATTCCCACATGACCGGGGTGCGACAACACTCTCGATGGATATGGACGCCGCTCGTCGTGGCGCTCGCCCTTGCTGGCTGCACCGGCGGCGGTGACGATGAGGAGCGCGTGGTCGCCGCCACGCCGTTCGCCATCACCATCGAGACCAGCCGGGTCGGCGACCCGACGGACCAAGCGGTCCGTCATTGCGCGCAATACAATCGCAAGGCGGTGTCGCGCGGCGGTATCGAAGTGGGTGAGCCCGCATGGAAGATCCTCTGGGGGTTCGACTGCGTCGATCCATGATCCGCCGCACCGGCCGCGCCGTACCATGAGCACCCGCTAACCGCCCGGTCACGCCTATGCCTTCCGATACACCGATCATCGTCTGGTTCCGTCGCGACTTGCGCGTCACCGATAACCCGGCCCTGGCCGAGGCGGCCGCCACCGGCCGACCGGTGATCCCGCTCTACATCCTCGATGACGGCGGCGGCGATTGGGCCGACGGCGGCGCGGTCCGCTGGTGGTTGGACGGCTCGTTACGGACGCTTCAGGGAAACCTGAAAAAACGGGGTGCCGACTTGATCCTGCGTCGCGGCACGCCGGACGCCGTCCTCGACGACCTGATCACCGGGACGGGGGCGGGCGCGGTCTACTGGAACCGCTGCTACGAACCCGATGCGATCGCGCGCGATACGCGGATCAAATCCGAATTGTCGGACCGCGGATTGCATGTCCGCAGCTTCAACGCCTCGTTGCTGTTCGAACCGTGGACGGTCGAGACCAAGACCGGCGGGTTCTACAAGGTCTATACCCGGTTCTGGCACGCCTGCCGCGACAAGGGCGCGCCGGAAGCGCCGGTCCCCGCGCCGGACGTATTGCGCGCCGTCGAGGGTGCGCCCGCGTCCGACGATCTCGACACCTGGGGGCTGACGCCCTCGGCGCCGGATTGGGCGGGCGGGATGCGTGCCCGCTGGACGCCGGGCGAAGACGGGGCGGTGGCGCGGCTTGGGTGGTTTTTGCAGAACGCCTTGGATGGCTACGGCGGCAAACGGGATTTCCCGGCCGTCGACGCGACCTCGAACCTGTCGCCGTTTCTGCATGCCGGCGACATCGGCCCGCGCCAGATCTGGGCCGAAACCGTCGCCCGCGCGGGTTGGACGGCGGACGCCGAGAAGTTTCTGAAAGAACTGGTGTGGCGGGAGTTCGCCTATCACGTTTTCTACAATCTGCCGCAGCTGCCCGAAGCCCCCATGTACGACAAGTTCGCCGCCTTTCCGTGGCGTGACGACGACGCCGGGCTCAAGTCTTGGCAGAAGGGCATGACCGGGTATCCCATGGTCGATGCCGGGATGCGCGAGCTGTGGCAGACCGGACACATGCACAACCGGGTGCGGATGATCGCGGGCTCGTTTCTGGTCAAACATTTGCTGCTGCCATGGCAGGCCGGCGAGGCGTGGTTCTGGGACACCCTGGTCGATGCGGACCTGGCGGTGAACGCCTTCAGCTGGCAATGGGTCGGCGGTTGCGGCGCCGATGCCGCCCCCTATTTCCGTATCTTCAATCCGATCACCCAAGGGTCGAAGTTCGATCCGGACGGCGCGTATGTGCGGCACTATATCCCGGAACTGGCCAAGCTGCCGAACAAATATCTGTTCAGTCCGTGGGACGCGCCGGATGACGTGCTGGCGGACGCCGGGGTGACGTTGGGCGAGACCTATCCGAACCCGATCGTGCAGCACAAGGCGGCGCGGGAACGCGCGCTCGCGGCCTTCAAGTCGCTGCCCAAGGCGGACGCCTCCTAGAGCACGTTCTGGCGTAAAACCTCGGCCACGACCAATGCCCAGGCGGCGATCGTGATCGCCAGGGCGAGGCCCTGATGGTGGCGCACCCGTATGATACCGTGCGGCCGGCCGCGGGGCGGCACCACGTCGGGGCCGCGGAGCCGGCCGTCCTGGCGCTGCTGCAGGCGGATGGCGTCCTGCTGGATTTCCTCGAACCCCGATTGCAGGGCGATGAACTCGCGGTAAAACGGCAACGCCACGCCGATAAAAAGCAACGCCACCGCGCCGAGCCCGAACCACGGCGCGCCGCCGTCTTTGAACAAACCGCCTAACCACGTCCCGACGCCGACGAAGCCGATCGCATTGAGCGCGATCAGACGGTTGACGAATTGCCGCCGCCGTTGCCGGTCGCTGCTCATGGCGCGGGTCTCTCCATCACCAGGGTCACCCAGTCGTCATGCCGGTAGCGGTCGACAAGCCTGAGGCCGCGGGCCCGATGGTGCCCGGCAACCCAGGCGGCATCCTTGGCCAGCAGCCCCGACAGGATGACCGTGCCGCCGGGCCGAACCGCGGCGGCGGTATCGCCCGCCATGCCGATCAACGGCCGCGCCAAAACGTTGGCGACGATCACGTTGAACGGTGCCGCGCGGCGCACCGCGTGCGTCCGATAGCCGTTGCCGCAGACCGCGCGCACGCGGTCCTTCAATCGGTTGTCGGCGATGTTCCGGGTGGCGACCGTGACCGATGCCGGATCGATATCGACGCCCAGCACCGCCGCCGGCCACAGCCGTGCTGCCGCCAGCGACAGGATCGCCGAACCGCACCCCATGTCGAGGATGCGCGCCGCCGGGGCGCGCCGGCTGAGGTCGATCATCGCCCGCAGGCATGTCGCCGTGGTCGGATGGGTGCCCGACCCGAACGCCATACCGGCATCGATGCAAAACGGGATGGCGCCGCCCGGCGGGTGTCCGTCGAAATGGCTGGGATAGATGAAAAACCGGCCGATGTGCAACGGGGCGAACGTCGCAAGGTTTTCCGCCAGCCAGTCGCGGGGCGTCAGGAACTCGACCTCCAACGTCGGTGGGTCGGTCTGCATCGCCGCCGCGGCAAGCGCCAAACCGGCGCGGATCGCGTCTTCGTCCGGGGCGACGTCCGTGTAGCCTTCGATCCGCCAGGGGCCGCCTTCGTGGGTTTCAAGCGCGGTCAGCGCGCCGCAGACGCCGTCCAACGCCGCCTCGAACCCGGGGACCTGATCCGCCGGGACCGTGATCGCCAACCGCCACAGCGCAGGGTGGTCGGTACTCATGCCGGGGCGACGAAGCTTGCCATGACACGCTTGCGCCCGGCCTTTTCGAAGTCGATCTCCAGTTTGCCGCCTTCCATCGACGCGATGGTGCCGTAGCCGAACTTCTGGTGGAACACGCGGACCCCGACACCGAGCGCCTCGCCGTCGCCGACTTCGCGGTAGGCCTGCGAGGTGCGGCCCTCGATCATGCGGCGGCGCGACCGGCCAAGGCCGTCGATATCTTCCAGGGACACGTCCTGCATGGCGGCGGCGGCATCCTGGCGCACATAGACGCCGCTTTCCGATTGTACGTCGATGTTGTCGGCGGGCAGTTCGTCAATGAAGCGTGACGGCACCGCGCTTTGCCATTGCCCGTACACCCGGCGGTTGGCGGCGAAGCTGATCATGGCGCGGACCCGGGCCCGGGTAATGCCGACGTAGGCGAGGCGGCGCTCTTCTTCCAGGGAGGCGAGGCCGCCGTCATCCAGCGATCGCTGGTTCGGGAATAGGCCTTCCTCCCAGCCCGGCAGGAACACGGTCTCGAATTCCAGCCCCTTGGCCCCGTGCAGGGTCATCAGGTTCACCTTGTCCTGATCGACACGTTCCTCGTTCTCCATCACCAGGCTGACGTGCTCCAGAAACGCGCCCAACGTGTCGAAGTCCTCCAGCGCGACGATCAGCTCTTTCAGGTTATCGAGCCGCCCCGGCGCGTCCGGGTCCTTTTTCATCCGCCACATGTCGACGTAACCGCTTTCCTCCAGCACCTGGGCGCAGAGATCGGACGGCGGTTCGGTCGCGGCGGCGGCGCGCCAGACTTGAAACTGCATCAACAGATCGCCCATGGCCTTGCGCGCCTGCGGGCGCAGCTCTTCGGTTTCCAGCAATTCGTTGATGGACCGGCTGAGCGACAGGCGCTGGGCGCGTGCGTGGGTGTGCACCGCCTGCAGGCTGGTCTTGCCGATACCGCGGGTCGGCACGTTGATGATCCGTTCCAGCGCCAGGTCGTCGTCCGGCTGCGCGATAACCCGGAGATACGCCACCGCATCGCGGATTTCCTGACGCTCGTAGAACCGGGGCCCGCCGATCACCCGATACGGCACGCCCAGCGTGATCAGCCGTTCCTCGAATTCGCGGGTCTGGAACCCGGCGCGCACCAAAACCGCCATCTGGTTCAGGTTGTGGTCCTTGGCGTGCAGGGCCTCGATCTCGTCGCCGACCAAACGGGCTTCGGCTTCGCCGTCCCAGACCCCCCGCACGCGGATTTTCTCGCCCTCGTTGACGTCGGTCCACAGGGTCTTGCCGAGCCGTCCTTCGTTGTGGGTAATGAGGCCTGAGGCCGCAGCCAGGATATGCGGGGTCGAGCGGTAGTTGCGCTCCAACCGGACCACGCGCGCGCCCGGGAAATCGTCCTCGAACCGCAGGATGTTGCCCACCTCCGCGCCGCGCCAGGAATAGATCGACTGGTCGTCGTCGCCGACGCAGCAGATATTGCGGTGCTGCTGCGCCAACAGCCGAAGCCATAGGTACTGCGACACGTTGGTGTCCTGATACTCGTCGACCAGGATGTAGCGGAACCGGCGCTGAAAGCTCTCCAGCACGTCGGGCTGGTCCTGGAATAGCTTGAGGCACAGCAGCAGCAAGTCGCCGAAATCGGCGGCGTTCAGGGTCGCCAGCCGCGCCTGGTAGTCTTCGTAGAGCTTCAGGACCTTGCCGTCGCCGGCCTCGGCCTCGCTGGCGGGGACCTTGTCAGGCAGGAAGCCGCGGTCCTTCCAGCGTTGAATGATGCCGGAGATGGCGCGCGGCGGCAGACGCTTCTCGTCGATCTCGTGGATGTCGATCATCTGTTTGATAAGGCGCACCTGATCGTCGGCGTCCAGGATCGTGAACTGCGGGCTGAGACCCACGGCCTCGGCATTCATGCGCAAGATCCGCGCGCCGATGGCATGGAACGTGCCCACCCACCAGCCTTCGACCGGACGGCCGACCAGACGCGACACCCGTTCCTTCATCTCGGCGGCGGCCTTGTTGGTGAAGGTGACGGCCAGGATTTCACCGGGTCCGGCGCGGTTCTGCATCAGGATATGCGCGAGCCGCGTGGTCAGCACCCGGGTCTTGCCGGTGCCGGCCCCCGCCAGCACCAACACCGGACCTTCGACCGCCTCGACCGCTTCGCGTTGACTGTCGTTCAGACCGTCCAGATACGTCGGCTGCGCCGGCGGTGGTGGGGTGCCGGCGGCATCGGGGTCGTCCATGAGATCGAAGGGGTCGGCCATAGGGGCGTTATAGCACGCCGGTCCCGGCTGTCATGGCAAAGCGCGGTTATTGATTGTGTTCTTCGTGCCGGACCTTGAGAAGCTCGCGGTTATAGGCGTTCATCACGTCCCGGCTGTGCACGCAGCCGCAGAACGTTTGCGTCTCCGGACCGTCGACAACGGCGATATGTTCCTCGCCGGATTCGCGGATCACCCGCATCGCCTTGTCCAGGGTGTCGCCCTCGTGCAGCACCGGCGGGTGCTGGCGCGCGACGTCGGCGGCGATGACCAGGTCAATGCATTCCGGGTCGAAAAACGCCTCGCCGGTGTCATGCAGGGTAATCGTCCCAAAAAGGGTGCCGTCCGCCTTGACCACGAACAATTCCCCTGTGGTCGAGTTGCTGAGTTTCTCCTGAATGACGGACATACTGGTCCCGATGTTGATGGTCTCGGCCTCAACATTGGTGCCGTGATCCAGGATATCGCGGACTTTCAAGGTGCTGAGGATTTCGTTCTCGAAGCCGTACCTAAGGTCGATGTCCCGGCGCCTGAGCTGCACCGCGAAAAACGACGGGCCATAGAGATGGGTGGTCAACTCGGTGGCGACGATGATCGCCAACATCACTGCAAGCGACAACCGGTAGTCGCCGGTGATCTCGAAGATGATCAAGGTGGTCGAGATCGGCGCCCCCAGCACGGCGGCGGCCACGGCCCCCATGCCGACGACGGTATAAACGCCGACACCGGACGCCAGTTCCGGGAACACCGATGCGGCGATGAAGCCATACGCCGAGCCGACCGCGGCACCGAGCACCAACGCCGGCGAGAACACGCCGCCGGAAAACCCGAACCCGAGACACAACGCCGTACATATGATCTTGGCGATGCCGATGGTCACCAACATGGCGACGTCGAATTGACCCAAGATCGCCCATTCGACGAAGCCGTAGCCGACGCCAAGCACATGCGGCACCCACAGCGCGATGATGCCGACGATCAACCCGGCAATGGCGGGTCGGATCCAGGTCGGGCCTTTGAGTTGGCGATTGAGATCGCGCGCCATGAAGATGCTGTGCATCATAATCACCGCGGCGACCGCGCAGACGATGCCGAGAATGATGAACGCCGGAAACTCCCAGAACGAGGCGATCACGTTGTCGCCAAGCAGGAACGCTTCGACATCCCCGAAATGAATGTGCGACAGCGCGGTGCCGGCCACACTGGCGACGACGATCGGCGCAAAGGTCTTGAGCGCGTATTGCCCGACGACGACTTCGGTCGCGAACAGCGCGCCGGCGATCGGTGCGTTGAACGAGGCCGAGACCGCCGCCGCGACGCCGCAGCCGAGGATCGTCCGGGACAAGTTGCGCCCCAGATGCAGCCGCCGCGACACCAGACCCGCCAAGGAGGCGCCGAGGTGGATCGCCGGTCCTTCGCGGCCGACCGACGCGCCCGATCCCAGAGAGATGGCGCTGTTGATGGCGGAGACGAGCCCGACGCGCGACGACATGTTGCCGGCGCGCATACCGGATGCTTCGACCACTTCGGCGACGCCTTGGTTGCGGCCGTTGGGCATGAATTTCCAGGTGATCAGACCGACGACCAAGCCGCCCAGTGTCGGGCCCACGACCAATAGCCACGGCTCGATGGTAAAGCCGAAGCGCGCCATGGCGTCCAGATTGATGCCGAAGACCAGCACCTCGATCGCGGAAATCGCTTCGCGCAGGGCAATCACGGCGACGCCGGTGACGCAGCCGACAAAAAGACCGAGCCCGACCAGCAGCAAATGTTCGTTCCGGATGAAACTCCGAAGCGCGGATTGGAACCTGCCGTACGTAAAGGGCGATTTCGCCATCGCCATCCCTTCGTTCAGGGTCCCAGCATAGCCTTGAAATTCCTAAAGAAAAGCAAAACGCCCCGGGGTCACCGGGGCGTGTTTAGCGGGCTATGCGATTTGCGCGGTTTTAGTATTTGGCGGCATCCAGGGAATACCCGGCCGAACGGACCGTGCGGATCAAATCGCTCTCGTTGCCGTCGTTGAGCGCCTTGCGCAGGCGCCGGATATGTACGTCGACGGTGCGCAGTTCGACGTAGATGTCGCGGCCCCAGACTTTGTCGAGCAGTTGCTCGCGCGAGAACACGCGGCCCGGGCGCTCCAGGAACGCGCGCAGCAGCCGGAACTCGGTCGGGCCCAGTTTGATGGGCCGGCCGCTGCGGGTGACACGGTGGCTTTCCAGGTCCATGTTGATGTCTTCGTATTGCAGGGCGCTGCCGGACTGTTCCGGGTGCGCGCGGCGCAGCACCGCTTTGATCCGCGCCGTCAATTCAGCCGGCGAGAACGGCTTGACGATATAGTCGTCGGCGCCGGTTTCCAGGCCGCGGATGCGGTCGGACTCTTCGCCCTTGGCGGTCAGCATGATGACCGGGGTGGCCCGGGTCGCCGTGCGTTGGCGCATCTGCCGGCAGATTTCGATCCCGGACATGTTCGGCAGCATCCAATCCAGGACCACCAGATCCGGGTCCTGAGCGTCGATGGCCTCCATACCGCCTTCGCCGTCGCGGGCGACGGTGACGTCGTATCCCTCGGTTTCAAGGTTGTAGCGCAATAACTCGACGAGGGAGGGGTCGTCCTCAACGATCAGAATGCGCGACATTTCCGACATGGTCGATTACTCCAACTTCAATCAATCGTCTTCGCCACCGATCACGGTGTAACTGGACTCGTCGCCCTTGGGGCGGACATCGTCCGGCATACTACCATGAACCAGGAAATAGACGTTTTCGGCGATGTTGGTGGCGTGATCGCCGATCCGTTCGATGTTCTTCGCAACGAACAACAGGTGCGTGCATGCGGAGATGCTGCGCGGGTCTTCCATCATGTAGGTCAGCAGCTCGCGGAACAGGCTGGTGTGTAGCGCGTCCACATCCTCGTCACGCAACCGCACGTCGAGTGCCAGATCGGAATCCCGTTGCAGATAGGCGTCGAGCACGGTCTTGATCATACCCTGGACCACGTTGCCCATGCGGGCGATGGTGCGGCTTGGACCGACCGGCGGGGTCTGGGTGATGGCGACGGTGCGCTTGGAGATGTTCTTGGCGTAGTCGCCGATCCGCTCCAACAAGCTGGCGACCCGAAGCGCCGTGATCACGACCCGCAGATCGTCCGCCATCGGCTGGCGCAACGCCAGCATGGAAATGGTGTGGCTGTCGACCTGCGCTTCGATCTCGTCGATCTTCTTGTCGCTGATGACGACCCGCTCGGCCAATTCGCTGTCGCGGCGCATCAACGCGGTGATGCTGTCGGCGAATTGGTGTTCGGTCAGACCGCCCATCTCGGCGATCAGATTGTCCAGTTGCCGCAGATCCTCGTCGAAGGAACTGACGATATGTTCGTTTTCTGCCATGCGTGTAACTGTCCCGTTGACGCGCGCGATCAGCCGAAGCGCCCGGTGATGTAATCCTGGGTCCGCTGATCTTCGGGCGAGGTGAAGATTTTCTCGGTATCGCCCACTTCGACCAGATAGCCCAAATGGAAGAACGCGGTGCGTTGCGACACCCGTGCGGCTTGCTGCATCGAGTGGGTGACGATGACGATGGTGAAGTGCTGGCGCAATTCGTCCATCAGCTCTTCGATCTTCGCCGTCGCGATCGGATCGAGCGCGGAACACGGCTCATCCATCAGGATCACTTCCGGATGCACGGCAATCGCGCGGGCGATGCACAGACGTTGCTGCTGGCCGCCCGAAAGCCCGGTGCCCGGCTCTTCCAAACGGTCTTTGACCTCGTCCCACAGGCCGGCCTTGGTCAGGGCCTCTTCGACGATGTTGTCGAGGTCTGCTTTGGCGTTGGCGATCCCATGGATGCGCGGGCCGTAGCAGATGTTCTCGTAGATCGATTTCGGGAACGGGTTCGGCTTTTGGAACACCATGCCGACCCGGGCGCGCAGGTGCACCACATCGAGTTTCGGCGAATAGACGTCCTCGTCGTCGAGGATGATGTCCCCGGTGACCCGGCAGATGTCGATGGTGTCGTTCATCCGGTTGAGGCACCTGAGGTACGTCGACTTACCGCACCCGGACGGACCGATCAGCGACGTCACTTCGTTCTGGCGGATGTCCAGGTCGACTTTGAACAGCGCTTGCTTTTCGCCGTAATACACATCGACGTTCTTGGTGTGAAACTTGATCGGCATATTGTCGCCGGCTGTTGCGGGCGGCGGCGCGCTCGCGGTGTCCGGGGCCGAATTTGAAACGTCACCCATGATGTACTCCTACCAACGACGTTCGAATTTCTTACGCAGGAACACGGCCAGCGCGTTCATGCAGATGAGGAACCCAAGCAGCACCATGATGGCGGCCGAGGTTCGGGCGACGAACGCCCGTTCGGGGCTGTCCGCCCACAGGAAGATTTGCACCGGCAGCACGGTCGAGGCGTCGGTGATGCCGCCCGGCACGTCGACGATGAACGCGACCATGCCGATCATCAGCAGCGGTGCGGTTTCACCGAGCGCCTGCGCCATCCCGATGATGGTCCCGGTCAGCATGCCCGGCATTGCCAGCGGCAGAACGTGATGTGCGACCATCTGCATTTTACTGGCGCCGAGGCCGAGGGCCGCTTCGCGGATCGATGGCGGCACCGCTTTCAGCGCCGCGCGCGATGCGATGATGATCGTCGGCAAGGTCATCAACGCCAAGACCATGCCGCCGACCAGCGGCGCCGAGCGCGGCATGCCAAAGAAGTTGATGAACATCGCGAGGCCGAGCAGACCGAACACGATCGACGGCACAGCGGCCAGGTTGTTGATGTTGACCTCGATGATCTGGGTAATCCGGTTTTTCGGCGCGAACTCCTCCAGATACACCGCGGCGGCGACGCCGATCGGAAACGACAGAACCAAGGTCACGATCAAAGTCAGGAAAGAGCCCGTGACGGCACCGGCGATCCCCGCCAGTTCCGGCTCGCGGGAGTCGGCGGAGGTAAAGAACGTCATCGCGAACTGGGTGGTGACGATGCCTTTTTGCTCAAGCGTGTCGAACCATTCCATCTGTTGGTCGGACACCCGGCGGCTGTCCTCGGGGACGTCCTTGCGGATCACGCCTTTCTTGTAGAGGTCCAGGTCCGACGACATGGGCAGCACGATCTCCACCCGCTGGCCGATCAGCGAAGGATCGTTCATCACCATCTGTTGCACCGCGAACGCAGAGCCGCGGCTCAGCATCGCGCGCAGTTCGCGGCGTTGGCTGCGGCCGGTGGCTTCCGGCACCAACTCGCCAATGCTGTTGAAGACGATGGTGCGATAGTTCGCCCGGCGCAGATTCTCTGGATCGCGGGTGCCCTGCGGATCGATCACGTCCTCGGCCAGATCGACCTCAAGCTTGATGACGGTTTCCGTAAACGCCGGCAAGCCGGTGGAAATGATGGTCGTGAACAGGATGCCGATGAACATCAAGGCGATCAGGATCGCGCCGATGCCGTACATCTTGAAACGCGCCTCGGCAGCGTAACGCCCTTTGAGACTGCGGCGGACGGCGTCGGCGGCGTGTTCGCCGCGGGCGGCGCCGGTGGGTTCGGGTGTCGTACCATTCATGACGGTATCAGTCATACTGCTCCCGATACTTGTTGACCACGCTAAGCGCGATGATGTTGAGACACAGCGTTACGCAGAACAGCACCAAGCCGAGCGCGAACGCGGCCAGGGTCTTGGCACTGTCGAATTCCTGGTCGCCGACCAGCAGGGTGACGATCTGCACCGTCACGGTGGTGACCGCTTCGAACGGGTTGGCCGTCAGATTGGCGCCGAGGCCGGCGGCCATGACCACGATCATGGTCTCGCCGATGGCCCGCGAAATCGCCAGCATCAGCGAGCCGACGATGCCGGGCAGGGCGGCCGGCAGGATCACCTTCTTGACCGTTTCCGACTTGGTTGCGCCAAGGCCGTAGGAGCCGTCGCGCAAGCTTTGCGGCACCGCGTTGATGACGTCGTCCGACAGGGACGACACGAACGGGATGATCATGATGCCCATGACGACGCCGGCGGCGAGCGCGCTCTCCGACGAAATGTTGAGGCCCATCAAGGTGCCGGAATCGCGTAGGAACGGCGCCACGGTCAATGCGGCGAAGAAGCCGTACACGACCGTCGGGATCCCGGCCAGAACCTCGATCACCGGTTTGACGGCGCTGCGCACCTTGCGCGGGGCGTATTCCGCCATGTAGATCGCCGACAGCAACCCGATGGGGGCGGCGACGCACATGGCGATGAAGGAAATCAGCAAGGTGCCGGCGAACAGCGGGATGGCGCCGAACGCGCCGCTCGAGCCGACCTGATCGGCGCGGAGCGCGGTTTGCGGGCTCCACTGCAGGCTGAACAGGAATTCGGCCGGTGAGACCTTGGTGAAAAATCTGTAGGACTCGAACACCAGCGACAAGACGATGCCGACCGTGGTCAAGATCGCGATCGTGGAACTGATGATCAGCAGCCACATGATGATGCGTTCGACCGATGTTCGCGCCCGCATATCGGGATCGATGCGGCCCCGCGCCAACGCCAGGCCGACGACGCAGATCACCATGACAACGGCGAACTTCGCCCAGTCGCCGATCCGCAGCAGGCTTCGATAGTGCGCGGTCGCGGTTTCGATCGCCGGGGTGATTTCTCCGGAGGTGATGTTGCCCGAGGCATGGTTGCGGATGTCGTTCATCACCAGCGACATACGCGCCGGGTCTTCGGATACCAGTTCCGTCGGCAAGTTGGCTTCGACCAGGCCTTCGACCACCGTGGTCTGCATGGAGACCCAGATGCCGAGCACCAGCACCGCCGGCAGGCCGCACCAAAGGGCGACGAAGTAGCCGTAGTAGTGCGGCCGGGAATGCAATTGCCGGGCGTTGCCGCCGACGGTCGACATGGCGCGCGAGCGGCCAAGGTAAAACCCGGCGACCGTCAACAAACACAGTGCCAGGAAAACGAAAGTGAACGACATGGTTGGGTTGCCCCCGCAACAAGACCGGCTTCGCCGGTGGCCCTAGAATGTCGGCGGAAATTGCCGCGATTCTACGAAACGTGTGTCCAAAAAAAGGTCTTAACGAAAAACTGAATGAAGAAGGGGGGAGAAAGCGAGGTCCCCGGGGCGAACCCCGGGGACCGAATGGCTTACATGTTGATGTTGTTCGCCATCATTTCGCCGTCTTTGGTGAACTTCGCACGCTCACCGTCCGGCATCGGGATCAGGCCCCGCTCGGACAGGTAGCCGTCCGGACCATAGGCACGCTCCGAGGTGAACTCGGCGACGTACTCTTTGATGCCCGGAACCGTGCCGACGTGCGCGCCCTTCACGTAGAAGTACAGCGAACGGGACACTTTGTACGAACCATCGGCGATGGCGTCGAAGGTCGGGACAACGCCGTTGACGTTGGAGCCTTGGACCTTGTCAGCGTTTTGGTCGAGGAACGAGAAGCCGAAGATGCCGTAGGCATTCGGGTTGGCTTCCAGCTTACGAACGATCAGAACGTCGTTCTCACCAGCTTCGACGTACGCACCGTCTTCACGAACGGCGGCGCAGATCGACTTGAACTGGTCCTTGTTGGTTTTTTCGAGAGCGGCGATGGACGGAAACTCTTCGCAAGCTTCTTCCATGACCAACTCGACGAATGCGTCACGGGTACCGGAGGTCGGCGGCGGGCCGAGCACTTCGATTTTCTTGTTCGGCAGCGAGGAGTCGACGTCCGACCAGTTGACGTTGTCGTTCTCTTTGAAGCCACCGCTCCCGTTCGGGATGGTTTTCGCCAGCGCCAGGAAGATCTGTTGCTTGGTGAAGGTGGCTTGCGGGGCGGTCTTCGCGTTGGCGAGGACGATGCCGTCGTAGCCGACTTTGATCTCGGTCACGTCGTTGACGCCGTTTTGCGCGCAACGCTCGACTTCGGACTTCTTGATCCGACGCGAAGCGTTGGTGATGTCCGGGTGCTCGACGCCAACACCGGCGCAGAACAGCTTCAAGCCGCCGCCGGAACCGGTCGATTCGATGACCGGGGTTTTGAAGTTGGTCGACTTACCGAATTGCTCGGCGACGACAGTGGCGAACGGGTACACCGTCGACGAACCGACGATACGGATTTGATCGCGGGCTTCCGCGGCGGAACCAGCAGCAACGATGCCAGCAACAACCGCAACCCCAAGAATCTTACGATACATTGATTACTCCTGAGTAGGTACCTAAGGGAGACTTCTCCATGTGCAACGCAACGGTAAATCCGCACTTTTTCAGCGTTGCGAGGCGGACCCTAAGGGCCGGATGCTGCCCATTTGTGACGTATATATTACGATTATGTTACAATGACTTTGGCGGCATCAGGCGCTTGTGGAAAGCGTCACGAAACCGCAGCATTTGCGGGCCGCCGGGCCGATTTCGCGGCGTGGTGCGCGGGCAAATACACGGTGAAACGGCTGCCGCGTCCGATCTGGCTATCGACGGCCAAATGGCCCCGGTGGCGGCTGATGATGTGTTTGACGATGGCGAGCCCGAGGCCTGTGCTGCCGATGCCCGTCGCGTTGACGTTGGAGCGGGCTTTGTCGACGCGGAAAAACCGCTCGGTCAGGCGCGGGATCATTTCCTTGGCGATCCCCGGGCCTTGATCGATCACCGTCACCGACAGGCCGGGCGCGCCGGTGCCGGGAATCCGGTCGATCTGCTCGGCGACGATGCGGACCGGTTTGCCGGGCCCGGCGTACTTCATGGCGTTCTCGATCAAGTTCCGGAACACTTGGTTGAGCTGGTCGGCGTCGGCGATGGCGTCGGGCAGGGTATCGGGCACCTCGTCGATCAGGTTGATCTCCTGATCCAGGGCCTGCGGCTCCAAGACCTCGATCACGTTGCGCAGGACCGCGGTCACCGATACCGACTTGCGCGGCGGCACGTGTTCGTTGATCTCGACCCGTGTCAGGGACAACAAATCTTCGATCAGCCGCGACATGCGTTGGGCTTCGCGGTGCATGATGTCGAGGAACCGGATCCTGGCGTCGGTATCGTCGCTGGCCGGTCCGCGCAACGTTTCGATGAAGCCGAGCAGCGCCGTCAGCGGCGAGCGCAGTTCATGCGACACGTTGGCGACGAAGTCGGCGCGCATCTCCTCGGCCTTGCGCGCGGCGGTGACGTCGTTCAACACCACCGTCGCCACCGAGCCGTCCTCGTGCGGCGCGTGCAACAGCCGCTCGATCCGAAACGACAGGCTGCGCGATACCGGAACCGGCAGGCTGATCTCGCCGGTCTTCTCGGCGGCGCCCATCAGCACCGCGTCGATGCCGTCCAGCACGTTCGGATGGCGCATGCTGAGCGCCAAGTCACGCCCCACCGTGGCGTTGCCGAACATGTCCAGCGCCGCCCTGTTGGCGCACAGCACCCGACGTTTGCCATCGACCACCATGACCGCGGCCGGCACGCTGTCGAGCACTTCCTGGGCGATCATGGTCACGACGGCAACCCTTTCGTCGATGGGTGAACAGGGTATCGAGTGCGATCTACTCTCGCACGGAACGGCGCGCTCCTGTCAACGACGTTCCGTGTGGACAGTCTGTGATTATCCCCGCTTCATGGCGATGCCGCGTCCGGCCGAGCCGGGCGTGGGCAACCCCGCATGGGCGTCGCACTGCGCCTCGATTTCCGCGGCGACCTCGTCCGGAAACGGACCGACCCGCCGGTCGTTCAAGTTGACATGCAGGATCATCAACTCCGTGGTTGCGGCGCGCGCGCCGTCGGTCGCGCGATGCATGCTCAAGAACAACCGCAGGCGTTTGGCATCGGCGTCGAGGAGTTGTGCCGTCATCTCCAGCCGCTCGCCCTCCATCACCTCCTGTTCGTAGGTCACATGCTGTTCGGCGACGAACACCGAGCTGCCGCTGGCGTCGCGGCGCGCTTGCGTCATGCCGATCGTGTCCAAAAAGGCGTCGGTGGCCCGGTCGAAGGCGAGAACGTAAAAGGCGACGTTCATGTGGTGGTTGTAGTCGACCCACTCGGGCTGCACCGTTTCCGTGTGCAGCACGGGCCGGCCGTCGTGAAGCGTGGTGGGCATGTCGGTCTCCGTTCGCTGGGCTTCTTGTGGTAACCGTTCGCCCGGGACTTGTCGATGCGGCGATGGCACCGCACACTCGGCGCATGCTGTCGGTAAAGGGCCTCAGACGCCCCGGACTCCGCGATATCGACCTGAGCCTCGCTGACGGGGATTGTCTCGCAATCGTCGGCCGATCCGGTTCGGGTAAGTCGCTGTTGCTCCGCGCCATCGCCGATCTCGATGATAACACCGGGTCTGTTTCGTTGGATGGCCGCGACCGCGGCGCGTTCCATGCGTGCGACTGGCGGCGTGCGGTCATGTACGTCCCGGCCGAAAGCGGCTGGTGGGCGGACACCGTCGGTGCGCACTTCGACGAGCCGGACATCGCGGCGGGGTATCTGGTGCGGATGGGCTTTCAGGGCGACGTGATGTCGTGGCAGGTCAGCCGGCTCTCGACCGGCGAGCGGCAGCGGCTTGCGTTGCTGCGGGCCATGGTGTGCGGCCCCCGGGTACTTTTGTTGGACGAGCCGACCTCGGCCCTCGACCCGGAAGCGACGGCGAAGATCGAGAGCGTCCTGCACGAAAAGCGGCGCGCCGGCGTCGGGATCGTTTTGGTCACCCACGACGCCCGCCAAGCGTCGCGGATGTCGGACATGTGCCGGGAAATGCGCGACGGCGCACTGCTCGCCGCGGAGGCGCCGCCGTGAGTTATATCGAGCTCAGCTACACCGACATCGCCTTGGCCGCGACGCTGCTTGGGATCAATGCGGCGTTGTCGCTCTACTTCAAACTCGGGACCGGGTCCCGGCTGGCGATCGCCGCGACCCGTATGGTGGTGCAACTTGCCGCCGTCGGGTTGGTGTTGAAGGTCTTGTTCTCGTTGGTCGATCCGTGGCTGACGCTGTTGGTCGCCTTGGTCATGGTCGGGTTCGCCGGGCGCGAAGCGATGGCCCGCCAGGACCGCAGCTTTGTCGGCATTTGGGGCTATGGGCTTGGGACCGGCTCCATGATCCTGGCGTCCGGTACGGTGACCCTGTTCGCGCTGGGTACCCAGTTTCACGCCGATCCCTGGTACGACCCGCGCTATGCGATCCCGATCCTCGGCATGGTGCTCGGCAACACCATGACCGGCGTCAGTCTGTCGATCGACCGGCTGCTCGCCGAAGCCGACAGCGGGCGGATGCGAATCGAGGCGCGTTTGATGCTCGGCCACACCTTTCGCACGGCGATGCGGGTCCCCGTGCGCAGCGCCATGCGCGCCGGGCTGATCCCGACCGTGAACGCCATGGCGGCAGCGGGGTTGGTCTCATTGCCCGGCATGATGACCGGGCAGATCCTTGCCGGCGTCGAACCGGTTCAGGCCGTTAAGTATCAGTTATTGGTGATGTTTCTGATTGCCGGCGGGACGGCGCTTGGGGTGTTCGCGGCGGTGATGCTGGCGGTCAAGCGCCTGTCCGATCCGCGCGAGCGGCTGCGCCTCGACCGTTTGAAGGTGCCGTCCGGTTAGCGAATTCAAGGGGCCGGGTGACGGCAGCATATCGCCCATTGTAAAAAGGGTCGGTCCGATCTCCCACCAAAGGGTCTTGTGCTGGCTGCCGTGACTGAACAAAACGCCCCCGCCGTTTCCGTGGTCGTTCCCGCCAAAGACGAAGCGGGCAGCGTATCCGCGCTGGCCGCTGAAATCTGCGCGGTGCTGGCGGTGGAGAGCGCGTTCGAGGTGATCTTCGTCGATGACGGCAGCACCGATGGCACCGCGGCCGCGCTGCGCGTGGCGTGCGCGGAAAACGCGGCAGTATCGTATCTGACCCATACACAGTGCTTCGGGCAATCGGCGGCCTTGGTCAGCGGGATCCGAGCCGCACGCTCCGATCTGATCGTGACCTTGGATGGCGACGGCCAGAACGATCCGGCGGATATTCCCGTCTTGCTAAAGACCTTTCGCACAGAGCAGGCCGGCAGCGACCAGCCGTTGATGATCACCGGATGGCGGCAGCAGAGAGCCGACGGCGGGGTCCGGCGGGGCGCGGCGGCGATTGCGAACCGGGTGCGCGGTAGCCTGCTCGGCGACGGGACGCCCGACACGGGATGTGGTCTCAAGGTGTTTCCGCGCTCCCTGTTCCTCGCGCTGCCGGCGTTCGATCACATGCACCGGTTCTTGCCGGCATTGGCGCAGCGGGCCGGGGCCAGGACCCTGTCGGTGCCGGTCCGTCACCGGCCGCGTCTGTCGGGGCGCTCGAAGTACGGCGTGTTGCCGCGCTTGGCGGTTGGGATCGTCGATCTCATGGGTGTCATTTGGCTGAGCCGCCGTGCGCTGCGGCCAAAGTTGCACGATGACGGAGAAGCGGCATGACCGGGCGTGTTTATCTGCGCGGGGTCGCGACGCTGCTGATGATCGGTGCCGCAGGGGCGGCGCTGCATGCAACGGGCCTCGGCTCGGCGCTGCAGGACTGGCTGCGGCTCAGCAATCCGTTACCGGGTATTCGCCACGAATTCGTTTTTGTGCTGGTCGGCGGGGTGTTGACGGCGTTCGGGCTGTCGCGCCAGGCCGTGACGTTCGTCGCCGGGTATACGTTCGGTGTCGGCACCGGCGCGCTGATCGGACTGCTGTCCGCAGTGCTCGGGTGCGCCGCCGCGTTCTGGGTGGTGCGAACCCTTGCCCGCGACGGCGTCAGCCGAAGGCTGTCGGGACGCCTCGGCCGGTTCAATGCATTCCTGCGTGACAACACGTTCGAGGCCATCGTGATGCTCCGGTTCTTGCCGGTCGGCAGCAACTTGCTGGTCAACATGCTTGGCGGCGCGTCGCAGGTCCGCATGGCGCCGTTTGTCGCCGGGTCCGCCGTCGGATACGTCCCGCAGACGGTCGTCTTCGCCTTGATCGGCGCCGGGTTCGCCGTGCATCCCGATGTGCGCATTGCGCTCGGCGTCGGGTTGTTCGTGGTGTCCGCCGTCGTCGGGATGGCCCTGTTCCGGCGCTACCGGCGCACCCATCGGCACAACGACCCCGGCGTCCTCGATCCCACCGACTTTCCCGCGGACAGATAATCCGATGAGCGCTCTCCGCGTGCCGCTCTGGCCCGTGTTTTGGCTGATCGCGGTCGTCGCGGCGTTGGTTCTGCGGCCTCTGCTGCCGGTTGACGAGACCCGGTACCTCGCGGTCGCCTGGGAGATGTGGCGCAGCGGCGATTTTCTGGTGCCGCACCTCAATGGTGCGCCGTACCATCACAAACCGCCGCTGCTGTTTTGGCTGATGACGGCGGGCTGGTCGGTGTTCGGACTCAACGAATGGTGGCCGCGTCTGGTGGCGCCGTTGTTCGCGCTGGCGGCAACCGCGGGCACCGTGTGGCTGAGCCGGGCATTGTGGCCCGACGACCGGACCGCGGCGTCCCTCGCGCCAGTTATCTTGATCGGGATGTCGTTCTGGGCCGTGTTTCAGACCTTGACCATGTTCGACATGATGCTGGCGGCGTGCACGGTGTTCGCGCTCGGCGCCGTGGTGACGGCGTGGCGGCGCGGCGGCTGGACCGGCTGGTTCGGGTTTGCCCTTGCGGTTGGGATCGGGATCCTCGCCAAGGGGCCGGCGATCCTGCTGCACGTCATGCCGGTGGCGTTGGCCGCGCCCTATTGGGTGCAAGGGCTGCCAAGCGGACCCGAGACGCCGTTGCATCCGTGGCGGGTTTGGTACGCGCGGCTTGTGGTCGCGACCGCGCTTGGGATCGGGATCGGGCTCGCCTGGGCGGTGCCCGCCGGCATCGCCGGCGGCCCCGAATTCCGCGACATGATTTTTTGGGGCCAGTTCGCCGGGCGCGTCGTCGACAGCTTCGATCACGCCCGGCCTGTCTGGTGGTACTTGGTGTTTGTGCCGCCGCTGTTTCTGCCGTGGCTGCTGTGGCCCCGTTTGTGGCGCGGATGTCGCAGCGCGGCGGCGCGCGGTCGGCTATCGGACGGCGGTGTCCGTCTGATCGCGGTGTGGGTGCTGCCGGCGCTCGGGGTGTTTTCGCTGATCTCGGGCAAGCAACTGCACTATCTGTTGCCGGAATTCTGTGCGGTGGCGTTGCTGATCGCGCGGGCATTGTCGGCCGACGCCGATCTGCCCGGTCGGCGCCGGGACGGGTGGGTCTTGGGGGCGTTGTTCATCGCGCTCGGTGCGCTGGTCCTGGCGCTGCATCCGCTTGCCGATCTTGGGCGGCCACCATCGTGGTTTCCGCTGATCGCAACCGGCTGGGGCGTGTTGCCGGTGGTCGCCGGGATCTGCCTTGCGGTGTTTTGGCATCTCGACGGCCGGGCGGTGGCGATGGCGGTCGCGGCCTCGGTCACGGTGCTGACGGTGACGGTGCATCTCGGGGCGCGGGGCCCGTTGGCCGCGGCATACGATCTCCGCCCCATCGCCGCGGCGGTCAAATCCCATCAGGACGCCGGCCGGCCGGTGGCCAATTTCGGCTACTATCACGGCCAGTATCACTTCCTCGGCCGCCTGCGGGCGCCGATGCCGGTGGTCGGCCTCGATCTCGCCGATACGCTGTCGTTCATCCGGGACGAACCCGACGGCATCGTCGTCGCCTATTATAAGAACGACGATCCCAAGGTGTTGCCCCGGTATCTTCGTCCACTGAAGACGTTCGCGTTTCGGGATTTTCAGGTCGTATTCTGGCCGGCGTCAGCGTTGGCGTACCACCCGACCTTGGCCGACCGGCGCTAGGTGCTGGGGTCCAGCACCAGCTTTCGCCCGGTCTGCGGGATCACGACCCGCTGATAATAGATGGGGCGCTCTTCAGCATCGACGCCGAAGGTTTCCAGGATTATGCCGCTTTCGGTTGCACCGTCCCCCATGAGTACCCGGTCGGCGCTCGGTAGGTCCTTGCATGCCAGCAACTGCTGCGCCGTGACGGTGCGGACGTTGTAACGCTCCACCAATATGTTGCGAAGGACGACACGGTCGAGATCGCCGAGCGGCAGGTCCGCAAGGCCACCGAACCGGTCGCCGTCGAAATAGAAGGTGCTGATGATCGCGAACGCGCCGCCGACATCGATCCGACGAACGATCCGCACGAATGCCGATGCCGCCGGCATGTACGTGGACCAAGCGCCGCCCGGTGCGACCCGTTCCACCGCGAGTGCGCGTGCGCTCAGCGGCAGGAACCCGCCGCCCGTATCGTCGAGAAACCGGAAATGCCAAACATCATGGTCGCCGAGGGCGGGGTCGCGGATGAAGGTGCCGTGCCCTTGCCGGCGGTCGAGCATCCCGTCGTCGCGGAGCGCATTCATGGTTTTCTGGACCGTGCCGAGGCTGATCCCGAGCGCCGCCGCGATGTCGTCGTCGGCCGGCAGTTGGGCGCCCGGCGGCAACGCGCCCTGGGTCACCAGGTCGGTCACTGCCCCGTGCAACGACAGGTACTTCGGTCCGCGATGCCGCGCCTGCGCGTCGAAGGCATCGGCGATGAGCGCCGTTGGACCATCCAGGGGCCGTGTCGCGGAATCGGCGGGTGTGTTCACAGGTTGTCCCTTGTCCTCTTGAATTTAATCCTATATAGGTATGCAGGAATTGACAAACGAATTTTGGGAGACGATCGATGCGGCTGAACGCCGAAGAACAGGACATGCTGGACGGCAAACAGGGCAAGGCGCGCCAATGGGCGATCGAGCACATGTTGCGGGTCGGCCGGTTTTTCGACGCCGAGGACCTGGTGCCGGTGTCGCAATCGCACATGATGGCGGACACGGAGTCCCTGGGCGAGGCGGGCGTGCGGTTCGTCGAAGACCTGGCGGCGTTACCGAAGGACGAGCGAACCGTCCGCATCCCGATGATCACCGATCCACGCGGCACCGATTTGCGGCATTACGAGACCTTGAAGCAAACGGACGGCATGGTCTCCCTTGAAAAGCGCGCCATCGCCGCGTTCGAGGCGCTGGGCATCCTGATGACCGACACCTGCATCAACTATCAAACCTTCATGCCGCCGATGCGTCACGAGCATGTCGCGTACGGCGATACCGGTGTCGTCATCTATTCCAACAGCATCCTGGGTGCGCGTTCGAACTTCGAAGGCGGGCCGTCGGCGTTGGCGGCGGGCTTGACCGGGCGCACGCCGCGCTACGGTCTACATCTGGATCAAAATCGGCGCGGCACCAAGTTGTTCAAGGTCACGGCGCAGCCCTCCTCGTTCGCCGAATGGGGCGCCTTGGGCGGGATCATCGGTGCCCGGGCCGGGTCCTATTGGGACGTGCCGGTGATCGACGGGATCACCGGACAGCCGGGATCGGACGAGATGAAGCACATGGGTGCGGCGATGGCGAGCTTCGGCTCGATCCCGCTGTTCCACGTGGTCGGCTATACCCCTGAGGCCCCGACGCTGGACGCCGTCTGCGATCCGGACGACATCCCGACGGAAACCGTCGACGCCGGGGACATCGAAGCGTTCTTCGGCCGCTACGGCGCCAAGGGGGACAAGGTCGATGTTGTGGTGTTCTCCGCGCCGCAGCTCTCCATCGTCGAGCTTCAGAAACTGGCCGATCTGCTGGACGGCAAGAAGATCCATCCGAAGACCGCGCTGTTGGCGGTGACGTCGCCGTCGGTGGCCAGCGACGCCGAGCGCATGGGCCTGACCGATCGCATTCAGGCGTCGGGTGCGCTGGTGCTGCAGGGCATGTGCTTCTATCAGAGCTACGCCCGGGAAATGGGCGAGGCCAACGGCTGGAAGCGGCTGCTCAGCAATTCCGCCAAACTGGTCAACATCATCAGCGGCTACGGCTACCAGCCGACGCTGGCCAACATGGAAGACTGCGTCGCGTCCGCCGTCGCCGGGGAGATCGTTTCATGAGCACCAAAACCCTCAAATGTCACGTCGGTACCGGCGATAAGGTCGAAGGCATCGCGCTGGTCACGGACGATAATTTCTCGGCTCGCTACGACCTCGATCGGATCAAGGGGATCTTCTCCCGTCCGCAACACAAACTGGCGGGCGAGAACTATGTCGATACCATCCTGGTGGTGAATACCGCCAAGGGCGGGGTCGCGTCGGCGTGGATGCTGCACGAGATGGCGTCCCGCAACATGGCGCCCAAGGCGATCCTGTTCAATCGGGTCAACCCGATCCTGGCGCAGGGGGCGGCGCTGGCCGATATGGCGATGTGCGACCGCTTCGAAGACGGTGACGTCACGCAGCTGATCAAGACCGGCGATACGGTGATTGTCGACCCCGCCAACGGCGAAGTGACGGTGACGTCGGCGGACTGACACACACCCCGTCCCGGGGCCGCAAGGTCCGTCATTGCGCGTGACGGGGCGTCGACGAGGGTCTAAGACACCCACGCCGATCCCATTGACGAGGCACCCATGCCCTTCGCCGCGACCACGCCGCCGCGCCTGTTGACGCTGATCTTTATGACAGCGCTTGCGGTCTTGTCGCTGAATATGTTCGTCGCTTCGCTGCCGAACATGGCGGCGGACTTCGGCGTCGATTACGCCACCGTCAGCTTAACGCTCGGCGCTTACTTGGCGCTGACCACGGTTTTCCAACTGTTCGCCGGTCCGATGTCGGACCGTTTCGGCCGCCGCCCGGTGGTGCTGGCGGGGCTCGGAGTGTTCACCGCCGCCTCCATCGGCTGCGTTCTGGCGCAGGATTTCTGGGTGTTCTTGGGGTTCCGGCTGATGCAGGGCGTCGTGATCTCAGGTTGGATCATCGCCCTTGCCGCGATCCGGGACACCGCACCGCCGGGCCAGGCATCCAGCCGGCTCGGTTACCTCAGCATGGCGATGGCGCTGGCGCCGATGCTGGGCCCGATGGTTGGCGGTTTCGTCGACGAGGCCTTTGGCTGGCGGGCGAATTTCGCCCTGTTCGCGGTCTTGGGCGCGCTGTTGTGGCTGATCGTTTGGTGCGATTTGGGCGAGACCAATACCGATCCATCGCCGACCATTCTCGCGCAATTCCAAAGCTATCCGGAGCTTTTCGGCTCGCGGCGGTTCTGGGGCTACGCCATCACCTCGGTGTTTTCCATCGGCGCGTTCTACACCTTTATCGCCGGGGCCCCGAAGGTCGCGTCGACGTGGCTCGATCTCAACGCTTCCGAACTCGGGATCGGGGTCGGCATCATCACGGCGGGCTTCATGGCCGGCAGCTTCGTCTCAGGTCGTTTCGGCCCAAGGTTCGAACTGACCACCATGATGATGGCGGGCCGGCTTTCAGGGGCGCTTGGGCTGACGGTGGGGCTGGTGTTCTTTGCGTTCGGCGAGGTGACGATCTTCACCTTGTTCGGCTGTGCGATCTTGGTCGGGTTCGGTAACGGCCTGACCATTCCCAACGCCAACGCCGGGGTGATCTCGGTGCGGCCGAACCTTGCCGGAAGCGCCGCCGGGATGTCCGGGGCATTGACCGTGGCCAACGGGGCGCTGGTCACGTCCCTGATCGCCGCCCTCTTAACGCCGGCCAACGGACCTTTCGTCTTGTTCGGGATGATGCTTGTGTGCGTCCTGATCGGGCTCGGCGCGACATTATATGTGATGGCCGTGAACCGGGCCGAAGCGCGGACCTAAGCCGGTCGGTCAAACCGGCGGGTCGATGGCGAGGAACCGAACCGCGTCGATGCCGAACCCGTCCGCCGCCGGCAACGCATCGTCGTTGGCACGGAGGGGCAAGGCCGCGGGGGCTATTTCCCGGGTCTGACGGGCGCAGGATTCCTCCATCGCGTCGGCGATATCGAGAATGCTCATATGAGCTAGGCAGCGCATGCGGTTCTCCGGCTTCATCAACGTGAATGCGCGAGAAGTGTGCACAAACGTGGCGGCGGAGTTCTATCGTGGAAATCCCGTAGGGATGTCAGGTTCATGTAATTGTTTTTGCGAATACTTTCCGTTCAAGGATAGACTCGTTATAGAGAAGCCGCCGGGCCGTGCTTTCGGCGATCTGCCGCCGTGGGGGAATGAACTTGGACCATGCCAACGACCCGATGATGGGGTTCGCCGTTAGTGACGAGGATACGGACTCCTTGTCGCTGATGCCGCTGGCGATCTTGCCGTTCGACTCGGTGACCCTGCGCGGCATGAACATGGTGAAGAACGCCGCGTTCGAAAGCGCCATCCAGATGTACAAGGACGACCGTACCGGCGCCGGGTTGGTCGAGCCTGAATCTTTGCCGCAGTACGTCAATGCGATCTCGACCCACGACCTGATGATCATCAAGCATGTGTCGGAACTGCACAGTTTCGATGTCTACTGTTTGCGCATCGCTCTTCGGACCCACGGGATCGAGGTCAACGACGCCAAGTACCTGCGTCTTTCGCCAAAGAAACAGGAAGAGCTGGAAGTCTACGTCCGGCCGTTCACGGCGCGCCTTATCCGGGCGATTTATGGTGATGACGCCTCGGCCGAGACCACCGACGTCAGCCAGTTGTTGAAAGACGCCGATCCGGCCAAGGCGCGCGCCAACCTCAAGGCGATCGCCGAGAAGATCCAGATCGACCTCGCCGAAGTGCCGCAGTTCCTGGAGGACTACGGCGACATTTATTTGTCGATCTCCTACTACAAGGACCTCTTGGACAAGCTCGGCCCCCGGATTGCCGAGTTCAAGGCGGCGATGGACACCATCGCCAAACATCCGCAGTTGAAAACCAATCCCGATTTGCCGAGGACCGCACATCGCCTGACCGAGCGGGTCGACAAGATGAGCGCCATGCTGCGCAACCGGTTCACCCTGTTCGCCCGGGCCACCAACGACATGTGGAACGATATGAGTGCCGACAAGTTCGCCGAGTTCAAGAAGCTGGTGGAGGACAATCACACCGCCATCGGTGGGATTCTCTGCAAACTTCAGGTCAAGATGGACATGTGGCACGACAAGTTTCCGTCCCGTCACACCGCGGGGCCGAACCGCATGGCGGACTATCTGATGACGGATATGCGCCAAGGATTCTGAGCCCGGCGCGGCGGCGCGCATAAACCGGCGCCAATGCCATCGCATCGCAACCAAAGTTTCTTTTCCGGCTTTCTTGACAACCCCTGTGCGGCTGTCTATTTCACCCGCGTGGCACTCCTTTGGGGGGAGTGCTAACAACGGATTTTTGTTACGTAATCAACCCTTTGTGGAGGTAAACATGGGCTTTCGTCCGTTACATGACCGGGTTCTGGTTCGCCGCGTCGACCAAGAACAGAAAACCGCGGGCGGGATCATCATCCCCGACACCGCGCAGGAAAAACCGATGGAAGGCGAAATCGTCGCAGTTGGCTCCGGCCACAAAGCCGACGACGGCTCCGTGACCGCGCTGGATGTCAAAGCCGGCGACCGCGTCCTGTTCGGCAAATGGTCGGGCACCGAAGTGAAGATCGACGGCGAAGAGCTGCTGATCATGAAAGAAAGCGACATTCTCGGCGTGATCGAGACTGGCGCGAAGAAGAAAAAAGCCGCCTAAGGCCGGTTAACAGTCAACAGAGGAATTCAAACCAATGGCTGCGAAAGAAGTTAAATTCTCGTCGGACGCCCGTGACCGTCTGCTGCACGGCGTCGACACCCTGGCAAACGCCGTCAAAGTCACCCTCGGCCCGAAAGGCCGCAACGTCGTTCTCGATAAAGCCTTCGGCGCCCCGCGCATCACCAAAGACGGTGTGACGGTCGCCAAGGACATCGAACTGTCCGACAAGTTCGAAAACATGGGCGCGCAAATGGTCAAAGAAGTGGCCAGCCGCACCAACGACGAAGCCGGTGACGGCACCACCACCGCCACGGTTCTGGCGCAATCGATCGTCCGTGAAGGCGCCAAAGCGGTTGCCGCCGGCATGAACCCGATGGACCTGAAACGCGGCATCGACCTCGCCGTGAACGCGGTCGTCTCGGACGTCCAGAAGAAGTCCAAGAAAGTTGCCAGCAACCAAGAGATCAGCCAAGTCGGCACCATCTCGGCCAACGGCGACACCGAAGTCGGCGACATGATCGCGTCGGCCATGGAGCGTGTCGGCAACGAAGGCGTGATCACCGTCGAAGAAGCCAAGTCGCTGCACAGCGAACTGGACGTCGTCGAAGGTATGCAGTTCGACCGTGGCTACACCAGCCCGTACTTCGTCACCAACGCCGACAAGATGACCTGCGATCTCGACGATCCGTACATCCTGATCCATGAGAAAAAGCTCTCCTCCCTGCAGCCGCTGCTGCCGGTTCTGGAAGCCGTGGTCCAGTCGGGCCGTCCGCTGCTGATCATCGCCGAAGACATCGAAGGCGAAGCGCTGGCGACCTTGGTCGTCAACAAGCTGCGTGGTGGTCTGAAGGTTGCCGCCGTTAAGGCGCCGGGCTTCGGCGATCGCCGCAAAGCGATGCTCGAAGACATTGCCATCCTGACCAACGGTCAAGTGATCTCCGAGGACATCGGCATCAAGCTTGAGAACGTCACCATCGAAATGATGGGCCGTGCCAAGAAAGTGGCGATCACCAAAGAAGAAACCACGATCGTCGAAGGCACCGGCAAGAAAAAAGACATCGAAGCTCGTTGCACGCAAATCCGCGCGCAAATCGAAGAAACCACCTCCGACTACGACCGCGAAAAACTGCAAGAGCGTCTGGCGAAACTCGCCGGTGGCGTTGCCGTGATCCGCGTCGGTGGGGCTTCGGAAGTCGAAGTGAAAGAAAAGAAAGACCGTGTCGATGACGCGCTGCACGCGACCCGTGCCGCCGTCGAAGAAGGCATCGTCGCCGGTGGCGGCACCGCTCTTCTGTACTCGACCAAGGCTCTGAAAGGCCTCGAGGGCGAAAACGCCGACCAAAACGTCGGTATCGATATCGTGCGCCGCGCGCTGCAAGCGCCGCTGCGTCAGATTGCCGAAAACGCGGGTGCCGACGGCGCCGTCGTCGCGGGCAAGCTGCTCGACCAGAAAGACGTCAAGTTCGGCTACAACGCGCAAACCGGCGTGTACGAAGACCTGATCAAGTCCGGCGTCATCGACCCGGCGAAGGTCGTTCGCACCGCGCTGCAAGATGCCGCGTCGGTCGCCGGTCTTCTCATCACCACCGAAGCGATGGTGGCCGAGAAGCCGCAAAAAGACGCACCGGCAGCCCCGGCCCCCGACATGGGCGGCATGGGCGGTATGGGTGGCATGGGCTTCTAAGTCCAGCTTCTCAGACCAACCGGTCACGGAATTGGGGCGTCCCTCGGGGCGCCCCTTTTTCGTTGCGGCTAGACGTCGGGATCGATCGCCTTGATCAGCGCTGCGTGATCCAGGTCCCCGTCGCCTTGTGCGATCAGCTTGTCGTACAAATCCCGGCTGAGCCGGGTCGCCGGCAAGTCGATGCCAAGCTCGGTCGCGAGTTCGATCGCCTGGTCCATGTCCTTGCGCTGCACCGTGGCGCGGGCCCCAGGTTCGAAGGTGTCCGCGACCATCCGCCCGCCATGCACCTCCATCACCCGGCTATCGGCAAACCCGCCGCCGAGCGCTTCGCGGACCTTGGCCGGATCGACCCCGGCGTGCCGCGCCAGCGTCAACGCCTCGGCCACAGCGCCGATATTGAGCCCGACGATCACCTGATTGGCCGCTTTCGCCACTTGTCCCGCGCCGACGTCGCCGACATGGGTGATCTTGGCACCTAGAACCTCAAGAACTGGCCGTGCGCGCGCGTACGCCGCCTCGGTGCCGCCGGCCATGATGGTCAGTGTCCCTTGTTCCGCGCCGATGGTGCCGCCGGACACTGGCGCATCGACATAGTCGCCCCCGGCGTCCGTAACCGCCGCCGCCAAGGCCCGGGTCGCGGGGACCTTGGTGGTGCTCATATCGATCACCAGCGCCCCGGGTTTGACGCCTGCGATCACCCCGCTGTCGCCTGCGATTACCGTCTCCACCGCCGGCGTGTCGGTCAGCATGGTGATGACGATATCCGACGCGGCGGCGACGCCCGCGGGCGAACCGCCGTCCGTCATGCCGTCGGCGAGCAGCTCGTCGACGCTGGGCCGCGAACGGTTGTGCACCGTCATCGCGGCGCCCGCGGCCATGAGGTTGCGCGCCATCGGCTTGCCCATCAGCCCGAGTCCGATGAACCCAATGGCGGTGCCGTGCAATGCAGTCATACGTGTTTCCCCGTCAAATCGTTTTTTCGCCGCTTGAGTGTTGCGGTCGGTCAGCTTAGATAGCGGGATTGCCGCCATCAATCGGCAATGGGGGAAAGGGGCCCGCATGGAGCCGATCTTCAACGTCGTATTGCCCGTGTTCGCGATCATTCTGTCGGGATACGCATGTGGCCGGTTCGGTGTTCTGGGCCCGGCAAGCTCCGAGGCGTTGAACAAGTTCGTCTATTTCGTCGCGTTGCCGGTCTTGTTGTTTTATTCGATGGCCCGGGTCGACCCGGACGAGATTTTCAATTGGCCGTATCTGGCGGCGTTCGCCGGCGGCAGCATCGCGACCATGATCATTGCGCTGTTATTCGTGCGCGCGGTGTTCAAAACCCGGCTCGCCGATCAATCGATGTACGGCATGGTCTCGATCTTCGGCAACACCGGTTACATGGGCATTCCGCTGTCGATCATCGCGTTCGGCGAGGCGGGGGCATTGCCGGCCATCGTCGCCACGGTTTTCCAGAGCATCGTGATGATCCCGATTTTCGCGGTCTTGATCGAGGCGGATCTTCGTGGAGAGCGGGGGCTTACGGCCGCGTGGGGCGTCACCAAATCGCTGGCGAAGAACCCGCTCATGGTCTCGTCTCTCGCCGGGATTCTGTGGTCTCTGACGCCCTGGGATTTACCGGTTTCGGTCGAGACTTTTTGTTCGATCCTGTCGGGGGCGGCGGGGCCGTCGGCCCTGTTCGCGATCGGCCTGTTCATGGTCGGCAAGCCGCTGCTGCATGGGTTCGCCGAGGTGTCCTCGGTCAGCTTCATCAAGCTGCTGATCCATCCTTTGATCACCTGGGCGTTGTTCGTCTATGCCGTTGACGTGGATCCGTTGTGGCAAGCGGTCGGTATCTTGATGGCGGCGCTGCCGGCGGGAGCGCTCTGTTTCGTGGTGGCGCAGAACTACAATGTCTATGTTCAGCGCACGTCGGCGGCGATTTTGTTCTCGACCCTGGTCGCGGTGATTACGCTTTCTGCTTTATTCCTGTCGCCGATCATGCAGATTACGAATTAATGACGTCGAGAATTTCGAAGCTGTTGATGCTGCTGGGCTTCCTGGCCTTCGCCACGGCGACCGCCTGGTGGCTGTCGTTCTTCTACGATGCGCTCGGCGCCGAGTTCCAGCGCGCGCGCGAATGTTTCTATTGGACCACGCAGACGTGTCTGGAGAAAAAGGCCGCCGACGACCTGTTTTCGGACGTGCCGCCGTACGACCCGCGCTTCATGTGGTTGGGGGTGGCAATGTTCGCGGCCGGTGTGATTTTGCGCGCCTCGCGCGCGTTGCGCGGTGTCTCCTGAGCGTCGCTACTGCCGTTCTCTGAAATCGTCGTGGCACGCCTTGCAGGTGCGTGCGGTGTCCCGAAAATGCCGCATCGCCGCCTTGCTTGGCTCGGCGCCGCCGGCTTGCGCTGCCTGGCCGAGGGCCGCGGCCGCGGTTTGCATCTCCCGCGCCAGGGCCTCGAAGCCGGACCAATCCTCCCAAATCGCCGGCAGTGCTTCGGTCGGATGCTGCGTGCTGCCCGCCGGAAACAGCTTCGTCATGGCCTCACCGCCGTGTCGAGCCAGCAGATCGGCATCCCGGGCGATGGCATATCCGTCATAGGCAGCCTCGCCCTTCATCATCGCCGCCAACCGCTTCATCGCATCGCCCAGGGATTTCATGGCGTCCATGCGTTCCTTGACGATCCCGGTCGCGCCTTCGTGTGCGCCGAGACCGGCCGGCTGCAGGTTGGCGACGGTCAATAGCGCGGCGGCGGCGAGAATAATGAATTTCGGCATAAGTCTCTCCTAATCTGATCGTTAGGTGTCGTCGGCAAGAAACGTGCGGGTCATATCGATTGCGTCTTTCAAGCCGAGCCGCTCTACCGACGCGCCGCCTGGGAACGCCGTTTCCAGGCGGCTCGGCAATGCCTTGTCCAGCATCACGAACACACCCTTGTCGTCGGCTCGGCGCAGCAGCCGGCCGACCGCTTGCGCAAGTTTGAGGCGCGTCAGCATTTCGTCGTAGGTCCGGCCGCCGAAAGCCGCGCGCCGCGCTTTGTGCAGCAAATCCGGCCGTGGCCACGGCACCCGGTCGAACACCAGTAACCGCAGCGACCGTCCCGGCACGTCGACGCCATCGCGCACCGCGTCGGTGCCGAGCAGACAGGCGTCTTCCTCGGCGCGGAAGATATCCACCAACGTCCCCGTATCCAGCGGGTCCACGTGCTGCGACAGCAGCGGGATGTGCGCGTCCTCCAACGGATCGCGAATGCGCCCTTCGACGGCGCGAAGTCTGGAGATCGCGGTAAACAGACCGAGCCCGCCGCCCCCTGCGGCGATGAACAGGTCCCGGTACGCCGCCGCGATCTGGTCCATGTCGCCCTTCTGCACATCGCTGACGACCAAGACCTTCAATCGGTTGGCGTAATCGAACGGCGAGGTTTCGGCGCTCTGGACCGGGCGGACCGGCAGATGCCGGGTGCCTGTGCGCACTTCGGCGGCCAGCCAATCGGCATCCGGGTCGCCGGTGCGGTCGGTGAGCGTCGCCGAGGTGATGGCAAGACCGTGCGCCGGTTTGTAGACGTCTTCGGCCAAGGGTTTGGTCGGATCGATCCAATGGCGGTGAAAGCCGATATCGAAATCGCGCCCGCCGACCCGCTGTATCCCGAACCAATCGACGTATTCCGGCGGCGTCTCCGTTTGCAGGGCGTCCAGCATGGCACGCCAGTTGGCGATCTGATTGACGGCGCGCCGCTCCAACGATGCGGTGACGGACTCGATCTTGACCCGGGTTTGTGTTTCCAGGCTGTCCGAGTCGTCGGCGAGGCGATTGTGCAACCGGGCGATCAAGGCGCCGATCGGTCGCGCCAGATCGAACAGGGCCTCGCCCAGCGTGGCGGCGGCGGCGGTCAGCCCGTCGACAGGGGGATGCGGCTCCGCTTCCAGGTCGTAGGGACCGTCGGTCGACGGGCTCCGCGCATAGACCTGTTGGCGGACCAGGGCTAGGAACGCCTCGGTCGGACCTTCGGTGCGGCCGTCGGTGACCCGTTGATGCCAGCTTGGCGCCGGCAATGCGCGGGCGGCACGCAACGTGTCATCCAGAGCTTTCTCGGCCTTGGGATCGCCTTCGATCAAGTCCTCGATCCGCGCCTTCAGACCGCGCGAGCGCGACCGGCTGCCCCCCTCGGCGCCGACCAGCCAGCGGCGCAGATCCGCCGTCTCGAAACCCGACAGGTGCGCCGAAAATGCGCTATCGGCGGCATTGAACAAATGATGTGCCTCGTCGAACACGTAGCGCAGCGGCCGGCCTTCGGCGTCGCCCACCAGCGCCGCCTGGATCAGCACCAGGGCGTGATTGGCGACGACGATGTCGGCGTGCCGGGCGCGCCGCACCGTGTGCTCGATGAAGCACTTGCCGTAATGCGGGCAGGCGGAATAGATGCATTCGCCCCGGGTGTCGGTCAGGTCGGTGGTGACCTCGCGCCCGAACAGATGGATCAGCCACGCCGGGAAATCGCCGCCGACCATGTCGCCGTCGCGGCTGGCTTCGGCCCAGCGCGCCACAAGGCCGAGCGCAATCGCATCCGGCCCCTTGGCAAGGCGGGTCTTGTTCACCGCCTCCTCGAAGTTGAGCAGGCAGAGATAGTTCTCCCGGCCCTTGCGCACCACGATCCGCTCGCGCTTTTCCAATCGGTCCGGATACAGGCGGTCCAGTTCCGTATCCAATTGCCGTTGCAGGTTGCGGGTAAACGTCGACACCCAAACCGGTGCGTCGTTGTGTTCCGCCCATAAGCTGGCGGGGGCGACGTACCCCAGGGTCTTGCCGACGCCGGTGCCGGCCTCGGCGATCACCACGTTCGGCTCGTCCTCGCGCGCGCGCGGATTGAAAGCGGCGGTCAGTGTGGTGGCGTAATGCTGTTGTTGCGGCCGCCGTTCCGATGTGCGGCCAAGCAATGTGCCGAGCCGGGTCAAGGTCTCGGCCGGCGAAACCGCCAGATTTCCGGGCGGCGTCTCGATGGGGCGGTCCTCCCATTCCGGCAGCCGGCGCCATACCTGCAACGCGGCCGACAATGCGGACGAGTGCGGGGTTTCCGCAGCGCCCAAAGCTGCCAACACGGGCGCGCCCCAGACCCAGCCCGACCGCGCCATGACCCAGGCCAGCCGCCGCGCGCGTTCGGCACCGTCGCGGTCAAGGGCGTGTAAGCCGTCCAATAGGATGTCGGCGACGGTCATCAGCGACATCGCCATTTGCTCCGCATCCGCCGGCAGCGGCGCGTCGACGGCCTCGGCCAGGCCGCGGGGCGTCGGCAGGCAGAATGTCGCCGGACGCACGAAGGCGAACAGCTCCAACACGTCGAACGCCTCGAACGGGGCTGCGCGCAAAATCGTCGCCGTGGCGCGGCGATGACAGACCAAGGGCCGAATGCCGCCCTTCAAACGCGCTTGTGCGTCGCGGTGCGAAATCGTTTCGACCTCGCCGTCCGGATGCAGCCAGACCGCATCGCGAAACCCGGCGATGAGGGCGGGCGCGGCGTCGAGCGGATTTGTGGATGGGGCGTCGGGGGCTTGGCTCATGGCGGCGGAGTATACGGGGCCCGGCCCGGCCTGTCCCGTCATCTGGCGGCACCGGTTTCTTTTTGTGTCCGCCGCCGCATGGGGCATACTTGCGCCTCGACCGAGGAGGGGACCCATGGCAGACAAAAAGACCACCATCGTACCGAATCCGACCGCACCCGAGGTGTTCGCCGACCGAGCCAGCAGCGTCACAATGCGCGGCAATGTGGCGCGTATGACCTTCGCCAGCGAACGTGTCGCCGCCGATCCGACGCCCGGTGATCTGGTGGTGTCCGGGCACCTCGCCATGTCGATGCGGGGTTTTTTACAACTCTATGGGCAAATGCAGAGCATCGTTCGCCAAATGGAAGAGTCAGGGATGATCCGCCGGGCGGCCGAAGGCGACACAGCCCCGGAAACGCCCAAGAAACCGGCGGCGGGCCGCGCCAAATCGCCCCGCAAGCGCGCGCCCGCGAAAAAGAAGTAAGTTACTTTTTTTCACATTTTGCATGCTTGAATCCGTGGCCTTGAGGTCGTAACGATACGTCGGTGTCGTTGCTGTCAGAACGGAGATCTCTAGGGTGTTCAGCCGCCATAAGACCACCATCGAAATCGGAGACCGTTTCGTGAAAACGGATGATCCCAAGACCATCTGGGTCGTTGCCGGCAAAGGCAGCGCCGTCGCGCCGATGCCGCACTACAAGGTGGTGCAGGAAGGCTATTACAGCCGCATGCGCACGCTGGCGGAAAACGTTCTCCTCGACCCCGACTTCTATCGCCGGGTGTCCAGCTAACTTCCTCATTTTACGACTGCTTTTCACGGCGCGACCCGTTACCTTTACGGGATGAGCGAACAATCCCCCCCGGAACAGGACCGCCGCGCCGACGACCGCCGTGCCGACGACCGCCGCCGCAGCGACCGGCGTAAGGATAAGGTGCCGTCGGCGCTGGTCGACGGTTGGGACGGCATCGAACGGCGTCTCAAGGACCGCCGCACGGCGCAGGAGCGCCGCCGTGAGGAGCGTCGTCTCAAGGACGAGGAGTGGGAGGTGGAAACCATCGACGATTGGTGGCCGATGGACGACCGTGCCAAGGAAGCGCACGACCGCCGCCAAGCCGACCGCCGCGCCCGCGAGCGGCGGCAACAACAACTCGGGGCGGATCAGGTCGCGGGCTGGGACGGCTCCGACCGCCGCACCGAGGACCGGCGTGAGGCCGAGCGGCGCGAGTTGGAGCGCCGTATCCGCGCCGCCAAGATCGCCGACAGCGGGACGACGCCGGGGGTTTAAGCCGTCGGCGTATAGCCCAGGTTCGGCGCCAGCCAGCGCTCCGTCTCTTCGACGCTCATGCCCTTGCGCGCGGCATAATCCTCGACCTGGTCCTTGCCGATCCGCCCGATCCCGAAATAGCTGCTGTCCGGGTGCGCGAAATAGAACCCGGACACGGACGCCGCGGGCATCATGGCGCAGGTCTCGGTGAGCGCCATCCCGGCGTTGGCTTCGGCATCCAGCAGGGTAAACAACGTGCGCTTCTCGGTATGGTCCGGGCACGCCGGGTAGCCGGGTGCCGGTCGGATGCCGGTATAGTCTTCCTTGATCAACGCATCGTTATCCAGCGCTTCGTCGGCGGCATAGCCCCAGAACTCTTTTCGGACGCGCTCATGCATGCGCTCGGCGAACGCTTCCGCGAACCGGTCGGCCAGCGCTTTGATCATGATCGCGGAGTAATCGTCGCCCGCGGCCTCGAACGCGGCCGCACGCTCTTCGGCGCCGATCCCGGCGGTGACCGCGAAACAGCCCAGCCAATCCTCGACGCCGCTGTCCTTCGGCGCGACGAAATCGGCCAGACACATGTTCGGCCGGTTGTTCTTTTTCGGCATCTGCTGGCGCAGGAAATGGAACGTGGCGATAGGCGCGTTCTCGCCCGCCGTGCCGTACACCTGAATATCCTCGCCATCCGCATTGGCCGGCCAGAAACCGATCACGGCCTGGGCGCTAAGCCATTTCTCGGAAATGATTTTCTCCAGCATCGCGTCGGCATCGGCCTTCAACGATCGTGCGGTCTCGCCGACCACATCGTCGTCTAGAATGCGCGGATACGTCCCAGCCAGGTCCCAGGTGCGGAAGAACGGCGTCCAGTCGATGCGCGTCACCAGTTCGCTCAGGTCGTATTCTTCGAACGTCTTGAGGCCGGTAAACGCCGGTTGCGGCGGGGCCGATGCGGCCCAATCGATGGGCGCGCGGTTGGCCTGGGCATCCGTGAACGGGGCAACGTTGCGCCCGCCGTCGCCGCTGCCGTGCTTGGCGCGGATGGTCTCGTACTCGGCGGCGACTTCGCTCACCAAGTCGTCGCGGCGGGTCTCGCTCAGCAGCCGGCTGGCAATCCCGACCGAGCGGGAGGCATCCAGAACATGGATCACCGGTTGCTCGTAACTGGGGGCGATCTTGACGGCGGTGTGCGCCTTGGACGTGGTCGCGCCGCCGATCAGCAGCGGAATGTTCATGTCCGAGCGCTGCATCTCGCGCGCGACCGTGACCATCTCCTCCAGGCTCGGCGTGATCAGCCCCGACAGGCCGATGATATCGGCGTTCTCGTTGGCCGCGGTTTCCAGGATTTTCGCATACGGCACCATGACGCCGAGGTCGATGACCTCGTAGCCGTTACACTGCAACACCACGCCGACGATGTTCTTGCCGATGTCGTGCACGTCGCCCTTCACGGTGGCCATGACGATCCGGCCTTTGGACGAGCTTTGGGACTTGTCCGCCTCCAGATACGGCTCCAGATAGGCGACGGCTTGTTTCATCACGCGGGCGGATTTCACGACCTGGGGCAGAAACATCTTGCCGGACCCGAACAGGTCGCCGACCACGTTCATGCCGTCCATCAACGGCCCCTCGATCACCTCCAGCGGTTTGTCGAACTGCTGGCGGGCTTCCTCGGTGTCGTCGACGATGTACTCAGTGATGCCGTGCACAAGCGAATGTTCTAGTCTTTTCGCCACCGGATCCTCGCGCCAGGATAAGTCCTCGGCCTTGGCCTTGGCGCCGGACTTGGCTTGGTCCGCGACCTCCAACAGGCGTTCTGCCGCGTCCTCGCGGCGGTTCAGCACCACGTCCTCGACCCGGTCGCGCAGGTCGTCGGGGATATCCGCATAGACCGCAAGTTGCCCCGCGTTGACGATGGCCATGTCCAGGCCGGCCTCGATCGCGTGATACAGGAACACCGAGTGCATGGCTTCGCGCACGCCGTTGTTGCCGCGGAACGAGAACGACATGTTCGACAACCCGCCCGACGTCTTGGCGTGCGGCAGGTTCGTTTTGATGAAGCGCACCGCCTCGATGTAGTCCTTGGAGAAGTTGTCGTGCTCTTTGATCCCGGTCGCGATCGGGAAAATGTTCGGATCGAACACGATATCGTCGGCTGGGAAGCCGGCCTTTTCGGTCAAGACCTTGTAGGACCGCTGGCAGATTTCGATCATCCGCTCGTAACTGTCGGCCTGACCCTTTTCGTCGAACGCCATGACGATCACCGCCGCCCCATGGCGCATCGCTTCGCGGGCGTGCTCGATCATCTCTTCCTCGCCTTCCTTGAGGCTGATGGAGTTGACGATGCTGCGGCCCTGCAAGCATTTCAGACCCTCGGTGATGATCTCCCATTTCGAACTGTCGACCATGATCGGCACCCGGGCGATGTCGGGCTCTGACGCCAGCAGGAACAGAAACGTGCGCATGGCGTCGACCCCGTCGAGCATGGCGTCGTCCATGTTGACGTCCACCACCTGTGCGCCGTTCATCACCTGTTGTCGGGCGATGTCGACGGCCTCGGTGTAGTTCCCCTCGCGGATGAGCTTCGCGAACTTGGCCGAGCCCGCGACATTGGAGCGCTCACCGACGTTGACGAACCCGGTGACGTCGTCGAACTTCATGGGCTCGAGCCCCGAGAGCGTCAATAGCGGTGTCCGGTCCAAGACCGTGCGCGGCGCTTCGCGGGTCACCGCGTCGGCGATCACCTTGATGTGCTCGGGTGTGGTGCCGCAACATCCGCCGACGATGTTGACCAGACCGGACTGGGCGAACTCACCCAAGTGTTCCGCCATGTGTTCCGGCGTGTCGTCGTAGCCGCCGAACGCATTCGGCAGACCGGCGTTGGGATAGACGCTGACGTGGGTGTCTGCGATATCGGCCACGGCTTTGACGTGCGGGCGCATGTCTTCGACGCCGAGCGCACAATTGAAGCCGACGGCGATCGGCTTCGCATGCCGTACCGATTGCCAGAACGCTTCGGCGGTTTGCCCCGACAGCGTCCGCCCCGAGGCGTCCGTGATGGTGCCGGAGATCATCACCGGCCAGCGCCGCCCGGCGTCGTCGAAATGCTTGAGGATTGCGTATATCGCCGCTTTGGCGTTCAAGGTGTCGAAGATGGTCTCGACCATGATCAGGTCGGCACCACCGTCCAACAAGCCTTGCAATGCTTCGCCGTAGGCCGCAACCAGGTCGTCGAAGGTGATGTTGCGGAACCCGGGATCGTTGACGTTGGGCGAGATCGACGCGGTGCGGTTGGTCGGGCCGAGCGCCCCGGCGACGAAGCGCGGCGTGTCGTCACCCTCGGCGGCGACGGCGTCGATGGCTTCGCGCACCAACAGCGCGGCTTGATAGTTCAGCTCATACGACAGCGCTTCCATGCCGTAGTCGGCTTGGCTGATGCAGTTGGCATTGAACGTATTGGTCGAAATGATGTCCGCGCCGGCGCGGGCGAACTGCTCGTGGATATCGCGGATGATGTCCGGTCGGGTCAGGGTCAGAAGGTCGTTGTTGCCCTTCAAGTCTTGCGGCCAGTCCGCAAACCGCGGTCCGCGGAAATCGTCTTCCGACAGATCGTGTTCCTGGATCATGGTGCCCATGGCGCCGTCCAGCATCAGGATCCTCTCGCCGAGCAGCTTGTTCAATGCCTCGGTTTGATCGTCCGCGTGCTGCGGCGGCATGCTGTCCGGGCTGGCTGGCGCCGCGTCCAACTTCAGATCGGAGACGGGTGCATCCACCATGACGTGATGATCGTGGTGATCGTGGTGATCGTGATGTGAGCAGGTCATCGGAAAATCCTTAGGCCGCGAGCTCCGCGCGTACGCCCATGACGTGGCAAATGGCGTAGCAAAGGTCCGCTTTATTCATGGTGTAGAAATGAAACTTGTCGATGCCGTTGGCGTGCAGCACCCGGCATTGTTCCGCGGCGACGCTGGCGGCGACCAGCTTGCGCGTTTCCGGATCTTCGTCGAGCCCATCGAACAATCCATGCATCCATTTCGGCACGTCGGCGCCGCACATGGCGGCGAACTTGGCGGTTTGTCCGAAATTGGTAACCGGGATGATGCCCGGCACGATGGGCACCGAGATGCCGGCCGCGCGGGCCCGGTCCAGAAAACGCAGAAACACATCGGGATCGAAGAAAAACTGGGTGATCGCATTGTCCGCGCCGGCGTCGATCTTGCGCTTCAGGTTATCCAGATCGGCATCCGCGCTGAGCGCTTCAGGGTGGGTTTCCGGATAAGCGGCAACCGAGATCTCGAAGTCGCCCACGTCTTTGAGGCCTTTCACCAGATCCTCGGCAAAGGCATAGCCGCCGGGATGCGGCTCGTACCGGTTGGCGCCTGCGGGCGGGTCGCCACGCAACGCAACAATATGCCGGACGCCGGCATCCCAATAGGCTTGCGCCACCGCGTTCACCTCGTCGCGTGTCGCGCCGACGCAGGTCAGGTGTGCCGCCGGCGGCATATCGGTTTCTTTGACGATCCGTTCAACCGTCGCGTGGGTGCGTTCGCGGGTCGATCCCCCGGCGCCGTAGGTGACGGAGACGTATTCCGGCTCCAAGGGCTCCAGCCGTTTGATCGCTGCCCAGAGGGTCTCCGCGCCTTTGTCGGTCTTCGGTGGAAAAAACTCGAACGACACGGTGACGTCGTCCGGCAACGGCGCGGCGATCATCATCTCGTTGATCGGTGGGCGGCCACCGCGCGTCACGTTCATAAGGTGCGCGGGGCCCGCGCCGTGTTCTCCGCGCCGGGTCATGCGGCTTGCTCCTTCTCGGATGAAACATCTTTTTTCTCGGCTCGCCAGACGGTGACCGTCAGCGGGTCGCCAGCGAGGTGTTGGGTGTCGACCCGCCGCAGACCGGCCCGGGCGAACCCGTCGTCGAAATCGGCGTCGGCGAACCCGAGGCGTCGGTGCTGATGGGTGCTGCGGAGGTCCTCGATCTCGTGCGGCGCAAAATCGGCGATCAAAAGCGTGCCGCCCGGCGCCAGGATGCGGGCCGCTTCCAGCACCGCGCCGGTCACGTCATCAATGAAGTGCAACACCTGATGAACGATGACGGCGTCGAACGCACCGTCGTCGTACGGCAGCGAATACAAATCGCCCTGGCGGACGTGACAGTGGCCGTGTCCGGCGCGGTCGAGATTGAGGCGCGCCACCGCGAGCATCTCGCGGGACAGGTCGACCCCTTCGCCCTTGTCGATCTTGTCGGCGAACAATGACAGCATTTCGCCGGTGCCGGTGCCGATATCCAACAGGGTGTTCAGGCGTCCTGCCGGGAGCGCGTCCATCAACGTACGATTGACTTGGTCCTGATCGATGTGGAGCGCGCGGATCTCGCCCCAAGACTCGGCGTTGGCGCTGAAATAGGCGTCTGCCGCTTCGGCCCGCTCCGTCTTGATGAGGCTCAGCCGCTCACGGTCACGATTAAGCACGGTATCATCCGACGGTATGCCAGCGAGCACGGCATCAATGATGTCGATCGTGCCGGCCATCGAATTCGCGCGATAGAAAACCCAGCTTCCTTCGGGAATACGATCGAGCGCGCCGGCCTCGGTCAACAGCTTCAAGTGGCGCGATACCCGGGGTTGGCTTTGGCCGAGGATTCGCACCAGTTCGCTGACCGTCAGATCGCCGCCGACGCGGCACAGCGCGACGATGCGAAGGCGCGTCGGCTCGGCCAGGGCTTTTAACAGTTGTACGGTGGCGTTCATGGCGCTCCTCACTAAACAATAAACGATATAAACATATCTTTATGTCAGGTCAAACGCTCTTTGCCCGGGCTCGAATCACGATTTCTTAACCATCGCTGGGTACCGTCGCCCATGCGTCCCAACACAGCAGATTCAGGGGGTGTTATGGACATCGGCATGATATCCGTTGGCACAGAGGACAGGGGGCGGCGGGACGACAAGCCCGCGCAGGCCTCCATCCGCCACCGGTGGCAAGGCGGATCAAAGAAGATTTCGGATGTACGACTGGTCCGCCCAACGGTAAACAGCGTAAGGTAAGCGACAGGCTCGTAGGCCAACATCCGCTTGACTTGGCAAGCGACAGCCGTAGCCTCGGCCACTTGATCGCTTCGATGTGATTTGACGCCACCGCTGAATGGGTATTCGGTCGGGGGCAACCTAGATGTGAGATCGAACCTATGAAACGACTCGTTCTGACAAGCCTGTTTGTTTTGTGCGTCCTGATGCAACCACAAGGGGACGCACGTGCGTCATCCTTGGAAGAGGGTGCGATCGCGTTCATCAAAAGTATGGAACGAGAAGCGATGGGGTCGCTGACGGATCCGGATAAGCCGCGCAGCGAGCGCGTCGAAGCGTTCCGCGGCCTGTTCAACGAACGCTTCGCCGTGCAGACCATCGCGCGCTGGACCTTGGGCCGCAACTGGCGGCGCGCCAGTGACGCCGAGAAAGCGGAGTTCCTTGAGCTGTTCGAGGAACTGATGGTGGCGACGTATGTCGACCGGTTTCAAAACTATTCCGGCGACGGCGTCGAGATCACCAAGGCGGTGCCGATTGACGACAACAGAGCGACCGTACATTCGTCGATCCCGCGGCCGGCCGAGACCGGCGGCAAGCCGATCGCCGTGCTGTGGCGTGTCGGGCGGCAAGGCGATGTCTACAAGGTTCTCGACGTGGTCGTTGAGGGTGCATCGATGAGCATCACGATGCAGCGCGAGTTCGCAGCCATCATCAAGAATACGGGTGGTGTTTCCGGACTGATCGCCGAACTCAAGAAAAAGACATCCCAGCTGAATAAGTCCTGATCGCGCGAAACGCTTTCGTGACGAGTTTGTTGCCGCGCAACCGCAGGTCGCGAATCCTGTTGTCAAAATATCTGGATCGGCTAAGGTTTTGCACGGGCACACTGTCGTAAGCGTTACTGAAGACCGTTATCACGGAACACATGAGTACTTTCCGACATTGTGAGGGGCGAAGTGCATGGGCTTGGGGGCGCATGCGGACATTGCAACTGTCGTAAAGGAAGACGAAATGGCGAGCGGCACCGTTAAATGGTTTAACCCCACCAAAGGCTACGGTTTCATTCAGCCCGATGACGGCTCGAAGGATGCCTTTGTTCACATCAGCGCGGTTCAAAAATCCGGCCTCGCAAGCCTGGAAGAAGGCCAAAAGGTCAGCTACGAACTGGTCGAAGGCCGAGGCGGCAAAATGGCCGCGGAAAATCTCTCGCTCGAAGAGTAGTCGCCGGCGGATACGCGATGTGATTTGGGGGCGCCGACAAGCGCCCCTTTTTCATGTCGGCATTCAAGACTTCGCTGCCGATACGTCCTCCAACCGATCGACGGCGCGGATCGACGGGAACCATTTGGCCCACAGCACGCCGACGCCGATGGTCGCGAGGCCGCCGACCAGAACAGCCGGCACGGCACCGACGAACCCCGCCATGGTTCCGGCGCGGAAATCGCCCAACTCGTTCGACGCATTGATGGCGATGGAATTGATGGCGCTGACCCGGCCCCGCATATGGTCGGGCGTCGCAATCTGCACCAGGGTCAACCGGATGTACACGCTGATCATGTCGGCGCCGCCGTAGACCGCAAGGGCCACCAACGACAGCCAGAATATGGTGGACTGGCTGAACACCACGATGGACGCGCCGAACAGAACCACCGAGACGAACAAAGCCGGTCCCATCCGTCGTGGCGCGTGGACCTGCGTCAATGCAAGGCCCACCAAAAGCGCGCCGGCGCCCGGCATCGCGCGCATCACTCCCAGGCCATCGGCGCCAACGTCGAGCACGTCGCTGGCGAACACCGGCAGCAACCCCATGACCCCGCCGAACAACACCGCCAACAGATCGATGGAGATCGCGCCCAGCACCACCTTGTTGTGCCAGACATAGCCGAACCCGGCGAGCACCGTGTCGACGCTCAGTGGATCGGGGCTGCTGATGCGGAGACCGCGGCGGATCAAGAGACCGGCGGCCGCAGCGATCAGGAAAAACACCAGGATCACAAAATAGGCCTGGGTGTCGATCCAGGCGACCAGGAGCCCGCCGACCGCGGGGCCGATCAGGGTTGCGCCCTTGTTGATCGACGATGCATACGCGACGGCGCGCGGGAATACGTCTTCGGGCACCAGGTTCGGCAGCAATGCCTGGCTTGCGGTCAGAAAAAACGACCGCGACACCCCGGAGAACATCAACACGACCAGGATCAAACCGACCGACACCACCTCGTAGTAAAAAAACAAGGCGATGGCCGCTGCGGCCGCGCCCTCGACCGTGTTGCAGATCACTAGGATGCCGCGCCGCTCATACCGGTCGGCGACATAGCCGGCCGCCAGGAAAAGCACGAACGCCGGCAGGAACTGCACCAGGCCGATCAAGCCCAGATCGAACGGATCGCCGCTCAATTGATAAACGTGATAGCCGACGGCGACGGTCAACGCATGGACGCCCATGCTCTTGAAACCGCGGCAAAAGATCAGCGCGAGAAAGTCTTTGCTTCTGAGTAGCTTGTAGTCGGAGGGCGACGCCGTTTGGGCGTCATCGGTATCGGACGGCATATTCTCATACTAGTGCCGCTTCGCCGCGCCGAACAAGAACGCATCCCTTGAAGCGGATCGAAATCGCTCGCCGCTGAGCCTATATCAGGTGGGTGTGACGAGGCAGCGCGGGCCGAGGGCGGCGCGCACTCTTGTTGATGACAGCGGAGAAGATAGCGATGACCAAGGCGAACGGCAGAAAAGCGACGGCGGTCGGGATCAATCACGTGGCGCTGGAGGTTGATGACATCGGCGCCGCGGTGTCGTTTTACGGCGCGTTTCTCAACTTCGAGATTGAAAGCCAAAGCGAAACGGCGGCGTTCATCTATTTCGGCGATCAGTTCATCAACTTCTCCAAGGGCCGCCATCAAGTCCGCGATGTGGATCGGCATTTCGGGATTGCGGTCGATGACAAGGAACTCGTCCGAGAGACCTTGACGGAGATGGGGGTGGAAATCTTGCCGGGCCGATTCCTGGATTTTTATGATCCATGGGGGAACCGGGTGGAGATCACGACCTACGAGAATATTCAGTTCACCAAAGCCGATCACGTGCTGCGCGGTATGGGACTGGATCACTTGCGGAAATCGGACGCCGCGAAAAAGGAGCTCGCTGAAAAGAACATGGTCCCGCCCGCGGACTGATCGGGGCTGGACACCCACCCGTACATTCGGGCATGGACGCGACACAACACAGTTCATGGAATGACATTTCGCTTGAGCCGACGCGCCGGGCCGGGTTGGCGTTGCTCGAGGGTTTTCTGCCCCACGCGGGGCGTGAATATGCGGCGCAGCGCAATTACGACCGCGGACCTCGAGATCGGGTCAATGTGTCGCGCTTGTCGCCGTACCTGTCGCACCGGCTTGTGACCGAACAAGAGGTGGTGGCAGCCGTCGTCGCGCACCATGGGATCAACGCGAGCGAGAAGTTTGTGCAGGAGGTATGCTGGCGGACCTATTGGAAAGGCTGGCTGGAAATGCGGCCAGCGGTTTGGCGGCGGTACCGCACGGACGTGACGCGACTTTCCGGCGATGCCGCCAACAGCGACGCTTATCGACACGCCGTCGGCAGAACGACGGGTATCGCGTGCTTCGACGATTGGATCGGCGAGCTGATCGCGACCGGATATCTTCACAACCACGCCCGCATGTGGTTCGCCAGCATATGGATCCATACCCTGCGATTGCCTTGGCAGTTGGGCGCCGACCTCTTCATGCGGTATCTGCGCGACGCCGACGCAGCGTCCAATACCCTGAGTTGGCGCTGGGTGGCGGGTCTGCATACGGTGGGCAAGACCTATCTCGCCCGGCCCGACAATATCGCAAAGTACACCGACGGTGCATATCGCCCACCGCCCGGCGTCTTGGCCACCGATCCCGTCCCATTGCCGCCGGAGGAGACCGTCTCGGCTGCGCCGCTGCCACCCTGCCCACCTTTCGGCGAAACCGCGGCCTCGGTTTTACTGGTGCATGAAGACGATCTGGCGGCTGACTGGCTGACAAGCCGTTTGGGCGACATCCGTGCCGTCGTTGGTGTGCCTGCTTTGGCCGCGCGGGCCGCTCATCCCGTCGGCCTGGTGCCGGCGGCATTTACCCGCCGCGCCCTCGCCGAGACCACGGCGGAGATAGCGCGCCGCATCGGCGTTCCGGCGGTCATGTGCTCCGAGGCGGACGCGGCACACGACCTGCAGTCTGTCATATCGGATACCGGGGCGGCGCAACTTGTCCATGCGTACGCGCCCGTTGGCCCCGTGGCGGACACTCTTGATGCCCTGTGCGTCGTCATCGATGCGCCACGCTGCCCGGTTCGCCGGCCTTGGGACGAGATGGCCTGGCCGCATGCACGGGCCGGTTTCTTTAAGTTCAAGGGCTGTATTGAAGAGCTGATTGCCGAATTTTCTTAAAGAGAAAAATTCCTGCTATTCAAATGGCCTATGCCAAATGAGCCCTGGCCATAAAGAGCCGGATGACTTATTGCATGACGTCGGGATTCAATGATCCCGGGCACATGGGGTTGAGGTGACTGACGTGTCCATTCCGGACAAACCTTTTATCTTGGAGGGATACGAAAACGTACCCCCCGATGATGCCGTCTGCCCGCAAACCCGGGCTGCCCTGGAATATTGGTATGCCAAGAAAGGCGAACGGCTGGCCCCGGCATGGGAAGATATCGAACTTCTCGATTTTTCGGTCAGCGACATTCCGAGGATGATCGTTGTCGAGCATGTACCGCCCGACGATTTCCGATACCGGTTTTTCGGCACTTGGCAGGTTGAAGGCCATCAATCCGATATGACCGGCCGCCTGGTCAGCGATTTTGACACCGCCGGATACGGCGGCGGCGTCCGCGATCAGTACAATGCCGTCCTCCGAGATGCACAGCCGCGCGTTTATCATTTGCGCATGCTGCTCCGCAACGTGTCACACACCAACGAGATCCTTCGGCTGCCGTTGTCGAGCGACGGCGCGGTCGTCGACAAGATCTGGTCGGTGGAGACACCGATCGACAGCTGATGCGGCCCGGCGGCGGGCAGCCTTGGCGCGTGAACACTGTCCTTCGGCGGTTGCGCGCGGGCGATGTCGCGGATGTCTCTCGGATGATATTCGATGCCGTTCACGGTGGGACGAAAGACGTTTACGACCCGGCGCAACGCGCGGCATGGATGCCGCGGGTGCCGTCTGGCGGTGTCTGGGTCCGGCGACTGGTTTGCGTAGACAGTATCGTTGCGGTCGATGGCGACCGCTGCGTCGGCGTCGCCACCCGCCGCCCATTGGATTATCTGGACCTGTTATATGTCGATCCGCATCGTGTGGGGGCCGGACTTGGCCGTGCCTTGGTGCGGCGCGTTATGTCGGATGCCCGCCGCGGGGGTTGCCGGATATTGACGGTCGATGCAAGTCTCGTTGCCGAGAGCGTCTTTCGGGAACAGGGCTGGCGGGTGGTTCGCCGCCAAGTGGTGCGTCGGCGCGGTGTGACATTAGCGAACGTGCGCATGCATGTGCGCTTGGACTGGCCCGCTTTTTACTGCCGGCGTTCGTGGGGTTCGAGCGCCTCGCGCCGGTCGGCCTCCTTGAGCGAATCATAAGTCACCTGCCCAAGGGTATGAAAATACTGCTTCATGTCAGCGGACGAACACCCGCTCACGAGAGCGGACACATTGAGAAGCGCGATAAAGACGCTGATTCGACGGTGGGAGAGGGTGCGCACAGAATATCTCTTAATATGATCACGGTCCAATAATTGCATAATTGGGATATGCATAGATGGACACAAGCGAGAACGGATGCGCCTCGATGACACGCGAGGAGTTCAACGATTTCTGCCAAGCGATGCCGGCGACGACCCACGTGGTGCAATGGGGCGGCTCCGACGTCTGGAAAGTCGGCGGCAAGGTGTTCGCAATTTGCGGTTGGGGCGAGGGCGACGCTCCGGCATTCACGTTCAAGACATCAGAAATCGGGTTCGAGATGTTGCGCGATTGTCCGGGGTGTCGGCCGGCGCCATATCTGGCGTCGCGCGGATTCAAATGGATCCAGAGGTACGCGAAAGGCGGCTTAGACGACGAAGGATTGCGCGACCACCTCTCGCAATCGTATGACCTCGTGGTGGCGAAACTGACCGCCAAGAAACGGGCGTCGCTTGGTGTGTGATCGTCTGCGGCGCGCCTGCCGTTCTTATCCGTATTATCCGAAATAGGGCTGGTTAGCGCTTTTTCGTGCACTGCGGTTTGTTATAGTGAAACAACAACAATAAAGGGCATGCCGGAAAACTGGCGCGCCAGGCGGAGTGTGGCTCGGTGACGGCCAAAGTACTCTATATCGAAGATGAACCGCTCCTGGGCGAGCTGTTTTCACGTGTGCTCGCGACCCATGGCTTCGAGACGGTCGTCGCGGGAACAGGGGCCGAAGGCCTGAAACGTGCGATTGAAGGCGACTTCGACGCCGTCGCGATCGATTACCAATTACCCGATACGACGGGCATCCAGTTGGCCCGCGATTTGTTGATCCGGTTCCCGGATTTGCCATTGCTGATGGTGACCGGGCAAGGCGACGAGCGGCTTGCCGTCGAGGCGATGACCCTGGGCATCGCCAGCTATGTCGCCAAGGATAACGCGAAAGTCTATCTGGAGTTGATCCCGAGCATTCTTCGGCATCTGCTGGTCCGCGCCAAACAGCGGCGCGAGCAACGTGTTGCCGAGGAACGCATCCGCGAGACCGCGCAGCGGCTCAGTACGATCGTCGATGCGTCGCCATTGGCGATCTTGGACATGGATGCGCAAGGCCGATTGGTCCTGGCCAACCCGGCGGGCCGCAAGATGTTCGATCTGCCGGATGCCGCCGAATTGTCGGAGCGGCTTTTTCAGGAACTCCCCGCCGCGCAGGACCGCGCCCTTGCGGAACAGGCATTGGATTCGGTTCTGGGCGGCGAGTCCACCGAGATCGCGTTCCAGGCCAAGTCGGGCGGTGGAACCGGGTATTTCAACGCCTCGCTGGCGCCGCTGCCGGATGCCGCCGGTCGGATCATCGGTGCAGTTGCCATGATCGCCGATGCAACTGCCCGTCATCATGCCGAGCAGGCGCGCGATGCGGCGCTGACGGAGGCGGTGCAGGCGAACAAGGCGAAATCTACTTTCCTTGCGACCCTCAGCCACGAGTTCCGCACACCGCTGAATGCGATCATCGGTTTTGCCGACGCGATGCGTTCCGAGGTGCACGGCCCGCTGTCCAACGCGCATTACTCGGAATACATCAACCATATCGTCGATAGCGGTCGGCATATGCTGTCGCTGGTGAACGAGGTCTTGGACATCGCCACGATCGAAGCGGGCCGGCGCGAGTTGAAGAAAGAGAACGTGCCCGTGGCCGATATCGTTCAAGAGTGCATCGAGTTCTTCGGCACCATCGCCCAAGAAGGCAACGTGCACCTCATCGCGGACATTGACGCCGACGTCGAGACCGTCAACGCCGACCGGCGGGCGGTTGTACAGATTCTGCAAAACCTCATTTCGAACGCCATAAAGTTCACGGAGCCCGGCGGGCAGATTCTCGTCGCCGCGAGCGCCGACGACGACGGTGTCATGTTGAAGGTTGCCGACTCGGGGCGCGGCATCCCGGAAGACCGCTTGGCCCGCGTGACCGAGCCGTTCTTTCAGGCCCACCATGACGAGTACGTGTCTCGGGAGGGGTCGGGCCTCGGTCTTGCGATCGTCAAATCCCTGGTCGAGGCGCACGAAGGCTCGCTCGAAATCCGCAGCAAAGCCGGCAAGGGCACGACCATCCGTATCATTTTCCCGCATTAGGCCTTGGTTTCGTCCTTTCTTCAAAAGCCGAACTTCGGCACACTCTGGTCTCTCGAATCTGCAACGGAATTGGTACGCATATGACCGAAAAGACGGGTGTCATGATCTGTGGTCATGGGTCGCGCAGTAAGGCGGCCGTCGACGAGTTCGCGCACTTGGTGTCGCAGATGCCGTCCTATTTCGATGATTGGCCCGTCGAGTACGGGTACTTGGAGTTCGCCAACCCGGTTATACGAGACGGCCTCGACCGGTTGCGGGACCAAGGGTGCACGCGGATTCTCGCGGTGCCCGGGATGCTGTTCGCGGCGATGCATGCGAAAAACGATATTCCGTCCGTCTTGAACACCTATGCGGACGCCCATGGCTTGGATATCCATTACGGCCGGGAACTGGGGGTCGACTACAAGATGATCCGCGCCGCCGCCGCGCGGATCGACGCGGCGATCGACGCCGCCGATGCCGACAACGGCCCCGTCGGGCGCGACGAGACGTGCCTGGTGGTGATCGGGCGGGGGTCAAGTGATCCGGACGCGAATTCGAATGTCGCCAAGATCGCCCGACTGCTCAGCGAGCGCACCGGCGTCGCCTGGCATGAAGTCGGGTATTCGGGTGTGACCTTTCCGTTGGTGCAGCCGTGCCTGGAACATGTCGCACGGCTCGGCTACCGGCGCATCGTGGTGTTTCCGTACTTCCTGTTCACGGGGATTCTCATCGATCGGATTTACGGCTTCACGGATACGGTTGCCGCCGCCCATCCCGAGACCGAGTTCGTCAAGGCAGGGTATCTCAACGATCATCCGGAAGTGTTGGCGACCTTTGCCGAGCGGGTGACCGAGACCCTGGACGGCGGCAATGCCATGGACTGCACTCTGTGCAAATACCGTGACGCCGTGGTCGGGTTCGAGGCCGAGGTCGGCGCGCCGCAACAAAGCCACCATCATCATGTCGAAGGCCAAGGCGCCAACGCGCCGGGATCGAATGTCGCAGATTGCACCCTATGCGAGACGTTCTGCACCGGTGCCTGCCGGCTGGATCTGGGCCATCATCACGATCACGAGCATGGCGATCACCATCACCATCATCATCCGGTCTATCCACAAGCCGCGCACCCGCTTGGGCCCGAGAGTGTACGCAAAACCTTGAAGCGAGACTGATTGGACACGTGGCGCATGATGGATTTCGATCTTAGCGGCAAGACCGCGTTGGTGACCGGCGGCAGCCGCGGCATCGGCCGAGCGATTGCGTTGATGCTGGGTGGGCGCGGGGCCGACATTGCGATTTGCGGCCGGACCGAGGAGAGCCTCAGCGCGACGACCGAGGAATTGCGGGATCTTGGCATCAAGGCGGTGTCGGTGCAGGCCGACGTCAGTTCCGTCGAGGACGTGGAGCGTCTGGTGCCCGCCGCCGTCGAGGCGTTGGGCGGATTGGACATCCTGGTGAACAACGCCGTGACCTCCACCAGCGCCCGTTTCGACCAATTGACGGACGACCAGTTCCGATATCACATCGACGTCAAACTGATGGCCTATATCCGGATCGCGCGTTTGGCGTTGCCGCATCTCGAGGCCCGCGGCGAGGGCCGTATCGTCAACATCGGCGGCATGTCGGCGCGCCATGTCACGCCGCTTCGCATGACCAACGGGGTCGTCAACGCCGGCGTCGCCAACTTCACGAAACAGTTCGCCATGTACGCCGGACCCAAGGGGGTGACCGTCAATCTGGTGCATCCGGGCTACACCATGACCGAGCGGGTGATGCAAATCTTCGAGCGCGAGTCCAAGGAGACCGGCGAAGACATCGAGACGATCATGGCCAAGCACGCCGAGGGTACGCCGCTTCGCCAACTGATCCAGCCCGAGGACATCGCAGGCGCCGTCGCGTTTTTCTGCAGCCCCATGGCCCGCATGGTGACGGGACAATGTCTCGCCGTGGACGGCGGCATCAGCGACGCGATCGTGTATTGAAGGATCCGTTATTCGTCAGCGGACTTGACTTCGGCGCCCAGTAGGCGCACTTACGCGCTACATACTTTCTCGCGATGGCGCGACACGCCGCATTCTTGCGGATTTTCCCGAGATCGACTTTTTAAATCGCATTTGCACCGGCCGCGCCCGGTTCAGGGGCACACCGCCGGAAATCTCTCCGTCATTCAAATACGGGGGCCCCTGGCGCATAGGAATAACATGACAAAGATTGCATTCGCCGAGCTTGGCTTGGCTGAGCCGCTGCTGCGCACGTTGAGCGCGCGGAAATACGACGCGCCGACGCCGATCCAGGCACAGGCCATCCCGCTATTGCTGCAAGGCCGCGATGTACTCGGCATTGCGCAGACCGGCACCGGCAAGACCGCATCGTTCGCCTTGCCGATCCTGCAAGACCTGTTCGAGCATCCGTCGCACAAGAAATCAAAAAACCCCCGTGCCTTGATCTTGGCGCCGACCCGCGAGCTGGCGTCGCAGATCGACCACGAGCTTCGCGCCTACGGCAAAGAAATCCGTTTTCGCGCCGCCTTGGTGTTCGGGGGCGTCCGGCAAGGGCGGCAGGTCGATGCCCTGCAACGTGGCGTCGAGGTGGTGATCGCCACGCCGGGCCGGCTACTCGATCTGGTCAATCAGCGTCATCTATCGCTGGCGGAGATCGATTTCTTGGTCCTCGACGAAGCGGACCGGATGCTCGACATGGGCTTCATCCAAGACATCCGAAAGATCATCGCGGCGCTGCCGAAGGATCGTCAGACGCTGATGTTCTCGGCCACGATGCCGACGAAAATCGCCGCCTTGTCGGCCGATATGCAGACCGACCCCGCGCGGGTTGAGGTCGCCGTGCAGTCGACGCCCGTCGAGCGCATTGCGCAGACCGTGCACCACGTCCGGGAACCTGCCGACAAGCGGCGCTTGTTGGTCACGATCATGCAGGATCCGGATCTTGCCCGGGTCATCGTTTTTACGCGCACCAAGCACCGCGCCGACCGCGTCGCGGGCATTCTCGAAAAGAACGGGATCAAAGCGGTCGCCATTCACGGCAACAAATCGCAAAACGCCCGGCAGCGGGCGCTGAATATGTTTAAATCCGGCAATGCCCGGGTTCTGGTGGCGACCGATATCGCCGCCCGTGGGATCGACATCGACGGTGTCACCCATGTGGTCAACTTCGAATTGCCGAACGAACCCGAAAGCTATGTCCACCGGATTGGCCGGACCGCCAGGGCCGGCGCCGTTGGCGCGGCGATTTCGCTGTGCGATCCGACGGAGCGGAGCTATCTGGGCGAGATCGAGAAAACCATCCGCATGAAACTGCAGCCGGCTGACGGTGCGGCGTGGTCGCCGTTGGATGACGCGCTGGATGCCGCTGTCTCGGCTCCGCCGGCGCGGCCCAAGCGCCGCAAACGACGGGGTAAGGGCACACGACCGAACGCATCGCAGGCGGGACAACCAGGCGCCGCCAAACCCAAATCCGCCGGGCGTCCGCGCCGGCGCGCGCGGAAACGCGCCGCCTGACTTTGACATTCGGCGGCAAGACCCCATCTCACGGGAAGCCTACAGTCATTTCGAAAGCACACAATTATGAGCGACCGCATCGTCCTTGAAGTCTTCTCCGATTATGTCTGCCCGTGGTGTTATCTGGGCGACAACCGGGTCAAGAAAGTCCGCGAGGCGTTCGATATCGACGTCCAGGTGGTGCATTTTCCGTTGCATCCGGAGACACCGTCCGAAGGACGCTTGTTGATGGATTTGTTCCATTGCGGTCAGGACGAAATCGACGCCAAAAACGCCCGTATGCAGGGCATGATGGGAGCGGAAGGTCTGCCGTTTAACGACCGCAGCCACACCTACAACAGCCGCCTTGCGCAAGAAGTCGGGTCCTGGGCCGTGACCCAGGCGGGCGGCGATGCCATCCACGATAAATTCTTCGAGGCCTATTTCGTCGACCGCCGCAATGTCGGCGACACGGACGTCATCCTCGACGTGGTGCGCGCCGCGGGCCTCGATGTGGACGCCGCGCGCGAGGTCGTCGAGACCCGGTCCTTCAAGGACCAGGTCGACGCCGATTGGGAGAAATCCCGGCAGTATGGCGTCACCGGCGTCCCTACCTTTGTCAGCAAGGGACAGGGCATGGTCGGGGCACAACCCTACGAAACCTTGTGTCAGTTCATGGAATCCTTGGGCGCGCCGCGTAAGGCCGCGTAAGCCCGCGTCGCCGATGTCGCCTAGGCGACATCGGGTTTTGATTTTGCCTGAATCTGTCTCTTTTGGCCTGAATGGCCGTCTCACCCAGCCTGTAATCGCCTGAAACGCATACTTTTTTATGCGTTTGCTTGCTTTCGTTTCTGCAGCGAGGCGAGTGGTTTCCGCGTGCCTCTCTACGTACTTTACGCACAAAGTGCGTTTTTTGTTGAAAAGCGCACTTTTTGCGCATACTATATATGCGTGGGTGGACAGACGGCATGTGCCGATCATCCAGACGGGTCTGACCAAGAACAGAAACGAAAGGAGTTAGACCGATGCTATCTTTAATGATCTACTGGCGCGGTGTGTTGCGCCAGGTCTATGGACGCAAGGAAAGTGCGTACAACGGACCGTCGGCGAGTGAATGGGCCGCCTTCAAACGTCGCATGACGCGGAAGACGATCGCTCCCGCCAGTTAAAGACCGAAGGTTGCCCCGCGTTGGGCACCTTCTGCCGATGCAAGGATGACAACCGCGACGATTTGTGCCGTGATACGGGGTACGGCGGTTCTTACAGACGATCTCGGACTCATCCATGCAGCGCAGAAAATTGGGACAAAGCGGTATTGACGTTGCCGCCATGGGCTTCGGCGCCATGTCCCTCACCAGCTTTTACGGACCTATCGATGACGACGACGCGCAGGCTCTTTTGCGCTGCGTGCTCGACCTCGGTATTGATCATCTCGACACCGCGAACGTCTACGGCAATGGCGTGTCGGAACAGCGTATTGGGACGTTCCTGAAGTCCTTGCCGGCGGCCGACCGCGCGTTCTTCAAGATCGCGACCAAGGCTGCGAACGGTTTCGATGCCGACGGCAACCGCAGCATCGACAACAGCCCCGCGCACTTGATGTCCGAGTTGGACGGCTCGCTGCAGCGTCTCGGCGTGGAGCGGGTGGCGTTGTTTTATGTACATCGCCGCGATCCGAGGTTCGAGATCGAAGAAGTCGCGGAGACTTTGGCTGGTATCGTCAAAAGCGGCAAAGCGCAGGCGGTCGGGTTTTCCGAGATTGCGCCGACGTCGCTGTCGCGTGCCGCACGGATACATCCTATCACGGCGGTTCAATCGGAATACTCGCTGTCGACCCGTTCGCCGGAGCTTGGGTTGCTGCAACGGACCGCCGAACTCGGCGCCAATTTGGTCGCATTTTCACCGGTGGGCCGCAGCCTGCTGACCGATGCACCGCACGACCGCGCCAAAGCGGAAACCGTTCCATTCCTGAAAAACAATCCACGGTTCATAGAACCCAACCTGAGCGCCAATATCGCGGCAACGGAAGCGTTCCGGGCGCTGGCGTCCGACATCGGTCTCACGGCAGCCGGCCTTGCGATTGCGTGGTTGCTGCATCAGGGACCGCACGTACTGCCCATTCCGGGCACGCGGTCCCCGCAGCGTCTGACCGATATGGCCGCCGGTGCGTCGGCGACGTTGACGGATGATACGTTGACGGCGATCGATCGCATTTTGCCGGTTGGGTGGGCGCACGGCGACCGGTATTCAGACCCCCAATGGGTCGGACCGGAAAAGTACTGCTAGCTGAGAAGGAACGCCAAATGACCATCCAAGTCGGAGATACCATCCCCACGGTTGACGTCGGGATTATGACGCCGGACGGACCGGGCGTCACCGGCACAGGCGATGTCTTCGCCGGTAAGAAAGTTGCGGTGTTCGGTGTGCCGGGGGCGTTCACCAAAACCTGTTCGTCGCGGCACCTGCCGGGCTTCATCGCCAACGCCGACGCCCTGGCGGCAAAGGGCATCGATCAGATCGTGTGCGTTTCCGTCAATGATCCGTGGGTGATGCAGGCCTGGGCCGACAGCCAGAATGCCGGCGACACGATTTTGATGCTGGGCGACGGGGCGCTGAACTTCACCCGGGCGGCAGGGCTTGAGGTCGACCTCAGCGCCAAGTGCTATGGCCCGCGCTGCAAGCGGTTTTCGATGATCGTCGACGACGGCGTGGTCACGCATCTGCATTTCGAGGACGGCGGCTTCGGTGAAACCAGCGCCGAGCGGTTGCTCGAAGATTTATAACCTCAACCGATCCGGGGCCAGCGGCCCTTCGGTGGGTCCTTGCGTTCGTGATAGCCGATCTCGATCGGATGGCAGGCCGGGGTGAGTTTCTCGAAAAACGCCTCGTCCTTGTCGGTGAACGTGTAATCGAGCGCATCGACATAGGCCTTCCAATGCGCCAACGTCCGCGGCCCGGCGACGACCGAACTGACGGCTGCATTGTTGAGCACCCAGTTGACCGCCAGGTGCCCCGGCGCGACACCCTTCTTGTCGGCGTACGCTTTCAACTTGGCGGCGCGTTTCAGAGCGTCGGCGGTGTAAACGTCGTTGTAGCGATCCTGTTCGCCGGCGCCGCGCTTGGTATTGGCCGTCGCCGCGACATCGACGCCGAACTTGCCCGTCAGGACGCCTCGGGCGAGGGGGCTGTAAGGGACGGCGCCGATCCCGAACGCCTTGCACGCGCCGAGGTATTCGAACTCCGCCGCGCGGTAGAGCGCATTGTAATAGGGCTGCGCGATCACCGGCGCCGGGATGCCCAATTCCCGGGCGAGGTACACCAACTCCGCGATCCGCCAGGCGCGGAAATTGCTGAAGCCCCAATAGCGGACTTTCCCGGCGCGGATCAATTCGCCCATCGCCGTCAGGGTTTCCACCAACGGTGTCGTCGGATCGGCGCGGTGCAGGTAATAGATGTCGACATAATCGGTGCCGAGCCGCTTCAGGCTGCCGTCGATGGCGTCCATCATCCATGCACGGCTGAGGCCCCGCTGGTTCGGCCCGTCGCCGATGGCCTTGCTGCCGAGTTTGGTGGCGATGATCCAATCGTGCCGGTCTTTTTTGATCAATTTACTCAGGACGGTCTCCGACGCGCCGCCGTTATAGGACTCGGCGGTGTCGATGAAGTTGACGCCGTGATCGCGGGCGTGCGCGACGATCTTGCCGGCGGTGGTTGCGTCGGTTTGCTTGCCAAAGGTCATGGCGCCGAGGCAAAGCGGTGAGACTTTGAGGCCGCTGGCCCCAAGTGGAACGTAATGCATGCGTCGATGGTCCGTTACAGAATGATTTCCCCACTCCCCATGTTGGCACGGAGAGCGCAAAGTCAACGCCGTTAGAATTGGTTAAACCAGCGACTTCTTCAAGAAATGCCGGTAATGCCCGGGTGGGTAGTTATCGAGTGCGCCGAATTCTTCGAAGCCGAGCTTATCGTAAAAAGGTTTGGCCTCGAAGCTCATGGTGTCCAGCCACATCGCCCCACAGCCACGGACCCGGGCCAGGTCCTCGGCTTGCGTCATAAGCTTTTGCCCAAGGCCCAGTCCCCGCATTTCTTCGGCGATCCACAGCGCCTCGACGTACATCCAACCCCACTTGGTGAACCCCGCCACGCCCCCAATCAGATCGCCGCCGGGACCGTTGGCGGTAATCGCGAAGCGTTCGTTCTCGCCGTCAAAGCCGCGGGTCTTGTTGGTGCGCGCCAATTTGCGAAGCAGCCGTTGCGCCGTTTCACGGTCGTCGTCCTGTGTTGGGTCGCTTACGTCGATATCGTCAATCATAGGATCCCTATCCGCTGCCCAACCCTGACAGTTACCCAGTCCCAAAGTTTGGTAAAGTGACGATCCGGTGAAAACCGCAATGAGGAGATGACAGGGATGCAGCGCTCTCCGACGACCACCAGCTTGTTCGCGCGCGATGTCGCGGAGACGCTGAGTTTCTATCACGAAGTGCTGGGCTTCGAGATCACGGGAACGTGGCAAGAAGACGGGCGGCCCTTGTGGGGAGAAGTCGCGCGGGGCGGCCCCGAAGGGACGGCACGGCTGTGGTTCTTCGCCGGCGCTTTGCCGGATCGCCCGACGCCGGTGCTCAGTGGGCTGGTATACATCTTCGTCGATGACGTCGATGCCGAACTGGCGAGGATCGCGGGCCGGGCAAAGGTCTTATGGGGGCCCGAAGATCAAGAGTACGGATTGCGTGAGCTAGGGGTCGAAGACCCGAACGGCTATATGCCGTGCTTTGCCAAGGATATCTGATCGGCGTGCGTCCGTGTGTTGCCCTTTCCGCTCCAACGTGATTGCCTGAGAGGCCGAGGACTTGGCGGAGGGAGCTTTTATGAGCGATGTGGATTTCGATCTCGACGAGGCGCTGGAGCGGCTAATGCTGCCGCGCGACGTTCTCGTGCCCATGCTTCAGAAGTTTACAGCCGACTATGCCGAGGTCGGTGCCACCCTGCGCGGCCATGTGGATGCCGGCGAAACCGAGACGGCCGCGGATCTCGCCCATTCCGTCAAAGGGGTATCGGGGTCCCTGGGGATGACCCGTCTGCACACCGTGTCCGCGACCTTGGAAAAGCGGTTGCGCGATGGCGATGTGGCGGGAATTGAAGCCGACGTCGATGCGTTTGACGACGCTTTGTCGCGGGCGACGGCAAAAATTAACGAGGAGATCGCCTAAACCGACGCCTGAATGCCGTCTTGGCGCCGTTGGATGACGTATTGTTTGTGCGCCGCCAGCTTTTGTACGATCTCCGGCACGGGCAGGGTCTTTTCGATGTAGTCCCGCGCCCCGCTGTTGAGGCACTCTTCGATCACTTCTTTATCGTCGATGCTGGTCATCATGACGACGTATGCGCGGCGGTTATGGGCGATGATCTCGCGAAGGGCGAGCAGCCCGTTCAATTCCGGCATGTAGATATCCAGTGTGATGATGTCCGGCGACAGGTCCGCCGCCATCTCGACGGCGCTGCGCCCGTCCACGGCTTCGCCGACCACCTCGATATCGAGGTGGGAAAACGCCGTCGAAACCACGGTGCGCATGATTTCCGCGTCATCGACGATCAAAGCTGTGAGACCGCTACTCATGCCCCTAAATACGCCACCGGAACAATGAAGATACGATTAACAACGTTAAAACTAACGAAAACGCAGCGTTTCAGCGAAATGACATTTTTGTAATGTTTTTCCGGGCGGCGCCCTTCGGCGCCTGGTGAGCGGTCAGATTTGCACGCCGGGACTGTCCCCGAAATCGGCCGCGTCGTGCCGTTCCGCCAGCTGCTCGTGCGGCTCGCCGTGGGTGCGGTTGACCATCCGGCCGCGTTTGACGGCGTCTCTGACCCCAATCTCGCGGGCCCATCGCTGCACGTTCTCGTACGACTGGACATCGAGAAACTCGCCCGCGCCATACAGCTTGCCGAGGCACAGAACCCCGTACCACGGCCAGATCGCGATATCGGCGATGGTGTATTCGTCGCCGGCGATGTAACGGCGATCAGCCAGCTGCCGGTTCAGGACGTCGAGCTGGCGTTTGGTCTCCATGGCGAAGCGGTTGATCGGGTATTCCCATTTTTCGGGGGCGTAGGCGTAGAAGTGCCCGAAGCCGCCGCCAAGATAGGGTGCGCTGCCCATCTGCCAGAACAGCCAATTCAAGGTTTCCGTCCGTGCGGGGCCTTCTGCCGGTAGGAACTCGCCGAACTTCTCCGCCAAGTACATCAGGATCGAACCCGATTCGAAGACCCGGACGGGCGCATCGCCGCTGCGGTCGATCAAGGCGGGGATCTTGGAGTTCGGATTGATGTCGACGAAGCCACTGCCAAATTGATCCCCGTCGCCAATCTCGATCAGCCAAGCGTCGTACTCTGCGCCGGTGTGACCTTTCGCCAAGAGTTCCTCCAACATGATCGTGACTTTGACCCCGTTCGGCGTCCCTTTTGAATGGAGTTGCAGGGGATGTTTGCCGACCGGCAGTTCCTTGTCGTGCGTGGCGCCCGCAGTTGGACGGTTTGTGCTGGCGAATTTACCGCCGTTTTCCTTGTCCCATGTCCAAACGGTGGGTGGCGTATACGTATCGGTCATCATGAAAGTCCTTGTGATGGAATGCGAACGCCCGAACGGGCGAATTGCTCCATACATAGGGCGGGTGCCTCGTAGCGTCCAGATGCGCCGGTTTCACAAAGGCGGGAGGACCCGGTCGACCTCAATCGTCCCCGTCGATCACGATATCGACGATCAGCGCATCCGCGCGCTGTTCCAGGGCGTCGCGGAAGTCGTCCTCCGATAGGTTGTCCGGTAAGCGGACGCGCGTGCGTGCGTAAAACAGGACCCCGCCGCCGACCGGTGCGCCGTCGATACGGGTCTCCATCTCTTCGACACTGGCGCCCAGCCCGGCGATGGTGCGTGTCAGATCGTGCACGATGCCGGGGTGATCCGGACCGACCACTTCGAACGTCATGTTTGCACCGCTTGCCGACGGCGGCCGGCCGGCGGGCCGGACCGTCAGCTGAAACCCTTCCGCTTGAAGGCTGTTAAAAGCGCGCATCACTTGATCGGCGTCGGCCTCTCCAATCGAGATTCGGGCGACGCCCGCGAACATGTCCGCCAAGTTCGCCATCCGGCTTTCCAGCCAGTTGCCGCCGTGCGAAGTGACGATTTCGGACAACTGTTCGACGATGCCCGGCCGGTCGTGCGCGATGAATGAGATAATGAGCGTTTCGGCCATGATGTTCCTCCCCCAAGGATATCCGTCATAGCATGCGGCCCGCCGATCCAGATTGATCGAAATCAACGCATCATCCGATGTTCTGAATACGGGCGATCGGTGATAGTGTTTCGGACGCGGGGGTTGATGAGGTTGTGGAGCGGGAACAAATGCCCGAGGAAGATTACCTTCGTCGCTCGCCGGTCCGCTTCGATCAGCCGGAATACCAAACATGCTATGAGTATTGGCAAAGGCTGCGGGGTGCGCGGCGCTCGCCGCGCTGGTCCGAGTGGGATTGGTTCCAGCTGCCGGTCGACCTGATTCCATATTTCATTGTCGTCGATGTCACGACGCCCCCGCTCGACTTCGTTTACCGGTTTTACGGGACCGCATCTGTGACCATGCATGGCAAGGACTTCACCGGCTTGTCCGTTTCGAAAATCCGGTCGGCGCAGGAGAGCTGCGCCACCCACGCCCAATACGCCGAGGTTGTTACTCACCACGAGGCCATTGGCAGCAAGTACACGGTGCAAGTCGGCATCAGCGGCATCCCCATCGTGCAGACGTCCTTGCGGATGCCGTTTTCAGACGACGGCGAGACCGTCTCGCAGATCGCGACGTACGTGGATTGGAGTCGGGAGATCGATTCCGTCCGCGAAGCCAATTTTCGCGCCAGCGGCGAGGTCTTCTAGGATGGGGGCCAATACCGGCCGGTGACCCGGTTGTGGATGCTGAAGTCGTTTGACGCCTCGCCCCGGGGGGCGACGTCCCAGGTCCAGGTCTCGGTCCCGGGATCGACCGTGACGCCCCACAACGGGTCCTCCGTCTCGCGCACGTTGTCATCGGTGCGGAATTCCCGCGCAACTTCGGTGATCAAGCACACCACGCCCGTGCATTGTGCCAACATCGCCAGGTGCGCCCGCACCAGGTCGCGGGCGAGTGCTGTCCGTTCGCCCTCTGTCAGATGCGGTGCCCGGCGGCGGAGATAGTGCAATGGCGTCAGCGGCAGTTGCGAAAGCACGTTGGCGGAGATTACCAGGTCCGCCCCGGTCACGGACGGCATGTTCGGCGCATCCAGTCCCGGGCGGTCCGCCATCTTTGCGCCGGCGTCCGCCCACGCATGCAGCGCTGCGGCGGCGCCGGTGATATCCGCGGTTTCCAAGCGCACGTTGGCGAACGTCTTCGCCCGCCGCCGCGTGGTTCGCAAAAAGCATACGTCCACCAGGACGACGGTCTCGAACATTGAGGCCAAGGCGCGGAGTGGAATATCCGCCAGGATGCCGGCGCCCAGTACCACTGCCTTGGACCGTGCCGTGGTGGCGTCCGCTGCCGATGTGATCAACGCTTCGGTGCGCGCCACGTGCGGTTGCCACGCGGCGTGGCATCGCCGGTGCCGCGCGTCGATGGCGATCAGTTCCCGCAGGTAGCCCATGGCACGCCACGGTTCGGCGCACGGCGTCGTCAGGTGCGTGAACGCTTCGCGCAGCATGGGCCGCAGCCGGCGGTTTAGGCGGACATCCGGTCGGCGATGGCGACGATGCGCTGCATCTCACGCAGGACCGGTTTTTCAATCAGCTTGCCATCGATCACCACCAACCCGGTATCGGCTTCGGCGAAAGCGGAGAGTATCCGCCGTGCGCGCGCGACGGCGTCGGCGTCCGGTGTAAACACGCCGTTGAGGGTCGGAATTTGTTTCGGGTGCACCGATCCCTTGCCGCTGAAGCCGAGGTCGCGCGACAGTTCCGCCTCGCGTTTCATCCCGTCCAGATCGTCCAGGTCCAAGTACGGCACGTCGATCACGTCCAAGCCTTCACCCGCCGCCGCGTGCACGACCCGCGAACGGGCATAAAGCAACGGCGTCCAAGTATTTGTGCAGCGCAGCTCTGCCGACATGTCGACGCCGCCAAAGAACAAGGCGTCGATCCGCGGGCTGGCGCGCGCAATATCGAACACGGCCTCCAGTGCCGCGTTGGTTTCGATGATGACGTGCAGCCGTGTGGGGTGCCCGCGCTCCGACAACAGATCGTCAAGCCACACAATTTCGTCGGGGGTGCGCACCTTGGGCAGCATCAGCGCCGGCGGCGGCGTGTCGCTCGCCAGCACCGCTTGCACGTCGGCGAGGCCGAACGCCTCGCGCAGACAGTTGATCCGGACGATCCGCTCAACACCGTCGTCGGCTTGGTGTGCCGCGAACAGCGCCATGGTATGCGCCCGGGCCGCGTCCTTATCCTTCGGTGCGATGCCGTCCTCCAACTCGACGCAGACCATGTCCGCGCCGGACGCCAGCGCTTTTGGAAACATCTCAGGCTTCAGGCCCGGCGTGAAAATGAAGCTGCGGCGTGGCCGGATGGTGCGTTCCGTGGTCATGGTTTCGTGTTCTCCCCTGGTGGGGCACTGTGCCATTGCGATGCGCGCCCGTGCAAACGGAGCGATGAAAATCTGCTGAAATACTGCCGTGTCGATGTGCGCGTCGAGAGGTTGAAGCGGTTCGCCGCCGGTGTTTCCGCCTTTCTGATGACGCCGCACTGGTTTACGGTCGACACGACATGCTGACCATCCGCGACATGCCGTTACGTCCCTTCGGGTGGGGCGCCTCTCCACGATGAGGAAAGGGTTCGACCGTCTCGATCCGCTACCTGCCGGGTACGTCTATGCCGGACGGAACCTGTGGCTGAAGCGGCTGCTGGATCGCGCGCTTGCCGTGGCACTGCTGGTCGGTGCCGGCCCGTTTCTAGCGCTCTTGGTCGTGGGGTTCTACATCGAGGGCTTGATCGACCCGCGGGCGCGGGGGGCGCTCTGGGTCCGGGACATTCGGATTTCCCGGGGAAGCGCGTTCGTGATGTTGAAGTTCCGTACCACTTACGACACGTGCGATGAGGCACGCCGCGTCAAGGTGGGCGCGTCGAACGCTATCGACGACCGCGACGTGACGCGGTTCGGCGCATGGGTGCGGCGGTTCTATCTGGATGAGTTGGCACAACTCCTCAATATTCTGAGCGGTGAAATGAGTTTCGTCGGCCCGCGCCCGGTGCCGCGTGCCATGTATGGACGGGTGTTGCGACGCGGCTACCAAAACAAGCGGTTGCTGGTGGCGGGACTGTGCGGTCCCGTGCAGGCTCTCAAGGGGCATTGGCGCGAGTACGGGAGCTACCTCGACGCCGACGAATGGCTGGTTCGGGCTTACGAGTCCCGCTCGGCGATGGGTGTCGTCTGGCTCGATATCGGCATTATGTGGTGGACTTTGCTCAAGGTATTTGACGGCGATGGCTTGGAGTCGCCGCACCGTTGAGGGGCGACGATATCGCACGCCGTCAGACGCCAGTTGTCGGCTAGCCGACTTTGCGCCGACGCGCGTGTCCGCTAGAGTAATGATGAAGTCAACGGCGGGGGAGAACCGGCATGCCTTTGAGAACGCCGGAGGCACATTTTCGGTCGTCGGTACGGCACGTAAATGTTAATATACAGAAATAAAATGTAATACGGAGGGGCTCCATGAAAATCAACGACATGATCGCGGACCGCGACGGCCAGGTCATTTTCGTCCGCGAACAAGACTCTATCCAATCGATCGCCCAATTGCTGAAGCTGGAGAACATCGGCTGCGTACCCGTTCGCGATGCAGACGGGGCGCTGGTCGGCATTTTGTCGGAACGGGATCTGGCACGGTGCATCGCCGATACGGACGACCGCATCAAGGATCTCCGCGCGTTCGACCTGATGACCAAGAACGTGATCACGTGCGATATCGGCGATGACATCCAATCGGCGGGCAGCAAAATGGCGAAACACCATATTCGGCATCTGCCGGTCATGGACGGCGACAAGATCGTCGGCATGATCAGTTCCCGCGACGTGATGCGGGCGACACTCTCCGAGGTGACGATGGAACGGAACGTGCTCCGGGATATCGCGTTGACGCGATAGCCGCAGTCCGCTCAGTCGTCCAGGATCACGTCGAACCCACCGTAGATCAGCCGCTTGCCGTCGAACGGCATCGGGTTGACGTCGGGCTGCATGTCCGGGTCGTGCATGATTTTCTGCATGCCGGCGTCGCGCACCGCTTTCGACGGCCACACGATCCATGACAGCACCACGGTTTCGTCCGCACCGCATTTGACGGCCATGGGGAACGATGTGACCTCGCCGTCGGGCACATCGTCGCCCCAGGTTTCGACCAGCTTCAGCGCGCCGTGCCGTTTGAACACGACGCTCGCTTTGGTGGCGTGCTCCAGATATTCGGCCTTGTTGGCGGTCGGTACCGCGGCGACAAATCCGTCGATATAGGTCATGGGCGGGCTCCTTTCGCATCCGTGTCGGCGCGGCACTATACACCATGCGGTTGCACGGGACGGCGCGAATGTTATCTGGAAACTTGAGGTTGTCCCCCCGGCGCTGGCCTCAGGGTTCGTCGATATAATACCCGCCGCTGACGATCAACTCGTCGATCGCCACGCTATACACGCGCTTGCGCCGGACCTTGTCCACGGACGGGTCGTTCCAATAGTACTCCGTCCACACCGGCCCCCCTTGCCGCTTCGCCGTGCTGAGGATTTCGCGGACAAAGTAGGCACCCTTGATGTCCTTGAAGTCGGAGACGTCCTGTCCGACCAAGTTCTCGGTCGGGTGGATGTACAGCGTGCCGCTTCGATCCAAAACAAAAACATAGAGACCCTTCGACAGACGGGTCCACGTCTCGGCGTCGGTCCGTTTGGGCGCGTTCGTTAACCCGTGTTCTTCGATGGCCGCGGCGGCGGCCTCGACCATGTCGACGATCTCGGCCTTCGCCGACCCGGCGAGCGCGTATCCGGGCGCTGCGGCGATCAGACCCATTAATCCAAGGATAAAGAGACGTCGGTTCATGCGTGTCATGGCAATCCCTGCTTCAGCATGTGGGTTGTGTTCGATACGCCCGAGACTACCGGGGTTTTCCGCACAGGGTAGTGACCGGCGTCACCTTCATGTCGTCTCAAGCCGGAATTTGAGAAACGTTTCGCCGTCGTACTCGATCGCGCCGACCTGACGCGCTCCATGGCGCTTGAGCGCGCCCAGGTTCTGCCGAGACGGCGGCAACAGGAACGTCACGAAGGGGATGCGCGCATCGGCAAACGCGAAATTGATCGCTTTTTTGGTGATGCGCAGTCCCAGCCCGAATTCCTCTGGCTTGAGGACCAGACCGAAATCCCACTCGTCGCTTTCTTTCTGAAAACCGCCCCATCCGACATACCGGCCATTGGATAAGATTGCCCAGTGCCCAAGCCCGTCGCGCGCCCAGCACTGTTCTTTCTGCGCGACGAACGTCGCCACGGTCGCGGCGTCCCATGCGGATGTCAGCAGCGGCATGTGCTCCGCAATCTGGGGGTCGGACATGTGCGCGGCAATCTCGGTTGGCTCTATATCGGTCAGCCGCGCGAAGGTGATCTCATCTTTCAACATAGCGCCCTTCGACCCTCACTCTCGGACTTCCCTATCCTTTGACGGCAACCCAGACTGGATGGCAGTGTGGCCTAAATTCTCACCAGTTCGTCATCCCGGCCTTGAGCCGGGACCCAGCAAGACCATCGAGCCGCCTAGGTCCCCGCTTTCGCGGGGATGACGAGACAGCGTGCGCCACTACCGCGTCAGCGGCTTGTACTTGATCCGGTGCGGTTCCAGCGCGTCGTCGCCGAGGCGGCGTTTCTTGTCGGCCTCGTAGTCTTCGTAATTGCCCTCGAACCACTCCACGTGGCTGTCGCCTTCGAACGCCAGGATGTGCGTTGCGAGACGATCCAGAAACCAACGGTCGTGCGACGTGATCAGCACGCAGCCGGCGAAATCGGCGATCGCTTCTTCCAGCGCCCGGAGCGTATCGATATCCAGGTCGTTGGTCGGTTCGTCCAACAGCAACACGTTGGCGCCGGATTTCAGCATGTTGGCGAGGTGCACGCGGTTCCGTTCACCCCCTGACAACTGCCCGACTTTCTTTTGTTGGTCGCCGCCCTTGAAGTTGAACTGCGCGACATAGGCGCGGGATTGCATCTTGCGTTTGCCGAGGTCGATCTCGTCCAACCCGCCGGAGACTTCCTCCCACACAGTCTTGTTGCCGTCCAAGGCATCGCGGGATTGATCGACGTAGCCGAGCTTGACCGTATCGCCGACTTTGAAGCTGCCGCCGTCCGGTTGCTCCTGGCCGGTGATCATCTTGAACAGGGTGGTTTTCCCCGCCCCGTTCGGGCCGATGATGCCGACGATGGCGCCCGGCGGGATTTTGAAGGTCAGGTCGTCGACCAACAGCTTCTCGCCGAAGGCCTTGTTGATTTGCTCCGCCTCGATCACCAGATCGCCGAGCCGCGGGGCGGCGGGGATAACGATCTGCGCCGTGCCCGGGGCCTTGTCCTGGGATTGCGCCAGCAAGTCCTCGTACGCCGTGATCCGGGCCTTCGATTTGGCCTGGCGCGCGCGCGGGCTTTGGCGGATCCACTCCAACTCTTCTTTCAGGGTCCGTTGGCGCGCACTTTCCTCGCGCTCCTCCTGGGCCAGACGCTTTTGCTTCTGCTCCAGCCAGGACGAGTAGTTGCCCTCGTACGGGATACCGCGGCCGCGGTCGATCTCCAGAATCCAGCCGGTGACGTTGTCGAGGAAGTAGCGGTCGTGGGTGACCATAACGACGGTGCCGGCGTAGTCCTTCAGGTGCCGTTGCAGCCACGCCACCGATTCCGCGTCCAAGTGGTTGGTCGGTTCGTCCAACAACAGCACTTCGGGTTTTTGCAGCAACAGGCGGCACAGCGCCACCCGGCGGCGTTCACCGCCCGACAGCTTGTCGACCGGGCTGTCGGCGGGCGGGCAACGCAGCGCGTCCATGGCGATCTCGATGGTGCGCTCCAAATCCCAGCCGTCGACGGCGTCGATCTGTTCCTGCAGTTCGGCCTGCTCGGCGATGACCGCGTTCATCTCGTCGTCGTCCATGGGCTCGGCGAACTTGGCGCTGACCTCGTTGAAGCGGTCGATCAGGTCCTTCACCCCGCCCAGGCCTTCGGTCACGTTCTCGCCGACGGTTTTCGACGGGTCCAGTTGCGGCTCCTGTTCCAGGTAGCCGACGCGGACCTCCTTGGCGGCCCAGGCTTCGCCCGAGACGTCGGCGTCGATCCCGGCCATGATCTTCAGCAGTGTCGATTTCCCAGCCCCGTTGACGCCGAGCACGCCGATCTTGGCGTCCGGCAGGAAGGACAAGGTGATGTTCTTGAGGATTTCCTTGCCGCCCGGAAACGTCTTGGAAACGCCCTGCATAACGTAGGAATACTGATAGCTGGCCATGTGTCGTGAACCCCGATGAAGCGTGCCGAAATCTGGCGCGTTAGATATCGCACGGGCCCCCGTCTGGCAACGGATTAGGCGCCGGTCGTCTCCCCCGTCTCTTCGTCTTTCTTGAGCGCGAGGTACAACAGCGCGCCGAGCGCCACGATCGGCAGGTTCAAGTCGTTGGCGAGGCCGAGCGTCCAGGCCGACAACCCTTCCCAGATACTGGCCACGAGCGGCAGGATCAGTAGCCACACCGGCGGCGTCGGCGCGATCAGGGCGTAGATGGCGAGCGTCGCCAGCACGGTCGGCATCGGCATGTAACCGACGGTCTGCGCAAAGCCCAACGGTGCGCCCAGCGCGAATACCATCAGCGGATGCAGAGCGACGGCCGCCAACAGCAATAACACCCCGGTAAGCCGGCGTTTGGACCCCGAAAGTGCGATCTCCAGATCGCTCGAACTGAACGCCCATACCGCCATCAACACGCCCTGGACGATGTAGCCATAGCCAAACCACGTCGCGGCCCAATTCAAGGTTGCGTGGGTTTCGATCTGAAACGCATAGCCGGTCCAGATCCAAAATCCGGCGGCGACCAGGATGGCGGTCCGCGCGTTGGTCGCGCCGCCGCGCCGGGCCGAAATGACGATCAGCCAGCAAAGTGCGATGGCGATCAATTGCCCGGGCCAAGCCGCGACGTTGTAGTCGGCGATCATGCCGAGATAGACGTCCGGCGCGTAGGGGATCAGACGCTCCACGGGCTACAGGCTTTCGACGTGCGCGATCATATCCCGCCGGGTCTTGGCGTCGGGCATGGGACCCTGCATGACGGTCATGTTCTCCGTCATGTGTTCGACCTTGGACGTCGCCGGGATGGCGCAGGTGACGGCGGGGTGCGAGATCACGAACTTCAGCAGGAATTGCGCCCAATTGTTCATGCCGTACTCGGCGGCCCAGCCGGGCAGGGGCTTGCCCTCGAACCGGCGCGGCAGCTCACCGCGGCGGAACGGCCGGTTGATGATCGTGGCGATGCCCCGGTCGGCGGCCATGGGCAGCAGCCGGTCTTCGGCCCGGCGGTCGACGATGTTGTAGGTGAACTGCACGAAATCGATGTCGTCGCGGGCCATCATGTCCATCATGCCGCCGTGCCGTCCGCCGTGCGATGTGGTGACGCCGACATACCGGATGTCGCCCGCCGCTTTGCGCTGCAGCAACATCGGCAGGTGGTCTTCCCAGTTCAGCAAATTGTGGACTTGGAACAGGTCGAACTTGTTGAGGCCCCAGAGGCGCATGGAATCCGCGATCTGCACCGGCCCTTCGTCGGTCGACGGGGTCCAGACCTTGGTCGCGGAAAACAGGCCGTCCGTGGTGTCGAGGCGTTCGAAGCAGTACCCCAGCACATCTTCGGCGGAGCCGTACATGGGCGAGCTGTCGATCATGCCGCCGCCGTATTTGAAGAATTCGCGCAACACCTCGGTCCGTTGATCGCGAAGCCCCGTGTTGTTGCCGACGTTAAACGTGATCCAGGTGCCCATACCGACGGCGGGAATGCGCTCGCCGGTTTTCGGGATCGGGCGGAGCAGGGGGGCGGGGCTCGCGGCGCGCACCGGCACGGCGGCGGCCGCCGCCACGGCAGCGCCGGTTGCCAGGAACGTGCGGCGGGAAATCTTGGGCAGCATCATATCGGGCCTCATCGATGGTGCAGGCGATGGCTCAAACATAATGCGTCGGTTCCCCCGGCGCGAGGGGCGGACGGCAATATGACAAGAGCTTAATCCGCGGGCGGCAGGCCTTCGCCGGCGATCGCGCCGTCCCGGGCCAGGGTGTCCAAGTCATCGTCGGACACGCCGATTTCCCTGAGGACCTCGACCGTGCTTTGGCCCAGCGATTCCGGTGCCGGCAGGACGCGCGCCCTGTCGCCTGCATCTTTGAATCCGAGACCGGGCACCAACAGGGGCGTCTCGCCCAACGGAAAAGCCATTTCGTCCATGCATCCGATGGCATCGACTTGCGGATGCGCCATCACTTCGTCGATGGACCGCACTTTTCCGGCGGGAACGCTGACCCTGGCCAGGCGTCTCTCCCAGTTGTCGGCGGTGTCTTTTTCGAGCGCGCCCGCAAGTGCCTCTTCGGCGGAGAGACGCTCCAATTCCGTCAACAGCTCGCCGCTCTCCATGGCGTCGATGTAGGACGAGAGGTCGGGCGCTTCCAATTCTGCAACCAGCCGTTTCGCTTGCGCCACGGTGTTGGCGGTAATCACAAGGTCGCCGTCCTCGGTCGGGAAGCAGCCCGCGAACGGACTGGCGGAAAACGGACGATTTCCCTCCAGGCCTTTGACGTTGCCCGTGGTCTGGGTGTCGAGGCCGGCGGCGCCCATGGTGCTCATGACGGCGGCAAGCATGCTGACTTCGATATGTCCGCCGCCGCCGCCCGCCGCCCGGCGATTGAGCGCGGCCAGGATCGCCATCGAGGCATGCATCCCGGCGATGTAATCGGTGATGGGGATACCGACCCGCAACGGGCCCGACATTGTCGTGCCGGTCATGCTCATCAGGCCGCTCATGCCCTGCACGATGTGATCGTAGGCGGGCGCATCGCGAATGGGCCCGTCCGATCCGAAGCCGGACAGACTGCAATAGATCAGGTCCGGCCGAAGGGCCTTGAGGTCGTCGTAGCCGACGCCAAGCCGGTCCATGACGCCGGGACGGAAATTCTGCATCACCACGTCGGCGGTGGCGGCGAGTTTCTTGAAAATCTCGACACCTTTCGGGTGCTTTAAGTCCAGCTGGATGCAGCGCTTGGTGGCGTTTTGGCTCATATACGTGGCGCCCAAGCCGGCGGCTTTCATCTCGTCCGTGCCGCCCAGCGTGCGTACGAAATCATCGCCGTTGACGCGCTCCACCCGAATGACCTCGGCGCCCATCAATGCCAATTGATAGGTCGCATAGGGGCCCGCCATGACGTGGCTTGCGTCCAGGATTCTGATGTCGGAGAGAAATGTCATACCCCGACCATGACGGCGGCGGGGCGAAAGCGCAAGAAACGGAATGCGGATCAAAGCGCACTTTCCTATGGTCGCGCCATGAATACGTCATCACCGCATCGTCATCCCGATGACACTGAATGGGCCAAGATCGTCGCGAACGACCCCGATGGCGCGTTCATCTATGCGGTCGTGACCACGGGCGGCGCCTGCCGTCCGGCGTGTCGGTCGCGCAGGCCCAATCGGGAAAACGTTCGAACATTCGATACCTTGGCCGCTGCCGAGGCCGCCGGGTTCCGTGCCTGCAAGCGGTGCCGGCCGATCTGAGTCCGCCTTGCAGAGTGCGCACAGGCCCGACGCCTCGCGCAGTCGTGAACCGTCTTGCTTTGAGGATGCGTGCCGGTACGGGCACATAGCCTGCAATTCTTGAAAACGGTTTGGGGTGTGTCATGGACAATCGGAAACTCACGCGCAGTCTCGCGGCGATGCGCTTGTCGCTCGGTGTTTTTCTCTTGGTGTGGGCTTTCATGAAGGTGTTGATGCCCGAGAACGCGCTGCGCGTCGCGGTGGGGTTCTACGGGATCGAGACCGGCTCGACGGTCATTGTTGCCATCGGTGTGCTGCAGGTCGCTTTCATCCTGGCGTTCATGGCGGGGCTGTTCAAAACGGTGACGTACGGCGGCGTTCTGTTGTTTCATACGGTATCCGTTCTCTCCACGTGGTCACGGTTGATCGATCCCTACTCGTCACCGAACGGGTTGTTCTGGGCGGCGATGCCGTTGGTGGTGATGTTTGTGGTGCTGTTCGTATTTCGCGACGAAGATACGTACCTGACGGTCTCCGTCCCAAGGTAGCACCCTTATGTCGTCTGGCTGACAGACGGAGCGGGATTGCCGGGGTAAAAAAATCGCGTTATAAATCAAGTAATTGATACCCAACCATACATGAACCATAAATTGCCGACGACTATTCGGCCAAACATCCAAATGAACTCGTTTTCTAAACCATGAACAATCCTTTGAGCCGCTCTGTTCGCGTCCTCAGCGCGAGCGTAAGAGGACCCCAGGCCTTTCTGCGCCGCCGCCCCACCATACGCGGCGGTGCGATTTTTTTCTGGGAACGGCGATGGTTTTGGATTGCGATGGCGGTGGGGGCGATATTGTTGTCGCTGCCAACGCCCGAGGGATTGACCCGCGCCGGGCAGATCGTTCTCGCGATGTCGATCGTCGCGACGATCCTGTTCGTTACCGAGCCGGTGCCCCTGCCGACGGTAGCGCTCCTCATTATTATCGGCCAGGTGATGGTGTTGGGGCTCGAATCGACCGAGGTCGCAAAGAGCCTGATGAGCGATTCCGTGCTGTTCATCATGGGCTCGCTGATGCTGGCGGTTGCGGTCGTCAAACAGAAGCTCGACAAGCGTATTGCGTTTTGGATCGTTCAGTTGACGGGCACCCGCACGTCGCGCATTTGCATTGGGATTTCATTGGTCTCCGGGATCATGGCATCGTTCATCGGCGAGCACACGGTGGCGGCGATGATGTTGCCCGTGGCGATCACCCTGATCACGTTGATGACCGAAGGGCAGCGTGACGGCGGCGGGTCGGTGCGCGGTCTGGCCGCCGTTCTGTTGTTCTCCATTTCCTACGGCTGTTCCATCGCCGGGATCGGCACCCCGTCCGGTGGCGCCCGGAACGCCATCATGGTCGGCTATTGGAAGGAGTTCTTCTACGATCCGACCAATCCCGACACGTTTCAGTACTTGATCGACTACGTGACGTGGATGGCCTACGCCTATCCGATCTTTCTGATGCAACTGCCGTTCGTGACGGCGATCCTGCTGTTCACCTTCAAGCCCGAGTACAAGGACCTGAGCCGCGCCGTGGTGCGCCTGCGCCGGCAGATTTCCGAAGAAGGGCCGATGAAGCCCAACGATTTCGTCGCCATCGGCACGTTCTTTATCGTGCTGTGCGGCTGGATTTTCTTCTCCGATCAATTGGGATTGGGTCTGATTGCGGTCACCGGCGCGGCGGCGTTCCTGGTCATCGGTCTGGTCCGCTGGGAGGACGTGAACAACGGCGTCAACTGGGGGGTCGTATTGCTGTACGCCGCGGCCATTTCCTTGGGCGTGCAGATGAAGGACACCGGCGCTGCCGAATGGGTGGCGATCAACTTCCTGGAGTTACTGTCGCCGCTCGGCTTCGAGAGCGGCGTGCCGCTGTGGGCGGCGGTCTCCGCACTAACGACGCTGGTGACCAACACCATGTCCAATGGCGCCGCCGTCGCCGTTCTGGGTCCGATCACCCTCAAACTCGCCGTTGTCGCGAACGAAAGCCCCATCGTCATCGGGTTCGTGACCGCGATTTCCTCCGCATTCGCCTACCTCACGGTAATCGGGACTCCGGCCTGCACAATCGTGTATGCTTCCGGGTACTTGAAGACCACGGACTTTCTCAAGGTCGGCTACCGCATGGTCATCATGTCGACCTTGTTGATGCTCTTGATGGCCTGGCTTTATTGGCCAATCATTGGGGTGTAGCGAACGTGGAGGACCGGCGTGGCCGATCAATCGAAAGAGCGATTTAACATCCTGTGTTGCGTCGACGGCTCGGACGAGTCGTATCGCGGGATTCGATATGCGGCGCGTCTCGGCAAAGGGAACGATGCCGACATCACGCTTCTCTACATCCGCCCGGTCGATCAAGGGCTCCGGACCGGCGGCATGCAGATCAGCGTCGCGCGCGCCAACCTGTTGGAATGGGGCCTGGAACTGCCGGGCATAAAGTTCCTCAAGAAAGGCCGGGACATCCTGGTCGACCTCGGTGTCATGGGCGACAACTGGGAAGAGGAATTCGAGCATACCGACATCGCGGGCGATCCTCTGGGCGACAACTTGATCGAGTACACCAGCAAGGAAGGCAAGACGATCCGGCTGGTCCTGATGGTGTCGCCGACGGTCAGCACGGGCATCTTGGACGAGTGCGACCAGCATCACTACGACGTCGTCATCATGGGCGCGTCGGAGCGTTGGCGCACCCGCAAAACGCCCGGGTTCCTCGACGAGACCGTGGCGCAGACCGTTGCCGAACAAGCGCCGACATCGGTCATCGTCGCGCGCGAGTTGGAAGAAAATCACGGCCATCTGATTTGTCTGGACGATAGCGATCGGTCGATCATGAGCGCCCGCCGCGATGCCGTGATCGCGAGCCGCTGCGAATGCCCGATCTCCCTTTTGTCCGTTGCACCCACCGAGGAAGAAGTACCTTGGGCGGAAGAGAACATCGCCCGCGCGAAAGCGGCGCTTGACGAGTTGAATGTCGACGTCGCGGAAACGAACATCATGGTCGGCGAGCCGGTCGCCAAGATTTGCGAGGCCGGCCGCAATTATTCCATCGTCGTGGTCCCGGCCTCCGACAAGAAGGGGTTTCGCCGGTTTTTCCAGACGCGGGTCGCCTATCGGGTCATGGAAGAGGCCGAATGCTCGGTGATGATTGCGCGGGACTTGCCGCCCGTTGCCAAGCAACTCGGCGCGACCGAAGACGATTAAACGGGTCTAGGAGATCGCCGCGATCTCTTCTTCGGAGAGATTGCCCGGCACGATGGTCACCGGCACCCGCAATTGCCCGGCCATTTTTTCGACCAGATAGCTGATCAACGGGCCGGGGCCGTCGGTACCGGACGATGCGCCCAACACCAAGAGCGAAATGTCTTTTTGTTCGTTGATCAAATCGACGACCTGTTCGCGGACCGTCCCTTCGCGGATGTAGACCCCGGGTGTTTGGCCGGTGCGCCGCTGAACGATAGAGGCGGCGACATTGAGCATTTCTTCGGCTTCCTCGCGGGCTTCTTCGCGCATCCGTTCGCCGATCGCCATCCAATGCTGGAATTCGGCCGGCTGCGTCACGTAGATCAACGCCACTCGGCCATTGGTGTTCTTGGCACGCTGACAGGCGAATTGCAGGGCGGTGGCGAATTCCTCGGTTTCATCGACGACGCACAGGAACGTGCGGCCTTCCCTTTTGGCAGTATCGGTCTCGGACATGATCCTACGCCCTCCTGAATGCGGCATTGGCGAGCCATCCGGCGAAGCACGCCACGAACACCGCAGCTATACCGTAAAGCAAAGAGTACTCGTACGCGAAAGCGTAAATGTCGGCCTCGACCCCGAATTTCCGGACGCCGAGCGTTGTGCCGTAGGAGTTCACGATACGCCCGTCCTCGATCAGATACGTCTCGATCGAGAACGAGCCGACGGACACGTTTGACGGCAACCACAAGTCGGTGCGGAACAGCATGTCGTTGACGAACAGCAAAGAGTCCTCGTTGACCGAATACAGTTCCTGGCGTTGCTTGTTGCGGATCAGGGCATCGCGGAACGGCAACGCCTCGGCATCCGACGCCCCCTCGGTCAGGGTCGTGAAGTGCAGGGTGTCGAGACCGAGTTGATGCGTATCCAGCGCGTCTGCCGGCAGCATGTCTGCCAATGGCCGGTTCGACGCGACGGCGTAATAGGACGGCACATCCTTGAACGCGATCTGATCGCGGTTGACCCAAATCCCGAAGGTCCGCGCTTTCTTGCGGACGACTTGTGTTTCGATCGGGCCGCGCACGACAATCACCACATCGCCGGCACTGCGTTTTGCGCCGAACAGCAACAGATGCGTTCCGGCGAAATCCGTGCGGATCTCGACCACCGGGGACGACAGATCGACGATCAGATCACGGCCATTGGCGGAGCCGGTCACCACCAAGGTCAGCGCCATGACGGCGAATTTGAGCCAACGCGGTGTCATCAATGCGCTCCCAAGCCGATGGAGAACAGATCTTCTGGTACGGCGACCAGATCGTACGTGACCATGGCGCAGACGGCGATGACGATAAGCGCCAAAAGTCCGCGCAACTGCTCGCCCTGCATCTTACTGCCGAAGCGCGCACCGATCTGCGCGCCGATGACGCCGCCGATCAACAACAGCAGTGCCAGGACCACATCGACGGTTTGGTTAGTGACCGATTGCAAGATCGTGACGTTGGCCGTGACAAAGATGATCTGGAACAGCGACGTGCCGACAACGACGGATGTCGGCATACCCAGCAGATAGATCATTGCCGGCACCATGACGAAGCCGCCGCTGACCCCCATGATCGCCGAAAGAACGCCTACCAGCGAGCCGACGAGAACCGGCAGGATGGCGCTGATGTACAGCCGCGACTTACGAAACCGCATCTTGAACGGCAAGCCGTGCATCCAGTTGTGTGAATGGCTCCGCTTTTGCACCTTGGCTTTGCGGGCGCGCATGGAATTGATGCTCTCGATCAGCATCAGTGAGCCGACGACGCCGAGGAAGATCACGTAGCAAAGACTGATGACCAGGTCGATCTGGCCGAGGCTGCGGAGATACGTGAACAACCATACCCCAAACGAGGAGCCGATCACCCCGCCCAACAGCAGCAACAGCCCCATCTTGATGTCGACGTTACCGCGGCGCCAATGCGCAAGAACCCCAGACACCGAGCTAGCGACGATCTGATTGGCCTCGGTCGCCACCGCGACTGCGGGCGGTATGCCGATAAAGATCAGCAAAGGCGTCATGAGGAATCCACCGCCGACGCCGAACAGGCCGGACAGGAAGCCAACCCCGCCCCCCATACCGAGGATCAAGAATATGTTCACCGATACTTCGGCGATCGGTAAGTAAATCTGCATTGACCGATGGTCTCAAAAGAAAGCGCTCGTTGTCCCCCAAGCGCTCATCCACAATTTTCTTGTGGTTTCTCTACGACGTAAGCGGACGATATTCCAGACTTTTATTTACTGGGGGGGCGTTTTCGCTGCAATTGGACCAAGTAATCGCCGTACGGCGACTTCATTCGGCAAAGTTCCGGTCAGGTAGCGGCGCCGTCGAGACCGTGCGATCGGTAAATATCGACGACGTCTGGCGAATGACATAGGAACTCGTAGCGCTATTCGCCCCACGCTCCGCCGGCGCCGACCAGCCCGATATCATAGGTGGACGTGATGTTCGCCGGCGTCGCGCCCGGTTCGCCATCAAGATCCAGAACGATAGTCGAGCCGGGAACATAGAGGGACGCCGAGCCGTCGTCGGCAGGGCAGGGCGGTTCCGGATTGTGAGGTCTTCTCTGTGTGTCTCCCTCGTCCGGCTTGGGGCCGCTCAGCTGCCCCCTTGATCCAGTATTTGTCCCAGCCGCTTGCGATCAACGATGTGAATGTAGCGCTCGACACTGCGCAGCACGCCAGCCTTCCGCAATTCCGCCAGTGTTGTCGTCACGGTTTGGCGACTGGCGCCTATCAAGTTGGCGATGTCCTGATGGGTCAGAGGCACGTTGACTCGCAACTCTCCATTTTGATCGGTTCGCGGGCTCGAAGCGTTGGATGCAACTTGAGCGAATTGCATCAGCAAGCGTGCGATGCGGGTTTCCACGTTGTCTGTTGCCAGGCCCACAAGGGCGTGGCCGAGAGAGCGCACCCGCGCCGACAGAATGCCGATCGCCCGCATAGCGGCCTCCGGATGATCGCCGATGAACCGGGCGAAATCCTCTCGTTTCACGGCGTATACAACCGCATTCTCATTGGCCTCTGCGTAAATCTCCCGGTTGCTGCCGCTCAGCAATTCGGCAATGCCGAAGATTTCACCCGGGAAACTTAGCCACAGGATCATTTCCTTGCCGTCCGGCGCCACCTGGAACAGCCGAACGCTGCCCTCGGCGACGACGTAGAAATCGCTTGATTGGTCGCCCGCCCGGAACAAGAGGTCCTTGGGCGCAAGGCTCTTTTTGCGCGCAACCCTCAAGAGGCTGTCCGTCTCTAGGTCCGACAGGCTGGAGAGGAAATTCGCGTGCGCATCGGACCAGGAACCATCCAATTCATCTTCGGTCTCGTCATGATGCTGAATGCCGCCACGATACTGTGGCGTCGACGTCATAAACGCGCTGGCCATTCCCTGCTCCCTCCCACGGGTACACGGCATGATGAACGATACTCGGGCAGTTGTCACATTGATACGACGCAATGTTCAAATGATTAAGATGTTACTCTAATTGCGGTTTGTCGGGAGAATGCGACCGCATTGTCGCCTGGGCGACAATTGGGATGGGTCGGCGTTGATACAATCAAATTAAATGACCTAATGAATTTTCGTTATGGAGTACCTGAATAACGGAGCAATAATAAGAAACGACCGAACAAAAATGTAATGACATGGAGGAAACAAGATGAAGAGACTTCTCTCGGTCGGGGTAGGCGTGCTGCTTGCCGCAACGATCGTGGGTAGCGCGGCTGCCGACTATCCCTCGCGCCCAATCACATTCATGACCATGACCCAACCGGGCGCTCAGATCGATCGCCTGACGCGCGGTCTCGCGCAACGGTTCAGCGAAATCCTCGGCCAACCGATCAACACGAAGAACGTCACCGGGTCGCACGGAACGACCATGGCGGCGTCGTTGGTCCGCGCACGGCCGGACGGCTACACGGTCGGCGTGACGTCGTTGACGGCGTACACCTATGCGCCGCATCACGGGAAACTGACCTACAAGCCTGACGACTTCGATTACCTGTCGCTGGTGGCGTTGAACTCGAGCGGGTTCATCTCCCACCCGGACAAACCTTGGAATACCCTTAAAGAAGCGTTCGCCTGGGCCAAGGAAAATAATAACGGCAACCTGATCGCCATGTTCCACGGCGCCGACGACCGGGACGCCATTCAGCGTATGGCCAAAAAGGAAGGGGTGAACCTCTCGTTGATCCCGTCCAAAGGCGGTCCTTCGGTGATCAAGGCGGTGACCGGCGGTCATGCCGATGTCGGCTACGTGGGCGCCATCCTCTACAAGTTCGTCGAGGCTGGACAGATCAAGCTGATCGGTGCGGCCCTGGGCGACCGTCTGCCGCCGATCCCGGATGTGCCGACGCTGCGCGAACAAGGCTACGATGAACAGGTCGAGATGATCGTCGCTCTGGTCGTGCCGAAAGGTATTCCGGACGAAGCCCGCAGCAAACTCTTGGGTGCGGCGATGAAACTGGCCGAGAATCCTGAGACCGCGGATTTCATCGAGAAGAACCTGCTGATGCGGCCCGTGACATGGGGTGACGCGCACGCAGCTGAAACCGTCAAGAAGCTCTACACGACCTTTGGCGAGCAGGCCAAAACCAACTAGAACATGAGAGTGCGGGCCGGAGGGTAGGACTTCCGGCCCGTTTTCTCTGCCTAACCTGCTGGTCGAAGGAGACCTGACTCGTGACGAGAATTCAGAGAGATTTCCTCGCGAACTTGTTCATCATTGCGTTCTGCGGCGTGATGTACACGTGGGCGATTCCAACGTACACGCCGCCGTATCCTGGTTTCGGGGCCTCTCCCGCATTGGTCGGCAACTCGGCGGTGGGGCTCATGTTCGTGATGTCATGCCTGTCCCTTGTGCGGCTTTTCTTGGCCCAGTTCGGCGAAAAACCGTTGCCGAAGGACGAAGCGGAATTCCCGGAAGAGGCAGCAGGGTTCACGCAGATAGGTCACGTGAACCTTCTGCACTTGGCCATTTTCATGGTCCCGTGTTTCTTGTTCGTGATCGCCATTCAATATGTTGCGTATCTCGTCGCGGCGTTCGTTTTTCTCATGGTGCTGCAATACGCCATGGGCAACCGGAACTGGGTCCAAATGGTCGCCATTGCGGTGGTCATGGACGCCTTGATGTACGTCATCATGCGCTACGGCTTCGGCGTGCCGGTGCCCGGTCCACAACTCGTCTTTTTTTAAGTCAACATTCGGAATTCTAAATCATGGAAATGATTGCCGCTGGACTGTTGGATTCGCTCACGCCGACAAGTCTTATGTTCGTGCTCGCGGGCGTCTTTCTCGGCGTCACCATCGGGGCGATACCCGGGATCAACGGCCCCATGGCCATCGCATTGTTCATTCCGGTGACCTACTACCTGACCCCGTTGACGGCGATCGGGTTCTTGGTCGGTCTCAACAAAGGAGCGTTCTTCGGCGGTGCGATTTCCGCCGTCTTGTTGCGAACGCCCGGGACGCCAGAGGCCGCGGCGACCGCCTGGGATGGGTATCCGCTGACCCAGCAGGGCAAGGGTGAGAAAGCCCTGCGCATGGCGCTCTATGGATCGGTCGCTGGCGATGTCATTTCCACCGGCGTGCTGATCGCTATCGCCGCGCCGCTTGCCGCCGTTGCCTTGTTCATGGGGCCGGCGGAAATCTTCGCCCTGATTACGCTGGCGTTGACCGTGATCGCCGGGATCGGCACCAACTCGCTCTTTAGGGGCATGGTCGCCGCCGGGTTTGGCCTGCTGGTCGGCCAGATCGGCACCGAACCGGTTACCGCCCTGCCGCGACTGACTTTCGACCTGTATCAGTTGGGCGGAGGATTGTCTCTGATTCCGGTGGCCATCGGGCTGCTGGCGTTCTCCGAAATTCTCATACAGTTGGAACGCTTCACCTTGAAAGGCAGCAAGGCCGAGCACGCGGCCAATGTTTTCTCGTCGAAGCTCGAAGACCGGTTGCTGTCGATCAAGGAGTTCTTCGCCAACACGAAGACCTTGATCCGCGGCAGCGCGATTGGGATCTTCGTCGGCGCGATGCCGGGTCTGGGTGCGCCGGTGGCGTCATTCATGTCCTACGACCAGGCCATGAAGCGCTCCAAGCACAAAGAGGAATTCGGTAAGGGGCGTTTGGAGGGCATCGCCGCATCCGAAAGTGCCAACTCGGCGGTCGTTGCGTCGTCGCTGATTCCGTTGTTCGTGCTGGGCATTCCCGGAAACCTCGCTGCCGCCATGTTGATGGGCGCGTTCATGATCCACGGCATGCAGCCGGGCCCGTTGATGTTCAAAGAGAACGCGCAGCTGATGTATGGGATTTACGGGTCTCTGGTGATCGCCAGCCTGATGCTAGCGGTGATCGGGCGGTTCGGTCTGCGGTTGTTCTGCAAGGCTGTCGAAATCCCGGCCATGATCCTTTACCCCATCGTCACATTTACCTGCATCATGGGGGCCTACCTCGGACGCTCCGATATGTTTGATGTCGGCGTGATGCTGGTTTTCGGCGTCATCGGGTACTTCATGCGTAAGTTCGATTTTTCCTATGTCGCCTTCCTGATCGGCTTCATCCTGGTGCCGGAGTTCGAGCGCTCCTTGCAGCAAGTTGTGATCATCTCCGAGCACAATCCGACCATGTTCTTTGAGCGCCCGGTCGCGATGGCGCTGATGGCGTTGGCGCTCTTTGTCATCGGCAGAACCTTCTGGAAAAGTATCCAAGCGGGCCGTGAAAACATGCAGGCAAATTCACAGGAGAAGCCATGATCACGGCGCTTGTCGGCTGGCTGACATTGTCCGATGCCTGACATCAACGGCATGCCAATTGTGTTTCAACTTTTTTCGATGGACGGCGCATCGAAGAAGGTGGGGACGGGGGCATGTCCGGACGGGACTCTCATTACGCTTCCAAATTCCCATGGCGCAGACGTCCAGCGTTTAAACTTTATGTGGGAGTTTGTGAATGAGCGATTCGATATCGCCGGGTTCCAGACCGGGGGGCGGTCTCCTTGCCCAGATGGTCGCGAACGTCGAAGCCAGTGGGCGGGATCCAAAAAGAACCCTTGGGGGGTTCGTCGCCGCTTGGGTGATGTTTTTTCTTATTTTGTTTGTTTTTCCGGTTCCGGAGGGGCTCACGCCGGCTGGTATGGCGGTTTTGGCCGTCGTGGTTTGGGCCAGTCTCATGTGGGTCTCAGAAGCGATGCCTGTCGGCATCACCGGGATCAGTATTCCATTCTTATTGATTGTCACCGAAGGGATCGCCTGGGTGAACGGCAAGCCGCCGCTTGGGACGGTGTTTGGGGGATTCACCCGTCACGTCGTCTGGCTGTGTCTGTTCGCCTTCATCGTCGGTGCCATGATGCAATTGATGCACGCCGACCGGCGGATTGCGTTGGGTATCTTGGACAAAGTCAAAGCCTCCAACGTCGGCCGTGTGATCTGGGGCATGTTTTTTGTGAACATCGTTCTGGCCTTTGTCATTCCGGCCGCCAACGCCCGCGCGGCAACTTTGCTGCCGGTGGTCAAAGGTATTTGCGAATTGCTTGGCGACACCCCGGAAGAGCGCGAAGCGCGCAAAGCGATCGTCATTCAGTCGTTGGTGTATGGCACCATGATCTGCGGCGTCTTCATCATGACGGCGCACCTGCCGAACTTGATCATGGTCGATATCATGGCCCGGGACGGTTACGAGATCAGTTACATCCAGTGGGCGATCTTGCAGTTCCCCTATCTTGGGATGTTCATTCTGACGCAGTGGTGGGTTCGTTATCATTTCAAGACGGGCGGCGTGAAGATTGCCGGCGGTCACGAGAAGATCCACACCATGCACAAGGAACTCGGCCCGATGAAGCCGGTCGAATGGACTTTGATCTGTCTGTTCGCGATCGTCGCCCTGTTGTTCATGATGGGCAAAGGGAGCCCGATCTTCGAATTGCACCGATTCCAACTCGGGATCATCGGTCTGTTCGGGATCATGCTGTTGTTCATTCCAGGGCTATTCCCATTCACATGGAAAGAGGTTCAAGACCGCACGATCTGGGGCACGTTCCTGCTGCTTGGCGGGGCGATCACCATGACCGCGGCGATGACCAAGTCTGGCCTCGCCGAGTATCTGGCCCATCTCATTCATCATGCGGTGATTGGACTTTCTTGGTGGGGCGTGGTGCTCGGTTTGATGATCGGCACGCATATTATTCGGATCGGCATGTTGTCGAACGTCGCGGCCGTCGCCATGTTGGCGCCGGTTGTCTACGAACTCGGCGTCGAACTCGGGTTGCATCCTGTGGCGTTCATGCTGCTGGTTTGCGATACGGATACCTTCGCGTACCTGTTGCCGACGCAAATCACCGCAGCGGTGATCGCGTATGGTTCCGACGAGTTTTCGATGACCGATTACTTCAAAGCGGGATGGATGTCCGTGCTCATTGCGATGGCCTACGGCTTGGTCGTGATGGCGCCATGGTATGCCTTCCTTGGATTGCCCGTTTGGGACCCGACTGCTCCCTGGCCTTTCTAGCCCAACCTAGATTGGCCAAATATGGATGGTCGGTTCGCCCCCCCGAGTCGGCCATCCACCCCTTTTCCATAACAAAAAACGTTTCTGTGGGAGATTACGACAATGAGCAATTACAGCCTCGTCGACGGTCATAGTCCTTAGGTGCCGGGACTTTTGAAAATGTCGGCTGACCGACAAGGGCCAGTATTTTGGCGTGTTAGGTTGCGAGAAATGTTAAAGATCACAATAAGTTGAGGGCAAAAAAGTGGATAAACTAATTGATGAACGCGAGAACATTACGGAGGAGTCGCTAAGAGAGGAACTCGGCGATTATGTCGCACCTATTGGTCTGTTTACAAAAAATCGTCAAATCCCGTTTCTGGGCCGCGTCACCTGCTCGACTGAGTCGCTGGTTGCGGGTGAGTGGACTGAGATCAAACTAATTTATGAAGTCGGCGAGGTAGGACTTGCCGACGGTGCTTGGATCAAGGCGACCTTCAAGTTTTATTCAGATTGGGCACTGTTCCAGACCACCGATCCGAAGGCAGCGAACTTCGTATCCGCAGAATACAAAGCGGCGCCTTTGGTCGAAGGTCAGAGCCCGCCGAGCGTGCAGTCCTTGAAGGTCCGTTTCGATCAAAAAGGTCACGAGCGCCCGTTCCAGAAAGCGGTCATCGTCGACACGGTCGATGGGTATCTGAACCCGGGTGATCAGATTATCATTCGTATGGGAGACCGTCGCCAAGGCGGCCCGGGGACGCGTGTCCAAACCTTCGTCGAAGAGAATTTCCGTTTCCGCTGCTACGTCGATCCTCTGGGCTCGTCCCGGTTTGCACCGGTTCCGGGAGACATCTCGTTCGATATCGTTCCTGGCGAGCCTCACAAGATGGAAGTACGCGCGTCCCGCATGGCGAAACCCGGCGTCGATGTGCCTGTGAGCGTTCGCGTCGATGATGTCTGGGGCAATGCGTGCGTCGATCTGGATGCGGAGGTTTTGGTCGAAGCCTTTCGCGACGGAAAGGAAGTGTATTCTTCCAGCCATACGGTGAATAAGGAAGGCCGACAGAAAACGGACCATTGGGCATTTGTTAAAATCACGGATTTGCCTCTCGAAGAGGGCGAATTGCATGTCCGCGCCAGTCTTCCCGGTTGGCCGACTGTGGCCCCCGGCGAGTGTTTCATCACCGTCGATAAAGACTGCCCCGTCGATCGGGTCTTGTTCGGCGATCTACATTGTCACGCCGAAGATACGGTCGGCATCAACGATGCCGACTACAACGTCCGGTATGCCCGTGACTGCATGGCGCTCGACGTCATGAGCTACACGGCCAACGATTTCCAGATTAACGAGAAAGACTGGAATATCAGTGAGGCGTTCGTCCAAGAATTGAACGAACCTGGGAAGTTTGTCGTTTATCCGAACCAGGAATGGTGCGGGAGTTCTGCGGCAGGCGGCGATCACTGTGTGATCTTCCTGCACGATGACGACCCGAAGTTTCCCAAGCGGCCGGATGGGCAAGGGAATGCCCGTTCGTTCGAGTGGAACGAGAAAATGACCGGCGAGGCGGTGAAGCCGGGGGCGTGGCCGTTGGAGTTGCTCTGGCGCACCTACATTCACGACCCGGAAAACCACCTCATCATGCCGCACGTCGGTGGACGTCGGTGTATCCTTGATTGGTACCATCCCGAATTGGAACGATTGCTCGAGGTTTGCTCGGCTTGGGGCCATTTCGATTGGCTATACAAGGACGCGATGGCCCGAGGTCACAAGTTTGGCGCGTATGGAAGTGGCGACGAACATCGGGGTCGGCCCGGAGGTGGCGCCCCGGGAACGCAGGTCTTCGGCGTCCACGGCGGCGTAACGTCAATCTTCTCTGATGGTGTCGACCGCAAGTCGGTCGGTCAGGCATTGCGGGCCCGTCATACTTGCGCGGTCACCGGCAAACGAAGCTTCGGCATCGTCCGCTGTGGCGACAACCTGCAAGGCGACGAGTTCAAGCATAAAGGCCCGGCCACCTTGAACTATCGGTTCCTTGGTGATGCAGGTTGGGACGAAATCTCGGCGTGGGATCACACGGGTTGCATTTATAGCCGCAACCTGCATGAAGAGGCCGGTTTCTCGGATCGACGAATCCGCGTCCGTTGGGGCGGCGCCCGGATTAAGGACCGGTACCGTTGGTGTGAGTGGAAAGGCACGGTCTCCGTCATCAACGGCACCATCAATGACTTCAAAGGTATGGGCTTCGAGCATATCGAGGAAAACTGCTGGCGGACGGGGACGACCGATGTCGGGTTCCGCAGCGATACCTACGGCGATGCCGATGGCGTCGAATTGTGGGTCGCCGGGCTCAAGGATTGCCGCATTCGCGTCAAGGGAACGGTCGACGGATATATCAAGGTCGGCGATCCACTGGCGGGCAATCCGTTTGCGCATTGCCCCGAGTTCGATTGGGAAATCTCGGGCCAAGAACTGTTGGAGTCGAACGGCGTTATCCGCAGAGAACTGGGCGGTGCCGAGATGTTCTTGTCGATCGAGCGGCTGTCAGAAGGCGATGTGCCGCGGGATGTCCAAGGTTCGATCGAAATCGACGCCCAGAATGGCGATCACGGGCATCGTCCGGTTTATTTCCTCGGTCGTGAAAACGACGATGGTAAAGTCTGGACTTCGGCCATGTTTATTGAGTTCGAGTAAACTACGACTGAGGTAAGTCAGACCATAACAGTTGCGAACGGCTGACGTCCCGCGCGACGGCAAGGCGTGGACGTCAGCCCACTACATTACGTTCAAGTAAGCAATTCCCCCCACGAAGACGGCGACTAGCCGCGCACCAAGTTATGTGCGGCTAGTCGTTTTTTTGCGCGGTGAGATTATGAAATCCGCTTTGTTTCCGGATGCATGGTCTTGCCGAGGATGTGCGCATCGCGGCCAATGACGTGACCGGAATGGCCGACGATCAGCGGATCCGGTCCGCGCACCACGCGGCGATCCGGATCGGGATACGGCAGAGAACTCAAGAAGTGCTGCATGCAGTTCAGCCGCGCCCGTTTCTTGTCGTTCGATTTGACGATGGTCCAGGGTGCGTCCGCCGTGTCGGTGTAAAAGAACATCGCTTCCTTGGCTTCGGTGTAATCGTCCCACTTATCCAGCGATTCTCGGTCGATGGGAGACAGCTTCCAATGCTTCAGCGGGTCCGTTTCCCGCGATTTAAAGCGGCGGAGCTGTTCTTCTTGCGTGACCGAGAACCAATACTTGAACAGATGGATGCCCGAGCGCGCGATCATCTGCTCGAACTGCGGGCATTGCCGCATGAATTCCAGATAATCCTGTGGCGAACAGAAATTCATCACCCGTTCGACGCCGGCGCGGTTGTACCAGGACCGATCGAACAACACGATCTCACCGGCGGCCGGCAGATGCTCCACATAGCGCTGGAAATACCACTGTGTCGTTTCCCGATCGGTCGGCTTTTCCAAGGCGACCACGCGCGCACTCCGTGGGTTCAGGTGCTCCATGAAGCGTTTGATGGTGCCGCCCTTGCCGGCGGCATCGCGCCCCTCAAACAACAGGACGACCTTTTGACCGGTCTCTTTGACCCAGCTTTGCACCTTGAGGAGTTCGACCTGAAGCTCGGCTTTGTGCTTTTCATACGCCTTGCGCGGCATCTTCCGCTTATAGGGATAAGTGCCGGTCTCGAAAGCGCGCCGGATTGCCTCCGGATCGTGCTTCATCTCGCTGATGGCGTGCCGAGCCGCTGCTGCGGCGGAAACCGACGGATTGGACGCAGGGGCTGCGTCTTCGGCGGCCGGCTCGGCAACCGCCTCCGGTTGGTCGAGTGCCGGTTCCGCTGCGACCGCACTTGGCGGTGTCTTTGCCCGTCCGTTGGCGCGCCCGTTCGCGCGTCGTGTCCGTGTGGTCGCGGATGCCTGTGTCCCTGCCGTCATAATCAGTCCCCCTCGTCAATAATCCTCATCCACCGAAACGGACGTGTTGCGGCAGATGCTGACTTCATTACCAAAAAGTAATGTGACGCGCCTTGATCCACATCAAATCCAGATGGAATGAGGCCGTGACCGATTGGCTAGAGTTCTTCCCAGACTTGCTGCTCAAACGCGAATTCTTCTTCGAATTCAACCATTTCTTCGGCGGGAAAATCGCGTACTGAGACCATGCCGTAACTGTTGTCGTCCTCGGCATCCAGGCGAACGACCACATGGCGGATATTGTAGTCGCGCATCAAGCGAACGGCTTCGAATGCCAAGGCATCGCCGTCGAGGCACAGCGGATCGGGCGTCATCACTTCGCCGATTTCCACCAGTTCCGGGTTGAGACCGGGCTCAAGCACGTTTCTCATTAGATTGGTGCCGGTGAAGATCCCCTTCAATTCACCGTCGTCCATCACCAGGACGGCGCCGACATGGCGGCCTTGCATCCGGTTCGCTGCGGACCGAACGGTGTCGTCCGGCGATGCGGCCACAAGGTCTTGTCCAGCGACAATATCTTTCAGTCTTCTGTTTGGCATGTTTTTGCTCCGTCATTGCTTCGCGCGAGACGCGCCGGAGATGTCATATATCCGTCATTATCAACCGAAATTCCCTGTCGGCCTTGATGTACATCATCCGGCGTCACGAATGGGCGAACGTTCCTTGAGGCATATCAATGCGATGCATCGGTCGATCCCGTAGATGCAGGGCGAAACACCAAGTCTACGGAGGAAACAAATCATGCAACGCATTCTGGTCGCGACAGATGGGTCGGAGCAGGGGAACAAGGCCGTCGAGACGGCCGGACAGATGGCTGGCGCGATGAGCATTCCGCTGGTGATTTGTCATGTCTTGATGCACCACCGGCCGCCGGAAGAACTGTCGCGTATGGCGCATGTCGAGAATATGGTGCCGGAAGTTAGCCGTCGTACATTGGCAGATCTCGATAACGTGCCCGGATCGATGATGGCGCTGATCGAAAGCGTCGACTCACGTGCGGATGCCGAACGAGTGATGAGCGTGATCGGTGAGCAAATCGTCGACAACGCGCAAAAGTCTGCGAAGGAGGCAGGCGCAAAGGAGGTCACCACGCGGACCGAGGTCGGCGATTATGCCGAGTGCATCGCCGAGGTGGCCCGCGATGAGGGCGCGGATTTGATCGTCATTGGCAGCCGCGGTTTAGGTTCCGTTACCGAACTGCTGTTGGGCAGTGTCTCACGCAAGGTGGTCCACCTTGCCAAGGATGCGGTTCTGATCGTCAAGTAACGCGGATCGGGCGCCCAACCGCTCAGCGGGGAAAAACCACTCGGACCGACGTGCCTTGACCGATGACACTTTCGATTGAGAGCGCGCCGCCGTGCGCTTCGGCGAGTGCCTTGGCAATGGACAGCCCAAGACCCGTACCGATCTTGGCGATATGCGGTTCGGTCTCCAACTGCGCGAAGGGCTCCGTGATCTTTTCAAGTTCGTCGGCCGGAATTCCCCCGCCCGTATCGATCACTTCGATCATGTGTTGCCGCTCGTTCGCTGTCGCCTTCAATGTCACATGGCCGCCACCCGGCGTAAACTTCAGCGCGTTGAACAGCAGATTGAGGACGATTTGCCGCACGGCCCGCTCGTCGCCATTAAGAGGTGGAATCCCCACGGGGACCCGCGTCTCCAGATAGATCTGGCTGCAGTCGATCGCGCTCGTGGCGATCTTCAGACAGGCATCGAAAACACCACGAACGTCGATATCGGACTTTTGCAGCGTATTCCTTCCGGCTTCGATCTTGGAGAGGTCGAGAATATCGTCGACGAGGCTCAGTAGGTGCTTGCTGCTGTGGGTGATATCGTCGGCGTACTCCTTGTATTTATCGGAGCCGACCGGGCCAAAGTACTGTTGCGCGATCATTTCCGAGAACCCCATGATCGCGTTCAGCGGCGTCCGAAGTTCGTGACTCATGGAGGCCAGGAAATCGGACTTGGCGTTGCTGGCTTTCTCCGCGTCCTGCTTGGCGCTGTATAGATTTCGGAGAACCAAATTGTACTGGGACGCGATGTCTCCGATCTCGGAATGCGGTTCAACCGGAATCGCCTTGGAGAAATCGCCGGTAAGCCGTTGGTACTCCATGGCCCGTAATAGGTCTAGCTGCTCGCTCGATTGGGCGTGTTCGCTGATGTTGAGACCCATACGCTCGGCTTCCGGACCGACGCGGAGCGGCGTGATACGGTTCACGACCCACAGCAGCACAAAGCTTGCACCAAATGCCCAGGCGCCGGCCACGATAACACCGAGCCCTTGCACCATCAGCTGTTCGCCGCGCCCAAGTCCGGTGCCCAGCAACGCCAGATCGGAAAACAAAGCGACGGCCAAGGTGCCCCAAATGCCCGCGGCACCGTGTACCGGAAATGCGGCGAGAACGTCGTCGATTTTGTATCGCTCCAACAGGCGGCTGACGAGCAACGACAAGACGCCACCGATGTAGCCGATGAAGACCGCTTCGATGGGGCTGATCGCGTGGGCCGCGGCGGTGACGGCGACCAATCCCGCCAAGCCGCCGTTCATCATGCTCGGGACATCCTGTCGGCCGAGAATGAAAGGACTTATGGTCATGACACCGAGGCCGCCGAAGGCACCGGCGACGAGTGTGTTGAGAATAATCAACGGGACGGTCTCGTCCGCAGCGAAGGTGCTGCCACCGTTGAACCCGATCCAGCCGACCCAAATGATGAACACGCCGAGCGCCGAAATCGGCAGGCTGTGGCTGCGGAAACTGCCGCCCGTGCCGTCAAACCGGCCGAGGCGAGGGCCGATGATAACAACCGCTGCGAGGCTCACCCAACCGGCGATGCTGTGCACCACCGTGGCGCCGGCGAAATCGACGAAACCGATGGCGGCAAGCCAGCCGTCGCCGCCCCCGTCTGCTCCGGCCCACGCCCAATGGCCGAAGACCGGATAGATCACGACGGCGATGATGCAGCTTATGATCAAGTACCCCACGAACCGCGATCGTTCGGCGATTGCGCCAGAAACGATCGTCGTCGCGGTACCGCAGAACATGACTTGAAAAATGAAGAACGCGGCGTGACTGGCACTTTCGTCGGCAGCATAGAGAAAACTGTCGGTACCGATCATGCCCCCGCTGCTGGCCCCGAACATGAGCCCGAAGCCGAGGAGCCAAAACAGTCCCGATGATATGCAAAAATCCGAGAAGTTCTTAGCCGCGACATTGACGCTGTTCTTCGAGCGGACGTACCCGCTTTCCAAACAACAGAAGCCGGCCTGCATCATGAAGACCAGGGCGGCGCACGCCAGAAGCCATACGGTATCGATCATGATGCGAAGACGAGAACTAACCTAAGACCATTGAAACGAACGAATTTTCTTCAAATTGCAACTACTTTACCCCAACACAGCGCCATCGCGGCGTGATATTTCGCACTGCGGCAACGTTTTTGCTGTCGTAGCCCCGTGTCGCACGCAAAACTACGGTTGGCCCAGTTCAAATCGGCACGAGAGATGTACACATGCGACATGCGGACGCGGAACAACAAGCATTTGCGGTAATGGCGGCGCACATTGCGGCGCTCAATGCGCGTGAAGAGGACGCGCTTGCGGCAACCCTGCATTTTCCGCATTACAGACTGGCCGGTCATCGGATGACCGTCTGGGAAACGTCTGAGACCTATATGTCGGATTTTCGCGCCCGCGCCGGCGGAGACTGGGACCACAGCGAATGGACCAACTTGGATGTCATCGTTGCGACCGAAGACAAGGTCCATCTCGATGTGACGTTCAACCGCTGCCGGGCCGATGGCTCGATCATCGGTCAGTTCCGTTCGTTGTGGATTATCACCCGGATCGACGGTATTTGGGCGGCGCAGTGCCGCTCCAGTTTCGCCCCGAAATGACGGAAGGACCAGCCGATGGCCGATGCACCGAGTAACCTGCTTATTATCATGTCCGATGAACACAGCCGGAAAATTCTCGGCTGCTACGGCAACGATATCGTGCAAACGCCGCATCTCGACCGACTCGCGGCGCGCGGCACGGTGTTCGAACGGGCGTACACCCCATGCCCAATTTGCGTACCGGCCCGGGCCAGCTTTGCCACCGGCCAATACGGACATGCGACGCGGCACTGGAACAACGCGACCCCGTACATAGGCAACGAGGCGTCGTGGGGGCATTTCTTACAACGTGCAGGACACTCAGTCGGGTCGATCGGTAAACTCCATTACCGCGACGCCGATGACGACACTGGGTTCGATTTTCAACAAATGCCGATGCACTTGGTCGGTGGGGTCGGCGATGTGCTGGGATGTGTGCGCGACCCGCTGCCGGTGCGTTGGAAGAACCGGGCCTTGGCCGAGGGCGCCGGACGCGGCGAGACCAGCTACACGGCGTATGACCGGGACATCACGTCGGCGACGGTGGCGTGGTTGCACGACCGTGCGCAATCCCCCGAGCGAGACCAGCCTTGGACGGTCTTTAGTTCCGTCGTATGTCCGCATTTTCCGCTCACAGCGCCCAATGCATTTTATGACATGTATGCGGGCAAAGGCCTGATGCCCGAGAAGCCGCTCGACGATGACGAGCATCCTTGGCTCGTGGCCCTCCGCACGTGCTTCAACTATGACAACTTCACGCCCGAGATCACAAACGTGGCACTCACGGCGTACTACGGGCTGGTCACTTTCATGGACGACAATGTTGGGCAAATCCTCCGCGCCTTGGAGGAAACCGGTTTTGCCGAGACGACGCGGGTCCTCTATGTCAGCGATCACGGCGATAACGCGGGCGAGCGGGATCTCTGGGGCAAGTCGGTCCTGTACGAGGAATCCGCGGGCATTCCGACCATTCTGGCGGGCCCGGGTGTTCCCGAGGGCCGTGTGTGCACGACACCGGTCAACTTGACCGATGTGTTTCCGACGGTACTGGATAATGCGCAAGTGGTGGCCGAAGATGGCGTTGTACGACCGGGGCGCTCGCTGATCGAGCTCGCGAACGAGGCCGATGACGCGGACCGGGTGGTTTTTTCCGAGTACCACGCCGCGGGTGCTGTCAGCGGCGCGTACATGATCCGCCAAGGGCCGTGGAAGTACGTTCATTACGCCGGTTTCGAGCCGCAGCTGTTCAATCTGGACGACGACCCGGAAGAGCGGCATGACCTAGGCACGGTGACGAAGTATGCGGATGTTCGGGACAATCTGCGTGCCGAACTCGGGTCGATTTGCGATCCCGACGCCATCAACGAGCAGGCATTGTCCGATTGCCGGGATATCGTCGCGCGGCATGGCGGGCGTGACGCGGTGGTTGCCAAGGGCGGGTTCGGTGCGACACCGCCCCCGGGGCACTCGGCGGAATACGCCACCGGCGAGACGTAAAATCGACGTCGTTAACCCTCCTCGAATGTGGCCACCAACTCTTTGAAAAATGGATTGTCGATCGGCCGCCCGCGCCCGCGACGCAGGTTCTCCAAGCGGATCACGTGTCCCGGCGCGACATTCGCCAAATTCACACCGGGACCGAAACGGGCGATCAAGTCTGCGTGCTGCCTAGGAAACCGGTCGCTCTCGACCTCCAGGAATACGTGCTCGAACCATGGCGCTTTCGCCATTTCGTCCATCTCGCCGGGGCGTTCCTGATCGAGGAGATCGATCTCGCCTTGCTCCAAAATCACATGGTCGACGCCCAGGTCCCGGACCCTGTCGAGGGTTCGTTCGAACGCCGGGATGTCCAACGGAGCGTCGGGGATTTTGCGGCCATACTCGAAAACTACATTTAAATCGGCCGCGCGCAATGAGGCGATGAAGCCGTAGCGGGTCTCTTCATCCAGCGTGATGTAATTCTCGGACAACTCGATGCCGGGAATTGCCAAATGCTGGAGCCGGGCGATCAGGCCGTCGATATCGTTCTTGAGGTAGGCGTATTCGAACAACAGTCCGCCCGCGAAAACTTCGATGCCGGCGTCCCGGTATTGTTTGGCGCTTTGTTTAACAAAGTCGTCTGGCAACGTGATGGCATTCAGGGTCCATATCTTCGCGGCGTCGATATAGGCCCCGGCGGCTTCCAATAGATCGGCGAGACCATGCCGGCCGGTCCATCCGTGCATGTCGGGACCAAAGTCCATGATGACGGTCTTACCCTTGCGGGCTGAACGATCGTCACGAGATTCCTGGATATTCAACACTGTGCGTTCCCTCCGTATGACATCCCTCGTGAATAGTTTGTAACTGTTGGTTCCGACACAAAACACCCTTTGATATTGCCAAAATAATGCTGATCGACGATGGGGTTTTACTTCAATATGGGGTGCGAAATTCGCGCGTCTTGAAAGCGGCAAGATCGACGGCCGGATCGTGATGGACATGAACTGAGCGCCCGCCCGCCGCATGCTTGGCGGTCGGCACCCTCTGCGCTAGCCTAGAGGACACGCGGGGGAGGCGAAAATGAAAGACGACATGGGACGAGAAGGTCTGTCGCCGGCGGCGCTGGACCTGATTGATGCCGAGTTTCCGGGTGCGACGTCCAGCACGTATCTCAGTTCGTGCACCCGGGGCTTGCTGCCCGTGTCCGCGCGCGCGGCGATTGATGGGCATTTGGACGACCTCGGAACGGGGCGCACCGACAAGGCCGCATTGTTCGACATGATCGAGGACGTCCGATCCCGCTTTGCGGCGTTCGTCGGCGCAGACGCGGACGAGATCGCTTTCACCAAGAACGTATCGGATGGTCTCAACATGATCGCTGCGTCCATGGATTGGCGCGCGGGCGACAATGTGATCGTCACCCTCAGTTTGGAGCATCCGAACAATGTGTATCCTTGGCTCAATCAACGCGAGCGCCATGGGGTCGAGGTGCGCACCGTGCCCGACGTGGCGGGACACGTTGACATTGAAGCCATGATTGCGGCCATTGATGAACGGACCCGCGTCGTCACCGTGCCGACTGTCAGTTTCTCGCCCGGGTTTCGCGCCGATGTCGCGCGTCTCGGCGCGGTATGCCGGGACCGGGATATCTTCTTGTTGGTCGATGCGGTGCAATCGGTCGGCGTCTTGACCACGGACGTCGCAGCACTGGGAGTCGACGGTCTGGCGGTGTCGACGCAAAAAGGGCTATGTGGCCTCTATGGCATGGGGTTCCTTTATTGCCGCCAAGCCTGGGCGGAGCGTCTGACCCCGGCGTACTTGGCCCGGTTCGGTGTCGATCTGGGTGATGGCGCCCACGAAGCATCCATGGGCTCGACCAACTACCGGCTGATGGACGGCGCCCGCCGGTTCGATTTGGGGAACCACAACTTTCCCGCTGCGGCTGCGGTGCGTGAGTCCTTGAGGGTTTTGGACCGCATCGGCGCCCAGGCGATCGAGGATCACGTCGTCGGTTTGTCGTCGGCGCTGGCCGAGGGGTTGCTGGCGCGCGGTCTTCCGGTTGCTGGTGGCGCACCTGGACCGCACACAAGTTCTATCCTGTGCGTCGGCGCCATGTCCGATGCCCATGACGGGACTGATGATGCGGATATCCAGGATTTGTACGAGTTCTTGTCCGCCGAAGACGTCATCCACAGCATCCGCCGTGGGATGCTGCGCTTCGCGTTCCATGTGTACAACACCGAAGACGATGTCGCCCGCGTGCTGGAGCTCGTCGATCGCTGGCAGGCGAGCCGGGCCGCTTAACCGGCGGTAATCACCTCGCCGAGGGCCGCTGCCGCCTCCTTCAAACCATCAGAGTCTACGTCCAAGTGCGTGACAGCGCGCATGCGGCGCGGTGTCTGTATCCCAATGCGCACGCCCCGTTCGAGGAGGCTGTCGGATATCTGATTGGTGGTCAGGCCCGTTTCGGCCACATCGAAGAAGACCAAGTTGGTTTGTGGTTCCGGGTCCAGTCGGACGCCTGGAATGTTCCGGATCAGGTCGGCGAACAGGGTCGCGTTGGCATTGTCCGAGGCAAGCTGGTTGATGTGGTGTTCCAGCGCATACAGTCCGGCCGCGGCAAGAACGCCCGATTGACGCATCGACCCGCCAAGGCGGCTTTTCCAGACCCAAGCCGTTTCGATAAAGTCCTGCGAGCCGGCAAGCACGCTGCCGACCGGGCAGCCGAGCCCTTTCGACATATCGATCCAGACGGAATCGCACGGCGCGGCGTAGTCGCGCGCCGAGATGCCGGTCGCGACGACGGCATTCAGCAATCGCGCCCCGTCCATATGCACGGCCAATTCTGCGTCCTTGGCGACGGCGGCGCACGCCTGGATGGTCTCCAGCGGCCAGATTGCACCACCGCCCCGGTTGGTTGTCTGTTCAATATGCAGCATGCGCGATTGTGGGTGCTTCGAGCGTACCGGACGGAGGCGCGCCGCCACGTCTTCCGACGAGAAAATGCCCAGCTCGGTCGTAATCGGCGTGATGGAGACGCCGCCGACGACGGCGGGTCCACCCGATTCCGAGCCGATAATGTGCGCCCCGGCGTCGCAGATGATGTCGTCGCCGGGGCGGCAATGGGACACGATGGCGATGAGGTTCGACATGATCCCGGACGGCAGGAACACCGCCGCTTCCTTCCCGAGCATTCCGGCGACTTTGCTGCACAGCGCGGTCGTCGTCGGATCCTCGTGCCGTTGTTCGTCACCGACTTCGGCGGCTGCCATGGCGGCGCGCATGCCGTCCGTGGGCCGGGTGCCGGTGTCGCTGATGAGATCGATATCGATGCGGTTTTTCATGAGTGTCATCCTACAAGGCGGTGGTTTGGCCGCAAGGACCGTGCGAGGCCGAAGCTAGACGGTCTTGCACAAGCCTCCGTCGACATTGATCGCGGCGCCGTTGATGTAGGACCCTTTGTCCGACACCAAGAAACAGGCCATCGCGGCAAATTCTTCGGCGGTGCCGAGCCGACCCATCGGTTGGCTCTTTCCTTCCTCGGCGTACCACTCCTCCAGCGACAATCCGCGGGTGTCCTTGGCGTGGCGGCGTTCCCACTGCTCGCTGCGAATCTTGCCGACGTGCATGCTGTTGACCAAAACGTTAAAGGGCGCGTTCTCGTTCGCCAGGACCTTCATCAGCGCCATGCCGGCGGCGCGGCTCACGGCCGTCGGCGCGCCCTCGGCACCCGGCATCTTCGCGCCGACGTTCAAAACGTTGATGATCCGTCCCCACCGCCGTTCCCGCATCCCCGGCAACACCAGACGTGACAGGCGAATTGCGGCAAATAATTTGAGGTCCAGATCGTCCTGCCATAAGTCGTCCGACACGTCCAAAAACGGTCCGCGCTGCGACGTACCGGCGTTGTTGACCAGGATGTCGATGTCACCAAGCGCGTCGGTGGCTGCGGCGCACGCCTCTTGGCAGGTCTCGGCCGAGCGGATATCCGCGGAAATCGCGGCGATGCTGCCGGGCGATACCGCTTCGATCTCGGTCTTCGCCGTATCCAGCCGGGCTTGATCGCGACCAATGATCGCGACCTTGCCGCCGGATCGTGTGAACTCCATCGCCATTGCCTTGCCGAGCCCAGCGCTTCCGCCAGTGATGATCGCGGCTCGTCCGTCCAATCTTACGTCCATGTCGTGTCTCTCCTCGTTTAAGACTTGGTTTCGCGGGCGCGGGCCCTCATGACGGCGTTGCGCCGGATGGTATAGAGGGTGCTGCCGATAATGATCGATGCGCCGGCGATGGTCCAAACCGTCGGAATTTCGGCAAAGAAGAAAATCCCGATCAAGGTCGCGAACAACAGGCGCGCATACTCCACCGGGGCGACGGCGACCGCTTCGGCGGCTTTGAGGCCTTGGATCATCGTTGACTGCATGCCCCACATCAGCGCGCCGATGGCCAGGATCAGCAGTACCTCGTCGACGGTCGGCGTCACCCAATAATAATAGGTTGGGCCTGCCATGATCGTGGTTATGAATACCGATTGATAGGCCATGATCGTCGACGGTGGATCCACTTGGCTCAGCTTGCGCAGTACGATGGTCACGCCAGCCACGAACAAGGACGAGACCAACGCCAAGATCGCGTACACGTTCACGGCCTCAGGGCTTGGCCGAACGATGATCAACACGCCGATGAACCCGATGATGGTGACGGTCCAGCGGCGGATGCCGACGGTTTCGCCAAGAAAGACAATCGCCAGCACCGTCATAAAGAGGGTTTTGGCGAAACTGATCGCCGTCACTTCCGCCAGCGGCAAATGCACCAAGGCGGTAAAGCCCGTCGCCATGGCAATGGCCGCGAAGGTTCCCCGCATTACATGGAACTTGAGCAGGTCCGTCTTGAAAATATCGCGGCCGATCCGCGCGATCACCGGCATCAGAAACGCGACGACGATGATCTGGCGGATAAACAGAATTTCGAACACCGGGATTCGCTGCCCGACGAATTTGATCAGTGCACCCATGCACGCTGCGAGGAACGCGGTCAGCAATATCCACATGCCGCCGCGCGCATTACCCGGCAGGCCGCGCCAAAACCGCAACCAGCGGATGGTTGTGGATTGCACGACACGAACAGGACGCCGCAACAGGCGCATTGGGGGCCTCAAATCATCGGTTTGGTTGGCGGCATCCGCCCGAATGAAAGGTCGATCAAATCTTGCCCGACCCGATGACGGCGGACAAGGCGGGGTCGCGCCCGGTCTACGATCTTGCCGCGGCGAGGGCCTTTTCGAACGCCGCGGCGAAGACATCGAGATCATTTTCCGTCCCGACGGAGACCCGGATGCACCGGTCCATCGGGGCCACGCCCGGCATGCGGACGAATACATTATGTTCAATCAAGGCGGCGAGCACACGCCGTGCGAAATCGCCGTCCTCGCCGCAATCAATGGCGACGAAGTTGGTCTGCGATGGAACGGTGGTCAGATCATAACCGGCGGCGATCTGAGCAATGCGCTCACGGCCGTCGGCGACTCTCTGTCGGACGTCTGCGAGATGGTCTCGGTCATGCAGGGCGGCCAATGCGCCGGCCTGGGCGATACGGTTCACGCCGAAATGGTTCCGCACTTTGTTAAATGACTGCGCAAGATCGCCTTCGGCGATGATGTAGCCGATCCGCGCACCGGCCATGCCCTGCGCTTTGGAAAACGTCCGAAACCGCAAAAGGTTCGGTACCGACACGTCGACCGCCGGTGCGATGCCGTCGTCGGCGAATTCGATGTATGCCTCGTCCAGACAAAGGACAGTGTCTTCAGGTGTGTTGTCGATCATCTCTTGGATGACGTCTGCGCGGTGCGCTGTCCCCATGGGGTTGTCCGGATTGGCGATGTAGACGAGTTTGGCGTCATGCGTTCTGGCCGCTGCAAGAAGCGCGTCCGGGTCCTCATGGTCGTCTTTGTATGGCACCGTATGCAGCCGGCCGCCGAAGCCTGCCACATGATAGTTGAAGGTCGGATAGGCCCCTTGGGAGGTGATCACCGTATCGCCTTGATCGACAAACAGGCGAACCGCAAGCCCGAGAAGTCCATCGATTCCTTCGCCAACCATGATGTTGTCGGCAAAGACACCGTGCTCCGTCGCCAGCGCATTGCGAAGGTCATGGTTTTCCGGGTCGGCGTACATCCATGTCTTCGCCGCGGCAGCCTGCATCGCCTCGATGGCTTTCGGCGAGGGCCCGAATACAGACTCGTTGGCACCGATCCGCGCGGCGAACGCGCGTCCTCGTCCGCGTTCTTGGGTTTCGGGGCCAACGAACGGCACGGTCGCCGGGAGGGTCTTGCAGAGATCGGTATATCTTGGCGGCATTGGGCGGCGGCTTGATCGGCGTTGAATGGACCGACACGGTACGGGCCGCGAGTGGCGACGGTCAACTGCGCTGTCGATCATCGACCCAGTTTTGCGTGTCGTCACAAACATCCTGAACTCGATTTAATCCAAAAGCCGATGGTTACCATTTGGTGCCTTCTTGTGCGGAAAAACCGAATAGCCAGATAACGCAGGACGCATTACTTCGCCTGCCGGCGTGTTTCAGTCGGCTGATTTTCGGACGTTGTTCCAATGGGCTTTCAAGCCGGCTGACGACCTGGAACGACAAGGGGTACATCGGGATAACGGATTGAAATTATGATCAGATTCTCATTGAACGGAAAACGTGTGGAGACGGATGTCGACAGCTCGACACTGCTGCTTATCTATCTCCGCGAAGATGAAGGACTGACCGGAACGAAATACGGTTGCGGTGCCGCCATGTGCGGCGCGTGCACGGTTCATATTGACGGCGAGGCTTCATTTTCATGCCAAACCACGCTTGAAGACGTAGCGGGTGCGGAGGTCACCACCATCGAGGGTTTAAGCGACGACGGCGAGCATCCGCTGCAACAAGCTTGGATTGCGGAGCAAGTCCCCCAATGCGGCTACTGCCAATCCGGCCAGATCATGCGTGCGGCGGCGTTGCTGGCGGACAATCCATCGCCGACGGAACCCGAAATCCGAGACTGGATGGACACCAACCTGTGCCGATGCGGCACCTACAACCGGATCGTTCGCGCCGTACAACGCGCGTCGCGGGAGGCCTGATCATGAGCGCTATTGGTAAACTCTCGCGCCGCGTGTTTCTACAAACCGGTGCTGCGGCGATCGTCGTGGTCGCGGGCGGCGGTATTCGGCTGGAGGCATTCGCAGGTGTACGGACCGACATTGAAGACCAAGCCTTAGCCGGTTGGGTGCAAGTCAATCCCGACAACTCGGTACACATCTTATATCCGTCCACCGACATGGGTCAGGGGAGCGGCACCGCTCTACCGTTGATCCTTGCCGACGAACTGGATGCCGACTGGGACCAAGTCGTCATTCACCAGTTGAACGAGGATGACCGCCGGTTCGGCAATCCGGCTTTCGGTAACGTTCTTTACACCGCGGGCAGTGCTGGTGTGTACGGCTATTTCGATGCCCTACGGAATGCGGGTGCACACCTTCGCGAAATGCTGCGGCACCGCGCGGCACAGGAATGGAACGTCGCCGTGTCGCGATTGTCGACGGAGGCCAATACGGTGATCGACACCACGACAGGCCGAAAGATGACCTATGGCGAAATCGTTGCGCTTCCCGATTTCGAGGCAACGGAACTTTCCGTCGCCGCGAAGCTCAAGGAGCATCGCGAGTATCGTTTGATTGGCAAAGATATTCCTCGGCGCGATATTCCTGCGAAATCGACTGGCGCGGCGAAATACGCCATCGACGTGCGGCTCGACGGGATGCTTTATGCGGCCGTCACGCGCGCGCCGGTAGAAGGCGAAACAGTTGTCGAATTGGACGACGCCGAAGCGCGTGCGATGGCGGGCGTCGTCGACGTTGTTAGACTGCCCGATGGTGTCGCGATCGTTGCCGATAACTTGTGGACGGCGCTTGGTGCCCGCGCCGCCTTGTCGGTGACATGGAGTGAAACGTCACCGTCACGCGCTTTCAATAGCGACGATACGCTCGCATCCTATCAACAGGCGGCAAAAGGCGATACCCGCGGCGAGACGTGGCGCGCGCAAGGCGATGCCACTGAGGCGATCAGCGGCGCCGACAGAACGCTCGATGCCGTATATCTCTCGGACTATGCCTATCATGCGCAGTTGGAGCCGATGGCTGTGGTTGCGGCCGTCGATGCTGACGGCAAAGGCGCCGAAGTGTGGGCCGGAACGCAGACGCAAAGTTGGACAACGCGGACAGCAACCGAAGTCCTAGGTACGACAGCGGACCGCGTTCGCCTGAACATGATGCCCATGGGCGGCGGGTTTGGCCGGCGGACGGAATTGTCGCAGAACTATATGCGTGATGCCCTGGTGTGTTCTCGCCAAACCGGCAAGCCGGTCAAGGTCATTTGGACGCGCGACGACGATGTGAAACACGGTGCATTTCGTCCAGCGGCGGCGCAATACATGAGGGCAGGCCTGTCCAAAGATGGTGCGCTTGCAGGTTGGCATCATCGCATCGCAACCCCATCAGTGATCGCGTATTTCAATCCCATCCGCTGGGAACAGGTGAAGCCCAAAGACATCGTTTCGGTGCGCGGCGCGGAGAGCAAGTTCTATGGGATCGATGATTTCTTGGCCGAACATGTAATCACGCCGCGAGAGGCTCGAATTCTGCCGTGGCGCGGAATTGGAGCAGCGTACACCAGCTTTGCCGCGGAGGCGTTCATGGACGAACTGGCCGAAGCCGCAGGGCAAACGCCGCTCGATTTCAGAAAATCCATCATGGCGAATAATCCAAGGGGTTTGGCTCTGTTGGATAAAGTGACGGCGATGGCCGGAGAGGTCCCTGTGACTGAAGGTCGGTCACGCGGTCTCGCATTTGCCGGATACGGGGATACTCAAGTCGCCGGCATCGCAGAGATCTCTGTCGACCGAGAGAGTGGAATGATCCGCGTTCATCACGTCTGGGCCGCGGTCGATGCCGGTTTAGTGATCTCGCCAGACAATGCCCTCAACCAGATCGAAGGCGGCGTTTTGTTCGGGGTCAGTAGCACGCTTTACGAGCGGATTACCATCACCGGTGGCGCGGTCGACCAAGAGAATTTCTACGACTATGAGATTCTTCGAAACAGCGCCTCACCGGAAATCCATGTTCATATTGCCGAGAGCAACGAGCGGCCGACGCAGGTAGGCGAAGCGGGTTCGCCAATGGTGACGGCCGCCGTCGCGAATGCGTTTCATGCGGCGACGGGTCGGCGGCTAAGGCATATGCCTTTTACACCGGACCGGGTGCTCGACGCTTTGGCTTAAGCTGGAAACGATTATGATCGGGTGCGCGCGCTATCGACGGCGCGTGCCCGGTCTCAGTCGACGACGGAGACGCTGCCGTCGAAGCGGTCCAATTCGACCAAGTCTTGAAGCAGGCTGAGCAGTCGGCGCGAAAGGACAGTGCCTGCGGTCATGTATAGCCGCCCGTCGGCCAGATGGATGTCTCTGGCCAAGACCGTGTCGATAGGGACTTGGTGAAGCGGCAACACCTTTACCTTATCCGGCGGTATCGCGGCGGCCTCCGGCATCTTGACGAACACGCCCCGGCCGGAGTCGGCGTCTTCCGAGATCGCCTCCAACAGCAGCAGATCCAAATCGTCGAGCTTCTTGAGGACCGCCAACACCTGGCTGGTCAGGGCCGTGCCGTCGGCCAGCAGGACACTGCCGTCGGGGGTGTGCAGTGGCCGCGCCAGAACGGACCCTTCCTCGATGGCATCAAGGGTCGTAAAGGCCTCGGTGTGAGCCGGTGCGCTGGGCGATTTCGTCGGTGCTGTATCGGCGCTCCGCAGGCTCGCGTCTCCCGTGCCCTCTTGGCCGGAAAACACCCGGGCGATGTCGTCGCTACTGATGACGCCGCGCTTCTCGAACGTATCAAGTACGGTTACGAGCTGTTTCGCGACATCACGGTCGCCGTCGGCGACGAGTTTTTGAAACCCAATCGCGACCTCTCGAGCGGAATTCGGGTCCTCAAGGCGTCCGACAAGCGATGAGAGCCTGCCCATGACCTCGCGGGTTGCCAAATCCGGATCATCGAACTTGTTGTTAGGGCCTGAACGCCGTTCGGTCGGTGCATCCGCGAGTTCAGCATCCGAGAACTTGCCGCTGAGCCGCGATACCGCCCGGTTGGCTGCCACAAAGTTCGGCTTCCCGGATGACGGCGTTGGCGCAGACGCTGCCGGTTTCGGCGCCGGGGTATCCGCCTCGGCGGTTGTGATCGCCACGGACTCGTAATCCGCCACGGGCTTGAGCCAGCCTGTGTCCGATGCCATGTCGAGCATCTTGCCCAGCCGGACACCCATGGTATCGCGCGAGATCGGCTTGATCAGGAAAGCGTTCACATCCAGGCTGAGCGCCATGTCGACTAAGTGCTCATCGGAGTAGCCGGTCAACATGGCGACCGGAAAATCCCGGGGGTAATCCGTATGGCCGCAACGGATCGCCTTGAGCAACTCCAACCCGTTCTTTTTTGGCATGTTGAAGTCTGAGACGATCATGTGAGCCGGCGCACCGGTGCTATTCAGGTAATCCAGCGCTTCATCGCCATGTGCAGCTTCGATCACCTGCGGCCGACCGAAGCTGGACAGGATCTTCTTGACCGTGGCGCGTGCGAAGACGACATCGTCAACGAGCAGAATATTTCGATCGGACAAGTCGAGTTCTGGCATTTCTCATTCGTTCCTGGCTGGACATCTTATCATTGTGCGGCGTGGTGATCTCTAACGAACGTCGAGACTTTCTCGAATTCTTGCTGTACCTGCTCGTGCAGGCCGCTCAGCGTATCCCAGTCCTGCTCCGCCGCCCCGTGTTCCAGCGCGACGAGCGCCTCCGACATCTTTTTCGCCGCCGCGTTCGCGGCTGCACTTTTCGCGGCATGCGCCGCGTTATGCAATTCCGTGGGATTGCGCCCCTCCATCGCAGCCCCAAGCGGCGCCATGAGGTCGGGAAAAGTCTCAACGAACAAATCGAGCATTTCGAAAAGATCAGCTGGGTCGTCGACGCCCAGAATCTCGCCAAGCGTCGCCAAATCGACCGGGGCGTCTTCCGTTGCGGCGCTGGGCGATGATTTTTGCGATGCTCCGCCCTCAGATGTTTTGCCGGTCAACACATTCGTCAGCGCCGCTTTCAAAGCATCGACGGCAATGGGTTTCGTCAGGAATCCATCCATGCCCGCCGCGATGCAGGCATCGCGATCGTCGGCTCCGACGTTTCCGGTCATCGCAACGATCGGCAATCGGCCAGCGCTCGACGGTTCCCAATCCCGGTAGGCCGCGACAAGCTCGATACCGCTCAACTCCGGCATGTTCATATCGACGAGCGCCGCTCCGTAGGTTTTCGATTTAAGGCGCTCAAGGCCCTGTTTCGGATCGGACGTGGTCTCACAGGTGAGTCCCAGGCTCTTCAACTGCTTTTCGGCAACCGCCAGATTTACGGCGACATCGTCGATAACCAGGATCGGCGCATCGATGTCGATGCTGGATGGCACAGCGTGGGCCTCGATCAATCGCCGGATGGTCGACATCAACACGCGGTCGTCGACCGGCTTGGTCAATACATCGTCCATCCCGGCGTCTAGACATGACGTCAATTCGACTTCGAGCGCACCGGCGGTGAGGCCGAGGATCGGCACCGACGAGATCGCGCCTGGCAAACCCCGAATGGCGCGGGTGGTGGCAAGACCATCCATGACCGGCATGTGGCGGTCCATCACAATGAGATCGTATTCGGCCCCCTCGAGGAGCGCCAACGCCTGTTGTCCGTGCTCGACGCTGTCGACGATATGGTCCATCCCGCGCAACAGCCGCTCCAGTACCTGTCGATTGGTGGCGTTGTCTTCGACCTGCAGAATTCGAAGCGCGGGAATATGCGCTCTTTCGTCCCGATCGGCGCTCGGCAACGTTGTGGAAGCAAGGTCGAGTACGTCGGCATCTTGGGCGATCGGCAGTGTCAGGGTGAACCAGAAGCGAGACCCTTTGCCGGGGGTGCTCTCGATGTAGATTTTTCCGCCCATCAGTTGCACCAAGCGTCGGCAGATCGCCAAGCCCAATCCAGTTCCGCCGTATTTCCGTGCGACATCCGCGGAGCCCTGCGTATAAGGGGCGAACAGCTTCTTTTGGTCTTCCAGCTTGATGCCGCTACCCGTGTCGGTGACCGAGAATTCCAAGGTCGGCGAGCGGGTGTCGTTTTGGGTGCATTTGAGCTCGACCGTGATGTTACCGGTCTGCGTAAACTTCACGGCATTGGAAATCAGGTTCAACATCACCTGATGCAGACGGTGCGGGTCCCCGATAACCACATCCGGCACATCGTTTCCGATATGGGTGACGAGGCTCAGACCCTTCTCCTCCGCCCGGGCGGTCATGATGGCGACCGGCTGCATGACGATGTCGCGCGGCAAGAAGGGAATGTCCTCCAGATCCAAATGCCCGGCGTCGAGCTTCGACATGTCGAGGAGATCGTTGACGATCCTGAGCAACGACTCCGCAGACGAAATTACCGTTTCCAGGCAATCCCGTTGCTCGGCATCCAATTCGGTTTCGCGGAGCAGGCGTGCCATCCCGAGCACCCCGTTCATCGGCGTGCGGACTTCGTGGCTGACCGTGGCGACCATATCGCTTTTCGCCTTGTTCGCCTCATCCGCCGCTTCCTTGGCGGCGATGATCTCGCGCTCGGTCTCTTTTCGCCGGGTGATATCCGTAAGAGTCATTACCAAACCGCCACTTTCCAGAGGCGATTTCCGCGCCGTGACGGTCTTCCCACCGGGAAGCAGCAGTTCCCGTTCCACGAACTGATCGTTGGTCAAAGCAGCCATTCTTTGGCGCGAGAGCTCTTCGGGGTCGCCCGGCCCGTAATCACCCCGTGCGGCCATCGCCCGGCTGACCCCCGAGAGATCGTTGCCGGTCTCGACGATTTCACCGGACAGTTGCAGCATGTCGCGATACTGATCGTTGAACATGACAAGCTTCATGTCGGCATCGACGAGGCAAATACCCTGCGACATGTTTTCAAGCGCGGTGGCCAGGCGGCGTTCTTGTTGCGCAATGGCCTCCTGCGCCCGTTTGCGGCTCGTGATGTCCGTCAGCGTCACCACCGCCCCGCCGCCGGGCAGCGGCGATTTACGGGCCTGCAATGTTCGGCCGGATCGAAAGCTCAATTCGCGCTCGACGAATTGGTCGCTGGAAAGTTCTGCAATCCGCGCGGTGGCAATTTCCTCGACGTTGCCGTCGCCGTATTCGCCGCGCGCGGCCAGGATACGGACGATTTCGGCAAACGATTGTCCGGCCTTGAGCTCGTCCTCCGTCATTTCCAGGAAATCGCGGTAGAGATCGTTGAACAACACGTACCGGAGGTTCGAATCGATCAACGCCAGGCCCTGCGACATATTGTCGAGCGCTGTGCTGAGGTGCCGTTCTTTCTCCGCCAAAGAGGCCTCGGCACGCTTGCGGCCGTCGATGTCGTGAACGAACGACACGAATCGTTCAATCTCGCCGGTTTCGTTTCGAAGCGCCGAGATCGTCCGGCTCACCCATTTCACTTGGCCGTCTTTGCGGGCGATGCGGAATTCGCTGGAGTCGTTTTCAATATCTTTGTCGAAGAAGAGCTCGCGGCGCGCGCGCGCAGCGTCGACGTCGTCCGGATGGGTGACGGACCTGAACGGGCGCTGCATGAGTTCTTCTTCGCTGTACCCAGTCATCTGGCAAAAAGCCTTGTTGACCGACAGCCGGCTACCGCCCTCGGGCGCCTGCTGAACGATTCCCACGCTGGTCGTCTCGAAGGTGGTCCGCAGCAGCTCCTCGCTTTGCCGTAGCGCCTCTTCCGCGTCTTTTCGGTCCGTGATAACTGACACCACCGAGAGGTGAGCGGATTGACCCTGGAACCAAAGGCGGCGCGACGAGAAGAGGCCCCAGCCGACGCGGCCATCCGAGAATTTGATTTGGGTCTCGAAGTCGTCGACCCGGCCTTCCTCTCGCATCACCGCCATCCAGCGGTCGCGTTCCTTGAGATCGGCAAAAATACTCCGAACGGGCTCGCCGATCAGGCTGTCGGGGGTGCATCCCATGACCTCTGCGGCGTGATCGTTGACGTACAGGTACTTGTCGGCGTCGCTCAGCACGAAGATCGGCAACGCGATGGAGTCGAGGAGCGCGCGCTGAGAATCTTCCTGTTGCCGACGCTCGGTGATGTCGCTGAACGTCTGCACCAGTCCGCCATCCATGAGTTGCACGGTTCTGATTTCGTGAATGGAGCCGTTGGGCAGCGTTTGCTCCCACGGTGCACCGGCGGTCGGGCGGAGAGAGCGCTGCTTGGCGTTTTCAATCTGCTCGTCGAACGTATCGCCCAATCCGGCAAAAAAACCGCGGTCCGCCTGATGTCGTATGACATCCTCGAGCGATGGGTAATCCTCCAGCAACGCTTCGGGGAGCCCGCGCATCTCGGCGAACGTTTCGTTGCAGATCACCAGATGATGATCGGCATCGTATACGACGACGCCTTGATGGATGTTCGAGATGGTTTCTTCAAGGATATCCGCCTGTCGGCCCAACTCATCGTTTACGGATTGGATTTCCCGGGTCCGGTCCTCGACTTCCGCCTCCAGGTACGCCTGCGATGCCTTGATTTGCTCAAGCATTGTCGCGGTGGAGCGGTACACGTCACCGATCTCATCGGTGCGCGCTGCCTCGCGATCGGTCTCTGCGTCCAACGAAAATGCACCGGCATCTAGCGCACTCTTGAGGCGGGCCAATGGCCGCAGAACGATACGGCCCATGGCGAAGATCGTTGCCGCCGTAAGGGCCAGCGAAATGATCAGGACCAATCCAGTGATCCTTAGGACAAATGCATTCAGATCATGTTGGACATGCGCGCTGTCGAGCCGCAGATGCAGCGTATAGGGAAGAAGCCCCTCTTCGGCGACGATACGGATCTCATATCGATCGCCATCCGGGGTTCGGGAATGGATGACATCCAACAGATCCGCCTCGATCGCCTCGCCGACACGATGCGATACCTCGCCGTTCTCGATGACTTCGACGCCGACCACGTGGTCCGACGCATGCACCCGATCGCCGACATACCCGGTGGCGGTGGTCTCATCCAAATTGTGGCTGACCGCCAATGCCCAATGCGTGCCTGCCAAACGCAACTGATCCAACAGTTCAGCTTCGCGCTTCGCGTAGGAGGGCAGCAAAATAGCGACCTCCACCGCCAATACCGTAATGAATACGGCGGCGGTCATGCGGCGCGCCAGCGGTGATTTCGCCATATCGGCGATGGATTTTACGAACGACACCTGCAGTTCCCGATCGTTTGCGTCAAAAACGCACCGTTCTCGATGCCAATCTACGTCAGCGTGTGATGATGAACAAAATGCCCGACCCTATTTTCGTAAAATACGGCGCAAATTCCAGCATTCGCAGTGATCCGTGTCACTTTGTATCGCAGATCAGTCGGAGGAGGCGGCGCCCAAAGACAGATCGATCCTGCTTTGTTGGCCGGCGTCACCAATCGGAGGACGACTCTATGATTAGACGCCGATAGTCATGGAGTCAGTTCGTTAGACCGGCTCTGCTGTTTCCGCCACACATGTAGACCAAGCAATATAATCGCTCCGCCGATGAGCCCATGGATGGCGTTGCCGAACATCAGCGATATGTTGCTTCCTGCATAGAAAAGCGGAAAAAGGACCCCCGCAATCACGATGCTTGCGTCCGAACGGTTCGCAAGACGAGAGACGAGTGTCGCCAAAGCACCGAGCAATCCGCCCAACACAAACATGCCAATCGCGACGCCGGAGCGACCGAAGTTTGCATACAACTCGACGACCCACGGCACATTCATACTTGTGATCTTATCGTCCGGGTAAAGCACGCGATAAGCGTGGCCGAACTTTTGTCCGAGTACTTCCTCCGGCTTCGATGGCATGATGAGCCTTGGTATCAAGCTGTATCGCAACGGAGTTAGCGTTTCCCCGTCCCAATAGGGGACGACTGACGGCGTGTAACGATAAACCCGGTCAAAATACACATCCGACGAAAATCTCCGGATTGTCGCCGTTGTGAGCGACCACTCCAGAGTTTCGAAGATGACGCGCGACTTCGTCGTCATGTCGGGACATAGATCGAGCAGCTCCGGTAAGACCCGGTACTCGAAAGACTGGACACGCGGCAGGCAATGGCCCTGGATGTGCGCCGGGGTGGACTCCCGCATCGTGGGCGCAAGGAGTAACGTGAGGGCGCCAATAAGGAGCAAAAAAATCCACCTTCTGCGCGAATACAACAACTCAACCAACATCAAGCAAGATAGGCTCAGAAGAAATGGGGTGTTCAAGGAGTTGAGAAGCTCCGAGATCAACAACAATGCGACCGAAGCCATCCCCGCGAATTGAGCTTTTCCGCTTAACTCTTGATCATTCTGAATGATCCGTATCGCGATGATACCGGCAAACTTTAGATTCGTTATCGCCTGATAGAATACGTCTGGGCGCCAATCGAACATCGCCAATGACGCATTGATCAACAATAGCCCGATTGCGGCATAGTACAGGGCCATGGGGCTTCCGGACGTTAGAGTGCTCTCAGGTGCTTGTGAACCTCCCTTTGAGCGCAAGAAAAAATGAGCAAGTAGGAAGGAGGTGGCGAACAAACTAACTCCGGCAATAACCAGCAGCGTGACACCGGGATCAATGCCGCCAAAGCTAAGCCCGTACTCTTTTGGAACTGACCAAAAGCGCTCTCGGTCAAAAAGACGGCCAAGCCCGAAGAACGTCACGTAATAAGCCAGCGTGAAGGCAAGGAATACGTATGGGAATCTGTAGGCTACGTTCGGCAAAATTCCCAACCTCGTTCGCTAAGATAGCCAATCAAGAAAACTCGAAGAGATGCACGAAGAATAAGGTACTTTGTGGATATTAATGAAATGTGTTGAAGTTTGTGCGCGTTCTTTGAGACACAGGTAACCTTGAAGGGTACGCTCTTTTGGCGTCAGCCGACATGGCATGTTTCGCAGAATTCAAAGAACTACGGTTGTGAGCCTAAGGACAAGTCCCGTTAGACCTCTTGCTACGATGAATGAATTCGATGCTTGCGCCATTGTCCGAGCACGTGTCGGAGCTAGACTAGCAGTCAGTGTTGGTCAATCGACGGCTCTTGACCGAAATCTGATGATTGCTAAGCCAAAGCCGCCGCCGCATCAGCGCAGGCAGCCACCGTCGCATCGATGTCTTCCGCCGTAATCGCCATGGACATATAGATTTTCGACGGTGATTTGAAGATTCCCCGCTTGCGGAGACCGGCATTGAGCGCGGCGGCCTTTTTCGGGTCGCCGGTCATGACGTCGCGATAATCGCGAATGTCCGTATCGGTGAAGATGATATCGAACATGCAGGGGTAGCCGGAGATCCGGTGGGTGTGACCCGCCTTGGTCAATTGATCGCTCAAACCTGACATCAAGGCCTCACCGCTCGCGCTCAGCTTCTCGTATTGACCGGGACGGCGCAGAATTTCCATCGTCTTCAATCCGGCAACGGCGGCAATTGGATTGCCACTGAGGGTCCCGATCTGCATCAAGAAGCCATCAGCACCGACTTTTCTTTTGTCGAAGTGCGCCATGATATCTGCTTTGCCGGCAATGGCGGCAAGCGGAAAGCCGCCGCCGATTACCTTGCCGAGTGTGCATACGTCGGGTGTAACGCCGAAGAATTCCTGTGCCCCGCCATAGGCCAGCCGAAAGCCGGTAACGACTTCATCAAAGATCAAAACAATCCCATGTCGCGTGCATTCGTCGCGCAACGCTTCGAGGAACCCCGGTTGAGGTGGAATGATCCGTTGTAACGGCTCGACGATCATCGCCGCGATGTCGTTGCCGTGTTCGGCGATCAGGGATCTGGCGAAGTCGATATCGTTGTAGGGCGCGACCAGCATTTCGTCGCGCACACTCTCAGGGATTCCCGCGGAGTCCGGCACCGCGACCGGGAAATTGACCAGCTTCTCCGGCGCCAAGCTCATTTGCGCCTCCGCCGACATCCCGTGATAGCCACCCTCGAACTTCATGATCTTGTCGCGCCCGGTATAGGCACGCGCCAGACGCATGGCGTACATATCGGCCTCGCCGCCGGTGCTGACGAAGCGCACCTGCTCGGCGCACGCCATCGCGTCGCAGATCGCTTCGGCCAGTTCGATACCGGGTGCGTTGTTGGCAAAGAACGTCATGCCCTTTGCCAGCTGTTCCTGCACGGCTTCCAGCACTTCTGGATGACCGTGACCGAGGATCATCGGGCCCGAGCCGATCAGGTAATCGATGTACTCGTTTCCGTCTTCGTCCCAGACGTGAGAGCCATGCCCCTCGCGGATGACGATACCCGGATCGAAGTTGCCGAAACCGCCGGCCGGCATGACGTCGTGGGCGCGGGCAATCAGTTGTTCTTGGTGGGTGGTCATGTTCGTTTCCTTAGTCATACATCGCGAGCGGTTGACCGAGAACGTCGGCATCCGGATTGACCCCAAGGCCCGGTCCCTGGGGAATGGAGATATGCGCGCCATCGCGGCTTGGTACAGTTGGGTCGAGACGCGGTGCGACATAACCCGACAGATCGCATACGTTCAACACGATGGCAGGATCGCTGGCGGTTGCCAAATGCATCGCCGCAGACATGGTGATGTCCGAGCCCCACGTATCCTCGACGCACATCTTCGCACCAAGGTATTGGCAAAGATCGCGGGCCCGCCGGGATGCGCTGACGCCACCAAACTTCGATAGCTTTACCGCCACGGCATCAAGGCATTGGCGATCATGCGCCTCCAGAAGCGTCGCCGTGTCATGCGCGCTTTCATCCAGCTTCATCGGCAATCCGGTGGCCGCTTTGACCGCTGCGCAGCCGGCGATGGTCTCGCACGGTTGTTCCAGCATGATATCCAAGTGCGCAACCGCGCGACCAGTGCGGATCGCATCCAGTTGCGAGGCGCCGCAATTCCAATCGCCATACACGAGTGGCCGGTCGCCGACCGCTTCACGAACCTTGATCAACCGCTCCGCGTCCGTCTGCCAATCGTCGTCCGCACCGAGTTTGACTTGTATCTGCCGCATGCCCTTGTCGTAGGCGTCTCTGGCGATACGCGCCATTTCATCGGGCGCAACGCAGGTGATCGAATGATAGAGCGGCAGCGAAGTCGTCCGGCAACCGCCGAGCAGTTGGTACAAGGGAAGGCCCGCGGCTTTGCCGGTCAAATCCCAAAGCGCGATGTCGAGTGCCGACTTGGCATAGACATGGCCTTTGAGAACGGCGTCGAGCCGTGCCATCAGAGCTTCCGGGCCGACCGGGTCCGCACCGATCAGCGTCGGCGTCAGTTCTTCGATCACCGGTGCCACCCCACCGGCATAGGCGGGGAGGTAGCCCGGAATGTTGCACACCTCGCCCCATCCGACATGGGGCGTGTCGGTCTCCAAGCGGACGACTACCGTCGTCACCGTGGCGCACTGCTTTCCTGCTGCCATGTAGTATGTCGCATGACTGGTCAGCGGCACATGCCAGACGGTGATCCGTTTGATCTTCATCCGTCTTCCCGCGGGCGTGCGTTTTCGGGGTCGTATGCCGGTGCATCGAGAACCTCTGCGGCGCGCGGCACACCGGCGATGACCACGTCGAGCGCCGTCCCTGGCGCAGCGGTCTCGGGCTTGACGTAAGCAAAGGCCATGATGCGGCCGACCGAATGGCCGAACGCAATGGACGACGTGCTGCCAACCACTAGACCATCCTTCAGCACGGCCTCGCCGCCGCTCCCGTCGATTATGCCGTCCGGCGCAATGCTCAGGTACGCGCACACCCACGGCATCGGACCATCGAGGCTGGCCAAGGTCTCGGTCTTGCCGACAAAATCGTCCTTATCGGTTTTGACAAAGCGCATGACGTTGGCTTCGGGCAACGTTACCTCGTTGGTCAGTTCGCTGGCGCCCGGGTACATTTTCTCCAAGCGCATGACGTTCATGGCGAAAGACCCGTAATCCGCGATTCCGTGCGCCTCGCCGGCGGCCCAAAGCGCATCGTAAATCGGCAGCATCGCCTCGCGCGGACCATGGAGTTCCCACCCCAGTTCGCCGGCATAGGACATCCGCAGCGCCAGAACCGAGTGACCGGCGACAGCGATTTGCTGGGCCGATAGCCACCGGAAAGCAGCATTGCCGAGATCGGCGTCCGTGCATGCACCGAGTACCGCCCGCGATTTCGGCCCTTGCAGTGCCAAGGCGGCCCAATCGTCGGACCTTAGGATGATATCGACGTCTTCGTCTCTCCGGTGTTGCGCCAAGTGATCCAACAAGCGCTGTTCGAAAAAAGCGGCGCACACCAGGTACAACCGATCCACGTCCATGCGGATCACGGTGAGCTCGATCTCAATCCGGCCGCGTCGGCTCAGAAGATGCGTCAGGATAATTCCGCCGATTTTTTTTGGCAGTCGGTTGGCGATCAATCGCTCCAGAAATGCGTTCGCGTCCGGACCAGATACCTCGACCTTCGTAAAGGCCGAGATATCCATGATGCCGACCCTTTCGCGCACCACAGCGACTTCTCCACCCACCAACTCATGCACTTCGTTTCGCCGGAAGGAATAATGGTCCTCTTGGGCGACGCCGTTCTTTGCGAACCAGCGTGGCCGTTCGTGGCCGTAGACCTCCTCGAAAACCGCGCCTTTGTCCTTTAATCGTTCGTAAAGCGGGCTCGGTTTCACAGGCCGCCCTGCCAAGCGGTTGAAATGCGGAAACGGGATTTCATGGCGCAGGCAATAATCTTCCTTCGCTTTGATCACCTGCCAATCCTTGGTCGCGTAGGCGCCGAAGCGTCGCGGATCGTATTCGCGCATGGAAATGTCGGCGGCCCCATGGACCATCCAGCGTGCCAATTCACGGGTCAGGCCCGGCCCCCAGCCGATCCCAATCTGCGTGCCGCAGCAGCACCAATAGTTGCGCACCCCGGGCGCCGGGCCGATCAACGGGTTGCCGTCCGGCGGGTGAGAAATGGCGCCGTGCACCTCGCGCTTGATGCCCAGTTCGGCAAAGATCGGCATGCGATCCAAGGCGTTCTCCAGCCATGGCATGACCCGGTCGTAGTCCGGCGCAAACAACTCGTTCTCGGCCTCCCACGGACAGTGGTCTTCCCAAACGGTATTGGGGTTTTCTTTCTCGTAAATCCCAATCAAGCCCGATTTTTGCTCCATTCGGATGTAGCCGGAGACGAGGCGATCGTCGCGAATCACCGGCAATTCCGTTTCTAGGTTCTGAAACTCCGGCACAGTGTCGGTGACGAAATAATGGTGGGTCATCGACGTCATCGGCAGTTGCAGGCCGCTCCATTCGCCCATTTGCCGGGCGTAGGTGCCGCCAGCGTTGACGACATGTTCGCAGACGATGTCGCCCTGTTCGGTCGATACCTGCCATTCGCCGCTAGGGAGTTGTTGAATATCCGTCGCCCGGCAATGCCGGATGATCTTGGCGCCGAGTTGACGTGCGCCAGTGGCCAAAGCTTGTGTTACGCCGGACGGATCGGCGTGTCCGTCTTCTGGTGTGTGCAGGGCGCCCAATACGCCATCCAAGTTATAGAACGGATGCAGTTCGCCAATCCGGTCGGGGCCGACCAACTCGATATTAAATCCGAGCGACCGGCCGACGCTCAGTGTATGGCGTAGCCAATCCATTTCGTCTTCGGTGTAGGCGAGACGAAACGATCCGCAGCCGTGCCAGGTCACAGACTGACCGGTTTCCTCTTCCAAGGCGCCCGCGTACAAGCCGATGTTGTAGTCGACGCATTTTCCGAGACCGAAGCTCGAAGTCGAGTGGGTGATCTGCCCGGCGGCATGCCATGTCGACCCGGAGGTCAGCTCCGCTTTTTCCAACAGCACCACATCGGACCAGCCTTCGTGCGCCAGATGATAGGCGAGGCCGCATCCCATAATGCCGCCGCCGACAATGACCACTCGCGCCTGGGATGGGACCATGTTTATGCCTCCGATACGCTTGTTTGTGGTGGACAGCATTATCGTACAAACGTACAATCGTCAATTATGAACAGTATAACTGTACCATCTATCGAAACGTGGCAACCTACCCAGGTGCTGGAACATCTCGCCGACACCGTTGCTGTCCTCACCCCGCAGCTCCGCAAAGCGGCGACGTATATGCTGGAGAACCCGGGGGTGATCGGTGTCAGTTCGACGCGACAAATCGCAAAGGCTGCTGGCGTTAAACCCAACACGCTTGTGCGGCTGGCACGCACGATCGGTTTCGATGGGTTCGAGAGCTTCCGCGAACCGTTTCGTGAAGAAATCCGCGAGGGACGCGAGAGTTTTCCCGACCGTGCCCGATGGCTTCAGTCTCTGGCTAAGGGTGGCAAGCTCAGGAAGATCAATGCGGACATGGCGGCAGCGGCGATCGATAACATTGAAAAACTCTATTCCGACTCCAATTCCGACGCGCTGAAGGCGGCAGCCGATCAGATCGTATCGGCGCGCCGCACCTATGTACTTGGGATCGGGATCGCCAACGTTCTCGCCCGGAACTTCTCGTATCTGCTCGGTATGGCGCTGGATAACGTTTCGGCCATTCCCCAAGATGGGTCGTTGCCGGTCGATGCGCTGGTGCAGGCGCGGCCCGGTGACGTCTTGGTGGCGATGACGTTTAAGCCCTATCGGCGCGAGGTCGTCGAAGCCGTCGAGGCCGCGCGTGAGCAAGGTGTCGAGATCATCGCTATTTCGGATAGCCCCGCGGCACCCATCCTGGCGCCCGCCGCACACCGGTTCGTGGTCCCAACGGATACGCCGCAGTTCTTCACGTCCATGGTGGCGGTTATGGCGTTCCTGGAGACCTTGGTCGCGTTCGTCATCGCCGATGCCGATAAAGCGGCCGTCAATAGTATCGATCGTTTTCACGAGCGGCGCCACGAGTTGGGCGTTTATTGGCCCGAGGGAGAAAGCCTGTAATGTCCAATGAAAACCTGCATGACGATGCCATCATTATAGACGGGTTGATTATCGCGAAATGGAGCCGTGCGGTTTTCGAGAACATGCGGCAGGGCGGTTTGACGGCTGCCAATTGTACCTGTGCGGTATGGGAAGGCTTCGAAGCGACCATGGACAATATCGCCGCATGGAAGCGGCGCTTTATCGACCATGCCGATCTGATCCGGCAAGTTCGAACCATCGACGATATTCATGCCGCCAAGAAGGAAGGCCGGGTCGGTATCATCCTGGGTTGGCAGAACACGTTCGCCATCGAAACTCAGCTTGATTATCTAAGACTGTTCCATGATCTCGGTATCCGGATCGTGCAGTTGACCTACAATACGCAAAACCTGGTTGGCAGCGGTTGTTGGGAATCGGAAGACCGCGGCCTGTCGGATTACGGCCGTGACGTGATCGACGTGATGAACGAATTGGGCATTACCATCGACCTCAGTCACGTCGGTGAACGCACGGCACGCGATGCCATTGAGCATTCGAAAAGGCCTGTCGCGTTTACGCACGTGGTCCCGCGAAGCCTGCACGAAAACCCGCGAAACAAATCCGATGACCTGCTTCGGTTCGGCGCTGACAACGGCGCGTTTGTCGGCGCTTCGACGTATCCGCCTTTCCTGCCCAGCGGCAATGATACGACAGTCGACGATTGCGTCCGCGCGTTCGAGGCTGTGATCGATCTTGTGGGCGAAGAGAACGTCGGCATTGGCACCGATTTTACCGAGGGGCATGACGAAGCGTTCTTTACTTGGCTGCGCTCGGATAAGGGCTACGGACGTCCTCTCACCAAGGGTTTCCCGGGAAGACCGCCCAACCCGAAGGGTCTCGACGGCCCGGCCGAATACCCCAATCTGACGCATGCCATGGTGCGCGCAGGTTGGCCGGAGGCGCGCACTCGCCGCGTCATGGGAGAGAATTGGTTGCGGTTCTTGGGCGAAAGCTGGGAGGCTGCATGAGCGCATCGACCGCGCCGACACGGTCACTAGAGCCTCAATATTACACCGACCCGGGCAATTTCGTCCGGGAGATGTCCGGCCTGCTGGCGCGGACATGGCAGTTCGCCGGCCATGTGTCTCAGGTTGCTGCCCCCGGCGATTACTTCACGTTTCGCATCGCCGACGAAAACCTGTTCTGTATTCGCGGTACCGACGGCGAGGTCCGCGCATTCTATAATGTCTGCCAACACCGGGCGCATGAGTTATTGGATGGAACCGGCAACTGCCGGGCCATCACGTGCCCGTATCACGCTTGGAGTTACGGCCTCGACGGGCAATTGAAAGGCGGGCCGAACATCAAGTCGATGGGAGATTTCCCGATGCGGGACATCAAACTCACCGAAGTGCTGGTTGATGACTTCTGCGGGTTTTTGTTCGTGAACCTCGATCCGGACGCGGCACCGATGGACACGTGGTTCCCAGGTGCACGCGCGGCGCTCAGGGATTTTGTGCCGCATATCGACACGCTCGCACCCATGGATTGGATCGCTATCGATGAGCAATGCAACTGGAAGATCTCGGTAGAGAACTACTCCGAATGCTACCATTGCTCGCTCAATCACCGGGCGTTTGTCGCCGGTGTGATCAATCCGAAAACGTACAATATCGAACCGAATGGGCACGCTCTTTGGCATACCACCGAATGCCAGAACCTTGACAAGATGTCCTACAAAATCGACCCCAGCGCGAATACGCATGCGGCCGATTACGGGTCTTGGTTCTTATGGCCTGCTTTCTCGTTCCAGGTATATCCCGGAAACATTTTGAATACCTATCATTGGCGGCCCGAGGCCGTTGATAGGGTCACTGTTTGGCGGGGCTGGTACTCGAGAGAAGGCGTTGAAGATGCAGTGGTGCGGCAACTCGCAATTCAGGACTTGGAAACGACGGTCGCTGAAGACGTGCGCTTGGTTGAGTCTGTCCAACGGGGGTTGAATAGCCGCGGTTATCGGCCCGGCCCGCTGGTCGTCGATCCATCTCATGGGGTCAATTCCGAGCACTCGATCCAGACCTTGCAGCAATGGATGCGAGAAGCCGTCGATGACTGACGCCATCGCACCCTATTGGCAGAATTACATTGACGGCACCTGGGTCGACGGCGGCGCGGGATGGATTGCCGTCGAAGATCCGGCCACGGGTGAATTGCTGGCGGAACAAGCGGCTGCCGATACCGTTGATGTGGACCGCGCCGTTGCTGCCGCGCGTGCGTGCCATGAAAGCGGCACGTTGACAGCCATGCGCCCGGTCGAGCGTGGCAGAATGGTGCGCGGCATGGGTGACTATCTGTTGGACCGCATCGAGGAGATCGCGCCGATCCTGACACGTGAAGCCGGCAAACCGCTGTGGGAGTCGCGCCTCGAGATCGAAGGGGCGGCGCGCTATTTCGAGTACTACGGCAACCAGGCCGAAACCTTGGAAGGCCGCTCGATCCCGCTCGGCGACAGCTACTATGACTTTACGGCGCTCGAACCCTACGGCGTGTCGGCACAGATTATCCCGTGGAACTATCCGCTGGAAATGACCGCGCGGTCCTTGTCGGCGGGGCTTGCGACCGGCAATGCCTGCGTCGTCAAAACGCCGGAGCTGGATCCCCTGACGAATGCGTACATTGCCCGTGCCGGCGAGCATGTCGGTCTGCCGAGGGGAGCCATCAACATCTTTTGCGGGCACGGTCACGAAGCCGGTGCGGCACTCGCCGCACACCCCGGCATCGATCAAATCGTCTTCACGGGCTCCGTCCCAACCGGCATTTCCATTGCCACTGCCGCGGCGGCCAATGTGGTGCCGTGCGTGTTGGAACTCGGCGGTAAGTCGGCGGCGATTGTCTATCCGGACGCAGACCGGGACGCTGTTATCGACTCGGTTCGCTGGGGGATTTATTTCAACGCCGGGCAGGTGTGCTCGGCCATGTCGCGGCTGATTGTTCACGAGAGCCTTCACGACGAGATGGTCGAGCGCGTCGCGGCCATGGCGCGCAACCTATCCGTTGGGCCAGGAATTGAGCGACCGGATTTCGGATCGAACATGGGTGCCATGATCTCCGAGAAGCAGCGAGGCAGGGCCGAAGACATGTGCAGGATTGCCGAAGCCGATGGCGCGCGGGCCGTCACCGGCGGGCGTCGACTGAACCGCGACGGCTTTTTTCTGGAGCCGACTGTGTTCGAGAATGTCTCACCCAACATGACTATCGCGCAGGAAGAAGTATTCGGTCCGGTGTTGTCAGTCCTGAAGTTCCAGTCTGATGAGAATGCGCTGGCTATCGCAAACGGCACCGACTACGGCCTCGTCGGGGGTGTTTTTACGACGGATATCGATCGCGCGATGACGGTCGCCCGCAAAATGCGGGCCGGCCAGATATTCGTCAACGAATGGTATGCGGGTGGGGTCGAAACGCCCTTCGGTGGTTACGGCAAGTCCGGTTACGGACGGGAAAAAGGCCGCGAAGCGCTGCTCAACTATGTACAGACTAAAAACATCGCCTTAGCGAGCCGTTGGATATGAACTCATAATCGAGTGGCAATATGCCCTGTGAATGACGGTGGAACGTCCGTCACAGGTTGCTAGCCAGTAACATTCGGCAGATACAGCTTCTTAAGAGACTTTGCGAACACCCCCGGCATTGACCACGAAGTCCGCGATCGCGTCGACGCCGTCGCCGGTCTTCATGTTGCTGAAGACGAACGGCCGGGTCGGGCGCATTTTTTGGGTATCGGAATCCATGACCGAGAGATCCGCGCCCACCAAATCGGCGAGGTCGGTCTTGTTGATGACGAACATGTCCGACCGCGTGATGCCGGGGCCGCCCTTGCGGGGGATTTTCTCGCCCGCCGACACGTCGATCACATAGATGGTAATGTCCGCCAGTTCCGGCGAGAACGTCGCCGCCAGGTTGTCGCCGCCGCTTTCGATCAGCACGATGTCCAGGTTCGGAAACGTGCCGCGCATGGTCTCGATCGCCGCCAAGTTGATCGAGGCATCCTCGCGGATCGCGGTATGCGGGCAGCCGCCGGTCTCGACGCCCATGATCCGTTCTTCCGGCAGCGCCCCGGTGCGGGTCAGGATCTTGGCGTCTTCCTTGGTGTAGATATCGTTGGTGATGGCGCAGATGTCATAGACCGGGTGGAACCGGCGGCAGAGTTGTTCCATCAACGCCGTTTTGCCGGAGCCGACGGGGCCGCCGATGCCGACGCGCAGGGGACCGTTGGGGGAGATGCTCATGATCGAAATAACCTCGTGTATTGGGTTTCGTGCCGCATGGCGGCGATGTCGGACAGCATCGCAATGCCGCCGATGTCGGTGAGATCCGCGTCATGCGCGGACGCCGCGACCGCATGGACCGTGGCCTCGAGTTTTGCCAACGCCCGCTGTCCGTCGGTTTGTCCGAGCGGGATCAAACGCACCCCGGCGGACACCAGATTGGCGGCGATGCCGTGCAGCAAGGCATGCAGCGCGTCCGTTTTCGCGATGCCGTGTCCGGCGGCGACCGCGGCGACGGCGACGGGATAGGCGACCGGGCCCGCCAATGCCGACACGACCGCATCGCAGCCGGTCCAAGGCCATGCATCGGCGGACGTTTTTAGGAACGCGGCACCCTGCGCCGTGGTTTCCAGGTGCCGCTCTTCCGACGGCGCCAGCGCGATCACAAAATCATTCAAGTCGGTCAGTTGCTCAGGATCGTTCGCGGCCTCATAAGCGTGGCAGAACGCCACCGCGTCGCTCCACCCGCCGCCATGACGCAGCACGGCGTCGATCCAATCGGTCAGTGTCGCGGCATCTTCGATCCGACCGTCTTCGACCGCCCATTCGATGCCGTGCGAATACGCGAACGCACCGACCGGGTAGCTCGGCGACAACCACGCCATCAGACGATAGAGCGCGCTAGTGCTCATGGTGGTGTCCTCCGCCACCCTCGCCGTAAGCGCCGCCTTCGGGGGTAAAGGGGGCGTCGATTTGTTTCGCCTCGGCACCCAATCCGCGCACCATCTCGGCGATCACGTGATCGTCGCGGATCAGGATCCGGGTGCCGTCGATTTGCGTCGGCAGATGCCGGTTTCCGAGGTGCCAGGCCACCCGCGCCAGATGCTCCGGGTCGCCACAGGTGATCTCCAGCAACGGTTCCGTGGCGGCTTTGACCGCGATCAGGCGTCCGTCGTCGAGCGGCAGCGCGTCGCCGTCCTGCAGCACCGTCGCTTTTTCCAGATCGAGCACGAACGCAAGGCCGCCGACCCCGGTCATGGCCAGCCTGCGACGGTGCCGGTCGTGATAGGTCAGCACCACCGTATCCGCCGCCGGACCCGACCAATCGCCGGCCCGCTTGATGGATGTTGCGGTCGCCATCAGAACAGGAAGTACCGCTGCGCCATCGGCAACTCGGCGGCCGGCTCGCACGTCAGCAGTTCGCCGTCGGCGCGCACTTCATAGGTTTCCGGATCGACCTCCACCGTCGGCGTCTTGTCGTTCAGCTTCATCGACGCCTTGGAGATACCGCCGCGGGTGTTCTTGACCGGCAACAGCGTCTTGTCGATCTCCAACATCGCCGCCAGATCGTTATCGATGGCAGCTTGGCTGACGAAGGTCACGGCGCTGTTGGTCAAGGATTTCCCGAAAGCGCCGAACATGGGGCGGTAATGCACCGGCTGCGGAGTCGGGATCGAGGCATTGGGATCGCCCATCTGCGCCGCGGCGATGGTGCCGCCGACCAGAATCAAATCCGGTTTGACCCCGAAGAACGCGGGCGACCACAACACCAAGTCGGCGCGCTTGCCGACCTCGATGGAACCGATGTGATCGGCCATGCCGTGCGCGATCGCCGGGTTGATGGTGTATTTCGCGATGTAGCGTTTCACCCGCATGTTGTCGTTGTCGCCGGTCTCTTCGGGCAGCGCGCCGCGTTGGCGCTTCATCTTGTCCGCCGTCTGCCAGGTGCGGATCACCACCTCGCCGACCCGGCCCATGGCCTGGCTGTCGGACGCGATGATCGAGAACGCGCCCATGTCGTGCAGGATATCCTCGGCGGCGATGGTCTCGCGGCGGATGCGGCTTTCGGCGAAGGCCACGTCCTCGGGGATTTTGCTGTCCAGGTGATGGCACACCATCAGCATGTCCAAGTGCTCGTCGATGGTGTTGACCGTGTACGGCCGTGTCGGGTTGGTCGACGACGGGATCACGTTGGCTTCGCCGCACACCTTGATGATGTCCGGCGCATGGCCGCCCCCCGCCCCTTCGGTGTGGAACGCATGGATCGTGCGCCCCTTGAACGACGCCACGGTGTTCTCGACGAACCCGGATTCGTTCAGGGTATCGGTGTGGATCATCACTTGGACGTCCATCTCGTCGGCGACACTCAGGCAGCAATCGATGGCGGCAGGCGTGGTGCCCCAGTCCTCGTGCAGTTTCATGGCGCATGCCCCGCCGACGATTTGCTCGCGGAGCGCGTCGGGCAACGACGCATTGCCCTTGCCCGAAAACGCCAGGTTCACGGGGAACGCATCGGCGGCCTGAATCATGCGGCCGATGTGCCAGCTGCCAGGCGTGCAGGTCGTCGCGTTGGTGCCGGTCGCGGGACCGGTGCCGCCGCCCAGCATGGTGGTGACGCCGGACATGATCGCATCGTCGATCTGCTGCGGGCAGATCATGTGAATGTGCGCATCGAAGCCGCCGGCGGTCAGGATCTTGCCCTCGCCCGCAATCGCTTCGGTACTGGGGCCGACGACGATGTCGACGCCGGGCTGGGTATCGGGGTTTCCGGCCTTGCCGATGGCGACGATTTGCCCGTCCTTGAGCCCCACGTCGGCCTTCACGATACCGGTGTAATCGACGATCAGCGCATTGGTGATGACGGTGTCGACGGCGCCGCCAGCGCGCGTGGTTTGCGCCTGCCCCATGCCGTCGCGGATCACCTTGCCGCCGCCGAATTTCACCTCTTCGCCGTAGGTGGTGAAGTCCTTTTCGACCTCGATGAACAATTCCGTATCCGCCAGGCGCACTTTGTCGCCGACGGTCGGGCCGAACATGTCCGCGTACGCGGCGCGGGAAATTTTAGCCGGCATCGAGATCCCCCATGATCTTTTGGTTGAAGCCGTAGACCGTCCGCGCGCCGGACAACGGCACCAAGGTCACGGTCCGCGATTGGCCGGGCTCGAACCGCACCGCGGTGCCCGCCGCGATATCGAGCCGCATGCCGCGGGCTTTGTCGCGGTCGAACGCGAGGCCCGTGTTGGTCTCATAGAAATGATAATGGCTGCCGACTTGGACCGGGCGGTCGCCGGTGTTGGCAACCTCGATCTCGACCGTCGGTTGCCCCTCGTTCAGCTCGATCTCGCCGTCGGCGGGAATGACTTCTCCTGGGATCATGATGCCCTCCTCAGCGGATCGGTTCGTGCACGGTCACCAATTTGGTGCCGTCGGGAAAGGTGGCTTCGACCTGTACGTCGTGGATCATCTCCGGCACGCCCTCCATGACCTGATCGCGGGTAATGACGTGCGCGCCCGCCTCCATCAGATCGGCGACCGAACGCCCATCGCGGGCACCCTCGACCACGTAATCGGTGATCAACGCCACCGCTTCGGGGTGGTTGAGTTTCACCCCCCGCTCCAACCGGCGCCGGGCGACCATCGCCGCCATCGACACCAGCAGTTTGTCCTTTTCCCGTGGCGTTAAATTCATCCAGACCTCCTCAAATCGACCAGACGCGCGGCATTGCCCGCCCGTCCCGCAATACGTTCAAAACCGGAATGACGACGTTGCGCAACGCGGCGCTGTCCGCCGCCACGATCCGGCACACCAGCTTGCCGTCCCATCCACTGGCGCCGCCGGCGCCATCCAAGACCGCGCGGACATCGTCCAGACAGGCGGTCGCATCGTCGCCGATATAGACAATCGTCGACATCGCCTTGGCGCCGCGAAGCGTTGCCGCGCGCGCGTTTACGGCATCGATTTCACCGTCGACGCACAGCACGTCGGCATGCACCAGGCGGCCGTCGCGGCGAACCCGCCACGTATCCCGGAAAGCGCCGTCGGTGACTGCCTCGCCCATCGCCGTGCGGCCGAAGACGACGGTTTCATGCGCCAACAGCGTCGCGCCGACGGCCAGGTCCACATCGAAGGTACGCCGCAACCGCGCCCCGTCGAAAAGGATCGTTTCCTGCGGCAGCCATTCCAGGGTGGCGTCGGCGCCGGCACTCAAGCGCGTCTCGACAAAAGCGTCGCCGGAGAGCGACCGGTACGCCCGCTCGCAGGCCTGGGTCGTGTAGACGGCGTGCCCACCCGCGGCGACGCGCCCGGTGAAAGACATCCGATCGCCGCCCGTCAGCCCGCCCGCCGTGTTCAGCAGCACCGCTTCGGGCACGCTGCCCTTGGGGAGCTTCGGCAGCCGCACCTTGAACGAGCCGGACTGGCCGAGGGTGTCGAGCACCGTGTGTCCGTCCCGGACCTTGAACGTGCAGGCGCCGCGCCCGCGAGCACGCTGCAAAATCGGACCATCGGTCTGACCGTCAAACGATGAGATGTCGTCGAACATCGGCCTCGTTTCCATCCCCCTCGGTTCACCGTCGGCCATTTTGACGGCAGCCTGGCTGCTCACGGTTCTAGACCGTCACCTTCGAGAAGATTTCATCCCGGCTGAAATCTCCTTTGCCCCCGTCCAACGTCACGCGGCCGCGTTCGAGCGCGACAAAATGGTCGGCCAAGCCGTAGGCAAAGTCAAAGTACTGCTCCACCAGCAAAATGCCCATCGTCCCCTGGTCGCGCAGGTATTCGATGACGCGCCCGATCTGCTGAATGATGTTCGGCTGAATGCCCTCGGTCGGCTCATCCAAAAGCAAAAGCTTGGGGCGCGCGATCAACGCGCGGCCGATGGCGAGTTGCTGTTGTTGGCCGCCGGACAGATCGCCGCCGCGGCGTCCCCGCATTTCCTTCAGCACCGGGAACAGTTCGTAAATCTCGTCGGGCACCGCATGATCCGATTTGGGCAGGCACGCGAACCCCGTCTCCAGGTTCTCGCGCACCGTCAAGAGCGGAAAGATCATGCGCCCCTGGGGCACGTATCCGACCCCCGCGGCGGCAAGCACATGCGACGGCGGCGTCTTTATGTCCTTGCCATCTAGACGATAGGCCCCAGACGAGCGGTGATGGGTTCCCGAGATCGCTTTCAACAGGCTGGTCTTGCCGACCCCGTTGGTCCCCATGACGCAGGTGATCTTGCCCTGTGCCACGGACAGGCTGACGTCGTAGAGGATCTGCGATTGTTTGTAATGGAGACAAAAGTCTTCGATCTCGAGCATCCGTGTCACCTCCCGAGATAGACGTCGATGACGTCCTGATTGCTTGTCACGAAATCGAGGGATCCTTCGGCGAGAACGGACCCTTCGTGCAACACGGTCACCCGGCAGTCCAACCGGCGCACGAATTCCATATCGTGCTCGACGACGACGACGGCGCGCTTGCCGGCGGTGCGCTTCAACAAATCGGTGGTGTGTTCCCGCTCGGACGGCGTCATCCCCGCCGCGGGTTCATCGACCAAAAGAAGTTTCGGGTCCTGGGCCAACAGCATCCCGATTTCCAGCCACTGTTTCTGCCCGTGCGACAACTCGCCGGCGATCCGCGGCAGGTCCTGTTGCAGGCCGATTTCGACTGCCAACTCCTCGACCTTGGACAGGTCCGCCGAGTTCGGCCGGTAGAACAGCGCCGACAGAGGATCACGCTTTTTTCGGAGCGATATCAAAAGATTGTCGTGCACGGATTGTGTCTCGAACACGGTCGGGCGCTGAAACTTCCGGCCGATCCCGAGCTGCGCGATCTTGCTCTCCGACATCTTGAGAAGGTTCTGCGGCGGCGAGCCCCATTGCACCCGGCCGCTGTCCGGGCGGGTCTTGCCGGTCACGATGTCCATAAACGTGGTCTTGCCGGCGCCGTTCGGGCCGATCACCGCGCGCAGTTCGCCTTCGGCAATCTCGAACGACAGCTCGTTGATGGCCTTGTAGCCGTCGAAGGCCACGGACACGCCGTCGACTTCCAAAAGCGCGCTCATGCCTCGTCTCTCCTACGCACCAGGCGGTCGACCAGGCCACCGATGCCCTGCGGCGCATACAGCGTCACCAGCACGAAACCGAAGCCGAGGAACACCGTCCACCAGTCCACCCACTGCAGCGTCGCGAAGCCGAGCGGCACGTCCGGGACCTGGCCGCCGGTGAAGGCCGACGACAACAGCGAGACCAAGGCGGCGCCGATGACCGCGCCGTACAACCGGCCGCGGCCGCCGATGGCGACCCACACCGCAAGATAGATCGAGGCGATGGGCGCCAGTTCCGCCGGATTGATGATGCCGGCCTGCGGGTAATACAACGCGCCGGCGATGGCGGCGATCACGGCGGTCAGGGTGAAGATGAACAGCTTGTAGATTTCGACGGGATAGCCGAGGAACCGGACGCGCGGCTCGTCGTCGCGGATCCCGCGGATGATGCTGCCGAACTTGCCGGACACGACCCAGGCGGCGAGGACGTAGCCGAGCCCGAGCGCCAGCGCGGATCCCCACAGGAACCAGATCGAGATGATCGATTGCGGGACGTCGGTCAGGCCGGGAATGTTCTGCAGGCCCGATAGGCCGTTGTTGCCGCGAAGCCCGGAATCGTTCTGGAACAGGTAAAGGGCGAGCGCGAGCGTCATGGCCTGGGTCAGGATCGAAAGGTACACGCCCGTCACCCGGGAGCGGAACGCGAGCCAGCCGAACACCAACGCCAGAAGTCCGGGCACCAGAACCACCAACGCCAACTGCGCCGCAAGGCTGTCGGCGAAGTACCAGATCGCCGGGATGTCCGATCCCCCGACGACGCCGAAGATCTGCGTGCCAATGGCGTCCTCGATCTCTTGCGGCGTCGGCGGCAGCGCTTGTTCGGCCAGCGAATTCACGACGATATCCTTGGTGCGCTCGTACATCAGCCACATGCCGATCATGTACCCGCCCAAGCCGAAGAACGCGAAATGACCCAGCGACAGAATGCCGCAATACCCCCACACCAGATCCATCGCGATGGCGATCAGACACAGGCACAGGGTCTTGCCGAGAATCTTGATGGTGCTGGTGGAGACCAGCCCGACGCCGAAGGCTTCCGACAACAGGGTCGCGATCAGCGTCACGGCGGCCAGCAGCAAGACGAAAACCAGGACGGAGGGATTGCGCACCAGGAACGGGCGCGGCGGCTGCAACGGGATCGGTTTATCCGTCATGGCTCAATCCCCCGCGGCCCGGCCCTTGAGGGCGATGATGCCCCGTGGCCGGAACTGGATGAAGATGATGACGAAGATGATCATGTAGGTCTGCGCAGCCAGTGTGTTCGCCGGATTGAACCACTCGATCACCTTTTGCAGCGAGCCGATCATGCCCGCCCCCGCCAACGTCCCGAAGATGCTGCCGACACCGCCGACGACCACGGTCATAAACGACTGCACGATGTAGTTGGCGCCGAGCTCGGACGTGACCTGAGCAAAAAGCCCGATGGCGACGCCGGCAATGCCGGCGATGCCGGAGCCGAGCCCGAAGGTCAGCATGTTGATGCGGTCCGGGTTGATCCCCATCGACGATGCCATGGCCGGATTTTGCGTCACCGCGCGCACTTCGAGGCCAAGACGGGTCCGCTGCAGGATGTAGAGCAGCAGCACGAAGAACACGACGGCGAGAACGAAAATCGCGATCCGGATGTAGGAGATCGACACGATGTCGTTGAAGATCAAAGACCCGTCGAGCCAGGACGGTGCGGTCAGGGGCACCGCTTGGGTGCCGAAGATGTTCTTGGCCAGTTGCTGTAGCGCGATGGAAATGCCGAAGGTGGCCAACAGCGTTTCCAGGGGACGGTGCATCAAATGGCGAATGACCAGTCGCTCCATGATGACGCCGGCGAGAAACGTAACGGCGAACGCCAATGGCAGCGCAACGGCGATGGACAGCGTGTAATCGGTGATGAACTGCTGGACGACATAGCCCGTGTACGCGCCCATCATGATGAACTCTCCGTGCGCCATGTTGATCACGCGCATGACCCCGAAGGTGATGGCGAGACCAATGGCCGCGAGGAAGTAGATCGATGCCAGCGACAACGCATCCAGCCCCAGATCGAGCACCTGGTTCACATTGACCGATGTATCGATGGAGGACAGGCTTTCCAGGGCGGCGGCGGTGACGCGCGCGTCTGGTTCGGCATATACCTCGTAAAAGACATGCGACGCGAACAGCGCATCCAACTCGCTCGCGGTGACGAACGGCGGCACTTTCCCGGCTTCAGCCAGCGCCCGGTAGGCATCGTCGCGCGCCGCCTCGGTGTTCAACGTCGCCAGCGGAATCCCCCCGACCGCGCCGTCGATGACGTTGGCGACGAGCGCCTCGTTCCGCGCGGATGTCTCGACAGGGGGCGGGGCGAACCCCGCCGCGGCTAGTTTCTCGTGCGCCGCACGACGGTCGATATCGACGCCGGCCTGCAGGCGGCGGGCGACATTCTTGTCGGTCGGCAGGTCGACCGCGACGTCCGTCGTCGTGGTCAGCAGCGGATTGAGCGCGGCACGCACATCGATGCCGATGTCGCCGTCGAACCTGCGGATCGCGGCGACACGTTCGTCCGCCGTATCGCCATACGAAATGGTCATCAACCCTTCGAGACGGACTTTGCGTGCCCTAAGATCCGGGTCGGTTTCTTTGTCGATGGAGGCCCGCAACGGCTCGAGCTGACTGGCGTCGGCGCTGCGCTCCAGCGTGTCGAGCGCGGCCGCACGCACGGCGGGATCGGAATCCGTCAGCTGAAAGCGCACCAGGGCCGCGTTGATGACGGCCCGCACACCCGAATTCGGTTTGATTTGCCTGAGGTCGCGAGACGACGCAACCGCGACACGTTCGCCGGTATCGATGTCCGTCAGTTCGATATCGCCACGGGCATCGGGGGCGAAGAAAAACACCCCGTCTTCCTTGCGCCGCCACACTTGTTTATCGCGCCAACGCTCCAGGAACGGGGTGACGCCCGTGGCACCAGAGGCGAATAGGGTTTCGATGGCATCGGCGACCGTGCGGCGCGATGGCCGTTCGATCGATTTCGCGTTTTCTTGGAGAACCGGCTGAAGGTCGTTTGCTGCGACGGCGGATACGTCGAGGACTGAGATGACGCCTATGGAGAGTAGGCAAAGGACGAGGAACCGCATCGCGCTATAAGACACCTTAGGAAAGGGCCAGTTGGGAGGTCGCCGGGGCGCAAGCGCCCCGGCGGATGTCCCAGGTTAGATCAATAGTTGGATTGAAGCTGGACGCAGGTTTTGGTTTGCGTGTTGTACATTCCGCACCCGAGGTCCTTCCAATCCGATTTCAGAACCGCGGATTCCGGCAGGAAATCGGTCCAGGCGTCGCCCGGCACCGGTTCCGTTTGCGAGATGATGTCGAACTGACCGTCCGCCTGGATCTCGCCGATCAGCACCGGCTTGGTCAGGTGGTGGTTCGGCAGCATGACTGCGGTGCCGCCCGTCAGGTTCGGGAACTCCTGCCCGTACATGGCGGTGCGGACGGCATCCACATCCGTGGTGCCGGCTTTGGTCACGGCGTTGACCCACATATTGAAGCCGATGTAGTGCGCTTCCATCGGATCGTTGGTCACGCGGTCGGCGCCCATGCGGTCTTTCCACGCTTTGATGAACCCGGCATTGACGTCGGTATCGGCGGATTGGAAGTAGTTCCACGCCGCCAAGTGGCCGACCAGGTTCGACGTATCGAGACCCGACAGCTCTTCTTCGCCGACCGAGAACGCGACCACCGGGATATCGTCGGCGGACACACCCGCTGCGGCGAGTTCTTTGTAGAAGCCGATGTTGGCATCGCCGTTGATGGTCGACACGACACCGACTTTCTTGCCGTCCGCGCCAAGGGCGACGACGTCGGCAACGATCTTCGACCAATCGGAATGACCGAACGGTGTGTAGTTGACGAAGATGTCGCTCTCGGCAATGCCTTTGTCTTTCAGGTATTGCTCAAGAATTTTGTTGGTGGTTCGGGGATACACGTAGTCGGTGCCGAGCAGCGCGAACTTCTCGACGCCCAGTTCCTCCAGATAATAATCGACCGCCGGGATCGCCTGCTGGTTCGGCGCGGCGCCGGTGTAGAAGACGTTCTTGGACGATTCCTCGCCTTCGTACTGAACCGGATAGAACATCAGCCCATTCAGTTCCTCAAGAACCGGCAACGCGGACTTCCGCGACACCGACGTCCAGGAGCCGAAGATCACATCCACGTTTTGAACGGTCAGCAGTTCGCGGGCTTTCTCCGCAAACAACGGCCAATCGGATGCCGGGTCGACAACGACGGCTTCGAGTTGCTTACCCAGCAGGCCGCCCTTGGCGTTCTGCTGGTCGACGAGCATTTCAACCGTGTCTTTGAGCGTGGTTTCGGAAATGGCCATGGTGCCGGACAAGGAATGAAGCACGCCGACTTTTATGGTCTCGGCCGCATGCGCCATGCCGCCAAGCGCGACAGTCGTCGCAACCGCACCGACCGCGAGCGCAGACGTATAGGATTTACGCATAGAAATAGTCTCCCTGTAGTAAGGTTAGTTGCTGCACGCATGCTGCACCGCAATACTCAGGCCAACAGGGGGCGGCGCCCTGTGGATAAAAATAAGGGATTGAAACAAAAGATTTATTTGACGGTAAAAATAGGCGGATATGTGCGCTCTAAGCGGCCTGCCGCATCGCAATATAGATTAAATTATGTTCATTTTTGGATTTTTGACTGAAAAATAGGCATTCGCGTCAAATCCCGTGGAATTCCCCGTCACCCGTCTCATATACCTAAAGAGCGGACGGAAACGTCTCCGCTGGGGTTGTTGCTGCACACTTCAACCTCGATCCCCCGCGCCCTTAACCCGGCGCGGGGGTCCGCGCCCGGATATCAAGAGGTGCATTATCGCCCCTGACAATCCCACTTAAAGCTCAAGACCGGCGGCCAATCAGGTCGTAGCCCAGATGGATGGGGAGGGTGTAGCGCACCAAGCTCGGACGGCCGTCGCATCTCAGTTGTTTGCAGAGTCCGACCGATGGAATTTGGTGAAGTGCAATGTCTGAAGGGGAATGGAGCCAGGACGCTGAAGAACTAGAACCGGACAACCGCCAATAGACGATAAAACTTGAGGGCAAAGCCCCGGAACTCGAAAGCAGCGCGGAAGAGTGGTGGGCCCGGCAGGACTCGAACCTGCAACCAGACGGTTATGAGCCGTCGGCTCTAACCAATTGAGCTACAGGCCCAAACCAGATGCTCAACCGTCTTCTGATACAAAACCGGCCTCGCCCTGTCACGCGCTTAAGGCATGCCGTCATATTCTCCTCACTTGCATTCGTCTCAAGATCGTCACATGTCTGCAAGAGTTAGTGCAACGGTCGGCGGGATGGTGATCATGTTTTCACGGCGCAGTTTCTTGAGAACCCTTGTGGTCGCCATCGTAGTGACAGCGGCATCGTCCAGCCTGGTTCAGGCCCACCATGGCTGGCGTTGGGCCGAAGATGGGAATTTCATCATCTCCGGCACGATCACCGAAGCCCGATTGGGCAATCCGCACGGATTGCTGACACTGAACGTCAACGGCGAAGCCTGGACCATCGAGGTTGGTCAACCTTGGCGCAACGAGCGCGCGGGCCTGACCGAGGCGTTGATGTCCCCCGGGACCGATATCGAGGTTACCGGACATCGTTCCCGGGAGGCGACCGACCGTCGCGTCAAGGCGGAACGGGTGAAGATCAAGGGCAAGACCTACGACCTTTATCCCAATCGCGATTGACGGACCGGACGCCGAGGTAGGACGTGATCGATGATGGACTTCCTCGCGCAATTGACCACGTTGGAGGTCGTTAGCGCACTCCGCCAATCCATTTGGGTTTATCCGCTCGTCAATGCCGCGCATATCCTCGGTATCGGTCTGTTGATCGGATCGATCACTGTCCTCAATCTTCGGATGCTCGGGTTTTATCGGGCGATTATTCCGGTCCGAGTCCTGGCGAAGGTGTGCGTGCCCGTTTCCGCTGCCGGATTAGGGTTGGCCGCCGTCACGGGGTTGGCGCTGTTTTCGGTCAGCGCACTGGACTATGTGCGGACCGATGTATTCCTGGTTAAGCTCGGGATCACCGGCGTTAGCCTGCTGAACATCGCCTGGGTACGGGCAAGCCCGGTGTGGCGTGAAATCGTCGAAGCGGAGCCCAGTTTATTGAATGCGACGGAACCGGACCCGCGCCTGAAACTCGGCGCGGCGCTGTCACTGTTGTTGTGGGTGGCGACCCTGGTGTGCGGCCGCTTGGTCGGGTATCTGATCTAACATAACGCTCGCACGGAGACGACATGCTCTTGGATACACCGATCTGCGATTTCGGCCAGCCGGCACCGGACTTCACCCTTCGGGATGCCGATGGACGCACATATGATCGGGACGCGCTGATGGGTGAGAAGGGGTTGTTGGTTGCGTTCATCTGCAATCATTGCCCGTACGTGAAGGCCATCGCCGGCCGGCTGGCCGAGGACGCCAAGACCTTGATGGCCGAGGGTATCGGCGTCGCTGCGATCATGCCGAACGATTATCGCCTGACACCTGCCGACAGCCCACCGGAAATGATCAAGTTCGCCGCGGCGCACGGTTTCACGTTCCCGTATCTGGTGGATGAAGATCAATCCGTGGCGCGCGCCTATGGTGCCGTCTGTACTCCGGATTTCTTCGGCTACAACAGGGCCTTCGAATTGCAATACCGGGGCCGGATCGATGACAAGAAAATGCAGGACGACACCATCGACCGGGTCCCGGAATTGATCGCCGCCATGCGGCAAGTGGCCGAGACCGGCCATGGGCCGGAGGTGCAGCACCCGTCGATGGGGTGCTCGATTAAATGGCGGGCGTAACGCCGGCCGGTTGTGCCGATCAGTAGTCCAAGAAGCTGCGGAGTTTGCGCGAGCGGCTCGGGTGCTTGAGCTTGCGGAGCGCCTTCGCTTCGATCTGCCGAATCCGTTCCCGGGTGACCGAGAATTGCTGGCCGACTTCTTCCAGCGTGTGGTCGGTGTTCATGCCGATCCCGAACCGCATCCGCAGCACCCGCTCTTCGCGCGGGGTCAGTGACGCCAGCACGCGGGTCGTGGTTTCGCGCAGGTTGGCTTGGATCGCCGCGTCCAGCGGTTGCACCGCCAGCTTGTCCTCGATGAAGTCGCCGAGATGGCTGTCTTCCTCGTCGCCGATCGGCGTTTCGAGGGAGATCGGCTCTTTGGCGATCTTCAGGACCTTACGGACCTTTTCCAGCGGCATCGACAGCTTCGCCGCCAGTTCTTCCGGGGTCGGTTCGCGGCCGATCTCGTGCAGCATCTGCCGCGAGGTGCGGACCAGCTTGTTGATCGTTTCGATCATGTGCACCGGGATCCGGATGGTGCGCGCTTGGTCGGCGATCGACCGGGTGATGGCCTGACGGATCCACCACGTGGCGTAGGTCGAGAATTTGTATCCGCGGCGGTATTCGAACTTGTCGACCGCCTTCATCAGACCGATGTTGCCTTCCTGGATCAGGTCCAAGAACTGCAGGCCACGGTTGGTGTATTTCTTGGCGATGGAGATCACGAGCCGCAGGTTCGCCTCGATCATTTCCTTTTTCGCCTTGGCGGCTTCGCGTTCGCCTTTCTGAACGATTCCGACGATCCGCCGGAACTCGGCAATCGGCAGACCCACCGCCGCCGAGACGTTGGCCACTTCTTCGCGGGTCTCGGTCACGTTGTCTTTGTATTTCTCGGCGAAACGCTGCCAGTTCTTGGTCGGCATCTTGGCGCACTGTTTGAGCCAATCGGGATCGAGCTCGTTGCCGCGGTAATTTTCGAGGAAATCCTCGCGGCGGATCCGCGCGGTTTGCGCCATCCGCAGCAGCTTCCCTTCGAGACCCACCAGACGTCGGTTCAGGCCGTACAATTGATCCACGAGCGCCTCGATGCGGTCGTTGTTCAGATGCACGCCTTCCATCAGTTCGATCAGTTCCTGGCGCAGCTTGGCGTAGCGTTTTTCCTGGCTCGGCTTGAATTCGCCGATCCCCTGGATCGCTTCCATGCGGATGCCCTGCAGGCGGGAGAACTTCTTGTAGGTTTTGGCGATCTGCTCGAACGTCTCGATCACTTCCGGCTTGAGTTTTTCCTCAAGCGCCGCGAGCGACATGTTGGCCTGCTCGTCGTCATCCTCGTCGTCGTCATCGTCCGACGAGCTCTCTTCGCCCTCTTCGCCCTCTTTTTTCTCGTCTTTCTCTTCCTTCGCCGGGGCCGGGGCTTCGGTGGTCTTGGCTTCGGCGGCCTCGTCACCGTCTTCGAGGTCGTCGTCGTTGTCCGCGGCCCCCGGCTGGCCCGGGCCACCGCCTTGCGTCGCGTCGAGGTCGATGATCTCGCGCAGCATGATCTCTTCGGCGGCCAGCGCATCGTGCCAGCGGACGATGGCTTGAATGGTCAGCGGGCTCTCGCAGATGCCGCCAATCATCATGTCTCGACCGGCTTCGATCCGTTTGGCGATGGCGATCTCGCCTTCGCGGGACAGCAGCTCCACCGAGCCCATTTCGCGGAGATACATCCGCACCGGGTCATCGGTTCGCCCGAGGTCGCTCTCGTCGACGTTGCCGGACGCGGACGCGCTTTCTTTGCTCTCTTCTTCCTCGGTCTCGGCGGCGGGGTCTTCTTGCTCTTCGTTTTCGACCACGTTGATGCCCATTTCGGACAGCATCGCCATGGTGTCTTCGATCTGTTCCGAGCTGACCTCTTCAGGCGGCAAGGCTTTGTTCAGCTCGTCGTAGGTGACGTAGCCGCGTTCCTTGCCCTTGGCGACCATCTTTTTGACGGACGCGCCGAGGGTGTCCAGAAGCGGACTGTCCGAGGACTCTTCGCGCGTGTCGCGTGCTTCGCTAGTTGCTGCTTTTGCCAACGTCAAAACCCCTTTGCCCGGCGGTCCTTACCGCCGAAGCCCCGAAAATCCTATAATCCTTTGAGCGCTTTCAACCGCCCGAAAGTTGCCGACGAAGTATCTTCCCCCAAAGCGAACTCCGCGTCCTTCACTTCCGAGGTCACGGCGGAAGCCATGAACCGCTCGAAGGTGTCGGTCAGTCCGGCGCGCGCCTCTTCAATGGGCGTTTCAGGCCGTGCGAAGCGTGCGTGCATGTAGACGCTGTTGCTCTGGAGTGTCTTCATGACAGGTGCGTTTCCACTGCTGCTCAAGTGGTCGCACAGGGTATCAGAGTCAAGGTCCTCGTGTGCCGCCAGGGTGTTTAAGACCTGCTGCCTCAAATTGTCAAGCTCGATCACGGAAAACGCAGCCATTCCAAGGCTTTCTTCGAACTCGTCGAGAAGTGCCGGATGGTTCAAAAGGGTCGAGAGAATGATCCTTTGTTGCAGCGTTTCGGCACTCGGTACTTTGCCGGTTTCCGAGCGCGCATTGAGACGGATCGCGCCCTCGGTTTTTCCCTTGTAACGGGAGCGCCAGGGCCGCTGCTCGGTGCCGCCCGCGGCGGGCGCGGGCGCGCGCTCACCCCACAGTTTCCCCGTGAAGTAATCCGAGAAATGCCGCCGGAACGTGGCGTCGGAGATGTCGCGGGCGCGGTCGTCTAGGCGCTTTTGCACGTCGGCACGGTCTTCCGGGGATTGCGGCGTGCGGCCGCCGGAGACCTGCCGCCAGACCATTTCGGACAGCGGCAACGCCTGGGTCAAAACGGTCTCAAACGCCTCGCGGCCCTGCGATTGGGCCAAGCTGTCCGGGTCTTCGCCTTCGGGCAGGATCGCGAACCTCAACGCCTGTCCCGCCTTGATCAAGGGCAACGCCCGGTCTGCGGTACGAAACGCGGCCCGCTGGCCGGCGGCATCGCCGTCGAAACACAGCACCGGCTCGCGCACCATGCGCCACATGTCTTTCAATTGTTCGTCCGTCAATGCGGTGCCGAGCGGGGCGACCGCGTTGTCGAACCCCGCCCGCGCCAAGCCGATGACGTCCATGTACCCCTCGCAGACGATCACGCGCCCGGCCTTACGGGCCGGGCCTGCGGCCTTGTCGATGCCGTAAAGGGCGTAGCGTTTCTGGAACAACGGCGTTTCCGGGCTGTTCAGGTATTTTGGCTCCCCGTCGCCGAGGATGCGTCCGCCGAACGCGATCACCCGTCCGCGCCGATCCAGGATCGGGAACATCACCCGGCCCCGGAACCAGTCATAGGGTGTGCCGCTGTCCGGCACTCGCAGCAACCCGGCTTCGATCAATAACGCTTCCGGCACGTTTTCGCGTGCCATCGCGGATTTCAGCGCACCCCGATTGTCGGGTGCATAGCCTAAGCGCCAGGACCGGATCATCGCATCGTCCAGGCCGCGCCGTTTCAGGTACGCCAACGCCTCTTGTCCCTCCGGCATGCGCAGCATTTTCTCGAAAAAGGCACAGGCAAGTTCGTTCACCTCAGCGAGGCCTTTGCGCCGCTCCTGACGTTCGCGCTCTTCCGGGGTGTCGCGCGGCACCTCAAGCCCGGCCATGGCGGCCAGTTTCTCGACCGCTTCTGGGAACGGTAGGCCTTCGACCTCAACCAGCCAGGTGATGACGTCGCCCGAATTCTGCGTCGAAAAGCACTTGTAAAAGCCTTTGTCGGCGAGAACGTGGAAAGACGGTGTCTTTTCCTTGGTGAACGGCGACAGGCCCCAAAAATCGCCGCGCGCGCGTTCCTTCAGCCGTACCGTTTGCGACACCACGTCGACGATCGAGACGCGGCGTTTGATTTCATCCAAGAATTCGGGCGAGAAACTCATGCGTGGTTGGCGCCCTCAGTGTTTCTTTTCCGGGTCCGGTAGGTCCCAAACCTGATACGAATCCGTGCCTTCGGAAATCCGGCGCAGGAATTTCGCCCGTTCTTCCGCCCGCTCCTGGCATTTCTCGAAGATCTCATCGCGTTTATCGGTCGGCAGCACCACAACCCCGTCGTCGTCGCCGATGATGATGTCGCCCGGTGCAACAGGGACCCCGCCGCAGCTGATGGGCCCGTTGATGGTGCCGCCCACGTCCCAATTCGGACCGTTCGGCGCGACACCGCGGCAATAAATCGGCATGTCGGACGCCAACAGCATGTTGACGTCACGCACGCATCCGTCGATGACGATGCCGACCATGCCCTTGGATTTCGCGGCTTGGGTCGAAACGCCGCCCCACACGGCGCTTGCCATGCTGGCATGGGCATCGACCACCATCACGCAGCCGGGCCACGCCACCTCCAGCGCGTAGTGCAGTGCACTGTTGTTCTTTGGCAACGGGTCGACGGTCAGGGCCTGGCCGACGAACTTCATGCCCGGCGCCAGCGCCTTGATCGATCCGTCCATACCGTTGATCCGGCCTAGCGCGTCGCTGATCACCGTCGTCGGAATGTCCCGCCACGGCGCCAGGTCCGCCGCGTCGAGGATGGTTTCCGGCGGGTCATTCAAAACGACGTCCATGGGCGTGCTCCAACAGTTGGAAAGGACAAAGGGGTCGCGCATGCCTCCGCATGGGACCGACCGCAGACACTACCACGCGGGTAGACCCGGCAAAAGCCGCCGGATCGCGGGTTATCCCGGCAATTCACGGTTATCCACAGGGGGATAGGTCGCCGTTCAGGCGCAGAGGCGGTCCTTGACGGTTCCCGCCGCCTTGGAAAAGTCCATGCGGCCGGCGTAGTGCTCTTTCAGGTACGCCATCACCTTGCCCATATCCTTGACGCAGTCGGCGCCGTTCTTGCTGATCGCGTCGGCGATCGCCGCGTCGGCTTCTTCGCTCGACAGCTGTTGTGGCAGGAACTGCTCGATACACGCGATCTCTTGGGCCTCTTGCTGCGCCAGGTCCTCGCGTCCACCCTTCGAGTAGGCCTCGATGCTGTCGCGCCGTTGCTTCACCATCGATTGCAGCAGACTGAGAATCTCGTCGTCCGAGATTCCGTCGGCGTTGCCTTTACTCCGGGCTTGGATATCCCGGTCTTTCAGCGCCGCGTTGATCAGCCGAATGGTCGACACTTTGCGGTCTTCTTTGCTGCGCATCGCTTCTTTGAGCGTGTCGTTCAGTTTCTGACGGAGCATGGAATCCTCTCCTCAAAAGCGTAACGGGCCGGACGTTACCGGAAAATTGTCCCCGTGACAACCGAAGATGAAATCTTAACTAGTTGAAATTGTTGATGAAATTTTATCCACAGCAATGCTTGACGGGGGGCGGTGGTTTGCTTATCTACTCCGCCAACCGCAATTATTCACTGCTGGCTCATCATCGTGAACGATCAGATAGACACCAACGCCGCCGACCGCAAGGGGGCGGAGTCGTTTCGCGCGCCCGAAGGCGCGACTGCCGCCGTCGTTCTCGCGGACGGCACGGTGCTGTGGGGCCGGGGCGTGGGGGCGGCCGGCGATGCCGTCGGCGAGGTTTGCTTCAATACCTCGCTCACCGGCTACCAAGAAATAATGACCGATCCCAGTTACGCCGGACAGATCATCACATTCACATTTCCCCACATTGGGAATGTCGGCACAAACCCCGAAGATATCGAAACCACAACCCCGGCCGCCCGGGGTTGTATTTTAAGGGCCGACATCACCGAGCCCGCCAACTGGCGCGCGACCCAGCATTACGATGCGTGGCTGAAGTCGCACAACCTGGTCGGCGTCGCCGGGGTCGACACCCGCCGCCTGACGCGGCGCATCCGCGACGGCGGCGCGCCGAACGGCGTGATCTGCCATGCGCCGGATGGCAATTTCGACATCCCGGGCCTGATCGAGAAAGCAAAAGCCTGGCCCGGTCTCGAAGGTATGGACCTGGCGATCGAGGTGACGACGGCGCAGTCCTATACCTGGGACGAAACCCAGTGGGATTTGGCGGACGGCTACGGCACGCAAACGGAACCGAAATACAAAGTCGTCGCCATCGATTACGGGGTGAAGCGCAACATCCTGCGGTGCCTGGCGTCGGCGGGCTGCGCGGTGACGGTGGTCCCGGCGACCGCCTCGGCCGAAGACATCCTGGGCCATGATCCCGACGGTATCTTTCTGTCCAACGGTCCGGGCGACCCGGCGGCGACCGGCGAATACGCAGTGCCTGTGCTGAAAGACCTGATCGCCAGCGGCAAGCCGATCTTCGGCATCTGTTTGGGCCACCAACTGCTGGCCCGCGCGCTCGGCTGCGAGACGGAAAAAATGCACCAGGGGCACCGCGGCGGGAACCAGCCGGTCAAGGACCTCGCCACCGGGCGGGTCGAAATCACCAGCCAGAACCACGGGTTCGCGGTCGACGCTGCGACCCTGCCGGACGGTGTGGTGGAAAGCCACGTGTCGCTGTTCGACGGCTCCAACGAGGGCATCCGGGTCGAGGGCAAGCCGATCTTCTCGGTGCAGTACCATCCCGAAGCCTCCCCCGGCCCGACCGACAGTCATTACCTGTTCCAACGCTTCACCGATTTGATGGATGGGTGATGTACCAGGAAATTCAAAAAAAGATCATAACGAAAATAGCTTCTGCCGCGATTGATGGCAGATTGCCTGCCAGATTCTCGGTCGAGCAGCTCTTGGCCTGTGTGGATGGCATAGGGCCAGCATTAACGGTTGCAGTATTCAGGGATCTGCGAAATCGAAACTACATTGATGCTGCCGGTAGTGGGTTCGAACTAACCGCGCGTTTTTTTAATCTGATCGAAGAGGATCTGGATCTTTTCTCGGATGTGCCGTCTGAGATTCCTGCATCTGATCGCTTTGTCTCAATTAATCACAACGAACCGGAAAACGTTGAAGGTCTTGACGCACTAAAGGAAGTGGTCGCCGAAGCCAAGAGTAGTAATTCTTTCAGAGAGTTATTTGCTGATCCGAATGAGGCGGCGATTGTTCTGAGCGATATGGAGTATGGGGTTGCCTCTTTGGAGCGCGGGGTCGTTTCTACGTCTACGATCCAAACACTTCTTTTGAGCAGATTGCAATGGTTGCAGGAGAAGCTCCCGGACTGGACAGGGTCTGCTTCGGTTGGGATAGCCTTAGGCTGGTTGCTCAAATTGGTCTTCGGCGGTTGATGCTCATTCAAGATAGAAAAATGGCGGCGCTTGGCCAACCCATCCATCCCCAAGCGCCGCGCGCGTGAACTGAGATAAAATTATGCCCAAAAGAACCGACATCAATTCCATCATGATCATCGGGGCCGGGCCGATCATTATCGGCCAGGCGTGCGAGTTCGATTATTCCGGTGCGCAGGCGTGTAAGGCGCTGAAGGAAGAGGGCTACCGGGTGATCCTGGTGAACTCCAACCCGGCCACCATCATGACCGATCCGGCGATGGCAGACGCGACGTATGTTGAGCCGATCACGCCGGAAGTGCTGGAAAACATCATCATCAAGGAACGGCCCGACGCCGTGCTGCCGACCATGGGCGGGCAGACCGGGCTCAACGCCGGGATGGCGCTGGACGAACGGGGCACGCTGAAGAAATACGGGGTTGAGCTGATCGGCGCCAAGGCCGACGTGATCGCCAAGGCCGAAGACCGGCTGCTGTTCCGCGACGCCATGGACAAGATCGGGCTGGGCACGCCGACGTCCGAGGTCTTCACCGGCGAATACGAGATGATCGAAATCCCCGATCAGGACGGCAAGGTGAAGGAAGTCACCATGCTGTCGTCGGACAGCAAACGCCAAGCGATGGAAGCGCTGAAGACCGTCGGCTTGCCGGCGGTGATCCGGCCGGCGTTCACCCTGGGCGGCACCGGCGGCGGCATCGCCTATACCGCCGAAGAGTTTGAAAAGATCGTGACGTCGGGCATCACCGCCTCGCCGATCAATCAGGTCTTGATTGAAGAGAGCGTGCTCGGCTGGAAAGAGTTCGAGATGGAGGTCGTGCGCGACAACGCCGACAACTGCATCATCATCTGCTCCATCGAAAACGTTGACCCGATGGGCGTGCACACCGGCGACAGCATCACCGTCGCCCCGGCGCTGACGCTCACCGACAAGGAATACCAGATCATGCGCGACGCCTCGATTGCGGTTTTGCGCGAGATCGGCGTCGATACCGGCGGCTCCAACGTGCAGTTCGCCGTCAACCCGGCGGACGGGCGTTTGGTGGTGATCGAAATGAACCCCAGGGTGTCGCGCTCGTCGGCGCTGGCGTCGAAAGCGACCGGGTTCCCCATCGCCAAAGTGGCGGCGAAACTGGCGGTCGGCTACACGCTGGACGAATTGCAGAACGATATCACCGGCGTCACCCCGGCGTCGTTCGAGCCGACCATCGACTACGTGGTCACCAAGATCCCGCGCTTCACGTTCGAAAAGTTCCCGGGCACCCAGGCGCTGCTGACCACGTCGATGAAGTCGGTCGGCGAGGCGATGTCCATCGGCCGCACCTTCGAAGAGAGCCTGCAAAAGGGGCTGCGTTCGATGGAGACGGGCCTGACGGGCTTGAACGAGGTCGAGATCGAGGGCGCGATCCGACCCGACGGCAGCCTGGACCGCGACGCCGTCAAGGCGGTGCTGACCGAAGCGCGCCCGGACCGGATCCGCTACGCCGCCCACGCCCTGCGTCTCGGCATGGCGATCGAGGAAGTCCAGGAAGCCAGCAAGTTCGACATCTGGTTCCTGCAACGGTTGCAGACCATCGTCGAGGCCGAGGCCAAGGTGATCGAAACCGGCCTGCCGTCCGATGCGCAGGACTTGATGAAGCTCAAGAAGCTCGGGTTCTCCGACGAGCGGCTGTCGGAATTGACCGGGTGCACGCCCATGGACGTCACCCGCGCGCGGCGCGGCGTCGGCGTGACGCCGGTTTACAAGCGGGTCGATACCTGCGCTGCCGAGTTCGCCTCGCAGACGTCATATATGTACAGCTGTTACGAGGGCGACGGGCTCAACGAGCCGGAATGCGAGGCCGAACCGACCGACCGCGAAAAGGTCGCGATCCTGGGCGGCGGCCCGAACCGGATCGGTCAGGGGATCGAGTTTGATTACTGCTGCGTGCACGCGGCCTATGCCATGAAGGAGACCGGGTACGAGGCCATCATGGTCAACTGCAACCCGGAGACCGTCTCGACCGACTACGACACCTCCGACCGGTTGTTCTTCGAGCCGCTGACGTCGGAAGACACCATCGAGTTGCTGCGCAACGAGCAGAGCAACGGCACGCTCAAAGGCGTGATCGTCCAGCTCGGCGGCCAAACGCCGTTGAAGCTGGCGGCGGCGCTGGAAAAAGAGGGAATCCCGATCCTCGGCACCTCGCCCGACGCCATCGATCTGGCCGAAGACCGGGAACGGTTCCAAGCGCTGCTCAAGGAAACAGGATTGCGCCAGCCTTTGAACGGCCTGGCCCGCTCCAACGAAGAAGCGGTCAAGGTCGCGCACGAGATCGGTTATCCGCTGGTGATCCGGCCGAGCTATGTGCTGGGCGGCCGGGCCATGGAAATTGTGCACGATGACAGCGCGCTGGATCGGTACATGCGCGAAGCGGTGGTGGTGTCCGGGGACAGCCCGGTGCTGCTCGACAGCTATCTGCAGGACGCGATCGAAGTCGACGTCGATGCCTTGTCCGACGGCGAGGACGTCTATGTCGCAGGCATCATGCAGCACATCGAAGAAGCCGGCATTCATTCGGGCGACAGCGCGTGCTCGTTGCCGCCGTTCTCGCTGCCCGACGACATCATCGAAGAGTTGGAGCGCCAGTCGGTTATCCTGGCCAAAGCCCTGGGCGTCATCGGGCTGATGAACGTGCAGTTCGCGGTCAAGGACGGCGACATTTATATCCTCGAGGTAAACCCGCGGGCGTCGCGCACCGTGCCGTTCGTCGCCAAGGCGACGGGCGTGCCGATCGCCAAGATCGCGGCGCGCTTGATGGCGGGCGAAAAACTCGCCTCTTTCGATTTGCCGGAACGGGTCCAAATGGACCACGTCGCGGTCAAGGAAGCGGTGTTGCCGTTTTCGCGGTTCCCGAATGTCGATACGCTGCTCGGCCCGGAAATGAAGTCCACCGGCGAGGTGATGGGGATCGACAAAACGTTCGAGAATGCCTTCGCAAAATCGCAACTCGGCGCGGGTATGTCCCTGCCGACGTCCGGCACGGTGTTCATCTCGGTCCGTGACCGCGACAAGGAAAAAGCGCTGGGTGTCGCGCAGATGTTGTCGGCGCTCGGGTTCTCGGTCTTGGCAACGGGTGGCACACAGCGGTTCTTGGAAGAGAACGGTGTTGCTGCGGCTCGCGTCAACAAAGTGTTGGAAGGCCGGCCGCATTGTGTCGATGCGCTGATCAACGGCGACGTGCAGTTGGTGATCAACACCACCGAAGGTGCGCAGTCGATCGCTGACAGCTATTCAATCCGCCGCACGGCCCTGACCAATAACGTCCCGCACTACACGACCATGACCGCGGCGCAGGCGGCAGCCGCCGCGATTTCCGCAATCGCGTCCGCGGGCGACACCAGCAGACTTGCGGTTGCGCCGCTACAAGCGTATTTTCAAGCGTCGTATTAGCGACGTATCCCCCGACACGACGAATACGTTCTGATCGCCTATTGGTGATCGCGCGGGTCATTCGTTTTGTCTTTGGGCTTGTGATGGATGAAGGAGGACCGGAGACCCGGTCAGATCGTTATGGAACGTGTACCGATGACACGTGAGGGATTGAACGCCCTCGAAGCAGAATTACGCCGGTTGAAGTCCGAGGAGCGTCCCGCCGTCATCAAGGCGATCGCAGATGCGCGCGAGCACGGTGACCTCTCGGAAAACGCCGAATACCACGCCGCTCGCGAACGCCAGAGCTTTATCGAGGGCCGGATCGCGGAGCTGGAAGATATCATCAGCCGGGCCGAGGCCATCGATACCTCGGGCATGACGGGTGAGACCGTGCGCTTCGGTGCGACGGTCATGGTCGCCGATACGGATACGGACGAGGAAACCACGTACCGCATTGTCGGCGCGATGGAAGCGAGCCTCGAAGACGGCAAGATTTCGGTGACTTCGCCGCTGGCGCGGGCGTTGATCGGCAAGACCATCGGCGACGTCGTCGAGGTGGCGACCCCCGGCGGTGGCAAGTCCTACGAGATTTGCGAGGTAAACTGGGTCTGACCCGGCCGGTCGTTTAATCTTCTGAGAGCGGGACGTCGGGCTCGATCGGGACCCCGGCGCGGTTTTTCGACGTCCGAATGGTTTCCAGCGTCGTCACCGTGGTGACATGCGGCGCCGCCGTGATACCCATAGTCAATTTATCTCGGTGTTCTTTATCCCGGGCAACCACGCGCAATAGAAAATCGCCGCCGCCGCGAATCATGTGACACTCGCGGACTTCCGGCCAATCGGCCATCAGTTCCTCGAAATCGCTCAGGACCTCTTGCGATTGACTGTCCAGGCCGACAAGCGCGAAGAATGTTTCCTTAAACCCCATCAGGGGGCCATCAACCTCGGCATGGTATCCGTGGATATAGCCGGATTCCTCGAGGGCGCGTACTCTTCTTAAGCAGGGCGGGGCGGAGATTCCGGCACGCTTCGCCAATTCGACATTTGTGATCCGACCGTCGTCTTGCAGGTCCCGAAGAATACGTCGGTCGATGGCGTCAAGTTTGACCCGTTGCACAAAGAAATCCTCAATTACGGAAGGTAACCGAACATATCATCGGCATGCCGCATTGCGCAATATCATTGCGCAAGAAAATTTCGCGTTCTCGCCCGTTTTGTCCCCAAATTGTCCCCATGGTGTAACATTGCACGGGCCGAACGATCGGACTATGTAGGAGGTCCTTTTCGCCGAACTCTGGAGGCCGCCATGTCCGAAACCCATCATTCGAAAGTCCTGATCGTGGGATCGGGCGCCGCGGGATACACGGCGGCGATTTACGCGGCACGCGCCAACCTCCAACCCCTATTGGTTCGAGGCATGCAGCCGGGCGGTCAGCTGACGATCACGACGGATGTCGAAAACTACCCTGGCTTCGCCGAGGTGATACAGGGACCCTGGTTGATGGAGCAGATGTTCGAGCAGGCGAAGCACGTCGGCACCGAGATGATTGAGGACATGATCGTCGACATCGATTTGAGCCGCCGTCCGTTCAAGGCCGTCGGCGACACGGGTACGGTCTATACCGGCGATACTTTGGTCATCGCGACGGGCGCCAGCGCACGTTGGCTGGGTTTGGAAAGCGAACAGAAATTCATGGGCTTCGGCGTGTCGGCGTGCGCCACCTGCGACGGTTTTTTCTACCGCGAAAAGGCGGTGGCGGTGATCGGCGGCGGCAACACCGCCGTGGAGGAGGCGCTATACCTCACCAATTTCGCTTCCAAGGTTTATGTCGTGCATCGCCGCGACGAGCTCCGGGCCGAGAAAATCATGCAGGACCGTTTGTTCAACAACGAGAAGATCGAAATGGTCTGGGACAGCGTTCTGGACGAGGTGGTCGGCAACGATAGCCCGCCAGGCGTCACCGGCGCCAAGGTGAGCAATGTGAAGACCGGAGAGGAGCAGGTCCTGGCGGTCGACGGCGTTTTCGTCGCGATCGGCCACGATCCGAACACGAAACTGTTCGCCGGCCAGTTGGACATGTTCGACGACAATTACATCAAGACCGTCCCGGGAACGACGCAAACCAGCGTGCCCGGCGTGTTCGCCGCAGGGGACGTGCAGGACCGCGTCTATCGGCAGGCCGTGACCGCGGCCGGCACGGGCTGTATGGCGGCCCTTGAAGCGGAGCGGTTCCTGGCGGAACATGAAAGCGGAAACGCCGCCGCGGCCGAATAGGCGATGCCGCGGCACAGGGGGTGAGCCGTGGCCGTCGATTGGGACAAACTCAGGATTTTTCATGCGGTTGCCGAAGCCGGCAGCTTCACGCATGCGGGCACGGCCCTGAACCTCAGCCAATCCGCCATCAGCCGGCAGATCAGTGCGTTGGAACACAGTCTCGGCGCGCCGCTGTTTCACCGGCACGCGCGCGGCCTTATCCTCACTGAGCAAGGCGAGATCCTGTTCGAGACGGCGCACAACGTATTTGCGCAGTTGAACCGGGTACAAACCCTGCTGGAGGAGAACAAGTCCCGTCCGCAGGGTCCGCTGAAGATTTCGACCACGGTCGCGTTCGGGTCAGTGTTCCTGGCGCCGCGGATCGCGCAGTTTGTCAACCGATACCCGGATATCGACGTGTCACTGGTGCTTGCCGACACGGAGTTGGACCTCTCCATGCGCGAGGCCGATGTCGCGATCCGCATGACCCCGCCAACCCAGCCGGACTTGGTGCAACGCCATTTGATGACGCTGCGCTACCGGGTCTACGCGGCGCCGGAGTATCTGCAGGCCAACGGCATGCCGCGAAACGCCAAGGACCTGGATAACCATAAGATCGTGGTGTACGGCGAGGATGCCCGGCCGCCGGCGCGCAATCTGAACTGGCTTCTGACCGTCGGCCGGAAGGATGATGGCGAGCGCAGCCCGGTTTTACGGCTAAATTCGGTTTACGGCATTTTGCGCGCGGTACAGAGCGGTCTCGGATTGGGCGCGTTGCCCGAATACATGGGCCGTGAAATCGGCAATCTGGTGGAGGTGCTGCCGGAGCTCAAAGGACCGGAATTGGACATGTTCTTCGTCTATCCTGACGAACTGCGGCAATCCGCCCGGGTCAGCGTCTTTCGAGATTTCGTCATGGAAAAGCTCGCCCGCATACGAAGTTAGATCACTTGATAGCCATGCATTTAATGCATGGCTGAGCTTCGAATTTGGCTCTACCACGCACGGCTCACCCGCATATATAAAGCCCATGAGTTTCGGGACGCGGTGCACCGAGTGCAGGCGACCCAATCAGTTTCAGGCGCCCTGCCTGAAAAGAGGGACCGGTTTCCGGCCCCTCGCGTCTCCCAGACGTGAAGCCTCCCTGTTTTAAACTCGCCCCCGAGGGTCTCCCTCGGGGGATTTTTCTTTTTTGGCATCTGAAACGTGAACACACGCCCTTCACGTGCGCTTGATTCGCGGGTGAACCCGCCGTCGGCTATAAGCGCGTAGATATTAGACCGGGGGTTCCATGACACATGCTTCGGCCTTGATGGCCCGCTCCGCTGCGGTGGCTTCGCTGCTTACCGTTGCCGCCTGTATACCGACTTTTGAGACGCCGAAAACGACCCAGCAAAGTATCTCCGTGCAAGCGTTCGAAGAAATCGCAACACCCTTTATTCATGTATGGCGAGAGCCCAGTCACCCGTTCACGGGTGCGGCCGTCATCGATGTCGACGGGGATGGCCGGATGGAGGTCTTCGTCGGCGGCGGACGCGGTCAGGACGACATGCTGCTGGCCTATCGGGACGGCGCGCTGGTCGATACCATTAAGGGCCGCGGATTGTCGTCCCCGACCCCGGCGACCTATGGGGCCGCTTCCAGCGATCTGGACGGGGATGGCGATGTCGATCTGGCGGTGGTGCGGGACGATGGTTTGACGCTCTATCTGAATGACGGCGGTTCATTTCTGTCGCGGCCGGTGCCGATTACGCTCGCTGCGGATGCCGTGCCGGTCAGTGTCGCCGTTGCCGATGTCGACGAAAACGGCACCCCGGACCTGTATCTCTCAGTCTTCGTGAAGTTCAGCGCATTTCGCAGCGCGACCTTCAACGACCCGATGCATGCCAAACCGAATATTCTGCTCAGCAACGATGGAAACCTAAACTTTAGCGATGTGACGGCGGCATCCGGCACGGCGGGAAAGCAAAACACATTTCACACGACATTGGCCGATCTTGATGGCGACGCCGATCTGGACATGATCCTGTCGCAGAACACCGGTGAGGTCGAGATCCTGGAAAGCAACGGCGATGGAACGTTCACGGACCGCCCCACCGGGACCGGTTTCGGGTTTTGGATGGGGCTGGGGGTCGACGATATCGATGCCGATGGCGATCTTGATATCTTCGTCTCGAACGTGGGCACGTCGATCCCGGATTTTCTGACCGACGGCGACTTGCGCGACGAACAACGGCACAATACGGCGTGGGCATTGCTGCGCAATGACGGTGACTTCGTTTTCTCCGACATCGCTGCCGAGCAGGGGATCGATGGATACGGTTTTGCGTGGGGCGCGCAATTCGAGGATTTGAACCTGGACGGGCAGCGCGATCTTCTGGTGGCGCAGAATTACATCAAATGGCCGCTGCACAAATTGCGGCCACTGGACGGCAAGGCAGTCTTGAGATTGGCCGATGTCCCTGAGGGGGTGGCGTATTATCAAGTGGACGGGCTTGGGCTGGAGAACCCGTATTTCGGCCAGTCACCGATCATCGCCGATCTAGACGCGGACGGGCGTGCCGACGTCCTTTGGCTCAACATGGATGGCCCGTTGACGGCGTTCCTGAACCGGTCTTCGGGCAATTTCCTCAGCGTAGAGGTTCCCGATACCGCATCGGCCATGGGGGCGGCGGTGACGTTGCTGTTCGCCGATGGCACGGCCGACCGCCGATACGTGGTGGCGTCGACCGGATTGATGACCGACCCGACGCCCAACGTTCATTTCGGCTTCGGTGACCGCCGCGACGTGACCGCTGTCGAGGTTCGCTATCGCAACGGCGCCCGCCACCGAATGGCGCTCGACGGCATCAATCGGACGATACCGGCACCCGCGCCGTAGTTGCCCGATCGCAAAAAGCGGTCGCTCAGGCCGCGTCGGCTGCGGCGAACACGCCGTCGTTGCACAGGCGCCAACTGCGGATCGCCGCGATGATGTCGGCAGGGCTCAAGCCGTCCCGCTGCATCACGAGATGCACGATCGGATCCGCTAAAATCTCAGAAAGTGTCGGTTCACAGCCGGCTTCCGCCGGAAACGGATACGGACGAGTCATGGTCGTTCCCTCCGCCTTGTCTCAATTGCCCAGGACCTGTCTTATGCCACAGTGATCGTGTCATCGGTGTGACGATGCGTTGACTATTTTCCGGCCACTGTGGACAGGTTAGGTTATCCGGATGGATGAACGACATCGCAAATACCTCCCGCGTTCGGGGGCGGACCTGCCGCGGTTCGCCGGCATCCCGACGTTTATGCGGGTCGCCCACGTCGATTTGGAAACGGCGGCGGAAGAGGTCGATATCGGCCTGATTGGCGTCCCATGGGACGGTGGGACCACGAACCGCGCCGGCGCCCGTCACGGTCCACGGCAAATGCGGGATCTATCGACCTTGATGCGCAATGTCCACCATGTGAGCGGCACCCGACCGTTTCATCTGGCCAGTTGTGCCGACCTCGGAGATGCGTCGGTCAATCCTGTCGATTTGCTGGATACCATCGATCGCGTCGGGGCGTTCTATGCGGACATTAAGGCCGCGCGTGTCCTGCCGTTGACGGCGGGCGGCGATCACTTGATCACCTTGCCGATCATGCGCGGTATCTTCGATGGCGCGCCGTTTGGCATGGTGCATTTCGACGCCCACACGGATACCTGGGACCGGTATTTCGGCGGCCACAAATATACCCACGGAACACCGTTCCGCCGCGCGATCGAGGAAGGCCTGCTCGACCCGAAGCGCACCATACAGATCGGTATTCGGGGCGGCCTCTATACGGCGGAAGATAAAGACTGGGGATTGGCGCAAGGCATACGTGTGATCGAGATTGAGGAGTTCTTCGATCTCGGTCCCGACAAAGTGATCGAAGAGGCGCGCCGTGTGGTCGGAAACGGGCCGGTATACGTCAGCTTCGATGTCGACGGGCTGGACCCCGTCTACGCGCCTGGTACGGGCACGCCGGAGATCGGCGGTTTCTCCACCCACGACGCGCAACGGATGCTGCGCGGGCTCAGCGGTTTGGACATCGTCGGCGCCGACGTGGTGGAAGTCGCCCCGCCGTTCGATCCCAGCGGCAATACCGCGCTGGTCGGCGTCACGATGATGTTCGAAATCTTGTGCCTGATGGCGGAAAAGGTCGCCACGCGCGGGCGAAAATGACTAACTGGCCGGCGAAAAGGCGACATGCGCCGCGCCCAGAATGCGGCCGGACTTCACTGATTGCACCAGCACAACTGCACCATCCCGATCTTCGAGCGCGATGTCACTGCCGGACACATTGACGTTCAACGCCAGACCCTTCCAGTTTGAAACCTCTTTCCAGTCTCGGACCACGTTGTGGTAGCCGAGTTTCTTGCCGGCGTTCTCGCCACGGCGGATTTCGGTTTCATGATAGGAATCGTAGGCGAGGGCGATGACCCGTGCATCTTCGTCGAATGTCCCGCCGGGGACCTCGATCTGCAGGCCCGAGGCGTCGCCGGATAGTTTGACGTTCAAGCGCTTTGCACCCTCCAGATCATCCATCAGCATTTTGACGCTGCGGCGGTCGGATCCGGTTGTGTGCGCCATACCTTGGATCACCATTTGCGGCGTATAGACATAGCGCATCCCGAGATGCTTGGCATATCGACGCTGCCGCGGGGTGTTGGCAGGCAGGGCATAGGGGTCCTTCCAGCCGATGTAATCCCAATAGTCGACATGGAATGATAGGGCGATCACGTCGTCCCGTTTGGCCAATTCCCCCAGATAGGTGTCGGCCGGTGGGCAAGAGTGGCAACCCTGACTGGTGTACAATTCGACGACGGTGGGCGCTCGATCGGCCGCGACGGCGGCGCTTTGGACCGAGACGAGCAGCGCCATGGCGCTGACAAAGCTAAGAATAAGGTTTCGCATGGCTTTGGTGATACGCCGAAAGTAGGATCACGCTCAAATCACAACGGGGTGATGCGGCGGCTATGATCGATGCCTTGTTTCTTTTAAAGGCGCTGACGTCCATCGGCATCGTCGTGGCGCTGTCCTTGATTGCCGAACGCCTCGGCCCGCGCGCCGCTGGACTGCTGACCGGCCTGCCGTTAGGGGCGGGGATGGTTGTGATCTTTACCGGGATCGAACAGGGGGCGGATTTCGCCGCCGCCGCCGCGGGCCATATGGTACCCGGATTCATCACGACATTGGTGTTCATCTATGCCTACGCGCTGATCGCCGAACGCCGCGGCGCAGGGGGTGTGCTGGCGACGGCGTTTCCACTGCTCGGGGCACATATCGGCTATGGCGTTACGGCGTGGGCGGTTGGGCAAACGGTCTGGCCGATGGAGGTCGCGGTGCCCGTGGTCGTGTTGGCATTGTTCATTGCGCAACGTTTCATGCGGGCTATTCCCGACAAACCGATTTCGAACCGCGTTCGTTTCGGATGGGGCGTGCTTGCGTTTCGCGCAGGTATGGCGACCTCGGTCATCTTGTTGATCACCGGGATCGCGGCGGCGGTCGGGCCGCAATGGACCGGCATTTTGACGGCGTATCCGATTACCCTGTTGCCGGTCATACTGGTGTTGCATATCACCTACGCCGGTGGCGAGGTCGCATCGGTGTTGAAGCACGTCCCTGCGGGCCTCGGCAGCGTCATATCGTTCTGCTTCACCGTTCATTACAGCGTGCCGGTCTGGGGTTTGGCCGCGGGGATTACGGCGGGTTACGGCGTCGCGTTCGCGTTTTTGCTGTTGATATCCAAGGTAAGTCGGCGAAAAAGAGCGGCCTGATACGCCCTCTCCATTGAACCGAAAAGGACCGCTTACGCCGCGTTCAAGCGCGTCAGGACAAACTGCAAGATTCCGCCGGCCACGTAGTAATCGACCTCGTCCAGCGTATCGATCCGGCACAACAGTGGGATTTGCTCGGCCGATCCGTCGGCGCGGGTGACGGTCAACGTCACGTCCATGCGGGGCGAGATGCCGCCTTCGATCCCGGTGATATCAAACGTCTCGGACCCGTCCAATGCCAAGGTCTGACGTGTGACGCCATCCTTGAATTGCAGCGGCAACACGCCCATCCCCACCAGGTTAGAGCGGTGAATGCGCTCGAAGCTCTCCACGATCACCGCCTTGACGCCCAAGAGCCGTGTGCCTTTGGCCGCCCAGTCACGGCTGGAGCCGGTGCCGTATTCCGGACCGCCGATGATGACCAGCGGTACGTCGTCTTGTTTGTATCGCATGGCCGCGTCGTAAATCGACATCACCTCGCCCGACGGCTGATGGGTGGTCCAGCCGCCCTCGGTACCTGGCGCCATTTCGTTTTTGATACGGATATTGGCAAACGTACCCCGCATCATGACCTGGTGGTTGCCGCGGCGCGCACCGTACGAGTTGAATTCGTTCGGGCGCACTTGATGTTCGAGCAGGTATTCGCCGGCAGGGCTTTCCTTTTTGATATTCCCGGCCGGTGAGATGTGGTCGGTGGTGATCGACGTGCCGAGCAGGGCCAAAGCTCGGGCGCCACGCACATCCGCCGGGTCCATCGGTTCGGCGTTGATATCCTCAAAGAACGGCGGATGTTGAATGTAGGTCGAACCCGGCGACCACGTATACGTCTGCCCGCCTGAGACGTTGATATTGCGCCAATTCTCGTCACCGTCGAACACGTTGCCGTAGCGTGCGCGGAACATGTCCGCGTCGAGCACGGTATCGACGTAGTCGGAGATTTCTTGGTTGGTTGGCCAAATGTCTTTGAGATAGACCGGTTTGCCGTCTTTGTCCGTGGCGATTGCCTCGTTGAACACATCGACGTTCATGTTGCCGGCGATGGCGTAGGCGACGACCAACGGCGGCGACGCCAGGTAATTGGCCGTCGTCAACGGATGCACCCGGCCTTCGAAATTGCGATTGCCCGACAACACCGCGCATACCGTGATGTCGTTGCCGACGATCGCATCTTCGAGTTCCCGCGGTAACGGGCCGGAATTACCGATACACGCAGTGCAGCCAAATGCGACCAAGTCGTAGCCGATTTGGTCCATGTACTCCATCAAGCCGCCCTTCTCCATGTACTCCTGGACGACCTGGCTGCCCGGGGCGAATGAGGTTTTGACCCACGGCTTCGGAGCAATACCTAACTGCGCGGCTTTCTTTGCCATCAGACCTGCGCCGACCAGAACAGTCGGGTTGGAGGTGTTGGTGCAACTGGTGATCGCGGCGACAACAATCGCGCCGTCTTCGATCGTATATCCATCGACGTCGGCGCGCGCGCCTTGCTCGCGGCCTGTCAGTGTCTTGAACCCATCCTTGAACGCCTGCGACGACATCGACAATTGGATACGGTCCTGCGGGCGTTTTGGGCCGGCAATGGATGGTTCGACGTCGCGGAGATCGAGTTCCAAGGTATCCGAAAACACCGGTGCCTCGATGCCCGCTTCGCGCCACATGCCCTGCGCCTTGGCATAGGCCTCGGTCAACGCGACGGTGTCCGCATCGCGGCCCGTGAGTTTCAGGTAGTCGAGCGTTTGCGGGCTGATCGGGAAGATGCCGCAGGTTGCGCCATATTCCGGCGCCATGTTGCCGATGGTGGCTTGATCGGCGAGCGACAGATTATCGAGACCGTCGCCGTAGAATTCGACGAATTTCCCGACCACGCCTTTTTGACGCAGCATCTCGACAACGCGCAGCACCAAATCGGTTGCGGTCATGCCCTCTAAGAGACTGCCCTCAAGCTTAAACCCGATCACTTCCGGGATCAGCATCGAGACGGGTTGGCCGAGCATCACGGCCTCGGCCTCAATTCCGCCGACGCCCCAGCCAAGAACACCCAGGCCGTTAATCATCGTGGTGTGGCTGTCGGTGCCGACCACGGTGTCGGGGTATGCGATTGTGCTGCCGTCTTCGGTCTCGCTCGACCAAACGACTTTCGCCAGATACTCAAGGTTTACCTGGTGGCAGATGCCGGTGCCGGGCGGTACGACCCGGAAGTTCGAAAACGCTTGCTGACCCCATTTCAGGAACTCGTAGCGCTCCATGTTGCGCTCGAACTCCAGTTCGACGTTTCGCTGAAATGCGGTGGGCGTTCCCGATTCGTCGATCATCACCGAATGGTCGATCACGAGGTCGACGGGTGACAGCGGATTGATCTTCTCGGGATCGCCGCCCATCGCGACCATGGCATCCCGCATGGAGGCAAGGTCAACGACCGCAGGGACGCCCGTGAAATCCTGCAGCAGAATACGCGCCGGGCGATAAGCGATTTCTTGGTTGGAGGTGCGCCGGTCAACCCATTCTCCGAGCGCTCTGATATCGTCCGTTGTGACTGTGCGCCCGTCTTCGTGCCGCAGCAAGTTCTCCAAAACGATCTTCAGAGAATAAGGAAGGCGTGTGACGTTGCCGACGCCGGCGGCCTCGGCGGCGTCAATGCTGAAGTAGTCGTATGTACGCCCGTTCACCTTCAGGAACCTGCGGACGCCAAGGCTATCTTGTCCGATGATCGTCAACGTACAGTCCTCTCATGCCCGTGTCGGTGCCATCGCGTAGTCTAACGAAATTGTAATACCCCGTGCCATAATCCGGCCACATTCGGGCGCTAATGTGATCAGCATAGACCTCCTCGTCTATCACCAGAGACCCCCCTCTCTGGTCCCCTAAGAGGCGCGAAAGCGCCGGCACTCAGACGGCCGGATCTTTTTCCCCAAGGAAAGGTCCGGCCGATTTTGTTCCGCCCTTAGACGTCTTTTCTTGCCGCTCACCATCGGTTACCGTCCACGACAGACGCGGGGAGGGCATGTGTCGCGGTTCGTCGGCGAAAAAATTGAATGCGTTCGTGGCGAGCGGCTGGTGCTGGAAGGCGTCTCATTTTCTGCAGAGGATGGACAGGCGCTGGTGCTGACGGGCCCGAACGGGTCGGGAAAGTCCACGTTGCTTCGGTTGATGGCTGGGTTGATGCGATCGACCGGCGGGCCAATCACCTGGGACAGCGAGGACGTCTTTGAAGACATCGGTGCGCATCATGCGCGGACCGTCTATGTCGGGCACGCCGATGCTGTGAAACCGGCTTTGAGCGTGCGCGAGAATGTGGCTTTTTGGTATGACGCCGCCGGCCGTCTTGGGGTTGATCCGGATGCCGCGTTAGAGGCATTGGGGATCGCACGGCTTGCGGGCTTGCCGGCGCGCTATCTGTCGGCGGGTCAACGGCGAAGGGTCTCGTTGTGCCGCACGCTCACCTCGGGCGCCAAGCTTTGGCTGCTTGACGAACCCACCACGGCATTGGATGCAAAGACGTCGGCCGATCTCGGTCGGATCATCAACGGCCATCGGGCCGATGGCGGGATCGCCGTGATCTCGACCCATACGGACCTTGGCCTCGCCGATACCGTCGGCCTCGATCTTGGGCGTGCAGCGTGACCGGCCTCGGATCCATCGTTCGCCGGGAACTGCGCCTTGCGATGCGGCAAAGTGCCGACAGCGCCATGGTCATCGCATTTTTTGTGATCGCCGTTGTACTTTTTCCGTTCGGGATTGGGCCAGAGCCCAACATGCTGGCGCGGATTGGACCCGGTGTGATCTGGGTCGCAGCCTTGTTGGCGGCGATGCTCTCCATGGAGCGTTTGTTCCAGACGGACTATGAGGACGGGTCTTTGGAACTCCTTGTGCTATCTCCGGTTCCTCTTGAACTCACCATTTGCGCGAAAGTCCTGGTGCATTGGGTGACGACCGGGCTGCCGCTCATTATCGCGACGCCACTCTTGGCGATCATGATGAATGTCCCGACAGAGGGATGGCCCGTCCTATTGCTGTCGTTGGCGCTCGGAACGCCGGTCCTCAGTCTGATCGGCGCCGTCGGAGCGGCGCTTGTTTTGGGGGCCCGGCGCGGCGGCGTTTTGTTGTCTCTGCTCGTTTTGCCTTTGGTGATACCGGTATTGATTTTCGGGACCGGTGCCGTTGACGCGGTTCTACTGGGTCAGGGGGCCAAGGCCCACTTGTTGTTACTGGGCGGGATTTTCCTTGGCGCGCTGGCACTGACCCCGTGGGCCGGGGCCGCCGCCGTACGCGAGGCAGTGGCGTAAACGTCAGGGAGTGATATAAGGGCATTATGTTTCATCGATTCGCCAATCCGACCCGCTTTCTCCGTCTCAGCCGCGTGTTGGAGCCCTGGTTCCTCTGGGCGCTGATCCTGACCCTTGCGGCGGGTTTGTATTTTTCTTTGTTCAATTCGCCGGTCGACTATCAACAGGGCCATACGGTACGGATCATGTACATCCACGTGCCGTCCGCCTGGATGGCCATGTTCTGTTATACAGCAATGGCCGTGGCATCGGCGGTCGCACTGATCTGGAAGCATCCGCTTGCCGATGTCGCCGCGAGCGCGACGGCGCCAATCGGTGCTGGGTTTACGTTTCTAGCGCTGGTGACCGGTTCGCTTTGGGGCAAGCCGATGTGGGGGACGTGGTGGGTCTGGGACGCCCGATTGACGTCGGTCTTGATCCTGTTCTTCCTGTATCTCGGCTACATGGCGTTACGTGCTGCTTTCGACGACCCGCAGCGGGGCGCGAAATCAGCAGCGATCTTGTCCTTGGTCGGCGTTATCAACGTGCCGATCATCAAATTCTCGGTGGACTGGTGGAACACTTTGCATCAGCCGGCCAGTGTTATCCGTATGGACGGGCCGGCGATTTACGGCGATATGCTGGTGCCGTTGCTGCTCATGGCGACGGCATTCAAGTTCTACTACATGTGGTTGCTGCTGATCCGTATCCGTAGCGAACTCAATGCGCAACGCCTGCGCGCGCTCCGGTACCGTCAGGCCGAGGCCTGAGCACAGCCGGCACTGATAGCAGCGTCACTGCGTAGCGGTACTTTTTCTCGCAATGCGTCGATGTCGGGGACGATCATCTTGTCCGGCTTGGGCAGTTCAATCAGGCCCATCTTCTTGAGCTTGGAAAACTGGCGCGACACCGTTTCCGTATTCAATCCAAGATAATCCGCAAGGTCCGACCGCGTCATCGGGAGGTCGACCTCAACGCCTTTTGGACCCTCCTGGCCGCAACGTGCCGCCAAGCGGTAGAGCGCGAATACGATCCTCTCTTGGACGTCGGCGCGGGCCAGGATCGTCATATGTTCCAGTCCGTCACCGCGGCCTTCCATGGCCATATTGGAAAGTTGAACGGCGACCTGCGGATACGCCCGTGTCAGCGTCGACACGAGTTCCTGCGACAACACACAAATCGTCGACGTGGTGGCGGCGAGGGCGGACATGTGCTGTCCCGACTGACAGAGGTTCAACGGTTCGCCCGGATAAACGAAATCGGCAACGAATCGCCGGCCGTCGTTAAGAACGCGCTGCAAAATTACGGTGCCGTCGGCGACGAACGCGATGCCGCCTTCTGCGAGATTGCCGACTTCCATGGCATCGCCCAGTTGCAACGGTATTTTCATGGCTCGTTCTTTGGTCAAGGAGAGCGCGCTTTGACTGACACGTCCAACGGCGCGGCACAGTAAGCAATTCGTTTGCGGGCACTCGGTGCACGATGGACCGGCATACCTCTTGCGGACACGTCTGATTGAGGACTCTTGAAGCACGTCACCCCCCTTTGAAGCCATGCAACATTCCAGTGTGGAAAACATTAAAAGCACCGTTCACGGCGCCGAGACATGACCTAAATCAATTTTGCAGCCGTTCGCCCAATCAAACCTGACTCCAGTCAATGCGCTCATCATTAACTTCTCGTAAGGTTCAGCATCGCCCGATCCGTAATGCGCTAGTGCGCGCGGATCATTCGGCTGAATGGGGGACCAAATGGCTTTGTTTCTTAGGCTTGTAAGCGTCTTAATCATTGGTTTTGTATTATCCGTGTCAGCGGATAAGGCCGAAGCCAACGACCAAGGCTGTCTATCGTGTCACGAAGGTATCGAGCAGTTCACCGATGGTGCCATGATGGATGCCATCTTCGCGCTCGCCGAGGATTACAAGGATCCAGGCGGCTGCGTCGTTTGCCACGGTGGTACACCGTCGGCGACGACCGCGGAAGAGGCGCACAAGGGTGCGCCGGAAGACCTCACCGAAGCCGGAGGTCCCCACACCTTCTATCCGGATCCGGGCAGCATCTTTATTGGCGACCGCGCATGCGGCCAGTGCCACCAAGGGTATTCGGAACGGCTGATGAAGTCGTTGATGAATACCGAGGCCGGCAAACTGCAAGGGAACTTGTGGTCCTGGGGCGTTCAGAAAGACCGCAAGGCGGTTTGGGCGAACTACAGCCTGTTGGACGAAGACGGTCCTGAGCCCGCGGTCGGTACGGATGCCTACAAAGAGTACATGAAAGCATACATCGAAGCGCATCCCGATCAGATGCCGAGCGAAATGGTTCAAGTGCCGGAAGTCGATATCAACGACATCCCCGATCATCCGAACCAAGCCGGTATCACCTATTCCCGTCAGCAATGCCAACGCTGCCACGTCGGCGTGTCGGGCCGCGAGAAACGCGGCGATTATCGTGGCACCGGGTGTTCTTCTTGCCACGTTCCGTATTCGAACGAAGGTCTCTACGAAGGTGGCGACCCGACAATCGACAAGGAACTGCCGGGCAAACTGCTGGTTCACCGCATGCAAGGTTCCCGGAAGTCCAAGGTGCAGCATAACGGCATCGAGTACTCTGGCATCCCGACCGAAACGTGCGTGAGTTGCCACAACCGCGGCAAGCGGATCGGCACCAGCTATCAAGGGATCATGGAATTCCCCTACGGTAGCCCGTACGACGGTACTGGTGGTAAGCAGCCGAAGCTGCACACCAAGAACTATCTGTTCATCAAAGACGACCTGCATCACCAGGTGGAAAGCCGCGACGGCAACCCGCAAGGTGGTCTGTTGTGTCAAGATTGCCATACATCCATCGACATGCATGGCGATGGCAACCTGCCGGGCACGACCTTGGCGCAAGTCGAAATCGAATGTGAAGACTGCCACGGCACCGTCGAACAGTTCCCATGGGAGCTGCCGCTCGGATATGCCGAGGAGTTCCAGCAAGAGATCGACCAAACGCCGCGGGGTCTCACCGACGATTTGCCGGACTTCATGACCTTCGCGCAGATTTACGAACCCGAAGACGGGTACTTGATCTCCGCGCGCGGCAATCCGTTGGGTAACGTCGTCAAGAAGGGCAAGAAGGTTATCCTTCACTCGGCGTCGGGCCTCGACTTCAACATTCCGGTGTTGAAGCAGCTCAAGATCGACAATGCCTGGAAGTCTCCGGACGCCATGGTCGCGATGTCGGCGGTCGGCCAACACATGGAAAGCATGGAATGCTATGCCTGCCATGCCGACTGGGCACCGCAGTGCTACGGTTGTCACGTCACGGTCAACTATGCCGAAGGCAAGACCGACGTCGACTGGATCACGACGGCGAACGAGCGGGGTGAAGACGGTCTATCCGCAGACTATCCGCTCGGCACTAACGGTCTCAAAGGCCCAGGTAAAGTTTCCGAAACGCGCAGCTATCTGCGCTGGGAAACGCCGATCCTAGGGATCAACGGTGAAGGCCGGGTCAGCCCGCTGATGCCGGGGTGTCAGGTGATCACGACTGTTATCGACAAAGACGGCAATACCATCGTCGATAACGAGATCTGGGACACGTCCGAAGGTAAAGGCCTCGACCACGCCGCGGTGCAGCCGCACACGGCCGGTCGTAAAGCACGGTCCTGCGAGAGTTGCCACAACAATCCCAAGACTCTCGGGTACGGGATTGAGGACGGCCGCTTCCTGCAAGGTTATGAGAACGGTCACGTGATCGATCTCAAGGACGGCAAAGGGCAGATTCTACCTGAGCAGTACAAGGTGCAGTCACCGGCGGTGCCGAAACTGGATCATGATCTGTCGCAGATCGTGACCCGTGACGGTAAGCAGTTGGTGACGGTTGGCAGCCACTGGCCGCTGACAGGCCCGCTGACACAGGCTCAACGCAACAAGATGGAGCGGACGGGACTGTGCATGGGGTGTCACCAGAACATGCTGGATGAGGATCTGTGGGCGAAAGTGAACTCGCCGGCCTTCCTCAGCAACGAGCAGCACCAAGCCGTCATGGATCAAGCCGTGCACGCCTTGTCGCGCGAGAAACAGTGACAGTGAGAAAGAGGAGAAGCACCATGAAACGGACACTACTCGCTCTGATCGCGGTCCTCGTTCTTGGCTTGCCGGGTGTCTCGCACGCCGATCTGGACTACACCATCGCGGAACTCTTGCAGCCGTGCAAAGAAGGCGACAACGACGCCCGCGATGGGATTATCCCAGAAACGGAGTGCGAACAGTACATTGCCGGGTTCACGGACCTTTATTTCCGGTCCGGTTTGGCGAAGTCGGACAATGTTTGCCTGCCGGCGGCCGGAAACAGGGATGACGAGGTTCGTTGGGCGTTCATGCGCTGGGCGCACGAGAACTTCAGTGACCGCGGCGAGCCCGCAGTTGACGGACTCCTCCAAACCCTAAAAGCGTACTTCACGTGTAAATAGGGCGAGGTGCGGGGGTCTCCGGTGCATTCGGCCGCGCCGGAGACCCCCTTTTTTCTTTCTATATCGGTCGTCCATGTGCCGAACGATTGATCGAAATCAACGACTTAAATCTCTGTAACCTTCAGCATTTGCATTGATGTACGTGGTAGGGTCGTACAGTATTATTTGAAAGGCCGAAGGTTATCTGCACGTGAGTAACACCGACAGCATCCTCTCGATGACGGAGCATGGGGCATTCGTTTGGCCCAGCTATGCCATTGTGGCGCTGGTGATGATCGGTCTCGTGATCACGAGCATTCGCGCCCTCAAGCAAACCGAACGGGATTTGGAGCGCGCCGAAAAGGACGCGAGAACGTCGCGGCATGAAGCGTAAACATAAACGCCTGACATTCGTCCTCATTGCCTTTTTGTTGTTGGGAACTGCAACGGCATTGGTGTTGACGGCATTCGAAGAGAACATCGTGTTCTTCTTTAGCCCGACCGAGGTCGTGGAAAAGAACGCTGGCGAGGACAGACGGTTTCGACTTGGCGGCTTGGTCGAAGAAGGTAGCGTGGACCGCGGAACCGGCAAAACGGTGAGTTTCCGCGTCACCGATTTGGCACACAGCGTGCCGGTTGAATACACCGGTATTTTGCCTGACCTGTTCCGCGAAGGTCAGGGGATCGTTGCTGAAGGCCGGTTGGTCGGTGGCCGGTTCGTCGCCGACGAGGTATTGGCAAAGCACGACGAGAACTACATGCCGCCTGAAGTTGCCGAGGCTTTGAAAAAGTCTGGCCAGTGGCAAGGAGCCGCGAACTAAGCGTCTTGCGCATGTCTGCTTGGGGAGGGAGACAACAATGATCGCTGAACTCGGACATTTCGCGTTGATATTGGCCATGATGGTCGCGATCGTTCAGGGAACGATTCCGATGATCGGCGCCGCGAACGGAAACGTCCGTTGGATGAATTTCGCCAATCACTCGGCGATCACCCAACTTCTTCTGTGTTCCGTATCGTTCGCGTGTCTGACCCACGCTTTTGTCACCTCGGACTTTTCCGTCCTGAACGTGGTGCAGAATTCGCACTCGGCCAAGCCGATGCTCTACAAGGTCTCGGGTGTGTGGGGGAACCACGAAGGCTCGATGTTGCTATGGGTGTTGATCATGGCAGCCTTCGGCGCGGCGGTCGCCCTTTTTGGACGGTATCTGCCGCCGGCACTGAAAGCCCGGTCGCTTGCGGTGCAGGCTTTGGTCGCCGTCGGCTTTTATCTGTTCATCCTGCTGACCTCCAACCCGTTCGAGCGGGTGGTGCCACCGGCCCTCGACGGACAGGATCTCAACCCGTTGTTGCAGGACCCCGGTTTGGCGTTCCATCCACCGTTCCTGTATCTCGGCTACGTTGGCTTCTCGATGGCATTCTCTTTCGCGATTGCCGCGTTGATCGAGGGGCGGGTAGATGCCGCATGGGCGCGATGGGTCCGGCCGTGGACCTTGGCGGCGTGGGCATTTCTGACGATCGGGATCGCATTGGGCTCCTGGTGGGCCTATTACGAACTCGGTTGGGGCGGTTTTTGGTTCTGGGATCCGGTCGAGAATGCCTCCTTCATGCCATGGCTTGTCGGTACCGCGTTGCTGCATTCGTGTATCGTCGTCGAGAAACGCGACACCATGAAGGCGTGGACCGTTTTCCTGGCTATCCTCGCATTTTCGTTCTCGCTGCTGGGCACGTTCCTGGTCCGCTCCGGCGTTTTGACGTCGGTCCATGCGTTTGCCGTCGACCCCGACCGCGGCGTCTTTATCCTGGCGTTGCTGCTCATTGTGATCGGTGGATCGTTCGCGCTTTATGCCTGGCGGGCGCCGCAATTGCGGAGCACCGGCGTGTTTCAGCCGGTTTCGCGCGAAGGGGCGTTGCTTCTGAACAATCTGCTCATGGGCACGGCCACGGCCGCGGTGCTGCTCGGTACGCTGTACCCGCTCATCATCGACGCCATGTCGGGTGGGCAGGACAAGATCTCGGTCGGACCGCCGTTCTTTAATGCTGTGTTCATTCCGCTGATGGTGCCGATGATCGCGGCCATGGCGATCGGACCGCTGTTGCCGTGGAAGCGCGGCGATGTGATGCGTGCGCTGCGAACCCTTTGGATGGCATGCATCGTCACCTTTGCCATCGCCTTGGCGGTCATGTGGTGGCAGACCGATCAATCGCCCTGGGGCATCGTCGGTGCCGCCGCGGCGATCTGGCTGGGCCTCGGGACATTGATCGAGCTCGCGGGGCGCATCAAGCTGTTCCGCATTCCGGTCGCGCAGTCGCTCCACCGCCTGGTGCATTTGCCGCGGGCCGCATGGGGCATGACGCTCGGTCACTTTGGATTGGCGTTGATCGTCGCCGGGGTGACAGGTGCTGGCGCATGGAAAGTGGAGAGCATTCAGATCATGTCGCCCGGCGAAACCGTGACCGTCGCAGGCTACGAGTATCGTTTCGATGGCGCACGGGAGGTGCAGGGTCCGAACTACATGTCGACCGAGGCCGTGTTTACGGTGTCCAGAGACGGGGATGTGATCGCCGTGTTGACGCCCGAGAAACGGATCTACACGGTGCGCAACTTCCCGACGACGGAAGCGGGCATTTATACGCTGCTGAGTGGGGATTTGTACGCAACGGTCGGTGATCCAAAAGGCAATGGCTCTTACGTGACGCGACTGTATTTTAACCCGTTGGTGGTCTGGATGTGGATCGGCTCCCTGGTCATGGTTGTGGGCAGCGCCTTCAGCCTCTCCGATCGGCGGTTCCGGGTTGGCGCACCGGCGCGGTCGCGTGCAACACCTTTGCCGCAGCCCGCTGAATGAGGCCGTCGTTATGAACAGATTGTTGTTCGCGCTTCCGCTCCTGGCGTTTCTGGGGATTGGTGCGTACCTCGGGGTGGGGCTGACGTTGGATCCTTCGAAGCTGCCCAATATGCTCGAGGGTGAGCCCGTCCCTGCCTTTGACCTCGCGGCGCTCGAAGGCCGGGATGCGGACGGCTTCGCCAACACGGACCTCCTTGGCCAAGTGTCGCTCGTGAACGTCTTTGGGTCGTGGTGTGTGGCGTGCCGCGTGGAGCATCCGTTCTTGATGAAGATACATGAGAACAACTGGGTACCGATCCACGGTATCGACTGGCGTGAGGTCAACCGTGAAGACGGGCCGAGGTGGTTGCGCCGTTTCGGTGACCCGTACACCTTGGTTGGCGACGACCCGGAGTCCAAGGCGGCGATCGCGTTCGGCGTCACCGGCGCACCGGAGACGTTCGTCGTCGATAAGCAAGGCATTATTCGCTACAAGCACGTGGGGCCCATCGACGAGAAGATCTGGGCGGAGACCTTGAAGCCGTTAATTGACCATCTCCGGGCGGAGCCGACATCGTGATTCGTTTGTTGTTTGTGTTGCCGGTCTTGTGCCTGTTGGTGGCGCCGTCGGCGGGTGCCGTCAACCCCAGCGAGATGCTTCAAGACCCGGCCCTCGAAGAGAGAGCGCGTGAGGTCAGTAAGTATCTTCGATGCGTCGTTTGCCAAAATCAGTCTATCGACGACTCCGATGCCGAGTTAGCGCGTGACATGCGGGTCCTGGTTCGCGAGCGGATTGCGGCCGGCTTCAGCAATCGCGAAGTCCTCGACTACATGGTGTCCCGCTACGGTGACTTTGTCCTCCTTAAGCCGCCATTCAAAGCGGAGACCTATGCCCTTTGGTTCGGTCCACCCATCATCTTCGCATTGGGTGTGGTCGCGGTAGTCGCCTATGCGCGTCGAAAACGCCGCGCGCCGGCGGGCGGCGTTGCAGGCGCGCCACTCTCTGAGGAAGAGCGCCAGCGCCTCGATCGGTTGATGGATAAGGACGCTTAGACATGCTTTGGGTTCTTATTGCCGGCCTTGCCGCGGCGGTGATCGTGGTGCTGGTCCTTCCCATGTTCCGGGGATCGACCGACGTCGCCGACCGTTCCGAATACGACGTCAACGTTTACAAAGACCAACTGGTGGAATTGGACCGGGAGGCGGCCGACGGTCGGATCGGCGGTGCTGAACTGGAGGCGGCGCGTCTTGAGATTCAGCGACGACTGCTGGCCGCGGCTGAATCGGCAGGGCAGACTGCGACACGAAGCCGCTCCAAGGGGGCGGCGCCGATATTCGCGGCGGCCGTGCTGGTGCCAGTCTTCGCCGTTGTTTTTTATTTGCAAAGCGGCTCGCCGCACGTGCCGAATTTTCCCTTTGCCGAGCGAACCGATGTGAAATCGCGTGCAGTGGCCGGCGCCCCCAGCGGAACGCATCCGGGTGGTGAGACGGCGGTGCCCATGGATTCGGCGATCCAAACCTTGGAATCGCGGCTTGCGGACAACCCTGACGACATCGACGGCTGGATTCTTTTGGCGCGCAGCTATGGTAGTGGTGGCAACATGCAGAAAGCCGCCGAGGCATATGCGAAGGCGGTACCGCTGACAGATAGGCATCCGATGATTCTCGCGGACTGGGCCGAGGCCCGGCTGATGGCGCGGGACGGTAATTTTACCCCAGAGATTTTCGAAGATTTCATCGAGGCGCGGGAGAAAGACCCGGCGCTGCCGAAACCGTGGTTCTATATCGGTCTCGACAAGGCGATGGCCGGCGACTTCAAGAACGCTGTCCAGCATTGGACCGACCTACTGGCGATTGCCCCGCCGTCCGCACCGTTTGTTCCTGCGGTTCGTGCGCAGATCGACCGCGCCGCTACCGATGGGGGTTTTGATGCGACATCGATTACGCCGTCGGAGTCGGCCTTGCAAATCGCAGCACAAGTTGCCGCGCGCACCGATGCCGCGCCGACGATGCCACCAGCCGTAGAACCGCCGAGAGGCCCGACCCAAGAGGACATCGAGGCGGCACAGGAAATGACGCCGGATGAGCAGCTGAATTTCATCCGAAGCATGGTGCAGAGTCTTGCCGACCGGCTGGAAGACAACCCAAACGATGCGCAGGGCTGGGAACGATTGATCCGCGCCTACGAGGTCCTCGGCGAGACCGATAAGGCCGCCGCAGCGAGGGAACGCTTGAACGCTTTGGGCGGCGGCTGACCGACGGTATCCCTACATCACTGTGATCCTGTTCCGTGAGGACGTCGCGTCGATTGCTCTCGGCGGTTTGCTTGGATATAAGCGAGCCCGATACGCTGATAGATCGAAGTGGAGGGTGATCATGGGTATTCGAACACTGGACTCGTTACAACTCGAGGGAAAACGAGTGCTCGTTCGAGTCGATTTCAACGTGCCCATGCGGGACGGAGCCATCACAGACACGACGCGGATTGACCGCGCCCTGCCGACGCTGAGCGAACTGACCGACAAGGGTGCGATAGCCGTCGTGTTGTCGCACTTTGGGCGGCCCAAGGGACAGGTCGTTCCTGAAATGAGTCTCGAGCCGGTGGCTCAAGCATTGTCCACAATGACCCAAAGCACGGTGGGTTTCGCCAAGGATTGTATCGGCGATGAAGCAAGTGCGGCAGTCGCGGCGGCGTCACCTGGTGACATCGTGGTGATGGAGAACGTCCGATTTCACGCAGGTGAAGAAAAAAACGATCCCGACTTCGCGAAGGCACTTGCAAAGAGCGGAGACGCTTTTGTCATGGACGCCTTCTCCGCGGCGCACCGCGCACATGCATCGACGGATGGGTTGGCGCGTCTTATCCCGTCTGCAGCGGGCCGGTCCCTGCAGGCGGAGATCGAAGCCTTGTCGGGCGCTTTGGAAACGCCGACGCATCCCGTCATCGCGGTGGTCGGCGGGGCAAAGATATCGACGAAGATGGCCGTATTGGGTCATCTGGCGGACAAGGTCGATCAGATCGTCATCGGCGGCGGGATGGCCAATACGTTCCTTGCGGCAAAGGGAGTCGGTGTCGGTAACTCGCTCTGTGAACGGGACATGCTTGCCGATGCCTCCGCCATCATGGAGAGCGCGCGATCATCCGGCTGCGAGATCGTGCTGCCGCTGGATGCCGTGGTCGCCGACGCTTTTGCGGAAGGTGCGGCGCATAAGACCGTCGCACTCGATAGCGTACCTGCGGATATGATGATTCTAGATGTGGGACCGGAGAGCATCGCCGATCTTCAACGCCGGCTTGCCGGTGCGAAGACGGTGCTTTGGAACGGACCTTTGGGTGCGTTCGAGATCGCGCCCTTTGATGCTGGTACAAATGCTGTGGCGCAGGAAGTTGCCGCCCTCACCGAGACGGGGCAGTTGCTTTCCGTCGCAGGTGGGGGAGACACCGTCGCGGCTCTGGCCAATGCCGGCGCCGTTGAGCGGTTCTCATATGTGTCGACCGCGGGCGGTGCTTTTCTGGAATGGATCGAAGGCAAAACGCTTCCGGGAGTTGCCGCGATATCAGACGGCTGACGACCTTAAGCGAATGGATCGTCCGACGACTGGCGTCTTGGCCGGTCGGCCGATAGTTCGCCCGGTTGTGCGGGTTGCACCTTGTGCAAGATATCATCCAGCATGTTTTGCAGGTACTCGGATTGGTTCAACAGTTTATGGGTCGCTTCCAACGCTTGATGTGATGCGGTCTCGGCAATTCCACGGGCGATATCCTGCACCTCGTTGAGCGTATCGCGAATGCGAAGTGCGGTTCTTTCCGTCTGGTCCGCTGCCTCGCGAAGGTGCTCGAACCTTTGCGTATAGGCGCGCTCAGCGTCGCCGGGCCGGATTTCTTGTCCGAACGGGACCAAGTTGTCGTCGTCACCTGGTGCGCTACGCAAGGCTTCGCGCCCCGGACTGCGAAACGCGAGCAAGTTCGTTTGATCCCGGATGACGATGATCAGGTCGCCGATGTCGTTTACCAGCATGCCAAGGTGTTCCAACCCCTTGATAAGCGCCTCCGTCCGCTCAACGTCGTTTGCCGCCGCCGTCACGTACTGCGTAAAGTTCTGCAACTGTTGACTGACAGAAGAAATAGGCCCGTCGGACACTTCCAAGGGAACCGGAGGTGGGGTTTCGCGCTGTCGTCGGACGACCGGGTCCGGGGGCGAGGGAGGCGTCGATCTTGCGTTCGCCAGTTGCTCTCGCATGTGCCGCTCGGAGGACCTGGCGTCGTTCGCAGCCGTCTCCGCGGTCTCGGCGCGTCGTTCCGCGTCCAATGCGCGTGCATTCGCCGTTTCGATGGCGCCATCGGCACTATCGAGACGGACTTGTACCCGCTCGAGGTCTGCCCGCAATTGATCCGCGGCGACGATGGTCTCGGCCCAACCGTCCAGCATGCGCGCCAAGCGCCCAAAATCGTCGCGGTTGCCAAGCGCCGGCAGCTCGACATAAGGAGCGCCACGGGTTATGCGCTCGATCGCGTCGGCCAAGCGTTTCGCGGGTCCGCTAAGGCTTTTCAGAAGTAATAGGCCAAAGAACAGAAGCCACAGCAAAACCGCAACGGATGCGCTCGCAAGCGTATATCGGCCGAAGAGTTGTTCGCCTCTGACGTCTGCCGCCGCCTCGATCCGGTTGCGCGATGAAAACCCAACAATCGACTGCAGGCTGGGGACGACATATTCGAACAACTCCTCGAAGCGTCGCGTTTCGCCAGCCAGGTCAAACCGCGCGTTGATCATCGCAAGCATCTGAGTTTCGTGCATCCGCATTAAGGTGTCGATCCGCTGACGTTGCTCCGTTGAGAGGCTGCTCGCATCAAGGAAGGCGATCAACGCTCGGTAGCGACGCTGGATCTCCTCAACGCCGATCTTGGAGCCGGAGAGTATCGTCTCTTGGCCCTGTTGATCGATACGTTCGATCTGATTTATCAAGTTGCGGTTGCCGGTTTCGGTGAAGGCGTCTTTGAGGGCCGCGGAGGTTTCCCCGAGCCGCGCACTTAAGCCACTCTCGTTACCGATGCCGATTTCCCGCTCGGTGTTAACGAATGCTTGAAACTGCTGATCGTATTGAACCAGGCCGTCTCGGATGGTGGTCACGTCCTGGCCGAGAGGTTCCGCCATCTCCAGAGCAAACAACTCATCCAAGGCGGCAGATACATCGGCGAGGTCCGCAGCGAAGCCCTCGGCCGTCCCGATATCTCGTGTCAAAATGAAGCTGCGTTGACGCGCTTGCAGGCTGTATGTGCCTCGCTCGACCGTATGCGCCAGTTCATCCACGCGGAGGGCGTCGCTCAACGTGTTCAAAACGGCATCAAGTCGACGGTCGACATTGTAGAACGTTGCCGCCAATACGCCGATTGCTACAACGCAGACGAAAAAGTAAACCCACGACCGGCCAGCGCCGCTGAAACCGCCAAAAGCTGTCTTTTCTTTGCCGTCGGTTGGAGAAAGATCGTAATCCGGTTTGTCGTCTAGGTTCGCCCGCATCGGCCCTGGTCTCGCAGTGAATCGACCTCTCTTATATCACTTCGGCTGCCGGGGTGCAGTACGCGAATACCGCTGTGGCAATCGGTCAACCTTGTAAGGTGCTCGTTATTTTACCACCTTGTTGGCATGACCGATCGCACCCGAAAACCCGAGCCGACGGAACTTAAGGGCCCCATAACGCCCTTGGTCCCGGACGGGGATGACCGTGAACGCATGGTTTGCGTGGATTGCGGCTTTATCCATTACGACAACCCACGGGTCGTCGCCGGCGCCGTGTGCACTTGGCAGGATAAGGTCTTGCTGTGCCGGCGCGCCATCGAGCCCCGGGTCGGATATTGGACAATCCCATCCGGTTATCTGGAATTGCGAGAAACCGTCGCCGACGGCGCCGTTCGTGAGGTCCTCGAAGAGTCGGGGGCCGACGTGGAAATTACCGGGCTCATCGGCATGTACGAGATACCCCGCATCTCACAGATTTATATCGTGTACCGCGCGGCGATGCGAATTCCCGACCTGAACCCTGGTCCTGAAAGCCAGGAGGCAGAGCTATTCGCCTGGGATGATATCCCTTGGGATGATTTGGCGTTTCCGAGCGTCACCTGGGCTTTACAGGCCTTTGAAGCCGGCGACACACCGACGTTCGAGATACACTCGTCCTAGAGACGTGGGTATTTTTTGCCTACGAACGGACGATATTTACCCGTCATTAACCCTTAGACGTCTAACGTCCGCGAATGACAAACGACGTCGGATTACCGCGTGCCGGAGCAGGCACTTCTTCCAGGATCTATCAATCCGAAGGTGTCCGTGAAGTTAGATCGCGTGCGCAGTTCTTGGAGCAAGCACAGACGCCGCAAGAGCAAGCAGGCCTAAAACGGTTGAACCGGCTGCTGACGCAAGGCACGCAACTCGACGGTAACGCGCCTCGCGGTTTCTACCTGAATATTCGCGTTTAACTCGATCTTTCAGCGCCTGTCAGCCTAGCAGTTTATTGTCGGACAGCCGTCACCTGTCGGGAACGTACGCGCGATCAGCAGCGGAAAAGCTGGTAGACCCGAGACACCTCCGGCAATTCCATCTTGTGCGATGACCAACTGTGCAACCTGTTCCCTGCGGCTCGGCGGTTCGGGCTTCAAGTCGTCGAGAATATAAGCTGTTTCAATTCGTAGCGGGATTGATATCCCGCGAATGTCCAGCGACGTAACGAAGTTCTTCGCGTCTTCGTCTGTCAGCGCGGTTCCCGAAGGCGCGCAATGATATCCAAAGAGGGCTTTTGTGGGACGAAAGTCTGGATCGCTGGCATTGTTGTCCCATGCACCAACAAAGCCGATGCATGAACGACCGCTCGATACCTGCGTATAACGCCGGACCCAAAAATCGGAGAACGTCCCTTTGACGTTCATCGAAGGCTCGAATTCAACCCGTTCATTGCTATTGAAGCGCCAAAGCGGAACCGATTTGGCAACAAGCTTATTGAAATCCAATGCGTAATTTCGAATGCGCCGTTCTCGGACTTCGATGAACACCATTTCCGCTTGCCCGCGCGGCGACCGATACAACACGTACTCTTCTTTTTCGCTGAAATCGGCGAAGCCAACGCGCACGGGCTGTATCCCCTCGTAGATTGCGCTGTTGGTTACGACCCGGCCCTCGTCCTCGGGAACGGACCAGAAGGTGCCGCTATCTTGCTTGCTGATGCTACATGCACTCAGGAAAAGGGTGGCAGCAACGCATAACGCAGCGACGGGTTTCATTGGCATTTTGCGTTCTCCTCGATATCAAAAACCGGCGCCCGGTTTTTGAAGATACGCTTCTTCTTCGGGTGTGGATTGACGCCCCAAGACCATGTTTCGATGGGGAAACCGGCCGAACTCGGCAATCACATCGCGATGCGCGTGCGCATAGCGCAGGTACTCATCGTCGCCCACTCCAGCCATCAACCGCACGCACTCGTCTTGGTCCGCGAGCGACTCACTATGTTCATACGGGAGATAAAAGAACATGCGCCTATGCGGTGCAGGCTGCGCGACATCGAAGCCCTTTGCGACCGCGCGGCGTGCCCACGTCAATGCACGTTCATCGGAAGCGAAGGCAGCCGGCGTGCCTCGGAACATATTTCTGGAGAATTGGTCTAGAACAATCACGACGGCTAAGAAATCGTCCGATGTCGCGGCTGTTGCGTCGAAAGCTCCGGCATTGGCGGCCTCATGGATATCGCCGAAGAGGCGTCCTATCTCAACATCGTCCTCAGCCGTCGACTTGAACCAGAACGGTTTGGGCGAGAACGTGCCGTCCTCATTGGGCGCTCCGAACCAGAAATCCAAAATCTTCGGTGTCACATCCTGCATACGTTTCTCTCCGGAATGACTTCAATTTGCTGATCGGCTCGGCGAGAATGCTTGAATTCTGACCCGCTACGACGACACTTCAACCTTGGTTCAGGCGTACTATACTCCAGTTATCTTGGCCAAATTATGGCCTCATTTCGTGGAGCCCGCACGTCACCGATGAGAAATTCAATCATCTTCTCCGTATTCTTGGCTGTGATGGTAGCCGTTGTCGGGCTTGGATATGCGGTTCTGCCATCCATTTCGAGCTGGGCGATTCATGCCGCGTTGGAGGAACGCGGGTTTCCGAACGCCCGCCTAGAGGTTGCCAGCATCAACTTTACCGCCTTGGAACTGGTGAATATTGACCTCGGGCCGGAGACCGGAGTGAACGCAGATAGGATCAAGGTGACGTACTCACCCGCTCGGCTTGCCGACGGTATCGTGGATGGTGTGAGCGTGGTTGCGCCTCGCATGCCGATTGCAGTATCGGCGCAAGGGGCAGACCTCAAAGCGTTGACCGTATTTCTAGATGGTCGGGAGGCGGACGGAACCGAGGTCCGTATTCAAGGCCCAATAAGAGTTGAAAACGCAGCAGTTGAGATACAGAGCGCTTTTGGCGACGTCAGCGCCTCTGTCTCCGGCGAAGCAATTTTGGCCGGCCGCATCGGGACGGAGGCCACGTTTGACTTTGCCTTGATCCATCCTGACGCGGATGTCCGCGGTCGCTTTGATGGTGTGATGGGTGCCGATGGCTCCGGTCGCGCCGACGTCGTGATTGAGCGCGCAACCAGCCGTGCGCGATTGGCATTCTCAAGCATGGTCGGCGCTTTTTCGGTGTCGAACGATCCAGTTCAAGGAGTTGCCGGTTCTGGGGACCTAACGCTTCGTGACGCCGCTTTGGATGAATTGTTCGTCGGCGATTTGGACTTCACGGCCACGATCGACGGCTTGGCGGCCTCCGCACGGCTTTTGTTAGGCGGCGACGCAACCGGCGTTACGCTCGATGTCGCGGCCCGGACCTCAAACATTGCCCAAGCCGAAGCCCCGCTTGTCGTCGTTGGAAACATCGCGACGGACGGATTGCGTGGCGCCTTTTCGCGCGCCCTTAACTTGGATGCGCTGGGGTCTCTCGATTTCAATGTCAAAGGAAGCCGAAATGACATTCAGACCTTGATCGACAATGGCTTGAACGGCTCGCTGCAAGCGCCAGACGCCGTCACCGGTTGGGTCGAAGCCAGTCAGTTCAGCGTCCGTGCGGCCGCTGGCGAGGCCAGGGTCGACGGATTGGCGACGGTTCGCGTCGGGCCCGCCGGATGGCAGGTGCGGACGTCGGGCGACGTGGTTTATGAAATCGATCTGCCCGAGCCAGACGGCTCGCGGAATATCCGTGGCGTGTTAAGGGCGATCGACGATCAGCCGCTTCTCTCCGGTAATCCTAATATGTTGGCGCCGCTGAGAGTCGCGTTCGACATCGACAGCTTGATAAACGGGGAAATCCCCATTTCCGGGACTGTTGGCGGCAACCTTTGGTCGGATGACGGCCTATTGCGATCGGAGAATTTCGCCATTCGGCTCAAACCCCTCGGTTCGCGAATTGGTGGCATGGAGTTTGTTGTCGATAGCGCAGCCGTTTTTGCCAATGGTCCATTGGATGACTTGGACTTGGTGGTTTCGGCGGACGCCCGGCTAACCGGCAGTGTCGGTGACGATTTCCATGTGAGCGGGGGGCGCCTGTCTTTGCAGTCCGATTTGGATCTCTCGGAGCGAGAGATCACGCTGCGTCCCACAGGATGCGTCGAGTTTCGCGCAGACGCATTTCGTCTTGGGCCGGATGAGCTTCGACCGGGCCCGATGCGCCTATGCTCGTTGGCGACCGGCGAACCCCTGTTGGCCTTTAATCGAGTATCAGGTGATATCAAGAACGTGGCGTTGGCGGCGGTGGTTCAAGAGACCGAGTTTCGCCTGTCGGGTACGAATGCCCCGGCGGCGAGCGGACGAGTTCCGCGGCTTGACAGCCATCTTGGCTTGGATCTCTCCAGAGGCACTTGGTGGGCCAGGTTTGACGCAAGCGGCGGTTCGCTGACGCTCGATCAACAAGATCTTCGAATTGACCCGATTGAAGGCCGTATTGAAATGGAAGGCGCCACGGGGTTGCTCGGTTTACGTGCCGATGTCACGTCTGTTCGGATTTCCGATCGCCAATCGCCAAGGCGGTTTCCGCCAATTGGGCTCAACGGGCGATTGGCGTATTCGGACGAGACGCTCTCATGGGAAGGCATGGGGGCGATTGCTGAGGGGTTGTCGGCGCAGTTTACGGCGCGGCATCGGTTTCAAGATGAGCGCGGTCGATTGAACGTTTCTGTCCCGGCTTGGGTGTTCTCTGAGTCCGATCCCGAGATATTCGAACTTTTCCCGCAGGTGACCGGCGTTATCGGCAATGTTCGCGGCCAAGTATCCGCCGATGGGCGTGTCGACTGGGCGCCTCGCGGGTTGAGTTCATCCGGTCAAGTGACGCTCAAGGATGTCTCGTTGGCGCTGCCGAATGTCGACCTCAATGACGTTTCCGCAGATCTTCGTTTTGAGGACCTGTTCAGCCTTCGGTCTGAGGGAACCCAGTATCTATCCATCGGGCGGGTCGACGCGGGCATTCCATTGTTCGGGGGCGACGTGAGCTTTAATCTGCCGGGCGACGGGACTGCCGTCATTGAGTCCGCATCGTGGCCTTTAGCCGGCGGTAAGCTCGCCGTCCGTGATGCTGTTTTCTCGATCGATGAACCGATAGATTTTCTCGCGGCATCTTTGGAGGGTTTGGACGGTGGCGTCTTGGCAGAACTCTTGGATATCGAGGGATTTGACGCAGACGGCACGTTGAGCGGCCAGATACCGGTCCGTTTGACCGAAAGTGGACCGTTGATCGAAAATGCGCGCCTCCGATCCGATCGCGAGGGAAGCCTCCGCTTTCAATCGCCCACCGCGAGAGATGCACTAAAAGCGCAAGGTGAATCCGCTGAACTGCTGGCGCAAGCGTTGGAGGATTTTCGATACACGGATTTGGAGGTCACGGTGGACGGCCCTCTGGATGGCGAACTCTCCGCGACCGCGACGATCAAGGGATCAAATCCCGCGCTGTACGACGGGCAGCGGATCGACCTAAACGTTCGATTGACCGGCGCCTTGCGAGAGCTACTGCAAAGCGCTAGCGTGATTTCGGATATTCCGGACGCCGTTGGAGGCCGTTTTCAGGGCCCCGCCGGGACCTCTCGATAGGAAACTTCGAACGGAGCATCGCCAATGTGGCACCGTGCCTGCCTTTCCGCGCTCTGCCTTCTCGCAGTTATGCCACTTACTGCGTGCGCTCCTGCCGTCAAAGTCGAAGCACCCGAAAAGCCGATCGTGATAAATCTCAACGTCAAGATCGAGCATGAGGTCCGGGTCAAGGTTGACCAGGATCTCGACCAGGTGTTCTCAAACAACCCGAATCTATTTTAGGAGGCCTCTCCTCATGTTTGCGGCAATGCGGTCACTTATCGCTTGGAGCGTGCTGGCATCGATGCTGTTGATAACGTCGACGGTCCAGGCTTTCGACCTTGATACGGCAAAGAGCCAAGGCTTGGTTGGTGAGCAGATCAATGGCTACGTTGGCGTTGTACGTAACGCGCCCGGCATTCAGGCGCTGGTGAACAGCGTCAATATGCAGCGTCGGCAGTTGTACCAAGATGTTGCCCGCCGAAACGGTGTGCCTTTGGGTGGGGTTGAACGGTTGGCTGGCGAGAAGGCAATTTCCGAATCGACGCCTGGTGCCATGGTGCAGGACGCGAATGGTGCGTGGATGCAGAAATGACCGAGACGCCTGACGCGCTTTCGATTTGGCTTCGGACTGTGCAGGGCACCGAGCTTGTTTCACGGCAGTTGATCGATCCAGCCCGAGCCCGCCAACCTGTTGGAAAGATCGTTCGGGATGCCGGTGGCGGACAAGAGTTCGATACGGAGCCGTCGCGCTTTCACAAAATGCTCTTTGATCTTGCCCCGCAAAGCTTGAAGCCCGGCAAAGGCACCTCGTGAGCGAACTGCCGTCAAACCCGTGCGATGCCACCATGATCGAGGTCGCTGCCGCGATCCGGGACCGTCACGTCTCTTCGCGTGAAGTCACCGAGTACATGATAGCGCGATTGCGGTCCCGGGGCGGGCCGCTCAACGCGGTCGCCGGAATGGACGAGCAAAAAGCGCTGCAAGATGCCGACGGGATGGATCAAGCGCTAGCTGAAGGTGTCTTGGCGGGTGTGCCGCTTGCGCACAAGGATATGTTCTATCGGCCCGGCCGGCCCAGCGAGTGCGGTTCGCGTATCCGTAAGGGCTTCATGCCGGATCAACTGTCCGGCGCCTTGCGTCGTCTCGATGCGTGCGGCGCGTTGGACGTCGCGCGGCTGAATATGGCGGAGTTCGCGTTTGGTGTGACCGGTCACAACGAGATTACGGGCCATGTGCGAAATCCATGGAACCCAACCTACATGACCGGCGGTTCGTCCAGCGGGTCGGGTGCCATGGTCGCGGCGCGCGCCACGTTCGGCGCGCTTGGATCCGATACGGGCGGCTCAGTTCGGTTGCCGGCGGCCTGTTGTGGTGTTGTCGGTATGAAAGTCACGGTCGGACGTGTCAGCCGGTATGGCGCGATGCCTCTGTCTCACTCTCTGGATACGATCGGCCCCCTAACACGTACCGTCACGGACAACGCATTGATGCTGTCGGCGATTGCGGGGTTCGATCCGGATGATGCGTCATCCGCCGACATTGGAGTCCCCAATTACGTTGCCGAGTGTGAGCGCGGGGTCGAGGGGTTAAGGATCGGATTGCCGTTATCGTATTTTGGCGACGACCTGCCATCGGACCTTCAGGCACGCTTTGACGACGTTCGGACGGTTCTGGAAACGGCCGGGGCCGAGATCGTCGACGTCGATGTGCCGGAAGACATCGCTGTCACCAATGCGTTGACCAGTCTGATCACCTCGACCGAGGGCGGGGCGTTGCATCAGCATTGGCTGGAAACCCGTGGCGACGAATACGGTGCGCAGACATTCGGCCGGCTTGCGGGCGGTCTGACCACGCCGGCAAGCCGCTACATACAAGCACTGAACCTTCGGGCTGAGTTCCTCGCAATCTTTGAGGAGATGGTTTTTTCCAAGGTCGATGTTCTGATGACACCGATGATGGTCATTCCAGTGCCGACAATTGCCGACTCCGATGTCGGGGCTGGTCCCGGTGCGACGGACTTGCTAATCCAAGTCGGCCATTGCTCGCGCCCCGTCAACTTTCTGGGCCTGCCGGGTCTGTCGATCCCGACCGGTTTCGATGCCGCCGGTCTGCCGACCTCCGTCCAATTCATTGGGCGCCCGTTCGACGAAGCGACGTTGTATCGCGTCGGCAGCGCCTATGAGCGGGAGACGGAATGGCATAAGATGGCGCCAAATTGCACTGAATGGGAAACCGAATGACAGATGCACCGTTCATCGAGGTGTCAGGGCTGACCAAGCGCTTCGGCGAAAAACATGTTCTTGAAGGCGTGGAATTTTCCGTCAGCCAGGGGGAGTCCCTGGTGCTGATCGGCACGTCAGGCAGCGGCAAGACGCTGTTGCTGAAGTGCATTCTCGGATTGATTCAACCGGATGCAGGTCTCGTGCGGGTCGGCGGTGATGATACGTCACGTTTGCGCGGCGATGCGCGGAATGCGTTTATTGCCCGAACCGGCATGTTGTTTCAGCGTTCGGGCCTTTTCGACAGCTTACCGAGTTGGGAGAACATCGCTTTCCGATTGCTGCAGACGGGCGTCGACCGGGATACGGCGCGGGATATCGCGATCGACAAACTGGTGTCTGTTGGGCTGGATCCGCACGTCGCTGATTTGTCACCGGCAGAACTCTCGGGCGGCATGCAGAAACGGGTCGGCATCGCGCGGGCGATCTGTACCGACCCGGAATTGTTGTTGCTTGATGAGCCCACAGCCGGCCTCGATCCGATCATGTCGAATGTCATCAATGATTTGATTTTGGATTTGGTTCGGGACCTCGGGTGTACGGCGATTTCAGTTAACAGCGACATGGCCGGGGCACAGCGGCTCGGGGACCGCATCGCGATGCTTCACGATGGCAAGATCATCTGGGATGGGCCGTCGTCCAACGTGAACGATAGCGGAAATGCCTATGTCGACCAGTTCATCCATAGCCGCGCCGAAGGACCGATCGATATGCCGGTCGAAGCGCCATAAGCGGCATTGGATTACCGCTCGGGTTCTAGACCGACGAGTGCACGAGAGAAGGCTTCTGCGTCAAATGGCCTGAGATCGTCGATCCCTTCGCCGACCCCGACCGCGTGAACCGGCAGACCGAATTTCTCCGCGAGACCCACCACCACGCCGCCCCGGGCAGATCCATCGAGTTTGGTCATCACGAGGCCACTGATATCGACCATCTCCTTGAAGGTCTCGACTTGGCTGTGCGCGTTTTGGCCGATGGTGCTGTCCATCACCAGCAGCGTCGCATGCGGCGCGGTCTCATCGCGTTTCTTAATGACACGGATGATCTTCTCCAGTTCCGCCATCAAATCCTTACGGTTCTGCAGCCGTCCGGCTGTGTCGATCATGACGATCTCGGTGCCTTCCGCTTGCGCTTTTTCAATGGCGCCGAATGCGAGGCCCGCCGCATCCGCACCGTGCGCACCCGAAATCACTTCGCAATCGGTCCGCTCTCCCCAAACGCCCAATTGCTCCACAGCGGCAGCACGGAACGTATCGCCCGCCACCAGCAGTGCGCTCCGGCCTTCACCCCGAAAGATATGCGCGAGCTTGCCGATGGTCGTCGTCTTGCCGGAGCCATTGACGCCGCAGACGAGAACGATGAACGGCTTGCAGGCGGGATCGACGGTCAGCGGTTGCGCGACCGGACCCAGGATCGTCGCCATTTCATCGGCAAGCGCGCTGCGGATTTCGTCGTCACTGACTTCCTTGTCGAAGCGTTCCTGGGCAATCGCGGTCACCAGCTTGGTCGAGGTGGTGACGCCGATATCGGCCATGATCAGCGCCTCTTCCAATTCGTCGAGGGCTGCCTGATCCAGTTTCCGACCTCGGAACAAGCCGCTCAGGGAGCCGGAGATTTTGTCCGACGACTTTCCGAGCCCGGCGCGAAGTCGACCGAGCCATCCTGTGTTCTCGGTATCGCTCATGCGGCGAGATCGACCTGCAAGACGCCTTCGTCGGCACCGACAACCAAACCGGAGACGATGTCGCCCGGTGTAACGGCGTCCAATGTGCGGGCATTCAGGTATTGGTCCGTGAGCCCTTCTCCGGCCCGTTCGACGAGAACCCGCACCGTCTTGCCAAGTTGTGCGGAAGCGTACTCGTGAAGCACGGTTTCCCCGGCCGCCCGTAGTGCCGCCGCGCGTTCTTTTCTGACCGGTACCGGGACGGCCGGCATTTTTGCAGCCGGTGTGCCGTCGCGTTCCGAGTATGGAAACACGTGGAGATGCGCGATGTGCAGGTCACGAACGGCCGCCAGCGTGTTCTCGAACATGGCGTCGGTTTCGGTTGGAAAACCGGCGATAAGGTCGGCGCCGACGACAAGGTCGGGTCTTGCCGCGCGCGCGCGTTCGACGACCCGGAAGGCATCGTCGCGGAGGTGACGTCGCTTCATGCGTTTCAGCACCATGTCGTCCATAGCCTGCAGGCTGAGGTGCAGGTGCGGCATCAATCGGGGCTCGTTGGCCAACGCTTCGAACAGACCATCATCCATGGTCGCGGGATCGAGAGACGACAGCCGCAACCGTTCCAATTCCGGGACTTGAACCAGCAATCGGCGCACGATATCGCCGAGCCGAGGCCGCCCGGGGAGATCATCGCCGTAGGAGCAGATGTCCACCCCGGTCAGAACGACTTCCCGGTAGCCTTGCCGGACCAGCGTCCGTGCTTGCTCGACGATCGCGCCCAGCGGCAACGACCGGTTGTTGCCGCGTGCGAATGGGATGATGCAGAACGTGCAGCGATGGTCGCAGCCTTGCTGTACTTGGACGAAAGCGCGGGTCCGGCCGTCGAACCCGCGCACCAGATGCGGCGCGGTTTCTTGGACCGTCATGATGTCTGCGACCTGGACGCTGGCATCCGGCTGCAAGGATGCGAAGGTTTCGGCGCGCATTTTCTCTTCGTTGCCGATCACGTGATCGACTTCCGGCATGTCGGAGAATGTCTCGGGATGCAGTTGCGCGGCGCATCCCGTGACGATGATCTTTCTCGATGGGTGCTTCCGCCGCATGCGCCGGATCGTTTGCCGGGCCTGACGCTCGGCTTCCGCCGTGACGGCGCAGGTGTTGAGGATGATCGCATCGTCGAGGCCGGCTGTGGCGGCGTGGCCGCGAATGACCTCGCTTTCGAACGTGTTGAGGCGGCAACCCATTGTAATGACGTTTGGGGTCGTCATGACGGTCCCTGCAACAGGTCTTCGGTCAGCAGTCCTTCGAAGGCGGTGGCGAACGGGCCTGTTTGGGTCACCCGGTTGTCCGACGTGTGTTCAGCGACAAGCGTGCCGCCGTCCAGCACCACATTGACCTTGGGGCCGGTGAGACCGCGGCGATGCGCATTGACCGCGGTCGCGCAGGCACTGGACCCGCTGGCCAGCGTGATCCCGGCGCCACGTTCCCAAACGCGGACCCGAATGGTTTCCGGATCGATGACGTGAACCACCTGGACGTTGGTCCGTTCCGGAAAGAAGTCATGGGTCTCGACCTTGGGGCCGAGGGTTTCCAACGAGACGTTATCCACGTCGTCGACGAAGAAGGTGCAATGAGGATTCCCGACATTGACCGCGGCTGGGTCGCGGAGCGCGCCGACCAAGAGGTCGAGCTTCAAGGTGTCCGCCGGCTCTTTCAGCGGGATATCGGCCCACTCGGTCGACACGGGTCCCATGTCGACGGTCACATCGCCGCCGTCCGCGCGCCAGCAGGAAAGATGCCCGGCCAGGGTCTCGACAACGACGCGATCGGAGCGGTTTTCGTTCATGATCTGGTCGGCGATACACCGGGTCGCGTTCCCGCAGGCGCCAACCTCGCCGCCGTCATGGTTGCGGATACGCATGAAGACGTCCGCCCCGTCCGTTTGCGGCGGCTCGAGCACGATAAACTGGTCGCATCCCACGCCGAAGCGCCGGTCCGCTATCCGTTTCGCCGCGGCATCGTCGAAGGACACCGCGCGCGTGCGGCCGTCGATAACGACAAAGTCGTTCCCGAGCCCATGCATCTTCTTAAATGGCAAACCAATGGTCATGGCGCACGATATAGGTCCGAAGGCCCCCCGAAGTCCACTCCTTATAGTGGCGATGCGGGATCAAGCGCCCAGAAAACTGCGCATATGGAATTCCGCCTGCGCGGGTTCATAGATGAAATCCTGGCCAACCGGGCACGCGCGGCGGGCCAGACACCCGCCTTCGAGACAGTCAGACCCTGCGTCGGACCCGATATGCACCCGGCAGGAGGGCACGTCATAAGCTCCGTCCGTCAAGGCCGAGACCGGGCACGTCGCGAGACATGGCCTGTCGTCGCAGGCCTCGCACGGGGCGCGGGTCCGTACCATCGGTGGGAGAGGCGCGTCATCTTGAAACAACAATGCTGCCCGATAGGCGTGCCACAGGCCGTACGTCGGATGAATGAGTGGTCCGATGGGCGACGGATGGACGTCATCGGCCAATTGCGCCCATCTTTGGAACGGGAAATACGGTGGGCCTGTAAAAGGGTAGATTGCGCGCGCCCCATAGGTTCCGGCGATCGGATCGATGATTGACTTTGTCCAGTTGTCCAGCGGATTAGGCGCATCCGGCGCGGCGGATGAAAATGCTCGCCACAAATCCGGTCCAGCGTTGCCGATCATCATCACGGTGCGCACACCCCTCGGCACGGTGTCATCATCGATAGGGTGAAACCCACCGCGCAGCATTAAACCATGCTGCTTGAGGTCGTTTACCAGCTCAGAAATCATGGGCAGACGATGCGGCGTCCCATCCCTTGGGTCAACAGGCGCAAGCACTTGACTTGCATAGCCCTTCTCCATATGTTGCGCGCGATTTCAGGGTCATTCTAAACCCACGCCTTGAGGGGCGCCGCCAATCCGCGAGTTTCGCGCATTGGCGCATTTCCCGTTGGGCGTCGTTTTTGGCCTTTGTGGCAGAGGAATATTTGCATTGTTTGACGGCCTGCAAAGCAAACTTGGCTCGATTTTCGACGGCCTGACGGGGCGCGGCGCCCTGAAGGAAGCCGACGTCGACGCCGCCTTGCGCGAAATCCGCGTGGCATTGCTGGAAGCCGACGTCGCGTTGCCGGTGGTCAAGGAATTCGTCGACGGGGTCCGCGATAAGGCCGTCGGCCAGGAGGTGCTGCGCTCGGTCCAACCCGGACAACAGGTCGTCAAAGTCGTTCACGATCACTTGGTCGATATGCTCGGCGGCGAGTTTTCCGAGGGCTTGAACCTCGAAGCCACACCGCCGGTTGCGATCTTGATGGTCGGGCTTCAGGGTTCCGGTAAAACCACGACATCGGCGAAGATCGGCCTTCGGCTGACGGACCGCGAGAAGAAAAAGGTCCTGATGGCGTCCTTGGACGTTTACCGCCCGGCGGCGCAGCAGCAACTGCAACAGCTAGGTCAACAGACCCAAGTCACCGTCATGGCGCCGGTGCTGGGCGAGCAGCCGGTGGCGATCGCCAAGCGCGCCATGCAGACCGGGCGTACCGAAGGGTACGACGTGGTGATCCTCGATACCGCGGGCCGTTTGCACATCGACACCGAACTGATGGGCGAGGTGCAGCAAGTCCGGGATGTCGCAAACCCGGCGGAAACGCTGTTGGTGGTCGATGCCATGACCGGTCAGGACGCGGTCAATCTGGCGCGTGAGTTCGATGAGAAAGTTGGCATTACCGGTATCGTGTTGACCCGCGTCGACGGCGATGCGCGAGGTGGCGCGGCGTTGTCCATGCGCTCGGTCACCGGCAAACCCATCAAGTTCATGGGCATCGGCGAAAAAATGGATGCGCTCGATGCGTTCGATGCCAAGCGGATCGCGGGCTCGATCCTCGGTATGGGCGACATCGTTGGCTTGGTCGAGAAGGCACAGCAAGTCGTCGAAGACGAAGAAGCCGAAGAACTCACCAAGAAGATGATGAAAGGCCAGTTCACGCTGGAGGACATGGCCGAACAGTTCAAGAAGATCCGCCAGATGGGCAACCTGGAGGGCATCCTTGGGATGCTGCCGGGGGCGCAAAAGGTGAAGCAGCAAATGGCGGGTGCGGATGTCGACGACAAGATGCTGGCGCGCCAAGAGGCGATCATCTTGTCGATGACACCCAAAGAGCGGCGCAATCCCAAGCTATTGAACGGATCGCGGCGGCGGCGGATCGCGGCGGGTTCGGGCACGACGGTGCAGGAAGTGAACCGGGTGCTGAAACAGCACAAGCAGATGTCTCAATTCATGAAGAAGGCCGGCAAAATGGGCAAGAAGGGCATGTTCCGTGGTCTGCCCGGCGGCGGTCTTCCCCCGATGGGCGGGATGCCGCCCGGCATGAGATAACGGCGCCGGAATATCCGGTGCCGAAACGTAACCACACGAACTTCACTACAGAGGACGAGAGTAGAAAATGTCTTTGAAGATCAGACTATCCCGCGGTGGGGCGAAAAAGCGCCCGTACTACCGCATCGTCGTGGCGGACTCCCGTCGCGCCCGTGACGGCCGGTTCATCGAGCGTCTTGGCTCGTACAACCCGATGCTGGAAAAAGATAACCCGCAACGGGTCGTTTTGGACAGCGAGCGCATTCAATATTGGCTCGGCTGTGGTGCCCAGCCGTCGGACCGGGTTGCACGCTTCCTGGCGGACGCCGGCATGGGTGAGAAGCCGGCGATCCCGGAACAGACCAAGAAGCACCTGCCGAAAGCCAAGGCGCAGGAGCGGATGGCCGAGCAGGAAGAGAAGCGCAAAGCTGCTGAAGAAGCAGCCGCCGCTGCCGAAACGCCGACCGAGGAAGAGGTAGCCGCCGAAGCGGAAGCCGAGGCCCCGGCGGAAGAAGCTGCTGCCGAAGAAGCGCCGGCGGAAGAAGCTGCTGCTGAAGAAGAGAAGAAGGAGGACTGATCGGACCTCGCGGCGATGGCCCACCACCTACCTGACCCTGTTCGCCTTGGCGTTATCGTCGGGGTGCGCGGCATCAAAGGCGAAGTGAAAATCAAGAGCTTCACCGAGGTGCCGGCGGACATTGCCTCTTATGGGACATTGTTCGATCGCGACGGGGAACGCCGGTTCGACCTTCGGGTCACAGGACAGGCCAAAGGGGTGGTGTTGGCGCGGATCGCCGGGATCGATGACCGAAACGCTGCCGAGGCGTTGAAGCGAACGGAACTGTTTGTCGACCGCTCGCAACTGCCGCCCCCCGACGAGGACGAATATTACAATTCGGATCTCGTTGGATTGGATGCCGAAACGGTATCCGGGGAAGCCCTCGGTAAGGTGCGCGGTGTTTTCGATTTCGGTGCCGGGCCGGTGTTGGAAGTCGACGGTAACACCATGGTCCCGTTCACGCGGGATGCGGTGCCGACCATCGATTTGAGCGCCGGCAAAGTGACGATCGACCCGCCTGACGGGTTGTTCGACACCCCGGACCCGGAGCCGCAGGACGATTGGAAGGATGAACGACGTGACGATGAGCGGAGATAAAGAGATGTGGCGCGCCCGCGTGCTGACCATCTTCCCGGACATGTTCCCGGGACCGCTTGGCGTGTCCCTGGTGGGGCAGGCGTTGGAGCGTCGCGTCTGGTGCTTGGAAACCCTCGATATTCGAAGCTTCGCCGTGGACAAGCACGCAAGCGTCGATGACGTGCCCTATGGCGGTGGTCCGGGCATGGTCATGCGGCCGGACGTCGTCGGTCAGGCCATCGAAGCGGCGCAGACGGCTGACCCCGATCTGCCGCTCGTATACGTGACGCCGCGCGGTGCGCCGCTGCAACAGGCCGACGTCCGTGAACTGGCGGACGGCCCGGGGCTGATCGCATTGTGTGGTCGGTTCGAAGGGATCGACCAGCGGGTCATGGACGTTTATCCGGGGCGGGAAATCTCGCTCGGCGATTATGTCCTGTCCGGCGGTGAGCTTGCGGCGATGACGTTGATTGATGCTTGTGTTCGGCTTTTGCCGGGTGTCATCGGCGCCGCTGAGTCGTTGCACGAAGAGAGCTTCGAAACCGGTCTTCTCGAATATCCCCAATACACCCGACCACGGTCGTGGCACGGCCGGGACGTTCCCGACGTGTTGCTGTCGGGACATCATGAAAACGTTCGCGCCTGGCGTCTTGCTCAGGCCGAAGAAATCACGCGCCAGCGGCGGCCCGACTTGTGGGATCGCTATGGGCGCGGCACAATTTGAGCCAAGAAGGAACTAAGTCATGAACATCATCGAACAACTCGATAAAGAGCAGATGGAGCGCCTCGCCGCCGAGCGACCGGTCCCCGAATTTGCCCCGGGCGACACCGTCAAGGTGAACGTCAAAGTGGTCGAAGGATCGCGGGAGCGGATTCAGGCGTTCGAAGGGGTCTGTATCGCGCGTAGCGGTGCCGGCCTCAACGAAGCGTTCACGGTTCGCAAACTGTCCTATGGCGAGGGCGTTGAGCGGGTGTTCCCGATCTTCTCGCCTAGTATCGCGGGCATTGAGGTTGTGCGTCGGGGCGATGTGCGCCGCGCCAAGCTCTACTACTTGCGCGGCCGCCAAGGTAAGTCGGCGCGGATCGCCGAGAAAACGGACGGTTATTCCGCCAAGTTGACGGCCGAAGAAAAGCGTGTCGCACAAGAAGAGAAGCGCGCACGCGATGCCAAGGCCCGCGAAGCCAAAGCGTCCAAGGACACGGCGGCGGAGACCCCCGCCGAGCCGAAAGCCGACGAAGCGCCGGCCGAAGAATAAGATGGGAACCGGCCTTCGGGCCGGAAACCCGTGAACGATCCGCCGCCGGGATCCCCGGCGGCTGCCAATGAATGTGGAGGAAGCACAATGGCGAAAACGCTGTTCGATAAGATTTGGGACGGTCACTTGGTCAACGTCCAGGACGACGGGACCTGCCTGATTTACATCGACCGGCACTTGGTGCACGAGGTCACAAGCCCGCAGGCGTTCGAGGGGCTGCGGATGGCCGGGCGCAAGGTCCGCCGGCCGGAATTGACACTCGCCGTGCCGGACCACAACGTTTCCACCACCGACCGTTCGGGCCCGATTGAAGACGAAGAAAGTCGAATTCAGATCGAAACGCTGCAAAAGAACTGTGCCGACTTCGGCGTGCCGTTGTTCGATGTGACAGATGTTCGCCAAGGGATTGTTCATATCATCGGTCCGGAACAGGGTTTCACCCTGCCGGGGACGACGGTTGTCTGTGGTGACAGCCATACCGCGACACATGGTGCTTTCGGCGCGTTGGCCTTTGGGATCGGGACGTCGGAGGTCGAGCACGTATTGGCAACGCAAACGTTGCTGCAAAGCCCGCTCAAGAACATGCGGATCACCGTCAACGGCGCACTGCCGGCTGGCTGCACCGCCAAAGATCTGATCTTGGCGATTATCGGCAAGATCGGTACCGCCGGCGGCACCGGCTACGTGATCGAATACGCCGGTCAGGCAATTCGGGACCTGTCGATGGAAGGCCGTATGACGGTCTGCAACATGACCATCGAAGGCGGCGCGCGCGCGGGTCTGATCGCACCGGACGAAACCACGTTCGAATACATGAAGGGCCGACCGATGGCGCCCAAGGGTGCGGCATGGGATGCGGCGGTTGCCTATTGGAAGACGTTGCCGTCCGACGAAGGCGCGGTCTACGACAAGGAAGTCGAGCTGGATGTTTCGGAAATCGTGCCGCAGGTGACGTGGGGCACCAGCCCCGAGGACGTCGTCCCGGTCACGGGCTTGGTGCCCTCGCCGGAAGATTTCGACAACCCGGCGAAGCAAGAGTCGGCCAAAATGGCGCTCGACTACATGGGCCTCGAAGGCGGCATGAAAATCACCGACATCAAAGTGGATAAGGTCTTTGTCGGCTCGTGCACCAACGGCCGGATCGAGGACATCCGCGCCGTCGCCGAGGTCAGCAAGGGCCGCAAAGTGGCCGACGGTGTGCAGGCTCTGATGGTGCCGGGCTCCGGCTTGGTCAAGGAACAGGCTGAACAAGAGGGCCTCGATCAGATTCTGATCGAAGCCGGATGGGAATGGCGTGAGCCAGGTTGCTCCATGTGCTTGGCGATGAACGCCGACCGCTTGGAGCCGGGCGAGCGGTGTGCGTCGACCTCGAACCGAAACTTTAAAGGCCGGCAAGGCCCGAAAGGCCGGACCCATCTGGTCAGCCCGGCGATGGCCGCCGCCGCCGCCGTCACGGGGCATATCACCGACGTTCGCGATCTCTAAGATCATGGACGCAGCCGTCGTCACCGTCTTTGCGGCCCCCGATGTCGCAGATTGGCGGCGCAGGATTGCCGAGACGTACGCCGGTATCCGCGCTGCGCCGGACCACGCGGCCCAAGCGTGGGAAGGTTGGCGGTCGGTCCGTGACAGACTGATCGGCGCGCATCCGGCGTCGCCGATCGACGCGGAGGCCCGTGCCCGGTTCGACGGTCTGAACTATTTCGATTACGACCCGGCGTTACGGATCCTGGTCGGCACCACCAATCCTGCAGACAGGGCATCGGAAAAGATCACACTCGCCCACGATGGTGATATCTCGATGGAGCCCGTGATGGAAACGGTTGGTCTGGCAGAGCCCCTCGGTCGGGAGCTGACGATTTACTGGATTAATGGCTACGGCGGTGGACTGTTCTTGCCGTTCGCCGATGCGACCAATGGCTCAGAGACCTATGGTGGCGGCCGGTATCTGATCGATGCCATCAAGGGGGCGGACCTCGGCAATACCGAGGACGGACGCCTCATCTTGGATTTCAATTTTGCTTATAACCCGTCCTGCGCCTACGCCGATCGTTGGTCGTGCCCCTTGGCGCCGGAACGCAACCGATTGCCGAATGCGGTACGGGCGGGCGAAAAACATGCGGCGATGGCCGCCTAGAGGAGGAACGAGACATGGATAAATTCGATAAACTGACGAGCGTTGCGGCGCCACTGAACATGATCAACGTCGACACCGACATGATCATCCCGAAACAGTTCCTCAAAACCATCGAGCGGACGGGACTCGGAAAGCATCTGTTCTCCGAAATGCGGTACAAGGACGACGGCAGCGAAGTTGAGGAGTTCGTCCTGAACCAGCCGGCCTATCGCGGCACGCAGATTTTGGTCGCCGACGAGAACTTCGGCTGCGGCTCGTCGCGCGAGCATGCACCCTGGGCGCTGCTGGATTTCGGCATCAAATGCATCATCGCGCCGAGTTTCGCCGACATCTTCTATAACAACTGCTTCAAGAACGGCATCTTGCCGATCAAGCTTTCCAAAGAAGATTGGGACAAGATCATGGACGACGCGGAACGGGGCGCGAACGCCACGTTGACCGTCGATCTGGAAGCGCAAACGATCACCGGGCCCGACGGCGGCTCGGTGTCGTTCGAGCTGGATCCGTTCAAGAAGAAGTGTCTGCTTGAGGGCTTGGACGACGTCGGCCTGACCATGCAGAACGACGACAAGATCGACAGTTTCGAGAAAGATCGCGCCGCGCAACTGCCGTGGTTGAATACCCAGGCCGCCGAATAATCGCGCGCCACGACGACATAACGAGATTTAAGAGAGGGACGAGACATGGCCGCGAACAAGAAATTGCTGATGCTGCCGGGCGACGGGATCGGGCCTGAGGTGATGGACGAGGTCACCCGTGTGATTGAGTGGATGGACAAGCGCCGCCACGTGTCGTTCGACACCGAGACCGATTTGATCGGTGGCGCGGCCTATGATGCACACAAGACATCGCTCACCGACGAAACGCTGGCCACGGCCATGGGCGTCGATGCGGTGATGTTGGGGGCTGTCGGCGGTCCGCAGTGGGACAACGTCGAGCGCGACGCCCGCCCCGAAGCGGGTCTTTTGAAGATCCGCAAGGAGATGGACCTGTTCGCCAACCTGCGCCCGGCGACGTGCATGCCGGCGTTGGCCGAGGCCTCCAGCCTCAAGGAAGAGGTCGTCTCCGGCCTCGACATCATGATCGTGCGCGAATTGACGGCGGGAACGTACTTCGGCCAGCCGCGCGGCATGGACACGTACGAAGGTGCGGAGCGCTGCATCGATACGTGCTCCTATACCCGCGACGAGGTGGAGCGCGTGATCCGCGCCGCGTTCGAGCTGGCGCAAAAACGCAGCAAGAAGCTGCACTCGGTTGAAAAAGCCAACGTCATGGAAACCGGCGTGTTCTGGCGCGCCATCGCCAATGAGGTGGCGCCCGATTACCCAGATGTGGAATTACACCACATGTACGCCGATAACTGCGCCATGCAGTTGGTGCGTTGGCCCAAGCAGTTCGACGTTATCGTCACGGATAACCTATTCGGTGACCTGCTGTCCGATTGCGCGGCGATGTGCACGGGTTCGCTCGGGATGCTGCCGTCGGCGTCTCTGGGCGCCGCCGACGAAAGCGGCCGCCGCCGCGCCATGTACGAGCCGGTGCACGGCTCCGCCCCGGATATCGCCGGCGAAAAGAAAGCCAATCCGCTGGCGACGATCCTGTCGTTCGCCATGTGCCTGCGCTACTCGTTCGACATGGGCGAGGATGCGGACAATTTGGAGAAAGCCTGCGCCAACGTATTGGAGGCGGGCTATCGCACCGGAGACGTGATGTCTGAGGGTGCGACCTTGGTTTCGACCGAAGAAATGGGTCAGAAAGTCTGCGACGAATTGGACAAGTTGGCGGCTTGACCCGCGGCCTCATTGCAGCGTGCTTGCCCGAAGATGAAACGCGCTAGAGTATTATTCTACTCTTGCGTGTTTTGCCTTCTTCTTGCACGCTAGTGAAATGAGCATTCGGATTTTTGCCCTTAGCTTGAGTCTGTTTTTGGTCTCCTGCCAGACCCCGAGCGATCTTGTCGGCTCCGGGCCGCTCAATCTCTCGACAAACATCGAACGGTACTACAATGAGAGGTACATAGGCGCCATGGGCGCCCAGTATTTCGTCGTTTCCAAGGATGGTAGGCACGCGAACTTTACCTACTGCCCAGCCGGTGCCGGCGGATGCGGCGGCGCCGAGATCATTTATGAAGTGATCGAGGGGTGCGAGAAAAGAGCGGGGCAAGAGTGCTTCATCTATGCGCAGAACGGCTTTGTCGTGTGGGACGGGCCCGTGACCGTGGGTGGCAGCAATCAAAATCGCATCGCGAGCTTTTCCGACGAAGTCATATGTAACTTTGCCACAGTTCTAGATGCCTCCGGACCCGCGTGGGAAACTCGCTCGAGATACGAACCGCATATCGAAGAGGCGAAAAAACGCGGGCTGACGCCTGAGAAATGTCGGCAATAAGATCGGGTTTGCGCGCACTTGCGGTGGTGTTCGGATGCGCGATCCTCATTTCATGCCAAACGGCGATTAACCTCGAAGGTACTGGTGCACTGACTATTTCGCATCGGGTCGCCGACAACTTTGAGAATCGATACCTAGAACTGCCTAATGCTGGCTTCTACTTTGTCTCTGCGGATGGACAACATTCCCGGTACAACCACTGTCTCGAAGGTGCAGGCAAATGCGAATTTGGTCGCCATGAACTCGAAACGCTGCGATCATGCGAACGTTCATCGCGGCAGCAGTGTTTCTTGTTTGCGAGTGGTTACGATGTCGTCTGGCAGGGGCAGGTATTCGTCCCCGGTGGTAGAAAACTCGTGCCGACGGAGAACGACCTAAGGCGACTCTCAGATATCGTCCTTTGTAGCAATGCGACGATGCGTCAGAGTGACGATTGGGAACAGCGAAAAAGGTATGGCCCATACGTTGAAGAAGCGAAGAGACGCGGTTTGAGCGTAGAGTATTGCCGCCAGATAAGTCGCAATCTTGCTGCCAGAGATTTTTCCCCAGACCGTGGTATTCCCGAAATTCCAATTGGAGAATTCTCGTACGCGCCGAACTTCCAGCTTTGTGCACATGCCATCGACCCAACGCGGACTGGAGCGAAATGGAGGCAATTGTACGAGTATGAACCCTATGTGCGCGAACTGACGAGGCGCGGCATATCTCCCCAGGCGTGTAAGGAAATATTCGAAGATCGACAGCGTGAGGTTTCGGGCCGTCGGCTGGAGTTAGGTACCGATGTAGATGTCTGTCGACGTGCCATGGACGCGAATTGGACGCCGCCCTGGTGGGGTATAACCTACAACTCCATACCATATGCGCAGGCAGCTCAGGCGCGTGGCTTAACCATTGTTGCGTGCCAAGTTTTGCTTGGTGGATCATCGACAGCGCAACGGTTTCTATCGAGGTTGTCAGACTCCGAAATCTGCGCGCACGCCGTGACGGCGCGTCATGCGAACACAATTTGGTCTCCAGGTGAACGGTATCGCTATCACATTGCAGAAGCAGAGCGGCGCGGTTACACGCCGAAAACCTGCATGGATGCGGTTTTCGGGTCGTCCGGCTAACTCCTCCGATACGTCACCACACCAACGCAAAGATCAACGGCAGCAGGATCGCCGTCGCGAGGCCGTTGAGGCCCATGGCGATGCCGGCAAACGCCCCGGCGATGGCGTTGACGCCGAGGGCTCTCGCCGTCGCAATCCCGTGTCCGGCGACGCCCAGCGCCAATCCGCGCGCGCGCCAGTCGTTGATCTTAAACAGATTGAGCACCAACGGTCCCAGCACCGCGCCGGTGATGCCGGTTAGGATCACCAGGACCGCCGTCAGCGACGGCAACCCACCGAGCTCCTGCGATATCCCCATGGCAATGGGGGCCGTGACGGATTTCGGCGCGAGAGAAAGCAGCGTCTCTTCACTGGCGCCGGCCAGCCAGCCGAACCCGACGGCGGCCCCCGCCGCGGTCAACGAGCCCAGCACGATGCCGAGTACCAATGCCGGTCCCGAGCGCTTCAATTCGTTGACTTGCTGATACAGCGGGATGGCCAGCGCCACGGTGGCGGGCCCGAGAAGGAAGTGCACGAACTGCGCCCCCTCGAAGTAGACGCCGTAGGGAACCCCGGCCACCCATAGCAGCCCGGCGATGATCACGATGGCGATGGGCACGGGGTTGAGCAACGGATGGCGCCCCGACTTCACATAGAGCCAATCGCCGAGCGCATAGGCGACGAGGGTCAGCGTGAGCCCGGTCAACGGGCGCTGCGACATATACACCCAGATTTCCGTGAGGTCCGGCGGGCTCATACTTTGTCCTCTTCGCTGAGCGTGCTGCGCCCAAGCCGCTGGACGATCAGCGCCGTCAACGCGACGGCAACCAGGGTGCCCGGCACGATCGCCAACAGGATCGGCCACCATTCATCCGCGAGCCGGGGGACGTGCAGCATGACGCCGACGCCCGCCGGTACGAACAGGAGGGCCAGATTGCGCAGCAGGCCGCTTCCCGCCGCTTCGAGGTCATCGGGCAGGCTGCCCTTGATCAGTAGACCTGTGAAAAGCAACGCCATGCCGATCACGGGGCCCGGGACCGGAAGCCCGGAGGCCACGGTAATGGTCTCGCCGATGAGCTGGCAGACGAGTATGAGCGCCAAATAGCGGATCAGCATGGCTCCCCCTTTGCCATCTGGATGCTTGCGCACGGATGCGAACACGGGTATGTTCCGCTCGTTTCACGTTGGCCGCAACCGGCCTTTGATAGAGAACGACATGTTTTTTGCGACGACCACCACGAAAAAGACCAAAACCCTGCACTAGCGGGCGGCTTTCTCGTGACTTGATGAAACGGCCCGCTGGACAATCCGCGGGCCGAAGTTGTTTGTGGTCGGTGCCGTGGGTCTTTGTCGATCAGGTCCCGTATGAGGAGAGTGAAGACTATGGGTTACAAAATCGCCGTCGTTGGCGCCACGGGGAACGTGGGCCGCGAAATGATGGATATCCTGGCCGAGCGCCGGTTTCCGGTCGATGAGTTGATTCCGTTGGCCTCCAGCCGCTCGGTCGGTAAAGAGGTCAGCTTCGGTGACGACGTTCTGAAGGTCCAGGACTTGGCGACCTTCGATTTCAAAGGCACCGATATTGTTCTGTCGTCCCCCGGTGCGAGTGTCTCCGCCGAATACAGCCCGAAAGCGGCAGCGGCGGGCGCCGTCGTCATCGACAATACCTCGCATTGGCGAATGGACCCGGACGTGCCTTTGGTGGTGCCCGAGGTCAATCCGGACGCGATTGCCGGATATACCAAAAAGGGCATCATCGCCAATCCGAACTGCTCGACCATTCAGATGGTCGTCGCGATGAAGCCGCTACACGACCTTGCGACCATCGAAAGGTGCGTGGTCTCCACGTATCAGTCGGTTTCGGGGGCCGGAAAGAGCGGCATGGACGAACTGTTCAATCAGACAAAGGGTGTTTACGCCAACGAGCCGGTGGAAAAGCACCAAGAAACGTTCACCAAACAGATCGCGTTCAACTGTATTCCGCATATCGACAAGTTCATGGATGACGGGTCGACCAAGGAAGAGTGGAAAATGGTGGTCGAGACCAAGAAGATCTTGGATCCGAAAATCAAGGTCCACGCGACCTGTGTTCGTGTGCCGGTGTTTGTCGGTCACTCGGAGGCGGTGAACTTGGAGTTTGCCGACGAAATCGACGAAGATGCGGCGCGCGCGGTGTTGCGCGCGGCGCCGGGTATCACGGTGCTCGACGATCGCGCCGACGGTGGCTATGTAACGCCGAAGGAAAGCGCCGGCGAGGACGATGTTTACGTCAGCCGCGTCCGCACGGACCCGACGGTGGACAATGGGCTTTGCCTTTGGGTGGTGTCCGACAACCTCCGCAAGGGGGCAGCGTTGAACACAATACAAATCGCGGAAACGCTTGTCGGAAATTACATGCGGAATGCCGCATAACGGTGACGCAGGTTAATCGGCCGCCGCTGAGTCGTCCGTCTCGGGCGCCTCGGCGGCGTTCTCTTCCGGCGTCGGCAGATTTTCTTCTCTGCGTTCCGGGCCGGTGAACGGCTTCGTCGTCCGGCGCCGATCCGGACCGAAAAAATCCGGGACCCGCACGAACCGCCGGGGGCGGTCGATAACCGCTTCGATCCGTGAGAAAAGCGATTTTGGCGAAAATGGCTTGATCACGTACTCGTTGACGCCTGCATCACGCGCGATCCCGACGTGTTCCTCGTCGCTGTACCCTGTCACCATGATGATGGGCACATAGGGGTTTGGCGTTTCCCCATCGTTGCGGAGCTTGTCGACGAACGCCAAGCCGCTGAACGGCCTGATGCGCCAACCCGTCAAGATGATATCCGCAGGGGTGCGTTTGAAATCCGACCATGCCTTGTCGCTCCGGGTATAAACCCGGATATTTCGCGCACCTAAAACGCGCAGCATTTGCCGTTGGAGCGAAGCCGTAAAATCGATGCCATCGACCACGAAAATGTTGATGTCGCGCAAGTAGTCCATGTCAGCAATCAGCTTCGCGCTATAACAAAATAGATCCCGAGGCGCCTCGCCGACGCGCTGCTCGCGAGACCTTTGGAGCAGAATATCAATGTTTTAGGTTCGGTGCAGTACTTAACGCAAAAACACTTAAACTACCTATACGGGTTTTCCGCATAATCGTTATGCCTGGATTTGTTCTTAAGTACGAGCAAGCTTTTTGAAAACCTTGAATTGTTGATCGGTGCAAGGAAAAACCTACTCGTGCCGGGCGCGAATCATCTCGTTGATTGGCTCGCTGCACGGTGCTGAGAGTATTCCCAATTCAAATTTCTGTCACAGACTACGGGACTAGGAAAAACGAACCGCCATCCCACGTACCCCGTATTGGATAGGCATTCCTATGCCGTAACAAACGTACCGTGGAGGTTCTAATGTACAAAGTTGTTTCAGCTGTCGCCGTTGCCGCCGTCGTTCTTGGAGGTGGTGTCGCACAGGCCAATGAATTCAAGCCGCAAATCGACTCCTTCTTCCAGGAGAACATTCAAGGGTGGTTGAGTGACGCGGCCGTCATCGAAGCCATCAAGGCCCAGAACACGGCACATTCGTCATTAACGGATGCCGACATCGACACCCTTGATAAAACCTGGCGCGCCGAAGCGAAATCCGGCGGCGGCGACCTGGTCAACAAGTTGCTCGAGAATGAGTTGTCGAAGTTTCTGTCCGGTAAGAAATCGGCCCACAATGGCACCATCACAGAAATTTTTGTGATGGACAACAAAGGGCTGAACGTAGGCCAATCGGCGGTGACATCCGATTACATGCAAGGTGATGAAGCCAAGTGGCAAAAGACCTATGGGACAGGTGCCGCAGCTGTCTTCGTCGACGAAGTTGAATTCGACGAGAGCAGCCAGAGCTTTCAATCCCAAGTGAGTGCAACGATTGTTGATCCGTCAAGCGGGTCGGTGATCGGCGCTATCACCGTCGGCTTGAACGTCGAAAACCTGATGTAATCACCTATTCGGCGTCATGGCTATTGGCCGGGGGTCCTCCCCGGCCATCCATGACCGACTGTTCATTTTTCTCATTCAAATGATTTCGGCCGGGAAATAACGGCTACATCCGGGGGGTCACTCCATGAAGATTCGTCTCAAACTGCCTATCGCGTTCGGACTTACGGTGGCAATGGTCGCATTGGTGGCCATCATTGCCTGGGTCGGTCATCAGCGGGTCATGCAGGCCAATTATGTCGACCAGAGCATGGAGACGCTGTATCAGGGCCTCGTCGATTTCGAGGCAAAACGCGACGCCTTCCGGGTCTCCCACACGCAGGAAAACTCGGACGCCGTGAAAGCGAGTATCTCGGCACTGACCGGCAACGTGAGCACGCTCTTGCAGGATCCGAAATTGGCGACGAAAGCAGAGAGCTTAACCTTGATCAATGATCAGGTCTCGGCATTAGAAGCCGAGTTTCAGGCGTACTCCGACAAAGCTTTTGAAAGCGACGATCTGCAGGCGTCCAACACCATAGCGACGAAACAGTTTCGTGCTCAGGCCAAAGATCTCGCCGAGACCGCTCGAGAGCGATCGGACAACTTGGGCAAATTGATTGCGCGAGTCGATACGCAACTCGAGAACGCCGATCAGGTCGAGAGCTATTCGAAACTGGTTAGCTTGGTGGGCGCCGCTCAGCGTATGCGGGGTCGAGTTGGAGACGCTCAAGCGGCGGAGGAGTTTAGCCTCCGATTGGTGCAGAACATTTTGATCATCGAGAACGCCAAAGGCGAGTACATCGCGACCGCTTCGCCGGAAAGCCAGGCCGAGATAGATGGGGCGGCAAAGCAGATTTTCCTCACGTCCCTTCGCTTGAAGAAACTGCTGTCTGGCGAGGCCGCAGAGACGGTGGACGCAATGTTGAAATCGGTTCGTGAACTACGTGCGACCTTCTCAACCATCGTCACACTGGAGGCCGAGCGCGCAGACCTATACCAACAGATGATTGAAGCCGGAAGTAACGTGAAACAGATCGTTTCCGAGACGGTTGAGGACGCCAAGAAGTCCATGATCTCCGCAGGCGAATTGAGTCTGACTCTAATGTTGGTCGGGGTTGCTGTCGCGATTGCGATTGCCGCGGTCGTGTCGCTGACGATGACACGTTCGATCATTCGCCCGGTCGATCAGATCATCGGTGCGATGAGCGCGCTGCGGCAGGGCGACTACTCGAAAGAAATAGCTGTCGATGGGCGCCGGGACGAATTCGGCGACATGCTCCAGGCGGTAGAGGTGTTCCGTCAAAACGGCATGGAAAATGAGAAACTCCGCGAAGAGCAGGAGCAGCTTCGCATTGAACGGGACGCTGCCGACAAACGGGCGGCCCAAGAACGCCGCCAAGCAATTTTGGATATGGCGGATGATCTCGAGCACCGGATCAAATCCGCGGTCGACAAGATCACGGGCTCCGTCACAACGGTTAAGACCACGTCCCAGAAGATGACGCAAAACGCCGAACAAACCGGCGATGAAGCGTCGACCGTGTCGGGCGCGTCGGCGGAAGCGACGTCGAACGTTCAAACGGTGTCCGCCGCGAGCACCGAGTTGACGTCGTCCATCGAGGAAATCTCCAGACAGGTCAGTCAAGTCTCGAACAACTTGCGTGAGGGCGTGATGAACGCTCAGGCAGCCAATCAGCAGGTTGTGAGCTTGTCGGAGGCCGCAAAGTCGATCGGCGAGGTGGTGAGCTTAATCACCGATATCGCCAATCAAACAAATCTTCTCGCGTTGAATGCGACGATCGAAGCGGCGCGCGCTGGTGACGCCGGTAAAGGATTTGCCGTTGTCGCCTCTGAGGTTAAGAGCCTTGCCAACCAAACTGCGAAGGCAACGGAGCAGATCGAGAGTCAAATCAAGGAGATTCAATCGCAGACCCGCGACAGCGTCTCGTCGATCGAAGATGTGACCAAAATGATCAGCGGCATCGATGAGATGGCATCGGGCATCGCCGCCGCAGTTGAGGAACAGCACGCGGCAACGGGTGATATTGCACAAAACGTGGAAATGGCGGCGCGCGGAACCGAGAGTGTGAGCCAGAGCATCACGCTTGTTGCCGATGCCGCAAACCAGACCGGGAACCTCTCAAGTGAACTCCGAGACGTTGCAAGCGAGCTTGAGGTCGAGAGTGCGCATCTGGCCGGAGAGGTGAATAAGTTCTTGGCGGAACTCCGGGCCTAGATACTCACTTTCCACCCCCGAGCCGTTTTGGCTTGGGGGTGCGGCGATCATTCGTTCCTTTGAGCGAGCGTATTCGGGTCCAGATACTGCAATCCCTGCGAAACGGAGGACCCAATGCAGGTCTCCGTTGCGTGGACAGCCACGCGGACAGAGTCGACGGCCTCTGCGCCATTACAAAAGCGGGACGCAAAGGCCGCCGTAAGACAATCGCCCGCCCCCTTGAGGCCGGTTTCCACCCATTCAGCTTCGATAACCGACACGTTGCCACCAACATCGCATAATGTCGCGAATCCGCCGTCTGACATTGGGATGGATGTTGCGATGACGATCTCAGGGCCTCTCCGGCGCAGACGCTCGCATGCGAGAATCGCATCGTCCACGTCTTGGATGTCTAGACCGGTGATCGCCGCAAGCTCAAATCGATTGGGCGTCATTACGGTTGCCTTCGAGGGCGCGTGCTCGGCGAAAAATCGGGCAATGCTCTCGTCCACATATAGCCCGCTCGGGTCGTCTCCGCAGGCGGGATCGAAGATGACCGGCCCAGGGCTGCCGAGATCATTCCATGTCGTCAAGATGGCGTCGCCCTGTGCCGCGGTGCCCAAGTACCCAATCAGCAGAGCGCGCGGCGCTTCGCACCTCCCGCAGACTTCGGTCATTCGTCGCTGCAATGTCTCTGGCGCCGATACAATCCGCTCTGAGGGCCCGTGACCCGGATGAAAGCTCAATGCGACCGTATCGATGGGCCAAACAACCGCCCCTAGGGCATTGGCGACCGGCACCGCCATCGAATTTCCGACGTACCCCCAACTTACACGTGACTGCACGGAAACGATCTCCATCGCCGGACCTTGCCACAGTCTGCGGCTGGATAGTAGCTTTCCGCACCGCAAAATGGCGAAAGGGGAGAGCCGTGTCGGAAGTAAACGAAACAACCGCCCGTCCGCGTCGATCGGTCTTGTATATGCCGGGCTCCAACGAACGCGCCTTGGAGAAGGGACGGACCCTCGACGCGGATGGCCTTATCCTCGATCTGGAAGACTCGGTTGCCCCGGAAGCGAAAGAGGAAGCGAGGACGCAGATCAACGCGGCGCTTGAAGAGGGCGGCTACGGCGCGCGGGAAATCGCCGTTCGCACCAACGCGCTTGATACGATTTGGGGAGAAGACGACCTTCGGGCCGTTGCCGCGATGAACTGCCACGCTGCGGTGCTGCCGAAAGTTGATGGCGCAGAGACCGTACTCGCGGCGGCGGAAATCCTCGATGCCGCCGGTGCGCCGGACGGAATGGCGATCTGGTGTATGATGGAAACACCGTTGGGTATTCTGAACGCACGCGAGATCGCATTCGCGCATCCGCGCGTCGGCTGCCTCGTGATGGGGACATCGGATCTCGCCAAAGATCTACGGTGCCGACACACACCGGACCGTTCTCCGTTCTTGTTCTCTTTGTCGACGTGTGTCGTCGCAGCGCGCGCTGCAGGAATTGCCGTTCTCGATGGCGTCCATCTGGACCTGTCCGATGACGAAGGGTTCCGCGCCTCGTGCGAGCAAGGCCGGGATCTGGGTATGGATGGCAAGACACTTATTCATCCGAAAACCATTGCTGCCGCGAATGAAGTGTTTGCGCCTTCCCCCGAAGAGATCGCGTGGTCCCGCAAGATCATTGCCGCGCATGCCGATGCGGCAGCGGAGGGCAAAGGCGTTGTCGTCGTCGACGGTAAGTTGGTTGAGAACCTTCACGTTGCCGAGGCAAATCGACTTGTCGCAATGGCCGACGCTATCGCCGAACGGAGCGTCTGATATGGGCATGAAGACCAATCCGGGGAATTTCTTCGAAGATTTCTCAATCGGCCAAGTCATCAATCACGCAACGCCGCGTACCGTTACTGAGGGCGATGTCGCTCTATACACGGCTTTATACGGCGGGCGGTTCGCCGTTCAATCCTCCACGGTGTTCGCTCAGTCATTGGGATACCCGGAACAGCCGGTCGACGATCTGTTGGTGTTTCATATTGCGTTCGGCAAGACAGTTCCCGACGTTTCGCTGAACGCAGTGGCGAATTTGGGCTACGCCGAAGGCGTTTTCGGGGTGCCGGTATTCATCGGCGATACGATCCGTTCGCAATCGGAGGTCATCGGTCTCAAAGAGAATTCCAACGGCAAGACGGGCGTGGTGTACGTGCGCTCCACGGCGGTGAACCAAATGGACGAGACGGTGATCGAATACGTTCGTTGGGTCATGGTCCACAAGAAAGACGCAACATCGGCGGCGCCCGACGCCGTCGTGCCGGAAACGGAGTCCAGCGTCGACGCCGGCAGACTGGTCATGCCGGCGGATCTGACGTTCTCTGATTTCGATATCACGCTTTCCGGCAGTCCCTGTCTTTGGAACGACTATGAGGTCGGCGAGAAGATTAACCACGTCGATGGCATGACGGTCGAGGACGCCGAGCATATGTTGGCGACCCGGTTGTACCAAAATACGGCGAAGGTCCATTTCAATCAGTTCGAGCAGGCGCAGGGTCGGTTTGGAAAACGGTTGGTCTATGGCGGACACGTTATTTCCATCGCGCGTGCGCTGTCATTCAACGGGCTGGCCAATGCGTTTCGGATCGCTGCCATCAACGCCGGTTCCCACACCAATCCCATCTTTGCCGGCGATACGGTCTTTGCCTGGTCCGAAGTGTTGGACAAGGCACCTGCGTCGGACCGAACCGATGCGGGGTATTTGCGAGTTCGCACTGTGGCGACGAAGGATCATCCTGCTGCTGATTTTCCGCACAAGAACGGTGACGGAAAGTACCTGCTGCATGTTGTCTTGGATTTCGATTATTGGGTGGCGCTGCCGCGATAGGCCAACAACGTCCAAAATATAAAAGAGGCGTCAGGTGGTATCGGTCCTGGGAAACCTTTACCGCGCACCGCTGGGTCGGCACACCTGACACCTCTTGGAGCCGGCCAGGCTCCGTTCGCCCGCAAGGCATCGTGTCTGGTCAACGGGATCCAAGGCGCACCCTGGGCAGAGATCGACCTCCGACCCCGTCCTTACCAACGCCCTTGCCAAGGCAAGGCCCGTCAGCAAACGACACGCTGTCACCGCCGTGCATCCTTCGACCGCCGGGCGGCGGCCTCCGGGCGAAGGCATGACAAACATCCCTCCGCAAACACGGACTGGCGTCTCGGTCCACGCCATGGCCCAGAGGCCCATCGCGCTTCCCTCAACCGGCCGCTGGAGTTCCCTCCGTCGACCGCGACGACACCTTTACGTGCGTGGAAAGTGTGCGCCGATTCGCTATCGCCGCCTAGAGAAAAAACCGCGTGAAATAGGCGAATCTTGTGAAAAACAGGGAGCGTTTTCCCCAGTTTACGCACACCTTATCCACATTCGTACGGGCGATCTGAGGCGGCTTGCGCCCGAAAAATAATGATTTCAGTTAGTTATCTGTATTCAGCAGGGTGATCGCGCTTCATGCGGTGCGTGTCAACGAACGGACAATGCTATGGAGAGTATTCCGGTATTGCTGCACTGCACCTAACGACGTTGACTCGGCCTAGTGCCGCGAGTACGACTAATATTGGTTTGGGAATTCAATAGCACGAAACGGCCCGGCGATGGGGGTGTCGCCCGTGGCTAGGCCTGAATTCGTGGGGGACAGCCGAAAGGGGTTTTTCATGGCCGCACGGAACCGCCCTCTGTCACCGCATCTGCAGGTGTACAGGCCACAGATCACGTCCATTTTGTCGATTTCACATCGTATTACGGGCGTCGCGCTGGTATTCGGGGCGCTACTTATGACGTATTGGCTGATGTCTGCGACCTATGGCGCGGATGCTTTTGCGACGGCGCAAGCGCTGATCGGCTCTTGGTTTGGACGTCTCGTGATGTTGGGTGTCGTCTTTTCGCTTTGGTATCACCTCGCAAATGGCATCCGTCATTTGGCGTGGGACGCGGGCTGGGGTTTTGAAATGGGTCAGCTCCGCGCCAGCGGACTTGCGGTTGTCGCCGTTTCGATTGTGCTGACCGTCGTCACCTTCGTCGTTGCTTATTCGGTCGGAGGGTAAGCCATGGAGATGCGATCTCAACTCGGGCGCGTTCGCGGGCTAGGTTCCACCCACGAAGGTGCGCACCATTTCTGGGTTCAACGGTTGAGCGGTATCGCGTTGGTGCCGCTGGTTCTGTGGTTCGTGTTTGCCGTGCCGCCGGTGTTGACCGCGGACTTGGCCACGTTCACCGAATGGGTCGGACGCCACTATAACCCGTGGCTGTTGATCTTGCTGATCGTGACGATGTTCTATCACGCGATGCTGGGTCTGCAGGTCATCGTCGAGGATTATGTGCATGGCGAGGCCGCGAAGCTGACCACTCTGATCCTTATGAAGTTTGGCGTCGTATTGCTTGGTGGATGCGCCGTATTCGCGGTTCTGCGCCTGACCTTTGGGAGCTGATTAAGACATGACACAATCCTACGATATCGTTGATCACAAGTACGACGTCATCGTCGTAGGCGCGGGTGGCGCCGGTCTGCGGGCTACGCTTGGCATGGCGGCAGCCGGGCTCAAGACAGCGTGCATTACCAAGGTCTTTCCGACACGATCCCATACGGTCGCCGCACAGGGCGGTATCGGTGCCGCGCTCGGCAATATGGAAGAAGACAATTGGATTTGGCACATGTACGACACCGTCAAGGGTGCCGACTGGCTAGGTGACCAAGACGCGATTGAATATATGTGCCGCGAGGCGGTGCCCGCCGTTTACGAACTGGAGCATTTCGGTGTGCCGTTTTCGCGGACCGAAGGCGGACAAATTTATCAGCGGCCGTTCGGTGGCCACATGGCCAACTTCGGCGAGAAACCTGTGCAACGGGCTTGCGCGGCTGCCGACCGCACCGGTCACGCCATTCTGCATACGCTTTATCAGCAATCGCTGAAGAATGACGCTGAGTTCTTTGTCGAGTATTTCGCGATCGACTTGATCATGGATGACGACGGCGCGTGCCAGGGCGTAATCGCCTGGAACCTGGACGATGGCACCATTCACCGCTTTCAAGGACATATGACTGTCCTTGCCACCGGTGGTTACGGCCGCGCCTATTTTTCCTGCACGTCGGCGCACACTTGCACCGGCGACGGCGGCGGCATGGTCGCCAGGGCGGGCATCCCGCTGCAGGATCAGGAGTTCGTGCAGTTTCACCCAACGGGTATCTACGGTGCTGGGTGTCTGATCACAGAAGGCGCGCGAGGCGAAGGTGGGTATCTGACCAACTCGCAAGGTGAGCGGTTCATGGAACGTTATGCGCCAACCGCCAAAGACCTTGCGAGCCGGGACGTCGTCTCGCGGTCCATGACTGTCGAAATTCGCGAAGGGCGCGGTGTCGGCGACCAAGGCGATCACATCCATCTGCATCTGGAGCATCTGGGTGCCGATGTGTTGCACAAACGGTTGCCCGGTATCACAGAGACAGCGCGGATTTTCTCCGGCGTCGATGCGACCAAAGAGCCGATCCCAGTCTTGCCGACGGTCCACTATAACATGGGCGGCATCCCGACGAACCACCGGGCCGAAGTCTTGCGGCCGACGGAAGATGATCCCGATCGGGTCAATCCGGGTCTGATGGCGATTGGCGAATGTGCGTCTGCGTCGGTGCATGGCGCGAACCGCCTTGGCACCAATTCGCTCTTGGATATCGTCGTGTTTGGCCGCGCAGCGGCCATCCGCGCTTCCGAGATCGTTGATCCTGGCTCGCCCTTGCCGCCGCTTAACAAGGCGTCGGCGGATAAGGCATTGGAACGCTTCGATGGACTGCGGCACGCGGACGGCGCGACACCGACAGCGGAAATCCGCGACAATCTGCAGCGCGTAATGCAGAACAATGCAGCGGTCTTCCGTACGTCGGAGGTTCTCAAAGAAGGAGTCGACAAGCTCGATGACGTGACGGCGCAGATGCCGGATATCAAAGTGCACGATCGCTCGTTGATCTGGAACTCGGACCTGGTTGAGACGCTGGAACTCACCAACCTCGTTCCGAATGCGGTCACGACCTTATATTCGGCCGAAGCGCGCCACGAGAGTCGGGGTGCCCATGCGCATGAAAATTATCCGGAGCGAGACGACAAAGACTGGATGAAACACTCACTTGCATGGATCGACGAGAAAGGTGCGTGCAAACTGAGCTACCGCGGCGTGCATACCTACACGCTAACGAACGAGGTCGAGTACATCGAACCTCGGGCGCGGGTCTACTAAGGGGGATCGTAGATGGTTGAGTTTACGCTGCCGGCGAACTCGAAGCCCACCGAAGGCAAAACCTTCAAGGCCGACGGTGCGAGCAACGTCAAGAACTTCAAGATTTACCGATGGGACCCGGACACGGGCGAAAACCCTCGTATCGATACCTACGAGGTGGATTTGGATAAATGCGGTCCAATGGTTTTGGACGCGCTGATCAAGATCAAGAACGAGATCGATCCGACGTTGACGTTCCGCCGGTCGTGCCGGGAAGGCGTTTGCGGTTCGTGCTCTTTCAATATCGACGGCACCAATACGCTGGCCTGCACCAAGGCGATTTCCGACATATCCGGTGATGTGAAAATCTATCCGTTGCCGCACATGCCGGTGATCAAGGATTTGGTTCCCGATCTCAATGTGCCATACGCGCAATACCGGTCTATCGAACCATGGCTTCAAGCCGATACGCAGCCGCCGACGACCGAGCGTCTGCAAAGTCCTGAAGAGCGCGAAAAACTCGATGGTCTTTGGGAGTGTATTCTGTGTTTCTGCTGTCAGACGTCGTGCCCGAGTTATTGGTGGAACGGCGACCGTTATCTTGGCCCTGCTGTTTTGTTGCAGGCCTATCGTTGGATCGCAGACAGCCGCGATGAGGCAACCGGCAAACGCCTTGATGCGTTGGATGACCCGTATCGCCTGTTCCGGTGCCACACGATTATGAACTGCACCAATACCTGTCCGAAAGGACTGAACCCGGGTAAGGCTATCGCCGAAATCAAAAAGGCTCTCGTGCAACGTCGTTAACGACAAGACGAGAATCGAGAAACGCCGCAGCCCCCCGTCATCGACGGGGGGCTTTCTGTTTTGTGGTCGAAGCGCCGCGCGGCGTATTCTCAGGGCGCGGAAATTCAACATTAAGATCAATCATCTAATTTGTTATTAATAATCATTTGCAATTCCCTGTATTTGCTATTAATACTCATTCGCAAGTCGAACGGGCACTTCACATCACATAGAACCGGTTCATTGAAAGGCAGCTTTTGCAATGGCCGGCAACGTTCGACGACAGGGATAACAAGGTACAGAAACAATCTGACTTAGGAGCAGAATCAACATGCGTTTAACAGGAATTCTCGCAGCGGCAGCGGGCTTGTCCCTGCTGGTGACCGCCCAGGCCGAAGCAGCGGGCGAATTGAATCTCTATTCGTCGCGGCATTATGACACGGACGAACGGCTCTATTCCCAGTTTGAGGAAATGACCGGCATCAAGATCAACCGGATTGAGGACAAAGCGGATGCGCTGATCGAGCGGATGAAAGCCGAAGGTGCGAACAGCCCAGCGGATATTCTGCTCACCGTCGATGCCGGCCGTCTGTGGCGTGCGGATCAGGCCGGTCTTCTGCAGGGCGTGCAATCCGACGTCTTGAATTCCCGCATTCCAAACTGGCTGCGTCACCCCGACGGGAAATGGTATGGCTTCTCGCAGCGGATCCGCATCCTGTTCTATGACAAGAACAAGGTGAAACCGGCAGACATTCAGACCTATGAGTCGCTCGCCGATCCAAAAATGAAGGGTAAGGTCTGCACCCGCAGTTCCGGCAACATCTACATGTTGTCGCTTATGTCTTCGATCATGGAGCACAACGGCGTCGATAAGGCGACGGAGTGGGCGGAAGGCGTTTGGAACAACCGCGCACGTGATCCGGCCGGCGGTGATACGGATCAGCTTCGCGGCATCGCCTCCGGCGAATGTGCCGTTGCCGTATCGAACACCTATTACTTTGCGCGCGCTGTCCGCAAAGACGTGAAGGGTCTCGACGACGCGGCAATGGCGCGGATCGGGTGGGTGTTCCCGAACCAGGAAACCACCGGTGCACATGCCAACATCTCTGGTGCCGGTATCGCGACGCATGCACCGAACAAGGAGAATGCGATCAAGTTCCTCGAGTATCTGGCGAGCGATGCAGCGCAGGAGTACTTCTCCGCTGGCAACGATGAGTACCCGGCTGTGATGGGCGAAGGCCTATCCCCAAGCGTTGCCTCTTTGGGCATCTTCCGTACCGATACCGTGAACCTGCGCGTCTTGGGTGAAAACCAGGCCGAAGCGCAGAAGATCTACGATCGGGTCGGCTACAAGTAACTCACATCGGCATCCCAACCGATAACTTGCCCCGGCGTGGCCTCCGCGCCGGGGCTTTTTTTGTCTGAAGATCACTCAGCAGGCGCGAGTGAAACGGCGTCTTCTCTCGATTTTGATCCCGGGCGGGACTTCATGATCGCGCGGCTCATAAGAATGATCGGGATCAATCCGCACGTCACGATAACGAGTGACGGCGTCGCTGCTTGGGTAAGACGCTCATCCTTCGCCAAGTTGTAGGCTTGGATCGCCAAAGTATCGAAGTTGAAGGGGCGCATGATCAACGTTGCCGGCAACTCCTTCATGACATCGACGAAGACGATGAGACCGGCGGTCAACATGCCACCCGACAGGATTGGAAGATAAATGCGGACGCCCGTCGAAACCGGACCGTGGCCTAATGTGCGTGCCGCTTCTTCCATGCGTGGCGTGATCTTGGCGAAACTCGATTGCACCGTGTTCAGGGCGACGGCCATAAAGCGGACCAGATAGGCAAAGATCAGCGCCGCGATGCTGCCTGTGAGTATCAGCCCGGTATTAATTTCGAAATGCGATTGCATCCAGGCGCTGACCGCGTTGTCGAACGTGGCGACCGGGATGAGAATGCCGACAGCGATGATGGATCCCGGAATGGCGTATCCCATACCAGCGATCCGGTTCGCAGCTTCGGTGAGCCAGGATTTGTCGATCCGCGCGGCGTAGCTGAGCAGTAACGCCAGAGCGACAGCCAGGATTGCTGTCATCAGTGCCAAGGTCACGCTGTTCGTGGTCAGGGTGATGTAGCGGGGTGTGAGGAGGTTATGACCGTCGGTTAACGCCATCCAGAGCAAAATGATAAACGGCGCCAGGAAGCCGACGACCAGAGGGAACGCGCAAAAAGCGGTGGCGGCCCAAGCGCGAAAGCCGCGTAAATCGACTTTTCGAATGTTCTGATAACGGCCCGTCGCCTGATGAAACCGAGCCCGATAGCGGCTGTATTGCTCAACCAACAAGATTGCGAACACGAAAGCCACCAGGATGCTCGACAACTGAGCGGCGGCGACCCGATCGCCCATTGATGTCCAAGTGCGGTAGATGCCGGTCGTAAACGTATGAACGCCAAAGTGAGCGACAGTCCCGAAATCTGCGAGTGTCTCCATCAACGCGAGCGCAGTGCCGCCGACGATCGCCGGTCGGGCCATCGGTACAGCGACAGAGCGAAAGCATGTCCATGGGGATTTGCCCAGTGTGCGGGCAACCTCAAGAGCACAAACGGATTGCTCCAAGAAGGCGGTTCTTGCCAAGAGATACACATACGGCATGAGAACCGCAGTAAAGATGACCATCGCGCCGCCAAGGCTGCGGATCTCGGGGAACCAATAATCCCGCACGCCCCATCCGGTCATGTCGCGGAGCGTGGTTTGTAGCGGTCCAGCTGCCTGTAGGAAGTCCGTATATGCGTAGGCAACGACATACGCCGGCATCGCAAGCGGCAGGATGAGCATCCATTCGAACAGCCGGTGTCCGGGAAACCGGCACATGACGACGAGCCATGCGAGACCCGTCCCGATGACCGACACCCCGATCCCAACGCCTACCATGAGCGCAAGGCTATTGAAGATGTAGAGCGGGAGGACCGTCTCGACGAGGTGCGGCCAATTGCCTTTGCCTGGCTGAAATACGTTCCAAACAACGCCTATGATGGGGACGATGATGAGGAACGCGACAAGCACGGCCACATATGAAAGCCACGATTTTCGGCCCGTTCTTGACTGCATGCGTCCTCATTTCAGCACGACTGACTTTGCGCGTGTAGAACGCTTACTATTCTACGGCAACAATGGCCCCAAAACTATTTTATAAGCCGAATGGGGTGTTCTTTCTCTCCGGCTAAAGTAATGGGTTTCCTCACTTAAGTTCTATATTCCCATTGATCTCAGTGGACACGCCGAGCTCTTCGATCGTCAATACGACTTTCGCAGTCACGGTTTCGTCGCCACTGAGCTTGCCCGAGGCGAGCGCATCGCGAACTGCGGACTCAATCTCGCGCTGAGACGTCACGCCGACGTTTTTCAAGAATTTGCGAACCTGCATATTGAAGATGTCTTCGTCCATGATTTCCTCCTTATGGTTCTCGGTATTGGCCCGCTATCAGGTGGACAATTTGGCACTCGATAGATGCGCGTCGACCGTTTACCGAATTTGCGAGCACGACATATAAGGGGCCGAGCCCATCGTCACAATGCAAAGGCGCGACAGATGTATATTCCAAGACATTTTGAGAACACCGCTGATTTCGTTGTTGAGAACATCTTGAGCGAGTTTACGTTCTCGGTTCTTGTGTCCCTGGGCGCATCACTGCAGGTGACGCACTTGCCGCTCCTGCGTGTCGATGACGGTACCGAGTATGGCAAGATCATCGGCCACGTCGCCAAGCCCAATCCGCACACACAGCTTATCGACGGCAATACGCCGGCCCTTGCGATCTTTTCCGGGCCGCATGCCTATGTTTCGCCGAATTGGTATGCCTCTGAAAACATGGTGCCGACTTGGAACTATGCGGCGGTTCATGTGCATGGTCGGCCGCAGGCGGTCGGTGATCCTGAGGGTGCACTGCGGATCCTCAACGCAATGGTCGAAGCGTTTGAGACTGATGCCACTGGGAACTGGCGGACGTCGCAGATGTCGCCTCGCAAACTGCAAGGACAGTTGAACGGGATCGTTGCCTTCGAGATGCCCATCGAACGTATCGAAGCCAAGGCCAAAATGAGCCAGAACAGGACAGCGGCTGACATTCAAGGAGTGGTCGGCGGCCTAACGGAGAGCGCCTTCGAATTGGATCGACAAACCGCGGAATGGATGCTGAAGATCAACGGTCTTGGCGAAAAGGGATCGTAATCAAGCCCCATAACCCGCGATCCGATCCGCGGCGAAACTCGTGCAGTCCGATCGTCATGTCATCGTGGCCATCGCGGGGTTGTGCGCGGTACGTTCCGCAGAGCCGGTCCCAGACGGAGAGACTGAAGCCAAAATTGCTGTCGGTTTCATCCCGATGCCACGAATGGTGCACGCGATGCATATCCGGTGTCACAATGAATAGCCGCAAGAGCCGATCGGCGCCGAGCGGTAGCCTGAAATTGGCGTGATTGAACATCGATGTCGCGTTTAGAACGATTTCGAAGATAATCACCGCTACCGCCGGCGCGCCCAGAACCATGATCAGGGCCATCTTTATGATTAACGACAGAATGATCTCGATCGGGTGAAATCGGATGCCGGTCGTGACATCGATCTCGGTATCGGCGTGGTGCATTCGGTGCAGGCGCCAGAGTATCGGGACCTTGTGAAACACAATGTGTTGCAAGTAGATGGCGAAATCCAACAGGACGACGCAGACAACGATGGCGGCGAATGCTGGCACATTGATGATGTTGAAAAGGCCGATACTGGAATCCGCGGCCCACAAGGCGACGGCAACCGGCGGGAGTGGCAAGACGAGCCTCGCCGTCACGGTGTTGAGGACCACGATGCCCAAATTGGCCGGCCAACGCTGGCTTCGCCCAAGCGTTCGCGGTCTACGCGGGACACCGGCCTCCAACAGCATCATCAAGATCATGATGCCCGCAAAGGCAATGATCCGGACGGCGGCTTCATGGTCCATAAGATGTTCCATGGAATTAAGTTGACCGGTTGTCAGCAGTGTTTCAAGCGTGGGATCAGGGTGATATTGTCGCCGCTCCTCTGGAGGTTTGTCTCATGAATCTCAGTCATTTGTTGGCCGATCGAGAAGCCCAGGATCGCCCGTTGCGGGTCGGCCTGATTGGCGCTGGAAAGTTCGGCACCATGTTTTTGTCGCAGGTACGCACGACCCCGGGCATTCACCTTATGGGGGTCGCCGATTTGAGCATCGAGCGGGCGCGGGCGGCATTACGCGAAACCGGTTGGCCCGAGGAACAAACCGACATGGCGTCGTCGGCAAAAGCGCTGGCGACGGGGGGGACCTGGGTTACCGATAACGGCGAAGACCTTATCAATGCCGGTGGGCTGGACGTGGTGATCGAGGCGACAGGCGTCCCCGAGGCCGGGATTCGTCACGTCTTGCAAGCGTTTGAACGCGGTCGGCATGTGGTGATGGTCAACGTTGAGGCCGATGTCCTCGCCGGTCCCTTGTTGAAGCGCAAAGCCGATCAGGCCGGTGTTGTTTACTCCTTGGCCTACGGCGATCAGCCGGCCTTGATTGCGGAGCAAGTCGACTGGGCGCGCGCCGCCGGCTTGGAGGTCGTTGCGGCAGGTAAGGGCACGCTGTACATGCCCGAGTTTCACTACTCTACGCCGGACACGGTATGGAATTACTATGGTTTGACTGCGGAACGTGCGGCCAACAGCGGCATGAACGCGAAGATGTTCAATTCCTTCTTGGACGGGACCAAATCGGCGATTGAAATGGCGGCGGTGTCGAATGCGTGTGCCCTTGAGGTGCCGGCGGGAGGTTTAGCATTCCCTGCCTGCGGGACCGGCGATCTGGCGCGCACGATGATCCCGAAGGATGCGGGTGGCGTCCTTGATGCCAAGGGTCAGGTTGAGGTCGTTTCGAGCCGTAGTCGGGACGGTGTCGATCTTGACGATGACCTCCGTTGGGGGGTCTACGTCACTTTCGAGGCACCGACGGATTATGTGAAGCGCTGTTTCTCTGACTATGGATTGTTGACCGATCCGTCCGGAACGTATGCCGCCCTTTGGCGCCCTTATCACCTCATCGGATTGGAACTCGGTATCAGCGTCGCCTGGGCTGGGCTGCTGGGACTGCCAACGGGTGCACCACGCGGGTGGACCGGCGACGTCGTCGCCGTTGCAAAGCGGGACCTTGATGCGGGAGAGATGTTGGATGGAGAAGGCGGCTATACGGTTTGGGGGCGGCTTATGACGGCGGCAGACTCCCGCCGAACCGAGGCCGTACCGATTGGCTTGGCGCACGGAATCGCCTTGAAACATCCTTTGCCAAAAGACGCCGTGGTATGCTGGTCCGATGTGGAAACGCCGGCCGATAGTCTTGCGTATCGCGTGCGCCGAGAGATGGAAACACTGTTCGGCGCAGAAGCCGCCGCCCAGTCCCGCGGCGCCGCCTGATCCCCTCGAATTCCATGACGTCCCCCCAGCACGCATATGAAGCATTGGTTGCGGATGGTCTGATCGATGCGGACCCCGAGCAAGCGGCCGCCATGCGCGCACTCTCCAGTTTGGGCGGGACGCTCCAGGATTACAGCCAGACCATGGGCCGCAAAGGGTGGGCTGCCCGCCTCGGTATCGGCGCCAAGAAGCGTCCGCAACCCAAAGGATTATACCTCTGGGGCGGGGTCGGACGTGGCAAGTCGATGATCATGGATCTCTTTTTTGAACATGTGGACGTCGAACTAAAGCAGCGTGTGCACTTTCATGCATTTATGCAGGAGGTCCATAAGCGGCTTCACGCTTTTCGCGCGGCACAGAAAGCCGGCAAAGTAGGCGCGGGAAAAGACGGTATCGACGCGCTTGCTCGGGTTATCACGGAACGCGCGTGGCTACTATGTTTCGATGAGTTTCACGTCACCGACATCGCCGATGCGATGATCCTCGGGCGGTTATTCGACGCACTGTTCAAGCAAGGTGTTGTCGTTGTTGCAACATCCAATCGGCACCCGAAAGATCTGTACAAGGACGGCTTACAGCGTGACCGCTTCTTGCCGTTTATCGACGTCTTTTTGGACAAGATGGCCGTATTGGAAGTCGCGGCCGCGCGCGATTACCGGCTAGAGCGCCTGAAAGCGATGGAGACATATGTCTCTCCGATTGGTCCCGATGCGGATGCGAAACTGTTAGCAGATTTTCAGGAGCTCACCGTCGGCGCCGAACCAAGATCCGCGTCCATCGATGTCAACGGTCGCACGATCATGATCGATAAGTCAGCGGAAGGCGTTGCATTTTCGGCATTTGACGACTTGTGCGCGGCGGCGCTTGGCCCTGGCGATTATCTCGAGATCGCGGCACGTTTTCATACGCTGATCCTCAAAGATATTCCGCGGCTGGGCCCCGCCAATAGAAACGAGGCGAAACGGTTCGTTACGCTGATCGATGCACTGTATGAGGCCAAAGTGAAGTTCATTTGCTCCGCTGCAGTGCCGCCGACGGAGCTTTATACCGAGGGCGACGGCGCGTTCGAATTCGAGCGCACCGTCTCGCGATTGATGGAGATGCAATCCACTGACTACATGGCATTGCCGCATGGGGGTGACGGTGACTAGAGACTTTTCGATGCGGCACGCGACGGTAGACGATGTGTCGATTCTTACGGACCTGTTTCGCGAGACTTCGGCGTTTTACGATTTGCCGGTGTCGGCACCCGATATGGTATCCGCGCATTTGCGCGCGTTCGTCCTCGGGCCTGATGCGACATCGAAGGTGTTAATTGCATTTTCCGGTGAGGAACCCGTCGGATACGCGACCTACGCGGTCATGTACCCGGCACCTAATCTAACCGGTCAGTTGTACATGAAAGAGTTGTTCGTTCGAGAGTCCCATCGCGCCGGCGGCATTGGTCGTTGGATGATGGGCGAAGTCGCGAAGCGCGCAGTGTCGCTTGGTTGTTCGCGGTTTGACTGGACCTCCGAAGTCACGAACCCGAAGGCGATGTCTTTTTACGGTCGTATCGGGGCGCATATGCTCGAGGAGAAGCGCTATTTCCGCATTGATGGTAAGGACCTACTCAGATTTGCTGAGGAAGACCAAGCTTGAGCGTGCGTGTCACCTTCGTTGGTTCCGGCGATGCCTTTGGCGCAGGTGGCCGCTTTATGACATGCATATTGATCGAGGCGCCGGACCTCAACGTCTGTATAGATTTCGGGGCGTCCACTCTGGTTGCTCTTAATCAACTGGGAATTGATCACACGACCATTGATGCTGTGGTCTTAACCCACTTTCATGGCGATCATTGTGGTGGACTGCCATTTATGTTGGTCGACTCCATGCTGGGCGCCAAGCGAACAAAACCGCTCACGATCGCGGGTCCACGTGACACGGCTCAGCGTCTGGCCCAGATCGGCGAGGCGTTGTTCCCCGGCATGCACGTGATGTCACCGAAATTTCATTTGAGTTATGTCGACGTACCCGTGATGACCGCGACCACCATGGGACCATTAACTGTAACCTCATATCCCGCGAACCATACCGGTGAAACGACACCTACCAGTGTCCGTTTGGAGGTCGCAGGCAAAACCGTCGCCTACACGGGCGATAGCGCATGGACCAAACATATGCCGGCCCTGGCCGAGGATGCGGACCTGTTTGTCTGCGAGTGCTATTTCCATGGCCGATCCGTCAAGGCGCATATGAGCTACCCCGATTATCTTGAACACAAGCACGAGCTCACCGCGAAACGCACCGTTCTGACCCATTTCAGTCGCGAGATGATTCCGTTTCAGGACGATATCCCCGAAGAGACCGCCTCCGATGGTAAGGTCGTCCAGTTATAGGAACAGAGAGTATGCCGATAAAGGTCGCGATTAACGGCTTTGGGCGCATGGGGCGCTTAGCGCTTCGTGCCGCCTGGGGGTTCGATCCATCCGTTCCCGGCAGTCTCTCGGAGCCGCAAGGCGCTTGGGGCGATGGGATAATCGATGTTGTTCATATAAACGAGCCGAACGGCACGTCGGAAATGTCGGCGCACCTGCTCGCTTTCGATAGCGTGCACGGAACTTGGCCGGTGCCCGTCCAACACGAAGACGACCTGATCACGGTCGGTGGACGGCGGATCGGGTATTCAATGGCATCGCAACCAGCGGATGTCGATTGGGCCGGCATGGACGTGGACCTTGTTTTGGAGTGTTCCGGCAAGTTTAAGTCGCGCGATGCCTTGGCCCCGTACTACGGCGCGGGGGTCAAAAAGGTCGTGGTGTCCGCGCCCGTCAAAGACGCCGATGCGCTCAATCTTGTGATGGGTGTCAATGACGATATCTATGACCCGAGCGTCCATGACCTTGTGACGGCGGCATCATGCACGACGAATTGCCTGGCGCCTGTGGTCAAGGTCGTGCACGAGGGAATAGGGATCGCGCATGGAATGATTACGACGATCCATGACGTCACCAATACCCAGACCATCCTCGATAAACCAATGAAGGACATGCGCCGCGCGCGTTCCGGCATGGTCAACTTGATCCCAACGACCACCGGATCGGCAACAGCAATCACCATGATATTCCCCGAGCTTAAGGGAAAACTGGATGGCGTCGCCGTTCGGGTGCCATTGCTTAATGCGTCGATCACGGACTGCGTGTTTGAAACCAACCGTGCGACGACCGTTGAAGAGGTAAACGACCTGCTTAAGGTGGCAGCCGACGGTCCGCTTCGCGGTATCCTCGGTTTTGAGACCCGCCCTCTCGTATCGACCGATTATCGAGGCGACAGGAGATCGTCCGTCGTCGACGCGCCATCCACCATGGTTACCGACGGAACGCAGGTCAAAATCCTGGCGTGGTACGATAACGAATTCGGGTACGCGCACCGACTGTATGAATTGACCGAGAAGGTCGCGCGCTCCCTGCGGTAAACCATCATGCTCGACATTCGAAATTACGCCACCGTCACCGCCGCCTATTGGGGCTTCATGTTGACGGACGGGGCGCTGCGGATGTTGGTGTTATTGCACTTTCACACCTTGGGCTACACGCCGTTCCAGTTGGCGACGTTGTTCCTCGTCTACGAGTTCATGGGGATCGTCACCAATGCGACCGGCGGCTGGATCGCCAGCCGTTTCGGGTTGAAGTTCACCCTGACGTCCGGGCTCGCATTGCAAATCGCGGCGTTGCTCGCGCTCTCGGCCATGCCGCCCGATTGGACCGTCGCCGCGTCGGTGGTTTTCGTTTTGTTGGTGCAGGGCGTTTCCGGCATCGCCAAGGACCTCACCAAGATGAGTTCCAAGAGCGCCATCAAACTGGTCGTGCCCGATGCGGCACATTCCAGTTTGTACAAGTGGGTGGCGATCCTTACCGGTTCCAAAAATGCCATCAAGGGCGCAGGTTTCTTTGTCGGAGGGATTCTCCTTGCGGCCGTCGGATTTCAGCAAGCGTTGTGGCTGATGTCCCTCGGGTTGGGGGTGATCCTTGTGGGGTCGGTATTGGCTGTCGACGGCAGAATGGGGAAGTCGGCATCGAAGACAAAGTTCACCCAGATTTTGTCAAAATCCCGGGACATTAATCTGCTGTCTAGCGCGCGTGTGTTCTTATTCGGCGCCCGTGATGTCTGGTTCGTCGTTGGCGTGCCTGTGTTCCTGTACGATCAACTAGAATGGACGTTCGCTCAGGTCGGAGGCTTTATGGCGGCCTGGGTCGTCGGCTACGGCGCGGTCCAGGCCTTGGCGCCTCATCTGACACGCCGCTCCGACGATGGCCAGAGCGCCGAAAGCCAATCCGCCGTCATCTGGGGCGCGGTTCTCTGCGCCGTGCCGATCGCAATGGTTGGAGGTGTCGCAGTTGGTCTCCCGCCAACTTTCTTGATCATCGGCGGCCTCGCCGTGTTCGGGCTGGTATTTGCCGTGAACTCAGCGCTGCATTCTTACTTGATCTTGGCTTTCTCCGAACGAGATGGCGTCGTGATCAATGTGGGTTTTTACTATATGGCGAACGCCGCAGGTCGATTGCTCGGAACCTTGTTGTCGGGCATTGCGTATCAAACGGCAGGCCTCGTCGGCTGTCTGTCGGTCGCGGGGGTTTTCTTGGCGTTCGCTACCATGTTTATGATCGCCCTTCGCAATCACGTGCGCCAGAATACGTCACCGGTTTCTGCCTGAATCATCAAAGCAAATTATTTCGGACCGATCGGTTCGAAATATTGCGGTTTCCTTGCTCTCAAATGCGAAACGGTTTACGACTCTCCTTCGCAGCAAGGCGTCCGCCGGCTGCTGAATGAATGGGATCAGACACGGGGAATTTCCATGGCGAGAAACAAGATCGCGTTGATTGGCGCGGGCAACATCGGCGGCACCTTGGCGCATTTGGTTGGTCTAAAAGAACTGGGCGACGTGGTGCTGTTCGACATCGTCGATGGTATTCCTCAAGGCAAGGCACTGGACATTGCCGAAAGCTCGCCGGTTGAAGGATTTGACGCCAAGATGGCCGGTGCCAAAAGTTATGCCGCCATCAAGGGTGCTGACGTCATCATCGTGACCGCAGGCATCGCCCGCAAGCCGGGGATGAGCCGCGACGATCTGATTGGCATTAACACCAGCGTCATGGAACAGGTCGGTGCCGGGATCAAGAAATACGCACCGAATGCGTTCGTCATCTGCATCACCAATCCGCTTGATGTGATGGTGGGCGTTCTTCGCGACGCCTGTGGGTTGCCGCATAACAAGGTCGTCGGCATGGCCGGTGTGTTGGACAGCGCACGGTTCCAATATTTCCTGGCGGAAGCGATGAACGTCTCGGTCGAAGACGTAACGGCCTTCGTTCTCGGCGGTCACGGCGACAGCATGGTGCCCTCCGTTCGGTACTCGACGGTAGCCGGTATTCCGCTGCCGGACCTGGTCAAAATGAAATGGATCACTCAGAAGCAAGTCGACGACATCGTACAGCGCACGCGCATGGGCGGCGGCGAAATAGTCTCATTGCTGAAAACCGGGTCCGCATTTTATGCACCGGCGTCGTCGGCCATCGCGATGGCGGAGAGCTATCTCAAAGACAAGAAACGGGTTTTGCCGTGCGCGGCCTATCTGAAAGGCGAGTATGGCGTCAAAGGCATCTATGTCGGTGTTCCCGTCGTCATCGGCGCGAAAGGCGTGGAGCGTATCGTCGAGATCAAACTCGACGCGACGGAGCGGGCCATGTTCCGCAAGTCGGTCAAGGCCGTTCAGGACTTGGTCACGGTAGTCAAGAAACTCAAAGCCGATGCCAAAAAGGCAACGGCAAAGAAATCCAAGTAATCATCACAGTGTAATCGTGTCGCCCCCGGGGTGACCCCGGGGGCGGGTCAACCGGGGGCATTTATGAATATTCACGAGTACCAGGGGAAGCAATTGCTTGCCAAGTACGGTGTTGCCGTGCCGAAAGGGCATGTGGCGTTCACCGTTGAAGAGGCGACGAAGGCCGCCGAAGAACTTGGCGGAGGGATATGCGTCGTCAAATCGCAAATCCATGCGGGCGGCCGCGGTGCGGGCCGTTTCAAAGACAATCCTGACGGCAAAGGCGGCGTTCGCGTCTCGAAATCGGTCGAGGAAGTGACGCAAAACGCATCCGAGATGCTGGGCCATGTGTTGGTGACCAAACAAACCGGTCCCGACGGCAAGGAAGTCAAACGCCTCTACATCGAAGAGGGTTGCGATATCGCGCGCGAACTATACCTCGGTATGTTGCTCGACCGCGAAACGTCGCAACTCGTCATCATGGCGTCTACCGAGGGCGGTATGGAGATTGAGGAAGTCGCCGAAGCGACGCCCGAGAAAATCATCAAAGTCTTCGTCGATCCGGCGACCGGCATTATGCCGTATCATGCGCGCCAATTGGCGTTTGGTTTGGGGCTTGAGGGCAGCCAAATCAAATCCGCATCCAAGTTCATCATATCGCTGTTCCAGGCGTTCAACGAACTCGACTGTTCGATGGTAGAGGTCAATCCGCTGGTCGTCACCGGTACGGGCGATGTGATCGCGCTCGACGCTAAGGTGGGCTTCGACGACAACGCCCTTTACCGCCATCCCGATGTTGCAGAGATGCGTGACGAAGACGAGGAGGATCCGGCGGAGATCGAAGCCCAAAAGCATGAACTCAATTACATCAAGCTCGACGGCAAGATCGGTTGCATGGTGAATGGCGCCGGTCTCGCCATGGCGACCATGGATATCATCAAATTGTATGGGTCCGACCCGGCGAACTTCCTCGACGTAGGCGGTAGCGCCACGGCTGAGCGCGTGACGACCGCCTTCAAGATCATCTTGGGCGATCCGAACGTCGAAGGGATTTTGGTGAACATCTTCGGCGGTATCATGCGCTGCGACATTATCGCCGAGGGCGTAGTCGCGGCGGCCAAGGAAGTGAATATTTCGGTTCCGTTGGTTGTCCGCCTCGAAGGTACGAACGTAGAGAAAGGTAAAGAGATTTTGGCCGCCAGTGGTCTGGCGATCACCTCTGCCGACAACCTGAGCGATGCCGCCGAGAAGATTGTTAAAGCCGTTAAGGAGGCCAGCTGATGTCCGTTCTCGTTAACAAAGACACGAAGGTCATCTGCCAAGGCTTCACCGGCAAGCAGGGTACTTTCCACTCAGAACAAGCGATTGCGTACGGGACGCAAATGGTCGGCGGCGTGACGCCGGGCAAAGGCGGCACCACGCACCTTGATCTACCCGTCTTCGACACCGTCGCTGACGCTGTGGATGCCACCGGTGCCAATGCGTCGGTCATTTACGTTCCGCCGCCGTTCGCCGCGGACGGGATCGCCGAAGCAATCGATGCGGAAGTCCCGCTCGTGATCTGCATTACGGAGGGCATTCCCGTTCTCGACATGGTCAAAGTGAAGCGCAAACTGGTGAACTCCAACACGCGCTTGATCGGTCCGAACTGCCCGGGCGTGATCACACCGGACGAATGCAAGATCGGGATTATGCCGGGTCACATTCACCGCAAAGGGTCCGTCGGGATCGTATCGCGATCGGGCACGTTGACCTACGAAGCCGTTGCGCAAACGACGGCGGCCGGGCTTGGTCAGTCGACCTGTATCGGCATCGGAGGCGATCCGGTCAACGGCACGAATTTCGTCGATTGCCTGGAAATGTTCCTCGCCGACGACGAAACCGAGAGCATTGTCATGATCGGCGAAATCGGCGGCTCGGCCGAGGAAGACGGCGCGCAATTGCTAAAGGACAGCCCCATTAAGAAACCTGTCGTTGGTTTTATCGCAGGTCTCACGGCACCTCCGGGTCGCCGCATGGGCCATGCGGGCGCCATCATCTCCGGCGGCAAAGGCGGCGCTGGTGACAAGATTGAGGCCATGAAGTCGGCCGGCATCCACGTCACCGACAGCCCCGCCGGCATCGGCGAGACGATGCTGAAGGCACTGGGTCGGTGAGCTGAAAATGACGCCGAAGGCCATCGATATCATGGCGGCGGTTTCGGAAATGCGCGTGTGGGAAGGTCGCACGCCGCAGGACGCCGAGGCTGATGCCGACGATGTCTTTGCCGTCCTTGCCGAAACGGAAACGACCGGTATCTACGCAGGGAGTTTCCGAGGCAAAAGCGCGTGGGAGCGCCATACAGCTGGCGACGAATTGGTGCAGGTGGTTGATGGCGCTGCCGCTGTCACCGTCGTCGTCGATGGCGTTCACACGGTCCTTCAGATGACAAAGGGAATGGTGACCATGGTGCCGAAGGGGTGCTGGCACCGGTTCGATGCGCCCGATGGCGTAAGCGTCATGACGATGACGCCGTCGCCCACCGATCATATTCATGCCGAAGACTTGCCCGCCGAGCCGGCGGGATAACAAAAGGGAGGGCCCGCAAGGGCAACATGCACATGGATGGAATGGATCCGACGCAATTCCTGTATTCCGGCAACCAAGTCTACGTCGCCGAGCTGTATGAAAGATATTTGGACGACCCAGGATCGGTCGATCATCGCTGGCAGGATTTCTTCGCTGAATTGGAAGACGATGCACGGGGATTGATGACCGAACGGCGTGGCGCCTCATGGTCTCCGTCCGATGCAGGTGTTTTGGATCAGGGCGAACTGGAGACGCTTTCGGAACAAATGGCGGCCGGCCAACAGACTGCGGCCATGATGCATCAGCAGCCGGTGCCGGTGAGCAGCGGGCGGCAGGTTCGCGAGGCAACTCTGGACAGTCTGCGCGCCCTGATGCTGATCCGTGCATATCGTGTGCGGGGACATCTTCAAGCCAACCTCGATCCGCTCGGCCTGGATGAGCGCGAAGAGCATCCGGAACTCGACCCCGAAGCCTACGGGTTCAAAGAGAAGGATCTGGACCGGCCGATCTTCATCAACTACGTGCTCGGGCTCGAGTCCGCGACGCTCCGCGACATCATGAAAATCCTGGAGCAAACCTATTGCGGGACGATCGGTGTCGAGTTCATGCACATCCAGGACCCCGACGAAAAAGCCTGGATTCAAGAACGTATCGAACGCATTCGGAATCAACCGGAGTTCACCACGACCGGTAAGAAAGCGATCTTGAACCGGCTGATCGAGACCGAGGGCTTCGAGAAGTATCTGGACAAGAAGTTCACCGGAACCAAGCGGTTCGGGCTGGACGGGGGCGAGAGCCTCGTGCCGGCGATGGAACAAATTTTCAAACGCGGATCGCAGTTGGGCATGGAAGAGATCGTGCTCGGCATGGCCCACCGCGGCAGGCTGAACGTTCTCGCCAACGTCATGGGGAAACCGTTTCAGGCGATTTTCCACGAATTCCAAGGCGGATCTTCGAGCCCGGAGGACGTCGGCGGTTCGGGCGATGTGAAATATCACCTGGGGTCGTCGTCAGACCGTGTGTTCGACGGTCGCTCGGTTCACTTGTCGTTGACGGCGAACCCATCGCACCTGGAATGCGTCAATACCGTGTGCTTGGGCAAAGTTCGGGCAAAACAAATGCAGCGGAACGACCATGACCGCGAGAAGGTCATGGCGCTGTTGCTTCATGGCGACGCGGCGTTTGCCGGGCAGGGGTTGGTGCCCGAAGCCTTCGACCTGTCGAACCTGCACGGCTACAAGACCGGCGGCACCATTCATATCGTCATCAATAACCAGATTGGATTTACGACCAATCCGCGGCACTCGCGGTCGTCGCCCTATTGCTCGGATGTGGCCAAGATCGTCGCGGCGCCGATCTTCCATGTGAACGCGGACGACGTTGAGGCGGTGACACACGTCGCGCGGATTGCGACGGAATACCGACAGAAGTTCAAGCAGGACGTTGTGATCGACATGATCTGCTATCGCCGGCACGGGCACAACGAGGGCGACGAGCCCATGTTCACCCAGCCGCTGATGTACAAGAAGATCGCGGCCCATCCGACGACTTGTGAAATTTATGGGCAGAAGCTGATCCGCGAAGGCGTGATGTCGCAAAACGAGGTCGACACCGAGATCGCGAATTTTCAATCCCGTCTCGATCAGGCATTCGAAGCGGCGGAGGGCTACAAAGCCAATAAAGCCGACTGGCTGGATGGCAAATGGTCCGGGATGTCTGTTGCGACCGGCGAGGACCGCCGGGGTGTGACGGGCGTTCCGGAAGATCGGCTACTGGAAGTCGGGGCGGGGCTGACGACAGTGCCCGACAACTTCAATATCAACCCGAAGATCTCCCGCCAGTTGGATGCCAAGCGGAAAATGATCCAGACCGGTGAAGGTATCGATTGGGCGACCGGCGAAGCGCTTGCATACGGCACCTTGCTGATGGAAGGGCATCCCGTGCGGCTGTCGGGGCAGGATTCCGAACGCGGGACATTCTCGCAACGGCATTCGGTGCTCATCGATCAGATGTCCGAAGAGCGCTTCACGCCACTGAACAATCTGCGTTTTGGACAAGCCCCCTACGAGGTGCTCAACAGCCCGTTGTCGGAGGCCGGTGTCCTCGGTTTCGAGTACGGGTATTCCCTCGCCGAGCCGAACATGCTCGTTCTGTGGGAGGCCCAGTTCGGCGACTTCGCCAACGGCGCGCAGGTCATCATCGATCAGTTCATCAGTTCCGGTGAAGCAAAGTGGTTGCGCATGAGCGGACTGGTGATGTTGTTGCCGCATGGGTACGAGGGGCAAGGCCCGGAACACTCTTCCGCGCGGCTTGAGCGTTATTTGCAGTTGTCTGCCGAAGACAATTGGCAGGTCTGCAATTGCACGACACCCGCAAACTACTTCCATGCCTTGCGGCGGCAAATCCATCGGGAGTTCCGAAAGCCCCTGGTGATGATGACGCCGAAGTCTCTCCTGCGTCACAAACGTGCGGTATCGAAACTCTCCGAGATGGGAGAGGGGACATCATTCCACCGTGTTTTGTGGGACGACGGTGATTTCGTAGCCGATGACAAAATCCGCCGCGTGGTGATGTGCTCCGGCAAGGTCTACTACGATCTCGCCGACGAGCGTGACAAGCGCGGCATCAAGGATGTCTACATCCTTCGGTTGGAGCAGCTGTACCCGTATCCGGAAAAGGCGCTTGAAACAGAGCTGAACCGCTTCCCGAATGCGGAAGTCGTTTGGTGTCAGGAAGAGCCGCGGAACATGGGCGCGTACGTCTTCGTTCGGGATTTCTTTGAAGCCCACATGCGGCGGATCGGACGTGACCCACACTTGGGATACGCAGGCCGTTGGTCGGCCGCGTCGCCCGCGACAGGGCTATTGCGCAAGCACGTCGCTGAGCAACAGAATCTTGTCGATAAGGCGCTGACCATCCCGGGCAAGCCAGCGCCGGCGCGCAAATCGGCGGCGAAGAAACCGGCCGCGAAGAAGGCCCCGGCTAAAAAAGCGCCGGCCAAGAGAGCGGCCCCACGGAAAGCGCCTGCCCGCGCCGCCAAGAAAACCACGACACGAAGTACCACGCGAAAAGCGGCCACTGCTGCGAAATCGCGCGCCAAGTAACGCTTGAACCGTATCGAGGAATATTCCTATGACCGTTGAAATCAAAGTCCCAACTCTGGGCGAGTCCGTCACGGAAGCGACGGTATCGAAGTGGTTCAAGCAACCGGGCGAAGCCGTCGCCGCCGATGAACCTGTCTGCGAGCTTGAAACCGACAAGGTCACGATTGAGGTCAATGCACCCACCGCGGGTGCGTTGAAGGACATTGCTGCTGCTGAGGGATCTGACGTCGAAGTAGGCGCGTTGCTCGGAACCATAGACGAAGGAGCGGAGGGCGCGGCTGCAAGTCCCCCGCCGCCTGCCGCAGAACCAGAGCCGGCCCCGGCGGCCCCGCCGCCACCGCCCACCGCCGCACCGCCACCTCCACCGCCGCCGCCCGCCGTGGCGCCGGCAGCCCCGGCAGCCCCGGCAGCCCCGGCAGCGGATACCGGATCACGGCCGCCTCTTTCGCCCGCGGTCCGCAAAATCGTTGAAGATAGCGATATGGATGCCGCTTTGATTACAGGGACGGGCCCGGATGGCCGTGTGACCAAAGGCGATGCCTTGAAGGCGGCCGCCGATGGATCTGCGAAACGGCGTGCCGCACCGGCCCCTGCCGCAGCCCCTTCCACGGGCTTTACGCCGTCGGCTAACTTGCCACCGCGCCCGGACGATCCGCGTGAAGAGCGCGTCAGGATGACCAAGCTTCGCAAGGTCATCGCGTCCCGTCTCAAGGAAGCGCAAAACACGGCCGCCATGTTGACGACCTGGAACGAGGTCGACATGGGCGCGGCAATGGAACTCCGAGCCACCTACAAGGACAACTTCGAGAAAAAGCACGGCGTGCGCTTGGGCTTCATGTCGTTCTTCGTTCGCGCCGCGTGTATCGCCTTGAAAGAATGGCCCGCCATCAATGCGGAGATTTATGGCGAGGAGTTGATCTACAAGAACTATTACAACGTCGGCGTTGCAGTCGGTACGCCACAGGGCTTGGTTGTTCCCGTCCTGAAGGATGCCGACAAAATGCGGTTCGTCGAAATCGAGGGCACTATCGCCGACTTTGGCCGGCGCGCCCGCGACGGAAAGCTTGGGATGGACGAAATGATGGGCGGAACGTTCACCATTTCCAACGGCGGGGTGTTCGGCTCGTTGAACTCCATGCCGATCTTGAACGTCCCGCAGTCGGCGATCATGGGCATGCACAAGATTCAGAAACGTCCGGTTGCCATCGGTGACAAGGTTGAAATCCGGCCGATGATGTATCTTGCGTTATCCTATGATCACCGCATCGTTGACGGACGAGAAGCTGTCTCTTTCTTGGTGCGCATGAAGGACCTGATCGAGGATCCGCAGCGAATCATGTTGGATGTTTAATTCGCCCACCGGCAGAGGAAAAAGAATATGAGCGATCAATACGACCTCATCGTCATCGGCGCCGGTCCGGGAGGGTATGTCGCCGCCATCCGCGCGGCGCAGCTTGGCATGAAGACGGCGATTGTTGAAAAACGTGAAACCCTGGGCGGCACGTGCCTCAACGTTGGGTGCATCCCATCGAAAGCATTGCTGCAATCATCGCACCATTTCGAAATGGCGCATGAGGAGTTCGCGAGCCATGGAATCAAGGCGCAGGTCTCGCTGGATCTCAAAACCATGCTGGCGCGCAAGGACAAGGTGGTCGCCGATTTGACCGGCGGCGTCGCGTTCTTGATGAAGAAAAACAAGATCGATCAGATCTATGGCACGGGTGTTGTTACGGCCCCAGGTGAAGTTACTGTCACGCCGAACGGTAAGGGCAAGAAGAAAGACGTTCTCAAGACTAAGAACATCATCATCGCGACCGGGTCCGAGACAACGCCGCTGCCGGGCGTCGACATCGACGAGAAACAAATCGTCTCGTCGACGGGTGCGATCGCCTTGCCAAAGGTCCCAAAATCCATGGTGGTCATCGGTGCCGGTGTGATCGGGTTGGAGCTCGGCTCCGTTTGGCGCCGGCTAGGCGCCGAGGTGACGGTGGTTGAATTCCTGGATGTCGCATTGCCGGGCATGGACGCCGAGGTCTCCAAACAAATGGAACGAATCCTCAAGAAGCAAGGCATCAAGTTCAAGATGAAGACTAAGGTGACCGGCGCCAAGGCGGCGAAGACGGGTGTCACCTTGACCATGGAGCCGCGCGATGGGGGCGACGCCGAAACCATGAAAGCGGATGTGGTGCTCGTTTCCATCGGACGTCGGCCGTATATCGAAGGTCTCGGCCTCGACAAAGTGGGCGTGGAAGTCGACGAACGCGGCTTCGTGAAAGTCGATGAAGACTTCCAGACCAATGTCGAGGGCATCTATGCGATCGGTGATGTGATCGGCGGCGCGATGCTGGCGCATAAGGCTGAGGACGAGGGTGTCGTCTGCGCGGAAATCATGGCGGGCGAGACCGGGCACATCGATTACGACTCGATCCCGGGTATCGTCTACACGCATCCGGAAGTCGCCGCGGTTGGGAAAACCGAAGAACAGCTGAAAGAAGCCGGCATCGCCTATAAATCGGGGAAATTCCCGTTCTCGGCAAACTCCCGCGCGCGATGCAACGCCGACGCGGACGGGTTCGTTAAGATCCTCGCCGATGCAGAAACGGATGCGATCCTGGGCTGTCACATCATCGGGCCACAAGGCGGCGACCTGATCCAAGAGGTCGTAAACGTGATGGAGTTCGGCGGTTCCGCCGAGGACATCGCCAGAATCTGCCACGGCCACCCAGGCTTGCCCGAAGCGGTGAAGGAAGCGGCGCTCGGGGTCGGCGGCCGCGCGATCCACATTTAACAACCGGCAATTCAGGCGATCAGCGGAAAATCCATCGTCCATTCATTATATTTCGATAATTCTAGAAATATCGTTGCATTGGATGCGGAACACGCTTATAAGTGTCCCATGGAAGAAATGAATGCCGTCGATTGTTTTGCCGCGCTGGGTCATCCGACCCGGTTGTCCGTCTATCGTGCCTTGGTGAAGGCTGGCGACGACGGGGCGTCGATGGGGACATTGCAGGAGGCGCTTGGTATTCCGGCAAGCACGCTATCGCATCATGTCCAGAATCTGATTCAAGCGGGTTTGGTGCATCAAGAACGCCAAGGTCGCACACTGATTGCGCGGGCCGATTACATGGCGATGCGTGGCCTGATTTCGTTTTTGACGGACGATTGCTGCGAAGGATTGACCGTTTCGGAAACAACAGCTTCCGACATCAAGGAATAAAGAAGATGAGCGATTCTGTCATAGTCGATAATAGCGCACCGAAAACGGGATGCTGCCCAGCACCGAAGCCCAAGCAGACGGGTCCGTTCGGCCGAGCCCAGGAAATGGTTCGCGAACATCCCGTATGGTTCGTGATTGCCGGGTTGTTCATCGGAATTGCCGTCTACGATCTTTCGCAGGCGCAGGCCTCGGCTATCTTCGTTGCCGACGCCATCGGGTCCATCGCGATATTCTTTGCGCTCGCCGTCGGCGCCGCGGCCTACGCCAAAGCGACTGGCGCAGACGGTCTCATTGCCCGTGTCTTTAGTGGGCATCTCGCGTTGATGATTGCCCTCGCTGCCTTCTTCGGCGGCCTGTCTCCGTTCTGTTCGTGTGGCGTGATTCCGTTGATCGCGGCGTTACTATCGATGGGTGTGCCGCTCCCAGCTGTTATGGCGTTTTGGTTAGCTTCACCATTGATGGACCCGACCATGTTCATGCTGACGATGGGAACACTTGGCCTCGAGTTTGCCGTGGCCAAGACACTCGTCGCCGTTGGTCTCGGGCTGTTTGGGGGCTATGTGACCTGGGCGATCCAAGCACGCGGTGGCTTTGCAGACCCATTGCTGCCAGGCGTTGGTGACGGAGGATGCGGTGGGAGCACGGTTCGAAACGTCAGGGGTGTCGTGTGGGATTTTTGGCACGATGAGCAACGTCTCGCCAAGTTTAAGGGTGAGGCGATTGCGACGACGCTGTTTCTTGGTAAGTGGCTGTTCCTTGCTTTCTTGCTGGAAAGTTTGATGGTCGCCTATGTGCCTGCGGACGCAGTTGCCACCGTACTGGGAAGCGACAGTGTATTTGCCATTCCTTTGGCCGTCATTGTCGGTGTGCCGGCTTATTTGAATGGCTATGCAGCGCTGCCGTTGGTTGGCGGGCTTATCGACATGGGGATCAGCCCGGGTGCCGGCATGGCGTTCCTGATCGCCGGCGGCGTGACGAGCATTCCCGCAGCGATCGCCGTCTTCGCCTTGGTGAAGCGCCCCGTGTTTGCTCTCTATGTCTTGTTTGCCCTCAGTGGTGGCATGGCCGCGGGCTTCGGTTATCAAGCCTGGGTGGTTTAATCCGTCGGGAGACCGGCGCGGAGTTTCGTGCGCCCCGAAGCCATGACATAATTCTGTAACATTTCGTGCGCCATCGGGCGCGTCACGGACAACAGAACTTTATGCGCGCGCAAACCCCCCGGTCATTGCTTACAGCGATATGCCTCGCGGAAATCGGCAGCATGATGTCGATTGCGACTTTCCCGTCGCTGCAGCCGGAATTGATCGAAATCTGGGGGCTGACCAATACCCAGGTCGGATGGATCAATGGGGTCTATTATCTTGCGTACCTGGTCGCGGTGCCGATCTTGGTCAGCCTCACCGACCGACAACCGCCGCGCTATATATACACCGTCTGCATGATCATCGCCGCCATATCGGCTTTCGGTTTCGCTTGGCTTGCCGAAGGGTTTTGGAGTTCGATGCTGTTTCGCGCGCTTGGCGGTATCGGTCTCGCCGGAACGTATATGCCGGGCCTGAAGTTGCTCAGCGATCATCTGGATCGAATGGCGCCGAACCAAGATCACAGCCGGGCGGTCGCATTTTATACCTCGAGCTTCGGCGTAGGCTCCGCGCTTTCATACTTCTTTGCTGGGAAGATTGCCGCATCCTATGGCTGGGAAGCGGCGTTCGTCTTCGCCGGGATCGGCCCGCTAGCCGGGCTCCTTATCGCCTGGATGACGTTGCCGCGGCGCGATCCGCCGCCGAGCGCGCCGGATACACATTTGTTGGATTTTCGTCCGGTCCTGAAAAGCAAGGAAGCGATGGGCTATGTGATCGCCTACACGGCGCATAACTTCGAGCTATTCGCCATGCGCTCTTGGATGGTGAGCTACTTGGTGTTCGCCGCGGCCATGAATCCGACCGGAAGCGCATTGGTCGCGGCAACAACCATTGCCGCCGTCACAAACGTCTTGGGCATGCCGTCAAGCGTCCTCGGCAACGAGCTGGCGCGACGCTATGGCCGGGTTGCAACGATTATTGCCGTGATGTTGGGGTCCGCGTTGGTCGCCTTCAGCATTGGATTCTCCGCGTGGTTGCCTTTCTGGTTCGTCGTTGCGGCGTTCATGGTTTATGGCATCACGGTGACCGCGGACAGTTCCGCGATAACGGCCGGGGTCGTTCAAGCTGCGCCTGAGGGATACAGGGGCGCAACCATGGCCGTGCATTCTTCGGTTGGTTTTATGGGCTCCTTTTTGGGCCCCTTGGCTTTCGGCGCCGTACTAGACGTAACCGCGCGGTTCTCGGGTGGCGGCGCACAGGACGTTGTTCCTTGGGTCGCAGCGTTCAGCGTGACCGCTCTGGCCTTGGGGGTAGGTGGAACGATTTTGGTCGCGTGGAGTGGCAGGCGTCGTTAGCCGGCCCCGCTTTTTCGCCGCGCTCGGGGGTGTGCCGCGGCGTGGACGGCCCGAAGCCGCTCGCTGTCGACCTCGGTGTAGCGTTGCGTGGTTGAGAGCGACGCATGTCCGAGAAGTTCTTGAATGGTCCGAAGGTCGCCGCCTCCGGATAGTAAGTGCGTCGCGAAACTATGCCGAAGCGCATGTGGTGTCGCTGTGTCGGGCAGGCCTAAGATCGCTCGAACCATCCGCATCTGCTTTTGCGCCAAGCCAGGATTAAGCCGCTTTCCTCTAGCCCCGACGAACAAAGGGTCGTCAGCGCCTAGCGCGTATGGGCAGTGACGAAGGTAATCTTTGATCTCGCGCCGAACGACCCCGATCATCGGCACGATCCTTTGTTTGTTCCCCTTGCCCGTCACGACAATTCGATCGGTTTCGGCGACGTCGCGGGTATTCAACGCAAGCGCTTCGCCGATCCGGAGGCCGCATCCGTAAAGCAACGCAAACAGCGCGCGATCCCGTTTTCCGAACCAGGGCACTCGGGCCATATCCTCCGCGACGTCGAGCGTTTCGAACGCCTCTTCGACGGACAGCGGTTTTGGAACGGTTTTTGGAATACGCGGCGCCTCAATGCCCTCAAACACCGTGTTGTCAGACAATCCCTCGCGGCGGAGATAGGTAAAAAAGCTTCGAAGGCCGCTCAAACCGCGCGCCATGGATATGGCGGTCAACCCATCGGCTTGGCGAACAGATTGATACGCCCAGACATCGTCACGTTTGAGGGCCTGGAGGTCGTCTAACCCCGGCTCATAGCCCAGACGATCCCGCAGAAACCTGAGAAAACTCGCCGCATCCCGTCCGTAGCTTGAAACAGTTCGAGGCGACAGTCGCCGCTCTGCTCCGAGCCAATCGACCCAGCCCAATAAGGCGTTGGATAGTGCTGGCTGAACCGGCAGTCCGGCAATCAAGTTTCCCGTTCCGACAGACGTAGCACGCAAGCTTCGATGACCCGAGCCAAGAAAGAGAACAATTCCGTTCCCTGGCCCGGTGCGAAAGTGTCGTCGCGCGCACCAAGCGCGAGTATGCCGTTCGGCGTGAAAATCGTGGGCTTGATGCGGGCGACAGCGGCGGATTTAACAAGTCCGGATGCGCTCCCGAAAATGGCGCCGTCATCCCAGAACTCGTTGTACAACTGAACGTCTTTGTCACTGCCGAGGATGGTGTCGACGGCGCCCGGGGCCAATGTGCGAAGATGCTCGCTCAGAATCGTTACGTTGTCTTCTTGTGCGGGCTCAAATCCCACTACCGCCGCATCGACATCAAGGAGAATCGGCAAGTCATCTGAGACAATTCGATACAATTGCTGTGGTGTTTGCGCATGCAGCAGTGCGAGGACCGAAGCATGGGTACGTGTTTGAATGGACATATTGCATCGGCTGGTCTCGATCACGTCCTGCGCCGTATTGCGAAGTTCGTCGATTTCGATGTCGCGCCGTTGCAGTTGAAAGCGCTGAAAATCCACGACGCCATCACCGGCGAAACGATCCGGCAACTCCACTTGATCGAGGATATGCGGCCGCTGATTGAAGAAGCCCGGATTGCTTATAAGGAACGTCTCTACCGCATCTGGATCAATGCTTGGATCAAGGGCGTCCGCAGCCTCTTCGGCATCAACAATTGGCTCCGTCATGGTTCTCTCCCAGTGAACGCTTGCTCACATTGCGAATCGCCTCATTATAAACGTTTTCCACGACACAACTAAGTTAAGTGCCCGTGCCAACCCCTACCGCTGATAACCGCGACGATCCAATGAGCTTTGGCCCCGGCCAGCGCGTTGCCGTCCTGCTGCCGCTTCCCTTGGCTGGTGCCTATGACTACCGGGTGCCGGACGATCAAGTCGTCAGTGTTGGGGACGTTGTATCGGTCCCGCTCGGTGCCAGGACCGCAAGAGGCATCGTATGGGGCGCTGGCACGGGCGATGTTGATGAGAGCAAGCTTCGTGATCTCGGGCCGACATGCCCGGTCCCGCCGTTTCCCACAGCATTACTGCGATTCATAGATTGGGTCGCATCGTACACGCTTGCGCCACCGGGCGCCGTTCTGCGAATGGCCTTAAGCGTGCCGGACGCATTGGCCCCCCCAAAGGAGACGGTCGTCTATCGCCTCTCAGCCGATGTGCCGACCTATCGTGCTACGAACGCGCGAGAGCGTGTGATCGCATTCCTGCGAGACGCCCCGCCTTTGCCGGCGGCTGATATTGCGCGAGAGGCCGGATGCGGGGTCTCCGTCGTAAAAGGCCTTGCGGCGATGGAGGTGCTCGTTACGGATCGTGTAGCGGCGACGCCCGATGTTCCGCTTCCAGACGAGGCGCGGTCCGGCTTGAACTTGAACGAGCGGCAACGCGCAGCCGCCGACACGCTCCTAAACTGTGTCGGCAAGGGTTTCAGCGTCACCTTGCTCGATGGCGTGCCGGGCTCGGGTAAGACGGAAGTGTATTTCGAGGCGGTCGCCTCGGCACTGGCCAGGGGAGGACAAGTACTCGTTCTTTTGCCGGAGATCGCTCTGAGTTCTCAGTGGCTGTCGCGGTTTGAGGACCGATTCGGCGTGCCGCCGGCGGTTTGGCATTCCGAAGTAACGGCTGCCCGTCGCCGTGACACGTGGCGCGCGGTCGCCTCAGGCGCCGCGAAGGTCGTGGTTGGTGCCCGCTCCGCATTGTTCCTTCCATTTTCTGATCTCGATTTAATCGTGGTCGACGAAGAACACGATGGCTCGTTTAAGCAAGAAGACGGGGTGATTTATCACGCGAGGGATATGGCGGTCGTGCGCAGCCAGCTAGAGGATATTCCGATCGCGCTGGTATCGGCGACCCCATCCTTGGAAACGGTGATCAACGTCAAACGTGGACGATATACGGAACTCTCATTGCCGGCGCGGTACGCCGACCAATCCATGGCCGACGTCGCGGTCTTGGATATGCGAAAGGATGGCCCTGCCAGGGGACGCTGGTTGTCGCCATCCCTTTCGGAGTCGATCGAACAAACGTTGCAGACGAGCGGCCAGGTCATGCTGTTCTTGAACCGCCGTGGATATGCGCCGCTTACGCTTTGTCGTGCTTGTGGGCATCGGCTGGAGTGCCCCCGTTGTTCGACATGGCTGGTCGAGCATCGGTTGCTTGGGCGCTTGCAATGCCACCATTGTGGTTTCACCACGAAGCCCCCGTCGAATTGTCCCAGTTGCGCCACCGAGAATTCCATGGTGCCTTGCGGCCCGGGTGTCGAGCGACTGGCTGAGGAAGTGGCGCTGCTTTTTCCGGATGCCCGGACGGCGATTGCCGCCAGCGATACGGTACATGGTCCGAAGCAGGCCGCGGAGTTGGTCCGGCGGATGGAAGAGCGGGAGATCGATCTCGTCATCGGCACGCAAATCGTCGCGAAGGGATATCACTTCCCCGCTCTAACGCTCGTTGGCGTGGTCGATGCCGACTTGGGATTGTCGGGCGGAGAATTCCGAGCCGCGGAGCGGACGTTCCAACTGTTGTACCAGGTGGCTGGTAGAGCTGGCCGGGGTGGCGAGCCCGGCAAGGTCATCCTGCAGACCTACATGCCCGATCATCCGGTAATGAGCGCCTTGGCAAGTGGTGATCGCGATAAGTTTCTTTCGGCTGAAGCCGACGCGCGGGAACAAGCTGAAATGCCACCATATGGCAGACTTGTTGGGCTCATTGTGTCGGGACGGGACGAGGAGTCGGTGGATCGCGCCGCGGCCGGGTTGGCACGGACTGCCCCGCGATCGGACCAATTTCGTGTTCTAGGCCCTGCGCCGGCGCCTATCGCTTTGCTTCGCGGACGGCATCGGCGGCGGTTGCTCTTGATGGCGCCACGGACCCATTCCGTCCAAAGTGTTGTCCGCCAATGGATCCGGGAAGCGCCGATCCCGAAGAAAGTCCGGGTCCAGGTCGATGTGGATCCGATTTCGTTCTATTGATCAGCGTCCTCGGGATAAGGAGCGGATTCCGCCCCGACGACCTTGAATTATCGGTAATGTTGTGGCCTGAAAGAGCTTAATATACTGATAAAAAACAATATTTTTCCTTCTCAAAAAGCCGTATTGGCCGCCTTGCACCCCCCTAATCAGTGTGATAGGTGTTCCCCCGCTTTCGCCGGGCTATCCGGCGGATTTCAATGCGTTCGATAGGATGACGTCGGCGAGAGATCGACGCGCCGAAGAACGCAAATTTAGGCGGCAATGGTGGATAGCGAGAGGGATTGTCCCACGTGTCAGCGGATAGTTCGGGCGCGGCCGGTTTAGCGGGCCGGTATGCGGCGGCGCTCTTCGAGTTGGCGGAAGACGCCAAAGTACTTGATGATGTAGCCGGTGATTTGCATCAGCTAGCGGCAATGATCGACGGGAGCGAGGACTTACAGCGCCTCATCAAGTCCCCGGTGATCTCTCGCGAGGATCAGACCAGCGCGATGTCGGCGATCGTTGCCGCCGCTGAGTTTTCGCCGCTTACCCAGAATTTTGTCGGTGTCATCGCATCCAACCGGCGCTTATTTGCGTTGTTGGATATGATCAAAGCCTATCAGGCGCAGCTCGCTGCGAGCCGGGGCGAATCCACCGCGGAGGTGGTTTCCGCCAAGCCGCTGAGCAAAGCGCAAGTGACGGCCGTGGAAGACGCATTGAAAAAAGCGATCGGCACCAAAGTACAAATCGAGCAACGAGTAGATGAAACTCTGCTCGGCGGACTGATCGTGAAGGTCGGATCGCGAATGATCGACAGTTCTCTCAAAACCCAGTTGCAGAAGATGCGCCTCGCCATGAAAGGGGTTGGCTGATGGAAATCAAAGCCGCAGAAATTTCAAATATTCTCAAGAAACAGATCAAAGACTTCGGAAGCGAAGCCGAAGTCGCCGAGGTTGGCCAAGTGTTGACCGTTGGCGACGGTATCGCGCGTGTCTATGGGTTGGATAACGTGCAGGCCGGTGAGTTGGTCGAATTCCCCGGCGGCATTAAGGGAATGGCGCTGAACCTGGAAACCGATAACGTCGGTGTCGTCATCTTTGGCGACGACCGCAATATCAAAGAGGGTGATACGGTTAAGCGGACGGGTGACATCGTCGACGTGCCGGTGGGCAAAGAACTCCTCGGTCGCGTCGTTGACGCGCTGGGCAACCCGATCGACGGCAAAGGTGAGATCACTTCCAAGGATCGTGCCTTGGTTGAGGTTAAAGCACCTGGCATCATTCCTCGGAAATCCGTGCACGAGCCGATGCAAACGGGCCTCAAAGCCATCGACTCGTTGATCCCAATTGGCCGTGGCCAGCGGGAATTGGTCATCGGCGACCGCCAGACCGGCAAAACAGCGGTTATCATCGACACGATCTTGAACCAAAAATCGGTCAACGATAACACGGACGACGAATCCAAGAAGCTGTACTGCATTTACGTAGCCGTCGGTCAGAAGCGCTCCACGGTGGCGCAGTTGGTCAAAACGCTTGAGGACTACGGCGCGCTTGAGTACTCGGTCGTCGTGGCCGCGACCGCGTCTGATCCGGCACCGATGCAGTTCCTGGCGCCGTACACCGGGTGCGCCATGGGCGAGTACTTCCGCGACAACGGCATGCACGCGGTCATCTTCTATGATGATTTGTCGAAGCAAGCGGTCGCGTATCGTCAAATGTCGCTGCTGCTTCGCCGTCCGCCTGGGCGTGAAGCGTATCCGGGTGACGTTTTCTACTTGCATTCGCGCTTGCTGGAACGCGCTGCAAAGATGGGTGATGCGGCCGGCGCCGGTTCGTTGACGGCACTGCCTGTGATCGAAACGCAGGCCGGTGACGTGTCGGCGTATATTCCGACCAACGTTATTTCCATCACGGACGGTCAGATTTTCTTGGAGACCGACCTGTTCTTCAAAGGTATCCGTCCTGCGGTGAACGTCGGCCTGTCGGTGTCGCGGGTCGGCTCGGCTGCTCAGATCAAGGCCATGAAGCAAGTTGCGGGCACCATTAAGTTGGAGCTTGCCCAATACCGTGAAATGGAAGCGTTCGCGCAGTTTGCATCCGATCTTGATGCAGCGACGCAGAAGCTGCTGGCGCGCGGTTCGCGGTTGACGGAGCTCTTGAAGCAGCCGCAATACCAGCCCTTGCCTGTCGAAGAGCAGGTGGTATCGATCTTCGCTGGCGTTGAAGGCTATCTGGACGGAATCGACCTCAAGCAAGTGACCGATTTCGAAAAGCGCTGGTTGGACGAAGTGCGCGATAAGGGTGCTGATATCCTCAAGACGATCCGGGAGGAAGGCGCGATTTCGGACGACACCAAGGAAAAACTGACGAAATTGCTGGACGACTTCAGCAAAGCGTTTTCCTGATCGGCCTAGCAAACGGATTGGTAGTGGCTCATGCCAAACCTTAAAGACCTGAAAGTCCGGATCGGCAGCGTCAAGAAGACGCAGAAGATCACCAGCGCCATGAAAATGGTGGCGGCGGCAAAACTTCGCCGCGCGCAGGAGGCTGCCGAGATGGCGCGTCCTTATGCTGAGCGGATGAACCGGATGCTGACGTCGATCGCGGCCAGTGTCGGCGATGGTGACGGTGCGCCGAAAATGCTCGCAGGCACCGGCGGCAACCGGCACTTGTACATAGTTTGCACGTCGGACCGCGGACTGTGCGGTGGCTTCAACGGATCGATTGTCCGCGAAATGCGTAATCGTTTGCGTGAACACCGCCGCAAACAGGAAGAATTCAAGATTATCGCCGTCGGCCGGAAGGGGAACGACCTCCTTAAGGGCGAATTCGGGGACAACATCGTGGAAGCGGTGTCTGACGTCGGTCGCCGTGGGATTGCGTTCGAGGAGGCGGCCGATATCGCGAACAAAGTGTCAGACATGTTTGACGCCGAAGAGTTCGATATCTGCACCATCGTTTACAACAAATTCCAGTCGGCTATTTCGCAGATCGTCACGCCGCAACAGTTGATCCCATTCAACGTTGACGCCTCGAATGACGATGACGCGAACGCGGCTGAGCCTTCCGATGGTGCGAAAGCGATCTTCATTTACGAGCCGAATGACGAAGAGATTCTCGCCGAACTTTTGCCGCGTAACGTCGCGACGCAGGTCTTCCAAGCGCTCTTGGAGAGTTCTGCGTCCGAACATGGTGCGCGGATGACGGCGATGGACAATGCGACCCGTAACGCGGGCGACATGATCGACAGCTTGACGTTGACGTATAACCGGACACGCCAAGCCGTGATCACCAGCGAACTGATTGAAATTATCTCGGGCGCGGAAGCGCTCTGACCATAGAGACGCCGCAAGGCAACGGAGCAGAACGATGGCAAAGAACAACGTCGGTAAAATCACCCAAGTCATGGGCGCGGTCGTGGACGTGCAATTCGAGGGTGACCTGCCTGCGATTTTGAACGCTCTTCACGTACAGAACCAAGACAAGTTGTTGGTTCTCGAAGTCGCCCAACACTTGGGTGAGAGCATGGTCCGTACCATCGCCATGGATAGTACCGAGGGCCTGCAACGTGGCATCGAAGCGACCGACACCGGGGAAGCGATTGCGGTGCCGGTCGGGCAGGAGACCCTCGGCCGCATCATGAACGTCATCGGCGAGCCGATCGACGAGCGCGGTGATATCAACGCCAAGGAAAAAGCCCCGATCCACGCCGGTGCGCCGGAATTCGTCGACCAATCGACCGAGACCGAGATTCTTGTTACTGGGATTAAAGTCGTCGACCTGATCGCCCCGTACGCAAAGGGCGGAAAGATCGGCCTGTTCGGTGGCGCCGGGGTCGGCAAGACGGTTCTGATCATGGAACTCATCAACAACATCGCGAAAGGCCACGGCGGTTACTCCGTATTCGCAGGTGTGGGTGAACGGACCCGTGAAGGGAACGACCTCTATCACGAAATGATCGAGTCCGGGGTTATCGACCTCGAAGGCGGCAACTCAAAAGCCGCACTGGTCTATGGCCAAATGAACGAGCCGCCGGGGGCCCGTGCCCGCGTCGCGCTGACCGGTCTGACCCAAGCGGAGTACTTCCGTGACAAAGAAGGTCAGGACGTCTTGTTCTTCGTCGACAACATCTTCCGGTTCACCCAGGCAGGCTCCGAAGTGTCGGCGTTGTTGGGCCGCATTCCGTCGGCGGTTGGCTATCAGCCGACTCTGGCGACCGACATGGGCACCATGCAAGAGCGGATCACCTCGACCACCAAAGGCTCGATCACCTCGGTGCAGGCCATTTACGTGCCGGCGGATGACTTGACCGATCCGGCGCCGGCGACGTCGTTCGCGCACTTGGACGCGACCACGGTGCTTAGCCGTCAAATCGCCGAACTGGGCATTTACCCGGCGGTCGATCCGCTCGACAGTACGTCCCGGGTTCTCGACCCGCGGGTGATCGGGGACGAGCATTATAACGTCGCGACGCGCGTTCAGCAGACCCTGCAGTCTTACAAAAACCTTCAAGACATCATCGCGATCTTGGGGATGGACGAGTTGTCGGAAGATGACAAGCTGACGGTTGCACGTGCCCGCAAAATCCAGCGCTTCCTGTCTCAACCTTTCCACGTGGCCGAAGTCTTCACCGGTTCGCCGGGCGTGCTGGTGTCGCTCGAAGATACGATCAAGGGCTTCAAGGGCATTGTCGACGGCGAGTACGATCATCTGCCGGAAGCGGCCTTCTACATGGTCGGCACGATCGACGAAGCGCTTGAGAAAGCTAAGAAACTGGCGGCAGAAGCGGCGTAACGACGCCCGCCAAGGAGACGAACATGGCCGACACGGTCGAATTTGAATTGGTCTCGCCTGCCCGGCTTTTGATGTCGGAACCGGTCGACATGGTCGTCGTGCCGGGGGGTGATGGAGATATCGGCGTGCTGCCGAATCACGCTCCGCTGATTTGCACGGTACGTCCCGGCGTTATCAAGGTTTACGCGGGTGATAAAGTGACTGACCAGATCTTCGTCGCCGGCGGATTCTGCGAAGTTTCGCCGGAGCGCTGCACCGTCTTGGCCGAGGAGGCTATGATGATCGATGACATCGATGGCGAAGCGGCGCGCAAGCGCCTGGAAGACGCCGAGGCGGCCGAGAAGGACGCGGATGACATCACTCGACCGCGCGCTGAGAACGAACGACGTATTGCCGAGGCAATGGTGGCGGCGGCCGCGCCGACCTAATTCTTAACCTATTGGGATTAGAACGACGCGGTGCCTCCGGTACCGCGTTTTTTTTTGGATTTGGCGAGTTATGCACCGGATCGAAAGCGAAAATTTGATTATGACCCCGTATGGTCATGCGGATGAATTACTCATGGCGTCTTTGCATTGCAATCCCGATGTGATGCGCACCATGAAGGGTGGCCGCGCACTGAGCGAGGCCGAGGCACATGAGACCTTCGCGAAGTATCTCGCGTGCTGGGAGAGGGATGATGTTGGTATCTTCGCGGTTCGCCTGAAAAAGAGCGGCGCGTTCATTGGTGAAAGCGGCTTTTGGTTTCGTGGTGACAGGCCTGGTGCGGCAATGCGTTATATCCTCAGTCCCGCTTATTGGGGAAAGGGGTATGGCCGCGAGATGACGCTCGCCGTGACGCGCTGGCTTTTCACGGAGACCGACGTCATGTCGTTTTGGGCCATTACGCAGGCCCGGAACAAAGGGTCGGTCGCTATCCTGCGACGATTGGGCGCAACTCTCACGAATGACCGGTACTTGGATGAGGCCGGTTTGTGGCAGTTCGACGTTTCAAGAGCCGATTGGGCGAAGGCCCAAGGCACCTAGCAGGATAGAGACATGAGTATATTGACGACGGAGCGGTTGGTGCTCCGGCCCTATGCAGAAAATGACTTCGATAGTTTCGCCAAACTTCACGCTGATCCGAAGCTGAAGGCGAATACCCATTCTCGCCCCCTCAACAGGTTGCAAGCACGTGATCTGTTTGACGGGTATAGACGGGCATTCGACCAAGATGGTTTCGGTATGATGAACGTGCGCCGCAAGGCGGACGATGCCGATGTCGGTGAATGCGGTGTTTGGTTCCGCGCGGATGCCGCGGCTTATACCCTCAGGTACACGATCCAATCGGCGCATTGGGGCCAGGGGTACAGCGCCGAAGCTGTTCGCGCTATATTGGCCGAGGCCTTCGGTGTGCGGAACCTCAAGTCAGTTCAAGCGATCGCTATGCATCACAATGCCCGGTCGGTACGTGTCTTGGAGAAGGTTGGCTTTTGTAAAATTGCCGATGATTTTCGGGGAATCTCAGGATTTTACCGCTATCTTCTCACCCATGAGGCATGGGCGTCGGGTCATGTTTTGCCGCCCGCGCACGGTGTTTGATCCGAAGGAGGGTAACGATGTCTGCTATAACTGTAATCATCGTGCGCCATGGCGATGCCGTGACGGCGGACATCGATCCGCAACGGCCGCTCAGCCGCCATGGCGTGGGTGAAGCCGAGCGGCTTGCCGCTGCGTTGTCGAAAGACGGGGTGACGGTGTCGCGGGTGGTTCATTCTGGCAAGGCAAGGGCCATGCAGACCGCCGGGATTGTTGGTCGGCTTATTGCGCCAGGCGTTGATCCGTTCCAAGCAAATGGTCTGAACCCCGATGACGATCCTTCGCAAGTTATATCCGCACTGCGCGCTGAGCCGGCGAGTATCCTTGTCGCCGGACACATGCCGAGCGTTGGGCGCATCACGCTGGGACTGATACCAAATGCGCCGCCGACGGTGGCGAATTTTTGGACCGGAAGCGCCGTAAGACTTACGCGCCATGCCGAAGAAGATTGGGAACTTGAAAAGATATATGATTCGCGCGATCTCTGAGCGCCTCATTGTCCTCTCAATCGATCTGTAATCCGCCGTTCGCGTTTAGTGGGACGGCCACTGCCCGGGTCCCGTGTGGCGACTTGGGGATCGTCGGGATTCAGCGTACGGTCTTTCCGTTCCGAGGGTGGCGCTAGGTCGGAGTAAAGGCTTTGTGCTTCGCTGGCAGGTCCCCGGCGATCGCCAATGTTGACGATCTCAACGACGCGCACGTCGCGCGCTTTCACAAACGTCAAAACGTCACCCGGTCTCACGGTTTGGTTTGCCTTGGAAATTCTCTCGCCGTTGACGCGGATCTTGCCCGCGCTGACCTGCGTTTGCGCAAGCGTTCGGGTTTTGAAAAAGCGCGCATACCACAGCCACTTGTCGATCCGAATGCCGTCCGGCATCAATCGCCGCTCGCGAGGTGTTTCAATGCGGCGAACGGCGAGTCAGGATCGGGTTTGCGCGTCGACGCCGCCTTTTTCTTGGCGGAGCGTTTAGGTGATGGCCGGGTGCTCGCGTGGGCACCTGGCGCGTATCGTATTTCCTTCTCACCGCTTGCTGTCTTCGTCCTGAACCGTCTAAAGCCCAAGGCCTGCATAACGCCTGGAAGCTGCTCGTTACTGGCACCAATCAGCGACGTAAGGTCTGCGCTTGGAACAAACGGACCGGACTTGGCCATCAACCATGCTTTGGATGACAAGCGCTCAGCCATGTCGATGCGCACGGCAAGCGACCCCAGGACGCGATAGCCGATGTGTTCCAGGAAAACGGTGTCGGTTCGTTGCTGCACGGGGATAGACACGCGACCGGCAGGTGGCAATTCCGGGACGTAAGGCAGGTTTTCCTTTAAGGCCCAGAGCAATGCGCGCCAGTGAACGGCTTCCGGCTTCAGGAGTTTCGGCATATACGCCATGTCGCGACCCAGGCGAACCCCATGCGCTCTTAGGGCGCGCCGGTCGTCGCGGCTGAGCGCATCTATTTGCGCTTTGGCGTCACTTCTGCGAAGCGATCCAAGACCTTCGTACAACTGAAAAGCCAATCCCCGTGCGGCGCCTTGTAGCGGGGCTGCCCTAATATCGAAGAGGGCGTCGAAGACGGATTGCAAACGCGCCGCGAGCCATTGATCCAAACGCGCCTCGACACGTCGTCGGTCATGCGGCTGGAGCAGGTCGTCCGCGAGGACCGATACGCCGGGCCTCAAGTGGTTGTTCGTGGAAACGAGCCGACCGACGGGCGCATTCTGCCAAAGGATTTCGGGCAGACGGCCGTCCGACGACTTGTCGAGTGCGAAGGCCGCATCATCGGCGCTAACGATTTCCGAAGCGGTAAACGCAAACTTGGATTGCAATGCACGATAGGCGGCATTGGCAATCGTGCGGCCCGCTTCACCCTCGATGGTTCCGTCAAAATAGAACCTGAGGCCGCGCAAGTGGCCAACGGGTTCGCCTTCAATCAACACTTCGCCGTCGTTTCGGACGGCGGCGGCAAGGTCGGATTGGTCCTTGAGCTTCGCCACCAGGACCGAGGTCTTTCGGTCGACGAAGCGCTGAGTCAGTCGTTCGTGCAAAGCGTCCGATAGTTTATCTTCGATTTCGCGCGTCGTTCCTTGCCAATGAGCCGCATCGGGCACCCAATCACCTCGAAACGAAATATATGTCCAGGTTCGGATCCCGGCGATCCGCCCAATCAGGGTCTCCATATCACCGTCAACGCGCTCCAGCCTTTTGACGTTCCCGGCGATCAAATCGGTCGGGAGCAGGCCGTTTTCTTTCACCAAATGGCGATAGAGGGTCAACGCCATGTTGGCGTGCGCATCGCTCATCACGCCGCGAAAATCCGGTATCCGGCAGATGTCCCACAACAGTCCAATGCTCATTTCCGAGGTTGCTGTCTCGATCACCTCGGGCTCTTTGCCCAAGCGATCTAGGATGACTTCATCGTCGGCCCGCCGCGCCCGTTGGAGCGCCGGATGCTTCGGATATCGACGCAGGCTGCGTTGCAGCAATTCGATCGATTGCATATCCAATTCGGTATTCCGCCAATTAAGATGGCTGAGCGGGTCAAACCGATGTTCCTCGATACGATTGGCGAGGTCGTCGTCCAACGGTCCCGCTTCCGCGGTGGTCCCGAAGGTGCCGTCGTTCATATGCCGACCTGCACGGCCCGCCGCCTGCGCGAGTTCTGACGCATCTAGATGTCGGACGCGCCGACCATCGAACTTTTTCAATGCCGCGAATGCCACGTGGTCGACGTCCATATTCAATCCCATGCCGATGGCATCGGTCGCGACGAGGTAGTCAACGTCACCGTTCTGGTACATCGCTACCTGCGCATTTCGGGTGCGTGGACTCAACGCGCCGAGGACGACCGCCGCACCGCCACGTTGCCGCCGGATCAACTCTGCAAGCGCATAGACGTCCGACGCGGAGAAGCCCACCACGGCGGATCGCCGCGGCAATCGGCTCACCTTTCGAGGACCGACGTGTGTCAGGACAGACATGCGCGGTCTCGTGACGATTTCCGCTTCCGGGATCAACTGGGTCAGCAGTGGACGAATCGTTTCTGCGCCCATGAACATTGTTTCCGTGCGCCCACGTGCGTTGAGTAAGCGATCCGTGAAGATATGTCCCCGATCCGGATCGGCACACATTTGAATCTCGTCGACGGCGAGAAATTCAACCTCGCGATTGAGGGGCATCGCTTCGACCGTACACAGGATCCAGCGGGCGTCTTTCGGGAGGATTTTCTCTTCGCCAGTGATCAACGCAACGTGCTTTTCGCCTTTCGCAGCGACAGCCCGGTCATAGTTTTCACGCGCCAAAAGGCGTAGCGGAAAGCCGATCATGCCCGACCGGTACCCGAGCATGCGGGACATCGCAAAATGGGTCTTGCCGGTATTGGTTGGGCCGAGAACAGCCGTGATGCGGCCGCGCTGTTGGTCAACTGGAATCATCTTGAGACACTGGTCCGATTGATCGTCGAATTCAAGACGGGGCACTATATCGTTTCTGGAATTGCCGTTCGCAAGAAATCGACACAGAATGGACGGGAGGGAAGAAAAAGCTCCAAGAGAAGCCCATGCGAATTCTGGTTGTCGACGACGACCACTTTGTATTGCTCGCCATTGCCCGGCCTTTGCGGAAGGCGGGGTACGAGGTCGTGGAAGCGTCTCGGGTCGAGCAAGTGATGGCTGCCGCCGAGGGCGGAAAGTTCGATGTCGCGATCCTCGATATCTTTATGCCTGGGATGGGTGGGATCAATGCCATTGAACGCATTCACGCCAAGAGCCCTGGATGTAAGATTGTTGCGATCACCGCTGGTTATGCGGATATGTCTGCCGAAGATACGATTCGTGCGGCCGTAAAGATCGGTGCGACGACGGGTTTCTCGAAACCTGTGGATACCGAGGCCCTTTTGGACAAGATGCGCGCCTGGGGTGATCCGTCTAATTGACGATGGCGCGAGAATTGGCGGATTTGTGGGGGTTGCGGTTGCCGGCTCCGTAACACATATCCGGGACAGTGGTGCGATGTCACCGCGTCAGGGGTTCTGTTCTATTTAGGGTTTGACGACAATGACAAAGGAAACATTCAGCTTTCAGGCGGAAGTTGGGAAGCTCCTCGATATCGTGGCGCATTCATTGTACAGCCACAAAGAGGTCTTTCTTCGGGAACTCATCTCCAACGCATCGGATGCGTGCGACAAGCTGCGATACAGGTCTTTGACCGAGGCCGGACTGCTAGACGGCGAGGCGGACTTTAAAATTGAGGTCGCCCTCGATCAAAAGACAAAGACTCTGACCGTTTCTGACAATGGGGTCGGCATGAACCGAGACGATCTCATTGAAGCGCTGGGTACCATCGCGAAGTCCGGAACCCAAGCCTTCATGGAGAATTTGGCCGACGCGCAAGCCGGCGGCGAGGACGCCAAACTTGCGCTGATCGGACAGTTCGGCGTTGGCTTCTACAGCGCATTCATGGTCGCTGACAAACTCGAGGTCGTGACCCGCAAAGCGGGTGAAGATCAGGCATGGCGTTGGACGTCGGATGGCAAAGGCGCCTTCGAGATCGAAGTCGCGGATCGCGCGACACGTGGGACCGACGTCATTGTGCACATCAAGAAAGAAGAAAAGGAATATCTGGATGCTGCGCGGGTCGAGAACGTGGTTCGAACGTATTCCGATCATATTGCACAACCGGTGATCCTCAAAGCCGTCAAAAAGGACGAAGAAGACCGAACACTGAATAGCGCGTCCGCCCTATGGACACGTCCGAAAAAGGATATCTCGGCGGATCAGTACAAAGAATTCTATCACCATGTCGGAATGGCGTTCGACGACCCCTGGTTGACGATCCACAACAACGTGGAAGGAGTCGTCAGCTACACCAATCTGTTGTTTATCCCGACGGCGCGGCCGTTCGATCTGTTCAATCCGGAACGGAAAGGGCACCTGAAACTCTATGTCAAACGTGTGTTCATTACTGACGATTGTGAGGCATTGATCCCGCCATATCTCAGGTTCGTTAAAGGGGTCGTCGACAGTGAGGATATCGACCTGAATGTCAGCCGTGAGATGCTGCAACATAACCCGGCCGTCGCGAAGATACGTAAGGCCCTGATTAAAAGGGTTCTCGGGGAACTCGTGAAGAAGGCGGATAAGGCGCCGGAAGAATACGCCGAGTTCTGGGACACTTTCGGTATGGTGTTGAAGGAAGGCATTCACGAGGACCATGACAATCGGGATAAGCTAGTCGGTCTGTCGCGCTTCAAATCTTCCACCCAAGACGGCTGGACGTCGCTTGCTGACTATGTCTCGCGCATGAAGGAAGGCCAGGAGGCCATCTATTACATTTCGGGGCCGGATGCGGAGCAGGTGTCGAAGAGCCCGCAGCTCGAAGGTTTCCGCGCCAATGGCATCGAAGTCCTGTTCATGACTGACCCCGTCGACGAGTTCTGGATTCCAGCGCTCGGGACATTTGAAGAGCACCCATTCAAGTCGGCGACCCGCGGCGAAGTCGATCTTTCATCCGTCGGAGGCGAGGAAGACAACAAAAAAGCCGAAGCTGACGACGAAACGCCGGAGACGGAGACGCCCGAGGGTCTTGATCCTTTGCTGGCGGCCTTCAAACTCGCACTGGGTGACAAAGTGGCCGACGTCAGGACATCGAACCGACTGACGGACAGCCCGGTCTGTCTGGTGGCTGCCGAAGGAGCGATGGATATGCACCTGGAGCGCCTGCTGCAGGCGCATAACCAGTTGGATCAGGCGACGCCGCGCGTGTTGGAAGTCAATCCCACGCACGGGCTGATCAGCAACCTAGCGTCGCTGGCGAAAGAGAACGCGGCGCAGAATCCGGTTTTGGAAGACGCGGCCTTCCTTTTACTGGATCAAGCGCGTATCGCCGAGGGCGAACCGGTCCTCGATCCGCAAGCATTTACCCGGCGGATGACATCGGTGATGCAAAAAGGCCTCGCCGCCTAAGACAGGCGAGGCCCGGCGCTTTGACGGATCAGGTCAGAGAGCCGCAGAACCTTTGGATCCGACGGCAAGCATCTTCCAATACATCGGTCGCCACGGCGTAGGAGATTCGAAAATGCGGGCTAAGGCCGAACGCGGCACCGTGCACGGCGGCGACGCCTTCTGCGTCCAATAACTCGATCACGAAATCCTCATCGGTCTCGATGACCTTGCCGCCCGGAGTTTTCTTGCCAAGCAATGCCTTGCACGAGGGATAAACGTAGAAGGCGCCTTCCGGTGTGTCGCAACTGAGGCCGGCTGCTTGGTTCAACATGCCGACCGCAAGGTCCCGCCGTTCTTGAAACACTTTGTTGTTGGATGCGAGAAAGTCCGTCGGTCCGTTAAGGGCCGCGATTGAGGCCGCCTGCGAGACTGCAGCCGTATGCGTGATGTTCTGCGATTGAATGTTTGTCATCGCATTGATGAGATCTTTGGGACCGCCCGCGAAGCCGACGCGCCAGCCGGTCATGCAATACGCTTTCGACATGCCGTTCATGGTCAACGTGCGGTCGACCAACTTGGGCTCAACCTCGGCCAGTGTGTGAAATTTGAAATCGTCGTAGACTAAGTGCTCGTAAATGTCATCGGTTAAGACCCAGACATGCGGATGGCGGAGGAGTACATCCGCCAACGCCTGAAGGTCAGCCTGCGTATAACAACGCCCCGTCGGGTTCGAAGGAGAGTTCAAGACCAACCATTTGGTCTTGGGCGTGATTGCTTGCTCAAGCTGCTCCGGCGTGATCTTGAAGCTGGCCTCTGCCGGGCAATCGACGATTACCGGAACACCGTCAAAAATCTTCACCATGTCCGGGTAGCTCACCCAATACGGCGCCGGAATGATGACTTCGTCACCCGGGTCGATCGACGCCATGAACGCATTGAAAATGACCGGCTTACCGCCGCAACTGACATGAATCTGATCACGACCGTAGTCGAGACCGCTATCGCGTTTGAACTTGGCGATAATGGCGTCCTGCAATTCGGGCACGCCGTTGACGGCCGTGTATCGGGTCATTCCATCGTCAAGCGCCTGTTTTGCAGCTTCGATGACGTGCGCCGGGGTGTCGAAATCCGGCTCGCCCGCACTCAGCGATATGATGTCTCTGCCCTCGGCCGCCAGATCCCGCGCTTTCTGCGAAATGGCAATGGTGGGCGATGGCTCCATGGCGCTGAAGCGCTTGGCGACGATAGACATTTTTTTCCTCCGGAAAGCTATAATTAGGCGCGGACCGGAGGGACTTTACGCTTACGATGCCATCGCAGCAAGGGTCGGGCGATAGCCGCTAAAATAGAGAGGCGGCTGCTCGTCGTTCTGTTTCACGACCTCGGATTTCCGCTGAATTTTTTCCTCCAAGAAGGGCCGCATGGCTGCCGCGACTTGATCCGAATGCGTGATCGCACCCATGTGCGCTGCGTCCTCAAGCACGACTGCATGACCCTCGGGGAGCGTCTCCGCGAGAATATCACAGATACGGCGCGTGGTCCGGCGCGACAGGCCGCCCGATATGACCGCGGTCGGCGTCCGCATCGAGACGTAGTCCTCTTTGGTCATGGGTTCGCGCATCGTTGCCCAGAAATGCCGCACGGTCGATCTAACTCGGGGTGCTAGGCATTTACGCTGCTGCCAAGACATGCCGGCCCACGTGCCTTTCCCGCTCCAGTAGTCGACAAACCGCCCCATGGCATTCCATTCGTCCCCGGAAATCGCGGAGCGGCACAATACCTCGGCGAGCTCGCAAATCTCTTCGAACAAAATTTGATCTGCCTCGGTCCCGCTCCGCAAGAGGTTGAAAGAAACAGGTTCGATTAATGTCAGGCTTCGCAGTTTATGGTCGCATCGCGCCGCGAGCCGGAGCGCAACTGCACCACCGTACGAATGCCCGACTAGATGAAACCGTCCTTCGAAACGAGAAACCAATCCGTTGATCAAAGCCGCTTCGGCTGCCAAAGACATGGTATCGCGTCCCGGCCAGGGGTCGGTCTTTCCACATCCATAGAGGTCGGGCGCAATGCAGCGAAAATCGCCCGATAGCTGGTCTCGCAGGCCCTGCCACTGGCTGCCACAGGATGCTGATGCATGGAGCATCACCACTGGTTCGCCTTTGCCGCTCTCTTTGTAGGACACAACCGTCCCATTAATATTTGCTACTGGCATGTCTCGTCCTTTGGCACCCGTCGACTTTACTTGTTCCGTTTGATTGCCCACTCGTTTCGGCAACCGTGTGAGCGATGCTTTTAAAGACCGACCGTGAAACGTCCGTTGAACGCTGGTACCTTACGCCGTTAAAAATCCGTGAAATGACGCTAATATCTTGCTCTATGTGATCGGGCGCACACTTTTGCGACGGATTGGAACGGCAGTGGCACAGATATCAATTCAGTTACTGGGCGGTTTTCATGTGCGTCAGGCGGACGGCTATGAACTGCTGTTTCCAACCCGAAAGGCGCGCATGCTGTGCGCCTACTTGGCGTTGCCGTCCGGCGGCGCGTACCCGCGTGAGCGCCTTGCTCACCTTTTTTGGGGCGATCGTGCGGACGAACAGGCGCGTGGGAGTCTTCGCAATGCCCTCGCGTCGATTCGACGGCTTTTGGGCCACGATGTTCTAAATGTTTCACAGGATTCGATTGCGTTCGATCCACAGACAGTCGATGTCGACGCTGAGCGGTTCGCCACGTTGATCGAAGAAAACACGCCAGATTCCCTCGCTCAGGCCGCGGCGCTTTATCGTGGCTCTTTATTGGAAGGGTATTCGGACAACTCGGACGAATTTGACGCTTGGTTGCGGCGCGAGCGGCAGCGCTTGGACGATGTGGCTCTCAGTGGCTTCACGAGTCTGTTGCGTCGACATGTTGAGAGTAAGGCGTATCAAGAAGGCTTGGAGATCGGCCGGCTCCTCTTGGCAGTCGATCCGATGCAAGAGGAGACCCATCGGCTATTGATGCGCCTCTATGCGGATCACGATCAGCAACCCCTGGCGCTCAGGCAGTATGAAGACGTCGCGCGGCTCCTCGCCAACGAGTTGGGAATTGAACCTTCCGCCGCCACCCAAGCTCTCGCCCGACAAATCCGGTCGGGCCGCGAAGCGCCGGATTCGGACGCACCGGCTTCCGACAAGCCGATGCTCGAAAACGACGTTGCAAAGGCTGTTCTGCCCGTTGATCGCCCGTCGCTAGCGGTTCTGCCGTTCGCGGCATTGGGCCACGATGATCAGGATCATTTTGCCGATGGCGTTGTTGAGGAGATAACGGCCGCTTTCTCTCGTGTGCGATCGTTATTCGTTATCGCGCGCAACTCCGCGTTGGCGTTCCGCGATACGCAAGATAGCGTTTCCGCAATCTCGGAAAAGCTCGGCGTTCGATATTTGCTGACCGGTAGCGTGCGCCGGGCGGCCGGGCGCATCCGTATCGCGACACAACTCTTGGATGCGGAGTCTTCCGAGCAGCTCTGGACGGAGCAGTTTGAGGGCGGCGATACCGATATCTTTGATCTTCAAGACAGAATAACCGAGGAAGTTGTTGGGATCCTGCAGCCGACCATTCTCGCGGCTGAGATCAGGCGCGCGCGCCGCAAGAGGCCCGAGAGCCTTCAAGCATACGACATGGTGCATCGCTCTTTTCCGCATCTGTGGGAAATGACGTTCGAGGACAATCAAAAAGCTCAAGATCTTCTCAGTGAAGCGATCCGTCTCGATCCAACCTATGCCCTGGCGCACGCCTTGCTGTCGTGGGCGCACGCGCAGAACATCACTTATAACTGGACCGGCGATATCGCACCGGCCAAGGAAAAAGCGCTCTCGATGGCACGCGAGGCGTTTCGCCTGGACAGTGGCGACCCAATGGTGCTCGCGATGTTGTCCACGGCCGAGAGCCTTGCCGGTGACAACGATATTGCACGGGTTCACATCGATCGCGCGCTGAGTATCGACCGGAATTCGGCGTGGGCGTGGATGCGGTCGGGCTACATCCATTGTTACGACGGGCTTTTCGAACGTGCGATCGAGAACTTCGAGCGGGCTTGGCGGTTGAGCCCCTTTGATCCGTTGAATTTCAATCTCTGTTTCGGGATGGGTCTGTCCTTTTTTGGGCTCGGCCAGTTCGAGAAAGCGGCCAAGCTGATCGAACAGGGTTTGCTCGAAAACCCGAGTGCAGTGTGGGCGAACCGGCCGCTTGTCGCCATTTACGCCTGGATGGATGAGCAGGATAAGGCAGATGCCGCGACCGAGCGTGTATTGGCCCGGTATCCCGACCTCACCGTCTCCAAGATCATGAACAGCATCCCGCACCGAAACCCCGTCATGGCGGAGCGCTATACACAGGGTCTCATAAAAGCGGGTTTTCCCCAGTAATCACCGTTCGTGACTCGCGGGCCTTAGCCGACTCCCCTATATATGGCGCATGGATACGCGACCTCTCTTCATACCGGAAAAGCAGCCCGCGTTCGATGCGCCGGCAAACTATGCGCTGTCATCGCCGTTCGGTCCGTCCGGCGATCAGCCCCGCGCCATCGAAGACCTGACCGGCAGCCTCGAAGCCGGAGAGCGCGATCAGGTCCTGTTGGGGGTCACCGGTTCCGGTAAGACCTTCACAATGGCACATGTGTTGAAAAACCTCGGCCGTCCGGCCCTGGTTCTGGCGCCGAACAAGACCTTGGCGGCGCAGCTTTACGGCGAGATGAAGGAGTTCTTCCCGGAAAACGCAGTCGAGTATTTCGTCAGTTACTACGACTACTATCAACCGGAAGCGTATGTTCCGCGCACGGACACGTATATCGAGAAAGACGCCTCCATTAACGAACAGATCGACCGGATGCGCCATGCCGCGACGCGATCACTATTGGAGCGACCTGATTCAATCATCGTGGCGTCCGTCTCGTGCATCTATGGTATCGGCGCGGTCGAGACCTATTCCGAGATGACCATGCGGGTGAACGCGGGCGACACCGTGGTTCAACGCGATTTCATGAAGCGGTTGGTGGATATGCAATACCGCCGCAACGACCAGAACTTCCACCGCGGCGCATTTCGGGTCCGTGGCGATGTGATCGAGGTGTTTCCGTGCCACCTAGAAGATCGCGCCTGGCGGCTATCGTTTTTCGGCGACGATCTGGAGGGTATCTGGGAGATCGACCCGTTGACCGGAGAGAAGACGGGGACGTTGGCGACGATCACCGTTTATCCAAACAGCCACTATGTCACGCCGCGCCCGACATTGATGCAGGCAATTCCGCAGATCAAAGAAGAACTCAAAGCGCGCCTCGAGGAATTGCGAACGCAGGACAAGCTCTTGGAGGCGCAGCGGCTTGAAGAGCGGACCACCTTCGATATCGAAATGCTGGAAACCACCGGCCATTGCGCGGGGATCGAAAACTACTCGCGGTACCTAAGTGGCCGGAACGCCGGTGAGCCGCCGCCGACCTTGTTCGAATACTTGCCCGAGAATGCGTTGCTCGTCGTTGACGAGAGCCACGTGACGGTGCCGCAGATCGGCGGCATGTTCAAAGGCGACTTCAACCGCAAATCGACCCTCGCCGAGTTCGGCTTCCGCTTGCCGTCATGCATCGACAATCGCCCGTTGAAGTTCGAGGAATGGGATGCGATGCGCCCGCCGACGGTTTTCGTATCCGCGACGCCCGGACCTTGGGAGATGGAGCGCACCGGCGGCGTGTTCGTCGAACAGGTGGTGCGTCCGACCGGGTTGATCGATCCCGAGTGTATCGTGCGTCCTGTGGAGACGCAGGTCGATGATTTACTGGCGGAATGCCGCAAGGTGGCCGCCGACGGCATGCGGGCATTGGTTACCACGTTGACCAAACGCATGGCCGAGGATCTTACCGAGTACTTGCACGAGCACGGTGTGCGGGTCCGCTACATGCATTCGGATATCGACACCTTGGAGCGGATCGAGATCATTCGCGACCTGCGGCTTGGTGCGTTCGATGTGCTGATCGGGATCAACTTGCTGCGCGAGGGTTTGGACATCCCCGAATGCGCGTTGGTCGCCATTCTGGATGCGGACAAGGAGGGTTTCTTGCGCTCGAAAACCTCGCTGGTGCAAACCATCGGGCGCGCGGCGCGAAACGTCGAGGGACGGGTCATCCTGTATGCCGACAAGATGACCGATAGCCTCGACTACGCCATCGGCGAAACCAATCGCCGTCGCGCCAAGCAAATGGCCTACAACGAAGCGAACGGGATCACGCCGGAAAGCGTGAAGAAGGGGATCGCGGATATCATCGAAGGGGTGCACGAGGGCGACTACGTCACCGTCGATACCGGCGTCAGCGGCGAAACCGAGCTTGTCGGCCATAACATGCGCGCGGTTTTGGACGATCTGAATGCCAAGATGCAAGACGCGGCGGCGAACCTGGAATTCGAGGAAGCGGCGCGACTTCGCGATGAGATCCGCCGGCTTGAGGCTGCGGAGCTTGGCCTCAACCGTCCGGGTGTGTCGAAGAAGGCGAAGGCCAAGTGGGAACCGGACGGTAAGAAGAAGCGTCGGAGAGGCTAGTCTTCCAAGTTCACCATCGCGGTTTTGCGGAAAATCACTGACAGATTGTTGGCGGGCATCTTGACGGTTTTGACCAAGTGTAGGCCGTGCCGGCGGGCTTCCAACGCCACGTCGTCCAAGTTTCGAACGCCCCAATCGGCATTCTGGGCCCGTAGCGACTGATCGAAACTCTCGTTTGTTGGCGCGGTATGCCGACCGCCAACCTGAAATGGCCCGTACAGGAACAAGATGCCGCCTTCGGGTAGCAGCCGCCCGCCGCCTTCCAGCAGGCCGAGACACGCAGCCCACGGCGCTATGTGGATCATGTTGATGCACACAATGGCGTCGGGACAGGGGTCGACGGACCACCCGGATATGGTGACGTCGAGTGACAGCGGCGGCGGCACGTTGGCGGCGGCACTTTCCCGTGTCCAGGCGGCAATGGATGCGAGGTTCTCCGGCGCGATATCCGTAGGCTGCCAGGTGCCGTCCGGAACGGTGTCCGCGAAATGGACGGCATGCTGGCCACTGCCGCTCGCAATCTCCAAGACATGCCACTCGGATGAGACTATCTCTTTCAGAACATCCAAAATAACGTCTTTGTTCCGCTCGGCGGCGGGTGCCATTCTTTTGTCGGGATTTGCGTTCTCCATGACGGGATACGTGGCGTTCAAATGATCGTGAGACAAGGCATTTCCGTAGGTTAATCATGGTTGTTCCCCGGCGGGGCCTGTGATACGCCATCGCCATGCTTGCAAAGATTAAATCTTTTCTGGGAGCCTCAAGCTCGGACGCCGACGTGACGAACGAGGAGGATCCCGTCGCCGCGGCCGCAGCCGCCGTGCTCGTCGAAGCGGCCCTTACCGACGGCAGTTTCGATGACGATGAACAAACGATTATCATTGATGTTCTGGTCAACGAGTTCGGCGTTACTTCTGAAGAGGCCGAGGGCTTGGTGGCCGATGTTGCCAGCGATCCGGATCATGCCAACCGGCTGTATGCGGCGACGCGAACCATTCGCGACGAGTTCGACGAGGACCAGCGGATTGATCTGATGGTCTTGCTGTGGCGCGTCGCCTACGCCGACGGCGTTCTGCATGATTATGAAGCGAATTTGGTTCGCCGCGTCGCGGGATTGCTGTATGTCCGCGATCAAGACAGCGGACGGGCTAGAAAAACGGCTCTGCGCGACTTAGGTTTACCTGAAGATATATGAGGACCCATCGATGACGTATATTGTCACTGAGAATTGCATCAAGTGTAAGTTCCAAGACTGTGTGGAAGTGTGTCCCGTCGACTGCTTCTACGAAGGTGAGAACTTCCTCGTCATTCATCCGGACGAGTGCATCGACTGCGGTGTCTGTGAGCCTGAATGCCCCGCTGAAGCCATTGTGCCGGACACGGAGCCCGGGGTTGAGAACTGGCTTGAGATCAACAAGAAGTTTGCCGAAGTTTGGCCTAACCTGACGCGGAAAGGCGACCAGCTGCCGGACGCGGACGATTGGAACGGTAAACCCGAGAAAGCCTCGCTGCTCAGCGAAAACCCGGGTCAGGGCGACTAAACACAAAGAAAACAAGATCTTGTGCGGATCGCGCTGCACGGTATTGTGCGGCGCGGGGGTTTTCTCCATCTATTTTTTGTGGTATGTTGTTATTTAAGTGGAAAAGGTAGGGTCCCTTGTTTTGGGGGCCCTATTTGCGCGAGAGGATCGTTTTGTTTTAGTGAGGAAATCCTCTTTCATCGCGCTCTTGAGTGTTTCGATCCGGGACCGCTTCATGCGGCCGGATTTTTTTAACGAGTGAGACAAGTATCAACATGGCCGATCAGCTTTTGTTTAATCCCGGTGATTTCGTCGTTTATCCGACCCATGGCGTGGGTAAGGTCCTCAGTGTGGAAGAGGAAGAAATCGCCGGCCACACCCTGGAACTCTTCGTTATCAGCTTTGATCGCGATCGCATGACGCTTCGTGTTCCGGTCTCCAAAGCGGCAAACTCCGGACTGCGGAAATTGTCGTCGAAGAAGCGTATGGATGAAGCCATCAACACGCTGAAAGGGCGCCCACGGGTCAAGCGAACCATGTGGAGCCGTCGCGCCGCGGAGTACGATGTGAAGATCAATTCGGGCGACCCTGTTTCAATCGCTGAAGTGGTTCGAGACCTGCATCGGAATGTTGGCCAACCGGATCAGTCGTTCTCCGAGCGGCAGATTTATGAGCAGGCGCGCGATCGCCTGGCTGCCGAATTGGCAGCGGTCGAAAAGACCGATATGGAAAAGGCGACCAAAAAGCTCGAGCAAATCATGGAAGCGGCCTGATTGAGATGATTTCCCCATCAGGCACGGATGTGCCGGATGACGGATCGTCCCATTTTATTGTTCGCAAGATCATCTCCGGTGGCCAGACAGGTGTGGACCGCGCGGCGCTTGATGTTGCCTTAGCATTAGGGGTCGCGTGCGGAGGCTGGGTTCCCAAAGGCCGCCGTGCCGAAGATGGCCCCATTGATCCGCGTTATCCCGTTACCGAGATGCGTCAGGCCGATTACGAAGCGCGAACGCTAAAGAACGTGGAACAGAGCGACGGAACGCTCATCCTGACCCGGGGGGAGCCCGCCGGCGGCACGCGCATCGCCTTAGATCATGCCGCCAAAAGCAATAAACACTATCACATCGTCGATCTTAGACGCGGTCATTCCCCTTTGGCTGCGCTCAGATGGCTGGAAGCGCGCCGACCGGAAACCCTGAACGTCGCAGGGCCTCGGGAAAGCGAGGCCCCTGGCATCTATGATGAAGCCGCGAGCTACTTGAACAATCTGCTGAGCCTTGCTCGCGTCTCTTCATCGGATACTACTCCGCCTGAATTATCTTGACGCGCTCTCCGGGTGCGAGGCCGTCGGACACGACGTTCATGTTGAGTGCCTTGAACCAGTCATCGTTAAATTCGTCGAAAGGCATGTCTTCGGCGAGCGTGGCCGCAGTATCCCCCGCATCCACGGTCCGAATGGTAACGCGCGGCGGACTCAAATCCTCTGTGTCCTGCGCATCAATCAACTGGAAGCTGTACGTCGACGCCCGAAGGGATGTCGACATTTCGTCTGTGACCCTTGGGTCCGTAAGGAAAACGAAGCGGTAGATCTTGTCTCTGGCGGCGCGGATAGCAATCAACCGGATGTCTCGCTCACCGCGATTTGTCGATGCCCGCGCGGATCCTGTTGCTGCTTGCAGGCCATTTATGTCAAGCGGCTCAAGGTTCTCCAATGCGCGCAGCCCGATCTTCGGTCCCCAGTGCGTGCCAACGTATCGAACCAAATCAGTCATGCCTGTGGCCACGTTTGGGCGCTCCAGATCGAAAATGATGGTCGTACCTTTCTTATCGGTGCCGGTCACCTGCGTACGGCCGTTATCGACAGTAAAGTCCGGCGGAAAATCGAAACGAAAACCCAAGACCGGATGGACGAAGGAATCGCCGACCATGAAGCCCTCCTTCGGATCCTTTCCGAAAAGGACACCGTCCACCTGAGCGATGAACGGATCGCGGCTTCGACGCGCATTCGGCGGTCGCGACGTCTCTGCTAAGCGTGCTGCCTGTTCAATACGGTCGGTTGTGCGTGGGTGGGTCGACATGATGCTGAAATCATCACCCGTACGTCCAGCCTGACGGGCGGCTATCTTTCCTTGCGCATCAAGCTTGGCGAAGAAATCCGTAAGGCCGGAGGGATCGTAGCCGGCACGGCTCATATAGCGCGCGCCAAGCCGGTCGGCCTCCAACTCTTGTGCGCGTGAATAACTCTGTAGTGCGGCTTGCGCGCCAAATGACACCGCGTTACCGACGCCGGGAGGGGCACCGAGGACCTGCCCCAAGATGCCGACAGCCGTCAGCCCGATATTGGTCGCCATGGCCGCGGAGTATCGTTGGGCCGAATGGCGCGCCGTGACATGTCCGATCTCGTGACCGATAACGCCGGCAAGCTCTGCTTCGTCTTCGGCCAACGTTACAAGGCCGCGGGACACATAGATGTAGCCGCCCGGTAGGGCAAACGCATTGACCCGGTCGTCGTTCAGGACGAAGAACTGGAAATCCAAGTTCGGAAATTCCGAATGCGAGGCCAAATCCTTACCGATACGATTGACATAAGCTTGCAACGCATCGTCATCGTACGCGCCGCCAAATTCATCGAGCATCTTCGGATGTTCTTCGGCGCCTATCCTCTTTTCGTCGTCTTCAGACATGAACGCGGTAAAGCTCTGTTCACCCGTTGCCGGATTGGTGGTGCAGCCAGCGAGCAGCGGTAGCGCGATCACGGCCAACAAGATGGCTAGGGGGAAGTCAAATCTTCGCCGCATCGCTATCTCCGATAGGTATGTCCTTTGCATGACCATAACGGACAGGATAGGCAATTCTCAACGTGTGAGCACCTCGATTTCTTCGGGGTGGGTTAGCTCGATCATCGGGCCGTTTCGCTCGTCCAGCCAGCCACGAACGCGCACACTTTGCCCTTTCAGGGCTAACAAATCCAAAGAGCTGTCTCTGAAGGCGCGTTGAAAACGCGGCCCAACAGTTGCTGTGAAATCCGTCCGCCAGTTCGCGCCAAAATTGATATACGTTCGCCGCTTGATCGTCGCTGTATCGGTTACACGCCCTTCGACCAATTGAAAGGTGCCGAGCAAAGTTGACAAGGTTTCGGGGTCCGGATTTCGGATCGCATAGAATGGGTGGGACCAGATACCAGCACGCTTGGTCCGCGCAATCCGTTCGACCTCCAGCATTTTATGGACGAATGCGCGATTGTCCGGAAAGCTATAGACGCGACCTAAGCCCGCCCGAAGGATCGCACCTTGAACCCAAATCGGTGGCCCGGAATGGGCTGCGAGATGAAGATGCGCGAGAAGGCGACGGTGCCGATCGAGCCTGCGGCCCCCAAACGACAGTGCCACCTCTTGGCCTAGGACCAGACGTTCGAGGAACTCCTTCGCCTCTGTGGAAAGTGGCCACGGTTTGAAGCCCGCCCGGCCCAAAGGCAACTTTGGCGTTTGAATACCGACGAGGCGAATCTCTCGGCTGTCCAGTAAGGGCCGATCGATAATGACTGTGTCGCCGTCGACGATCTTTGTAACAGTTGAGGTGTGTGCGGTTTGCGCGTTCGATCGCCGCGCTGGAGACACCAACGCCAGCGCTGCAAGCCCGATGACCATGGAGCGGCGATCAATCATCGGTCCATCCCATCATCAGCCGCACTTGGTCTGGTGTATGACCGTCTTCGCGCAGCAGGGATACGGCTGTTGCCCGATCGCGCTTGGCCAACCGCTTGCCGTCTGGGTCAAGAAGAAGCCGGTGGTGCGAATAGTCTGGGGTATCGAAGCCGAGAAGAACCTGGATCAAGCAATGAACGTCCGTCGCATCGAACAAATCCATGCCGCGGGTCACCAAGGAAACGTCTTGAAGATGATCGTCGTGAACCACGGAGAGGTGATAACTCGTTGGGGTGTCTTTGCGGGCCAGGACCAAGTCGCCGAACCTTTCCGGTCGCGCATGAACCCGCCCGGCATGTTCATCATGCCATACAAGTGGACCGGCTTGTTGACACGCCCGTGTCATATTGAGTCTCCAGGCATGCGGCTCGCCACCTTCAATGCGCTCGGCCCGCTCCGATAGGCTCAGCCTTTTGCAAGTGCCAGGATAAATGGGTCCGTCCGGGCCATGCGGCGCGGCGCCGGATGCTGCGATCTCATTCTTTATGTCTTGCCGCGTGCAAAAGCATGGGTAGAGCAAGTCCTGCGCCCGGAGCCGGTCGAGAGCATCCGCGTACTCGTCGAAATGCTCAGATTGCCGACGAACCGGCCGCTCCCAGGTCAGTCCCAGCCATGAAAGATCGTCATAGATCGCAGTTTCGAATTCTGCACGGCATCGGCCCGCATCGATGTCCTCTATCCGTAGCAAAAAACGTCCGCCATTCGTTTGGGCGTTGCGATAGGCGTAAAGCGCAGAAAAAGCACTGCCAAGATGCAGTAAGCCTGTCGGACTCGGCGCAAAACGGGTAACAACAGTCATGGTCGTCGGCTTTCGTTCCAAGCAGTCTGCATCGTGACAATCTGGCCGTCGATGCGCTACCACTTGTGCACCCGGATACGAGGAGAACGCAACAATGGCAGATGAAACGGACGCGATTCCGACACTGCAAGGCCCGAGTCTGGAGCCGTTGGGCGGCCGTGCGCCGACGAAGCTCGTCATTATGTGTCATGGTGTTGGGTCCGACGGTGACGATTTGATATCGCTGGCACCGTATTTTCAGAAAGTACTTCCGGATGCGCGCTTCATCTCACCGAACGCGCCGTTCCATTTCGATGGTGGCCCGATCGGTTATCAGTGGTTCAGCCTCCAAGACATGAGCATGGATGCACGCCGTGAGGGTATGACGACGGCCGCGCCGATCCTAAATGCCTTCATCGACGAGCAGCTCACAGCGCTCGGGCTATCGGATAAGGATTTGGCGCTCATCGGGTTCTCGCAAGGGACGATGGTCGCGCTGCATGTTGCCTTGAGACGCGCCAGTCCGTGTGCCGGCGTGATTGGGTATTCTGGGATGCTCGTCGATCCGGATCTGCTGGCGAGTGAATTGAGCGCGCGTCCCCCCGTTCTTCTTTGTCATGGGCAGGCGGACGAGGTCGTACCTTTCGATTTCATGCCTGCTGCGTTGTCGGCATTGCGGTCATACGGCATCAGTGCGGAAGGCCTTGCCCGTCCGGGTCTGGGACATGGGCTCGACGACGACGGCATCAAGGCGGGCATGTTCTTCTTGGCCGAGTGTTTTGGCGTGAACTTGCAGGAAATCGGCCAGTAATCTGATTAACGAAACGCATTTGGTCACGAAATTTTCATTCACGACCGTTTGGCAATCTATCAATATCGTGTATGGTATGGACGTGCCGGCCAGGAGATTTTGTGTTTCATGTCGATTGACGGGTATCATGCGCTAGCGTTGAACGCGGATTTTAGGCCGCTCAGCTACTTTCCGCTTTCGCTATGGTCATGGCAGGACGCTCTCAAAGCGGTTTTTCTCGACCGTGTTGCCGTTGTTTCCGAATATGACAAGGTTGCGCACTCTCCGACGCAAGAGTTCCGACTGCCAAGCGTGATCGCTCTCAAAGAGTACATTCCCATGAACCGGCAACCGGCCTTTACCCGGTTTAATGTCTTCTTGAGAGATGGATTTGCGTGTCAGTACTGCGGCGGCAAATTCGCGGCGGAGGAACTGACATTCGATCATGTCATCCCCCGATCCCGCGGCGGCCGCACAACGTGGCAGAATGTGGTCACAGCTTGCTCGCCGTGTAATCTTGCCAAAGGCCACAAGCTTCCAGGTCACGCGCATATGCATCCTTTGCGGGCGCCTGAAAGGCCTACGTGCTATGCCCTGCAAGAAAACGGACGCTCATTCCCGCCAAACTATCTGCACGAAAGTTGGCGGGATTTTCTTTACTGGGATAGCGAACTCGAAGACTGACAGCTGCTGGACAAGCACGGTTTATGTCGGGCATACCAGAGCGGTAGGTCCAAGGAGTACGCATGTTCGAAAAGCAGAGATTTATCGACGATTGCACTGTGGCGCTCGCCGAGGGTCAGGCGGCCGTTCGCGAGGTCGTTCAGGAAGCAGTCGCAAACCCGAATGGAATCATCAACGAGTTGGGTGAGCCGACGTCCGCCGGCATCGATCTCATCTACAATGACGAGCGCCTGACAATTATTAATTTTGTCTGGGCGCCTTACATGACCTTAATCCCCCATAACCACAATATGTTTGCTGTGATCGGGCTTTATAACGGGCGGGAAGATAACGTTTTTTGGAAGAAAACAGATGACGGGCTGAGGGCTGCGGGTGCTGACTCTCTTGCGACCGGCGAGGTTGCAACCCTCGGCCATAACATCATTCATTCGGTCGCCAATCCGCTCGGGAAGTTCTCAGCGGCGATCCATGTATATGGCGGGAACTTTTTCGAGCCTGAAGAACCTCGAAGCGAATGGGATCACGAGACGCTTCAGGAGCGTCCCTGGGACGTCGAAACAACGCGAGCGGCATTTCGGGATGCGGAGATGCGTTTCAATGCCGGTCTCGCGATAGATGGATGAAGCGTAGGTCAGGCCAAAGGTGACATGGCGGCCAAGATCTTGTCGTAGGCGTTCGAAAAGAATTCTTCTTCCTGGTCAGTCAAATCCGGTGCCGCAGCTGCGATGCCGCGCATAAATGCCGCTTTCCCTATCTTCAAGTGCATCGATTGTACGCCGAGTTCTCGGTGCCTCCGACCCAGGTCCTGCAACGTCGTTTTCAACGTTTCTGAATTGTCCGCGTTCTGCATCATCAGATCCAGCATGGTCGCGAACATGACCTTTTGTTGTTGTGGATCGGAGAACAACTCAGGCGATCCTGGCACCAGCCTGAAGAGCTCCTTGAAGAAGACCTCGGCGCACGCTGGCGCAAAATCGCTGGAAAAGCTCAAATATGGTCGACCTTCGGGCGGCGTGGAACTCGACTCTTTTGACATGACCCTTCAGCCTGCAAAATAATTTGGACGTCTATACGCTCCGATGTCGTTCGAAAAAGACACCACCACGGGGAAACTTGACGGCACTTGGGCCTTGTGGTCGCCAAAAGTTCCGCGAGCCATTTTAGTTGGGTAATTCTGCCATTATTTGGTCTGCCTTCAATGGTTTTCTCTTTAAACGAGTATTTCATTAAATCTGATGAGAGGGCCCGGTCCGTGTGTGATGCGGTAATTCCTTTGACAATCGACGCAAAACGCCTATAACGCCCATCGATTTCCGGTCTGAGGCGCGAATGCACCCGGTTATGCGGACGGTCCGTATGACACCCGGGACAACAACACCCGGCAAACGAGGGTTTACACAATGAGCAAACGAATTCGTTCGAAGTACAAGATCAACCGCCGTTTGGGCGTCAATTTGTGGGGGCGTCCGAAGAGTCCCGTCAATACCCGAGAGTATGGTCCTGGTGAGCATGGCCAGCGGCGCAAGAAGCCGTCGGACTTCGGCCTCCAATTGATGGCCAAGCAGAAGCTCAAGGGCTACTACGGTAACATCTCGGAAAAACAATTCCGGAAGTATTACCAAGAGGCCGTGCGGCGCCGTGGTGATACGTCCGAAAATCTCATCGGTATTCTTGAGCGTCGGCTCGATGCCGTTATCTATCGGATGAAGTTTGTCCCGACCGTGTTCTCGGCGCGTCAATTCATCAACCATGGGCACGTCAAAGTGAATGGCAAGCGGGTCAATATCCCGTCCTACATGATCAAAGAGGGTGACGTGGTCGAGGTGAAGGAAAGCTCGCGTCAGATTCCGATTGTTTTGCTTGCGAGCGAGAGCGCCGAACGGGAAGTGCCGGATTACCTTGAGGTAAACCATCAACGCATGACCGGTACCTTTGTCCGCCAGCCGAAGCTGGAAGACGTGCCGTATCCGGTACAAATGGAACCGAACCTCGTTATCGAATTTTACTCGCGTTAATCGCGAGACCAGATGCGAAGAAAGCCGGTTGCGACATCGCAGCCGGCTTTTTTTAGTGCCGTTGGCTCAGACAGAACGCTGAAAGCGCTTCGGATGGTGACGTATCGTGATACAAGCGGACGCTGTTCTGACTAAGCGTCGCGATCGACGCGGTCAACTGAGCATCGGCGAAGAGACAAGAAACCGCTCTCTCGACGTATTCATCCGGCGTCCCAACAATCCACTCGTCTAACTCCGCCCGTTGCAACATCGCTGCGGAGTGCCGACTACGCATCAGATCGCCGGGCATCGTGATGACCGGTGTACCCATCGCCAAGGTCTCGAGAGACGTATTGCCTCCGGACCATGCGAAAGTGTCTAGCACCACTTTGGCTCCGGCGAGGTGCTTTAAGAATGTCTCACGTTCGCACGGTGGGATGAACACCAATCGCTTTTCTGGGTCTAGATGCCGTTTGCGCAATGCGGATGAAAGGCGCGTCTCAAAAGCTGCGGTAACTTCAGGGATTGGATGGGCGAAGAACGCCAGCGAGGCGCCGGGCGCTGCGCCGAGGATCTGTGCAAATACGTCATCTTGACGGGGAAGAATCTTGAACAAGGATTGTGCGCACAGAAAATCGTGTGCTGGGAACGGGCCTTCGGGTACGGCGGGTCGCGCATACTCCACGCCAAGGTTCGGAAGCCGGACCAGGTCTTCCGTGTAATGGGTGTCGCCGTGCTCTGTTTCCATGAGATCGCTGGTCAAAAAGCCATCGACCGTCGGCAGACCCGTGGTTACCGGGTGACCAAAAGCAACGAGTTGACATGGCGCCAATCGCAGAGCGGCCAAGAATTGCGAGCGAGGATCCATGCCGATGTCCGAGTAAATGATGACATCGAGCTTGAGCCCACGAATGAAGGTGGCGAGGTCCACGGTCCCGCGCGCTGATGTGTGGGCGTGTCCGATTTGATTGGACAAGGCTTTTGTCGTCGCATCCCCTGGCCCAATCGTCGAAATCAAATGAACATCAAACTGGTCTGGTCTCAGGCTCGTCATCCATCGGCTGAATAGTTTTTCGATGGTGTGTTCCCGCCAATGCGCTGAGGCGAAGCCTATCCGCAGCTTATGACCGACCGATCCAGCGATTGGCTCCGCGAGTTCTGGCAACGCCCTAGCTGCAATACTGTGAATGAACCTGCCCCATAAAGACATAAGAGGCTTATCGTCGAGACCCTGATAGGCGAGTGAGAACAACGTTCGTTCTTCTGCTGCCGCAAGCAGCGGCGCAAGATCCGAAACCCGGTTCGGGAGCGGCGCGGCTGTCAATCGCTGCAGACCTTCCGTTACATCGGCGCGCGCTTCGGCGATCTGATCCTCAGACCCATAGATCTGCGGCAACGTGAGGACCGAGGCCCATTTGGCGGAGACCTGCGCGGCATCCATCCGAGTGGCAGCGATGAACGCCTCTCGTGCATCCTCTATCTTGTTTTGCGTCGCATATATGGCGCCGAGATTGTAGTGCGCTTCAGCGGAGTGGGGGGAATGCTCGGTGGCACGGCGCAGCAAAGCTGTAGCGTCGGTCAAGCGTCCGATTTGCCTGTAGATGACGCCAAGATTGATAAGCGCACCGGCGTCATTTGGTGAAACTTTCAAATGATCTTCGAGAATAGCCTGCGCCCTCGCAGTCTCACCGGAACGTTGAACGGCGGCGGCGTAATTCTTAGTGATATCTGGGTGATCAGGCGCGAGCGCCATCGCGGCCTCGAACAACCGCTGCGCTTCGCCCGCCCGGCCCTGCCGCAAGTAAAGGTTGCCAAGGTTGTAATGGCCATCGATGGATTTTGGATGATCGGCTAACAGCATGCGAAACACATGCTCAGACATCTCCCAATCCCCGGAGTTCTTGAGTGCAACTGCATACGCATTCAATAACTCGGGCGATCTTACCCCGGTTTCGAACATGTTGGCGAAGGTGGCGGTCGCAGATGCGAGATCGCCGGCCGCTGATTGGACAAGTCCGAGATTGAAGTGGAACATCTCGATGTCGGGCCGTTTTGTAACTGCGCTAACCAGGAGCGGTATAGCCTTGTCGTGATCGCCTTTTTGGTGATGGCATAGGCCCAGAAAGTGAAGGGCCTCGGCATGCTCGGGGTCGAGGGAAAGAGCGTGATCGTATTTGGCGATCGCATTCTCGAGGTCGCCGCCTTTTTGCGCGGTTAAGGCTTCGTCGATAAGGGTATCAATGCTCGGTGCCAAGGGCGGCTTGACCATATGTGGGTGTGGTCCGGCCTCGCCTTAGGCCGAGAAGTCGACGACCGAACCGCGCTCTGACAAATCGGGCAATGTCGACGCATCAGCACCGAGAGCGTTCACGGCCTGTTGCGATCTCGCAAAATCCTCTTCGGATCGAATGTCTCTAGCAAAGTCGGCGGCGGCGCGTTCCGCACGGCGCTGATCCCGATCGGCGAGCAATTGGCTTAACGTTGCCTCATCGTTGGCTGGCGGCGGAGCGGTTGACGTCAGGTCGGCAAGCGGCGCAAGTGGATTGTCACGTTGCTCAATGTCGCGCTCAAGCAGTCGTTCTTGAGCTGCGCTCGAGAGATCCTGCTCTAAGCGTGTTGTGCGTTCGAATAGACGATCTTCGTCCTCGACCCGTACCCTCTGATCGTCGATATCCCTTGCATCCGTGTCGTCACGGATCTGTTCGCGAAGCAGGCGTGACCGGTCGATGTCCTCAGCCGTCCGCTCAACGCGAACCCGCTCTTGAAAGGTGCGCTGGTTGCTGACTTCGCGCGCCGCAATTTCCTGCCGCAACCGGTCGTTCTGAAGAACCCGGTTTTGCTCGACTTGTGCTTGCAGCCGCTGCGCACTTCCGGCGATGGAAACATCTAAGACCAATTGAACAGCCTCAATATGCAGGCATGTCCGCATGTTCTACACGTCATCGCGTCAAAATCGACGCACCCATTCTAGGCGGGCTGATCATATGATAGTGCACTCGGGATTGCAAAATCCCGAATTCTTGCGCGATACTCTTGAGTGGGACACATGATCTAGAGGGTCAAGATGGCGACAACACCTGCTCTCTCGCCTCTTGAGGCGCTGGTGACTGCCGAGGCATATGTCATCCTTGCTGACAAGAAAGCGCTTCCCGAAGAGCGGGCCGCTCTGGTTGCTTTGCTGGGTAAACACCTGAACAAGTCGGAATTGTCCTCCGCCCAAATACAACAACTGACCGCGGATGCCTTCGCGTATGTTGCGCGATATGAATACCGAGACTTCTTGGCGTCCCTGGACGGGCTGTTAAGCCCCGCACAGCTGATTGCGATTCTCGCCAACATGTATGAAGCAATGATCGTGGATGGGCAGATCATTGCGCGCGAGCGCGAACTGATCGACGAGTTTCAGAAGTTCTTTGAAATTGACCGCCGGGTTATCGCAACGGTTCGCGAAGTTGTCGTGATCAAGAACGATACGACGTTATTCCTCCGGGACGATCACCCGAGTAACCATGATCAATTCAAAATGGCTTTCTTGGACCGCATGGATCTCGGCGAATGAGCAAGGCAGGGCTCCGTTCGGTTGCATGAGGTGAGCCAGTAAGCTAAGAGCGGGGCATGAAGTACCCCGATCCGCTCATTCGTGGCACCTTGATCAAGCGCTACAAGAGATTCTTGACCGACGTCGAGTTGCAAGACGGGTCCGTTGTCGTCGCCCATTGTGCGAATTCCGGTTCTATGGAAAGCGTTAAAGAACCGGGGTCCGAGGTATGGTTGTCGCCAGCTCGAAATCCTGACCGGAAGCTCAAATTTACCTGGGAGCTTATCCGTGTGGGAGAAACCTTGGTCGGCGTTAACACAGCTTTGCCCAATTTGATTGTCTCCGAGGCCATTGAGGCCGGCGCCGTCGACGAGTTGACTGGATATTCGTCGCTTCGCCGCGAGGTGAAGTACGGCAAGAACTCGCGGATTGATATTCTGTTGGAAGACGAACAAAAGCCCCGCTGTTATGTGGAAGTGAAGAACACGACCCTGCGGCGGGATTTAGACGGCGGCCCAGTTGAGTTTCCGGATGCGGTAACCGCGCGCGGCACCAAACATTTGGGTGAGCTCGCCGACATGGTGGCGGAAGGGCATCGCGCCGTGATGTTCTATCTGGTACAGCGCGAAGATGCCGAGTCCTTTAGCGTGGCGGCGGATATTGATCCAGCGTACGCTGATGCACTTGCAGCGGCCATGGCAGCCGGGGTCGAAGTCGTTTGTTATGCGTGCTCGTTGACGCCGGAAGAGGTCAAGGTCAACCGTCGATTGGCCGTGGCCTTGTAATTCTTTTTTGATGGCGTGCGAATTTTGCGCCAAGTGCTTACATAGACTGAAAGACTATGGATATGGATATGAACGACCACGGAACACGAGTGCCAGCGCGCGACGGGCGGTATATCAAGATACACGGCCCCGAGGGGTTCGACGGCATGCGGAAGGCCGGGCAACTGGCCGCCGAGTGTCTCGACTTCATCACGCCTTATGTCACGCCAGGCACCACCACCGGTGAGCTGGACAAAATTTGCCACGATTGGGGTATTGAGCGCGGGGCAGTCCCCGCACCCCTAAACTACCGAGGGTTTCCCAAGTCGATCTGTACTTCGGTCAACCACGTCGTTTGCCATGGAATTCCGGGCGAGAAAGTCTTGCAGGACGGCGATATCGTGAACATTGACGTTACCTTGATCGTCGATGGTTGGTACGGGGACACCAGCCGTATGTTCTATGTCGGCAAACCCAGCGTTAAGGCGAAGAAGCTCGTAGAGACGACGTTTGAGTGTTTGTGGCGAGGCATCGAGGTCGTTCGGCCCGGCGCCACACTCGGTGACATTGGGCATGCGATCCAATCGTATGCAGAGTCCAAGCGGTATTCCGTGGTCCGCGACTTTTGTGGCCATGGCCTCGGGCAGGTCTTTCACGACGCACCGAATGTGATGCACTTCGGCCGTGCAGGTGAGGGTGAAGTCCTGCGAGAAGGGATGTTCTTCACGATCGAGCCCATGATCAACGCTGGAAAACTGGACGTGAAAATCTTATCAGACGGATGGACGGCGGTAACGAAGGATCGCTCATTGTCGGCGCAATTCGAGCATTCTCTCGGCGTCACAGCAGACGGCTACGAGGTTTTTACACGCTCGCCGGCGGGCTTGGACGCACCCCCCTACAACGTCTGATTCATGACCTCACCGGCGCGCACGATCAAAAGCAAGCCGCGTCCGGTGACGGGTCATCGTCAACGTTTGCGAAAACGACTTCTAACGGCGGGCGCGCAGGCTCTACCGGACTATGAACTACTCGAAATGGCGTTGTTTGCAGCGTTTCCGCGAGGTGACGCCAAGCCCCTCGCTAAGGCGCTTTTAGAGACATTCGGGGACTTCGCCAATGTTGTGTCGGCGCCCGAGCAAAAACTCCGCAAGGTTGAAGGAATGGGAGAAGCCGGCATCGCGGCTCTTCGTGTGATCGAGGGGGCCGCGCATCGGCTTGCACAAACCGAAGTATTGCAAAAACCCATTCTGTCGAATTGGGACAAGGTTATTGCGTATTGTCAGGCACGGCTGGGCCGTGCCGACCGGGAGCATTTCAGGATACTGTTCTTGAATCGCAAGAACGTGCTGATTGCCGATGAGGGACAGCAAAGCGGGACCATCGATCATACGCCCATCTATCCGCGCGAAGTGATTAAACGCGCGTTGGAACTGGATGCGGGGGCACTGATCCTGGTGCACAACCATCCATCCGGCGACCCGGAACCGTCTGCCACCGATATCCAGATGACCCGGGAAATTAGATCGCTGGCGGCGGGCATGGACATACAACTGCATGACCACATTGTTGTCGCGCGGACGGGATATCGATCGTTCAAGGAAATGGGACTGCTCTAACCCTGGCGCGAACTGAGCGCAATAAAGGTCAGGAACTCGCCGAGCCTGAAGGCGCGTGGGTGCCCACGGCTTTGCCCTCGTCGATTGCTTTTCGGGTCCGTTTCGCCAGCCGCTTCTGCCGGCGGCGACGCACGTACTTCAATGACAGATGGTAACTGACCCACCCTCCGATGATCGCGTAAGGCAGGCACCCTACGGCCATCGCAATGCCGAGTTCAGCCGCGAGCAAGGCCAGCAACTCAAGCACGCCCTGCCAAAAGCCATTTCCTGTGAAGGCCGCATCCCACGTGGATAGGAACGTGTCGTAGCCCGTAATGTCGTCCCAACTGCCCATCATGATCCGACCGGATACGTAGAAGAAGTAGTACATCGGCAGCATGGTGAATACGTTGGAAACCCAGGTCCAAGCAAACGATATGACCAGGCTGAACTGAAACTGCTGAAATGGTTTCAAGATCAACCACGTCAGCAGGCACAGGGGCATTTGCACCCCGACAAGCGGTGTGAGGGCCCAAAACATACCAACCCCAACGCCCCGTGCAGAATACTCCGCAGAGTGAGGGCTCCGTTTCAGTGGGATTAACAACTTAAGACGCGAGAGACGACCTAGCCGTTCCCAGATCCCGCGATTTGGCCGATCCCGAAGGCCCATGGCCATAACTCCGACGCAATACGTTCCCCCGTCACACGGGGTGCCGGGATCATGCCACACTTTGTCACGAGGACAACCGGCATTGCGGAATACAGTGCTTGGATTGAGTAAAAACACCGTGAACGCGGAGACGGACCGCGGTGCTCTACAACCCATGCAATTCCCATTATCATGCGACGTCACGACTGGGGATCTCATGGTTTTTTACCGCGTATTTCTGCCATTTGCGCTGGGCTATCTGCTCTCGTACCTGTTGCGAACGGTCAATTCCGTCATCGCGCCGAGTTTGATCGGCGACCTTGGTCTCTCGGCAAGTGACCTAGGACTTATGACGAGCGCGAACCTGTTCGCGTTCGCATTGTTCCAGATCCCACTCGGCATCCTCCTTGACCGATACGGCCCTCGCAAGACAGAGGTGTCGTTGTTGGCAATCGCCGCCGCGGGGACGGCTGTATTCGCTATTGCAGAGAGCCTAACCGCCTTGATCGTTGGGCGAGCGATGATCGGGCTTGGAACCTCCGCCTGTTTGATGGCGGCGTTCACCGCATATGCGCTTTGGTTCCCGAAGGAGAGGCTGCCGGCGGTGAATGCCTATCAAATGGTGGCTGGTGGACTGGGGGCGTTGCTCGCCACGACACCGGTCGAGATAATATCGACCGCGATCGGCTGGCGCGGATTGTTCTGGGTTCTGACCGGACTGCTGGTCGTGGCCGCTGTCATTCTGTATGCGGCCGTGCCACGCCGTGAAAACCCGATGCAGCGGGGGCAAACCTGGGGCGAGGCGTTGTCCGGCGTTGGCCGCGTTTTCACAAGTCCCGCGTTCTGGCGGATTGCGCCACTTTGCGTCACGTCGCAGGCAGCTTTCATTGGCGTTCAAAGCCTGTGGCTCGGGCCTTGGTTTGCAGATGTGATGGGATTGTCGTCTCGAGAAACGGCGGATGCGCTGTTCCTCGTGTCAGCGTCAATGATTGCGAGCTACTTGACGCTGGCATGGATCAGCGGATGGCTTAATCGATGGGGGATTGACTCAATCACGCTGTCGGTTGCCGGAATGGCTGCGTTCTTGACCTTGCAGCTGTTGATCATCAGTGAGGTTTTCGCTCCATCTGTTGCGATTTGGATGATCTGGGTGTTTCTCGGCACATTCGGAATACTGACGTACGCCGGTCTAACGCAGAGCTTTCCCATCTCCCTCGCAGGCCGGGTCGTTACAAGCATCAACGTGTTGGCATTCTTCGGGGCCTTCGTGGCACAGTGGGGCATGGGCGTCATTATCGATCATTGGTCCAACGGAACCGATAGCGATTTCGCCCCGGAAGGGTACCGTTGGGCCTTTGCCGTGATCGCCGCCCTGCAGGCCATCACATTGGTTTGGTATATGATCTTTAGGCCGGGGGTGGAAGGTGGTACGCCAAGGTAACTGGCTCACAATCTTCATATCCGCAAACCATCAGTTTTCCTTGCTGTGCGTTGGCGACAACCGCAAGCCGGGTCGTTTCGTTCAAGATCGGCGGTTGGACCCAGTCGAAGTCGTCGGACGCGCTGTCCCGGGTTTCTTGCAAGAGCGCAAGGCGTCCGTGCGAATCAAATCCCCGACCGTGCCCCGGCACAGTTCGCTTCATCCAATGGTTGGCGCATGCGGTGGGACTGTCATGAACGCTGGCGCCTGTTTCTTCCCGTTCGATCAGGCAGGCTTGGTTGGGCGACGTTCCGCTCAACGTGAAAAACGCGGGCATGGCGATCGGATGTTCGCAGAGGACCTCTTTGGCTTCGTCATATGTTGCGCAGGTATCAAAGACCTTGCGCAGCAGGAAAGTTGGAGGTGGCGCCGTCGACTTCAGCAATCGGATGCGGTTGATCGGCCAATCCGCCCAGCAAGATTGCGTCCATTTCCGAAACGGCGGCTGATTGATGGCGGCTGAAAAACGGCCCGGCGCCATGGCTGTGACGATGCCGACCGCCCCAGGCCACGTAACGTTAAAATAATGGCCGGCGTTGCCCTTGAACTTTGCGACGACGACGGTTTCCCCCAATCCTTCCAGAGGCCAATCGAGTGTTCGGAGCATCCTATTCCCCACGCCGGAGGGGTCGGGTCCCGCGCCCGTGGTGCAACTCCACTCGTACGACAGATTAAGCAGCCAAGCACCGCCGACGCCTACCTCATCTGCGACGGCGGCAACTTCCGGGATGTATTCGCTCTCTTGCCGCCGAAGCCAGGCCTTCGAAATCAAGTCGCCCGCAACGACTGCGAGTTTGCCGTAGTGCCGCCGTCCCGATGTGACGATCGCCGAGAGCCGGCTCGTTTCCGCTCGCGCAGTATCCGGCGCACCGCTTTGCGATGCGTCGACGAACGGTATCTCTACAAGGTTCCGACCGCTGTTCATGCGCACCTTATACGTGTCATCAGGCGGCCTGTCATGCCCGCCGCCCGACGTGGTTGTTTCTTTCAAAATTCGTGCGCAGGAGTATGATCGCCGTCCTTAAAAGGAGTACACCTATGATCCCCCGCTACAGCCGCCCTGTGATGACCGATATCTGGGAACCTGCGAACAAATTTCGCATCTGGTTCGAGATAGAAGCGCATGCATGTGATGCATTGGCAATGCTAGGGGTCATCCCGAAGGATGCGGCAGCGACGGTGTGGGCAAAAGGCGACACACCTTATACCGACGAGCGTATCCGCCGGATTGATGAAATCGAGAAGGAAACGAAGCACGATGTCATCGCGTTCACCACGGAATTGGCTGAACTGGTTGGTGACGAAGCGCGTTTTGTACACCAAGGAATGACGTCTTCCGATGTTCTGGATACCTGCTTGGCCGTTCAAATGTCGCAAGCTGCGGATGTATTGCTGGATGACATCGACGGCTTGCTTGCTGCACTTAAGGCGCGCGCGTTCGAGACCAAAATGATGCCGTGTATTGGACGGTCACACGGTATTCATGCGGAACCGACAACGATGGGCTTAAAGTTTGCGCGGTTCTATGCCGAGTTTCAGCGCAACCGGGCACGTCTCGAAGCCGCCCGCGCCGATATCGCCACGTGTGCCATTTCCGGGGCGGTCGGCACCTTTGCCAATATCGATCCTGGGGTTGAGGCGTATGTTGCGGAGAAACTCGGATTGTCGCCGGAACCGATATCTACCCAAGTGATCCCCCGCGACCGTCACGCGCATTTTTTTGCGATTCTCGGTGTGATTGCCAGTTCGATCGAGAATGTGGCCGTCGAGGTCCGTCATCTTCAGCGGACGGAGGTCCGTGAGGCCCAGGAGTACTTCGCACCGGGTCAAAAGGGCTCGTCGGCGATGCCGCATAAGCGCAACCCCATCTTAACCGAGAACCTCACCGGCTTAGCGCGAATCGTTCGGTCTGCCGTCGTGCCGGCGCTCGAGAACGTGGCGCTTTGGCATGAACGCGACATCTCTCATTCGTCTGTTGAACGGATGATTGGGCCGGATGCGACCGTGACGCTGGATTTTGCCCTCGCGCGATTGACCAGTGTTATCGATAAGCTGGTCGTCTACCCGGAGAACATGAAAGGGCATCTGAATGCGTTTGGCGGTATTCACGATGCGCAGCGCGTTCTATTGTATCTAACGCAAAACGGGGTCAGCCGCGAAGATGCCTATCGCATCGTTCAGCGAAACGCCATGCGAGTCTGGAAGAGCTTCGGTATCGACCCGGACAATCCAGATACGCCACCGGTTCTGGATGCAATCGAGGAAGGTGCGGCTGCGCACGACAATCGCCTGGCCTATTTCCTCGCCCATGACGAAGGGTTGTCCGATGTACTGTCACCGGAAGACCTCGAAAAGCTCTTGGAAAAAGATTCGATCGATTATCACACCGCTCAGGTCGACGCGATCTTTGAGCGTGTCTTCGGTTCTGCCGACTAGGCTTCGTTCTTAACCTGTTCGATCGCGACGGCATCCAACTCGACGATCTTGGCGCGAACCTCTGCCTCGGTAACGCTAGCGCCGCGCGTTTCGATGTCGCTCATCACCTTGCGCATGACATCTTCTACGCCTGGCTCGTCCATATCGGCGATCACGACTTCTTTCGCGTATTCGTCAGCAGCATCGCCCGTCAGACCAAAATGCTCGGAAAGCCATAGACCCAGAAGTTTGTTGCGGCGGCTTTCGGCTTTAAACGCAAGTGCTTGATCCAGCTCGAACTTGCGTTCTTCGCCCTTCTCTCGCTTGGAAAAAGAGTCAGCCATTGTTTCCTCCCTGTGAACAAGGTCTCAGTTGCGCTTTAGATAAGCTGCGGCACGTCCTTGCGCAAGCGTCTGAGCCCTGGTCAGTGGACCTAGAACGGATTAATTGTTGGTCATGTGTACCGTCGTCATAAATTACGCGCCAAGCGCGCCGTGGCCGCTCATCCTCGGCGCTAATCGCGACGAAATGGCTGGCCGCCCGTGGCAACCGCCGGCTCGGCACTGGGATGATTTTCCCTATGTTGTCGCCGGTCGTGACGAAGAGGCCGGTGGCACGTGGATGGGGATAAATGACGATGGCGTCGTCGCGGCGATTCTGAACCGGCCTGGCTCTCTAGGACCGGCTGCTGGAAAACGCTCGCGGGGAGAGCTTCCGCTTGAAGCCCTAAGTCACGCGGATGCTCGAGAAGCTGCCGAGGCCTTGGCCAACATCGACGGTCGTGCGTATCGCAGTTTCAATCTGGTGATAGCCGACGCGAATGGCGCATTCTGGCTGCGTTCGACCGGCGACCGCTCTGCGGTCGACGCCGAGATCGTGGAGCCTGGCGTCTCCCTTATTACAGCCCACGATTTGAATGACGTCTCATCACCGCGGATTTCGGAGTATCTGCCCCGGTTCCGTGCTGCAGTCGCACCCGACCCGGATAAGGAGACATGGGGGCAATGGCCAGCGTTGCTGGCAAGTCGAGAGTCGCGTCATGGCGATACAGAGCGCGGCGGTATGACGGTTGGTGACGGTCACGGGTTTTCAACCGTCTCTTCGTCGTTGATAGCTTTACCAGGCCCGCAGAGATTTGGCGAAAAGCCAATTTGGAATTTTGCGGCAGGTGCCCCTGACACCCATGATTATCAGCCGGTCGCCCTCGACCGTTAAGGTGCTGCCATGAAGGTGGGCATCCAATCTTCGTTTGCGCCCCGCAAGTCCGCTACCGAGATCGATTGGCCCGTCGACAGGGATACGTGATCCCCGCCGGTGATCCCGATGCCGATCGCAGAGACCCCTCTTGCTTCGGCATCTTCGAGGACCGCCTGCATGTCATTGGTTGCAATGACATATCGCCCTTGGTCCTCGCCAAACAGCCAAGCATGGGCTGGGACCTCCGCCGTTGGCACCTCGACCGAGACGCCACAGTTTCCTGCCATCGCCATTTCCGTGACGGCGGTTAACACACCGCCGTCGGAAACGTCATGGCAGGCATGAACCCGTCCGTCCAAAATCAGATTGCGGACGAAATCGCCGTTTCGCCGTTCGATCTCCAAATCGACCGGCGGCGGTGGGCCGTCTTCGCGACCGTGCAGTTCACGAAGATACAGGCTTTGCCCAAGATGCCCTTGTGTGTCGCCGATCAGCACCAGATCGAGGCCAGATTCCGTAATCCCCATGCCGACCGCATTCGTGTGGTCGTCGATAAGTCCGACCGCGCCGATCGTGGGTGTCGGCAGGATGGCCTGTCCGTTTGTCTCGTTGTAAAGCGAGACATTCCCGGACACGACGGGGAAATCGAGGGTCGTGCAGGCTTCCCTCATTCCCTCGATGCAACCGACGAATTGCCCCATGATTTCCGGTCGCTCAGGATTGCCAAAGTTCATATTGTCGGTGATCGCCAACGGCTTCGCGCCTGTCGCCGTGACATTGCGCCACGCTTCGGCGACGACTTGCCGCCCGCCTTGCACAGGGTCCGCCTTGCAGTACCGTGGTGTGCAATCGGAGGTGACCGCCAAGGCCTTGTTTGAGCCGTGTACCCGAACCAACGCGGCATCGGCTTTGCCGGGGCGTCCGACACCCAGGGTATCGGCCATGACCATGTGGTCATATTGCTCCCAAATCCAACGCTTTGAGGCCAATTGCGGGCATCCGATCAACGTCTGTAGCGCGGCCAATGGGTCGTTCGGTGCCGGGATCTCCTCCATGTTCAGGTCGGCGGCAGCCGGCGTTGGAGTCCACGGCCGATCGTACTCCGGCGAGGCGAGCGCGAGAGGATCAATCGGCAGATCCGCGACGGTCTCGCCGCCGTGTTTCAACACCATGTGCCCGGTGTCCGTGAGATGGCCAATGACCGCGAAATCCAGTTCCCACTTCTCGAAGATGGCGCGGGCCTCGTCCTCGCGGCCCGGCTTCAGAACCATCAGCATGCGTTCTTGGCTCTCCGACAGCATCATCTCATAGGCCGTCATGTTCTCTTCGCGTTGCGGCACGAGATCGAGGTTCAGTTCGACGCCCATGCCACCCTTCGATGCCATTTCAAAGGATGACGATGTTAGGCCAGCGGCACCCATGTCCTGGATCGCGACGATCATATCGGTCGCCATTAACTCTAAGCAGGCTTCGATCAACAGTTTCTCGGTGAACGGGTCGCCGACTTGGACGGTGGGCCGTTTCTCCTCCGAATCCTCGGAGAATTCCGCTGACGCCATCGTTGCCCCATGAATCCCGTCGCGGCCGGTCTTCGAACCGACATAAACGACCGGGTTCCCGACCCCAGCGGCGGCGGAGTAAAAGATGCGGTCGGCATCGGCGATTCCAACCGTCATCGCATTGACGAGGATATTGCCGTTGTAACTCTCGTGAAACTCACACTCACCGCCGACCGTCGGTACACCGACGCAGTTGCCGTATCCACCGATCCCCGCGACAACGCCGGAAACCAGATGTCTCGTCTTTGGGTGATCCGGTGCGCCGAAACGCAAGGCGTTCAAGTTGCAGACGGGTCGCGCGCCCATGGTAAAGACATCACGAAGTATACCCCCAACCCCCGTTGCTGCCCCTTGGTAGGGTTCGATGAAGGATGGATGGTTGTGGCTCTCCATTTTGAAAATCACAGCCTGTCCGTCGCCGATATCGACGACACCCGCGTTTTCGCCTGGTCCGCAGATTACCTGAGGCCCTTCGGTCGGCAACGTCTTCAGCCATTTCTTCGAGGACTTGTACGAGCAGTGCTCGGACCACATGACGGAAAAAATCCCTAACTCCGTCAAGTTCGGCGTTCGGCCGCCCAGAATCTCCAGGATTTTTGCATACTCGTCTTCTGAGATGCCGTGTTCGGCAATGATCTCGGTCGTAATCTCGGTCACTTCGTTTGTCTCTTACGTTGGAGGCTTATCAGGCGGCCGCTAGCACGCTTTCAAACATCGCACGACCATCGTTTCCACCCAACGCATTGTCAGAGAGACGCTCTGGGTGCGGCATCATGCCGAGCACATTGCGCGATTCGTTGAGAATCCCGGCGATGTCGTCCATGGCGCCGTTTGGATTCGCATCGGCGCTCCGGCTACCGTCCGCATTGACATAGCGAAAGGCTATCCGGTCTTGATCCTGCAACTCGGCCAGTGTGCCGGGGTCGGCGACGTAATTGCCGTCATGATGCGCGACGGGGACGCGGATAACCTGTCCATTGGCGTAGCCGCTGGTGAACGCGCTTTGTGTCGTCTCAACGCTCAGGTGTACGTCTTTGCACACGAATTTGAGATTGGCATTGCGCATCAAGATGCCGGGCAACAATCCCACTTCCGTCAGGATTTGAAAGCCGTTGCAGATCCCCACCACAGGCACGCCGGCATCTGCGCGCTTTGCGACTTCGCGTATGACTGGTGAATTCCCCGCGATGGCGCCGCAGCGCAAATAATCCCCATAAGAAAAACCGCCAGGGACGACGATCAAATCAACCGCAGGCATCTCGGCATCGCCGTGCCACTGCATGACAACGTCACCGCCGGTGATCTCCCGCAGCGCGACTTGGGCGTCCCGGTCGCAATTGGAGCCCGGAAAAACGATAACGGCCGATTTCATCCGCCTATCCTTCGACTATCTCGATCGTATAGTTCTCGATCACTGTATTGGCGAGTAACTTTTGGCACATTTCATCGACCCGGGCTTCGGCGGCAGTGCGATCGCTCTCTGACAGGTCGATTTCGATGTACTTTCCTTGGCGCACGTCGTCGACGCCGGCAAAACCCAATCCGGAAAGCGCGGTCTGTACCGCTTTTCCTTGCGGGTCGAGGACCCCGTTTTTTAACGTGATATGTACTTTTGCCTTCACAGAAGGGGCTCCTATATTCAACAAACTACTGCATCACTGCCGGGCCAGGCATATCGGTCGGGCCTGATTCCGGTAAGATTCCTAGGCGGCGCGCGACCTCCTGATATCCTTCCTCGACGTTGCCGAGATTCTGGTCGAAGCGGTCACGATCGAGCTTTTCACCCGTATTGATATCCCACAGCCGGCAGTTGTCCGGGCTCAGTTCGTCAGCGAGCAGGAGTCGGACATGGTCCTCTTCCCAAAGGCGACCGAATTCGACCCGAAAGTCGACCAACCTTAATCCGCATCCGAGGAATAAACCGATCAGGAAATCATTTGCGCGGAGCGCGATCGCCATCATCTCGTCTAGGTCCTGCGGGGCTGCCCAGCCGAATGCCGTCATGTGTTCCTCGGCGATCATCGGGTTCTTCAGTTCGTCGGACTTGTACTCATACTCCACGATGGACCGGGGCAATTGGGTCCCTTCGGCAATTCCAAAACGCTCCGCGAAAGTACCCGCCGCGACGTTTCTGACGACCAGCACGACGGGAATGATCTCGACCTCGCGGATCAATTGCTCGCGCATATTGAGGCGACGAACGAAATGGGTTGGAACCCCAATTTCGTTGAGGCGCATCATCAAATATTCGGAAATCCGGTTGTTGAGAACACCTTTTCCCGTGATCACGCCTTTGCGGCCGTCAACTTCGGATAACGCATCGTCTTTGAAGTACTGAACAATCGTGCCGGGTTCCGGTCCTTCGAAAAGGACTTTTCCCTTACCTTCGTAAAGCTGTCGTCGCCGAGCCATGATGATACCTCGCGTCGAAATACGGCTTCCGGATGACGCCAGAAAGACCGAGCGACCGAATTCACTCGTCCTATAGCAGGGGTACTATCCGAATACAACGCCGCGCGCCGTGAAAGCGGTCGTATTAACCGCAGTTTGCCAAGGGTTGACGGGACAGAGGCAACGCGCCATATCGACATCAATTGCTTCGTGGGGAGATAACAATCATGGCGATGCCGGCGGCGGAAATTGAGCGGATGATCAAAGAGGCGTTGCCAGACGCCGAGGTCACGATCAATGACCTTGCGGGTGATGGCGATCATTATGCGGCGCACGTCGTGTCGTCGGCATTTGCCGGAAAGTCTCGCGTACAGCAACACCAGATGGTCTATCAGGCATTGAAGGGGCGCATGGGCAATGAATTGCACGCATTGGCATTGCAAACGTCTGCGCCAGAGTAAGCAGCCCGCCTGACGACCCGATAACCCAAGATAACAGGATAAGCGTAATGACCGAAAATAGCGTAAACGATCAAATCCAAGGTGAAATCGACACCACCGATGTGGTCCTGTTTATGAAGGGCTCGCCGATGGCGCCGCAATGTGGTTTCTCTGCCGCGGTTGTGCAGGCGTTGACGATGATGGGCGTCAAGTTCAAAGGCGTTGATGTGCTTGCCGACATGAACGTCCGCGAGGGCATCAAAGACTTTTCGAATTGGCCGACCATTCCGCAACTCTACGTCAAAGGAGAGTTCATCGGCGGCTGCGATATCGTTCGCGAAATGTACGAGACGGGCGAGCTCAAGAAGCTCTTCGACGAGAAGGGCGTACAATACGCCTCGTAAGCCCCGGTTTCCCAGGGAGCACTTATGAGGAGCTTTTGAGGGGAGGGCTGCGCAGCGCGCAGCCCTTTCTCTTTGTGGATTAAGATCTGCCGGGATCGGCCTTTTCGCCGAGTGAAACTTCTTCGCTGCCCAATGCCTCTGCCAGTTTGGAGGTTGCACTGCCCGGCTTAAGTGGTTGTTGCTGTGACTGGTCCGGCGCCCACGCTGTCATCGTTAAAATCTGAAAAGTTGCTGGGACGCGCCCAACTTCGTCCGCGTGCCTTTCCAAGTAACGGTGCATCGCATCCATCAGAGTGGAGCGCCGCATCGGCACCCGACGCCGTTCAATCACGGCATTGCTTTCACCCATGCCACGCAGGTCTGCGAGCAGGCGCATTGGGTTCGCGTATTTCACCGTAATTGTCTCCGTATCGACGACGGGAAGCGCGAACCCGGCCCTTTGAAGCAAACTGCCGAGATCGCGCACATCGGCAAACGGGGATACCCTTGGGCTCAATCCGCCTTCGAGCTCGATCTCCGCCTGGGCCAGCGCGTCCCGCAGTTCGCTGAGCGTTTCCCTACCGAAGATGGATGCAACCAGAAGACCATCCGCCTTCAAAGCGCGTCGGATTTGCGTGAGGACGCCTGGAAGATCATTGACCCAATGAAGGCTTAAGTTGGATATCACGAGGTCAAGGGCATTGTCGCGAATGGGTAGGAACTCTTCATCGCAGGCGATGGTCGGACACGCGGTCAGACGTGCGGCACGATTCGCCATTTGCTGGCTGATATCCGATTGTAGAACGTGCGAAACCTTGCCGGTCTTGCCCAAGGCGTTCGCTAACTCTCCGCCATGGCAGCCCAAGTCGAGCGCAATCGGGAATTGACGGTTGATGTCGAACAATCTGTCACAAAGCCGGTCCGCGCCGTCCATAAACAAAAAAGAATAGTCATCGAAACCGACAGCCGCACGGTCACGGCGCCGGCGCACAAGGTCGCGATCAAAGACGTTCATGGAGTCAGGTTCAGGCATCTGGTGATTTATATGACACGGCACGGTCATTGGACCAATACGATAGTCAAAAGGTGTCTCGATGCGATTTGGCCCCCCGTTTGTCCAAGTTGCGATGGCGCCGTCGCGGAACACGGAGCATTCTGCGCCGACTGCTGGAACTCGTTGAGATTGATTTCTGCGCCCCAATGCAAGGCCTGCGGCATACCGTTTGCCTATGATCCAGGGCAGGGGGTGTTGTGCGGCGAATGCACCCGCAGGAGTCCGCCATATGACCGTGCACGGGCCGCCGTTGCCTATGATCCAAATAGCAAAGGCATGATTCTCGCCTTCAAGCACGGCGATCGAACGGATCTGGTGAGCCCTCTCTCGCGTGCCATGATCCGAGTGGCGAATCCGCTCTTGTCTGATGCGGATATTATCCTGCCCGTTCCTCTTCACTGGCGACGGCGGTTGAAACGCCGGTACAATCAATCTGCTCTATTGGCGCGCCGACTGAGCGGACATAGTGGTGTGATGTATAGGGTTGGCGTATTGGAGAGATACAAAGCTAGCCCAAGCCAAGGGCGAGAAACAGCGACGGCACGACAGCGGAATGTCCGCGGTGCGTTTCGAGTAAGACCGAAGTACCGACAACTGCTGCGCGACAAGCGGGTCTTGTTGGTTGACGACGTGATGACAACGGGAGCCACTGTTGAGGCGTGCAGCCGGGCATTACTTCGCGCCGGGGCCGGCGCGGTCGATGTCATCACGATTGCGCGCGTTATTCGCGAGGGTCTTTGATCTTTCAAAACAACGCTTATATCTCTCGAAACCATTGGAGATTACCACGATGGCGAACATCGAGATTTATACGACTCCTTTTTGTCCGTTCTGTTGGCGGGCCAAACAGCTTTTGAGTACCAAAGGGATCGATTTCAAAGAGATTGACGTGATGATGAACGCATCGCTCCGAAGAAAAATGTCAGAGATGGCTGGTGGCGCTACCTCGGTGCCACAGGTCTTCGTGGATGGACATCATATCGGCGATTGTGAGGGCATTCATGCCTTGGATGCGCGTGGCGAGCTTGATGGCGCTCTCGGGATCGGCGGGTGAGAAACAGCGTTACCGTCGGTTTGGCGCAGATCACGGCAGGGCCTTACCCGGAAACGAACGCCTCAGAAAATCAGCGTCTCGTTCAAGAAGCGGCAAAGTCGGGCGCCGAGTTCGTCATGCTGCCAGAGGTCTGCAACATGATCGAGCCCGATCGGGCGGCCTTGCGGCAAAAGGTCATGTTCGAAGACCAAGATTCGGTTGTCCTCAGGCTTCGCGAGGCGGCAGCCGCTCAGGGTGTCTGGGTGCTCATCGGTTCTGTCGTCGTAAAGTCTGCGGATGACGATGGAAAACTTCGTAACCGCTCGATCCTCATCGACGATACCGGGAATGTGCGCGCGCGCTACGACAAAATGCATCTATTCGATGTGAACGTGGGCGCGAAAGACACGTACCGAGAGAGCGATACCTACGTTTCAGGCACGGAAGTGACAGTCGCCGAGACGCCTTGGGGCCGATTGGGGATGACCGTCTGTTACGATCTCCGCTTTCCGCACCTTTATCGGGATCTTGCCAGAGCAGGCTGCCGGATGCTGACGGTGCCTTCCGCTTTCACGAGACCAACCGGAGCGGCGCATTGGCATGTCTTGCTGCGGGCGCGCGCCATCGAATGCGGTGCGGTCGTTCTGGCGCCCGCACAAACGGGGGTTCATGCCGGGGGGCGTGAGACCTTTGGGCACTCTCTGGTTGTCGGGCCGTGGGGCGAGGTTCTGGCCGATGGCGGCGAGGAAACAGGCTTGGTCATGGTTGATCTAGACTTTTCGGTAGTTGCCGATGCCCGGCGGAAAGTACCGTCTCTTCAGCATGATCGTGATTATGACCTTGAAGTTACGGTGTGATGTCGATGGGATGCGGTTCGCCGTCTTCACGCTCGGACAATGCCCGATTGTGAACAGCACAAATCATCTGTTTCACACCCGGCGCTTCGCCAGTGTTTACGATACCATGCTGATACGCCACGACCTGAAGTGCACCGCCTACGAGGCTGAGTAATTCGCCGGAGCGCAGCAAGTGATCGGGGTTTCGAGGCCGGCTGAAGACCTCGTTACCCAAGGCGAATGTTTCGTAAAGAAGCACACCGCCGGGCTTTAACGCGCCGATGAGGCTGCTGAACAATGGTCGGTGCAGGTAATTGCAGACGATGATCGCGTCGAATTGACGGTCGGCCAAAGGCCAAGCGCCCCCGTCTTCCAAGTCTGCATTGATCACTTCTGCGCCATGTGACTGGACAAAGGGTTCAAGCGCTTCAGTGTCTTTGTCGACGGCGGTCACCCTGCAGCCGTGCTCCGAAAAATATCGGACGTGACGGCCGCCCCCTGCCGCGAGATCAAGCAAGCTGGCACCCTCCGGAATGAGAGGCTGGAAGCGCACGAACCAAGCGGACGGCTCGGTCATGAGCAGATGTCTTGAGGTTTGTGATGTGGATGGTACGCCGATCATGGCTGTGAGTATGCCCCGAAGAACATTCCTGTTAACGCTTTTTTTGACGCAAAAATGAAACCATATTGAGTAAAGAAGAGTATATCGCCTGAGTAACGGCTGAGTAGTGATGATCAAATACACTGTGAGATGCAGTGCTGGCCACGAGTTCGAGGGCTGGTTTAAGGATAGCGCGGGCTTCGAAGCGCTCGCGAAGGCACGCAAGGTCGATTGCCCGCATTGTGGCGACAACAAAGTGTCGCGCGCACCCATGGCGCCAAACATTTCTAAAATGTCGCATAAGGCCGCTGAAGGGCAATTGCGCGAAAGTGCCGCGGCGTACATGGAAGCTGTGGAGGCTGTCAGAACAGCGGTGGAAGAAACGTGTGATTATGTCGGCGACCAGTTTGCTGAAGAAGCACGTCGCATTCATTATGGTGAAAGCGATGAGCGTGGCATTTACGGCGAGGCGACCATCGACGATGCCAAAGCCCTCGATGACGAGGGTATTGATGTTTATGCGCTGCCGACCACTCGACGGGAGCACTAGGCGCTACGTCTCTGTCGCCTCTTTGATGGCAAATGCCATGTAGTTGACGTCCAAGTCTTTGCTGAGACGCCAGATGTCGCCAAGCGGGTTGTAGCTCATGCCGGAAAACTGAGTGACCGACATGTCGCTTTTCCGGAGACTCGCCGCCAATTCGGACGGTTTGACGAATTTCTGCCAGTCGTGCGTGCCAACCGGAAGCCATCTTAGGATGTACTCGGCGGCAATCTTGGCCATAGCCAGAGACTTCACCGTCCTATTGATCGTCGAGAGGACCATGCCGCCGTTCGGCCGGAGCATTTCCGCGCACGCTGCATTGAAGGCGTCTAAGTCCGAGACATGCTCCACGACCTCTAAGTTGATGACAGCATCAAATGTCGCGCCCGAGGCCACCAAGTCTTCCGGCTGTATGTTGCGATAATCAATATCGAGCCCCATCGACTCAGCGTGCAAACGGGCAACTTCAATGTTCTCTGCTGCAGCATCGATCGCAGTCACATCCGCACCAAGCCGGCACAATGGCTCCGAGACCAATCCGCCACCACAGCCAACATCTAGAATTCGCAGGCCGTCGAAAGGTTTTTCCAATTCCGCCGCCAATCCAAAGTGATGTGAAAGGCATTCTCGGATGAAAGTCAGGCGTGCTGGCGCGAGCTGATGCAGTGGTCGGAACTTCCCTGTCGGGTCCCACCATTCATCCGCAATAGCCGCGAACCGCGCCACTTCGTCCGCGTTTGCCGTGCCTCGTTCCGCATCACGATGCGCTGTCTCTGAATTCGCCATTATTGCGTCCAAATCGAAGGTTGGTTCCCAAGCCGCCGGGGTTGCTTGCCGTCGGCTCAAAGAGTATGAATGCGCCGCCCGCGCATCAAGTGCTGTCGATAACTCCGCGCGGTTTAATGCAATCCAGAGGTACGTAGTTACGATGGCTCGGATCGTTCAAAAATTCGGCGGGACGTCGGTTGCAGATACAGACCGTATCAAAGCGGTGGCGCAACGGGTCAAACGCGAGGTCGATGCGGGGAACCAAGTATTGGTCACCCTGTCTGCCATGGCCGGCGAGACGAACAAGCTCGTCGATCTCGTGACCACCATGAGTCCGATTTACGATGCGCGAGAATACGATACGGTCGTTTCCTCTGGGGAACAGGTGACGGCGGGCTTGCTGGCGCTCGCGCTGCAAGATCTTGGCGTGACGGCAAGGTCCTGGTTGGGATGGCAGATACCCTTTCGAACGGATGGCGTTCACGGCAAAGCCCGTATTGAAGATATCGAGACCGGAGAGTTGATCAAGCGGCTCGAAAGTGGAGAGGTCTGTGTCGTTGCCGGTTTCCAAGGGGTTGGGCCGGATAACAGAGTTACGACACTCGGACGGGGTGGTACGGATACCAGCGCCGTTGCGCTGGCCGCGGCGCTCAATGCCGATCGCTGCGACATCTATACAGACGTCGACGGTGTTTACACGACGGATCCCAGGATCACGCCGAAGGCTCGCAAGCTCGATAAGGTCACCTACGAAGAAATGCTGGAAATGGCATCGGTGGGCGCAAAAGTCCTCCAAACGCGATCCGTCGAAATGGCTATGAAAAAGAAAGTCCGCGTTCAAGTGCTGTCCAGCTACAGTGATGAGCCGGGAACATTGGTTGTCGATGAGGATGAGATCGTGGAGCAGGAATTAATTAGCGGTGTGGCTTATAGCCGAGATGAAGCCAAGGTTACCTTGGTGGCCGTGCCTGACAAGCCGGGCATTGCAGCGGCAATTTTCGGCCCCCTTGCCGATGCGGGCGTGAATGTGGACATGATCGTTCAGAATATTTCCCAGGATAACCAATCCACGGATATGACCTTTACGATCCCGAACGCAGACCTTGCGCGCACTTTGGATATCCTCACAGAGAAGAAGGGTGAGCTGCAGTACGCCGATTTACGTTCCGATGAAAACGTTGCGAAAGTCTCGGTGATTGGCGTCGGGATGCGTTCTCACGCCGGTGTCGCGCAACGCATGTTCACGGCGTTGGCCGAGAAAGGCATCAATATTCAAGTGATCACTACCTCGGAGATTAAAGTCAGTGTGTTGATCGCCGAGGAATATACGGAACTGGCCGTACGTGCACTGCATACCGCCTACGGACTCGACGGCGACTGACCGAACCCCACTCCGTGCTTTTTCTCGCGGGTGACGCATAGGGTACGTGACGATGGCAGATAGAACGCAACGTCAGAAATCGGATCCGGCGCCGCGCAGATTGCTTGCGCGTGTCCGAGATCTGATGGCGGACGCCACAAGCGCCGAGGAGCGCTTGGATCAGGTCGCCGAAATTGTAGCGGTCGATCTGGTCGCAGAAGTGTGTTCGATTTACGTCCGACGTGCCGGTGAAATCCTTGAGTTGTTCGCGACGCGCGGACTGAAGAACACCGCCGTCCACAATACCCGCTTGCGGATCGGCGAGGGGATCGTCGGCGATATTGCCGCGCTTGCGCGTCCATTTGCGCTCGCGGACGCTCAAGAGCATCCGAACTTCGCCTACCGACCGGAAACCGGCGAAGAGGCATTCCATTCCATGATGGGTGTGCCGATTCTCCGCGGTGGCCGGGTGATCGGTGTTATGGCCGTTCAGAACCGTACGCGCCGGAACTACACCGATGAGGAGGTCGAAACCCTTCAGACGGTCGCAATGGTGCTGGCGGAACTTGTCGTCAGCGGCGAGCTGCTTGATCCGAAGGAGTTATTGGCCGGCGACGAGAAGGTTGGAACGCCGCTGCGTCTCGAAGGTGCCCGCCTAAACGGCGGCATCGGGATCGGAAGCGTCGTGGTGCATCGACCGCATTTTCGGATCGAAAAACTGGTTGCCGACGATACCGAAAGAGAGCACGAGCGATTGCGCAGCGCCTTCGTGGATATGCATGGGGCCATTGACGACATGATGACGTCCGAGCGCCTCAGCGAAGGGGGTGAGCACCGAGACATTCTTGAAACGTATTCGATGATTGCCAGGGACCCCGGGTGGCTACAGCGCATGGAAGAAGCCATTGACGCCGGTCTGACTGCGGAGGCCGCGGTCCAAAAGGTGCTTGACGATCTTCGAGCGCGAATGAGCCAGGTCAGTGACCCTTACCTCAAGGAGCGAGTCTACGATTTCGAGGATCTGGCCAATCGACTGCTGCAGCATCTTCTCGGCGCGCCTGCGGCACCGGATCTTTCCGAGTACGCGGAAGGCGCGGTTCTAGTGGCCAAGTCATTGGGACCGGCCCAGTTGTTGGATTACGATCTGTCGGTGCTGACCGCCGTGGTTTTGGAAGAAGGAACCCCGACGGCTCATGTTGCGATTGTAGCCCGCGCCATGGGCATTCCGGTTATCGGACGGGCGCGCGGTGTCGTTGAGCACGTTGAAGAGGGCGACGAGATTATCGTCGACGGGGATCGCGGCTTGGCATTCTTGCGCCCGGGTAGCGATGTCAAACAGAGCTTTGTGGACACCATGCGCGCGCAGTTGGAGCGCAATCAACGCTACAGCGCATTGGTATCACTGCCGTCCGATACCAAGGACAACGAACACCTGACCCTATTGATGAATGGGGGTCTGTTGATCGACGTGGAGCAGATGCGCGAAGCCGGCGCAGAGGGGATAGGGCTCTTTCGCACCGAAATTCAGTTTATGATGCAGCCTTCATTACCGTCGTTGGAAGAACAAACGGAGCTGTATACACAGATTTTGCAAGCGGCTGACGGTTTGCCAGTGACGTTTCGTACCTTGGATGTCGGCAGCGATAAGACCTTGCCATATATCGAAACGGACGAAGAAGAAAACCCCTCGATGGGGTGGCGTGCCATCAGGATTGCACTGGATCAGCCGAAGCTATTCCGAACCCAAGTGCGTGCCATGATACGGGCGGCTACCAAGATCGGCGTCGATATCTCGATTATGTTTCCAATGGTCACGGAGATTGGCGAGTTCGAGGCTGCCAAACGATTGCTGGAACGAGAAGTCGAAACGGAAGCAAATGGCATCCGGGTCGATATAGGCGCCATGCTGGAGGTACCGGGGCTGTTGTTCCAACTCGACGAACTGTTGCGGCGGGTCGATTTCCTCTCGGTGGGCTCGAACGATCTAATGCAGTTCCTATTCGCGACGGATCGGGGCAATCCCCGATTGTCGGAGCGCTACGATACGTTGTCGCCATCGGCATTGCGGGTGTTATCGACGGTTGTTAAGTCATGCAACAATGCCGAGGTCCCGGTCACGGTCTGTGGTGAGATGGCCGGGCGCCCGTTAGAGGCGATGGCGCTCGCCGGGCTAGGATTTCGTCGATTATCGATGGGCAGCCCAGGCGTAGGTCCCGTCAAGGAGATGGCGCGGTCATTGGATGTCGCGGAACTGCACAAATACATGATACCGCTTCTCGACAATCCAGAGCATAGTTTGCGTGGAAAATTGCGCTCCTTCGCGTTGGATCGTGGCGTCGCCGTTTAATTCGGGACATATTGCGCCAAAGCGTTGAATAACCTTGTAAATAACGGGCGAAATGTGACATTAAAGTCCATGCTCCGCGCGCCGAGCAATGGTTTGCGCGGTATCGCTGAGAAACAGAACCCCACGGTCGGTCGGAATGAACGAAAACGGCGACAATCAAGCCATTGGGTCCGGTGATCAAGATGGTGCTCCGGGTGTCGGAGCATTGCTTCGCGCGTCCAGGATGCGGGTCGGTGAAGACTTAAGGGACGTATCTGACGTCCTGTGCATCCGCTATCTCTATCTTGAGGCCATCGAGGAGGGCCGATACGCGGACTTGCCCGGCGAGACCTACGCTATTGGATTCATTCGTTCTTATTCGGAGCATCTTGGTCTTGATGGCGAAGAAGTTGTCCGCCGTTTCCGGGCCGAGCAGGCAGGCACGAAACGGGCAAATGATCTGGCGTTTCCAACGCCTGTTCCGGAGAGCGGGGTGCCCAAGGGCGCACTTGTGTTCGTTGGCGTCGTTATCGCGTTGTTGGTCTATGGCGGTTGGTATGCGTCGACCACGGATGAGGATTTCTTTTCCGAACTGATCGCACCTGTCCCGGATCGCCTTAAGAACCTGGTTGAAGAGCCGCCGGCGTCGGATACGCCATCATCGGATACCGCGACTTTGGAGCAGCAAAGCCAGCCACTTGCAACGCCCGCTGAGATTCAATCGACCCCGGTTGAGGAAACCGATCAGGAGCCGCCCCAAGCTGTTGAAGTCCCTGTTGAACGCGATCCCGCTCCGGTCGTTGAAAGCGCCACCGAGACACAGAGTGCCGACCTGCAGGCCCAGTCCGAGGCGGTTGCCGTTGACCCCATTGCTCCCGAAGTACCGCCTGCCGCGCAATCTGCAGAACTGTCTCCGACCTTGGAAGAGCCAGAATCGGTTAGCGCCACCGATACGCAAGCCGCGGATCAAGCGGCACCGGAAACGCCGGCCACCGATCCCGCAACCAACGTTACGGAGCCGGAGCAGGCGGCGGCGTTAGAGGCGGAAGCAGCGGCAGCGGCGGTGCCCGAAACCGCGGACGATCCGCAATCCGCGCTTCAAAGAGGTGCGGACGCGCCGGCAAACACCGTTGTCGAAGTGGCTGAGACTACCGCAGCACCACAGACCAGCGAGACTGAAGAAACCGTCGCCGAAAATGACGAACGGCTTAGCGAGCGGCAACAAGATGCGGAAAGTTCAGTTGTGGAGACACCTGAGGTTGAGGCGCCACAGGAAACGATCACGGCCGAGGATTTGAATGCGCAGTCTCTTCGCGCCGCAACCGGGCAAGCCGTTGAAACGGCTTCTGCCCCGACGGAGGCCGCAGAGGAGCCCCAAGACACTAACAGCGAGCCAGAGAGCGCTGGTGTTCCGGGTGACGAGGTTCTCGACGAGAGTGGCGCCGTCTCCGACACCGGGATTTCGATCCGGGCGACGATGGACAGCTGGGTAGAGATTACTGATTCTGGGACGTCCAGTGTCGTTTTCACCGGCCTGATGCGTGCGGGTGCGAGTTTTAATGTGCCGGATCGTGACGGATTGTTACTCGACACGGGGAATGCCGGAGGCTTGGATTTCTTCGTAGATGGACAGCCCGTTCCGAAAATCGGCGGAGACGGGACTGTCCGAAAAGGGGTTTCTCTGAGTGCCGAGCTATTGCGGTCAGGCACAGCGGCCAACCAATAAAACCGTCATGGGTTTACGGAGACGTTCATGAGTTTCGTGAACAACACGATCATTCGCCGAGTGGCCATTCCCGTGCGCGTCGGCCATGTAACGGTTGGCGGTGGTCCCGTTGTTGTGCAGTCAATGACCAACACGGATACCGCCGATATAGACGCGACCGTTACGCAGGTAGCAGATCTCGTACGTGCCGGGTCTGAGGTCGTCCGAATCACCGTGGATCGTGACGAGTCCGCGAAAGCCGTTCCGTATATCCGCGAGCGGCTTGATCAGCTCGGCGTGGACGCGCCACTGGTCGGTGACTTTCACTATATCGGTCACACTTTGCTGAAAGAAAACCCGGCTTGCGCTGAGGCATTGGCGAAATACCGGATCAACCCGGGCAACGTTGGTTTCCGTGAAAAACGTGACAAGCAATTCGCTGAGATGATTGAAGTCGCGTTGCAATACGACCGTCCGGTTCGGATTGGGGTCAACTGGGGAAGCCTCGATCAGGATCTGGTCGTGCGCATGATGGATGAGAACGCGCAATCTCAAACGCCTCGGTCGTCACAAGAAATCACCGAAGAGGCCCTGGTTTTGTCGGCGCTAAACAGTGCTGAACTCGCTCGTGACATTGGCTTGCCGGAGAACAAGATACTTTTGTCTTGCAAGGTTTCAGATGTCCAAAGCCTCATCCGAGTTTACCGCGACTTGGCCAGACGATGCAGTTACGCGCTTCACCTCGGATTGACGGAAGCCGGTATGGGCTCAAAGGGCATCGTTGCCTCGACCGCGGCTCTCGCTGTGCTGCTACAAGAGGGAATCGGCGACACCATCCGCGTGTCATTGACGCCGGAACCCGATGGCGATCGAACCCAAGAGGTCGTCGTCGCGCAGCAAATCCTGCAGACGATGGGCATTCGTTCCTTTATGCCGCTTGTCACGGCGTGCCCCGGTTGCGGCAGAACGACCAGCACGTTCTTCCAAGAGTTGGCAGGAAAGATACAAGGGTATCTTCGCGATCGCATGCCGTCATGGCGAGAGAGCTATCCTGGCGTCGAGGACATGAAGGTCGCGGTCATGGGGTGCATCGTCAATGGACCCGGCGAGAGTAAACACGCCGATATCGGTATTTCGTTGCCCGGCACGGGAGAAGCGCCGAGCGCCCCCGTCTTTATCGACGGCAAAAAACACTCGACGCTGCGTGGCGAGGGGATCGCCGAAGAGTTCCAGGGGCTGGTCGAGGACTATGTTCGGCAACGTTACGGTGCCGGCGCATCATCCACCGACGCGGCCGAATAGGTTTACGGAAAAAGAGTATGCCAACTTTGCAGCCGGTACGCGGCACACATGACCTTTTGCCGGATACGGCGCGCGCGCAGCGGCACGTTGCCAGCACGGCGGCCGATATCGCGTTGCGCTACGGCTTCGAAGAGATGACGCCTCCGGTCTTCGAGTTTACCGACGTTTTCCAGCGTACGTTGGGGGACACATCGGACATCGTCACCAAAGAGATGTACACCTTCGAAGATCGCGGCGGCGATAGTATCACCCTTCGACCGGAGTTTACCGCAGGGATCGCACGGGCATTCATGTCGAATGGACTGCAGCAGTCGGTGCCGATCAAGTACTTCGCACGAGGGCCAGTATTTCGGTACGAGCGCCCACAGAAAGGTCGACTACGCCAGTTTCACCAAGTCGACATCGAAATCCTTGGGGTCCCTGGGCCGCAGGCGGACATCGAAGTCATCGCCGTCGGCGACCATTTTCTCCGGGAACTGGGGATTGCCGAGGACGTGACGCTTGAGATCAATACCCTTGGCGATACGGAAAGCCGGCAAATCTACCGTTCGGTGCTGGTTGACTACCTGAATGGCCATAAAGAAAAGCTATCCGAAGACAGCCTGACACGGCTGGAGAAAAACCCGCTGCGGATCTTCGACTCCAAGGATGAGGGCGACAGGGTCGTCATGATGGATGCGCCGCTACTGACGGAACATCTAAGTGAGAACGCGCGCACTTTCTTTGACACGGTTTTGGCTGGTCTGGACGCGATTGGCATTCAGTACAAAGTAAATCGAAAACTCGTACGTGGGTTGGACTACTACTCGCATACGGCATTTGAGTTTGTCACGGATAAGCTTGGGGCGCAGGGCGCTGTGCTCGCCGGTGGGCGCTATGACGGATTGATGGAACAGATGGGTGGAAAGCCTACGCCGGGCATCGGCTGGGCTGCCGGCATCGAACGTTTGGCCATGATGATCGGGGATGTGCCGTCGGCATTTCTTCCCATTGCCTTGGTGCCAGTTGGTAACATCGACGACACGTTCATGCTATCTCTCGCTCAACAACTTCGTGGTGCCGGGTATCAGATTGACCTAGGGTACTCTGGCAACATGGGCAAGCGGATGAAACGGGCCGACAAATTGAACGCGGTGGCCGTGGTTATCGTGGGGGAGGATGAGTTGGCGCGTAACGCAGTAACGGTGCGCAATATGCGGAGCGGTGAACAGGCAGAGGTGCTTTTGACGGACTTGCAGGAGCACCTCACCGTTTACCGTTAGGTGCCGTGGGCAGCGTTTCCCATTCAACACCAACATTACTTATTGTCGGCGCCAACCACGTAACCGGCAGCCTGTCATTGCGCGACCGGATGTTTGTCGAAGATGAGAACGTGCCGCTGTTCCTCGACTCCGTTCGAGCATCTGGGCTGGACAATGCCTACGTAATTTCGACATGCGATAGGGTCGAGACCGGCGGGTTTGTCGACGAACCGGACCAAGCGTATGCGACTTTCGCAAACAGCCTTGCGCGGCACGCCGGATTGGCGGTTCAGGATTTGTCCAGTGGATTGTTCCGCAAAGAAAACACGGATGCCGTCGAGCATTTTTTCCGTGTCGCGTCCTCGCTTGACAGTGTGGTCGTCGGAGAGCCTCAGGTGCTCGGGCAGGTGAAGGCTTGCCACCGACTGGCACGTGACCATGGCATGGTTCAGGGCGAGTTGGAGCAGTTGTTTCAGGCCGCCTACGGTGTCGCCAAACGTGTTCGGTCGGAAACGGCGATCGGCGAACGCCCTGTCTCCATCGCGGCCGTAGCCGTATCCGTTGCGCGGGATGTGCATGGCGACTTGAACCGAGCAAAAGGCGTCGTGCTTGGTTCCGGTGAAATGGGCGAGGTCATCGCGCGGGAATTACAGCGCGCGGGTCTGCGGTCCATGCAGGCGGTGGATCTGATCGGTAAATCGATGGATACGATTGCGCAAAATCTCGGCATCGAGAGCGTATCTCAAGTGGGTGCCGCCGCCGCGCTAGAAGAGGCCGACGTTATCGTCACGGCCATAGGCGGACGAGGCCGACCATTGACGGCAGATATGGTTAGATCCTCGCTGAGGGCGCGTCGCTACAGGCCGCAGTTCATCATTGATGCGAGTTTGCCGAGTGATGTGGAACCGGCCGTTGACCGGCTGGATGATGCTTTCCTCTATGACATCGGTGATCTTGAACGATTGGCCATGGAAGGGCGGGCGAGTCGTGAAGCCGAAATGAATGCTGCGGATTCCATCGTCTCGGTTGAGGTCGCAAAGTACTTTGGCCGCTCCATGGAAAAATCATCGGCGCCACTGATCGCTGCTTTGCGCGCGCAGGCCGAACAATATCGCCAAGAAGCACTGTTGGCGGCGGGTGGCGACGCCGAAAAGGCGACGCATTTGCTTTTGCAGAAACTCATGCACGCACCGTCAGAAACCCTCAGGGATCTCGCGGGCACGGGCGCCGATATGAATCAGGTTGAGGGTTTAATGAGGCAATTGTTTGATTTACCGGACGATGGGGGCGCATCTCGGTGAGCATCGAAGGACATCTGGAGCGGGTAGTCGCTCGGCACGATGAGTTGGCGCACTTGATGTCGGCTGGCGACCTCAGTGGCGATGAGTTTGCGAAGCTCTCCAAGGAATATGCGGATCTTGATCCGGTCGTTGCCGCGATATCCGCATACCGCGACGCGGCCGTTCAACTGGCCGACGTTGAAGAACTGATCGGCGATGCATCGACAGATGCGGAGATGCGGACACTGGCGGAGGAGGAGCAAAAGACACTGAAAGAGCAACTGCCGCAGTTGGAAGCGCAGATGAAGTTGCTCATGATCCCGAAAGACGAGGCGGACGGCCGTAACGCCATCTTGGAGGTGCGCGCGGGTACGGGCGGCGACGAGGCGGCACTGTTTGCAGCGGATCTTTTCCGCATGTACCAGCGGTATGCCGATAGTATGGGCTGGAAGTTTGAAATCATGCATTTGCAGGATACTGGAATCGGGGGTGCTAAGGAGGCCGTCGCCGAGATAAGGGGCACGGATGTATTTCGACGGTTGAAGTTCGAAAGCGGTGTCCATCGTGTCCAAAGAGTGCCGGTTACAGAGTCCGGCGGTCGGATTCACACATCCGCTGCGACGGTCGCCGTGATGCCGGAAGCAGAAGATGTAGATGTTCACATCGAAGACAAAGACTTGCGTATCGATACGTATCGGTCTCAAGGGGCCGGTGGCCAGCATGTGAACACCACCGATAGTGCGGTCCGTATCACGCATTTGCCGACCGGAATTGTCGTCACACAGCAGGATGAGAAATCTCAACACAAGAATAGAGCCAAGGCCATGAAGGTGCTGCGCGCGCGGTTGTATGACCTGGAGCGCGAGCGTATGGCCAACGAACGGGCTCAACAGCGTAAAGACCAGGTCGGATCGGGCGATCGGTCCGAGCGTATTCGGACGTACAATTTCCCAGAACGCCGTGTCACCGATCATCGCATCAATCTCACGTTGCACATCTTGGATAGCTTCCTTGAAGGTGAACTGGACGATGTCGTCGATGCGCTTCTGACGGAGGACAATGCCAGGCGTTTGGCGGCGCTGGAGTAAGTGGACTTGGTGACGATCGGCGAAGCGTTATCGACGCTTGAAGGGAAACTTCATAGCGCAGGGATTGAGAACTCACGGGCCGAGATGAGGTTGATTGCGTCGCATGTGACCGGACTAAGCGTGGCGCAGGTCTACGCGCGTCCCGAGACAAACCTCTCGCCAGATCAGCTTGCCGCTCTGAAGGATCTCACGGCGAAACGCGGAAACGCGATGCCCATGGCGCATATACTTGGCCGCCGTGAATTCTGGAGTATGGATTTGCGGGTCAGCGCCGATACCTTGGTGCCGCGTCCGGATAGCGAAACGTTGATCGAGTTGGTGATTGACTTGTATAGACATCGTTCCCATCCAAGCCGAGTTCTGGACTTGGGCACCGGAACGGGATGCTTGGCTTTCGCACTTTTGCAAGAGTTTCCAAACGCGACTGCGCTTGCCACGGACATTTCGTTGCCCGCATTGCGGGTCGCAAAAAACAATGCCGACAGCCTTGCGCTCTCCGAACGGATAGACTTCCGCGCAACGTCTTGGTGCGACGGGATATCCGGTGAATTCGATTTGATCGTATCGAACCCTCCTTATATCCCAAGCGACGACGTTGATGAGCTAGACGCCACGGTCCGAGATTACGAACCCAGACTGGCGTTGGACGGTGGGGACGATGGGTTGGACGCCTATAGGGCCATACTTCTGGGAATACGGGGCCTTTTGCCTTCGGACGGATGGGTAGTATTTGAAATTGGGTTGGGGCAGTTAGAGCAGCTTGAGCCATTGGCGGCGTCCGAGGGTTATGAATGTGTTGCCAGCCTCGGCGATGCCGCGAACGTGACACGTGCTGTCGCATTCCGCAAAAAAAGTGTTGGATTCGTCAACGGCAGTCGCTAACTTTGAAACGTAATCCTTAGGGATTTTAGGGGACGCCCGCTGGGCGATTTTTTGAACCCAAATTTAATGCGTCTTGGATCGCTCTCCACTGGAAAGCGATGGTGCCCGGAGTGAGTTCCTGGTCGAAAGAGGCGCCTTATTGGCAAAAGCATATAGAGACTCATGAAACACGGTCAAAATAGCAGACGTCAGCGCTCCCGTAATAATGGGCGGCGGTATCCTAACCAACGCGGCAATTCGTTTGAGAGTAATGGGCCTGACGTTAAGGTCCGAGGTACAGCTCAGCAGGTGTTCGATAAGTATCAGTCGCTCGCCAGAGACGCTTTTTCGACCGGTGACCGGGTGCTGGCGGAAGGGTATCTGCAACATGCAGAGCACTATTTCCGAATATTGAGCGCCGACAAAGAAGCACAACAGCAGCGTGACAACGCGCGTGGCCGCGGCAACCGGGATGCTTCGCAAGAAACGCCGGCGAAAGAGAGCAATAACTCGGAACGTTCGACAGGCCAACCTCCGGAGGCCGTCGACGACGTCTCTAAGCCGGGCGCGGAGCAACCGAGTATTCCTCTCGAAGAGGCAAAATCATCCGCCGAGGAAAAGCCAGAGGATGCTCCGGCGCGAGGACGCAAGCCGCGGCGTTCGAGAAAATCGGAAAGCGACAATGTTTCCGAGGCAAATGCCGCTGATCAGGCATCGGCCGCCGACTAGTCCGAAAGCAGAACTCAAACAGGCTCTAGTTTTTGCCCCGCGGCGATCTCGCCACCCTCTATGACGGTTGCAAAGACCCCGCAATCAATATGACCGAAAGCCCGCTGAAGGCTCTTCGGAATATTCAAGTCCCGCTCTGCGGTCTGCGGATTGACGTTTGTCGCCGCACAACGATCGATCCGTTGCTTGATTTCCAACAGGGTGCTTCCGGCGCGAAAGCGTTTTCCGATCATGTCAAACTCGGACCAAGGTTCCAGGCCGCCTAACAGCAAGTTCCCGCGGAACCTGCGAGGGTCGGGGGCGTCGCCAAGGACTCGTGCCATGTCTCCCAGTGTCTCAAGATTGATCAGAGAAATAACCGGCGCTTTGTGATCCGACAACACGTGATGAGGTGCGGCTTCCACGACTTTGGGGCGGCCTCGGCACTCATCGCCCAGAAACGCCGCGAAAAAATCCTCGATCATCGTCCTGCCGATTTTCTCAGTGAGGACGCCGCGGGCGACCTGCTTGCCACCCCTGGAAATCGTAAGTGCCGACGTCTCGTCGTCGAATGACGTTTCCAAAAGCGCGAGGCGCTCGTTGCGCGCCAGCATCAAGTAATTCGTTTTTGGCATCCATGCGGAGACAGTGCCGTCGACCGGCGTCGTCCCCAGCGCCAAAGCAAATCGACGATCATTGGGTATGGCCGACTTCTTTATGACCTCGACGCGATCGCGTTTCTCCGGCGTCAGCCCCTTCACAGGGTAGCGATAGATGGAATCGATTGTTGCATACATGTGGCCACATTGATGGCCACTATCGTACCTGTCAATTGCATGGCCACTGACTTCCATAAATGATGTCTGTAGCCTTGCGGCATTGAGCATACGGGCCATATCAAAAAGAGTATGACCACAAACTGTGGAGGGTTTTCATTGCTCATCAAGAGGGTGAAAATCGCTTGCACCAAAAAGGATGAAAGGCATGGAATTCGAAAAGTTCACGGAGCGTGCGCGGGGCTTGATACAGTCCGCCCAATCGCTTGCCCTAAGGAACAACCATCAACAACTTACACCGCTGCATGTTTTGAAATCCTTGTTTGAAGACAAGGAGGGTTTGGCGCTTAACTTGGTCGAGGCGGCCGGTGGCGACAAAGGGCGTGCGGTAGAGGGCTGCAATCGCGCCTTCTACAAGATTCCAAAAGTCGAAGGAGCTGGCGCCGGTCAATTGTACCTCGCGCCGGATACCGCCAAGCTGTTCGATCAGGCGGAGCAAATTGCAGAAAAGGCAGGTGACAGCGTCGTCACCACGGAGCGGCTTTTGTTGGCAGTCGCGATGGGCCAAGGCACGGAGGCTGCAACGGTCCTCGCAGATGCCGGCATATCGCCGCAAGACTTGAATACGGCGATCAACGAATTTCGCAAAGGCCGGGCTGCGCATTCCGCGAATGCGGAGGACACCTTTGACGCGCTCACCAAATACGCGCGCGATCTGACAGCCGTCGCGATGGAAGGCGGGCTTGACCCCGTGATCGGGCGGGATGAGGAAATCCGCCGGACGATCCAAGTGCTCTCGCGCCGGACGAAGAACAATCCTGTACTGATTGGTGAGCCGGGCGTCGGAAAGACTGCCATCGTTGAGGGCCTCGCGCAGCGTATTGTCGGCGGCGATGTACCGGAGAACCTGAAGCACAAGCAACTGATGGTTTTGGATCTCGGTGCGCTCATTGCGGGGGCGAAATTCCGCGGCGAATTCGAAGAACGCCTAAAGGCCGTTCTGACGGAAGTGCAGGCAGCGGCCGGCCAGATCATTCTGTTCATCGATGAGATGCATACCTTGGTCGGAGCGGGCGCCAGCGAAGGATCAATGGACGCTTCGAACCTTTTGAAACCGGCTCTGGCACGGGGCGAGCTCCATTGTGTCGGTGCGACAACGCTCGACGAATATCGAAAACACGTTGAGAAAGACGCAGCATTGGCGCGCCGTTTTCAGCCGGTGTTCGTCAATGAGCCGTCTGTCGAGGACACGATATCTATTTTACGGGGCATCAAAGAGAAATACGAACTGCACCATGGCGTTGGCATCACGGACTCTTCGCTGGTCTCGGCTGCGACGCTGAGCGCCCGGTATATCACGGACCGTTTCCTTCCGGACAAGGCCATCGACCTTGTTGACGAATCGGCCAGCCGCCTGAGGATGCAGATTGATAGCAAGCCCGAAGAAATCGACGAATTAGACCGGCGTATCATTCAGCTCAAGATCGAGCGCGAGGCTCTGAAGAAGGAAAAAGACACTGCGTCCGCGGAACGGTTAGGGAAGCTTGAGGGTGAATTGTCTGAGCTGGAGTCGGAGTCGGAACAACTCACATCGCAGTGGGAATCTGAGAAAGCGTCGCTGGCAGACACAACCAAGCTAAAAGAAGAGCTCGACGTCGCGCGTGTCACTGCTGAGCGCGCCATTCGAGAAGGTCGCTTGGACGAGGCCGGAGAGCTGACCTATGACCTGATTCCGAAGCTGGAGGAAAAGCTTGCGACGGCGGATGCTGCCGAGGCGGCGCACATGGTGGACGAATCTGTCACGGCAGAACATGTAGCCCAGGTCGTGTCGCGGTGGACGGGTATTCCGGTCGATAAGATGCTCGAAGGAGAGCGAGAGAAACTGCTACGCATGGAAGAAGCGCTGCGTGGCCGCGTGATCGGGCAAGAGGACGCCTTGATCGCCGTTTCGAATGCCGTGCGGCGCGCTCGGGCTGGATTGGGCGATCCGAACCGGCCAATCGGTTCGTTTCTCTTCCTCGGCCCAACCGGTGTTGGGAAGACCGAATTGACCAAGGCTCTGGCCGAGTTTCTGTTCGATGATGAGCATGCGTTGGTTCGGATCGACATGTCGGAATTCATGGAAAAACACGCCGTGGCACGGTTGATTGGCGCGCCGCCTGGCTACGTTGGATACGACGAAGGCGGTTCATTGACCGAAGCGGTCCGACGGCGGCCGTATCAGGTGATCCTGTTTGACGAAGTCGAAAAGGCGCACCCCGATGTATTCAATGTACTTCTGCAGGTGCTCGATGATGGACGCCTGACGGACGGCCAAGGTCGAACCGTCGACTTTCGCAATACGTTGATCATTATGACGTCGAACCTGGGCAGCGATGTCATTGCCAATCAGGAATCCGGTCACGACCTGGAAGAACTTCGACCGTTGGTCATGGAGGTGGTTCGCGCATCATTCAGGCCGGAGTTCCTGAACCGTCTCGACGAGACGATATTATTCCGTCGCCTAGCGCGTGAACATATGGACGGAATTGTCGAGATTCAGCTGAACCGCCTGCGATCCCGATTGGACGATCGGCAGATCGCGCTGAAGTTGGACGGTTCCGCTCGGGGGTGGTTGGCTGATCAAGGTTTCGACCCGGTATACGGGGCTCGGCCGCTGAAGCGGACGATCCAACGGGCGCTCGAGAATCCACTCGCTCAAGCCATCCTCGAAGGGAAGATTGCCGAAGGCCAAGAGCTCAAGATATCCGCCGGAAAGGACGGTTTGCTCTTTAATGGCGAGCGCGCCGTGGCGGCATAGGCCGCGGTGCTTAATCCGAAACGCCGACGGCGCCGTCCTCGGCCAGAGATGCGATGTCGCTCTCTCCGTAACCCAGCTCGGTGAGGATTTGCCGGGTATGTTGCCCCAGTTCCGGTGCCGGCTCGGCGCGCGGGTCCGGAGCCGCCGACAGCATCGGTGTCGTGCGTGCAAACGTATAGGTGCCGACGGATGGATCTTCGATATCGAACAGCATCCCCCGCGCCCTGACGTGCGGATCTTCAAAAATGTCGTCAGCGCGGTTGACCGGTCCGCAGGGCACACCTGCGGCGTTCAAAGTCTCAACGGCTTGATCGCGCGTCATGCGGCTTAGGTATTCAGTGATCAGCGTATCGATCATCGGAATATGCTGACAGCGGGCCGGCGCCGTGGCGGTGCGCTCGTCCTCTTTGAGTTCGGGATGTCCGATCGCTTCGGCGAGCCGTCCCCAAAGAATGTTGTCTGGACAATGTAAAGCGACCCAGCCGTCCGAGGCCTCGAACGCGCCGCGCGGGTAGTAGTTCTTTGGCGTGCCGCGCTCGCCGATTTCACCGGCGACTGAATAGTAGGTCACCATCTGTTCGTTCAATGCGAGCATGTTGTCGAACATCGCGCTATCGACCAACTGCCCTTCGCCAGTCCGCTCGCGCATCAACAGCGCCTGCATGATGCCGTAGGCCGCCATCGTTCCGGACAAAATATCGGCGAGCCCATAGATCGTCCAACTGGGTGGCTTGTCCGCGAAGCCGACCAAATTCATCATGCCGCTCATGCTTTCCGCGACGATATCGAACGCCGGACGATCCGAGTACGGACCTGTCTTGCCTGGCATGCGCCCGAAACCGGAAATGATGGCCCAAATAAGTCGCGGGTCTGCCGCCCGCATATCGGCATGGCCGAGACCCTGTTTGCTCATTGAGCCCGGACGCAGATTTTCAACCACGACATCGGCGGTGGCGACCAGCTTGCGAAAGATCTCCTTGCCTGCATCCTCCCGCAAGTTCAGGGCGAGACTTTTTTTGTTGCGGTTGTAGCCCATAAAGCCGGCGCCTTTCCGGTGCCCGTCTTTTTCAGCGAAAGGCGGCATGCTTCGGCGCGGATCGCCGGTGCCGGGGCGCTCGATCTTGATAACCTCGGCGCCCGCGTCGGCGAGCAGCAGAGTGCAATAAGGCCCGGCCATGTATTGTTCGAGTCCAACGACACGAACGCCTTCCAGGGGACGCGACATGTCAGTCTCCGATCCACTCGAACAAGGTTGCGACCCCCATGCCGACGCCGACGCAAAGAGTGGCAAGCCCGTACTTGACCGGTTGCCCGGCACGCGCGCGGCGCGCCATCTCGTGCATTAAGGTCACGACGATGCGCGCACCTGAGGCTCCTGTCGGATGGCCCAAGGCGATCGCGCCGCCGTTCACGTTCAACTTCGCATGATCAATGCCCAGCCGCCGCATGCATCCGATGGTTTGTGCCGCGAACGCCTCATTCAGTTCGATGAGATCAATATCGTCCAGTGACAGCCCGAACCGTTGGAGCAACTTCTCCGTTGCGGGCACAGGTCCGTACCCCATGACGCCTGGATCGACGCCCGCGGACGCACAGCCAACCCAACGCATCATGGGCTTCATGCCGAGGGTATCGGCACGTTCCGCGTCCATCATCAACAGTGCCGCCGCACCGTCATTGATGCCGGATGAATTGCCTGCCGTAACCGTGCCGTCCTTGGTGAACGCTGGGCGAAGCCGCCCCAAGTCGTCCATATCCGTATCCACGACCCAAGGGCCGTCGTCATTGCGTGCCCGGATGTGTTCGTCCGTATCGACCATGATCGGATCACCGCGGCGGGTCGGAACGGGTATAGGACAAATCTCTTCAGCGAACTTGCCGTCGTTCATCGCCGCGACGGCCCGTTTATGGCTCTCTAATGCAAAAGCGTCTTGTTCCTCTCGGGAGATCTGCATCTCTTGCGCGATATTTTCAGCCGTTTCGCCGAGCGAGATGATTGGGTACATCGCGTCCATTTTCGGATTGTTGAACCGCCATCCAACAGTGGTATCCCACAACGTCGGGGCCTTGTTTGTGGGCACCCGTTCCGGCTTTGCCATCACGAACGGCGCCCGGCTCATGCATTCAACGCCCGATCCAAAGTAGACGCTTCCTTCTCCTGTCGCGATCGCGCGCGCGGCGGCATTTACGGCGTCAAGCGCCGACGCACAATTACGATTGACGGTGACACCAGGCACCTCCTTCGGAAACCCAGCCAACAAAGCGGCCATTCGGGCGACGTCGCGATTGTCTTCGCCGGCTTGGTTTCCGCATCCCGCATAAACCTCGTCAATCAGGCCCGGATCAAGATTCGCGCGGTCGGCAAGCGCTTTATAGACCTCAGCTAAGAGATCGTCCGGCCGCACGGTCGAGAGACCGCCGCCGAATTTTCCGATTGGGCTGCGG